>NZ_JAFIQW010000010.1 GCF_017355965.1 Desertivibrio insolitus
TCGACGGCGGATCGGCCGAGTTCGCGGCCGAAGCCGGAGCGTTTGGTGCCGCCGAAGGGGAGGTCGGGGGCGTCGCCGAGGACGAGGTTGACCCACACCATGCCGGCGTCGATCTGGTCGGCGACCCGGTCGGCCTGCTCGGGGTCGGTCGTGTAGACGTAGGAGCCGAGGCCGAAGGGGGTGTCGTTGGCGATGCGGACGGCGTCGGCTTCGTCCTTGGCGCGGTAGAGCAGGGCGACGGGACCGAAGAACTCCTCGTGGTGGGCGTCCATGTCGGGGGTGATGTCGGTGAGCACCGCGGGCGGGAAGTAGTTGCCCTGCACCTCGCCCTTGGCCAGCACCTTCGCGCCCTGGGCGATGGCGCGGTCGAGCTGCTCCTGCAGGCGCTCGGTCGCGGTCTGGGAGGAGAGCGGTCCGAGCAGGGTGTCTTCCTGCATCGGGTCGCCGGGCTGGACGGCGGTGAACTTCTCGGTGAACTTGACTGCGAAGTCGTCGAAGAGTCCGTCGAGCACGACGAAGCGTTTCGCGGCGTTGCAGGACTGCCCGTTGTTGTCCAGGCGCGCGTTGACGCCGTCCTGCACGGCGGCGTCGAGGTCGTTCGTGGAGAGCAGGATGAACGGGTCGGACCCGCCGAGCTCGAGCACGACCTTTTTCAGGTTCTTACCCGCGATCGCGGCGACCGCGGCGCCGGCCCGCTCGGACCCGGTGACCGAGACGCCGAGCACGCGGCGGTCCTCGATGACCCGCTCGATCTGCTCGTTCGAGGCGTAGATGTTGCGGTAGACGCCCTCGGGGGCGCCGACCTCACCGGCGGCGGTGGCGAAGATGTCCTGCACGGCGGCGGCGGAGCGGGGGCACTGCGGGGCGTGCTTGAGCAGCACGGTGTTGCCCGCGACGATCGAGGGGCCGGCGAACCGGGCGATCTGGTAGTACGGGAAGTTCCACGGCATGATGCCGAGGAGCACCCCCATGCCCGTCTTCCGGATCACCGCCGAGCCTTCGTCGACCTGGATGGGTTCGTCGGCGAGGAAGCCGGGGCCGTTGTCGGCGTAGTAGGCGTAGATGTCCGCGGCGAACTCGACCTCGCC
>NZ_JAFIQW010000011.1 GCF_017355965.1 Desertivibrio insolitus
CGTCGAAGGTGGGATCGGTGATTAGGACTAAGTCGTAACAAGGTAGCCGTACCGGAAGGTGCGGCTGGATCACCTCCTTTCTAAGGAGCTTCTACCGGTCTGCTTCGGCAGGCACGGTCAGAGCCGCGTTCTGGAGCGAATGTCTCCAGCGTGGTTGCTCATGGGTGGAACATTGACATTGGCCTGACACGGAACCGTGTCGATCTCAGTACGACTCCTCTCGGGGGGTCTGGAACGGGTCGATCGGGAAGGTGTCGGGCGTGCACGCTGTTGGGTCCTGAGGGACCGGGCCACCGCTCGCGGGAACGCGGGTTGGTGAACGGTTTCTTTGGACCTCATGACTCCGGCCGGTTGGTGCGGGGTGTGGGGTACCGCCCGTATTTTGAGAACTACACAGTGGACGCGAGCATCTTAGACACTCGCCTGTTTCTGCCTCTTTTGGGGGTGGGGATGGGTGTTTGTCACTAAGTAACGGCCGGCCCCTCGGGGCTGGTCGAACACTGACGCCGCACCTTCGGGTGCGGCAACTTTGTGGTCAAGTTTCTAAGAGCAAACGGTGGATGCCTTGGCATCTGGAGCCGAAGAAGGACGTAGAAATCTGCGATAAGCCTCGGGGAGCTGATAATCGAGCTGTGATCCGAGGATGTCCGAATGGGGAAACCCCGCCAGGCGGCGTGCCGACCTGGTGACTCCTGCCTGAATATATAGGGCGGGTAGAGGGAACGTGGGGAAGTGAAACATCTCAGTACCCACAGGAAGAGAAAGCAACAGCGATTCCGTTAGTAGTGGCGAGCGAAACCGGATCAGGCCAAACCGATCATGTGTGATAGCCGGCAGGCGTTGCATGGTCGGGGTTGTGGGACTCTCAC
>NZ_JAFIQW010000012.1:0-243 GCF_017355965.1 Desertivibrio insolitus
TTTTAAAATTATTTTCGATACACAGAAATTGATTAAAACGTTAAAGCAAACCAAACATGAAGGTAGTACAGTTTGGATTAATAAAAAACATCAACTCGAAGTATAGACGTATCTTCTAAGCATACATCTATAGAAAAATATAAGTCTTATGATTATATTGGTAGATTTGAAAGTTTATTCATGAAAATAGAAAGAGAATAACTTTCTAATGCTGAATTAGTCCACTTTTTTGCTTTCATCTTA
>NZ_JAFIQW010000012.1:292-822 GCF_017355965.1 Desertivibrio insolitus
GAGAATCTAAAACACAAAAATGATAATCCTTTCATCAATAATGATTAGAGGGATTATCATTTTTAATTTCATAGATTTAATAAACTTTTCAATCTATCATTTACTTCTATTACCTTTTCAGTTGTCAATATATCAAAATGTCGATATGGACGAGCATGTATATCAACAGATTTAATTTGTGCGCAGTCGATAACACCATTTATACGTTGATTTTTAGTCTTCACTAATACATCTGTTGGGTATCGCTCATCGTATCTTTTTGTAATAGGAATAACCCAAGCAAAACCGGAAATCTTATTAAATTCAGAATCACTTATGACTAAACAAGGACGATAGTTTCCTTTTTCATTACCAATGACCGGATTAAAATCTAATTTAATTACATCATATTGATTTACCATAATTCACGTCCAACTGGTTGACCCCAATCATACTCGTTATGATCATATTTGCTACCGCTTTCAACAAAATCTCTCCATTTTTCTTTAAAGGAATTGGGTTTGGTTAAAACAATTTGTCCTGATTTGACT
>NZ_JAFIQW010000013.1:0-246 GCF_017355965.1 Desertivibrio insolitus
CGTAAATAAGAACGAAAATAAAGATGTAAGTAAAGATATAAGTATTAAATTAAATAATTTAAATTAATGATTAAAGGAGCGTTTTAATATGGCTAACACTAAAACACAGAAGATATTAAGTATCTCAAAAACAAAAAGTGAGAATATCGCAGAATGGTTTGTCAGTGACGCACAGTGGAAATTATTAGCTGAACATTTAGAGTTAGGTAAAACAGCTATCTTCAAATATAAGAAACTAATCAAGAT
>NZ_JAFIQW010000013.1:341-712 GCF_017355965.1 Desertivibrio insolitus
CGAAAGATATGAATATGGATTATTTAGGTTATCAAGCTAAGCCGACGGCAAGGAAAGAGAAAGCCGAAATAGAAACCGAAAACAAAACAGATAAACGGGCTCAAACCCCTATCAAATCAGAAGTTATCGCTAAACATAATGCTGAGCGTAAGGCGATGAAAGAAGAAATAGAAGTTTTGCCTAAAGATAGCCAAGAGCGAATGGAAAAAGAACGAGCGTATAAGCAATCAGAAGGCGATAGAATCGCTGAATTTTGGGACGCACAAAAGCGAGAACAGGAAGATAAGTAGGAGTGAATAGCGATGGCTAAGGTATGGAGATACACAATCAAGTTGCCACCTATGGGGACACCGAGACCTCGTACAAGACGT
>NZ_JAFIQW010000014.1 GCF_017355965.1 Desertivibrio insolitus
TTGATAACCTGCTTTTTTACGTATATTTTTTAAATCTAATTTCTTAGATTCAGCTGATTCAAAATCAATCACTAATCTTTTTCTATCATCAACATTTTCAAATTTTAATTCTGTTTGAGGTGTCAGACGATATTGTGATGGTAAATGACGACGTACAAGCACTCTAGCATCTTTTAAATATCTTTCATCTATATTTCGCGAATTCTCGCTAATCACACCGTTTTCCAACTCATATACATAGACTTTACATGCGTCAAAATCTACTTTGATTCTGTCATTTGTAAGATTATTTGATTTAAACGCATGTTTTAAATCATTCGCTAATTTCTGCGTATTGCTCTCTATAAGCCTCATCAACTGCATTCATCTCACTTTCATAGTATCTATGTGCGTCATTTAAGCATTTGAAAGTGATAAATTGCTTAACATCGTAAAACTTTTCAATAAAATCATCAATACTTTCCAAATGCTTAGTAAATAATTAAATTCTTCGCTTTTTACTGCTTTTAAATCAAACATTAAATTCCCCCTTTAACACTTTATTTAATGGCGTTTCTAAAGTTTTTAAATCCGGTTTGTATATATGATTTTTAACTACTTCAAAATCATAAAATTGACCATCTTCAAATTTTTGTGATGCGATATTTTTAGTATCAACATGTAAAATTGAATCGAGTCTTCGTATCAATTGATTAATATCAATTGTTTCAG
>NZ_JAFIQW010000015.1 GCF_017355965.1 Desertivibrio insolitus
GATTTTTTCAGTCTCCCAATTATCGGAAATAGGCATATTATCGGTCATGACAATTTGATTATCACTCTCGCCAAACACGATACGTCGTGTATCTTTAGGTGTGTTTTTACCTAGAACCAACCTAAAACTAAGTTGATCGCGTATATCTGTAGAAATCGTTGTAGCTAAAGGTTTCTGCATTGATAAAACAACATTAATACCAGCACTACGCCCTTTTAAAATTAAGTTTTTAATCAAACTGTCGTAATCAGCTTTTACTTTTTTATCAGTCAACGTCATCACAAACGCTGCTAACTCATCATAAAACAATACGATAGGCGTCATACCAGCTTTATATGCGTCTATACCTATTTCATCATACTGTGATGATAAGATGTTTTGACGATAATCTAATATATCGTTTAAATGCTGTAATAATGCAATAACATCATCTGTTTCTACAGCATAATTTGATTTAGGTAAATTCTTTTT
>NZ_JAFIQW010000001.1:0-658976 GCF_017355965.1 Desertivibrio insolitus
CTCTGCATCACCGTTCGACTTGCATGTGTTAAGCACGCCGCCAGCGTTCGTCCTGAGCCAGGATCAAACTCTCCGTAAAAAACAAGTGCAACACAACGACCGGGAAAAGGCCGACCATGCTGCGAGTTTGATGCTGACTGAAGATCGTCATACTGACAATCAATCAATCCAAAGGAATCTCACACCCACTCAAAGAGCAGGTGACGAGGTAATTGGCATTGACATTGTGCACGCTGTTGAGTTCTCAAGGATCGGACGCACCTGACCTTCACCACACCGAACACGGCATGCTGGCCTTCAGGGCAACTATCCAACACCACTCCCAGGACCACCACACAGTGGCTATCCGTTCAGGAGGGCTGTCAATCGTAACTCCGATCTCCTCCGGCTCGCAAGATCCGGACCGGACCCGAGGATCCGAAGGAGGGAGAGGATTGGTCCCGCTTGAGGCCGAGAAGCTCTTCCGCTTCCCGCACCTTTGGGGCGACGAGTAAATACTTTAGGTCGCTCCGCGGCGACGAGCAAGCCAGGCGCATCCCGGGCGTGTCGCGCCTGTCGACAGCGGTCGCGGGAAGCGCGGCTTCACCGGGGCGGCGCAGCGAGCGGAGCACCCGAGAGCACCGCGTCGATCGCTCCCCCCGGAGCCAGCCCGCGAGCGCGAAGCGGGAGGAGCCGGCGCGGTACTGGGAACCGCTGCGCTCGGTCGAGCAAGCCCCGGGCGGGCGGGCGCTTCCCTCACCCGGGTACGGCATTCAGCGCGACCATCCCGATTCGCGGACCCCTCCATGCGGGCAGACCGGGCGGGTATCCCCTCGCTCGGACAGCCATGGATGAGCGACAGCCCGGAACCACTGAACACCCCGCCCGAGCGGATTCGCGCCGTCGGCCCCACCCGACACGGCACCAAGCCGTCGCATAATGACCGTCAAACGTGCTCGAGCAGGTGGAGCACCCACTCCCCCGGATGCTGACGGCATCGAGCCGCGCTCGAGTCTCGGACGGTGGACTCCGCGCGCACCCGAGCAACGCTTCCCCGATTGGGCGCGGCGCATCCGAACGGATCGGACCCGCTAGACCGTGAGCTCGAGCACGCCGGGTTCGACGATGCGCAACTCGATGCCGGCGGTCGCCGCCCAGGCGATGAGCTGGTCCACGTCGTCGGTGACGGTCCCGCTCTCGAGCAGGGCCCGGACGAACTCGCCCTTGCCCTTCTTGTTGAAGTGATTGAGCGCCCGCTTACGCCCGTCCTTACCGACGGAGACGACGCGGACGTAGAACACGTCGTCGCGCTGCGGCGCGGGACCGAGCTTGACGTACGACTCGCTGCGCAGATCGAGCATCAGCCCCGGCGTCGCGGCCAGCACGTCGGCGACCGGCTGCTTCCACAGCTGTGCGATGCGGACCTCGGGCAGCTTCGAGTCGTGCGACAGACGGTAGGCGGGAATGGGATCGTCGGCTCCGAGCAGTCCGAAGAGCGCGGATGCCACGACGACGTGCTCCCCTGCCCGGCGCCGTGCTTCAGGCGTCAGGGTGCTCGCGTCGAGTGCGTCGTAGAGCACGCCCGTGTACCGCTCGAGCGCCGGCATCACCGGCGACGAGGTGACCGCTCGATTCCGTTCGATCTCGGCGCGACCGTTGGGCCCGAGCCCGAGCGCGGCGTTCGCAGCCGCGAGATTGCGGGACAGCTTGCGCAAGGCGGCAAGCGCCGTGCGCCGGGTCTTCGTCAGCGACGGGAACGAGAGCGCCTCGACCTCGAGCGAGGTACCCTCCGCTCCCCCGTCGCGCTTGGTCTCGCTCGGCGGCAGGATCAGCAGCATTCGGATGCCTTCCGGACAGACGAACGCGCCGAGGCGGTAGCCGCCTCGGCGCGTGTCGTGTGTGATGTCGGGCTACGCCAGCGCGGCGTGGCGGGCGACGATCGTGACGGTGTCGTTCTCGACGGAGAGGAATCCGTCGGCGGCATCCGCCTTGATCCAGACTCCGTCGGTGCCCTTCACGCGCACCTCGCCGGCGCCGAGGATCGCGAGGATCGGCTCGTGCCCGGGCAGGATGCCGATCTCGCCCTCCGTGGTGCGGGCCGACACCTGCGTGGCAGGGCCGGTCCAGACCTCGGCGTCAGCGGAGACGACGCTCACCGTGAGCTCGGCCATGTCAGCCGTTCTCCTTCTGGATCTGCGCCCACTTCTCCTCGACGTCGCTGATCGCGCCGACGTTGAAGAAGGCCTGCTCGGCGACGTGGTCGAACTCGCCCTTGACGATGGCGTCGAACGACTCGATGGTCTCCTTCAGCGGGACGGTCGAACCCTCGACGCCCGTGAACTTCTTCGCCATGTAGGTGTTCTGCGAGAGGAACTGCTGGATACGGCGCGCACGCGACACCGTGATCTTGTCCTCTTCGCTGAGCTCGTCGACACCGAGGATCGCGATGATCTCCTGCAGCTCCTTGTTCTTCTGGAGGATCTGCTTGACGCTCGTCGCGACGCGGTAGTGGTCCTCGCCCAGGTAGCGGGGGTCCATGATGCGGCTCGTCGAGGCCAGCGGGTCCACCGCCGGGTAAAGACCGCGCGAGGCGATCTCACGGCTGAGCTCGGTCGTCGCGTCGAGGTGAGCGAACGTCGTGGCCGGGGCCGGGTCGGTGTAGTCGTCGGCCGGCACGTAGATCGCCTGCAGCGAGGTGATCGAGTGGCCGCGCGTCGAGGTGATGCGCTCCTGCAGGATGCCCATCTCGTCGGCGAGGTTCGGCTGGTAGCCCACCGCGGAGGGCATGCGGCCGAGCAGCGTCGACACCTCGGAGCCCGCCTGCGTGAAGCGGAAGATGTTGTCGATGAAGAGCAGCACGTCCTGCTTCTGCACGTCGCGGAAGTACTCCGCCATCGTCAGCGCCGAGAGGGCGACGCGGAGACGCGTCCCCGGCGGCTCGTCCATCTGACCGAAGACCAGCGCGGTCTTGTCGAAGACGCCGGCCTCCTCCATCTCGTGGATGAGGTCGTTGCCCTCACGGGTGCGCTCGCCGACGCCGGCGAACACCGACACACCACCGTGGTCCTGCGCGACGCGCTGGATCATCTCCTGGATGAGGACGGTCTTGCCGACGCCCGCACCACCGAAGAGGCCGATCTTGCCACCCTGCACGTACGGGGTGAGCAGGTCGATGACCTTGATGCCGGTCTCGAACAGCTGGGTCTTCGACTCGAGCTGGTCGAAGCGCGGGGGCTTGCGGTGGATCGGCCAGCGCTCGGTCACCTCGAGCTTCTCACCGGGCTCGCCGTTGAGGACCTCGCCGATGACGTTGAAGACCTTGCCCTTGGTGACGTCGCCGACGGGAACCGAGATCGGCTCGCCGGTGTCGGTGACCTCCTGGCCGCGGACGAGACCGTCCGTGGGCTTGAGGGCGATGGCGCGGACGACGTCGTCACCGAGGTGCTGAGCGACCTCGAGGGTCAGCACCGACTCCGTCTCGCCGATCTTGATGGTGGTCTGGAGCGCGTTGTAGATCTCCGGCATCGAGTCGTGCGGGAACTCGATGTCGACGACGGGGCCCGTGACCCGGGCGACGCGCCCGACGGCGGCGGGCGCGCCCGCGGCCGTCGTCTCTTCAGTGATTGTCGTAGTCATGCCATCTCTTCCGAAAGTCAGGCTTCTTCTATGGTCTAGCGGCTCGAGCTCAGGGCGTCCGCGCCGCCCACGATCTCGGAGATCTGCTGGGTGATCTCCGCCTGACGCGCGTTGTTCGCGAGGCGGGTGTAGTCGAGGATCAGCGTGTCCGCATTGTCGCTCGCGGACTTCATCGCCTTCTGAGTGGCCGCGTGCTTCGCGGCGGCCGACTGCAGCATCGCGTTGAAGATGCGGCTCTCGATGTAGACGGGCAGCAGCGCGTCGAGCACGTCGCCGACCCCGGGCTCGAAGTCGTACAGCGGGAGCAGGTCGTGCTCCCCCGGCGTCTCGACACCCTCGACGACCTCGAGCGGGAGCAGGCGGACGACCTCGGGGGTCTGCGTGATCATCGAGACGAAGCGGTTGTAGACGATGTGGATCTCGTCCACGCCGCCCTCCGCGGTGTCCTGGATGAAACGCTCGACCAGGGTCGCGCCGACCTCCTGCGCGGTGTCGAACTCGGGGCTGTCGGTGCCGCCGGTCCACTCCTTCTCGAAGGCACGCTTGCGGAAGTTGAAGTACCCGACCGCCTTGCGCCCGACGAGGTAGTAGACGACCTCCTTGCCCTCGCTCTGCAGCAGAGCGGTGAGCTCCTCGGCCTGGCGGAGGACGTTCGCGTTGAACGCCCCCGCCAGTCCGCGGTCGGAGGAGAGGATCAGCACGGCTGCCCGCGTGACCTTCTCCGGCTCCGTGGTGAGGATGTGATCGACGTTCGAGTAGCTCGCGACGGCCGAGACCGCGCGGGTGACGGCACGCGAGTACGGCTCCGAGGCGCGCACGCGCGCCTGCGCCTTCTGGATGCGAGAAGCCGCGATCAGCTCCATCGCACGCGTGATCTTCTTGGTCGTCTGGGCAGAACGGATCTTCTGCCGGTAGACGCGAAGCTGCGCTCCCATGCCGTTATCTTCCCTGTCCTACCGTGCCGCTCAGCGTCGGCTCTTGACGATGCGCTCCTGCTGGACGTCCTCGGGCTCGGCGGCCTCGAAGACCTCCTTGCCCACGGATGCCAGGGGCTTGCCCTCGCCCGTCTGGAACTCGAGCTTGAACTTGTCGATCGCCTGCGTCAGCTCGCTGACGGTGTCGTCGTCGAGCACGTTGGTCTCGCGCAGGCGGTTGAGAACCTCGGTGTTGCGACCCAGGTAGTCGAGCAGCTCGCGCTCGAAGCGCAGGATGTCGGACACGGGGACCTCGTCGAGCTTGCCGTTGGTGCCGGCCCAGATCGAGACGACCTGCTGCTCGACCGGGTACGGCGAGTACTGCGGCTGCTTGAGCAGCTCGGTCAGACGCTCACCGCGGGCGAGCTGGCGACGGCTGGCCGCGTCGAGGTCGGACGCGAACATCGCGAAGGCCTCGAGGGAGCGGTACTGCGACAGCTCGAGCTTAAGCGTTCCGGAGACCTTCTTGATGCTCTTGACCTGGGCGTCGCCGCCGACTCGCGAGACCGAGATTCCGACGTCGACCGCGGGGCGCTGGTTGGCGTTGAAGAGGTCGGACTGCAGGAAGATCTGGCCGTCGGTGATCGAGATCACGTTGGTCGGGATGTAGGCCGAGACGTCGTTCGCCTTGGTCTCGATGATCGGGAGACCGGTCATCGATCCGGCGCCGAGCTCGTCGGAGAGCTTGGCGCAACGCTCCAGCAGACGGGAGTGCAGGTAGAACACGTCGCCGGGGTACGCCTCGCGGCCCGGCGGGCGGCGGAGCAGCAGCGACACGGCGCGGTAGGCCTCGGCCTGCTTCGACAGGTCGTCGAAGACGATGAGGACGTGCTTGCCGCCGTACATCCAGTGCTGGCCGATGGCAGAACCGGTGTAGGGGGCGAGGTACTTGAAGCCGGCCGGGTCGGAGGCGGGCGAGGCGACGATGGTGGTGTACTCCATCGCGCCGGCCTCCTCCAGCGCACCGCGGACGCCCGCGATGGTCGAGCCCTTCTGGCCGATCGCGACGTAGATGCAGCGCACCTGCTTGTTCGGGTCGCCCGACTCCCAGTTGGCCTTCTGGTTGAGGATCGTGTCGATCGCGATCGCGGTCTTGCCGGTCTGGCGGTCGCCGATGATGAGCTGACGCTGGCCGCGACCGATCGGGATCATGGCGTCGATCGCCTTGATGCCGGTCTGCATCGGCTCGTGCACGCTCTTACGCGCCATGACGCCGGGCGCCTGGAGCTCGAGGGCGCGACGGCCCTCGCTCGCGATCTCGCCGAGTCCGTCGATCGGGTTGCCCAGCGGGTCGACGACGCGGCCGAGGTAGCCGTCGCCGACGGGGACCGAGAGGACCTCGCCGGTTCGGGTGACCTGCTGGCCCTCCTCGATGCCCGAGAACTCGCCCAGCACGATCGCGCCGATCTCGTCCTCGGTGAGGTTCTGCGCGAGACCGAGCGTGCCGTCCGCGAAGCGGATGAGCTCGTTGGCCATCACGTTGGGGAGGCCCTCGATGTGGGCGATGCCGTCGCCGGCATCCGTGACGACACCGACCTCGGTCGTCGTCGACTGGCTCGGCTCGTAGGACTTGACGAAGTCCTGCAGAGCCCCCCGGATCTCGTCCGGGCTGATGGTGATGTCTGCCATCTCGATTCCTAACTGATGGTTCTCGCCTACGAGGCGAGCTGGAGCCTGAGGTCGTTCAGCTTCGACGCGACACTGCCGTCGATGACGTCGTCGCCGATCTGCACGCGGACGCCCCCGATGAGGGACGGATCGATGAGCAGGTTGATGCGTACCGGCCGACCATACTTCGCGGCCAGTCCGGCGCGCAGGCGTTCCACCTGCTCGTTCGCCAGCGGCGCAGCGGAGGTGACCGTGGCGACCTGCATGCCCGAGTGGTCGGCGACGATGGCGGCCGCGTGACGGACCGCCTCGCTCGTGCGACGCGAACCCGGGTGCTGCACGAGGTGCTGCACGATGGCGAGCGTGCCGGCGCCGGCCTTGCCCGCGAGCAGCGAGTCGACGAGGCGCACCTTCGACTGGGCGTCGCCCAGCCGCGACCCGAGCGCGAGCTCGAGGCGGGCGTCGCTCGCGACGGCCCGCTGGAAGGTGAACAGCTGCGACTCGATCGACTCGCCCTCGGGAGCGGCCGAAGCGACGGCGCGGAAGCCGAGCTCCTCGAGCCCCTCGACGAGTTCGTTCTGCGACGACCAGCGCTGGCTCACCGCGACGGTGAGCACTCGCCGCGCCTCCGCGTCGATCGACGCGAAGATGCGGTCGACGATGCCGCCCTTGTCGGCCCCGCCGATCGCTGGATCGGCGAGCACGTTGCGCAGCTGCGCCGACCCGTCGATCACGCGGACGGCCGCGAGGATGTCAGCACCCGTCGCCGGCGTGACGGCGCCCGATTCGAGCGCCGCACGCGAGGCGGCGAGTGCTTCCCTACTGGCGGAGCCCATTCAGATTCCCGCCTTGCCTCGCTGCACGGCGACGGAGCCACCGGTGGCGGAAGCCGCCTCGGAGGCCTCGAGGTCCGCGAGGAACCGGTCGACCAGGGCCGTCGAGCGACGGTCGTCGGTGAGCGACTCACCGATGACGCCGCCGGCGAGCTGGATCGCGAGCGATCCGACCTCACCGCGGAGGGAGTGCAGCGCCGCCTGGCGCTCCGCCTCGATCTGCGCGTGGGCGTTCGCCGTGATGCGGGCGGCCTCGGCGTTCGCCTGCTCCTTGAGCTCGGCGAGGATCTTGGCGCCCTCCTGGCGGGCCTGCTCGCGGATGCCCGCGGCCTCCTGGCGAGCCTCGGCCAGCAGACGGTTGTACTCGTCGAGCTGCTTCTGGGCTTCGGCCTGGGCGTTCTCGGCACGCTCGATGCCGCCCTCGATGACGTTGCGACGCTGGTCGAGGATCTTCGTGAAACGCGGGACCGCGTAGAACACGAAGAAGCCGACGATCAGCAGGAACGGTACGAGCGACCAGACGATGTCGTAGATAGCGGGGAGGAAGATCCCGATTCCCTCGGGCGCCTCACCCTCCGCCAGAACGGTGATCGGCATCAGGTTCCTCAGCCGATGAAGAAGAGCGCGACGCCGATGAGGCCCAGGAGCTCGGTGAACGCGATACCGAGGAACATCGTGGTGCGCAGCGTGCCGGCCATCTCAGGCTGACGGGCCATGGCCTCGACGGTCTTGCCCGCGACGATGCCGATACCGATGCCGGGGCCGATCGCGGCGAGACCGTAACCGATGGTGTTCAGGTTGCCGACAATTTCCACTTGCGTTTTTCCTTCCGGTTGGCGGATCCGAGATCGGATCCGTCGATCAGTGTTCCTCAGATACCGACTGCTCGATGTAAGCAGCAGTCAGCAGCGTGAAGACGTAGGCCTGGAGAACCGCGACGAGCAGCTCGAACAGGGTGAAGACGATTCCGCCGATGAGGGTCGGGATGCCGAAGAGCTTGTCGAGCCCGTCGGCCTGCAGGAAGAAGAAGTGCGTCGCACCGAAGCAGAGGACGAGCAGGAGGTGCCCGACGATCATGTTGAGCGTGAGTCGCAGGGCGAGCGAGAGCGGCCGCACGAGGAAGATGTTGATGAGCTCGATCGGCGTGAGGATGATGTAGATCGGAGCCGGCACGCCGGAGGGGAACAGCGAGTTCTTGAAGAACTTGCCCGGTCCGACCTCCTTGAAGCCCGCGTAGATGAACGTCACGTACGCGAGGATCGCGAAGAGGAACGGCGTGATGAAGATCGCGTTCGGCGAGATGTTCAGCAGCGGGATGATGCCCGTGATGTTGAGGGCGAGGATGCCGAAGAACATCGAGGCGAGGACCGGCAGGTAGCGCCGGCCGATCTTCTCGCCCAGCACCTCGTCGGCGAACTGCGTCTTCACGAAGCCGAGGGCGACCTCGACGATGTTCTGGCCGCGTCCGGGCACCAGGCTCGCGCGGCGCAGGCCCAGCCAGAACAGCAGCAGCAGCACGGCGGTCGCGAGGAGCTTGACCAGCACGATGCGGTTCATCTCGAACGGCGTGCCGTCGAAGAAGATCGCCTGCGGGAAGAACTCTCCGAGGCTCGGCGGGTGGTAACCCTCTTCGCTGTGCTCCTCGGCGAGGACGGCGACGGGGGCCAGAAGGGTAAGGGCGGTAGCTAGCAGCGCTATCTCCTGTATCTGGGCGCAGTCCCCGGGACGCGCGGATTATCGTGGTGGTTCTTCGCGCTCCGGAACGGGCGCGGCGTAGTCGCAGGAAACTCTACCAAGAGTTGCAGTTACCGGAACTGCACGCTGTGCAAGGTCTTCTACGGCCCGTAGAAGAGTCTAGCGGGCACTCAGGGGTGCTGCCCACCGTCATCCGTCGTCCTCGCCTCGGTCGAGGCGCTTCCGGGAGTCGGCGCGGCCTTCGCGGCCTGGGCCTGCTTGAGGCCGGCGACGTAGGTCTCCTTGGTGCCGAGCACGGCGACGACGTCGGCCCCCACGCTCAGCACGACGGCGGCGAGCACGCAGATCAGCAGCACCGTCGGCTGCACGAAGGGCGCGTCGCGCAGCAGCACCATCGCGAGCACGAACACCGCGAACTTGGCGATCCAGCCGCCGAGGATGACGGCGTAGAACAGCGGGCTCGCCGGGTCGTGCCGGGTGAGGCGGATGCCGAGCAGCACCGTGCCCGCGGACATCGACGTGAAGAACGCGGCGATGAGCCCGCCGATGACGGCGCTGATGACGCCGTCGGTTCCGGCGACCACTCCCCCGACGACGGCGCCGATCAGGGCGACCGCTCCGGCGACGGCGAGTCCGAACCAGAGGGCGCGGCGGAAGGCGAGGGTGTCGTTCATCGGGTTCCTTCTGGGCGGATGATCGGGATCGAGCCGGTCACGGCCCGTTCGTGCTCGGCGACGATGCGCTGCTCGTCGTGGTCCTCGAGCGGCGCGGCCGCGTCGAGCCCGTCGAACTCGGGCGAGGGGCCGACCGGCTCGTGGTCGCGGCGGCTCTGGGCGAGGTACTCGACGGCCTTGCGGCGCGAGAGCGGGGCGAGTGTCACGACGGTGCAGATCAGCAGCCCGATCGCGATGAAGGCGACGGCCCACCACCACACGGTGACGAGGAACAGCAGGCAGCCGACGGAGACGACGGTCGTCCAGGCGTAGAAGATGAGCACCGCGTGCAGGTGGGAGTGCCCCATGTCGAGCAGCCGGTGGTGCAGGTGTTTGCGGTCGGCGGAGAACGGCGACTTGCCGGCGAGCAGGCGGCGCACGATCGCGAGGCCGAAGTCGAGCAGCGGCACGACGAGCACGGCGAACGGCAGCACGATCGGGATGAACGCGGGCAGCAGGAGGCTCGCGTCGTCGCCGAGGAAGATCGGGTCGATCTGACCTGTGACGCTCATCGCGCTGGCCGCCATGAGCAGGCCGACGAGCATCGAGCCGGCGTCGCCCATGAAGAGCTTCGCGCGGTGCCAGTTGAGCGGCAGGAAGCCGGCGCACGCCCCGAGCAGGATGACGCTCGTCAGCGAGGCGAGGTTGAAGTACTCGGTGTCGCCGATGACGCGGGACAGGATGTACGTGTAGAGAAAGAAGACGGAGTTCGCGATGATCGCGACTCCGGCGACGAGGCCGTCGAGCCCGTCGATGAAGTTGATCGCATTCATCACGAGCACGATCGCGAGCACGCTGAGGGCGAGGCTGAGGTACGGCGGCAGGATCGTGATGCCGTTGATCGGCAGCGAGACGATCGCGATGCCCTGCCAGACGAGGATGCCCGCGGCGATCATCTGACCGGCGAGCTTCGTCAGCCAGTCGAGGTCCCAGATGTCGTCGGCGACGCCGACGAGCACGACGACGAGCGCGCCGCCGAGCAGTCCGAGCGCGGGGCCGGGATCGACGAAGACGAGGTCGAAGAACTCGTCCTGCGACGCGACGAGGAACGCGACGACGATCCCCAGGAACATCGCGACCCCGCCGAGGCGCGGGGTCGGGCGGGTGTGCACGTCGCGCTCGCGGATCGCCGGGTAGAGCCGGTAGCGATGGCTCAGCCGCCAGATCACCGCCGCGAAGACGAGTGCGATGAGGAAGGCGATGCCGGCGACGAGGGCGTAGCGGGTCATGTGGCGTCGGTCTCGAGCGCGTCGCCCACCACGTCGCGGATCGCCTCGTCGGAGATCACGCCGTGGCGCACGATGCGCAGGCCGCCGCGCCCGGCGGAGAACCGGACGGCGTCGACGATCGTCGAGCTGTCGCGGCCGGAGTCCTGCTCGTAGTCCGTTCCCGCTCCCCCGTCGTTCAGGTACACGGCGATCGAGTCGCCGAGCATCGCCTGCGCGTCGGCCGCGGTACGGGCGGCGGGGGCACCGGTCTTGTTCGCGGACGACACGGCGAGCGGGCCGGTCTCGCGGAGGAGTTCGAGGGCGACGGGGTTCTTCGGCACGCGCAGGGCGACGGTGCCCTGGGTCTCGCCGATGTCCCAGTCGAGCGTCTGGCGCTGCGGAAGGATCACCGTGAGTCCTCCCGGCCAGAACGCGCGCACGAGGTCGAGCACCTTCTCGGGCACCCGCTCGGCGAGGGCGCCGAGCGACGCCTCGTCGGGGATGAGCACCGGGGGCGGGGACGTGCGTCCGCGCCCCTTGGCGTCGAGCAGCCGCTGCACCGCGTCGGGCGAGAACGCGTCGGCGGCGACGCCGTAGACGGTGTCGGTGGGGATGACGACGAGCTCGCCGCGTCCGATCGCCTGACGCGCGAGCCGCATTCCGGTGAGCAGCTCGGTGGGATTCGAGCAGTCGTAGACCTCTGCCATGACGAGCCAATCGTAGTCCGGGTAGCGTGAGAAGGATCGTGGCCACCCGCCGCGGCGGAAAGGAACGGATGCCGCTGCTCTTCGTCTTCGACATGGACGACGTGCTCTACCGCTACGACTTCCGGGTGCGCATGGCGCACCTGACGGAGCATCTGGGCTACGACCTCGACGAACTCCGGCGGCGCTGGTGGCACGAGGACGGCGAGTTGAAGGCCGAGGCCGGCGGCTTCGCCGACGCCGACGAGTACCTGTCGGCCTTCCAGCGCGCCATGGAGTCGGACATCTCGGCCGAGGACTGGATCCGGTACCGCTCGAACGGCATGACGCCCGACCACGAGTCCATCGCCGCCGCCGCCCGCGCCGCCGAGCTCGGCGACGTCACGCTGCTGACCAACAACGGCCCGCTGCTCGGCAAGTACCTGCCGACGGTCGCGCCGCTGCTCGTGCCGATCTTCGGCGAGCACCTGCACACGTCGAGCGAGTACGGGGCCCGTAAGCCCGATCCCAAGGTGTTCGAGCGGGCGATCGCGGCGCACGGGGGCCGGCCCGAGACGACGTTCTTCGCGGACGACCTGCAGATCAACGTCGACGGGGCGCGCTCGATCGGCGTCACGGCACACCGGTACGACGGGGACGCCGCCGCCCTGCTCACGGCGATCGAGGAGTTCGCGCGGGAGCGCGGACGGCTGGCGTCGTAGGGCGGGCGTGAGGGGCCGCGCGGGTGCGCGGCCTCACGGGGTGCGCGGCCTCACGGGGTGCGAGGGTCTCGATACGCGCGCTGTGCGCGCTACTCGACCGACGGGTGGGCGGGTCAGCGGAGCGGGGCGAGGCCCGTCGTCGCGCGGTCGCGGCGGGTGAGGTCCTGGTGGGTGGCGACCGCGGTCCAGCCGTCGGCGCGCAGCAGTGCCGCCATCTCCGGGCCCTGCGAGTCGCCGTGCTCGATCACGACGAGACCGCCCGGCCGAAGCAGCCGGAGCGCCGTGCGTGACACCGCGCGGACGACGTCGAGGCCGTCCTCGCCGCCGTAGAGTGCGGCCGGCGGGTCGAAACGCTGCACCTCGGGGTCGCGCGGCACCGCGGCATCCGGGATGTACGGCGGGTTGGAGACGACGACGTCGACTCCCCCGTCGAGCTCCGGGAGGGCCTCGGCGAGATCGGTGAAGACGAGCCGCAGGTTCGCGGCGCCGACGGTCTGCGCGTTCTGCTTCGTCCACACGAACGCGTCGACGCTGTTCTCGACCGCGACGACTGAGGCGTGGGGCACCTCGGTCGCGAGCGCGAGCGCGATGGCGCCGCTCCCGGTGCCGAGGTCGACTGCCACGGGGTGCTCGACGGGCACCGCGCGCAGGGCGTCGATCGCGAGCTGCGCGACGTGCTCGGTCTCGGGCCGCGGCACGAAGACGCCCGGTCCGACCGCGAGCTCGAGCGAGCGGAACGCGGCGACGCCCGTGATGTGCTGCAGCGGCTCACGGGCGGCGCGGCGGTCGACGAGCCGCTCGTACTCCTCGGCACGAGCGGCGTCGAGCGTCGCGCCGGTGATCGCCTTCGCCTGCAGTGCGCCCCGGCCGAGTCCCAGCAGGTGGCCGGCGAGCAGCTCGGCGTCGACGGCCGGCGTGGGCACGCCCGCGCGGGCGAGGCGGGCGGCCGCCCGCTGCAGCGCGTCGCTCAGCGGGACGGCCGTCGCGGCGGCATTCGTCGTCACGCTCAGCCCTGGTCGCCGATCTCCGCGAGCCGCGCCTCTTCGTCGGCCTGGATGCACGACTGGATGACGGGCTCGAGCGCGCCGTCCATCACGCGGTCGAGGTCGTACGCCTTGTAGCCGGTGCGGTGGTCGGCGATGCGGTTCTCGGGGAAGTTGTACGTGCGGATGCGCTCGGAGCGGTCCATGCCGCGGATTTGGCTCTTGCGGGCGTCGCTCGCCGCGGCGGCGAGCTCCTCCTGCTGGCGGGCGAGCAGCCGGGCGCGGAGCACGCGCATGGCCGCCTCGCGGTTCTGCAGCTGGCTCTTCTCGTTCTGCATCGACACGACGATGCCGGTGGGCACGTGGGTGATGCGCACGGCCGAGTCGGTCGTGTTGACGGACTGGCCGCCGGGGCCGGACGAGCGGTACACGTCGATCTTGAGGTCGTTCTGGTTGATCTCGACCTCTTCGGGCTCGTCGACCTCGGGGAAGACGAGCACGCCGGTCGTCGAGGTGTGGATGCGGCCCTGCGACTCGGTCGCCGGCACGCGCTGCACGCGGTGCACGCCGCCCTCGTACTTCAGGTGCGCCCAGACGCCCTGCGACGGGTCGGACGAGTTCGACTTGATCGCGACCTGCACGTTCTTGTACCCGCCGAGGTCGGACTCGTCGCGCTCGAGGAGCTCGGTCTTCCAGCCCTTCGACTCGGCGTAGTGGATGTACATGCGCAGAAGGTCCGCCGCGAACAGCGCGCTCTCCGCGCCGCCCTCGCCGCCCTTGATCTCCATGATCACGTCGCGCCCGTCGTCGGGGTCGCGCGGGATCAGGAGCCGACGCAGCTTCTCCTGACGCTCGAGCACGGATGCCTCGAGGCCGGGGATCTCCTCGGCGAACGCCTCGTCGTCCTTCGCGAGTTCGCGGGCCGCGTCGAGGTCATCGACCGCCTGCGTCCACGCCGTGTGCGCAGCCACGATCTGGCTGAGCTCGGCGTAGCGACGGTTGATCTTCCTCGCACGGGCGGCGTCCGCGTGGACGGCGGGGTCGGCGAGCTGGGCCTGCAGGTCCTCGTGCTCAGCGAGCAGGACGGCTACCGACTCGAACACGGCCTAGTGGTGATCCTTGTCGCCGTGGCCGTGGCCGTTCCCCGGCTGGGGCAGCGACTTCTGGATCTGCATGAGGAACTCGACGTTCGACTGCGTCTCCTTGAGCTTGCCGAGCACGATCTCGAGCGCCTGCTGCGGGTCGAGGCCGGCGAGCGCGCGGCGGAGCTTCCAGGTGACCTTGACCTCGTCGGCGCCCATGAGCATCTCCTCGCGGCGGGTGCCGGAGGCGTTGACGTCGACGGCGGGGAAGATGCGCTTGTCGGCGAGCTGACGAGAGAGGCGCAGCTCCATGTTGCCGGTGCCCTTGAACTCCTCGAAGATCACCTCGTCCATCTTCGAACCGGTCTCGACGAGCGCGGTGGCGAGGATCGTCAGCGAGCCGCCGTCCTCGATGTTGCGCGCGGCGCCGAAGAAGCGCTTCGGCGGGTAGAGCGCCGACGAGTCGACACCGCCGGAGAGGATGCGGCCGGATGCCGGGGCCGCGAGGTTGTACGCACGGCCGAGGCGGGTGATGGAGTCGAGCAGCACGACGACGTCGTGACCGAGCTCGACGAGGCGCTTGGCGCGCTCGATGGCGAGTTCGGCGACGGTCGTGTGGTCCTCGGCGGGACGGTCGAAGGTCGACGCGATGACCTCGCCCTTGACCGTGCGCTGCATGTCGGTGACCTCTTCGGGGCGCTCGTCGACGAGCACGACCATGAGGTGGACCTCGGGGTTGTTGCGGGTGATCGCATTGGCGATCGCCTGCAGCACGACCGTCTTGCCGGCCTTGGGCGGCGAGACGATGAGGCCGCGCTGACCCTTGCCGATCGGCGACACGAGGTCGATGATGCGGGTCGAGATCTTCTCGGGAACCGACTCGAGGCGCAGACGCTCCTGCGGGTAGAGCGGGGTCAGCTTGCTGAACTCGACGCGGTTGCCGAGCTCCTCGAGGGGCAGCCCGTTGACGCTGTCGATCCTGACGATCGCGTTGTACTTCTGGCGGCCCTGGTTCTCGCCCTCGCGCGGCTGGCGGATGGCGCCGACGACGGCGTCGCCCTTGCGGAGGTTGTACTTCTTGACCTGGCCGAGCGAGACGTAGACGTCGTTCGTGCCGGGCAGGTAGCCGCTCGTGCGGACGAACGCGTAGTTGTCGAGCACGTCGAGGATGCCCGCGACGGGGATGAGGACGTCGTCCTCGCTGATCTCGGGCTCGAACTCGTCGCCCGCGGTGCCGCGGCCGCGCTTGCGGTCGCGGTAGCGGTTGCGGCCGGAGCGGCCCTCGTCGTCCTGCTGGCCGCCCTGCTGGCCGCCCTGCTGCTGGCGCTCGGGCTCCTGCGCGGTCTGCTGCTGGCCACCCTGCTGCTGGCCGCCCTGCTGCGGCGCCTGCTGCTGACCGTTCTGCTGCTGCTCGTTGCCGCCGCCGTTGTTGCGGTTGCGGTTGCGGCCACGACGGCGTCCACCGCCCTGCTGCTGCTGGTTGTCCTGCTGGCCGGACTCGGCGTCGCCGTCCTCGGCGGGCTGGTCGGCGGACTGCTCGCCCTGCTGCCGACCCTCGGTCGCGGCGGGCTGGGCGTCCTGCTGCGCGGCCTGCTCGGCCGGAGCGGGCTGCTCGGCGGCGAGGTCGAGCGATGCGGCGTCGGCGGCGGGCTGCGCGGCATCCGTCGCCGGGGCCTCGCCGAGGCCGACCTCGGAGCTGTTCACGTGGGCGGCGGCGCTCTTCGGCGCGGCGGAGAGCGCGTCGGCGCTCGTCGCGCGGCGCGAGCGGCGGCGGGGCGCCTTGGTCGGCGCGGCGGCGGGCTCGGCCTCGACGACCGGAGCGCCCTCGGCGTCGGGGGCCGGGGTCTCGACCTCGCCCGCGGCAGGGGTCTCGGTGGAGGGGGTCTCGGTGGAGGGGGTCTCGACGGCGGCGTCGGCCTCGGTCGGCGCGACGTCGGTCGCAGCGGCGGCCTCCTCAGCGGGTGCCGGCACCTCGGAGGCGACCTCGACGGCCGGCTCCTCGGCGGGGGCCTCCTCGGCCACGGCGGGCTCGGCGACGGGCTCGCCCGCCTCCTCGGCGACGGCGGCGTCGGACGCGGCGGCGTCGTCCGATGCAACGGCATCAGCCGCGGCGACGGTGTCGCCCGAGGCGGCGGCCTCGGCCGGCGCGCCGTCGGTCTCGGGCTGCTCGTCGACCGGCGCGTCGCCCTCGGGCGAGGTCACGGTCGCCGCGTCCTCCGGCTGCGCTTCAGAGATTGCTGCCACGAGTTCTCCTTTTCGAAGTTTGGACGCACCCTTGATGCCGAGCTGGGCGGCGAGAGCGACGAGCTCCGGCAGGCGCAGCGCGGACAGGCGTGCGTGAGAGTCCGCGCCCTCGGGGCGGACGTCTAGATCAGACACTGGAAAGAGATCCTTTCGCCCTCCGCGTCAGAAGGCGGAGGGTGAGACGCCGCTCTCTCGAGATCGACGCCCGTCCCGGGGGGATTTCGCTACCGAGATCGAGCGAGCGGCTGTTGAAAAGCGATCCGGGGGCCTACGGGTGAGCAGGACTCGTCGCGGATCGCGGCACCACTGTAGCACCTTTGATATCCACGGCCAGCATGAGGGCCTGCCACGTGTTACCGGATGCCTCGGCGACGATCTCCTGCGCGAGCAGGCGCTGCCCCGGGTCGCTACCGAGCACGAGGATCGACGGCCCCGCGCCCGACACGGCGGCGGCGAGGCCGCGCTCGCGGAGGCGGGTGACGAGGTCGAAGGTCTCGGGCATGGCGCTCGCGCGGTAGTTCTGGTGCAGCTTGTCCTCGGTGGCGACGAGCAGCAGCTCGGGGCTCTGGATGAGGGCGGCGATCAGCAGCGCCGAGCGGGAGACGTTGAAGATGGCGTCCTGGTGCGGCACGGACTCGGGCTGCAGGCTCCGGGCGAGGGCGGTCGACATCGTCGCCTCGGGCACGAGCACGACCGGCGAGACGCCGCGGTGCACGGAGAGCTTCTTGTACTTCGGGCCGTTGTCGGTAACCCACGCGATCGTGAGCCCGCCGAAGAGGGCCGGGGCGACGTTGTCGGGGTGGCCCTCCATGTCGTTGGCGAGCGTGAGCAGCGCCTCGGCGTCGAGGTCGACGACGCCCTCGAGCAGCCCCTTCGCCGCCATGACGCCCGCGACGATCGCGGCGCCCGAGGAGCCGAGGCCGCGCCCGTGCGGGATCGAGTTGTGCGCCACGAGCTCGAGCCCGGGCAGCGGCTGCCCGACGACCTCGAAGACGTGGGCGATGGAGCGCACCACGAGGTTGGTCTCGTCGGTGGGCACGGAGCCCTCCCCCACACCGTGCACCTCGACGCGCGCGCCGGTGCCGGGAACGGCGGTCACCTCGAGCTCGTCGTACAGGGCGAGAGCCATGCCGAGCGTGTCGAAGCCGGGGCCGAGGTTGGCCGTCGTCGCGGGCACCTTGACCGCGACGGAGCGGCCGACGACCGCGCTCACGCGCCGGCTCCGAGGCCGAGCACGCCGGCGATCTCGGCGACGTCGACGGCGACCGAGGTGGGCTGCACGTCGCCGCCGTCGGCGTTGCGCAGCGCCCACTGCGGGTCCTTCAGGCCGTGCCCGGTGACGGTCAGCACGACCGTCGACCCGGCGGGGACGACGCCCGCGGCGGAGCGCTCGAGCAGACCGGCGACGCTGATCGCGCTCGCGGGCTCGACGAAGATGCCGACCTCGGCGGAGAGGATGCGGTGCGCCTCGAGGATCTTCTCGTCGCTGATCGCGCCGAAGTAGCCGTTGCTCACCTCGTGGGCCTCGAGGGCCAGCTGCCAGCTGGCGGGGTTGCCGATGCGGATCGCGCTCGCGATCGTCTCGGGGTTGCGCACGATCTCGCCGCGGACGAGCGGCGCGGAGCCCGCGGCCTGGAAGCCGAACATGCGGGGCAGGCGCGTGGCGACGCCGCGCTCGGCCTCCTCGCGGTAGCCGCGGAAGTAGGCGGTGTAGTTGCCGGCGTTGCCGACGGGGATGAAGTGGAAGTCGGGCGCGTCGCCGAGCACGTCGACGACCTCGAACGCGGCCGTCTTCTGGCCCTCGATGCGGTCGGGGTTCACCGAGTTGACGAGGTGCACGGGGTAGTTGGCGCTGAGCTCGCGGGCGATGTCGAGGCAGTCGTCGAAGTTGCCGCGCACCTGCAGCAGCTGGGCGTCGTGCGCGATCGCCTGGCTGAGCTTGCCCATCGCGATCTTGCCCTCGGGCACGAGCACGGCGGAGGTGATACCGGCGTAGGTGGCGTATGCGGCGGCGGATGCCGAGGTGTTGCCGGTCGAGGCGCAGATGACGGCCTTCGCACCGTGCTCGACGGCTTTCGAGATCGCCATCGTCATGCCGCGGTCCTTGAACGACCCCGTCGGGTTCATGCCCTCGTACTTGACGAAGACGCGCGCGCCCGTGCGGCGCGACAGCGCGTGCGCCTCGATGAGCGGCGTGCCACCCTCACCCAGGGTGACGACCGGGGTGGCATCCGTCACGTTCAACCGGTCCGCGTACTCGCGGATGACGCCGCGCCACTGCCGGCTTACGATCTGACCAGGCATCACAGTCCCTCGACTCTCAACACGCTGACGACGCGTGTGACGACGTCGCTCTTCTCAAGCTCCCGCACGGTCGCGGCCAGATCGGCCTCGGTCTCCTCGTGCGTGACGATCACCAGGGTAGCGGTGGGGTCGTCGCCTCCCGGCGCGCCCTGCTGGACGGCCTCGACCGAGACGCCCTGCTCGCTGAAGATGGTCGCGATCGCCGCGAGCACGCCGGGCTGGTCGACCACGGAGAGCGTGATCTGGTAGCGCGTGCGGATCGCGTCGATCGGCAGCGCGGGCAGCTCGGCGTGCGTCGACTCGCCGACGCCGGGCCCGCCGGCGACGTGGCGGCGGGCGGCGGAGACGACGTCGCCGAGCACGGCGGAGGCCGTCTGCACTCCCCCGGCGCCTGCGCCGTAGAACATGAGCGGCCCGGCGGCCTCGGCCTCGACGAACACCGCGTTGTTGGCGCCGCGGACGGCGGCGAGCGGATGCGTGCGCGGGATCAGCGCCGGATAGACGCGGGCGCTGACGCCGTCCTCCCCCGAGATCGGATCGACGATCCGCTCGGCGATCGCGAGGAGCTTGACGACGTAGCCGCCGTTCCGCGCCTGCACGACGGTGTCGAGGGTGATTCCCTCGATGCCCTCGCGGTGCACGGCGGACGCGGGCACGACGGTGTGGAAGGCGAGGCTCGCGAGGATGCCCGCCTTCTGCGCGGCGTCGTAGCCGCCGACGTCCGCGGTGGGGTCGGCCTCCGCATAGCCGAGCTCGGTCGCGACGGCGAGGGCGGCCTCGAGCGACTCGCCCTCGGAGTCCATGCGGTCGAGCACGAAGTTCGTCGTGCCGTTGACGATGCCGAGGATGCGCTGAACCCGGTCGCCCGCGAGGCTGTCGCGCAGCGGGCGGATGATCGGGATGGCGCCGCCGACGGCGGCCTCGTAGTAGAGCTGCGCGCCGACCTGCTCGGCCGCGTCGAACAGCTCCGGTCCGTGGTTGGCGAGCAGCGCCTTGTTGCCGGTCACGACGTCGGCGCCGGAGCTCAGCGCCTGCAGCAGGTAGCTGCGGGCGGGCTCGATGCCGCCCATCAGCTCCACGACGATGTCGGCGCCGAGGATGAGCGACTCGGCGTCGGTGGTGAGCAGCTCCCGGGGCACGGTGTCGGGACGGGGCGCGTCGACGTTGCGCACCGCGATCCCGATGAGCTCGAGGCCCGCGCCGATGCGCGCGGCGAGCTCGTCGGAGTGCTCGAGCATGAGCGTGGCCACCTGGGAGCCGACGCTGCCGGCCCCGAGCAGGGCCACCCGGAGATTGCGGTACTCGATCATCGCTGGACTCCCATGTCGCGGGCGAGCAGGTCGTCCTCGGTCTCGCCGCGGACGATGAGCCGGGCCTCGCCGTCGGAGACGGCGACCACCGGCGGACGGGTCAGGTAGTTGTAGTTCGACGCGAGTGACCAGCAGTACGCGCCCGTGGCGGGCACGCCCAGCACGTCGCCGGAGTGCACGTCGCGCGGCAGGTACTCGGCGTCGACGACGATGTCGCCGGACTCGCAGTGCTTGCCCGCGACGCGCACGAGCGCGGGGTCGGCGTCGGAGGAGCGCGAGACGATGCGGGCGGAGTAGTCCGCGCCGTAGAGGGCGGTGCGGATGTTGTCGCTCATGCCACCGTCGACGCTCACGTAGATGCGCTCCGCCGGGTCGCCGTCGACCTCGGAGACGAGCACGGGCTTGATCGTGCCGACCGTGTACAGCGTCGTCGTGGACGGGCCGATGATCGACCGCCCGGGTTCGACGGCGATGTGGGGCAGGGGGACGCCGAGCGCCGCGGCCTCGGTGGCCACGATGTCGGCCATGGACCGGGCGATGTCCCGCACGTCGGGGGCGTCGTCGGCGGAGGTGTAGGCGATGCCGAAGCCGCCGCCGAGGTTGAGCTCGGGCACGGGGCCGCCCTCGAGCAGTTCCGCGGTGACGCGGAACAGCCGGCGCGCGGCCTCCACGAAGCCCGCGGTGTCGAAGATCTGCGAGCCGATGTGGCTGTGCAGCCCCATGAAGTCGAGCGAGTCGGTGGCGCGGATGCGCGTGACGAGCTCCGGCACGTCGGCGAGCGGGATGCCGAACTTCTGGTCCTCCCGCGCCGTCGCGAGGAACTCGTGGGTAGAGGCGTGCACGCCGCTGTTCACGCGGAGCCGCACCCGCTGTCGCACGCCGTGTCGCGCCGCGGCCTCGGCGACGACGCCGATCTCGCTCTCGCTGTCGAGGATGATCGTGCCGATGCCCACGCGCACCGCGCGGTCGATCTCGCCGTGGGACTTGTTGTTGCCGTGGAAGCCGAGGCGCGCGGGGTCCACGCCCGCGGCGAGGGCCACGGCGAGCTCTCCCCCGCTCGCGACGTCGATGTTGAGCCCCGCCGCCGTCATCCAGCGCGCCACCTCGGTGCAGAGGAACGCCTTGCCGGCGTAGTAGACGCTCGCGGTGGTGCCGACGCGGCCGAACTCACCCGTGAAGGCGGCGTGGATCTCGGCGGCGCGGGCACGGGCATCCGCCTCGTCGACGACGTAGACGGGCGTGCCGAAGCGCTCGACGAGCTCGGTGGCGCGGATGCCGGCGATCTCGAGTTCGCCGGCGTCGTTGCGCCGGGAGTTGCGCGACCACACGCTCGGCGCGAGCGCGTTCGGGTCCTGCGGCTCGGTGAGCCAGGCGGGTGCGAGCGGATTGGGCACGAGCGACCTCACGGGCGATGTCTGGGGGTGAGAGCGAGCGGACCCGGATTGGTCCCTGAAGCCGAGGAAATGATAGCGGGACCCCCGACACCGCCTCGGGCGCCGGAGTCCCCGGGTTACGAGCAGGAGCCGGTCTGCTGCAGCGCGTCGGCCGAGAGCGGCACGTCGCTGCCCTCGACCTCGACGCTCACGCCGTCGGGCGAGACGTCGATGCCCTGCAGGGTGAACGCCGCGGGCAGGAGCGCCGCGGCGCACAGTCGCTGGTCGAAGCGGCCCGGATCGATGAGCTCGCCGAGGTTCACCTGCGCGTTCCCGGATGCCACCTCGAGCGCTGTCGCGCGCAGCAGCACGCTGTCGCCGTCGAGCTCCGGCACGAGCGTGACGACGATCGAGGGCTCGATGACGAGGAGGTCGACGACCGTCTCGTAGGTGATCTCGCCGTCGCCGAACGAGATCGACTCGTTGCCGCCCTCCGGCAGCGCGAGGCCCGCGCGCACGGCATCCGGGGAGAGGAGGAAGGTTCCCTCCATCCGCTCGACGCTGCCGGTGCGCTCGATCGGCACCCCGAAGGCGGAGAGGTCGGCGTCGACCGCGGTGCCGCCGACGATGAGATCGGGAGCGGTGACGTCGACCCGGTCGAGCGACCCGGCGAGCACCTGCGCGGTGAACGGGAAGCCCTGGATCGACGCGTCGACGTCGCCGGCGCCGCCGAGCTGCTCGCGCAGTTCGGTCTCGATGCGGTCCTCGGCGATCGAGCGGCCGACCGTCTCGGCGAGCACGAAGGCCGCGACGATGAGCAGCACCACGACGAGCGCGAGGACGAGGAGGACCCGCCGTCCGCGTCCCCGGCGCCCGGTCGTCGTGGCGGAACTCACGTCACATCCGGTCCGGCGCTGCGACGCCGAGCAGCCCGAGGGCGTTGCGCAGCACCTGTCCGGTCGCGTCGTTGAGCCACAGG
Organism: Desertivibrio insolitus; assembly: GCF_017355965.1. Lineage (GTDB taxonomy): Bacteria > Actinomycetota > Actinomycetes > Actinomycetales > Microbacteriaceae > JAFIQW01. The sequence goes on from NZ_JAFIQW010000001.1 coordinate 22,327, forward strand.
CGGGTGCGGTGCTGGTCGGTGACCGGCTCCTCGCCGAGCGGCGTGACGCGGCAGTTGTCGTACCACCGGTGGAAGAGGCCGGCGAGCTCCTCGATGTAGCGGGCGACGCGGTGGGGCTCGCGCAGCTCGGCCGCCTGGGCGACGACGCGCGGGAACTCCGCGAGGGCGCCGAGCAGGGCGCTCTCGGTCTCGTGGTCGAGCAGCGACGGCTCGAACGCGCTGCGGTCGACGCCGACCCCCTCGGCGTTGCGGGCGATCGACCGGGTGCGCGCGTGGGCGTATTGCACGTAGAAGACGGGGTTGTCGTTCGTGCGGCGCTTCAGCACCTCGGGGTCGAGGGTCAGCGGGGAGTCGGCGGGCGACCGGCCGAGCGAGTAGCGCAGGGCGTCGACGCCGAGCCAGGCCATGAGGTCGTTGAGCTCGATGATGTTGCCCGCGCGCTTCGACAGGCGCGCGCCGTTCACGTCGACGAGCTGCCCGATGAGCACCTCGATGTCGTTCTCGGGGTCGTCGCCGGCCGCGCCCGCAAGGGCCTTGAGCCGGTGCACGTAGCCGTGGTGGTCGGCGCCGAGAAGGTAGATCTTGTGCGGGAAGCCGCGGTCGCCCTTGGAGAGGTAGTAGGCGGCATCCGCGGCGAAGTACGTGTAGACGCCGTTGGAGCGGCGGATGACGCGGTCCTTGTCGTCGCCGAAGTCGGTCGTGCGCACCCAGACGGCGCCCTCGTCGTCGAAGACGTGACCCTGCTCGCGCAGCCGGTCGACGGCGGTGTCGATCTCGCTCTTCTGCCCGTCGACCGAGCGGTGCAGCTGGCGCTCGGAGAACCAGACGTCGAAGTGCACGCGGAAGCGCTCGAGCGAGTCCTGGATCTCCTGCAGCTGCAGCTGGTAGCCGCGCTCGCGGGCGAGCTCGAGGGCCTCGGCGGGGTCGAGCTCGGCGAGGTCCGGGCGCTCCTGAAGGATGCGGCGGGCGAGCTCGGCGATGTACTCGCCCGGGTAGCCGTTCTCCGGGGTCGGCTCGCCCTTGGCGGCGGCGAGGATGCTCGCGCCGAAGGCGTCCATCTGGTTGCCCGCGTCGTTGATGTAGAACTCGGTCGCCACCTCGGCCCCGGATGCCCGGAGCACCCGCGCGATCGAGTCGCCGAGCGCCGCCCAGCGGGTGTGACCGATGTGCAGCGGGCCGGTGGGGTTCGCGGACACGAACTCGAGGTTGATGACCTGGCCCTGAAGCTGCGTGTTCGAGCCGAAGGACTCGCCGGCCTCGACGATCTGCCTCGCGAGCGCACCGGCGGCGGCCGCGTCGAGCGTCACGTTGATGAAGCCGGGTCCGGCCACGTCGACGCTCTTGACGCCGTCGATCTGCTGCAGACCCTCCGCGACCTCGGCGGCGAGCTCACGCGGGTTCGCGCCGACGCGCTTGGCGAGCCTCATCGCCACGTTCGAGGCCCAGTCGCCGTGGTCGCGGTTGCGGGGGCGCTCGAGCTGCACGTCGGCGGCGGTGACCTCGAGCTCCGAGCCGCGTCGCTCGACCGCGTTCTGGACGACGGTGAGCAGGGACGCGGAGAGCTGGGCGGGAGTCACGGCCCTCAAGCTTAGGCCGTGCGGGCACCGGCGGGCCCGCGGCATCCGTTGAGGCAACGCACCAGTCACGATTCGATCATTTGTGCCGTGCCGCGGCTCGATCGCCGCGTCGTGCGGTGAAGATGGTCGCCATGACGTCCGTCCCCCGTCCTCTCAGCGCGCTGGCCGCCTCCGCCGTCGCGATCGTCCTGCTCGCCGGCTGCACGTCGCCGCAGAGCGCCGCGCCCGCCGTGACGGCGGAGCCCGCGGAGACCCCGGCGGCGTCCGCGTCGGCCGCGCCCTCGGCCGACCCCGCCGCGTCGCCGAGCGCGGCGCCCACGCCGGAGCGCGAGCCGATCCCGTTCAACGTCGCCTGCGACTCGCTGCTCACGGCGCAGCAGATCTACGACTTCAACCCGAACTTCGGCACGAACCCCGACTACTCCCCCGCGGCGGACTCCCTCGCGCAGGACGTCGTCGAGAACAACGCGGGCACGGCCTGCAGCTGGCTCAACCAGACGAGCGGCGAGACGATCGACATCGCCGTGGCCGCGATGCCCGCCGAGACGAGCGAGGAATACAAGAACGCCCTCGTCATGAACAGCAACTTCGTGCCGACGTACGGCGACGAGGCCTACTTCGAGATCGACGGCTCCGGCGCGGGTGTCGCGCAGGTCTTCAGCGGCGAGTACTACATCGCGGCGCAGTCGACCGTCTTCTACGAGCCGGGCGACGCGGAGCCCCTGATCGACGCGGTCATCGCCAACCTCGGCTGATCCCGCGCTCCTCCTCGAGGGGCGTCAGCGCAGCTGCACGAGTTCGCGCACGTCGTCGCGCGGCAGGTCGTCGACCACCGCGCCGACCTCCATCCGCCTCAGGATGAGGTCGGACCCGTGGTTGGTGAGGAACGCCGTGTCGGCGGCGTCGCGGCCGGTCGCGATGCGGACGAGGCTCTGCCGCGGCGCGAGCGCTGTCGCGTCGACGACGTGCCAGTCTCCCTCCACGTGCGCCTCGACGACGGCGTGGAAGTCCATCGGCTCGAGGCCCGGTGCGTAGACGCTGACGAGCCGGGCGGGCACGTCCATCGCGCGCAGCAGCGCGATCACGAGGTGGGCGTAGTCGCGGCACACCCCCTGCCGCAGCAGCAGGGTCTGCGTCGCTCCGTCGGTGACCTGGCTCGAGCCCGGCACGTAGGAGAGCCGATCGCCGACCCAGGACGAGACGGCGTCGAGCAGCGCCTTGCCGGTGAGCCCGGCGAACTCGCTGCGGGCGGTCGGCGTGAGCGAGTCGGACTCGCAGTAGCGGCTGGGACGGAGGTAGCCGATGAGGTCGAGGTCGCTCGTCGGCACGGGGTTGTGCCGCCCGGTCACCTCGGCGGCGTAGTCGATGCGCATGGTGCCGGCGCCGCTGTCGAAGAGGTGGAGCCGCGTGCCGTGACGGTCGACGACCTCCCGCCACTCGACGGGCCCGCCGTCGAGGGTGACGGTCAGCGCCTCGGAGGCGAGGTCGACGCCCTGGGCCACGGCGACCGAGAGCACGAGGTTCGTGCGTCCCGACAGCTCGAGTTCGAGTGATGAGAAGACGGAACGCTGCACCTGCCGATCCTGTCACGGCCCCCTCGTGCCGTGGGCTAGTCTTGTTCGCGTCCCCGGCCCCCATAGCTCAGGGGATAGAGCACTGCCCTCCGGAGGCAGGGGCGGAGGTTCGAATCCTCCTGGGGGCACCACACCTCGCCTTCGGCCGCGGCCCGGCCTCGACGAACGGCTGCTCGCTCCGACCAGCAGCGGCCAGAGGTCGCGTGGCGCGCCAGCGGCAGTGCCTCTCCGCACACGATCGTGACCGCGCTTTGTAGATTCCCGCGAAGCGCGCCGCACCGCGTCGCCGTCGTTTCGTACCCCGGATACGACGGACTTCGACTCGAACAGAACCCGTCCTACCGTGGTGCCGCCCGCCCGACGAGGGGCGGCGCCCTCGATCCGGTGGAACGAAAGAAGCTCGATGTCGACTCTCTCCGATCAGCCCACGGTGCCCTACGACCCGCCCGCCGACGTCCCCTCCGTCGACGTCGACTGGCTCGGCCGCTACCTGCTCGGACAGTGGGCGGACGAACGCCTCGCCACCCGCGACGCGATCAGGAACAACCCGCAACTGCACCGCGTCGACGGGCTCGGCATGGACGAGCACCGCGAGCGCGTGCTGCACCAGCTCGGAATCCTGGTCGAGGAGGGCGCCGTGCACCGAGCCTTCCCGAAGTACGTCGGGGGCTCGGAGAACCACGGCGGCAACATCGCGAGCTTCGAGGAGCTCGTGCTCGCCGACCCGAGCCTGCAGATCAAGTCGGGCGTGCAGTGGGGCCTCTTCGGCTCCGCGGTCATGCACCTGGGCACGGAGGAGCACCACCGCCGCTTGCTCCCGGCGATCATGAGCCTCGAGGTGCCCGGCGCCTTCGCGATGACCGAGACCGGGCACGGGTCGGATGTCTCGTCGATCGGCACCACCGCGACGTACGACCCGGAGACCGAGGAGTTCGTCGTGCACACGCCGTTCCGCGCGGCCTGGAAGGACTACCTCGGCAACGCGGCGCTGCACGGCAAGGCCGCGACGGTGTTCGCGCAGCTCATCACGGGCGGCGTCAACCACGGCGTGCACTGCTTCTACGTGCCGCTGCGCGATGACGAGGGCCACTTCCTCCCCGGCATCGGCGGTGAGGACGACGGCCTCAAGGGCGGGCTCAACGGCATCGACAACGGTCGGCTGCACTTCGACCACGTGCGCATTCCGCGCACGAACCTGCTCAACAGGTACGGCGACGTCGCGCCCGACGGCACCTACAGCTCCCCCATCGAGAGCCCAGGCCGCCGGTTCTTCACGATGCTCGGCACCCTCGTGCAGGGCCGGGTCTCGCTCGACGGATCGGCGACGCTCGCGGCGAAGCTCGCCCTGCACGTGGCGATCACCTACGCGACGCAGCGCCGGCAGTTCCCCGGAGCCGGCAGCGAGGAGGTCGTGCTGCTCGACTACCAGCGCCACCAGCGACGGCTGCTCCCCCGCCTCGCCCAGACCTACGCGATGAGCTTCGCCCACGAGGACTTCCTCGAGGTGTTCGACGGTGTGTTCTCGGGCCGCAAGGCATCCGACGACGACCGGCAGGACCTCGAGACGATCGCCGCCGCACTCAAGCCGCTGTCGACCTGGGCGGCGCTCGACATCCTGCAGGAGGCGCGCGAGGCGTGCGGCGGCGCCGGGTTCCTCGCGCAGAACCGTGTCGCCCAGCTGCGTGCCGACCTCGACATCTACGTGACGTTCGAGGGCGACAACAACGTGCTGCTGCAACTGGTCGCCAAGCGACTGCTCGGCGACTACGCCAAGCGGTTCAAGAAGGCGGATGCCGCGACGATGGCCCGCTACGTGGCCGGGCAGTTCGGCTCCTCCGCGCTCGACCGCTCAGGGCTGCGCCAGGTCGGCCAGCGCGTCGCGGACTTCGGTTCGACCGCGCGCTCCGTCGGTCAGGTGCGCGACGCCGCGGCGCAGCGCCAGCTGCTGACCGACCGCGTCGAGACCATGGTGGCGGAGCTCGCCGGGCGCCTGCGTGCCGCGTCGAAGCTCGACCCCGTCGCCGGGCAGAAGCTGTTCAACGAGAACCAGAACGAGCTGCTCGAGGCGGCCCGCGCGCACGGCGAGCTGCTGCAGTGGGAGTCGTTCACGGCCGCGGTCGACCGTGTCGAGCACCCCGGCACGAAGCAGGTGCTCACGTGGCTGCGCGACCTCTTCGGGCTCGGCCTCATCGAGCGGAACGCGGCGTGGTACCTGATCCACGGGCGGCTCTCGGGGCAGCGGGCCCAGGCGATCACCGACTACATCGACGACCGGCTGCTCCCCCGCCTCCGCCCGCACGCGCTCGACCTCGTCGCGGCCTTCCGTCTCGAGCCGGAGCACGTCCGCGCCGAGATCGCCTCGGGGGCCGAGCAGCAGCGCCAGGACGAGGCCCGGGCGTACTACGCCGAGCTCGAGGCATCCGGTCTGGCCCCGGTGCCCGAGAAGAAGTCGGGCGCCCAGCGCTGAGCCGTGGGAGGCGGGCGTCCCCCGCCTCCCACCATCGGCTACGCTCCTTCTCGTGATCGCACCCGCCTCGACGTATCGACCGGCTCTGGCCAGAGCCGGCAGCGCCTAGCGCGCGATCACCGCTCCCGCCAGAGCCAAGGCAGAGACCATCCGGTCTCTGCCTTTTCCGTTTCCGCGGGAGCGACTCTGGCCACGGGCCCGTCCTCCCGCTCCACGAGAGGACGAATCAATGCCAGACGCGCAGGCCGCTCTCGCGCCGCTCCGGCGCACCATCGACGAGATCGTCGGCGAGTACCAGTTGCTCGACCGGCTGGCATCGGGGCGGCAGCTCCGCATCAAGTACGGCGTCGACTGCACCGCGCCGCACCTGCACCTCGGTCACGCAGTGAACCTGTGGATGATGCGCTCGCTGCAGGACCAGGGACACCGCGTGATCTTCCTGCTGGGCGATCTCACCACTCGGATCGGCGACCCGAGCGGTCGCAGCGAGACCAGACCGACTCTGCCGCCCGAGGCGATCGAGGCGAACGCGCAGGCGTTCCTCGCCCAGGCGAGTCTCGTGCTGAGGACGGAGCCCGAACTGCTCGAGGTGCGGCGGAACTCCGAGTGGTACGACCGGATGCCGGTGCCGCGGCTGCTCGAGCTGTTCGCCCTCACGACGCAGGCGCAACTCATGGCGAGGGACATGTTCCGCCAGCGCGTCGCGGAGGGCCGGGAGATCGCACTGCACGAGCTCGTCTACCCCGTGCTCCAGGGCTTCGACAGCGTCGAGATCGACAGCGACCTCACGATCGTCGGCTCCGATCAGCTCTTCAACGAGCTGATGGGGCGCCACTACCAGCAGCGACTCGGTCGCGAGCCGCAGACCGTCATCACCTCCCGCATCACGCCGGGACTCGACGGCGGCGCCAAGCAGTCGAAGTCGCTCGGCAACTACGTCGCGCTCACCGACTCGCCGGACGAGAAGTTCGGCAAGCTGATGAGCCTGCGCGACGAGCTCGTCGAGGAGTGGGCGGCCGTCTACACCGCGCTGCCGGACGAGCGCGTCGCCGAGCTCGGTGCGGCGTCCCGGCACGGCGGGCGCGCCGCTCGGGATGCGAAGCTCGTCCTCGCCGAGGCGGTGGTGGCGCGGCACCACGATGCGACCGAAGCATCCGGCGCCCGCCGCCGCTTCGTCTCCGTCTTCGCAGAGGGCGCCGTGCCCGACGACCTGCCGGTCGTGGCCCTGGCCGCGAAGCCCCTGACGCCTCTCGAGGTGCTGACGGCCGCGCGACCCGAGCTCAGCAACTCGGCCCGCCGCCGACTGCTCGCGGCGGGGGCGGTACGGCTCGACGGGCGGGTGCTCGCCGAGAGCGACGTGGTCGCCCTCGAGGGCCGCGAAGCCGTTCTGCGCACCGGCCCCCGCACCTGGGCGAGGCTCACGCCGACCCCGGCGGCCGGCTGACCGGCGCGGCTGACGGGGCGGCCCTGCGCCGCCCCCGTCAGCCGCGCCGGCCCGTGCTCGCCCGCACGTGGGCCTTCTCGCCCTGCTTGCCGAAGAGGCTGAGGAACTCGACCGATTCGGGCCCCGCGGCGCCGAACCAGTGGGGCACACGCGTGTCGAACTCGGCCGCCTCGCCCGGCGTCAGCACGAGGTCCTGGTCGCCGAGCACGAGGCGCAGCCGGCCGTTGAGCACGTACACCCACTCGTAGCCCTCGTGGGTCTTGGGTTCCGGATGCCGCCGGTCCGGCCCACTCGGGATCACGAACTTGTAGGCCTGGATGCCGCCCGCCCGGCGCGTGAGCGGCAGCATCGTCATGCCGTGGCGCGCCACGGGTCGCAGGTTCACCCGGGGGTCGCCCGTGAGCGGCGCCCCGACCAGCTCGTCGAGTGTCACGGCGTGCGCTCGGGCGAGGGGCAGCAGCAGCTCGAGGGTGGGTCTGCGGGTGCCGCTCTCGAGCCGGGACAGCGTGCTGACCGAGATGCCCGTCTCCTCCGACAGCTCGGTGAGCGTGACCTCGCGCCGGGCGCGCAGCGCTCGCAGCCTGGGGCCCACCCCCTGCAGTACCTCGTCGTCCATGCGATCAGTTTGCCGTAGTGGCAAAAGAACTTGCTGCGATGGAGGCCCCGGCGGCACGGTTCTCGCGGAGGTGATGACGGTGACCGAGAACGAGGCCCGTTACGACGTGGTGGTGATCGGCGGCGGTGCCGCCGGGTTGAGTGGGGCGCTGATGCTGGCGAGAGCGCGCCGGTCGGTGCTCGTGGTGGACGCGGGCACTCCCCGCAATGCTCCGGCCGAGGCGGTGCACGGGCTCTTCGCGCGGGACGGTGTGCCGCCCGCCGAGCTGCTCGCCACCGGCCGCGGCGAGGTGCGGCGGTACGGCGGCGCGGTGATCGACGGGCGCGTCGTGGAGGTGAGCCGCGACGACGGCGGCCTGCGGGTCGAGCTCGAGGGCGGCCACGCGATCGGGGCCAGGCGGCTGCTCGTGGCATCCGGGGTCGTCGACGCACTGCCGGATGTCGCGGGGCTGCGCGAGCGGTGGGGACGCGACGTCGTGCACTGCCCCTACTGCCACGGCTGGGAGGTGCGCGACCGGCGGATCGGCGTGCTCGCGACGGGACCGCGGGCGATGCACCAGGTGCAGCTGTTCCGGCAGTGGAGCGACGACGTCGTGCTGCTGCTGAACGACGCGATGGAGCCGTCCGGGCAGGAGGCGGAGGAGCTCGCGGCGCGCGGCATCGAGGTGGTGGCGGGCGCCGTGGCATCCGTCGAGGTGCGCGGCGACGCCCTGACCGGGGTGCGACTGGCCGACGGGCGCCTCGTCGACCTGGGCGCGCTCGCGGTCGCGACGCGTACCGACGCCCGCGCGGAGTTCCTCGCGCCGCTGGGACTCGAGCCGGCGCCGCATCCGTCGGGCATGGGCTCGACGATCGCGGCGGATGCGTTCGGCCGCACGGCGGCGCCCGGCGTGTGGGTCGCGGGTAACGCCGCGGACATGAGCGCGCAGGTCGGCGGCGCGGCAGCGGCGGGGGCGATGGCGGCGGCGCAGATCAACATGGACCTCGTCACCGAGGAGATCGCGTCCGCCGTGACGGCGCGGCGGGACACCGCCGTACCGGCCGGGAGCTGAGGGTCAGCCGGCGACCGGGGGCGGGAGCAGGGCGTCGCGCTGCTCCTTCATGATCTGCGCGGAGAGCCGCAGTTCGAGCTCGGTCATGACGATGCCCGCGAGCTCGGTGAGCAGTTCGAGGTCGCGCTCACCGAAGCTCCGGGGCTGCCGGTCGAACACGCACAGGGCGCCGATGTTGTGTCCCGTCCGGGTGCGCAGAGGCACGCCCGCGTAGAACTGCACGTTCGGGTCGCCGACGACGAGCGGGTTGTTCGAGGTGCGGGGATCGCTTCGAGGGTTCTCGATCACGAGCGGCTCCTCGTCGAGGATCGCCCACGAGCAGAAGGCGGTGTCGCGCGGCACCTCCTCGAAGTCGAAGCCGACGTTCGACTTGAACCACGCCCGCTCCCGGTCGAGGATCGTGACGAGCGCGATCGGCACGTCGAGCGCGTGGCTCGCGAGGGCGGTGACCCGGTCGAAGGCCTCCTCCGGTGCGGAGTCGAGGATGCCGAGCAGGTGCACGGCCTCGCTGCGCTCGGTCTCGGTGGCTGGCCGCGTCGCGACGGCGGTGCCGGCCTCGCCCGCGAGCTCGGCGACCACGAGGTCGCGGAGCGCGGTCGCCGCCTCAGCGGGCGACGGGCGGTCCTCCGGCGCCCTCGCCGTCATCCGGCGCAGCAGGTCCTGCCACCCCTCGGGCAGGTGCTCGGGGATCGGCGGGTCGTTGACGAGCCGTGCAGCGGCGGAGTCGTACACCGTGCCGGGGAAGACGAGCTCGCCGGTCAAACACTCGAGCAGCACGAGCCCGAGTGAGTAGATGTCGCTGCTGTTGTCGACGGGCTTGCCGAGGGCCTGCTCGGGACTGAGGTAGGCCGCCGTGCCGGTGGAGAGCTCGAGCTGCCCGGTCGCCGTGGCGCGCTGTGCGATACCGAAGTCGATGAGCCGCGCCCGACGGCGTCCGTTGGTGCTCGTGTAGTCGACGAGCATGATGTTGCCCGGCTTGATGTCGCGGTGCACGACCTTGCGGTACTCGAGGTACTCCAGCGCCTCCGCGACGTCGAAGCCGAGGTAGGCGGTCTCCCGCAGGCTGAGCGGGCCGCCGCGCAGCCGCTGGCGCAGGCTCTCGCCTCCGATGCGCTCCATGACGAGATAGATGCGCGGACGTCCGTCGCCGGCGAGGCCGAGGCCGACGTCGAGCAGCGGCACGAGGCCGTGGTGCGAGAGGTTCGCGAGCAGGCGGATCTCGCGCTCCTGCTGGGCGACCTCCTCCTCGGTGACGGCGTCGGTGCGGAAGATCTTGACGGCGACCGGCCGGTCGAGCTGCTCGTCGTGGGCGGCGTAGACGATCGACGAGCCGCCGGACGAGATGCGGTCCCCGAGCCGGTAGCGGCGCAGGAGGAGCGCGCCCGTGTCCTCGGGCGGGGTGTCACCGCGGCCGCGCCGGGTGGAGGGGACGTCGCTGGGAGTCATCCTCAACCGCGGCGATCGAATCGGGTCACTTCAGCAGCATAAGCGCAGCCGCGCCCCCGCCCGCCGCCCCCGGCTTCCTGTACGAACGGCCGGATCAGAGGCTCTTCTCGTAGCAGAGCGAGTTGGGCATCGTGCGGCGGTACGGCTCGTAGACGGGGATCGGGGTGTAGCCGAGCTTCTCGTAGAGGGAGATCGCCTCCGGCTGCGCGTGACCGGTCTGCAGGATGACCCGGCGACCGCCGTGGCGGCGGGCCCGCTCCTCGATCGCGGCCATGATCGCCTTCGCCACGCCCTTACCCCGGGCGGCGGGGTCGACGATCACCTTCTTGATCTCGAGCGCGTCGTCGCGGGTGCGGAGCGCGGCGTGCCCGACGGCGTCGCCGTTCTCGTCGAGCGCGAGCACGGTCGCGACCACCGAGTCGCCGTGCAGGGCGAGCACCCGTGAGCGCTCCGCGGTGATCTCGGGGTCCTCCTCGATCTGGTTCAGCGCGTAGCGGTCGACCATCTCGGCGTCGAGCCGGTCGCGGAGGTCGATGGCGCGGGGGTCGTCCCAGGGGACGTCGACGATCAGGGGTGACACGTCGTTCGAGACTAGACGGATGCCGCTCAGCGGGCCGAACCGGCGGCGCTCGCTAGGGTCGGAGCGTGGCCTTCACCGTCGTCGTCGCACCCGATTCGTTCAAGGGCAGCCTGGACGCCCGCTCCGTGGCATCCGCGATCCGCGAGGGCTGGCTCTCGGTGCGACCGGGCGACGAGGTGCTGCTGCACCCGCAGGCCGACGGCGGCGAGGGCACGCTCGACGCGGTCGAGGCGGCGATCCCCGGAGCGCGTCGTGTCAGCGCCGGCGAGGTGCTCGGTCCGGACGGGCGACCCACCCCTGGCGAGTGGCTGCAGCTGCCCGACGGCACCGCCGTCGTCGAACTCGCGCAGATGTCCGGGCTGCCGCTCATGGGCGAACTCGACGCGCTCGGCGCGACCACGCGCGGCCTCGGGCAGGTGCTGCGCGCCGCGGCCGAGTCTGGCGCGAAGCGCATCCTCGTCGGGCTCGGCGGCTCCGCGTCGACCGACGCCGGGGCCGGCGCGCTCGCCGAGCTGGGCCTCGTCGCCGAGGGCGGTTCCTTGATCGAGGGCGGCGCCGGGCTCGCCGGGATCCGCTCGCTCGACGCGTCGGAGATGGTGACCCCTCCCCCGTTCGGCGTCGAGCTGCTGACGGATGTCACGGCGCCCCTGTTCGGGCCGACGGGCGCGGCCGCGGTGTTCGGGCCGCAGAAGGGCGCGAGCCCCGCCGAGGTCGTCGAGCTCGACGGGCTGCTGCGCCACTTCGCCGAGCTCGGCGGGGGCGACCCGCACTACCCCGGCACCGGCGCCGCGGGCGGCACGGGGTACGGACTCGCGACGTTCTGGGGCGCCGGGATCACCTCCGGCGCCGACCACCTCGCCGAACTCACCGGGCTGACCGACGCGATCGCGGCGGCCGACCTCGTGCTCACGGGCGAGGGGCGCTTCGACTCGCAATCGCTCGGCGGCAAGGTGGTCGGGCAGCTGCTCCAGCGGGCGGATGCCGCGGGCACCCGCGTCGGCGTCATCGCGGGCTCGGTCGACGCGGTCGCCGAGGCCGCGGGCGAGCCCGTCTGGACGGCGGCGCTCGTCGGCTACGCGGGCTCGGTCGAGGCGGCGATCGCCGAGCCGGCGCGCTGGCTGCACGAGGCGGGCGCCGACGCGGCGCGGGCTCTCGGCCGGGACTGACGCGGTCGCGGAGGTCGAGTAGCGCCACACCGTCGGTCGAGTAGCGCCGGAGCGGGCTACCGCGGCGCGTGCGCCTCGAGGAACTCGTACAGCTCCTGGTCGTCGACGCCGGGGAAGGTGCCGCTCGGCAGCGGCGACAGGATGTGCGCGTGGAGCTTCGCGCTCGACCACGCCTTGCCCTTCCACCGCTCGGCGAGCTGCGCCGGCGGGCGCTTGCAGCACGAGACATCCGGGCACCTCGATACCTCCCGCACGGTCGTCTCACGCCCGCGGAACCACTTGGCGTCGGCGAACGGCACCCCGACCGTGATCGAGAACTCCCCGGTCGACGCCGAGCCGATCTGCGCCGAGTCCCAGAACGTCCCCTCCGGGGTGTCGGTGTACTGGTAGAACTCGGTCGTGCGCGTCGTGCGGTCGAACGCCCGCCGCGCGGCCCAGTGCCGGCACACGAACTGCCCCTCCGTCGAGCCGGTCACGTCGACCGGCAGCCGCAGGCCGTCGTTCTCGTACGCCTTGTAGACGGCGCCGTCGTCGCCCGCGCGCAGGAAGTGCACCGTCATGCCGAGGTGTGTCGTCGCGAGGTTCGTGAACCGCAGCGCCGCGGCCTCGTGGGTGACGCCGAACGCGTCGCGGAAGTCCTCGACGGCGATGTCGCGGTGCTGCCGGCGCGCCTTGAGGAACGTCACGGACTGCTCGAGCGGCATGAGGCAGGCCGCCGCGAAGTAGTTGATCTCGAGCCGCTGCCGGAGGAACTCGGCGTAGTCCGCCGGCTCCGAGTGCTCGAGCACGCGGTGCGCCATCGCCTGCAGCGCCATCGAGCGCAGACCGTGTCCGCCGGGGATGGAGGCGGGCGGCAGGTAGATCCGGCCGTGTTCGAGGTCGGTCACGCTGCGGGTCGAGTGCGGCAGCGTCGAGACGTAGATGAGCTCGAAACCGAGCCGCTCGGCCATCACGCTCACGGAGCGGTGGGTGAGCGCGCCGGTCGTGTGGCCGACGTCGCGCAGCATCCTGCTCGCGATCTCCTCGATCTCGGCGATGTGGTTGTCCTCGCCGCGCATGTGCTCGCGCAGCTCGGTGTTCGCCCGGCGCGCCTCCTCCGGCGTCGCGATCGCATCGCGGCTGCGGCGGGCGAGCTCGCGGTGCAGTCCGACGAGCGCCTCGAGCGTCTCCTGCGGCATCGACCGGGTGACACGGATGTCGGGCAGCCCGAGCTGGCGGTACAGCGGCCCCTGCTGCAACCGCTCGAGCTCGACCTCGAGCGCGGCCCGTTCGGTCGGCGGCGTCTCGTCGAGCAGGTCGGCGAGGCGCACGTCGAGCGCGGCCGCGAGCTGCTCGAGCACGGAGAGGCGCGGCTCACGCCGGCCGTTCTCGATCATCGACAGCTGGCTCGGCGCGATGCCGACGCGCCCACCGAGCTGGTCGAGCGTGAGCCCCTTCGCCACCCGGAAGTGGCGCAGGCGCTGCCCGAGCATCAGAAGTTCCGCCATTCGTGAACGGTAGTGAAGAAGCACGGAAGTTCACAAGCACTGACCCTTCTGATCGTCTCCCCGGGCCGTCACGGTGGAAACACCAGGCGATCTTCGAGGAGGCCCCCATGACCCTGACCGCCCCCGACCTGCCGAGCGAGGCACTCCCCCGCCTCGAGTCCGCCGCGACTCCACTGACCTTCGCCGCACCCGCCGGGGTCGCCCCCGCCGTCGCCGCATGGGTCACGGAGCTCGCAGAGCTCACCCGCCCCGACCGGGTCGAATGGTGCGACGGGTCGCAGGCGGAGTTCGACCGGCTGACCCGCCGCATGGTCGCGACGGGCACGATCGAGCCGCTCGCCTCCGAGCACCGGCACTACAGCTTCCTCGCCCGCTCGGCTCCCGACGACGTCGCCCGGGTCGAGTCGCGCACGTTCATCTGCTCCGAGCGCGAGGAGGACGCGGGGCCGACGAACAACTGGTCCGAGCCCGGCGCGATGCGGGAGACGCTGGCCGGGCTCTTCGCCGGGAGCATGCGCGGCCGCACGATGTACGTCGTCCCGTTCTCGATGGGTCCGGTCGGCGGGGCGATGTCCCGCCTGGGCGTGCAGGTGACCGACTCCCCCTACGTCGTGGCGAGCATGCGCGTGATGACGCGGATGGGCAGCGCGGCCCTCGAGGCCCTGCGGCCCGGGACCGACTGGGTGCGCGCCGCGCACACGGTCGGGATGCCGCTCGTCGACGACCGCGGCATCCGGCGCGCCGACGTGCCGTGGCCGTGCAACGAGACGAAGTACATCTCGCACTTCCCCGAGACGCGGGAGATCTTCTCCTTCGGCTCCGCGTACGGCGGCAACGCGATCCTCGCCAAGAAGGCCTTCGCCCTGCGGATCGCGAGCGTCATGGCCCGCGACGAGGGCTGGCTCGCCGAGCACATGCTGCTGGTGCGGGTGATCTCGCCAGAGGGTCGCCGGTTCCACGTCGCGGCCGCCTTCCCGTCGGCGTGCGGCAAGACGAACTTCGCGATGCTGAAGCCGACCCTGCCCGGCTGGCGCGTGGAGACGCTCGGCGACGACATCGTCTGGCTCGCCCCCGACCCCGACGGCGGACTGCGGGCGATCAACCCCGAGGCCGGCCTGTTCGGCGTCGCGCCCGGCACCGGCTGGGCCACGAACCCGACCGCGATGGAGACGCTGTGGGGCAACACGATCTTCACGAACGTCGCGCTGCGGCCCGACGGCGACGTGTGGTGGGAGGGCATGACGGATGACGCCCCCGAGCGCCTCCTCGACTGGCGCGGTGAGGACTGGACGCCCGCCTCGGCGGAGCCCGCGGCGCACCCGAACGCCCGGTTCACGGTGCCACTCGCACAGTGCCCGTCGGTCGCCGACGACTGGGACTCGCCCGCGGGGGTCCACGTCGACGCGATCGTGTTCGGCGGACGGCGCCGCACCAACGTGCCGCTCGTCACCGAGGCGCGCGACTGGGAGCACGGCGTCTTCCTCGGCGCGACGATCGCCTCGGAGCAGACGGCCGCGGCCGAGGGCACCGTCGGCGAGCTGCGCCGCGACCCCTTCGCCATGCTGCCCTTCTGCGGCTACAACATGGCCGACTACTTCGGCCACTGGCTCGCCCTCGGCGAGCGCCTGCGCGGCACCGGCCGCATGCCGCGCGTCTTCCAGGTCAACTGGTTCCGCCGCGACGAGGACGGCTCGTTCCTCTGGCCGGGCTTCGGCGAGAACGGCCGGGTGCTGGCCTGGATGCTCGACCGCGTCGCGGGCCGGCTGCCCGCGGTCGACACTCCGCTCGGTCTCGCGCCGCGGCTCGACGACCTGCCGCTCGACGGGCTCGAACTGCAGCCCGGCGCCCTCGAGCGGCTCTTCGCGGTCGAGCCGGCCGCCTGGCGTGACGAGCTCGACGACACCGAGGCGTTCTTCGCTCGGTTCGGCGAGCGGATGCCGCCGCAGCTGCCGCGGCAGCTCGACCGGCTGCGCACGCGGCTCGGCCTCGACTAGGGAGCTCGCGCCGGCCTCCGGCACTGCCTCGACTCCGGGCCGGCGCTTCGGCATCCGGGTTCTCGGCTCGCTCCGACCTCCCGCTGCGACCATTTGCGCCACGAGCAGGAGTCGCGACGAGGAGGTCGGAGCGGTGGCACGGATCGTCGGCGCTGTCGCGGCGCTCCTCGTCGCCCTCGTGGTCGGCGCGGGGCTGCTGCGAGCCGACGATCCGCCGCCGCTCGACCCGGCGTCGGCGACCGTCAAGGCCGTCGATCCATTCCTGCGCGAGCACGTGCTGCTGACCCTCGGGCCGTGGCCGGAGGCCCACGACCGCGACCCGATCGCGCTCGAGCGGCTGCGCATCGGCGCGGCGAACGAGCGGTGGGCGCAGTTGAAGCTCGTGTGGCCCGACGCCGAGCGTCCGGACTACGAGTTCGCCGGCTACCTCGAGCCCGACGCGCTGTACGAGGCGATTCACGAGTGCCTCGTCGAGGCGGGCGTGCGCTCGGAGTTCTCGCACAGCGGCGGCATCCGCTGGGAGATCGGGACGCAGGAGGATGCGGTCGCGATCTACGTGTGCAGCACGAAGTACGAGCGGGAGCCGGTCACCCGGCTGAGCGACGCCCAGGTCGCGTACCTCTACGACTACGCGACGCAGTTCGAGGCGCGCTGCCTGGAGGGGCTCGGCATCGCGGTGCCACCGCCGCCCCCGAAGGCGGAGTTCGTGGCGGAGTGGCCGTCGCCGCGCTGGAACGCCCGCGCCGCGCTCGCCGTGACGAGCCAGGCGTTCGCGGAACACGTGCGCGAGGTCTGCCCGCCGCTCGAGCCCTGACGGCGCGCCCTCGATGTTCTCCTCGCACCCGCCCGACGGGCGCTACTGTCGCGACCCGTGGGGAATCGCGTCGCGGTCGCTGCTCTCGCGCTCTGCGCGGTGCTGGCCTCGGCGGGCTGCGCCCTGTTCGACGACCCGCGGCTCGTGGACGACTCGGGGCAGGGCGGTCAGGGCTTCGCCGACCGCTTCGAGCGCGAGCGGGTCGAGCTCGTGCTCGGTCCGCGGCCGCCCGATGAGCCGCTGACCGACGAGGAGCGCGAGCGCCACCGGATCGCCGAGGCCGACATGCGCTGGATGGAGGTCGTCGCGTCGTTTCCCGATGCGGTCAGGCCGCAGGACCCGTTCGAGGCGTACGTACCGCCCGGAAGCGACATCATGCAGGTCATGTACGAGTGCTTCATCGCATCGGGCATCGACGCGGAACTGCATCCGGGCGGAGGGCTGAGCTGGGCGACCCCGTCCGTCGACGCCGCCGTGTCGGTGTGGACCTGCGAGGCGCGTCATCCGATCGAACCGTTCCTCGAGCTCTCCGAGCGGCAACGCGGCTACCAGTACGACTACCAGGTGTGGATGCAGGCGCCCTGCGTACGCGCGACCGGTCACGACGTGCCGGACGCGCCCTCTCGTGAGGAGTACCTGGCAGCCTGGCCGAACGTGAGTTGGGATCCGCTCTATTCGGGCCCGATGGCATCCTCCGAGTACGAACGGGTGCACGACTTGTGTCCCCCGCTGACCTGGCACTGATCGCACCGCGGCGCTCTACGCTGAGCCGATGACGACCGCTCGCCGCATCGACGGACTCGACGCCGCTCGCGGACTCGCGGTGCTCGGCATGTTCGTCGCGCACACGGTGCCCGTGCCGCTCGACGTCGACACCGTGGCCGACGGGCGCTCGTCGATCCTGTTCGCGACGATCGCGGGCGTCTCGCTCGGGCTGATCAGCGGTGGAGCGACGGGCGCGGAGGGCGGTCGCGGCGGAATCAGGCTCGCCGTCGGCATCCGCGGCATCGTGCTCGTACTACTGGGCTTCATGCTCGCGACGCTCGGCAGTCTCGTCTCGATCATCCTCGACGAGTACGGGCTGATGTACCTGCTCCTGCTGCCCGTGCTCTTCGCGCCGCGCTGGGTGCTCGTGCCGCTCGCGCTGTTCTTCGCCGTCGCCGGTCCCGTCATCGTCGGGCTGCTGCCCGAGGCTCGCGACGTCGGCACGGCGGTCGTCGACATGTGGTTCGGCCCGGATGCCACCTATCCCGTGCCGCTCTGGATCGCCTACCTGCTCGCGGGCCTGACGGTCGCCCGCAGCGACCTCGCCCGCACCCGCACGCAACTCGTCACGGTCGCGGCGGGCGTCGTCGGCATGGTCATCGGCTACGGCGTGCTGCCCGCGACGGGCGCCGACGTCGAGGCGCACTCGGACACGACGGCGGAGGCCTTCGGGTCGGGCGGCCTCGCGCTCGTCGTCATCGGCGTGCTCGCGTTCCTGCTCGCCGGGGAACGGGGCGCCGTCGGGCGCGCGCTGCGCACCGTCCTGTCGCCCCTCACCGCGGTCGGGGCGATGCCGCTCACGATCTACACCGCGCAGATCCTCGTGCTCGCCCTGCTGGCGGGCCTCGCGCGCGAGGCCGGTGTTCCCTACGGGCGCGGCGACTACCCCCTCGCGCTGCTGCTGTCGCTCACGATCGGCTCGCTCGTCTTCGCCTGGACCTGGCGACGCTTCCTCGGCCGCGGCCCGCTCGAGTCGATGATCCGGCTGATCGCGGACCCGCTGAGGACCACGGCTCCCGACGAGCGGGTCGACGACCGGCAGAACGCCCGCTGAGCCCGCAGCGGATGGTCGCCGCCGGGTAGCCGAATGAACATCGGCTGAACGCGGGAAGAGAACCGGCCGCCGGTCAGTTGAGCCCCGCATGACCACTATCGGCATCATCGGCGCAGGAAACATCGGCAGCCAGCTCGCCCGCCTCGGCGTGCAGCACGGCTATGACATCGTGATCGCGAACTCGCGCGGCCCGGAGACGCTGCAGGGGCTCGTCTCCGAGCTCGGCGAGCGCGCGAAGGCGGGCACCCCGCAGGAGGCGGCCGAGGCCGCCGACATCGCCGTCGTCACGATCCCCCTCGGCAGGTACGAGGAGGTCCCCGTCCTTCCCCTCGAGGGCAAGGTCGTCATCGACACCATGAACTACTACCCGTCGCGCGACGGGCAGATCGCGGCGCTCGACGACAAGCGCGACACGACGAGCGGTCTCCTGCAGAAGCACCTGCAGGGCGCCAAGGTCGTGAAGGCCGTCAACCACATCGGCGCCCCCGACCTCACGACCGACGGCAAGCCCTCGGGCGAGCCCGGCCGCCGCGCGCTCATCGTCGCCGGCGATGACGCCGATGCCAAGGCCACCGTCGCGGCGCTGCTCGACGAGTTCGGCTTCGACGCCGTCGACATCGGCGGCATCGACGAGTCGTGGCGCATCGAGAACGGCACG
The DNA here is from genome assembly GCF_017355965.1 of Desertivibrio insolitus. GTDB lineage: Bacteria > Actinomycetota > Actinomycetes > Actinomycetales > Microbacteriaceae > JAFIQW01. Next base: position 41,020 of record NZ_JAFIQW010000001.1, read on the forward strand.
CCCGCTTACGGAGTTCCGCACGACGCCGAGGGCCTCCGCGCCGCGGTCGCGCAGGCGAGCCGCTAGACCATACTGATCGGGTGCCAACCTTCGTCGTCGCGCCGCAGTGGCAGGGCTCGGGCTCGTCCCGGGCGATGAGACTCCTCGACGGCGCCGCCGCGATCGCGGGCGACCTACCGCAGGCCTCGACCGTCACGGTCGACGTGCCCCTCGAGGCGGGCGACGACGAGGGCACCCTCGTGCGGCGGGTGAGCTCGATCGCGCTCGTGCGCGACCGGCTCACCCGCACCCTCGCCGAGGTCGACGGCCCGGCGATCGTCATCGGCGGCGACTGCGGCGTCGAGCTCGGCGCGATCCCCCGGGCGCTCGACCGCGAGGACGCCGCCGTCGTCTGGCTCGACGCGCACGCCGACCTCAACACCCCCGAGTCGAGCCCCTCACGCGCCTTCCACGGCATGGTGCTGCGCACGCTGCTCGGCGACGGCGTCCCGGCGCTCGTGCCCTCTCCCCCGCTCGCGCCCTCCCGCCTCGTGCTCGCGGGCACCCGGGCGACGGATGCCGCCGAGAGCGAGTTCCTCGCCGCGAGCGGCGTGCGGGTCCTCCCGCCCGAGGCGCTCGACCCCGATGCGCTCGTCGAGGCGGTGGCGGCGACCGGCGCGTCATCCGTCTACCTGCACATCGATCTCGACGTGCTCGACCCGGCGGAGTTCGCCGGGATCGGGTTCCCCGAGCCGTTCGGCCTCACGGTCGCCGGCCTCGTGGGGCTCATCCGCGCCTTGCGGGAGCGCTTCGGCTTCGCGGGTGCGGGGCTGTGCGAGTTCGCCCCGTCCTCCCCCGCCGCGGCCGAGGACGACCTCGCGTCGATCCTCCGCATCGTCGGCGCCCTCGCCCGCTGACCCCCGCGGCTGACCTACTCGGTAGCTGAGGAAGCCTCTCGCCCGTCCGTTGGAGTGCGGGCCTAGGCTTTCGGGCGTGACGGAACGGATCAAGGTCGACCGGGACTCGCACGTGCTGACGATCGGTCTCGACCGGCCCGAGAAACGCAACGCCGTCGACTTCGGGATGCTGCAGCGGCTCGCGGCCGCGTACGGCGAGCTCGACCGCGACCCGCAGCTGCGGGCGGGCGTCGTCTACGCCACCGGCGACCACTTCACCGCGGGGCTCGACCTCGCCGACGTCGTGCCGCACATCACGAGGGACGGGCTCGACTTCGTGCCGGAGGGCGGCATCGACCCGTGGCAGGTGTCGGGCCGGCACGTGTCGAAGCCCGTCGTGCTCGCCACGCAGGGGCTCTGCTACACCCTCGGTGTCGAACTCGCGCTCGCGAGCGACATCGTCGTCGCCGCCGACTCGACCCGCTTCGCGCAGCTGGAGGTCGCCCGCGGCATCCTGCCCTTCGGCGGCGGCACGATCCGGCTCCCCCGCGCGGCGGGCTGGGGCGACGCGATGCGCTGGCTGCTGACCGGCGACGAGTTCGACGCGCACGAGGCGCACCGGATCGGGCTCGTGCAGGAGGTCGTGCCGCACGGGCGGCAGCTCGAGCGCGCGCTGGAGCTCGCACACCGCATCGCCGCGCAGGCGCCCCTCGCGGTGCAGGCGACCCTCGCGAGCGCCCGGCTGGCGGTGCGGGAGGGCGACGCGGCCGCCGAGGCCGCTCTGCCGACCGAACTGGCGCGGCTCATGGGCACGAACGACGTGAAGGTGGGCCTCGAGGCCTTCCGCACGAGGACCACCGCCGAGTTCACCGGAAGCTGAGGAGCGAGTCATGGCCGGAACCGAGTACGACGTCATCGTCATCGGAGCGGGCCCCGTCGGCGAGAACCTCGCCGACCGGGCCGTCAAGGGCGGGCTCAGCGCCGTGCTCGTCGAGAGCGAGCTCGTCGGCGGCGAGTGCTCCTACTGGGCGTGCATGCCCTCGAAGGCGCTCCTGCGCAGCGGAGCGGCGCTCCGCGCGGCGCGGGGCGTCGGCGGCGCCCGCGAGGCGGTGACCGGCGGTCTCGATGTCGCCGAGGTGTTCCGCCGGCGCGACGGCTTCGTGAGCGACTACGACGACGCGAGCCAGGTCGAGTGGGTGGAGGGCGCGGGCATCGACCTCGTCCGCGGCCACGGGCGGCTGACCGGGGTGAAGACGGTCTCGGTCGAGGGCGCCGACGGCTCGACGACGGAATTCACGGCGCGGCACGCGGTCGTCGTGGCGACGGGCTCGGACGCGACGGTGCCCGACATTCCCGGCCTCCGCGACGCGCGACCCTGGACCTCGCGCGAGGCGACCGGCGCGAAGGCCGCGCCGCGCCGCCTCGCGATCATCGGCGGCGGTGTCGTCGGCTGCGAGATGGCCACCGCCTACGCGAGCTTCGGCACCGAGGTGACCCTGATCTCCCGCGGCCGGCTGCTCACCGGGCAGGAGGACTTCGCCGCGGAGCTCGTGCAGGGCTCGCTCGAGAAGCTCGGCGCCCGGGTGCTCACCGGCACCTCTCCGCAGCGGGTCGACCGCGCCGCATCCGGCACCGTCACGCTGACCCTCGACGACGGCGAGACGATCGAGGCCGACGAGGTGCTCGTCGCGGCCGGGCGCGGCCCGCGCACCGTCGATCTCGGCGTCGACACGGTGGGCCTCACCCCGGGCGAGTGGCTCGAGGTCGACGACACCCTCCTCGTCACGGGCACCGACTGGCTCTACGGCGTCGGCGACGTCAACCACCGGGCGCTGCTGACGCACCAGGGCAAGTACCAGGCGCGCGCCGCCGGCGACGTCATCGTCGCGCGGGCGAAGGGCCAGGCCGTGCAGGACGCCCCGTGGGGAGCGCACGTCGCGACCGCCGACCTGGAGTCGGTGCCGCAGGTCACCTTCACCGACCCGGAGGTCGCCTCCGTCGGGCTGACCGCGGCCGCGGCGGAGAAGAAGGGCTACGACATCCGCATCGTCGACTACGACATCTCCTACGTCGCGGGCGCCTCGCTGTACGCCGACGGCTACGAGGGCAAGGCGCGCATGGTCGTCGACGAGCAGCGGAAGGTGCTGCTCGGTGCGACGTTCGTCGGGCCGGATGTCGCCGAGCTGCTGCACTCGGCGACGATCGCCGTGACGGCCGAGGTGCCGATCGACCGGCTCTGGCACGCGGTGCCGTCGTACCCGACGACGAGCGAGATCTGGCTCAGACTTCTCGAGACCTACGGGCGGCCGTGAGCGCCTCGTAGACCGCGAGCAGTCCCGTCGCGCTCGCCGCCCAGGTGCGCGCCTCGGCGTGGCCGCGCGCGGCGACGCTCAGCGCGTCGAGGCGCGGACGGTCCTCGAGCAGCAGACGGGCGGCATCCGCCCAGTCCCCGACGTCGCGGTCGTCGAGCAGCACGCCGCTGACGCCGTCGGCGACGCTGTCGGCGAGACCCGCGACGTTCTGCGCGAGCACGGGCGTGCCGCTCGCCGCCGACTCCAGGGCGACCAGCCCGAACGACTCCGAGTGGCTCGGCACGATCGTCAGGTCGGCAAGCGCGAGGAGGTCGGCGGTGTCGACCCGGTCGAGCGCGCCCGTGATGTGCACGGCGTCGGCGACGCCGAGGTGCGCGGCGAGCGCGACGAGGTCGGCGTGGAAGGCCTCGTCGCCGGGGGTCGTCTCGCCCGCGATGACGAGCACGGGCTGCGCACTCGAGCGGTGCCGCACCTCGGCGAGCACGCGGATCGCGAAGTCCTGCCCCTTCAGCGGCTGCAGCCGGCCGACGACCGCGAGCACGGGCGCCTCGGCCGGCAGGCCGAGACGTTCGCGCAGTGCGCGCCCGCGGGTGACGAGCCCGGGGGTGAACGCGTCGACGTCGACGCCCGGCGGGATCACCCACGTCTTCTCCGGCGGCGCGTGCAGGACGTCGAGGATGACGCCGACCTCGGCGCTGCCGGCTGCGACGAGCGCGTCGGCCTGCCCGGCGAGGAAGGCCTCGGCGCGGGCGCGGCCCTCGGACTCGGGCTGCGCCCCCGCGGCATCCGCCCGCGTCTTCATCGCGGCGAGGGTGTGGAAGCTCTGCACGAAGGGCAGCCCCAGCTCGATCGCGACAGGCAGGGTCGCGAGGCCGGAGAGCCAGTAGTGCGCGTGCAGCAGGTCGTAGCGGGGCGCCGTGCGCCCGGTGACCTCGGCGACGGCCTCGCCGAACGCGTCGGCGACGTCGACGAGCCGGTTCTTCGGCAGCGCCGCGGCCGGGCCGGCGGCGAGCTCGAGCAGTCGCACGCCCGGCGCGAGGTCGCGCTCGCGCGGTGGCCCGACGGCCCTGGTGAGCAGGTCGACCTCGACGCCGCGCTCCGCGAGCGCGCGGGCGGTCTCGACGATCGCGACGTTCATCCCGCCCGCGTCACCGGTGCCCGGCTGATCGCCAGGCGAGGTGTGCAGGCTGATCATCGCGAGCCTGCTGACGCCCTGCGACATGAGTCAACACTAAGCGGGCCGCTGCTAGAACGGAGGCATGCCCGACGCGCGCCGCCCGCCGTACCAGCTGCTCGCGATAGGGCTCGTGACCGTGGGCCGGCTCGTTCCCGGCGTGCGCGAGGTCGTGCGGCACCCTGCCGTGACCCGCGCCGGCTTCGCCCTCGCGACGGCGATGGGCCTCGCGATCGGGCTGCCGCTGAGCGTCGGCCGGGTGCGCCGCGTCGGTGATCTCATCGTGTGCCGCGGGCTGCCGAACTGGGCGTTCGGGCGCGGCGGCACCACCGTCGGCCGGGTGTACCTCACCCGGTCGAACACCGGCCGCCGGGTGCTCCAGCACGAGGCCGTGCACGTCGAGCAGTGGCGCGAGTGGGGCTTCGCCCTGCCGCTGCTGTACTGGGCGGCCGGACCGAACCCGCACACGAACCGCTTCGAAATAGAGGCGGGACTCGAGAAGGGCGGCTACCGATGAGCACCGACGGCGTCATCGTGCTGACCGGGGCGTCGAGCGGCATCGGCGCGGTCGCCGCCCGCGAGCTCGCCGCGCTCGGCCGCCGCGTGGTCGTCGTCGGCCGCAACCCCGAACGCACCCGCGCCGTCGCCGCCGAGGTGTCGGGCGACGCCCTGCTCGCCGACTACGACCGGCTCGACGACGTGCGCGGCCTCGCGGCGACGATCCTCGAGCGCTACGACCGCATCGGCGTGCTGCTCAACAACGCCGGCGGCCTCGTGCCGCAGCGCGCGCTCACCGAGGACGGGTTCGAGCGGACGATCCAGCACAACCACCTCGCGCCGTTCCTGCTCACGGGTCTGCTGCTCCCCCGCCTCGAGCAGTCGGGCGGCCGTGTCATCGGCACCGCGAGCATCGCCAACCGCTTCGGCTGGCTGCGGCTCGATGACCTCGACTGGCAGCGCCACCCGTGGCTCGGCGGCTGGCCGGCCTACGGCACGTCGAAGCTCGCGACGGTGCTCTTCATGCGCGAGCTCGCCCGCCGGATGCCTCGGGTCGAGGCCTTTTCCGTGCATCCCGGCTTCGTGCGCACGTCGTTCGGCACCGGGTCCCGCGCCATGGCCGTGATGGCGACCCTGACCCGGGGCGGCTACGGCATCTCGGCCGAGGCGGGTGCGGCGCCGCTCGTCGCGCTCGCGTCGACGGAGCGCCCGCCCGCGGCATCCGGGACCTACTTCGACATGCTGCGTCCGAACGGGCGCGTCGCCCCGCAGGCGCACGACGCCGCGCTCGCCCGCGATCTCTGGATCGAGAGCGCGAGCAGGGTCGGCCTGCCCTACTGAACTCGGAACGCGAAAGGGCCCGGTCCGTCCCGGACCGGGCCCCTCGCGGCTTGCTACGTCTACGCGCCGGCGGCGACCGCTGCCTGCAGCTGCGGCACGAGCTGCTCGAGCACGACCGGGAAGCTCAGCACGCTCGCGGCGCCGTACGCGCCGGCCAGCTCGCTCGCCGGATCGATGAACACCGCGCGGCCGTCCTGCACGGCGGGCAGGCTCTGGATGAGCGGGTCGGCCTGCGTCTGCTCGACCGTGAAGCCGATCGGGTAGACCACGACGACGTCGGCCTCGAGCTGCTCGACCTGCTCGGCCGAGGCGTTCGCGAAGAAGCCGGCGGACTCGAGCGTCGAGACGCCCTCCGCGGCCTCGAAGCCGAGGTCGGCGAGGATGTCGAAGCGACCGTCGCCCGGCAGATACGCGCCGTACGCGTCGCCGAACTTAGTGGCGGCGGTGGCGGTGAGGCCCTCGAACTCTGGGTTCGCCTCGGCGGCCGCGTCGATCTGCGCCTGGGTGTCGGCGATGAGGGCGTCGCCCTCGTCGGCGAGGCCGAGCGCCTGCGACACGGTCTGCATCTGCACGTCCCACTCGGTCGCGAACGCGGCCGTGCCCTCGGGCGCGTAGACGGTCGGGGCGATCTCGCTCAGCGCGTCGAACTCCTGCTCGTCGTTGCCGCTGCGGGTGTTCAGGATGACGTCGGGCTCGAGCACCGCGATCTGCTCGTAGTTGAGCGCCTCCTCGCCCCGCTCGATGAGCTCGGGCGCCTCGGTGAAGAGATCGGCGGCCCACGGGCCGACGCCGTTGTTCTCGGCGCCGAAGCCCTGCCAGTCGAACACCGCGACGGGCTGCACGCCGAGGGCGAGCGCCATCTCGGCATCCGACCAGCCCAGGGCCACGACGCGCAGCTCGTCGTCGGGCTCGGGGATCTCGACCTCGCCGAACATCGTGTCGACGGTCGCGAGCAGATCGGCGGGCTGCTGCGCCGCCGAGGTGTCGTTCGACGGCGCGCACGCCGCGAGGCCGAGCACGGTCGCCGCCGCCGCGGTCACGGCGAGCGGAAGACGGAGGGTGGAAAGCATGCTGTGTCTCCTAGAAGTAGGTAAGGCAACCCTAACCCAATCAGTGCACGCCGACCATGGGGATCACGAGCGGGGTGTGCGACTCGGGGTCGTCGATGATGCGGCAGCGCAGGCCGAACACCTCGAGCACGAGCTCGGCGGTGACGATGTCGGACGGTGCGCCCTGGGCGACGATCCGCGCGTCCTTCATCACCACGAGGTGCGTCGCGTAGCGGGCGGCCTGGTTGAGGTCGTGCAGCACCGCGACGAGCGTGCGCCCGGCATCCGTGCGGAGGCGGGAGAAGAGGTCGAGCAGCTCGACCTGGTGCGTGATGTCGAGGAACGTCGTGGGCTCGTCGAGCAGCAGCAGCGGGGTGCGCTGCGCGAGGGCCATCGCCACCCACACGCGCTGCCGCTGACCGCCCGAGAGCTCGTCGACGGGGCGCTGCGCGAGCTCCGCCGTGCCGGTGGCCGCCATGGCCTCGGTCACGGCGGCCTCGTCCTCCCGCGACCACTGCCGCAGCAGCTTCTGGTGCGGGTAGCGTCCGCGCGACACGAGGTCGACGACCGTGATGCCGTCGGGGGCGATGCTCGACTGCGGCAGCAGGCCCACCCGGCGGGCGACCTCCTTGACGCCGTACGAGCGGATGTCGCGGCCGTCGAGCAGCACCGCTCCCGAGGCCGGCGGCAGCAGGCGCGCGAGCGAGCGCAGCAGCGTCGACTTGCCGCAGGCGTTCGGCCCGACGATGACGGTGAACGAGCCGACCGGGATCTCGAGGTCGAGGCCGTCGACGACGATGCGGTCGTCGTAGCCGACGCGGATGCCGCGGGCGGCGAGCTCGGGGGTCGGTCCGGTCGTCACGTCATCCTCCGCCGCGCCTCGCGGGCGAGCAGCCCGAGCAGGTAGACGCCGCCGAGGCAGAGCGTCACGAGCCCGACGGGCAGCTGGGCGGGGGCCAGCAGCCGCTGTGCGAGCACGTCGGCGCCGAGCACGAGCAGGGCGCCGGTGCACGCGGCGGGCAGGAGCGCGACACCGGGCGCCCGACTGAGCCAGCGGCCGATCTGCGGTGCCGCGAGCGCGACGAACGCGACCGGCCCGACCGCGGCGGTGACGACGGCGACGAGCAGCACCGCGACGACGACGAGCGCGAGCCGGTTCGCCTCCGTCCGCACGCCGAGGGCCCGGGCGGCGTCGTCGCCGAGCTCGAGCATCTTCAGCGGACGGCTCAGCAGGGCGAGCGCGGGCAGCAGCACGGCGAGGGCGATCACGACGGGCGCGACGACGGGCCAGCGCACCTCGTTGAAGGAGCCGGCCGACCAGCTGGCCGCGGCGAAGGCGAGCTCGAGGTCGGCGCGGAGGATGAGCCACGCGTTGAGCGACTCGAGCATCGCGGTGACGGCGATGCCGACGACGATGAGCCGGTAGCCCTGCACCCCGCGCCGCCAGGCGATCAGGTACACGATCGCGGCCGACACGAGCCCGCCGAGCACGGCGCCGACGGCGGTGCCGGCGTAGTTCGCGCCGAGCACGATGATCGCGATCAGCGCCCCCGTGTACGAGCCGGTCGTGAAGCCGATGACGTCGGGGCTGCCGAGCGGATTGCGCGTGAGCGACTGGAACACCGCGCCCGAGAGCCCGAGGGCCGCGCCGACGATCGCGGCGAGCACGATCCGCGGCATCCGCCATTCGAGCACGATGCGGCGCACCGCCTCGCTCGTCTCGGCGCCGGTGAAGGCGCCGACGATCTGCGGCACCGTGATCGGGAACTCCCCGAACGTGATCGCGACGGTGCCGAGCACGAGCGTCGCGGCGACGAGGAGGCCGCAGACGAGCGCGCTTCGGCGATCCCAACGCAGGCTGACCCCGCGCCCGAGGCGCACGACGCCCATGCGGCGCGGCAGGGCGAGCCGACGCTCGGCGGCGGCGGTCACAGCGCCTTCGCCTTGCCGGCGCGCACGAGCGCGATGAGCACGGGGGCACCGAGGAAGGAGCTCACGACGCCGACGGGCATCTCGCTCGCGACGACGAAGCGCCCGGCGACGTCGGCGGCGAGCATGACCGTCGGGGCGAGCACGAGCGTGAAGGGCATGATCCAGCGCTGATCGGGCCCGACAATCGCGCGGGCGAGATACGGCGCCAGCAGCCCGAGGAACGCGATCGGCCCGGCCGCGGCGGTCGCCGCCCCGCAGAGCAGCGTGATGCCGAGCACTCCCCCGGCCCGGGTGAGCCCCACCCGGGCGCCGAGGGAGACGGCGAGGTCGTCGCCCAGCGAGAGCGCATTGAGCGCGCGCGGCAGGGCGAGCGCGAGCAGCGCGCCGACCACGAGGAAGGGCAGCACGCCGGCCACGACGTCCCAGCCGCGGTTCTGCAGCGACCCCGACTGCCAGAACCGGATCTTGTCGAAGATGTCGGGGTTCAGCAGGGTGAACGAGTACGCGATGCCGCTCAGCACGGCGTTGAGCGCGACGCCCGCGAGCACGAGCCGCACGGGCGTCGCGCCGGCGCGGCCGCGGGAGCCGATGGCGTACACGACGACGGCCGCGAGCGCGGCACCGAGGAAGGACCACCAGACGTAGGCGCGGATGTCGGCGGCGCCGGCGGTCGCGATCGCGACGACGATCGCGAGGAACGCCCCCGCGTTGACGCCGAGCAGCCCGGGCTCGGCGAGCGGGTTGCGCGTGACGGCCTGCATGAGCGCCCCGCCGAGCCCGAGGGCGACGCCGACCGCGATCCCGAGCACCGTGCGGGGCAACCGGAACTCCCTGATCAACACGGTGGTCGTGTCGTTGCCGCCGACCGTGAGCGCGCGCCACACCTCGGCGAGCGGGATGCCGCCGGAGCCGAGGGCGACGGATGCCACGACCGCGGCCGCGAGCGGCACGACGAGCAGGGCCAGCAGGCCGAGCCGCGACCGCGCGGTGGCGGCGACGCCCGCGGGCCGGGTCGCGTCCTCCGCCGTCGTCGCCGTGCGGACGCTGTCGAGCGTGCCGGTCACGGCGTCAGTTCTCGGCCGCGCCGACGCGCCAGTAGCCCATGAAGGCGACGTCGGCGCGATGCATGCCGAGCTCCCGCACGAGGAAGCGACGCAGGCTCTTCACCGCGCCCGCCTCGCCGGCGATCCAGGCGTAGAGGTCGTGGGTCTCGGTGTCGGGCACGTTCGGCACGTCCCAGAGCACGCGCTCCTCGGCATCCGCGTCGGCGAGGTCCTCCTCGGCGCCGGCCGAGGGGACCATCTCGATCGCCCAGGCGCGCACGGCGCGGTCGAGGGCGGCGCCGTGGCCGAGGCCGGGGCGGCTCTCGCGCGGCAGCCAGGTCACGGTGACGCCCTCGGGGGCGTCGACCGGCTGCACGTCGCCGCGGGCGGGCACCTCGAGGAAGGCCTGACCGGTGCAGTCGCGCGGCATGGCCTCGAGGATCGAGCAGATGGCGGGCACGGCGGTCTCGTCACCGGCGAGCAGCACACGCTGGGCGGCGCCCGGGTCCCACTCGATGCCGGAGAGACGACCCTCGCTGGCCCGCACGAGGGTGCGGGCGTCGGCGCCGACCATGATCAGCTCGTCGCCCGGCTGAGCGGCGAGCGCCCAGCGCGAGGCGGGACCGGTCGCGCCGTGCAGGGCGAAGTCGATGTCGACCTCGGCCGCCGACTCGCGGTGCGCGCGAACGGTGTAGGTGCGGAGCACCGGACGCACCGCCTCTGGCAGTGCGCGCCAGGCGCCGTACCAGTCGTCGGTGTCGAGGGGGAACGCCGGGATCGAGTCCGCGCAGGTCGGGAAGGCGAGCTTCACGCGCTGGTCGAGGCCGCCGGAGTAGAAGTTCGAGAGCGTCGACCCGGTGAGGGTCACGCGGAGGAAGGACTCGCCCACCCGCTCGGTGCGCACCACCCGCACCAGGAACGGGCCGTACGCCGCGCGCACGACCCGGGACGTCGAGACCGGAGCCGGGTTCATCGCGGCCAGTATAGGCATGCCTTACCTAAGAGCGCTCGGGTCGCGCAGCCGCTCTTCGGGAGCACACCGTCGCCCGCAACGATGGGATCCGCGTGCGGCTCCCGGCCGCGGATGCGTGATTGGCCCGCTCCCCCGCGAGGTCGCGTGGGCCTGTTTCTGCCACGCTGTGCGGTAATGTCCCGTCGCGATACCGCCCTCGCCCTCGTCGTCGTGCTGCTCTGGGGCGCGAACTTCGTCGTCATCGACGTCGGGCTCGCGGAGGTGCCGCCGCTGCTCTTCCTCGCGATGCGCTTCGTGCTCGTGGCGCTGCCCGCCGTCTTCCTCGTGCCGCGTCCGTCCGCCGACTGGCGGCTCGTGCTCGGCATCGGCGCGTTCCTCAGCCTGGGCCAGTTCTCGCTGCTGTACGCGGCGCTCGCGGCCGGGATGCCCGCGGGGCTCGCCTCCCTCGTGCTGCAGGTGCAGGTGCTGTTCACCGCCGTGATCTCCGCCCTCGCGCTGCGGGAGCGGCCGACGCCGCGGCAGTTCGCCGGCATCGCGCTCGGGCTCGCGGGCCTCGGCGTCGTGATCGCCGGGCAGGCGCAGGCGGTGCCGCTGCTGCCGGTCGTGCTGACGCTCGGCGCCGCGCTGTCGTGGGCGACCGGCAACGTGCTCGCCCGCCGCGCGAAGGTCGCCTCCGGCCTGTCGCTCGTGGTGTGGTCGGCCCTCGTCGTGCCGCTGCCGGCGCTCGCGCTGTCGCTCGTGTTCGAGGGCCCTGCCGAGATCGGCGCCGCGATCGCGGGCTTCGGCTGGCCTGCGCTGCTGTCGACGCTCTACACCGTGATCGCGGCGTCGCTCGTGGGCTACGGCATCTGGAACGGGCTGCTCTCGCGGCATCCGTCGAGCGCGGTCGTGCCGTTCGCGCTGCTCGTACCGGTCGTCGGCCTGCTCACGGCGTGGGTCGCGCAGGGCGAGGTGCCGCCGGTGACGACGCTCGTCGGCGGCGCGGTCATGGTGCTCGGGCTCGCGGTGATCACGGTGCGGTGGGGTCGACGCGCGGCGGCGCCCGTTCCGCGAAGCGCGGCGGCCTCCCCCTCAGCCGTCGAATAGCGCGGCGCTGCCTGCGCGGCTCACCACTGCGGCGGGTGGCGGCGGTGCCACTGCAGGCGCCGCTCGAGCTGGGCGCCGATCGCGAGCAGCGTCGCCTCGCCGCCCGGGCGCCCGACGAGCTGCACGCCCATCGGCAGCCCCTCCGGCGTGACGTGCACGGGCAGGCTGATCGCGGGCAGGCCTGTCACGTTCACGAAGCTCGTGTACGGCGTGTACTGCACCTGCTGCGCGAAGTTGCGCTCGCCGTCCTCGGCGTCGTACCAGCCGACCGGCCGCGGGGTCAGCGCGAGCGCCGGGGTCAGCACGGCGTCGAACGGCGCGAACCGCGCGACGATGTCGCGCTCGAAGGCGGCGAGCTGCGCGAGCGCCTCGACGAGCTGTCGCACGGGCAGTTCGCGACCGCGCCGCACGAGCCACGCGGTCAGCGGCTCGAGCCGGTCGACGTCGTCGCCCTCGACGGGCAGCGCCGAGGCGCCCGCCTGCCAGATCGTGCGGAAGGCCGGGGCGTACACGTCCTGCTCCGGCAGGGCGAACTCCTCCAGCCCATGCCCGACCGCGGTGAGCTCCGCGATCGCGACCTCGAGCGCCGCGGATGCCTCGGGGTCGAGCGTGATCTCGTACGCGTTGTCCCACGGCGACGTCGTCATGACCGCGATCGAGAACCGCCCCTCGCCGCGCACGGCGGGACCGAGCAGCGACTCCTCGAGGTCGGGGGCGCGCAGCGTGAACGGGCGCGGCACCCTTCCGTGCGCGTCGCGCTGCAGCATCCCCTCGAGGAGCAGGGCCGCGTCGGAGACGGTGCGCGCGAGCGGCCCGGGCACCGGCAGGCCGGCGAGCTTGTCGATCGCGCTGCCGGCGGCGAGCGTGCCGCGGGAGGGCTTGAGCCCGACGAGCCCGGTCGCGGCGGCGGGGATGCGGACGCTGCCGCCGCCGTCGGAGCCCGGGGCGAAGGGCAGCAGGCCCGCCGCGACGGCGGTCGCCGCGCCGCCGCTCGAGCCGCCGGCACCGAGCGTCGTGTCGTAGGGGTTCCGCGCCGGTCCCGCCACCCGGTTCTCGGTGTAGGCGGGCATGCCGAACTCGGGGGTGTTGGTCTTGCCGAGGCTGATTGCGCCGGCGGCGTCGCGAACGGCGACGACCTCGTCGGAGACATCCGGCACGAAGTCCTGGAAGAGCCGGGAGCCGAAGGTGGTGCGCACGCCGGCGCGCCGCTCGAGGTCCTTGTCGCCGAGCGCGAGGCCGAACAGCGGCGCGCTCGTCCGCACCTGCGCGGCGAGCGTGCGGGCGCGGTGCCTGGCGGCGTCGGCGGTCACGGTGACGAACGCGCCGAGGCCGGGGTCGAGGCGCTCGATGCGGGCGAGGTAGTGGTCGACGAGCTCGGCGGCGGTGACGTCACCGCGGCGGATCCAGTCCCACTGCTCCAGCGCGGTGAGGTGATGCAGTTCGAACATCGGCTACTTGAGGCTCTTCTGCATCAGCACCGTGCCGAGCCACCGGCCGAACTTGAAGCCGACCTTGCCCATGTGGCCGATCTGCTTGAAGCCGTACGCCTCGTGCAGGCGGATCGACGCGTCGGCGCCCTGGTCGGCGATCACGGCGATCATCTCCTTGATGCCCGCGGCCTTCGCCCGGGCCATGAGCTCGCCGAGCAGCACCTTGCCGAGACCCTTGCCGGTGGAGGCGGGCAGCAGGTAGATCGAGTTCTCGACGGTGAAGCGGTAAGCGGCCTTCTCCCGCCACGGGTAGACGTAGGCGTAGCCGTGCAGGTGGCCGGTCGGCGACACCGCGACGATGAACGGGAAGCCCAGCTTGCGCACCCGCTCGTACTTCTGGCGGAGTTCCCGCAGCGTCAGCGCGTCCTCGTCGAACGTCACCGTCGAGTTCGCGACGTACAGGTTGTAGATGTCGAGCAGGTAGGGCAGGTCCTCGGGCCTCGCGTCGCGGATCTCGTACGCGAACTCGGGCTCGGGCGGGGCCGGCGGGCGCAGATGCCGCGGCAGTCGCCGGCGCTCCTGGTACTCCTCCTCGAGCATCAGCCCTCTTCCGTCCCCATGGCCCCTGTCCCCATCCGTTCAGGCTATCGACCAGTCGATGCCGCGCGCTCCCTGCGCCTCGAGCAGGGCGTTGGCGCGGCTGAACGGCTTGGACCCGAAGAAGCCGTTGCGGGCGGAGAGCGGGCTCGGGTGCACGGATGCCACGACCGGCACGTCGCCGAGCAGCGGGCGCAGCGTGCCGGCGTCCCTCCCCCACAGGATCGCGACGAGCGGGCCGCCGCGGGCGACGAGCGCACGGATCGCGTGCTCCGTCACCCGCTCCCAGCCCTTGCCGCGGTGGGAGCCCGGCTCGCCGGGGCGCACCGTGAGCACGCGGTTGAGCAGCAGCACGCCGGCATCCGTCCAGCTGGTGAGGTCGCCGTGCGGCGGCGGCCTGATGCCGAGGTCGTCCTGCAGCTCGCGGTAGATGTTCCCGAGGCTGCGCGGGACCGGGCGCACGTCGCGGTCGACGGCGAACGACAGCCCGATCGGATGCCCCGGCGTCGGATAGGGGTCCTGACCGACGATGAGCACCCGCACGTCGGCGAGCGGCGCCTCGAAGGCGCGGAGCACGCGCGGTCCAGCGGGCAGGTACGGCCGCCCGGCGGCGACCTCCTCGCGCAGGAAGTCGCCGATGCGGTGGATGTCGGCCTCGACGGGAGCGAGCGCCTCGGCCCAGCCGGGGTCGACGAGCTCCGCGAGCGGTGCGGGGGTCACGCGCCGAGCGTGGACACCTGCACGGCGTCGTCGCCCTCGGTGATGCGCCAGACACTGCCGGTGCCCTCGACCCGCAGCACGCCCTCACCGACGATCAGCACGGTGTTCTCATCGATCGCGACGCCGCCCTCGACGAGGCCGGCCTCGGTCGCGGCGATGAGCCGGCCGAGGGTGCCCCACTGCGCGGCGTGCACGTCGATAGCGAGATCGACGAGCGCGAGGCCCTCCGCGACGGTGACCTCGTCGAGGTCCTCTCCCGCGTTCTCGTGCACGACGGGGATGCCGCCGATGCGCCAGCCACCGATGACCGCGCGGTCCGCGGCGATCGCGGCACCCGCCGAGAAGCCGAGGTAGGGCAGCCCGTCGCTCACGAGCAGCCGGATCTCGCCGGCGATCGGCGACACGGCCTCGAGGTAGGCGGGGGTGAGGCCGCCGGCGACGAGCACGCCGTCGATCTCGCTGAGCACGACGGAGGTGAACTTCTGGCCCTCGTCGATTGTGTGGAAGACGGGCTCCGCGCGTCCCGCAGCGGCGAGCGCGGCCCTCAGCTTCTGCGTCACGGCGACGGCGCCGTCGGCGTCCTCCGCGACGAGCAGCACCGAGATGCGCGGCAGCCGCCGCCCGGCGCGGAGCGCGCGCTCGGCGGCCTCGTCGACGAAGCCGCGGTAGATCAGTCCGGGGTCGGGCGCGTCCCAGCCGCCGCCCGCGAGGTGAACGCTCATGCGTGCTCCGTCACCGGGGGCATCGCGCTCCAGGGGAAGACGATCCAGTGCGGCGTCTGCTTCCACACGAAGTCGGGCTCGAGCACCGTGCCGGGCTTGCTGTAGAGGCACACCGACCGCACGTCGGCGCCGATCTTGCGCAGCAGGTCGACCGAGAGGGCGAGGGTGCGTCCGGAGTCGGAGACGTCGTCGACGAGCAGCACGCGCTTGCCGACGAGGGCCGACTCGTCGAGCAGGGGCGGCAGGATGACGGGCTCCGGCAGGCGCTCGTCGACACCGGTGTAGAACTCGATGTTGAGGGCGCCGCAGTTCTTCGCGCCGAGCGCGTAGGCGATCGCGCCGCCGGGCACGAGCCCGCCGCGGGCGATCGCGACGACGATGTCGACCTCGAAGCCGCTCGCGGCGATGTCGCCCGCGAGGTGCCGTGCGGCCTCCCCGAACTCGAGCCAGCCGAGCACCTCTCTCTCGGGGACTGTCTCGGTCACGCTCGTCTCATGGGAAGTCACCCGGAGAGGCTAGCGCCTGCCGCCGCGAGCCTCGACCCGGGCGTTCAGTCGGCGACGGCGATGCCGGCGGCCTCCGCGAGGCGCTCGGCGAGCTGCACGGCCTGGGCGCCGGAGACCGTCGCCCCGCGGAGCGCGTCGACGCCCTCGAGCCCGTCGAAGGCGAGCCCGCGCAGGTCGGTGTCGTTGAACAGCGCGTGCCGCACGTCGAGCTCCGCGGCGCGGCAGCCCTCGAAGGCGACGCGCTGGCAGGTCGCCGCGGGCAGGTCGAGCGTCTCGAACTCGCAGTCGACGAACGCGACGTCGACGAGGGCCGCCTGCGCGAGCGTGAGGTAGCCGATCCGCAGGCCCTCGAAGCGGATGCCGTCGAGCGTCGCCCCGGTGAGGTCGAGCGAGCCGAGGCGCCCGCCCTCGAGGTGCACCCGCGACCAGCGCGCGCCCGCCGACTGCCACGCCCCGACGCCGAGGCGCCTGCCCGCGACATCCGTCAGTCTCGCCTCGCGTGTCTCGAGCGAGGCGAGCACGCTGCCCGACAGCTCGACCTCGCGAAGGGTCGAGCGGGTGAGCACGGGCTCGTCGGTCGGGAAGGTCAGCCGCACGCCCTCGAAGTCGTCGCCCGTCGCGAAGCGGTCGGCCTCGTACTCGGGCAGCTCCCCGAGCTCGACCTGCACGCGCCGCGGCGGCTTCACGTCGGAACGCCGGTGCCGAAGATCTGACCGCGGGTGAGCTTGGTCGGCGACGCCTGCGCGACCGGCTTGATCGTCACGAGGTCGAGGTTGACGTGCCGGGGCAGCTCGATCGCGTGCACGATCGCCTCGGCCACGTCCTCCGCGACGAGCGGGCTGTCGACGTCGGCGTAGACCGCGTCGGCCTTCTCGCGGTCGCCGCCGAAGCGCACGAGCGAGAACTCCTCCGTGTGCACCATGCCGGGGGCGACCTCGAGCACGCGGATGGGCTCGCCGTTCAGCTCGAGCCGCAGCACGCCCATGAGCGCCCGCGCAGCGAACTTCGCGGCGTTGTAACCGGCACCGCCCTCGTAGGGCACGTAGCCCGCGATCGAGGTGACGGTGAGGATGTCGGCGACACCGCCGTCCTTCGCGCCGTCGCGCAGCAGCGGCAGCAGCGCGCTGATCACGCGCTTCACGCCGAGCACGTTGATGTCGTACATCCGGGCCCAGTCGTCGGTCGAGCTGGACTCGACGCTGCCGAGCCCGATCGCGCCGCCGGCGTTGTTGACGAGCGCGTGCAGCGGCCCCTCGGCGACGAGCCGCTCGCGCAGCGCCTCGACGTCGGCGTCGCTCGTCACGTCGGCGACGACGTAGCCGGCGCCGGTCTCCTCGGCGAGCGCCTGCAGCCGGTCCTTGCGCCGGGCGACGGCGACGACCTCCCAGCCCCTCGCGCGGAACAGGCGCACGGTGGCCGCCCCGATCCCCGAACTCGCTCCCGTGACGACGACGCGCTTGGCCAAACGGATGCCCCTCTCTCGACCGGCTGGGTGATGCCAAACTAGTGCCCTGGCCAGGAGACGAGGGCCAGGAAGCGGGGTGCGAGGGGTATGACGGGCTCCGCGGCATCCGTTCCCAAGGTGCGGGTGCCCCTCTGGGACAACGCCCGCTTCCTCGCGGTGACGCTCGTCGTGATCGGGCACGCCGTGCAGCGGCTCACCGCCGACAGCGATCACGCGCTGATCGTCTACCTCTTCATCTACGCGTTCCACATGCCCGCGTTCGCGATCATCAGCGGCTACTTCTCCAAGCCCGGCGCCCCCTCCTCCCCCCAGATGCGCCGGGTGATCACCGACATCCTGCTGCCGTACGTCATCTTCGAGACGATCTGGACCCTGGTGCAGTACCTCGTCGAGGGCAACGACACCTTCAACCCGACGCGGCCGTCGTGGACGCTCTGGTTCCTGCTCGCGCTCGGCATCTTCCGGCTCGTGCTGCCCTACCTCGCGCTGTTCCGCTTCCCGCTGCTGATCGCGATCGCGCTGAGCGTGGGCGTCGGCTACTTCGACAACGTCGACAGCACGTTCTCGCTGTCGCGCGCGATCGGGATCATGCCGTTCTTCGTGCTGGGCTGGAAGGTGCGCGAGTGGGGCCTCGTCGAGCGATGGCGCATCGTCGAGCAGCAGACGGTCGCCGTGCGCGCGGCCGCGATCGGCGTGTTCGTCGCCTGGCTCGGCGTCGTGGTCGCGTTCGTCGGCCAGTGGCGGGCGATCGACCTGCGGTTCTGGTTCTTCTACGACGACTCCTACCGCGGCCTCGGCGAGGACCAGTGGTACGCGGGCCTCGTGCGGCTGCTGCTCATCGGACTCGCCGTAATGCTGTGCGCCGCCTTCTTCGTGCTCGTGCCCCGGCACGAGCTGTGGATCACCGAGTTCGGCACCGCGACGATGTACGTCTACCTGCTGCACTCCTTCGTGCTCTACCCGCTGCGCGAGACCGGCGTGCTCGAGGGCGAGCACTCCTCGGCGGTGTGGCTCGTCAGCGTCGTCTTCGCGAGCGTCGCGATCGCTGTCGCGCTGTCGAGTCCGCTCGTGCGGCGCGTGTTCCGTCCGCTGGTCGAGCCGAAGCCGCGGTGGCTGCTCGTGCCGGAGGAGAAGGACGAGCGGATGCCGCGGGGCCGCTGAGCCCGGGTCATCCGCGTTCCCGCTGCCGACCCGGCTCGGCTGTCGCCGAACTGAGGTATCCGCGTGCCCGCGCCCTGCCGGCCGGCACAGATGCCGCCGCCCGTGACGCCGGATGACGCGCCGCTCCCCCGGCGTTACGCCGTGTGTCGGCGGTGCATTGCCCGCTCCCCGCGCCGCTCCTAGCCTCACCTGAGAGCCCCACAGACCCACGGACCGTCACGCAAGGAGCAGGACATGACCGACTGGAAGTTCGAGACCAAGCAGGTGCACTCGGGCGCCGCACCCGACCCGGTCACCGGGGCGCGCGCGACCCCGATCTACAAGACGACCTCGTACGTCTTCAACAGCGCCGACCACGCGAAGAACCTCTTCGCCCTCGCCGAGTTCGGCAACATCTACACCCGCATCCAGAACCCGACGCAGGCGGTCGTCGAGGACCGCCTCGCCGCGCTCGAGGGGGGCACCGCGGCGCTCCTGCTCGCGAGCGGCCAGGCGGCGGAGACCTACGCGATCCTCAACATCGCGAAGGCCGGCGACCACATCGTCTCGTCGTCGTCCATCTACGGCGGCACCTACAACCTCTTCAAGTACACGCTCGCCCGCCTCGGCATCGAGACGACGTTCGTCGAGAACCAGGACGACCTCGACGAGTGGCGCCGCGCGGTGCGCCCGAACACCAAGCTGTTCTTCGCCGAGACGATCGGCAACCCGAAGATCAACGTGCTCGACATCTCGGGCGTCGCCGAGGCCGCGCACGCCGCCGGCGTGCCGCTCGTCGTCGACAACACGATCGCGACCCCGTACCTCATCCGTCCGCTCGAGCACGGCGCCGACATCGTCGTGCACTCGGCGACGAAGTTCCTCGGCGGGCACGGCACCGTCGTCGCCGGCGCGATCGTCGACGGCGGCCGCTTCCCCTGGTCGCAGCACACCGACCGCTTCCCCGAGCTCACCGAGCCCGACCCGTCGTACCACGGCGTCAGCTACACCGGTGCGCTCGGCGACTCGATCGCGTACATCATCAAGGCCCGCGTGCAGCTGCTGCGCGACCTCGGCGCCGCGATCGCGCCCGACAGCGCGTTCTCGCTCATCCAGGGCATCGAGACCCTGAGCCTGCGCATCGAGCGTCACGTGCAGAACGCCCAGGAGATCGCGGAGTGGCTCGAGAACCACGACGACGTCGCGAGCGTCAACTACTCCGGCCTGCCGTCGAGCCCCTGGTATGCCGCCGCGAACAAGTACGCCCCGAAGGGCGTCGGCGCGGTGCTGAGCTTCGAGCTCAAGGGTGGCGTCTCGGCCGGCCGCGCGCTCGTCGACAACGTCGAGCTGTTCAGCCACCTCGCCAACATCGGTGACGTGCGCAGCCTGATCATCCACCCGGCGTCGACGACGCACTCGCAGCTCACCCCCGAGCAGCAGCTCACGACCGGCGTCACGCCCGGTCTCGTGCGCCTGTCGGTCGGCATCGAAAACGTCGACGACCTCAAGGCCGACCTGCAGCGCGGGCTCGACGCCGCCCGGCGCGCGGCTCCGTCCGCCGCCGCCTCGGCGTAACAATCGCCCGCCGGCCGGGCCGCGACGCGTAGCGTCCTCTTCTGGAGGCGCGGCGTCCGGCCCGGCCGGTCGCGTTTCCGGCGGCCGTCGTGGCCGCCACGGATCGACGACGCGGAGGGGGCGCATGGACTGGCAGACATCCGAGGACACGGTGCCGTCGAGCGTCATCACCGAGGCGAACCGCCGGCAGCTGCTCGGCAAGCCCCCGGCCACCGGAGCGTGGCGGGACGGCGACCCGGCGGGCGCGCGGCGCTTCGCCCACATCGGCGACGTGCCCCTCGAGGCCGGCGGGGTGCTGCCGAAGGTGCGCATCGCGTACGAGACGTGGGGCGAGCTCGCCCCCGACGGCGGCAACGCGGTGCTCGTGCTGCACGCGCTCACCGGTGACAGCCACGTCGTCGGCGCGGCCGGCCCCGGTCATCCGACCGCCGGCTGGTGGAGCGGCATCGTCGGGCCGGGCCTCGCCATCGACACCGAGAAGTTCTTCGTCGTCGCCCCGAACATGCTCGGCGGCTGCCAGGGATCGACCGGCCCCTCGAGCCTCGCCCCCGACGGCGTGGAGTGGGGCAGCCGCTTCCCCTTCCTCACGATCCGCGACCAGGTCGCCGCGCAGCTGCGCTTCGCCGACGCGATCGGGATCCGCCGCTTCGCCGCCGTCGTCGGCGGCTCGATGGGCGGCATGCACGCCCTGGAGTGGGCGATCACGGCGCCGGACCGGGTCGAGCGCCTCGCCGTGCTCGCCGCGCCCGCGATCTCGAGCGCCGATCAGATCGCGCTCAACTCCGTGCAGGTCGAGGCCGTGCGCGCCGACCCCGCCTTCGCGGGCGGCGACTACTACGACGCGCCCGACGGCGAGGGACCGCACCGCGGGCTCGCCCTCGCACGACGGATGGCGCTGCTGAACTACCGTTCGCCCTCCGAGCTCAACGAGCGCTTCGGGCGCTCGTGGCAGTCGGGCATCTCGCCCCTCGGCGGCGGCGGCGTCTACGCCGTCGAGAGCTACCTCGACTTCCACGGCAACAAGTTCCCGCGCCGCTTCGACGCGAACAGCTACATCCGGCTCGTCGAGGCGATGAGCTCGCACGACGTCGGCCGCGACCGTGGCGGGCTGGACGCCGCGCTCGCCCGCGTGACCGCCGAGTGCCTCGTCGTCGGCATCGACAGCGACCGGCTCTTCCCCGTGGAGGAGCAGGAGCGCCTGACGCGACTGCTGCCGCGCACGGTGCACGGCGATCACGCCCTCGTGATCGAGTCGGCGTACGGGCACGACGGGTTCCTCATCGAGGACGACCTCGTCTCCGCTGCGCTGAGGACGCTCCTTCCGTAAGTCGGTTGCGCATTCCGGACGGGCGGCCGGGATCAGGAGGCGACGACTCCTCAACTTGAGTACCGTCGGACGGGACATGACACTGCTCGAACGCAAGGAATCGGACGGCCTCACGTCGGCTCCCGATGCGCCGAGCACCGCGAGCACGACGATCCGGATCGCCATCGCCGACGCGCACCGGCTCCTCGTGGAGGGGCTCGTCGCGATCCTCGGGCAGCCCGGGACCGGCATCGACGTCGTGGCCACCGCGCCCGACTGGGACGGCCTGCTCGGGCATCCGAACCACCCCGCCGAGGTCGTCGTGCTCGATCACGACCTCGACGACGCGCTGACCGGTCCGGCCCGCGTGCGCGAGCTCGTCGCCGCCGGCGCCCACGTCGTCGTGCTCGGCCGCCGGCCCGACCCCGCCGCGATCCACGCCGTGCTGCGCGCCGGCGCCCTCGGCTTCGTGCCGAAGACGGATGCCTCGGAGACGCTGCTGCAGTCCATCCGCTCCGCCGCCGCGGGCGAGCTCTGGCTCGACCCCTCGCTGCAGGCGATGCTCGACGCCTACGACGTCAGCGGCGACCCCGGCCTCGGCGACCGCGAGCGCCGCGCCCTGCTGCTCTACGCCTCCGGCCGCACCCTCCGCGACGTCGCGGAGGCGATGGGTACGACCGAGGAGACGGTCAAGAGCTACATCAAGCGCGCCCGCCGCAAGTACCGGGCGATCGGCATCGACCTCGGCACCCGTGCGCTGCTGCGCCGCCACGCGGCGCGCGAGGGATGGATCCCGGGCGACTGAGCCCGCGTCCGGTCGGCGGAGCCCGCCACGGACCGGCCGCCGTCACCTGCGGAGCGCGGCTGTACGGCCGGCGCTAGTCCTTGGCGCTGCCCCTGTCATCCGGGAGCGCCTCGGTTCAGCCCTGACGTGCGCACTTCTGGTCTGGGCGCGCAGCAGTTGCTGCGCACTCCGACAAGAGCTGCGCACGTCGAGCCGAGGGCCGAAGACGCGGGGCGGGACGGCGCAGCCGCGATGACGCGGGTTGCCGCGGTCGGATCGAAGGCCACAGGCAACGCGCGCCCGCGCCCACAGGGCAGCGGCCGCATCCGGCAACACGCTTCCCCACAATCCGGAGGCCCACGGATTGGCCGTTCGCGCAGGTCCGAGGAGCCCTCGATGTGCGTGTGTGAAGCGGAGAGAAACGATTCATCACGACCCGCCCGTCGAAGTAGGCCGCTCGCTGACCGTATGGCACCATTACGCGCGACGTACCCCGGCCCCGAGGATCCATGGACCTGATCACCAAAGAGCGCAATCGGCTGCTGTACCGATCCGCGCGCCTGATCGGTCTCATCGGCATCGGGCTCGCCGCCGTCGAGCTCTCGCTGCCCGGCATCCTGCCGCTCACGACGCTGCTCTACGCCCTGCTCGGGCTCGCCGCCGCGGCCGCCGCGCTCGTGCGCGCCGCAAGCAAGACCTCACTGTGGTGGTTCGTCGGCTACATCGCGGCGGGCCTCGCCGTGCTGGTGCTCATCGCGACGCCGGTCGGCGGCGATGCCTCCCCCGCGCGGTCCATCGCGCTCACGACGCTCGCCGCCGGCGGCATCGCGCCCTCCGCCCTCGTGCTGCTGCAGTCGATGCGCGGCATCGTGCTGCTCTTCCCGACCGCCGCGGCGACGATCATCTTCGTCGGCATCGCCGGCCTGCCCTCGAACCGCATCTCGACGAGCGGGCTCATCGCCCTCGGCTGGCTGCTCTCCGCGCTCGCGGGCTACTGGCTCGCGTCGAGCGTGCCGCGGGCCGTGCGCCGCATCTACTCGATCGGCCGCGCTCACCGGGCCGAGCGGGCCGCGAGCGAGGTCGAGGCCCAGCGCCGGCAGTCCGCCCGCCTCCTGCACGACACCGTGCTCGCGACGCTGACCCTGCTCGCGCACTCCGGCGTCGGGGTCAACGCGCAGGCGCTCCGCCAGCAGGCCGGCGACGACGCGCGCCTGCTCCGCCAGCTGCGGCTCGGCGCGACGCCGACGCCCCAGGCGAGCGGGCAGTACAACCTCGAGGCGACCCAGGACTCCCCGCTCGGCCACACCCTCGAGAGCGTCAAGCAGCGCTTCGGGCGGATGGGCCTCGAGGTCTCATGGCACGGCCGCGGGCAGGTGCTGCTGCCGAGCGACGTGCTCGACTCCTTCCTGCTCGCGCTCGCGGAGTGCCTGGAGAACGTCCGCCGGCACTCAGGCGTCGGCGAGGCGCACGTGACGATCACCGACGACGAGACGATGGTGCGCGCGATGATCACCGACTCCGGCGTCGGCTTCGACGTCGCCGAGATCGGCGACGGCCGCCTCGGCTTCCGCGACTCGGTCGTCGGGCGCCTCAAGGAGGTTGGCGGCAACGCGCGCGTCTTCTCCTCCCCCGGTGCCGGCACGACGGTCGTGCTGGAGGTGCCGCGCGGATGAGCGAGAGCACTATCGGCGCCGTCCTCGACGCGCGCCGCCCGGAGGGGCACCGCCGGGTTTCCCGCATCGTCAGCATCGCGACGGCGCAGGGTACGAGCCTCGGCAGTCGGTACATCGGCGTCGGGGCCACGGTCATCGCGGGCGTGCAGATCCTCGCCGGGATGGTCTCCTCCGCCGCCAGGGCCCCCATCTACGACGACCCCAGCCTGATCTTCGGGGCGTGGCTGCTGCTGATCGCGGCCGTCGTGACATCCGTCGTCGCGATCTCGGTCGTCGGCCAGCGGCTGCCGCTCTGGAGTTACCTGCTCTACTGCGCCGCGCTCGCCGTGGTCGTGGCGCTCGACTTCGCCGCCGTCTGGCACACGGGCGACCTCGGCGGCGCCACCACCGCGGCCGTCTCCGCGGGGTTCGCGCTGCTCGTCTGGCTCACCGTGCGGCGCGGCCGCGCGATCCTCGCCGCGGCGGCCGTGCTCGGCGTCGCCTTCGTCGTCGCGATCGTGCTCACGGTGCCGCTCACCGAGGTGCAGCGGATCCCCGCGCAGCTCACCGGCCTCGCGCTCGCCGTGGCCCCGCCCGTCGTCGGCGTCTTCGTACTGCACGGCTACCGGCGCATGGTGCAGGTCGAGCTCGACCGGGTGCTCGTGCAGTCGACGACGTCGTCGCCGCGCTTCGCCGTCGGCATGCACGCCTCGGAGGAGCTCGCCCGGCTCGACCTCGCCGCCGAGCGGCTGCTCGAGGGCGTCGCGGCCAACAGCACTCCGCTCCCCCTGCCTCAGCACCTCGCGAGCGAGGCCGCGTCGCTCGCGACCGAGCTGCGCCTGCACCTCATCGAGGGGCGGCGTGAGACGTGGCTGTACCACGCGATCTCCGAGTCGGTGCGGCTCGGCGAGGCCGTCACGCTGCGCGACCCCGGCAGCCTCGCCGGGCTCCTCGACGCCAACCAGCGCGACGGGCTGCTGTCGGCGCTCTGGCTGCTCGTGGCCGACAAGCCCCGCGGCCGCCGCACCGCCGTCGTCACGCTCGGGCCCATCGCGGCGTCGGCCGCCGCGGCATCCGGCAGGACCGTGACGATCCCGATCTCCATCTCGACGACGGGCGTGCCGCGCAACGCGATCGACCCCGCCATCTGGGGCGCCCTGCGCGCCGTCGGGCAGTGCCGCACGTCGATCGAGAAGGCCAGCCTGCGTGTCGATCTCCAGGTGACGGTCGACAACCCCGCCGACAAGTAACATCACGCCGACCACCGCACAGAAGAGGTACCGCCCATGAGCAACACGGACGAGCCCATCCGCCTCGCCCTCGTCGACGACCACCGGATGCTCCTCGGAGCGCTCACGGAGTGGATCCGGGGCGCCGCGAGCGACATCAAGCTCGTCGCCGCGGTGACGACGTGGCCCGAGCTGCTGACGCACCCCGAGTTCCCCGTCGACGTCGTGCTGCTCGACCTCGATCTCAAGGACAACATCCCCGTCTCGCTCAAGATCTCGACGCTCAAGACGACCGGCGTCAAGACCGTGCTGATGAGCACCTACTCCGAGCCGAACGTCGTGCGCGAAGCCCTCGCCGCGGGCGCCCTCGGTTACCTCGTCAAGAGCGAGGACGCGGAGATGATCGTCGAGGCGATCCGTGCCGCGTCGCAGGGCGAGTCGTACATCTCGGCCGAGCTCGATCTCGCGATCAACGGCGGCGACGTCGGCGGCGTGCCGAAGCTCAGCGCCCAGGAGCGCCGCGTCATGGCGCTCTACGGCGGTGGCGAGCCGGTGAAGTCGGTCGCCTTCCAGCTCGGCATCTCCGAGGAGACGGCGAAGAGCTACCTCAAGCGCATCCGCGAGAAGTACCGCGTCGCGGGCTACGACGTCGGCACGAAGGTCGCGCTGCGGAAGCGCGCGATCCAGGACGGCATCCTGCTGCAGACGGACATGCCCCGTCAGCTCTAGCAAGCCTTGAAGCGCGAAGCGGGCGGTGACCGATCGGTCGCCGCCCGCTTCTGCGTTTTCCGGATGCCTCAGTCCGCGGCGCCCCGCGGAGGGTTCAGCGCCAGCTCGACGCGCTCCTCGAGGTAGCGGCGGAAGGGCACGAGCCCGCCGGCGGGACTCCAGCGCACCTTGACGCCCTCGTCGTCGAGCGTGATGACCCCCGGCGACGTGCGGAGTCCCGGGTCGAGCGCGACCTCGCGCGCCTCGAAGTTGACCGCCTCGCCCTCGGGGTAGGCGTGCAGGGCGGCGACGCGGTACTCGCGCCGCTGCTCTCCGGAGATCGACTGGAAGTTCGGGTGCCCCGACGGCAGCGCCCTGGTGTGCCCGCCCGCCACGAAGAGGCGGCCGTTCTCGTCGATCAGCAGCACGCCGAGGCGCCAGACCCGCCCGAGCGGTCGCATCGTCGCCGAGCGCCGCACGAGCAGCACGCGGCGCTCTGGCACGAACTCGGCGAGGGCCTCGTCGCGCACCCCGCTCTCGCGCAGTCTCGCCACGGTCTCGGTCAGGGCTGCTCGGGCATCCGCCAGTGCTGTCTCGTCCGACATGTCCGCCAGCTTCGCAGCCGGAGCGGAGGAAGAGCCGGAAATCCCTCGGGCGCCGGCGCTGAGGCGACGGAGTGCCCGGCCCCGCTTCCAGGGCGCGAAGCAGCGTTTCCGGCGGCGCGGGCGTCACCGACGGTGCGCCGAGCGCCAGCGGTGTCAGGTCACGACCGTGTTCCCGCAGCGGGGCGTCAGGCGCCGCCGGTGTTCCCGCGACGCGGGGGCGTCAGACGGCGACGGGCTCCTCGACGGCGGCCGCGGGCGTCGCGCGTCGCTCGACCAGGAAGCTGACGAGGGCGAAGATCACACCGGGCACGAGCAGCGCGAGGCCGACGAACGCGGGCGACAGGTAGCCGAGACCGCTCGCGATCGCCGCGCCGCCGAGCGCCGCGCCGAGGCTGTTGCCGAGGTTGAGCGACGCGTGGTTGGTCGCCGCGGCGAGGGTCTGGCTGTCGCCGGCCACGTCGAGCAGGCGCAGCTGGATGCACGGGGCCAGGGCCCCGGCGGTCGCGCCGACGAGGAACAGCGACACGGCGAGCCCGACGGGGTTGCCCGCGAGCAGGATGAGCGTGACGAGCGCGGCGGCGAACGCACCGAAGAACACGAACACCGAGCCCATGACGTTCCGGTCGCCGGCGCGGCCGCCGACGATGTTGCCGACGGTCATGCCGAGGCCCGCGGCGACGAGGAAGATCGGCACGAAGGGGGCGCCGACCCTGGCGACATCCGTCACCATCGGCGCGACGTAGGTGTACACGGCGAACAGGCCGCCGAAACCGATCGAGCCGACGAGCAGGGTCAGCCAGACCTGACCGCGGCGGAACGCCCGCAGCTCGCGCCCGATCGTCGAGGTGCGGTCGCCCTCCTGCCACGGCACCGTGAGGGCGATCGCGGCGAAGGCGAACGCGAAGATCGCGGCGACGACGAGGTACGCCGAGCGCCAGCCCGCGGTCTGCCCGAGCAAGGTGACGAGCGGCACGCCGACGACGTTCGCGATCGTGAGACCGCTGAGCACGAGGGCGATGCCCTGACCGCGCTTGCCCTGCCCCATGAGCGACGCGGCGACGAGCGACGCGATGCCGAAGTACCCGCCGTGCGCGAGGGCGGCGACGAACCGCGCGACGAGCACGGTCTCGAACGTCGGCAGCAGGGCGGATGCCACGGAGCCGAGCGTGAACGCGGCGGCGAACCAGAGCAGCATGACCTTGCGCGGCCAGCGGGCGGCGACGAGCCCGATCGTGGGGGCGCCGACGACGACGCCGAGCGCGTACGCGGAGACGAGGAGCCCGGCCTGGGCCTCGGCGGCCTCGCGGTCCGCGGCGTAGAGCGCGGGCAGCAGGTCGCGCGCGAGCTCCGGGAGCAGACCCATCGCGACGAACTCGGTGGTGCCGATGCCGAAGCCGCCGATGGCGAGCGCCAACAGGGCGAGCCGCACGCGGCCCTGGGAGAGGGATGTCAAGACGGGCGAACCATTCTGATCTCGGGGATGTCGGACAGCTCACCGTCGAGCATCTTGCGGTCGCCGTCGGGGGCGAAGCCGTGTTTAGCGTAGAACGCCTGCGCCCTCGCGTTTTGTTCCAGCGTCCAGAGATACGCCGGTCCGTCGCCGATCGCGGCCGCCATCAGCGCGCCGCCGAGCCCCGTGCCCCACATCTCGGCACGGGTGTAGAGCGCGTAGAGCTCGACGGGCGCGGGCGCGTCGTCGTCACGCGGGAGACCCGCGATCGCGAACCCGACGTGCCGCCCCTCGACGAGCCCCGCGAGGAAGCGGTTCTCTCCCCGGCGGATGTGCCCCGTCCAGCGCTCCACGCTCGCCGCCCGCTGGTTGTCGAGGCTCGAGAGGAACCAGGCCGGGATGATGTCGAGGTACGCCTCCCGCCACGAGCGGATCCGCACGTCGACGAGCCCCGCGGCGTCCTCCGGCACGGCCTCGCGCACCTCGAAGGCGCGGGTCCGCTGGATCGACGTCACGATTCCCCTCCTCCTCCGAGCGTCCCCGGCGGAGGCGGGAAGGTCAACCGAGCGGATGCCGGGTTGCGCTAATCGGACGAGGGTGCGGCGTGTCGGCCCGCTGCGGCCTCAGGGCGCGGCTGCCTCCGGCGCCGGACGCGTCACTCGCCCTCGGCGAGCAGCCGCTCGACGCGCTCGATCTTGCCGTCGAGCTCCCCCGTGTGGCCCGGGCGGTAGTCGGCCTTGAGCACGAGCGACACCCGGGGCGAGGAGGCGGCGACGGCCTCGGTCGCGGCCTTGACGACGGCCATGACCTCGTCCCACTCCCCCTCGAGCTCCGTGAACATCGAGGTCGTGCGGTTCGGCAGTCCGGACTCCCGCACGATGCGGATCGCCTCGGCGACCGCCCGGCCGACCGAACCGTCGGCGTCGGCGGTTCCGGACGGCGCGACCGAGAACGCTACGAGCATGGGATTTCCTCCTAGTCGGTGGACCGCGCCCCGACGGGCAGCGGATCGGCGAGCCAGTCGCGCGCGGCGTCATCCGCGTGCCCCGGCGCCTCCCGCCACACTCTCACGACGGATGCCACGGCCACGACGAGGATCACGAGGTACAGGGCGTTGCGGATGCTGATCGCCCACAGCATCGCGGGCCAGAGCCCGAGCAGGTAGCCGTACAGCTCGGGGTAGACGACCTGCGTCAGCGCCCCGGTGAGCGCGACGAGCACCGCGGGCACGACGAACGGCCGCCCGCGTCCGCTCGCGCGCACGGCGAGCCCGAAGACGACCGGCACGATGAACCACGAGGCGAACTGCGGCGAGCCCACCTTGTTGAAGACGAGCATCGCCGCGACGAGCGCGAGCGAGAGCGAGGGCAGCAGGTCGGCCGGATGCGCGCCGCGCAGCGTCGCGAGCAGTCCGAGCATCAGCAGCGCGACGAGCACGAGCGCGATGAGCGGCGTCGTGAGGTCGGAGACCAGCGTGACGCCCTCGCCCGACACCTGCCACGTCAGCAGCTCGCGGTCGTAGTACACCGTGGTGCCGGCCTCGCCGCCGTGCGCGCGCCACAGCCAGAACGTCGCGATCGGCGCCTCGACCTGCAGGCCGCGGGAGGCCTGCTGAGTGAGGAAGCTCGCGACGTTCCAGCCGCTGCCGAGCACGAGGGCGACGACCACGACGAGCGCGCTGAACCCGCCGGCGGCCAGGACGAGCGGCATCCGCTGGCGCGCCGCGACGACGACCGCGGCCACGAGGGCGGCGGGCCAGACCTTACTCCAGGCGCCCAGCGTGAGCAGCACCACAGCGACCCGGGGACGGGACGCGAGGAAGAGCATCCCGACGAGGGCGATCGGCACCGTGATCGCGTCGATCCGCCCCATCGCGATCGGCCCGAGCAGCACGAGGTAGACGGTCCAGAACCACGCGGCGGCCACGTTCTGCCGGCGCCGCCCCCAGCCGGTCAGCACCGCGAACGCCGCGCAGTCGAGCAGCAGCACGAGGCTCAGCCAGGTGGCGCTGTACAGCTCTCCGCCGAAGAGGTGGGCGAGGAACATCGGCACGAGGGCGACGATCGGGTACACGAACGGCGCGTCGACCCCGACGAGATGGCCGCGGGCGAGCGCGTTCTCGACCCAGAAGCGGTAGACGCCCTCGACGTCCCCGAGGGGCTGCGCGTTCGAGGTGAGGTTCAGCCAACCGAGCCAGAGGTGCGCGAGCACGAACGCGCTCCACAGCAGCACCGGGTTGCCGGCGACGCGCAGGATGCCGCGTCCACCCGCCTCCGCCATGCCCGCCAGCGTAACGGCGGTAACAAAGCGCAACCGTCACACGCCCGAAACAGCGGCGACGCCAAGATATGGCCATGCACCGCACGTCGCTGAGATCCGCCGCCGCCCTCTCCGCCTCCGCCGTCGCGCTCCTCGCGCTCACCGCCTGCGCGCCCTCGAACGACACCTCCGCCGCGTCATCGTCGGGCGACGACAGCGGCACCGTCTCCCCCGGCGTGCTCACGATCGCGACCGGCGAGCCCGCCTACTACCCGTGGGTGCTCGACGACGCCCCCGAGTCGGGCGAGGGCTTCGAGGCCGCCGTGGCCTACGCCGTGGCCGAGGAGCTCGGCTACTCGGAGGACGAGGTCGAGTGGGTGCGCACGACCTTCGACGCCGCGATCGCGCCGGGCCCGAAGGACTTCGACTTCAACCTGCAGCAGTTCTCGATCACCGACGAGCGCCGCGAGTTCGTCGACTTCTCCTCGCCGTACTACACGACGACCCAGGCCGTCATCACGACCGAGGACTCGGCGGCCGCGGATGCCTCCTCGCTCGCCGACCTCAAGGACTTCCGCATCGGCGCCCAGACCGGCACCACGAGCTTCACCGCGATCGAGCAGATCATCCAGCCGAACGAGGCGCCCGCCGTCTACAACGACAACGACGCGGCCAAGCTCGCGCTGCAGTCCGGCGAGATCGACGCGCTCGTCGTCGACCTGCCCACCGCGTTCTACCTCACCGGCGTCGAGATCGACGGCGGCGTCATCCTCGGGCAGCTCCCGCCCGCCGAGGGCACCGAGGGCGACTCCTTCGGGCTCGTGCTCGCCAAGGACAGCCCCCTCACCGAGGACGTCACCGCCGCCGTCGACGCGCTCCGCGAGGACGGCACCCTCAACGCCCTCGCCGAGGAGTGGCTCGCCGAGGCGACGGAGACCCCGGTCCTGCAGTAGTGACCGCTCCATCCCAGGCCGGCGCTACGGTCGCGCCCGAGGCGTGGGCGCCGAGCGCCCTCGAACTCGAGCGCCGCACCTTCCGGCGCCAGCAGGCCACGCGCAGCGTCCTCGTGGCGGCGGCGAGCACGATCGTGCTCGCCGCCGTCGCGGTCGTCGTGCTCGTCAACACCCCCGGATGGCCGCGCGTGCAGGCATCCTTCTTCGACCTGGGCACGGCGGCCGACGCATTCCCGCGCGTGATCGAGGGCCTGTGGCTCAACCTGCGGGTGCTCGTCGTCGCCGCGATCTCCGTGCTCGTCGTCGGGATCGTGCTCGCGGCCCTGCGCACGCTGCGCTCGCCGGTGTTCTTCCCCCTGCGCGCCCTCGCGGCGCTCTACACCGACCTGTTCCGCGGGGTTCCGCTCATCATCGTGCTGTTCCTCGTCGGCTTCGGCGTGCCGGGGCTCGACCTCGGCATCCCGCGGATGCCGCCGGAGTTCTGGGGCACGATCGCGATCGTGCTCGTGTACTCCGCCTACGTGTCGGAGGTGTTCCGCGCGGGCCTCGACGCCGTGCATCCGTCGCAGCGCCTCGCCGCCCGCTCGCTCGGCCTCAGCCAGGCGAAGACGCTGCGGCTCGTGCTGCTGCCGCAGGCCGTGCGCAAGGTCACGCCCGCGCTCATGAACGACTTCGTCGCGATGCAGAAGGACGTCGGACTCGTGTCGGTGCTCGGCGCGGTCGACGCGGTGCGCGCGGCGCAGATCGAGACGGCATCCGCGTTCAACTTCACGCCTTACGTGCTCGCGGGGGTGCTGTTCGTGCTGCTCGCGCTGCCGATGATCCGGCTCACCGACTGGTACACCGCCCGCATGCGCGAGCGCGAGCAGGCGGGGTCGATCGTATGAGGCTCTTCCGCAAGCCCGCTCCCCCGGTGTTCGACCACCCCGCGGGAGCACCCGTCGTGCGCCTCGAGGGCGTGCGCAAGTCGTTCGGCGAGCGGAAGGTGCTGCGCGGCATCGACCTCGAGGTCGGCGAGCACGAGGTCGTCGCGCTCATCGGCGCGAGCGGCTCCGGCAAGTCGACGCTGCTGCGCACGATCAACCTGCTCGAGCGCATCGACGACGGGCGCATCCTGCTGCGCGGCACCGACATCAGCGACCCGCGCATCGACGCGGATGCCGTGCGTGCCCGCATCGGCGTCGTGTTCCAGGCGTTCAACCTGTTCCCGCACCTCAGCGTGCTCGACAACGTGACGCTCGCGAGCCGCTCCGTGCTCGGCGTCGACCGGGCCGCCGCCGAGCAGCGCGGGCTCGCGCTGCTCGAGCGCGTGGGGCTCGGCGGTCACGCGCGTGCGTTCCCCGACCGGCTCTCCGGCGGCCAGCAGCAGCGCGCCGCGATCGCGCGCGCAATCGCGACGAACCCCGAGCTGCTGCTGCTCGACGAGGTCACGAGCGCCCTCGACCCGGAGCTCGTCGGCGAGGTGCTCGAGCTCGTCAAGGAGCTCTCCGCGGACGGCGTCACGATCGTCATGGCGACACACGAGATGGCGTTCGCCCGCGACGTCGCCGACCGGGTGGTGTTCCTCGACCAGGGTCGCATCCTCGAGCAGGGACCGCCCGAGCGCCTCTTCGGCGACCCCGAGCAGGAGCGCACCCGCGAGTTCCTCTCGCGCTTCCGCGGCGGTCTCTAGCGCCCGCCGGCCGTCCCGCGCCGGTCGAGTAGCGGCGCACTGGTCCCGCGCCGGTCGAATCGCGGCGCAGCCGCGTGTCGAGACCCTCGCGCCGCCGCCGGCCGCCACCCGAGAAGCGGAACTTTCCCTCCGACAAGCCGACCCACCACGGCGTGTCGTCCGGGACCTCCGCACCCGTGCACCGCGGCGCTACCCCCGCAGCAGCTCCGCGATCACCCCGGGCACCGCCGCCGCGAGGTCGAGCACCGTGAGCGGCCCACCCCCGCTCGCACGCTCGCCCGCGAGCGAATGCAGCACGGAGGCCGCCGCCGCGAGGTGCGCGAGCCCGCCGGGGTCTGTCGCGCGCTGCGCGTTCGTGGCGACGAGCGCCCCGAGGATGCCCGCGAGCGCGTCCCCGGTGCCCGCGGTCGCGAGCCAACCGACGTGGCTCTCGCAGACGAGCCGGGTGCCGTCGGGCGACGCGACGTGCGTCCGCGCCCCCTTGAGCAGCACGGTGACCCCGAGGGAGTCGGCCGCGCGGGCCGCGCTGCCCGCGGCATCCGCCTCGACGTCCGCCGGGTCCTGACCGGTGAGCCGGGCGAGCTCGCGGTAGTGCGGGGTGATGACGACGGGCGCCACGGCGCCGTCGAGGAGGTCGAGGCTGCCCGAGTCGGCGACGACGGGGAGCTCGCCGGCGAAGGCATCCGTCATGTACTTCGTCGACGGCTCGTCGCGGGTTTCGGGGTCGACGCCGGAGCCGAGCAGCCACGCCTGCACCCGCCCGGGGGCGGTGACGATCTCGGGGCGGCGGTGCAGCACGAAGTCGGCGGCCCGCCCCGGGCCGAGGTAGCGGAGCATGCCGACGCCCGTGCGCAGCGCCGCCTCGACGCCGAGCACGGCGGCGCCCGGGTACATCGCCGAGCCGGTCACGACGCCGAGCACCCCGCGCCGGTACTTGTCGTCGGAGGCGCGGGGCACGACGATCCACGCGGCGACGTGCGAGCGGTCGAACGGGGTGAAGTCGTCCACGTTCCCGAGACTAGTTCGCCCCGTTCTCCCGCCGTCCGGACTCAGCCGCGGCGCACGTCGTCCGCGAAGCTCGCGGCGCGCAGCCGCAGCGCCGCCATCCGCTCCCGACGCGCCGCCTCGACGTCGAAGCCGAGATAGGCGACGGGCGGGAGCTTCCGCACGTTCGCCGAGCACTCGAAGCCGCTGCAGACGAGCGTGCCGACGGTGTTGCCGTTGCGGCCCGCCGCGCCCGCCCGCTTGGCCGCGTAGAAGACGACGTCGTTCGGCAGCGTGATGTCCTGACACCACGAGCACTGGGCACGGGTGCGCGGCTTCACCTCGGCCTGCCGCAGCAGGATGCCGACGGGTTCGCCGTCGACGGGCACGACCGCGTAAGCGCGGCGGGCGCGCTTCGGGTCGACCCAGCCGAGGTAGTCGAGCTGCTCCCAGTCGAGGGCGTCGAAGTCGGAGGGCAGGGTGAGGTCGCTGAGTTCCTTGCGCGAGGCGTTGACGAAGCTCGCGCGGATGAGCTGATCGGTCAGGGGAAGCATGAGGTGTCGATTCCGTGAGGGCGCGCGGAAGCGCGCGGATGAGTCGTTCGTCCAGGGGCCGGCCGAAGGCACGGCGAACCGCCGCCGCCGGCGACGAGAGCGCGCGGCGACGGGAGAGGCGACTACCTGATGCCGGCGGACGAGCCGCCGACGACCTCCTCACGCCCGACGGGCGCCGAGGACGAACGGGGAACGATCACCGCGACAGGCTACTCCCCCACCGCCCTCGCACCGGAGGAGCGTCCACCTCGCCCCGCTACGGTGGCACCGTGACGCTGCGCATCCCCGACCGTGTCGTGCTGTTCGACTTCGGGGAGGTGATCTCGCTCGAACCCTCCGCCGAGACGCGGGCCGCCCTCGTCCGCCTCGCCGGCGTTCCGGCCGAGCCGTTCTGGGCCGCCTACTGGGCGCTCCGCGACGACCTCGACCGCGGGGTGCTCTCGACGACCGAGTACTGGACCGCGATCGCCGAGCGCACCGGGGCCGACTGGCCGGCCGCCCGGCTCCAGGAGCTCTACGTCGCCGACTTCACGAGCTGGATCGCCGTCAACCCGCAGGTGCTCGAACTCATCGACGAACTCTCGCGCGGCGGCACTCGGCTGGCGCTGCTCTCGAACGCGGGCTTCGACTACGGCGACCACTTCCGCTTCTCCCCGCTCGGCCGCTACTTCGAGCGCATCTTCGTCAGCGCCGAGATGGGGCGGCTGAAGCCCGAGGCCGACATCTACGAGGCCGTCGTCGCCGATCTCGGAATGGATGCCGCGCAGGTGGTGTTCATCGACAACCGTGAGGTCAACATCGACGGCGCCCGCGCCGTCGGCATGACCGGACACGTGTTCCGCGGAGCCGACGAGCTCCGCGCCTTCCTCGAGGAGCTCTCTTCATGACCGGACTGTTCGACGAACTGACCCTGCGCGGCACGACCTTCCGCAACCGCCTGTGGATCGCCCCGATGTGCCAGTACTCCGTGGAGCGCCAGGACGGCGTGCCGACGCCGTGGCACCACGTGCACCTCGGCGGGCTCGCCCGCGGGGGCTCGGGACTCGTGATCGCGGAGGCCACCGCGGTCGTGCCCGAGGGGCGCATCACCCCGCAGGACACCGGCATCTGGACGGACCAGCAGCGCGACGCGTGGAAGCCGATCGTCGACACGATCCACACCATGGGTGCCGCCGCCGGCATCCAGCTCGCCCACGCCGGCCGCAAGGCGTCGACGTACCGTCCGTGGTCGCCGCACCGGGGCACGGTGCCCGCTGAGGAGGGCGGCTGGACCCCGGTCGCGCCGAGCGCGGTCGCCTTCACCGGCTACGCCGAGCCGAGGGCGCTTGATGCCGCGGAGCTGCCCGCCGTCGTCGAGGCGTTCGTCGCCGCGGCGCGCCGCAGCCTCGAGGCGGGCTTCGACGTGCTCGAGATCCACGCCGCCCACGGCTACCTGCTGCACCAGTTCCTCTCGCCGCTGTCGAATCACCGCGAGGACGCCTACGGGGGCTCGCTCGAGAACCGGGCCCGGCTGCTGCTCGAGATCACCCGCGCGGTGCGGGCGGAGATCGGCCAGGAGCATCCGCTGTTCGTGCGGTTCTCGGCGACGGACTGGGCCGAGGACGGCTGGAGCGTCGAGGACACCGCGACCGTGTCGCAGTGGGTGACGGATGCCGGCGCGGACTTCATCGACGTGTCGAGCGGCGGCCTCGTGGCGGGCGTGCGCATCCCCACCGGCCCCGGCTACCAGGTCGAGTTCGCGACCCGCGTGCGTGAGCTCGGGGGCGTGCAGACCTCGGCCGTCGGCCTCATCACCGAGGCGCAGCAGGCGGACGAGATCGTGCGGTCCGGCCGGGCGGACGCCGTGATGGTCGCCCGCGAGGCGCTGCGCGACCCGCACGTGGCGCTGCGCTGGGCGCACGAGCTCGGTGTCGACGTGGGCTACGTGCCGCGCCAGTACGAGCGCGCCATGTGGGTCTGACCGGGCTCCACCCGCCCGCCTGGACCGGCAGGGATCATGAGCCGCGCGGGCGGCACGCCGCCCCGCTCCGGCGCGTCGCGCCGTCGCTCATGATCCCCGCCGGTTCCTGCTAGTCCGCGTCGGGCGCCGACACGTCGGCCTCGCGCGGCTCGAAGCGCACGCGCTCCACGCGGTAGCCGTCCATGGCCGCGACGATCAGCACGCCGCCGTCCACCTCGACCCGGTCGCCCGTCGTCGGGATGCGCTCGAGCGTCGTCTGGATGAACCCCGCGACGGTCTCGTAGTCGCCGTCGGGCAGCGGCACTCCCCCGTGGTCGGCGAAGTCCTCGAGCACCGTGGCGCCGTCGATTTCGAGGGGCCCGCCGCTCGCGGCATCCGTCTGCTCGTCGTCGTCGTACTCGTCGCGGATCTGGCCGACGACGTCCTCGACGAGGTCCTCGAGCGTGGCGATGCCGGCGGTGCCGCCGTACTCGTCGATGACGACCGCGAGCTGGGCGCCGATGCGCCGCATCTCGCCGAGCGTCGACAGGATCGAGCGGGTGTCGGGCAGCACGAGCACCTCGCGGGTGACCGCGCGCAGCGGCGCACCCGTGTTCTCGGGCGCGTGCAGCAGCAGGTCGCGCAGGTGCACGAACCCGACGACGTCGTCGGCGGACGCGCCGATGACGGGGTACCGGGTGTGGCCCTGCTCGAGCGCCTTGCGCGTCGCCTCGCCGACGGTGAGGTCCGCCTCGAGGAAGGCGACCTCGTGCCGCGGACGCATCGACTCGCGGAGCGTGCGCTCGCGGGCGTCGAAGACGTCGGAGAGGATGCTCTTCGCCTCGGCGTCGAGCTCGTCGTGCTCGACCACGAGGTCGCGCAGCTCCTCCTCGCTCATCGACTCGCTGCGGGCGTGCGGGTCGCCGCCGAGGAGCCGGACGAGCGCGTTCGTGCTGACCGACAGCAGCCAAATCACGGGCCGCATGAGCGTCGCGAACCTGTCGAGCGGCGGGGCGACGGCGAGCGAGAAGCCCTCCGCGCGCTGCAGCGCGAGCCGCTTGGGCACGAGCTCGCCGAGCACGAGCGAGAGGTAGCTGATGAGCAGCGTCATCACGATGAGCGCCGCCGTGCCCGCGGCCGTCTCCGAGAGCCCCAGCCGCTGCAGGTAGGGCGCGACGTCGGGGGCGATCGTCGACGCACCGTACGCGGCGGAGAAGAAGCCGGCGAAGGTGACGCCGATCTGCACGGCGGAGAGGAAGCGGTTCGGGTCACGGCCGAGCGCCGCGACCTTGGCACCGCGTGAGCCGCGTCGTTCGAGGGCGTTCAGCTGCGACTCGCGCAGCGACACGAGCGCGATCTCCGTGGCGGCGAAGACTCCGCCGACGAGCACGAAGACGACGACGAGGGCGATGTTGAGCCAGGTCTCCTGATCGATCACCGTGCCCTCCAGGAGACGAGGCGGGGGCACGGCGAGGGTCTATGACAGTCGTCCATGCCCATCATTCTTCCGGGACGACGCTGAGCGGATGCCGCCAGTGCGGCACTCACGCGCCCGCTTCCTGTGCACGGCGCGGCGGACGCCGTCAGTGCGACGCCCAGGAGGCGCGCACCGACGGCATCCGCTCCCGGCTAGCGGCGCCTCGTGGCGTCCTGCACCTCGCCGACGAGCTCCTCGATGATGTCCTCGAGGAAGAGCACGCCGGTCGTGCGGCCGTTCTCGTCGAACGCGCGCGCGAGGTGCACGCCGACGCGGCGCATCGTCGCGAGGGCGTCCTCGAGCTCGGTGCCGCGGAAGATCGAGATGAGCTGGCGGATGCGCTTGGGGGGCACCGGCTCGTCGAACTCGTCCTCGCGCAGGTCGATGACGTCCTTCAGGTGCAGGTAGCCCGTGGGCTCTCCGTCGTCGTCCACGAGCACGTAGCGGGAGTAGCCGTGCTGGGCGACGGCGCGCTCGACGTCCGACGGCGTCGCCGCTTCCGACAGCGTGACGAGCGGCCCGAGCGGGATCGCGACGTCGTCGACCGTCTTGGTCGTGAACTCGAACGCGTTGCCGAGCGTGCCGGTGGTGTCGGTGAGCATGCCCTCGCGGGTCGACGCCCGCACGATCGTCTGCACCTCCTCGACGGTGAACGCGCTCGTCGCCTCGTCCTTCGGCTCGACGCCGAACAGCCGCACGACCGCGTTCGCGAGCCAGTTGAGGGAGCCGATGATCGGGCGGAACACCCGGCCGAAGCCGACGAGCGGCGGGGCGAGGATCAGCACCGCGCGGTCGGGCACCGAGAACGAGAGGTTCTTCGGCACCATCTCGCCGAGCACGACGTGCAGGAACGTCACGAGCACGAGAGCGATGACGAACGCCACCGTGTCGGCGGCCGCGTCGGGCAGCCCGATCAGGTGCAGAGGGCCCTCGAGCAGGTGGTGGATCGCCGGCTCGGAGACGTTGAGGATGAGCAGCGAGCAGACGGTGATGCCGAGCTGCGACGCGGCGAGCATGAGCGTCGCGTGCTCCATCGCCCAGAGCGCGGTCTTGGCGGCGCGGCCGCCGGCCTCCGCCTTCGGCTCGATCTGCGAGCGGCGGGCCGAGATCACGGCGAACTCGGCGCCGACGAAGAACGCGTTGCCGGCGAGCAGGATCACGAGCCAGAGGATGCCGAACCAGTCGTTCATCGCTGCACCTCCTCGGCATCCGCCTCGACGGGGTCCGGCGTGTAGCGGATGCGGTCGATGCGGCGCCCCTCGAGGCGCTCGACGCGGAAGGTGCCGCCGTCGATGCGCACGGTGTCGCCGACCTTGGGCAGGCGGCCGAGCTCGGACATGAGGAAGCCGCCGATCGTCTCGTAGGGGCCGTCCTCCGGCACGGTCACGCCGGCGCGGTCGAGCAGCTCGTCGGGACGGAGCAGGCCGGGGAAGGTCAGCCAGCCGCGCGAGCGCACGACGCCGACGCGGGAGCGGTCGTGCTCGTCGGAGACCTCGCCGACGAGTTCCTCGACGAGGTCCTCGAGGGTCGCGACGCCGGCGGTGCCGCCGTACTCGTCGAGCACGACGGCCATCTGGTAGCCGCGGCCGCGGAGCTCGCCGAGCAGGCTGTCGAGCCCCATCGTCTCGGGCACGCGCAGCGCCTCGGACTGCAGGGCGCCCGCGGGCACCTCGGCGCGGCGCTCGCGCGGAACGGCGACGGCCTGCTTGACGTGCACGAGTCCGACGACGTCGTCGATGCCGTCGTCGGTCACGGGGAAGCGGGAGAACCCGGTCGTGCGGGCGAGCTCGATGATGCGGTCGGCGGGCTCGTCGCGGGCGACGCTGACGACGCGTGGGCGCGGGGTCATCACGTCGCTCGCGGTGAGGTCGCCGAACGCGAGCGCGCGGGCCAGCAGCGTCGCGGTGTCGCTCGGCAGGGCACCCTCTTGCGCGCTGCGGCGCACGAGCGAGGTGAGCTCGTCGGCGGTGCGCGCGGAGGAGAGCTCCTCCTTAGGCTCGATGCCGATCGCCCGCAGCAGCACGTTGGCGCTGCCGTTGAGCAGCGCGACGAACGGCCGGAACACGGTCGTGAAGAGCACCTGGAACGGCACGACGAGCTTCGCCGTCTGCCGCGGGATCGCGAGCGCGAAGTTCTTGGGCACGAGCTCGCCGAGGATCATCGACACGAGGGTCGCGATGGCGACGGCGAGGATCGGCGACACGACGGCGATGACGCCCTCGGGCACCCCCGCTGCGGCGAGCGGTGGCCGGAGGAAGCTCGTGAGCGCGGGCTCGAGCGTGTACCCGGCGAGCAGCGTCGTGAGGGTGATGCCGAGTTGCGCGCTCGAAAGGTGCGTCGAGGTGATCTTGAGCGCGCCGATAACGGTGCCGAGGCGGCGTTCGCCGCGCTCCTGACGCGCCTCGAGGTCTGCGCGGTCGAGGTTGACGAGGGCGAATTCACTCGCCACGAAGAGACCGGTGCCCACGCTCAGCACGACACCGACCAGCAACAGGATCAGTTCGTACACGCGGGCGCCGTACTAGAAGGAGGGTCGTCCATTGTCAGGCGAGTATAGAGCCAGCCCCTCGCGCTTTCTCCCGAGTCGTCCTCAGAGCGAGGCGAGCACGGCGAGCTCCTCCTGCCGCCGGAGGCCCGAGCGGCGCTCCCGATCGAGCCCGCGCCGGCGCTCGTCGTCGAGCGTGCGTTCGAGCGTCGGGCGGATGTCCCGCGGCGAGCCTCCCGCGGCGAGGAACCGGCGGATGTCGCGCTGGGCGAAGCCCTCCATGCCGGCCGGCAGCCAGAGCGGCAGCGAGCGCGGCCCGGCCCAGGGCTGCACCTCCGCAGCCTCGAGCTGCTCGTCGGTGGCCTCCCGCAGCCGGCCGCTGAACCCGGCCACGTCGGCCGCGACCCGGAGCACCCCCTGCAGCGGCAGGACGGGCCCGGTGGCGTTGACGACGGCGGCGAGGCCTGCCGCGCCGCCCAGCACGAGGAACGCGGCGAGATCCTCCACGTCGATGACCTGGGCGGTGCGGCCCGCGAGCGTCGGGGCGAGCACGTCTTCGGAGCCGGCGAGCGCCATCCGTCCCACCCAGTAGCCGAAGCGGTCGCTCCGGTCGCCGGGCCCCACGATGAGTCCGGCGCGTGCGACGAGGAGCCGGTCGCCGAGCGCCGCGGCGGAGGCCCGCTCGGCGGCGACCTTGGCGTGGCCGTAGTCCTCGAGGTCTGTGCCGGGCAGCAGCTCGGCCGACTCGTCCGCGCCGGGCTCGTCGGAACGGGCGTAGACGGAGATGCTCGACACGAGCGTCCAGTGCGCGGCCCGGGCGGCGAGCGCGTCGAGCGCTCCGGTCACGAGCGGCGCCTCCCAGGCGACCTCGACGACCTCGTCCCACTCGGAGCGCGAGACCTCGTCGTACGCGCCGGGCTCGAGCCGGTCCACCCGGACGAGGTTCGCCCCCGGCGGGACCTCGCCCGACAGGCCGCGCGCGAGACAGGTCACGTCGGCGCCGCGGGCGACCCATTGCCGGGCCACCTCGCCGCCGAGCCACGACGTGCCGCCGAGGACGAGGACCCGCGTCACCGCGATCGCCCGCCCGCGGGGCTCACCACGAGACCGGGAGGGCCTTGCCCTCCTCGTAGCCCGAGGCGCTCTGCAGCCCGACGAGGGCACGCTGGAAAAACTCCGTGAGGTTCGACGCGCCTGCGTAGGTGAACGAGCTGCGGACGCCCGACGTGATCATGTCGACGAGGTCCTCGACGCTCGGCCGCAGCGGGTCGAGGTAGATCTTCGACGACGAGATCCCCTCGGCGAAGAGCTCCTTTCGCGCGAGCTCGTAGGGGTCGAGCCGCCCGAAGCGCTCGTGAACCGCCTTGGTCGAGGCCATGCCCCAGCTCTGCTTGAACAGTCGGCCCGAGTCATCCGTCTCGAGCGTTCCCGGCGCCTCGATCGTGCCGGCGAACCAGCTGCCGATCATGACGCTCGACGCGCCGGCGGCGAGGGCGAGGGCGACGTCGCGCGGGTAGCGCACTCCCCCGTCGGCCCAGACGTGGGCACCGAGCTCGCGAGCCGCCTCGGCGGTCTCGAGCACCGCGGAGAACTGGGGGCGCCCGACCGCGGTCATCATGCGCGTCGTGCACATCGCGCCGGGGCCGACGCCGACCTTGATGATCTGCGCGCCCGCGCGGACGAGGTCGCGCACGGCGTCGCCGGTCACGACGTTGCCCGCCACGATCGGGATCGGCAGCTTCAGCTGCGCGACGGCGTGGATCGCCTTGAGCATGCCCTCCTGGTGGCCGTGCGCCGTGTCGAGCACGAGCACGTCGACGCCCGCGGCGGCGAGCGCCTTGGCCTTGCCGGCGACGTCGCCGTTGATGCCGACGGCGGCGGCGACGCGGAGGCGGCCGGATGCATCGAGGGCGGGCTTGTAGAGGGTGGAGCGGAGCGCGCTCGTGCGGCTCAGCGTGCCGACGAGGTGGCCGTGCCGGAGCACGGGCGCGAAGTCGAGGTCGGCCGCGACGAGGAGGTCGAAGGCGGCACGCGGCGAGGTGATGTCCTCGGCGTCGATCGAGGCGAGCCGCCCGTGCAGCAGGTCGCCGAGCCTGGCGTCGGGCAGCGCCGTGCCGAGCCGCGAGGCGACGATGCAGCCGAGGTACTCCCCCGACTTCTCGCGCAGCACGATGCCGTGACCCTTCACGGCCGGGACCGCGCGGAGGGCCTCGGCGACCGTGGCATCCGGCGACAGCTCGAAGGGCGTGTCGAAGGCGACGGGCTGCTCCTTGACCCAGCGGATCGCGGCGTCGAGCTGCTGCAGCGGCATGTCCTGCGGGAGCACGCCGAGACCGCCCCGGCGGGCGAGCGTCGCGGCGAGCCGCGGGCCAGTGACGGAGTTCATGTTCGCGGCCACGATCGGGATCTGCGCGCCCGTGCCGTCGGTCGTCGCGAGCGAGACGTCGAGGCGGCTCGTGACGTTGGATCGGCTCGGCACGAGGAACACGTCGGAGTACGTCAGATCGTGCGTCGCCTGGGCCACGTGGTCGTAGAAGCGCATGGGATCAGGGTAGGCCCGCAGGTCTGCGCAGAGGGGTGTGGGAGGTCGGCGAGCGCTTGCCATCTCCCTTAAGCTTGATGAGGCGATGCCAGCGGAGGCTCGCCAGGCGCGATTGATGTGAGAGTGGGCGGTCGGCTGTGTCTAGCCAAGTGACCGGGCTCGTCCCCGAGGGTGGCGCCCCGGGCGAGTTCGGTGCCAACGAATGGCTCGTCGAGGAACTGTACGAGCAGTACCTCCGGGACAAGAACTCGGTGGACCAATCGTGGTGGCCGGTGCTGGAGAGCTACCACGCGCACAAGCAGGGCGGCCAGGCTTCGCCGGCGAACGGGCAGCAGGCTCCGTCGCCGAACGGACAGCAGGCCCCGTCGAACGGGCAGGCCGAGCAGAGCGCCCCTGAGGGTGCCGTCGGCACCACGGTGCCCGCGACCGCTCCCGCCGACTCGCAGCCGGGCGGCGCCCGCCCCGTCGAGGAGGCGCCCGTGCAGGAGGTCGACGAGTCCTCCGCGGCTGCCGGTGGCCACGGCCCGAGCGAGCACGCCGTGGGCGCCGAGCCGCAGATCCCCGCCGAGGTGACCACCACCGGCGGCGGCGACGTGAAGCCGCACCAGGCTCCCGGCCAGCCGGTGGCGCGCACCACGAGCGTGCAGCCCAAGCCGCAGCCGATCCCCGCGGAGGCGCCGCGGTCGGATGCCGGTCAGCAGGCGCCCGAGGGCGAGGACGTCGTCACCCCGCTGCGCGGCATGTCGAAGACGCTCGCGAGCAATATGGACGCGAGCCTCACGGTGCCGACCGCGACGAGCGTGCGCACCATCCCCGCGAAGCTGATGATCGACAACCGCATCGTCATCAACAACCACCTCAAGCGCACGCGCGGCGGCAAGGTCTCCTTCACGCACCTCATCGCCTGGGCGATGGTGCAGACGCTCAAGGAGTTCCCGAGCCAGAACGTCTACTACGACGAGCGCGACGGCAAGCCCGTCGTCGTCAATCCCGCGCACATCAACCTCGGCATCGCGATCGACCTGCCCAAGCCGGACGGCACCCGTTCGCTGCTCGTGCCCTCGATCAAGCGCACCGAGACGATGACCTTCGCGGAGTTCGTCTCCGCCTACGAGGACCTCGTCAAGAAGGCCCGCAGCAACAAGCTCACGGCGGGCGACTTCGCCGGCACGACGATCTCGCTGACCAACCCCGGCGGCCTCGGCACGGTGCACTCGGTGCCGCGTCTGATGAAAGGGCAGGGCTCGATCATCGGCGCCGGTGCCCTCGAGTACCCGGCCGAGTTCCAGGGCGCCGCCGAGCACACGCTCATCGAGCTCGGCATCGGCAAGACCATCACGCTGACGTCGACCTACGACCACCGCGTCATCCAGGGCGCCGGCTCCGGCGAGTTCCTCAAGAAGGTGCACGAGCTGCTCATCGGGCAGCGCGACTTCTACGAGGACATCTTCTCGGCGCTGCGCATCCCCTACGAGCCGATCCGCTGGGGCACCGACGTTCACGTCGACCTCGCCGACGCGATCAACAAGACCGCTCGCGTGCACGAGCTCATCAACTCCTACCGGGTGCGCGGCCACCTCATGGCCGACGTCGACCCGCTGGAGTACGTGCAGCGCTCGCACCCCGACCTCGACATCGCGTCGCACGGACTCACCTTCTGGGACCTCGACCGCGAGTTCGTGACCGCCGGCTTCGGCGGGCGTCGCCAGATGAAGCTGCGCGACATCCTCGGCGTGCTCCGCGACTCGTACTGCCGCACCGTCGGTGTGGAGTACATGCACATCCAGGACCCGAAGCAGCGCAAGTGGATGCAGGAGCACCTCGAGGTGCCCTACAGCAAGCCCACGAAGGACGAGCAGCTGCGCATCCTCGGCCGCCTCAACGAGGCCGAGGCGTTCGAGACGTTCCTGCAGACCAAGTACGTCGGCCAGAAGCGCTTCAGCCTGGAGGGCGGCGAGTCGACGATCGCGCTGCTCGACGCGGTGCTGCAGGGCGCCGCGGATGCCGGGCTGAGCGAGGTCGCGATCGGCATGGCCCACCGCGGCCGCCTGAACGTGCTCGCCAACATCGCCGGCAAGACGTACGGGCAGATCTTCCGCGAGTTCGAGGGCACGCAGGACCCGCGCACCGTGCAGGGCTCCGGTGACGTGAAGTACCACCTCGGCACCGAGGGCACCTTCACGAGCGCCAGCGGCAAGCAGATGCCGGTGTACCTCGCCGCGAACCCGTCGCACCTCGA
Source organism: Desertivibrio insolitus (assembly GCF_017355965.1). Lineage (GTDB taxonomy): Bacteria > Actinomycetota > Actinomycetes > Actinomycetales > Microbacteriaceae > JAFIQW01. Next base: position 85,795 of record NZ_JAFIQW010000001.1, read on the forward strand.
GGCCGTCGACGGCGTGCTCGAGGGCATCGTGCGCGCGAAGCAGGACCGCCAGCCGATCGGCTCGTTCAACGTGCTGCCGATCCTCCTGCACGGCGACGCGGCCATGGCCGGTCAGGGCATCGTGCTCGAGACGATGCAGCTCTCGCAGCTGCGCGGCTACCGCACGGGCGGCACGATCCACGTCGTCGTCAACAACCAGGTCGGCTTCACCACGCCTCCGGGCGAGGGCCGCAGCTCGGTCTACTCGACCGACGTGGCGAAGACCGTCCAGGCGCCGATCTTCCACGTGAACGGCGACGACCCCGAGGCCGTCGTCCGCGTCGCGGAGCTCGCGTTCGCGTACCGCCAGGAGTTCAAGCGCGACGTCGTCATCGACCTCATCTGCTACCGCCGCCGCGGACACAACGAGGGCGACGACCCGTCGATGACGCAGCCGCTGATGTACAACCTCATCGAGGCCAAGCGCAGCGTCCGCACCCTGTACACCGAGGCCCTCGTCGGTCGCGGTGACATCACCGAGGAGGAGCACGAGGCCGCGCACCGCGACTTCCAGGACCGCCTCGAGCGCGCTTTCGCCGAGACGCACGCCGCGCAGACCGGCTCGATGCCGATCGTCACGCAGGACGGCAACTCGCCGAGCGACCTCGAGCGCCCCGGCTCGCAGCGCGACGACGCCGCGGGCGAGCCGGAGTCGACCGGTGTCGAGCGCTCCGTCATCGAGAAGATCGGTGACGCGCACGAGAACATCCCGGCCGGTTTCACGGTGCACACGAAGCTCAAGGCGCTGCTGAAGAAGCGGGTCGACATGAGCCGCAACGGCGGCATCGACTGGGCCTTCGGCGAGCTCCTCGCCTTCGGGTCGCTGCTGCTCGAGAACACCCCGGTGCGCCTCTCCGGTCAGGACAGCCGCCGCGGCACCTTCGTGCAGCGTCACGCCGTGCTGCACGACCGCGAGAACGGCCAGGAATGGCTGCCGCTGGCGAACCTCAGCGACAACCAGGGCCGCCTTTGGATCTACGACTCGCTGCTCAGCGAGTACGCAGTGATGGGCTTCGAGTACGGCTACTCGGTCGAGCGGGCCGACGCGCTCGTGCTGTGGGAGGCGCAGTTCGGCGACTTCGCCAACGGCGCGCAGATCGTCATCGACGAGTTCATCTCCAGCGCCGAGCAGAAGTGGGGCCAGCGCTCGAGCGTCGTGCTGCTGCTCCCCCACGGTTACGAGGGCCAGGGACCGGACCACTCGTCCGCCCGCATCGAGCGCTACCTGCAGCTCGCGGCCGAGGAGAACATGACGATCGCGCGTCCGTCGACGCCGGCGTCGTACTTCCACCTGCTGCGCCGCCAGGCCTACGCCCGGCCCCGCCGCCCGCTCGTCGTCTTCACCCCGAAGGCGATGCTCCGCCTGCGCGGTGCGACGAGCGACGTCGAGGAGTTCACGACCGGGCGCTTCGAGCCCGTGCTCGACGACCGCACCATCACCGACCCGTCGGCGGTGAAGCGCGTCGTGCTGCACTCCGGCAAGATCCACTACGACCTGCTGACGGAGCGTGAGAAGCGTGGCGCCCAGCAGGACATCGCCCTCGTGCGCCTCGAGCAGTACCACCCGCTGCCCGTCGAGGAGCTCAAGGCGGTGCTCGCCCGCTACCCGCAGGCCGAGCTCGTGTGGACGCAGGAGGAGCCGGAGAACCAGGGCGCCTGGCCGTTCATCTGCTTCAACCTGCCGAAGCACCTCGACGGTCGCCAGCTCGGAGTGTCGTCTCGCCCCGCGTCGGCGTCGCCCGCGGCCGGGTCGACCAAGCGCAGCGCGCAGGAGCAGACGGCCCTGATCGACAAGGCCCTGTCGCTCTAGTCCGCGAACGACGAAGCCCCCGCTCTCCTCGGAGGGGCGGGGGCTTCGTCGTGTCGGCAGGGACGTCGGGCGCGTCGCCCGCCGGCCGGTGCGTCAGCGCTCAGGCGCGAGCGGTGAGCCGCGAGAGGATGGCGTCCCGCAGCTCCGCGGGCGCCTTTTCGCGGCAGGCCTCCTGCACGCGAGCCGTCAGCTTGAGGCCGACGAGATGCTCCTCGCTGCAGTCCTCGCAGTTCGCCATGTGATCCGTGATGTCACGGAAGTCCTCGGCGCTCAACTCGTTGTGGAGATACTCCTCGAGCTCGGCTTTCGCCTTGTCGCAACCGCAGTCCGTCACTTCGTCCTCCCAGGAATGGTCGCGGCGGTCATTCCCCGTTCCCGCGCGTAATCGGCAAGCAGTTCCCTCAGCAGGCGACGGCCGCGGTGCAGGCGGCTCATCACGGTGCCGACGGGGGTCTTCATGATGTCGGCGATCTCCTGGTAGGAGAAACCCTCGACATCCGCGAAGTAGACCGCGAGGCGGAAGTCCTCGGGGATCGACTGGAGCGCGTCGCGGACGGCGCTCGAGGGCAGGTGGTCGATCGCCTCGAGCTCGGCCGACCGGGTGCTCGACGAGGTGGCCGACTCGGCGCTGCCGAGCTGCCAGTCCTCGAGGTCGTCGATCGTGCCCTGATACGGGTTCCGCTGGTTCTTGCGGTAGTTGTTGATGAAGGTGTTCGTGAGGATGCGGTACAGCCAGGCCCGCAGGTTCGTGCCCTGCTTGAACTGGCCGAACGCCGCGTACGCCTTGGCGTAGGTCTCCTGCACGAGGTCACCGGCGTCGGACGAGTTGCGCGTCATCCGCAGTCCCGCCGCGTACAGCTGGTCCATGAAAGGCAGCGCCTGCTCCTCGAAGAGGGCTCGACGATCGCCGTCCGGCTGCTCTTCCGCAGCCGTCTCGACCTCGTCGGCCTCGAAGTCCCGCTCCGCCCCGGCGTCAGGCACTGTGTCGCTCATCGCGCCCGATTCTAGGGTGCGCGTCTGCCAGGCCCCCGCGAGCGCGAAGACGCGTGCGAGCGGTCGCTCCAGCACCTGCGTCATGCTCTCTCCTTCCGGCCCTGCCACTACCCTGATAACCCATGCAGGTGTTCCGCTATTCCGGGCCCGAGTTCGACCCCTACGGCGACGGGACGACCGAGCGGCGCAGTGCCGAGGGCACCTGGCCGGCGCCGGTCGCGACGCGGCCGCTCTCCGCGGTCGTCGCCCTGCCCGGATCGAAGAGCCTGACGAACCGCGAGCTCGTGCTGAGCGCCCTCGCCGACGCCCCGAGCATCCTGCGCACGCCGCTGCACTCCCGCGACAGCGCGCTCATGATCGAGGCGCTCTCGGCTCTCGGATGCCGCGTGGCGGAGCTGCCCTCCGACAACCGCTTCGGCGCCGACCTCGAGCTCACCCCCGGCGAGCTCACCGGCTCGACGTCGATCGACACCGGCCTCGCCGGCACCGTCATGCGCTTCCTGCCGCCGATCGCGGCGCTCGCCACCGGACCCGTCGCGTTCGACGGCGACGCCGGCGCCCGCCGTCGCCCGATGCGCACGACCATCGACTCGCTGCGCGCACTCGGCGTCGACGTCGAGGACGACGGTCGTGGCACCCTCCCCTTCCGCGTCTACGGCACCGGCCGGGTGCGGGGCGGCGAGCTGTCGATCGACGCGAGCGCGTCCAGCCAGTTCGTCTCCGGGCTGCTGCTCGCCGCGGCCCGCTTCGACGAGGGCCTCGTGCTCCGGCACACCGGCGAGACGCTGCCGAGCCTGCCGCACATCGAGATGACGATCGATGCGCTCCGCGCGCGCGGCGTCTCGGTGCACTCCCCCGAGGTCGGCGTCTGGGTCGTCGAGCCCGGGCCGATCGCGGGCCGCGAGGTGCGCATCGAGCCCGACCTCTCCAACGCCGCCCCGTTCCTCGCCGCGGCGGTCGTCGCCGGTGGAACGGTCGAGGTGCCCCACTGGCCCGCCGAGACGACGCAGGTGGGCGCCGACCTCGCCCGGCTGCTGCCCGCGTTCGGCGCCCGGGTGGAGACGCGCGGCGACTCCCTCGTGGTCGACGGCGGCGAGGGCCTCGTCGGCGGACGGGAGCTGCCCGGCGTCGACCTCGACCTCAGCCACGGCGGAGAGCTCGCGCCCGCGCTCGTCGCGCTGGCCGCCCTGGCATCCGGCCCCTCGCGCATCACGGGCATCGCCCACCTGCGCGGACACGAGACCGACCGCCTCGCCGCGCTCGCGACGGAGCTCAATCGCCTCGGCGGCCGCGTGACCGAGCTCGACGACGGGCTCGCGCTCGAACCCGCTCCCCTGCACGGCGGCGTGTGGTCGAGCTACGAGGACCACCGCATGGCGACCGCCGGCGCGATCGTCGGGCTCGCCGTCGAGGATGTCGAGATCGACGACATCGGCACGACCTCGAAGACGCTGCCCGAGTTCCCGGAGCTCTGGCGGCGCGACCTGCTCGGCCTCGACGCCGCTCCCCTCGACCCGCTCTCGCTGCTGCTGTGACGGGGCGCGCGATCCGATGAGCTGGCTGCCGCCCGACGACGAGGACGACGACGAGTACGGCTCGTACGACGAGTCGAGCGTGCGCGCGCGCCCGAACCCCAAGGGCAACCGCCCGCGCACGAAGATCCGGCCGGAGCACGCGGATGCCGTGGCGGGCCGCGTGTACACGGTGGACCGCGGCCGCTACGGCGTCGTCGTCGCGGAGGACACCGACGACGAGCACGAGATCACGGCGACCCGCGCGCGCGAGCTGCGCAACCAGGCCGTCGTCACGGGCGACATCGTCGACCTCGTCGGCGACGTGACCGGCGAGCCCGGCAGCCTCGCCCGCATCGTGCGGGTGCAGGACCGCAAGACCCTGCTGCGACGCAGCGCCGACGACACCGACGAGGTCGAGCGCGTGATCGTGGCGAACGCCGACCAGATGCTCATCGTCGTCGCGGCGGCGAACCCCGAGCCGCGGCCGCGCCTCGTCGACCGCTACCTCGTCGCCGCCTTCGACGCCGGAATCGACCCCATCCTCGTGATCACCAAGACGGATGTCGCCGACCCCGCGCCCTTCCTCGCCAACTTCGCCGGCCTCGACCTCCGTGTGTTCACCTCGAGCGTCGACGAGCAGCCGCTGGCCGAGCTCACCGAGGCGCTGCAGGGGCACACCACCGTCGCGGTCGGGCACTCCGGCGTGGGCAAGTCGACCCTCGTCAACGCGCTCGTGCCGGGCGCCGACCGGGCGACGGGCGTCGTGAACGCCGTGACCGGGCGGGGGCGGCACACCTCGTCGTCGACGGTCGGGCTGCGGATCGGCTCCGGCTGGATCATCGACACCCCGGGCGTTCGCTCCTTCGGGCTCGGGCACATCGACCCCGACAACATCCTGCGCGCCTTCGGCGACCTCGCCGCTGTGGCCGAGGACTGCCCCCGCGGCTGCACGCACCTGCCCGACTCCCCCGACTGCGCGATCGTCGAGGCGGTCGAGGAGGGCCGGCTCGGCGACAGCGGGCGACTGCGGCTCGACTCGCTGCAGCGGCTGCTCGCGACGCTCGCGAAGTGACGGGGACGGCGGTGCATCCGCCGGATGCCGCCGTCGGTGCGCTCGACCCGGGCGACCGTGCTGCGCCGACCGGCGGCGCTGCCGCGGATGCCGCCGCCCCGCGCGCTCGAGTCTGGCCGTCGTCCGGCGTCCCGGGAGCGCTCGCTACGCTGACGAGGTGACCGACTTCCGTCTCGACGACGACCTCGCCCTCGCGCTCGCCCTCGCCGGCGAGGCCGACCTCATCAGCCTCGACCGCTACCGGTCGGTCGATCTCGAGATCTCGGCGAAGCCCGACCGCACGCCGGTGACGGATGCCGACCGGCGCATCGAGTCGCGCATCCGCGAGCGCCTCGAGGGCAGCCGTCCCGGCGACGCCCTGCTCGGCGAGGAGTTCGGCGCCCTGGGCGACTCGTCGCGGCAGTGGATCGTCGACCCGATCGACGGCACGGCGAACTTCCTGCGCGGCGTGCCGGTGTGGGCGACCCTCATCGCGCTCGCGGTCGACGGCGTGCCCGTGCTCGGCGTCGTCAGCGCGCCCGCGCTCGGGCGGCGCTGGTGGGGCGCCGAGGGCCACGGCGCGTGGCTGCAGGAGCACGGCGGCGAGCCCCGCCGCCTCGCGGTGAGCGGCGTGACGCAGCTCGCCGATGCATCCGTCTCCTACAACAGCCTCAAGGGCTGGGACGAGGCGGGCCGCATCGAGGACCTGCTCGCCCTGACCCGCAGCGTCTGGCGCACCCGCGCGTACGGCGAGGTGTGGTCGTACATGATGGTCGCCGAGGGCACCGTCGACATCGCGGGCGAGTTCGACCTCAAGCCGTGGGACATGGCCGCCGTGGCGCCCATCGTCACCGAGGCGGGCGGCCGGTTCAGCTCCGTCGACGGAGAGCCCGGCATCGAGCACGGCTCGGCGCTCGCCACCAACGGGCACCTGCACGACGCGGTGCTCGGGGTGTTCCGGGCGACCCCGGAGGCCTGAGCCGACGGCGTCCGCGGGGCGGCGCCGGACCCTCGGTCAGCGGCGCGACCCTCTCGGCGTCAGGACGGCTCGGGCAGTGCGAACAGCGCGACGACCCGCTCGCGCCGGTCGACCAGCGACCCGCGACGACTCGCGAGCTCAGCTGCGCGGGTCTCCCCCCGTCACGACTCGCGCGCTCAGCTGCGCGGGTCCTCCCCCGTCACGACCCGCTGGCGCAGGTCGAACAGCGCGAAGACGAGCGCGAGCACGATGAGCCCGCCGACGACGAACATGCCGTTGCGGTACGCGTCGTGGTACACGACGATCTGCTCGGCGCCCTGCTCCGTGTAGATCGTCGCGTAGAAGACGGCGGTCGCGGCGGCGACGCCGACGGCCGTGCCGATGCGCTGCCCGAGCTGCGTCATCGAGCCCGCAACGCCGCCCTGCTCGACGGGCACGTTGGCGAGGGTCAGCGTCTGATTGGGAGAGATCACGAAGCCTCCACCCGCGCCGGCGAGGATGAGCGCGGCGCTCAGCAGGTAGGGGCTGAGCTCCGGCGGGCTGAGCACGGCGGCGGGCACCGCGAGCGCGAAGCCCGCGATCACGAGCACGAGGCCGATCACGACGAGCTTGCGGCCGTGAGCCGTGACGAGGCGCCCGCCGATCCACGACGTGTACGCCGAGACGAGCGCGAACGGGATCGTCACCATGCCCGCGAAGACCGCCGCGAGACCGAGCCCCTGCTGGAGGTAGAGCGTCGTGACGAGGAACGTCGCGGGCAGCGCGGCGAAGTACGCGGTGGCGACCAGCAGCCCGTTGCGGTACGACGACTCGCGGAAGAGCGAGAAGTGCACGACGGGCGACTTGCCGCTGCGGCGGTAGCGGTTCTCCCACCAGATGAACGCTCCGCCGAAGACCGGCACGCCGAGGAGGAGCAGCCAGCGGGCGGGGTCGTCGTCGGGTCCGCCCGTGGTGAGCACGAACGGCAGCATGAGGCAGAACACGGCGAGGCCGAGCAGCACGATGCCGGCGAGGTCGAGCTCGCCGCCCTTGCCCTCGTGGGGCTGGCGCGCGGGCAGCAGCCGCAGGGCGAAGAACAGGGCGAGGATGCCGAGCGGGATGTTCATCCAGAACAGCAGGCGCCACCCGTCCTCGGGGCCGCCGAGTGCGATGAGCAGACCGCCGACGGTCGGGCCGAACGCCGTCGACAGGCCGATGACCGCGCCGAACAGGCCGAACGCCTGGCCGCGCTCGGGGCCGCGGAAGAGCTGCTGGATGAGCCCGATGACCTGGGGCATCTGGATGCCGGCGGCGACGCCCTGCAGGATGCGGAAGGTCACGAGCAGCGCGGCGTTCGGCGCGATCGCGCAGAGGAGGCTCGTGATGGTGAAGAGGCTGAGGCCGATCACGAACATCGCCTTGCGGGAGCGCAGGTCGCCGAGACGGCCGGCGGGCACGAGCGTGAGGCCGAACGCGAGCGCGTAGCCAGCGACGATGAGCTGCAGCTCGGTGGGGCCGGCGCCGAGCGACTGCTCGATCGCGGGCAGGCCCACGTTGACCTTGGACAGGTCGAGGATGGTGAGACAGGCGACGCCGACGCACACCCAGTACGCCTGCCACTTCAACTGCTCTTCTGGATTCCGGGTGGCGCGCGGGGATGTCTTCGTCATGGGCTCCCCTCTTTATATCCCGCGCCCCTGACCGCGCGCCGCCCCTGCCTCCCATCAGGGTCGGCTGGGTACGGTGAAGAGGAACTCTCACCCGAGGAGGCAGCCATGCGGGGGCGCACCACGACGATCGCGGCGATACTCGCCTCCGGGGCCATGCTGACAGGCTGCTCGGGCAACGCACCCGCTCTCGAACGCGACGGGTCGGGGCAGATCGTCGAGGTGCAGAGCGGGATCGACGTCTTCGAGCTCCAGCCCGGCGACTGCTTCAGCACGGACGACGGCGGCTCGGGCGAGGTCACGAGCGTCAAGGCCATCCCGTGCGCGGAGCCGCATCGGTTCGAGGTCTACCACGAGTTCGAGCTGCCCGACGGAGACTTCCCCGCCGACGTCGACCAGCAGGCGCTGACCGGCTGCGACGCCCAGTTCCAGGCGTTCGTCGGGGTGCCCAACAACCAGTCGAAGTACGAGATCAGCTACTTCGCCCCGACCTCGGCGAGCTGGGCGGCCGACGACCGCCTCGTCAGCTGCCTCCTCTTCGACCCCACGGGCGCCGAGATGACGGGAAGCCTGAGCCAGGTCGGCCAGTAGGCGACGGCAGCTCCGGTTCTGACGCGGCAGGAACGCGGAAGGGGCGGATGCCCCGCGGCATCCGCCCCCTCGTGTCATCCGCGGGTCAGGCGAGCTGGACCCGGGCGTCGGGCACGCAGTGCGTCATCGTGAGTCCCTCGACGTCGCGCGGGCCGTTCGCGCCGAGGTTCGCGGCGCGCTCGAGCTCCGCCTCGGTCAGCGTCTGGCTGGCGAGCGGCCTGAGGCCGCGCACGTCGTCGGCGGTGATGCCGAGGCCCTCGCCGACGCGGGCGCCGAGCGAGTCCTCGCACATGAAGAAGTGCCACACCATGCGCTGCTGCACCTCGGGGGCCGCCTGACCGATGAGGGTCACGAGGTTCTTCACGAGGTCGTCCTGCTCCCACGGCTCCATCAGGAGGAAGCGCTCGCCGGCCTGCTGGTAGTCGTTGGTGAGCGGGATCCGCTTGCGCGTGAGGCGGCCGCTGATCTCCGGGCCCTGCTCGTCGTGGGTCGGGTACTGCGCCTCGCGCAGCCCGCCCGTGATCGAGGGCTCGTAGTTCACGTGCGGGTTCTCGCCGCCGTTGTCGACGTAGTACGTCATCTGGCCGTCGCGCTGGTTTGTCGCGACGCGGGCGTTCTTCGGCTGGTTCACCGGCAGCTGCAGGTAGTTCGGGCCGACGCGGTAGCGCTGGGCGTCGCTGTAGGAGAACGTGCGGCCGACGAGCATCTTGTCGTCGGAGAAGTCGAGGCCGTCGACGAGCACGCCGGTGCCGAACGCGATCTGCTCGTTCTCGGCGAAGAAGTTGCGCACGTTGCTCGTGAGGCGCAGCGTGCCGACGAGCTTCGGCTCGAAGACGTTCTCCGGCCAGACCTTGGTGTCGTCCAGGGGGTCGAAGTCGAGCTCGGGGTGCTCACCGTCGTCCATCAGCTGCACGTAGAGGTCCCACTCGGGGTACTCGCCGCGCTCGATCGCGTCGTAGAGGTCCTTCGACGCGTGGCCGAGGTCGCCGGCCTGGATCTTCGCGGCGTCCTCCTCCGTCATCGAGACGACGCCGGCCTTCGGCATGAAGTGGTACTTCACGAGCTTCGTCTCGCCCTCGGCGTTGACCCACTTGTAGGTGTTGACGCCGAAGCCTTGCTGGGTGCGGTAGTTGGCCGGGATGCCGCGGGGGCTGAAGAGGTTGACGATCATGTGCATCGCCTCCGGCGTCTGCGACATGAAGTCGAAGATGCGCGCCGGCTCCTGACGGAAGGTCACCGGGTCGGGCTTGAGGGAGTGGATGACGTCGGGGAACTTGATGGCGTCGCGGATGAAGAAGACGCCGAGGTTGTTGCCCACGAGGTCCCAGTTGCCGTCCTCGGTGTAGAACTTCACCGCGAAGCCGCGGGGGTCGCGGGCGGCCTCGGACGAGTCGCGGCCGCCGATGACCGTCGAGAAGCGGATCGCGATGTCGGTCTTCTTGCCGGGGGTGTTGAAGAGCTTGGCGCGGGTGTACTTCGCGATCGGCTCGTCGCCCCACTGGCCCGTCGCCTCGAAGTGACCGAACGCGACGGCGCCGCGGGCGTGCACGACGCGCTCGGGGATGCGCTCGCGGTCGAAGTGGCTGATCTTCTCGAGGAACTGGTAGTTCTCGAGCGTGGCGGGGCCGCGGGCGCCGACCGTCCGCTGGTTCTGGTTGTCGTAGACCGGGTGCCCCTGACGGTTGGTCAGGACCTCGCGGTCGTCTCCGGGCGCGGGTGGCATCGATGAGACGTCGGTCATCGTTCTCCTTTGTGTGTGGTTCTCGGGGCGCGCGCACGAATCCGTGCCGGCGCCCCTCCTGATCCGCGTCAGGCTTCGGTGCTGCCCGCGCAGGACGGGCAGCGGCCCCAGAACGTCACCTCGGCCTCGTCGAGCACGAAGCCGTTGGTGGCGGACGGGGTCAGGCAGAGGGCGTCTCCGACGGTGCAGTCGACGTCGGTGACGAGGCCGCAGCCGCGGCAGACGAGGTGGTGGTGGTTGTCGCGCACCCGCGCCTCATAGAGCGTCGGCTGACCCGCGGGCTCGATGCGGCGGGCGAGCCCGGACTCGACGAGCGCGTCGAGGCAGTCGTACGCGCCCTGCGCGGACAGCGTTCCGATGCGCTCACGCACGCGCTCGGCCACCGCAGCGACCGGCAGATGCTCGTGGCGGGCACGGGCCTCCTCGAGCACGGCCAGCGTGGCGAGCTTGGGCTTGGTGACACGCAGCCCGGCGTCGCGCAGCCGGTCGACGAGGACGTCGTCGCTCAAAGGCATCCGCTGGTCAGTCACGCATGCAGTCAACACGACGAACTTGAATGGTTCAAGTTAGCCGCGCCGGTGGTCCCGGTTCTCCCGCTAACTTCAGGGCCGACCCCGGCTAGGGCGTGAGCACGACCTTGATGCAGCCGTCCTTCTTGTCGCGGAACGTCCGGTACATCTCCGGCGCGCGGTCGAGCTCCACGCGGTGCGTGGTCAGGTCCTCCGTGCCGAGCGGGTCGGTCGGGTCCTCAACGAGCGGCAGGAGGTCGTCCTTCCACTGGTGCACGTTGCACTGTCCCTCGCGCAGGGTGAGCTGCTTGTCGAACATCGTCATGAGGGGCATCGGGCTGGCGGCGCCGACGTAGACGCCGCTCAGCGACACCGTTCCGCCACGCCGTACGGCGTCGATCGCCGTGTGGAGCGCCGCCATGCGGTCGACGCCGATCGTCGTCATCGCCTTCTTGGCGACCGGGTCGGGCAGCAGCCCGGTCGCGTACTGAGCGAACGAGACGACCGGGTTGCCGTGCGCCTCGGTACCGACCGCGTCGACGATGCCGTCGGGGCCGCGGCCGTCGGTCGCGTCCTTGAGCTTCGCGACGATGTCGCCGTCGAGGTCGAAGGTCTCCGCGCCGTACTTCTCGGCGAGCGCGCGCCGCTCGGGCACCGGATCAACCGCGACCACGCGGTGACCGAGGTGTGCGCCGATGCGCGCGGCGAACTGGCCGACGGGCCCGAGACCGAGCACGCCGAGCACTCCCCCGGGCTCGACCTGCGCGTACTGCACGCCCTGCCAGGCCGTGGAGAGGATGTCGCTGAGGAACAGGTAGCGGTCGTCCGGCAGCTCCTCGCCGACCTTGATCGCGTTGAAGTCGGCGAGCGGCACGCGGAGGTACTCGGCCTGGCCGCCCGGGATCGAGCCGTAGAGCTCGGTGTACCCGTAGAGCGCGGCGCCGTAGCCCTTGTCGCGGTTCTGCGTCGTCTCGCACTGGGTCGTGAGGCCCCGGCGGCACATGAAGCACTCGCCGCACGCGATCACGAACGGCACCACGATCCGGTCGCCGACGCTGAGGTTGCGCACCTCGCTGCCGGTCTCGACGACGACGCCCATGGGCTCGTGACCGAGGATGTCGCCCTTCTTCAGGAACGGGCCGAAGATGTCGTAGAGGTGCAGGTCGGAGCCGCAGATCGCGGTCGAGGTCACCTTGATGATGACGTCGGTCGGCTTGAGGATCGCGGGGTCGGGAACGGTCTCGACGGAGACGTTCATGGTGCCCTGCCACGTGAGTGCTCGCATGGTTCCGGCCTATCGGGCCAGCCTGGGGGAACGTCGGGTGGCGCCTCCTAGGCTGGTGCGGGCGGGGAGGTGATCGGCATGTGGGCGAGGGCCAGACGGATGCTCGGCACAGGCTTCCGCCGCATCCGCTGGCACGGCTACTCGGTGCTCACCGCCGCGATCGCCGCGGGCATCTCGTTCGCGATCGCGTCGCTGCTGTTCGAGCCGCAGAACGCGTTCTTCGCGCCCATCGCCGCGGTGATCAGCGTCGGTCTCGCCGCCGGACAGCGGATCCAGCGCGCCGTCGAGATCGTCGCCGGCGTGACGATCGGCATCGTGCTGGCCGACCTCGTGCTGCGCTACGTGCCCGTCGGGCCGATCACCCTGACCCTCACGGTGCTCGTCGCGATGTCGATCGCGGTCGCCCTGCGCACGAGCACCCTCTTCGTCAACCAGACCGCGGTCGCGGCCGTCGTCGCCGTCGTGCTCGCGCCGCAGGCATCCGGCGGCCCGTTCCAGCGCCTCGGCGACGCGCTGATCGGTGGGGCCGTCGCGCTCGCGATCTCGGTGACGACGGCGACGTCGCCGACCACCCCCGTGCGCCGCGTGATGTCCGAGACGTTCGACGCCATCGCCCGGGAGATGACCGCGACCGTCGCCGCCCTCCGCGAGCGGGACCCCGCCCGCGCGGGCGCCGCCGTCGACCGGCTCGGCCGGGTGCGCGGCTCGACGGGCGAGCTCGCCTCCGCCCTGCAGGGAGCCCGGGAGAGCGTGCGGATCGGCAAGCGCCGGCGCGAGCTGCAGCGCGAGCTCACGCGGTCGGGCTTCGTGCGGGCGCGGCTGGACGTGCTGCTCGCCACGCTGCAGACCCTGGCGCGGTACTCGGCGAACGCCGCGCGCTCCCCCCTCGTGCTCGGGCCCGGCATCGTCGACGCGATCTCCTCCCTCGTGCCCGCCCTGAACGCCGTGCCGTCGTGGGCGCGCGGGCAGGCGGATGTCTCGACGATCCGCGAGCCCGCGCTCGAGGCGGCCCGGCTGGCGACCGCGACGCTGTCCGAACCGGTCTCCCAGACGGCGCATGTCATCGTGGGACTCGTGCGCAGCGCATCCGTCGACCTGCTGAGACTCACCGGCATGGGCCGCGACGCGGCGAGCACCGCCCTGCGCGAGGCCGCCGGCGACGCGGACGCGCCGGGGCTGTGACGGGACCCGTCGTGAGGGTCGTCGTCGTCGGTGCGATCGCCCGCGACCTCGTGCTCGTCGTCGACGCCCTGCCGGACAGCGGCGCGTCCGCCCCCGTAAGCGAGCGCCAGGAGCTGCTCGGCGGCAAGGGCGCCAACCAGGCCGTCGCGTGCCGGCAGCTCGGCGCGGAGGTCGCCCTCGTCGGGGTCGTCGGCGACGACGAGGCAGGGCGCGCCGTGCTCGCCCGGGCGGCGTCGGACGGCATCGACGTGTCCCGCGTGCTCCGCCGTGCGGGCCGGCAGACGGGGCTGCTCGTCGACGTGGTCGAGCGGAGCGGACACCGCCGGCTGCTCGAGCACACGCCCGACGAGCTCGCCCTCGCGCCGGGGGACCTCGACGAGACGGTCTTCGCGGGCGCCGACGTCGTGCTCGTGCAGCTGCAGACGGCTCCGGATGCCGCCGAGCGCGCGCTCCGCCTGGCCGCGGCGTCCGGCGCGCTCGTCGCCACCGACGGCAGCCCCGCGACCCAGGCGCTCCGCGACGCGGTGCTCGCCTGCGCCGAAGTCGTCCGGGCCGACTCCGCGGAGGTCGAGGGGCTGCTCGGCTGGGTGCCTCGCGACGAGGACGAGACGCTACGCGCCGCGCGCGAGCTGCTCGGACGCGGGCCGGGCGTCGTCGCGCTCGGGGCGTCGGGCTCCGACGTCGTCGCCTGGTCGGACGGGCACGCGGTGCTCGACCATCACGAGGGCGCGGTCGATCCGACGGGCGGCGGCGACGCCTTCACCGTCGCGCTCACGCTCTCGCTCGCCGCGGGGATGCCGGCGGAGCGCGCCGCCCGCCGCGCATCGGCCGCGGCCGGCCAGGTGGTGCTGAAGCCCGGTGGGCGGCCGGAGCTCGACGTCGACTCGCTGCCCTAACGCGCCGACGATCCTGGCCGGGACACTGCCCCGCGTGCGACCCTGACGACATGTGGACCGGCACCCTCGAGTTCGACGTGCTGCTCGGCGACGTGCACTCGCTGAAGCAGAAGCGCGCCCTCGTGCGCCCGATCGTCGCCGAGCTGCGCCGCCGGTTCTCCGTGACGGCGGCGGAGGTCGGCACGCCCGATCTGCACCGGCGGGCCGGCATCGGCGTCGCGGTGGTCGCCGCGGACGCCGCGCACGTGATCGAGGTGCTCGACGAGATCGAGCGGATGATGGCGGAGCGGCCCGAGGTCGAGCTGCTGTCGGCGAGGCGCCGCCTCTACAGCTCGGAGGACTGACCGGCCGGCATCCGTGTTCCGCACGGCTCCGCCTGGCTCACCGCAGGTACGCGTCGACCAGCAGGGGCCCGCGGATGACGCGGAGCTCGTCGAGCAGCCGCCCGTACAGCGACTTCGAGAGCGCGCCCGCCACCACGTCGTGCGGGCCCAGCGGTTGCAGCTTGCCGGTGCGCACCCGCACCACCTCCCAGCCGGCGTTGCGGAGCAGCCGGTCCTTGCGTCGGTCGGCCTGCTCGCGGCGGCCGACGTGCTCGAGCCCGTGACGCCCGGTGCTGTCGTACTCGATCGCGACGCGGAGCTCGGGCAGCAGGATGTCGGGCCACGCCTCGACGTGCTCGAAGAACGGCTGCGCGAGACGCACGGCGTTCGGGGTCTCGTCGAATGCGAGGCGGGCCGCGAGCTCCATGCGCAGTTCGGCCTCCACCGACGACGCGGGGACGGGGGCGCAGGCGCTGACGAACGGCGTGCCGACGGGGAGGTCGGGCGTCTTGCCGCACAGCGGCTTGGTCGGCCGCTTGGGTTTCGGCGGTGACCCCGCCGCCCGCGGAGTGCGCCCGACGGCGAGCGCCGCGCACTCGGGGCACCAGCTCGACCGCCGGCGCTCCCGGCCGGGGCGCGCCCGCTGCTCGGCGGGGGTCGCGACGAACACGTGGCCGACGTCGCACTGCCACTGCAGGAAGACCTCGGCGACGGGCGGGATCTGCGTGAGCGTGATCCCGGAGTTGAGGTCGGGGTGGTACTGCCGCACGAGCACCGGGTAGCTCGACCACTCGGCCCGGTAGGTGCCGACGGCGTAGGGCACGTCGGTGCCGCGGGAGAACTGCCTCCTCGCCCACCACGCCTCGACCGGTTCCGGCATGCCGGTCAGGGTAGGCAGGGCCACCGACATCCGGTGGCGAGGAACAACCCGGCGACCCGAACCGTTAGCCGATCGAGTCGGTCTCGACCTCCCGACGCAGCCGGTCACGTCGAATCACCGGGGAGCCCCGCACCTCGACCGACGCGTCTAATCGCCGCCAGCAGACCCCGGCCTCAGCCGATCGCCTCGAACCGCCGCTCGATCTCCTCGAGGCTCGCCCCGTCCGCGAGCAGCAGCCCGAGCAGCACCCGCGCCTTCGACGCCGTGAGGCTCGTGGCGAAGACGACGCCGGCCTTGCGCAGGTCGAGCTCGCTGCCCGCGTAGCCGTAGGTGGCCCGCGTCGTGGGTCCGCCCGCGATCCGCGAGGCGACGACGACCGGCAGCCGCTCGGCGATCCGGCGGACGGCCGGCATCGCGGGGGCGGCGACGTGCCCCGCGCCCATCGCGGCGATGACCGCTCCCCCGTACCCGAGGTCGGGCAGGGCGTCGAGCAGGCGCAGGTCGTCGCCCGCGCCCGCCTGCACGACCGCGACGGGCGGGACCGGGGCGGACGGCACGGGCAGCGGCTCGATCGGCGTGGGCGCGAGGGCGAAGCGGGCGCGGGCCTCGCTCACCCAGCCGATGGGGCCGACGGGCGGCGACGAGAACGCGTCGACGACGCCGGCGGAGTACTTCACGACGTAGCGGGCCGCGTGCAGCCGGTCGGCGAAGGCGACGACGACGCCGCGGCCCGGGTCGTGCTCGGCGAGGGCGGCGGCGACCGCGGCGGAGAGGTTGGCGGGGCCGTCGGCGCCCGCGGCATCCGCCCCGCGCATCGCGCCCGTGACGACGACCGGGATGCGCTGCGCGGCGCCGAGCAGCTCGAGCATGAACGCCGTCTCCTCGATGGTGTCGGTGCCCTGGGTCACGATCACGCCGGAGACGCCCCCGTCGGCGAGCACGTCGATCTCGCGGCGCACCGCGAGCACGTCGTCGGAGCTCAGCGCGGGCGAGGGCAGGGTGCGCAACGGCAGCGCGCCGAGTCGGACGTCGGGTGGCAGCACGAGCCCTCGCACGAGGTCGTCGCCGCCGTACACCGGCACGAGGCCGCCCGCCTCGTGGGCGACGGACGCGATGGTTCCACCGAGGGACAGCACGACGAGTTCACGCACGCACCGATCCTCCCAGCCTCGGGCGACTGCAACATTTCTCAACCTTCGAGCGGTCCTCAGCGTGCCTCGGCGACGATGGACGGGCGGGTTCTCCCGCCATCCCCACAGCACCGAAGGAATCACCCATGTCCGAGCAGACCCCGCTCGTCGCCCCGCCCAAGAAGCGCGGGCGCCTCATCGCGATCATCGCCGCGATCGCCGTCGTCGTCCTCGCGACCATCGGCATCATCGTCGCCGTCACCACGAGCAACAACGCGAACAGCAACGCCGCCTCCGGCGACGACGCGATCACCGAGGGCAAGGGCTCCCCGTCCGACCCGGTGCGCATCGGCGTCGTCGGCGCGAGCGACCCGTACTGGGACCTCTACGTCGACGCGGCCGCCGAGGAGGGCATCTCCATCGAGCTCGTCGACTTCACCGACTACGCGCAGCCGAACCCGGCGCTGACCGAGGGCGACCTGGACCTCAACCAGTTCCAGCACATCATCTACCTCGCGCAGTACAACACCTCCGCCGGTGAGGACCTCACCCCGATCGGCTCGACCGCGATCTACCCGCTCGGCCTCTACTCGACGCAGTACGAGAGCGTCGAGGACATCCCGGAGGGTGCCACCGTCGCCGTGCCGAACGACGCGTCGAACCTCGCCCGCTCGCTCCTCGTGCTCCAGGCCCAGGGCCTCGTCGAGCTGCAGGACGGCGGCAGCCCGTTCTCGACCATCGACGACGTGCTCCCCGGCTCGCGCGTCGAGGTGACGACCCTCGAGGCCGCCCTCACTCCGACGTCGCTGCCGGATGTCGCCGCCGCGATCATCAACAACGACTTCGTCGACGACGCCGGTCTCTCCTTCGACGACGCCCTCGCAACCGACGACCCCGCCGACCCGAGCGCGCAGCCGTACATCAACATCTTCGCCTCGCGTGCGGAGGACGCCGACAACGAGCTCTACCACCGCCTGGTCGAGATCTTCCAGTCGAGCTCCGACGTGACCGACGGGCTCGTCGAGGTCTCCGGCGACACCGCCGTGCTGACCGAGACCCCCGCCGAGGAACTGCAGGAGTCGCTCGAGACCGTCGAGGCCGAGCTCGCCCAGCAGTAGTACCGACGCTCCGGACGTGCCGGCCTCGCGAGAGCGGGTCGGCACGTCCTCGCGTCCGAGGCAAGAAGGAGGACCGTGCCGCTCATCAGCCTCACGAACGTGACGAAGACCTATCCGCCGCGCTCGAGGAACGAGAGCCCGACGCCCGCCGTCGACGGCGTCACCCTCGACGTCGAGCAGGGCGAGATCCACGGCATCATCGGCTACTCCGGCGCCGGCAAGAGCACCCTCGTGCGCCTCATCAACGCGCTCGAGCTGCCGACCTCCGGCAGCGTGACGGTCGACGGGCGCGAGCTCACCGGCCTGAAGGAGCGCGAGCTGCGCAAGGTGCGGCTCGGCATCGGCATGATCTTCCAGCAGTTCAACCTGTGGAACTCGAAGACCGTGTGGGGCAACATCGAGTACCCGCTCGCCGTCGCCGGCGTGCCGAAGGCGGAGCACCAGCGCCGCATCTCCGAGCTGCTGCACTTCGTGGGGCTCGTCGATCAGGCGCACGCCTACCCCGACCAGCTCTCGGGCGGGCAGAAACAGCGCGTCGGCATCGCCCGCGCGCTCGCCACGAACCCGAAGATCCTGCTCGCGGACGAGGCGACGAGCGCCCTCGACCCGGAGACGACCCGCGACGTGCTGGGCCTGCTTCGCCGCGTCAACGAGGAGCTCGGCATCACGATCGTCGTCATCACGCACGAGATGGAGGTCGTCCGCTCGCTCGCGCACCGCGTCGCCGTGATGGAGCGCGGCCGCATCGTCGAGCACGGCGACGTGTTCGACGTGTTCTCCAACCCGCAGTCGCAGGCCGCCAAGCGCTTCGTCGCGGGGGTCGTCGCGACCGCGCCGGAGGGCGAGACGCTCGAGGCGCTGCGCTCGCGGCATCCGGGGCGCATCGTGTCGTTCGCGTTCGCCGACGGCGGCACGGGCCAGTCGGCGATCTTCCTCGAACTGACCCGCCGCGGGGTGACGTTCGAACTCGTGCACGGCGGCATCGACGACATCCGGGGCCGCACGTTCGGCACGATCACGCTCGCGCTCACGGGCGACGAGCGCTCGATCGACGAGGCGCTCGCGACCCTCACCCCCGTCGCGACGATCACGGAGGCGGTGTGACATGGACCGGCTGATCGAACTCATGCCCCGCCTGTGGCTCTCGGCGTGGGAGACCGTCTACCTCGTCGGCATCGCGATGGTCATCGGCGGGCTGCTCGGCCTGCTCCTGGGCCTCGCGCTGTACCTGACGCGTCCGGGCAACCTGCTGCAGAACCGCACCGTGTTCGCGGTGCTCAACGTGATCGTCAACACGTTCCGGCCGATCCCGTTCATCATCCTGCTCGCGGCGGTGCAGCCGCTCGCGCGCCTCGTGGTGGGCACCGGCATCGGCAACAGCGCGGTGATCTTCGGCCTCGTCGTTGGCTCGTTCTTCGCGATCAGCCGCATCGTCGAGCAGAACCTGCTCACGGTGCAGCCGGGCGTGATCGAGGCGGCGCGCTCCGTCGGGGCGGGGCCGTGGCGGATCATCCGCACGATCCTGATCCCCGAGGCGCTGGGGCCGCTGATCCTCGGCTACACGTTCATCGTGATCGCCGTCATCGACATGTCGGCGGTCGCGGGCCTCATCGGCGGCGGCGGGCTCGGCAACTTCGCCATCCAGTACGGCTACCGACTGTTCGACCCCGTCGTGACGTGGGCCGCGGTGATCCTCATCATCGTGCTCGTGCAGTTCACGCAGGTCATCGGCAACTCGCTCGCCCGCGCGGTGATGCGGCGCTGAGCCGAGCGGAATCGACGGATGCCCCGGGGCTCGCGCCTCGGGGCATCCGTGTTTCCGGGCGTCCTCCGCCTCTGAGAGCGCGACCACGGCTTGGCGCCACCCCCGTGATGGGAGGGCCGACTCGGTCGTAGAGTGCGCGCGAACCCTCCAGCTCGCGCACCACCAGCCTCCGGGATGACGCCATGGAACAGTTCGAACTCGACGCGCTGCCGAGCGCCGACCGGATGCCGCTGCTCGACGAGATCGCCAGGCAGGCCTCCGTGTCGTTCCGAGCCCATCCTCTCGATCCGGCCAAGCCCGTTCGGTTCTCCCACGGCAGCAGGTTCTTCCACGAGGTGAACGTCACCCAGACGCAGTTCGGCAACTGGCTCGGCCGTCGCACCGCCGCACAGGCCCGCGACGGCTCGCAGCCCCGTCTCGTCCTCGGCGCGCCGGCGGCGGCGATGACGTTCGAACAGCACTCGCGGCAGGTCTCGACCCATGGCGGTGGGCTCGTGCCGATATGGAGCATCTCTCCGTGGCGGGTCGCCGTGGACCGGCCGGCCGGCTTCCGCGCGGTCTCCCTGCCGCTCGAGGCGCTGGGGCTGCCGTACGTGCTGCTGCGCGACCTCGTCGGTCGCGACCTCGGAACGAGTCCGCTCGGGAGTTTCGTGGCGCAGCACCTCGCCAATCTCGCGCGTCTTCCCGACCTCGCGCCTGAGGAGGAGGCGTCGCTCGCCGGGCCGACGATCGATCTCGTCCGGGCCATGCTCACCGCCGCGGCGGGCGACGAGTTCCGCGGGCGCGAACCGCTCGCGCGAACTTTGGGCGCCCGGATCATGGCGTTCCTGCAGGTGCACGCGACCGATCCCGAGCTGTCGGCCGAGTCCGTCGCCGCTCATTTCGGCATCTCACGCCGCTACCTCTTCGCTCTCATGAGCGGGAGGGGCATCGCGATGCACGAGTGGGTGCGCGAGGAACGGCTGCGTCGGGCGGCCGCCCTGCTCGTCGACCCGGCGAACGGGCGGGTGTCCATCGCGGCGGTGGCGCAGCGTTCGGGTTTCGTCGATCACTCCTCGTTCTCGCGGGCCTTCCGCCGTCGCTTCGGGTGCACGCCCTCGGAGTGGCCGCGACTCGACGACGCCGAACGCGCCCGTCTGCTGAAGGCCGTCGAGCACGGACTGCACGATCGGCACAGCAAGCTGCACGCGGTGTGAAGGCGGGTCCGTGACCGCCGTCGATAGCGTCCAGGCATCCGCTCGCCGACTCACCGATTGGACAGACCATGACCGCTCCGACAGGCAGCAAAGCGACGATCGTCCTCGTGCACGGACTGTGGATGACACCGTCCAGCTGGGACACCTGGGCCACCCGCTTCCGGGAGCAGGGGCACGAGGTGCTCGTACCGGGTTGGCCCGGCATCGACGACCGCTCCCCCTCCGACGTACGACGGGACCCGAGCGCGCTCGAAGGCCTCCGCCTCACCGCCGTGGTCGACCACTACGACCGGATCATCCGTGCCCTGCCGACGCCGCCGATCATCATGGGTCACTCGTTCGGCGGGCTCTTCACGCAGATGCTGCTCGACCGGGGCCTCGGGTCCGCCGGAGTGGCTGTGACACCCGCGCAGCCCGCCGGCGTCACCGTGCTGCCGCCGTCCACTCTCCGCACGGGCTTCCCGATCCTCCGTAACCCCTTCGCGATCAACCGGGCGACGCCGATCAGCAAGGCTCACTTCCACTACACCTTCGGCAACGACCTCTCCCGCGCCGAGTCCGACCGCGAGTGGGAGGCGAGCGCCGTGAACTCGGTCAACCGGCTGTTCTTCGAGGGCGTCCTCTCGGTGCCCCGGCCGCGGAGCGGGGTGACGAGGGTGGACTTCGCCAAGCCCGACCGGGCGCCGCTGCTGCTCATCTCGGCGGAGATCGACCACGTCGCGCCCCCGGCGATCCAGAAGGCGCTCGTGAAGAAGTACGCGGCCGGGCCGTCGCTCGTGGAGCGGATCGAGTTCCCCGGCCGCAGCCACCGCATCGTCAGCCAGCGAGGCTGGGAGGAGGTCGCGGACCAGGCACTCGAGTGGGCGGTCGCTCACGCCGGCTCCGCGCTCCGCCCCCAGCCGACGCGGGAACAACAGCCGGGCTGAGCGGACCCCGGAAACACGAAAGGCCGCCCCACGGGGCGGCCTTTCGGTCAACAGCGCGACAACGGCCAAATGGTGGAGATGGGGGGAATTGAACCCCCGTCCATCGCTGGAATTCCACGTCTTCTACGGGCGTAGCCTGTGAAAGCGTTCTACTCGGCTCCGACCTTCGCCACAGGCACCTAGGTCGACGAGCCCAGTCTCAGTTCGAGTCCCGCGTGTCCCTGAGACACGAACACGCAGCAAGTTCCCTAAATGACGCCAGCAACCGGGGCGGGAACGAAACCCGGGCTGACGGACCTCATAGGACTCTTACTTAGGCAGCAAGAGCGAGGTCGGTGCGCTTGGAATTGGCACCTATGTTTTGCAGACATCGTTAACGAGATAAGCCTGCATCCTCGGCCCGCTTCCCGCGGTCTAGCAGACGATGTCGAAACCGATCATCCCCATGCGGTGGGCCGTTGTCGCGCTGTTGAGTTACCAATTCCCTTTCGGGAGCCCTCGATTCTACGTCGCCGAGGGCGCCACCGCTACTCAGGTGGCGGCGGGCGGACCCACCACCGCCGAGACGAGGGCGGATGCCACGTCGTCGTCGAGCAGCGACTGGTTCACGCTCGTTCCCACGCGCGCCCCTTCGGCGGCGGAGTTCACGAGCTGAGCAACAGTGTCAACCACGTTGCCGGCCGCGTATATTCCCGCGACGCTCGTCGCCCCCGCCGCGTTGACGACGACCGCGTTCGGCGGGGCGTCGGCGGTCGCGCAGCCGACCTGCTTCAGGAGCTCGTCGAGCGGCTCGACGGTCGACGTCACGAAGGCGACGTCGAGCTCGTAGGGCATGCCGCCGACGCGGATGACGAGCGGCCCGGCATCCGTCACCTCCTCGACGTCGCCCGGCACGATCTGCACGCCACGAGCGAGGAGCTGTCGCTCCTCGTCCTCGCTGAGGCGCCAGCAGTGCGGGAAGAAGGTGACGTCGTCGCTCCATTGCGTCAGCAGCAGCGCGGTGTGCACCGACCAGGAGTTGAAGCCGAGCACGGCGATGCGCTGCTCGCGGTGCTCCCAGCCATGGCAGTACGGGCAGGAGAGTACGCGGCGGCCCCACTGCTCCTCGAGGCCCGGGATGTCGGGGAGGCGGTCGTGGAGCCCGGTCGCGACGACGACCCTGTTGGCGGTGAGCTCGCCGTCCTCGAGGCGGAGGGTGAACTCGTTGATCTGCCCCTCGATCGCGAGGACGCGGCCGGGGCGCACCTCGACGTCGTAGCGCTCCACCTCGGCGCGGCCTCGTTCGAGGAGTTCCGAGGGCGGGACGCCGTCGTGGCCGAGGAACCCGTGGGCGAGGTGCGCGTAGCGGTTGCGGGGCTCCCCCGCGTCGACGACGATCACGCGCCGACGGGACCGACCGAGCACGAGCGCGGCGCTCAGGCCGGCGACGCCTCCGCCGACGACGACGACCTCTGCCGTGGCATCCGCTGTCATGTGCTCCAGCGTTACCGGCGAACCTCCCGGTGCGCCGTGAGGGAGCGGAGTGGGAGCAGCGGGTGCGGGCGCGCAGCGGTTACCCGCAGCTCGCGCTGAGGCAGGATGGCTGGACTCAGACCGGCGCGAGCTGAGGCAAAACGCTGCACGAATGACTCTCACGAGCTGAGGCAAGGCGCTGCACCACTCGCCACGGCGCGAGGCAGGGCTGCCGCGCCCAGCCCCCACGCGAGCCGGTGCACACCGCTCACCGCCCACCGCCGAGCAAGCGGGGCCAACTTGCAGCACAACCCCCTGCGCCCCGAGCAAGACGGCACCACCACCCCTCCGCCCGCGACAGAACCTGCGGCAGCCACTCCCAGCGCGCCGGGCAGGACGTGCCGACCCTTCTTCCACGATCCGGAGCGACGCGCAGCTCGACTAGGTCAGCCCGAGCTGGGCAAAGAAGGTGGCACCGGCCCAGCGGGGAGCCCCCGTAGGCCGGCGCGCAGCGGCTGGCCCGCGAGCAGGCGTCACCCCACCTACATCGCGATTAGCCCGCCGCGTCGAGTCCGCGCATGAGCTCGGACAGCTCGTCCTTCAGCTGCTCGTGTTCCGACCAGAGCCGGTGCCACTCATCCGGCCACTCCGCTCGCGCCCACTCGTCGTCGGCCTTGCTCTCGAGGTAGTCGAGCAGCTCGTCGCTCACCCCGCCGAGGGGCGCCGCGGCGGCTGTCGGAGAAGCACCGCCCATGGTCTTGGCCGCCTCGCAGACGTAGGTGCGGCCGGAGGGAGCCGTCCATTCGAGCGTGCCGCGGTCGTCGAGGTGCCGGTAGTTCCAGGTCGAGTGGTGTTTCAGCGCGTGGTGGCTCTTGCAGAGGTGCGCGAGGTTGTCGTGGTCGGTGCCACCGCCGAGCGCCCAGTCCGAGCAGTGGTCGAGTTCGCACCGGCGGGCCCCGCGTCCGCAGCCGGGGAAACGGCAGGTCTCGTCGCGCACGCGGAGCCAGCGGCGAAGGTCCTCCGGCACGCGGTAGCTCGTGCGGTCGACGGCGAGCACCGCGCCGCTGACCGGATGGGTGAGCAACCGCTGGAACGAGGGTGCCGCCGCGGCGAGGCGCTTGGCCGTGTCGTCGTCGATTGGGCCGTAGCCCTCGAGCTCCGCGGACTCATCGGACCGCCCGAGCAGCGTGAGCACCGGCACCGTGACGTGCACCGAGGGAACCACGGCGGAGAGCCAGGAGCGGTCGGCGACGTCGAGCGGGCCGTGCAGCAGCGCATCGGCCAGGAGGTCCGCGCGCAACTGCGACCGGGTGCGCTCGTCCGCGTCGGTGCCGGCTGCCGTCGCCGCTGACTCGAGACGATCGTGGATCGCGTGAGCCTGCGCCGCCGGGAGGAGCGCCTCGAGCCAGGCCATGCCGTCCTTCGCCGGCGAGACGCAGACGGTTCGGTCCGCCGCGGCGAGGCGGTGCCGCTCCGCCGCCTGCTCGGGATGCAGCCGCTCGACCATCGTGCGGAGCCTGCGGGCGAGCCTCCCCGACGTCGTCGTGCGGGCGAGACGGCTGCCCTCGCGGTCGATCACACCCCGGTCGTCGGGGCTCAGGCCAAGGCTGGCGGACGCGATTTCCGAGGCGTGGCGGAGCGAGATGGCGCCCGCCGACAGCGCGGCCGCGGTCTGCGGCAGTTCGTCGAGCGCGGTCGCGAGATCGAGCCAGACGTCCGCCTGCCGTTCTGACACCCGCAGGGCGACGGACATCTCGGCACGGTCCGACCGGTAGGCGAACTCGGCGGAGACGCGGAACTGGACTCGCTGTCCACCGTCGGACAGGAGCAGCCGCTCGCCGTTCTCACGCAAGCGTCGCGTCCATTCGAGGAGCTCGGCCTCGGCGCGGGAGCGCGCCTCCTGCGCGGCGACCAGACCGGCCACGATGAGCCCGCGCTCGGCGAGCAGCGCGGGCCCGATGTCATCCGTTCCCGCCTCGGCGCCCGAGGGCGCGACGAGGAGGGAAGGCTCGCGCTGGTCCCCCGCCGACATGACCCAACTCAAGCAGCGACCACCGACATCGCAAGGTGCCGGGGGCGTCCTGCTGGGCGGCCGACTAAGGAGTCGCCCAGCCAGCGTAGGCGGAGGGGCGCCGTCTACTCCCCGCGCAGGTTCCGCGTGCGCATGGCCCGCTCGGCCTCGCGCTTGTCCTGCTTCTCGCGCAGGGCCTGACGCTTGTCGTACTCGCGCTTGCCCTTTGCGACCGCGATCTCGACCTTCGCGCGTCCGTCGGAGAAGTAGATGCTCAGCGGGACGAGCGTGTACCCGCCCTCCTTCACCTTGTTCGCGATCTTGATGATCTGCTCCTTGTGCAGGAGCAGCTTGCGCTTGCGGCGGGGCGGGTGATTGGTCCAGGTGCCCTCGTTGTACTCCGGGATGTGCACGGCGTCGAGCCACGCCTCGTTCCCGTCGACGAACGCGTAGCCGTCGACCAGGGACGCGCGACCGGCCCGCAGTGACTTGACCTCGGTACCCGTGAGCACCATGCCGGCCTCGTAGGTGTCCTCGATCGTGTAGTCGTGGCGGGCCTTGCGATTCGTGGCCACGACCTTCTGGCCCCGTTCCCTAGGCACGGTTCATCCTCTCGACAGGGCCGTCCCCGGAGCGGAAACGGCAGCGCACCAGCTTACCGAAAGCCTGCCGGACGGCGTCTGGAAGCGAGGCGAACGGATGTCAGGCGCGCGACGTCGCCCGGATGCCGGGCCTCCTAGACCCGCAGGTACCGGCTGATCGCCACGTTCGCCGACGCCGCCGCGAGCAGCGCGCCTATGCCGAGCAGGATCGGCACCACGATCAGGGCGTCGTCCACCGAGATGAACGAGATGGTCGTGAGCGTCGACGACAGGTAGCCCTGCACGAAGAAGTACACGATCCCGACGATCGCGGCCCCCGCCAGCACCGACCCGAGCAGCGCGGCGAGCACGCCCTCGAGCACGAACGGCGTCTGGATGAAGCGATTGGACGCGCCGACGAGCCGCATGATGCTGAGCTCGCGCCGCCGGCTGAACGCCGACAGCCGGATCGTCGTCGCGATCAGCAGCACCGCCGCGACGAGCATGAGCACGGCGATCGCGACGGCCGTGATCGAGGCCGCGTTCAGCACCGAGAAGATCTGGTCGAGGTAGCTGCGCTGGTCGACCACGCTCTCGACACCCGCGAGCGACGACAGGCTGTCGTGCAGCAGCTCCGCGTCATCCGGGTCCGCGAGCTTCACCCAGAACGCCTCGCTCAGCAGGTCGGGCGTGACGAGGTCGGCGACCGCGTTGCCCTCGAACTGCTCCTGGAAGCGCGTGTACGCCTGGTCGTGGTTCTCGAACTCGAACGACTCGACGTACGGCGCGAGCGTCTCGGACTGCAGCTGCGCCTGGACGGCGTCCTTCTGCTCCTGCGACGCCTCGGCCTGGTTGCAGGTGCCCAGCGACACGGGCGAGCACAGGTACACCGCGACCTCGGCCCGGTCGTACCAGAACCCCTTCATCTGGTTCACCTGGAACTGCAGCAGGATCGCCGCCCCGACGAACGTCAGCGAGATGAACGTGACGAGCACGACGGAGACGACCATCGAGAGGTTGCGGGCGAGGCCCTGGCCGACCTCCCGCCAAATCAGCGACCAGCGCATCAGCGCACCACCCCGGTGCCGCCGAGCGAGAACTCCTGCACGGGCACGGCGGCGGTGACGTAGCCGCCCTCGCGCTCGTCGCGCATGACCTGACCGGCCGAGAGCTCGACGACGCGGCGCTGCATCTGGTCGACGATGCCGGCGTCGTGGGTGGCCATGACGACGGTCGTGCCGCCCGAGTTGATGCGCTCGAGCAGCGTCATGATGCCCTGCGAGGTGGAGGGATCGAGGTTTCCCGTCGGCTCGTCGGCGAGCAGGATCGCCGGCTTGTTGACGATCGCGCGGGCGATCGCGACGCGCTGCTGCTCACCGCCGGAGAGCTCGTGGGGGTAGCGCGCGGTCTTCGACGCGAGGCCGACCATCTTGAGCGTGTCGGGCACGGCCTCCTGGATGAAGCCCTTGCTCTTGCCGATCACCTGCAGAGTGAACGC
Organism: Desertivibrio insolitus; assembly: GCF_017355965.1. GTDB lineage: Bacteria > Actinomycetota > Actinomycetes > Actinomycetales > Microbacteriaceae > JAFIQW01. Next base: position 112,911 of record NZ_JAFIQW010000001.1, read on the forward strand.
GACGTTGTCGAACACGGTCTTGTTCGGCAGCAGGCGGAAGTCCTGGAACACGACGCCGATGTTGCGCCGGAAGAACGGCACCTTGCGATTCGGGATGCTGCCGAGGTCCTGCCCCAGCACGTGGATGCGCCCCTTGCTGGGTCGCTCCTCCTTCAGCACGAGGCGCAGGAAGCTCGACTTCCCGGAGCCGGACGCTCCGACGAGGAAGACGAACTCCCCCTTGAGGATCTCGATGCTGACGTCGTTCAGTGCTGGTCTCGAGTTGCTCGCATAGAACTTGGAGACCGAATCGAACCTGATCATGGCGGGTCAAGGCTAGGCAGGCGCCCGCGATCCCCCGGCAACCGGGGCGGCGCGCCGCGGGATAGCGGCCGGATGAGGCGTGAGCGCGACCACCAGGCAGACCGGCAGTCCATGAGGGCGCCCGGTGCGACGAATTGTCGGCGCCCGCCCCGACCTTGGCAACCCCTTTCCGCCGCACGTCCGCTGCGGGCTCTCTCCGCGTTCGGTTGGAGTCCGGGTCAACCCTCTTCCCCTGTCCGAACGGTCAGGGGAACGTGAGCAGAGGTTGTTCGACCCCGACCAGAAGGAGTGAGGATGTTCTTCCACCGCCAGGAGACGCAACACGAGATCAAGCCGGACCGTCCCGACGCCGTCTACGCCCGCAAGCTGCAGGAGGTGCTCGGCGGCCAGTACGGCGAGATCAGCGTCGCCATGCAGTACGGCTTCCAGGCGTGGAACGCCCACATCCCCGGCAAGTACCGCGACCTCCTCTACGGGATCGGCGCCGAGGAGTTCGGCCACGTCGAGATGCTCGCGATCATGATCGCCCGCCTGCTCGAGAACAGCCCCCTCGGCATCACCGATGACGACGTGCAGTCCGACCCGGTCGTCGCCGCGGTCGTCGGCGGCACCGACGTGCAGCACGCGATCGTCGCGGGCGCCGGCGCCCGTCCGGTCGACAGCATGGGCAACCCGTGGCAGGGCTCCTACATCACGGCATCCGGCAACATGCTCGCCGACTTCACGGCCAACGCGAACGCCGAGATGCAGGGCCGACTGCAGGCCGCCCGGCTCTACCACATGACCGACGACCACGGCGTGCGGGACCTCCTGGGCTTCCTCATCGCCCGAGACACGATGCACCAGAACCAGTGGATCGCCGCCGCCGCCGAGTTGCAGCAGGAGAAGCTCGAGGAGATCCCGGTGCCCAGCAACTTCCCGCAGCGCAAGGAGGACCAGGACGTGAACCACGTCTACATCAACTTCTCCGACGGCAAGAACGCGGCGGACGGCAGCTGGGCGAGCGGTCCCACCCCCGACGGCAAGGGTCAGTTCTCCTACCAGGAGGCGGAGCAGGGCACCTACGTTCCCATGCCCCCGCCCACGCACCCCGACTCGCGCTTCTACGGCACGACCGAGCTCCCCAACACGATGGAGAAGATCGCCGGCACCGTGCAGGACAAGCTCAAGAAGGAGTAGCCGAGCGGACGCCGCGGGCGGGCCGCACTCGAGCCGCCCGCTCGCACTCGTCGACCGACGGATGCCGCGGGGCTCGCGCCTCGCGGCATCCGCACGTCCGCCGATTGCGCGGTAACTGCTGACTCGCATCACGGCGGTCAGCAGTCACTCCGCACTCGGCGGCGCGAGTCCGGCCCTCCTCGAGAGACGTCCGGCAGACACGCCGCACTCCCGGCGGCTTCGCAGCCTGCGGCGCGATCATCCGGAGAAGAGGACTCACGTGCCCGCGGAGTCCGGGCCCCAGGGCGAGCCGTCGTCGTCCGAGCGCCGCCGGCGGAGCATTCGCGTGGGAGCTGTCCGCGGGCACGTGCACCCCTCGCAGAGCCCGTGAACCCCTAGCGGGCGTCAGTCCTCGTCGTCGCGCTTGCGCCAGCGGATGCCGGCGTTGATGAAGCCGTCGAGGTCGCCGTCGAACACGGCGCCCGGGTTGTTTACTTCGTGCTCGCTCCGCAGGTCCTTGACCATCTGGTACGGCGCGAGGACGTAGGAGCGGATCTGGTCGCCCCAGCTCGCCGTGATGTTGCCGGCGAGCTCCTTCTTCTTCGCGTTCTCCTCCTCGCGCTTCAGCAGGAGCAGGCGCGACTGGAGCACGCGCATCGCGGCGGCGCGGTTCTGGATCTGGCTCTTCTCGTTCTGCATCGAGACGACGGTGCCGGTCGGGATGTGCGTGATGCGCACGGCCGAGTCCGTCGTGTTGACGGACTGACCGCCGGGACCGGACGAGCGGAACACGTCGACGCGGATGTCGTTCTCCGGGATGTCGATGGACTCCGTCTCCTCCATGAGCGGGATCACCTCGACGGCGGCGAAGGACGTCTGACGCTTGCCCGCGGCGCCGAACGGCGACATCCGCACGAGGCGGTGGGTGCCGGCCTCGACCGAGAGGGTGCCGAACGCGTAGGGCGCGTCGACCTCGAAGGTCGCGGACTTGATGCCCGCCTCCTCCGCGTAGCTCGTGTCCATGACGGTGACGGGGTACTTGTGCTTCTCCGCCCAGCGCAGGTACATGCGCAGCAGCATCTCGGCGAAGTCGGCGGCGTCGACGCCGCCCGCACCGGCGCGGATCGTGATGACCGCGGGCCGGTCGTCGTACTCGCCGTCGAGCAGGGTCTGCACCTCGAGCTCGCCGACGATCTTCTGGATGTCCGAGAGCTCGCGCCGCGCCTCCTCGGCGCTCTCCTCGTCCTCGGCCTCGTTGGCGAGCTGCACGAGCACCTCGAGGTCGTCGAGGCGGGCGTCGATCGTGCTGATCCGCTCGAGGTCGCTCTGGGCGTGGCTGAGGGCGCTCGTGACCTTCTGCGCCTCCTCGGGGTCGTCCCAGAGGTCGGGGGCGCCCGCCTTCTCGCTGAGGTCGGCGATCTGCGCCACGAGCCGCTCGACTCCGACGACCGCCTTGATGTCGGAGAAGGTCGAGCGGAGGGCGGAGATTTCGGCGGAGAGGTCGAGCTCGTTCATGGCGCAGCAAGCCTACTTGCCGCGCCCGTGCATGCCCGCCGGATGCCGCAGGGCGGGCCGGCCCGGTAAGGACCGGCCCGCCTCCGGCGGCTCCGCCGCGCGTCATCCGAAGCGAGCGGCCGAACTCTCCCGGCTCAGCCGCGTGTCATTCAGAGCGAGCGGCCGAACTTCGCCCGCTCAGCCGCGCGTCATCCGGAGTCGCCCCTTGTCGCGACGTCACACCGCCTGGGCGAACTCCGCCTTCTCGGCGAGGTGCGCGAGGTGCGGCGGGATCTCCCGGCCCTTCGCGACCATCGACCGCGCCCACAGCCGCCCCGCACGATAGCTCGAGCGCACGAGCGGACCGGCGAGCACGCCCAGGAAGCCGAGTTCCTCGGCCTCCTCCTTAATCTCGACGAACTCCGCCGGGTTGACCCAGCGCGCCACCGGCAGGTGCCGCGGCGAGGGCCGCAGGTACTGCGTCACCGTGATGATGTCGCAGCCCGCCTCCCGCAGCGCGACGAGCGCCTCGCTGATCTCCGCGCGCTCCTCCCCCATGCCGAGGATGAGGTTCGACTTCGTGATGAGCCCGGCACTCTGCGCCTGCGTCAGCACGTCGAGGCTCCGCTCGAACCGGAACGCGGGCCGGATGCGCTTGAAGATGCGCGGCACCGTCTCGACGTTGTGCGCGAACACCTCGGGCCGCGACGAGAACACCTCGGCGAGGAGATCCGGGATTCCCGAGAAGTCCGTGGCGAGGATCTCGACCCCGGTGCCGGGGTTCGCCGCGTGGATCGCCCGCACGGTCTCGGCGTGCAGCCACGCCCCCTCGTCGGGCAGGTCGTCGCGGGCGACGCCGGTGACGGTCGCGTAGCGCAAGCCCATCGCCGTCACCGACTCCGCGACGCGCCGCGGCTCGTCTCGGTCGTAGTCCGCGGGCTTGCCCGTGTCGATCTGGCAGAAGTCGCAGCGCCGGGTGCACTGGCTGCCGCCGATGAGGAAGGTCGCCTCGCGGTCCTCCCAGCACTCGAAGATGTTGGGGCAGCCCGCCTCCTGGCAGACGGTGTGCAGGTTCTCGGCCTTCACGAGGCCCTGCAGCGCCTGGTACTCGGGCCCCATCCGGGCCCGCGTCTTGATCCACTCGGGCTTCTTCTCGATCGGCGTCGCGGCGTTGCGCGCTTCGATGCGCAGCATCCGGCGGCCGTCGGGGTGCGCGGTCATGCCGCCACCTCCCGCCGGGCGGCGACGCGCGACCAGTGCTCGTCGAACGTCGCCGACACCAGATCGACCACGTCCTCCGGGGTCACGGTGCGGCCGAGCTCGCGGCTGATCGAGGTGACCCCCGCGTCGTCGAGCCCGCACGCCACGATGTGCCTGTAGGCCTCGAAGCCGTTCGAGCAGTTGAGCGAGAAGCCGTGCATCGTGACGCCGTCGGCGACGCGCACGCCGATCGCGGCGATCTTGTCGCGGCCGCGGAGCCACACCCCGCTGCGGCCGTCGACGCGCTCGCCCGGCACCCCGAGCGCCGCGAGAACGTCGATCAGCACCGCCTCGAGCGTGCGGACGTACGCGACCACGTCGCGCGGCTCCGGCAGCCGGAGGATCGGGTATCCGACGAGTTGACCCGGCCCGTGCCAGGTGATCTTGCCGCCGCGATCGACGTCGACGACGGGCGAACCGTCGTCGGGCCTCTCGTGGGGCTCGGTCCTCTTGCCCGCGGTGTAGACCGACGGGTGCTCGAGGAGAAGGACGGTGTCTGGCGCCCGACCGCTCGCGACATCCGCGTGCAGGGCACGCTGGATCTCCAGAGCGGTCGAATACGGCACGGAGTTGGCGCTTAGCCCCGTGACGACGTAGTCGACCACGGGGCGACTCTACGCCTCGCGGCATCCGGTCGCCTGTCCATCCGAGTGGCGCCTCTTCGGGGTCGGCGGCGTCGGACGCGAGGCGCCGGCGGTCCGAGTGGGCAACGCGTCGGTGAGTGAGCAACCCATCGACGCGCCACTCAGCGATGACCTGACCACTCGCGTCACTGGGCGCGGCGCTCGACCGGCGGCGGCGCGGCGTAACGTGGAGGACCTATGTCGAACGCCGCTTCCAACTTCGGATGGCGTCAGCTCATCCTCGCGGCGTTCGCGCCGACCGCGCTGTTCTCGATCGGCGAGGGCGCGATCATCCCGATCATCCCCGTGGTGGCCGACGACCTCGGCGCGAGCCTCGCACTCGCCGGTGCGATCGCCGGGCTCATCATGGTCGGCGAGCTCGTGGGCGACATCCCGAGCGGCTGGCTCGTGGCGAGAGTCGGCGAGCGCCAGGCGATGATCGGCGCCGCGATGCTCTCGCTCGTCGGCCTGTTCCTCGCGATGTACTCCGTCAACGAGGCGATGCTCGCGGCGGGCATCTTCCTCGTCGGCCTCGCGACCGCGGTCTTCGCGCTCGCCCGGCACGCGTTCATGACGAGCTTCGTGCCGATCCAGTACCGGGCGCGGGCCCTGTCGACGCTCGGCGGCGTGTTCCGGCTCGGCGTCTTCGTCGGGCCGCTGCTCAGCGCGGGGCTGCTCCACCTGACCGGCGACACCCGCTCGGTGTTCTGGATCATGGTCGTCGGATGCCTCGGCGCGGCGCTCCTGCTGCTGTTCCTTCCCGACCCCACCGCGACCTTCGGGCGCAAGCCGCGCGAGGGCGACGAGTTCGTGGCGCGCGAGGCGCAGGGGCTGTTCCCGACGCTCTGGCGGTACCGCGGCGTGCTCGTGAAGCTCGGCTCGGGGGCCGCGCTCATCGGCGCGATGCGCTCGAGCCGGTCGGTCATCCTGCCGCTCTGGGCCGTGAGCCTCGGGCTCGGCGAGAGCACGACCGCGCTCATCATCGGCATCGCGGGCGCGATCGACTTCGGCCTCTTCTACACGAGCGGCGCGATCATGGATCGCTTCGGCCGGTTGTGGAGCGCGCTGCCTTCGATGATCGGCCTCGGGCTCGGCCACCTCGTGCTCTCGGTCACGCACGACATCCCGGCCGCCGTCGTCTGGTTCATCACCGTCGCGATGTTCCTCTCGGTCGCGAACGGCATCGGCAGCGGCATCCTCATGACCCTCGGCGCCGACCTCGCCGACCCGGCCGACCCGGCGCCGTTCCTCGGCGCGTGGCGCTTCGTCGGCGACGCGGGCAACGCCGCCGCGCCGCTGCTCGTCTCGCTCATCACGGGGCTCGCGTCGATCTCGATCGCCGCCGGCGTCATGGGCGTGCTCGGGTTCCTCGGCGCGGGGATCATCGCCCGGTACCTGCCGCGGTACTCGTCGCGGCCCTGACCCACGTCCAGCCTCCTCGGCGGTTCGTCGGTCACACTGGCGCCGGTGAGCGGAACCTTCATCTCACGAGTGATCCCCGTGCTCCGTCCGGCCGTGAGGCCGCCCCGTCTCCTGCTCGTGGGCAAGGCTGCGGTCGCCGCCGCCATCGCCTGGGCCGTCGGCGCCCTGCTGCCCTGGGGCGCCGCCGAGTACGCGTACTACGCCCCGCTGGGCGCGGTGATCGCGATGGCACCCACCGTCGTCTCGTCCGTGCGCTCGAGCGCGCAGCTCGTCGTCGGCCTCGCGAGCGGGATCGCGATCGCGTGGTTGCTGGTGCCCCTGGCCCTGCCGGAACCGCTCAAGATCGCGCTCGCGGTGGGCGCCGGCACACTCGTCGCCGGCATCCCGGTGCTCGGTTCGGGCCGTGACTACGTGCCGGTCGCAGCCCTGTTCACCCTGCTCCTCGGCGGTAGCGAACTCGGCGACTACTCCTTCGGCTACGTCGCACAGATGGCGACGGGGCTCGTCGTCGGGGTCGCCGTGAACCTGCTCGTCGCCCCTCCTCTGCAGCTTCAGGACGCCCGAGAATCGGTTTCGCGTCTCAAGCGCCGAGCCGCCGACCACCTCGACGGCGCGGCCTCGGTTCTCACCGAACCGAAGCCCGGCGATGACGAGCTCTCGCGATCGATCGACGACTATCCGGCGCTGCTCGAGGACGCCTTCGCCGCGCTCGACACGGCGCGCGAGTCGCGGCGGATCAACCCGCGGGCGCGCCGCTGGTCCTTCGACGTCGACGGCACCCGCGACGATCTGGACGCGCTCCGGAGGGTCGGCCGGCACCTGCAGGATCTCGACGCGGCGCTGCTCGACGGCCCGCACGAAGCCGTGCCCGCCGACCTGCGCGAGGCGATGGGCGACGCGGTGCGGGCGACCGCGGAACTCCTCCGCGCCTGGGACCGCGGCGACGACCTCGCGCGGCACTGCGGCGACTCCCTCGAAGCGCACCGCGCGCTGCGGCGCCGCGCCGGTGGGTGGGATGCGCCGACGCCCGAGAGCCGCGAGCAGGTGGCCGTCACGGCGTTCAGCCTGCGGACGGTCCACGACGAGGTGGAGCACCGGGTGCGGAGTTCTGACCGACCCGCCCCGTGACCGTCACTCCGGCAGCGGCTCCGTGCCGCGCGGGTAGGCGAGCAGCAGCACCGCGGAGACGACCCACACGATCCCGACGAGGGCGATGAGCAGGCCCGCGTCGAGCCCCGCGAGCTGACCCGCGATCGCGGCGCCGGCCGCGGCCGCGCCGATGCGCAGCCCCGCGCCGACGGTGAACACCTGCGAGCGCACGGGCGGCGGGCTCTGCTGCTTGCGCAGCAGGAGCATCGCCGCGCTCGACGAGGCGGTGAAGAGCCCCGACAGCGCGACCGCGAACACCGTCCAGGGCAGGCCGAGGTCGGGCACCGCGGCGAGCGTCGCCACGCCCGTGCCGAGGAAGCCGGCGGCCATGACCCACTCCGGCGGGCGGGCGGTCCAGCGGCGCACGGTCATGAGCACCGAACCGATGAGGGCGCCGACGGCGAAGGCGGTGACGATGACCGCGGCCTGACCCTCGGAGCCCGCGCGCTCGATCGACAGCGCGACCGCCGCGATCGCGAGGCCGCCCTGACCGAGCTGAGTGAGGGTGCTCGACAGCGTCACGATCGCGAGGGGCCGGTGCGTCACGAGGTGCCGCGTGCCCTCCACGATCGCGCCCCGCACGGACTGCGGCTGCACGCTGCGGGGGCGCATCCGCATCGCGAGGCTGGCGACCCCCCCGACGAGCGCGACCGCGGCGAGCACGAGCATCGCCGTGCGGGCGGAGGCGAGCGAGACGGCGATCGCGACGATGGCGGGCCCGCCGATCGAGGAGAAGTTGTACGACATGGCATCCGTCGCGTACGCCCGGCGCTCGTCGTCGATTTCCTCGGTCACGAAGCTCGACAGCCCGCCCGTGAGGAACGGGGTCATGCAGCCGGCGGCCACGAGGGCGACCGCGATGATCGCGACCGGGAGCACCCCGAGGAACGCGGCGGCCGCGTAGGCGATCGCGGTGACGGCCGCCGCGAGCAGCACGAGCCGGCGCGGGGCGCGCGAGCGGTCGAGCGCGACGCCCGCGAGCGGTGCCGCGAGCGCGGCGGGCGCGAGGGCCGCGGCGGTGAGGGCGCCGCCGAGTGCCACGCTGCCGGTCTGCTCGATCGCGACGAGCGGGATCGCCACCATGACACCGCCGCTCGCGGTGCGGAGCGGAACGGAGCTGATGAGGTAGCCGGCGGCGCTCATCGGGGGTGGTTCTCGGGCATCGCTTCGAGACTAACTGTGTCGTCCTCGGTTTCTCCGGGAGCGCCCGTCACGGGGAAGATGAGCGGGTGAGCACCGAGCAGCACAGCACCGAACTGCAGAGCACCGAACCTCAGGGCACCGAGTCCACGAGCGCCGCCCCGCGGAGCAGCGAGCAGGAGCGCTACCAGGTGCGGTTCGAGTGGGGCCTCGAGGGCGCCGCGGCGGTCGCCTCCGACGCCGACGTCCTCGTCTGGGTCGACGGCATCCCCACGGCCGACGTCCCCGTCGACGCGCTGCCCGCGGCGCCCGCGATCGTGCGGACCGGCATGCCGGAGGCGGCTGCCGTCGCGCGTTGGCTCGTCGACCTCCAGCAGCGCCTCGGTTCGCGCACCTCGATCGCGATCGTTGCGGCCGGGGAGCAGCGCGACGGGGGCATCCGCTTCGCCGTCGAGGACCTGCTAGTCGCCGGCGCCGTGATCGACGCGCTCGCCGCCCTCGGTCTCGATGCGACCTCGCCCGAGGCCGCCGCCGCCGAGGGCGCCTACCGGCACCTGCAGCGCGCGGTGGCCCACCTGTTCACGGCGAGCACGACCGCGGTGCAGGGCGGCTCGGCCCCCGCGAAGATCGACCCCTCCCTCGGCGCCGGCGACGTCGAGGTGCTGCGGCCGCACACCCGCGACGTCAGCGCGTGACGGGCGCGGGCCGGAGCGCTCCGAGCACGAGCTCCTCGACGAGCTCGGCGTAGGAGAGCCTCGCGGCCGCGAACATCCGCGGCACCTGCGACAGCGGCGTGAACCCGGGCATCGTGTTGACCTCGTTGAGCACGAGCCCGTCCGCGGTCAGGAAGAAGTCGAACCGGCCGATGCCCCGGCAGCCGAGCGCGCGGAACAGGGCGAGGGCCGCCTGCTCGAGCGCGACGAGCCCGGCGGGATTGATCTCGGCTGGCACCGTGAACGGCGGCTGCCCGCCGTACTTGAGGTCGCTGCCGAAGACGCCGCCCGCCGGGGTCGAGATCTCGAGCGGGGGCGACACGAGCAGCGATCCGTCGGCACGCTCGAGCACCGCGATGTCGAGCTCGCGCCCGCTCTGGAACTCCTCGAGCAGCGCCCCTCCCCCGTCGGCGAGCGCGAGCTCGAGCGCGGGGCGGAGCTCCGCGGCGGTGCGCACGACCGAGACGCCGTTCGACGAGCCGCCCGTGTTCGGCTTCACGACGAGGGGCAGCGGATGCCGCGGCGCGGCGTCCGAGGCGTGCACGAGCTCCCCCGCGGCGACCCGGAGCCCGAGTTCGCGCGCGACGAGCTTCGTCGTCCACTTGTCCATGCCGATGGCCCCGGCACGCACGGGCGAGCCGACCGCGGCGAGACCGAGCAGCTGCGCGAAACCGGCGAAGGCGCCGTCCTCGCCGCCCGTGCCGTGCAGGGCGGGGAACAGGACGTCGGCGGCGAGCAGCACCGCGACGGCGTCCGCGGTCGTGAGCGGCGTGCCCGCGGCATCCGACCACGACCCGTCGCGCTCGATCGTGAGCCGCGTGACCGTGAAGCGCGCGGGATCGAGCGCGGAGGCGATGCCCGCGGCGGAGGCGAGCGAGACGTCGTGCTCGTCGCTCGTGCCCCCGCCCACAACGACGACGGACGGCGATGGGGTCATGCGGAGGCCTCCTCGAGGGACGCGACGCGGCGCAGCACGCGCTGCCCGATGCCGGTCACGATGTCATGGGCGATGGTGCCCGACCAAGCCGCCCAGTCGTGGACGGTCGGCTCGCCGCCGTCACCCGGCCCGAACAGGGTCGCGCTGTCGCCGGGCCGCACCGTCGCGTCGCCGACGTCGACGACGATCTGGTCCATCGACACGGCGCCGACGACCCGGTGCCGTCGCCCGCCGATCTGTACGAGCGCCCGCTCGGTGGCCGAGCGCGGGACGCCGTCGGCGTAGCCAACCGGCAGCAGGGCGAGCGTCGTCGCGCGGTCGGTGACGTGCGAGTGCCCGTAGCCGACGCCCGTGCCGGGCCGCACGCGGCGCACGCTGACGACGGGCGCGGTGAGCGTCATGGCGCCGCGGAGAGCGGTGCGGCCGCTCGGGTCGATGCCGTAGAGGCCGGCCCCGATCCGGCTGAGGTCGAAGTGCGTCGCGGGTGCCGTGAGCGTCGCGGCCGTCGCGGCGAGGTGCCGCACGCGAGGGGTCAGCCCCCGCCGCCACGCGGTGCGCACCGCGTTGCCGAAGACGAGCGTCTCGACGCGGTTCTCGCGGTCGCCCGGGCGGTCGGCGCTCGACAGGTGTCCCATGACGCCGACCACGTCGAGAAGTCCGCGACGCTCGGCGGTCGCGGCGATCGTGCAGAGCGGCGACCACTCGTCGCGGGAGGCGCCGTCGCGCGCGAGGCCGACGTCGATGTGCAGGTGCACCCGGGCCCGGCGCCGCTCGGCCTGGGCCGCCTGCGCGATGGCCTCGAGGTGCGCGAGCGAGGGCACCGCGAGCTGCACGTCGGCGAGGATCGCGGCGCGGTAGTCGGCGTCGACGGGGTTCAGCCAGCTGAGCAGCGGCGCGCGCACGCCCTGGGCGCGGAGCGCGAGCGCCTCGTCGATGCTCGTGACGCCGAGCGAGCTCGCGCCGTTCGCGAGCACGAGTTCGGGCCGGATGCCGTGACCGAACGCGTTCGCCTTGAGCACGGCCATGACGGCGCCGCTCGTCGCCGAGGCGAGCGTGCGCGTGTTCTGCGCGATCGCCGCCTCGTGCACCGTGAGGGTGGGGGTGGACATGATGCCGACGCTAGGTCCGCGCCCGGGCGCCCCTCATCGGCCGGACGGATGACTCGCGTCATCCGCTCGGATGGTCGCCCCGAGCGCGGCCGGCGGGCTACTCGGCCTTGAAGTCGAGCGCGAGGGAGTTCATGCAGTAGCGGTCGCCCGTCGGCGTGCCGAAGCCGTCGGGGAAGACGTGACCGAGGTGCGAGCCGCAGCGGGCGCAGCGGACCTCGGTGCGCTCGATACCGAGGCTGTGGTCGGGCAGCAGCTCGACCGCGTCGGGCCGGACGGACTCGTAGAAGCTCGGCCAGCCGCATCCGGAGTCGAACTTCGTGCCGCTGACGAAGAGCTCGTTGCCGCACGCCTTGCAGGTGTAGAGCCCCGCGCGGTCCTCGTCGAGCAGCTCGCCAGACCAGGCACGCTCGGTGGCGGACTCCCGCAGCACCGCGTACTCGTCAGCGCTGAGCTTCTCGCGCCAGTCGTCTTCGCTCTTCGAGACCTCGTAATCGCCGTTCACCCTGACATTCTCTCAGGCTGCAGCGACACGATGACGTCATGAGGCTTCCCGAGCACATCGCCCGAGGTGTCGCCGAGGGGTCGGTCACGCTCGCGTTCCACCGCTGGGACGAGGTTCCCGTGAGCCCGGGCGACGTGTTCGAGACCGAGGCGGGACCCGTGCGGATCGACTCCGTCGAGCCCGCGCACTCGATCGCGGACGCCGACGCGCAGTCCGCCGGCTATGACTCCCCGCCCGCCCTCGCGCTCGCGCTCACGGGCGAGGGCGCGCTGTACCGGGTGGAGCTGTCGCCCGCGTCGTCCGACGAACGCGAACCCGCCGAGACCCACTGACCGGCGGCACTGACCGGCGTCCGGCTCGGCTCAGCGCAGCGGCGTCCGCTCGTCGCGGCCGGTCAGCGCGAGCAGCCGCGTCTGCAGCGGCGCGTCGTCGGGCACGGGGACGGGGCTCGCGAACAGGCCGCTGGCCTGCAGCGTCTCCTTCTGCGGCTCGAAGATCGACCACGCCGCCTCGACGAGGGCGGGGTCGAGCTGCTCGTCGCGCCCGTTGGCGCGCGCGAGGTCCCAGGTGTGGATCGTGACGTCGCTGACCTGCTCGCGCAGGTAGTCCGCGACGGTCACGGTGTCGTAGGAGAGGTGCACCTCCTGGTGGAGGGGCGTCGAGTGCCAGGCCTCGGTCGCCGAGCGGGAGTAGCGGTGCCACTCCGCCTCGAGGTCGAGCCCGAGGGGCACGAGCCGTCCGCGGGCGGCGACGACGGTCATCCCGCTCAGCAGGTGCGGCACCCAGCGCTGCTCGTCGACGACGTGCGACACGAGGTCGCGCACCGACCACTCGTCGTCGGGGGTCGGAGCCTCCCAGTCGCTGATCGCCGCGATCCGTGCCGCGAACTCCTCGTGTGCGCGCTTCTGCAGCGCGAGCCAGTCGAACTCCACGCGCTAACGCTAGCGCCGACGGATGATCGGGGGCCGCGCGGTCACGCGGTGCGACGGAACAGCCCGGCCCGCGCCAGGAGCAGGTAGATCTGGCAGCCGAGGCAGTAGCCGAACACGGCGTTGAGGAACGCCGCGACGAACGCGAGCCCCGCGAAGACGGCGGCGAGGGTCGTCGCCCCGAGGAGCGCGGCGACGAGGCCGACGCCGGTCACGACGAGCCCGACCCCCTGCGCGAACGTGGGCGGAGCGGCGTCCTCGAGCTCGGCGGGAGGAGCGAGCAGCGGCCGCACGAACCGGCGGAACACCCAGCCGAGCGGGTGCCGCCGCACGCCGGCGACAGCGCCCCACGCGAACGACGCGACGAGCACCGCGAGCAGCACGACGCCCGCCGCGGTGGGCCCGGCGAGGAGCAGGTAGATCGCGACGAGGAGCACCACGGCGGTGACGCCGGCCGTCAGTCGCGGGGCACGGGGGTCGATGCGGGAGTCGCTCATGATGCTCCTTCGGTGAGGGTGGCGAGGCGTGCCTCGAGGTCGCGGCGGCGAGGCACCCCGGCGATCCGGGCGGCGACGCGCCCGCCGGGGTCGAGCACCAGGGTCGTCGGCGTCTGCAGGATGCGGTACTCGCTCGCGAGCTCGGGGCGGTCGGTCAGGTCGATCTCGCGATGCGCGACGCCGGGGTGCGCTCCGGCCACCTCCAGCAGCATCCGCCGGACGCCGGGGCACCGCGAGCAGTACTGCGTGGAGAACTGCACCAGCGTCACCGACGCGTCCGCCGCGGGCTCGAGCGTCGTGTCCCCGGATGCCGTGCGCAGCCGCCCGTCGCGCGCCCGTAGCACCACGCCCGCGAGCGTCGCGGCGGCGACGACGCCGAGCACGACGGTGAGAGCGATGAGCGGATCCACGGGGCGAGCGTAGGCAGGCGCCCCAGTCATCCGCCCTGTTGTTACGGGAGCGGACGATTTGTTACGCCGGAGCTCGGGTTGTTGCCGCGGGCTCGGGTCAGGATGCCGAGCGGATGCTGCTGCGCCGGCGCTCGGGCAGCCGCGCGCGCACCCAGGGGCGCACCGGCCGCGAGCCGATCACGGCGAACGCGACACCGAAGACCACGGGCCCGAGGAAGGGCATCGCGGCGAGGAGGTTGCCCGAGACGAGCAGCGCGAGCGCGAGCATGACGACGGCGACCGAGATCTCGAGGCGCAGCGCGCTGAGGATCGCGCGCGCTCCCCCGCCGTGCGCGCGCTTGGGGGTGATCTTGAAGACTGCGCGACCGCCGCCCGAGACGCGGACCATCGCGGCGAGCGTGACGACCAGCGTCGAGGCGTAGAGCGCGACCGCGGCCGCGAGGAACGACGCCGCGACGACAGGGCCGCGGTGGCGCAGCCGGCGCACGGTCTCGGGAAGCAGTGCGGCGACACCGAAGAGACCGGTCGCGACGACGGCCCAGATCGGCTGCCGCACCGAGGAGTCGACCGCGGCGAAGATCAGCCCGCTGCCGAAGAGCATGAGGCTCGACGCGCCGACGGCGGGCACCGCCATCTGCTCGACCAGGAGGTCGAGCTTCTCGGCCGCGCCCATCTTCGAGCCAAGGATGCGCCGCCACGCGCCGCGGAGGAACTCCATCGTTCCCTCGGCGGTCTTCGCGTGCTGCGTGCGGAACGCCTGGTAGTCGACCGGGTAGTCCTCGACGCTCACGAGGTCGTCGTCGTAGTGCACGAGGTAGCCGGCCCGGCGCACCTCGAGACTGTAGGCCACGTCCTCCGTCACGACCTCCGGGAACGGCCCGGTCGCACGCAGGCAGCGGGCGCTGATCATCCCGCCCCGCCCCATGAACGCCGAGAAGCCCATCCGGCTGCGGGCGCGTTGCACGACCGACACGTGCGACTCGAGCAGCCCGGCGAAGGCCTCCGTGAACAGGGTGCCGTCGGGCTCCGCGCGGTGACGACCCTGCACGACGCCGATCCGGGGGTCGCCCGCGAAGTCGGCGAGAGCGCGCGTGACGAAGTGCGGCGGGATCACCTCGTCGCTGTCGAGCACGACGAAGTAGTCGAAGCGGTCGATCAACTGGGCGATCGCGTGGTTGAGGTTGCCGGCCTTGAACCCGGTGCGGTGCCGCCGGCGGATGACCTGTAGCCCCTCCTCCTCGGCGAGCCGGTCGACGGCGGCGCGCGCGAGGGCGGTCGAGGAGTCGTCGAGGATGATGCCGGTCACGTCGCGGTCCTGCTGCAGGCTGCGCAGCAGGGCTTCCGGGTTGAGGTCGTCGGCGGTGCAGTAGAGCAGGGCGACGCGGGCGCTCGACGACACGATCGCGCGCGGCATCCGCTGCGGCCGCGCCGCTCGGGCCACGAGCCACATCGCGAGGTGACGGATGCCGATGAGCCAGATCACTGCGGACCCGATGCCGAAACCGAGCATGCCCGCGAGCTCGACGGGCTCGACGCCCGCCTGCTGCGACTCGAGCACGACCGCGGTCACGTAGAGACCGAGCAGCAGCGCCCAGCCTCCAAGGATTCCGCCCCAATAGACGAGCTGCACGATTCTGCTCGCCCTCGGGATCTGCATGAGCATCATTCGAGCAGTCCTCCCTTGACGTCCGGTGCGAATACAACGCGCGTACAGCCGACACCGAGCAGTTCCCCCTCGTTCGGGGGTGTTACGCATTTGTTGGTGTGCGGGCCGGTGCTCACAGGAGAAGTCCCCTAATGTCGAGACCATGGACCGGGGAGAACGTTCACCGGGTGGGGTGCTCTCGGCGGTCGCCGGCCTGCTCGGTTTCAGCGCGATCGGTGGCGTGCTCGTCGCCGCACTCGTGGCACCGATGATCGCGGTGACGGGCGTCAGCACGTCGAGCGCCGTACAGCTAATCGACGACCTGCCCGAGGCGCTCGAGATCGGTCAGCTGCCGGGCCGCAACACGATCTACGGCAAGTCGAACGGGCAGGACGTGCCCGTCGCGACGGTCTTCAGCGAGAACCGCGAGGCGCTCCCCTGGGACCAGATCAGCGACAACCTCAAGAACGCCGCGATCGCGGGCGAGGACCGCCGGTTCTACGAGCACGGCGGCGTCGACATCCAGTCCGTCATCCGCACGGCGATCGGCAACCTCGGCTCCGGGGACATCGAGGGCGGCGCGTCGACCATCACGATGCAGACGGTGCGCAACCTCAAGATCGTCGCGGCGGGCAACGACGAGGAGGCGTACCGCGAGGCCACCAAGCAGACGCTCGGCCGCAAGGTCGAGGAGATGAAGCTCGCCATCGGGCTCGAGAAGACGTACTCGAAGGACGACATCCTCCTCGCCTACCTCAACGTGGCGAACTTCGGCTCCGCCACCTACGGGGTGCAGGCCGCGGCGCAGAAGTACTTCTCCGTCAACGCGTCCGATGTCACCCCCGCGCAGGCCGCGAGCCTCATCGCGATGGTTCAGGAGCCCTCCGCCCTGAACCTCACGAGCGAGGAGAACTACGAGGCCAACAAGCAGCGTCGCGACGTCATCCTCGGCTTCATGAAGGTCGAGGGGTACCTCGACCAGGCGCAGTACGACGAGGCGATCGCCACCCCGATCGCGCCGGTGCTCTCCCGGCCGCAGAACAGCTGCATGGGCGCGCAGTTCGACGCCGGCTTCTTCTGCGACTACGTGACGAAGGCCGTCAAGGACATGCCGATGTTCGGCGAGACGCCCGAGGAGCGCGTCGCGAACTTCAACGCCGGCGGCTACGACATCTACACGAGCCTCGACGCCGACATGAACGTCGTCGCGCAGCAGGCCGTCGACGCCAACGTTCCCAACGACGAGACCCGCCTCCAGCTCGGCGGCGCGACCGTGTCGATCGAGGTCGGCACCGGCCGCGTGCTGACGATGGTGCAGAACAAGGACTACGACAACACCGCGAACGCCCCGTTCACCGGGACGAGCGTCAACTACAGCGCGGACTTCGCCTACGGCAACTCCGGCGGCTTCCAGACGGGCTCCACCTACAAGGTCTTCACGCTCCTCAACTGGCTGCAGACCGGTCACGGCCTCAACGAGACGATCGACGCCCGCAACAAGAAGTGGGACTCCGCCGACTTCACCGACTCGTGCATGGGTCCCTGGTACGGCCCGTGGGAGCCGAAGAACTCCGGTGAGGACGGCGGCTCGCGCTACAGCAACGTCTCGGTCATGCAGGCCACGACGCAGTCGATCAACACCGCGTACGCGTCGATGACGTACGAGCTCGACCTCTGCGGCATCCGCAAGGCCGCCGAGTCGCTCGGGGTGCACCGCGCCGATGGCGGGCAGCTCGAGTCGAACCCGGCGGCGACGCTCGGTACGAACAACATCTCGCCGATGACGATGGCGAACGCGTTCGCCACGCTCGCCAACCAGGGCACCTACTGCGACCCGATCGTGGTCGACCGCGTCGTCGACTCGACCGGTCAGGAGCTCGGCGGACAGCAGCCGACGTGCCGTCAGACCGTCGACCCCGCCGTCGCCAACACCGTCGTGTACGCCCTCGAGCGCGTGATGTCGGGCGGCACGGGTGTCGCGTCGAACCCCTCCGGCTCGACCCCGATCATGGGCAAGACCGGAACCGCCGACAGCTACGCGCAGACCTGGATCGTCACCTCGACCACCCGCGTCGCGACCGCCGTCTGGGTCGGCAACATCGTCGGCGACACCTCGCTCAAGCGGGTCTCGGCGCAGAACGATCGGCACCGCATCATGCGCGCGGTGATGACCGAGTTCATCAACCGGTACGGTGGCGACGCGTTCGCCGACCCCTCCGACGCCGTGATCGACGGCGACGGCGTGGCGGTCCCGAACATCGCGGGCCTCACCGCCCGTGAGGCGCGCAGCCGGCTGTCGGGCGACAACCTGCGCTTCGTCGACGGCGGCACGGTGCCGAGCGAGCAGCCCGAGGGCGCCGTGCACTCCACCGACCCCGCCCCCGGCACACTCGTCGACGAGCGCTCGCAGGTGACCGTGTACTTCAGCGACGGCAGCGGCCGCATCGAGGTCCCGGATGTCGAGGGCGCGACCCTCAGCGAGGCGAGGACCGCGATCTCGGGTGCGGGCTTCACCGCGGCTCCGGAGATCGAGTGGGTCGAAGGCGAAGCGGACATCGCGTGCGTCGTCGACACTGTCGACCCCGACGAGGGTGACGACGCCGGACGCAGCGAGCCCCTGCGGCTCGAGGTCTACGGCACGGCGGAAGGCACCGACCCCGGCACCTGCGGTTAGCGGGGTGCGGGCCCTCGTCCTGCTGGACGTCGACGGTGTGCTGAATCCCCGCCTCGCGGCTGGGCGCCTGCACGTCTCCCCCGAGCGTGCCGCCCTCGTGCGCGAGCTCGCGGAGCTCGGCCGCCTGGTCTGGGCGACGACCTACCCGTCCGTGCTCGCGCACGATCTCGGCGAGGGCATCGGGCTCGCCGAGCGCGCGGACGCCATCGCGTTCCCCGCCGAGCTCGACGCCGACCCGGATCGCCCCGCCCCGACGCCGAAGCTGCACTGGGTGCGGCGGTGGCTCGGCCGGCAGCACTACGACCGCGCCGTGTGGATCGACGACCGGCTCGGCGCGGATGCCGCGGAGTGGGCGCGCGCGGAAGCATCCGTGCACCTCGTCTCCCCCGATCCGCGGGAGGGACTGCTCCCCTCGCACGTGGCGGAGGCTCGGGCGTTCCTCGCCGGCGAACGGGCGTAGACGACCCGGCGCCTACGCGCCGGTCACCATCCAGGCGGTGCCCCGCGCCCGGAGGCCGAGCGTCACCGCGCGGGCGCCGAGGTAGCCGAACGAGAACGCCGCCTGCAGCAGCACGAGGGCGAGCACCCCGGAGAGTCCGCTCGCCCCGACGAGCAGCAGCAGCGGCACGTAGACCGCAAGATTGAGGAGCCCGGTGAGGGCGAGGTAGCGCGCGTCGCCGGCGCCGATCAGCACGCCGTCGAGCACGAAGACGTAGCCGCCGAGCGGGATCCCCGCGGCGAGCACCGCGAGGGTCGGGGCGAGGGCGGCGTGGATTCGCGGGTCGCTCGAGAACAGCGGCCCCAGGAGCGGGGCGGCCGCGCCGATCAGCACCCCGAGCACCACCCCGCCGCCGACGGCGAGCCGGATGAGGCGCGCGGTCACGGCGCGGACGCGCTCGACGTCGGCGGCCCCGAGGCCGTGCCCGATGAGAGCCTGTCCCGCGATCGCGAAGGCGTCGAGCACGAACGCGATCGTGAAGAACACGGTCAGCGCGATCTGCAGGGTGCCGAGCTCGGTCGTGCCGAGCGACGTGCCGACGGCGACCGTGCCGAGCAGCGCGACGCGCAGGCTCGCCGTGCGCAGCAGCAGCCAGCCGCCGGATGCCGCCGCGCCCGTGACCCCCGCGACGCCCGGCCGCAGCGTCGCGCCCGTCCTACGCGCGGCTCGCACCGCCATCACGAGGTAGACCGCGGCCATGCCCCACTGGGCCACGACGGTGCCGAGGGCCGACCCGGCGATGCCGAGCCCCAGCCCGTAGATGAAGAGCGCGTTGAGGGCGGCGTTGACGGCGAACCCGGCGACTGCGACGACGAGGGGCGTGCGGGTGTCCTGCAGCCCGCGCAGCAGGCCGGTCGCCGCGATCACGATGAGCATGCCGGGCAGCCCCCACAGCGAGACGGTGAGATAGACCGTCGCCTGCTGCGTGACGTCCTCGCTCGCCCCGAACGCGCCGACGACCGGTGCCGCGAGCGGGAACCCGGCCGCGGCGAGCGCGATCCCCAGGGCGATGGCGAGCCAGATGCCGTCGATGCCCGCGCGGATGGCGCCCTGCTCGTCGCCCGCGCCGAGCCGGCGCGCGACCGTCGGGGTGGTGGCGTAGGCCAGGAAGATCAGCAGCCCGACGACCGTCTGCAGCACCGTGCTCGCGATGCCCAGCCCGGCCAGCGGCGCAGCGCCGAGGTGCCCGACGAGAGCGGTGTCGGTGAGCAGGAACAGCGGTTCGGCGACGAGCGCGCCCAGGGCGGGCACGGCGAGGCGCAGGATGTCGCGGTCGAGCGGGGCGAGTCGGGGGCTGATGCAGTCGAGCCTAGTTCGGGGTCGAGGACCGGCCCGGGATGCTCTGCGCCCCACTCCCGGGTCGCGTGGATTCGGCGTCGGGACTACTCGGTGCCGAACACGCTCCTCGCGGTCGCCGTCACCTCGAGCCGCAGGCCGTCGGGCACGAAGACCGTCAGCACCGGCGGCGCCCAGGCCGACGACAGCGTCACGGTCGCGCTGAGGCCGTCGGCGGTGCCGCCGCTCTCGAGGCGGACTCCGTCGAGCGCGGTGGGCGCCGAGCCGAGGTACTCCCCCGCCGCCTCGGTGACGGAGGCGTCGGTGAGGGTGGGCCGCGGTCCATGGGCCGTGACGGCGACCTCGCCGAGCGTGAACGCCTCGGCCGCGGCGAGCGCGGCGCCGTCGGCGAGGGTGAACAGCCGCTTGCGCTCGAGGTACAGCGACGTCGCCGCCGTGACGAGCAGCACGAGTGCGAGGCACAGGAAGGCGTAGAACGACGTCAGGATGAGGGTCGACCCCTCGTCGTCCGCGCCCTTGGGAGACCAGCCCAGACTCCGTCGCGTCCCTTCATCACCCATCACGCGGCATTCCTCCCGTCGGATCCCGCCGCAGCTTCAGCCACTGTCCACCCTCACTCGCCGCTCCAGAACCGCGAGACCTGCTGCGTGGCCTGCGCCTCCAGCGGGACCCCGAGCGGCGTCTCGACGTCGAGCACCGGAGGCACCAGCGGAAGGGGCACCGTCGTCGACACGGTGACCGTCACGGTGGCGGCGCGGCGGAGGCATCCGTCGCCCCGCGCCTCGCACGCGATGCCCAGCCGAGCCGCCGACGCGTCGAGTCCGTGATCGTCGAGGGCGAAGGCGAGGGCGCGCTGCGCGGCGACCGAGCCCTCCGCCGGTGACGACGACTGCACGTAGACGCGCACCGCCTGTCGGGCCGCGCCCTCGACCGCGAGCGCGCCCGCCTGCACCTGCGCGAGCACCAGCACCAGGTAGACCACGGGGACGAGCAGGAGCACGCCGACCGAGACGAACTCGAGGGACGCGGTGCCGGAGTCATCCGACCACCTCCACCGCCGCATGCCCGCTCACCTCCAAGGCGTCGTCGACGCCGAGCAGCCCGAGCAGCGGCAGCGGCGCCCGCACCGTCACGACCGTCGCGGGGTGTCCGAGGTGATCGGTGTAATCGGCGGACACGTCCGTCGCATAGCCGGGCCCGAGCGCGGTGGCGAGCAGGTCGCGCGTGCGCTCGGCTCCGTCCTCGAGCGAGGCACCGGCGAGCGCGGCGTAGCGGGCTCCCTCCGCCGCGGCATCGACGGCGGTGTTGCGAATGTGGAGGGCGAGGCCGAGTTGCATGACCGAGAGCGCGACGACCGTGAGCAGCGCGGCGACCAGCACGAACTCGGGCACCGCCGCCCCGCGCTCGCCGCATAGCGCCCGCAGCACGGCTAGAAACCGGTGACGCGATCGATCGCCTGCTGGAACACGCCGCTCAGCGCCGGACCGGCGAGAGCCCAGATCACGACGACGAGCCCGGCCGTCATCAGGGTGATCAGCACCCAGCCCGGCACGTCGCCGCGGTCGTCGCCCAGCAGGAGGCGTGCCCTGGCCGCCCATCCGCGCAGTGTGGTCATGTCGACTCCCTTCCGCGGGTCATCCTGCGCCGGGCGCGGGAGAAGCATCGGAGGTTGTCCACAGGCTCACGAACGGGCGGCGATCTCGGCAACCGATCCGGTTACGGAGCTGAGGTGTTCTTCACGGCGTTCGCCGGTGGCCACTTCTAGCGCTGCCGCTCCCACGCCTGCCCGAGTAAGCTCCGCCCATGGCGAAGAAGCCGCGACTTCCCCTGGCGAAGGATGCTGAGCTCTTCGCGCCTCCCGCGCTCGTCACCCGCTACTCGGAACTCGGTACACCCGGTGAGCGCCGCCCGTGGTGGTCACCGGTCGGATGGCTGCTGGTCGCGGTATCGACGATCGTCCTGTACGCCGTCTTCCTCGTCCTGTCTCCGGTGATCCTCGCCCACATCGCGCTCCGGCGGCTCTGGGCCCGACGCCTTCGCTATCGCCGCGACCCCGAGCGCCTCCGCATCGCCATCGTCGGAGCGGGCTGGAGCGGGCTCCAATGCCTGCAGCGGCTCAAGCGGATCGGGGTGACGGATGTCGACGTGTTCGAGCGCTACGGCGAGATCGGCGGCACCTGGTCGCCGAGTCTGCGCTACCACGGTTTGCAGATTCACGGCAGCATGACCGTCACGTCGTTCGACGGCTTCCCGTACAGCGACGACCCCGATGTCCAGGGCGGCAAGGTGATGGCCGAGGAAGTGGAGCGCTACATCGCGCGCTTCGCCAAGGCGCACGACCTGCTCGGTCACTGCCGGCTGAACTCGAACGTCGACACCGTGGACTACCGCTCGGCCGACCGCACGGGCGTTCTGGGGATCACCGACACTCGCACGGGCGAGCGACGCACCACGGGGCCCTACGACCTGGTGCTCTGGGCCTCGATGTCCGCGTTCGGCGAAGTGCCCCATCTGCCGGGAGCCGACGTGTTCCGCGGCATCGAGTTGCACACGACGCAGTTGTCGGGCGAAGCCTTCGACGACCTCGTCTCGAGCGGACGGCGTGTGATCGTGGTCGGAGGCGGAAAGGCCGCATGCGACGTCGTGTTGGGACTGCGCCGCGCCGGCTACGAGAACTTCGCCTGGGTCATGCGCAAGCCCTACCTGTTCTACAAGTTCGAGTCGCTGTTGCATGCCGCGTCACCGACGGACAGGCTGCGGGGCCTCACCTACCTCGCGACCGTGCTCTGGCTGGGGCTGTCGAAGCGGCTCGGCGCGGTGCTGCATTGGTCCTCGGGCTACCTGCACACATTCGGCGACCCACATCTCGATCTCACCCACTTCCACGGCGGGGTGCTGTGCGCTACGCAGCGCAGGGCGCTCGAGAACATTCCCTACGAGGTCGGCGACCCCGTCGCCTTCGATGCTCATGGGCTGCTGCTCGCCGACGGACGACGTGTCGACGGGGATGCCGTCATCTGGGCCACGGGCAACCGCAGCGGGATTGACACGCTCGCGCTCACCAAGGACGGGGCACCGTTCACCCTCGACCCAAGGGCGAAGCTCTACAACCACTTTATCGTGCCCGGTCTGCCGGTGCTGGCGTCGTCGACGGCGCTGTGGACCACCTTCGGCCCCATGCGCGCCACCAACGCCGCCGACCTCGCCGTCTACCATCTCTGCGTGCGCGGGGAGCGCAGCGAGCGCGAGATGCAGCGGGCGGCCGACCGGCAACTGAGTAGCAACAGCATCGTGCACTCGTTCATCTGGGCACGCGGGGCGTGCTGGCTGCAGCAGTGGGTGTACTTCCACATCGATCTCATGCTGCAGGGCATCACGCCGATCGACGCGTTCCTCAAGCACGCCGTCGAAGTCTTCGTGCTCGCGAGGGAGACGCCGCTCGCCTTCAATCTGCTGCCGCCCACCCGCTTCCTCGCCGGCGACGCAAGAAGAACGACGACCGGCGCGGGCGCGGGCAGGAGGACCTCAGCCCCACGACGGCGGGTAGAACGCGGAAAGGGGCGGTCACCCGCCCCTCCCCCCTGATCACCGCAGGCAGTTACTTCTCGGTGAGCCCTGTGCCGGCGGCATCCGGGGTACGCCTCCTGCCGAGCCGTGGTCGCCGCACGCGCGGTCGCGGCTCGAGCGGTGCGTCCCGTTCGACCTCGAGTCCGTAGAACTCGCCGATGTGGTCGCGGAACTGGGCGCGCTGCGCCCTCTCGTAGGCGCGGCGCTCGCGGCGGAACGCGATCGCGGTCGCCACGCAGATGAGCACCATGACGACGCTGAACGGGAGCGCCGACAGGATCGCCGCCGTCTGCAGCGTCGCGAGCCCGCCGACGAGCAGCAGCGCGATGGCGAGCAGCGCGCAGAGCCCCGCGAAGAAGACGCGGAGCAGGCGCCGCGGGTCGGTGTCGCCGCCGCTCGCGATCATCGCCATGACGAGCGCACCGGAGTCGGAGCTCGTCACGAAGAAGACGGCGATCAGCAGGATCGCGCCGAACACGAGCACCGCGCCGGCGGGCAGCCCGGCCAGCAGGTCGAACAGCGACGCCTCGGTGTCGACGGAGCCGTCGGCGCCGACCAGCCCGCCCTCGCCGTACAGCTCGCGGTACAGCGCGGTGCCGCCGACGATCGAGAACCACAGCATCGTCAGCAGGGTCGGCACGAGCAGCACGCCCATCACGAACTCACGCACCGTGCGGCCCTTCGAGACGCGCGCGATGAAGACGCCGACGAACGGCGCCCACGACATCCACCAGCCCCAGTAGTACGTGGTCCAGGCGGCCTGGAACGCCTCACCCTCGGCTCCGGCGTAGGCGCTGACGTTGAAGCTCAGGCCGATGAAGCTGCTGAGGTAGTTGCCGATGGACTGCACGAAGTCGCGCAGCAGGAACTGCGTCGGCCCCACGACGAGGAGGAACACCAGCAGCGCGGCGGCGAGCAGCAGATTGAAGTTGGACAGCCACTTCATGCCCCGGTCGAGGCCCGAGACCAGCGACGCGATCGTGAGCGCCGTGACGATCAGGATGACGACGATCTGCACGGCGAGCGAGGACTCCACGATCCCCGCGTGCTCGAGTCCCGCCGCGATCTGCAGCACCCCGAGCCCGAGCGACGTGGCGACGCCGAACACCGTGCCGACGAGCGCGACGACGTCGATCGCGTTGCCCCAGCCCCCGCGCACGCGGCGGCCGAGCAGCGGCTCGAGCGCCCAGCGGATGCTGACCGGACGACCGCGGCGGTGCACGGCGTACGCGAGCGCGAGCCCGACGACCACGTAGATCGCCCAGGCGTGCACGCCCCAGTGCAGGAAGGTCTGCGACATCGCGGACTGCGCGAGCTGCGCCTCCGTGCCCGTGACGCCGGGCCGCGGGTTGGCGAAGTGGTTGAGCGGCTCGGCCGCTCCCCAGAAGACGAGCCCGATGCCCATGCCCGCGGCGAAGAGTAGCGAGAACCACGAGACGAGTGAGAACTCGGGGTCGTCGTCGTCCTTGCCCAGCCGGATGTCGCCGAAGCGGCTGAAGCCCATGAACAGCACGAACGCGACGAACAGCGCCGCGATGAGCACGTAGTACCAGCTGAACGTGCTGATGACGCTCGACTGGATCGCGGCGACCGCCGCCGCCGTGGCATCCGGCGCCACCATCGCCACGAGCACGACGGCGAGGATCACCGCGGCGGCGGGCCAGAACACCCAGCGAGCGAGCCCGAGGCGGGCGGACCCGGTCGAGGGAGCGGCGGCGGATGACGCGGTGCCGGCGGTCGGCGCCGCGTCGGCGGCGTCGTGGTCGTGCTGTGTCAGGTCGCTCATGCATCTCCAAGGTTCGGCGCAAAAAACGCCCTCCACCGTACTCGAGTCCAGAAATCGTCGCGATTCGGCGCTCCTGGGCTTGACACCCGCGGCGGCGTTCCGGTCGGCGTCCGCGCGCTCTAGATTCAGAGGATGAGCGCGATCGTCGAGCGCCGCCCCTCCCTCGGCAGGCTGCGCGCGGCGCGCGTCGTCGCCGGGCTCCTGTGCCTCGTCGCGGCCGTGCCCTACTTCGGCCTCATCGATCTCGCGACGCTGGTCGGCTGGGTCAATCCCGCCTTCGTCTGGCCGGTACCGCTCGAGGTGAGTTGGGGTGTGCTCTTCACGTTCTTCCTCGCCGCGGGCTACGGCTGGGTCGCCGTCGTGCCGACCCGGCCGACACCCGGCGTCGCCGCGCTCGCGATCGGCGGCGGATGCCTCGTGCTCGGCGCGGCGCTCGGTGCGGACGGACGTCCCCTCCCCGTCGCGGTCGCCGTGCTCGCCACGACCGTGCTGCTCGCGGTGCTGACCGACGCCCGCACCGGGGTCGGCGCGTGGCGGGTGCACTGGCCCTATCTCGTGCTCGTGGCGCCCGGCGTCGCGCTGTGGCTGCCGTACGTGCTCTCCGCCCTCGCCGCGTCGCGGCTCCGCTTCGGGAGCGACATCACCAATGGCGTCGACCACTGGCCGGTGCAGGCCTCCGCCGGGCTGGCGGTGCTCGCCGGCAGCATCGCGCTCGCCGTGTGGCATCCGGGCCGCCCGCTCCTCCGCGTCGCCGTCGTCATGTCGGCCGGACTGATCGGCGTCGCCGCCCTCGCCTACCCCGACCGCGACGGCGCCACGGAGGGGCAGCTCTGGGCGATCGCCGTCGTGCTCTGGGCGCTCGTGCTCGCGCTGCTCCCCGTGACGGCGCCGGGTGGAGGGCGCCGCTCCGGGTCGGACCGCACCGGGTCGGACGGGGAGTAGCCCTCTACGAGCGGTGCCGCGGCTTCCGGGCGGACGGCTCCCGGCTGGACCCGGAGCCGCCCGTCACGAGCGTGCCGCGACTTCCGGGCGGACCCGAAGCAGCCCGGTACGAGCGGTGCCGCGGCTTCCGCGCGAACCCGGGCAGCCGATTACGAGCGGTGCCGCGGCTTGCGGGCAGGCCGCTCGCTCGCGCTGCTGCGCGGGCCGCGATCCGGCTTGAGCTCGATGAGGCGTCCGCTGATGCGGGTGCCGCTCAATCGGTCGAGCACGTCGGAGGAGAGGTCGGCCGGAAGCTCGACGAGCGAGAAGTCCTGGCGGATGTCGATGCCCCCGAAGTCGCCCCGATTGAGGCCGCCCTCGTTGGCGAGGGCGCCCACGATCTGACGCGGCTCCACCTTGTGCCGGCGGCCGACCTCGATGCGATACGTCGAGAGCGACGCGCTCGAGGGACGACCGCGGCGCTCCGGCCGCTCGCCGTCCTCGCGGCGACCCTTCGCGGGGCGCTCCCGGTCGTCACGGTCGAAGCGCTGCGGCTTCTCGTCCTCGGGCGAGAGGAGCAGCGGCGTCTCCCCCTGCGCGACGATCGCGAGCGCCGCGGCGACGTCGGCCTCGGGCACGTCGTGGTGCTGCACGTAGTGGCCGATGATGTCGCGGAACCGGGCGATCCGGTCCGACTGCTCGAGAGCCGCCGTGATCTGGTCGTCGAAGCGGGTGAGCCGGGTGGCGTTGACGTCCTCGGCGCTCGGCAGCGGCATCTGCGTGAGCGGCTGACGCGTCGCCTTCTCGATCGCCGTCAGCATCCGGCGCTCGCGCGGAGTGACGAAGCTGATGGCGTCGCCCGTGCGTCCGGCGCGGCCCGTGCGGCCGATGCGGTGCACGTAGCTCTCGGTGTCGATCGGCAGGTCGTAGTTGACGACGTGGCTGATGCGGTCGACGTCGAGCCCGCGGGCCGCGACGTCGGTCGCGACGAGGATGTCGAGCTTGCCCGACTTCAGCTGGTTGACGGTGCGCTCGCGCTGCGCCTGCGCCACGTCGCCGCTGATCGCGGCGGCGGTGTAACCGCGGGCGCGGAGCTTCTCGGCGAGCGTCTCAGTCTCGTTCTTCGTGCGGACGAAGACGATCATCGCCTCGAAGTTCTCGACCTCGAGGATGCGGGTGAGGGCGTCGACCTTCTGCGGGTACGACACGACGAGGTAGCGCTGGGTGATGTTGGCCGACGTCGTCGTCTTGTTTTTGACCGTGATCTCGGCGGGGTCGTGGAGGTACTTCGCCGAGATGCGACGGATCTGCGCGGGCATCGTCGCCGAGAACAGCGCGACCTGCTTGTCCTCCGGGGTGTCGGCGAGGATCGTCTCGACGTCCTCGGCGAAGCCCATCTTGAGCATCTCGTCGGCCTCGTCGAGCACGAGGTACTTGAGCTCGGAGAGGTCGAGCGTGCCCTTCTCGAGGTGGTCCATGATGCGGCCGGGGGTGCCGACGACGATGTGCACGCCGCGGCGGAGCGCGGAGAGCTGCACCCCGTAGCCCTGGCCGCCGTACACCGGCAGCACCCGCACGCCGCGCAGGTGCGAGGCGTACCGCTCGAACGCCTCGCACACTTGCAGGGCGAGCTCACGGGTGGGCGCGAGGACGAGCGCCTGCGGGGTCGTCTGCGACGTGTCGAGGCGGGAGAGGATCGGCAGCGCGAAGGCCGCCGTCTTGCCGGTGCCGGTCTGCGCGAGGCCCACGACGTCGCGGCCCTCGAGCAGCAGCGGAATGGTCTCGGCCTGAATCGCCGACGGCGTCTCGTACCCCACGTCCTTCAGCGCTTTGAGCACCTGGTCGTGAAGACCGAGCTGGGTGAAGGTCAGGTCCGAGCCGGCGGAGCCGGTCTCGTCCTGCGGGCTGCTCTCGACGGAAGACACGAGTCAACGGTAGTTCCCCCGCGGCCTCGGGTGGACCCCTCGGTTCCGCCGGGCTGTGGTCAGAGCGCCCGGCCGCGGCCGTGCAGGAGCAGCAGGATGACCGCCGGCGCCATGAGCAGGCCGCCGAGCAGGGCCCCGAAGGAGATCCAGACGACGGTCGAGATCGCGGTCGCGACGATCGCGATGGCGCTCAGCACCCCGAACGCCCGGCGGCGGGTCACCGCGTAGCCCACCACCGCGATCACGAGCAGCGCCGAGCGCAGCAGGGGCTCGATCGGGGCGACCGGGCTCGCGGACGAGACGCCCGCCACGAGGCATCCGAGAACCAGCAGAACGGCGAGCAGGGCGAGGGCGAGCGGATGCAGCTCGAAGCCCGGCTGCGAAGGCACGGGCGCCGGCGGGGCGACGCTCCGCGATCCGGTGCGCGGCACGAGCCAGCCCTGTGCGTGGATGAGCACGTCGCGGGCCTCGGTGACGCGGGTGAAGAGGGTCGCGTCGCCCGTGAGATCCGGATGCTCGCGCCGGGCGTGGGCGCGGAAGGCGCGCTCGATGTCGGCGCGCGGTGCGTCGACCGGCACTCCGAGCACCCTCGCCGCCGTCGCCGGATCCACCGGCTCAGAGTACGCGCGGCGCGGCGGCGGATGCTGGGCGCGGCTCAGCGCACCCCGTGCCGCTGCAGCCAGAGCTCGAGCACCCCGATCTGCCAGAGCAGGTTCGCCCTGCCGGGGCTGAACTCCCGGTTCGGCTCGGCGAGCAGGACGTCGACGTAGTCGCCGCGGAAGACGCCGCGCGCCGTGGCTTCCGGCGCCCGGAGCGCCTCCCGCACCATGTCGAGCACCGGGCCGTCGAGGTGCCGCAGCGCCGGCACCGGGAAGTAGCCCTTCGGCCGGTCGACGACCTCGGTCGGCAGCACCCGTCGCCCGAGCGCCTTGAGCACCCCCTTGCCGCCGTCGTGCAGCTTGAGTTCCGGCGGGCAGGTGGCGGCGAGCTCGACGAGTTCGTGGTCGAGGAACGGCACGCGGGCCTCGAGCCCCGACGCCATCGTCATGCTGTCGACGCGCTTGACCGGGTCATCCGGCATCAGCAGGTGCGTGTCCGCGTGCAGTCCGGCGTCGAGGGCGGTCTCGACGAGGGGTCCGCTCATCCACGAGCGCAGCAGCTCGCCGCTCGCGTCGTAGGGCACGAGGTGCTCCGGTTCGAGCACGCGGGTCAGGGCGGCGTGCGGCCGGTCGACGAACGCCCGGCTGAAGACCGTGTACGCCTCGTCGGGTCCGGCGTCGCCGAGACGCTGGTGGTAGCCGTAGCCGGCGAGGATCTCGTCGGCGCCCTGCCCCGACTGCACGACCTTGTCGTGCTCGGCGACCCACTCGGCCAGCAGGTAGAAGGCGGGCACGTCGTGGCTGCCCATCGGCTCCGTCATCGCGTCGACGGCGCCGAGCACGGCGGGCACGAGCTCGTCGGCGTCGACGAGCCTGCGGTGGTGCCGGGTGGCGAAGGCGTCCGCGACGGCGTCGGAGAACTCGAACTCGTCCCCCGACTCGCCCCCGGCCTCCCGGAAGCCGATGCTGAACGTGTCGACGTCGCCGCTCGCCTCTTCGGCGAGCAGCGCCACGAGCACGCTCGAGTCGAGCCCGCCCGACAGCAGCACGCCGACGGGGACGTCGGCCACTAGCCGTCGTCGCACCGCGAGGCGCAGCGCGTCGCCGATGGCGTCCTCCCAGTCGCGAGGCGACCAGTCGTCGCGCTCGGGGTCGCGGACGTACGGCGGATGCCAGTAGGTGCGCTCGCTCGAGCGGCCGTCGCGCTCGACGACGCGCACGGTCGCCGGTGGCAGCTTGTGCACGCCGCGGAGGATCGTGCGCGGCGCCGGGACGATGGAGTGCCAGCTGAGGTAGTGGTGCAGCGCGACGTCGTCGATCGACGTGTCGATGCCGCCGCCGGCGAGGAGCGCCGGCAGGGAGGAGGCGAAGCGCAGCCGACCGCGGGAGTCGGCGAGGTAGAGCGGCTTGATGCCCAGCCGGTCTCGCGCCAGAACCACCCGGTCGCGCCGTTGATCGACGAGCACGAGCGCGAACATCCCGATCAGGTGGTCGACGAAGTCGTCGCCCCACTCGGCGTACGCCTTGAGCACGACCTCGGTGTCGCTCGTCGAGACGAAGCGGTGGGCGGCCGAGAGCTCACGCCGGAGCTCGTGGTGGTTGTAGATGCACCCGTTGAAGACGACGGTGAGCCCGAGCTCGGCGTCGACCATCGGCTGGGCCCCGCGCTCCGTGAGGTCGATGACGCTCAGGCGGCGATGCCCGAGGGCGACCCAGCCGTCGCACCACGCGCCCTCGCCGTCGGGGCCGCGGTCCGCCATCGCGACGGTCATCGCCGCGACCGCGTCCCGATCCGCCCGGTCTCCGTCGAACGCGAGCTCGCCTGCTATACCGCACATGCGTGGTGGCGTCGCCTTCTGGTGCAGCGCCGTCCTCCTTCCGTTCACCCAATCTGCGGATCGCTGGGAAACGCAGGGGTTGATCGATCCTCGACTTCGGCGTAACGGCGGCCGCGCGGACCGGACTGCCGCCTCACGCCGGGCGAACGCGCGATCGTTGAGCGGCGAGGCCTCCGCCGCGCGACCGCTCGTCCTAGAAGCCGACCTGAAGCACGAAGACGCCCGGCCAGATCGCGAAGAGCACCGTGATGGGCAGGATCAGGAAGACGAGCGGGACGAGCATCGCGACCTCCTTCTTCCCGGCGGCCTCGAGCAGTGCGCGTTTGGCGTCGTCCCTGGCGTCCTGCGCCTGCGCGCGCAGTACCTCGACGAGGGGGCTGCCCCGCTCGAGCGCCCCGGTGAGCTGCTCGACCGCGCGGCCGAGGGGCGGCAGCTGCAGCGCGTCCGCCAGCGCGGTGAGCGAGCCGGCGAGCGGGAGCCCCGTCGAGACCGCGGCCACGACGCCGCCGAGTTCGCGGGCCAGCTCCCCGCGGCTGATGGTGGAGACCCGACGGAGCGCGTCGAGGATGCCCTCCCCCGCGCTGAGGCTCAGCGCGAGGAACTCGAGCACGGTCGGCAGCTCGCTCGCCATCCGCGCCAGCCGCCGGCTCGCCGCCGCTTCAGCAGGGCGTCGCTCGTCGCGACGGCACCGGCGGCGCCGGACACGACGAGCACGAGCTGCGCCGGAAACGGCAGCGGCTGCGCGAGTGCGAGCGCCACGGCGGCGGCGAGACCGAGCGCGGCACCCCCGCCCGCCCACACGAGCTGCCGTGAGCGGTACTGCTCGAGCGTCGTGGCCGCGCCCGACTGACGCAGCCGCAGGACCGTGGCGCCGGCCCCGCCCGGCAGCATCGCGAGGAGACGACGGGCGACGGAGCGCGCGGGGTCGAGCAGCAGCCCGACGACCGGCAGCGGGCTCGCGGGCCGCCGATCGAGGAACTGGCGGGCGCCGGCGGAGACGTCCTGCACGTACGGCGCGACCCGCGCCACGAGCCGGGGACGCGCCAGCACGGGCAGCGCGCTCAGCATCGTCCACAGCCCGAGCCCGAGCACGAGTCCCAGCAGCACTCCGAGTGCGATCGTCGTCACGAGAAGTACCGCTGTTCCTCGGGCAGCCTGCCGATGCCGAGCATGAGTCGGTACGCGACGACGGAGAGCACGAGGCCCACCAGGATGAGCGCGACTCCTCCGGCGCTGTTGTAGGCCGCGGCCGCCTCGGGCCGGGTGGCGAGCAGGACGAGCACGATCCACGGCGCCGCGACCCCGAGCCGGGCCGCGTTGACGACCCAGCCCTGTCGGGCCTCGACCTCGGCACGCAGCGCGCCGTCCGCGCGCAGGTACCCGGCGAGCGCGCGGAGCACGCCGGGCAGTTCGCTGCCGCCGACCTCGCGAGACATCCGGAGCGTCTCGAGCAGCCGGTCCGCGACCGGGTCGGCGAGCCGGGCCTTGAGCGCGTCGATCGCGAGGCCGAAGTCGCCCGTGATGCGCCAGTCCCGCTCGAACAGGGCGAACTCGGCGCGCATGGCCTCGGGCCCGTTCACCGCGAGCGCCGACAGGGCGTCGGGCAGCGCCTGACCGGACCGCACCCCGGCGACGAGGTGGTCGACGACGTCAGGCCACAGCAGCCGGTTGGCGCGGCGCCGCGAGCGGGCGCGCCACCGCAGGACCGTCGCGGGTGCGGCGAGGCCGAGCACGCCCGCGGCCGCCGCGACCGGGAG
This sequence comes from Desertivibrio insolitus, assembly GCF_017355965.1. GTDB lineage: Bacteria > Actinomycetota > Actinomycetes > Actinomycetales > Microbacteriaceae > JAFIQW01. The sequence goes on from NZ_JAFIQW010000001.1 coordinate 145,064, forward strand.
CACCGGCACGAGCACGAACGCGAGTGCCGCGGCCCCCAGAGCGACCGCGACGGTGACGCCCAGCAGCACCGGCAGGCCCACGTCCCCGAGCCCCGCGAGCACGAGCCGCTCACGCAGTCGCGCCCCCGCCCTGCGGGGCCGGCGGGAACCACTGACAGGGCGCGGCCAGAGGAACGGGCTCGCCGCGAGCAGCAGACCGAGCCCGAGCAGCAGCCCGAGGGCGGCGGTCATCGTCGCGTTCCCCTCACGCTCTGGCTCCGAGCAGAGGGGTCGGGTCGAAGCCCGCGGCGCGGAACTTGGCGAGCTTCTCCGGGTGTCCGCCGGTCGGCAGGAGCGACCCGTCGCGCAGGGCGAAGAGGGGGCTCGCCTCGATCACGGTGCCCGTGGTGCGGCCGCTCGGCGCGAGGATCTCGCTGACGCGCCGGCTGCCGCTGCGGGTGAGCTCGCATTGCACGACGACGTCGATGGACTGTGCGACCGTGGGCACGACGAACGAGCCGTCGATGTTCCGCCCCGCGAGCAGCGGCAGAGTGCACAGCTTGCCGAGGGCGTCGCGGGCGCTGTTCGCGTGGATCGAGCACATGCCGGGCAGCCCGCTGTTCAGGGCGATGAGCAGGTCGAGCGACTCCGCCTCACGCACCTCGCCCACGACGAGCCGGTCGGGCCGCATGCGCAACGCCTCCTTGATGAGGCGGCGCAGCGTGATCTCACCGGTGCCCTCGAGGCTCGGCTGACGGCACTGCATCCCGACCACGTCGCGCGCGGGCACGTCCAGCTCGAAGGTCTCCTCGACGGTGACGATGCGCTCGCTCGACCGGCAGGCGGCGAGGAGCGCGCCGAGCAGGGTCGTCTTGCCGGTGTGCGTCGCGCCGGAGACGAGGATGTTCTGCCCGCTCAGCACGCACATGCGCAGGAACTCGGCCGCGGTGCGGCTGAGCGAGCCGAGCGCCACGAGGCGGTTGAGGTCGCCGAGGCGCTGCGTGAACTTACGGATGTTGACCGCCCAGTGCCGCTGCGTGATGTCCGGGATCACGACGTGCAGCCGGGACCCGTCGGGCAGCGAGGCGTCGACGAACGGCGAGGAGAGGTCGACGCGGCGGCCGGATGCCTGCAGCATCCGCTCCACGAGCGTGCGCACCTCGGCGTCCGTCAGTCGCACGTCGGTCGCCTCCGAGACGCCGTTGCGGGCGACGAAGACCTTTTCCGGCGAGTTGAGCCAGATCTCCTCGACCTCGGGGTCGTCGAAGAACGGCTGCAGCGCACCGAAGCCCGTGAGCGACGCGAGCGCCTCGCTCGTCACCGCCGCCTCGTCGGGAGGCAGCGGTTGGGCGCCGCCGAGCGCGCGCTCGCTGTATCGCCGGAGCTCCTCGCGCACGTAGCGGTCGGCGCGGTCGCGGTCGAGCGGCCCGCCCTCGCGGCGCACCCGCTCGCGCACCCCCTGCACGATGAGTCGCGTCGCCTCGGTCACGACGCCGATCCTGCGCCGGATCGTCGTCGGGCGTCGGCGGTTGTCCACAGCCTGCCGGGATGTCGGCGGCACGCCCTACCCTCGGCTCATGGTGGCCTTCGCCGACAAGCCGCTGCTCGAGGTCGAGAGCGTCGAGGAGTGGGAACGGTTCCTCGAGAACGACCCGCCGGACGGCGGCGTGCGCCTGAAGCTGCTCAAGAAGACTCGCACGGGCCCCGGCATCCAGTACCCGGAGGCGCTCGACGTGGCGCTCTGCCACGGCTGGATCGACGGGCAGGTCGCCCGCTTCGACGACGACTACGTGCTGCAGGCCTTCACGCCGCGCCGGGCGCGCAGCCCCTGGTCCCAGATCAACCGGGAGCACGTCGAGCGGCTCATCGCGGAGGGCCGGATGCGGCCGGGCGGGCAGGCGGAGATCGACCGCGCGAAGGCCGACGGCCGCTGGGACGCCGCGTACCGGCAGAAGGGCATGGACGTGCCCGACGACCTGCAGGCGGCGATCGACGCCTCCCCCGCGGCCGCCGAGTTCTTCGCGACCCTGTCGAAGCAGAACCGCTTCGCGATGGTGTTCCGCCTCGGCAACCTCAAGCGCCCGGAGAACCGGGCGCGCCGCATCGCCGAGTACGTCGCGATGCTCGAGCGCGGCGAGACGCTCCTGTGACGGCGGCGCGGAGGACGCGCGACGTCAGCTGACGTAGCGTGAACGGATGCAGCGCAGTGCCGGCATCCTGCTCTTCCGCCGCTCCCCCGGGCTCGAGGTGCTGCTCGGTCACATGGGCGGGCCGTACTGGGCGGGCAAGGACGAGCACGCCTGGTCGATCCCCAAGGGCCTCTACGAGGAGCCGGAGCAGCCGCTCGACGCGGCGCTGCGCGAGTTCGCCGAGGAGCTGGGGCAGCCGGCCCCGGCTGCCGCGTACGAGCCGCTCGGCGAGTTCCGCGTCTCGAGCGGCAAGGTGCTCACCGTGTTCGCCGGCGAGGGCGACGCCGACGTGAGCTCGATCACGAGCAACACGTTCCGGCTCGAGTGGCCGCCGCGCTCCGGGCGGCTGCAGCAGTTCCCCGAGCTCGACGGCGCCGCGTGGTTCGCGCTCGACGCCGCGCGGACGAAGGCGGTCAAGGGGCAGCTGCCCGTGCTCGCGGCGCTGGAGAAGCGGCTCGCCTAGCACCCGGTGACCGGGCGCACCGACGAGTCGGCGCCGGAACGACGAAGGAGCGGACCCCGCGACGGGATCCGCTCCTCCGAGCAGACGGGTCAGTGGCCGCCGGCGCCCGCGGGCAGCTCGTTCTTCGGGCGGCGCACGAAGAACGACCCCACCACGGCGACGAGCGAGATCATCGCGCCGACGCGGAACGCCGCCTGCACACCCTCACCGGTCGCGGTGACCGCGTCGCCGCCGGCCGCGAGCCCCGCGACCGTGCCGAGCGAGAGCACCGTCACGAACAGCGCGGTGCCGGCGGCGCCGGCGAGCTGCTGCACGGTGCCGACGATCGCCGAGCCGTGCGAGTACAGCTCGCGGCGGAGCGACCCGAGGCCGCTCGTGAACAGCGGCGTGAACATGAACGCGAGCCCGGTCGAGAGCAGCATGTGCAGGGCGATCACCCCCCAGATCGGCGTCGACGGGGTGAGCACCATCGTCATCGTCCACAGCGTGATGCTGAGCACGATCGTGCCGACCGGCACGAGCGGTCGCGGTCCGACGCGGTCGAAGAGGCGACCAACGATCGGCGACAGGATCGCCATGAGCACGCCGCCCGGCAGCAGCAGGAGCCCGGTCTCGAGCGCGCCGAGCTGCAGCACCGACTGCAGGTAGATCGGCAGCACGATGAGGGTGCCGAACAGGGCGATCATGCTGATCACGAGCAGCGCCGCGGAGAGCGAGAAGCTGAACGACGTGAAGGTGCGCAGGTCGAGCAGCGCGGCGTCACGGCGCTGCAGCACGAGCTGACGCCAGATGAACGCGCCGAGCGCGACGACACCGAACGCGAGGGGCAGCGCCGGGGGCAGCAGCGAGTGTCCCTCGACCGACTCGCCGATGCTCGACAGCCCGAAGATCAGCCCGCCGAACGCGAAGGCCGAGAGCACGATCGACAGCACGTCGACGGCGACCGCCCGCGGCGTCGTGACGTTCTGCAGGTACCGGATGCCGCCGACGAGCGCCGCGACGGCGATCGGCAGCACGATCACGAACATGAAGCGCCAGCTGAGCGACTGCAGGATGATGCCCGACACGGTCGGCCCGATCGCCGGCGCGACGGAGATCACGATCGAGATCGTGCCCATCACGCGACCGCGGTGGCTCGGGTGCACGAGGTTGAGCACCGTCGTCATGAGCAGCGGCATCATGATCGCGGTGCCGCTCGCCTGCACGATGCGGCCGAGCAGCAGGATGCCGAAGCCGGGCGCGATCGCCGCGATGAGCGTGCCGAGGCTGAACAGCCCCATCGCCGCGATGAACACCGGCCGCAGATTGAAGCGCTGCAGCAGGAAGCCCGTGGCGGGGATGACGACGGCCATCGTGAGCATGAAACCGGTGGTGAGCCACGTCGCCGTACTCGCGGTGACGTTCAGGTCCTCCATGAGGCGCGGCAGGGCGACGCCCATGATCGTCTCGTTGAGGATCACGACGAACGCCGAAACGAGCAGCAGCCCGATAACGAGCTTGTTGACGGGGCTCAGCCGCTCCGGGACATCCGTCTCGGCTCTCGTTCCCGTGCCGATGCTCTCGTCCACACTCATCCGGTGCTCCTATCTGTCGTCGTCCTCGGGAAGGCAACGGCAGCAGGGCCGCACTCATTCCGCGAGGAGGGAATATTTCCTCGCGGCGCTGCGAGCGGTGGTCATCCTGTCAGGGACGGCGGACATGCCGCCGCCGGCGGTCAGGAGCCCTGGAGGAGGCTCCCGTCGAGGTTCGCGAGGTAGCAGAGCACCTCGCGGTCGCCCTGCTCCCAGCCGTCGGCGAGGGGCGCGTAGTAGTAGACCTGCAGGTTCGCCGCGGGGTCGTATGCCTGCCCCGTGTACTGCGTGAACACGTCGCCCGCGCACTCGTCGAAGGCGAGCTGCGCGAAGACGTCCTCCGTCGGGTACTCGCCGTCCGGTGCCTGCACCGCGTGGAACGCCTCGGACTGGTGGGGCTGCGCGCAGTCGATCAGCTCGACCTCGAAGATCTCGCCCTCGGTCGCCCCCGACCAGCAGTCGCCGACCGTGAGCTCGTTGACGTTCACCGTCGTCGTGCCGCCGTCGTCCGGGGCCGCGCTCTCGCTCGGCGACGCCGACGGCGTCGCGCTCTCGCCCGCCGCCTCCTCGTCGACCTGAGGAAGCTGCGCGCATCCCGTCAGGAGCGCGGCGACCGCGCCGATCATGAACAGCGGCGTCAGTGCCTTGGTGGCTCCCCGGGGATTCATGTGATTCACACTAACGGCGACGCCCTCCGGCGGAAACGGTCGGGAGCGCCCTCGTTACACTGGGGCCGCACCCGCGGGAGTGGTGAAATTGGCAGACACGCAGGATTTAGGTTCCTGTGCCGCAAGGCGTAGGGGTTCAAGTCCCCTCTTCCGCACTGAGCGAGTACCACCGCAGCCGGCGTTCTTGTCCCCCTTGAGGATGACGCGCCGCCGAGAGACACTCCGGTAACCTTTCGGCGACCCCGAGCCGCCACCGCGACAGGAGCCCGCCTTGATCACGCAGTCCGCCGGATTGTTCGACGTCGAAGGCATCATCACGGGCTCCGGGCCCTGGGCGCTCGCCGTGGTCTGCGCGATCATCTTCATCGAGACCGGCCTGCTCGTCGGGTTCCTGCTGCCGGGCGACACCCTCCTCGTGATCACGGGCGTGCTCACCTACCAGGGCTTCATCGACTACCCCATCTGGCTCGTCTGCCTGCTGATCGGCATCGCCGCGTTCGCGGGCGACCAGGTCGGCTACGTCATCGGCAGACGCGGCGGACCGGCGGTCTTCGAACGGAAGAACTCCGGGTTCTTCTCGACCTCGAGCGTCGAACGCACGAACAGGTTCTTCGCCAAGTACGGCGGCGCCGCGGTCACGATCGCCCGCTTCATCGGCGTCGTGCGCACCTTCGCCCCCGTCGCCGCCGGCGTCGGGAAGATGGAGTACCGCAAGTTCGTCTTCTACAACCTGCTCGGCGCGCTGCTCTGGGGCGTCGGACTCACTCTGCTTGGCTGGGGCGTCGCGCACATCCCCGGCGTCGCGGACCTCGTGACCCACTACATCGAGTGGGTGCTGCTCGGCGTCATCGCGTTCACGATCGTCGCCATGGTCGTGCACTATCTGCGGATGCGGGCCGAGGCCAGGCGCGACGCCCGCAACCCGCGCCCGGTCGAGATCGTCTCGCCGGAAGACTAAGGAACAGGTAATCCCCCTTTTGTTCGACTTCCTCGACGCGGAGTTCCTCATCCGCTTCTTCGGACCGTTCGTGCTGCTCGGCGTCGCCGCCATCGTCTTCGTGGAGACCGGCTTCATCGTGCTGTCGTTCCTGCCCGGTGACTCCCTGCTCTTCACGGTGGGCCTGCTGACCGCGACCGGCTTCGTGCCGGTGCCGATCTGGCTCACCTGCCTCGTGATCTTCATCGCCGCGTTCGCCGGCGACCAGCTCGCCTTCGGCATCGGCCGCAAGGCGGGTCCCGCGATCTTCAAGCGCGAGCAGAGCCGCTTCTTCAACCCGAAGAACGTGGAGCGCACGACCGAGTTCTTCGACAAGCACGGCGGCAAGGCGGTCATCATCGCCCGCTTCCTGCCCGTCATCCGCGCGTTCGTGCCGGTGGCCGCGGGAGTCGGCAAGATGAAGTACTCGACCTTCATCAGCTACAACGTCGTCGGCGCGTTCCTCTGGGGCGTCTGCCTGACCCTCGTCGGCTTCTTCCTGGGGCAGATCCCCTTCGTCGAGCACTACGCCGAGTACTTCATCATCGCGATCGTGCTGCTCTCGGGCATCCCGATCCTCATGGAGCTCTTCAAGGCCGGACGCTCGACCCTCGCGCAGCGTAAGGAGGCTGGCCGCCGGCTCGCGGAGGCGGTGCCGCACGAGCTCCGCGAGGAGTAACGCCCAGCAGACGGATGCCCCGGGCCGCGCAGTCGCGACGGCCCGGGGCATCCGTCGTTTCCGGCAGACCCGGGGCCCGGGCGACGGGCGTGGGCATCTCTTCGGACCGGCGCGGCGGCCGACGTGCGTCGGCGTCAGCGCATGTGTCGGCGCGACTCAGGCGCCGACGACGAGCAGCACCACCAGCGTCACGTTGAGCGCGATGAGCAGCAGGGCCGCGAGCGTCGCGAGCAGCGTCGTGCGGCGCCGGTTGACGTGCGCGCCCATGAGCGTGCGGTCGGCGGTGAGCCGCACCAGGGGCACGAGCGCGAACGGGATGCCGAACGACAGCACCACCTGGCTCAGCACGAGCGCGAGGGTCGGCTCGACCCCGACCGCGAGGATGACGAGCGCCGGCAGCAGCGTCACGAGCCGGCGCACGAGCAGCGGGATGCGAACGCGGAGCAGGCCGCTCATGATCTCGGCTCCCGCGTAGGCGCCGACCGACGTCGACGCGAGCCCCGAGGCGAGCAGCCCGAGCGCGAACAGCGTCGCGATCACGGGGCCGAGCGCGGTGCCGAGCGCGGCGTGCGCGCCCTCGAGGGAGTCGGTGCCGTCGACGCCCTGCAGGGTGCTCGCGGCGAGCAGGAGGATGACGACGTTGACCGTGCCGGCGATCGCGAGGGCGATCGTGACGTCCACGCGCGTGCCCGTGAGCAGGCGCCGGATGCCGGGCGCCTCGACATCCTCGGCGAACCGGTCGCGCGCGAGCGCGGAGTGCGCGTAGATCGCGTGCGGCATGATCGTCGCCCCGAGGATCGAGGCGGCGAGCAGCACCGAGCCGGTGCCGTCGAACCGGGGAACGAGGCCGGTCGCCGCGGCGACCGGGTCGGGCGGAGCGATCACGACGCCCGCGCCGAAGCCGACGGCGATGACGACGATGAACAGGCCGATGATGCGCTCGAACGGCTTCGCCCCGCGCTTGCCCTGCACCACGAGCAGCAGCATCGAGACGGCGCCGGCGAGCACGCCACCGGCGACGAGCGGCCAGCCGAAGAGCAGGTTGAGCGCGACAGCGCCGCCGATCACCTCGGCCACGTCGGTCGCCATCGCGACGAGCTCCGCCTGCAGCCAGTATGCGACACGCGCGCGGCGTGACCGGATGCGCTCCCCCAACACCTCCGGCAGGCTCTGCCGCGCGACGATGCCGAGCTTCGCCGAGAGGTACTGGATGAGCCAGGCGGTGAGGTTGCCCAGCACGACGACCCAGACGAGCAGGTACCCGTACTGGGCGCCGGCCGTCATGTTGCTCGCGACGTTGCCGGGATCGAGGTACGCGACGCCCGCGACAAGGGCGGGCCCGATCAGCAGGAAGACCCGGATGCCCCGGTACTGCCGCACGAAGGTCGCTTCGGCCACGTCGCCCCCTCGAGGTTTCGGTTGCCCGAAACGTTACTGCCGATCGGTATGCGGAGGCTACTCCCCGTCGTCCCGCACGAGCCAGATCGCCGCGCGCTCCTCGTCGGAGAGCTCGGCCACCGTCACCACGGAGTCGAGTGCGACGCCGCGCTCCTCGAGCGCGCGGAGCACCTCGGGGTCGCGGTCGCTGATCCGCACGACCGTGCCTGTCGCGGCGCGGCTCTCGGCGGCGAGCACGGCGTCGGGCAGCCGCACGGTGAGGTCGCGCGCCGGGATGGGGTCGCCGTGCGGGTCGCGCACGGGTCGGCCCAGCCGGTCGTCGATGGCATCGAGCAGGCGGTCGCTCACCGTGTGCTCGAGCACCTCCGCCTCGTCGTGCACCTCGTCCCAGCCGTAACCGAACTCGCGCACGAGCCAGGTCTCGAGAAGGCGGTGCCGCCGCGTCATCCGCAGGGCGACCTCGCGCCCCGCGTCGGTGAGCGTGATCGCGCCGTACGGCCGGTGGTCGACCAGCCCCTGCGCGACGAGCCGCTTGATCATCTCGGTGACCGACGAGTTGGCGAGCCCCAGCCGCGCGGCGAGCTGCCCGCTCGTGATGGCGTCCGGCTGCCACTCCGTGTGCGCCAGGATGACCTTGAGGTAGTCCTCGACGACGCTCGAGCCGGCAGGCATCCGGGACCTACTTCAGCAGCTGACCGACGATCGGGGCGATCGCGGTGAAGGCCCGGGCGCGGTGCGAGACCGCGTTCTTCTCCTCGGGGGTGAGCTCGGCCGCCGAGACGTCGTAGCCCGTCGGCCGGAAGATCGGGTCGTACCCGAAGCCGTTCGTGCCGGCGGGTTCGGTGAGGATCTCCCCCGTCCAGATGCCGGCCTCGACGTGCTCGACGTCGCCGACCACGAGGGCGGCGGCGCACTCGAAGTGACCGGCGCGGTTGGTCTCCCCCTCGAGGTTCTTCAGCAGCAGGCGCAGGTTGTCGCCGTCGTCGCGGGTGCCGGCGTAGCGGGCGGAGTGGATGCCGGGGGCGCCGCCCAGCGCGTCGACGCAGACACCCGAGTCGTCCGCGATCGCCGGAAGGCCGGTGTGCTCGGCCGCGGCACGCGCCTTGATGAGCGCGTTCGCGGCGAAGCTGTCGCCGTCCTCCACGGGTTCGGGGCCGTCGTAGCCCACGACCTCGATGTCGGGGAGCACGGCGCCGAGGATGCGACGCAGCTCCTCGACCTTGTGGGCGTTGTGGGTGGCGAGCACGAGCTTCATCGGCTCCTACTCTGCCACGCGCCGGGCAGCCCCCGGAACGGGGGCTAGGCCACTCCGAGGGCGGCGCGCTGCGCCTCGGCGAGCGAGGTCGTGCCGACGAGCGCGAGGTCGAGCAGCGAGTTCAGCTCGGTGCGGTCGAACGGCGCGCGCTCGGCCGTGCCCTGCACCTCGACGAACAGTCCGCGTCCGGTGACGACGACGTTCATATCGGTCTCGGCGCGCACGTCCTCGACGTAGGCGAGGTCGAGCATCGGCTCGCCGTCGATGATGCCGACCGAGACCGCCGAGACGGTGTCGATGAGCGGGGTGGCCTTCTGCCCGATGAACTTCTTGCCACGCGCCCACTCGATCGCGTCGGCGAGCGCGACGTACGCGCCCGTGATCGCGGCCGTGCGGGTGCCGCCGTCAGCCTGGAGCACGTCGCAGTCGATCACGATCGTGTTCTCGCCGAGCGCCTTCGTGTCGATGATCGCGCGCAGGCTGCGGCCGATGAGCCGCGAGATCTCGTGCGTGCGCCCGCCGACCTTGCCCTTGATCGACTCGCGGTCCATGCGCTCGTTCGTCGAGCGCGGCAGCATCGCGTACTCCGCCGTCACCCAGCCGGTGCCCTTGCCCGAGAGCCAGCGCGGCACGCCGTTGGTGAACGACGCGGTGCAGAGCACCTTGGTGTTGCCGAACGAGATGAGGGCGCTGCCCTCGGCCTGGGCGCTCCAGCCGCGCTCGATCGTGACCGGGCGCACCTGGTCGTTCTGCCGTCCGTCGGCGCGAGTCATGCTCGTCCTCCCCGTGCCGCCACCTGCGGCACGATCTGCGACACGTCGATCGTGCCGGTCTCGTGGTTCTCGACGCGGGTGACCTCGGGTCCGAGGAAGCGCGCCGCGAGTCTCTTGAAGTTCGCCTCGTCGTCGCCCGTCGCCTGGAACTCGTGCACGGGCGCCGAGGCATCCGTGCGGAGCAGGCCGTGCGCGACGAGGGTGCGGTAGACGTCGAACGCCGTCTCCTCCGCGCTCGAGACGAGGGTCACGTCCTCGCCGACGACGTACTGGATGGCCGCCGACAGCAGCGGGTAGTGCGTGCAGCCCAGCACGAGGGTGTCGATGTCGGCGTCGCGCAGCGGGGCGAGGTACTCCTCGGCGACCTCGAACAGCTCGGGGCCGCTCGTCACCCCGGCCTCGACGAACTCGACGAAGCGCGGGCACGCCTGGGTGAGCAGGGTGAGGTCGGATGCCGCGGCGAACGCGTCCTCGTACGCCCGCGACTGCACCGTGCCGACCGTGCCGATCACGCCGACGCGTCGGTTGCGGGTCTGCCGCACGGCCGCCCGGACGGCGGGCTGGATCACCTCCAGCACGGGGATGCCGTAGCCCTGGGTGAAGCGCTCGCGGGCGTCGCGGAGCATCGCCGCCGACGCGGTGTTGCACGCGATGACGAGCAGCTTCACGCCGGCCGCGACGAGGTCGTCCATGACCGCGAGCGCGTACTCGCGCACCTCGGCGATGGGCTTCGGGCCGTACGGGGAGTGGGCGGTGTCGCCGACGTAGAGGATCTGCTCGCGCGGCAGCTGGTCGATGATCGCCCGCGCCACCGTGAGCCCGCCGACGCCTGAGTCGAAAACTCCGATCGGCGCGCTTGTCACGGGAATCGAGTTTACTGACAAGCATGACGAGCACCCTCGCGAGCACCGCCGTGACGAGCCTCCTGACCGATCAGTACGAGCTGACGATGGTCGAGGCGGCGCGTGGCAGCGGGGCCGCTGACCGCGAGAGCGTCTTCGAGGTGTTCGCCCGCACGCTGCCGGGCGGACGCCGCTACGGGGTCGTCGCCGGCACGGGCCGGTTCCTCGAGCAGCTCTCCCGGTTCACCTTCGGCGACGCCGAGCTGACCTGGCTGCGCGACCGCGGCATCGTCGGCGAGGAGATGCTCGACTGGCTCGCCGACTACCGCTTCTCCGGCACCATCCACGGCTACCGCGAGGGCGAGCTCTACTTCCCCGGCTCCCCCATCCTCGTCGTCGAGGGGACGTTCGCGGATGCCGTGCTGCTCGAGACCCTCGCCCTCAGCGTGTTCAACCACGACAGCGCGATCGCGGGAGCCGCCGCGCGCATGGCATCCGTCGCCCACGGCCGGCCGCTCGCCGAGATGGGGTCGCGCCGCGCCGCGGAGACGTCGGCGGTCGCCGCCGCGCGCGCCGCCTACATCGCGGGCTTCAGCGCGACGAGCAACCTCGAGGCGGGCCGCCGCTACGGCGTGCCGACGATGGGCACGGCCGCGCACGCGTTCACTCTGCTGCACGACACCGAGGAGGACGCGTTCCGCGCCCAGGTCGCCGCGCTCGGGCCGGGCACGACGCTGCTCGTCGACACGTACGACATCCCGACCGCCGTCGAGCGCGCGGTCGCGATCGCGGGGCCGGAGCTCGGGGCCGTGCGCATCGACTCAGGCGACCTGCCGGAGCTCGTCGCGCAGGTGCGCAACCAGCTCGACGATCTCGGGGCCCCCCGCACCCGCATCACCGTGACGAGCGACCTCGACGAGTACGCGATCGCCGGCCTCTCCGGCTCCCCCGTCGACGGCTACGGCGTCGGGACGTCCGTCGTCACGGGCTCGGGTTCACCGACGGCGGGCATGGTCTACAAGCTCGTCGCACGGAAGAACGACGACGGCGAGTGGGTCTCGGTCGCCAAGAAGAGCTCGGCCAAGGCATCCGTCGGCGGCAAGAAGTACCCCGAGCGGATGCTGCGCGAGGGCACCGCCTACGAGGAGCGGATCACCATCGGGCACCCGGGGCACGAGGAGTCGGCGCGATCGCTGCTCGTGCCGCTCGTGGTCGACGGCGAGATCGACGAGCAGTTCACGGGACCGACCGGCACCGCGATCGCGCGCGAGCACCACGCCGCCGCCGTCGCGGAACTGCCGATGGAGGCGTTCGCGCTCAGCCGCGGCGAGCCGGTGCTTCCGACGGTCTACGCGTAGGGGTCGACGGGAGCGCTACTCGGCGAGGCTCTCGTAGATCTCCTTGCACGTGGGGCAGACGGGGAACTTGTTCGGGTCGCGGCCCGGGGTCCACTTCTTGCCGCAGAGCGCGCGCACGGGCTTGCCGGTCACCGCCGACTCGAGGATCTTCTCCTTGCGCACGTAGTGGGCGAACCGCTCGTGGTCGCCCTCCTCGACCTGCTCCTCGTTGAGGAGCTTCTCGAGTTCGCGGTCGAGGACGTCGGTGCCGCCGCCCTGCTCAGGAGTACTCATACGACCAGGGTAGTTCTCGCCGGGGCCCGCCGCGTCAGTTGCGCAGCGCGAAGGCCATCAGCTCTGGCATCCGACGGTCGTAGATCCGCGCGCCGCCCCACACGCCGACGAAGAGCATGACCGCGCCGAGCACGAGGCCGAGCACGAGCGACGACCAGACCGCCTCGGTGTCGCCGAGCACGGCGAGCACGGCGAACCAGATCGACGGGCCGACGACGATCAGGGTCAGCAGGAACGAGACCGACTGGATGAGTCCGGAGGCCGTGCCGCTCGCCTGGGGCTGCGTGAAGGGGTTGTCGCCCGGTCGCACGGCGGGATACGGCAGCAGCGCCGAGGTGAGGCTCGAGACGCCGAGGCCCGCGAGCAGGATGCCGCCGCTGACGCCGAGGAGGGCGGGCAGCAGGTCGGGCACTCCCCCGAGCCTGACGCAGACGATGGAGCCGGCGACGACCACGACGAGGCCGACGAGCAGCGGCGGCACGAGGCGTCCGATGCGGTCGTCGAGGCCGCGGGTGCCAGCGGCGACGTGCTGCCAGAACGCGGTGTGGTCGTAGGCGACGTCGTTGTGGATCGACCAGGTCAGGAAGAGCGCCATGAGCGGCACGGGCAGCAGCGCGATGCGGTCCCAGCCGATGCCGACGACCGCGAGCGGCACCGCGACGAGCAGCGGGATGATCGGGATGACGATCCAGTTCACGCGGTAGCGCGCGTCGCGCGCCCAGTAGAGCAGGCTGCGCCCGGCGATGACGCCGGCGGGCGTGCCGGGCACCCGCGCGAACACGCCGAGTCCCTCGCGCACGCGCACCTGCTGCTCCCGCTCGCGGGCGACGAGCATCCACGGCACGAGCGCCCGCCAGACGAGCCACAGGATGCCGACGGTGAGCAGCGCGATGACTAGCTGCCCGATCGCGGCCCCCGTGTCACCCACGGCGGCGCTGCCGGGCGTCGCCCAGGCCGCGCCGAGCGGCGTCCACATGAGCACGGATGCCACGGTGTCGAGGATCGCGACCCCGCGCCGGCCCCACTCGACGCTCGAAAGGAGCGGCACCGCGAGCGCCGCGCCGAGCACGACGACGACCGCGACGACGCTCGTGGCGTCGCGGGCGCGGCGGGTGGCGAGCAGGAACGCCGAGACCGCAGTCGTGACGCGGGCCCCGAGCACGGCCGTGACGACGATGAGCGCGGCGGCGACGAAAGCGAGGAACAGGGGCAGCGGGCCGCGCGTCCACGTCGTGACCTGCGCTCCCGCGAGCACCAGCACGACGAGCGAGGGCACGCTCACGAGCGCGGCCACCGCGAGGGCGAGCGTCAGGCGCTTGGTGCGGAGCGGGAACAGGGCGAAGCGGCGGGGATCGAGCGCGTCATCCGTGCCCCCGATCAGCGGGGCGAGCAGGAACCCGAGCACGACGAGCGAGCCGAAGACCGTCACGGTCGCCCGGGCGAGCTCCGGTTCCGCGACGCGGAGCGCGGCGAGCCCGACGGCGCTGAGCACGGCGAAGCCGAGCCCGTAGACGACGGCGACGGCGAGACCGATCGCCTGCCAGAGATTCCGGCGGAAAGAGTTGACGAGCAGCCGCAGTCTCAGTCCGAGAATGTGTGCAACCACTCCATGCCCTCCGCGCTGATGCGGCCACCGGCGAGTTCGACGAAGCGCTCCTCGAGCGTCTGCTCGCCGCGCACCTCGTCCATCGTGCCCTTGTCGAGCACGCGCCCGCCGCCGAGGATCGCGACCGAGTCGCAGATGCGCTGCACGAGGTCCATCGAGTGGCTCGACAGCACGACCGTGCCGCCGGCCGCGGCGTACCGCTGCAGGATCTCGATGATGTTCGCGGCCGAGACGGGGTCGACGCTCTCGAACGGCTCGTCGAGGATCAGCAGCCGCGGCGAGTGCAGCATCGCGGCGGCGAGGGCGATCTTCTTCGTCATGCCCGCCGAGTAGTCGACGACGAGGCGGCCGAGGGCGTCCTCGAGACCGAAGGAGCGGGCGAGGTCGGCCGTGCGGTGCCGCACGGTCGCGGCGTCGAGGCCGCGGAGCACGCCGGCGTAGTGCAGCAGCTGCGCGCCGGTCAGCCGGTCGAAGAGACGCAGCCGGTCGGGCAGCACGCCCATCTGGCGCTTCGCGGTCAGCGGGTCCTTCCACACGTTCGCACCGTGCACGGTGACGACGCCCTGACTCGGGCGCAGCAGCCCGGCGATCATCGACAGGGTCGTCGTCTTGCCGGCGCCGTTCGGCCCGACGAGGCCGAAGAACGACCCGGCCTGCACGTCGAGGTCGAGGTCGTCGACGGCGAGGGTCTGGTCGAAGCGCTTCGTGAGTCCGCGGATGGAGAGGACGGGCTCGTCGCCGCGCGGCTCCGCGCTCGGGCCGCGGTCGACCAGGGCCGTGGCGGATGTCTCCGTCGCGACGCCCGGCGAGGGCTTCGGCTTGCGGGCGGGCAGCTTGAAGCGGGGCGCGGCCGGCGCCCTGGGGGCGGGCGCGGGGGTCGTGGTGGTGCCCGGGTCCGCCACCGGGGTCGCCGTCGTCGTGGCAGGGGCTGCCGCGGAGGCGGGGGTCGCCGGTGCTTCCGGGGCGGCCGTGGTTCCCGCGGCGGCCTCGGGCTCGGCTGCCGCGTCCTCGGGGCGCTGGCCCTCGGCGTCGCGGGTCGGCGGAGTGAACGAGCGCTTGAGGCGCGAGAGCAGGGAGCCCTCCGCACCGGGGCGGGTCGCGGCGGCGGCGTCGGAAGCGGCAGGCGCGTCTGCGTCGGTGACGGCGCGAGCGGCAGGCGTGGCTGCGTCGGTGGCGGCCGGCGCCGGTGGACCTGACTGCTCGGTCTCGGTCGCGGTGGCGTCGCTGGAGGCGGCGGGCGCCTGCTTCGTGCTCGTGGAGGGACGCTTGGCGCGCGGCGCGGCGGGCGGCGCCGGGGTCTCGGCGGGCGCGTCGTCGGCGGGCGCGGGCGCCGCTGCGGCAGGCGCGCTGTCCGCGGGCGCGGGCGACGCTGCGGCAGGCGCTTCGGCCGCCGGCGCCGGCGGCGTCAGCGTGAACTCGACCGGCGGGGCCACGACGGCGGTCGACCCCGTGACCGGCGGCGGCGGGGGCGGCGACGCGGGCGTGCGCTTCTTCGCGCCGGCGGGCGGCGGAACGGGCACGCGCTGCGGGCGCTTGCGGGGCGCCGACTTCGCCGCGGGCACGGCAGGCGGAGGCGGCGGCGGCGCGGTCGCGCCCTGATCGGCGGGCGGAACCGCGGGGGCCGCTTCCTCTGCGGGCGCCGGAGCATCGGCGGGCGCCTTGGGCGCGCGAGGGCTCTTCGTGGTGCTCGTGCGGGCGGCGGCGGCGCGCGCGGCGGGAGCGCGGCCCGTCGTGGCATCCGCTCCGCTCTCTTCGGTCTTCCGGGTGCGCGTGGTCGTGCTCTTCGAGCCGGCTGCCTTGGCCGAGGAGGTGCGCTTGGTGCCGCCGGACTTCGCCGATGTTGCGCCCTTCGCGGTCGTTCCCGCGGTCTTGCGCGGGGCGCGCTTCGGGGCTGCTGCCTCCGGCTCAGTCACGGCGTCACCGGAGGATGCTGCGGACGTGTCAGCGGAGGCCTGCGACGAGGCCGCGGGTCTCCGCGGGGTTCGCGCCGGGCGAGGGGCCGGCGCCGTGGCATCCGTCCCCCGCTCGTCGGCGGCAGGGGCGCTGTCGGGAAGGTCGCCTGGCTGCTCCGAACTCACCGCATCACCGTACCAATGGACCACTGACCGCCCGGGACCCCTCCTGGGTCACGATCCGGACACGCATCACACTCCCAGGTCGCGCTTGCATGGCCCCGGGGTACTCTGGATTGATCACAACGAAGTGTCCATTTCAACCCGCGCGGGTGAACTGACAGTTAATTCCTCAGATCGGACCTCGCGCCCCGACCGCCGAGGAGTGCAATGACCACGCAGATCGTGATCCTGGCCGCCGGCATGGGCAGCCGTCTGGGACGCTCGCTTCCGAAGCCCCTCACCGAGCTCAGTGACGGCCGCACCATCATGCAGCAGCAGTTCGACAACATCCACGCCGCGTTCGGCAACGACGCGCACGTGTCGATCGTCGTCGGCTACAAGCTCGAGCACATCATCGACGCGTTCCCGCACGCGTCGTTCGTCTACAACGAGCAGTACGACCAGACCAACACGTCGAAGAGCCTGCTCCGCGCGCTGCGCGCGAGCGACAGGGGCGGCGTGCTCTGGATGAACGGCGACGTCGTGTTCGACCCGACCGCACTCAAGCGCGGCGCCGAGCTCGTCGCCCGCGACCAGTCGTTCGTCACCGTCAACACGGCGAAGGTCTCCGACGAGGAGGTCAAGTACACGGTCGACGCGGAGGGCTTCATCAAGGAGCTGTCGAAGACCGTGAAGAACGGCCTCGGCGAGGCGGTCGGCATTAACTACGTGTCGAAGGCCGACAAGCCGAAGCTCGTGCGCCAGCTCAACCGCGTCGGCGACCAGGACTACTTCGAGCGCGGTATCGAGCTCGGCATCGAGCAGGACGGTCTACGCTTTGAGCCCGTAGACATCTCCGACCTCTACGCCGTTGAGATCGACTTCGCGGAAGACCTCGAGCGGGCGAACTTCTACGTGTGACGCGCGGAGGTGGCTCACCCGAGCGTAAGGACCTCCGCCCAGTGACATCCGCGACCGTGCAGCGCCTCATCCCGAGGCGCTCCGCCGGTGCGCGCTACCGCCACTCGCTGTGGCTGCTGACGAGCCGCGACCTGCGGGTGCGGTACTCGACGAGCGCGCTCGGCTACCTGTGGTCGATCCTCGATCCGCTCGCGATGAGCGCGATCTACTGGTTCGTGTTCACGCAGGTGTTCGGTCGCGGCGTCGGGCACGAGCCCTACATCGTGTTCCTGCTGACCGCGCTGCTGCCGTGGACGTGGTTCAACGGCGCGGTGTCGGACTCGACGCGCGCGTTCCTCAAGGACGCGAAGCTCGTGCGCTCGACGGCGATCCCCCGCAGCATCTGGGTCGGCCGCATCGTGCTGTCGAAGGGCATCGAGTTCCTGCTGAGCCTGCCAGTGCTCGCGCTCTTCGCGATCGCCGCCGGCGCCGAGGTGTCGTGGCAGCTCGTCTACTTCGTGCCCGCGATCCTGCTGCAGGCCGGGCTCACGATGGGGCTCGGGCTCATCATCGCGCCGCTCGTCGTCTTCTTCCGCGACCTCGAGCGGGCGGTCAAGCTCGTGCTGCGCTTCGCCTTCTACGCCTCCCCCGTCATCTACGGGCTCGGCGACCTGCCCGGCGACTTCCGGACGCTCGGGGCGTTCAATCCGCTCGCGGGCATCTTCTCCCTCTACCGCGCCGGGTTCTTCCCGCAGGAGCTCGACTGGACCGCCGTCGGCATCAGCACCGCGCTCACGGTCGTGATCCTCGCCCTCGGCGCCGTCGTCTTCCGCCGCTGCGAGCGCGCCGTGCTGAAGGAGATCTGATGTCGGCCGTGACGAGCGAGCGCACCGAGACGGCCGAGTCCGTGATCGCGGTCAGCGGCGTCGGCATCCGGTTCCGCCGCAACAAGCGCGGGCGCCGCACCTTCAAGGACCTCTTCGCCGGGTCGAAGCGCCGCAGCCGCCCGAACGAGTTCTGGGCGCTGCGCGACGTCAGCTTCGAGGTGCGCCGCGGCGAGGCGATCGGCGTCGTCGGCCGCAACGGCCAGGGCAAGTCCACGTTGCTGAAGCTCGTCGCCGGCGTCGTGCTGCCCGACGAGGGCCGCGTCGCCGTCACCGAGGGCGTGGCTCCGCTCATCGAGATCACCGGCGGCTTCGTCGACGACCTCACGGTGCGCGACAACGTCTACCTCACCGCCGGACTGCACGGCATGACGCGGGCCGAGATCGCGGCGCGCTTCGACGACATGATCGACTTCGCCGAGATCGGCGACTTCGTCGACACCCCGTACAAGCACCTCTCGAGCGGGATGAAGGTGCGCATCGCCTTCAGCGTCGTGTCGAGCCTCGAGGAGCCGATCCTGCTCGTCGACGAGGTGCTCGCGGTCGGCGACAAGGCGTTCAAGGAGAAGTGCTACGCCCGCATCGAGCAGCTGCTCGCCGCGGGTCGCACCCTGTTCTTCGTCTCGCACAACGAGCGGGACCTCAAGCGCTTCTGCGAGCGCGGGCTCTACCTCGACCGCGGGCAGCTCGTGCTCGACGGTCCGATCACGGAGGTACTCGACAGGTACAACCGGGATCATGGGACCAAAGCCTGAAGCAGGCTCAGTTCCCACGTCGGCTGTGAAGCCAGAGAGAGGCGACGGATGCCCCGCGAGACCGCGATCCCGACCGACCCGAACGACCTCGACCCGCGCCTGACGAGCGGCCTGCAGGGGCTGCTCAACGTGCAGCGCCCCGTCGTCATCTCCTACCTCCGCAACGTGCGCCGCGCGAACCCCGACGCGAGCCCGGCGGAGCTCATCGAGATCCTGCAGAAGCGCTACCTGACCGCGGTGACGATCGGCGGCGCGGGCACGGGCGCAATCGCCGCCGTCCCCGGCATCGGCACCGTCGCGTCGCTCGGCGTCAGCGCGCTCGAGACCGCGGGCTTCCTCGAGGCCAGCGCGCTCTACGCGCAGGCCGTCACCGAGCTGCACGGCATCCGCGTCGAGGACCCGGAGCGCGCGAACACCCTCGTCATGACGCTCATGCTCGGCACCGCCGGCGCCGACCTCGTGAAGCAGCTCGCCGGGCAGGCGAGCGGCGGCCCCGGCCGCTCCTCGTTCTGGGGCGACCTCGTCACCGAGCGGCTGCCGAAGGCGGTGCTCACGCAGATCAAGACCAAGATCCAGCGCACATTCCTCAAGCGTTTCCTCGTGCGCCGCAGCGCCGGGCTCTTCGGGCGCCTCGTGCCGTTCGGCATCGGCGCCGTCATCGGCGGCACCGGCAACCACGTGCTCGCGAAGCGCGTGATCGAGGCGGCGCAGGATGCCTTCGGGCCGGCTCCCCACTCGTTCACCGGCGAGCTCTCGACGATCACGCTCAAGCCCTCCAAGGAGGAGCGGTCCGCCGAGAAGGAGGCGCGACAGGCGCAGAAGCGCCAGTCCAAGCAGGCCCGCGCGGAGCTCGAGGCCGCCGAGAAGGACGCCCGCAAACGGGCGGACGAGCTCAAGGGCTAGCGGCTCAAGCTGATTCGACGAGCCCGGCCGACCCGAGCAGCGCGTCGGGCTCGATCACGAGCACGACGCGCTCCGGGTTCGGCCGCGGCGTGCGGTAGCGCTCCGCATACAGCTGCTCGGCGAGACGCACCTCGTCGGGCTCGTCGCGCATCGCGATCGCTCCCGAGAGACTCAGCCACCGGGCGCCGTCGACCTGGCCGACCGCTCCCCTGCCGTCGCGCACCGCGTTCAACACCTTCTGCGAGCCGCGCGACGTGATGATGCGCACGAGCCCGTCGTGCCAGGTGAAGCCGACCGCGACGACGTGCAGGCTGCCGTCCGTGCGCACCGTCGACAGCGTCGCGAGGTGCCGCTCGCGCACGAACTCGAGGCCCTCGGCGGAGAGCCGCCGCTGCGCCCCCATCAGGCCGGGTCGCCGACGTGCTGCGCGGCGTGCTCGTCCCACCGGGCGAGCAGGAGGTCGATCGCGGCGTGGAAGCGCTCGGTCGCGGCCCCCGGGGTCGTGTCGCCGAAGTAGTGGCTCACCCACTTCTCGAGCCGGGCGCGGGCCTCGGTCGACGTGAGCAGGGTGTCGAGGCGGGCGGGCAGCTGCGCGGCATCCGCCGCCTCGAGCCATTCGGCGTCGCCGAGGTAGCCGCTCTCGTCGACGTCGGCCGCCGGCGAGACGGGCCGGGTCACGAGCAGCGGCTTGCCCGTCGCGAGGCGGTCGTAGACCATCGCGGAGATGTCGGTGATCGCGACGTCGGCGGCGGCGAGCTGCCAGCCGAGCTCGGCACCGGTGTCGTGCACGTGGTGCGCGTTCGGGTCGGCGCGGTTCGCGGCCGCGAGCGCGTCGATGATCTGCCGGTTCGCCTGCGCATACGCGGTGTCGAGCACCCCGCTCCGCGGGTGCGGCCGGTAGACCACGCGGTACCGCGGCGACGCGAGCAACGCTCGCACGAGCGCGACGCCGTGGCTCGCGATCGATCCGTAGGCGGCCTGCGGGCGGTCGCCCTCCCACGTCGGCGCGTAGAGCACGACGGTGCGGTCGCCAGCCGGGTAGGGAACCTGCCCGGCGAAGTGATCGGCCTGCGGACGGCCGATCGGGATGGCGCGCTTGTCGAGGTCGTAGTCCCACAGCGCCCGCGTGAGGCGGGCGCGGGCCGCGTCCCCCGCGATCAAGGCGTAGTCGTACGCCTTGAACTGGTTCGTGGTCATGTACATCTTGTCGCTCTCGCCGTGGTTGATGAACACGTGCCACATGCGGCCGTAGCGCATCATCTGGAAGTTCTTGGCGTTCTGGTTGACGTACAGCACGATGCGCACCTCGTGCTCGGCGACGAAGCGCTCGAGGTCGGCGACCTGGCGAACGTGCTCGACGGGCAGCGGGGACTCCTCGACCATCGCGATGGCGCTGCCGGCGCTGCGGGCGAGCACGGCGACGGGCACGCGCTCGGCGAGGGTCTTCAGCGGCGCGTACCACTGCCGCATCTGGTAGAGGTTCACGGGCCCGTCGGCGAAGTACACGACGACCTTGACGTCGGCGGGGGCGCCGAGCCGGTCCTGCACGCGGCGGATGTCGTGCTCGGCCTGGCGGGCGCGGATGGCACGGGCGGCGAATTTGCGGGCCCTGGTCAATGTGGTGAGGAGGGGCATCGGCATCCATTGTTCCAGGGGCCTTCGCTGCGGGGCCGGGTGCGGGCCGCATCCGTTACGGGATCGTTCGGGGCGTCGGCGGGATGCTCTACCCTCATAAATCCCAGCCGCGATTCGGAGAGCACTTGCCGCGTTTCACCTTCGCCCGGGGCAATGCGATCAAGGTGCTCGCCCTCCCCCTCTACGGGATCGGCGCCGTCGCCACCCGCTTAGTGCGGCGCGACGCGCGCCGCTGGGCGGTCGGCTGCGGCACCGGCGTCGGCGAGGGCGCGCTGCAGCTCGTGCTCGCGGCACGGCGGGCCGATCCGGCGCTCGACATCGTCTGGCTCGCGCGGCACGAGCGGGATCAGACGGATGCCGCCGCGCACGGCATCCGCTCGGTGCGCAAGGCCACGCTGCGCGGCTGGCTCGCGACCGCCCGCGCGGGCGTGCTCGTCGTCACGCACGGCTTCGGCGACGTGAACCGCTTCGCGACGGCCGGGGCTTTCCTCGTGCAGCTCTGGCACGGCGTGCCGCTCAAGCGCGTGCACCTCGACTCGACCGCGACGACCGCGAGTGGCCTGCGGTCGCGGCTTCTCGCGCGGGCGCTCACGACGGCGTACCGCCTCTCCGCGCGCTCCATCGACCTGCTTCCCGCCGCGTCCGAGACCGCCGCCGCGCGACTGCGCACGGCGTTCGGTCTGCCGGCCGACCGCGTCCCCGTGACGGGCGACCCGCGGGACGACGTGCTCGCCGGGCATCCGGACGCCCTCCGGCAGACCGCGCGGGAGCTGCTGCACGCCCGCCTCGGTCGGCCGCTGCCCACCCGCGTCGTGCTGTGGGCGCCGACCTGGCGCGACGGGCGGGTCGATCCCGCGCTGCCGACCGACGAGGAGTGGCGCGCCCTCGACTCGCTGCTCGCCCGGCACGACGCCCTGCTCGTCGTGCGGCCGCATCCGCTCGCGGTCGGCGACTTCGACGCGGGGCCGCGCCTCTCCGACCGCGTCGCCGTGCTCGACCACCGGCGCCAGGGCGACCTCATGCCCGTGCTCGCCGCGGCCGAGCTGCTCGTGACCGACTACTCCTCCACCGCGCTCGACTTCGCGCTCACGCCCGGCACGGTGCTGTTCCTCGCGCCCGACCTCGAGGACTACGCCCGCACCCGAGGGCTTTACGAGCACTACTCGCACCTGACCGGCGGGCACGAGCAGCGCAGCTGGCAGGGCCTCATCGCGCTCGTCGACCGCCTCTTCTCCGACCCCGAGGCGGCCGTCGCGCACCGCGCGCACACGGCGTCGCTCGCGGAGCGCTACTTCGCCTTCCGCGACGGCCGCAACGCGGAGCGCGTGCACCGAGAGATCGAGCGCCGCGCGTGACCGACCGGGCGCGCGTGACCGACCTGCCCTCGATCGAGCTCGAGGGCGCCGGGCCCGCGCCCGCCCTCGTGCTCGCCGGGGCGCGCGTGACCCAGGCCGCGCACGTCGAGCAGCACGACGACGGCTGGGCGGCCTCGATCCCGCTGCTCTCCTCGTCGTGGGGCTCCGGGCCGCTCCCGCTGCCGAGCGGGCGGTACGCGATCGACACCGACGCGACCCTGCCCGAGACGCTCGTACCCGGCGTCGCCCGGGTGCGGATCGAACCGGGCGCGGTGATCCTCTCGCCGCCGCTCGCCGACGACGAGCTCGGCCGCGACCACCAGCGTCGGCTCGAGGGCTCGTACCGCCGCACCCGGCTGACCCTGCCCGACGCGGTGTTCTTCGAGAGCTTCTACGGCCGCACCGCGAGCGACAACCCGCGGGCGATCGACGCCGCGATCGCGCGCCTGCGCCCCGAGGTGACGCGGTACTGGGGCGTGACGGATGCCTCGGTGCCCGTGCCGCCCGGCGCGGTGCCGGTCGTCGAGGGCAGCCGCGCCTGGTGGCGTGCCCGCGCGGGCGCGCGCCTGCTCGTCGTCAACGACTGGCTGCGCGGGCGCTACCGCCGGCGCCGCGGCCAGACGGTGCTGCAGACGTGGCACGGCACGCCGCTCAAGCGGCTCGCGCTCGACCGCAAGCCCGGGCTGCGCACGCGGCTCGCGGTGCTGAGGGAGAGCCGGCGCTGGGACGTGCTGCTCGCGCAGAACCCCGAGGCGGCCCGCTGGCTGGGCTCCGCCTACGGCTTCCGCGGCGAGGTGTGGGAGGACGGCTACCCCCGCAACGACCTGCTCGCCACCGGCGACGCGGCCGAGGCGCGCGCCTCGCTCGGGCTCGACCCCCGCGCGCTCGTCGCGCTCTACGCGCCGACCTGGCGCGACGACCGCCCGGAGCAGGTCGAGTACCTCGACCCGGCCGCGCTCGCCCGCAACTCCGGCGCGACCGTGCTCGTACGCGGGCACTCCCGGTCGCTCGAGGGCGGCCAGGCGGCGCGCGGCCACCGCGTGCTCGACGTCACGACGCATCCGGATCTCGCGACGCTCATGCTCGCCGCCGACGTGCTCATCACCGACTACTCGTCGGTCATGTTCGACTTCCCCGTCACGGGCAAGCCGATGCTGTTCTTCGTGCCCGACCTCGAGCACTACCGCGACGACCTGCGCGGCTTCTACTTCGACTACACGACGGATGCCCCGGGGCCGCTGCTGCGCACGCCGGCCGAGGTCGTCGACGCGATCCGCGGGCTCCGCCAGGTGCGCGCCGAACACGCCGAGCGCTACGCGGCGTGGCGGGCGCGCTTCGCCCCGCACGACGACGGCGGCGCGGCCGAGCGCGTCGTGCGGCGGCTCACCGACCGCGGCATCCTGTAGCCCGACGCCGGGCCGAGGTCAGTCGAGCCGCGACGTGTCGAGCGCGTCCTGCGCGCCCCGCACGAGCCCGAGGAGAAAGCCCGCGCCCCACGCGAGGTGCATCGTCGGCAGCACGACGAGGAACCGCAGCCGGTCGCCCCACGTCGTGCCCCCGTCGGGCGTGAACATCAGCAGCACGAGCAGGAACGCGTACGCGATCGGTCCGAGGTAGACGACGGATGCCACCAGCGCGCCGAGCCCGCTCAGCACGCCCGTCAGCTGCAGCACCGCGACGACGAGGCTGACGACGATCGAGAGCAGCAGAGCGGGCGGGATGAAGAACCGGATCGGGTTGCGGCCGCCGTGCCGGCGCACGAGCTCGCCCCGCCAGATGCCCGTCGCGAGGAACTGGCGCACGAGCTTCGAGAGGCTCTCACGCGGCCAGTAGGTGACGACGAGCGTCGGGTCGAACCACACCTTGTGGCCGGCGCGGCGGATGCGGAGGTTGAGCTCCCAGTCCTCGCCGCGACGGAGACTCTCGTCGTAGCCGCCGACCTCGTCGAGCACGCTGCGGCGGAAGACGCCGAGGTACGCCGACTCCGCCGGGCCCTCTTCGCCACCGCCGTGGTAGGCCCCTCCGCCGAGGCCGAAGCGGGAGTTGTAGGCGCGGGCGACCGCCCGCTGGAACGGCGCCTTGCCGCGGGCCATCTGGATGCCGCCGACGTTGCCGGCGCCCGTGCGCTCGAGCGCCGCGACCGCGCGGCGGGTGTAGTCGGGGGCCGGCTCGGAGTGCGCGTCGATGCGCACGATGACGGGGTGCTTCGCGACCTTGAGTGCGCGGTTCATGCCGACCGGGATCGCGGCGGCCGGATTGTCGACCGTCGTGATGCGCGGGTCGGTCGCGGCGATCGCGTCGACGAGCTCCGTGGAGCCGTCCGTCGAGGGACCGAGCGCGAGCACGACCTCCTTCTCGCCCTCGTAGTCCTGCGCGAGCACGGTGCGGATGGCGTCCTCCACGTACTGGGCCTCGTTGAAGACGGGGATCACGTACGAGACGCCGGGGAGGGACGAGGCCACAGGTTTCCGCTCACGAGTTGGGGACGGGGCGCGAAGCCCTGGCCAGCGTATCAGCGGCCCTCCCCCGGTCCGGGCAGGGCCGGGCGGGCGCGGCACCACCACTGCCGCCTACGCTCCCCCGCCAGCTCTCGGGTCGCGCCGCCTCTTCGGCGTCGCGCACCGGGATTCCGCTGCGCGATGCAGATCCCGCGGCCCGACCGTGCCGGCGGTCGTCGCCGCGAGCGCGGAAACGCGGATGCCGCGAGGCCGAGGCCCCGCGGCATCCGCGTCCCGATGGTCGGAACGGCTACTCGAGCGTGCCGAGCGTGACGTCGACCTCGAACTCCTGACCGTCGCGCACGTAGGTGAGCGTCGCGTCGGCACCGCCCGCGAGCTCGCGGACGTAGGCGGTGAGGTCGCTCGGCTCGCCGACCGGCTTGCCGTTGAACGAGGTGACGATGTCGCCCTCCTCGAGCCCGGCCGCCTCAGCCGCGCCACCGCGGACCACCTCGGCGATGTAGACGCCCGCGTAGTCGGACTCGACGTCGTCGGGGATCGTGCTGACGCTCGCGCCCAGCAGACCGTGGGTGGCCGCGCCGCTCTCGATCAGCTCGGTCGCGACGCGCTGGGCGACGTTCGACGGGATCGCGAAGCCCACGCCGATGCTGCCCTCGCTCTCTCCGCTCGAGGCGATCGCCACGTTGATGCCGATCACCTGGCCCTCGCCGTCGAGCAGCGCGCCGCCGGAGTTGCCGGGGTTGATGGCCGCGTCGGTCTGCAGCACCGAGAGCGAGATCGTCTCGGTCGCCGTCGTGTTGGGCGCGCCGGGGATGTCGAAGTTGAACGGGCTGTCATCGTCGTTCTCGGTGTCGTCGCCGCCGTCCGGAGCCGCCGAGGAGGCGACCTGGATGCTGCGGTTGACCGCGCTCACGATGCCGTCGGTGACGGTGTTGTTGAGCCCGAGGGGCGAGCCGATCGCGACGGCGAAGTCGCCGACGTTGAGCTCGTCGGAGTCGGCGAACTCGGCCGGAGTGAGGTTCGCCCCCTCCTCGACCTGGATGACCGCGAGGTCGTTGAGCGGGTCGGTGCCGACGATCGTCGCGTCGAAGACGCGGCCGTCGGACGAGGTCACCTTGATCTGCGGGTCGGCGGTCGCGCCGTCGAGCGTCACGACGTGCGCGTTGGTGATGATGTGCCCCTCGTCGTCGAACACGACGCCGGAGCCGGTGCCCGCGCCCTCGTTCGCGGCGACCGCGATCGTCACGACCGACGGAGAGGCCTTCGCGGCGACCGCGGTCGTCGCGGTCGCGTTCTCGGGGTCGTTGATCTCGATGGTCGAGCCCTGCGACTCCTGCACGACGCTCGCCTGCTCGTTGGTGTTCGAGGCGAGGTACGCGGCGGTCGCGCCGGTGCCGGCGCCGAAGATCACGCCCGCGGCGATACCCGCGATGACCGGCAGGGCGACACCGCGGCCCTGGCGGCGCTCCTTCGGCTGCCCGGCGGGCTGCGAACCGCCGACCGGCGGCCAGTGCGAGCCGCCGTCGCCCGAGCCTGCGGGCGGGGTGTGGCCTGCGTGCGGCTGCTGCCCGTAGGGCGGCGGCGGCACGGATGCCGCGGGCTGGCCGAGCGGCACCGTGGGCTGAGTCTGGTCGGCGGCGTAGCCGGGGGCGTACTCGCCGTAGCGGGGGGCCGGCGTGCCGGACTGTCCGTGGCCGGGGACCGGAGCCGAGGCCGCAGCGGGGGTCGGCGCGCCGTAGCCGGGGAAGGCGGGCGCGCTCGGCGCGGCCGGGGCGCCGGGCTGCTGCGGGGCGTCGGGCTGCTGCGGAGCGCTCGGCGCCTGGTCGCGGGAGCCCTCCGGGTTCTGGGGACGAGCCGAGCCGCCGGTGCCCGCCCACTCGGGGGCGTTCTGCTGCCGGTCGTCGCGGTCGGGAGTGTTGTCAGTCATGGTTTCCTTCCGAGCGGATGCCAGCATGGGCGGCTTCTCTAGGCATTCTCTATGAACGGGCTGCGACCGACCCAAGGACTGCTGAACGCCGCGGGCGGCGGTCGGCACTACCGTTGGAGCACCATGACGATCGCCGGCCCCTGGGAGCGGGCGGCGCGAGGGGCGATGCTCCTCGGCGCCGACGCGACGCTCCGCCCCACCGTCTTCGCCGAGATGAGCGCGCTCGCGACCGCGACCGGCTCGATCAACCTCGGTCAGGGCTTCCCCGACGAGGACGGCCCCGCGGAAGTGCTCGAAGCCGCGCGGGCCGCGATCTCGTCGGGGCTCAACCAGTACCCGCCCGGCCCCGGCATGCCCGTGCTCCGCGAGGCGATCGCCGAGCACCACGAGCGCTTCCACGGCGTGGCCGTCGACGCCGCGACCGAGGTGCTCGTCACCGCCGGCGCGACCGAGGGCATCGCGGCGAGCCTGCTCGCGCTCGTCTCCCCCGGCGACGAGGTGCTCACCGTCGAGCCGTTCTACGACTCCTACGGCGCGATCATCGCGCTCGCCGGTGGCGTGCACCGCACCGTGCCCGTCGCGCCGCCGTCGTTCCTGCCCACGCCAGAGGCGCTGCGCGCCGCCGTGACCGAGCGCACGCGCGTCATCCTGCTCAACAACCCGCACAACCCGACCGGGGCGATGCTGCCGCGGGAGACCCTCGAGCTGATCGCCGAGCTCGCCGCGTCGGTCGGCGCGACGATCGTCGCCGACGAGGTCTACGAGCACCTCACGTTCGGCGACGAGCACGTGACGCTCGCGTCGATCCCCGCCACACGCGAGAACTCGATCACGATCGGCTCCGGCGGCAAGACGTTCAACACGACCGGCTGGAAGATCGGCTGGATCATCGCGCGCCCCGAGCTCGTGCAGGCGGTGCTCGCCGTGAAGCAGTTCCTGACCTTCGTCAACGGCGCGCCGTTTCAACCCGCGATCGCCGCGGGCCTGCGGCTGCCCGACTCGTTCTTCCACCAGACCGCCGCGACGCTGAGGGCGAAGCGCGACCTGCTCGCGTCCGGGCTCGAAGCCGCTGGCTTCCGGGTGCACCTGCCGCAGGCGGGCTACTTCATCGTCGCGGATGCCTCGGCGCTCGGCGTCACCGACGGCGCGGCGTTCGCGCGGGAGCTGCCGCACCGCGCCGGTGTCGTCGGCATCCCCGTGACGGCGCTCGTGTCGGAGGGGAACCGGCCGCAGTACTCGAGCCTGCTGCGCTTCGCGTTCTGCAAGCGCGTCGACGTGCTCGAGCAGGCGGCGGAGCGCCTCGCCGGGCTGAAGCTCTAGCTAGCGTCACGCCCTCCCGGCGTGCCACTCCGTCGGTCGAGTAGCGGCACGGAGTGCCGCGAATCAAGACTCTCACCCACTACCGTGACGACATGAAGCGTGAGGCCGCCCCGCCGTGGGCCTTCGCCCTCGTCGCGGGGCTCTTCGCGACGATCCTCCTCGCGCCGGTCAGGATCGAGGGCTTCTGCGCGGACTCGTCGATTCCCGAGCTCAGTTACTGCACGCAGACGCTGTTATCGACGGTCGGCATCCCGTCCACTTGGCTGCTCTGGGCGATCGCGACTCCGATCGCGGCGGCCGCGACCTGGTGGCTGACCCGCCGGCGCTGAGCCTCAGCCCTTCGGCACGACCGCGAAGCGGCGCAGCGCGAGCGCGGGGTTGACCTGCCGCACGGCGGCGATCCGCTCCGGGGTGAGCCAGGCGAGCGCGACATCCGTCTGCTCGCCGATCGTCGCGAGCTCGACGCCCATGGGGTCGACGATCATGCTGTTGCCGGCGCCGACCGGGGCGGGGTGGTCGGCCGCCGCGACGTAGACGGTGTTCTCGAGGGCGCGCGCGGTGACGAGGGTGCGCCAGTGCGCCTCCTTGAGCGGCCCGCGCACCCACTCGCTCGGCACGAGCACGAGGTCGGCGCCGGCGTCGACGAGGCGCCGGGTCACCTCCGGGAAACGCAGGTCGTAGCAGGTCTGCAGCCCGACGGTGAAGCCGTCGAACGCGAAGGTCCGCGGCTCGTCGAGGTCGCCGGCCTTGACCCAGTCGCTCTCGCGCTGCCCGAACGCGTCGTAGAGGTGCAGCTTGCGGTAGGTCGCGACGAGCTCGCCCGAGGCGTCGAGCGCGACGACGGTGTTCGAGAACCGCCGCTCCTCGGCGCGCTCGAGCATGCCGGCGACGACGACGAGGCCGAGCTCGCGGGCGATGTCGGCGAGCGCGGCGACGAACGGGCCGTCCACGGGCTGCGCGGCGGCGACGGATGCCTCGCCCATCTGCGGCTCGAAGTACGACGAGTATTCGGGGAACACCACGAGCCCCGCACCGCGCTCCGCGGCCACCTGCGACAGCCGGCGGATCTCGGCGAGGTTCGCGGCGGTGTCGGCGATCGGGGCGAACTGGGCGACGGCGACGGCAGGCATGGCACGAGCGTAGCCGCGGGACGCCGCCGCGACCGAGGCATCCGTTGCGGCAGCGGAACCGCCGCCCGCGCCCGCGGCTCCGAATACACGGGAGAGCCCCGCACTCGACCCGAAGGGGTGCGGGGCACTCGTGCGTGCGGAGGGAGCCGGGTCAGCCGAGCGGGGTGACGGCGCCGACGGTTTCGCGTGTGCCCACGGCGACCGAGGCGAGCACGGCCTCGACTCCCGACGCCCCCGGCGCGGCGGCGATCTCGGCGCCGAGCGCGGCGGCGCGCCTGGCGAACGAGTCCTCGGCGAGCAGCCGCCGCACCGCGCGGCGCAGGGCGCGCGCACTCGGGCGGGCGGTGCGCATGCCGATACCGGCGCCCGACCACTTCACCCGTGCGACGACCTCGGGCTTGTCCTCGCTCACGCCGACGGCGACGAGCGGGATGCCCCGGCCGAGCGCCTCGTGCACTCCTCCGTAGCCGCCGTTCGTCACCATGACGTCGACGTAGGGCAGCAGCGCGTCGTGCGGGATGAACCGGGCGACCCGGGCGTTCGCCGGCACGGGTCCGAGCTCCTCGACTGGGCGGCCGCCGGTCGACACGACGACGAGCACGTCCTCCGCGGCGAGCGCCTGAAGCGTCGGGCGCACGAGCTCGTCGAAGTCGGTGTTCGCGACAGTGCCCTGCGTCACGTGCACGACCCGGCGCGCGGTCGCGAGGTCGCCCCACCACTCCGGCAGCTCGGCGGCGAGCGGCTGCGTGCGGCGGAGCGGTCCGACGAAGTGCACCGTCTCGGGCAGGTCGCGGCGCGGGTACTCGAACCCGGGCACCGTGAGCTGCACGATCGCGTCGACGAGCCCCGCCGCCTCGAACGCGTTCGCCGGCAGCGGTCGCCCCTCGAGGTCGCCCATCACCTCGCGGGCGCGGCGCTCGAGGTGCGCGAAGACGACTCGGTCGGCCGCCCAGGCGAGGGTGCGGTCGCGCAGGCGCCCGACGGGTCCCGCCATGGGCGCGAAGCCGAGGCCGAACGGCGCGGTGTCGACGCTCGGCAGCGGTAGCGGGGTGACGCCGAGGTTGACGACGGCGGGCCGCTCGGCCCGGGGTCGCAGGGCGAGTGCGGCCGCGGCGACGAACATCGTCTCGGCGAGCACGGCGTCGGTGTGCTCCGCGGCGAGCGCGGCGTCGACCGCCGCGAGCTGCGCCCGCACCGGGGCGAGGAAGATCGCCTCGGCGTCGAAGCGCATGCGGTCGATGCCGGAGAGCCGGGCGCGGCCGGGGAACGCCGCGTCCAGGTCGCGGTCGTCGTAGTCGGCCTCCGCCGGCAGCCGGAGGAACTCCGCCCCGGTCGAGGCGACGGCGTCGCGGTAGCGGATGCCGGTCAGCAGGCGCACCCGGTGGCCCTCGCTCACGAGGTGGCGGGCGACGCTGAGGACGGGCGTCACGTGTCCGTGCACGGGGGTGCTGGCGAGGAGGTAGGAGCCCATCGGAGGCCTTTCTCGTGAGGTGGAGCGGAACACCTCCGAATCTCCCGATGCGCCGTCCCGGGCGGGCAGGGCGGCGAGTCATCCGCTGCATCCCGTCCGCCGCCCCGTCGCGGGCGGGACGCCTGTCCCGTGACTCCGGGACACCTTCCCTGCCACGATGTGCGCATGACACAGCCGGATGCCGCGCCCGGGAGCGACTTCGCCTCCCGCTCGTCGCGCGTGGCGACGATCGCGTTCCTCGTGATCACGGTCGTCTCGAGCGCCGGCGCGATCTGGCTCGACGCGCTCGTGCTGCCGGGGCGCGCGTGGGACGCGACCCCGCTGTCGACCGGCTGGGCGGGGGCCCTGCCGGGCATCGCGATGGCGGTGCCCGGGCTCCTGCTCCTCTGGCGGCTGCCGTGGCATCCGATCGCCGTCGTGCTGAGCGTCTTCGGCGTGCTGTGGTGCGTCGACGGGCTCGCCGCCGCCTGGGTCAACTGGGCCTGGTACTTCGACCGCTCGGCCCCGCTCGTCGAGCTCGCCTTCTGGTACTACGCCCGGCTCGGCTCGATCCTCATCATGCCGATCGTGCTGCTGCTCCTGCTCTTCCCCGACGGGCGGTTCCGCCGCGGCCGGCTCGGCGCGATCCTGTCGTGGATCTCGGTCGGGCTCGCGTCGCTCATGAGCATCGCGTTCGTGCTCTCGCCCCGCGAGGCGATGCTCGTGCGCATCGCACCGACCGACAAGATCGA
Organism: Desertivibrio insolitus; assembly: GCF_017355965.1. Taxonomy (GTDB): domain Bacteria; phylum Actinomycetota; class Actinomycetes; order Actinomycetales; family Microbacteriaceae; genus JAFIQW01. Next base: position 176,618 of record NZ_JAFIQW010000001.1, read on the forward strand.
CGCGGCCACTCAGCTGACGCTCCTCTACGACCACCCGCCGGTCGTGCTGCCGCTGCCCCTCGAGGCGTGGCTGGTGCTGTTCGACGTCGCGTTCCCCGCGATGGCCGTCGGCGGCGTGATCGCGCTCGGGCTGTGCATCAGCCGCCGCGTCGGCGCGAGCGTCGAGGAGCGGTCGCAGCTGCGCTGGCTCGTCTGGTCGGGCACGATCTTCCTCGTCTCGCTCGTCGGCATGCGCCTGCTGCCGGTCGTGATCAGCGACGTCGTGCTCACGGCGATCATCGCGCTCGTCTGCGGCTCGGTCGTGATCGCGGTCACCCGGCACCGGCTGTACGACATCGACCGGCTGCTCAGCTGGACGCTCGTGTACGCCGCGCTCGTGGCATCCGTCGTGCTCGTCGACGTCGTGCTCGTCGTCGCGATCGGCTCGTTCATCGACGACCGCACCGTCATGGTGATCGCGGTCGTGCTCGTGACCCTCGTCTACGCGCCGCTGCGCGACCGGCTGTTCACGTTCGCGAGCCGGCTCGTCAATGGCCGCCGCTACGACCCGTACGGCGTCGTCTCCGAACTCGCGACGCGGCTCGAGGAGAGCGTCGACACGACCCAGCAGCTCACGGATGTCGCCGACGCGATCGCCCGCGCCTTCGCCTCCGGCTACGTGCGCATCGAGCTCGACCGCCCGGACGGCGGACGTCTCGCCGCCGAGCACGGCACCGCCCGGCGCGACACCGTCACGATGCCGCTGGAGTACCGCGGGCAGGCGATCGGGCGCATCCTCATGGAGCCCGGACGTCGGCCCGTGCTCTCGCCGCGCGACCAGAAGCTGCTCGGTGACCTCGTGCGACTCGCCGCCGCCGCGATGCTCAACGCGGAGCTCAGCGCCGAGCTGCAGCGCATCCGCGAGAACCTCGTCGTCGCCCGCGAGGAGGAGCGCTCCCGGCTCCGCCGCGAGCTGCACGACGGCCTCGGACCCCTGCTCGGCGGGGTGAAGCTGCGCCTCGAGACCGCCCGCAACCTCGCCGAGCGCTCGCCGTCGGCATCCCTCGACCTGCTCGACGCCGCGATCGACGACTCCGCCGAGGTCATCGTCGAGATCCGTCGGCTCGTGCACGACCTGCGGCCGCCCGCCCTCGACGACCTCGGGCTCGCGCGCGCCGTCGAGCAGCAGGCCGAGCGGTTGAACGGCGGGCCGCTGTCGATCGAGGTGCACGCCGATGTGCCGCGCGAGCTGCCCGCCGCGGCCGAGGTCGCGGCGTACCGGATCGCCTCCGAGGCGCTGACCAACGTGGTGCGGCACGCCGAGGCGAAGCGCGCGGTCGTGCGGCTCGCGCTCGACGCCGCACCGCGCTCGCTCGTCGTGGAGGTCGAGGACGACGGGCACGGGATGCCGGATGCCCCGGTGCCGGGCGTCGGGCTGCACTCGCTGCGCGACCGGGCGAGCGAGCTCGGCGGCAGCCTCGAACTGCTGCCCCGCGAAGGCGGCGGCACGCTCGTGCGCGCCCGGCTGCCGCTCGCCGACCCCGTCGTCTCCCCCGCCCCCGCCGCCGTGCAGAAGGAGCCCGCCCGTGTCTGACGAGCCCATCCGCGTCGTCCTCGTCGACGACCACCCCGTCTACCGCGAGGGCCTGTCGGCGCTGCTGTCGTCGATCGACGGGGTCGAGGTCGTCGGCACGGCCGCCGACGGCCAGGACGCGATCGACGTCGTGGCGCACCACGAGCCCGACGTCGTCGTCATGGACGTGCAGATGCCGCGGCTCGACGGCATCGCGGCCACCCGCGAGATCGTCGGCCGCAGCCCGCACATCGGGGTGCTCGTGCTCACGATGAGCGAGGACGACGAGACGGTCTTCTCCGCGATGCGCGCGGGCGCCCGCGGCTACCTGCTGAAGGGCGCGGGGCAGGACGAGATCCTCCGGTCCATCCGCTCGGTCGCGGGAGGCGAGGCTGTCTTCGGTCGCGCGCTCGCCCGGCGGGTGGCGGAGTTCTTCAGCGCCGGCCCGTCGTCGCGCCCCGTCGCCGACGTGTTCCCGCAGCTCACCGCGCGCGAGCGGGAGATCCTCGACCTGCTGGCCGCCGGCCGCTCCAACCCGCAGATCGCCCAGGCACTGTTCCTGTCGCCGAAGACCGTGCGCAACAACGTGTCGAACATCTTCGCCAAGCTGCACGTCGCCGACCGTGCCGAGGCGATCATCCGCGCCCGGGACGCGGGGCTCGGGCACCTCTGAGCCGCCGCGGATACGAGCACTGGGCCGGGCCGAGGCATCCGGCGTCGGTCGGGGATCGACAACGGAGGCGTTCCTCCGCTCCCGCGTCGGGTGTCGACGTGACGGGGACGGATCGCCTCCCGAATCGATGCTGAGGCCGCGGCCGGCGGTCCCGTCCCGACCCGGGACTCCGGATGGGGACAGCAGCGTGGCCGCGGTCCCTGGGGGCCCGGGTCGGCGCGGCGGGAGCGTGAAGGGGTCGAACGAACGACCCACACGAAAGGCCCCCGTCATGAACCTCTTCGCCCCCGCCACCGCCGCCGCCGCGTCCGCCGAAGCCCCCGCCCCGACCGGCGAGCGCATCCCGGTGCTCCCCCGCCTCGGGGGCGCCGCCCTCGTCGTCGCGCCGCTGCTGATGCTCGGCGGCATGCTGACGAGCCCGCTGCAGACCGAGCCCGGCACGGCCGGCTACATCCAGTCGCTCGCCGCGGACCCCGCGCTGAGCCTCGCCTCCGCGAACTTCCTGCACTACGCCTGGGTCGCGATGGCAGCCGGCGCACTGGCCACGATCGCGCTGCTGCGCGGGCGGCGCGGGCGCGTCTGGCTGAGCATCTCGGCCGTGCTCGTGTTCTTCGGCGCGATCCAGATGTCGGGCCTCCTGCTGTCGGACTGGTTCCTCATCTCCGCCGGCAACCTGCTGCCGATCGAGGAGGCCGTCGCGATGGACACGGCCGCGAAGGAGACGAGCGCCCTCGTCTGGCTGCTCTCGGCGCAGCTCTCCGCGATCCTCGGCATCGCCTCGCTGAGCCTCGCGCTCGCCCGGGCGAAGGTCGTCTCGTGGTGGGTCGCACCCCTCGGCATCGTGCCGTTCGTGGTGATGGCGCTGAACCTCGGCTGGGTCGGCGCCGTGGTCGGCACGATCGCCTTCGCACCGCTCGTGATCGCCGGCGTCAAGCTCCTCCGCGGCCGCCGCTGACCCCTTCTCGCCGAAGCCCGTCCGGTCCTCCCCAGGACCGGGCGGGCTTCTGTCGTCCTGTCCTGGACGCCTCCTGGGAGAACGTCGAATCGGCGCTGCTATCGTCGCGAGAGCCCACTCCTCGAGTGCCAGGAGGTCGCCCATGAGCATCCGTTCCACCGACATCGGCACCTCGCTCGCCGCAGCCGAGGCCTATCTGTTCGACCTCGACGGGGTCATCACGCCGACGGCGATGGTGCACCGGCGCGCCTGGTCGAGGCTCTTCAACGACTACTTCGACGCGCACGGCATCCAGCCGCCGTACACCGAGGACGACTACTTCGCCCACGTCGACGGCCGGCCCCGCTACGACGGGGTGCGCGACGTGCTCGCCACCAGGGGCGTCGTGCTGCCCGGCGGATCCATCGACGACCCGAGCGACGCCGAAACGGTGGCCGGTCTCGGCAACCGCAAGAACGAGCTCTTCACCGCCGAGCTGACCGAGAACGGCATCGAGGCCTATCCGGGCTCGCTGGCGTTCCTCGACGTCGCGGGCGGGCACCGCATCGCCCTCGTCTCGAGCTCCCGCAACGCCGTGCCGGTGCTCGAGAGCGCCGGCATCCTCGACCGCTTCGAGGTCATCGTCGACGGCACCGCCGTCACCGAGCACGCGCTCGCCGGCAAGCCGGCGCCCGACACCTTCCTCTTCGCGGCGCACGCGCTCGGCGTGCCGCCCGAGCGCTGCGTCGTCTTCGAGGACGCCCCGTCCGGCGTCGAGGCGGGCCACGCCGGCGGCTTCGGTCTGGTCATCGGCGTCGACCGCGGCGCCGGCGTCGACACTCTCACCGCCGCCGGCGCCCACCACGTCGTCGCCGACCTCGCCGACCTCGTCCCCCTGATGCCGGAGTCCCGAGCATGATGAACCCGATCACCTCCGAGCCCCTCGACCGCGGACTCTTCCCGCTCGACGACTGGGGCCTCGTCGAGTCCCGCTTCGAGCCCGAGCTGCAGGGCCGCATGGAGTCGCTCTTCACGGTCGGCAACGGCTACCTCGGCATGCGCGGCAACCTCGACGAGGGCCGCGACGGCGTCACCTACGGCACCTTCATCAACGGTTTCCACGAGACGTGGCCGATCCGCCATCCGGAGGAGGCGTTCGGCTTCGCCCGCGTCGGGCAGACGATCGTCAACGTCGTGGATGCCAAGGTCATCCGGCTCTACGTCGACGATCAGCCCTTCGTGCTGAGCGAGGTCGAGGTGCTCCACCACACCCGCCGCCTCGACTTCCGCGACGGCGTACTGATCCGCGAGGCCGTGTGGCGCACCCCCACCGGCAAGGTGATCACGGTGCGCACCAGGCGCATGATCCCGCTGACCGAGCGCCACCTCGCGGTCGTCGAGTACGAGGTCGAGTCGGATGCCGACGCGTCGCTGCTGATCTCGAGCCAGCTCGTCAACCGGCAGGACGGCGTCGACGAGGAGGGCACCGCCCGCAGCCTCGACGACGAGAGCTTCGACCCGCGCAAGGCCGAGACGCTGGAGAACCGCGTGCTCCAGCCGAAGCTCAAGGTGCGCGACGGCGGCCGGATCCTGCTCGGCTACCGCACGACCAACTCCGAGCTCGGGCTCGTCTGCGGCGTCGACCACCGCATCGAGACCGAGAACGACTGGGACGAGGCGCACCAGCTCGAGGACGACATCGCCAAGCAGATCTACCGGGTGCGCGCGAAGGCCGGTCAGCCGGTGCGGATCGTCAAGACCGTCGCGTACCACACGTCCGACGACGTCTCGATCCGCGAGCTGCGCGACCGCTGCAACCGCACGCTCGACCGCATCGGCCGGCTCAGGCTCGACGAGCTCTACGAGGCCCAGCACGCGTGGCTCGAGGAGTTCTGGCGCTGCTCCGACGTCGAGATCGAGGGCCAGCCCGGCATCCAGCAGGCCGTGCGCTGGAACCTGTTCCAGGTCGCCCAGGCCACGGCCCGCACCGACGGCGAGGGCATCGCCGCCAAGGGCGTATCCGGCGACGGCTACGGCGGCCACTACTTCTGGGACGCCGAGATCTACGTGCTCCCGTTCCTCACCTACACGCTCCCCCAGGTCGCGCGGAACGCCCTGCGCTTCCGGCAGAAGATGCTGGAGCCCGCCCGGCACCGCGCCGCCGAGCTCAACCAGCGCGGGGCACTGTTCCCCTGGCGCACGATCAACGGCCTCGAGTCATCCGCCTACTACGCGGCGGGCACCGCGCAGTACCACATCGACGCCGACATCACGTATGCGCTCATGCAGTACGTGCGCGCGACGGGCGACCTCGACTTCCTCGCGCGCGGCGCGATCGACATCCTCGTCGAGACCGCGCGACTCTGGGCCGACCTCGGATTCTGGCGCAGCAACGGCAGCCCCCGCTTCCACATCCACGGCGTGACCGGGCCCGACGAGTACACGACCGTCGTCAACGACAACCTGTACACGAACGTCATGGCCCGGGCGAACCTCCGCGCCGCCGCGCAGGCGGTGAGCGCCCTCGAGGACCGCGACCCCGAGGCGTACGACCGGATGCGGCAGCGCCTCGACCTCGACCCGGACGAGCTCGTCGACTGGGTCGCCGCCGCCGACGCGATGCACATCCCCTACGACGAGCGGCTCGGCATCCACCCGCAGGACGCGCAGTTCCTCGACAAGGAGCTGTGGGACCTCGAGAACACGCCGGACCTCAAGCGGCCGCTGCTCATGCACTACCACCCGCTGGTGATCTACCGGTTCCAGGTGCTCAAGCAGGCGGACGTCGTGCTCGCGTCGTTCCTGCACGGGCAGGACTTCACGCAGCAGCAGAAGCGCAACAACTTCGAGTACTACGACGCCCTCACGACGGGCGACTCGAGCCTCTCCGCGGTCGTGCAGTCGATCATCGCGGCCGAGGTCGGCTACCAGACCCTCGCGTCGCACTACTTCCTGTCGGCGCTCTACGTGGATCTCGCTGACCTGCACGGCAACACCGCCGACGGCATCCACGTCGCCTCGACCGGCGGGGTCTGGAGCGCGCTCGCGATGGGGTTCGGCGGCATGCGCGACCACGGCGGGGACATCACGTTCGACCCGCGGCTGCCCGCCGACTGGCGCTCGCTGACCTTCCGCGTCACGCTGCACGGCACCCGCGTGCGGGTGCGCCTCACCGCCGACACGATCCGCTTCGAGGTCGAGCACGGCGACAAGGCCGAGCTCGCGGTGCGCGGCGAGTACGTAGAGGTCACCGCCGGCAATCCGGTCAGCGTCGCGCTCGACGACCAGGGCCCGGTGCTGCACGGCACGCCCTCGACGCGCGACCTGCTGGGCGGCCGGCGCGCCGACGGCTCGGTCATCACCGCGTCGATCCCCACGATCTCCAACGGCGACCGGAACGAGGCCGACTAGCTCGGGCGGCGTCCTCCGGTCATTGAACGAGTTGCGCTTCGGCGACCGGATGCCGCGGCGCCGACACCGCGACGAAACGCACGACGGCATCGAGTCCGCCCCCGCGGCGCGGCAGCAATTCCACCGTGGCGCCGCTCGCGCGGGCCAGTTGCTCGACGATCGCGAGGCCGAGTCCGCTACCCGGCCGCGACCCGTCTGCCCGCCAGAAGCGCTCGAAGGCGCGAGCGCGTTGCTCCGTCGACATCCCGGGTCCCTCGTCCTCGACGTGCAGGGCGAACCGGTCCCCCTCGTGCTCCACGCGCACCGTCACGGTGCCACCGACGGGGCTCGCTCCGAGGGCGTTGTCCACGAGGTTGTCGACGATCTGCTCGACGGCGCCGGGAGCGGCGAGCACACGGAACTCCCACGGCGCGTCCACCACGACCGACAGCCCGCGCTCCTCGGCGAGCGCCGACCACTGCTCCGCGCGCTGCCGCACGGCGGCGCGGAGTTCGATCACCTGCTGGGTCGACGGCGTGCCCTCGGCCCTGCTCAGCATCAGCAGACCTTCGACCAGGTCGGAGAGCCGGTCGAGTTCGTCCTGGGCGGCTTCGAGCCTCGCCACGGCGCCGGCCGGGTCGGTCGCGGCGAGCTGCCCGGCCCGCTCGAGCCGCAGCCGCAGCGCCGTCAGCGGGGTGCGCAACTGGTGGGAGGCGTCGCCCGCGAAGGCCCGCTGCTCCTCGATGAGGGCCTCCAACCGCTCCGCCATCCCGTTGAAGGAGCGCGCGAGACTGCGGATCTCCGGCGGTCCCGCGGTCTCCTCGGCCCGGGCGGTCCGGTCGCCACCGGCCAGCCGTTCGGTCGCCTCCCGTAGCAGCCGGAGCCGCGCGGTGATCGACCTCGCCAGAAGCAGCGCGATCACGGCCGCGGAGAGCACGGTGGTGGCGCCGACGATCCCGATGACCGAGAGCTTGCGGTCGACCGCCGCGTCGACCACCGCGGCCGGGTAGGTGAGTCTGACGACGCCGAGGATGTCACTTCCGCTCAGCACCGGCACCGCGACGTACAGGAGGTCCTCCCGCAGCGAGTCGGAGTGCCGGGTGCCGACGGCGACCTCGCCGGCGAGCGCGGCGGCGATCTCCGGACGGGAGAGGTAGGAGTCCCCGACGGTCGCCGCGTCGTCGTCGCTCGTCACGATCGCCGTGCCGTCGCGGTCCACCACGACGACCCGGGCGCCGCCCGCGTTCCGGTACAGGCGCGCGACCTCGGTCACGGCGCCGTCCGCGTCCGGGTCCGTCTCGTGCAGGGCCTCTTCGCTCCGGCCGGCGAGCACGAAGGCGTCGCGCTCCAGCGAGGTCAGCAGCCGCTCGCGCTCGACCTGCCGGAGGTACCCCGCGAGCGGGATGTCCTGGACGAGGATCGCGAGCAGTGCGACGGCGACGAGGGCCGCCATGAACCGCCAGCTCATCGCTGCGGCTCGAACCGGAACCCGACGCCGCGCACCGACTCGATCCAGCCGGGGTCGCCGAGCTTCCGGCGCAGGGCGGCGATGTGCGCATCCAGGGTCTTCGTCGCGCCGTACCACTCGGTGTGCCACACGTCGCGGAGGATGTCGCTGCGCCGTTGCACCGCGCCGGGGTCGGACGAGAGGTGGGCGAGCAGCTCGAACTCGGTGGGAGTGAGGTGCAGCGCCAGTCCGTCGAGATTGACGCGCCTCGCGCGCAGGTCGATGGCGAGGGCGCCGAAGCGTCGCGTCGGCGGCTGCTCGGCGGCGTTGCCGGCACCGGAGGCGCGCCGGGCCACCGCTCGCAGCCGCGCCAGCAGCTCTCTCATCCCGAAGGGTTTGACGAGATAGTCGTCGGCGCCGAGTTCGAGCGCGAGCACCCGGTCCATCTCCTCGCCGCGCGCGCTCACCACGATGATGGGGACACCGCTGCGGCTGCGCAGGGCCCGGCAGACATCCGTGCCGTCCATGTCGGGCAGCCCGAGGTCGAGCACCACGGCGTCGGGTACGTGGAGCTCGGCCAGATCGAGCGCCGACCTGCCGTCGACGGCGCGGATGGCACCGACCGCCGCGGAGCCCAGACCGTCGGCGATGCCGTCGGCGACCGCTCCGTCGTCCTCGACGATGAGTACCTTCACACGGCCAGTGCACTCGGGGGTTCTTGGACGAATCTTGGACGAGCGTCCGCCCGGCCTTCGGATGCCCCTCCCTACCGTTGGACCATGCGAAGCAAGCTCGTCGTCACCGGCACGATCCTCGGCGTCGCCGCACTCGTCTCCACGGGTGTGGCCGTGAACGCCGCGACCCTCGCGGCCGTGCCCGTCACCGCCGTCGGAGTACCCGCCGACGCACTCGTCCCCGCACCGGCAGGGCAGGCGGCTCCCGATGTGGTCGAGACGACGGGCTCCTCGGCCGGCCGTGTCGCCGCTGCGGCCCCAGCTCCGTCGGCCTCGCCGACGAGCGAGCCGGGCGACGACGGCGGCCCGAAGTACTTCCACGACGACGACGGCGCCCGCTCGGACGACGGCGGGTCGCGGCACAACGGGCTCGATGACGGACCGGGCCACGACGTCGGGGACGACGACCAGCCCCGACACTCCGGACTCGACGACGGCCCCGAGCACGACGCGGGCGACGACCACCCGGACGAGTCCCACTCGGACTCGGACGACGCGGGTGACGACTCGGAGGACGACTCCGACGATTCAGGGGAGGGTTCGGGGCACGGTTCGGACGACTGAGCGCATCGGGTTGCTCTCGGCCGGGGCCGTGTTCCGCCCCTGGGCGCATGCCCTCCGGATGGGCGGTCCGGAGGGCATGACCGCGTCAGGAACGCCTCAGGCGGCGTCCTCCTCCGCGGCATCCCGCTCGTCGAACAGCGCCGGCACCGGCTCGTCGAAGTGCGCGCCGCCGCGGTACCGCGTCGCGATGTGGTTCGCGGGCAGGCGGTCGCCGCGACCGAACAGCCGCTGCCGCAGCGTCGTCGGCTCCCCGCCGTCCTCCGGCAGGCGGCCGCGGCGGCGCAGTTCCGGCACGACGAGCTCTGCGAAGTCCTGCGCGGTGCCGAACGAGTGGTACTGGCGCAGGTTGATGCCGTCGACCCCGTCCTCGTCGAGCCAGCGCTCGATCTCGTCCGCGACGACCTGCGGCGTGCCGGCCACGAAGAAGCGGCCCTCGCGGCCGCCGCGCAGCCCCTCGAGCGCCTCGCCGACGGTCTTGCCGAACGGCAGGAACGGCACCGACGCGGGGTCGACGCCGGCCAGGTCCACCGCCTCGGCGACGGTGATGTCCCGCGGGAACGCCGTCAGGTCGACCGGGAGACTCGAGTGGGCGAGGATGCCGTCGAGGCTCGTGTTCGCCTGGTAGGTGCGCCACTTGTCGGCGGCCTCCTCCTCGGTGCGGCCCACGACGACGCCCGCCTGCACGATGAACTTGATGTCCTCGGCGGTGCGTCCGTGCCGGAGCGCCGCGGCGCGCATCGTCGCGACGTTGCGGTGGAAGTCCGCCGATGTGCGGCCGCCCGTGAAGACGAGTTCCGCGTGCCGCCCCGCGAACTCGGTGCCCGCGGGCGACCCGGTGGCCTGGTACAGCACGGGCGTGCGCTGCGGCGAGGGCTGCGCGAGGTGCGGTCCGGCCACTTTGAAGTTCTCGCCGACGTGGTCGATGTAGCGCACCTTCGAGGCATCCGTGTAGATGCGGTTCTCGCGGTCGACGACGACCGCGTCGTCGTCCCACGAGCCCTCCCACAGCTTGTAGAGCACGTGCAGGTACTCGTCGGCGATCGCGTAGCGGCGGTCGTGCGGGATCTCCCCGTCGAGCCCGAAGTTGCGGGCGGCGTTCGGCAGGTAGGAGGTGACGATGTTCCAGCCGACGCGCCCCTTCGTGAGGTGGTCGAGCGTCGACATCCGACGGGCGAACGAGAACGGCGGCTCGTACGTCGTGGAGAAGGTCACCCCGAAGCCGAGCCGCTTCGTCACGGCGGCCATCGCGGGGATGAGCAGCAGCGGGTCGTTCGACGGGATCTGCAGACCCTCGCGGAGGGCCGTCTCCGGGCCGCCGCGGAAGACGTCGTAGGCGCCGACGACGTCGGCGAGGAAGATGCCGTCGAAGCCGCCGTTCTCGAGGATGCCGGCGAGCTCGAGCCAGTAGTCGAGGTCGTTGAACCGGTGCCGATTGTTGCCCTCGAGCGGCCAGAGGCCGTGGCTGATGTGGCTCACCGTGTTCATCTCGAACAGGTTGAGCAGGAGTCTCTTCTTCTCGGTCATGTCGTTCTTCCTGGTCAGGCCTCCCCCGTGCTCCACCAGGAGACGACGGGGGTTCCGTTGATGAGGTGGTCGCCAAGCGCCCGCGCCTTGTAGCGGGCGGGGTTGTGCGAGGCGAGGGTGCGGGCGTTGCGCCAGTGCCGGTCGAGCCCCCGGTGCGCGTCGAGGGCGCTCGCGCCGCCGACCTCGAACAGCGTCGTCGCCGCGTCGAGCACGGCGGGCAGGATGACGAGCTGCGCGCGCGCCACGGCGACCTCGGCGTCGGCGACGCGGGCGCGCTGTTCGGGCTCCGGCTCGCCGCCGAGCAGCGCCGCGCTCGAGCGCGCGAGGGCCCCGGATGCCGCGGCGAGCGCCGAGTCCGCGGCGAAGGACTTCGCCGAGAGCTCGCCGACGACCTGCTGCACGACGGGGTCGTCCTGCACCCGCGCGGCGCTGCCGTGGCTGTAGACGCGGGTGCGGGCGCGCACGAAGGCCGCGGCGTCGTCGACGACGGCGCGGGCGATGCCGACGGCGGCGGCCAGGAGGACGAGCTGCACGAAGGCTCCGCCGTGCGACACGGCATCCGCGCCGCGCAACGTCACGTCGTGCTCGGGCACGGGCACGTCGTCGAACACCGTCGTGCCGCTGCCGGTGAGCCGCTGCCCGAAGCCGGTCCAGTCGTCGAGCCGGTCGACGCCGGGCGCCGCCGCGTCGACGAGCACGCCCACGTGGCTGCCGTCGTGCTCGGCGCCGACGACGATGAGGTCGGCGTAGAGCGCCCCGGTCGAGTAGTACTTCCGGCCGTTCAGCCGGTAGCCCCCGCCGTCGCGGGTGAGCGTCGTCTGCAGGCTGCCGACGGTGGCGGGACCGCGCTCGTGACTCGCGTTGCCGACGATGCGGCCTGCCGCGACGAGGTCGAGTCGGCGGCGACGCTCGGCGGAGCCGGGCGCGTGCACGGTGCGGTCGACGAACGAGAAGTGCGACCGCAGCAGCTGGGCGAGGTTCGGGTCGCGCCGCGCGAGCTCGGCGAGCAGCTCGAAGAGCTCGGCGTGACCGGCCCCGTCGCCGCCGTGCTCGACGGGCACGGTGACGCGGGTGAAGCCGGCCTCCCGCAGTGCCGCGACCTCGGCGAAGGGCAGGCGGCGCTCGCGCTCCCGCTCGACGGCGTCGTGACCGACCTCGTCGAAGACCGGCGCGAACCTCTCAGCGAGTGTCACCGCTCCCCCTGCTCACGGCGCTCGCGCCCCTGCGAGATGCTGAGCGCGTCGCGGGCCCGGTCGCCGTCGACGAGGGCGCCGAGCACGTCGAGGGCGGCGAGCGTCCCCTCGTCGAGCCGCACGGCGAGCGCGCCGAGGTTCTCGTCGATGCGGGCGGCACGACGGGTGCTCGGGATGGGCACGACGGGCACGCCGAGCGCGCGGCCCCGGGCCGAAACCCAGGCGAGCGAGAGCTGCGCGGGGGTGATCCCGAGCCGCGCGGCGTGCCCGGCCACCGTCTCGGCGATGACCGCGTTCCGGTCGCGGCGCTCGTCGTCGAACCGGGGGAAGTTGCGGCGGGCGTCGCCCTCGGGCAGCGCCGATCCCGCGGCGGCGCCGCCGACGAGGAAGCCGCGACCGAGCGGCGAGTACGCGACGATCCCGACGCCGAGCCGCCGCGCGGTCGGCACGACGTGATCCTCGATGTCGCGGCTCCAGATCGACCACTCGCTTTGCACCGCGGCGATCGGATGCACGGCGGACGCGCGCTCGAGCTCGCCGGCCGTGGCCTCGCTGAGCCCGATGTGACGCACGAGGCCCTCGCGCACGAGCTCCGCGAGCGCCCCGACGGTCTCCTCGATCGGCACCCGGGGATCGACGCGGTGGTAGTAGTACAGGTCGACGTGGTCGGTGCCGAGCCGGGTGAGACTCGCCTCGAGCGAGGAGCGCACGTGGGCGGCGTCGCCCCTGGCGCGGTAGCCCTCGGCATCCGACTCGGGCAGGATGCCGAACTTCGTCGCGAGCAGCACCTCGTCGCGCCGCCGCTCGCGCAGCAGGCGGCCGACGAGCCGCTCGTTGCCGCCCCGCCCGTAGACGTCGGCGGTGTCGAGATGACGGATGCCGCGGTCGAGCGCGTGCCGAAGGGTGCGCAGCGACTCCTCCTCGTCCGCGGCCCCGTAGACGCCGGAGAGCGTCATTCCGCCGAAGCCGTGCGGGGAGCTCCGAAGGCCGTCGCCGAGCAGCACGTCCGAGTCGGTGGTCGTCGTCATGAGGTGGTCTCCGGGTCTCGGGCGGGCGCGCCGGGTGCGCTCCAGGCGGGGAGGGTGCCGAGCAGCTCGAACTGCCCGAGCGCGCGGGCGCGCTGCGCGGCGGGGTTGTGCGACGCGATCGTGCGGACGTTGCGCCAGTGCCGGTCGAGCGCGGTCGTGCGGCTGACGGCCGACGCGCCGCCGACCTCGAACAGCTCCGTCGTCGCGTCGAGCACGAGCGGCGGCACGACCTGCTGGATGCGGTACACGTCGAGCAGCACCGGTTGCAGGTCGTCGGGGCCGAGCCGCCCGGCCCGGAGGCCCTCGAGCGCGGCATCCGCGCGGCGGGCCACGCCGAGCACGAGCTCGCGCGCACTGAGCGCGACGCTGCTCAGCCGCCCGACGACCTGCTGCACGAGCGGGTCCTCCCTGGGCGGGGTCTCCCCCGCGAAGCCGAACGTGCGGCGGCGGGGCCGCACGTAGGCGACGGCGTCGTCGAGCGCCGTGCGCGCGATGCCGGCGATCGCGGCGAGCAGCACCAGTTGGAAGACCACCCCGAGGTGGTTCCAGGCACCGGGGGTGCCCGCGCTGCGCTCGACGTCCTCGGGATCGACGAGCGCGCCGTCGAAGGTCGTCGTGCCGCTGCCGGTGAGCAGCTGCCCGAATCCGTCCCAGTCGTCGATTGAGCGGACGCCCGGCTGCCGCGCGTCGACCGTGACCGCGACGCGCTCGTCGCCGTCGAGCGCCGCGAGGTGGATCCAGTCGGCGTAGATGCTGCCGGTCGTGTAGTACTTCGTACCGGTGAGCCGGAGCACGCCGCCGTCGGTGTCGAGCCGGGTCGACAGCACCGCGGTCTCCTGCCGCTCCGATTGGGCGTTGCCGACGAACTCGCCCCGGTTCAGGCGCGCGACCCACCGTCGCTCCCGCTCGGTGAGCGGTCGGGTGCCGAGCCCGTCGGCGAGCAGCTGCTCGACGAACGCGACGTGCCCGCGCACGAGGTGACCGAGGCTCGCGTCGGCGGCGGCGAGGTCGATGACGCGGGCGATGAGCTCCTCGAAGCCGAGGCCCGCGCCTCCGAGCTCGGGCGGCAGGCGCCAGCTCGCGAAGCCGAGGGCGCGCAGCTCCTCGATCTCGGCGTGCAGCAGGGTGCGGTTCGCCTCGCGGTCGCACGCGCCCGCCCGCAGCCTGTCGAGGAACGCGTCGAACGCCGCGCGGTCGGTGGCGGGATCGTGGATCGTGGTCGTCATCGTGCGTGCATGACCTTCCGTGCGACGAGGTTGCCGAGCAGCTGCAGCACCTGCACGAGCACGATCAGCAGCACGATCACGGTCGCCATCACGAAGAAGTCGAACCGCTGCCAGCCGTAGGTGAGTGCGAGGTTGCCGAGCCCCCCGCCGCCGACGACGCCGGCGACAGCGGTCGCGTCGACGAGCGCGACGAGGATGTAGGTGAGCCCCAGCACGAGCGGCCCGAGGGACTCGGGGATGACGATCGTCAGCAGCACCCGCAGCGGACGCGCGCCCATCGCGGCGCCGGCCTCGATCGTGCCCGGATCCACGGCGACGAGGTTCGTCTCGGCGATGCGGGCGATCGAGATCGCCGCGACGATCGTGAGCGGGAAGATCGCCGCCTCGGTGCCGATGCTCGTGCCGACGACGACCCTCGTCAGCGGCGAGATCGCGACGATGAGGATGATGAACGGGATCGGCCGCACGACGTTGATGACGGCGTTCAGCACCCCGAAGACGACGCGGTTCTCGAGGATGTTCCCCTTGCGCGTCGCGTAGAGCACGATGCCGAGCAGCACACCGAGCACGGCGGCGAGCAGGAACGAGACCGTCACCATCTGCAGGGTCTGGGCGAGGCCGGCCCAGATCTTGGGCAGCAGGGCCTCGAGGTCGAGGTCACGCATGGGTCAGCTCCGATACTCCCGTGGCCTCGCGGATGTCGCGGATCGCGGCCTCGACGTCGAGGTCGTCGCCCAGCAGCTCGACCGTGAGCGTGCCGAACAGCCGCGACTGCAGCTCGCTCACGCCGCCGTAGACGACGTTGAAGTCGACGTCGTGGCGCCGCGCGATGCGGGAGAGGAACGGGTCGTTCGACTCGCGGTTCTCGACGTGGATCTGCACGAGGCGCCCGTGGTGCACGCGCTTGATGCGCTCGAGCGCGTCGGCGCCGGGCACGTGATGCAGCACCGACGAGACGAAGCGCTGCGTCGTCGCGGCGAGCGGTGCGGAGAAGACGTCGTACACGCTGCCGGTCTCGACGACCTGACCGTCCTGCATCACGGCGACGCGGTCGGCGATCTCGCGGATGACGTCCATCTCGTGCGTGACCAGCAGGATCGTCACGCCGTACTCGGCGTTGGCCCGGCGCAACAGGTCGAGCACCTCGCCGGTCGTCTGCGGATCGAGGGCGCTCGTCGCCTCGTCGGAGAGCAGGATGTCGGGGCGCGTCGCGAGTGCGCGGGCGATGCCGACGCGCTGCTTCTGCCCGCCGGAGAGCTGCGCCGGATACGAGAGGGCCTTATCGGTGAGCCCGACGAACTCGAGCAGCTCCTCGACGCGGTCGACGATCTCCGCCTTGGGCACTCCCGCGAGCGCGAGGGGGTAGGCGACGTTCCGGTAGACGTTGCGCGACTGCAGCAGGTTGAACTGCTGGAAGATCATGCCGATGCGCTGCCGCGCGCGGCTGAGCGCGGCGCCCTGCAGCTCGGACACGACGGCCCCGTCGACGACGACGCGCCCCGCGGTGGGCCGCTCGAGTGCGTTCACCGTGCGCAGCAGGGTCGACTTGCCTGCGCCCGAGTAGCCGACGAGCCCGAAGACCGTGCCCCGCTCGACCTCGAGCTGCACGTCACGCAGGGCGTCGACGCGGCGGCCCTTCACCTCGAAGGTCTTCGAGACGCCCTCGAAGCTGATGGCGGTGCTCATGTTTCCCCGTTCCTGATCGTGTGCGGACGGATGGGCCCCCGCCGTTCCCGGCGAGGGCCCACGCCGGTGCTACTGGAGCTCGCGGGCGAGTTCCTCGAGTTCGGCGAGCTTGTCCTGCAGGGTCTCGGCGGGCACGTCGACGAGCACGGAGTTGCCGAAGGAGTCCTCCTCGAGCGCCTCGGCGACGCGGGGGTCGTCGTAGACGTCGGCGAGGATGTCCCAGGCCGGGTTGTCGACGTTGTCGGCCCGCGTCGTGATGGTGTTCACGTAGGGCAGCGACGACTCGGCGAGCGAGTCGTCGAGGAAGAGCGCGTCCTCCTTGTCGATGCCCTGCGACGGGTCGAAGTACGACGTGCCCACGACGACCGCCGAGAGCGACGGGTCGTCGAACTGGGTCGCGATCGTCGTCGCCGCGATCGGCAGGAGTTCGAGGTTCCGCGGGTTCTCCACCACGTCGTCGGTCGTCGGGTACGTGCCGGCGTCGTCGGCGATCTCGAGCAGCCCGGCCGCCTCGAGGATGTACAGCGCGCGGCCGCCGTTCGACGCGTCATCCGGGATCGCGATGCGCGCGCCGTCGCCGATCTCGTCGAGCGAGCCGACCGACGCAGAGAAGATGCCCCACTGGGTGATGACGGTCGAGAGCACGGGCGTCAGGTCGGCGTCGTTCTCGGTGTTGAACGCGCTGAGGAACGCGACGTGCTGGAACGCGTTGGCGTCCACCTCGCCGTCGACGAGCGCGGTGTTGGGCAGCACCCAGTCGTCGGTGAAGTTGACCCACTCGATCTCGAGTCCCTCCTCGGCGGCGACCTCCCTGATCGCGTCCTGCAGGGCGCTCTCGCCGCTGCCTGCGATCGTGATCGAGAGCTCGTCCTCGGCGCCCGCCGCGCTCGCGCCGGCCGGCGCGCTGAAGGCGCCGCCGACCGCCGCGCCGCCCGCGACGAGGGCGCCGGCGGCGAGCAGCCCGCCGCCGGCGAGCAGCCACCGCTTGTTGCGCCGGCTGTTCTTCTCGAGGGTCTCCCGCAGCTCGCTGCGCTGTGTGCCGTCGTTCTCGCTCATGCTGTTCCTCCTGGTGTCAGGCCCTGGGGCCGGAAGTCGTGTGGAGGCATTCCGCCACGGGCTCCCGGCGGCTGTCGAGCCGACCTCGTCATGTGCGGGAGCCCGGCGTAACCGAGTGCGACAGGACGGGCGGAATGTGACGAACCGAGACGCTCTGTTGCGCTCCTCCGCCCTCTGTTACGAGCCGCGGTTGCCGCTGCCGCCGGCACCGCGACACCCTCGGGTGCGAGGAGGACCGATGACCGACGGCGACGCCCGCACGACCCCGCGACCGGCCGCGTACGACGAAGGGGCGCCCGGCGCCCCCCGCCGGGAGCACCGCGGCTTCGCCCTGCTGATCGGCTTCGACGACGACGCGGCGGCCGCCGCCGGCACCGACGTGCGCACCGTCGCCGAGACGCTGCACGCCCTCGTCGCCCGGGTCGCGCCGGGGGCCGAGCGCGAGCTCACCCTCGTCACGGCGCCCGCCGGCATCGACGCACCCAACCTCGAACTCGTGCGGCGCCGCCTCCGCGAGGCCGAGCCGACGACGGCGACAACCACCCCCGCTGCTCCCCTCCCGGCACTGCGTCGCCCGCCGGCCGTCGTGATCGACGTCTCACGTCACCGGGTGAGCGTCGACGGGAGGGCCCTGTCGATGACCTTCGGCGAGTTCGAGCTGCTGCGGCGGCTCGTGTCGAACGAGGGGGTGGCGCTGCGTCGCGAGGACCTGCTCGGCGACGGGCAGCAGCCCGACGCGCGCGCCGCCCGCGCGGTCGACGACCTCGTACGCCGGGTGCGACAGAAGCTCGAGCCGTTCGGCGACGTCATCCGCACCGTTCGCGGCATCGGCTACCGGTTCGACCGGCACGACGACGTGCTCGTGCGGGCGGATGCCGAGGGTGACGCGTCGGACACTCGCTGACCGTCTCCGGTCAGGCGCTCTCCCGCACGACGAGCTCGGTGGGCAGCGTCACCGACTCACGCGTGCCGCCCGCGATGACGTCGAGCAGCATCGCGACCATCTCGGCGGCGATCCTGCCGAAAGGCTGCCGCATCGTCGTGAGCTGCGGTTGATGCGTGACCGTAAGCCCGCCTCCGGCCCCGACTTCTGGCCGAATGACCGGCTGATCGGCATGTTTTTTCCAAGTCCTCCGGACGAGCGTGCTCCTTGCGTGGAACCCGTCACGCAAGCAACGCCACGGAGGTGGAAATCGTGGAAACTCGTTCAGCGCCCGAAGCGGTCCCTCAGAGTAGAAGGACCCCCGCGAAGGGCGCCATCGCCATATCGACTGCACTCGCGACCCTCGTCGCGCCCTTCGTGGTCGGCATCCCAGGGGCATCCGCCGCGGTGCCCTCGTTCCCCGACAACCTCGTCGTGTTCCCCGAGCGCGACTTCATCACCGTCGAGGGATACCAGCAGCACGTCGGCAAGACAGCGCTCATCGAGGTCAACCGTCCCGGCGTCGGTGTAGTCGGCTCGGCCGAGTCCGTCGTAGCGGCCGGCGACCCCGCGTTCGAGATCAACCACCCCGGCGGCGTCTGCTGGGGAGCCGGCACCGGTTTGAACGTGACCCCCGACATCCAGACCGGCGACGTCGTCACGATCAAGTTCGGCGGCGAGAACGCCGGCGACACTCGGGTGCAGGACGCGCGAGTGAACGCGACGCCCACCCAGAACGGCACGACCGTGGTCGTCACCGGCCACATCGGCGACGGGGTCAACCCCGAGCAGGTGGAGCAGCGCATCGTCGAGCCGGCGTTCAAGGACACCGGCGTCGGACGGCGCGACGTGCGCGCGGTGCCCGGTCCCCTGACCCCGGACGAGGGCTACAGCTCCTCGCTCGAGATCAACGAGGCCGACAACACCTTCAAGGCGACCTACGTCTTCGACGAGCAGGCAGCCGCCGACATCGCCGCGAACGCCGGCAGCGGCGTGCGCATGATGTCGTGGGAGGTGCAGGACGCGGATGCCAACCGCCAGGGCCTCACGATCCGCGAGTACGGCGAGGTCGGCGGCCCCGGCATGGGCGGCTGCCCGGCCGGACCGCATGACAGTGGTCCCGTCGGTCCCACCGGCGCCGTGGCGACCAAGGTCGGCAACGACCTGAAGCTGGCGTGGACGCCCGCGAAGGCGATTCCCGGCACTCCCGCCATCGAGGGCTACCGCGTGCACGCCGTCGAGGCGCCGAGCGCCAACGGCGAGCGCGTCGAGGTCGGCAAGCGCATCGACAACCCGGCCGCGACCGGCACCACGATCTCGGGTCTGGACTTCTCCAAGCAGTACACCGTGCAGATCGTCTCGGTGAGCGACTCTGGCGAGACGTTCCCGGCGGTCAACGTGCCTCTCGAAGCCGCAGACACGACGAAACCCACGGTCAGTGCGAACACCACGGAGACCACGTTCAAGACGCCCACCGAGATCACGCTCACCGCGAGCGAGCCGGGCGCCGACATCTACTACACGACGGACGGGACGCCGGTGTTCAGTTCCGCCGATGTCATGACCGAGAACGTCATCCACTACACGGGTCCGATCACGATCGACAAGAGCATGACGCTCACGTTCGCTGCGATCGACCTGGCCGGGAACCGTTCAGCACAGACGGTCGTCGAGTACATCGTCACGAACGACCCGGTGCCCGCGGCGCCGACGTTCACCGGCACCCCCGAGGTCGCGACCGGCAGCGTCAAGCTCGCCTGGAACGCGCCCGACGCGGGCGGCGCGGGCCTGACGGTCGACGAGTACTCGGTGCAGGCGTTCAAGGACGGCGTCGCGACGGGCTCCCCCGTCACGAGCACCACGACGAGCGCGACCGTGACGGGCCTGCAGGGTGACACCTCGTACCAGTTCACCGTCAAGGCGCGGAACGTCAACGGCTACGGGGCCGAGTCGGCGAAGACCGACCCGATCTTCGTGCCGGGCGACATCGTGGCCAAGGCCGGACCCGACCAGACCGTCAACCGGGCGACCACCGCGACCACGGTGACGCTCGACGGTACTGGCTCGACCACGGCGAACGCGACCTACAAGTGGGAGCAGGTGCTGAAGAACACGACCGACCCCGACAAGGTGACGCTGAACGGCGCGGACACGCTCAAGCCGACGTTCTCGCTCCCGCTCTACAAGTACCCGATGACGAACGACCCGCTGACGTTCCGGCTGACCGTCACCGTCGGTGACGTCGTCCGCACCGACGAGGTCAAGGTGACGCCGGTCCCCGACCGCATCACCGTCGTCCGGGCGCAGTGGAAGGCACGCGACTTCCGCATCGAGGGCACCAGCACGACCGTCGGCGGCACCGTCACGATCCACGCCGGCGGCCCGACCGGTCCCGTCATCGGCACCGCGACCGTCACGGCGGCCGCGGCCCCCGAGACCGGCGGCGTGTGGAACGTCCGGCTCCGCAACAACGCGGCCGGCAACAACCCCGGGACGATCTGGGTGGAGTCGACGGTCGGCGGGACCGTCGGTCCGTTCACCGTCACGAACGGGTAGCTGACGGCAACCCGGGGAGAAGGCCCCGCAGCGTGAGCTGCGGGGCCTTTTCCTGTGCCCGGATGATTCGGGGCGAGCGTTCTCCCCGCCTGCTTCGGCCACAACTGGGACTGCCCGCCTCGAGCCCGTGGTCGTTGCAGGCATCGGCGGTGGCGGCGCGGCGATCAAGGACCGGCCGGCACCGCAGCGCCGGCAGGGCTCGCTGAGCGGTTACCGACCGGAGCGCTGGAGCGGCGGCAGGATTCGCCGCTCCAGCCGCCGTCAAGCTCGGGTCGCTCCGAGGCGGACCCGGCATCGGGCTTCCTCCGGCCCCGCGGTACTCATGAATCACGTGTCCGACGCGCCGTGGGGAGACGGCGTGTCGTCGCGGTTCTCCTGATCTGCGCTGCTTCACCCGCGCGTTCGCACCAGCAGGCGCTCGGGCGCCTAGGAAGCCGTCGCGTCAGGACTGACCCGGGACTGCGGCACGAGCTCGTCGTCGCCTGCTCTATCGTCCCGCGCACCGCTCGTGTGACCTCGGTCAGAGAACTCGAAGCGGGAGCGCGGGGCCGACGTCATCCACCCGCTCGAGGTGTGTGCCGCGAGGCTGTGGGAGCCGAGCGCAACGACTGGTCAGCGACGGACGCAGAGGCACGGCAGGGCGAGCGCTAACCGCAGACAAGTGCTCGCGCTGATCGGGAGCCGACGTGACGCGGCCCGGGGCGGCCCTTAGGGGGTGGTGAACGAGAGCCCTGCGCGAAGGCCGGCCACGGGTTCGCGGGCGCACGACGAAGCGCCGGCGGGGAGGCCACCCTCTCCCCGCCGGCGCTTCCGCTCAGCCGACCCAGGGGACCGTGCCGGTGAGCTCCTCGAGCGCGACGAAGCCGAAGTCGCGCGAGTCAATCGATGCCGCGCGGTTGTCGCCCAGCACGAAGACGTGCCCCTCGGGCACGGTGACCTGATGGAAGAACGTCCCGTCGACGTGAGCGGGATCCACGTAGGGCTCGTCCACGGGCTGCTCGTCGACGAAGAGCACTCCATCCCGGATGATCAGGGTCTGCCCACCCTCGGCGGCGACGCGTTTGATGGTGACGCCCTCGTCATCCGGATCGCGGAACGCGACGACGTCGCCGACGAGCGAGTCCTCGGGGACGATGTGGGTGAGCATGACAACGTCGCCGACCTCGATCGTCGGCGACATGCTGTCGGACATCACGGTCACGGGCTCGAACACCCACAGGCGCAGCGCGAGGACGCCGACGGCGCCCGCCAGCACCACCGCGGTGGTACCGACGGGCGCCGTCCGCGCCGCACGCGTGCGGCCTGCGGGCCGGGCCTCAGTCCTCGTCATCCCACTCGGCCGGGTGGGCCGTCATCGGGTCGTTGGGGTCGTAGGTCCCGGGAACCAGGCCGACGCCGAACTGCACCATCATGTCGTGGTCCTCGTGGGGCAGGTTGTGGCAGTGGATCATGTACTTGCCCTTGTGCGGGCCGAAGCGCATGAGCAGCCGCACGGTCTCGCCCTCGCCGACGTAAACGACGTCCTTGGGGCCGAGTTCGTGGGCCGACGGGGCACGGCCGTTACGGGCGAGGATCTGGAAGTCCACGAGGTGGATGTGCAGCGGGTGGAACCAGCCGCCCGAGCTGTTCTCGAACTCCCAGATCTCCACGGCGTCGAGGGCGGGGTCGGCGTGCACCTTCTGGAAGTTGCTCGCGATCACGTCCTGCCAGGAGCTGTCGTCGATGGAGAACAGGTTGGTGATGTCGCTCTTCTTCAGGCGGAAGCGCCGGGTCTTCGTCGCCTGCGACGACTTGAGCGCCATCGGGTCGTACGGCGAGGAGCCGAGCGGGGCGAGCGCGGTCGGGATCGTGTTCCAGGTCGGGTCGGTCGTGTCGACCGGGTCGCCGGTGACCTCGAACTGCATGACCTTGCCGGTGTAGTCGTAGTCGACGTTGTTCTTGTTCGACAGGTTGCGCAGCTCGATCTTCGTGCCCGGGGCGTAGTTGCGGAAGTCGATGAGCACCTCGTAGCGCTCGGCGCCGGAGTGCCGGAAGCTGGTCACCTGCTTGGCGACCGGCATGAGGCCGCCGTCGGTCGCCACGACCGTGAACGGGGCTCCCGTGCTGAGCGCCCACCGGTAGGAGCGGGAGATGCTCGCGTTGAGGATGCGGAAGCGGTAGACGCGCTTCTTGACCTTCATCGTCGGCCAGGGCCGGCCGTTGACGAGGATGACGTCGCCCCAGAGGCCGGAGTGGTCGTTGTCGTCGTAGCCGAGCGCCCCGTTCGAAGCGAACATCACGTCGTTGACCGTCAGCGGCACGTCGAACTCGCCCTGCGGCAGCAGCTTGCGCTCGAGAGGGTCGTGCAGGTGGTACTGCGCGGCGAGGCCCGAGTAGGCGTTGAGAGCCGTGTAGTGCACCTGGTGGTCGTGGTACCAGAGCGTGCGGGCCGGCTGGAAGTTCGGGTAGTGGTAGTCCTTGTAGAACCCGGGCAGCGTGACGTCGCTCGCGTATCCGTCGTACTGCGGCAGCGAGGCCGAGCCGTGCAGGTGCGTCGAGGTCGCGAGCTGGTGACCGCCGATCGCGTGGTGCGAGGGCAGCTGGTTGCGCACCCGCAGCACCGCCTTCGTGTGCTGGTCGAGCTTGATGGTCGGGCCGGGGAACAGACCGTCGAAACCGAGGATCGGGGTCGTCAGGCCGACTCGCGGCAGGATCTGCGCGTTCGCGGCCTTCTCGGTGACGACGTAGTGGTTCACCTTCTTGCCGTCGGTCGCATCGACGGTCGTGTACTTCGGCTGCAGCACCGGCGGAATGGTCAGCGGCGTGCGGAAGGGGCGCGGCATGTCGCTGTCTCTCAGGGCGCTCGCCGACTTGGCCTCGACGGTGCCGAAGGGCAGCGACAGCGTGGCCGCGGCGCCGGCGGCGCCCAGTCCTCCGATCAGCAGCACCTGACGGCGTGACACGGTCATGAGTTCTCTCCTAGGGATTCGGGTTATCCCCCGTTCGGGTTGACCCGAGACTCCTCGGAACTCCTTGTAAAAACCGTGCGGTTACGTCGCCCGCTCCGGAGTCGCCATGCGTGCCTCGATCACGGTGCCCTGTCCGGGGCGGGAGACCACCTCGAGCGAGCCGCCGGCGTCCTTGATCGTGTCCTTCATGAGCTGCAGGCCCAGGTGCCCGTCAGGCGGTCCGGCCTCGAGATCGAAGCCCCGCCCGTCGTCGCGGATGACGAGCACCGTGTTCTCGTCGTCGCTGTCGAGGGTGAGCTCAACGGTGTCGGCGCGGGCGTGCTTGAGGATGTTGACGAGCGCCTCCCGCGCGACGCGGTAGAACATCGCGGAGGTGTCGCGCGGCAGCGTGCCGACGTCCGTGCCGCTCACGGTGACCTGGATGCCCGCCTCGCGCAGCGGGTCGGCTAGGCGGTTGAGCGCGGCGGGCAGACCCAGCTGCTCGAGGTTCGTCGGGTAGAGCTCCCGCGTCATGGCACGGAGGGTGCGCACGTTGTCCTGCAGGATCGAGTGCGCCTGGGTGAAGAGGGGCCGCTGCTCGGGCGTAGCGCGCATCTGCTCCGCCTCCATCGCGTACGACAGCCCGGCGAGGTCCTGGATGACCTCGTCGTGCAGGTCGCGGGCGATGCGCCGGCGCTCCAGATCGGATGCCTCGATGGAGCGCTGCATCAGGGTGCGCCGCGTCTCCTCGTGGTGCTGGATCCGTTTGGCGAGTGCGACGGCCGGCACGAGTTGCGCGATCTGCAGCACGACGAGCGCGACGAGCACCGCGGGCAGGGTCTCCCACAGCACCGCGGACTGCTCGGCGCGCACGTCGTCGTCGTCGTAGTAGGCCTCGAAGATCAGGGGCTCCCCGGTCGCGGCGGTCGAGAGCACGTAGACCTCGACGAGTTCCCCGGCGTTCTCCTCGAACTCGTTCTCGATGTCCTCCTGGGGCTCGATGGTCGCCTGCCCCTCACCGCCGTCGAGCAGCTCGTTCGCCCAGCCGGGCAGCGCGAACTGTTCCCCGATCAGCTGGTCGACGTCCGAGTAGACGATGCGGCCGTTCTCGTCCCACACCTTGATCCGCAGCACCGGCCCACGATTGAGCCAGGCGTCCAGGCGCCTGTCGATGCCCTCGATCGCCTCGGCGTCGCCGGCGAAGAGCTCGTCGGTGACGAGCGGACCGACCGCGAAGTCGGCGAGGCGCTGAGTACTCGTGCGCGCGTTGTCCAGCGCGTGCCGTTCGGCGTGGAACAGGATCCACAGCGCGACCGGGATGCTCACGAAGAGGAGTGTCGCGAGACCGATCAGGAGGAAGCGCTTGACCGCCTCGCGCACCTCGGACCGGTCCTCGGTCCTGCGGTCCGGGCGCTCCGGCACGAGGGTCTGTCGCTGAGCTCGGCGTCGCCTCGTCGCGCGCCGCTCCTCCCCGATCATGTTCCATTGCCTCCGATCAGGCCGCGACGGTTGGCGAGCGCCACCGCCTCGAGCTGCGAGTGAGCGCCGAGCTTGGCGAGAATCGATTTGACGTAGCCGCGGCAGGTGCTCTCGGAGATGCCGAGGATGCGCGCGTTGGTGCGGACGTCGTTGCCGGCCGCCATCAGGTTGAGCACGCTCAGTTCTCGCGAGGTGAGCGGGACCGTGGCGCGGGAGGAGTTCGACCCGACGCTGCGCTTGGTCACGAGCTGGGCGAGCAGGGTGGGGTCGACGACCATGCTCCCCGCGCGAGCGTGGCGCAGGGAGTCCAGCACCGTCGCGAGGGATCCGTCCTTGGGGAGGAAGGCGCACACCCCGAGCTCGGCTGCGCGCTCCAGCGCCTGCTGGGTGGGATCGCCGGTGAGCATGACGACGCGGGACCGGGGATTGCGGGAGAGGATCTGCTCCGCGGCGTCGAGCCCGTCGCCGCCGGCGAGGTGGTAGTCGAGCAGCACGACATCCGGCTCGAGCTCCCGGAACTGCGCGACGGCCTCGTCCACGGTGCGGGCCGTGCCGACGCACTGGAGGTCGGCCTCGCGGTCGAGCGCGCCGGTCAGGAGTTCCGCGAAGGTCGTGTGGTCGTCGACCACGAGCACACGGATCAGTCGAGTGTCACCTGGAGCAGCGTCCATGCAAAAACCCCAAACCGTCGCCCCCGCGAGTGGAACTTATGGCCGAATGTAGCGCATTCGGACCACTGCGGGGGCGGACGGATCGGGGTTCGTCAGGCGGCTGTCAGGACACGGCGGACGAAGGCGGTGAGCACCTGGCCCGCGGCCTGCACGGCCGCGGAATCCGCCACACCGTCGGCGAGCCGGGTCGGCCCGCTCGGGCGCGACGCCGTCAGCTGCTGGCTGAGCAGGAGCAGCGCGGACACGGCCTCGGAGAGGTCGTCGTCGTCGTTCGCGGTCGCGAGCAGCAGCCGGGTGTGAGCGTCGCGCAAGGCCTGGCTGGGCTCGCAGCCGAGCTCCCGGTCGAGCACCGTGCGGCACTCGGCGTACGCCCGCAGGCCCTCCGCGTGCCGGCCGGACTCCTCGAGCCCGAGGATGCGGACGGTCCAGGCGCGCTCGTTGAGCGGATCCTCGGCGAGTGCCTCGTCGGCGTGGCGGACGGCCTTGTCCGCGCGGCCGATCGCGAGCGCCGCCTCCGCGGCCAGCACCCGGGCGTGGGTCACGGCGACCGAGTGGCGGTGCCGCTCCTCCTCCGCCCAGGCCGGCCGCAGCTCGTCGCCGAGCAGCGGACCGACGGCCAGCGAGAGGGCCTCGACGAGCAGGGCGTGGGCCTCGTGCGGGCCGACCTGCTGCGCGTCACGGACGAGCGTCTCGAACTCGGTGAGGTCGAGTTCCACGGCATCGGCGTCGATGACGTAGCCGCCCGTCGTGGTGCGCAGGGGGCCGGAGCGACCGGCACCCGGCTGCAGGTTGCGGCGAAGGACGCTCACGTAGCTCTCGAGCGAGGTGAGGGCCTCCCGGGGAGGGTTGCCTCCCCAGAGGAGGTCGATGAGCCGGTGCTTCGACACCGGCACACCGACGTGCAGGAGCAGGATCTCGAGGATCTGCCGGGGCTTGGGTCCCCCGAGCTGGCGGGCGTCCAGCAGGCGGGTTCCTCGGCGGATCATCAGCGGTCCGATGATGTTGACGTGCAGCGTCTGCTGCGGGTCTTTTTCCGTTTGGGCGGGCGGAATCTTCATTGTTGGCGGTCCCTCGGGCGGGGCGGGGATCTCGGGTGATCTCCGGTGTGTATTCATCGTCATGGAGTCCGACTCCACCGAACAGCCCCGTGTTGGGTAGCAGTACCCCCCAAAATTGGGTGGCGCTCACCTTTCGGAGTGGTGTCCGGTTCCGAGCGCGAGGCGCGCGTCGTCCGGGCCCTCGAGGGTGAGGGCGACCGCCTTGTCGGGGATCTGGAAGACGAGCATCGCGGTGAGCGCGTCGCCCTGCGCAAGCGCGAGGCTCTCGGTGCCTGCCCACAGCACATCGATGCTGTCGGCCCCGATGCCGCTGATGGCGTAGTCGTCCGCATCGAACGCGACGCCGGATGCCTCGGTGGCGGTGACCTCGAGGATGATCCGCACCCGGTGCATGCCGTCGGGCACGGCGCCCTCGAGTTCGGCGACGGGGGTCGGCGGCAGCCAGCCGTCGGTCTCGAGCGGGATGACGCCGTTGATCCTCGCGAGGCCTCCGGAGAGCTCGGCCGAGGCGCCGAGAGGGGTGCCGGGCGCCTGGGGCTTGGGCAGCGCGAGCACCGCCGCGCCGGCGGCGAGCAGCACGAGCACGAGCACCGCCAGCGCGATGAGGGGGCGGCGCGAGCGCGCCGGGGGCACGAGCGCGACACCGTCGGCGAAGACGACCCTGTCGGTCGCGCCGGCGTGCTGGAAAGCGGACTTGGGAGCGGACTCCGTGGGCAGAAGCATCATGAGCGCACGATGCGCGAGCGCTCTTGGGAAAAGCCTGCCCTGGTCAGCCGCGCGGCGTCGGGCGAGTCAGCCCGGGGCGCGCGAGCACGAGTTCGAGCAGGGCGTGCTCGAGCGCCGGGCCGAGCTCGAGTCCGGTCAGTCTCGCGGCCGCATCCGCGACGCCCGAGGCGCCCGCGACGGCCGCGTGCGTCTCGACCTTGCGCTCGTACGCCACCTGGGCCCGCCCGAGCAGCGCCTCCACCTGCGACTCGAGGTGCTCCCAGCCGCGCTCCACGAGCCGCCCGACCGTCACCGTGAGCACGTGGTCGACCGCGGCATCCGGCAGCTCGAACGACATGCCGGTGGCGACGACCCTTCCCGGCAGCGGGGCGCCGTCGACGGAGAGCTCGGTGCGCTCGCCGGCGCCCAGCAGCGTGACGGTCCAGCGGCGGCGCCGGGGCAGCATCGACAGGTCGCCGGATGCCGCGATGCGCAGCTCCTCGCGGGTCCACTCGATCGCGGTGGTCGCCCAGCGGGAGCGGTCCCGGCCGTCGCCCTCCCCCGGCTCCTCGACCAGCTCGAAGCGACCCGGAGTTCCCGGCGCGATCAGCAGTTCGAGCGACTGCGGATGCCCGAGCGCGTCGTCGTGGTCGGTCGCTAGGGGCAGGATGCCGCCGTCGCGCAGCAGCGCCGGCACGCCGTCGAGCGTGCGGTGCAGTCGCACCTCGCGCCCGCCCTCGTAGGCGGTGCCGGTGAAGACGTCCGTCCAACGGCCGGGCGGCAGCCAGGCTCGGGCGCTGCCGAGCAGCAGCTCGGCGTCCTGCGGCGTCGTGATCGGCGCGACGAGCAGCTCGGAACCGAACAGGTAGGTGTTGCGGAAGCGGTACGCCGCCCGCTCGTCGGGGTGGCTCCAGTACACGGGCTGCACGAGCGGCTCGCCCTCGAACGCGGCGCGGGCGTTCATCGTGTGCAGGTACGGAATGAGCCGGTGCCGGAAGCGCAGCGCCTGCGTCATGGCCCTCTCGGCCTCGCCGCCGAACGACCAGGGCTCCTTGCGCAGGTAGGGGTTGTTGGCGGAGTGGAGCCGGTTGATCGGTGAGAAGACGCCGAACTGCACCCAGCGGGTCGCGAGCACGTCGTCCTTCACGCCGAACACGTGGCCGCCGATGTCGTGGCTCCACCACCCGTAGCCGATGTTCGAGGCGGTCGCGGTGAAGTAGGGCTGGAAGTCGAGCGACGCCCACGACACGACGGCGTCGCCGGAGAAGCCGACCGGGTAACGGTGGCTGCCGGGTCCGGCGTAGCGCGAGAACGTGAGGGGGCGGCGCCCCTCGCGTCCACTGTCGAGGAAGTGGAAGTGGTTGAGCAGCCACAGCGGGTCGGCGCCCGGCAGCCGGGAGTGCGCACCCTGCTGCCAGTCGAGCCACCAGAAGTCGACGCCCTCCTTCTCGAGCGGATGGTGCACGAGGTCGAAGTAGGCATCGAGGAAGGCACGGTCGGTCGGCTCGAAGGGGATGGGCTCGCCGTCCTCCACCCCGAGCGCCTCGGCGACGGCCGGATAGGAGTCCTCGAACGACCGGATGCCGTCGGCGGGATGCACGTTGAGGGTGGCCCGGAGGCCGCGCTCGTGCAGCGCGGCGAGGAACGACGCCGGGTCGGGGAACAGCTCCCGGTTCCACGAGTACCCCGTCCAGCCGCTGCCGTGCACGGGGTCGACCTCGGTGTGGTGCCAGTCCATGTCGATCACCGCGACCGAGAACGGCAGCCCCGCCTCGTCGAAGCGGTCGAGCAGGTCACGGTAGGTGTCGGCCGTGTACGCGTGGTAGCGGCTCCACCAGTTGCCGAGCGCCCAGCGCGGCAGCAGCGGGGTCGGGCCGGAGACGGCGTACAGGTCGCGGATCGCGGCGCGGTAGTCGCGGCCGTGCACGAAGACGTAGAGGTCCTGCGTGCCGGGGCGCCGGCTCGCCGGCATCCCGTCGTCACCGAAGAGGAACGAGTCGGAGTCGTCGACGACCGCGAGGCCGTTCCGCGAGACGACGCCCGGTCCGAGCGGCACGGCGCCGTCGGCGTAGTCGAGGGTGCGTGCGGTGCCGCCCTCCCCCGGCACCGTCTCGCCGAAGCGCCAGACGCTGTGGTAGTTCGTGACGCCGCCGAGCGCCTGCACGACCAGGCCGGCCGGGGTGAATGGGCCCTGGTCGTAGGAGACCTGCATCCGGGCGGTGGTGACCTCGACGCGCCCCGCGCGCTCGCGCACACTGAACTCGGGCACGGGCAGCGCGCGGTTGATCGCGAACGTGCTCGCGCGGTCTTCGAAGACGCCGTCCTCCGACCACTCGAGCCGCACGACCCCGTCGGTCAGCACGGTCAGCCGGTACCGCTCGCCGGCGACCACGGCGGCGGGGTCGGCGAGGGGCGTGAACTGCGGTCGGTAGCGGTCGGTCGCCATGCTTCGACGCTACCCGCACCCCTGCTGAGCGGACCCCGAGGCATCCGCCGGGGAAAGCAGAAGGCCCGGAATCTCAGCGATTCCGGGCCTTCATCTGTTGCGGGGACAGGATTTGAACCTGCGACCTCTGGGTTATGAGCCCAGCGAGCTACCGAGCTGCTCCACCCCGCGGCACAAGAGGAAACACTAGCACGGATGCCGCGGGCCGTCGAATCGGGGCGGAGCGCGGAGCCCCTCGGGACGTGTCCATCACGCGGTGAGAGGTCTCGGCACCCGGGTTCCGCCCGGCACGCCCGACGGGTCACCCGGAACGCGGAACGCCCGCCGGCCCCCGAGGACCGACGGGCGTTCCGTCGTGGTGCTGCGCCTACTGCTGGGCCGCGATCGCCGCCTCGAGCGCCGCCTGGAGGCGCTCGTCGGCCTCGGCCGCCGCGACGAGGTCGTTCGCCGAGTACGCCGCCTCGCGGTCGGCGAGGGCGTCGGCCGCGTCGGCGAGGGCCTGCGCGAGCTCGGGGTTGTCCGCCTCGGCGCCCGGGTCGGAGCCCGCGTCCTCGGTGGGAGCCGTGGGCGCCTCCTCGCCGTCGACCGGGTCCTCGGCCTCGACGCCGGTGTCACCGGCATCCGCCCCCGAGTCGCCGCCGAACAGCGTGTCGAGCGCCTCGTCGAGCGTCGGCTCGAACGCGATCTGATCGCCGAACGCGACCAGCACGCGCTGGAGCACGGGGTAGGACGTCTCACCCGTCGAGCGGACGTACACCGGCTGCACGTAGAGCAGACCGCCGCCGACCGGGAGCGTCAGCAGGTTTCCGCTGATGACCTGGGTCTCGCCCTGGCGCAGGATGTTCAGCTGCTGCGACACGGTCGAGTCGGCGTTGAAGTTGTTCTGCGCCTGACCGGGGCCGGGCACCGTCGTCTGCCTGGGCAGCGTGAGCAGTGTCAGCTTGCCGTAGTCCTCGGAGATCTCCCCCTCGGTCGACCCCGCGTCCGCGTTCACCGCGAGATAGCCGGTGAGCACGTTGCGGGAGTCACCGCCGGCATCCGCGGGGATGAACGTCGAGTACAGGGAGAACGTCGGCTCCTCCTGCTCCGGCAGCTGCAGCGTCAGGTAGTACGGCGGCTGCAGCGGCGGGTTGGTCGACCCGGCCGTCGGCTCCGCGGGCGTGCGCCACGCGTCGTCACCGGAGTAGAAGCTGCCCGCCTGCGTCACGTGGTACTGGCCGAGCACGTACCGCTGCGCCTTGAACAGGTCGGCCGGATAGCGCACGTGGCTCAGCAGCTCGGCGCTCATCTCCGACATCGGCTCGAGCGTCGACGGGAAGATCTTCTGCCACGACTCGAGGATCGGGTCCTGGTCGTCCCACGCGTAGAGCGTCACGCTGCCGTCGTAGGCGTTCACCGTCGCCTTGACCGAGTTGCGGATGTAGTTCACGTCGTTGATCGCGAGCGCCGGCTCCGGCTGGTACGTGTCGGCGACCATCGTCTCGAGCTGGTTGGTGTCCGAGTACGGGTAGCGGTCGGTCGTCGTGTAGCCGTCGACGATCCACACCAGCTGCTCGTCGACCACGGCCGGGTAGATGTCGTTGTCGAGCGTCAGATACGGCGCGACCTTCTGCACGCGCTCGCGCGGGTTGCGGTCGTAGAGGATCTGCGACTCCTCGTTCACGCCGTCGGAGAGGAAGATCTGCTCCGACTGGAACTTGAGCGAGTAGATGAGGCGCTTGAACGCGTTGTCGAGCTTCGGGCCGCCGTCGCCCTGGAAGGTGTACTCGGCGTTCGCCGCGTTCTCGCCCTCGCCCGCCGGGTAGTCCAGCTCGACGGGCTCGGTGCCCTCGGGGGCGCCGACGATCGAGTACGCCGGCGAGTTCTCGCCGAAGTACACGCGCGGCTCGAACTCGCCGAGCGCGCCCTGGCTCGGGATGCCGGACTGGAGGAACACCGGCTGTCCGTCGGCGGAGCGCTGGTTGCCGTAGGCCGCGACGACGCCGTAGCCGTGGGTGTAGACGAGCGTGTTGTTGAACCAGCTCGGCGAGGAGATGCCGTCCTGGTTGAGCTCGCGCACGGCGAGCACGGTGTCCTGCAGCTGCCCGTCGATCTCGTAGCGGTCGACGTCGAGGTACTCCGGGAACGCGTAGTACTGACGGAACTGCTCGAGCTGACCGAACGCGTCGGTGATGAGGGCGGGGTCGATGATGCGGATGCTCGCCGTGGTCTGCGCGTCGCTCTGGAGCGCGCCGGGCTCGGCATCCGTCACCGCGGTGTAGCCCTGCTCCTCGACGTCGGAGACGCCGTACGCGGCGCGCGTCGCGTCGATGTTGCGCTGCAGGTACTCGGCCTCGAGCGACTGCTCGCTCGGCTGCACCTGGAAGCGCTGCACGACCCACGGGTAGATCGAGCCGACCACGAGCCCGCTGACGAGCAGCAGGGCCGTGCCGATGATGGGCAGGCGCCAGCGGCCGATGACCGCGCTCACGAGGAACAGCACCGCGACGAGGGCGGCGACGATCGCGAGGATCTGCCGGCCGGGGATCACGGCGTTGACGTCGGTGTAGCTGGCACCGGTGAGGAGTCCCACGTCGCTCGTGAGGCGCGCGTACTGGTCGAGCCAGAGGCTCGCGCTCTGGATCAGCAGGTACAGCGCGGCCGTCGTGGCGAGCTGGATGCGCGCGGTCTTCGAGATCCGCACCTCGCGGCCGTTGAAGCGCAGCGCGCCGTAGAGGTAGCTCGTCGCGATCGCGGCGACGCCCGAGATGAGCACGACCGCCGACGCGAAGCCGACGACCGCCTGGTAGAACGGCAGCTCGAAGACGTAGAAGCCGATGTCGAGGCCGAACTGCGGGTCGGTCTCGCCAAAGCTCGAGCGATTCAGCCAGAGCAGGGTCGTCTGCCAGCCGTTGGCCGAGGCGATGCCGGCGAAGAGGCCGAAGACGGTGGGGATGCCGTACATCGCGACGCGACGCAGCGGCTCGATGACCTGCTGGTAGCGGTCGAGCTGCGAGTTGAGCTTGGCGTAGACCGGCCGGAAGCGGAACGCCACCTCGATGCTCAGCCACACCGGCACCGCCATGGCGACGAAGCCGATCAGGAACATGACGAGGTTCGCGACCCACTGGGTCGTGAGCACGTTGAGGAACCCGAGCTGGTCGTACCAGAGCACGTCCGTGTACAGGCTCGTGAAGATGAAGAACGCCACGACGAGGGCGGCGATGATGGCCGCCGTGATCGCGAGGGTCCTCCGCGAACGGCTGATGGCCGGATTCGCGGTCGGGGAAGAGGAAGTCAAGAGGTCACTCCTGGCTGGATGCTGTGTCGACCCCTGGCAGGAGTCGCGCACATCCTACGGGCGACCGCTCCTAAACTTCCGGGCGCTGCGGGCCTAGCCGGCCTCGCAGCGGGCCAGCTCCGACACGTCGCCGTCCTCGGCGATCGTCTGCGTCACCTCGAGCGCCTCGTCGAGGGTGCCGACCGGGAACACCTCGAGCCCGTCGGGCACGTGGCCGACGACCTCGGCGCAGTTGCCCTCGGGAGCGAGGAACCACTCGACGCCCTCGCGCTCGGCCGCGAACAGCTTCTGCCGGATGCCGCCGATCCGCCCGACGGTGCCGTCGGCCGAGATCGTGCCGGTGCCGGCGATGTCCTCGCCGCCGGTGAGCGGGCCCTCGGTGAGCTTGTCGATGATCGCGAGGGTGAACATCATCCCGGCGCTCGGTCCCCCGACGCCGTCGAGGGTGATGTCGACCTGAAGAGGGAAGGTGTACTGCACGGCGGGGGCGATGCCGATGACGGTGCGCCCACCGGCATCCGCCGCGGTGACGAGCTGGTCGCTCGTCGCCCCGTCGCGCACGACGGTCAGGGAGATGTCGTCGCCGGGGGCGCGCGCCTCGATCGCGGCGCGGAGCTCGGACTCGGTGGCGACCGCCTGGCCGTCGACCGCCGTGACCTCGTCGCCCTCCTGCAGCACGCCGTCGGCGGGAGCGCCTTCGGAGACCGCCCCGACGAGCACGCGGCTCTCGAAGTCGTAGCCGAGCTCGGTCAGCGCGACGGCGACCGCGGTCTGCTGGCTGTTGCTCATCTCGACGAGGTTCTGCTCGTCGATCTCGTCGGTCGTCGTCCCGCTCGGGTAGATGCTCTCGACGGGCACGATCGCCCGCTGCGGGTCGACCCAGGCGCCGGCGACCTCGATCCAGTTCGGCCGGTCGTCGCGGTTGCCGTAGACGCTGACCGTGAGCATGTCGAGGCTGCCCTCGGTCTCGTAGGTCGTCGCGCCGCGGATCTCGACGAGGTCCTCCCCCTCGGCGCCGGGGCCGAGGGTGTCGTAGACGGGACCGGGCTGCTGGACGACGTACGGCGAGGGCAGCAGCGTCAGCGCGAGCGCGGCGAGGAGCGAGGTGAGCAGTGCGAGCCATCCGGCACGGCGGCGTCGCGGAGAGGAGGGCGGACTCGAGAGTCGGGGCGAGTCGTCTACGAACAGGGCCAGGGAAAACTCCTTGCGTGTTCGCCGTGGGCGCAGCGTCCAGGCGGGGCCAGAGGCGCGGATCACAGGTTCCGCCGAGAGGCCAGGGGCTAGCGTAGTCGCCATGCCTGACAGCCCGCGGGAGGATCCCGAAGAGGAACTCCGGGAGATGCTGCGCCGCTTCCTCTCCGGGGAAGCCGGAATGGACCCCAACCAGCTCGCGGGCGCCGCGGGACTGCCGAACGACCCGGCGATGCTCGCCCAGCTCATGGCCCAGCTGCAGGGCGCGCTGCGCACCCCCGGCGACGGCCTCAACTGGAACCTCGCCGCCGACCAGGCGAAGCAGCTCGCGCGGTCCACCTCGGTGTCGATGACGCCGCTCGATCGCTCCTCTCTCGAGCAGGCTCTCCAGCTCGCCGCGCTGTGGCTCGACGAGGTCACCTTCGTCGCCCAGCTCACCCTGCCGCCGAAGCTCATGAGCCGTGAGCAGTGGATCGACGCGACGATGCCGGTGTGGAGCCAGCTCGCCGAGCCGGTCGCCACCAGCATCGCGAACGCCCTCACCGACGTGCTCACCGAGAACGCCCCCGAGGAGATGAGCGGCATGATTGCCGGCGCGAGCCAGCTCATGCGCAACGTCGGCGGCACGCTCTTCGCGATGCAGCTCGGTCACGTCGTCGGTCAGCTCTCGAGCGAGGTCGTCTCCGGCGGCGACGTCGGCATCCCGCTGCTCGACGAGCAGCAGGCGGCCCTGCTCCCCCAGAACGTCCGCGCCTTCGGCGAGGGTCTCGACATCCCGCAGACGGAGATCGACCTCTATCTCGCGGTGCGCGAGCTCGCGCACGCCCGGCTGTTCCGCCACGCCAAGTGGCTGCGCCTGCACCTCATCACCTCGATCACGGAGTTCGCCCGGGGCATCCGCGTCGACACCGACCG
Source organism: Desertivibrio insolitus (assembly GCF_017355965.1). Lineage (GTDB taxonomy): Bacteria > Actinomycetota > Actinomycetes > Actinomycetales > Microbacteriaceae > JAFIQW01. The sequence continues at coordinate 211,775 of NZ_JAFIQW010000001.1, forward strand.
CCTCGAGGAGCTTGCGGCCGACTTCGACCCGTCGAACCCCGAGGAGCTGCGCGAGGCGATGCGCTCCGGCACCCTCATCCCGCCGAAGTCCGAGGAGCAGCTCGCCGCGCTCGCCCGCCTCGAGACGATGCTCGCCCTCATCGAGGGCTGGGTCGACGTCGTGACGACGGATGCCACGCAGCGGCTTCCCCGCTCGGCCGCCGTCGCCGAGACGGTGCGCCGTCGCCGCGCGGCCGGCGGCCCCGCCGAGTCCGCGTTCGCGACCCTCGTCGGGCTCGAGCTCCGGCCGCGGCGCCTGCGCGAGGCGTCGGCGATGTGGCGCGCGGTGACGGATGCCGTCGGCGCCCGCCGCCGCGACGAGCTGTGGGCGCACCCCGACGTGCTGCCCACCGCGTTCGACCTCGACGACCCGCAGGCGCTGGTCGCGCGGCTGACGAGCACCGAGCCGGTGCGCGACGACCTCGACCGCGAGCTCGAGGACCTCCTCGGCGGCGGCAGCGGGGACGACCCGCAGCAGTAGCCGACCTGGCAGTTCCCCGGCGGTCGACACACTCGCAGGGCATGTGGTCTAGATACGCGCCCGCGGCGCTACTCGACCGAAGAGTGGTACCGGGCGTAAGTCACGAACAGTCGGCATGACACGCCGCTGTGACCGGCGCGCCGGCCGCGCCACTCATGCGTTGCGCCGATGCCCGACCTCGGGCTGTGGACAGCCCGCCCCGCGTCATCCGCACCGGGCGCATCCTGCTCTCATGGTGCTGCGACTCGACCCCGCGCTCCCCCTCGTGTGGCGCACACCCGACAGCCTCCAGCTCGGCGTCGACGCGCCGGTCGTCGTGCTCGAGCAGGTGACCGCCGCCGACGAACGGATGCTCACCGCGCTGCAGGCGGGCATCGCCGACGCCGCGCTGCCCGCGGTGGGCGAGCTCTGCGGGCTGCGTCCGCCCGAGACGACGGCGCTGGTCGCGGCTCTCTCCCCCGCGCTCGCCCGCCCGTCACCGCCCACCCCGCCGCTCGCGCTGCTCGGGGTAGGACCGACCGCGGCGGCCCTCGCCTCGGCGGCGGGCGCGGCGGGCGCGACCGTCGTCCGGCCGCAGCGGTTGGCGGACCTCGACGCGGACGTCGGCCTCGTGGTCGTCGTCGCCGGGTACGTCGTCGACGCGTTCGTGCGCGCCGCGCTCGTGCGCCGCGACATCCGGGTGCTGCCGGTGGTGCTCGGCGACAGCACGGCGCGGGTCGGCCCGCTGCTGACCGCCGGCCGCGGGCCCTGCCTCTACTGCATCGAGTTGCATCGCCGCGACGAGGATCCGGCGTGGCCGGCGATCGCGGGGCAGCTGCAGGGGCGCCCACCGAGCGCGGAGACGCCCGTCGTCGCGCTCGAGGTCGCCGGGCTCGCGGCCAGGCTCGCTCTCGACGCGGTGCGCGACCCGCGCTTCACGCTGCCGGCGGCCGTCGTGCTCGACGTCGCGACCGGCGCGCTCAGCTCCCGCGACTGGCCCCCGCACCCGGAGTGCGCCTGCCGGGCCCTGCCTCTCGAGCCAGCTCGTCCAGGAACCGGCTCGGCTCCCGCTGCTGGTGCTGGGCGAGACGCGACCACGACAGGTGCAGTCGTCTCCGTGCTCGGGTGATCGCGACGTAGAGCAGCCGCCGCTCCTCGTCGATCGCGTCGAAGCCCTTCGCGTAGAAGATCGGCACGAGCCCCTCGCTCACGCCGACGACGAACACGTGGTCCCACTCCAGGCCCTTCGCCGAGTGGATCGACGCCAGCGTCACCGCCGACATCGTCGGCTCGTGCTGCGCCTGCTGCCGGTCGATCAGCTCGCCGACGAAGTCCTTGAGCGTCGTGCCGGGTCCCGTCGCCTCGGCCATCGTCATGAGCGCGTTGAGCGACTCCCAGCGCTCGAGCGTCGCGCCGCGCGCCTCGGGCGGCTCCTGCGTCCAGCCGAGCGAGCGCAGCACGTCGCTGACGGTCTTGAACAGCGGCTCCCCGACGATCGAGATCGAGGCGCCCTTGAGCATGAGCACGGCCTGCTTGACCTCGCGCTGGTCGAAGAACCGCCCGGCGCCGTGGATGCGGTAGCTGATGCCGGCGTCCTCGAGCGCGTTCTCGAGCGCGGCCGCCTGCGCGTTCATCCGGTACAGCACCGCGATGCTCTCAGGCCGCGCGCCGCCCGAGATGAGCGCACCGATCGACGACGCGACGCCGCGGGCCTCCCCGGCCTCGGTGTCGTACTCGCTGATCGTGGGCGGCACGGGCCGCGAGGCATCCGACTTCGCCTGCGCCGGCGTGAGCCGGAGGGCACCGGGCCGCCCGCGCATGAGCCGGTTCGCGGTGTCGATGATCGCCGAGGTCGAGCGGTAGTTCTGCTCGAGCCGGATGACGCGGGCACCCGGATACCGCGAACCGAAGCCGAGCAGGTACTGCGAGCTCGCGCCCGCGAAGCTGTAGATGGTCTGGCTCGCGTCGCCGACGACGCAGAGGTCGTTGCGGTCGCCGAGCCAGAGGTCGAGCAGGTCCTGCTGCAGCGGGGAGACGTCCTGGTACTCGTCGACGACGAAGAAGCGGTACTGCTCCCGCACCTGCGTGGCGACGCGCGGCTCGGCCTCGATCATGCCGGCGGTCGCGAGCAGCACGTCCTCGAAGTCGATCTGCCGGCGCTCGTCCTTGAGGTCCTCGTACGCCTGCTGCAGGTCGGCCATCTGCTCGACGCTGAGCGACCCCGGCAGCGGACGGGTGTACGCCGCGCGGGCGTAGTCCTCCATCGTCATGCGCGACACCTTGCGCCACTCGATCTCACCGGCCGCGTCGCGGAGCGCCGGGGTGTCGAGCTTGAGGCGGATGCTCTCGGCGGCGTGCGCGATGATCCGCGCCTTGCCCTCGAGCAGCTTCGGCACGTCGCCGCCGATGACCTGCGGCCAGAAGAAGTTGAGCTGGGCGAGCGCCGCCGCGTGGAAGGTGCGGGCGGCGACCCCGCCGGCGCCGAGCGCCCGCAGCCGGGCGCGCAGTTCGCCCGCCGCACGCGAGGTGAACGTCAGCGGCATGACTCGCGACGGCGAGTACACGCCGGTCGCGACGCCGTAGGCGATGCGGTGCGTGATCGCGCGCGTCTTGCCGGTGCCGGCGCCCGCGAGCAGGCACACGGGACCGAGCAGGGCCTCGGCGGCCTGGCGCTGCTCCTGGTCGAGCGCCTCGAGCAGGCTGTCGGAGGAGACGGATGCGGGCGAGCTCATGCCGCCTCGATCGGACCGCCGTACCAGTGCTCGATGATCGCCCGCGCGATCGAGGTGACCCCGGGCAGGCGCAGCCGCTCGGCCGCGACCTCGTCGCGGATCTCGTCACGGGTGAACCAGCGCACGTCGAGGATTTCCTCGCCGTCCGGGGTGAGCCGGCCAGGGGCATCCGGGTCGACCGTCGCGGTGAAGCCGAGCATGAGGCTCGCGGGGAACGGCCAGGGCTGCGAGCCGAGATAGACGGGGTCGACGACGCGGATGCCGGACTCCTCGAAGACCTCGCGCACGACCGCGGCCTCGAGGGACTCGCCCGGCTCGACGAAGCCCGCGAGCAGCGAGTAGCGGTCGGCTGGCCACATGGCGTTCGAGCCGAGGAGCAGCCGGTCCTCGGGATCCGTGATCCCGACGATGATGGCGGGGTCGGTGCGCGGGAAGAGCTCGCCGGCGCTGTCGCTGCGCACCCAGCCGGCGCGGCCGGGCGTCGAGGGTTCGCCGGTGCGGGGCGAGAAGCCGTTGGCCTCGTGCCAGTTGATCATCGCGAGAGCCTCGGTGAAGAGGCCGGCGTCGCGGTCGGAGAGCGTCGCGCCGAGCTCGCGCAGGTTGCCCCAGCGCGCGTCGGCGGGCACGAGGGCGGCCGCCTCCTCGTCGGAGAGGGCGAGCGCGACGACGGGGACGTCGCCGTCGAGCAGGCGCCCGAGGTAGAGCGCGAGCGACGTGTCGGTGGGGCCGAGCAGCGGGTCGACCTGGTGAGCCTCGGCATCGCGCTCGGCGAGGTACTGCCGCCCGGCGACCGTGGGCGCGTCGGACGGGTCGGCGGTCTCGTCCGCGGCGGCCTCGGCGACCGCCGCGGCGCCGCCGAGCTCCGCGACCGGCACGAGCGCGAGGGCGTCGCCCTCGCCGAGCAGCGCCTGGCCGCGCCAGAGCACGACGAGGCGGGTGGCCGGGTCGGCCCAGAGGGTCGTGAAGAGGTCCTCGTGGGTGCGGGCCTGGTAGTCGCGATCGATGGCCGAGCGGGACAACGGCAGACGGGAGGTGAAGGAGGGCATGAGGTCCGATCGAGGCGTCAGCGCGTGGCGGGCCCGTCGAGAGCGGGCCTCCGACCTACCCTGAGGGGCATGGCTGGAACGCATCTCACTCTAGCCGCGCTGGCTACGGCGGCCGTGCCCGGACTGGACGTCGTGAGCGCGAGCACCTACAGCGACGGCGGCGAGGGGTCCTACGACTCCTCGCTCCTCGCCCTGCGCGACGGCAAGCACCTGCTGGTGCGGGTCCCGCGCTCCGACGAGGCGTTCTCCGACCAGTCGGCCGACCTCGTCGGCCTTCGGGCGCTGAGCACCGGCATCCGGGCCCGGCTGCCGTTCAACGTGCCGACCTACGTCGGTCAGGCGCCGTCGGCGTCGCGTCGCGCAGTCGTCTACGAGTACGTGTTCGGGCAGAAGCTGTCGCTGCACGACCTCGCGCCCGGCGCGCAGATCACGTCGTCGGTCGGCAAGGCCATCGCCGCGATCCACCAGCTGCCGACGAGCTTCATCGCCGACGCCGGGCTGCCCGTGCAGTCGGCCGTCGAGACGCTGCGCGAGAGCATCCAGATCATCGACCGCGCCGCCTCGACGGGGCTCGTGCCCGTCGCACTCGTCGACCGCTGGCGCGCCGCCACCGAGGACCCGCAGCTCTGGCAGTTCAACCCCACCGTCACCAACGGGGCGCTGACGGCAGACTCGTTCCTCGTCGACGACGGCGTCGTCACCGGCGTGATCGGCTGGCAGGAGCTCAAGGTGTCCGACCCCGCGCGCGACCTGTTCTGGGTCGTCGGCGCCGGACGCGACTCCGCGGATGCCGCGATCGACGCGTACCTCAACACCCGCGGCGCCGCGGACCGGCAGATCCGCCAGCGCGCGATCCTCTACTCCGAGCTCGAGCTCGCCCGCTGGCTGCTGCACGGCACCGACACCCGCGACGCGGAGATCGTCGACGACGCGGTCGGCATGCTGCACGGCCTGGTCGACGAGGTGGGCACGGATGTCACGAGCCAGCTCGGCGCACAGCACATGCCGGTGCTCGCGGTGGACGAGGTCGAGGAGCTGCTCGAGCGCACCGAGCGCCGGCGGTAGGGGTAGCGCGGCTGCGGCTGATCCGGTCGCCTCCGGTGATCCAGCCGCTGAACTGTGATCTCGGCCGCTGAAGCGTGATCTCAGCCGCTGAAGCATGGTCTCGGCCGTTGAAGCGCACCTAAGGGAGGAGATTCCGCCCCTTCCGGTCGATTTCCGACCGGGAACGCCGATTTCTCCTCCGTTAGCGCCCGCTCAGCACGGTCCGACGCGGGTGAAGCCCCGCGTGCGACGAGCACGAGCCCGCCGCGGGGACTTCTCCTCCGTTAGCGCCCGCTCAGCACGGTCCGACGTGCGTGAAGCACCGCGTGCGACGAGCACGAGCCCGCCGACGTGGGCCGGCCGTCGCTGCTTGAGCCGCTCAGCCGCCGACGGCAGCGCGCCACAGTTCGACGAGCTCGTCCTCGTCGAAGACCCGCTCCGGCCGGATGACCCGGTCGTCCGCGACGTAGTAGAACACCGCGTCGATGAGGTCGGGGTCGATGCCGTGGCGGCGGGCGTAGGCGAGCCGGTAGAGCGCGAGCTGCAGCTGCCGCTCCTCGAGCTCCTCCGCGCTGCGCGGCGCCTTGCCCGTCTTCCAGTCGACGATCTGGTACCGCCCGTCGCGCAGGTACACCGCGTCGATCTTGCAGACGACCACCTGGCCGTCGAGCACGAGCTGGATCTCCTGCTCGACGTCGACCGGGGCGAGGTCGGCCCACTCGGAGCGCTCGAAGATCGCCTTGAGAGCGTCGAGCCCCGCGTCATCCGTCGCCAGGTCGACGTCGAGTTCGGCGGGCGCGGCGTCGAGCAGGTCGCCGGAGCCGGCGACGCCGGAGCGCGCCTCGACCCAGGAGTGGAAGAGGGTGCCGAGCCGCGTCGCGCGGTAGGGGCGCTCCGGCATCGGACGGCGGAGCTCGCGGGCGACCCGGGCCGGGTCCGCGACGTAGTCCTTGAAGCGCGAGGCGGGCACGCGGCTCGGCAGGGTGACGCCCTCGCTGCCCTCGAGCCGGCGGCGGCGCTCGGCCAGCAGGAGGTCGAGCGACCGCTGCCAGGCGCCGGCGTGACCGGGCTCCGCGCGGCGCACGAGTTCGGCGGCCGCCTCGACCGCCGGTCGGCGCGTGCCGAGCGGGTCGCGCGGCCAGAGGAACGTCAGCGTCTCCCCCGCGAGCGGGTTCTCCTCGTGCTCGCTCGCCTCGGGCAGCGGTGCGACGACGCCGGCGTCCGCGAGCTCGACGAGGAAGCGGCTCGCGCAGCGGGCGCGGGTCTGGGTGGCCCAGAAGCTGCCCGTGACGAGCAGCCGGTGGCGGGCGCGGGTGACGGCGACGTAGGCCAGCCGGCGCTCCTCGAGCACGCTGCGCTCGGCGACGGCGGCCTTGAACCGCTTGATCGCGTCGACGACGTCCTTGCGCGTCTCGGCGGTCTCCCACGCGAGCGCCGGCAGGTCGGCGGCGTCTCCGCGGAACGCGTACGGCAAAGCGCCGAAGGAGAGCCAGCCGACGAAGCCCTCGCGGGGCTTGCCGGGGAGCTCGTCCTCGACCAGGCGCGGCACGGCGACGAAGTCCCACTCGAGGCCCTTCGACCCGTGGATCGTCAGCAGCTGCACGGTGCCCGCCTCGGGCTCCTCGGCGCGCGGGGCGATGTCGTCGCGCTTCGCCGCCTCGTCGAGCCAGGAGAGGAACCCGCCGAGCGTCGCGACGTCGGCGACGGAGAGGTAGCTCTCGAGGGCGTCGAAGAGCGCCTCGGCCGGCGCCGGGCCCTGCACGCGCGCGTCGTTCGCAAGCACCTCGACGTCGAGCAGCAGCGCCTGCTGCACCGCGGTGACGAGGTCGACGAGGTCGAGCGAGGGCAGCGCCCGGAGCGACGCGAACAGCCGTCCGGCCTCGCGCACGCGCTCGACCCCGGCCGGGCTCAGGTTCTCGAGCTGGCCGTGGTCGGCGGGGGCGGTCGCCACGAAGTCGACGGCGTCGACGATCGAGGAGTCCTCCGCGTCGTCGAAGGAGCCGCGCAGGGCGTCCTTCACGCCGTCCTCGAGGGGACGGTAGGCGTAGTCGCGCTCGCGCAGCCAGTGCGCGATCCGCTTGAGCCCGTCGAGGTCGCGCACGCCGAGCCGCCAGCGCGACCCGCCGAGCAGCCGCACGAGCTGCGAGCCCGCGGTCGGATCGTCGAGCACGGTCAGCGCGCAGACGAGGTCGGCGACCTCGGGCTCCTCGAGCAGCGCGCCGAGCCCGAGCACGTGGAAGGGCACGTCGTGCCGCCGCAGCGCGTCGATGAAGAACCGCATGGTCTTGCGGGTGCGGAAGAGGATGGCGGCGGAGGGCTGCTCGGCGGCGCCGCGATGCGGGTCGAGCCCTGCCTTGAGCCAGCGCGCGGTGGCATCCGCCTCGTCCTCGACCGTCTCGGGGAACAGCGAGTCGACCGGCAGGTCGGTCGCGACCGGCGACGGGTGCAGCTGCTCGACGGGCACGCTCGTCGTCGCGGTGAGCGGTGCGACGAGCACGTTCGCGGCCTCGAGGATGCGGTGCCCGTTGCGCCACGAGGTGCTGAGCGCGAAGGTGCGCTCGGCGCCGAACGTGCGGGCGAAGTCGTCGAGGTTCGACGCGCTCGCGCCGCGCCACCCGTAGATGGACTGGTGCGGGTCGCCGACGGCCATGACGGGCGTACCCGCGAAGAGGCGCGACAGCAGGCGGGTCTGCACGACGGAGGTGTCCTGGTACTCGTCGAGGAGCACGACGCGGTAGCGGTCGCGCAGCTCCTCCGCGACGCGCGGCGAGGCCTCGGCCACCTCGAGCGCGAGCGCCACCTGGTCGGAGTACTCGACGAAGCTTCGTTCCTGCTTCGCCTGGGCGAAGCGCTCGGCGAGATCGAGCAGCACGGGCAGTGCCGCGACGCGCGCCACCGTGTCGTCGACGTCGGCGTAGGCGCCCTTGCCGCCGTTCGGCCGCTCGGCGACGCGGGCGAAGTCCTCGGCGAAGGAGCGCACGGCCGCGGCATCCGCGACGTGCTCGCTGAGCGACGACGAGAGCGAGAGCACCGCCGCGGTCACCTGGTCGATGGACTTGCCGAGCCCGGGCAGACGCGGATCGTCGGAGCGCAGCACGATCGAGCGCGCGAGCTGCCAGGCGGATGCCTCCGACAGCACGACCCCGTCGCTCTCCCGGCCGAGCAGCACGGCGTGCTCGCCGTAGACCGAGTTCGCGAACGAGTTGTACGTCGCGACGGTCGGCACCTCGAACGGGTCGGGCTCGCCCGGCATCAGGCCCGCCTGCTCGAGCTGGAGCATGCGCTTGCGGATGCGGGTGGAGAGCTCGCTCGCGGCCTTGCGGGTGAACGTGAGCCCGAGGATCTGGCTCGGCCGTACGAGTCCGTTCGCGAGCAACCACAGCACCCGGGCTGCCATGGTCTCGGTCTTGCCGCTGCCGGCGCCGGCCACGACGAGCGCGGGCGCGAGTTCCGACTCGATCACCGCGCGCTGCTGCTCGGTGGGCGGCGGCTGCCCGAGCTTCTCGGCGATCTCGCGGGCACCGATCGTCGCCGTGGGCGGAAGAAGGAGGTCGGTCATTCGGTCACCGCCCTCACCGTGTGCAGTCGGATGCTCGAGTTCTTGAAGTCCCACACGTCCACCTCGCTCAGGCAGTCGAAGCCCGCGGCCGCCATGCTCCGCGCGGCGGTGCGGAGCCGCTCGCGGAAGCGTTCGAGCTGCTCCTCGTCGAGCGGCGCCTGCTCGCCCTTGCGGTAGCGCCTGCCGTCCTTGCCCTTCTTCACGTAGAGCAGCGCCGCCCCGCCCGGGCGGTGCTCGCCCTCGAGCCCCCCGATGAGGCCCTCCGCGTAGGCGAGCTGGTAGGCGCTCAGCTGGGCGTGCTCGTCGATCTCGGCCTGCTTCGTGATCGGCGAGCCGGTCTTGAGGTCGACGATCGTGACGGCGCCGTCGGCGGACTGTTCGACGCGGTCGATCTTGCCGCGCACCCGCACCCGGCCGACCTCGAGCTCGAACGCGCCCTCAGCCGCGACGAGGCGGGCGCCGCTCCGCTCGAAGTCGCGCAGGTACTCCCCGACCGCGCCGAGCAGCACTCGCGCGGCGTCGCGCTCGCGTTCGGCGAGCCACGGCGACTCGAAGACGAGCTCGGACCAGCGAGACTCGAGGGCTGCCTCGAGCGCGGCGTCGCTCGGGTCGGTCGCGGTCTCCATCACCCAGTGCACGATGGTGCCGAGGCTCATCGACGTCGACGACGGGGCGCCGGCGACGCGGTCGAGGAACCACGCGAACGGCGACTGCTCGAACTGCTCGAGCTTCGAGGGCGAGATCGAGACCCGCACCTCGGGGTCGTCGAGGTCGAACAGCGGCGCCTCGGTCGACACCGGCAGCAGGCCGTGCCACTCCGCCGGGTCGGCCCCTGGCACCTGCTCGGCGGCGAGCTGGGCGAGACCGGAGGCGGCCTCGGCCGCGGAGGCGGGGCCGGCGGTCGCGGCGATGCGGCGCAGGCGACCGGTCAGCCCGCGCAGGGTCAGCGGGAACTCCGAGAGCGGCTCGCGCGGGGCATCCGGGGCGAAGGAGAGGAACACGCTCGGCGCCTCGTCGTCGTTGGCGACGGACGCCAGCACGAGCTTCGAGGACGCCCGCGACACCGCGAGCGCGAACATGCGCAGCTCGTCGGAGAGCACCTGTCGCCGCTTGTCGACGACGGCCGTGTCACCGGATGCCGCGCGCACGAGCTCCTGCGGCGCGAGCAGCGAGCCGCGCAGCCGGAGGTTCGGCCACACGCCCTCCTGCAGCCCCGCGACGACGACGGTGTCGAACTCGAGGCCGATCGCCCCGGCCGGGGTGGTCAGGTAGACCGCGTCGCCGGCGGCGCGTGGCGACAGCGTGTCCTCGGGCACGTCGGCGGAGAGGACGTCGTCGAGGAAGAGGCCCGGCCCGTCGCCGGGGCGGCGCTCGGCGAAGCGGCGTGCCGCGGTGAAGAGGGCGACGACGCCGTCGAGGTTGCGGTTCGCGTCCTCGGCGGCGACGCCGGCGGAGAGCGCCTGATCGCCCCAGCTGCGGGCGAGGCCGCTGCGCTCCCATGCGTGCCAGAGCAGCTCCTCGATCGTCGCGCCGCTGTCGGCCATGCCGCGCAGGGCGTGGAGCGTCTCGGCCAGCCGCGCGGCGCGGCGCCCGATGCGGTGGTCGATCGTCGCGAACCGGCTCGGCGCGGAGAGCGCCTCGACCAGCAGGGCGCCGCTCGCGCGGCCTCCGCCGCCCGCGAGCTCCTCGGCCCGCAGCGCGAGCCGCAGTCGGCGGAGCGCGAGGCGGTCGAAGCCGCCGTAGGGAGAGGTGAGCAGCTCGACGGCGACCTCGTCGGTCAGCGGGGTGCGCCCGATGCCGACGTCGACCACGCGCAGCAGGCCGCGCACGGCGGCGTCGTCGCGCAACGGAGCGCCGGCGAGCGTGGTGCGCGTCGGCACCTCGGCGTGCGAGAGCGCGCGGGCGATCGCGGGCAGCAGGGCGCCCGACCGGGCGATGACCGCCATGCGTCCCCACGGCACGTCCTGCTCGACGTGCCGCTCGCGCAGCAGCCGCGCGATGGTCGTGTACTGCCGCCCGGCGGTCGGCGCCTCGATGACGCTCACCGACCCCGGGCGGTCGACGGCAGTCGCGGACCGCTGCAGACCGGCGGCGGCGGTGCCGATCCTGGCGGTCACGGCGGAGATGAGGGCGCGCAGCTCGGGGCCGTGCCGGTGCACGGTGGCGAGCCGCAGCGACGTCATGCGGATGCCGAGCAGGGCGGGCATCCGGCCGAGGGCGTCGCTCTCGGCCCCGCGGAACGAGTTCGCGGCGACGTCGGGGTCGCCCGCGGCGACGACGGTGACGCCCCGCGCCGCGAGCGCACGGACGAGCCCGAGGATCGACTCGGTGGCCTCCTGCGCGTCGTCGAGCACGAGCAGCCGGAACGGCGGGTCGTAGCGGCCCTCGGCGACCTCGGTCGTCGCGAAGGCGAGCAGCTCGGCGGGATCGAGGGCGGACTCGCGCACCTGGTCGACGAGCGCCGTGTACTCGGCGAGGAAGTCCGCGGCGGCGGCCCACTCGGGCCGGTCGTGGACGCGGGCGAGTCGGCGCATCTCGGGCAGCGAGACGCCGTACTCCGTGGCGCGCATCGCGAGCTCGCGGAGCTCCGTGCGGAAGGTGCGCAGCGCGCGTACGTCGGGCCCGAGGTGCTCCGGCCAGGCCGGCCCGGTGCCGTCCTCGACGTGGCCCGCGAGCAGCTCGCGCACGATCGCGTCCTGCTCGCCGCCGGTCAGGAGCTTCGGCGGCTCCACGTGCTCGGCGACGGCCGCGCGGCGGAGCACCTGGAACGCGAGCGACGAGGGGGTGCGGGCGAACGGGCCGCTCGTGGCGACACCCACGCGCAGCGCAAGCACGTCGCGCAGCCGGGTCGCCGCGGCGCGGGTCGGGGAGAGCACGAGCACCTCGTCAGGCGAGAAGCCGCGCTCGTTGACGCGGTCGGCGACGAGTTCGACGAGCGTCGTCGTCTTGCCCGTGCCGGGAGCTCCCAGCACGACCGCGCTCTCGTCGTCGGCGAGGGCGAGCACCGCCCGCTGGCTGTCGTCGAGCGCGACCGGATGCACCGCGGCATCCGCCCCCCGCTTCAGTCCCAGAACCGCCACGCGAGCACGGTAGTCGACCCCGGCGACATCGCCCGTCGGGCCCTCCGGCACGCGCCGGACGCGCCCTGTCTGCCCCTGGCGAACGACCGCCGGCGGGTGCTACCCGGTGGCCTATTCTTGCGAACGTGGACATTCGCATCGGCATCACCAACAGCCCCCGTGAGATCAGCTTCGAGTCGTCGCAGACCGCGGCCGAGGTCGAGAGCATCGTGACGGCGGCGCTCGATGCCGACAGCAAGTTCATCAAGCTGACCGACAACAAGGGCAAGCTCTACATCGTGCCCGCCACGTCGTTCGCCTACATCGAGGTCGGGTCGGAGAGCACGCGCCGCGTCGGCTTCGTCGCCTGACATGGAGATGCTCTTCGCGGTCCTCGGCGGGACCGCACTCGGGCTCCTGGTGCGCTACCTCGTACCGGGGCGTGAGACCCACGGCGTGCTCGTGCTCCCCGGCGTCGGCGCGATCGTGGCCGCCGTCGTCTGGGCCGCGCTGACCTGGCTCGGGCTGCCGTTCGACGGCGGCTGGATCTGGGTCGCGACGCTCGCCGCCGCCGGCGCCGCCGCCGTCGTGGTGGCGCTGCTGCTCCCCCGCTCCCGCCGGGTCAAGGACGAGGAGCTCTTCGAGCGCCTGCAGAAGGCCTGAGGACGGTTCCGACCCGTCACGCGCAGCTTCTCAGCAGGACCCCGCGTCACCATGAGGGTATGCAGGCCGAGCCGCGCGTGAGGATGATCGTCGTCTTCGGCGTCATCCTGTGCGTCGTCGGCGTCGTGCAGCTGGGCCTCGAGGTGCTGCGGCTGGTCGGGGTCTTCGACTCCGAGTTCCAGCTCGTGGGGGTCTTCGCCGGCCTCGCGCTCGTCATCATCGGCCTGCTCGTGCTGCTCGCGGCCGACCGCCGGCCCTGACGGGGCGGCGACTACGCGGTGAGGCCGAGGGCGTCCATGCGCCGGGTGTGGCCGGCGATGAGCTCCGTGAACACGGGCTCCAGCCGCTCCTCGCTCGGCGCGGCATCCGTCGACGTCAGCGCGGCGCGGGCGAGCAGCAGGGTGTCGCCGACCAGGCGGCGCCCCCACAGGGCGAGCCGCGACCCCAGCAGGGGGTTCTGCTCGATCGCCCGGCGGAGCTCGTCGACCACGAGCTCGAGCCCGGAGTCGAGATCCAGGATGTCGCGCACTCGCTCCAGCTCGTCACGGCCGAGCCCGACGGCGAGCTGCTCGAAGAACTCCTCCAGCAGTCCGACCGTGACGTAGTGCGTGACGAGCACCTCGTACCAGTCGTTGCCCCGGGTCTCGTAGCGGAACAGGTCCACGCCCGCGGCGAAGGGCTGCATGAGCGCGGGAGCGTCGTCGCCGCGGCGCTCGATCTCCTCGACGAAGCGGCGGTGCTTCTCGAGCGCGAGGCCCGCGACCCGCGACATCCGCTCCTTCGCATCGAGCGTCGGGGCGAAGGAAAGGGCCTGCGAGACGGATTCGAAGAACGAGAGATGCAGATATGCGGCGTGACCCAGGTACGCTGGCGGCGCCGGCGTCATCTCCGACAGGTCGACCTTGTTCAGAGGAACCAGGGGGTCGCGCCGGGGCCGCAGCCTCAAGGAGTGAGCGGGCCTGCGCCTCCACGGGAACCAGCTCACCACGGCGCCAAGTCTAGGGCGCTCTTTCCGCCGCGATTCACCTTCCGGAGCCCGCCGACGGGCCCGCCGGTAGAATGTGGGCGGCTTTCTACTACACAGACAGGCATTTCATTGACTTTCTCCGACCTCGGGATCGACCAGGACATGGTCGACGCTCTGGCGGCCAAGGGCATCATCGAGCCCTTCCCCATCCAGAGCCAGACGATCCCGCTCGCCCTCAGCGGCCAGGACATCATCGGCCAGGCCAAGACCGGCACCGGTAAGACCTTCGGCTTCGGCCTCCCCCTCGTGCAGCGTCTCGGCGCCGACCCCGAGCCCGGGGTGCAGGCGCTCGTCGTGGTCCCCACCCGCGAGCTCGCGGTGCAGGTGACCGAGGACCTCGAGCTGGCCACCCGCAACCGGCCCACCAAGATCGTCTCCATCTACGGCGGCAAGGCGTACGAGGGGCAGGTCGAGCAGCTCAAGGCCGGCGCCCAGATCGTCGTCGGCACCCCCGGTCGTCTCCTCGACCTCGCCGGGCAGCGCCTGCTCTCGCTCGCGAACGTGCGCATCATGGTGCTCGACGAGGCCGACAAGATGCTCGACCTCGGCTTCCTGCCCGACGTCGAGAAGCTGTTCGCGCAGACGCCGGCGACCCGGCACACGATGCTCTTCTCCGCGACGATGCCCGGCCCGGTCATCGCGCTGGCCCGCCGGTTCATGAACCGCCCGGTGCACATCCGCGCGAGCGACCCCGACGAGGGGCTCACGCAGGCCAACATCAAGCACCTCATCTACCGGGCGCACGCGCTCGACAAGGACGAGGTCGTCGCCCGCATCCTGCAGGCGGAGGGCCGCGGCCGCACCGTCATCTTCACGCGCACCAAGCGCGCGGCCTCGAAGCTGACCGAGGAGCTGCAGGACCGCGGCTTCAACGCCGGCGCCGTCCACGGCGACATGAGCCAGGAGGCCCGCGAGAAGTCGATGGCCCGGTTCAAGGCCGGCAAGATCGACGTGCTCGTGGCGACGGATGTCGCCGCGCGCGGCATCGACGTCACCGACGTCACCCACGTGATCAACCACACGATCCCCGAGGACGAGAAGACCTACCTGCACCGCGCCGGCCGCACCGGCCGCGCGGGCAAGACCGGCATCTCGGTGACCTTCGTCGACTGGGACGACCTGCACAAGTGGTCGCTGATCAACCGCGCGCTCGACTTCGGCCAGCCCGAGCCGACCGAGACCTACTCCTCGTCGCCGCACCTCTACGCCGACCTCGGCATCCCCGAGGGCGCGAAGGGCCGCCTCAAGGCCACGACGCGTTCGGAGCAGTCCGCGACCTCGCGCCCGCCCCGCTCGGAGAGCTCGCGTCCGCCGCGCGCCGAGAGCGAGGGCTCGTCGGACGGGCGCCGTCGTCGTCGCACCCGCTCCGGCAACGGTTCCTCGGGCGCCGACACCGAGGCGCAGACGACGGATGCCTCGCCCGAGTCGGCTCCCGTCGAGGGTGGTGGCGAGGGCGGTCAGCCGCGTCGCCGCAACCGCTCGCGTCGCCGCCGCTCCGGCTCGGCCGCGCCGGCGACGCCGTCGGAGTAACCACCAGCTGCACGAAGCGGGGCTCGTCCAAGGACGGGCCCCGCTTTTCGCGTTCCTGGGCGACGTGATCCGCCGGAGTGGCTACTCCGTCGCCGCGCGCGGCTCCGAGCGGAAGGGCGCCGTGCCCGTCGCGCGGTCGACGATGCGCTCGAGCATCTCCTGGGTTGTCGAGTTCTCGCCGAGCCGGTTCGGCTTCCCCGTGCCGTGGTAGTCGCTCGAGCCCGTCGTGATGAGCCCGTAGCGGTCGGCGAGTCGCTGCAGCCGCTCGCGCTGCTCCGGCGGGTTGTCGCGGTGGTGCAGCTCGAAGCCCGCGAGCCCGGCGTCGACGAGCTGCGACACGACGTCATCCGTCAGCACGCGTGCTGCCCCCGCCGCGCCCGGGTGCGCGATGACGGCGACTCCCCCGGCCTCGGTGATGAGCCGCACGCCGGTCAGCGGCGTCGGGGCGTAGTGCGGCCGGTAGTAGCCGCCGCGCCAGTGCAGGATCGTCGCGAACGCCGCGCTGCGGTCGGTCACGATGCCCCGTGCCACGAGCGCGTCGGCGATGTGCGGACGACCGACGGTGGTGCCGCGCGCCTGCTCGAGCACGTCGTCCCAGGCCAGGTCGTAGTCGGCCGAGATGCGGCGCACCATGCTCTCGGCGCGGGTGAGCCGCTCCTTGCGGACGCGCGCGGTCTCCTCCATGAGGGCGGCGTTCGTCGGGTCGAAGAGGTAGGCGAGCACGTGCACACTCGCGTAGTCGAGCTGGGTCGACATCTCCATGCCGGGCACGAGCGTGAGCCCGGTGCCGGATGCCGCGGTGATCGCCTCGTCCCAGCCGGCCGTGGAGTCGTGGTCGGTGATCGCGACGGCCGACAGCCCCGCGGCATCCGCGGCGGCGATCAGCTCGGCGGGCGTCTCGGTGCCGTCCGACACGCTGGAGTGCGCGTGGAGATCGATCGGACCGGGCATCGCCCCAGTCTAGGTTCGCGGGCCGCGTGCGGCCGGGACCTCAGTCCTCGTCGTCGACCGCCCAGGAGCGCAGGAAGTTCCAGACCTCGCTCGAGACCACGGTGGCGTAGGAGCCGTGGATGGCGTCGGCGTCGAAGCCCGTGCCGCTCGAGCAGAACCGGTCGCCCGTGAGGCACCAGGAGCGCACGATCGAGGCCTGGCCGCCGACGGAGCCGTTCCGCGTCCAGGAGTCGAACGCTCCGGCGGCCCTGACGAACCAGCCGCTGCGCGCCGTCGTGTCGCCGGAGGCGTTCCACGGCTCGCCCGTGCGGTACGACGGGTCGGCGAGGAGCGCGACGCCGATGATGCGCTCCCGCACGCCGTCGGGCAGCGGCTCGACGTTCGTGCCGGCCAGCAGGTCGCCGATCGCCTGAGCCCCCTGGGAGTAGCCGGCGAGCGCGATCTCCGAGAGCGGGCACTCCTCGATCGTGTCGAGGATGGTCTCGCGCAGGTTGTCGGTGCCCGTGCGGAGGCTCGTGAAGTAGGTGCCGCCGAGCGAGTAGGCGATCGCCGGGTAGTCGACGGTGCGGGTCCAGACCGAGAGCTGACGGTCGGCGCGGGCGACCGCCTGCAGGCCCGCCATGGTGGTGCCCGTCGGGGCGTTGTCCTCCGCGGTTCCGCGGAGCGTGATGAGCACGACGTCGGCGTCGCACATCGAGAACGAGCGGTACGCGTTGGCGGGCTGCACGCCCACGAGCAGCGAAAAGAGCACGCCGAGGATCGCGCTCAGTGCGCTCATCGTCGTCAGGCGCCGCGACATAGGCGTGGCCATCCTGGTCACGCTCCATCGCTCGCGCCCGAGTGCGGGTAGGCGTGACAGGATCTGCCCCTTGCTCTCGTCTGCTGGTGATGACCTTGGCAGAACCGGTGACCCCCTAACTAGTGCCATTCGGCGTGTCGCATCCGGTGTTTGGGGAAGTGAGCGTTGCTCAGAATCGCCCTCGTTCGGGGGCCGGGGAACACTCGGCCCGTGATCAGGATTTTCACGTTCCGTTGGTCCTTATTGCACTCGGTGCACGCAAGACAGGCGCCTTCGGAGCGGGCAGACTAGAGACATGGCAGAGCAGAACGCGACCGCTCCCCGGGCGACCTCGAACCGGTCCACGACCCCCGGCTCGGACCGTTTCAAGGAGTACATCTCCACTGGTTGGGCCGAGCGGCAGCAGACCGTGCCCTCACGCCGCCCGGCCGCCGACCGCGCCGCCGGCCGCCGCGCGGCGATCGCGGCACTGCACCCCGGAGCCCGCCTCATCGTGCCCGCCGGCACCGCGAAGGTGCGCTCGAACGACACGGACTACCCGTTCCGGGCGCACTCCGCGTTCTCGCACCTCACCGGCTGGGGCTCCGACGCCGTGCCCGGCAGCGTGCTCGTCATCGAGGCCGACGGCGCCTCGACCCTCTACTTCCGCGAGGCCGCCGGACGCGACTCCGACGAGTTCTACGCGAACCCCGAGATCGGCGAGTTCTGGACCGGCCCGCGCCCCTCGCTCGCGCACGTCGCGGCCGACCTCGGCCTCGACACCGCTGGCCTCGCGGCCTTCGCCGAGGTGCTCGACCGCGTCGACGCGTCGACCCTCGTCGTCCGCGACGCCGACCGCGACATCACCGACCGCATCGACGGCCGCCGCCTCGCCGCCGCCGAAGGGGTCGCGGATGTCTCGCGCGACGGCGACGCCGCCCTCGCCCGCGACCTCAGCGAGCTGCGGCTCGTGAAGGACGACTACGAGATCGGCGAGATGCGCGCCGCCGTGGATGCCACGAAGCAGGGCTTCGACGACGTGATCGCCGACCTCCCGGCGATCACCGCTCACCGCCGCGGCGAGCGCCTCGTCGAGGGCACGTTCAACCGGCGCGCCCGCGCCGAGGGCAACACCGTCGGCTACGACACGATCGCGGCATCCGGCCCGCACGCCTGCATCCTGCACTGGACCCGCAACGACGGCCCCGTCGCCGACGGCGACCTCATCCTCATCGACGCAGGCATCGAGCTCGAGAGCCTCTACACCGCCGACATCACCCGCACTCTGCCCGTGAGCGGCACCTTCACCGAGGTGCAGCGCCGCGTGTACGAGGCCGTGCTCGAGGCCGCGGATGCCGCGTTCGCCATCGTGCGTCCTGGCATCCGCTTCCGCGAGATCCACCAGACCGCGATGCGGGTCATCGCCGAGCGGACGGCCGAGTGGGGCCTGCTGCCCGTGACCGCCGAGGAGTCGCTCGACCCCGACCACCAGTACCACCGGCGGTACATGGTGCACGGCACGAGCCACCACCTCGGCCTCGACGTGCACGACTGCGCCCAGGCGCGCCGCGAGCTCTACCTCGACGGCGTGCTCGAGCCCGGCATGGTCTTCACGATCGAGCCCGGTCTGTACTTCCAGCCCGACGACCTGACCGTGCCCGAGGAGTACCGGGGCATCGGCGTGCGCATCGAGGACGACATCCTCGTGACCGCCGACGGCGCTGAGAACCTCTCGGTCGGCATCCCGCGCACGGCGGACGACGTGGAGGCGTGGCTGCGCCGCTGACGCGACGTCCGGCGCAGGTCACGACGCGTGCGGCCGTGTGTGAGCCGCCGCGGCCCTACGCGCGTCGAGTCAGGCGCGCGGCGACTGCTCCTCCGCCCCGCTCCCACCGCCGTTCAGCGCGTTCTGCGCGCGGGCGGTGAGCTGCGGGTTCACGATCACCTGGTAGTTCGACGACACGACCTGGGTCAACGACGTGAAGTCGTGCCGGCGCCGGTTCACGGCGTACGTGGCGAGCCCGAACAGCATCCCGAAGCCCGCACCGATGAGCGCGGCAGCGCCGATCAGCAGCAGGTTCGCCGTCGGCGAGAACAGCACGAGCAGGAACCCGAAGAAGAGGCCGAACCACGCGCCGCTCGCGGCGCCCGCTGCGGCCGACCGGCCGTAGGTCATCCGGCCGGTCACCCGCTCGACGGTCTTGAGGTCGTTGCCCACGATGGCGACCTGGTCCACGGGGAACTCGGCCTTGGCGAGCCGGTTCACGACCTCCTGCGCCTCCGGGTAGCTCTCGTACGTGCCGAGCACGTCTCCCCGGGGAACGACGGGCGTCTGACGGGGCCGGCGGCCGAACGGGGAGGGGCTGGTCATAAGGGGATTCTGACAGCGCGGCGGTAGGTTAGTCCTGTGAGCGCCTCCCGAGTCTTCGTAGCCAGACTGGCCGGCGTCTCGGTCTTTGACCCCGCCGGCGACCGCGTCGGACGCGTGCGCGACGTGCTCGTCGTGTACCGCAAGCGGCAGTCCCCGCAGGTCGTCGGGCTCGTCGTCGAGGTGCCCGGCAAGCGCCGCGTCTTCGTGTCGATCGGGCGCGTCACCTCCATCGGCGGCGGCCAGATCATCACGACCGGGCTCATCAACCTTCGCCGCTTCGAGCAGCGCGGCGGCGAGGTGCGCCTCATCGCCGAGATGCTCGGCCGCACCGTGACGCTCAAGGACAACCGGCAGGGCGTCATCGAGGACGTCTCCATCGCCGACACCGGCCAGGGCGAGTGGGAGGTCTCGCAGCTGTTCGTGCGGCTGCCGAAGACGAGCCCCTCCCCCTTCGCCAAGGCGCCGACCGTGCTCGTCAACTGGGGCGACGTCAAGGAGGGCGACACCGAGGAGGCGCAGTCCGCCGAGCAGGTCATCGCCGCCTACTCCGACCTCCTCCCCGCCGACCTCGCCAACACGCTCCGCGAGCTGCCGCAGGAGCGGATGATCGAGGTGCTCGGCGAGCTGCCCGACGATCGCCTCGCGGACGTGCTCGAGGAAATGCCGGAGTCCGAGAGCGTCGGCATCCTCAGCGCCCTCGACGACCACCGCGCCGCCGAGGTGCTCGACCAGATGCAGCCCGACGACGCCGCCGACCTCATCGGTCAGCTGCCCGCCGAGCGCACCGAGGCGCTGCTGCAGCTCATGCAGCCCGACGAGGCCGAGGACGTCCGCTTCCTCCTCGACTTCGCCCCCGACACCGCCGGTGGTCTCATGACGACCGAGCCGATCATCGTGTCCGCGGATGCCACGGTGGCCGAGGGTCTCGCCCTGATCCGCCGTCACGAGCTGGCGCCCGCGCTCGGGGCATCCGTCTGCGTCACGCTGCCGCCCTACGAGGCGCCGACCGGACGGTTCCTCGGGGTCGTGCACTTCCAGCGGATGCTGCGCTATCCGCCGAGCGAGCGGCTCGGCACCCTGCTCGATCAGACGCTCGAGCCGGTGCTCGTCACCGAGAGCGCCGCCGAGGTGTCCCGTCGCCTCGCGAGCTACAACCTCGTCTCGCTCCCCGTCATCGACGAGAGCCATCGTCTGGTCGGGGTGGTGACCATCGACGACGTCCTCGACTATCTGCTGCCCGACGACTGGCGAAGTAGCGACGACCACGACCAACCCGCGAGACCGCGCGCGACCGCGCGCAGACAGGCCGTGATCACAGGAAGGAGGGGCGTCAGTGGCTCGCGAACCTAAGAACGTCACATCGCTCGACGCTCCCAAGGGCATCCGCCGTCGGCGGGTGCTCCCTCTTCGTGGCAGCGACGGCGACCGCTTCGGCCGCTTCACCGAGTGGGTCGCCCGCGCGATGGGCACGCCGTGGTTCCTGCTCGGCCTCACCCTGTTCTGCATCGCGTGGATCGTCTACAACACGACCGCGCCGCTCAGCTGGCGCTTCGACTCCTCCGACAACGGCTTCACCGCGCTGACGCTCATCCTGTCGCTCCAGGCGTCGTACGCCGCCCCGCTGATCCTGCTCGCGCAGAACCGCCAGGACGACCGAGACCGCGTGCAGATCGAGCAGGACCGCCAGCGCGCCGAGCGCAACCTCGCCGACACCGAGTACCTCGCCCGCGAGGTCGTCGCCCTGCGCCTCGCGCTCACCGACGTCGCGAGCAAGGACTTCATCCGCGCCGAGCTGCGCTCGCTGCTCGAGGACCTCGATCGCGACCGGTCCGGCGACGACACCGAGAGCCGCACCGCGCCGGTCCGCCGCTCGTGAGCACCGCCGACCGCGTCCGCGGCGCGCTCAGCCGCGTGCTCGACCCGGAGATCCGCAAGCCGGTCACCGAGCTCGACATGATCGGCGACGTCGAGGTGACGGATGCCGGCGAGGCGCGCGTGCCGCTGAAGCTCACGATCGTGGGCTGCCCGGCCGCGGACGCAATCGAGCGCGGGGTGCGCGAGGCCGCGGCATCCGTGCCGGGCATCACGGCGGTCGACGTCGCGGTGTCGGTCATGACCCCGCAGGAGCGGAAGGCGCTGACCGAGAAGCTGCGGGGATCCGCGGCGAAGCGCGGCGTGCAGTTCACGGCCGACTCGCTGACCCGCGTCGTCGCCGTCACGAGCGGCAAGGGCGGCGTCGGCAAGTCCACCGTCACGGCGAATCTCGCGGTCGCGCTCGCCCGGCGCGGGCTGCGGGTCGGCCTCGTCGACGCGGACGTGCACGGGTTCTCGATCCCCGGCCTGCTCGGCATCGAGGGGGCGAAGCCGACCCAGGTCGGCGACATGATCCTGCCGCCGGTCGCGCACGACGTGAAGGTCATCTCGATCGGGATGTTCGTGGACGCCTCTTCGACGGCCGTCTCCTGGCGCGGGCCGATGCTGCACCGCACGATCGCCCAGTTCCTCACCGACGTGTACTTCGGCGACCTCGACGTGCTGCTGCTCGACCTGCCGCCCGGTACCGGCGACGTCGCCATCTCGGTCGGGCAGCTGCTCCCCCACGCCGAGGTGCTCGTCGTCACGACGCCGCAGTCGGCCGCCGCGGATGTCGCCGAGCGCAGCGCCGTCGTGGCGCGGCAGACCGGGCAGACGGTCGTCGGCGTGGTCGAGAACATGGCGGGGCTCGTGCAGCCGGACGGCTCCGTGCTCGAACTGTTCGGCTCGGGCGGCGGCGCGGAGCTCGCCCGACGGCTCAAGGTGCCGCTGCTCGCGTCGGTGCCGCTGAGCGTCGCGCTGCGCGTCGGCGGCGACGCGGGAGCCCCGGTGGTGCTCGCCGATCCCGCGGACCCGGCCGCCGTAGCGATCGACGCCGTGGCCGAGCGGCTCGTCGCGCGCGGGCGCGGGCTCGCGGGGCGGAAGCTGACGCTCTCGCCGGGCTGATCGGAGGCCGACGCGAGGGCCGCTGAGCGGCGAGCGACGGATCCACCGCACGCGGGCAAAGAAAAAGCGCCGGCCCTTCCGGGACCGGCGCGTTCCTCTGGTGCTGCTTACGCGCGGCGCGTCGGCACGGGGCCGTAGCCGTCGCGGACGGTCTCGACGACCGTCGCGCCGACACCGACGAGAGCGAGGCCGGCGATCGCGGCCAGGACGATGAACTCCATGACTCCTCCTTCAGATGCGATGCAATCTCACTATTCGTAACGCTTTAGCACAAGCGAATGTTCCTTGAGCGGGGCTGTAGAATCGCTTCATGGATGTGCGCCGCCTCGAACTGCTCCGCGAACTCGCCGAACGGGGCAGCATCACCGACGTCGCCCGCGCCACCAACCGCACGGCGTCGGCCGTGTCGCAGCAGCTGAAGGTGCTCGAGCGCGAGGCCGGGGTGCCGCTCACGGAGCGGCACGGCCGCGGCATCCGCCTCACCGGTGCTGGCAGGGCGCTCGCGACGACCGCGACCGAGGTCGCCGTCGCGATCGAGAAGGCGCAGTCCACCTGGAAGGAGTTCACCGAGCAGCCGCAGGGCACGGTGACGCTCACGGTGTTCCAGACCGCGGGCGAGATGCTGCTGCCGGGGCTGCTGTCCGAGCTCGCGGACGCCCCGGGCCTCTCCGTGCGCGTCTCGAGCGTCGACCCGGTGCTGCCGGACTTCGCCGACCTCACCCGCGACTACGACGTCGTGGTCGCGGATGCCCCCGGCATCCTGCCCTCATGGAACGAGCGCGGTCTCGTCACCGTGCCGCTCATGAAGGAGCCCCTCGACATCGCCCTGCCGGAGAATCACCGGCTCGCGGGCAAGCGCACCCTCTCCCCCTCCGACCTCGCCGACGAGACGTGGATCGGCGTGCCGATCGACTTCCCCTACGACCGCCTGCTGCGCCAGATCGAGATCGCCGGAGGCTTCAGCGCCAACATCTCCCAGCGCATCGGCGACAACGGCATCGTCGAGTCGCTCGTGTCCGCCGGGCACGGCATCGCGATCCTGCCGCGCTTCACCACGCGCGACCGGGAGAACGGTCTCGTGACCCGGCCGATCTCCGGCGTCAAGACGGAGCGTCAGCTCACCGCTCTGGTGCGGCCCGACCGCGCGGTGCGGCCGTCGGTGCGGCTCGTCGTCGACGCGCTGCAGCGGGAGTCGCAGCGGTTCGCCGCCGCTCACCGCTGAGCGGTCAGGTCGCCTCCGAGTCGAACGGCGTCGGAGCGTTCTCCTTCATCATCCGCTGCCGCTTGGCGTAGGCCGACTCCATCGGCTTGCGCACGACCCGCGGCGCGGGCTCGGCCTCCGGCTCGTCCTCGAGCAGGGCCTCGCGGATGATCCGGCGCGGGTCGTACTGGCGAGGGTCGAGCTTCTTCCAGTCGACGTCCTCGAACTCGGGGCCCATCTCCTCGCGCATGCGTGCCTTCGCGCCGTTCGCCATGTCGCGCAGCGACTTCACGAGCCGTGCGAGCTGCTGCGCGTAGTACGGCAGACGGTCCGGTCCCAGGAGGAAGACGGCGATCAGCCCGATGATGAGGAGCTTCTCGAACGTCAATCCGAACAGGGACACGGGAACAGGGTAACCCTCAGTCCTCAGGCGTACGGCCTACCCTTGGGGAGCAATGAGAGCACGTTTGTCAGACATCGACGCCAGCTGGTCCTACTCCGAGCAATTCGTGGGCGAGGACGAGCACATCGAGCAGGCCCGTCAGGCCAGCCAGGAGCTGGGCGTCGAGCCCGTCTCGAACGCCGTCGGCTCGCAGCTGTCCGTGCTCGCGGCGGCCTCCCGCGCCCGCTCGATCATCGAGATCGGCACCGGTGTCGGCGTGAGCGGCCTCTGGATGCTCAAGGGCGCTCCGGATGCCACGCTCACCTCGATCGACAACGAGCTCGAGCACCAGCAGCACGCGCGCCGCATGTTCACCGACGCCGGCATCGCGGTCACTCGCGTGCGGCTCATCACGGGCGACGCGAAGGCCGTGCTCCCCCGCATGAACGAGTCGAGCTACGACATCGTCTTCATCGACGCCGACCCCGGCTGCGCGATCGAGTACGTGGAGCACGGCCTGCGCCTCGCGCGCTCCGGTGGGCTCGTGCTCGTGGCGCACGCGATGTGGCGCGGCCGCGTCGCGAATCCCGCCGCGCGCGACGAGGAGACGGCGACCTACCGCAGCCTCCTGTCGGAGCTCGCGGGATCGCCCGCCGTGCTCACCGCCCTGTCGCCCGCCGGCGACGGACTGCTGCAGATCGTCAAGCTCGGGGTCTAGACCCGCGGTCGGGGTCGCGGCTGCGGCTGCGGCTGCCCGGGAGCGCCTCTCAGACGACACGTCCGTCCACGCGAGCGCTAGACGTCGGCACGTCATCACGCTGGCGCGTCAGGCGGGAACGACTGTCGCGCTCCACACAGGCACCTGCGAACCCAGCGAGCCGACCGCGGCGGCGCGCACGGCGTCGAACTCGCCACCGACGCGGCTGACGCGACCCCGCGTCATCCGGATTCCGGGTAGGGCGACAGGACGGAGGCCGGGTCTCTCGACCCGGCCGCCGCCACTGTCAGAAGGATCGGCTACGCGCCGACGACGGCTCCGAGCGCCTCGTGGAGCTCCTTGGCCTCGGCGTCGTTCACGGAGACCACCAGGCGTCCGCCACCCTCGAGCGGAACGCGCACGATGATGAGTCTGCCTTCCTTCACGGCCTCCATCGGTCCGTCGCCGGTCCTCGGCTTCATCGCTGCCATGGTGCCCCTTTCATGGAGATGCCCTCCTATTATCGGGCATACGGCCGCTACGCCGAAAACGGCGGGTCAGGGCGGGGTCCAGTCGACCCCGTCGATCCACCAGCAGAGGTGAAGCCAGACCGCCTGACCGGCGACTCCGGCCACCAGCAGCGCTCCCCGGTAGAGCGGATGCCGCGGCACCGCGAGCGCCCCCGCGAGCGGGAACAGGGGCATGAGCAACCGCCACAGACTCGACTGCGGGAAGAACACCGCGAGCAGATACAACCCGTAGCTGCCGACCCAGAGGCGCAGGTCGGGGCCGAGCCGGCGGGTCCAGGGCAGGAGCAGCACGACCACGCCGAGCGCCAGGAGAGCGACCAGCAGCGGCACCCCAACGGGACCGAACCACCACAGCATCCCGAGCACGAACCCCTCGAACGGCACGAGGTCGACGCGGCCGATGTAGTCGCTGCGCCAGGCGAGCTCCGTGTCGGGGTAGGCCCACAGCTCACCGGTCGCGAGGCCGGCGACGGCCATCCAGGCGAAGCCGGAGAGCACCGCGACCGCGGTCGCGACGAGGGCGTGCCGCCGCTCCCGCGCAGGGAAGCCCTCCCGCTCGCGCCACCAGCGCCAGCCGACGTGCAGCCCGAGCGCGAGGGCGAGCGCGAGCCCGGTCGGCCGCGTGAGGGCGAGCACCGGCACGACCGCCGCGAGCAGCAGATACCGCCGCGTGAGCAGCAGGTACAGGGCCACCGCGAGCAGGAACAACTGCATCGACTCCGCGTAGCCGACCTGCAGCACGGGCGACGTCGGCGCCGCGAGCACGACCGCCACGGCGAAGAGGGCCGACCCCTCGGGTAGCCGCAGCGCGAACAGGCGGTAGGCGGCCAGGGCGAAGCCCAGCCCGAACAGCACGGATGTCGCGACCGCGAGCGTCGCGAACGGCAGCCCCGTCACGGCGACGAGCCCCCGCACGAGCAGCGGGTAGGCCGGCATGAACGCCCAGGCGTTCTCCTCGACGTGGCCGTCCGTCGTGCGCGGCAGCTCGCTCGGGTACAGCCCGAACGCGATGACACTGTACCAGCGGGCGTCCCAGTAGTTGGCGAACGTGACGTAGTCCGGGCTCGCCCCGCTGTACTGGTTCGCCGGCTGCTGCGCCGCGAAGGCGAGCATGAGCGCGGTCGTCACGACGCGGCTCGCGGCGTACACGGCGGCGACCCTCACCCACCACGGCCAGCGCCGCCCAGCACGCTCCACGCCGGGGTCGGCGGCGACGGATGCCGCGGAGGCGCTCTGCTCCGACATCCGTGGCCCTCGTCGTGCCGCTAGCCGGCGAGCCAGGCGCGGAGGCCGCGCTCGACGTCGGTGATCTGAGTGAGGGGCACGCGCTCGTCGTCGGCGTGCGCGAGGGAGGGGTCGCCGGGGCCGTAGTTCACGGCGGGGACGCCGAGGGAGCTGAAGCGGGCGACGTCGGTCCAGCCGTACTTCGGGGCGGGGGTGCCGCCGACCGCGGCGATGAACTCCTGGGCGACGGGGGCGTCGAGGCCCGGGCGGGCGCCCTCCGCGAGGTCGACGATCGTGATCTCGGCGTCGGGGAACAGCTCGCGGATGTGTGCGACGGCCTCCTCGCCCGACCGGCTCGGGGCGAAGCGGTAGTTGACGTGCACCATGGCCTCGTCGGGGATGACGTTGCCGGCGATGCCGCCGGTGACGCCGACGGCGTTGAGGCCTTCGCGGTAGACGAGGCCGTCGACCTCGACTTCGCGCGCCTCGTATGCGGCGAGCGTCGTGAGGATCGGCGCGATGTCATGGATCGCGTTGTGGCCGACCCACGAGCGGGCGCTGTGCGAGCGCTTGCCGAACATCCGCAGCTCCGCGCGGAGGTTGCCGTTGCAGCCGCCCTCGATCTGCGCGCGGCTCGGCTCGCCGAGGATCGCGAAGTCGCCGTGCAGCAGCTCCGGGCGGGTGCGGGCGAGGCGGCCGAGGCCGTTGAGGTCGTCCGAGACCTCTTCGTGGTCGTACCAGACCCACGTGATGTCGACCTTGGGCTGCGTCAGCTCGGCCGCGAGCTTGAGGTGCACCGCGGCGCCGGCCTTCATGTCGACGGTGCCACGGCCCCAGAGGTACTCGACGCCACCGTCGGTCTCGAAGCGCGTGGGCAGGTTGCCGTTGAGCGGCACCGTGTCGATGTGCCCCGCGATCACGACGCGCTGGTCGCGGCCGAGGTTCGTGCGGGCGACGATCGCGTCGCCGTCGCGGATGACCTCGAGGTGGCCGTACGGCTCGAGCGCGGCCTCGATCGCGTCGGCGAGCGCGCGCTCGTTGCCCGACACCGACTCGATGTCGCAGAACTGGCGGGTCAGCTCGATCGAGCTGGCGGCGACGTCGAGCACGGGGAGGGTGGCATCGGGGATCGGCACCGGCCGAGTCTACCGAGGGCGTCCGACGGGGTGACCGGCGCCGCCGCGCGTCATCCGTCGCCCTCGGGCCCCTCCCCCGGCTCGATACCCTTGCAGGCATGACGCAGAACCTCGCGTGGGGCTACGGCCTCGCCACCGTCGCCGACCGCGGAGAGATCCTCGACACCTGGTTCCCGGAGCCGAAGCTCGGGCCCGTGCCGGAGGGACGCGAGCGCGTCATCGCCCCCGCGGAGCTCGAGCGCCACCTCGTCGCCGACGCGCGCCGCCGGGTGCGCACCGACTTCGTGACCGTCGAGATCGACCTCGACGCCGCGCCCGCCTCGACGCCCGACGCGTACCTGCGCCTGCACCTGCTCAGCCACCTGCTCGTGCAGCCGAACGCGCTGAACCTCGACGGGATCTTCGGCCACCTGCCGATCGTCGCGTGGACGACGGCGGGCCCGATGCATCCGTCGGACTACGCCGAACTCGTGCCGGCGCTCCGCCGCGACGGCATCTCGGTGCTCGGCGTCGACAAGTTCCCGCGGCTGCTCGACTACGTCGTGCCCGAGCGCGTGCGGATCGCGGATGCCTCGCGCGTGCGCCTCGGCGCACACCTCGCCCCCGGTACCACCGTCATGCACGAGGGCTTCGTCAACTTCAACGCGGGCACGCTCGGCACGTCGATGGTCGAGGGCCGCATCTCGCAGGGCGTCGTCGTCGGCGACGGCTCGGACATCGGCGGCGGCGCGTCCATCATGGGGACGCTCTCCGGCGGCGGCACCGAGCGCGTCACGATCGGCGAGCGCGCGCTGCTCGGCGCGAACTCGGGCATCGGCATCTCGATCGGCGACGACTCCGTGGTCGAGGCCGGCCTCTACGTGACCGCCGGCACCAAGGTGACCGTGCTCGGCACCGAGGGCGGACCGCGCACCGTCAAGGCCGTAGAGCTGAGCGGGGTGCCGGGGCTGCTGTTCCGCCGCAACTCCGTCTCCGGCGCGGTCGAGGTGCTCGCCCGCAGCGGCGCTGGGGTCGCGCTGAACGAGGCGCTGCACGCGTAGGGGTCCCCGTGGGGTCTGACGAGGGCGGTGTCGAGTCGGCGGATGACGCGGGCTCGGCGGCGTCCGTAGTGCCGCCCGTCGATCGTGCCGCGGGCTCAGCCGCACACGGCGTGCCGCCCGTCGACGCGGCTGCCGCCGCAGGCTCACCCGCACCCGCCGTGCCTCCCGCCGACGCGGTTGCCGCCACTCCCGGCGCGGCGACCGGCGCTGCCTCGTCCGCGGTCCCGGCCGCTCGGCGTTACACCCGCGCGGAGCTCGAGCAGTACCGCGACCTCGCCGTGCCCGACCTGGTGGGGCCGCAGACGCGGCTGCTCTTCGTGGGCATCAACCCGAGCCTCTGGACCGCAGCGACGGGCACGCACTTCTCGCATCCGGGCAACCGCTTCTACCCGGCGCTGGTGGCGGCGGGCATCATCCCGCGGCTGCCCGCCTTCGCCGGGCCGCTGCCCGACGAGGACATCCGGATGCTGCTCGACGCCGGCATCGGCAACACGAACCTCGTCAACCGGGCGACCGTGCGCGCGGACGAGCTCGCGGTGTCGGAGCTCGTCGCCGGGGCGGAGCGGCTGCGCGAGACCGTGCGCCGGGTGCGGCCCGCCGTGGTCGCCGTCGCCGGGGTGACGGCCTATCGCCAGTCGTTCGAGCGCCCGAAGGCGCGCGCGGGGCGGCAGCCGGAACTCCTCGAGGGCGCCGAACTCTGGGTGGTGCCGAATCCGAGCGGGCTGAACGCCCACGAGACGATCGCGTCCCTGGGCGAGGCGTACGCGGCGCCCGCCCGCGCCGCGGGGCTGCTCCCCTAGCCGCCCGCGCGGCGGCTACCCGCCCGCCGCTCCCCTGGCTCCTCGCGTTCCTTCAGCAGGACAAGTGCGACGACACGCCGTACAGCAGTTCGACACCGCCGCGTGTCCGCGGGAAATGTCCTGCTGAAGGACCAAGCCCGGTCCTCAACAACCGAGATCTCGCTGACGAATCCCACCGCGAGCCCGCCTCACCGCGCCCCTGCCGCCCCACTCGCACACCATCGACCCGTGCGGGCGCCACTGATGTTCACGACGGCCGAACTCATCCGGGGCGGAATGACGAAGCGGGAGCTGACGGCAGCGGTTCGGTCGGGAGAACTGCGTCGGGTGCTCCGCGGTTGGTACGTCCGCCCCGGATGCGACCAGCGTCTGGTTACCGCCATCAGGAGCGGCGCTTCGATCGGTTGTGTGACGGCTGCAGAGCTGCACGGGTTGTGGGTGATGCCTACGGACGAACTGCATCTCGCTGTCCCGCGCACCGGAAGTGGCAGGACTATGCCCCCGGCACCCGCATGCGTTCTGCACTGGCACCGCGCCACGATCGATCGCCCGGTGGTCGACACGATCACGGCGTTACGGCAGATGGCCAAATGCCGACCCGCCGATCAGACCGTCGCCGCGCTCGACAGCGCCCTCCGCGAGGGATTGCTCGATCGGAGCCGGTTGCGGGAATTGCGCGATTCGTTGCCCGCGCGACTGCACCACATCGTGGATCGCGCTGACGCGCGATCCGAGTCCATTGTCGAGTCCCTGCTGCGCTACCGGCTGCAGGAGCTCGAGCTTCACTTCGAGCTGCAGGTCACGCTGCCGGGTGTCGGCCGGGTCGACTTCCTTGTCGAGAGTCGCCTGGTCATCGAGGTGGACGGCTGGGCGTACCACGGCGACCGAGACGCCTTTGAGGAGGACCGCCGCCGGGACGCCGTCCTCGCAGCGCTCGATCGCAGGGTCCTGAGATTCACCTACCGGCAGGTGACGCAGGGGTGGATGCAGGTGCGGCGAGCCATCCTTGCCGCGCTCGATGTTCCTTCAGCAGGACGTCTGCCGTGACACGCCGCTGCATGTGCGAGCGCAGCGGCGCGTCGTTCGCGTTTGTCCTGTCGCAGGAACACGAGGCCGCCCGGTCAGCGACACAAGGGGCGCCCATGCGCGCACGTCGGACGCCTCGACGGACACAAAGGGGGACGGATGCCCCGTGGCATCCGCCCCCTCGACGTGCGTGTCCCTAGCGCTGCGGCCAGTCGCGGGCCGGCTCGCCCACGTAGAGCTGCTGCGGGCGGCCGATCTTCGTGGACGGGTCCGCGTTCATCTCGCGCCAGTGCGCGATCCAGCCCGGAAGGCGTCCGATGGCGAAGAGCACCGTGAACATCCGCACCGGGAAGCCCATCGCCTTGTAGATGACGCCCGTGTAGAAGTCGACGTTCGGGTACAGCTTGCGCTCGATGAAGTAGTCGTCGGCGAGTGCGACGGCCTCGAGCTCCTTGGCGATGTCGAGCAGGTCGTCCTGCACGCCGAGCGCGGCGAGCACCTCGTCAGCGCTCTCCTTCACGAGGCGGGCGCGCGGGTCGAAGTTCTTGTACACGCGGTGCCCGAAGCCCATGAGACGGATGCCGTCTTCCTTGTTTTTCACCCGCTGCACGAAGCGCTCGACGCTCTCGCCGGACTCCTTGATCTGCTGCAGCATCTTCAGCACGGCCTCGTTGGCGCCGCCGTGCAGCGGACCGTAGAGGGCGTTGATGCCGGCCGAGATCGACGCGAACATGTTCGCCTCGGTGGAACCGACGAGGCGCACGGTCGAGGTCGACGCGTTCTGCTCGTGGTCCTCGTGCAGGATCAGCAGGCGGTCGAGCGCCTTGGTGAGCACCGGGTTGACCTCGTACGGCTCCGCGTGCGTGCCGAAGTTGAGGCGCAGGAAGTTGTCGATGAACCCGAGCGAGTTGTCCGGGTACATGAATGCGTGGCCGAGGCTCTTCTTGTGCGCGTACGCGGCGAGCACCGGCAGCTTCGCGAGCAGCCGCACGGTCGTCAGCTCGACGGCCTCGGGGTCCTTCGGGTTGAGGGTGTCCTCGTAGTACGTCGACAGCGCCGACACGGCCGACGACAGCACCGACATCGGGTGCGCCGTGTGCGGCAGGGCGTCGAAGAAGCGGCGCAGGTCCTCGTGGATGAGGGTGTGCCGGCGGATCTTCGCGTCGAACTCCTCGAGCTGCGACGGCGTCGGCAGCTCGCCGTAGATGAGCAGCCAGGCGACCTCGAGGTAGGTCGAGTTCGCGGCGACCTGCTCGATCGGGTAGCCGCGGTAGCGCAGCACGCCCTGGTCGCCGTCGATGTAGGTGATCCGGCTCCTCGTCGCGGCGGTGTTCATGAACCCGCCGTCGAGCACCGAGTAGCCGGTCTTCTTCATGAGACCGGTGATGTCGATGCTCGACGCACCGGCGACCGAGGGGATGATCGGGAACTCCGCCGACCCACCAGGGAAGGACAGAGTGGCCTTGAGGGCGTCGTCACTCACCCCGACAGCCTACCGGCGGACGGCTGGACCCCTGTACGGGAGGACAGAACGGGGAAAACGGATACCCGAAGGAGCGGAGGGCAACGGATGCCTCGAGCGCGAGCCCGATCGGCAACCGATTCCGCACCTCGCAGCGCTGCCCTCGGGACGCGGCGCGAGCCCGATCGGCCACCGGTTCCGCACCTTGCAGCACTGCCCGGAGGACGCTGCGGGGGCGCCCGGGAACCTGGCAGCGCTGCCCCCGGGAGGCGGCGCGAGCCCAAATCGGCCACCGGTTCCGCACCTCGCAGCGCTGCCCTGGGGACGCGCCGGGAGCGCAAATGGCCAACCTCGCAGCGCTGCCTAGGGAACGGCGGAAGCGCTACGTCCCGAGCCGCTCCACCGCGGTGCCGATCGCGTCATCGGTCGCCGTGAGCGCGAAGCGCACGTGCTCGGGCGACGCGTCCCCGTAGAAGAACCCCGGACCGGCGAGGATGCCGCGCTCCGCGAGCCACTGCAGCGAGTCGCGCGCGTGCTCGCCGCGCGTGGCCCACAGGTAGAGCCCGCCCTCGCTGTGGTCGAGGCGGAAGCCGGCCCCCTCGACGGCGGGCAGCAGCCGCGCGCGCCGGTCGGCGTAGAGCGCGCGCTGCGCGGCGACGTGCTCGTGGTCGTTTAGCGCGGCGACCATGGCGGCCTGCACGGGGGCGGGCGGCATCGTGCCGGCGTGCTTGCGCACGGTCAGCAGCCCCGAGAGGAGGTCGACGTCGCCGGCGACGAAGCCGGCGCGGTACCCCGCGAGATTCGACTGCTTGCTCAGCGAGTAGACGCTGAGCACGCCGCGGAAGTCGCCGCCCGTGACATCCGGATCCAGGATGCCGGGGGCGGGCGCCTCCCCGTTCCAGACGAGCTCCGCGTAGCACTCGTCGGAGGCGAGCACCGCCCCGAGCTCACGCGCTCGCGCGACGGCGTCGCGCAGGAACGAGGCGGGCAGGATGCGCCCGTCCGGGTTGCCGGGGCTGTTCAGCCAGACGAGCTTCGTCGTGTCGGGCCAGTCGGCGGGGTCGTCGGCGGCGACGGGGGTCGCCCGCGCGATTTTCGCGCCGATCGCGTAGGTCGGGTAGGCGATCCGCGGGTGCACCACGGTGTCGCCCTCGCCGAGGCCGAGCCAGAGCGGCAGCCCCGCGATGAACTCCTTCGACCCGATGGTCGGCAGCACGTGCGCCCGGGTCAGCCCCTCGGTGCCGCGCCGCCGGGCGTACCAGTCGACGATCGCCTGCTGCAGCTCGATCGTGCCGGCGGTCGACGGGTAGCCGTGCGCGTCGGTCGCCGAGGCGAGCCCGTCCCGGACGACGGCGGGCGTCGGGTCGACCGGGGATCCGACGGACAGGTCGACGACCCCCTCGGGGTGCGAGCGCGCGAGCCGCACGAGCGGCGCGAGCGTGTCCCAGGGGTAGTCGGGAAGCGCGAGCACTTAGCTGTTCTCGCCCTGCGGAGGCAGCGCGCTGACGACCGGGTGGTCCTTGTGGATGACGCCGACCTTGGCGGCGCCACCGGGCGAGCCGATGTCCTCGAAGAACTCGACGTTGGCCTTGTAGTAGTCCGACCACTGGTCGGGCACGTCGTCCTCGTAGAAGATGGCCTCGACGGGGCAGACGGGCTCGCACGCACCGCAGTCGACGCACTCGTCGGGGTGGATGTAGAGCATCCGGTCGCCCTCGTAGATGCAGTCGACCGGGCACTCGTCGATGCAGGCGCGGTCCTTGACGTCCACGCAGGGCAGGGCGATGACGTAGGTCACAGGCGGTGCTCCCCTTCTAGATCTCCACCGATTCTAGTCAGCGGAGGCTGAGCGCCCGTTCAGCGGGCGCTGTCGGCGGATGACTCGGGGCCGGATGGCTCGGCGCCGCTCGTGCCGACGGCGGATCCGGCAGCCGATGACTCGGGCGCGTCGGCGGGGGCGGCAGCAGGGTCGACAGCGGATGCGGACGCGTCGCTCCGCCTCCTCCCCCACAGCACGACGGCCGCGGTGAGCACGATCGGCGCGATCGACCAGAGGATGCCCGCGGCGTCGAGCGGCACGAGCGCCGTCTCACCGCCGACCGACGACAGCACGACGACGGCGACGACCGCCGCGGCGCCCGCGATGAGGGGGAACAGCCGCGAGTCGAACAGCAGCCGCAGGGCGACGAGCAGGCCGCCGACGGCGAGGATCGAGAGCACCAGCCCGAGGGGCACGTCGACGCCCGCGATCGTCGTGACGATCCGATGGCTGAAAGTGCCGAGCGTGCCGAACACGATGCCGAGGAGCCCCGCGAGGAGGCCCGTGGTCACCTTGCCCGCCGGCGTCTGCTCCTCGTCCTCCTCGTCGTGGGGCCGCACGAGGCGGAAGCGCTCGACGGTCTCGAGCGGCATCTGCTGGCCGCCCGACATCGTGATGGTGTCGCCGACGAGCGTGAGCTGCGTGCGGTGCGCCTCGAGAGCCACGCGCTTGCGGTGCAGCACGGGCATGACGTCGACGGTGACGAGCTCCTCGTCCTCGCGGGCGGTGCCGGGCTCGACGATCTCGAAGAACGGCACCTCGAGCACCTCGGCGGCGTGCGCGGCGGCCTCGCGGGTCGCGATGTGGTCGGGGTGTCCGTAGCCGCCGCGGAAGTCGTAGCTGACGACGGCGGTCGCGCCGACGTCGGCGATGACGGTCGCGACATCCGCGGCCACCTCGCCGAGCTCGGCGAGGCTCAGCGAGTCGGGCTGCACGTCCTCGGCGG
Organism: Desertivibrio insolitus; assembly: GCF_017355965.1. GTDB lineage: Bacteria > Actinomycetota > Actinomycetes > Actinomycetales > Microbacteriaceae > JAFIQW01. The sequence goes on from NZ_JAFIQW010000001.1 coordinate 246,276, forward strand.
GCATCGCGAAGCCGTCGGGGCCCCAGCGCATGCCCGAGTCGGTGTACCGGCGCGGCGCGGCACCCGGTCGGCGCGCGTCGGCCGACCCGAGGAAGCGCTGGTCGGTCACGCCGAGCGCGGCCATCGCGCCGGCGAGTTCGCGTTCGCGTTCCGCCGCGAGGGCCGGCCCGTCGCCCTCGAGGTGCTTGAGCTCCCCCGCGACGACCTCGCCGCGCTCGCCGCGCGTGCAGGTGACGACCGTGACCTCGCTGCCCGCGTCGAGCAGCGTCGCGATCGTGCCGCCGGTGACGATCGTCTCGTCGTCGGGGTGGGCGTGGACGAAGACCACGCGTTCGTGCGCGCCGAGCATCAGGCGGGCGTCACGACGTAGGTCGCCACGACGGCGTCGCCGTCCTGCGCGACGGTGAGCACGACGCGGTAGTCCGTCGACGTGAAGATGCCGAAGCCCGCGTCGGCGTCGGCGCTGACCCCGGATGCCGTGTAGCCGGCGCCCTCGAGCAGCGACTGGGCGTCGGCGAACGCCGAAGCATCCGCGACCCGAACCTGCGCCGCCCAGCCGGCGCCGTTCGCCGCCGTCCCGCCGCGGACGACGTCGTCGGAGACGAGCGGCACGTCGGCGGGGAACCCGTCGGGCAGGGCGCCGTCGGTGGTGAAGTCGACGCCTCCGAGGGCGTCGCGCAGCTGGTCCTGAACGCCCTCGCTGAACTGGTCGATCTGGTCGCCGACGATGCCCTCGACGACGTTGTCGACGAGACCCTCCCCGCCGCTGCAGGCCGCGAGCGGCAGCACGAGGCTGGCGGAGAGCAGGGCAGCGGATGTCACGCGCAACAGGGTTCGCATGGCCGACATTCTCCCAGGACGCCGGCCCGGGCACCTGAACGCGCACAGCACGACGCCCGGCGGCCCTTGGAGAGGGCGGCCGGGCGTCGAGGGAAGGGGTTACGCGTCCTGGCGCTTGAGGCGCGAGGCGTTGCGCGCGCGGGCGTTCGCGTCGAGCTCGACCTTGCGGATGCGCACCATCTCGGGGGTGACCTCGACGCACTCGTCCTCGCGGGCGAACTCGAGGCACTCCTCGAGGGAGAGCTGACGCGACGGGGTCATCGACTCGAACGTGTCGGCCGTCGACGACCGCATGTTCGTGAGCTTCTTCTCCTTGGTGATGTTCACGTCCATGTCGTCGGCGCGGGAGTTCTCGCCGATGACCATGCCCTCGTAGACCTCCTCCGTCGGGTTGACGAAGAACGTCATGCGCTCCTGGAGGTTGATGATCGCGAACGGGGTGACGACTCCGGCGCGGTCGGCGACGATCGAGCCGTTGTTGCGGGTCGTGATCGTGCCGGCCCACTCGTCGTAGCCGTGCGAGATCGCGTTGGCGATGCCGGTGCCGCGGGTGATCGTGAGGAACTCGGTGCGGAAGCCGATGAGGCCGCGCGAGGGCACAATGAACTCCATGCGCACCCAGCCGGTGCCGTGGTTCGCCATGTTCTCCATGCGGCCCTTGCGGGCGGCCATGAGTTGCGTGATCGCGCCGAGGTACTCCTCGGGGGCGTCGATCGTGAGGTGCTCGTACGGCTCGTGCAGCTTGCCGTCGACGGTCTTGGTGACCACCTGCGGCTTGCCGACGGTGAGCTCGAAGCCCTCGCGGCGCATGTTCTCGACGAGGATCGCGAGGGCGAGCTCGCCGCGGCCCTGCACCTCCCAGGCATCCGGGCGTCCGATGTCGACGACCTTGATCGAGACGTTACCGATGAGCTCGCGGTCGAGGCGCTCCTTCACGAGGCGCGCGGTGAGCTTGTGCCCCTTGACCTTGCCGACGAGCGGCGAGGTGTTGGTGCCGATCGTCATCGAGATGGCGGGGTCGTCGACCGTGATGGCGGGCAGCGGGCGGATGTCCTCGGGGTCGGCGATGGTGTCGCCGATAGTGATGTCCTCGATGCCGGCGATCGCGACGATGTCGCCGGGGCCGCCCTTCTCGGCGGGGTAGCGCTCGAGCGCCTTGGTCATGAGCAACTCGGTGATGCGCACGTTCTGCGTCGAGCCGTCGTTCTTGACCCACGCGACGGTCTGGCCCTTGCGCAGCTCGCCGTGGAAGATGCGCAGCAGCGCGATGCGGCCGAGGAACGGCGAGGAGTCGAGGTTCGTGACGTGAGCCTGCAGCGGGTGCTCGTCGTCGTAGGTGGGAGCCGGGATGTGCTCGAGGATCGCGGCGAACAGCGGCTCGAGGTCGGCGTTGTCGGGCAGCGAGCCGTTCTCGGGCTTGTTGGTGCTCGCGGCACCGGCGCGGCCGGAGGCGTAGACGACGGGCACGTCGAGGATCGCGTCGAGGTCGAGGTCGGGCACGTCCTCGTGCAGGTCGCTCGCGAGACCGAGCAGGAGGTCCTGGCTCTCGGCGACGACCTCGTCGATGCGGGCGTCGGGGCGGTCGGTCTTGTTGACCAGCAGGATGACGGGGAGCTTGCCCTCGAGCGCCTTGCGGAGCACGAAGCGGGTCTGCGGCAGCGGGCCCTCGCTCGCGTCGACGAGCAGCACGACGCCGTCGACCATGCTGAGGCCGCGCTCGACCTCGCCGCCGAAGTCGGCGTGGCCGGGGGTGTCGATCACGTTGATCGTGATCGGGCCGTCGGTGGCGTGAGCACCCTTGTACGAGATCGCCGTGTTCTTGGCGAGGATCGTGATGCCCTTCTCACGCTCGAGGTCGTTCGAGTCCATCGCCCGGTCCTCGACGTGGGCGTGCTCGCCGAACGAGCCGGTCTGACGGAGCATGGCATCGACGAGAGTCGTCTTGCCGTGGTCGACGTGGGCGACGATCGCGACGTTGCGCAGATCGCTGCGGGTGGCGGTGGCCATGACTGTTCCTTGCTGAAGTGGGGGTCGACGCGCGGGAACCCGTGGGACACGGGCGGCGGCGGGGCTGCCGGACGCGGGCAGCACGAGAGGCGGCGACATCGACCGCCCGACGATGGTATCAACAGGCGCGGCTGAGGCCGAGGGCAGGGCCGTGCGCCCTGAGCGGACAGCACATGAAGAGAGGGCGACGGATGCCGCGGGGCGTCGCGCCCGCGGCATCCGTCGCCCTGCGATCAGGCGCGGGCGAGCCGGCGGCGGCGCTGCTCCATGGGGTCGGGCACGGGCACGGCGGCGATGAGGCGCTGCGTGTACGCCTCCTTCGGGCGGCGCAGGATCTCGTCGCGGGTGCCCTGCTCGACGATGCGGCCGCGGTGCATCACGGCGATGCGGTGCGCGAGCATGTCGACGACCGCGAGGTCGTGGCTGACGAACAGGGTCGCGAACTGCAGCTCGGCCTGCAGCTCCTGCAGCAGGTCGAGGAAGCGCGCCTGCACCGAGACGTCGAGCGCGCTCGTCGGCTCGTCGGCCACGAGCAGCTCGGGCGTCAGGGCGAGCGCACGGGCGATGCCGACGCGCTGCCGCTGACCGCCGGAGAGCTCGTGCGGGTAGCGGTTGCGGTAGCTGCGCGGCAGGGCGACCTGGTCGAGCAGTTCCTCGACGCGGGCGTTGATCTTCGCCTGGTCGTAGTCGCCGGTCAGCAGCAGCGGCTCGCCGATGCTCTGGCCGATCGGCATCCGCGGGTTGAGCGACGAGCCGGGGTCCTGGAACACGATGCCCGCCTTGCGGCGCAGCGGGCGCAGGTCCTTCTGCGTCGCGGTGGAGATGTCGATGCCGGCGACCTCGAGCCGCCCCTCCGCGATCGGCAGCAGGCCGACGGCGGCGCGGCCGAGCGTCGTCTTGCCCGAGCCGGACTCGCCGACGAGGCCGACGATCTCGCCGGGCAGCACCTGCAGGTCGATGCCCTCCACCGCACGGAACGCGGGCACACGCCCGCGCTTGGGGTACTCGATCGCCACGTTCTCGAACGAGAGGATCGGCTTCGCCTGCTCGCGCTCCGCGGCGCGGGCCCGGTCGGTCAGCTCCGTCGTCTCCGTGCCGAGGTGCGGCACCGCGGCGAGCAGCTGCTTCGTGTACGGATGCTGCGGGGCGGAGAAGATCTGCTCGATCGGCCCCTGCTCGACGATGACGCCATTCCGCATGACGGCGACGCGGTCGGCCATGTCTGCGACGACGCCCATGTCGTGCGTGATGATCAGGATCGCGCTGTCGAGCCGTTCGCGCAGGTTGCGCATGAGGTCGAGGATCTCGGCCTGCACGGTCACGTCGAGCGCCGTGGTCGGCTCGTCGGCGATGAGCAGCACGGGGTCACAGGAGATCGACTGGGCGATCATCGCGCGCTGGCGCTGGCCGCCGGAGAGCTGGTGCGGGTACTTGTTGAATGCCGCGGGCGGGTCGGGCATCTCGACGGCGGCGAGCAGCTCGATCGCGCGCTCCTTCGCCTCCTTCGGGCCCATGTCGTGGAACTGCGACCGCAGCGCCTCGACGATCTGGAAACCGATCGTGTAGACGGGGTTCAGCGCCGTCATCGGCTCCTGGAAGATCGCGGCGATCTGCCCGCCGCGCACCTTGCGGAGCTCCTCCGGCGGGAGCGAGGAGATGTCGCGGCCGAGCAGCGAGTAGCGGCCCGAGACGCGGGCGTTCGGCGGCAGCAGACCGAGCAGCGCCATCGAGCTCGTGCTCTTGCCGGAGCCGGACTCGCCGACGATCGCGAGGGTCTCGCCGCGCTTCACGTCGTACTTCAGCCCAATCGCGGCGGGGTAGAACTCGCCGTCGACCCAGAAGTCGACGTTGAGGCCCTCGACCTCGAGGACCGTCTCGGCGGTCGTCGCCTGAGGGGTGATGGTGTCGCTCATCGGGCACCCTTTCCTGCTTCTGCTGAGAAGCTTGCGTCATGAAGTTCCAGCCCGCCCGCTTCCGGCCGGCGTTCGGCCGAGTGCTGACGGTGGTGGTCGCGGCTCTCGCCGCGCTGACGGTCGCGCTGATCGTCGTCGAGGGGTCCCTCGCGGCGCTGGCGATCCAGATCTGGCCCGCTCTCCTCGTGGTGGCGATCGTGTGGGCGCTGTTCTGGCGCCCCGAGCTCGCGGTCGAGGAGCACGCGATCACGATGCGGAACGTGTTCCGCACGCATCACCTGCCCTGGGCGGCGATCCAGCGCATCGACACGAAGTGGGCTCTCGTGCTGTTCACCGAGCAGGGCGCCTACACGGCGTGGGCCGCGCCCGCCCCGTCGCGCTTCGCCGTGGGCAACGTCGATCCCAACGACCTGCGCGTGATCAGCGGCTCGGCGCTGCCTCGCGGTGAGGCCGTGCGCCCGGGCGACGTGCCCTCCACGGCATCCGGCGCCGCCGCGTTCGTCGTGCGTCGGCACCTCGTCGACCTGCAGGAGGACGACGCGTTCGCGGGTCTCTCCCCCGAGGCGCGACGCGTGCGCAGCACCTGGAACGTGCTGCCGATCGCGGTGCTCGCCGCGCTGACGCTCGCGAGCGTCGTCGCGCTCGCGCTGTAGCGGGGTCATCGGGTCCCCTGGCCGCCGTCGCGCTCGCTGAGGTCGGACGCGATCGGCGCGTTCGCCGCCGCGACGTCGCCCGTCACCGCGTTCGCACCCTTGCCCTTGGCGAGGGCGCGGGCGCTCGGCATCCGCTTCTGGCGCGGGTCGAACGCGTCGCGCAGCCCGTCGCCGATGAAGTTGATGCACAGGGCGATCGCGATGATGAACAGACCCGGCCACCAGAACAGCCACGGCCGCGTCGCGAACGCCGCCTGGTTGTCGCTGATGATCTTGCCGAGCGACGTGTCGGGGCTCTGCACGCCGAAGCCGAGGAAGCTCAGCGCCGTCTCGAGCAGGATCGCCGCCGCCATGAGCAGGGTCGAGTTGACGATGATGACGCCGACCGTGTTCGGCAGGATGTGGCGGAAGATGATGCGCCGGTCGCGGGCGCCGGCCACGCGGGCGGCGTCGACGAACTCGCGCTCGCGCAGCGACAGGAACTCGGCGCGCACGAGGCGGGCGAGGCTCGTCCACGAGAACAGGCCGATGACCACGCCGAGCACGCTCGCCCCGAGGGAGCCGAACGCGACGCCGAGCACGGCCCCGATGACGATGATCGGGATCGTGATGATCACGTCGGTGAAGCGCATGAGCACGCTGTCGATCGCCTTGCGGTAGTAGCCGCTCAGCGCGCCGATGACGACGCCGATCACGGTCGCGATGATGCCCGCGATGAACATGACCGACAGCGACTGCTGCGTGCCGCGCATGACGAGCGCGAAGATGTCGCGGCCGACCTCGTCCTGACCGAACGGGTGGGCGAGGCTCGGGCGGGTGCGGTTCTCGACCGGGGTCAGCGCGTCCCAGGTGAACGGCCACCAGCCGGGCGTGCGCCACGGGCCGATCGTCACGCCGACCGAGGTCGTGGAGAGCAGGATGATCGCGGCGAGCACGATCATCGCGATCACGGCGCCCTTGTGCCGGAAGAACCGGCGGCGCACGATCTGCCCCTGGCTGAGGCCCTCGACCTCCTTGAGCTCGAGGTTGGATGCCTCGTCGGTGACGCCCGGCTCGTTGTGGCCGGGCTCCTGCACCGGGATGTTCGTAGTCATCAGCTGATCCTGATCCGGGGGTCGAGCGCGGCGTACACGAGGTCCGCGATGAGGTTGAAGATGATCGCGAGCGTGCCCGTCACGAGGAAGAACGCCATAACGGGGTTCGGGTCGGTGCGCTCCAAACCGTTCTGGAACAGCGCGCCCATACCCGTCCAGGCGAAGACCCGCTCGGTGATGACGGCGCCGCCGACGATCGCCCCGATGTCGAAAGCGATGATCGTCGCGACCGGGATCATCGCGTTGCGGAACGCGTGCCGCACGAGCACGGTGCGCTCGGTGAGACCCTTCGCGCGGGCGGTGCGGATGTAGTCCTGGTTGAGCACCTCGAGCATGCTCGACCGGGTGTACCGGGTGTAGCTCGCGATCGAGATCAGGATGAGCGCGATCGTGGGCAGCAGCAGGTGGGTGAACGAGTCGACGCCCTGCACCCAGAAGTTGCCGCCGAGGTTCGGCGTCTCCGCGCCGATCGTCGCGATCGGACGGCCGCGGACGCGGCTCGAGTTGCTGTAGGCGTTCCAGTACGACATGAACTCGTCGAGCGCGATGACACCGGCGGTGAGGAAGCCGACGATCGCGGCGGTGCGCGCGGACTGCCAGCGGTCGTGCCCGCCCCAGAAGTAGCCGATGGCACCCGAGAGCAAGATCGTGCCGATCGCGAGCCCGAGGAACAGCGGCAGCGTCATGGAGACGAAGAGGAACTGCAGCGGGTAGTAGAGGACGATCGCGAGCACGGCGACGGTCAGCGACGCGTAGAGCGCGCGCCGGTTGCGCAGGCCCGCGGAGATCGCGGTCACCGCGAAGGCGAGACCGATCGCGGTGAGCGCGACGACGACGATGCCGAGCGACGGCGTGAGGAACCACTCGGTCGCGCTCATGTAGGCGAGCGCCGCGCCCGTGACGACGGCCGCGGTGCCGCCGGCGATCAGTCGCCGCTTGAGGTCCCCGCCCGCGATGCCCGCCGCGATCAGCCCGAGCGCGAGCGCGATCACCACGATCGCGAGGGGCGGGATCGTGGGCTGCCGCAGGAAGTCGTTGAAGCCGATGGCGATGTACTGCTTCAGCAGCACGGCGACCCAGAAGATCGGCAGCGAGAAGAAGAGGAACGTCACGAAGGTGACGGAGTAGTCGTAGGTGCTGTACTGCCGCAGCGCGGTCGTGATGCCGATGATCACGCCGATGACGACGGCCACGATCGCGGCGAAGGTCACGAGCTGCAGCGTCTGCCCGAGCGCCTGCCCGAGGATCTCGAGCACGGGCTGGCCCTGCACGTTGAAGCCGAGGTTGCACTGGCCGATGAAGCATCCGCCGACTCCGCCGAGCCAGATGAAGTAGCGGAGGTAGGGCGGCACGTCCAGGTTGAGCAGGTCGATGCGACGCTCGATCAGCTGGGCGGCGTTGGGGGCGGTGCTGGCTCGCAGGTCCTCGAGGGGGTCACCCGACAGCGCCGTCAGGATGTACATGAGGTACGTGGCTGCGAGGAAGACGAAGAAGGAGGCGACGAGCCTCCGGATCACGAAGGTGGCCAAGAGGGGTTCTTCCGGGTCGTGGGCGGGAATCCGGGGGCCGAGCCTGACGGCTCGACCCCCGGGACTGCTCTACAGAGCGATCAGGATCTCGGGATTACTCCGCGAGCTCCCACTCCCACGCGTTCCAGAAGATGGTCGGCGCGATGATCGACGGGTCGACGTTCTCGATCCGCTCGCTCACGCCGGTGACCGCCGGGAACTGGAAGATGGTGACGCCGTAGGCGTCCTCCCAGAGCAGGCGGTCGACCTCCTGCTGGAGCTCGATCTGACGGTCAGCCTCGAAGGTGCCGTTGAGCTCGTCGAGCGCAGCGGTGACCTCGGGGTTGTCGTAGTAGTTGAGGTTGTTCAGACCGCCCGGGACGTAGTTGGCACGAGCCTCGGTGACACCGAGACCGGTCGACTGCCATCCGAAGAGCGAGGCGTCGTACGCACCCGGGGTGCCGAGGAGGCCACCCCACTCCGCGCTGCCGCAGTCGGTGACGTTGAAGCCGGCCTGGTTGGCCGAAGCCTGGATCAGGGCGAACTCGTTGACACGACGCGGGTTGTTGTTCGCGTAGAGGATGCAGACCTCGGGGTTGGTGACCCCGGCCTCGGCGAGGAGCGCCTTGGCACCCTCGATGTCGACCTCGGCGTACTCGGAGGAGCCGTTGTTCTCGACCGACTCGTCGTAGCCCTCGGCACCCGGCACGAAGATCTGCGAGTTACGCACGATGGCGTCCTCGCCGATGATCGGCTTGATCAGGGTGTCGACGATCTCCTGACGCGGGATCGTCTTGAGGAACGCCTGGCGCACGCGGATGTCCTCGAAGACGCCCGGGTTGCGGCTGTTCTGGAACTGCAGGTCGACGTGCTCGTACGTGCCCTCGAGACCGGTGATGATCTCGATGCCGTCGATGCCCTCGAGACCCTCGACGACGTCGGTGGTCGCCTGGGGCGAGATGATGTCGACCTCGCCGTTCTCGAGCGCGGTGACCGCGGCGAGCGGGTCGGCGATGAAGCGGATCGTGATCTCGTCGATCGACGGCTGCTTGTCACCCTCGTAGTTCTCGTTGGCCGAGAGCGTCACGTACTGGTCGGCGACCAGATCGGTGATCACGTAGGGGCCGGTCGAGAGCACGAGCGCCGGGTCCTCCGGCATCTCGTTGAAGTTGAAGATGGTGTTCCACGCGTTCGAGATCGCCGCGAGGGCCTCGGTGTCGTTGTTCAGGATGGCGTCCTCAACAGCGGCCTTGCCCTCCTCGGGGTCCTCGATGCCGAGCGCGTAGGACGCGACGACGTGGGCCGGCAGGATCTGGCCTGCGCTACCGAAGACGAGCTCCCAGTCGACGAAGGGCGAGTCGTAGGTGAGCGTGATGCTCTTGCCGTCGTCGCTGACCTCGGGGGTCTGGGTGACGAGGTCGAGACCGGTGCCGCCACCGTCGAAGTAGACCTGACCCTCGGGGAAGTCCTCGGTGATCTCACCGGACTCGGGGTCCTGGAACGCCGACGGGTCGAAGTTCGGGTCGTTGAACGCGTTCGACTGCGACGCCCAGTTGAGCAGCAGGTCGGCGGTGTCGACCGGCTGACCGTCGGACCACGTCGCGGTGTCGGCGAGCGTGTACTCGACGACCTGCGGGTCCTCGCTGACGAGCTCGTAGGTGCCGAAGGACTCGTCCTTCACCCACTCGGGCGTGTTGTTGTAGTAGCCGAAGGCCGAGTTGGTCAGGCTAATGATGTTCTGGTTCGCGGTGGCGTTACCGAACGAGGTGTTGCCGTTGTACGCGTAGAACGCCTGGTTCCATGCGACGTTGACGCTCGATCCCTCGTCGAGGCCGCTGTCTGCCTCCGGCGCCGAGCAACCCGACAGCACCAGGGCGGTGGCCCCGAGCACTGCGGTCGCGGCCGCGAGCTTTCCGATCCTCAATGTTCCTCCTGTGCAAGTGGAAACGCGGTGGTGCATCGCAGCACCGCGCCGTACTAAATGCACCATAAGGACCACTGGAAGAGGTTCCAAAACTGAAGGCCGAAACTTTACAAACTGGTTACTCTCGCGCCTCGTCCTTGCACTAGACGCACGAATCGTGCGTGGACAGCGCTTGCATTGGAAGCATGCGCTGTGTATTAGCGCCTCGCCGAGGGGCCGGGGACCGGTACGGCCCCTCGGTCGAGGCGTCAGCTCGCCAGCAGCGAGGCCCCGGGGATCGCCTCGAGGAGGTCCCGGGTGTACTGCTCGCGGGGGTTGTCGAACACCTCGTCGGTCGCGGCCTGCTCGACGATGCGGCCCTTCTGCATGACGCACACGTTGTCGGCGATCACGCGCACCACCGCGAGGTCGTGCGTGATGAAGAGGTAGGTGAGCCCCAGCTCCTCCTGCAGCTCGGCCAGCAGCGAGAGGATCTGCGCCTGCACGAGCACGTCGAGCGCCGACACGGCCTCGTCGAGCACGACGATCTCCGGCTTGAGCGCGAGGGCGCGCGCGATCGCGATGCGCTGGCGCTGACCGCCCGAGAGCTCGTTCGGGTAGCGGCCCGCGAGCACGCGCGGCAGGGCCACCTGGTCGAGCAGCTCGAGGACGCGCTGGCGCCGCGAGGCGCGGTCGCCGACGCCGTGCACCGTGAGGGGTTCGGCGATGATGCTGCCGATGCTCATCAGCGGGTCGAGCGAACCGTACGGGTCCTGGAACACCGGCTGCATCCGGCGGCGGAGCTCGAAGCGGGCACGGCCGGTGAGGGCGTCGGTGCGGCGTCCGTCGATCGTGATCGCGCCCGACGTCGGCGTCTCGAGTCCGAGCAGCAGCTTCGCGACCGTGCTCTTGCCCGAGCCCGACTCGCCGACGAGCGCCGTGGTGGTGCCCTTGGGGATCGAGAACGAGACCTTGTCGACGGCGGTGAACTCGGTGGAGCGGAAGCCGCCCTGCCGGATCTTGAACACCTTCGTCAGCTCGTCGACGACGATCGCGTCGCCGGCCTCGCGGCGCGCGTCCTCGTGCTGAAGCCGGTGCTCGGCCGCCGACGCGAGGTCGAGCTGCTCGACCTCGAGGGCCGCCTGCTGCTCGCCGCTCGCGACGGGCGCGACCTCGCCGGCGCCGGACGCCTGGATGCGGCGGGAGGCGAGGCTCGGCGCTGCGGCGATGAGGCGCTGGGTGTAAGGATGACGCGGGTTGCGCAGGATCTCGAGCGACGGCCCTGCCTCGACGATGCGGCCCTTGTACATCACGATGAGCTTCGACGCACGCTCGGCGGCGAGGCCGAGATCGTGCGTGATGAACATTAGCGCGGTGCCCGAGTTCTCGGTGAGCGAGTCGAGGTGGTCGAGGATGCGCCGCTGCACGGTCACGTCGAGCGCGGACGTCGGCTCGTCGGCGATGAGCAGCGACGGGTTGGCCGCGAGCCCCATGCCGATGAGGACGCGCTGGCGCATACCGCCCGAGAACTGGTGCGGGTACTGGTGGAAACGCTGCTCGGCACCCGGGAGCCCGGCCTGCTGCAGCACCTCGATCGACTTGGCCTTCGCCCCGGCACGGTCGGTCGCGAGGCCGTTGGCGCGCACGGTCTCGCGCACCTGGAAGCCGACGCTCCAAACCGGGTCGAGGTTCGACATCGGATCCTGGGGCACGAAGCCGATGCGCTTGCCGCGCACCTCCTCGAGCTCGGCCGTCGACGCCTTCGCGAGGTCCTTGCCCTCGAACAGCACCTTGCCGCCGAGGATCTCGCCGCCGCCGGGGAGCAGATTGATGATCGCCGCGGCCGTGGTCGACTTGCCGGAGCCGGACTCCCCCACGATCGCGACGGACTCGCCGCGGTCGATGGTGAAGGAGACGCCGTTCAGCGCCTTGACGACGCCGTTGCCGGTGCGGAAGCCGACCTCCAGGTCGACGACTTCGAGGAGCCTGGTCATCGGCGCGCCCTCGCTCTCGGGTCGAGGGCGTTGCGGAGAGCCTCGCCCATGAGGATGAAGGACAGGACCGTGACGATCAGCGCGAGCGACGGCCAGATGAGCGGCATCGGCTCGGTGCGCAGGGTCGCCTGGGCCTGGCTGATGTCGTTGCCCCACGACATGATCGAGTTGGGCAGGCCGACCCCGAGGAACGACAGGGTCGCCTCGGCCGTGATCGCGGCCGCGAGGGAGATCGTCGAGATCACGATGACCGGCGCGATGGCGTTCGGCAGCACGTGGCGGAGCAGGATGCGGAACCGGCTGAGACCGAGCGCGATCGACGCCATCACGAAGTCGGCGTTCTTCACCCGCATCACCTCCGCGCGCATGACGCGGGCGGTGGACGGCCAGGCGAAGAGGCCGATGGCGAGCGAGATCACGAAGATGTTCCGGTGCGCCGAGAGCACCGACATGATGACGACGGCCGCGAGGATGTAGGGGATCGAGAAGAAGATGTCGCCGGCGCGCGAAAGCACCGCGTCGACCACTCCCCCGTAGTACCCGGCGAGCGAGCCGAACAGGATCCCGAGCACGCTCGTCAGGAGCACGACGATCAGGCCGACCGACAGCGACGTGCCCGTGCCGGTGACGATGCGCGCGTAGACGTCGCAGCCCTGGCGGGTGTAGCCGAGCACGTGACCGGCCTCGGGACCGGCGTTGCTCTTGGCGATGTCGCAGAAGCGGGGGTCGACCGAGGTGAACAGCCCCGGGAACAGCGCGACGACGGTGATGAACAGGATCAGCACGCCGGAGACCCAGAAGACCGGACGGCGGCGCAGGTCGCGCCAGGCGTCGATCCAGAGGTTGCTCCGCCGCTCGTCGAGCTTGACGGAGTCGATCTGCACGACGGCCTCGTCTGCGAAGTCGGAGACGTAGTGCGGGGCGTCGCTCGCCCGGCCGGTGCTCAGGTCACTTCGCATAGCGGATCCTCGGGTCGAGCGCGGCGTACAGAAGGTCGATCACGATGTTCACGATCAGGTAGATGAGCACCATCACGGTCACGAACGAGACGACGGTCGGTCGCTCTCCGCGGATGATGGCCTGGTAGAGGGTGTTGCCGACGCCGGGCACGTTGAAGATGCCCTCGGTGACGGTGGCGCCGACGATCAGCAGACCGAAGTCGGAGCCGAACTGCGTCGTCACGGGGATCAGCGAGTTGCGCAGGATGTGCACGGGCACGACACGACGGCGCGAGAGGCCCTTGCTGTAGGCGGTGCGCACGAAGTCGGAGCGCGAGGTCTCCATGACCGACGTGCGGGCCAGGCGGATCGGGGTGGCGATCACGAAGAGCGCGAGCACGATGCCGGGCAGCAGCATGTTGCCGATCGAGGTGTTCGCCCCGACGGTGGGGCTGAACCAGCCGAGCTGCACCGCGAAGAAGAACTGGGCGATGAAGCAGAGCACGAAGATCGGCATCGAGATCAGCAGCAGGCTGAAGCCGAGGCTGAAGTAGTCGACGATCCCGCCGGGACGCAGTCCGCTGATGAGGCCCAGCGCGAGGGCGACGACGATCTCGATGACGATCGCGATCGCGGCCAGCTGCAGCGTGACCGGGAAGGTGCGGGCGAGGATCTCGTTGACCGACTGACCGGAGAACGACAGGCCGAAGTTCCCCTGCAGCACGTTGCCCAGGTAGTTGAGGTACTGGACGATGAACGGCTGGTTGAACTGGTACTGCTCCTCGAGACGCTCGAGGAGCGCCGGGTTCGGCGCGCGGTCCCCGAAGAGGCCGAGGATCGGATTCCCCGGCATGGCGAAGACCATGAAGTAGATGAGGAAGGTCGTGCCGATCAGGACCGGGATGGCCTGGAGGATCCGGCGGACCAGGTAGTAGAGCACAGGTGGTCAGGGCTTTCCGGGGGCGGGGCGTCGTGGGCCCGTGTCCCCGTCGGAACGGATGGAACTCACGGGAAGCGGGGGCGGCGTGGTGCGCCGCCCCCGCCCCGTGGCGAGATCAGGACTTGGTGATCTCGTAGTAGAGCGGCACCGAGTGCCAGTCGAACTCGACGTTGTCGACACCCTCGCCGTAGCCGCCGGTGACGTTGGCGTACCAGAGCGGGATCGCGGGGAGGTCCTCGAGGAGGATCTCCTGCGCCTGCTGGTAGAGCTCGTTCGCCGCGTCGGCGTCGGTGGTGACGGCGCCCTCGTTGATCAGCGCGTCGAACTCGGGGTTCGAGTAGCCGCCGTCGTTCGAGGAGGCGTTGGTCGCGTAGAGCGGTCCGAGGAAGTTGAACAGACCCGGGTAGTCGGCCTGCCAACCGGTGCGGAAGCCGGCGGTGGTCAGCGTCTTGTCGACGATGGCCGAGCGCGACTCGGCGAACGTCGGCAGCGGGTTGCCGGAGGCGTCGATGCCGAGCGTGTTCTTGATGCTGTTCGCGACGGCGTCGACCCAGGCCTGGTGGCCTCCGTCGGCGTTGTACGTGATCTGGAAGGTGCCCGACCACGGGGAGATCGCGTCGGCCTCGGCCCACAGGCGCTTGGCCTCGTCGGCGTCGAACTGCAGCACCTCGGCGCCCTCGAGGCTGTCGGTCCAGCCGTCGATGGTGGGCGACGTGAAGTCGGATGCCGGGGTGCGCGTGCCCTCGAAGATCACGTCGGTGATCTGCTCGCGGTCGATGGCCATCGACAGCGCCTGGCGGCGGAGCTTGCCCTCCTCGCCGAGGAAGTGCTCGAAGGCGCTCGGGTCGGCCCAGCCCTCGGCGACCGAGGGAATGGTGAACGACTGGAACACGGCGGCGGGCTGGTTCACGGCCCGGTCACCGAGGTCCGACTCGAAGGTGCCGAAGTTGGCATCCGGGATCGCGTCGAGCACGTCGAGGTTGCCGGCCAGCAGGTCGGCGTAGGCCGCGTCCTGCGTGGCGTAGAAGACGATCGAGAGACCGTCGTTCTGCGGCTCGCGGCCACCTGTGTAGTCAGGGTTGGTCGCGAGGTCGATCTTGACGTCGTGCTGCCACGCGCCCTCGCCCGAGAGCATGTACGGGCCGTTGCCGATGGGGTTCTCACCGAAGGCGGTCATGTCCTCGAAGGCCACGTCCGGCAGCGGGTAGAACGCCGAGTAGCCGAGGCGCAGCGGGAAGTCCGAGCGCGGGGCGTTGAGCGTGACGGTGAAGGTGTAGTCGTCGACCTTCGCGAGACCGGTCAGCGGGCTGTCGGTCTCGTAGCTGAAGCCCTGGATGTCCTCGAAGAAGTACGAGTTCAGCTGGCCGTTGCTGAGCAGAGCGCCGTACTGCCAGGCGTTGATGAACGAGTCGGCGTCGACGGGCTCACCGTTGGTGAACTCGTGACCCTCGGCGATCGTGATCGTGAACGTCTGGTTGTCCTCGGTCTCGATCGACTCGGCCATGTCGTTGACGGGCGAGCCGTCGGCCTCGTAGTAGACGAGACCGGCGAAGATCGCGTCGAGGATCTTGCCACCCCCGACCTCGTTGGTGTTGGTCGGGATCAGCGGGTTCTGGGGCTCAGAACCGTTCGCGGTGATGACCCCGGAACCGCCGGAGCTCCCCTGCTCGCCGCCGCCCGCGGTGCAGCCGGTGAGCACGAGTGCCCCGGCCGTGGCGAGCGCAGCGAGGCCGAGCCCGATGCGTCCATTTCGCACGAATTTCTCCTCTGTGATGACAGAACGTGGCGCGCGGGATGTGTGATCCCGACGAACGCCGCGGACAACCATAAGAGAACGCATCAGATTCTGCAGAATCGGCAAACACGCGCGCGGTGCATAACAGGAGATGTAGCCAGGAGCAAATCGAGCGCCCCGGCCGGGCGCGTCTCGGCGCTCCCCGGCGAGCTCCGGCATACTTTCCCGGTGCATCAGGCGAGGTCGTTCCGCGCGGGCAGCGCTCGAACTCAGGCCCTCGTCGTCGCGATCGGCGCAGCGATAGTACTCGTGCTGCTCGCCCTGAGTGGCGATGCGTACCTGCTGCTGCACGCCGGCCCGCCGGTGCTGCTCGTCGCCGCGGGCATCTGGGCCGCGTTCTGGCTGCCGTCGCTCGAGGCCGACGAAGACGGGGTCGTCGTCCGCAACCCGCTGCGCACGCACCGGATGCCGTGGAGTGCCGTGACCGGCGTAGTCGTCGACTGGCAGCTCGCCGTTCTCGCGGGCTCGCGCAAGGTCACGGTGTGGGCCCTTCCCCGCGAGGCCCGGCCGGTCCGCTCCTACATGCGGGCGGGCGAGGACGTCACCGCGACCTCCGCGACCGCCGTCGCCGCTCGGCTGATCACCGAGGAGCTCGAGTCCCGGCGCGGAGAGCCGACGTCGGGTGAGGTGCGGACTCGGTGGAACGTGGTGGTCGTGCTCGTGCTCGCGGCGCTCGCCGTGGCATCCGTCGTGAGCCTGTTCACGTGAGCGCCGTGGAGACGCAGTCGCGGCAGCGCCTCGCATGGGAGGTCGGCATCGTGCTCGCGCTCTCGTTCGGGCTGAGCGCGCTGTACTCGATCGTCTCGATCATCGACCGGCTGACCCGCGAGGTGCGGCTGTCGCAGCAGACATCCGCCCTGAACCAGCCGCTGTCCGACCGGCAGTGGCTCGACCTGACCTACCAGCTGCTCAGCGTCTTCGCCGATCTCGCGCCGGTCGCGCTCGTGTGCTGGCTCGCTTGGTCGAGTACCCGCCCGCACCTCGGCGCACTCGGCGTGGACTTCTCCCGGGCCGGACGGGACTCGCTGCGCGGCGTCGCGCTCGTCGCGATCATCGGCATTCCGGGGCTCGGGCTGTACTTCGCCGGGCGCGCGCTCGACCTCACGACGACCGTCGTGCCGGCACCGCTCGACCAGTACTGGTGGACCGTCCCCGTGCTCCTGCTTTCCGCCGCCCGGGCGGGCATCAGCGAGGAGCTCATCGTCGTCGGCTACCTCTTCGACCGGCTGCGCCGCCTCGGCTGGTCGACCTGGACGATCATCGTCTCCACGTCGCTGCTGCGCGGCGGGTACCACCTGTACCAGGGCATCGGCGCCTTCGTCGGCAACGTCGCGATGGGCCTGCTGTTCGGTTGGCTCTACTCGCGCTGGGGCCGGGTCGTCCCGTTCCTGGTCGCGCACATCCTGATCGACGCGCTCGTGTTCGTGGGATACCCGGTGGTGGCGGGGGCGTTCCCGGCGCTGTTCGGGCTGCCGGAGTAGGCGGGCCCGTCGAATCGTCGGCGTAGATCATGAACGGCGCGGGCGACACGCTGCGTGGTGCGGCATGGCGCCCGCGCTCGTCATGTTCTGCGCCGGTCGGAGCGCGAGTGCGCAGTAACTGCTGGCCCCCACCGCGGCGGTCAGCAGTTACTGCGCACTCGGCGTCTTACGCGAAGGCCTCCAGCGGGGGGCACGCGCACATGAGGTTGCGGTCGCCGTACGCCTGGTCGATGCGGCGCACCGGGGGCCAGTACTTCGAGCGCACCAGCGAGCGCACCGGATAGACGGCGACCTCGCGCGGGTAGGCGTGCGCCCACTCCCCCGCGATGACCGACTCCGCGGTGTGCGGGGCGTTCACGAGCGGGTTGTCGTCGGCCGGCCACTCGCCGCGCGCCACGGCGTCCGCCTCCTGCCGGATCGCGATCATCGCGTCGATGAAGCGGTCGATCTCGGCGAGGTCCTCGCTCTCGGTCGGCTCGACCATGAGGGTGCCCGCGACCGGGAACGACATCGTCGGGGCGTGGAAGCCGTAGTCGATGAGCCGCTTCGCGACGTCGTCGACCGTTATGCCGGTCTCGGCCTTCAGCGGGCGCAGGTCGAGGATGCACTCGTGCGCGACGAGCCCGTTGTCGCCCGCGTAGAGCACCGGGTAGTGCTCGCGCAGCCGGGCGGCGACGTAGTTCGCGGCGAGCACGGCGGCGCCGGTCGCCTGCTTGAGACCCTCGCTGCCCATCATCCGCACGTACGCCCAGCTGATCGGCAGGATGCTCGGGCTGCCGTACGGCGCCGCCGACACCACGTTCGCGTGCGCGGGCAGCTCCTCGGCGGAGCGGCCGACGACCACGTCGCGCTGCTGCAGCGGGTGCCCCGGCAGCCACGGCGCGAGGTGCGCCTTCGCCGCGACGGGTCCGACGCCGGGGCCGCCTCCGCCGTGTGGGATGCAGAAGGTCTTGTGCAGGTTGAGGTGGCTGACGTCACCGCCGAAGTCGCCGAACCGCGCGTAGCCGAGGAGCGCGTTGAGGTTCGCGCCGTCGACGTAGACCTGCCCGCCCGCGGCGTGCACCGCGTCGCAGATCGTGCGCACCTCGTGCTCGTACACGCCGTGCGTCGACGGGTACGTGATCATGAGCGCCGCGAGCGTGTCGCCGTGCTCCGCGATCTTCGCGTGCAGGTCGTCTAGGTCGACGTTGCCGTTCTCGTCGGTCGCCACGACGACGACCCTCATGCCCGCGAGCACCGCGCTCGCGGCGTTCGTGCCGTGCGCCGACTGCGGGATCAGGCAGACCACGCGCTGCTCGTCGCCGCGCGAGCGGTGGTACCCGCGGATCGCGAGCAGCCCCGCGAGCTCCCCCTGGCTGCCGGCGTTGGGCTGCAGCGAGACGCTGTCGTACCCGGTCACCTCCGCCAGCCAGGCCGACAGCTGCTCGATGAGCTCGAGGTAGCCCTCGGTGTCGGAGGCCGGCGCAAACGGATGCAGCGACGCGAACTCGGGCCACGTCACGGCCTCCATCTCGGTGGCCGCGTTGAGCTTCATGGTGCAGCTGCCGAGCGGGATCATGCCCCGGTCGAGCGCGTAGTCCTTGTCGGCGAGGTACTTCAGGTAGCGCATCATGCTCGTCTCCGAGCGGTGCGTGTTGAAGACCGGGTGAGTGAGGTAGTCGCTCGTGCGGCGCAGGTCCTCGGGCAGCGCCGACTCGCCGCGCGGCGCCTCGCCAGGCTCCGCGCTGAACGCCTGTGCGACGGTGCGCACGTCGTCCGCGGTCGTGGTCTCGTCGAGCGCGACCGACACGGTGTCGTCGTCGACCTGCCACACCAGCACGTCGTGCTCGAGCGCGGCGGAGACCACGGCGGAAGCCCGCCCCGGCACGCGCACGGTGAGCGTGTCGAAGAACGCGGGTGACGCGAGTTCGAGCTCCGCCGACTGCAGGCCGGCGGCGAGCGCGCGGGCGTGCCCGTGCACCTGCTGCGCGATCCGCTTCAGCCCGCCGGGTCCGTGGTACACCGCGTACATCGAGGCCATCACGGCGAGCAGCACCTGCGCGGTGCAGATGTTCGACGTGGCCTTCTCGCGGCGGATGTGCTGCTCCCGCGCCTGCAGCGACAAACGGTAGGCGGGCTGCCCCGAGGCATCCTGCGACACCCCGACGAGCCGGCCGGGCAGCTGCCGCTCGAGACCCTTGCGCACGGCCATGTACCCGGCGTGCGGTCCGCCGAAGCCCATGGGCACGCCGAAGCGCTGGGTCGTGCCGACCGCGACGTCGGCGCCGAGCTCGCCCGGCGAGGCGAGCAGCGTCAGCGCGAGCAGGTCGGCCGCGACGACCGCGAGGCCGCCCGCGGCCTTGACCGCGGCGATCGCCTCGGCCGGGTTCCAGACGCGGCCGGATGCCCCGGGGTACTGCACGAACGCGCCGAACGCCTCGGGCAGGTCGCCGTCGAACGCGGTCTCGACGAGCTGGATGCCCACGGCTTCGGCGCGGTTAACGAGCAGCGCCTTGGTCTGCGGCAGCGCGTCGGCGTCGACGAGGAACACGTTCGTCTTCGCGCCTGAGGCGCGGCGCGCGAGCAGCATGCCCTCGACGACGGCGGTGCCCTCGTCGAGCATCGACGCGTTGGCGGTGGCGAGGCCGGTGAGGTCGGCGACCATCGTCTGAAAGTTGATGAGCGCTTCTAGCCGGCCCTGCGAGATCTCCGGCTGGTACGGCGTGTACGCGGTGTACCAGCTCGGGTTCTCGAGCACGTTCCGCTTGATGACGGCGGGGGTGAACGTGTCGTAGTAGCCGAGCCCGATCATCGAGCGGCGCACGTGGTTCTTCGCCGCGAGCGCGCGGAGCTCCGCGAGGGCCTCCCGCTCGCCGATCGCGGCGGGGATGGTCGACTGCTCGATCACGCCCTGCGCGATCGAGCGCGGAACCGCCGCCTCGACGAGGGCCTCGACCGAGTCGTAGCCCACTGCGTCGAGCATCGCGAGCTGCGCGACCCCGTCGGTGCCGATGTGTCGTTCGACGAAGCTCACGCGATCAGCTCCTTGTACTGCTCCTCGGTGAGCAGCTCGGGCAGCTCGGTGAACTCGACCTTGATGAGCCAGCCCTCGCCCTGCGGGTCGGAGTTCACGAGCTCGGGCGTCGACACGACGGCGTCGTTCGACTCGACGACCGTGCCGTCGACCGGCGCGAACAGCTCGCCGACCGATTTGGTCGACTCGACCTCGCCGACGACGGTGCCGGATGCCACGGCCGAGCCGGCCGCCGGCAGATCGACGTAGACGATGTCGCCGAGCTGGTCGGCGGCGAACTGGGTGATGCCGACGGTCGCGACCTGGCCGTCGATCGAGACCCACTCGTGGTCCTTGGTGTAGTGGAGCTCCGCCATGGCTCAGGCCTTTCGCTTGTAGAAGGGGAGGTCGGTGACGACGGCGGGGATGCGGGACCCGCGCACGTCGAGGAACAGGGGGGTGCCGAGCGCGGCGACCTCGGGGTCGACGAAGGCCATCGCGATCGGGTGTCCGAGCGTCGGCGACAGGGCGCCGCTCGTGATCTCGCCGACGACGGTGTCACCGGACAGTACGGGGTAGCCGACGCGGCCCGCGCGGCGGCCCTCGGCGACGAGGCCCACGAGCACGCGGGAACCGGCGGGCGGCCCGGCCTCGACGGCGGCACGACCGACGAAGTCGGCCTCCTTGCCCTTCGGCGGCGCGACGCGGGCGAGCCCGGCCTGCGCGGGCAGCACGTCGAGCGAGAGCTCGTGCCCGTAGAGCGGCATGCCCGCCTCGAGGCGCAGGGTGTCGCGCGCGGCGAGCCCGGCGGGCACGAGACCGTGCGGCTGCCCCGCGGCGACGAGCGCCGACCAGAGCGCGGATGCCTCAGCCGGTGGCACGTACAGCTCGAAGCCGTCCTCGCCGGTGTAGCCGGTCCGGGCGACGAGGGCGCCGTTCACGGCCCGGACGGAGTAGTAGCGGAGGGCCGCCGCGTCGCCGAAGCCGGCGTCGCCGAGGATCGCCTGCGCGGCGGGACCCTGCACCGCGACGATCGCGGTCCCCTCGGTCTCGTCGGTCAGCGTGGCGTCCGCGTCGCCGAGCCGCTCCTGCAGGGCGGCCACGACGGCGAAGCGGTTGCCGGCGTTGGCGACGACGTGGAAGAGGGTCTCGTCGAGGCGGTAGACGATGAGGTCGTCGATGATCCCGCCGGTCTCGGTGAGGATCAGCGCGTAGCGGGCCGCCCCGGGCAGCATCGCCGAGGCGTTGACGGTGAGCGCGGCGTCGAGGAACGCGGCGGCGCCCGCTCCCTCGACCCGGAGGTTCGCCATGTGCGAGATGTCGAAGATGCCGGCCTCGGTGCGCACGGCGTGGTGCTCGGCGAGGTCGGAGGTGTAGCGCACGGGCATCCGCCAGCCGGCGAAGTCGGTGAAGGACGCGCCCGCCGCGACATGGGTGTCGTGGAGCGGGGAGGTGCGGTCGAGATCGGTCACGAGTTCTCCGGAGCGTGAAGCGTCGGTGGAACTCCCCCTCTGTCACGAGCCTGAGAGCTTCGCCGCGCGATCGCACGGCTTTCTCCTTCGGCGGACCGCCATGGGGCGATCACTTTCCAGAGCGGCCTGGTCGACGCGGTACGCGTACCTGAGAGATTGGCGGGGAGGCTTGCTCCTTCGGTGCCCCACCTGGATCGTGGAGCTCTCCCGCGTGACGTGGGGCCCGATGTTCGTTTGTGCGGTCAGCCTAGCGGAGCCGGTGCCGCTCGGACATCCGGCCGCGGACATCAGGCCCGGGACATCAGGCCCGGGACGTCACTCCGTGCGGCGTCGACGCGTGAGGTAGAGCACGACCGCGACGGCGATGGCGAGGAGCACGAGCCCGCCGATCACGACCGGCAGCACCGGGAACTCGGATGCCTCGGTCGTCGGCAGCGCCTCGCCCGCCTCCTCGGTCGGGGTGGCGCTCGCCTCGGACCCCGCCTCGGGGCTGGGGCTCGGGCTCGCGGTCACCTGCCCAGCGCCGGCCTCGACGCGGTACTCGTCGCCGCAGGCGCGAGCGGTGTCGGAGCCGGCGTACTGGGTGGCGCCCTCCGCGGGCGCGTAGGTGAAGGGGACGGTTCCGGAGATGGGGTGGCCGTCGCTCGAGACGACCTGCCAGCGGATCTCGTACGCGCCGCCCGCGCCGAGCGCGGTCTCGACGGTCGCGGTCGCGCCCTCGACGACGGTGCAGCCGGAGTCGTAGAACAGCCCGTCGGGACCGACGACCTGCACGAGGTTCGCCCCGCCGCCGAGCAGCTCCGCGCTGTAGTCGAGCGTGACCGAGGGGAGGTCCGCGACGCTCGCGCCCGCCTCCGGAGTGCTGCCGGTCAGCTCGTCGTGCGCCTGCGCGGGAGCGGCCGTGCCGAGCACGAGGGCGGCGGGCACGAGGGCGGCGAGCACGAGGGCGGACAGGCGGGCATGTCGAGCGGATGTCACGGGCGCAGTCTGCCACGCCGACCTTGATGACGCTCCGCCCGGTCGAGGGCGCCTGGTCGGCGGCGGCCTGGTCAGCGGCGGCGCGGAGGGCTAGCGTTCCAAGCAGAACTCACGAGGGAGTCGCCATGATCGCCCGAATCATGCCCGTCGCCGTGATCGCGGTCGCGGCGCTGACCCTGACGGGGTGCTCGCTCCCCCGTGTCGACGTCGAGGCGTGGGAGGCAGCCCAGGCGCCGGTCGACCAGGAGGCCCCGCCCGAGTCGGAGGCCCCGCTCGAGCAGCCGCCGGTCGAGGAGGAGCTCGTCGAGAACGTGCCGATCGAGCTCGGCGCTCCCGCCGAGTTCTACGGCTCGGGCGGCGCGCTGCTCGCCCGCTTCTCGCTGACCGAGATCGTCGTCGATCCGGTCTGCACCGCCGCCGACGCGGGGCTCCCGGCGAACGGCCACTTCGTCGCCCTGCGCGTCGACGTCGAGACGTTCCCGGAGCTCGGCAGCGACGACGTGCCGCTGATCAGCTTCGACCCCTTCTTCTGGCAGGCGTACGACGACGCCGGCGAGCCCGCGCTCGAGGTGATCGGGCACGGGGCGCTCTGCATGGACGAGTCAGAGCTGCTGCCGCTCGCGATCGGGCCGTCCGAGCGCCTCACCGGGCTCGTCGTGCTCGACGTCGCGGCCGAGAGCGGGTCGGTCGTCTACAACCCGTTCTCCTCCGGCGGCGGCTGGGAGTGGCTCTACGGGGCCTCGGCCCCCGCCTGAACCGGTTCGGCCGGTGAGAACGACAGTGGATCCTCACGCACGAGGTCGAGCGCGCGGGTGACCGCGCCGAGACCGACGACGCTGTCGCCGAGCGTCGACGCGACGAGGTCGGGCGCCGACGGACGGGAGAAGCGCTCGAGGTAGGGCCGCGCCCGCTCGAGCAGGAGTCCCACCGACGGGGCGACGGCGCCCGCGACGATCATCCGGTCGACGTCGAGGATGCCCGCGAGGATCGCCGCGATGCGGGCGAGCCGCTCCGCGAGGCGCTCGACGATCGCGAGGGCGGCCGCGTCACCGGCATCCGCCGCGGCGAAGACCGCGGGTGCCTGCAGCTCGTCGAGGGGCAGTCGGGCGAGCACGGAGCCTGCCGGCAGCTCCCCCGCCTCCCGCGCCTCGCGCACCCACTTGCGGGCGAGCAGCCCGAGACCGTCGGCGCTGCCGACGTCGCTCACCAGCTCGAGCACGTGCATCTCGCCCGTGGCGCCGCGCGATCCCCGCACGAGCCTGTCGTTCACGACGAAGCCTGCGCCGAAACGCTCGCCGCTCAGCAGTGTCGCGAAGGAGGGCACGTTCCGCCCCTCCCCGAGCGCCCGCTCGGCGAGCGCGGCGAGGTTCGCGTCGTTCTCGACGACCACCTGCCAGCCGCGCGCGGCGAACTCCTGCGCGTACCCGGGGTTCATCGACGCCCACCAGCCGCCCCGCCCGTACGGCGACGCGCCCTCGGCATCCGTCGGCGCGGGCACCGCCACGACGCAGCTGAGCACGTCGGCGTCGACAGCGCCGGCCGCGTCGAGGGCGTCGTCGACGACGGATGCCACGAACGCGCGCCGCTCGTCGGGCGTCACCGCGTCGGGGTCGAGCCGACGCGTCACGCGCTCGACGACCGCGCCCCGCAGGTCGGCCACGATCGTCGTCACGTGGTGCGGGGCGGCGTCGACGCCGACCAGCAGGCCCGCGCGGTCGCGGAGGGTGTAGCGGCGGGCGGGGCGGCCGAGGCGGTAGTCGTCGCCGCGGGTGTCGGCGAGCTCCTCGAGCCAGCCTCGCTCGACGAGCTCGTCGCAGAGGCCGATGACGGTCGCGCGGCTGAGGCCCGTGCTGGCCATCGCGTCGCTCGCGGTGAAGACGTCCGACCCGAGGGCGTGCCGGAGCAGGGCGCTCGCGTTGAGCCGCCGCAGCGACGGCGGCGTCGATCCGATCGGCTTGCTCATCCCGAGCCCTCCTCGACTTGCTTCAGGGTCTAAATATAGGTTAGGAATGAACTCGCCAGCCCCGCTTCAACGACGAAACGACGGAGACGCCGTGCCCACACCACCTGTCCTCGGTCGGCCTTTCAGCCGACGCGCCATGCTCGGCGGCCTCGGTGCCGCCGGGGCGACGGCCCTCCTCGCCGGCTGCAGTTCGCCGGGCGCGGGCCGCACCGACATCACGTTCTACATGACGAAGACCGAGGTGCTCGAACACTTCGGCGAGCTGATCGCCGAGTTCAACTCCTCCCAGTCGAACGTGCGGGTCATCCTCGACTCGACCTCGAACATCGCGGCGAACTTCGTGCGCGGCAATCCGCCGGACATCGCCTGCTTCACCTACAACCTCGAGATGGCCCGGTTCATGGAGCGCGGCGCCCTGAGCGACCTCTCCGACGTGCGCATCGCGTCAGAGATCCGGCCGGAGGTGCAGGAGCTCGTCGACCAGTACGCCACCTACCCCGGGCGCACGAGCGTGATCCCGTGGTCGGTCACCGCGGCATCCGTCATCTACAACCAGCAGATCTTCGAGGAGCAGGGCCTCGCGGTCCCGCAGACGTGGAGCGAGTTCACCGAGGTGTGCGAGGCGCTGACCGCGGCCGGCATCACCCCGATCTACGGCACGTACCGCGACCCCTGGACCCTCGCGCAGGGGCACTTCGACTACACGACCGGCGGCAGCCTCGACGTCGCCGCGTTCTTCGACGCGATGCACGAGGAGGGCACGCAGGTCGGCATCGACTCGTCGGTGTCGTTCCAGCAGGACTTCCGCGAGCCGATGGAGCGCATGGTCCAGCTGAACGAGTGGTCGAACCAGAACGCGGCGAGCCGCGGCTACGGCGAGGGCAACTTCGCGATGGGCGAGGGCGAGGCCGCGATGTACATGCAGGGCCCGTGGGCGCTGACGGAGATCGAGAAGACGGCTCCGGATGCCCCGCTCGGCAACTTCCCGCTGCCGATGACCGAAGACCCGAACGACACCAGGGTGCGCGTGAACCTCGACCTCGCGCTGTGGATCCCCGAGGCCTCCCCCAACAAGGAGGCGGCGCGGGAGTTCCTGGACTTCCTCACGCAGCCGGAGGTGCAGGACACCTACAACCAGCAGTTTCTCGCCTTCGGCACCCGCCGCGACGCCCCGCCGCAGCAGGACGACCGCATCGCCGAACTGCAGACGTACTACGACGAGGGCCGCTTCTACCAGGGCGCCTCGAAGGCGATCCCGCTGACCATCCCCGCCGAGGGCTACATCCAGGCGATGATGACCGGCTCCAGCGTGGAGGGCACCCTCCGCACGATGGACAACGACTGGCGCCGGCTGGCGCTGCGCAGCTGACCCGAGGATTCGAAGGAGAAACCCCGATGGCTTCCACCGCCCCCGCGCCGAGCGTCGCACGCCCGGTGCCCAAGGCCGGCGCGACCGCCGCCCGGCAGGGCACGAAGACCCGCCGCAGACGGCGCCGCGTCGACCCCGTCTTCTACGCGTTCCTGCTGCCGGCGCTCGCGCTCTTCACCGTCGCGATCACGGTGCCCGCGATCACCGGGATCTTCTACAGCTTCACGAACTCGATCGGGTTCGGGGAGTTCGAGTTCATCGGCTTCCTGAACTACGTCGTGCTGTTCTCCGACCCCGCGGTGCTCAGCTCCTACGGGTTCACGATGGGCTTCGCGCTCGTCACCGTCGTGCTGGTCAACCTGATCGCGTTCTTCCTCGCCCTGGGGCTGACCTCGCGCATCCGGTTCCGGAACACGCTGCGAGCGGCGTTCGTGATCCCGATGGTCATCTCGGGCATCATCATCGCCTACGTCTTCCAATACCTGTTCTCGAACTCGCTCCCCGCGCTCGGGCAGTCGATCGGCAACCCGCTGCTGTCGCAGAGCATCCTCGCGAACGCCGATCTCGCCTGGCTCGGCATCGTCATCGTCACCACCTGGCAGGCGGTGCCGAGCGCGCTGCTGATCTACATCGCAGGCCTGCTGTCGATCCCCGGCGAGGTCTACGAGGCCGGCCAGATCGACGGCGCGACGGGCTGGCAGCGGCTGCGCTCGATCACCCTGCCGCTCGTGGCCGGGTACGTCGTGATCAACATGATCATCGGGTTCAAGAACTTCATCAACTCGTACGACATCATCGTGGGCCTCACGAACGGCGGTCCCGGCACCGCCACCCGAAGCGTCGCGATGACGATCTTCACGGGCTTCACGGGCGGCGACTACGCCTACCAGATGGCCAACGCGGCCATCTTCTTCCTCATCGCGATCGCCATCGCGGTGCTCCAGCTGCGCGTCACCCGCGGAAAGGCGGCGATCCGATGAGCACTCCCACGATCGAAACGATCGCCGAGCCGACCGTCCAGCAGCGCCGGGTGCCCCGGCAGCGCGGCCGCGGCAGGGTCGGCCAGGAGCGCACGAACGTTCCGGCGACCGTGCTGCTGATCCTCGCCGCCGTCACCGTCGTCGTGCCGCTCTACGTGACGGTCATGATGTCGCTGAAGACGGATGCCCAGGCCGTCGACGGCAACGCCTTCAGCCTGCCCCTGCCGATCGACTTCTCGACCTTCGCCCGCGCGTGGCAGCTCACCGACTTCCCGCGCGCGTTCGGGGTGAGCGTTTTCGTCAGCGCCGTCACGGTGGCCGGCACGATCATCCTGAGCGCCCTCGCCTCCTACGCGATCGTGCGCAACTGGGACCGCCGGCTCTTCCGCTGGTCGTTCTTCTACCTGCTCGCCGCGATGTTCCTGCCGTTCCCGGTGGTCGCGCTCGCGCAGATCAAGATGACCGGCCTCGTCGGCCTCGACAACCCGGTGGGCGTCGCGTTCCTGCACATCATGTTCCAGATGTCGTTCAGCATCCTGCTGTTCACCGCGTTCCTCCGCTCCATCCCGGAGGAGCTCGAGGAGAGCGCCCGCATCGACGGCGCGACGACGACGCAGGTCTTCTGGCGGCTGATCTTCCCGCTGCTCGCCCCGATGAGCGCGACGGTCGGCATCTTCGCCTTCCTCGCCTCGTGGAACGACTTCATGATGCCGTCGCTCATCACCGCGGACCCCGCCCTGCAGACCCTCCCGGTCGTGCAGAGCCTCTTCCAGGACCAGTTCACCGCCAACTACAACGTCGCGTTCGCGTCGTACCTCATGGCGATGGCCCCGGCGATCCTCGTCTACCTCTTCACCCAGCGCTGGGTGCTCTCCGGGGTGACGCAGGGCGCCATCAAGTGACCACCGACCCCTGCACGACCCACGACAGAAGGACGACCCTGCCCGCATGACCGACCTGCTCGAGTCCCCCACCCACGCCCTGCTGGCCGCCGACCCCGACTGGTGGCGCCAGGCCGCCGTGTACCAGATCTATCCGCGCAGCTTCGCCGACAGCGACGGCGACGGCATCGGCGACCTCCGCGGCATCACCGAGAAGGTGCCCTACCTCTCCTCGCTCGGCATCGACGCGGTCTGGCTGAGCCCGTTCTACCCGTCCGCGCTCGCGGACGGCGGCTACGACGTCGACGACTACCGCGACGTCGACCCCAAGCTCGGCACGCTCGCCGACTTCGACGAGATGGTCGAGGCACTGCACGGCGCCGGCATCCGCCTCATCGTCGACATCGTGCCGAACCACACGTCCGACCGGCACGAGTGGTTCCGCGAGGCGCTCGCCTCGCCCAAGGGGTCGCCCGCCCGCGCCCGCTACATCTTCCGCGACGGCAAGGGCGAGAACGGCGAGCTTCCGCCGTCGGACTGGGTGTCGACGTTCGGCGGCCCGGCCTGGGAGCCGGTCGGCGACGGTCAGTGGTACATGCACTACTTCGCCAAGGAGCAGCCCGACCTCGACTGGACGAACCAGGAGGTGCGCGACGACTTCCTGAAGACGCTGCGCTTCTGGTCCGACCGCGGTGCTGACGGGTTCCGCGTCGACGTCGCCCACGGCTGCGCCAAGGACCTGCCGGAGGAGCTGCCGAGCCAGGCCGAGCTCGACGCCCTCGAGCGCACGAGCGGCACGCACCCGCTGTGGGACCGCGACGAGGTGCACGAGATCTACGCCGAGTGGCGGAATGTGTTCAACGAGTACGACCCGCCGCGCGTCGGCGTCGCCGAGGCGTGGGTCGACCCGGAGCGGCGCTCCCGCTACGCGAGCGCCGAGGGCCTCGGTCAGGCGTTCAACTTCGACCTGCTCGAGGCCGACTTCGAGCCGCAGCAGTTCCGCGAGATCATCGCGTTCAACCTCGCCGAGGCCGCGGGCGCCGGGTCGTCGACGACGTGGGTGTTCAGCAACCACGACGTCGTGCGGCACGCGACGCGGTACGCGCTGCCGCCCCGCGGCGAGGACACGAAGAAGGCCGGAAACGCGTGGCTGCTCTCGGGCGGCACCGACCCGGTCGCCGACGTCGAGGGCGGCCTCCGCCGCGCGCGGGCCGCGACCCTGGTGATGCTCGCGCTGCCCGGATCGGCGTACGTCTACCAGGGCGAGGAGCTCGGTCTGCCCGAGGTCGCCGACATCCCCGACGAGGCCCGTCAGGATCCGACCTTCTTCCGCAGCCCCGGCGTCGACAAGGGACGCGACGGATGCCGGGTGCCGATGCCCTGGACGACGAGCGGCGACTCCTACGGCTTCGGCCCGGCGGGCGCGCACCTCCCCCAGCCCGCCGTCTACGGAGAGCTGTCGGTCGAGGCGCAGGAGGGCGTCGCGGGGTCGACGCTCGAGTTCTACCGCACCGCCCTGCGGCTGCGGCACGAGCTGCAGACCGACGAGACGCTCGACTGGATCGAGTCCGACCCGCACGTGCTGCACTTCCGCCGTCCCGGCGGCTGGCACGTCGTGACGAACTTCGGCACGGAGCCGGTCGCCCTGCCCGCGGGCGAGCTGCTGCACTCCTCCGGTCCGGTCGAGGGCGGCGCGCTGCCCGGCGAGACGACGGTCTGGTTGCGCTCGGCTGAGTGAGGGACACGGCAGGCGGCGGATGCTCCGGGGCATCCGCCGCCTCGTCGTTTTCACCCCCGCTTTGGGGCCAAGAGGCCTCGTGACCCGTCCGATGGTAGGTCGATACCGTGGATTTCGCGGCCGCCACCCACGGCCGTACCCGCGCGGGGGCTCGACCCGGCCCACGCCGCGACCCGACCCGAAAGAGGCGTCGCTTGCTGGACATGACGACGCTGCACTGGATGTGCAGCCTGGCCGCTCTGTGCCTGCTGATTCCGATCTACCTCACCTCCTACCGCCGCACCCGCTACCCGTACACGCTCTGGTGGAGCGGAACGCTGCTGCTGACCTTCCTCGCCCACTCCTTCTTCCTGCTCGACGGCCCCGTCACCGGGATGTGGGCGGTGCCGCTCGCGAACGCGTTCGTCGTCATGACCCTCGCCGCCGCCCGCTGCTCGGTGCGCGCGCTGCGCACGGGTCACTCGCGCAAGCGGCTCGTGGTCGTCACGGGCGCGCTGACGCTGATCGCCTCGGCGACGCACACCCCCGACCACCCGCTGTGGTCGGGCGAAGCGGTCGGCCTCGCCGCCCTCACCGTGGTGCTCGCGCTGACCGCTGTCGAGCTCTGGCAGCTCGAGCTGCGCCTCGGCGGGACCAAGCTCTTCGTGCTCGCGAGCGTCGGGTTCTCCCTCTTCTTCGCGGCCCGGTTCGCCGGGGTGCTGGTCGACGCGACCGACGGCGGGACCTTCACCCCTCGGCTCGACGACCCCGTCAGCACGTTCCTCGAGTTCGTGCTGCTGATCCTCGCGACGACGCACATGTTCACGGTCAGTCACGACCAGCACGCCGAGGTCGCGCAGCGCAAGCTGCTGCGGTCGGATGCCACCGAGGCCGAGGCCATCCAGCGCAAGGCCGAGCGCACCCGCGCCCAGCTCGACGAGGCCGCACGCGTGCAGACCCGGCTCATGCCGCACAAGGCGCCCGACCTGCCGGGCTACGAGGTCGCGGGCGCGTGCATCCCGAGCGGCCAGGGCAGCGGCGACTTCTTCGACTGGCAGCGCACCGGCTGCGGGCTCACCGTCACGATCGGTGACGTCATGGGCAAGGGCATGGGCGCCGCGATGATCGCCGCGACCATGCGCGCGGCCCTGCGTGCGGGCGTCGCGCAGTCGTCGACGACCTCGCTCATCCGCAGCATCGACACCGTGATCGAACCCGATCTCGCGGTCAACGACTCCTTCGTCACGCTGTTCCACGCGCAGCTCTCGCCCGAGGACGGCCGCCTCGACATCATCGACGCGGGACACGGCCTCGGCCTCGTCGTCCGCGCCGACGGCACCCGCACGCGCATCCTCGGCGGCAACCTGCCCCTCGGGGTGCTGCCCGAGCAGGACTGGATGTCGCGCGAGCAGCACCTCGACGTCGGCGACGTGCTCCTCGTCTTCAGCGACGGCTTGCTCGACCTCTTCGACGGCCGCGACGACCAGTTCGAACGCGCAGTGCACGCGGCGCTCACCGAGGGCCGCTCCCCCAACGACATCGTGAAGGCGGTGCGCCGCCTCGCCCGCGGTCGTCAGCTGACGGACGACGTGACCGTCGTCGCGGTGCGCCGCACCGCCCCGGTGCCGGCCCGTCGCGCGACGACGACGCCGGACGCGGAGCTCACCGCCGCGTCCTAGCCGAGATCCGGCTCACCAGGGCAAGGGCAGGAGGTCCACGCGGTCGCCGACTGCGGCACCGCCCGGCGGCACGACCGCGACGCCCTGCGCCATCGCGAGACCCCGCAGCATCGCGGACCCCGTCCAGGGCACAGGACGCACCTCGGGCTCGGTGTGGACGGGCAGCAGGCGCGCGGTCGGACGGTCGTTCTCGAGTCGCCCGCGCACGTCGGCCGAGCCGAGCACGGGGATCGGCTGCCCGTGCGCTCCCGCGAGCAGCGGGGGGCCGAGCACGACGAGGGCGAGCAGCGCGGCGAGCGGGTTGCCCGGCAGGGCGAGGTGCAGCCCGCCGTCCGGCCGCTCGGCGAGGAGCACGGGCCGTCCCGGATGAGCGGCGATCCCGTCGACGAGCAGCCGCCCCGCGGCCCGGATCCCCCGGCCGACCGCGTCGCCGGATCCTCTCGAGGTTCCCCCGGTCGTCACGAGCAGCGGCGCCGGGGACGTGCCGAGTGCGCCGGGATCGTCCGCGGCCAGTCGGCGGGTCACGACGCGCGCGCCCCAGGACTCGAGCACGGACGGCAGCGAGGTCGAGAACGCGTCGCGCACCTTGCCAGGGCCCGGAACCCCCGAGTCGACGACCTCGTCGCCGGTCACGACGAGCTCGACGGGAAGCGGGCGACGCACCGTCACCTCGTCGAGCCCCGCCGCGGCGAGCAGCGCGACGACCGGCGGCGTCGCCGTCGCCCCGGCCGCACAGACGACGTCGCCGCGGCCGGTCTCCTCCCCGCGGCGGCGGATGTGACGCCCCTCGGGCAACGGCTCGCCGCCGAGCTGATGCAGGGTCCGCCCGCGCTCCTCCCCGTCCTCCCGCCGCAGCACGGCGGTTGTTCCTGGGGGAACCGGCGCGCCCGTGGAGATCGCCCGCGCCTCCCCCTCCCTCAGCACCGAGCCGCTCGTGCCCGCTCCGGTCGGGATGCGCGCACCGAGTCGCCACGGGCCGGCTCCCCCGACGACCCACCCGTCCATCGCGGCGTTGTCGAACGGCGGCAGCTCGACGAGCGCCCTGACCTCCGTGGCGAGCGCCCGCCCCGGCGCCTCGGACAACGGCACGCTCTCGGTACCGACCGGGCGGGCGCGCCCGGCCTCGAAGGCCGCTCGCCGCGCCGCGGACAGCTCGGGAATCACGCTTCCCGCCGCCGCGCTACGGCGGACAGCGCCTCCTCGGTCGCCTTCTGCACGGCCGCCTCACCGCCGCCCCTCCGTCCCGCGGCGTAACCGACGAGGAAGGTCGTGAGCGGGGCCGCCGGGCGCGCGACACCGTGCGCGGCGTGCTTCGCGAGCTCGAGCACCAGCCCGACATCCACCTCGAGGTCCTCGATACCGAGCGTCGTCAACAGCTCGTCGCGCCACGCGTCCAGTTCGGCGGGGTCGGTCATCGTCGCTCCTTCGACTCGTGCAGCATCTGCAGCCCGAGGCGCTCGAGATCCTCCGGGGTGTCGACGTCCTGCGTCAGGGACGCCGGAAGGGGCACGCTCGCGAGCGCCAGCGGTGCGAGCAGGTGCTTCATCCCGGCGCCGTCGGGATCGCCCAGCGTCCGGAAGGCAGCGACGAGCGCCCGCCTTCGGTAGACGGCGAGGAGCGGCTGCCGCCGCCCCGACTCGTCGCAGGCGAGCCATCCGTCCGCACCGTCGCTCGGCTCGATCGCGGCCAGCAGAGCGGGCACGGCGGCGCGGGTCTCCGCGAGATCCGTGGCCAACAGAAGCACGTACGCGGCGGGTGAGTCGACGAGCAGCGCGAGCGCCGCGCCGAGCGCAGCCGCAGGTCCGCCCCACCGCGGGTACTCGCTCACCGCGACCAGCGTGGGCGTCGGCACCACGGCGGGTGAGCCGACGATCACGACCGTCCGCGCGTCCGCCACGGCGGCGTGGGCGTGCTCGAGCAGGGTGCCGTCTCCGTCCGTCAGCCCCCATTTGCGCATGCCGCCCAGGCGACTGCCCCGTTCACCGGCGAGCAGAACGGCGTCGAGCTCCGTCGGCAGCATCACGGGCGCTCCCGTCGGCCCAGCAGGAGTCGGTTCAGCGCCCAGCCGGCGACCACGACGAGTGCGACGGCGGCAGCCATGACGAGCACCTCCTGCGGCGCGCTGAGGATGCCGAGGCTCACGATGAGGGTGGAGGCGCCGGCAGGCGGGTGCGGCAGCTTGACGAGCGTGAGCACGAGGGTGGTGAGCGCCACCGAGAGCGCGCCGGCGGCGACGTACGCGGGCGTCAGCCCGCCGACGGGGGCGGGCGGCTGCTGCATGAGACCGAACGCGAGCACGAGGAGGAAGCCGATCGCGATGCCCACGAGATGCCCGACGAGCGCGTTCAGGGGGCGGGACGACGGCTGGCGAGGGGATTCGAAGAAGAGCATCACGGTCGGCCCGAGGCTGGGGAACAGCCATGGCTGCTTCGCCACCAGCCCGATCACACCCGCCAAAGCGAGCACCACCAGACAGCACAGCGCGGAGTAGGCGGCGAGATTCAGCGGCTTCTCCGGAGCGCCGGGCAGCACCCCGCCGTCGAAGCGGTCGAGACTCATCGGGCCACGAGCAGCGCCTGCGGTGCCGCCTGCTTGATGCGCGTCATGATCCACTCGCCCTGCAGGTTCGTCTGACGTTCGCACTCGTCGACGATCACCAACAGCTCCTCGTCGCGCAGCCCCAAGGCGGCCTGCTTCACGACCACCCACGTGGCATCGACCATCTTGGTGAGCACGTACAGGTCCTGCAGGTCGCGCAGCAGCCCCACCGCGCCCGATCGGGTCTCGGTGATCTCCTCGGCGTGGAGCCTGTCGGGAGCGTCGTCCTCGCCGCGTCCGTAGCGCTCGATCACCGAGACGAAGCGCTCGCGGTGCGCATCGCACTGCTTGGCGAGGGTGTGGCAGATGTGGAAGACGTCCGGCTCGTCGCCGTGGCCCTCCGCGATCCGGCGGAACGACGCGGCGAGCGCCGCCTCCGCACCGTCGAGCAGGCCGAGGTAGACCGGCAGCATCATCCGTGCTCCTCCTTCGTCGCGACGCGGGGAGGCTCCGCCGCCCCGACGAGCTCGAGCACCTCGGCGTCGACCCCGCGCGTCGGTGCCACGGCGTCCGCGTCCGCGGGCCGGGACGCGGTCGTCGTCGGCGCCGGAGCCGGACCGTTCCCGTCCCGGACTCTCTGCACCCGCACGGCGGCGATCTTGAACACGGGTTGCTTGGACACCGGGTCCCACTCCGTGAGGGTCAACTCGTTGGCCGCGGTCGGCTCCTCGCCGGGACCGACGGCGTCGCGTTCCCAGTAGCCGTAGTGGAACGGCGCGAACACCGTGCCCTCGATCACGTTCCCCACGCGCGCGGGCACCACGATCTCGCCGCGGGGCGAGCGCACGCTCACGACGTCGCCTTCCCGGATGCCGAGCCGCTCGGCATCCGCCGTCGACATCTCGAGCCACGCCGAAGGCGCCGCGGCGTTCAACTGCCGCGCCCGGCCCGTCTTCGTGCGGGTGTGGAAGTGGTAGGCGGTGCGCCCCGTTGTGTACCGCAGGGGGTAGTCGTCGCTCGGCTCCTCGTGCGGGGGAACGTGTTCCGCCGCTTTGAGGAACGCCCGCCCGTCGGGGCGCATCGCCCTGTACTCCTGCGGCGGCACGGAAGCCCCGGTGAGCAGGTCGTGGCCGTAGCTCTCGCAGTAGTCCGGCTCGGTCGGGAACTGCCCGTCGCGGTACAGCCGCACCGTGCCGTCCGGATGCTCGTCGTTGCACGGCCAGGGGATGCCGCTGCCGCCGCGCAGCCGCTCGTAGCTGAGCCCCGTGTAGTCGCAGGGCCGCCCGCGGCTGCATTCCTGCCAGGCCCGGAAGCCGTCCTCGGGGCCGGACCAGTCGATCAGCGGCTGGCCCTCGTCGTTGCGGAAGTCCATCCGTCGCGCGTAGTCGAGGAAGATATCGAGGTCGCTCCTGGCCTCCCCCGGCGGCTCGATCGCCTTGTCCGACAGATGCACCGTGCGGTTCACGTTGGTGTAGGTGCCTTGCTTCTCCCCCCAGCCGGCTGCGGGCAGCACGACGTCGGCGAGGCGGGCGGTCTCGGTGAGGTAGAGGTCCTGCACGACGACGAACAGCTCCTCCTTCGCGAGGATCCGCCGGATGCGCGGCGACTGCGGCATCGAGACGGCCGGGTTGGTCGCGGAGATCCAGAGCAGCTCGATGCTCCCCTGCTCCGCGTAGCGGAAGATCTGCATCGCGTGCGTCGGCGGCGCCCAGTGCGGGATCTGGTCGACGTGCACCTTCCACAGCCTCGCGAGCTCGGCGACGTGGTCCTGGTTCTCCCAGTTGCGGAAGCCGGGCAGGTCGCCGTCCGCTCCGCACTCCCGCGTGTTCTGGGCCGTCGGCTGCCCGTTCATCTGCAGGATGCCGGCGCCGCGACGGCCGAGCTTGCCCGTCAGCAGGTGCAGGTTGTTGACCTGGCACGCGGAGGCCGTCGCCTGGTGCGACTGGTAGAAGCCCTGCAGCACGGTCGAGAGCACCCGCTCCGAGGTGCCGAAGATCCGCGCCGCGCGCCGCACGTCGTTCGGGTCGATCCCGCACACCTCCGCCACGGCCTCCGGGGTCCACTGCTCCACGGTCGCCTTCAGCTCGTCCACTCCGAGCGTGTGCTCGCGCACGTACTCCTCGTCGATCCAGCCGTGCTCGAAGAGCTCGCGGACGAGCCCGTTCATCAGAGCGAGGTTCGTGCCGGGTCGCACGGCGAGATGGACGTCCGCATGCCGCGCGACCTCCGTCTCGCGCGGATCGACGCACACGACGAGAGGCCTGTCGGGCCCGGCGATCCGGTCGAGCACGCGCATCCAGAGCACCGTCTGCGTCTCGGCCATGTTGTGCCCGAACAGGAAGATGGCATCGCACTCGTCGATGTCGACGTAGCTGCCCGGCTGTCCGTCGGAGCCGAAGCTCTCCTTCATCGCCGCGGCCGCCGTCGCCGTGCACAGCCTGGTGTTGCCGTCCATGTGCGGCGTTCCGACGCCGGCTTTGCCGACGATGCCGAGGGCGTAGTACTCCTCGAGGAACAACTGACCCGACGTGTAGAACCCGTGGGTGAGCGGCCCTCGCTCGTCGAGCAGGGCTCGGCTCCGCTCGACTATCCGGGTCATCGCCGTGTCCCAGTCGGTCTCCACGAGCTCGCCGTCGACCCGGATCAGCGGCCGCGTCAGCCGGTCGCGGTTGTCGACGCCCTGCCAGCTGGCGAAGAGACCCTTCGGGCCGAGTCTGCCGTGATTGACGATGTCAGCCGCTCGGCCCCGCACCCCGACCATCCGGCCGTCCTTGACGGCGATGTCGCAGCCGCAGCCGTTGCTGCAGAGCACGCAGGCCGACTGCACCCAGCGGTCGACGTCGGCATCCGTCAGGCCGTCGGCGAGCTTCTGATCGACGCGGACGGGCCAGAGCCCCTCGCGCTCGAACGGCGTGCGGTTCCCCCAGATGTTCGCGATGCGATCGACCATGACCTCCGCCTCCCTCTCGGGACGCTACCCCCGGGGGCCGACTCCCACACCTGCGTCTAGCCGAGCAGCGACGGCCTCGTCCACTCCGCGCCGTGCACGTGCTGGTCGAGGAAGGCGAACACGGTCTCGTACCAGACGACGGCGTGCTGCGGCTTCAGCACCCAGTGGTTCTCGTCGGGGAAGTAGAGGAAGCGGTGCTTCGTCGTGCCGTCCGGCTGGGCGTGGTGCTCGGCGAGCTCCGACCAGAGGCGCAGGCTCTCGCCGATCGGCACCCGGTAGTCGCGGTCGCCGTGGATGACGAGCAGCGGCGTGACGATGTCGCGCACGAAGCGGTGCGGGGAGTTCTCGAGCATCGCCTCTGGCGTGAAGATGCTCTGCCAGTACTCGGAATTGTCGGTGGTGCCGCCGAACTGGTCCATCGCCCACAGGCTCGCGTGGGTGACGATCGCGCGGAAGCGGTCGGTGTGCCCGGCGACCCAGTTCGCCATGTAGCCGCCGAAGGAGCCGCCCATCGCGGCGGTGCGGGTCGCGTCGATGTCGTCTCGCGCCTCGGCGGCATCCGTGATCGCCATCAGATCGGTGAAGGGCTTCGCACCCCAGCTGTTCCAGCCGCGCGCGATGAAGTCGAGGCCGTATCCGGTCGACAGGGCGGGATCGGGCAGCAGCACGGCGTAGCCGCGGGCCACCGCGAGCAGCGGCGCCCACCGCCAGCTCCAGGCGTTCCAGCTGTTGAGGGGCCCGCCGTGGATCCACAGCAGCAGCGGCGCGGGCCGGTCGGCCGACGCACCCTCGGGCAGCAGCAGCCAGCCGCGCACCCGGGCGCCGTCCTCCGCGGTGGTCTCGACCTCGGTGATCGTGCCGGGCGCCGCGGGCGCGGGCGCCGGGGTCGCGAGCGGAGTGACGGATCCGTCGAGGCCGATCCGCACGGGATGGGGCGGCACGGTCCACGACGAGCGGAGCGCGACGAGGTTGCCGCTCCCCCGGTCGACGCGCACGTCGGAGTACGCGAAGTCGTCGGACGTCAGCGTCTCGACCGCGCCGCCGTCGAGCGGCACCCGGAGGATCCGGCCGCGTCCGTCGTCGTCGGCGGTCACGACGAGCGACGCGTCGTCGGCCGCGAACGCGAGGCTCGTGGGCCAGCGGTCCCAGCCGACGGCGAGCCGACGGGGGTCGGAGCCGTCGACGCCCGCGACCCAGAGCTCCTGATCCGCGGGCCCCTCGGGCGTGCTGTAGGGGGCGCGGACGTAGGCGAGGCGCGTGCCGTCGTGGCTGATCGCCGGCGCCTCAAGGTGAACGCGCTCTTCGTCGAGAAGGGTCGTGTGCTTCCCCGTCTCGACGTCGATCGCGACGAGCACGAAGCGGCCGGAGCGCTGCTCGGGCAGGCGGAGGGCCGCGACGAGGGTGCGGCCGTCGGGCGTGAGGGCGGCGCCCGCGGCATCCGCGGTCCGGCCAGGGCTCGGGGTGAGGTCGCGCGGGCGGGGCAGTTCCGCCGGGTAGCCCTTCGCGGTCTCCTCGGCGAGCGCCTGCTCCCCCTCGCCCTGGTCGGGCGCCCGGTCGAGGGCGACGGATGACACCGAGTCCTCGAGCTCGGCGAGCCCGAGCGCCAGCAGGTGCGGCTCGGCGGGGCCGAGGTCGTGGTCCCAGTACCGCACCGGGTAGCGGTCGTGCAGGATCGCGGCGACCTTCTTCTCCTTGCGCGAGGCGCGGAGGGCCGCCTCCTCCTCGAGCGTCGTCGCGGAGGGCAGCAGCTCGGCGGCGAGCACCACGGTGTCGCTCCCGGTCGCGGTCGCGGTCACGCCGGCGACGCCGCCCGCGAGGCGGGTGACGGCGCGGGCCTCGCCGCCGGCGGCGGGCAGCAGCCACAGCTGGGCGACGTCGTCCTCGGCGTCGCCCGCGGCATCCGGACGGGTGGAGACGAACAGCAGGTCGCCCGAGGCGGTGAACGCGGCCCCGCTCTCGCCCTTGGCCGAGCGGGTCAACCGGCGCGGGGTGCCGGAGCCATCCGCGGGCACCTCCCACAGCGCCCGCTCGTAGCCCGTGCCGTCGCGCTTCAGGGTCGCGACCGTGAGCACGGCACGGTTTCCGTCGGGGGACAGCGCGATCCCCTCGACGCGGGGCAGGGCGATGTACGACTCGAGCGAGGAGAACGGGGTCGGCGGCATACCACGACGCTACCCGGCGCCTCAGCCCCCGGACTGGGGGCCGCGGGCGAGCGGGCATTCCAATAGGTTCCCGGTACATTTGGGGGTCACCGGGGGACGTCCTCCCCCGGACCGGGCATCGGCCGCCCACCCCGCCCCGCCGATGGCCGACGCAGCTGAGCCCGAGAGGGAGGTCGCATGCTGGACGCGACGTCGCTCCGTTTGGCGTTCAGCATCGCCGCCTTCAGCCTGATGCTGCTGTTCTACTTCGTCACGTACAAGCGCACGAGGTCGAGCTACAGCCTGTGGTGGTGCGCGTCGCTGCTGCTGTTCCTGCTCGGCTCGTCGCTGTACCTCTTCGACGGCACGCCCTCGCAGGTGTGGGCGAACCCGCTCGGCAACGGCATCACGGTGACCGGCGCCGCGGCGGTGCTCGGCGGCTCCCGCTCGCTGAACGAGAAGCGCACGCCGGTGTGGCTCTTCGTCGCCCCCGGCTTCCTCGCCTGGGTGATCGCGATCTTCGACGATCCGCAGGTGAACGAGTGGTCGGGCGGCGCGGTCTTCCTCGCCCTGATGTCGCTCATGCTCATCCTGTCGTCGGTCGAGCTGCGCAAGCTCGAGGTCGCCTACGCCTGGTCGAAGTGGCCGATCTTCCTGTCGTGCTCGGGCCTCGGCATCTACTACGCGGCCCGCTTCGTCGCCTTCGTGCTCGACGGCCAGGACGGCGCCGTCTTCACGGCCTACTTCGGCACGGCCGTCACGACGCTCGTGACCCTCGTGCTGCTGATCGTCGCGGCGTTCACCGTGGCCGCGGTGAGCCTCGACCAGCAGGCGCAGGCGATCAAGCTCAACGCGGAGAAGACCGGCGCGCAGCTCGACGAGGCGGCGCGAGTGCAGGGGCGCCTGCTGCCGCGCGAGGCTCCCCGCATCCCCGGCTACGAGATCGCCGGCATCTGCATCCCCTCGGGCCGCGGAAGCGGCGACTTCTTCGACTGGCAGGCGACCGACCGCGGCTTCACCATCACGGTCGGCGACGTCATGGGCAAGGGCATGGGCGCCGCGATGATCGCGGCGACCGTGCGCGGGGCGCTGCGATCGGCGGTCGGGCGGGTGACCTCGTCGGAGGTGCTCGCCTCGGTGGGCACCGTCGTCGAACCCGACCTCGCCGCGAACGACTCGTTCGTCACGCTCTTCCACGCCCACCTCTCCCCCGACAAGGGGCTGCTCGACATCATCGACGCCGGTCACGGACTCGGCGTCGTCGTGCGGGCGGATGGCACGCGCAGCCGCATCTCCGCGCGCAACCTGCCGCTCGGGGTGCTGCCCGACCAGGAGTGGGCGAGCCGCGAGCAGTGGCTCGACACGGGCGACCTCCTGCTCGTGTTCAGCGACGGGATCCTCGAGCTGTTCGACGGCCGCGACGACGCGTTCGAGCGGGCCGTCTACGCCGCTCGGGCGAAGGGCCACTCGGCCGAGGACATCATCAAGGCGGTGCGCCGCCTCGCGGGCGCTCGCGACCTCGTCGACGACGTGACCGTCGTGGCCATCCGCCGCACCGCCCCCGTGCCGGCGTCCGTGCTCGACGAGGAGATCACCTCCCCGAGCACGGCGCTCCGCTGACCCCGCCCTAGGCTGACGCGCGTGATGCCCTCCCCCTTCGCCGAGAAGACCACGCTCCGCACCGAGCGGCTGACCCTCGAACCGCTCGGGCCGCAGCACGCCGAGGGCACGTGGCTGATGCTGCAGGACGAGGAGGCGATGCGCCTCACCGGCACCACGGCGGCCTTCACCCGTGACAGCGTCGACCGCTGGCTCGAGAAGCTCGCCGCGGCCGGCGACCGCGCCGACTGGGCGATCGTGCGCTCCGCAGACGGGGAGCACCTCGGCGAGATCGTGCTCAACGAGTACGACGAACTCGCCTCGTCGGTGAACTTCAGGATCGGCATGCGCACGGATGTCGCGGGCCGGGGTTACGGCACGGAGGCGACCCGCGCGGTCGTGGCGCACGCGTTCGACGTGCTGGGACTGCACCGCATCTCCCTCGACGTGTTCTCGTTCAACCCGCGGGCGCAGCGGGTCTACGAGAAGTGCGGCTTCGTGGTCGAGGGGCGCCAGCGCGAGACGTTCCGCCTGCCCGACGGCACGTGGGGCGACTCGGTGCTGATGGGGATCCTCGCGACCGACCCGCGCTGAGTCATCCGGATTCCCCGGCTCCTACCAGGGCGCCTTCCTAGCGTGCCGATGAGGAGTGCGCATCGAACAAGGAGGTCTGGCATGAGTTCATCCGCGACGGAGACGCCCCTCGGCTTCGAACCGCGACGCGTCGTCATCACCGGCGGCGACTCGGGCATCGGCAAGGCCACGGCGGTGCGCCTCGCCGCCCCCGGCCGACAGATCGCGATCACGTGGCACGAGGACGAGGACGGCGCGCAGCGCACGGCCGAGGAGGTGCGCTCGAAGGGCGCCGAGGTGCACGTGCGCCGCCTCGACCTCGGCGAGCCGCAGAACGGGTCGGCCGTCGTCGACGAGCTCGCGACGGCGATGGGCGGGATCGACGCGCTCGTGCTCGTCTCGGGCACCGGCACCTCCGAACTGCTGCTCGACATGGAGTACGAGCGGTGGCGGCACACCCTCGCGGTCGACCTCGACGGAGCGTTCTGCTGCCTCCAGGCCGGCGCCCGGCACATGGTGAAAGGCGGCACCGGCGGCCGGATCGTGGCCATCACGAGCGTGCACGAGCACCAGCCGCGCGTGGGCGCCGCGCCGTACTGTGCGTCGAAGGGCGGGCTCGGTTTGCTCGTCAAGGTGGCGGCCCTCGAGCTCGCCGAGCACGGCATCACCGTCAACGCGGTCGCGCCGGGCGAGATCGCGACGCCGATGACGGGCCAGGAGGACGAGAGCGTCATGCAGGGCAAGGAGCGCCCCGGCATCCCGGTCGCACGACCCGGCGACGCCCGGGAGATAGCGGCGACCGTCGAGTTCCTCGTCGGCCCGGATGCCGCGTACGTCAACGGCGCGTCCTGGGCGGTCGACGGAGGGATGCTGCAGATGGGCCCTCAGGCGGGATCGCACCTGCAGAGCGACGACTGGCGGCGCCCCTGACGGAGAACTAGAGGTAGTACGGCTCGATCCGCTCGGACAGCTCGTGCGGGAGCACCTGCAGCGCCTCGGCGAGCGCGATGAGATCGCCGACGAGCAGGTCGCGCTGGTGACCGCTCTCCAGCGCGACGATCGTGTCGACCGACACCCGCCAGTGGGTCGCCGCCGAGAGCTCGAGCACGGTGTACGGGATCGACTCGCGAGCGAGGCCGAGCCGGCGACCGAGGGTGGGAGGAGTGTCCACGTCGTGCATGCGCTGCCCCTCTCGCGGGTAGGTCTGCGTGTGGTCACTGTAGGGCCGTCGAGTTCCCGTTTTCGTGGTCTTGACGAATCGTCATTTCGGCCCTACTCAAAGCGATTTCTCGGCTTTCTCCTCTTGCCGTACTAGCGATCCCCCGGTAGCGCTACCCCCTCGACGCACAGCCGCCCGCCCTATGGTCCGGAGATGAAACATGTGACCATGGCCGAGAAGTCTCTGCTGATCGGGGACGCCGCCGCCGACACGCTCGTGCGCTACGCGGCCCTCCTGGCCAAGCTCGGCAGCGGCGACGCCGTCGAGTTGAGTGCCGTCGGCGTCGACGGCGAACAGGTCGAGGTGACGTTCCTTCTCAACAGCGGCACCGTGATGATCGCCGAGACGACGAACTCGACCCTCCCCGAGCCCGACAACAGCGAGCAGGTCGAGTACATGCTCGGCCGCATCGCCGCCTACGAGTCGACCGGAGCCGGATTCCACGCGCCCGCTCTCGCGGACGAGCAGTAGTCATGGGCAGCATCACCTACGACGGCACGATCGTCCGCTTCGACGACCGGGTGCTCGCGCACCTGCAGGTCGTCATCATGCAGCAGTTCCGCCGCAACGAGTCGTTCGCGATGTCGTGGCTCGACGATCTCGCGGTCGGCGACGGCCGTAGCTCCATCTGGCTGCATCCCGCCTGCTTCCTCTACTTCAAGTTCTCCGGCTCGCGCGCGCCCGCGCTGAGTGAGGAGTGGCTCAAGGCCCTGACCGCGAGCGCGCGCAGCTCACGCGGACTCATCGTCGCCGGCGAGGACGGCAAGCCCTGCCGCTCGCTGGGGGCGAACTCCACGATCTAGTTCCCGATCGGATGTGCCGGACCGGCGGTCCGGCCCTTTTGGCGTGCCCGGAAACCCCCCGTTAACGTCACACGCATAGCGTCGAGACACCTCTCGTCCACCACATCCACGAAGGAACTCATGCACGTCTCACGTACCCTCGGCGTCGCAGCGCTGGCCGCACTCGGCCTGACGCTCGCCGCGCCGACGGCCGCGACCGCCGCTCCCGGCGACTCGGTCGAACTCACCCTGATGGCGACGACCGACACGCACGGTCACGTCTA
This sequence comes from Desertivibrio insolitus, assembly GCF_017355965.1. GTDB lineage: Bacteria > Actinomycetota > Actinomycetes > Actinomycetales > Microbacteriaceae > JAFIQW01. The sequence goes on from NZ_JAFIQW010000001.1 coordinate 289,459, forward strand.
CGACTGGGACTACTTCCAGAACGCGCCCTACCCCGCCGCGAGCGCCCTCGGTCTGAGCCGGGTCGGGGCGGTCGTCGACGCTGTCCGCGCCGAAAAGGGCGAGGAAGCGGTGATCACGGTCGACAACGGCGACGCGATCCAGGGCACCCCTCTCACCTACTACTACGGCTTCGGTGATGGCCGGCAGAGCGTGCTCGACGGCACCGTCGAGCATCCGATGGCCCAGGCGTTCGACGCGATCGGGTACGACGCGCAGGTCGTCGGCAACCACGAGTACAACTACGGCCTCGACATGCTCGAGGCGTACGCCGGCGACCTCGAGGCGCCGCTGCTCGGCGCCAACGTCATCGACGTGGCGACCGGGAAGCCGTACCACGAGCCCTACGAGATCCTCGAGCGCGTCATCGACGGCAAGACGGTTCAGGTCGGCGTGCTCGGGCTCGTCACCCCCGGCGTCCGCATCTGGGACAAGCAGTACGTCGAGGGCAAGCTCGAGTTCCAGGACATGGTCGAGGCCGCCGAGCGCTGGGTGCCGGAGGTGGCTACGCGGGCCGACGTCGTCGTCGTGCTGGCTCACACCGGTCAAGGCACGGTGCCGGACACCGAGTACGACCCGACCGACCTCAACGAGGACGTCGCGAACAACATCGCGACGAAGGTGCCCGGCATCGACGTGCTCGTCGCCGGACACAGCCACCAGGACAAGCCCTCGACCGTGCTCACCAACGCGGCGGGCGAGAAGGTGCTCATCACGCAGCCGAACTACTGGGCACGCAGCGTGAGCGAAGTCACGATGACTCTCGTCGAGGACGCGGCAGGCGACTTCGACGTCGACTGGACGAACGCCCCACCCGCGGTGAAGCCGCACTACGGCACCGAGAGCGCCGCCCAGAGCCAGAAGGTGCTCGACGCGCTCGCCGACGAGCACCGCACGACGGTCGACTACGTCAACACCCCGGTCGCCGACAGCGTGCAGGAGCTGCCCGCCACCGCGTCGCGCTACGAGGACACGGCGATCATCGACTTCATCAACCACGTGCAGGCCGAGACGGTGGAGCAGGGACTCGAGGGGACCGAGTACGCGGACCTGCCGGTCGTGTCGCAGGCATCGCCGTTCTCCCGCACCGCTGTCTTCCCCGAGGGCGAGGTGACCATCCGCGACATCGCCGGCCTCTACATCTACGAGAACACGCTGCGCGGCGTCGTCATGACGGGTGCGCAGTTGAAGGAGTACCTCGAGTTCTCGGCGCGGTACTTCGCCCAGGTCGAGGAGGGTGCGGCGTTCGATCCCGCGACCGGCACGAACGCGGTGTACCCGGACCGTCCGCAGGGAGTGCCGGACTACAACTACGACGCGCTGTCGGGCCTCGACTACACGATCGACATCTCGCAGCCGGTCGGCTCACGCATCGTCGGCCTCTCGCACCCGGAAGGCACCCCCGTCGAGGACGGCGAGGAGTTCGTGCTCGCGGTGAACAACTACCGGCAGAGCGGTGGAGGCGGTTTCCCCTCCGTCGCGCAGGCGCCGCTCGTGTACGACGAGCTGCAGGAGATCCGGCAGCTGCTGATCGACTGGGCGAGCGCCCGCGGCGTCATAGACCCCGCGGACTTCTTCGAGCCGAACTGGTCGCTCGTGACCGGCGGCGAGGAGGACCCCGTCCCGACGCCCGGCGAGGGGAACGGTGCGCCCGCGGAGCCCGGCGCCGAGCCGAGCGCGCCCGAGGGCACGCCGATCGCCACCCCGATCGACACCGGTGACGTCGCCACGGAGACGGCGGCCGAGCGCGAACGCCGACTCGCGAACACCGGCGCCGACGTCAGCGCGGTGCCGATCGTCGTGGCCGCGGTGCTGATGCTGCTCGGCCTGGTCGGCGTCGTCGTCGCGCGGCGGCGCCGCACCTCGCACTGACGCCGTAGGAGGGGCGGATGCGACGGCATACGCCCCTCCGTGCGTCATCCGCTTTCCGCAAACGCGTCCGTTCGTCCGGGGAACGGAGGAACGTTTGCGACACTCGGAAGATGAGCGACCTTCCGCACGAGACTCGGCGAGTGGCACGACTGCTCCTCGACACCGTCGCGGCGGTCGATTTCGACGGGGCGCACGAGGGCAACGAGCGCGCGGTCGCCACCTCGCTCGGTGAACTCCACGCCTCGACCGGTGAGTTCGGCGAGCAGGACCGTGCGCTCGTCGTCGGCGCCGTGTCGGCGGTGCACGCCGCGCTCGAGCTGCTCGCCCGGGCGGAGGGCACCGATCTGCACGGGGCGGCCGCTCTGGTGCGCGAGGCGCTGGGCGGCAGCGCAGACGACCTCGACGACGCCGCTCTCCGAGCGCCGGAGCGGATGCTCTGACGCCCTGATCCGGCTCAGACCAGGGTCGGCAGGAAGCCCGCGATCGCGGCGATGATCTCGCCCGGGGACGACAGGTTGGTGGCGTGGCCGGTGCCCGCGACCTCGACGAGGCGGCTGTTCCGAATGCGTGCGTGCAGGTACTGCGCCACCTCCGGCGGCACGACGAGGTCGTCCGCCGCCTGCACGATCAGGGTGGGCGTGCCGATGGCGGCGAGCTCCGCCCGGTAGTCCCCGAGGAAGATGGCGCGCGCGACGTGACCGGCGACGGTCCGATCGAGTGCGGCGAAGCCGGCGATCATCTCCTCGGCGATCCACCCCTGGTCCGGGTTGCCCACGATGTGCGGCGCCATGGTCCGCGCCCACCCCGAGGCATCCGTCGTGATGGCGTCGACGAGGCCCCGCACCTCGTCGAGACCGAATCCGCCGCGGTAGTCGATGTCGTCGACGTAGCGCGGCGAGGGTGACAGCAGCACGAGCCCGTCGAAGGCCGCCGGACGCCGCGCGGCGGCGAGCGCCCCGATCATCGCGCTGACCGAGTGGCCGACGTACACGACCTCCTCGAGGCCGAGCGAGTCGATCAGCTCGACGAGGTCGTCTGCGTAGCCGTGCAGCGTCGAGTAGCGGTCGACGTCGTACCTTTCGGAGTCGGTGCCGGCCGCCCCGATGTGATCGAAGAGCACCACCGTGTGCTGCGCCATGAAAGAGGGGGCGACGAGACGCCACATCTCCTGCGACCAGCCGAAACCGTGCCCGAACACGATCGTGCGTCCGCCGGGATTGCCCCAGATCCGCACGCGCTGGCTTCGCAGGAGGTCGAGCGACCGCGCTACGCCGTGCATCTCGCCGCCCTCCCTTGGTACTCGGAGACCCGAACTCCGGCAGGAACAGTCAAAGCGACAGCCCTACGGGAAAGGCAGTCCCAAAAATGGGTGACGCTCAGTTTTGTCGCGCATCACCGAATTGCGTCACGGCAGGCTCGCGAGGAATCCGCCGAGACGGCGCAGCCCCTCCCCGAGTTCCTCTCTGGAAGCCGCGTAGGAGAGGCGGACGTGGGTGTCGGCGCTGTGCTCGCCGAAGTCCTTGCCGGGAGTTAGTGCGACGTGCGCCTCCGCGAGGGCACGCTGGCAGAACTCCCACGACGACAGCCCGGTGCCGCTCACGTCGAAGTAGACGTAGAACGCACCGTCCGGCGGGACGGGCACGGGGAGGCCGAGCTCGCGCAGCCCCTCGAGCACGAGAGCGCGCCGCCCGAGGAACTCCTCGCGGCGCTCCTCGCAGACGGCCAGCGACTCCGGGGTGAAGCAGGCGAGCGCGGCGTGCTGCGCCGGCGTCGAGGCGCAGAGGAAGTAGTTCTGGGCGAGCCGCTCGAGGGCCGGCACGAGCTCCTCGGGCACGATGCACCAGCCGAGGCGCCAGCCGGTCATGCCGAAGTACTTCGAGAAGCTGTTGATGACGATGGCATCGGGATCGAAGGCGAGCACGGTCGAGGCGGGGCGCCCCTGCTCGTCGTGGTCGGCGAGGTCGAGGTAGATCTCGTCGACGATCCGCCAGCCACCCCGCTCGCGCGCCGTCGCGCAGATGCGCTCGAGCTCGTGCTTGTCGACCGAGGTGCCGGTGGGGTTCGACGGCGTCGCGATCATGACGCCGCGCGTGGCATCCGTCCAGGCCTCGGCGACGGATGCCGCGTCGAGCTGGAAGCGCGTCTCGGCGGCAGCCTTCACGAGCGACACCTGCGCGCCGAAGCTCTCCATGATCTGCCGGTTGCAGGGGTAGGACGGGTCCCCGATGAGCACCTCGTCGCCGGGATCGACGAGCGCGGCGGCGAGGAGCACGAGGGCGGCGGATGCCCCGGCGGTGACGACCACGCGGGCGGGGTCGACGGTCACACCGTGCTGGTCGCGGTAGAAGTGCGCGATCGCCTGACGCAGCGCCGGGAGCCCCAGTGCGGCGGTGTAGGCGAGCGGCCGCCCGTCGGTCGCGTCGCGAAGCGCCTGCAGCACCGCGGGCGGAGCGCCGAAGTCGGGCTCCCCCAGGCTGAGCTTCACGACGTGGTTGCCCTCGGCCTCCAGGGCGGCGGCGTTCTTGCCGAACTCCATCGCGTAGAAGGGCGCGATGCGCTGGGCGCGGTCGGAGAGCTTCATGCCGCGCCGCTCGGTTCCCGTGGTCATGCCTCCATCGTCGCAGCGCCGCGCCGCAGCGTTCAGCTGTGGTCTTCGGTGTCGGGCTTCGCCCGCAGAACGTCGGCGACCTCCTCCTCAGGACGCGGGGGCAGGGTTTCGTCGTCCTCGAGTTCCGGAATGGTCGACTCGTCCGGGCCCGGCACGTGGTCCCGCGAGGGGTGATCGTGGTGAGAGGGCACGAAGAATCCTTCCGTCGGCGGCGTTCTCAGCGTAGGCGAGTCGCTGCCGGAGATCGGAGCGCTGCGACGCTGGCTCCCGTGGTCACGCCTCCATCGTCGCAGGCAGCGCTAGCGCGGCTGCGCCGCCAGCAGGGATTCGATCGCGGCGACGATCGCCGGGTCATCCGGCTCGACCGTCGGCCGGAAGCGCTGCACGGTGCCGTCGGGCGCGACGAGGAACTTCTCGAAGTTCCAGCTGACGCGCCCCGCCTTGCCCGACCCGTCGGGCGTGCGGGTCAGCTCCTGGTAGAGCGGGTGCGCTCCCCTGCCGTTCACCTTGATCTTGTCGAACATCGGGAACGTGACGCCCCAGGTGATCGAGCAGTACTCCTGGATCTTCACCGTGTCGCCGAGCTCCTGCAGGAACTGGTTGCTCGGGAAGCCCAGCACCGTGAAGCCCTGCTCCGCGTACCGCTTCTGCAGCGCCTCGAGCTTGGCGTACTGCGGAGTCAGACCGCAGCGCGAGGCGACGTTCACGATCAGCCGCACGGGCGCGTAGTCGGCGAGCGTCGCGGGGCGACCATCGATCGTGGTCAGCGGGATCGAGTCGAGAGCGGGCATCGCGTGAACTGTAGGACAGGGATTCGAATGCCCGCCTACCGCTCCCGCGAGCCGGACCCGGGCTACTCGCCCCCGAGTTCGCCCGGATGGGTCAGCCGCCACCACTCGGTCGGCGCCGTGATGCTGCCCTCGATCACGACGGGAGCGGTCACGGTGTTCGGTCCGGCGCTCCAGGTGATCGTCCCGACGACCTCGCCGGCCTCGTAAGCCGTGGGGGTCTTGGTCTCCATCGTGACCGTGATCGGGGTGTCCGACCAGGTGAGGAGCGAGGCGTCCTCGCCGACGACGATGCGTGCCGACGAGCCCCAGGGAGTGGAGTACCCGCCGATCTCCTCGCCCCGGGTGGCGACGGGCACCTCGTGGAAGCCCGCGCGGATGCTGTCGAGCAGCGCGACCGCGCTCCTGTTGACCGACTCCCGCGATCCGCCGCCGAGCATGATGCCGGTCACGCTGAGCGGCTCGGCGATGCCGACGTCGACGCTCGCGGTGTAGAGCAGGCTGAAGGTGCCAGGGCCGAGGTTGCCGGTCTTCAGCCCGGTGATGCCGCCGCTGCCGAGCAGGCTGTTCGTGTTCACCATCCGCCCGGGCCCGGGCACCGACAGCGACGGGGTCGCCGCGATCTCGGCGATGGTCGGGTCAGCCGCCGCCAGCTTGCCCAGCGCGACGAGGTCCGTCGGGGTGCTCGTGTTGCGCGCGCTGAGCCCGGTGGGCTCGACGATCGTGGTGCTCGAGAGTCCGTTGTCGGCGAGCCAGCGCCTCGTCGCGCTGACGAACGCCCCCTGCGACCCGAAGGCCCACGTCGAGACGGCCTCGGCGTAGTTGCTCGCCGACGGGATGAGCATCGCCGACAGAGCGTCACGCAGCGACATCGAGCTGCCAGCCGGCATCGCGGCGATCGTCGCCCCGCGCACGTAGTACGCGTCGTAGAGGTCGTGATCGGCCTCGGAGAACGTGATGGTCGGCCCCTCGTCGTCGGCACCGTCGAGCGGCTTCTCGTCGAGCACCACCAGCGCGGTGACGAGCTTGGTGATGCTCGCGATGGAGCGCGGCTCGTCGGTTCCGCTCGTCAGCCACACACCGCTCGCGCCGGCACCCAGGTACTCGTCGGCGCCCGACACGCTCACCGCGGCGGCCCCGTCGAGCGGGAGGGCGAGGTCGGCGGCGGAGCCGACCGGCGCATCGGGCTGCTGCACGTCAGCTGTGGGGGCGCTCACCGGGGCGGTCAACGCCCACCAGGTGTATCCGCCGGCGCTGCCGAACATCAGGAGAACGACGACAACCGCCACGAGCCACCCGCGGCGCCGCCGAGCTCGGCGCATCCGCGGGTCGGCCGGCGGACGTCCGGGCGAAGGGTTTTGATCGTCGGAGAACCAGTCGGCGAACGCCGAGATCTCCGTGGCCGAGCGGCCCTGCGTCGTCATCCTGCCCCCAAGCGGTACGCGTCTCCGCGCACAGTGTGGCGGGGACGTGGCGCCGGGACAAGTACTTCGTTGAAGCCGCGCCTAAATGGTTAGGCGGACGAGCGGAGGTGCATCCCCTTCGTCACCGACGACCTGCCGCTACTCCCTGCCCTCTTCGAGCGGGATGAGCATGGTTCGGAACGGCCCGTCAGTCGTGTGCAGTTCCCAGATCCGGTCGGCCACGTCATCGATGCCGTTGGGCAGCTGGAGCCGGGGAATCGCTCCTGGAATCACGAGCTGCTTGACCCGCACCCCCTCGTTCTCGAGGGCGTCGTGAAGCATCTCCCCGTACGCGCTCTCCGCCGGGAAGGCGACGGAGGTTCCCGCGAAGCCGGCGCGTGCCTTCACCGAGGTCCCGCCGTTGATCAGGATGATGCTGCCGTCTCCCGACTCCTGCATCGCGGGCAGCACCGCGCGGGCGGAGTGGATGAGGCCGAGCAGGGAGAACTGCACGGCCTCCAGTGCGAGTTCAGGGGTCAGCTCGAGGACGGGCTTCAGGTAGTCGCGAGACGGAAGCGGGCTGTACTGCAGGACCGAGATCTCGCCGAGGTCTGCTGCGGCACGGCCGAGCGCGTCTTCGAGTTCAGCGGGCCTACGCACGTCTGCCGAGTAGCCCTTGGCCGTCACCCCCGCCGAGCCCAGCTCCGCCACCATGGCGTCGAGCTTCGATCGGTCGCGCGAGATCAGGGCTACCGAGAAGCCCTCGCGGCCGAAGCGACGCGCGACGGCCGCTCCGAGTCCCGGTCCGGCTCCGATGATGGCGATGACGGGCATGGCGAACTCCTTCGGGCTGTGACGTTGCGGCGACTCCGAGTAGTGACCAGGGTCACACGTTGAAGCGGAACTCCACCACGTCGCCGTCCTGCATCACGTAGTCCTTGCCCTCGATGCGGGCCTTGCCGCGCGAGCGCGCCTCGGCGATCGAGCCGGCGGCGACGAGGTCCTCGAACGAGATGACCTCGGCCTTGATGAAGCCCTTCTCGAAGTCGGTGTGGATGACGCCGGCGGCCTGCGGGGCCTTCCAGCCCTTGCCGATCGTCCAGGCGCGCGACTCCTTCGGGCCCGCCGTGAGGTAGGTCTGCAGTCCGAGGGTGTCGAAGCCGACGCGGGCGAGCTGGTCGAGGCCGCTCTCGTCCTGGCCGGTCGAGGCGAGCAGCTCCGCCGCCTCCTCGGGGTCGAGGTCGATGAGCTCCGACTCGATCTTCGCGTCGAGGAAGACGGCCTTCGCCGGGGCGACGAGCGCGGCGAGCTGCTCGCGGCGCGAGTCATCCGTCAGCACCTCCTCGTCGACGTTGAAGACGTAGATGAAGGGCTTGGCGGTGAGAAGCCCGAGCTCGCGCAGCGGGGCGATGTCGACCTTCGCGCTCGACAGCGGTGTGCCGGCGTTCAGCGCCTCGATCGCGGCCTTGGCAGCGTCGAGCACGGCGGGCTCGAGTTTCTTGCCGCGCACCTCCTTCTCGAAGCGCGGCAGCGCCTTCTCGAGGGTCTGCAGGTCGGCGAGGATCAGCTCGGTGTTGATCGTCTCCATGTCGCTCGCCGGGTTCACGGCGCCGTCGACGTGCACGACGTCGGGGTCGCTGAAGCCGCGGACGACCTGCGCGATCGCATCCGCCTCGCGGATGTTGGCGAGGAACTGGTTGCCGAGCCCCTCGCCCTCGCTTGCGCCGCGCACGATGCCGGCGATGTCGACGAAGCTGACCGTCGCCGGCACGATCCGCTCGCTGCTGAACAACTCGGCGAGCTTCGTGAGGCGCGCGTCGGGAAGGTTCACGACGCCGACGTTGGGCTCGATCGTCGCGAACGGGTAGTTGGCCGCGAGAACCGTGTTCTTCGTCAGCGCGTTGAACAGGGTCGACTTGCCGACGTTGGGGAGACCGACGATTCCGATGGTGAGAGCCACGGGCGTCAATCGTATCCGCCGGGTGGCGCCGAGCGCGCCGGGTGCGGATGCCGCAGCGCCGCGCTACCCCGCCGAGCGCTCCCCCTCGTCGCCGCGGTGGTCCTCCGGCGCGGCTGGCGGCTGCACGGGCGTCTGCCCGAACGGCGGGGCCGGCGGCTGCACCGCGTCAGGCGCGGCCGGGGCGTGCGGCACCGCGGCGGGCGGCGGCGGAACCGGGTGTGCGCCTGCGGCGGCATCCGCGACCGGCATGGTGGACCGTGCGTCCGGCTGCTGCACCGCGGCGGCCGTCCCCTGCTGCTGCGCCGTCGCGCCCGAGGTCGGCTGCGCCACCCCGGCGTACTGCGGCTGCCCCTGCGAGGCCCAGTAGTGCTGGGCTGCGAGGTCGTAGGCCTGCTGGCGGGCGCGCTCCTCGGCGACGGTGAGCGGCTGCGGCGCGACGCGCTCGACGCCCTGGCGACGAGCGAGCCAGGTCGTCACGACGGCGGCGAGCAGCACCATGAAGATGGGCACGAGCACGATCGGGCCGCCGGTTCCCGCGCTGCGGTCGATGCCCTGCTCGAGGGCGCCCGTGAAGGCGGCGCCGAGGAAGATCAGCACGTTGTTCGTCGCGTGGATCAGCACCGCCGCCTCGATGCCGCCCGAGCCCCACACCGCGATCGACATCGCCGCGCCGAAGAGCACGTAGTAGGCGATCAGCCACGGGTCGCCCGCGAAGTGCGCGAGCCCGAACAGCACGGCCGACCCCGCCGTCGACACGGCGAGCGCGAGCCGCGGCGAGGGGATCCAGCTGCTGATCGAGCGCTGGGCGATGCCGCGCATCGCGTACTCCTCCCCCGCGGCCTGCAGCGGGGTGGTGAGCAGCACGACGAACACGAGCGCGATGGCGGTGCCGTCGACGCGGAAGCTGCCCTCGGGTGCGAGCAGGAACGTCGCCCCGACGTAGAGCACCCAGAGCGGCACGATCACGGCGGCGAGTCGACCGAACCACTGCCACCGGAAGCGGCCGGTGACCGAGTGCAGGAAGCGGACGGGCACCCCGAAGAGCAGCCGCTGCAGCCCCATCGCGACGGGGATCATGAGCGCGAGCGCGACGTTGGTCGCGAGCAGCTGCACGGGCGTGATCGGGATGACGCCCGACTCGAAGTCCTCGAGGCTGATCGCGCCGGTGACGAACACGTCGAACACGATCGCGAGCCCGCCGATGACGAGCGAGAACAGGAAGAAGGCCACCACCACGACGACGAGCGCGACGGCGCCTCGCCACCAGCCGGGCACGCGGCGCAGCGCGTGGTCGTAGTGGGTGCGGTACAGCACGGGGACAGGCGACGTCGACATGTTCGGGCTCCGGGACATCGGCTTGCTCTAGGGACACCACACGCTATCGACCACGGGCGTCAACTCCCCGTAGCGACGCCCCCCGTTCGGGGGATCCGTTCAGGGAGCGTTTGCCGACCCGCCCGGGCGGCAGCGCGGCGGTGTCCGGGGCCGGTGCGACACTCGCTCCCGTGCCACTGGACTTCACCGCCATCGACTTCGAGACCGCCAACTCCTCCAGCGCCTCGGCGTGCTCGGTGGGTCTCGTGAAGGTGCGGGCGGGCAGGGTCGTCGACCGCGCGTCGTGGTTCATCCAGCCGCCGCTCGGCTTCGACACGTTCAACGAGTGGAACGTGCGCATCCACGGCATCCGGGCGACGGATGTCATCGGCGCGGCCACCTGGTCGGAGCAGCTGCCCGACCTGCTCGCGTTCGCCGACGGAGACCACATGGTCGCCCACAACGCGGGCTTCGACATGGGCGTCATCAGCGCCGCGTGCACGGCGACGATGCTCGACGTGCCCTCGCTCCGCTACCTCTGCAGCCTCCAGCTCGCCCGAAAGACCTACAACCTCGACTCCTACCGCCTGCCGGTCGCCGCGATGGCCGCCGGGTTCGAGGACTTCGACCACCACGACGCCGCGGCGGATGCCGAGGCGTGCGCGGCGATCGTCGTGCACGCGGCCAAGCGGCACGAGGCCGCCTCGATCGAGCACCTCGCCGAGATCGCCGGCTGCCGCATCCGGGCGATCGGCGCCGTCGCCGAGGAGGACCGCCCGATGGCGCTCAGCGCCACCGCCTGAGCGCGTCGCGCCGACGGATGTCGGTGGCGCGACCCACACTGACGCCATGGATCCCGTCCTCGCCGTCCTCCTCGGACTCCTCGTCGGCGCCGGCCTCGGCTGGGTCGCCGGCGTCGCCGCCACCCGCTCCCGCCGCACGGCCGCGGACTGCGGACACGACGACCCGCAGCTGGTCGAGGCGCGGCACGCCGCTCAGCTCTCGGCCGTGCGCGCGGAGGAGCAGCGGGCGCACGCCGAGTTGCGGGCGGAGCTCTCGGGGCTGGAGGCGACGGCGCAGGGGCTGCGTCAGCAGGTGGCGACCGCTCAGTTGCAGTACCGCGAGCTGTACGAACGGGTGCACGCCGACGAGCGGGCCCGTGCCGAGCGCGAGCGGGTGGAGAGCCGCGTGCTGCAGGCCCTCTCCCCCGTGCAGGAGACGCTGCGCACGATGCAGAAGAAGGTCAGCGAGCTCGAGTCGCAGCGCGAACGTCAGCACGGCGAGCTCGCCGAGCAGCTGAAGTCGGCGGCCGAGTCGGACGAGCGGCTGCGGGCGACCGCCGAGTCGCTCGCGAGCGCGCTCCGCAACAACTCCACCCGCGGCGTGTGGGGCGAGACGCAGCTGCGCAACGTCGTCGAAGCGGCCGGCCTGACGAACCGCGTGGACTTCGTGCTGCAGTCGAGCATCACGACGGATGCCGGTGCCGGACGCCCCGACATGATCGTGCGACTGCCCGGCGGCAAGGCGATCGCCGTCGACAGCAAGGTGCCCTACAACTCCTATCTCGAGGCGAGCCGCATCCCCGCCACCGCGACCGGCGAGGACGAGGCGCGCCGCCGCTCGCTGCTCGCGCAGCACGCCAAGCAGGTGAAGAGCCACATCGACGCCCTCGCCGGCAAGCGCTACTGGGAGGGTCTCGACGCGAGCCCGGAGTTCACCGTCGCGTTCATCCCGAGCGAGTCGCTGCTCGCGGCGGCACTCGAGGAGGACCCGCTGCTGCTGGAGTACGCGTTCTCGCGCCGCATCGCGCTCGCCTCTCCCGTCAACCTCTGGGCGGTGCTCAAGACCGTCGCGCTCACATGGCAGCAGGACGTGCTCACCGAGGACGCCAAGCGGCTGTTCGACCTGAGCAAGGAGCTCTACTCCCGGCTGGCGACGCTCGGCGAGCACGCCGACAAACTCCGCCGGTCGATCGACTCGACAGTGACGCACTGGAACCGCTTCGCGAGCTCGCTGGAGACGCGGGTGCTCGTCACGGCACGCAAGCTCGACGAGCTCGACCCGTCGAAGGTGCTCGGCGAGCAGCGGGCCCTCGACTCCCGCCCCACCCCGTTGTCAGCGGGCGAGCTCGACTACGCCGACGACAGCGACCTGCCCGAACTCGAGGCGACGCCCACCGCGCCCTGACTTCGCGAGGAGCCGCACGCGCGCCAGAGCGTCGTGCCGAAGCGGGAGCAGTTCGGGACTAGTCCGCGTCCTCCCCGAGCCACTTCTCGGCGAGGTGCTCGGCAACCACGCGGCGCACGGTGCCGGAGTGAGAGCGGAGCACGATGCTCTCGGTGCGGATGATCGGGCCCTTGCGGCGCACGCCCTCGACGAGACCGCCATCGGTCACACCGGTCGCGACGAAGAAGGTGTTGTCGCCGCGCACGAGCTCGTCCGCCTCGTAGACGTGGTCGAACTTGAGCCCGGCGTCGAGGCCGCGCTGGCGCTCCTCGTCGGTCTTCGGCCGCAGCACACCCTGGATGAGGCCGCCGAGGGCCTTGATCGCACAGGCGGTCGCGACGCCCTCCGGGCTGCCGCCCGTGCCGACGCACATGTCGATGCGGGTGCCGTAGCGAGCCGCGTTGATGCCGCCGGCGACGTCGCCGTCGAGCAGCAGGCGGGTGCCCGCGCCGGCGGCGCGGATGTCGGCGATGAGCTGTTCGTGCCGCGGTCGGTCGAGCACCGCGATGGACATCTCCTCGACCGGCTTGCCCTTCGCGGCGGCGAGAGCGCGGATGTTCTCGCCGATCGGCTTGCGGATGTCGACGACGCCGATGCCCTCGGGGCCGGTGACGAGCTTGTCCATGTAGAACACGCTCGAGGCGTCCAGCATCGTGCCGCGGTCGGAGACCGCGATCATCGACAGGGCGTTCTGCCGCCCCGCGGCGGTCAGCGAGGTGCCGTCGATCGGGTCGACGGCGATGTCGCACTCCGGACCGTTGCCGTTGCCGACCACCTCGCCGTTGAACAGCATCGGCGCCTGGTCCTTCTCGCCCTCGCCGATGACGACGACGCCGGCGAAGTTCACGGTGCCGAGGAACTTGCGCATCGCGTCGACGGCGGCCTTGTCGGCCCCGTTCTTGTCACCGCGGCCGATCCACGGAACCGCGCGGATGGCGGCCGCCTCCGTGGCCCGCACCAGCTCCATGGCGAGGTTGCGGTCGGGCGAGGTGTACAGGGTGCCGGGATGGGTCGTCGTCGAGCTCACGTGCCGATCCTATTGATCGACCGCGGCGCACAGAAGGAGAAAGTGAAACGTTTCAGAAACGTGCAGGGATTGCAGGATGACGGCGGGCGCCGCGCTGTGCCCGGCCCGAGTCATCCGGTCGCCGCACACCGGTCGCGTCGGTAGGGTGACCTCATGCCTATCGCTACCCCGGAGCAGTACGCCGAGATGCTCGACAAGGCGAAGAATAACGCCTTCGCCTACCCCGCCATCAACGTCTCGTCATCGCAGACGATCAACGCCGTTCTCCAGGGCCTCTCCGAGGCCGAGTCCGACGGGATCATCCAGGTGACGACCGGAGGCGCCGACTACTTCGCCGGTCACACGGTCAAGAACCGCGCCTCGGGTGCCCTCGCCTTCGCGGCGTTCGCCACCGAGGTCGCGAAGAACTACCCCGTCACGGTGGCCCTGCACACCGACCACTGCCCGAAGGACGCGCTGGACGGCTTCGTGCTGCCGCTGATCGCCGCTTCCGAGGCGGAGGTGCGCGCCGGCCGCAACCCGATCTTCCAGTCGCACATGTGGGACGGCTCCGCGGTGCCGCTCGACGAGAACCTCAAGATCGCCGAGGAGATCATCGCCCGCACGAAGGCGATCAACGCGATCCTCGAGGTCGAGATCGGCGTCGTCGGCGGCGAGGAGGACGGTGTCAGCCACGACATCAACGAGCACCTCTACACGACCCTCGACGACGCGATCGCAACCGTCGAGGCCCTCGGGCTCGGCGAGAAGGGCCGCTACATGGCGGCCCTGACCTTCGGCAACGTGCACGGCGTCTACAAGCCGGGCAACGTCAAGCTCCGCCCCGAGCTCCTCAAGGAGATCCAGGACGGCCTCGCCGAGAAGTACGGCAAGGAGAAGCCGCTCGACCTCGTCTTCCACGGCGGCTCCGGCTCCACCGACGAGGAGATCGCCGAGGCGGTGCGCAACGGCGTCGTGAAGATGAACATCGACACCGACACGCAGTACGCGTTCACCCGTTCGATCGCCGACACGATGTTCACCAACTACGCCGGCGTGCTGAAGGTCGACGGCGAGGTCGGCAACAAGAAGATCTACGACCCCCGCGCCTGGGGCAAGAAGGCGGAGTCGGCGATGGCCGCCCGCGTCGCCGAGGCGACGAAGCAGCTCGGCTCGGCCGGCTGGTCGAACAAGTAGGCGGATGCCTCGAGGGTGCCCGGCGCTTCGGCGCCGGGCACTTCCGCGTTCACGGCTCCCGCGCGTCATCCGCTGCTTCCGCGTGTCCGTCTGGACGCCGGCGTCGTCCGCGGTTCTCGAGCGCGAGTCACCCGCGGATCACGAGCGCGTCGGGCGCGGTTTCCGAACGCGCGTCATCCGCGGCTCGGACCGACGAACGTTCTTCGCGGCCCGGGACAGGACCCGCGTCAGTTCGGCGGGTTCGAGGCATACTGCAGGAACGCGGGGTCGCTGACGATCACGGCGCCCATCAGCACGGTGAGCACGATCGTCGCGAGCACACCGGCCGCGAGCGGGTAGATGAAGGCGAGCCGCCCGCGGGCGAGCGACCACAGGGCGAGGGCGATCGCGAGGATCAGCAGCCCGATCTGCACGAGGTTCGCGACGAGCCCGACGGTCGCGGCGAGCTCGAACGAGGTGAACTCCCCCGCGCCGAGCTGGTCGAACACCGCGGTGAGCACCGTGCCGAGGTTCGCGTACTGGGCGACGGAACCCGCGACCGACCAGGTGCCGAGCAGCAGCAGCCCGACGGTGAGCGCGATGTCCCACGTGCGGCGCTTGGCCTTCGCCTGCTCGGGGGCGACGGCGGGCCAGCCGGAACCCTCGCCGCCGGACGCCTGGGGCGCGGGGGCCTGGGCGGGAACCGGCACGGGTTCGGCCGGGTCGACGTGCTGCGCGGGCGACACCCAGCCGGGCGGGGCGTACTCGCCGTACATCGGGGCGGGGCGGCCTTCGGGGCGTTCGTCGGTCACGAGTTCCGCCCGCGTCCGCCGAGAGCCCGCGAGTCCTGGTTGCCGCTGATGTCCTTGCGCAGCTCCTTCGGCAGGCTGAACATGAGGTCCTCCTCCGCCGTGACGACCTCCTCGACCGTGCCGTAGCCGGCCTCGGCGAGGTCCTCGAGGAGCTCCTGCACGAGCACCTCGGGCACGGAGGCGCCGCTCGTGACGCCGACGGTGGCGACATCCGTCAGCCACTCCTGCTTGACCTCGTGCGCGTAGTCGACGCGGTACGCCGCCTTGGCGCCGTACTCGAGGGCGACCTCGACGAGGCGGACGCTGTTGGAGCTGTTCGCGGAGCCGACGACGATCACGAGATCGGCGTCCTTCGCGACCTTCTTGATGGCGACCTGGCGGTTCTGCGTGGCGTAGCAGATGTCGTCGCTCGGCGGGTCCTGCAGGTTCGGGAAGCGTTCGCGCAGGCGGCGCACGGTCTCCATCGTCTCGTCGACGGAGAGCGTGGTCTGCGAGAGCCAGACGAGGTTGTCGGGGTCCTTGACGACGACGGAGTCCACGTCCTCCGGCCCGTTGATCAGCGTGGTGCGCTCGGGGGCCTGGCCCATCGTGCCCTCGACCTCCTCGTGACCGGCGTGGCCGATCAGGAGGATCTCGCGGTCGTCGCGGGCGAAGCGGAGGGCCTCGCGGTGCACCTTCGTGACGAGGGGGCAGGTCGCGTCGATCGCCTGCAGGTTGCGGTCGGCCGCGCCCTTGACGACGGCCGGCGAGACGCCGTGCGCGCTGAAGACGACGTGCGAGCCCTGGGGTACCTCGTCGACGTCGTCGACGAAGATCGCGCCGCGCTTCTCGAGCGTCGAGACGACGTGCACGTTGTGCACGATCTGCTTGCGCACGTAGACGGGCGAGCCGTAGTGCTCGAGCGCCTTCTCGACCGCGACCACGGCGCGGTCCACTCCTGCACAGTAGCCACGGGGCGCGGCCAGCAGCACCTTCTTCGAACCGGCGACAGGGGTATCGATTAGCCTGTTCCGCACCGCGGGAACCCGCGGGGTCTCGAGGCTCACGGCGTTGCCGTTGGTGATCTGGCTCATCAGGCAGAAATCCTACCGAGGCACTGCTGACCGTCGCTTGAGGAGGCCACGCTGTCCGTCACGATGACGCCGGTCGTCGACGCCAAGCCCACTGCCGAGCAGCCGTGGCCGGTGTCGGTGCTGTCGACCAAGATCCGCGACTACATCGAGCGGCTCGGCTCGGTGTGGGTCGAGGGCGAGCTCACGCAGTGGAGCGTCTCGGGCGGCAACGTGTACGGAAAGCTCAAGGACCTCGAGGCCGACATGACGGTCTCGTTCTCGGTGTGGTCGAGCGTCAAGGCGCGTATTCCTCAGGACCTGAAGCAGGGTGACCACGTCGCCGCGCTCGTCAAGCCGAACTGGTGGGTCAAGGGCGGCACGCTCACGATGCAGGTCGTCGACATGCGTCACGTCGGCCTGGGCGACCTGCTCGAGCGGCTCGAGCGGCTGCGCCAGCAGCTGCGCGCCGAGGGGCTGTTCGACGCCTCGCGCAAGAAGGCGCTCCCGTTCCTGCCCGGCTGCATCGGCCTCATCACCGGCAAGGACTCCGACGCCGAGAAGGACGTCAAACGCAACGCCCAGCTGCGCTGGCCGGCCGTGCACTTCCGCACCGAGTACGCCTCCGTGCAGGGCGACCGCGTCGTGCCCGAGGTGCTCGCGGCGCTGCGCCGGCTCGAGGCGGATCCCGACGTGCAGGTCATCGTCATCGCCCGCGGCGGCGGCGACTTCCAGAACCTCCTCGGCTTCAGCGACGAGAAGCTCGTGCGCGCCGTCGCCGCCTGCACCACCCCCGTCGTCAGCGCCATCGGGCACGAGGCCGACCGGCCGCTGCTCGACGACGTCGCCGACCTGCGCGCGTCGACGCCCACCGACGCCGCGAAGCGTGTCGTTCCGGATGTCGCCGACGAGCTCGCCCGCGTGCGCGAGTGCCGCGCCCGGATCGCCTCCCGCGTCACCCACCACGTGACCCGGGAGATGGAGCGGGTCGAGCACCTGCGCACCCGCCCCGCCCTCGCGACGACCACGTGGATCGTCGACACCCGCGCAGAGGAGCTGGCCCGCTACGTCGCCCGCAGCACCGAGCTCGTCGAGCGGATGGTCGAGAAGTGCCACTCGAAGGTCGGCGAGCTGCGCGGTCACCTCCGCGCCCTCTCGCCGCAGCGCACCCTCGACCGCGGCTACGCGATCGCCCAGCTGCCCGACGGGCGCGCCCTGCGCGACGCGGCGGACGCCCCGGCCGGCACTTCTCTCCTCCTCACCGTCGCCGACGGCCGGGTGAAGGCCACCTCGAACGGCGCCGGCCCGGCTCTGTCCGACCCCTCCCGGTAGGATTTCGGCCGTGGATACGACGAAGACGGATGTCGCGGAGCTGAGCTACGAGCAGGCGCGCGACGAGCTCGTCCGTGTCGTGAACGAGCTCGAGCAGGGCTCGTCGAGCCTCGAGGAGTCGCTCGCCCTGTGGGAGCGCGGCGAGGCCCTTGCCAAGCGGTGCGAGGAGTGGCTGCTCGGCGCGAAGGCGCGCCTCGACGCCGCCCGCGGCGCGACGCAGGAGTAGACCGTGGCCCGCCAGAAGACGCCGCGCGTCGTGGCAGAGCTCGGTCGCCCCGAGACGCCGCAGGAGATCGCGGACCGCCGCGCCGCGGCATCCGCCAAGCGCCGCCGCAACCAGACCGCGATCAATCTCGTGTTCTCGCTCGTCGCGTCGCTCGTGGTCGTGCTCGTCGCCGTGCTGATCGTGGTGCGCCCCGACGACCGGGGCGCCGTCGACGCCGTCGACTACCGCGAGATCGCCCAGCGGTCGCAGGCGCAGGCGGGAGCGCCGCTCGCGGCTCCCGAACTGCCCGAGGGCTGGGTCGCCAACCTCGCCGAGCTGCGGGACGTCGACGACGTGAGCACCTGGTACGTCGGGTTCGTGACGCCCGAGCAGCAGTTCATCGCGCTCGAGCAGGGCATCGACGCGGATGCCGACTGGCTCGAGCAGGCGACCGACGGCCGCGCCGCCACGGGCGCCGAGCTCATCGGCGACACCGAGTGGGCCTCGTACGACTACCGCGGCGACGAGGAGGCGGGCAACCACGCCTTCGGCCTCTCCGCCGCGGAGGCCGAATCCACCTATGTGCTGCACGGCACCGCCGAACTCGCCGAGTTCGTCGAGCTCGCCGAAGCACTCGACCTGCAGGAGGCAGAGTGACCCTGGCCGGAGACGTCTGGAACGAACTCGTCGAAGGGAACCGTCGCTTCGTCGACGGCTCGCCGGAACACCCCCGACAGGACTCCGACACGCGCGCGAGCCTTGCGGGCGGGCAGTCCCCGCGGGTCGCGCTGCTCGGGTGCGCGGACTCCCGCCTAGCCGCCGAGATCATCTTCGACACCGGGCTCGGCGACCTCTTCGTCGTGCGGAACGCCGGTCAGGTCGCCGGTGAGACCACCCTCGCCTCCCTCGAGTTCGCCGTCAGCGCGTTCGAGGTGCCGCTCATCGTCGTGCTCGCGCATGACTCGTGCGGCGCGGTGAAGGCCGCTGTCGACACCGTCACGGCGGGTGCGAACACCCCGCCGCGGCTCGTGCGCGAGATCGTCGAGCGCATCGAGCCGGCCGTGCGGGCGGCTCAGCGCACCACCGAGGAGGGCTCCCCCGTCGACCCGGCGGCTGTCGGGCTGCTGCACCTCGAGTCATCCGTCGCGTCGCTCGTGGGCAACTCCGAGGTCATCGCCGAGGCCGTGGCGACGGGTAGATTGGCCATCGTCGGCGCGAACTACGATCTCGCGCGCGGAGTCGTCGCGACCCACACCGTCGTCGGCGAACTCTGACTCTTCCCCGCCGCCCTACAGGCGCGCCTCGAAAGGACAGCACAACGCCGTGACCAGCTCCCTGAACGACACCGAGTACCGCATCGAGCACGACACGATGGGCGAGGTGCGCGTGCCGAAGAGCGCGCTGTACCGCGCCCAGACGCAGCGTGCCGTGGAGAACTTCCCGATCTCCGGGACCGGTCTCGATCCGGCGCAGATCGTCGCGCTCGCCCGCATCAAGCGCGCCGCCGCGATCGTCAACAAGGAGCTCGGCATCCTCGACGGCGAGATCGCCGACGCGATCGTCGCGGCCGCGGACGAGATCGTCGCGGGGCAGCACCACGAGCACTTCCCGGTCGACACGTACCAGACGGGGTCGGGCACCTCGTCGAACATGAACATGAACGAGGTGCTCGCGACCCGCGCGAGCGACATCCTCGGCTCCGCGGTGCACCCCAACGACCACGTCAACGCGTCGCAGTCGTCGAACGACGTGTTCCCCACCTCGGTGCACGTCGCCGCGACCGGCGCGCTGCTGAACGACGTCATCCCCGCGCTCGACCACCTCGCGCTCGCGCTCGAGGAGAAGGCGGAGCTGTGGAAGGACGTCGTCAAGTCCGGCCGCACCCACCTGATGGACGCGACACCCGTCACCCTCGGGCAGGAGTTCGGCGGCTACGCGGCGCAGATCCGGCTCGGGCTCGAGCGCGTCAACGACACGATCAAGCGCGTGGCCGAGGTCCCCCTCGGCGGCACCGCCGTCGGCACGGGCATCAACACCCCGGCCGGCTTCCCGCAGAAGGTCATCTCGATCCTCGCCCAGTCGTCCGACCTGCCCATCACCGAGGCGCGCAACCACTTCGAGGCGCAGGGCGCGCGTGACGCGCTCGTCGAGGCATCCGGAGCCCTCCGCACCGTCGCCGTGAGCCTCACCAAGATCTGCAACGACCTGCGCTGGATGGGCTCGGGCCCCAACACGGGCCTCGCCGAGCTGCACATCCCCGATCTGCAGCCGGGCTCGTCGATCATGCCCGGCAAGGTGAACCCCGTTATCCCCGAGGCCGTGCTCATGGTCGGCGCCCGGGTCGTCGGCAACGACGCGACCATCGCGTGGGCCGGGGCCTCCGGCTCGTTCGAGCTCAACGTCGCGATCCCCGTCATGGGCACCGCGCTGCTGGAGTCGGCGCGTCTGCTGTCGAACTCGATGCGCCTGCTCGCCGACAAGACGGTGAAGGGCCTCGAGGCGAACGTCGAGCGCGCCCGTGCCCTCGCCGAGTCGTCGCCTTCGATCGTCACTCCGCTCAACCGGCTCATCGGCTACGAGGCCGCGGCGAAGATCGCCAAGCACTCCGTCGCCGAGGGCATCACGGTGCGCGAGGCGGTCGTCGCCCTCGGCTTCGTCGAGCGCGGCGAGGTCACCGAGGAGCAGCTCGGCAAGGCGCTCGACGTCCTGTCGATGACGCACCCGGGCTGATCCGGGGCCACTCGCCGAAAGGGCGGGGCGGATGTCAGAGGGCTTCGGCCCGCGGCATCCGTTCCGCCCTTCGTCGTGCTGCGGGCTCAGGCGACTGCGACCGCGAGCCAGAACCCGAGGAGGAGGAACGGGCCGAACGGCAGCGCGTCCTTCCCGCCCGCGCGGCGGGTCGCGAGCAGCAGGGCGCTGGCGAGGCCGCCCGTGAGGGACGCGGTGAGGACCGCCGCGACCGCGACGGGAAGCCCGAGCAGTCCGGCGGCCGCCCCGAGCACCGCGCCGAGCTTGACGTCGCCCATGCCCATGCCGCCGAGCAGGTTGAGCGCGAGCAGCAACGCGCCGTAGCCGAGCCCGCCGAGTGCTGCTCCGGCCGCGAGCGCGGGTGCTTCGACTGCGGCGAGGGCGACGGCGCCGAGAACGGGCACCGCGGCGGCGAGCACGATGCCGTTCGGCAGCCGATGCTCGGCGAGGTCGACGCGCACGAGCGACGGGGTCGCCGCGGCGACCGCGAGCAGGGCGGTGACCGCGGCGAGGTCGGCGGGCCCCCTCAGCACCGGCACCGCGGCGGCGGTGAGCAGGGCGAGGACGGCGAGCATGGCGGCGTCCTCGGTGCCGCCCGTACGGCGGGACGCGGTCGTCGCGCTCATGCCCGGGACGGTAACGCGTCCGGCGGCGCCACGGCGGACGCTGTCAACAGGTCAATTGCCGCCCTGGATGACGAGCAGCATCGTGCCCGCCGGGTCCTGCACGTAAGCGACGCGCTCGCCCCACGGCATGTCGCTCGGCTCGACCGGCACACCGACGGACTCCTCGCGCGCGGCGGTCACGACCCCGTCGAGGTCGGCCACATAGAGGCAGACGTCGACCGCGTGGCCGGTCGCCGGCAGTGGCGTCTCCCCGTATAGTGCAGGGCTCGTGCCCAGCCCGAGAGCGAGGTGCGAGTCGCCGATCGCGACCGTGACGTACACCGGGTCGCCGCCCTCCGGGAACCGGTAGATCTCGGTGGCGCCGAACACGCGCTCGTAGAAGCCGCGGAGTTGGAGCACATCGCGGCAGTTGATGATCGGGAACACGTCCGGCATGGGGCGACGGTGGCACGGGTCGCTGGAGGCGCGGAAGGGTCTTGCGTGCTCCGTCTTGCGCGGTCCCGATCGATAACGGAGGCACTTCGGTCCGCTGACGTCGACGGTCGACCTGCGAGAGCGGAATCGCCTCCGCTATCGATAAAACCCACGCGGTGGCGTCGAGCGGCCGTAGAGTCGGCCCGTGCCCCTCGACGCCGACGCCCTCCTCTCGGGACCCCGTGGGCGACGCCTGTGCCTCGAGGCGGCCACCGGTGACGGCAACGTGGCGCCGACGGCCGGCGAACTGCGCACGCTCGTGCGCCAGGCGGCGCACGAGTTCGAGCCGGACTCCGGGCAGTCCGCGCGCTACCTGACCTCGAGCAGCCGCTGGTCGTTGCACTGGGGCTCCCCGACCCTCGAACCGGCCTGGACCTTCGAGCACCTCCACGACCGCCTCGCGGCAACCCGACTGCGACTCGATCCCGCCGCGATGCTGGAGTCGCTGAGCCAGACCGTCGACCGCGCCATGTACTGGCAGCCGCCGGACGGCGAGGACGTGCTCGCGGCCTCGCCCGAGCTCGCGGATGCCCTCCGCGGCATCGCCCGGCAGGTGCTCGACCACCCCGCGGCGAGCTGGTGGGCGGATCCACTCGACAGCGACTCGCAGAGGGTGGTCCATCACACGGCGCATCAGGGGGGAGCGGCGGCTCGACCGGCGGCCGAGGCACTGAGCGTGTGGCGGGAGGAGACGCTGGCGACCGAACGGCGCGCCCAGCGGGACACGCCCCGGGACCCGGCCGCATCGTTCAGCGGCGACTGGTGGTCCGCCCCGGTGTCGGTCGTGACCTCCAGCACGCGGGATCTCGGCGAGGCCGGTCCGGTCGGGCTGCACCTCGTCGAGGACCGCTTCGGCTGGGAGCGCGCGCTCGTGCTGCCCCTCGAGGTGACGCCGACCAGCACGTACGAGCTGGACGGACCCGACGCGTGGGCCGAACTGTGCCACCGGTTCCCGCTCGAGGTCACGGCTTCACGCCGGCACGACTGGTACCGCGTCACGGGCTGGGACAGCGAGTGGGTCATCCCGGACTGGTCCGCGGTCGCGCGCGAGTACGACGCCGTGCACCTCAGCCTCGCCGGCTATCTCACGACCGCCGGACGCGGCATCCCATTGACCGAGACCCACTCCACCGTGCTCGCCGGCTGGGATCCCGACCAGACGTACTGGCTGCGAGACGTCGACCCCGACGCCTCCCGTGCGGAGCGGTGGCATCGGACTGACGAGAACGACGCCTGGCGGCGGATGCCGTGAGGAGAGGGAGCGCCGCCTTGGGGCGGCGCTCCCCCGGGCATCAGGCCAGTTCGTTGCCCTCCAGCATCTCGGTGACGAGCGCGGCGATCGCGCTGCGCTCCGACCGGGTGAGGGTGACGTGCGCGAACAGCGGGTGCCCCTTGAGCGTCTCGATCACCGAGGCGACGCCGTCGTGCCGGCCGACGCGGAGGTTGTCGCGCTGCGCGACGTCGTGGGTGAGCACGACGCGCGAGTTCTGACCGATGCGGCTGAGCACCGTGAGCAGCACGTTGCGCTCGAGTGACTGCGCCTCGTCGACGATCACGAACGCGTCGTGCAGCGAGCGTCCGCGGATGTGGGTGAGCGGCAGCACCTCGAGGATGCCCCGGTCGGTGATCTCGTCGAGCACGTTCTGCGAGACGAGCGCGCCGAGCGTGTCGTAGACCGCCTGCCCCCAGGGGTTCATCTTCTCGCCCTGGTCGCCGGGCAGGAAGCCGAGCTCCTGACCACCGACGGCGTAGAGCGGGCGGAACACCATGATCTTGCGGTGCTGCTGCTTCTCGAGCACGGCCTCGAGACCCGCGCAGAGGGCGAGGGCGCTCTTGCCGGTGCCGGCGCGGCCGCCGAGTGAGACGATGCCGACCTCGGGGTCGAGCAACAGGTCGATCGCGAGCCGCTGCTCGGCGGAGCGGCCGTGCAGGCCGAACACGTCGCGGTCGCCGCGCACGAGGCGAGCGCGCCCCCGCGCCGTGACACGGCCGAGGGCCGAGCCGCGGTCGCTGTGCAGCACGAGCCCGGTGTTGACGGGCAGGTCCTGGATGTCGCGCGACTCGATCGTCTCGGTGTCGTACAG
This sequence comes from Desertivibrio insolitus, assembly GCF_017355965.1. Taxonomy (GTDB): domain Bacteria; phylum Actinomycetota; class Actinomycetes; order Actinomycetales; family Microbacteriaceae; genus JAFIQW01. The sequence continues at coordinate 313,179 of NZ_JAFIQW010000001.1, forward strand.
CGACGCCATCTGCTCGCTGGAGATCGTGACGTCGGCGAGGCCCGTCCAGCCGGAGTCGACCGCGAGCTCCGCGCGGTACTCCTCGGCGGTGATGCCGAGCGACGAGGCCTTGACGCGCAGGGGCAGGTCCTTCGACACGACCGTGACGTCCAGCCCGTCGTTCGCGAGGTTCGCCGCGACGGCGAGGATCCGCGAGTCGTTGTCACCGAGCTGCATGCCGGAGGGCAGCACCGACTGGTTGGAGTGGTTCAGCTCCACCCGCAGGCTGCCGCCGTCGCCGACGGGGACGGGGAAGTCGAGACGCTCGTGCTGCACGCGCAGCTCGTCGAGGTTGCGGAGTGCCTGCCGCGCGAAGTACCCGATCTCGGGGTCGTGACGCTTCGCCTCCAGTTCGGAGATGACCACCACGGGAAGCACGACGGCGTGCTCGGCGAAGCGGAAGATCGCCTTGGGATCGCTCAGCAGCACCGACGTGTCGAGCACGTACGTGCGCTCGCGCGTCGCTGAGACATCCGCCTGGCTGGTCTTCTGCTTGGGAGAAAGCGCGGCCACAACCACTCCATCCCCGGGCGGCTGAGCGCCCGGATCCTGTATGCGAAGCGGCCACAGGCGGTTACGAAACGAACTTATGTGGCCGTCTCGACCAGGTGCCTTACCTGATGTTCCGAACGTAAGCCCCAGCACCGACATCGCGCACGCATGACACGGAGGGGACGCGTTACGGAGAGATTAACGATCCGCGTCTCGCCGTCATCGGGCGGGGGCAGGAAATCCCCGCCCGGGCCGTCGGAGAAGGGGAGCAGAATGACGACATGTCGGACCGGATTCCGCACGCCCTCACCGGTGAGGTCGGCGACCCCACGTTCCTCGCTCGCGTCGCCGCCGAAGGGCCGCGCCTGGAGCGCCTCTTCCACGAGATCTACGGCGACGACGCGAGAGCGCGAAGCGAACTCGAGGGCGTCCTCGCAGACGCGGCGGAGTCCTGGGCGTCGCGACCGGCCGCGCTCAAGCGGCGGGACGCGGAGCGACTGGCCGACCCGGACTGGTACCAGTCGAACCGGATGCTGGGCGGCGTCTGCTACGTCGACCGCTACGCCGGAGACCTCCCGGGCCTCGCCCGGCACATCCCCTACTTCCGCGAGCTCGGGCTCAGCTACCTCCACCTGATGCCCCTGTTCCTCGCGCCCGAAGGCAACTCGGACGGCGGGTACGCGGTGTCGAGCTACCGGCAGGTGGACCCCGCGCTCGGCACGATCCAGGACCTCGCCGCGGTCGCGGCCGACCTCCACGACGCGGGGATCTCGCTCGTCGTCGACTTCATCTTCAACCACACCTCGAACGAGCACGAGTGGGCGAAGCGGGCGCTCGCCGGCGAGCAGGAGTTCGAGGACTACTACTGGTTCTTCCCCGACCGCGAGATGCCCGAGCGCTACGAGCGGACCGTGCGGGAGATCTTCCCCGACGACCACCCGGGCTCATTCGTGCAACTGCCGGACGGGCGGTGGGTCTGGGCGACGTTCCACTCCTTCCAGTGGGACCTGAACTACCGCAACCCCGCCGTTTTCAGGGCGATGGCGAGGGAGATGCTCTTCCTCGCCAATCAGGGGGTCGACATCCTGCGGATGGACGCGGTGGCCTTCATCTGGAAGGAGCTCGGCACGGCCTGCGAGAGCCTCCCGCAGGCACATCTCCTGCTCCAGGCGTTCAACGCAGTGTGCCGCATCGCGGCGCCGTCGATGCTGTTCAAGTCCGAGGCGATCGTGCACCCCGACGAGGTGATCCAGTACATCTCCCCCGGCGAGTGCCAGCTGAGCTACAACCCGCTGCAGATGGCACTGCTCTGGAGCACCCTCGCGACGCGAGACGTGGGACTGCTGCAGCAGGCGCTGGACCGGCGACATGCTCTCCCGCCCGGCACCGCGTGGGTGAACTACGTACGCAGCCACGACGACATCGGCTGGACCTTCGCCGACGAGGATGCCACGGAGCTCGGCATCGACGGGTTCGACCACCGCCGCTTCCTCAACGCGTTCTACGTCGGCCGCTTCCCCGGCAGCTTCGCCGACGGCGTCCCCTTCCAGGAGAACCCACGGACCGGTGACGCCCGCGTCGCCGGGACCACGGCGTCCCTCCTCGGGCTCGAACGCGGCGATCCCGGCGCCGTGCCCCGCATCCTGCTCGCCCACTCGGTGGTGCTCAGCACCGGCGGCATCCCTCTCCTCTACCTGGGCGACGAGGTCGGACAGACCAACGACCACGCGTACGCGGAGGAGCCGGGGCACGGCGAGGACAGCCGCTGGGTCGGTCGCCCGCGGTACCCCGTCGACGCCTACGCGCAGCGGAACGACGAGAGCACCGACGCCGGACGCATCTTCGCGGGGCTCCGGCACCTCATCGCCGTCCGGCAGCGGACGCCGGAACTCGCGGGAAACACGCTCGTCCCCTTCCACACGCGCAACCCGCACGTGCTCGGATACCAGCGGCCGGGCGACTCCGGCACGGTCGTCGTGCTGGCGAACTTCGCCGACGAGGAGCAGACGGTAGACGCCGAGGTGCTCTCCGGCCTACCGGACGTCGCGCTCGACCTGGCGAGCGACGCGAGCGTTGCACTCCGCGACGGCCTCCGGCTCGCGCCGCACGGCTTCGTCTGGCTCCACGTCGACGGCGACTCCGCTCGGCGGTCGGAGCAGGCCTAGTACGTCGCCGCCGAGGCGTAGCTGACGAGGGCCGCCTTCAGCATGTCGAGGCTCTCCCTGGTCGTCGTGACGTGCGGGGAGATGCGCACGGCCCCCGACCGCACCGTCGCGGTGACCCCCTGATTGTGCAGCGACGCGACGAAGAGGTTGAGCTGGTCGACCGGCGGCTCGAGCACGACGATGCCGGCGCGCTCGGCGACGTCGCGCGTCGAGATCAGCGGCATGCCGAACTCGTCGGCCAGCCCGATGACCTGCTCGACGACGTCGGCGAGGGCGGTCTGGATCTCGGCCACCCCGACCTCGGCGATCTCCTCGAGCGCCGCGGCGAAGCGCGCCATCGCGATCGGGTCGGGGTTGCTGACGCTGTACGCGTCGACCCCGCGGGCCGGGTCCGGCACCTCGTCGAGCGGCAGCTCGTCCTGGTCCGTGCCGGTGAAGCCGCTGAAGACGGGGATGAGCTGCTCGGCGGCGCGATCGCTCATCGCCATGAAGCCCGTGCCCCAGCCCGAGCGGATCCACTTCTGCCCACCCGAGACGACGACGTCGGCGACGGTGAACGGCGCGTCGACGACCCCGAACCCCTGGATCGCGTCGACGATCAGCAGCCGGTTGCCGATGACCTGGCGGATGCCGTCGATGTCGGCGGCGTGTCCGGTGCGGAAGTCGACGAGGCTCACGGCGACCGCCGTGACCGAGTCGTCGAGCTGGTCGCGCACCACCGCGGGCGTGACGCGACCGTGGTCGGTCTCGAGCCAGCGCGGCTGGATGACCTTGAGCGCCTGCTCGGCGCGCACGGCGGCGAACGGCAGCGACGGGAACTCCCCGGCCGAGAGCAGCACCTCTCCCCCGGTCACTCCGAAGAGCGCGTGCATGAGCCCGATCGAGGTGTTCGGCTGGAACACGATCTGGTCGCGCCGGAACCCGGTGACGGATGCCACGGCGTCCCGCACCCGGTCGCGCTGGTCGCGCACCCCGTCGAGGCTGCCGAAGCGGGCGCGCGACAGCAGCGTGTTCTGCGCGAGGGCCTCGGAGAGCACGGTGTCGCCGGGCGGACCGACGGAGGCGAAGTCGAAGTAGCCGGGTTCTTCGTCGAACCGCGACCGGAAGTCGTCGAGCGGAAGGGGCACTTACGTACCGTAGCGACGATGCCGCGTCGAGTAGTCGCGGATGGCTCGGAGGAAGTCGACCTCACGGAGGTCGGGCCCCAAAGCCTCGACGAAGTAGAACTCGCTGTGCGCGCTCTGCCACAGCATGAAGTCGCTCAGCCGCTGCTCGCCGGAGGTGCGGATGACGAGGTCGGGGTCGGGCTGCCCCTGGGTATAGAGGTGCTCGCCGATGAGCTCCGGCGTGAGGTCGGCCGCGAGGGTCTCGAAGTCGCTGCCGAGCTTCTCGTGATGGGCGATGATGCTGCGCATCGCGTCGGCGATCTCGCGGCGGCCGCCGTAGCCGACGGCGAGGTTGACGTGCAGCCCGGTGTTCTCGGCGGTGCGCAGTTCGGCGGCGGCGAGCGAGGCGACGAGCGGCTCCGGCAGCCCCTCAGAGCTGCCGACGTGCTGCACCCGCCAGCCCGGCACCTGGCTGAGGTCCTCGGCCAGGTCGGCGATGATCTGGAAGAGCTGGTCGAGCTCCTCGCTGTGCCGCCCGACGAGGTTGTCGGTCGACAGCAGGTACAGCGTGACGACGCGGATGCCGAGCTCGTCGGCCCAGCCGAGGAACTCCTGCATCTTGGCGGCTCCGGCACGGTGGCCGTGGGCCGCGGTCTCGAGCGCCCGCTGACGCGCCCAGCGGCGGTTTCCGTCAAGGATCATCGCGATGTGCTTGGGCAGGCCCTCGCCGTGCAGCCCCCGGCGCAGACGCGCCTGATAGAGGCGGTACAGGATGCCGCGTCCCAGGGGCAGTCGAGGCATCCGCACTGTTCTACGGTAGTCGCTCCTCTCCCCCGAACGGGGAATGAGGCTTTGTCGGAATCCGATCCGCGCAACGGGAAGTCGCGGCTGCACGTTCGTGCGTTCCCACAGGGCTGCGAGAACGCTCGGAGTCGAGGCGGAAGGCATTCAATACGATCTCGTCCGTGGCATCAGCCGAAGACCCTCAGACCCGTCGCGTCGACAGCGAGCCCGCCAGCGATCTGCCCGGGCTGCCGCTCGTCGAGGACGCGATCGAGCACGAGCAGCCCGCCGCGGAGGTGAAGCCCACCTGGCGCGGCTGGATCCATGCCGGCACGTTCCCGCTCGCGTTCGTCGCGGGCGTCGTGCTCATCGTGTTCGCCGAGGGTGCGGCCGCGAAGTGGAGCTCGGCGGTGTTCATGACGACGTCGCTGCTGCTCTTCGGCATCTCGGCGACCTACCACCGCTTCAACTGGGGCCCGAGTGCCAAGCGCCTGCTGAAGCGGCTCGACCACGCGAACATCTTCCTGCTGATCGCCGGCACCTACACGCCGATGAGCGTGATCGCGCTGCCCGAGGAGAAGGCCGTGTTGCTGCTGAGCCTTGTCTGGGGTGGCGCGCTGCTCGGCATCGGGTTCCGCGTGTTCTGGATCACGGCGCCGCGCTGGCTCTACGTGCCCCTCTACGTGATCCTCGGCTGGGCGGCCGTCATGTATCTCGGCGATCTGCTGCAGGTGAGCGTCGCCATGATGCTGCTGATCCTCATCGGCGGGCTCATGTACACGGCCGGCGCGGTCATCTACGGCCTCAAGAAGCCGAATCCCGTGCCCGGGGTCTTCGGCTTCCACGAGATCTTCCACACCCTGACGGTGCTGGCGTTCCTCTGCCACTGGACCGCGATCTTCATCGTCGCGGTCGACTGACCCGGGCGGTTTACTCCCGCGGGCCCCGCTCGCCGGGGCCACGGTCTCCGGAGACCTCGTCGCCCGGGAACTGCTCTCCGGGCCCCCGGCCTTCGGCCCGCTCGCGCTCGAACTGCTCGCGCACCTCCGCCCGGTAGCGGGTGCGGCGCACGCGCCGCGTCATGTCGATGACGAGCAGCAGCGTCGCGAGGGCCACGAGGAACGTGATGACGAAGCCGATGACGCCCGGCGTCACGGTGTTCGGGTCGAACTCCTCCTCGGCCAGCACGGCCGTGGCGAGGGCGGTCAGGGTGATCATCGGGAAGCCTCCGCGGGGATGCCGGCGAACAGGTCGTCCTCCGGGAACGTCGTCTCGACGGCCGACTCGACGAGCTGGAAGTCCTCGAACGGCCAGGCCTGGCGCTGCACGTCGTTGGGCAGGAAGAAGAAGGTGCTGTCGGGGGCCACCTGGCTCGCGTGCGAGCGCAGCGCCTCGTCGCGCACGTCGAAGAACTCCGAGCACGGCACGTGCGTGGTCGCGAGGTCGGGCCGGTCGGCCCACCACTCGAGGATCTGCGCGACCTCCGACGCGAGCGCCGAGTGCTCCTCCGAGGTCAGCAGCTCGTAGATCTTGCGCATGCGGGTGAGGTTGAAGATGCGGTCGTAGTAGAGCTTCAGCACGCTCCACGGCTCCCCCGCGTCGGGGTACCGCGAGGCATCCGCCGCCGCGCGCATCGCGTACACGGCGACCTGGTGGGCGCGGATGTGATCGGGGTGCGGGTACCCGCCGTTCTCGTCGTACGCGACGAGGACGTGCGGTTTGAAGCGACGGATGACGCGCACGAGCGGCTCGGCGGAGTGCTCGAGCGGGATCGTGGCGAAGCTCAGCGGCGGCACGGTCTCGCCCTCGTCGGGCAGCCCGGAGTCCTGGTAGCCGAGCCAGACGTGCTGAATGCCCATCGCGGCCTGCGCCCGCTGCATCTCGAGGTGCCGCAGCCCCGCCATGTCGCGCTCGGCGTGCGCGCGTGCCTCGAGCCCCTCGTTGAGCACCGAGCCGCGCTCGCCCCCGGTGCAGCTGACCACGAGCACCTCGGCGCCCCGCGAGCGGTAGTAGGCGTAGGTCGCCGCACCCTTGCTCGACTCGTCGTCGGGATGCGCGTGCACGGCGAGCAGACGCTGCGTCACGGCACACCTCCGGCTCCAACGATTAACCTGGTCAAGACTAGCCGCGACGGGCCGAGGATCGGATGCCGCACGCCCGCGCCCGGAAGGACCGCATGACCCAGTCAGGGCTCGACCTCGACGCACGCTACGGGCGCACCGGTGCCTCGTCGCGCCGCGGTCTGTGGGTCGGCGTCGCGGTGGCATCCGTCGCCCTCGTGCTCGGCCTGCTGTGGCTCGTCTTCGTCGCGTTCAGCGGCGACAACACTCAACTGCAGTCGACCGACATCGGGCACGAGATCGTCGACGAGAACACGGTCACGGTCGACTGGGGCGTCACCGCCCCGGCGAACGCCGAGGTGTCCTGCGCGCTGCAGGCCCTCAACGCCGACCACGGCGTCGTGGGCTGGAAGATCGTCGAGCTGCCGGCCTCAAGCGACCGGGTGCGGCAGTTCAGCGAGACGCTCACGACCACCGAGCCCGCCGTGAACGGGTTGATCTACCGCTGCTGGCTCTCGTAACGTAGGGACTTCACCCGCGGGACCGGCCACTTTCGACTGGCCGGTCTCTCGTTTGTGTGAGGAGAACACATGACCGACACCAACGTCACCTGGCTGACCCAGGAGGCCTACGACCGCCTCAAGGGCGAGCTCGACCACCTGAGCGGTGAGGGCCGCGCCGACATCGCGCGGCGCATCGAGGCCGCGCGGGAAGAGGGCGACCTCAAGGAGAACGGCGGCTACCACGCCGCGAAGGACGAGCAGGGCAAGATCGAGGCGCGCATCCGTCAGCTCACCGAGCTGCTGAAGAACGCGACCGTCGGCGACGCCCCCGAGAGCCACGGCGTGGTCGAGCCCGGCACCGTCGTCACCGCGAAGATCGCCGGCGACGAGAGCCGCTTCCTGCTCGGCAGCCGCGAGATCGCGGGCGGCAGCGACCTGTCCGTCTACAGCGAGCAGAGCCCGCTCGGCGAGGCGATCGTCGGCGCCAAGATCGGCGACACGATCACCTACACCGCTCCGAACGGACGTGACATCAAGGTCGAGATCCTCGGGGTCGAGACCTTCACCGGGGCCTGATCGCCCGCGTGATCCTTCGGCCCGGAACGGGCTGACGAGGCGGGGGCCGGGAACGGCCTCCGCCTCGACTTCGAGTCCCTCAGAAGTCCACGCGCGGTTCGTAGCCCGCGTCGCGCAGCGTGCGGAGCACCAGTTCGGCGTGCTCCGGGCCACGCGTCTCGATGTGCAGCTCGAGCTCGACCTGGCTGATCTGCAGCCCGTTGCCGTGCCGGGTGTGCAGCACCTCGACGACGTTCGCGTTCGCCGACGCGACGAGCGCCGACGTCCGCGCGAGCTCGCCCGGGCGGTCGGGCAGCGGGATGCGCATCTTGAGGTAGCGCTCGGAGGCGGCGAGGCCGTGGCTGATCACGCGCTCCATGACGAGCGGGTCGATGTTGCCGCCGGAGAGGATCGCGACCGTGCGACCGAGGCCGGTGAGCTGACGACTGAGCAGCGCCGCGACGGCGACCCCGCCCGCCGGCTCGACGACGAGCTTCGCCCGCTCGAGCAGCACGAGCAGCGCCTTCGCGGTCTCGTCGTCGTCGACCGTCACGACCTCGTCGACGACCTCGCGGATGATCTCGAAGTTCAGGTCACCAGGTCGGTTGACGGCGATGCCGTCGGCGATCGTCGGCAGGATGTCGATCGTCGTCGCCACCCCGTGCTCGAGCGAGATCGGGTACGGCGCCGCGTTGGCGGCCTGCACGCCGATCACGCGGATGTCCCGGCCGGCGCGGGCCGCGTACTGCTTGACCGCGCTGCCGACGCCGGAGATGAGCCCGCCGCCCCCGATGGGCACGACGACGGTCTCGAGGTCGGGCACCTGGTCGAGCATCTCGAGCCCGAGCGTGCCCTGGCCGGCGATGACGTCGTGGTGGTCGAACGGGTGGATGAAGACGGCGCCGGTCGCGGCGGCGAAGTCCGACGCGGCGGCGAGACTCTCCGACACGGCGTGGCCGTGCAGCACGACGTTCGCGCCGTACGCCCGCGTCGCCTGCAGCTTCGGCAGCGCGACGCCGACGGGCATGTAGATGGTGGCCTGGATGCCGAGCTCGCGGGCGGCGAACGCGACGCCCTGCGCGTGGTTGCCCGCGGAAGCGGCGACGACGCCGGCGGCCTTCTGCTCGTCGGTCAGCTTCGAGAGCCGGTTGTAGGCGCCACGGATCTTGTACGACCCGGTGCGCTGCAGGTTCTCGCACTTGAGGTGCACGGGCGAGCGGACGATCTCGCTCAGCGAGCGGGACGTCTCCATCGGCGTGATCTCCGCGACGCGGGAGACGACGCCGCGCGCCCGCTCGAACTCCTCGAGGGTCGGGCCGGGGATCGTCGCGAGCGGCTCACTCATCCGAGGTGACGTCCTCGACGGTGGGCTCGGGCACGGTGCGCCACGCGCCGCTCGCGATGTAGCTGATCATGACGTTGAGGGTAGCGACTGTCGGCACGGCGAAGAGCGCGCCGGGGATGCCGGCGAGGAAGCCGCCCGCCGCGACGGCGAGCACGACGGCGAGCGGATGCACCTTGACGACCGCACCCGTGATCAGCGGGAGCAGCACGTGGCCCTCCAGCTGCTGCACGAGGAGCACCGCGCCGAGCATGATGAGCGCGACGACCGGCCCGTTGTAGACGAGCGCGACGAAGACGGCGAGCGTGCCGGTCAGCACGGCGCCGACGACGGGGATGAACGAGCCGAGGAACACCGCGACCGCGATCGGGAAGGCCAGCGGCAGTCCGAGCAGCGCGGCCGCGACGCCGATGCCGACCGCGTCGATGAACGCGACGAAGATCTGCACCCGCACGAAGTTCGACAGGGTCAGCCAGCCGGCACGGCCCGCGCCGTCGACGGCGTCACGGGCGCGGCGCGGAAACACGCGCACAACCCACGACCAGATGTTGCGGCCGTCGATGAGGAAGAACAGGGTCGCGAAGAGCACGAGCAGCGTGCCGGCGAAGACGTGCCAGGCCGTCTCCCCCACCGAGAGCGCCCCGCTCACCACGGCGGACTGCTGCGTGCTGAAAAACCCGGTGAACTCGTTCAGATAGCGGTCGAACTCGCGCTGGTCGAGCGAGAACGGCGGCGCCTCGAGCGCGCGGCGCAGCTCGTCGAACGCGGCGACGGTGCGCTGCTGAATGCTGGGGAAGCCGAGCCGGATCTGCCACACGACCAGCGAGAGCAGGCCGGCGACGGCGGCGAGCAGGCCGAGCTCCGCGGTCGTGACCGCGAGCCACTTCGGCCAGCGGTGCCGCTGCAGGAACTGCGAGAACGGCACCAGGAGCGCCGCGAGCAGGAGCGCGATGAACAGCGGCACGACGATGAGCTCGAGCCGCATGACGAGGAAGACGACGACCGCGACGACGCCGCCGATCGCGAGCAGCCGCCACGACCAGGCTCCCGCGAGCTGCACGCCGTACGGGATCGCGTCGAGCACGGGCGTCGACGGCGGCGGTGGGGGTGGGGCCTTCTTCCGGAACTCCGGCATGCGCTTAGTGTAGGAGCCGGTTCCGGCGCGTTCGCTGGCCGGCCCGCGCGTCAGAGCGCCGCCACCGCGACCGGGGCGCCGGCGAAGCGGACGTGCACGCGCTCCCCCGCGCCCGGGCGGTCGTCGACGGAGTGCTGCACCGTCATCCGCTCGCCCGACTCGAGCTCGACGACGGTGCGCCGCAGCGAGCCGAGGAAGCTCGTCGAGACGACGGTCGCCGGGATGCCGTCGGCGGCGAGCACGACGTCCTCGGGGCGCACGAACGCCTCGACGTGCCCGGATGCCGCGGCCTGATCGAGCAGCGGCAGCTCGCTGCCGAGCACGGAGACGCGGTCGCCCGCGACGACGCCGGGCAGCCGGTTGCTGAGCCCCACGAAGTCCGCGACGAACGCAGACGCGGGCCGCCCGTAGAGCTCCTCCGGCGTGCCGATCTGCTCGATCCGCCCGGCGCGCATGACGGCGACGCGGTCGGCGACGGCGAGGGCCTCCTCCTGGTCGTGGGTCACGAAGAGCGTCGTGATGCCGAGCTCTGTCTGCAGCGCGCGGATCTCGTCCCGCAGCGCGACGCGCACCTTGGCGTCCAGCGCCGACAGCGGCTCGTCGAGCAGCAGCACGCGCGGACGGGTGACGAGCGCGCGCGCCAGGGCGACGCGCTGCTGCTGTCCTCCCGAGAGCTGGTGCGCGTAACGCGCGCCGAGGTGGGCGAGGCCGACCAGCTCGAGCGACGCGGCGGCGCGCTCCCGGCGCTCGGTCGCGGGGACCCGGCGCATCCGGAGCCCGAACTCGACGTTCTCCGCGGCGGTCATGTGCGGGAACAGCGAGTACGACTGGAACACCATGCCGATGTCGCGGCGGTTCACGGGCACGGTCGAGACGTCGTCGCCGTCGACCATGATGCGACCGGATGTCACGGTCTCGAGCCCCGCGAGACTGCGCAGCGCCGTCGTCTTGCCGCAGCCGGACGGGCCGAGCAGGGCGACGAACTCGCCGCCGGTGAGCTCGAGGTCGACGCCGTCGAGGCCGCGCGTTCCGCCCGGGTACTCCTTGACGACGTTCGAGAAGCGGACGGTGGCACCGGTCATGGGGTCCTCCTCGGACGGGCGGCGGTGATCCTGCCGATGACGAGCAGGAGCGTGAAGGCGAAGGCGAGGGCGAGCAGCGAGAAGATCACCGCGGTGTACGGGTCGCTGCGGCTGACCTGCACGAGCGCGGTCTGCAGGTTGACGCGGTTGAGCAGCGAGGCGATCGTGAACTCCCCCAGCACGACCGCGACGGTGATGAACGCGGCGGCGAGGATGCCCCGGCGCAGGTTCGGGAGCAGCACCCGGAAGAGCACCGACACCCACGGTGCCCCGAGCGAGCGGGCCGCCTCGGAGAGGGTGACGACGTCGACCGCGGACAGGTTGGACTGGATCGCCCGGTAGGCGTACGGCAGCACCGTCACGCCGTAGGCGAAGGCGAGGGTCCAGACGGAGCTGCCGGCGAGGCGGGTGACCACCGAGTAGACCGGCGCGAGCCCGACGACGAGCACGATCGCCGGGATCGTGATCGGCACGATGCAGACGAACTCGACGACGCGACGCAGCCGCGGGTAGCGGATCGCGACGAGCAGCATCGTCGGCACGAGCACGGCGAGCACGATCGCGACGGTGACGACGGCGAGCAGCAGCGAGTTGCCGACGCCCTGGAAGAGGTTGCGGTAGGCGCGCGCGTTCTCGGGGTCGAGGATGGCGGTCCACCGCTCGATGGTCAGCGCGCCGTCGGCGCCGCCCCGCAGCGTGAAGCCGAGCATCGAGACGATCGGCACCGCGAAGAGCAGCCCGACAACGCCGAGGATGACCCAGCGCGCGAGCGGCGAGGGCGCGACCGACGTGCCGGCGCTCATCGCTGCCACCGCTCGGTGCGCGACTGCAGCAGCGAGTACGCGGTCATCAGCACGACCATGACGAGCACCATGCCCAGGGCGAGGGCGCCCGCGAGGTTCTCCCGGCCGAGCACCGTCTCGCTGATGAGCGCACCGCGGATCTGCAGCGGCACGATCTGCGAGCCCTGACTGATGAGGGCCGCGGCGGTCGCGTAGGAGGAGAAGGCGTTGGCGAACAGCAGCAGCACGCTGCCGAGGAACGACGGCGCGAGGATCGGCATCGCGATGCGGGTCCAGAAGACGAAACGGTTGCCGCCGAGCGTCGCCGTCGCCTCCGCCCACTGCGGCTTCAGGCCCTCGAGCGACGGCATGAACGTGATGACCATGAGCGGCACCTGGAAGTAGAGGTAGGGCAGCAGGAGACCGGGCACCTGGTAGAGCCAGACGCCGTCGGCGAAGAGGTTGATGCCGAAGACATCCGCGAGGAGCACGGTGACGACGCCCTGCAGACCGATCGTCGCGATGAACGCGAACGCGAGCATGACCCCGCCGAACTGGGCGAGCACGCTCGCGGCCGAGTCGACCACGGAGCGGACCGCGCCGTCCGGGCGGAGGCCGAGCAGGGCGTAGCAGACGAGCGCGCCGAGCACCGCTCCGGCGACGGCCGTGACGGCAGAGACCCAGAACGAGTCGAGGAAGGTGCCGAGGATGACGGGATCGCCGAGCGCCGCGAGGTTCTCGAGCGTGAACGCGCCCTCGCCGTCGACGAAGCCGGTCGCGATCGCGAGCACGGTCGGGATCGCGAGGAACAGCAGCACGTACAGCGCGAACGGGGTGAGGCCGAGCCACGCGGGCAGGCGACGCCGGGACCTCGCGGTCCCGACGTCGCCCGCCACGTGCACGGCCGCGGCGGAGGCGGTCGCGGTCATCGTGGTTACTGGATCGCGGCGGCCCAGTTGGAGGCGATCAGCGCGCTCGCCGCCTCGGTCTGCTCGCTCGTGAGCTGCACGAGCTCCTCGGGCGCGGCGCCGACGGCCTCGAGGGCGGCCTCGTCGACCGTGCCGGCCTCGATCATCGCGTCGAGACGCACCGGGTACGCGCCAGCCTCGAGGTAGAGGTTCTGCACCTCGTCGCTGTAGATCCACTCCTGCCAGAGGCGGGCCGCCGCGGGGTGCGGGGCGTCCACGTTGATGGCCTGGTTGTAGTAGCTGCCGAGCGCGGCGCCGGGGAGCAGCGCGACCTTCCAGTCGCGGGTGCCCTCGTTCGCCTCGACCTCGGCGAGGTTGTTGTAGCTCCAGTCGAAGACGACCGGGGTCTCACCGGAGGCGATCGTCGCGGGGGTCGGGTCGAGCGGGAGGAAGTTGCCCCCGTCGTTCAGCTCGGCGAAGAAGTCGATGCCCGCCTGCACGTCGTCGGCCGAGCCGCCGTTCTGCAGGGCCGCGTACTGCACCGCCGCGGCGGCCGCGCCGGCCTGGGTCGGGTCGCCGTTGATCGCGACCTTGCCCTTGTAGTCCTCGCCGAGCAGGTCGTCGAGCGACTCGGGCTCGGGCACGACGTCGGCGTCGTAGCCGATCGACATGAGGCCGGTGTAGTCATAGACCCAGAGGCCGGTCTCCTCCTTGTGCTCGGCCGGGATGTCGTCCCAGGTCTGCACCTTGTAGGGCGCGAAGTACTCGAGGCTGTCGAGGGCGACCGCGCTGCCGAGGTCGAAGACGTCGGGGGCGGTGTCCTGGCCGCGCAGGTTCTCAGCCGCCGTGATCTCCTCGGCGCTTGAGACGTCGGGGTCGGCGGAGTTGACCGTGATGCCGTACTCCTCCTCGAAGCCCGCGATGATCTCGCCGTAGTTCGCCCAGGTGTCGGGCAGGGCGATGACGTTGAGCTGTCCCTCGGCCTGGGCCGCGGCGACGAGCTCCTCGAAGCCGCCGAAGTCCTCGGCGCTGGTCGCGGTGGCGGCGTCGACGTCCGACGCGCTCGACGCGGAGGCGTCCCCGCCGGCGCAGCCGGTGAGGGTGAGGGCCACGGCGGCGAGGGCGGCGCCGCCGATGAGCACACGCTTGGTGATCACAGTTCTCCTTCTGGGGCCCGCCGGACGTCGCCTCGGGAAGGGGCGATGCTGGGAGTCCGGCGAGAGCCATCCGAACCGTAGGGAGCACCGGTTGCGGCACGTCATCCGGCCGGTGAATGGGCCGTGAACGGGCGGCGACCGCCGTCGTTCGCCTCGGGACCGCGGATGTCACGGGCTGCCGCTAGCGTCGGAGACATGCCAGCCACGCTGTCCGCCGCCCAGGCGCGCCGCGTCGCGCTCGCGGCCCAGGGGTTCGGACGGCCGCAGCCAGGCACGGTCGGCACGCGTCAGCTCGGCATCCTGTTCGACCGGCTGAAGCTCCTGCAGCTCGACTCGGTGAACGTGTTCGAGCGCAGCCACTACCTGCCCGTGTTCGCGCGGCTCGGTCCGTACGATCGCGCCCTGCTCGACCGGATGCTGTTCTCGCGCCGCGGCGGCTTCACGGAGTACTGGGCCCACGAGGCCGCCGTGATCCGCAAGGAGGACTGGCCCCTCTTCCGGTTCCGCATGGACGACCTGCACGCGCGCGATGCGCGCAGCGGCTGGGCGCTGTCGCAGCGACCGCTGCTCGACGAGCTGCTCGACCAGCTCCGCGAGCGCGGGCCGCTGCGCGCACCCGAGATCGAGCACGAGGCCAACCGCGGGTCGGGCAGCTGGTGGGGCTGGTCCGACGTCAAGCGGGGCCTCGAGCACCTGTTCCGGGTCGGCGAGGTCGTCGCGGCCGGACGCACGCGCTTCGAGCGCACCTACGCCCTGCCCGAGCAGGTGCTGCCCGCCGAGGTGCTCGAGCGGAGCGTGCCGCGTGAGGACGCGATCCGCGAACTCGTCCGGCGGGCGGCCGAGGCATCCGGAGTCGGCACCGTCGGCGACCTGGCCGACTACCACCGGCTGCGCATCGACGCGACCAAGGCGGCGATCGCCGACCTCGTGGACGCGGGCGAGCTGCAACCCGTGACGGTCGAGGGCTGGAACGCGCCCGCGTACCTGCACCGCGACGCGCGCGTGCCGCGGCGCATCGAGACCGTCGCGCTGCTCTCCCCCTTCGACCCCGTCGTCTGGGAACGCGACCGTGCCCTGCGCATGTTCGGCTTCCACTACCGGATCGAGATCTACACGCCCGCGCCCAAGCGGGTGTACGGCTACTACACGCTGCCACTGCTCGTCGACGACCGGCTGATCGGCCGCATCGACCTCAAGAGCGACCGGCAGGCGGGCGTGCTGCGCGTGCAGTCGGCCTGGCTCGAGGAGGGCGCGCAGGCGGGCCCGGATGTCACCGAGCGGGTGCTCGCGCAGCTGCACCGCACCGCGGAGTGGCAGGGCCTCGGCGAGCTCGCGTTCGCGGGTCGCGGTGACTTCTCCCCGGTGCTCGCCGCGGCGGCGGGCCAGCGGGTGCAGTCGGCGTCGTAGAGGCTCCGCGCTTCGCACCCTTCTGCCACTCCAACGCCGGCGCGGGGCTCAGAACCGGTCGCGGCTGTCGAGCAGGCGGCGGATCCGGTCCGGGATCGGCGGGTGCGTCGAGAAGATGCGGTCGATCACGCCGGGCTTCAGCGGGTCCGCAATCCACAGGTGCGACATCGACGTGTTCTGCCGGCGCATGGGGGTGCGGTACGTGCCGAGCTTGTGCAGCGCGCTCGCGAGCGCCTCGGGGTGCCGGGTGGTCAGCGCGCCCGTGGCATCCGCGAGGTACTCCCGCTCGCGCGACACCGCGGCCTGCACCGCCGCGGCCGCGATCGGAGCGACGATCATCGCGACGAGGCCGAAGATCAGCACGACGGGGTTGGCGTTGCGGTCGCGCCCGCCGAAGAAGGCCATGCGCAGCAGCAGGTCGGCGATCATGCCGACGGCGACGACGAGCCCGAAGACGATGAGCGACACCCGGATGTCGTAGTTGCGCACGTGGCCCATCTCGTGGGCCATGACGCCCTCGAGCTCGGCGTCGTCCATGATCGCGAGCAGCCCGGTGGTCGCTGCGACGATCGCGTGCTCCGGGTCGCGGCCGGTCGCGAATGCGTTGGGCGCCGGATCGTCGATGACGTAGACCTTCGGCATCGGGGTGCCGGTCGTGATCGAGAGGTTCTCGACGGTGCGCCACAGCCGCGGGTCGTCCTGGAACGAGATCTGCCGCGCGCCGCTCAGCGCGACCGCCTGACCCGCGGCGAGGAAGTACTGGACCAGCGCGTACGCCGTCGCGACCACGAGCGTGATCACGACGATCGACCAGTTGCCGTAGATGTAGCTCGCGAGCAGCCCGAGGCCGCCGATGATCACGAGGAACAGCAGCACGATGAAGACGGTGTTGCGCTTGTTGCGCGCGATCGCGCTATACATCCGTGGGTCCGCTCGGCTGCGGCATCCGTCCTTCCCGGGCGGATGATCCGGGGCGCGTCACCCTCAAAACTGCACGCGCGGCGGTTCGGCGATCGCCGCGGGCGCCTCGACCTCGAAGAAGTCGCGCTGGGAGAAGCCGAGCCGCTTCGAGAACAGGCTGTTCGGGAAGACCTGCACCTTGGTGTTGAACTCGCGCACCCCGCCGTTGTAGAAGCGGCGGGCGGCCTGCACCTTGTCCTCGGTGTCGACGAGCTCGGACTGCAGGTGCAGGAAGTTCTGGCTGGCCTGGAGTTGCGGATAGTTCTCGGCGACGGCGAACACCGACCGGAGGGCCTGCTGCACGTGCGCCTCGGCGACCGAGGCGTCCCTCGGGCTCGACGCCGACAGCGACTCGGCGCGCGCCCGCGTGACCGAGTCGAACACCTGCCGCTCGTGCTGGGCGTAGCCCTTCACGGTCTCGATGAGGTTCGGGATGAGATCGGCACGACGCTTCAGCTGGACCGTGATGTCGCTCCATGCCTCGTCGACGCGCGCGTTGAGAGTCACAAGCGAGTTGTAGGTCGCCCAGAAGTAGATGCCGATGATCGCGGCGATCAGCACGACCACGCCGACGACGATGAGCCACTCCATGGTGGGAGATGTTATAGGCGCTCTTTCCGCCCTCACTGAGCATTGGTCGCGCTTTGCCTGGGCGTCCGGGCTCCACCGCGACCCAGTTCTGGGGACACCGCGGCGGGTGCCGCTCCCCCTGGCCCCGCGCCGGGCGCTGCCCTGCCACCGTCGTGGCGATGTGAGAACCTGGGGGCGAAAGCCCGACTGAGGCTTCCGGACGAGGGGTGCCGTACCCGGTGTGCGACAAGACGGCCCGCTGGAGGCAGTCATGTCGTGGTTCGTGCTCGTGCTCTCGGGGATGCTCGAGGCCGTCTGGGCCACCGCGCTCGGCAAGTCCGACGGGCTCACCCGGCTCGTGCCGTCGATCGTGTTCGTCGTCGGACTCGCCGGCAGCATGGCGGGGCTCGCGTTCGCGATGCGCACTCTGCCGATCGGCACCGCCTACGCAGTGTGGGTCGGCATCGGCGCCGTGCTGACCGTCGGCTACGCGATGGTCACGGGCGACGAACCCGTCACGGTGCTGCGCCTGCTGTTCGTCGCGATGATCGTCGGCGGTGTCGTCGGGTTGAAGGCCGTCCACTAGGGGCTCGGCCTTTCTCCGCCTCGGCGTATGCCCGGGCGGGGTGTCTCGGGGCTCCCGCACGCCTCGGCGACGCAGCCTTCCGGGCTCTATCCCCGCGTAACGCCGCCGTCACATGCGTGCTGTTGACTGTGCCGACCATGGACCTCAACGGCATCCGCGAGGTGCGCGTCGCGCGCACGAGGAACGATCTCGCGCTCGCGCCGGGAGAGGCCGTGCTCGCCGGCGGCACCTGGCTCTACTCGGAGCAGCAGCCCGGCCTCACCGGGCTCGTCGATCTGACCGGGCTCGGCTGGACCGCGCTCGAGGCGGACGCCGACGGGCTGACCGTCGCGGCGACGTGCACACTCGCGGAGCTCACCGCGTACGAGCCACCCGCCGAATGGCGGATCCAGCCCCTGCTCGCGCAGTGCTGCCAGGCTCTGCTCGCCTCGTTCAAGGTGCAGTCGACCGCGACCGTCGGCGGCAACATCTGCACCGCGCTCCCGGCCGGCGCGATGACCTCGCTGTTCAGCGCCCTCGACGCCGACGCGATCATCTGGACGGCCGACGGTGGGGAGCGACGGATGCCCGTGGCCGAGTTCGTCACCGGGGTGCGCACCACGGCGCTCCGGCCGGGCGAGGTGCTCCGCGCCCTCCACGTGCCCGCGCACTCGCTCGAGGCGCGCTCCGCGTTCCGCAAGATCGCGCTGAGTCCCCTGGGACGCAGCGGCGCCGTCGTCGTCGGCCGGGTGGATCCGGACGGCACCGCGGTGTTCACGGTCACCGCGGCCACCCCGCGTCCGTACCAGTTGCGGTTCGAGGAGCTGCCCTCCGCGGCGGCGCTCGCCCGCGGCATCCGTTCGATCGGCGACTGGTACGACGACCCGCACGGCGCCCCCGACTGGCGCGAGGCGATGAGCGTGCTGCTCGCGGAGGAGATCAGGCAGGAGCTGGCATGAGATTCGAGGTCAACGGCTCCCCGGTCGACGCGGCGCCCGCGCCCGGGCAGGTGCTGCGCACCCTGCTGCGCGAGCACGGACACTTCGAGGTGAAGAAGGGCTGCGACGCGGGCGACTGCGGAGCCTGCAGCGTGCTGGTCGACGGCTCGCCCGTGCACTCCTGCCTCTACCCGGCGCACCGGCTCGAGGGGCGCGCGGTCACGACCGTCGCGGGGCTCGGCGACCCCGAGCATCCGCACCCCGTGCAGCAGTCGTTCGCGGATGCCGGCGGCTTCCAGTGCGGCTTCTGCACCGCGGGCTTCGTCGTCACGGCCTCGGCGCTGCCGTCCGCCGCGCCCGCCGACCTCGACCGGCAGCTCAAGGGCAACCTCTGCCGCTGCACCGGCTACCGCTCGATCCGCGACGCGATCTGCGGCACGAGCAACACCGAGCAGGCGGATGTCACGGGCGACGCCGTCGGGCGCTCGGTCAAGCCGCCCGCGGCGATGCGCGTCGTCACGGGCCGTGAGCCCTACACCCTCGACACCGCCACGACGGGGCTGCTGCACGCCGTCGTGCTGGGCAGCCCGCATGCGTCCGCCCGGATCGTGTCGATCGACGCGTCGGCCGCGCTCGCGGTGCCCGGGGTGCATGCCGTGCTCACGCACGAGGACTCCCCTGCGACGCTGTTCTCCACCGGGCGGCACGAGTCGCGGCTCGACGACCCCGACGACACGCTCGTCTTCGACCGGGTGCTGCGCTTCCAGGGGCAGCGCGTCGCAGCGGTCGTCGCGGCGTCGGTGCGGATCGCGTCCGAGGCGCTCGCGCTGATCCGGGTCGAGTACGAGGTGCTGCCCGCCGTCTTCGATCCGGAGGTCGCGCGTGACGCCGGCGCCCACCGGGTGCACGGCGACAAGGACCCGGTCGTGTCGCGGCTGACCCACCCCTCGCGCAACGTGGTCGCCGCGCTGCACGGCGAGATGGGCGACGTCGACGCGGCGCTCGCGGCGTCATCCGTCACGGTGAGCGGCGAGTGGCGCACGCAGCGGGTCGCGCACGCGTCGCTGGAGACGCACGCGACCCGGGGCTGGCTCGACTCGTCGGGGCGGCTCGTGCTGCGCACGTCGTCGCAGGTGCCCTACCTCGTGCGGGACGAGATCGCGCGGATCTTCGCCCTGCCGGCCGACGAGGTGCGCGTATTCACCGCGCGGGTCGGCGGCGGGTTCGGCGGCAAGCAGGAGCTGCTGACCGAGGACCTCGTGACGCTCGCGGTGCTGAAGACCGGGCGGCCGGTGCAGTACGAGTTCACGCGCGAGGACGAGTTCACGATCGCGCCGATGCGGCACCCGATGCGGGTGCGCGTCACCCTCGGCGCGACCGCGTCGGGCGAGCTCACGGCGATCGCGATCGACCAGCTCTCCGACACCGGCGCCTACGGCAACCACGGGCCGGGCGTGCTCTTCCACTCCTCGCACGAGTCGCTCTCGGTGTACCGCTGCGCGAACAAGCGCGTCGACGCGGAGGCCGTCTACACGAACAACCCGCCCTCGGGAGCGTTCCGCGGCTACGGGCTCGGGCAGGTGATCTTCGCGCTCGAGTCGGCGCTCGACGAGCTCGCGCTCCGCCTCGACATGGACCCGTTCGAGTTGCGGCGGCGCAACGTCGTCGTGCCCGGCGACCCGATGGTCACGATCGACGCGGATGCCGAGACCGACCTGCTCTACGGCAGCTACGGCCTCGACCAGTGCCTCGACCTCACCGAGGCGGCGCTCGCCCGCTCCACGGTCGAGGCCCCGCCAGGCTGGGCGACCGGCACGGGGATGGCCCTGTCCATGATCGCGACGCTGCCGCCGCGGGGGCACTTCGCGACCGCGACCGTCGCGCTGCTCGCAGACGGCAGCGTCGAGGCATCCGTCGGCACCGCCGAGTTCGGCAACGGCACCACGACGGTGCACGCGCAGCTCGTCGCGACCGCGCTGCGGCTGCCCGTGTCGCGGGTGCGCGTGCGCCAGTCCGACACCGACGCGGTGCGCTACGACACGGGGGCGTTCGGCTCGGCCGGGGTCGTCGTCGCCGGGAAGGCGCTGTACGAGGCGGCGGTGTCGCTGCGATCGCAGCTCGAGGCGGCGGCGGTCGAGGTCGTGGGGGCGGCGGCCTCCCCCGCGGACGGTCTCGCGCATCACCCGGCGGGTGCGCCCGCGTGGCACGCGGCGCCCGACTCTGCGGAGGGGTCCGCGCGGCATTCCGCCGGCCCGGCTGCCTCCTCTGCGGGTGGTTCCGGTCGGCACGCCGCGGGCCGGGCAGCCGCGGCCCCCGTCGCCCCGCCGTGGTCCGCGCACAGTGGGCGGCACGCCGCCCAGGACGACCCCGAGTCATCCGTCGCCCCCGTGCTCACCGACGCGGGTGTGCTCGTCGGCGAGCGTCTCGTGCCCCTCGCGAAGCTCGCCGGGCTCGGCCTCGTCGGGCACGGGTCGAACGACGGCACGCCGCGCTCGGTCGCGTTCAACGTGCACGGGTTCAAGGTCGCGGTGAACGAGGCGACGGGGGAGGTGCGCATCCTGCAGTCGGTGCAGTCGGCGGATGCCGGTTACGTGCTCAACCCGGAACAGCTCCGCGGCCAGGTTGAGGGCGGCACAGCGCAGGCCATCGGCACGGCGATGCTCGAGGAGGTGCGCGTCGAGGACGGGCACGTGACCACGCGGGCGTTCCGCAACTACCGGGTGCCGCAGATGGCGGACATCCCCGTGACCGAGGTGTACTTCGCGGACACCGCCGACGAGCTCGGCCCCTTCGGCGCGAAATCGATGAGCGAGGCGCCCTACAACCCCGTGGCGCCTGCGCTCGCGAACGCGATCCGCCGCGCGATTGGGGTGCGACCGCGCGCGCTGCCGATGACGCGCGACCGGGTGTGGCGGCTGGTGCAGGGCCGCGATGGCGCGGCCTGACCGCGACCGTGCCCGAGGGCCCGTGGCCCCGGCGGCCGCCGACCCGTTCAACTCCTGACCGATTCTGCTGTTCCAAAGCGGATCTGCTCGGGAGTTGCCGCGAAGCTGCGATCACCGCAGCCACTCGGGCTCCCGGATGCCGCGGAGCGGTAGTCCCGCCTTCAGCAACTTGGTCCGCACGCGCGTCGGCTCGCGCAGATCGCGCCAGTCGACCCGGATGACCACGTAGCCGAGGGCGCGCAGGCGGTCCTCGCGCCGCTTCTCGGCGAGCACGAGGTCCGCGGTATTTCGTCCACGGGTGTACTCCTCCCGCACGTACTTCGCGACCCCGTCGAACTCGACGACGACGCCGTGCTCGGGCCAGAAGAAGTCCGTGTAACCGATCAAGCCGTCGGCATCGTAGTGAGCGGCCTGCAACACCGGGGCCGGGAAGCCCAATTCCGCCAGCGTTAGGCGGCACGAGCTCTCGCCAGGCGAACCGGACATTCCCGTCGCCGCTGTGATCGCGAGTCGAGCCTTCACCGCGGCGCGCGGACCGGCTGATTCCAACTCCGCGAGCAACATCTCGACGGACGTCCGCACCGACGCCGGTCATCCGCCCGTCGCGGCCGACAGCGACTGATCGATCATCGCGACCGCGACATGGCGATGCGCTTGTTTCGCGACGTCGACGAGCGTCCCTCGAGGGACGTCACGCGCACACCTTCGAGGTCGCGCACCGCGACATCGCCGATCCGTTCGTGCCGTCGGAACGAGGCGCTCGAGCCCGAGTTGCGCGCGCCCGACGCGAGGGCGTGCGCTCGCTCAGGGGCGGCACCGAGCAGCGGACGCTGCCAGAGAAGCGCGGCCGTGACAGAGCAGAACACGGTCGTCGGATGAAGCAGTTGCAGCGCGCAGGCGGTCAGCCGGTGGCGCGCCTCCGACGACAGATTCCGCCAGTCCTCGGCGGGAACCGACGCCCCGGGGGCGATGCGCACGTAGTGCCCGCGCAGCACGGCGCGGTGGAGGACGCTGCGCTCGCCGGCGGTAGGGAGATCCCGGGTGAGAACGATTCGATGCTTGAAGAGCTCTTCCATCCGCGGCAGCTTCTCGTCACTGACTCGTCCGACACGGGCCGGAGCCGGAGCCGTGGACTACTGCCGCCTGCCCGCTGTTGCGGAGGACCGGACGCGTACGGCGCACCCCGGGCAGAACTGCGCAGGAGTTGCCGCAACGGTCAGGAGTTGGGCAGCGAGGCGTCAGCGCGCGTGGATCGCCCCGTCGCGGTCGCGGAGCGACCGTCCCGCGGTGCCGGTGCGCACGGCCAGCACCTCCGCGAGGATCGACACCGCCGTCTCCTCGGGCGTGGACGCGCCCACGTCGAGCCCGATGGGCGAGTGCAGCCGCGACAGGTCGGTCACCCCGAGGGCGGCGAGCCCCGCCACGCGGCGGTCGTGGGTGCGGCGAGACCCCATGGCGCCGACGTACGCGACGGGGAGTTCGAGGGCGAGGCGCAGCAGATCCACGTCGAAGCGGTCGTCGTGGCTGAGCACGCAGACGACGCTGCGCTCGTCGAGGTCGGTGCGCCCGAGGTACTCGGTCGGCCACTCGACGACGACCTCGGCGCCGGGAAAGCGCTCCGGCGTGGCGAACAGGGGGCGCGGATCGCAGACGGTGACGGCATAGCCGAGCACGGATGCCGCCGCGGCGAGCGCCGCCGAGAACTCCATCGCCCCGACGATGACGAAGCGGGCGGGCGGCACGGCCACCTCGACGAAGGCGTCGAGCCGCTCGCCGTCGCACTCGAAGGACACCGTCCCGCTGCGCCCGAGCGCCAGCCGCGCCTGGACCTCGGCGGCGAGCCGGGCGGGCAGTCGCGGCGACGACGGTAACGGGGCGAGCAGGGTGGCGTGCGCCGCCGCGCGGCCGGCGGCGGCGTCACGGAGGCGCTGCGCTGCGTCATCCGTGGGTCGCAGGACGTCGACCGCGATGGTGATGCGGCCGCCGCAACTGAGCCCGACGGCGAAGGCCTGGTCGTCGCTGATGCCGAAGGTGGCGGTCTGCGGGGAGCCGGTGGCTAGCACCTGCTCGGCGAGTTCGACGACCGCACCCTCGACGCAGCCGCCGGCGATGCTGCCAAGCACGGCGCCGTCCTCGGTGAGGGCCATCGACGTGCCGACCGTTCTCGGCGCGCTGCCCGTGATCGCGACCGCGGTGGCCACGGCGAGGCGCTCCCCGCGGTCGAGCCGCTCCAGCAGGCGCGACGCGATCTCGAACATGGGGACGAGAGTACGCGCGCCATGTTTCAGGCGATCGACGCGCGAAACAGCGGCGACACATCGCCCTGCTATCCATGAGCCATGCTGCGAGTGACCGGCGCCGAGCGCTTCCTGATCGACCCCGAGACGGAGAGGGACGGCGAGCTGTTCGTCGTCGACGGGCTCGTCGCCGAGGGGGCGCCAGATGACGCGGAGGTGCTCGACGCGTCCGGATGTGTCGTCACGCCGGGCCTCGTCAACGCGCACCACCACCTGCTGCAGACGGCGTTCCGCACGCTGCCGGGCACGCGGGGTGTCGCCATGCGCGACTGGCTGCCGACGATGGCGGCGGCCTATGCGGCGGCGGGCGTCGACGCGGAGCTCGCCGGGATCGCCGCGTCGGTCGGCGTGGCCGAGGCGCTGCTCAGCGGCGTCACGACGGTCGCCGATCACCACCTCACGTGGCCGCCCGGCGCGGACTCCGTCGCGATCGCCCACGCCACTGCCGATGCGGCCCGGGCCCTCGGCGGGCGGCTCGTGTTCGTGCGCGGTTCCGCCCGCGACGATCCGCAGGAGGCCGCGGCGAGCGCCGAGGCCATCGTGCAGTCCTTCACAGCCGATGTCCCGGGCGGGCTCTCCCCCGACGGCATGCTGCAGCTCGCGGTGGGTCCGGCCGGGGTGCACAGTGACTCGCGTGAGACGTTCGAGCTGCTCGGAGAGGTCGCCGCCCGGCACGGGCTGCGCCGCCGGACCCAGGCCAACGAGCAGGTCGACGTGGAGATCGCCCGGGAGAAGTACGGGCGGCGTCCGATCGAGCTGCTCGACGAGTGGGGCTGGCTGGCGCCGGATGTGACGCTCGCGCACCTCTGCGCGGTGACGACCGACGAGATCGCACGCCTGGCCGAGGCAGCCGTGACCGCGACGCACGCACCGGGCTGCGACCTGCCCATGGGATGGGGCATCGCGCCGGTAGCGGCGCTGCGGGACGCGGGCATCGCGGTCGGGCTCGGCACGAGCGGCGGCGGCAGCAACGATGCGGGGCACCTGCTCGCGGACGCGCGCCTCGCGTTGCAGGTCGCGCCGCTCGTCGGGCGCCCGCTGGCGGCACGCGAGGTGCTCGGCATGGCGACCGAGGGCTCGGCCCTGGGGCTAGGGCGGAGCGAGCTCGGGCACCTGCGACCGGGCGGCGCGGGCGACCTCTGCGTCTGGGACGTGTCGGGTGCCGCGGACGCCGGCGTGGCCGACCCGGTCGCCGGGCTGCTGTGGGCGAACCCCGGTCGGCGGCCGAAGCACGTCGTCGTCGCGGGTCGGGTCGTGGTGCGCGACTACGAGTTGGTGTCGGCCGACGAGCGGGAGCTCGTGGGCGCGCTTCGGCGGCGCGTCGGGCGCTGAGCTGCCGGCCTCGTCAGCTCAGCGGAACCGGGCCGCGCCGCCAAGCGGCCGCTCACGACTCACCCCTCGCCAGCGGCCGCGAGCCAGTCGCTCCAGTACTGCTTCCACAGCTCCGCCTCCTCGGGCGACGCGATCTTCTCGTGCGTGAGCACGAGCCGCGTCCTGCCCGCGGGCGTCCGGTCGAAGGTGAACGTGAGGATGCCGACCGGCTCGCCGTCGCGGGCGAGCCCGAAGCGGGGCCACTTCGACGTCGGCTTCGAGCGCAGTGTCGTCCCGAACCCGGGCAGCAGGTCGGCGCGCGACGCGTCGTCGAGGAGCAGTGCCTTGAGGGCGTCCGAGTCGATCGACACGACCCGCGAGCGGCTGACGCTGAAGGTGCCGTCCGGCATCTGCCCCGGCAGCCGCAGCCCGGCGATGCGCTCGTAGCCCACCGTGACGGCCTGGCACCACCAGAGGTCGACGGCGTGCGCCTCATGCACCCACGCGGCGATCGCGGGGTGACCGGCCTCGCGTCCGGGGCCCGCCTCGATGAGGTCGGCCCACTCGTCCCAGCCGTGGCCGGTCGCCGCGCGAACCGACTCGTCGGGCACCTGCGGCTCGGCGACCCACACGCGTCGGCGCGGGGTCGAGGGTTCGATCCGCGGGGTGAGCAGGGCGCGGCGCGCGGCGCCGTACTTCTCGCCCGTCTTGGACATGCGCTCGCGGATGCGGCGCTTGAATGCTTCCTGGGTGGTCATCGGATCCTCCGTGTCCGTCGATGCGCGACCACGGCTCGCGCCCGCCGGTTGCGCATCGGTACACGTGTCTCGATGCCTGCGTCGAGCACTCGGGGTCCCCTTTGCCTCCCTGCCGTGCGGCTCCGGCAGCGCGAGTGCCGGGTGGAGGTCGGGCGGAACGCGCCGCCCTGAAGCACGAGAGTACCGCCGTACACCGGCCCACCGGAAGCGGTCACGGTTGCGCAACGAGTCGGCCGGGTGCCTGCCGAATCGCCCTAGCCTGCGGGCATGAGGAGCTGGCCGGGCGTGCTCGCGGTGGTGCTGCTGGTCACGGGGTGCGCGCAGCAGCCGCCCGCCGAGCAACGCCCGGACGCCGAGGTCGTGCCCGCCGTCGACTGCACGGTGTTGCCCCGTGTCACGCTGCCGTCCGGCGCTCCGCCGCGTGAGGCACCGAGGGCGGGGTCGATCCCCGACGGCTTCGCGCCGGTCGCGGCGGTGCTGTGCAGCGAGTCCTGGGATGCGGAGCCGATCGAGCACGAGGGTGGCTTGTACACGGCGCTGTCGCGGCAGACCTTCACCGGCGATCTCGATGGGCTGCTCCTCGCGCTGTCTCGACCCGACGACCCGGTCGGACTCGGCCCGTGCACGGCCGACATGGAGATCGTCCCCGACCTCTGGCTCGTCGACGACCAGGGCGCCGCGATGCGCGCCGAGTGGCCGCGCGACCGGTGCGGCAAGACGAAGCAGGAGACGCACGAGGCGCTCGCCGCGCTCACCCTCAGCGACACAGCGTCGGTGCCCGATCAACCGATCGACCGGGAGGCGTACGAGACGGGCTGCGCCGAGACGGCGCCGCTGCCGACGCAACCCTTCGAGGTCGGCCTCGCGACCGAGTCGATCGAAGCGCCCGGCGCGTTCCCGGGCTCGGTCGCGCCGACCGCCGAACCTCAGCAGCTCGACGGGAGCGAGCCGTTCGTCCCCGCCGTTCCGCGGCCGGCGGAGCTTCCCCGCGCCTGCCTCTACGCCGTCGTCCCTCCCACGCCGGATGAGCCGATCACGGTGCCGGGACTCGACGAGCCGCTCGAGGCGGTACGGATCGCGCTCGACGGGCTGTTCCTGCTGGCCGTCGATCTCGACCGGTCGCAGCAGGACGCAGTGCTCGCCGCTCTTGACGCCCCTGCCACCGGCGCCGAGTGCACGGAGACGCCGACGGCCTTCGCGACCTTCCCGCCGAAGCGGACGCAGGAGGGCTTCGCGATCGATCCCGCTCTGGTGGCGGAGCTCGACGGCTGCCGGCGACTGTTCGCCGCGTTCCAGACCGTCCACGACCTACCCGCGTCGGTCGCCGACGCCCTGGCAGTCCACGCGACCCAGGAGACCCAGGCGCCCTAGAGCTCGAGCACCAGCCGCGGGCACGCCGCCCGCGACACGCAGATGTACATCATCCGGTTCTCCTCCTGCTCGTCCGGCGTGAGAATCGAGTCGCGGTGGTCGGCCTCGCCCTCGAGGATCGGCGTCTCGCACGTGCCGCAGGTGCCCTCGCGGCACGACGAGAGCACGAGCGCCCCGGCCTCCTCCGCGACGTCGAGGATGCTGCGCGACGGCGGCACGGTGACCGTGACCCCCGTCATCGCGAGCTCGACCTCGAACGGCTCGTCGAGCACCGGCTCCGTGAGGGCGCGCGCCTCGAAACGCTCCATGTGGAGGTCGCGCAGCCGGTCGGCCATGAGGTTCTCGACCGCGTCGAGCAGGCGGGTCGGGCCGCAGCAGTAGACCTGGGTGTCCAGCGGCAGCTCCCCGAGCAGCAGCGCGAGGTCTACGCGCGCGCCCTCGTCCGACGGGTGGAGCCGCACGCGGTCGCCGTAGCTTTCGGCGAGCGCGGCCGCGAAGGCCATGCTCGAGCGCGAGCGGCCGGCGTACACGAGCCTGAAGTCGCAGCCCGCGGCATCCGCGGCCCGCAGCATCGGCAACAGCGGGGTGATGCCGATGCCGCCGGCGAGGAACAGGTACGACCGGCCCGCGGTCGGCGCGAAGGCGAAGTGGTTCTGCGGCCCGCGCACGCGCAGCCTGTCACCGACGGCGACCGTGTGCAGCAGTAGCGATCCGCCCCGTCCGGCGGGCTCGCGCAGCACGGCGATGCGCCACGACGAGCGGTCGTCGGGGTCGCCGCACAGGGAGTACTGCCGCTCCTCGCCGCCGGGCAGCAGCACGTCGAGGTGCGCGCCGGGCAGCCAGCCGGGCAGCGGGTTGCCCCGCGCGTCGGCGAGGTCGAGCATCGCGACCTCGTCGGCGACGAGGGTGCGGTCGGTGACGACCACGTCGTATTCGGGGTAGAGCGGAGGCATCAGATCACCGGGTTCTGCTTGACGACGAAGAGCTTGTAGGACTCGCCGGGCACGGCCGTGCGCCAGCGGTGCGGCGTTCCGCCGCCGTAGTAGAGGGAGTCGCCGACGGCGAGCGTGAACGATCCCTCGCCCCCGAGGTCGACGACGACCGAGCCGTCGAGCACGTGCACGAACTCGTCCTCGGGGTGCGTGTAGTACTCGCCGGCGTCGATGTTCGAGGCTTCGAAGTGCATCGGCTGGAACCGTCGCTCGCCCTCGACGAGCAGCTCGGCCTCGCCGAAGCCGTACTGGCCCCGCGGGCCCGCGCCGCGACGCACGAGACTCGCGCCCGGCAGGGACGGCCGCTGCTCCGACGCCGCCATGAGCTCGAGCGGGCTCGACCCGAGCGCGCGGGCGATGCGTTCGAGCGAGACCATGCTCGGTCGCGCATGCCCGCGCTCGAGCTGCGAGAGGAACGGATGCGACAGCTCGGCCTGTTCGGCGAGCTGCACGAGCGTCATGCCGCGCGAGTGCCGCAGGGCGCGGATCTGCGCGCCGATGCGTTCGGTCTGCTCGTCGACGACCTGGTTCTGCAGTGGAACGGCCTTCTCCTTCCGGTGCGATCGGTGCCAACTATCGCCGGTGGCACACGGGTCGGAAGCGCCGCCGGCGAGGAATTCACACAGCGACACGACCCCGTTACACGGCGGAAACGAGTGCTCCCTACTGTCGGCCGTGTTGATGCAGCCAACAGCAGATGTTGGTGACACCAACATTACGGGCACCGCGACGCGAGGCCCGACGGCCCCGAGGACGCGGCGAGAACACCCCCTGACCGACGACGGAGGACCCGTGACCCAGCTGCCCCGAGACATCCGGTTGCTGCGGAACGCGACGCTCGCGAGCGGCGAGCGCGTCGACGTGCAGCTCGACGGCGACACCGTTGCCCGGGTCGCGCCGGCCGGCACCCTGCCCGTCGACGGCGAGGTGCTCGAGCTCGACGGCTTCGTGCTGCTGACCGCCCCGGCCGAGCCGCACGCCCACCTCGACAAGGCCCTCTCGTTCGACCTCATCGCCCCGCCGATGGGCGACCTCGGGCTCGCGATCCGCTCCTGGCAGCAGTACTCGGCCGTGATGACGATCGAGCAGATCGCCGACCGGGCCCGAACCGCCGCGCTCGCCCTGCTGCGCAGCGGCACGACCGCGATCCGCTGCCACGTCGACATGCTGCTCGGCGACGAGCCGCTGCGCGGCGTGCACGCCCTCGTGCAGGTGCGCGAAGAGCTGCGCGACCTGATCGACATCGAGCTCGTCGCGCTCGCCGGCTGGCAGGCGACGGATGCCACGGTCGAGGCGGCCCTCGACGCCGGCGTCGACCTCGTGGGCGGCGCCCCGCACCTCGCGCCGGAACCGCTCGCCGACATTCGCCGCCTGCTCGCGATCGCGGAGCGCCGCGGGGTCGGCGTCGACCTGCACACGGACGAGGCGCTGACGGGCGAGCCCACGATCGTCGAGTTCGCCCGCACGGTGCGCGACTGGAAGCAGAACGCGACCGCGGGCCACTGCGTCCGGCTCGGCACCCTGCCCGCCGACGAGCTCGAGACCGTGATCGACGAGGTGCTCGCGGCCGACCTCGGCATCGTGACCCTCCCGATCACGAACCTCTACCTGCAGGGCTGGGAGCACCCGGTCTCGACGCCGCGCGGCCTCACCGCCGTGCGTCGCCTGATCGACCGCGGCGCGCGACTCGGCGCCGGCGCCGACAACGTGCGCGACCCCTTCAACCCGGTCGGGCGCAGCGACGCGCTCGAGACCGCGAGCCTGCTCGTCACCGCCGGCCACCTGACCCTCGACGAGGCCTACCGGCTCGTCGGCGACGGCGCCCGCGCCGTCATGGGACTCCCCCTCGCGGGACCGATCCCCGGCGCCCGCGCCGAGCTCCTCGCCGTGCGCGGCACCGGGCTCGGCGACGTCATCGCCACCGCTCCGGCCGACCGCTACGTGATCCACCGCGGCCGGCTCGTCGCCCAGACCGAGGTGCACTCCGCGGTCGCGACGCCCGCTCCCCTGCTCGGAACTCTCGGAACGAGGTGACCGTCGTGACCGCGACGTCGATCGACACCCAACTGCTTCGCTTCTCGGACGTCGCCATGACGTTCCCGAACGGCACGACCGCCCTCGAGGGCGTCGACCTGACCGTCGACCGTGGCGAGTTCGTCACCGTCGTCGGCCCCTCCGGCTGCGGCAAGTCCACGCTGCTGCGCATCGCCTCGGGCCTCGAGAGCGCGACCGAGGGCGGCGTCGAGCTCGACACCGACCGCATCGGCTACGTCTTCCAGGACGCGACGCTCCTGCCCTGGCGCAGCGTGCAGGCCAACGTCGAGCTGCTCGCCGAGCTGCACAAGGTGCCGAAGGCGCAGCGCACCGAGGCCGCGAAGGCCGCGATCGACCTGGTCGGCCTCACCGGCTTCGAGAAGAACCTGCCGCGGGAGCTCTCGGGCGGCATGCGCATGCGCACCTCGCTCGCCCGCTCGCTGACCCTCGACCCCGAGCTGTTCCTCTTCGACGAGCCCTTCGGCGCGCTCGACGAGATCACCCGCGAGCGCCTGCAGGACGAGCTGCTGCGCATCTTCGTCGAGAAGCGCTTCGCCGGCCTCTTCATCACGCACTCCGTGTCGGAGGCGGTCTACATCTCGACCAAGGTCGTCGTGATGTCGGGCCGCCCCGGGCACATCGTCGACACGTTCGACATCCCGTTCCCCATGCCGCGCGACCCGGAGGTGCGCTTCACCGCCGAGTTCGCCGAGCTCACCGGAAAGATCTCCCACGCTCTGCGAGAGGGGCACCGCTGATGGCCACCACGACTCCGACGACGACGGTCCGGGCGGATGTCTCCGCCGCCGGCACCCGCTCGATCTCGACTTTCCGGCTCGGCCGGGGCCTGAAGACGCTGTGGCCGCCGCTCGCGGTGCTCGCCGCGATCATCCTCGGCTGGTACGTGCTGAGCCTCGTCGTGCTCGCCGAGCGCAACTTCCTGCTGCCCCCGCCGCACGAGATCTTCACCGAGGCGCTGTTCAACCCCGGCACCGCGGCCGACATCTTCCTCGCCCTGTGGCGCACGGCGCTCGTGGCCGTCACCGGACTCGCCATCGCGATCGTGCTCGGCATCGTCTGGGCCGTCGCAATGTCGCAGGCGCGCTGGGTGGAGCGCTCGCTCTTCCCCTACGCGGTGATCCTGCAGTGCATCCCGATCCTCGCGCTCGTGCCGCTCATCGGCTTCTGGTTCGGATTCAACTTCGAGGCCCGCACGATCGTCTGCGTGCTGATCGCGCTGTTCCCGATGGTCTCCAACACGCTCTTCGGCCTGCAGTCGGTCGAGAAGTCGCAGCGGGAGCTCTTCCAGCTGCAGGGCGCCAGCCGGTGGACCGTGCTGACGAAGCTGCAGCTGCCCGCCGCGCTGCCGGCGATCTTCGCCGGGATGCGCATCTCGGCCGGTCTCGCGGTCGTCGGCGCGATCGTCGGCGACTTCTTCTTCCGCCGCGGCACCCCGGGCATCGGTTCGCTGCTCAGCGACTACACCTCGCGCATCCAGTCCGCCGAGCTGTTCGCCGCCATCATCGTCGCCTGCCTCTTCGGCGTCGCGGTCTTCGTGCTGTTCGGCTGGATCGGCCGCCGCGCCGTCGGCCGCTGGTACGAGTCCAACCGCGGCTGACCCCACCTACCCCTTCCCCGCACCACCGGCTCCACCTGCACACATCCCCCGCACACAAGGAGAACCCATGCACCTCCCCCGCCGCCGCGCCCTCACAGCAGGCGCCGTCGTGCTCGCGAGCGTCACCGCCCTCGCGGGCTGCGCCTCGACCTCGAGCACCGCCGGCCCCGACACGAGCGACCTCGAGATCGGCTCCATCGACCTCGCGGCCGCGGGCTGCCCCGACACGATCACGATCCAGACCGACTGGAACCCCGAGTCCGAGCACGGCCACCTCTACGAGATGGTCGGCGACGACCCCGAGATCGACGCCGAGAACGCCCGCGTCACCGGCCCGCTCATGGCGGGCGGCGAGTACACCGGCGTCAACATCCAGGTGCGCTCGGGCGGCCCCGCGATCGGCTTCCAGACCGTCACGAGCCAGCTCTACACCGACCCCGAGATCACGATGGGCTACTCCAGCACCGACGAGGCGATCCAGCTCTCGGCCGAGCTGCCCACGGTCGGCGTCTTCGCGCCGCTCGAGATCAACCCGCAGATGATCATGTGGGACCCGGAGACCTACCCCGAGGTCGAGACGATCGAGCAGCTCGCCGACGAGGGCGCCGTCATCCGCTACTTCGGCGGCGCGGCCTACATGGAGTACCTGATGGGCGCCGGCATCGTGCCCGCCGAGCAGGCGGACGGCAGCTACGACGGCACCCCGGCGACCTTCGTCGCCTCCGGCGGCGCCGACGGCCAGCAGGGCTTCGCGAGCGCCGAGCCCTACATCTACGAGAACGAGGTGAGCGAGTGGGGCAAGCCCGTCGCCTTCCAGCTCATCCACGACGCGGGCTTCCCCATCTACGCCGCCGCCGTCTCGGTGCGCGCCGATGACCTCGAGTCGATGAGCGGATGCCTCGAGGAGTTCGTCCCCGTGCTGCAGCAGGCCGAGGTCGACTACTTCGCCGACCCCTCGGAGACCAACGACCTCATCCAGACGCTCGTCGAGGAGTTCGACACCGGCTGGGTCTACTCGCCCGGCGTCGCCGAGTACTCCGTCGAGACGATGCAGGAGCTCGGACTCGTGGGCAACGGCTCGAACGACACGATCGGCGACTTCGACCTCGACCGCGTGCAGGAGGTCATCGACCTCGTGACGCCGATCTTCGCCGGGCTCGACACCCCGCCGGCCGACGGCATCACCCCCGACACCCTGTACACGAACGAGTTCATCGACGAGTCGATCGGCTTCTGATCGACCAGGTGCGGGGGCGCCGACTACCGGCGTCCCCGCACCGACCCCGCGCCTCCCGCTCCGCCGCTCCGCCGCTCCGCACGCTCCGCACGCTCCGCACGCTCCGCATGAAAGACCGGTCATGACCCTCGTCTCCTCCCCCGCCTCCGCGCTCGCCGCCCTCGAGGCCGAGCTCGTCGAGCTGCTCGGTGCCCGCTCGGTCTCGAGCGACCCCCGCATCCGCGAGCGCGCCTCGGTCGACGGCGCCCGGATGTCCCCGATCCTCACCGAGCGGCTGCCGCTCGGCCTGGCCGACCTCGTCGCCTACCCCGCCTCCG
This sequence comes from Desertivibrio insolitus, assembly GCF_017355965.1. GTDB lineage: Bacteria > Actinomycetota > Actinomycetes > Actinomycetales > Microbacteriaceae > JAFIQW01. The sequence goes on from NZ_JAFIQW010000001.1 coordinate 346,608, forward strand.
CCGAGGAGATCGCCGCCGCCGTCGCGGCCGCGGTGCGCCACGGCATCCCCGTCACCCCGCGCGGCAAGGGCACCGGCAACTACGGCCAGGCCATTCCGATGCGCGGCGGGCTCGTGCTCGACCTCTCGCGCGCCAAGGCCGTCGTCGCGATCGAGGAGGGCGTCATCACCGCCGAGGCCGGCGCGACGATGATGCAGCTCGAGCAGGCCGCCCGCGAGACGGGCCAGCAGATCTGGATGTATCCCTCGACCGTGCAGTCGTCGATCGGCGGCTTCCTCTCCGGCGGCTCCGGCGGCACGGGGTCGATCGCGCACGGCCGCAACCACGAGGGCTTCGTCGTCGCGCTCGACGTCGTGCACGCGACGGATGACGCACGGCTCGTGCACGTCGAGGGCGACGCGGCCCAGGAGTACGTGCACAACTACGGCACCGCGGGCATCATCGCCCGCGCGAGCGTGCGGCTCGAGCCGCTGCAGGAGTGGACCGGCTTGTACGCGAGCTTCGACACGTTCGAGCAGGCGCTCTCGGTCATCCGCGAATTCGGACAGCTCGAGCCGACGCCCCGGCTCGCCTCGGCCGACCCGGCCGAGATCGCCGACACCCTGCCCGCCGACCCCGCGATCCCGACCGGCCGCGCGAGCCTGCGCGCCATCGTCGCGGCCGAGGGCGTTCCCGCCGCGACCGCGCTCGTCGAGAGCGTCGGGGGCCGGGTGGAGGACGTGCGCCCCGGGCCGCAGCAGAGCGTCAAGCTGAGCATGCTCTCCTACAACCACCCCATCGAGTGGCTGCAGAAGAGCGCCCCCGGCAAGTACTTCCACCTCGAGGTGGGCGGCGACGCCCTCGTCGAGCGCATCGACGACGTCTGCGCCGTGTATCCGGGCGGCCTCCTGCACATCGAGGCGCAGGGCGGGCGGCCGATCGGCATGCTCGCCGGCGAGTACGAGTCGGCCGAGGCGGTGCTCGCGGGCTTCGACGTGCTCGCGGCGCTCGGCGTCGGCGTGCACAGCCCGCACCAGTGGTTCGTCGACTTCGAGGTCGAGCGCACCCGCCGGCTCGCCGCCGAGACCGACCCGCACGGTCTGCTCAACCCCGGCAAGCTCGCCGACCCCGACGACCCGCGCGCCGCGCGCAACCCGGGCAAGCTCGCGTGAACCGCGACCTCAGCACTCTCGCCGGGCCGACCCTCGCGAGCGCCCTCACCGAGAGCTCCGTCGTCGTGCTGCCGACCGGCGCGATCGAGCACCACGGTCCGCACCTGCCGCTCGCGACCGACTACGTCACCGCGACGACCGTGGCCGCCGCCGCCGTCGACCGCGCCGTCGGCCAGGGGGTCGACGCCTGGCTCCTCCCGGGCCTCGCCTACACGAAGAGCGACGAGCACCACTGGGCGCCGGGCACGGTCTGGCTCAGCTGGGACACGCTCATGCGCACCCTCGTCGACATCGGCCGCTCGGTCGCGATGACGCCCGCGCGCAAGCTGCTCTTCGTCAACGGCCACGGCGGCAACACGGCGCTGCTCTCCGTCGCCCTCCGCGAACTGCGGGTGCGCTTCGGGCTGCAGACGTTCCTCACCGGCACGTCGTCCCCCGCGGGCGACGGGGTGAACGGGCCCGACGAACTCGGCTTCGGCATCCACGGCGGGCACGCCGAGACGTCGATGATGCTGCACCTTCGCCCCGAACTCGTCGACATGACGCTCGCGGAGCGCAACGTGCCCGAGCAGCTCGCCGGGTTCACCCGGCTCGGCTTCCACGGGTCCGCGGTGTTCGGCTGGCAGAGCGACGACTTCACGGCGTCCGGCGTCATCGGCGACCCCACCGGCGCGACCGCCGAGTGGGGCGTCGAGCTCTTCGAGCGCTCCGTCGCGTCGGTCACCGAGGTGCTCGGCGAGGTCGCCCGGTTCGAGCGGCGCCCGGATGCCGCGCGCCCGCCGATCGGGTGATGCCGTGATCCAGCCACCCCGTGTCATCCTGAGCAGGTGACCGCCATCACCGGAATCCCGCTCAACCTGCTGCGCACCTGGCTGCCGGGGAACAACGAGCGGGAGCGCCCCCAGATCGTGCTCTCGACCGTGCACGACGGCCGCCCCGACGCCCGCACCGTGCTGCTGAGCGAGTGGGACGCCGAGGGCTTCTTCTTCCACACCGACTCCCGGTCGCGCAAGGTCGCCGACATCCGCGAGAACCCCAACGTCTCACTCGTCGTGCTGTGGCCGGGCTTCACCCGGCAGCTCACGGTGCAGGGCGTCGCGGAGATCGCCCCCGCCGACGAGCAGGTCGCCGCGTACGAGCGGCGCTCCCCGTATCTGAAGGCGCTCGCCTGGCTCAACGACGACGAGCTGGCGCAGCTGCCGCGTTCGGAGCGAGTCGCCCGCTGGGAGGCGTTCCTCGAGCAGACGGATGTCTCGGCGGTCGAGCCGCCCGCGACGTGGATCGGCTTCCGGGTGCGTCCGACCCGGCTCACGTTCTGGGAGAGCGACCCCGACACGGCGAGCCGCCGCACCGAGTTCACGCACACGGATCAGGGCTGGGAACAGCGCTTCCTCCCCGGCTGAACCGGTGCCATGCTGGGCGCCATGAAGCTGCTCACCGTCGCGCGCATCGCCTCCGTCGCCGCGCCCGTGCTCGCGGCGGTGATCGTCGCCGTGCGGTACCCGACCCTGCCGGAGACGGTGCCCATCCACTTCGACATCACGGGTGGGGCCGACCTCTTCGGCCCGCGCTGGTTGGTCTTCGTGCTCGTCGGCCTGTGGCTCGCGATCGCGGTGCTGCTCGTCGCGCTCTCGACTCGGCCGGAGAAGCTGAACTACCCCTCCGCGCCGCCCGCCGGCGCGGCCGAGCGGCTGTACCGCACGGGCACCTGGCTGCTCGTCGGCACCGCCCTCGCCGTCGCGGTGCTCTTCGCCGGGGCGCTCGCGCTCGTGGTCGGGCTGCCCGCGGCGCCGCTGCTCTGGCTCGGCGGGCTCGCCCTGGCGGCGATCCTCGTGGTCGGCTTCGTGCGGATGAGCCGCGTCACGAAGACCCGCTCCGCCTGAGCCCGGTTCCTGACCCGGGCCCTGCTGGGCCCCGTCGCGCCGGGCCGCGAAATCTCCCCGTCACAGCCCGTCGGTAGCATCCGGCGCATGAACGAGTACGGCGACGAGTACGACATCGTGTTCCGCGCGTCATCCGCCCTGCTCGACGGCGGCTTCCGCCCCGCGGAACTCGGCGTCGTCGACGGGCGCATCGCCCGGATCGCCGACGCGGGCGCGATGCTGAAGGGCCGCGAGGAGGTCGACGTCGCCGACGGCGTGCTGCTGCCGGGGCTCGTCGACACGCACGTGCACGTCAACGAGCCCGGGCGCACCGAGTGGGAGGGCTTCGCCTCGGCCACCGCCGCCGCGGCCGCGGGCGGGGTGACGACCCTCGTCGACATGCCCCTCAACAGCATCCCGCCGACGACGAGCGTCGAGGCGCTCGAGACGAAGCGGGCGGTCGCGGCCGCGAAGGCCCGCATCGACGTCGGCTTCTGGGGCGGCGCCGTGCCCGAGAACCTCGGCTCCCTGCGGCCCCTGCACGACGCCGGCGTCTTCGGCTTCAAGGCGTTCCTCGCCCCCTCCGGGGTCGACGAGTTCGGACACCTCGACACCGGGCAGCTGAACCGCGCGCTCGACGAGCTCGCGGGCTTCGGCGGTCTCCTGCTCGTCCACGCGGAGGACCCGAGTGTGCTCGAGGCCTCCGGCAACGACGGCGGCCGCGACTACGCGGCGTTCGTCGCGTCGCGGCCGGATGCCGCGGAGCAGACGGCCATCGAGCACGTCATCGACGGCGTGCGGCGCACCGGCGCGCGGGCGCACATCCTGCACCTCTCGAGCGCGGCCGCCCTGCCGGCGATCCGCGCGGCCAAGGCGGAGGGGCTGCCGCTCACCGTCGAGACGTGCCCGCACTACCTGACCCTCGCCGAGGAGCGGATCCCCGACGGTGCGACGCAGTTCAAGTGCTGCCCGCCGATCCGCGACGACGCGAACCGCGACGCGCTGTGGGACGCCCTCCTCGACGGCACGATCGACCTCGTCGTGACCGACCACTCCCCCTCGACCGCCGACCTGAAGTTCGCGGGCGACGGCGACTTCGGCGTCGCTTGGGGCGGCATCGCCGGGCTCCAGCTCGGCCTGCCCGCCGTGTGGACCGAGGCGCGCGCCCGCGGCATCCGGCTCGAGCGGGTGGTCGGGTGGATGAGCTCGGCGCCCGCCCGCTTCGCCGGGTTCGACGGCAAGGGCGGCATCCGCGTCGGCGGCGACGCCGACCTCGTGCACTTCGACCCCGAGGCCGTGTTCACGGTCGACGCGGCCTCCCTGCTGCACCGCAACCCGGTCAGCGCCTACGACGGGCGCGAGCTCGCCGGGGTCGTGCGGGCGACGTGGCTGCGGGGCAGCGCGGTGAGCGGCGACGGGGCGCCGCAGGGGCGGCTGCTGACGCGGTAACACCGCGCTCCCCCGACGGAAACACCCCGGTCACATGAGGGTGCGAGACTCCGGCGCATGGCAGTGATCCTCGGCGACGACACGTACGGCAAGGCGGAGAACCGCGTCGTGCGTATCGTGCGCGACACCCCGCGGCACGAGATCCGCGACCTCAACGTCTCGACCAACCTGCGCGGCGACTTCTCCGCCGCCTACCTCGAGGGCGACCAGGGCGCGGTGCTCCCCACCGACAGCCAGAAGAACACGGCGTTCGCCTATGCGAAAAGCGTCGGGGTCGACTGCATCGAGCAGTACGGCCTCGCGCTCGCGCGGCACTTCGTCGCGGACGTCGCGCCCGTGGCATCCGCCCGCGTCGAGGTCGAGGAGTACGCCTGGACCCGGGTCGAGGTCGACGGCGCCGAGCACGACCACACGTTCGTGCGCTCCGGGCAGGAGGTGCGCACCGCGGCGATCACCGTCGACGCCGAGGGCGAGTGGGTGGTCGGCGGGCTGAAGGACCTCACGATCCTCAAGTCGACCGGCAGCGAGTTCCGCGGCTTCCTCACCGACGAGTACACGACCCTCCCCGAGACCGACGACCGCATCATGGCGACCTCGCTCGTCGCCCGCTGGCGCTTCGGCACCACGGACGTCGCGTGGAACGACGTCTACGCCTCGGTCAGGCGGATCCTCGTCCGCGAGTTCGCCACGCTGCACTCGCTCGCGCTGCAGCAGACGCTGTGGCACATGGGCCGCGCCGTGATCGAGGCGCACCCCGAGATCGTCGAGGTGCGGCTCGCCGCGCCGAACAAGCACCACTTCCTCGTCGACCTCTCCCCGTTCGGGCTCGAGAACCCGGGCGAGGTGTTCATCGCCGCCGACCGGCCCTACGGGCTCATCCAGGCGACCGTGACGACGGATGACGCGCCGCCCGCCGGCTCCGCCTGGCTCGAGGGATCGGGGCGCGCATGACCGCGCCGATCTCCCGCAGCGGCGGCGTCGCGCACGACGGCGACGCACTCTGGCTCGAGCGCGCCGTCGAGCTCGCCACCGCGAACGTCGCCGACGGCGGCGGACCGTTCGGCGCCGTCATCGTGCGCGACGGCGGACTCGTCGCCGTCGGGCAGAACCGGGTCACCCGCGACCTGGACCCCACCGCCCACGCCGAGGTGCAGGCCATCCGCGCCGCGTGCCAGGCGCTCGGCACGTTCTCGCTCGAGGGCTGCACGCTCTACACGTCGTGCGAGCCGTGCCCGCTCTGCGTCTCCGCCTCGCTGTGGTCTCGGCTCGACCGGGTCGTGTTCGCCGCCGACCGCACGGATGCCGCGCGCGGCGGCTTCGACGACAGCGCGTTCTACGACCTGCTCGCCCAGGAGCGGTCGACGTGGCCGATGCCCGTCGAGGCGCTCCGCATCGACGGCTCGCCCGCCCCGTTCGACGCGTGGCTCGCCCGGGAGGGGCGGACGCACTACTGAGCACTCGGCGCCCCCGGCATCCGTGTAGCTAACGGAGGAGAAATCGGCGTTCCCGGTCGGAAAGCGACCGATTGGGCCGGAATCTCCTCCGTTAGCGACCGCGGACTCGCTGGAGCGGACGCGGGCCGGTCGCGAACCGCAGGCATCGGCCGCCCGGCCTACGTGGCGACCGACGGAGCTTTCAGCTCCCCCGGTACGTCGAGTACCCGAAGGGCGACAGCAGGAGCGGCACGTGGTGGTGCGATCCGTCGCTCACCTCGAAGACGACGTGCACCTCGGGAAAGAACGTGGGCTGCAGGCTCGACGTGAAGTACGCCGCCGTGTCGAAGGCGAGCCGGTAGCGGCCGTGGGTCACGTGCTCGGCGGTGAGGTCGGCGATGCGTCCGTCGCGGTCGGTGGTGCCGGTGGCGACGTCGACCCACGCGCCGTCCTCGAGCCGCGACAGCAGCACGGGCACGCCGGCGGCGGGGGCTCCCTGGGCCGTGTCGAGCACGTGGGTCGTGATCGCGCTCACGACGCGTACTCGGCGAAGGTCGACCGCAGGCGCATGAGTGCGATCTCGCGCAGCTGGTCGGCGACCGTGCGCAGCTCCGTGTCGTCGTCGAGTTCGAGGCGCCGCTCGAGCTCCTTGACGATCGCCTCACGGGTTCGTCCGGCGGCCGCGATGATGAAGACGCGGCCGAAGCGCTCCTCGTAGCGGCGGTTGCCCTCGGCGAGGCGGCGGTCGAGCTCGGGCGTTCCGGATGCCGCGACGGCCTGCTCGCGGCGCGAGAACTCGCTCGCGGCGTCGTCGCCCGTCGGGCGCTCACCGATGCGCGGGTGGGCCGCGACGGCCTCGTCGACCTCCTCGGGGCTGAGCGGCGTCGCCGCGTTGCTCGCGGCGATCAGGAGTTCGTCGAGGGTGTCGAAGGGCGCCTCTCGTTCGACGTCCTCGACCCAGCGCCGCACGTGCAGCGCCGTCTCGAGTGCCTCGTGGAGCCGTTCTGGATCGACGTCGCGCAACATCCGGCATCTCCGTTCCGCTGAGTGGTCGCTATAACAGTACCCATGGGCCTCAGCGGCATCCTCCTCGCCGCCGGCGCGGGCTCCCGCTACGGAACGCCGAAGGCGCTCGTGCCGGGTTGGCTCGAGCGCGGCGTGGCGGTCCTCACCGACGCCGGATGCGATCCGGTCGTGGTGGTGCTCGGCGCCGAGGCGGAGGTGGCGAGGAAACTGCTGCCCGACGATCCCCGCGTGCGGGTGGTCGTCGCGGCGGACTGGGCGGCGGGGCTCTCCGCGTCGCTGCGCGCGGGGCTCGCGGCGGCCACCGGCGACGCGGCCCTGGTCACCCTCGTGGATCTGCCGGAGATGCCCGCGACGGTCACGCGGCGCCTGGCCCGCGACGCCGACTCCTGGTCGCTGCGGCAGGCGGCGTACCGGGGCAGCCCGGGGCATCCGGTGCTGCTCGGCGCTCAGCACTGGAAGCCGCTGGCGTCGAACGTCGACGGCGACCGGGGCGCGCGACCGTACCTCGTGCGGCACGGGGCCGACGAGATCGAGTGCGGCGACCTCTGGCACGGGCGCGACGTCGACCGGCCCGAGGTCTAGGGCGCCGAGGCGGTCTGCAGCGCGTCGTCGAGCGCGAACCACGCGAGGCCCGCGCAGCGCGCCCGCAGCGGATAGCGGCCGACGCCCGCGAACGCGACGGCGTCGCCGAGCTCCGGGTCCTCCTGCGCGCTGCCGCCCGGCCGCACGAGGGCGGTGAAGCGGCCGACCAGGGCGCGGGCGGATGCCACGGGCAGCCCGGCCACGACGTCCGTGAGCACCGACGCCGACGCCATCGACACGGTGCAGCCGTGCCCCTCCCAGGACACGCCGGCGACCCGCTCGTCGTCGACGAGCACGCGCAGTGTGACCTCGTCGCCGCAGGTGGGGCTGCGCTGGAACGACTCCGCCGTGAACGGCTCGGCGAGCCCGAAGCCGTGCCGCGCATCGGCGTGCTCGGCGATGAGCGCCTGGCGCAGGGGTTCGGGCAGCTCAGCCACGGTGGGCGTCGGCGACGGCGAGCACCGCCATCTCGAGGGCGTCGATCGCGACCGCGACGTCCGCCTCGGTGACGGCCTCGTCGCGGTGGTGGCTGATGCCGTCCTCGCAGCGCACGAAGAGCATGGCGACGTCGGTGAGGGCGGCGACGGCCATCGCGTCGTGGCCCGCGACGCTGAAGAGCTCCATAGGGGCGCCGTCGGCGGTCGAGCGGATGCCCCGGCCGACGGCGTCGCGCAGCGCGGGCGCGCAGTGCACGGCGGGCGCGGCATGCGTCTCCCGCAGCTCGAGCGTGAGCCCGCGCGTCGCGCAGATCAGTTCGAGCTCGGAGCGGATCGCGTCGAGGGTCGCGTCGCGCGCCTCGTCGGTCGCGTCGCGCAGGTCGAGGCTGAACTCGGCGAAGCCCGGGACGACGTTGACGGCGTCGGGCTCGACCCGGATGCGCCCGACCGTCGCGAAGCTGCGCGCGGCCCGCGCGATCCTCTCGATCGCGGTGATCGCGGCGCTCGCGCCGAGCAGCGCGTCGCGGCGCCGGTCATAGGGCGTGGCGCAGTGCCGCGCCTCGCCCGTGATCGAGACGAAGAGCCGCCGGGCGCCCGCGATCGAGGTCACGACGCCGAGGGCGCGGTCCGCCTCTTCGAGCAGCGGTCCCTGCTCGATGTGGGCCTCCAGGTAGCCGACGAGCGAGCCGGGCGCGCGGGCGGCCTCGCCGACGCGGTCGACGTCGAGCCCGAAGTCGCTCATCGCCTCGCGGAGCGTCAGCCCCGAGGCATCCGTCAGCTCGGCCCACTCCGGCTGCCAGGTGCCCGCGAGCGCGCGGGAGCCGAGCAGCGTGGTGCCGAAGCGCGTGCCCTCCTCGTCGCCGAACGCGACGACCTCGAGCGCGAACGGCAGCTCGGTGTGCCGCAGCCGGCGGGCGACGACGATCGCGACGAGCACGCCGAGGATGCCGTCGTAGCGGCCGGCCCCGGGCACGGTGTCGAGGTGCGAGCCGAGCAGCAGGGCGGGCAGGTGCGGCTCACCGCGGCGGCCGCACTGGTTGGCGGCGGCGTCCTGCCAGGTGTCGAGGTCGGCCTCGGCCATCCACTCCGCGGCGAGGGCGTTCACGTGCCTGTGCTCGTGCGAGAGGTAGACGCGCTCGATCCCGTCGGGGCGGGAGGAGTGGGTGGCGAGTTCGTCGCAGCGGGCCATGACCCACGCGGCATCCGTCTGCTGCTCGATCGTCATGCGTACACCTCGTATGCGGCCGTGACCCCACCGCCCGGGGCGACCTTCGCGCCGGCCCGGTGCAGCACCGCCTCGAGCGCGGCGAGGGTCGTGAGAACGGTGTCCTTCCGAGCGTTGTAGCCCATGGTGCCGACACGCCAGATGCGGCCGTGAAGTGGTCCGAACGAGGTGCCGATCTCGATGGCGAAGTCCTCGAGCAGCGTGCGCCGCACCGCCTCCCCGTCGAGCCCCTCGGGGATGAACACGCCGACGACGTTGTTCATGCGGTGCTCCTGGTCGCCGAAGAGCGTGAGGCCGAGGCCCTGCAGTCCGGCGGCCAAGGCGCGGCCGTGCAGCTCGTGCCGGGCGACGGCGACGTCGAGCCCCTCCTCGACGAGGATGCGGGCGCACTCCCGGGCGCCGTAGAGCGCGCTCGTCGCCTCGGTGTGGTGGTTGAGCCGCGACGGCCCCCAGTAGTCGAGGATCATCCCGAGGTCGAAGTAGTTCGAGCGGATGCGGCGGGGCGAGCGCGGCGCGCCCTCCGCCGCGATGCCGGCCTCGATGCTCTTGCGCGACTCGACCACCTCGACGGCGGCGGGCGAGAGGCTGATCGGCGCGGTGCCGCTCGGGCCTGCGAGGCACTTCTGCAGGCCGGCGGTGACGACGTCGACGCCCCAGTCATCGGCCGCGAACTCGTTGCCGCCGAGCGACGCTGTCGCGTCGGTGTAGAGCAGCGCGCCGTGCTCGCGGCAGATCGCGCCGAGCTCGTCGAGCGGCTGCGCGAGCGTCGTCGAGGTGTCGCCGTGCACGACGGCGACGAGCTTCGGCTTGACCCGACGGATGGCGGCCTCGAGCTCGGAGACCGGGAAGACCGTGCCCCACTCCCGCTCGATCGAGTGCACCTCGGCGCCGCAGCGCTCGGCGACCTCCTGCAGCAGGTAGCCGAAGCGGCCGAAGATCGGCACGAGCACCCGGTCGCCGGGCTCGAGGAGCGACACGAGGGCCGCCTCGATGCCGGCGCGGCTCGTGCCGTCGACGAGCAGGGTGGCGTCGTTGCGGGTGCGGAACACCTGCCGGTACAGCTCCTGCGTCTCGGCCATGTACCCGGTCATCACGGGGTCGTACTGTCCGACGAGCGCGGCCGACATGGCGCGGAGCACGCGCGGGTCGGCGTTGATGGGCCCGGGGCCCATGAGGAGTCGGTTGGGCGGGTTGATCTGCCCCGTCATACGTCGACGGTCTCCGCGTACGACTCCGAGGGGATGCCCTCGATGTCGACGTCCTCGCCGGCGAGCGTCATGCCGCGCTCGATGAGGGCGAGGTCGCTGCCGCGGGGGCCGACGAGGGAGAGGCCGACTGGCGCGCCGTCCACGGTCATCAGCGGCACCGAGATCGCCGGGCGGCCGAGCAGCCCCGCGATGCAGGTGAGCCGCAGCGTGCCTGCGCGCACCTGCTCGATGCGGGCGTCGTCGGCGTCGACCGGCGGCGCGATGGTCGACGCGGAGGGCAGCAGCAGCACCCGGTCGCCGAGCACGCTCTCGAGCCGCAGCACGGCGAGGTCGCGGGTCAGTCGCGCGGCGGCCTCGACCTCGGCGGAGAGGCTCCGCGCGAACGCGAAGCGCGCGGCGACGTCGCCGCCGAGCGTGCCGGGGTGAGCCTCGATCCAGGCGCCGTGCGTGTGCCAGGCCTCGATGGCCTGGATGGTGCGGAACGTCTCGAAGAGGCCGTCGAGGTCGGGCAGGGTGACCTCGACCGGGTTCAGGGGGGCGACGGTCGCGAGGAACGCGTCGCGCACGCCGGGGTCGAGCAGGTCGAGCATCTGCGGCGCGATCGCGTACGAGGCGGGCAGGTCCTCGGGGGCCGAGAGGGAGACGGATGCCGCGGCGAGCAGCTCCCGCCCGGTGCGCGTCAGCCAGCCGATCGTGTCGAACGAGGGCGCGAGCGGGAGGAGCCCCGCGGTGTGCACGGCACCGTGCGTCGGCCGGAGGCCCCACAGCCCCTGGTACGAGGCGGGGACGCGGATCGAGCCGCCGGTGTCGGTGCCGAGGCCGATGTCCGCCTGGCCGAGCGCGACGGCGCTCGCGGGGCCGCTCGAGGAGCCGCCCGGGAGGGCGCCGCGCACGGCGGCGTTCGCGGGGGCGCCGTAGTGGCTGTTGCGCCCGGCGATCGAGTACGCGAACTCGTCCGTGGTCGCGATGCCCTGCACCGACGCGCCGGCCTGCAGCAGGGCGGTGACCGCGGGCGCGGTGCGGGTCGCGGGTTCCTGCTCGGCGAGGAAGGCGGGGACGCCGCCGCCGGTGGCGAAGCCCTCGACCGCGAACAGGTCCTTCACCGCGACGCGGTGACCCGCGAGCGGGCCGGAGTCGGTCGGCGCGGGCACGAGCGGGGCGCCGACGACCCGCCAGACGGACGGCGTGATCGCGGGCGCGGGGGCGCTGACGTGGGCGACCTCGATGACCCACCCGTCGTCGGTGCGCCGCCACAGCTGCGTCTGCAGCCCACGGCCGCCCGTCTCGGGCGCGGTCTCGGCGACGAGCACCGCGTAGCCGTCGCCGGCCTCGCGCACGTGGACGCCGAGGATGCGGCGCTTGGGGGCGCCGCCGCGGGTGCCGCGGAACCGGGAGATCGCCTCATGACCGACGAGCAGGCCGGCCGCGTCGCCGCGGAGGGTGCGGTCACCCGGCGCGAAGAATCGGTCGAGCGCGTCGAGGTCGTTCGCCATGAGGGCGTGCTCGTACTGCCAGAAGCTCGCGAGCACGTCGTCGTAGCTGCTCATGCCACTTCCTTTCGGTCGGTCGCGGCGGCGAGGTCGCCGGCGCGGGGGCGGGCGCGGACGCCCTTCACCAGGTCTACGGCCTGGGCGTCGTCGACGTCGGTCGCCGCGCTGAAGATGTCGCGCGCGGAACGCGGGAGAGCCCCGCCGCGAAGTCGTGAGTCCCAGGCATCCGGAGCGGAGAGCAGGGTGGAGAACGCCGACGGCAGTGCGACCGTCGACGGGGACTCGGCCAACTGCTCTCCCATCGCTGCGAGCCTAGCGGCGGGCCGATGTGACTGACCCCCTGTGTCATGAGCGTTTGACACAATGGCCGCGGTGGTGGGGACCAGGACTTCTACTCCTCCGCGTCGAATCGGGGGCGTGGGGGCCGTTCCGGCAGCCCTGATGATGCCGGTCGTCGTACTCACGGCCCTGCTTCTCGCTCCGCTTCCGGCCCTGTTCGTGGCGGCCCCCGCGGCCGCTGTCGTGGACTCCCCCGACCCTGGATCGCCGGACGCCCCGCCGGCGGATGACGGAGACGCGGCACGGGCGGCACAGCCGGCCCCCAGCGCGACCCCGAGCCCCTCGCCGAGCTCCTCCCCGGGCGAGCAGAATCCCAGCCCTGCCCCCGTCGCGGTGCGGATCGACAGCCCCTCGTCCGGCGACTTCGTCCGCTCGGGGTCGGTGGCCGTCCGCGGTACGGCGACGCCGGGCAGCACGGTCGACGTGCGCGTCGCGGGCGCGACCGTCTGCGGGGTGACGGTGCCGGCCGACGGCGGCTGGGCCTGCGACGCCCGCGTGCCGGATGGCACGGGCGTCCCCGTCTCGGTCACGGCGACTCTCGCCGGCGGCGAGGCCACGGCCGCCACGAGTGTCGAGGCGCTCGGCCCGCCGACGATCGACGACCCGGGCACCCGCCCGAGCACGGGCCTCGTCCGCGGCACCGCCTATCCGGGCGCGGCGATGCGCGTCTCGGTCGGCGGAGGCGAACCGCGCTTCTGCCCGCCCGCGGACCAGAGCGGCTTCTGGTCGTGCGCGATCACCGCGCCCGACGGCACCACGACGATCACCGCTACCCAGCAGGTGCCCTCGATCGCCGGCGGGCAGTCCTCCTCGCCGTCCGCGTCGCGCACCCTGCTCGTCGACCGCACCGCGCCCGCCTCCCCTACCGTCACGAGCCCCACCGACGGCGCCGAGCTCGAGGGCGGCCGGCTCGTCGTGTCCGGCCGCGGCGAGAGCGGCGGCCTCATCGACGTCTACTTCGACGGCGACCTCGTGTGCTCGAGCCGCGTGCTCGCCGACGGCACCTGGCGCTGCACGGCGAACGGGTTCGACTCGAGCGGGTGGCTCATCCAGGTGATCCAGCGCGACGAGGCCGGCAACTTCTCGGCCCCCAGCCCCGGCGTACGCGTCACGGTCCCGCAGCCTGAGGCGCCGTCACCCTCGCCGTCATCCGCCGCAACCTTCCCCACTCAGTCGCCGTCGCCGTCCGGTGTGCCGGATGCCTCGGGCCCGCCGGATCCCGGGGCCTCGCCCGTCCCAGGGGCCGCTCCGCCGTCCGGTGGCGCCGGCGGGGACGGGGCACGGCTCAGCGCCGTGCTGCCCGGGATCGCGCAGGTCGCCACGACCGGCACCTGGGCCTTCACGCTCGCCGTCGCCGCGGCGTTCGTCGCCCTGGTCGCCCTGCCGCTCGGCCTCCTGCTCGCCCAACGACGAGGCGTCGGCCGGTCGCCCGAGGAGGGACCGCTCCTCACCCCGCAGACGGGGCGCTGGGTCGGCATCGCAGGCGCCGTCGCGGTCGTCACGATCGCCGCCGGAAGTGTGACGGGACGCCCCGACACCGGGCTCCTGCTCTCCGTCGCGCTGGGAGTCGCCGCCCTCGCCGCGCTGCCGGCGCTCGCGGCCTGGACGGTCGCCCAGCTGCTCGACATCCGGATCTCCGTGCGGCTGCTGCCGACGGTGCTGCTCGCCGCGATGATCTGCGCCGTGCTCAGCCGCATCGCCGCCCTCGATCCGCCCCTGCTCATCGCGGCGGTGCTCGGCGCGGTCGTGCTCGGCGGCGAGCGGCGCGACGGCGGACTCGTCGCGCTCGCACAGCTCGCGACGCTCGGCATCGTCGGGCTGGTCGCCTGGCTGTTCCACCAGGTGACCGCGCCGCTGGCCGGCTCGCTCGCGTCGGTGGCGAACGACGCCCTGGCGGTCACCGCGATCGGTGGGCTCGTCGCCCTGCCGCTGCTCGCGCTGCCGGTGCCGGGTCTGCCCGGGCGCGCCCTCTTCGACTGGTCGCGCAGCGGCTGGCTCGCCCTCGCCCTCGCCGCCGTCTTCCTCGCGGGTGCGGTGCTGACGCGGCCCGTCGAGCAGGCGCCGCCGGTCGCGCTGCTCGTGGCCGCCGGAGTGGCTGCCGCCCTCGTCGCCTGCTCGGCGCTGCTGGTCCGGCGGATGCCGCGCGCGGCCGACCCTCGCTGAGCGGGACTACGCCTCCTCCTCCGCGGGCGCTCGGCCCTCGGCCTTCTGCCACGGCCAACGGCCCGTGATCTCGAGCTCGAGCGACCAGCTGAGGAAGGTGCGGATGAGCACGATCGCCGCGAGCACCGCGACGCTCTCGAACGTCGGGGTGACGGCGACCGTGCGGATGATGTCGCCCGCGACCAGCAGCTCCAGCCCGAGCAGGATCGAGCGGCCGAGGAAGCGGCGGAACCGCGAGTAGACATTGCTCTCGCGTCTGGCGAGCCGCGTGACCGCGAACCCGATCGCGAGCAGCGCCCCGACGACGACCGCCACGACTCCGGCCGCGTCGACTACCTGCCCCGCCAGCTCGATCCACCCCTGGAAGTCCATCGCGCCCCTCTCGTCCTCCCGCACCAGTGCCCCGAGGAGGAGCCGGGGAAACGGCGGAGGGGCCGCGAGCGATGCTCGCGGCCCCTCCGGAACGGGTCCTACTGGACGTCTTCGTCGACCCAGTCGAAGGTCTTGGTGACGGCCTTCTTCCAGAGTCGGAGTTGGCGTTCGCGTTCGGTGTCGTCCATCTGGGGTTCCCAGCGGCGGTCTTCCTGCCAGTTGGCGCGGAGTTCGTCGAGGTTGGACCAGAAGCCGGTGGCGAGGCCGGCGGCGTAGGCGGCGCCGAGGGCGGTGGTCTCGGCGACGACGGGGCGGACGACGGGGACGCCGAGGATGTCGGCCTGGAACTGCATGAGGGTGTTGTTGGCGATCATGCCGCCGTCGACCTTCAGCTCGGTGAGGGGGACGCCGGAGTCGGCGTTGACGGCGTCGAGGACCTCGCGGGTCTGGAACGCGGTGGCCTCCAGCACGGCGCGGGCGATGTGCCCCTTGTTGACGTACCGGGTGAGGCCGACGAGGGCGCCGCGGGCCTCGGCCCGCCAGTAGGGGGCGAACAGGCCGGAGAACGCGGGCACGAAGTACGCGCCACCGTTGTCCTCGACCGTGGCGGCGAGCTGCTCGATCTCCGGGGCGCTGTTGATGATGCCGAGGTTGTCGCGCAACCACTGCACCAGCGATCCCGTCACCGCGATCGATCCCTCCAGCGCGTAGTGCGCGGGAGCGTCGCCGAGCTTGTACCCGAGGGTGGTGAGCAGCCCGTTCTCGGAGCGGACGATCTCCTCGCCGGTGTTGAAGATGAGGAAGTTGCCGGTGCCGTACGTGTTCTTCGCCTCACCGGGATCGAAGGCGGCCTGGCCGAAGGTCGCCGCCTGCTGGTCGCCGAGGATGCCCGCGATCGGCACCTCGCGCAGCAGCGAGGACGACTCCACCGTGCCGTAGACCTCGGAGGAGGAACGGATCTCGGGCAGCATCGACGCCGGAACGTCGAACACCCGCAGGATCTCCTCGTCCCACTGCAGGGTCTCCAGGTCCATGAAGAGGGTGCGGCTCGCGTTCGTGACATCCGTCGCGTGCACACCGCCCTCGGTACCGCCGGTGAGGTTCCACAGCACCCAGGTGTCGGTGGTGCCGAAGAGCAGGTCGCCGGCCTCGGCCTTCTCGCGGGCGCCGTCGACGTTCTCGAGGATCCAGACGATCTTCGTGCCGGCGAAGTAGGTGCTGAGCGGCAGCCCCACCTTGGACTTGAAGCGCTCGACCCCACCGTCGGCGGCGAAGCGCTCGACGATCGCCTGGGTGCGGGTGTCCTGCCAGACGATCGCGTTGTAGACGGGCTCGCCGGTGTTCTTGTCCCACACCACCGTCGTCTCGCGCTGGTTGGTGATGCCGACCGCGGCGACGTCGTGGCGGGTGATGTCCGCGCGGGAGAGCGCCTGTCCGATCACCTCGCGGGTGTTGTCCCAGATCTCCTTCGGGTCGTGCTCGACCCACCCGGCCTTCGGGAAGATCTGCTCGTGCTCCTTCTGGCCCACGGACACGATCGAGCCGGCGTGGTCGAACACGATCGCGCGGGTCGAGGTGGTGCCCTGATCGATCGCCAGGATGTAGTCAGCCATGTGGTCTGTCTTTCTGTGCTGCGCGGGCGGCGACGACGTCGCCCGCTCGGGTGAGGGGTGAGGCGTGGCGGAGGCGAGGAGGGCCGGCGCGATGCATCCGGCCCTCCCCCGCGTCACATGGGGAGCAGCGGAACCGAGGCGAGGCCGCCGAGCAGTCCGCCGATGAGCGGGCCGACGACGGGCACCCAGGAGTAACCCCAGTCGCTCGAGCCCTTGCCGCGGATCGGCAGCACCGCGTGCGCGATGCGCGGACCGAGGTCACGGGCGGGGTTGATGGCGTAGCCCGTCGGGCCACCGAGCGAGGCGCCGATGCCGACCACCAGCAGCGCCACCGGCAGCGCACCCAGCGCCGCGAGGCCCGCGGGTTCGGCACGGCCGAAGCCGATCACGACGAAGACGAGCACGAACGTGCCGAAGATCTCGGTGACGAGGTTCCAGCCGTAGTTGCGGATGCCGGGGCCGGTCGAGAACACACCGAGCTTCGCCGCGGGCTCCGGCTCCTCGTCGAAGTGCTGCTTGTACGCCAGCCACGCGAGCGTCGCGCCGATGAACGCACCGAGCAGCTGCGCGACGACGTACACGAGCGCCGCGACGATGCCGCCGTCGATCTGCCCGGTGACGAGCAGGCCGAGGGTGACCGCGGGGTTGAGGTGCGCGCCGGAGGCGTACGACACCGTCACACCGGCGAAGACCGCGAGTCCCCAGCCGAAGTTGACGAGGAGGAAGCCGCCGCCGAAGCCCTTGCTCTGTGCGAGGGCAACGTTCGCCACGACGCCGCAACCCAGCAGGAGCAGCATCGCGGTGCCGACGACCTCGGAGAGGAAGATCGTGCCGAGCTCGTTCACCGCGCTCCCCCGATCGAGACGGAGGCCGACGAGGCGCAGTGGACCCGCGGTGCAGGCGGGAAGGACCATTCGAACTGCATGAACATCTCCTTTGATGGCCCCGCTACTTCGCTGGGGCGTCAGGTGATCCGAACGCTATCGATCCCTGAGCGAGTGCTGAGCGCAGTCCCGAAGAAGCTGAACGAACGTGCAACGCGAGTGGCCGGCGGAGGCGCCGAAGCCGCCTGAGACGGCCTGCGGAACCGCCCAAGTGAGAGAACGTGCAGCGTCAGCGCACGTTCACCAGGCGCTTGGCGAGGTCCTCGTCGACCACCAGATCCGTCATGACCTTCGCCGCGAGCGCGCCCCGCAGGCTCGCGAGCTTCTGGTTGCCGGATACGACGCAGACCCGCCGGGCGACCTTGCGCAGCCGGTGGAAGTCCGGCCCGGTCCCCCGGGCGTTGAGCTCGACGTCGTCGCTGCCGTCGAGGCGGTAGAACATGGTCGCGACGTCCCCCGCGACCCGGTCCTCGCTGAGGGAGCGGTAGTCCTCGGCATTGAGGTAGCCGCCGATGTACACGCGGCTCGGGACATCCGCGAAGGGGCTGCCGAGTCCGAAGAGGGCGATGTCCATGCGCGACTGGATGTCGAGGATGCGCCTGGTGCTCCGCTCGCGCCACATCGCCTCCTTCGTGCGCGGGTCGTCGAAGAACGCGGGCACCGGGAACTGATGCACCTGGGCGCCGTACGCCGCGCCGAAGCGGCGCAGGATCTCGCTCGCGTAGTCGATGCCCGAGTCCTCGTCGTTGACCGCGCCGTTGAGCTGCACGACGTGCGAGTTGTGCGCGGCCTTCGCGACGAGCTGTCGGCTGACCGCGCTCATCGTCGATCCCCACGCGACCCCGAGCGTCATGCCCGAGTCGAAGAACCGGTTGAGCAGGCGCGCGGCGGTCATGGCGACGCGGTCGAGCCGCTCGACGTTGCTGATGCCGGCGGGCACGGGCACGACGTGGGCGTTGATCTGGAACCGCTCGGCGAGCTGCGCCTCGAGGCCGCCGGAGCGCTCCAGCGGGGAGTGGATCTGGATCTCGACGAGGCCGCTCGCCCGCGCCTCTGAGAGCAGCCGGGAGACCGACGAACGGGAGGTCATGAGCTCGCGCGCGATGGCATCCATCGTCATGTCCTGCATGTAGTAGAGCTAGGCGGCTTTGAGCGCGGCGCTCAACTTCTGCTCGGTTCGATCGGCCACGGGCCCTCCCCACTGCACGTCTGTTCAGGTACTTTGCGCAGGTTTTCACGCAGGCGTCAAATAGAGGGGTCGGATGCCTCCGAGCGTCCGTCCCGACGAGGAAGTCCGGCGGAGCCCAGCCGCACCGCCGAGGAAGGCAAGGCCATGAGCAGCAACGGCGACAGCACTGGCACCACGCGCGCGGACGTGCGGGCACTGCAGGAGCGCCCGACCGCGGACGTCGTCATCATCGGCGGCGGCATCAACGGCATCTCGACGTTCCGCGAACTCGCGATGCAGGGACTCGACGTCGTGCTCGTCGAGCGCAACGACTTCGCCTCGGGCGCGAGCGCCGCTTCGAGCCACATGATCCACGGCGGGATCCGCTACCTCGAGAACGGCGAGTTCCGGCTCGTCAAGGAGGGCGTGCAGGAGCGCAACGCGCTGCTCCGCTCGGCGCCGCACTTCGTGAAGCCGCTCGAGACGACCATCCCGATCAACTCGACGTTCTCCGGCATCCTCGCCGCCCCGCTGCGTTTCCTCACGCACAAGCAGGGCAAGCCGAAGGAGCGCGGCGCGCTGCTGATCAAGGTCGGCCTCACGCTGTACGACACGTTCTCCCGCTCCGGCGGCGTCGTGCCGCGTCACCGCTTCCACGGGCGCCGCAAGTCGCTCGCGGCCCTGCCGAAGCTCGACCCGCACTTCCGCTACACCGCGACCTACTTCGACGCGTCGATGCACGACCCGGAGCGGCTCGCCCTCGACGTGCTGCGCGACGGGCTCGAGGCGAACCCGAAGGCCCGCGCCGTCAACTACGTCGAGGCCGTCGGGCTGGATGCCGAGGGCGTGCGCCTGCGCGACCGTGAGTCCGGCGTCGAGTTCACGGTGCGCGGTCGTGCCGTCGTGAACACCTCCGGCCCCTGGACCGACCTCACCAACACCGCGCTCGGCAACCCGACGAAGTACATGGGCGGCACCAAGGGCTCCCACATCGTGCTCGACAACCCCGAGCTGCTGCGCGCGACCGCCGGCCGCGAGATCTTCTTCGAGCACGACGACGGACGCATCGTGCTGATCTACCCGTTCAAGGGCCGCGTGCTCGTCGGCACGACCGACATCGACGCCGACCCGCGCGAGCCCGCCCGCTGCACGCCCGAGGAGGTGCAGTACTTCTTCGAGCTCATCGAGCACGTGTTCCCGACGGTGCCCGTGAGCGAGGACCAGATCGTGTTCCGCTTCTCCGGCATCCGCCCGCTGCCCACCCACGAGGACACCCAGCCCGGCTTCGTCTCCCGCGACTACCGCATCGAGCGCGCCGAGCTCGCCGGCACCCCCGTGTTCAGCCTCGTGGGCGGCAAGTGGACCACCTTCCGCGCGCTCGGCGAGCACCTCGCCGACAAGGTGCTCGCGCAGCTCGGCGTGCAGCGCACGGTGTCCACGCGTCGCGCGGCCATCGGCGGCGGCAAGGACTACCCCACGGATGCCAAGGCGTGGCAGGACCGCGAACTCGCGGCCGTCGCGCCCGAGCGGCGCGCCGTGCTGTTCGCGCGGTACGGCACGCGCGCGGCATCCGTCGCCCGCCGCCTCACCGACGAGACCCCGCTGCTCGGCGGTGCGATCTCCGAGGCGGAGCTGCGCTACATGGTCGACGAGGAGCACGTCACCCGCCTGACCGACGTGCTGCTGCGCCGCACGGACCTCGCCTTCACCGGACGCGTCGACCACGACGCGCTCGAGACCCTCGGCCGCGCGCTCGCGAACGCGGCCGGCTGGGACGAGTTCCGGCTCGACCGCGAGATCGAGGAGGCCGCGCAGGTGCTCGAGCTCGAGCACGGCGTGACCGGCCTGCGGATGCTCGCGTCGCACTAGCCGACGCGCTGACGCGCCCGTCCTGCACCTGGTGTGCGGGGCGGGCGCTTCGCGTTTCCGGGGGCTGCGCTGCACGTTCGTGCGGGTGGGTCCCCCTCGCCGAGCACCTCGCTTACCGTCGAAGGAGGAGCAACTGCTCCTCGTCCCAGCCAGTGTTGTTTGGAGTACGGATGCGACGCACCAGAACCATCGCCAGCCTCCTCGCCGCCGCGGCCTGTCTCGCCACGGGACTCGTCGCCTCTCCCGCCGCCGCCGACACGACCGACATCGCACCACCGGGTGCGAACGACTGGAACTGCTCCCCCACCGCGGAGCATCCGAATCCCATCGTGCTCGTGCCGGGCACCTTCGAGAGCATGCTCAAGAACTGGGCCGTGATGTCGCCGGCACTGAAGGATGCGGGCTACTGCGTTTTCTCGCTCAACTACGGGGTCACCAACGGCGTGCCCGCGACCGGACCCATCGAGGACTCCGCGGCGGAGCTCGCGTCGTTCGTCGACGCCGTGCTCGCGGCGACCGGCGCCAAGAAGGTCGACCTCGTCGGGCACAGCCAGGGCGGCATGATGCCGCGCTACTACCTGAAGTTCCTCGGCGGCACGAAGAAGGTCGACACCCTCATCGGCATCGCCCCCTCGAACCACGGCACCGACCTGAGCGACACCTCGTTCCTCGGTCTGTACGACCCGCTCGACCCGGGGCTGCCCGCCTCGTCATCCGGAACCGCGCCCTCGCCCGGCGCCGCGCTCGAGCTCTGCACCGCCTGCGATCAGCAGGCGGCGGGGTCGGCGTTCCTGCAGAACCTCAACGCCGGCGGCGACCTCGTGGGCAAAGTGAAGTACACCGTGATCATGACGCGCTACGACGAGATCGTGCGGCCGTACCAGACACAGGCGCTCGCCGGCCCGAGCGACCGCGTGACGAACGTCGTCGTGCAGGACCTGTGCCGGCTCGACGTGTTCGAGCACGACCAGCTGCCGAACGACCCCAACGTGCTGCAGCTCGTGCTCGCCGACCTCGCCGACGAGGGCCGCCCGCTCGACCCGGCGTACCGTCCGGCCTGTCTCTGACCCGGTCTAAACGGAGGGGCCGGAGCGGCGTGTGCTCCGGCCCCTCCGTGTCGGCCGGCACGCCGCTCCAGCCTCTCCCTATTGGCTCACCGAACCTGAAGCGCCCGATATCCAGCCCCTTCAGTTCGGGCTCGCGGCGGGGCTAAGGTGCGGAAATGGACGCGATCTACGGCCGCACGGGAGCGGTCGTCGGGTGGCTGTCCGAGTTCGACCGGGTCTACGGCCTCTCAGGCAACGTGACCGGCTGGATCGGCGGATCCCTCGACGACGAAGCCCGCCCCGTCTACGGCCTCCACGGCACCCACGTCGGCTGGCTCACCCACGGGCTCTTCTGGGACCACGAGGGACTCGCGGTGGCGTTCCTCGTCGGTTCCTCTGGCGGCCCGCCGCGACCCGTCCGCCAGGCGCACCCCGTGCAGCCCGTGCGGCACACCGCCCCACCCCGGCCCGAGCCGGAGCAGCCGCGTCCACCGGCGCCGCGACGGCCGGAGTGGTCGCAGAAGGGACTCGCGCAGCTGATGCTGCATGGATGACGCGACGCGCGCACGGTCGTCCGCTCGCCGTCGTCGGTTCGGGAGTCGGCTCAAACGCCTCCGTTCAGCAAGCGGTACATGAAGGCCGCCATCGCGTCTCGCGCCACGGGCTCTAGAGGGCGATAGGTCCTGGCCCCGTCGCTCTCGACCCAACCGGAGGAGATCCCCTCCTCCGCCAACCAACTGATTTCTTTGAAGTACTCGGTCTGTACGGCCACGTCGACGAACGGCGAGGACTGCGGTACCTCGTAGGGCGGTGCCTTACGGAACCGGTACATGAAAGCCGCCATGGCGTCGCGGTTGACGGGCTCCAGCGGTCGGAACGTACGAGTGCCGTCTCCCTCATCCCACCCCATCGACACGCCCGTCTGCGCCAGCCAGGCGATCTCCTTGTAGAACTGGTTGGTGACGGGAACGTCGACGAATGGCGACGTGTCCGGAGCGATGAAAGCAGGACTATTCGCGAGCCGGAAGAGGAAGGCAGCCATCGCGTCTCGATTGACCGGATCCAGTGGCCGGTACGTCCGAGTTCCGTCGGCTTCGAGCCAGCCGGTGGAAACACCTCGATCCGCGAGCCACGTGATTTCGCGATAAAAGGGGTTCCCAACTGTCACGTCCGTGAAACGGAGGCCGCCACTCGTCCTCGCGTCGATGTAGGGCCTGGGGTCGAAACTGTTCGCCTGGCTGCTGGTCGTACTCAACTCGAGATGCACATGCACGCCGGTGGCGTTCCCGCTCCTGCCCATCGGGCCGATGTACTCACCACGGGCGATGCGCTGACCGACCGACAGCTCGGAAGGCTCGTTCAGATGGGCATACCAGGCCCAGATCCCGTCGTCGTGCTGAATCTTCACGTAGTAGCCGAAGTCCGAGTCATCGACTCTGTCCACGACTCGAACCACCCCAGAGGCGCAGGCGACGACAGGGGTGTTGTAGGTACCGACCAGGTCGAGTCCGCGGTGACTGGGGCGGTCAGGGGCGGCGAAGGTGTGGCGCCGCGGATCGATACGGGGCAAGGGCTCGACGGGGAACTGCCACCGAATGGTGGCGGCTGACGCTGACATCGGCGCCGAGAGCCCGCCCCAGGCAGCACCCGCAGCTGTCGCCCCGAGAAGTGTCAGAAAACAGCGTCGGGAGAGCGGCGAAGCTCCCCCGCTTCCGTCTCCGCTTCCGACCACAGGTAGCACCTTATGCAGCGAGCTCCGCGTACCCGCTCCCCCAGTTGGTGGGGTTCATCAGCTCGAAGTACTGCCGAATCGCTCGCAGGGGCGGCTGGGACGGCAGATCTGGCGAACCGCGGAGGCTTCGTCCGAGCCGACCCGTGGAGCCGCTCGGCGAGCAGATTCTCCTTGCCCAACTCACAGATAGGCACGCGATAGTCGGGCTGTGCCCGAACACGAGAACGCCACCATCACTGGCTCGATCCCTATCCAGCGCCGCGCCGCCATCCTCGAGGACGCGCTTCCGGACTACGAGCGGCGAGGTTGGGAACTGATCGACAATGCCGGGAACTCCGCGGTGCTCACGAAGAGGAACCTCTTCGGCAAGCGCAAGCGACTGGTGATCGAGGTCACTCCTCGTGGGATCGTCCGCGAGCTCCGATAGTCGGGCGAGCGTAGTCGAGGCGGCAGCTCCGGAACTGCGCCGCTCGCCTTCCACGTCCCGTGCCCGACGGCCATCAGAGCGTTAGTAGCGCCTATCGGCACAGTCCCTGCCACACATCACCTGCTCGCTCGAGCCGGAGGAGGCACGTGGCCGCGACGGCCGGAGTGGTCGCAGGAGGGCCTCGCGCAGCTGATGCTGCACGGATGACGCGACGCGCGCACGGCCGCGGTCCCCGAAGGGTCGCGCCTGCCTAGGCTGAATGTCCGTCGATTCGTCCGGAGGGCGACCGTGATCACCAACTGGTACCGAACGATCCTCGGCATCTTCGCCGCGGTCGCCCTCCTGTCCGCCGCGGCGCTGTTCATCGCCGTCTACGCAGGGAACAACGCCTCCCTCCTGACCTCGGCCTTCGTCGTGCTGTGGCTGGGGCTCGGCGTCGGGAGCGTCTGGTACCTGATCGCCGCGATCACGCGCAGCACCGAGGCATCCGCCCGCGCCGTCATCCGCGCGATCCGGCAGGAGGGCGCGAAGACCCGCCGCGAGACCTACACGACCGGCGCGATCGACACGGCGACGGGGTCCACGGGCTCGATGACCGGGGTGACGAGCACTGCGACGGCACGCCCCGCAGGTGCCGCCGGCGCAACGGCTGCGCCGACGGGAATCACCGGTACGACGGATGCTGCGCAGACCGCCACGGGTGCCGGCGCGACCCCCGGGGCAGGGTCCGCGACCGGTTCGACCGGTACCTCGCGCCGCTGAGCCTTCGGCGCCCCTGCGGTACCCCCGGTGAGATTCGAACTCACGCTGAAGCGATTTTAAGTCGCCTGCCTCTGCCGCTGGGCTACGGGGGCGTGCTCCGAGACTAGTCGCCGCAGGCACGAGGCATCCTCGGAGATGCTCTAGGACACGGACGACGCGAGGGCGCGGAACAGCGGCGCCGCGTGAGGAGGCCCGTTTCTCGTGCGGCCTCCGGCGTGGATCATGAACTGCGCAGCAACACGCCGCGGTCGCCGGGCGCGTCGAGGCCGGGGCTCATGATCTACGCCGCACCGGCCGCTCGATGCGAGGGGTGGGCGAACCACCACGCCCGGGCACAGACGGCGCGGCGACCTCAACCGGCGAGGAACCCGCACCAATGGAAACGGCCCCCGCGTCGGAACGCGGGGGCCGTGACATCCGTTCGCCTACTGCTTGGGGTTGGCGTAGACGGGGGCCGGGTCCTGCTTGGGAGTCGGGTGCGACTCGGGGGCGGGAGCGGCGTCGGTCTTGGGCTTCGGACGCGAGGCGTAGGTCTCGAAGGACTCGCGCGGACGCTCCCGAGCCGGGATCGAGACGATGTCGCGGCCGAGCACCAGGTTGAACGCCCAGTTGCCGAAAACGCGGATCTTGCGCTCCCACATCGGGATCGCGAGGCCGTGGTAGCCGCGGTGCATGCCCCAGGCGATCAGACCCTTGAATACGATCTTGTTGCTCTGGAACACGCCGTCGTAGAGACCGAGGGTCGCGACGACGCCGAGGCTGTCGTGCTTGTAGTCGACGGGCAGCTCGCCGCGGAGCACCGCGACGATGTTCTTGCCCATGCGCTTGCCCTGACGCACCGCGTGCTGGGCGTTCGGCACGCAGAAGCCGCCGACACCCTTGCCCGTGAGGTCGGGCACGGCGCAGACGTCGCCGGCGCCCCAGGCGTTCGGCACGACCTCGCCGCTCTCGGTGACGACCTGCAGCGACGCGTTGACGCGGACGCGGCCGCGCTCCTCGACGGGGAGGTCGGTGTTCTTGACCATGGGCACGGCCATGACACCGGCGGTCCAGACGATGAGGTCGGACTCGAAGCTCTCGCCGTTCGACATCTCGACGACACCGTCGACCGCGCTCGAGAGCTGCGTCTCGAGGTGGATCTCGGCGCCGCGCTGGGCGAGGTCCTTGATGACCCACTTGCTCGTCTCGAGCGAGACCTCGGGCATGATGCGCGGGGCGGCCTCGATGAGGTGGAAGCGGGTGTCGTCGAAGGTCAGCTGCGGGAAGCGCTTGAGCAGCGCGCTCGCGAGCGAGCGCATCTCGCCGAAGACCTCGATGCCGGCGAAGCCGCCGCCGACGACGGTGAAGGTGAGCAGGCGGTCGCGCTCCGGCCCGGCGGGCAGGTTGGCGGCGCGCTCGAAGTTCTGGTGGATGCGGTCGCGGATCGCGGTCGCCTCCTCGATCGTCTTCAGACCGATCGCGTTGTCGGCGACGCCCGGGATCGGGAAGGTGCGCGAGACCGATCCGGCGGTGACGACGATGTCGTCGTACTCGAACTCCCACGGCTCACCGATCTCCGGCGTGATCGTCGCGGTGCGGGCGGCGTGGTTGATGCCGGTGACGCGAGCCGTGATGACCGTGGTCTTGTCGAGGTGACGGCGGTGCGCGACGAGCGCGTGACGCGGCTCGACCGCCCCGGCGACGACCTCGGGGAGGAAGGGCTGGTACGTCATGTACGGCAGCGGGTCGACCACGGTGACTTCCGCCTCGCCCCGGCGGAGCTGCCGCTGCAGGGTCAGAGCCGTGTAGAAGCCGGCGTAACCGCCACCGACGATGAGGATTTTGCGCACGAGTCAGGAACTCCTTGAGGGGGATGGGCCTAGGACAATCTACTCCCTTGCGCGGCGGCCCCTCGCACCGGTGGCCGTCGTGCGCGGCCGTAGTCCGGCCACGATGATCCACAGCGCCCCGCCGAGGAACGCCACGACGACGCCGAGCGGCAGCCCGAGCGTGCGCAGTTGCTCGACGCCCGGATACAGCACCCCGATCGGGTCCGCCGCTGCCTGCGGGTCTTCCGCGTCGGTTCGCTCCTCGGGCGGCAACGGCGCGGTGCTCGTCTCGGGAACCGAGGGCACGTTCGCCCGCCGGTACAGCCGCACCCACTCCGCGAGATCGCCCATCGGGTTCGCGTCGACCCGGGCCACGTCGGCGGTGACCGCCGCGGCCGCATCGACGATGCCGTAGCCGTAGATGGGCCCGGGCACGGGTTCGCCGACCGGATGCGCCGTGGCGAGCACCCGCTGGATGACGTTCGCCGCGTCGAGTTCCGGATGCGCCGCCCGCACGAGCGCGACGACCCCGGAGACCAGCGGCGCGGCGCCGCTCGTGCCCTCCCAGCGCGCGTACCCGCCGCCGGGCAGGGCGCCGACCAGCTCTTCGCTCGGCGCGGCGACGGAGATCGTGATGCCCTGGCTCGACGCGTCGAAGCTCGCCTGCTCGTCGCGGTCGACGCCCGCGACGGTCAGCACGCCCGGCATCGTCGCGGGCGCGCCGACCGTGGTGGTGCCGCTCCCGCGGTTGC
Source organism: Desertivibrio insolitus (assembly GCF_017355965.1). Taxonomy (GTDB): domain Bacteria; phylum Actinomycetota; class Actinomycetes; order Actinomycetales; family Microbacteriaceae; genus JAFIQW01. Next base: position 373,406 of record NZ_JAFIQW010000001.1, read on the forward strand.
CGGCGGCGGCGACCACGACGACGTCGTTCTCCATCGCGTAGAGGAAGGCGTCGTCCCAGCTCTCGGGCCAGTCGAGGGTGTTGCGAGTCAGCGACATGTTGATGACGTCGGCCCCGTTGTCGACCGACCAGCGCACGGCCTGGGCGATCTGGTCGTCGCTCGGCACGTCGCCGAGCCCGAACCCGACCGAGACCGACAGCAGCGAGGCGGCCGGCGCGACGCCGATCACCCCGTCCCCCGGCGCGTGGCCCCGGCCCGCCACGAGGCTCGCGACGAGGGTGCCGTGACTGTCCTCGCCGGGCTCGCCGATCGGCCTGAGCCCGTCGGGGCTGCCGAGCCCCGAGACATCCGTGCCCCCGACGACGGCACCCGCCAGGTCGGGGTGGCTCGCGTCGATCCCAGTGTCGATCACCGCGACCGTCACGCCCGCGCCGCGGGTCGTCTGCCAGGCCTCGGAGATGCCGTACTCGTCGAGCCAGTACTGCAGGTCACGCACGGGGTCGGCCGCGGCCGGCGCCGCGGGGACGAGCACCGAGATCGCGACGGATGCCGCTGCGCAGAGCGCCACGGCGCCCCGGCGTCTCACCAGGCGTCCTCGCCACAGGCGCACACGTCCGGCGACCAGCTCGCGGCCGCGAGTGCCCTGTCGCCGATGGGATTGACGCCCTCCCCCGCGGCCAGCGAGTGACCGACGAGCGCGTGCAGGCACTTGACGCGGGTCGGCATCCCGCCGGCGGAGATGCCGTCGATCTCGTCGACGTGCTCGATGCTTTCGCGGTCGGCCAGGTACGACTCGTGGGCGGCGCGGTACGCGGCGGCGAGGTCGGCGTCGGCCTCGAGCTCGGCGGCGTACTCGACCATGAGCCCGGTCGCCTCGAGCGTGGAGACCGTGGCGGTCGCGGCCGGGTGGCTCAGGTAGTACAGGGTCGGGAACGGCGTTCCGTCGGCGAGGCGCGGCTTCGTCGCGACGACCGTCGGGGCGCCGCACACGCAGCGCGCGGCGATGCCGAGCACGTTGCGCGCCGGGCGGCCGAGCTGCTTGGACACGGCAGCGACATCCGCCTCGGTCGGCGGATCGAACGGGGGTCTCACTGCTCGTCCTCCACGGGCGGTTCCACGAGGTCGGGGGCGGGGGCCGTCGTCAGGCCCGCCGTCACGAGCGACTGCAGGGAGGCGTGGAGCCAGTCCACCTGCGCCGTCTGGATCTGGTCGTCGAAGACGCTGAGGTCCTCGGCGACGGGGGTCTGGCCGTCGTCACGCACGAGGTAGTTGTACTCCCCCGGGTAGACGTAGTTCAGCCGGTTGCGGGCCTGCGCCTCGATGTAGGCGGGGTCGTCCCAGCGGGCGACCTCGTCGCTCAGTTCGTCGACCTGCGACTGCTGCTCCTGCACCGACTGCTGGAGTTGCGCGATCTCCTGCCGCTGCTCGATGAGCACCTTGAGGTTCGGCGCGAGCACGAGCACGAGCAGCACGACGAGGCCGAGCATCACGAGCGTGAACCCGGAGAAGCGGATGCCGCGGAGCCACGCCCGCAGCGCGGACTCCTCGGGAATCGCCGGCGCGACCCGCTCGGTGCGCCGCTCGGCGGTCGGTGCTCTCACGGGGACGAGCCTAAACCGGGGCGGGTGGATGCATCCGGAGGCGGGCCGGATGCTGCCGGGCGCCCGGTTCAGCGTCGAGCCCGCCCCGGCCGTGGCGTCTGTAGGAACGGGGCCCGCGACGCGCCGCTTCCGCGCGAACGTCGGCGGCGTGTCATCCGCGGGGCTCCTACAAACGCCACCAGGGCCCATCGAAGCGGTTAGGCGGCGGATGTCTCGGAGCCGCGTGCCGCCAGCAGGACGAACCGCGACGACGCGCCGCGCAGCGCGGCCACGGAGCCGCGCGGCGCACGCGTTAGTCCTGCTGAAGGGACGCAAGCAGGCGGACGCATGCTGGCGCCGCGTCCGGTCCGGCTGTGGAGCCTGTAGGAACGCAGCCGCGTCGCAGCCGGTCCGCCTGTGGCGTCTGTAGGAACGGGCGCCGCGACACGCCGCGTCCGCGGGAGCGCCCGGGGCGTGTCATCCGCGGGGCTCCTACAGACGCCACCAGGGCTCGAACTCCGTCGGAGTGGTGAGGCAGGCGGGTGCCTCGCCGCCGGATGCCGTCAGCAGCACGAACGCTGGGCGACCGGATGCCTCGACGCCGCGTGCCGCAAACAGGACAAACCGTGACGACACACCGCACGGAACAGCTGCAGGGCGGCGCGTCGCTCGCGCTTGTCCTGCTGAAGGAACGGAAACGACCCGGCCGCACAGACGCCGAAGGGCGGCGAGCGGAAGCCCGCCGCCCTCCGTGAACCGCGTGAGGGACTAGCCCTGGAAGCGCGGGAACGCGCTGCGGCCGGCGTAGACCGCGGCGTCGCCGAGCTCCTCCTCGATGCGGAGCAGCTGGTTGTACTTCGCGACGCGCTCGCTGCGGGCGGGCGCACCGGTCTTGATCTGGCCGGCGTTCGTGGCGACCGCGAGGTCGGCGATCGTCGTGTCCTCGGTCTCACCCGAGCGGTGCGACAGGATCGCGGTGTAGCCCGAGCGCTGCGCGAGCGAGACGGCGTCGAGGGTCTCGGTCAGGGTTCCGATCTGGTTGACCTTGACGAGGATCGAGTTGCCGACGCCGCGCTTGATGCCGTCCGCGAGGCGGGCCGGGTTGGTGACGAACAGGTCGTCGCCGACGAGCTGCACCTTCTGGCCGAGGTCGGCGGTGAGCTGGGCCCAGCCCTCCCAGTCGTCCTCGGCGAGCGGGTCCTCGATCGTGACGAGCGGGTAGTCGCGCACGATCTCGGCGTAGAACTCCGCGAGCTGCGCCGACGTGTGCGCCGAGCCCTCGAACGTGTAGGTGCCGTTCTCGAAGAACTCGGTGCTCGCGACGTCGAGGCCGAGGGCGATCTGCGAGCCCGGCGTGTAGCCGGCGGACTCGATCGCCTGGATCAGGAAGTCGAGCGCGGCGCGGCTCGAGGAGAGGTTCGGCGCGAAGCCGCCCTCGTCGCCGAGGCCGGTCGACAGGCCCGCCTTCTTCAGCTCGCTCTTGAGCGCGTGGTAGGTCTCAACGCCCCAGCGCAGACCCTCGCTGAAGGTCTCGGCGCCGATCGGCAGGATCATGAACTCCTGGATGTCGACGTTCGAGTCGGCGTGCGCGCCGCCGTTGATGACGTTGAGCATCGGCACCGGCAGGGTGTGTGCGTTCGGTCCGCCGAGGTAGCGGAACAGCGGCAGGTCGGCCGAGTCGGCAGCGGCGCGGGCGACGGCGAGCGAGACGCCGAGGATGGCGTTCGCGCCGAGGCGCTTCTTGTTGTCGGTGCCGTCGAGCGCGATGAGCGCCGCGTCGATCAGGCGCTGATCGGTGGCGTCGACGCCCTCGATCTCGGGGCCGATCTCGTCGACCACGGCGGAGATGGCCTGCTGCACACCCTTGCCGAGGTAGCGGCCCTTGTCGCCGTCACGGAGTTCGTACGCCTCGAAGGCACCGGTCGACGCACCGGACGGGACGGCGGCGCGGCTGACCGTGCCGTCTTCGAGCAGAACCTCGACCTCGACGGTCGGGTTGCCACGGGAGTCGAGGATTTCGCGAGCGCCGACGGCCTCGATAGCTGACACGGTGTCTCCTTGATCGTTCTTCGGATGTCCGCGAACAACCCTACTCACCGTGAGAGGCCGCCCGGGAGGCTCCCAGGCGACGCACGAACGAACGTTGCCACGGCGTCTCGACCGCGCGGCGGTCGTAGCGCTCGCGCACCCACCCCACCGCGTCGTCCGGCGGCACCCCGTCGAGCACCGCCAGGCACGCGAGCGCGGTGCCGGTGCGGCCCACTCCCCCGCCGCACGCGAGCTCGACCCGTTGGTGCGCCGCCCGCTCGAGCGCGTCGAGCAGCACGGATGTCAGGGCGTCCGCGTCCCGCGGCAGCCCGAAGTCGCGCCACGGCACCCACCGGTGCTCCCACGGCACGTCGACCGCCCGGCCGACGAGGTAGACCCCGAACTCGGGCGTCGAGCCCGGCGGCAGCGGATGCCTCAGGGCGCGACCTCGCACGACCGCGCCGCAGGGCAGGGCGACGAGCCGCCCCTCCCCCGCCTGCCACGTGCTCACGCACGGGAGGGTACGCCGCACCGCGGTCAGGGGGAACGCCCGCCCTCCAGCCCTCAGCTCAGCTCGCGGAACTCCAGCTGCGCGGCATCCGTCACCTCGTCGCCGACCTGGGCGAAGCGCGTGAAGCCCTCGCCGGCGAGCCGCTCGAGCAGCGGCTTGAGGTTCTTGGCGCGCTTCTCGAGCCGCACCCGCAGCCCCTGGCCGACGAGCTGCTCCTTGAGCCGGGCGAGCCGGGCGTGGTCGCGGCCCTGGTGCAGCAGCACGACGGCTTCGGCGACGTCCTCGTCGGGCAGCGACACCAGGTCGACGATGCGCTCGAAGCCGAGCGAGAAGCCGATGGCGGGCACGTCGGTGCCGAGGAAGCGGCCGATCATGCCGTCGTAGCGCCCGCCGCCGCCGAGGGAATAGCCGAGGTCGGGGTGCGCGATCTCGAAGATCGTGCCGGTGTAGTAGCCCATGCCGCGCACGAGCGTCGGGTCGAAGACGAGGTCGGCCTGCGGCAGCGCCCCGCGCAGCGCCTGCAGGTGCTCGTACGCCTCGGGGTCGAGCCAGTCGGCGGCATCCGCGTCCCAGCCGACGGCGGGCAGCAGCGCGAGCGTCTCGGCGATGCCGGGGTGCTCGATGCCGAGCGTCGCGAGCTCGTCGGCGACGCCCTCGACGCCGATCTTGTCGAGCTTGTCGATCGTGATGAGCGCCCGCTCCGCGGAGTCGCCGGTGACGCCCCACGAGGCGAGCAGCGAGGTGAGGATGCGGCGATCGTTGATCCGGATGCTGCAGCCCGCGAGCCCCAGCGCCTCGAGCACGTCCTGCGTGGCGGCGATCAGCTCGACCTCGGCGAGCGGGCCGGCCTCGCCCAGGATGTCGATGTCGCACTGCACGAACTGCCGGTAGCGGCCCTTCTGCGGGCGCTCGGCGCGCCACACCGGTGCGATCTGGATCGCCCGGAACACGCTCGGCAGCTCGGCCCGGTGCGAGGCGTAGAAACGCGCGAGCGGCACCGTCAGATCGAAGCGGAGCCCGAGGTCGACGAGCTCGAGCGGCTCGATCGCCGCGTGCAGGTCCTCGGTCGTGAGCCCGCGCTTGAGCACACCGAAGGCGAGCTTCTCGTTGTCGCCGCCGAGGCCCGCGTGCAGGCGGGAGGAGTCCTCCATGACCGGCGTCTCGATCTCGTCGAAGCCGTGGGCGCGGTAGACCTGCCGGATGACTCGGAGCACGCGCTCGCGGCGTGCCTTCTCCGCGGGCAGGAAGTCGCGCATGCCGCGGGGCGGATTCACGGGTGAGGGCATGGCCTCAATGTTCTCAGCATCTCGCGGGCCCGGAGCGCAGACCCTAGCCTGAGCCCATGAAGCGGCTCGCCCTGACGGCGCTCGTGCTGACCGCCCTCGTCTCCGGCTGCGCGGGCGCGGGCCCGGCCGCCGCACCGGAGACCCCGAGTCCGACCGCCGCGTGTCCCTTCGTCGAGGACGCGCCGCAGGACCCGGGATGCGCGTACTACGACCCCGATCAGGCGATGGCGCAGAACGACGCCTACCGCGAGGAGCTGCCGACGGAGCCGCAGGCGCTCGCGGATGCCGAGGGCCTGCTGCCCTCCGCCCGGGCAGCCCTCGAACCACTCGGACCCGACGCGAGCGAGGCAGAGGTCTCCGCGGTGCTGCAGGAGCTCGGGTTCTCTCCTGAGGACATTCAGATCTCCTCGCGGGACGGGCTCGGGGGCTACCCGTTCGGCGTCTTCACGGGCGGTGCCTGCATCACCGGCTGGTGGACCTCGACGCCAGAGCTGATGCTCGAGGCCGGCGGGCTCATCGCCGACGGCGGATGCCTGACGGCGCCCGGTCACTGAATACCCCGTCCGACCGACACACCTCCCTCTCCGGGATGACGCCGTAGCGCGAGTACAACCAATACGCTCGCGCCGTGACCGACGAGAGCCTGCCCATCCCCGACGGCGGCGTGGTGGTGACGGGTGTCGCGAGGTCGTTCGGCAGCGTGCACGCCGTCCGCGACGTCAGCCTGCACGCGCGGCCCGGCCGCGTGACCGCGCTCGTCGGTCCGAACGGGTCGGGCAAGACGACGCTGCTGCTGATGCTCGCGACCCTCCTGGCGCCCGATCGCGGCAGCATCCGCGTCGCCGGCGCCGATCCGGTGGCCGACCCCGTCGCCGTGCGCCGGGTGATGGGCTGGATGCCGGACGTGCTCGGCTCGTGGGGGTCGCTCTCGGTGCGCACCTCGCTCGAGCTCACCGGCCGGCTGTACCGCCTCGACCGCGACGAGGCCAAGGCCCGCGCCGAGGAGCTCATCGACCTCGTCGACCTGCGTCCGCTCGCCGGTCAGCCCAGCCGCGTGCTCTCCCGCGGGCAGAAGCAGCGGCTGAGCCTCGCCCGCGCCCTCGTGCACGATCCCCGCGTGCTGCTGCTCGACGAACCGGCCTCGGGCCTCGATCCCGCAGCCCGGCACTCGCTGCGGGTGCTCGTGCGCCGGCTCGCCGACGAGGGACGCACGGTCATCGTGTCGAGTCACGTGCTCGCGGAGCTGGAGGAGATGGCCGACGACGCCGTGTTCCTCGACGCCGGCGTCACCGTGAGCGCGGAGCGCATCGCCGCCACGCGCAGCGTCCGGCGCGAGTGGCGCATCCGGTCGCTCGCCCCCGACGCCCTGGGGGCGTGGCTGCGGCACGTGGGGGTAGAGCCCGGTGACATCCGCGCCGATGGCCCCGGCCTGCTGGTCGCCGTCGACGGCGACGAGGCCGCGCGCGACCTGCTCGCCCGCCTCGTCACGGCCGGCGTGCCCGTGATCTCGTTCGCGCCTGCCGTGGGCGACCTCGAGCACACGTTCCTCGACCTCAACGGTCGCGCCGCCGAGCCGCAGCCGCACATCTCGACCGAAGGGGGCACGGCATGACCGGATGGCTCGCCGGCATCGGCACCGTCGTCTCGCTCGAACTCCGCCAGCGCGTGCGCGGGGTCGCCTGGTACGTGCTGCTCGGTGTCTTCGTCGCGCTCGTCGCGATCGTCTCGCTCGTGCTCGCGGCGTCGCTCGGCTCGTGGACGGATGACGCGGGCGCCGCGATCTACTCCACGGTCGTGTACTTCGTGCTGCTGCTCGCCACGCTCGTGAGCCCGGCGCTCAGCGGCAACGCGATCAACGGCGACCGCGAGTCGGGCACGCTCGCGACGACGCAGGTCACGCTGATCTCGACTCCGCAGCTCGTGCTCGGGAAGTGCCTCGCCGCGTGGGTCTCGTCGCTCGCGTTCCTCGTGGCCGCGGTGCCGTTCCTGGTCTTCGCCGGGTTCTTCGGCGGGGTGCGGGCCGAGGTCGTGCTCGTCTCGATCGTCGTGCTGCTCGTCGAACTCGGCGTCGTCTCGGCCCTCGGCGTCGGCCTCAGCGGACTGCTCCGCCGCCCGCTCTTCTCGATCGTGGTGACCTACCTGACGGTCGCGATGCTGAGCGTCGGCACGCTCATCGCCTTCGGCATCGCGGGGCTCGCGATCCAGACGACCGCGACGCAGCGGTACGAGAGCTTCGGAGGGCCGACGTTCGAGGACTGGGACAACACGGAATCGTGCACGGTGCAGGAGCAGGAGATCACCCTGCCGCGCTTCGACACGGCGTGGTGGGTGCTCGCCTCGAACCCGTACGTCGTGCTCGCCGACGCGGTGCCGACGACGTTCGACCGCCACGGCTCGCCGACCGACCTGTTCGGCGTCGTAAAGACGGGCGTGCGCTCGGCGCAGCTGCCCGTCGGCGAGCAGGACCCGCGCGAGTACGACTGCGATCCCTCCACCTGGGGCTCCTACCCCACGCCGGAGCAGATCGTCGCGACGACGGTGCCGACCTGGTTCGTCGGCCTCGCGATCCACGTCGGGCTCGGCGTCGCCGCCCTCGCCGGCGCGGTCGCGACGACCCGCACCCCGTCCCGCCGGCTCGCCGCCGGCAGCCGGGTCGCCTAGCTCACTCCATCGCCCCCGCGGCGGCCGCCTCCGCCGCGCGGATGTCGTCCTCGAGCCGGCGCAGCCTCGCCCGCAGCGCCCGCTCGGGGTCGAGCCCCTTCTCGCGCGCGCCGGCGACCACCGAGAGCAGCACGTCGCCGAGGGCGTCCTCGTCGTCCGGGACATCCGCCCCTTCGACCTCGACGGAGGTCTTCGCGCCCTTGCCGAGCATCTTGTCGGCGAGCGCGAGGGCGGGCATCGCCTTCGGGACACCGTCGAGCACGCTCGTGCGCGCCGGCTTCTCGATGCTCTTGAGGTCCTCCCAGCGCGCGGCGACCGCGTCGGCGGTGTCGGCCGTCGCGTCGCCGAAGACGTGCGGATGCCGCCCGACCATCTTTTTCGCCATGTGGGCCGCGACGTCCTCGATGTCGAACTCCTCCCCCGGCGTGTGGGCCGCGATGTCGGAGTGGAAGAGCACCTGGTAGAGCACGTCGCCGAGCTCTTCGAGAAGCTCCTCCCGCGAGCCGCTCTCGATCGCGTCGACCAACTCGTATGTTTCCTCCACGAGGTAGCGCACGAGCGACTCATGGGTCTGCTCGCGGTCCCACGCACAGCCGCCGGGAGCCCGCAATCTCGCCAGCAACTGCACCAGGTTCTCGAGCTCGCTCGTCATGCGGCCAGTCTCGCATCGTCGGAGAGCCGGGACCTGTACCTCGTTTTTGTACCCCTACCCCCGTCCTGGGGCTGCCGATGGAGGACATTTCGGGGGACATTTGAGTCTCGGGAGGGGGAACCACATGACGCAGGAGAGCCTCGTCCGGCTGCAGCAGCCGGTGGCACCGACGGCTGACGCGCGCGAACCGGAGTCTCCCCGCCCCTCGCTCAAGACGTCGCGGGTGTCGGAGTGGCTGCTGCGCCGGGAGTTCGCCGGCCCCCTGCTCAAGCAGACGCCGGTCGCCGGGATGTTCGTCATCGCGATCGCGCTGACGGAACTCGTGCCGAGCATCTACATCACCGACGACCCGGTCTACCTGTGGTCGATCGCGTTGATGATCGTCGCCACCGTGCTCGCCGCGGTGCTCTCGAGCCGCGAACGGTTCTGGCGCTTCGAGCACGTCGTGCCGGCCATGGACTTCGCCGCGATCGGGCTGCTCCGGCTCGCGACCGGCGACAGCCTCTCGCTCTTCACGATCCTCGTCGTGTTCCCCGTGATCTGGTTCGCCTCGTCGCTCGGCCGCCGCAACATCCTGTACGCCTTCGGCGGGGCGCTCCTGGTCTTCCTCATTCCCGTCTTCCTCGAGCCCGAGCCGCTCGTGCTCGAGCGCCGCGTGCTGCGCGCCGTCTTCGCGTCGACCGTGCTCGGCGCGGCGGCCGTCGTCGTCAACGAGCTGTCGCTGCTCGCGCGCCGACTCGTCGACGCCGCTCGGGATAGCGAGCGGCAGGCCCAGGAGGAGCTCGAGCGCGCGGCCGAGGTGCAGCGCGCCCTGCAGCCCTCGAGCAACGAACTCGTCGGCGGCTGGCAGATCGCCGGGGCGTGCCTCACCTCCCGCGTCGTCAGCGGCGACTTCTACGACTGGTACCGGATCGAGGGCGGCTTCGCGGTGACGCTCGGCGACGTCATGGGCAAGGGCGCCGGCGCGGGGATGATCGCCGCGACCGCTCGCGCCGTCGTGCGCAGCAAGCACCGCGCCGACGACCCGGTCGAGGCGGTGAGCCGCGCCTCGCGGAGCCTCGCGACCGACCTCGAGGACACCACGACGTTCGCGACGATGTTCCACGCCCGCATCCGCACGAGCGACGGACGGATGCGCTGGGTCGACGCCGGTCACGGGCTCACGATCGTCGTGCACCCCGACGGCAGCTTCACCAGGCTCGCGTCCTTCGACCTCCCGCTCGGTCTCGCGACGAGCGACGAGGAGTGGACGTCGCGCGAGCTCCAGCTCGAGCCCGGCGAGCTGCTCGTCACCGTGAGCGACGGCATCCTCGACCTCTACTCCGGCGGCGTCGACTCGCTCGAGCGGGTCGCGGAACTCACCCGTACGGCGGAGACCGCGGAGGCGGCGGTCGAGCGCGTCCGCGACCTCGCGGAGGCGGGCAGCCTTGACGACGACATCACGGTCGTCGTCGTGCGCCGCGCGGCACTCGACGCGTAGCCGCCGCTACTGGTCCGACGGCGGAGCCGTCTCGGTGGGCTCAGTCCACTGCTGCAGCTGGCGCTTCAGCTCGTCCGCGATCGTGTCGTCGGCCGGCACCTCGACCTCCGGTACCGGCACGGCGGGCACGGTCGGGACGGGCAAGGCCGGCTCGGGGGTGGGCGTCGTCGGCGTCGAACTCGGCGCGGGAGCCGGCGACGGGGTGGAGGGCTGCGGGGCAGGGCTGCTCGGCTGCTGCGGCGCGACGGACGGCACGGGCGACTGGCCGCGCTGCTCCGCGCCGCTGTTGCCGCCCTCGCGGGTGCTCGTCGTGGGCTCGTCCTGCGCGGGCTCGGTGGCCTCGTCGCTCGGCGTCGGGCTCGACTGGGGCTCGCTCGGCAGCGGCGTCGGCTCGGCGGATGCCGGACCGGAGGGCGTCGGCGTCGTGCGCACGACCCCTTCGGTCACTCCCCCGCCGCCCTGCGGCCCGATGGGCACGGTGCTCTGCTCGTCCTCGATCGCCTCACGGCCGACGACGTAGTCGAAGGCGTCCTGCACAGGTGCCGGCAGGAAGCCTGCGGTGCCGACGGTGACGCCGACGACGGCGGCCGCGGCGACGCTCAGCCCTGCGCTGACGCCGAGCCGACGGAGCGCGCGCGGCGGACGAGGCACGGCGACGGATGACGGGAGCGCGAGCGCCGATGCCGGCTCCACGTCGGTGGCGGACTCATTCGCGACGGCGGCGACGGGCACCGTCGCGGCGGCCGCGGCCGCCACCGGCACCGGCGTCCAGCTCTCGCCGACCGCGTCACCCTCGCCGTCGAGCTCGTCGAGCACGTCGTCGGGCAGGTCCAGGCCGTCGCCCGGCAGATCGAGACCGTCGCCGACAAGCGCGAAGCCCTCGTGCTCGGCCTCGCCGTCGAGGAAGTCCTCGTCGTCGGAGAAGTCGTCGACCTCCGAGAAGTCGTCGTCCACGTGATCGTCGCCCGTGGAGCCGCCCCCGAGCCTGTCGTTGTCACCGTGAGAGTCGTCGAGGTCATCGCGGGAGTCGTCGACCAAGGCGTCGCTGAGCGCGTCCTCGCCAGCACCAGCCGCGGATGCGGCGTCCGGCGAGGAGACCTCCGACTCGGCAGCGGAGGCAGCAGTCGCCGCGGTCACCTCCGACCCGGGAGCGAACGCAGCGGTCGCCGCGGCATCCGGGATCACGGCGGTGGGGGCCGTGGGGGTACGGCGCACGATCGGGAGCGTGCCGGTGCGCACCGCCTCGACGACGTCGGCGAGGATCGGCAGGTCCTCGTCGCCCGCGGGCACGTGGCCGTGCAGCAGGGCGTCGATGTCGTCGTCGGTGTGCTTGCTCATGACCGCAACACCGTATCCCCCGGCCATGCGAACGGGGTACGGATTCGCTAGCGGCGAAGCCTGACCACGAGAAAGTCTCGAGTTCCGAGGCTAGGCGCTGACGGTCTCTGTCTGCGGAACGAACACGGCGTTCAGCAGCGAGGAGACCCAGGCGATGAGCTCGTCGTCGGGCAGCGACTCCCCGTGCTTCCTCGGCAGCGGCACGCTGACCGACTTCGTCTGGGCGAAGTAGCGCGCACCCGGGTACATCCGCTGCAGCCGCACCTGCATCGAATCCGGCAGGTCCGCCGGGGCGATGCGCAGGTTGGAGCCCATCGCCACGACCTCGCTCAGCGAGCCCTTCTGCGCGGCGCGGCGCAGTCGCGATACGGCGATGAGGGTGTGCACCGGCTGCGGCGGCTCCCCGTAGCGGTCGGTGAGCTCCTCGAGCACGCGGTCGATCGAGTCCTCCGACGACGTCGGCGCCGATGCCGTCGACAGCTTCTGATAGGCCTCCAGCCGCAGTCGCTCGGACTCGACGTACTCCTCGGGGATGTGCGCGTCGACGGGCAGCTCGAGCCGCAATTCGGTCTGGCCCTCGGCGACGTCGCCGCGGAACGCGTTGACGGCCTCGCCGATCATCCGCAGGTACAGGTCGAACCCGACGCCCGCGATGTGGCCGGACTGCTCGCCGCCGAGCAGGTTGCCCGCACCGCGGATCTCGAGGTCCTTGAGGGCGACCTGCATGCCGGAGCCGAGCTCGTTGTTCGCGGCGATCGTCGCGAGACGGTCGTTCGCGGTCTCGCTGAGCGGCTTGTTCTCGTCGTAGAGGAAGTACGCGTAGGCGCGCTCGCGGCCACGGCCGACGCGTCCACGCAGCTGGTGCAGCTGCGACAGGCCGTACTTGTCGGCCTGGTCGATGATCAGGGTGTTGGCGTTGGCGATGTCGAGACCGGTCTCGATGATCGTCGTCGACACGAGCACGTCGAACTTGCGCTCCCAGAAGTCGACGATGACCTGCTCGAGCACGTGTTCGGGCAGCTGACCGTGCGCGACGGCGACGCGGGCCTCGGGCACGAGCTCGGCGATCTGTGCGGCGACGCGGCCGATGCTCTTCACCCGGTTGTGCACGTAGAAGATCTGACCCTCGCGCAGCAGCTCGCGGCGGATCGCCGCGGCGACCTGCTTGTCGGAGCGCGGCCCGACGTAGGTGAGGATCGGGTGCCGGTCCTCGGGCGGGGTCGCGAGGGTCGACATCTCGCGGATGCCGGTGACGGCCATCTCCAGCGTGCGCGGGATCGGCGTCGCGGACATCGACAGCACGTCGACGTTCGTCTTGAGCTTCTTCAGCTGGTCCTTGTGCTCGACACCGAAGCGCTGCTCCTCGTCGACGATGACGAGACCCAGGTCCTTGAACTTGACGCTCTCGGAGAGGATGCGGTGCGTGCCGATGACGACGTCGACCGTGCCGTCGGCGAGGCCGGCGAGGGTCTCGCGCACCTCCTTGTCGGTCTGGAACCGGCTGAGCGAGCGCAGGTGCACGGGGAACCCGGCGAAGCGCTCGGCGAAGGTCTCGGTGTGCTGGCGCACGAGCAGCGTCGTGGGCACGAGCACGGCGACCTGCTTGCCGTCCTGCACGGCCTTGAACGCGGCGCGCACGGCGACCTCGGTCTTGCCGTAGCCGACGTCGCCGGAGAGCAGGCGGTCCATCGGGATCGGCCGTTCCATGTCGGCCTTGACCTCTTCGATCGTCGTGAGCTGGTCGGGCGTCTCGGCGAACGGGAACGCCTCCTCCAGCTCGCGCTGCCAGGGAGTGTCCGGGCCGAACGCGTGCCCCTTCGACGCCATGCGCGCGGAGTAGAGCTTGACGAGCTCGACCGCGATGTCGCGCACCGCGCGCCGGGCCTTGCTCTTGGCCTGCGCCCAGTCGCTGCCGCCCATCTTCGACAGGCTGGGCGCCTCTCCCCCGACGTAGCGAGTGAGCAGGTCGAGCTGATCGGTGGGCACGAAGAGCTTGTCGCCGGGGTAGCCGCGCTTGGAGGGCGCGTATTCGAGCACGAGGTACTCGCGGGTGGTCTTGACCGCGTTGCGGCCGCCAGAGGAGACCTCGCGCTGCACGAGCTCGACGAACTTGCCGATGCCGTGGGTCTCGTGCACGACGTAGTCGCCGGGCTTGAGCGCGAGCGGGTCGACGACGTTGCGCCGGCGGCTCGCGAGCTTCTTGACCTGCCGGTTGCCGTAGCTCGCGGCCCGGCCGTAGAACTCGGCCTCGCTGAACACGGCGAGCCTGGGGTCGGCCAGGGCGAAGCCGGCCTCGATCGTCGCGCAGACGACGTGCACGACGCCGGGCTCGAGCTCGGCGGGCAGCTCCTCGACGATGCGGGCGGCGACCTCGCGCTCGCCCAGCACGTCGCGCGCGCGCTCGACGAGGCCGTGGCCGGCGGCGGCGACCACGACGCTCCAGCCGTCGCGGGCGAGCGTCGCGACGTGATCGATCGCGCCGTCGGACTGCCCGGCGAAGCTCGGGATGGGGGCGGCGTCGACGCGGACGTAGTCGTCCTCGTCGTCGGCGCCGGAGTCGAAGGCGCTGAAGGTCCACCAGGTGCGGTCGCCGGCGGCGGCGTGCAGGTCGCCGAGGGTCATGAACTCGCCGGAGGCGAGGTCGATCGGGGCCTCGGCGCCGGCGGTGGCGGCGTTCCACGCCGCGGAGAGGAATTCGCGGTTGGTCTCGGCGAGGCTCGCGGCGCGCGTGGAGACGCGCTCGGGCGAGAACACCGCGACGGCGGCATCCGCGGGCAGGTAGTGCGTGAGCGGAACGAGGCGGTCGGCGAGGGCGGGAGCGAGCGACTCCATGCCGTCGACGGGGATGCCCTCGGAGATCTTGGCGAGCATCTGGGCGAGGCTCGGGAACTCGTGCTGCATCTCGCGGGCGCGCTGGCGCACGTTCTCCGACAGCAGCAGTTCACGGCTCGGCGCGAGCTCGATGCGGGTGACGGGCGCGTCGAGCGAGCGCTGGTCGGCGACGGAGAACAGCCGCACCTCGTCGACCTCGTCGCCGAAGAACTCGACGCGGGCCGGGTGCTCGGCGACGGGCGGGAAGACGTCGAGGATGCCGCCGCGCACGGCGAACTCGCCGCGCCGCGTGACCATGTCGACGCGCGTGTAGGCGAGGTCCACGAGGTCGGTGGCGATCCTGGCGAGGTCGTGCCCGCGTCCGCCGACCTCCAGCACGATCGGCTCGTGCGCGGTGAGGTTGTCGGCGACGGGCTGCAGCGCGGCGCGGACGCTCGCGACGAGCACGATCGGGGACTTGCCGTCCCACGCGGCGAGGCGGCGGAGCGCGTCGATGCGCTTGCCGACGGTCTCGGCGCTCGGGCTCAACCGCTCGTGCGGCAGGGTCTCCCAGGCCGGGAACTCGAGCACGGTGGCATCCGGGAGCCAGGAGGGCAGCGCGTCGCGAACGGCCTCGGACTCGCGCCCGGTCGCCGTGACGGCGAGCACCGCGCGGGGCTTGTCGGCGCGCTTCAGCAGCCCCGCAAGGAGCGGCACCCGCAGCCCGTCGATGACGGAGAAGTCGGCGTCACGAGCGGATGCCTCGAGCGCGCGCGCAACGGTGTCGGCACGGCCGAGAACGGAGAGGGAACCCGCGAGACTCACTCGGTCGATTCTACGGTCGGCACACGACATCCCGCCTTGGTTCCGCCACAGGCGGACGCGCCCCGCGAGTGCGGTGCCGACCGCCGAGAGCGCAGCGGGCACACTCCGCTGTCGGCGTCACGCGCCGCACTCGCGCCGCAGCGCCGGATCAGCCGTGCGCCTCCGGGCGGAACCACGGCGGGAAGACCGCGACCCGGGGCGCCGGGCGGTCGATCTCGCTGAGCATCTGGCGCACGCGCTCCTTGACGGGCTCGCTCGGCACGGCGATGAGGGCGAGCTGCTCCGTCGGGTACTCGCCGCGGGCGAGGATCTCGGGCTCGAGCAGGTCGGGGTCGCGCTCGGTGATCCGGCGCAGGGCGATCGACGCCGCGTCGCGGCCGATCGTGAAGTGGGTCAGCGCCTCGGAGGGGTCGGCGTCGGCGAGCACGACCTCGGGGCCGATGGACCCGACGGTGCCGACGAGGATCGCGAACTGAGTGGGCGACGCGGCGCGCACGGCGCCGGACCACCGGGCCTCCTTGGCGCCGCTGCGCACCTCCTGCCACCACGTGGCATCCGGCGACAACGAGAACGGCACGAACTCGGAGACGTGGGTGCCGGGCACGACCTCGACGGCGGCGCGGCGCTCGCGCACGGCAGGGGCCATGACGTCGACGGCCGGGTTCACGCCGGCACGGATGGCGCCGTCGATGAGGATGGACTCGAGGTTGCGCAGGTGCGTGGCGTGGTAGATCCGGCGCTCGGCGAGCGGCACGGTCTTGCGCTCTGGCTGCTTCGCCTCACCCGGCGCGCGCCGGCGGCTCGGGCGCGCGATGTCGCCGACGCGGCGGGTGGTGGCGGGCTTCGCGGTCGCCTCGGGAACGGGGCGCGGGTAGCACGTGTCGCACAGGCCCTCGTCGAATCCGTGGATGCATTCGGCCATCTGTGGCTACTCCGATCGTCTTGGTCTTCGGGTCGCGATCGTGCTGCGCGGCCGGTTCAGCGGCTGTGGTACTTCAGTTGCGCCGCGGGGAGGCCCTCGGCGACGACGAGTTCGACCGCGTCGGCGGCATCCGCCAGCAGCACGGGCAGTTGGGTCTTCTCGGCTCCGGCGAAGTCGCGGAGCACGTAGTCGGCGGGATCCTGCCGCCCGGGCGGGCGACCGATCCCGACGCGCACCCGCACGAAGTCGGGGGTGCCGAGCGCCTTGATGATGTCGCGCACGCCGTTCTGGCCGCCGTGCCCGCCACCCGTTTTGAGCTTGATCGAATCGAACGGGATGTCGAGGTCGTCGTGGACGACGATGACGCGCTCGACGGGCAGCGAGAAGTACTTGACGAGGTTCGCGACCGGCCCGCCGGAGGTGTTCATGTACGAGTTCGGCTTCGCGAGCACGAGCTTCGGCCCGCCGGGGAGGGGACGTCCCTCGGCGACCTGCGCGTTCGCCTTGTGCGACTTGAACGGAGCGCTCAGCCGCTGCGCGAGCTCGGTGACGACCATCGCGCCGACGTTGTGACGGTTGGCGGCGTAGCCGGGCCCGGGGTTACCGAGCCCGACCACGAGCCATGAGTCCATGTCGGCGGGAGGTCGACGGGAGAAGAGCCTGATTACTCGGCCGAGTCGGTGGTCTCGGGGACCACGTCGCCGTCGCCCTCGGCGGCACCCTCGGCCTCGCCGACGGGCTCGTCCGCGACCTGCTCGCCGACCACGCCGACCACGAGGGTCGTGGGCTCGGTGAGGAGGGTCGAGCCGGCGGGCAGCGTGACCTCGGCGGCGGTGATCTGCGCACCGGCCTCGAGGCCCTCGACGCTGACCGTGACGTTCTCCGGGATGTGCGTGGCCTCGGCCTCGACCGAGATCGTGTTCGCGTCCTGGTTGATGGTGGTGCCGGCGGCCGGCTCGCCCTCGACGATCACGGGGATGTCGACGGTGACCTTCTCGCCGCGCTTCACGATGACGAGGTCGACGTGCTCGATGATCTGCTTCACCGGGTCGCGCTGAACGTCCTTGACGAGCGCGAGCTCGGTCTCGCCGGCGATGTCGAGCTCGAGCACCTGGTTCGACTTGCGGACGAGCAGCATGAGCTCGTGGCCGGGGAGCGTCAGGTGGCGGGGGTCGGTGCCGTGGCCGTAAAGCACGGCGGGGATCTTGTTGACCGCACGGATCTTGCGCGCGGCGCCCTTACCGAAGTTGGTGCGCACCTCGGCGGAAAGCTTGTTGTCGTCAGCCATGGCTGTTACTCCTTCGCGGGCATCGCCCACTGTCGTCTGTGTCGTGTTTCAACTCGAACGCATCAAGCGTGAGGAAAGACCGTGAAGCCCGCTCACCGCGTCGATTACGGAACCAGAGGTTCCCTCGCCGAAGTCCGGGGATAGATCGTAGCGCACCCCGCGGGGAGAGCGGAAAGCGGGCACCTCCACCGCCCCTATCGTTGAGGGATGCCCAGCCTCCACGACCACGTCGTCGACTCGCTCGGCGAGCGGCTGGTGGGCGGCGGGCTGACCGCGGGTCAGGTGATCCTGTCGGAGTCGCTGGAGCGGGAGTTCGGGGTCAGCCGGTCGGTCGTGCGCGAGGCGGTGCGGGTGCTCCGCTCCCTCGGCATGGTGACGTCGATCAAGAGCGTCGGCATCCGGGTGCTGCCGCGGGCGCAGTGGGACATGCTCGATCCGCTCGTCATCCGCTGGCGCCTCGCCGGCGCCGATCGCGGCGCCCAGCTGCGGTCGCTCAGCGAACTCCGCATGGCGGTCGAGCCGCTCGCCGCGGAGCTCGCGGCCGTGCGCGCGGACGAGGACGCGGCGGCGAGGCTCGTCGGCATGACCGAGCGGATGACGGAGCTCGGCCGTGCCGGGGACGTCGACGGCTTCCTCTCGCTCGACGTCGCCTTCCACCGCTCGGTGCTCGTGGTGAGCGGCAACGAGCTCTTCTCGGGCATGGGCGACATCATCGAGGCGGTGCTGCGCGGCAGGACCGAGCACGGACTGCAACCCGTGCACCCGCACGAGGAGGCGCTCGGGTGGCACCGCGACGTCGCGCACGGCATCGCCGCGGGCGAGCGCGAGGCGGCCGGCGCGGCGATGCAGGCGATCATGCGGCGGACGATCGCCGAGGTGGAGCACCTTTGGCGGGGCGTCCCGCACCCTTAGGGCCACGCCGGTCACACATCCCGGCGGCACGGCGACCACTCCCGACCAGGCCTCCAAACCGCGATCCCGCAACCGAACGGCGACCCCGCCAACGGTCGATGGCGGGGTCGCCGACTCATGGCGGGGCCGCAGCGGCATCCGGACCGAAGGAGCGTCCCGGATGCCGAATCACGAAACCACGCACCCGATCGCGGAACCGGCACCCGATCGAGTGCAAGTTTCGCGATCGGGTGCCGGATGCGTCGGCGCGGACGGTGCTCGCTAGAAGCGGAGCAGCACCTTCCCGCTGGTCGACGCGTCGAGCGCCGTCTCGAACGCCTCGAGCGTGTCATCGACCGGGAACTCGTGCGTGACGACGGGCGCGACGTCGAGGGAGCCGTCGGCGAACGCCTCGAGCACCTCGTCGATCTCGTCGACGAAGCGGAAGGAGCCGACGAGCTCGAGCTCGCGGGTGATCGCGAGACTCATCAGCGCGGGCTGCTCGCCCGACGGCTGCAGCCCGACCATCACGACACGGGCCCCGCGGGCGGCGCCGCGGATGGCGGACATGAGGCCGCGGGGGCTGCCGGAGGACTCGATCACGACGTCGGCCTGCACGGCCGCGATCGCGTCGGCGTCCGTCGCCTTGATGGTCTCGGTCGCCCCGACGGCTCGCGCGATCTCGAGCGGCTTGTCGTGCATGTCGACCGCGACGATCTCGCTCGCACCGAAGCGCTTGAGCACCGCGACGACGAGCGCGCCGATCGGGCCGGTGCCGATGACGAGGGCGCGCTTGCCCGCGACATCCTTCGCCTGCTTGACGGCGTGCCAGGCGACGGCCGCCGGCTCGGCGAGCGCGGCGTCGCGCAGCGACAGTCCGTCGGGCAGCGGGCGGAGCATGCGCGTCGGCAGTGCGACGAGCTCCGCGAAGGCGCCCTCCGTGTGCGGACGGCGGGCGGCGCTGCCGAGGTAGGTCGTGCCGGGAGCCAGGTTCGGCCGGTCCTCGGGGTACCGCACCCCCTCGACGGGCTTCGGCGTGGCCGGATGCACGGCGACATCCGTTCCCTCGGCCGGACCGCTGCCGTCGGCGGCCGCGCGCTCCACCGTGCCGACGATCTCGTGACCGAGCACCATCGGGTCGACGAGCAGGGACTCCCCCGCCGCGCCGTGCGTCCAGTAGTGCAGGTCGGACCCGCAGACCCCGCCGTAGGCGATGCGCACGAGCGCCTCGTCGGCGGCGGGGGTGGGAGCCGGTCGCTCCTCGACCCGGAGGTCGCCCTTCGAATGAACCACCACTGCGCGCATCACACCACCACCGTCATCCCGCCGTCGATGAAGACGACCTGTCCGTTCACGAAGTCCGACGCGTCGGACGCGAGCCACACCGCCGGGCCCTTGAGGTCGGCCGTGCGGCCCCAGCGCCGGGCCGGCGTGCGGCCGACGATCCACGAGTTGAACTCCTCGTCGTCGACGAGGCGCTGCGTCATCTCCGTGTGGATGTAGCCGGGCGCGATCGCGTTGATCTGGATGTCGTGCTCGGCCCACTCGACCGTCATGGCGCGGGTGAGGTTGCGGATGCCGCCCTTCGCCGCCGTGTACGCACCGATCGATGCCCGGGCGAGGTCGGTCTGCACCGAGGCGATGTTGATGATCTTGCCGCGACCGCGCTCGATCATGCCGCGCGCGACCGCGCGGCCGACGAGGAAGGCGCTCGTGAGGTCGGTGTCGATCACGCGCTGCCAGTCGGCGAGCTCGAGGTCGAGCAGCGGCACGCGGTGCTGCACGCCCGCGTTGTTGACGAGGATCGCGATCGGTCCGGCGACGCGCTCGGCCTCGGCGACGCCGGCGGACACCTGGTCGGGATCGGTGACGTCGAAGGCGACGGCGCTGATGCGGTCCTCGCCGAAGTCCGCCGCGAACTGCGCGCGGGTCGCCTCGAGCCGGTCGCGGTCACGGCCGTGCAGCACGAGCGTCGCGCCGGCCTCGGCGAGCCCGGCCGCGATCTCGCGGCCGATGCCGCGGCTCGAGCCGGTGACGAGGGCGACCCGCCCGGTCAGATCGAACAGGGGGTGGGACATGAGGTGCTCCCTGGGTCGAGGGGGTGGTGGCGGTGACCCGCCACCACCCGGTGGATCAGAAGGCGCTGCCGACGAGGTAGATCGCGAAGGCGAACACGAAGCCGACGACGCCGACGAGCGCCTGCCCGACGGTCCACGTGCGGAGCGTCAGCGTGGTGCTCATGCCGAAGAAGCGGCTGATGAGCCAGAAGCCCGAGTCGTTGACGTGACCGGCGAACACCGAACCCGCGGCGAGGGCGAGCACGATCGCGGCGAGCTCGACCTGATTGAGCGAGGTGTCGGCCGCGACGACGGCGGCGACGAGCGCAGCGGCGGTCGTCAGCGCGACCGTGGCGGAGCCCTGGGCGACGCGCACGATGGCCGCGATGATGAAGCCCGCGATGATGACGGGCAGCCCGAGCTGGTTCAGCGAGTCGGCGATCGCGGTGCCGATGCCGCTCGTGCGCAGGATGTAGCCGAACATGCCGCCCGCACCGGTGATGAGGATGAGCGAGCAGACGGGGCCGAGCGCGCTGTCGGTGATCGTCTCGATGAGGTTGCCGCGCTTCTTCGGCTTCCAGCCGAGCAGCAGGATCGCCGCGATGACGGTGATCGTGAGCGCGATCGGGGTCTCGCCGAGCATCCGGAGCACCTGCACGGTGCCGTTCTCGAGGGAGACGATGCCGGCGCCGGCGAGGGCGTTGAGGCCGGTGTTCATGAGGATGAGCACGAGCGGCAGCGCGAGCAGGAACACGGTGGTGCCGAAGCCGGGGTTCGAGCGGAACTCGTCGGCGGCGTCGTCCTTCGCCTGGCCGCCGGAGAGGATCGCGGGGATCGGGACGTCGTAGCGCTTGCCAAGCCAGGTGCCGTAGAGGTAGCCCGTGATGTACCAGGTCGGGATCGCGATGATGAGACCGAAGAGCAGCACGAGGCCGAGGTCCGCGCCGATGATGCCGGTCGCGGTGACGGGGCCGGGGTGCGGCGGCACGTAGATGTGCATGACCGAGAAGGCGACGGCGGCGGGGAACGCGTAGCGCAGCAGGGAGCCGCCGATGCGGCGACCGACCGCGAAGATGATCGGCAGCATGACCACGAGGCCCGCGTCGAAGAAGATCGGGAAGCCCATGAGCAGCGACGCGACCGAGAGCGCGAGCGGAGCGCGCTTCTCACCGAACCGGGCCACGAGGCGGTCGGTCAGCACCTGAGCGCCGCCGCTCGTCTCGATGAGCCGACCGAGCATCGCGCCGAGACCGACGAGCAGGGCCACCGTCGCCAGGGTGTTGCCGAAGCCCGTGGTCATCTGCCCGACGATCTGTCCGGGCGAGATACCCGTGGCGACGGCCGTGAAGAAGCTGACGATGATCAGCGCCAGGAACGCGTGCAGCTTGAACTTGATGATGAGCAGGAGCAGCACGCCGATCGCGGCGACCGCCACGGTCAGCAGGCCCCACGTGGGCAGCTGCCACGAGAACACGATTTCGGGGGTCATGGAACTCTTTCGTCGTTGAAGTGGTGGACGGGAAAAAGGGTCAGGCGTCGAGCGCGCGGACGAGGGCGACCGCCTGGGTCACCATCTCCTCCGGCGTCTGGTTCAGGTCGACGAGCACACCGCGCTCGTCGGCCTGGATGGGTTCGAGGGTCTGGAACTGCGAGTCGAGCAGCGTCGTCGGCATGTACTCGTGGCTGCGCTTGGCGAGACGCGAGGCGATGAGCTCCCGCGACCCGTTCAGGTGCACGAACACCAGGGACGGCGCGTACGTCTTCAGCGCGTCGCGGTACTTGCGCTTGAGCGCCGAGCACGCGACGACGATGGGGTTGCCCTCGGCGAGCTCCGCGCCGATGCGGTCGGCGATGATCTCGAGCCAGGGCGCCCTGTCCTCGTCGTTCAGGGGCTCGCCGCGGCGCATCTTCTCCTTGTTCGCGCTGGGGTGCAGGTCGTCGGCGTCGACGAACTCCATCCCGAGGCGCTCGGCGAGCAGGGAGCCGATCGTCGATTTCCCGGAGCCGGAGACTCCCATGACGATCAGCGGCGGGGTCGAGGGCGCGGCCATGAATTCCTCCGTCGGTAGCGAACGCATCGTCACGTCCGACCTCCCGGCGGGCGGGTAAATCAGACTTAGTCGGCAACCGTAGCAGGTGCGGAAAGCGGTTGGCGACGGTCTGGACGAGGCGGCTGAGTGCCGGAAGGATGCTGTGCCGCGAGGCATCCGGAGCCGCTCTTCCGCTCACGCCGTCCGGCGTAACGAGCGTCCTCCGCGTCGGGCGGAAGGGCTAGCCTGACGACGACTCGACGAACGAAGGAGTGACGTGGCCGAAGCGCAGGCGAACATCGGCGTGGTGGGACTGGCTGTCATGGGCAGCAATCTCGCGCGCAATCTGGCGAGCCGGGAGGGGAACACCGTCGCGGTGTACAACCGCACCTGGGAGCGCACCGAAACGCTCATCACCGAGCACCCCGAGGCCGGCTTCATCGCCAGCGAGACGATCGAGGACTTCGTCGCGTCGCTGCAGAAGCCGCGCACCGCGATCATCATGGTGCAGGCCGGCCGCGGCACCGACGCCGTGATCGACCAGCTCGCGAACCTCATGGAGCCCGGCGACATCATCGTCGACGGCGGCAACGCGCTGTTCACCGACACCATCCGCCGCGAGGAGGCCATCCGCGCGAAGGGGCTGCACTTCGTCGGCACCGGCATCTCCGGTGGCGAGGAGGGCGCGCTCAACGGCCCGAGCATCATGCCCGGCGGCACGAAGGAGTCGTACGAGACCCTCGGCCCGATCCTCGCCTCGATCGCGGCGCGCGCCGACGACGGCGAGCCCTGCGTCACGCACATCGGCGAGAACGGCGCGGGCCACTTCGTCAAGATGATCCACAACGGCATCGAGTACGCCGACATGCAGCTCATCGCCGAGGCGTACGACCTGCTGCGCAACGCGGCCGGCTACGAGCCCGCCGAGATCGCCGACATCTTCGACGACTGGAACAAGGGCGACCTCGACTCCTACCTGATCGAGATCACCGCGCAGGTGCTCCGTCAGGTCGACGCGAAGACGGGCAAGCCCTTCGTCGACATCGTGCTCGACCAGGCGGGGTCGAAGGGCACCGGCGTCTGGACCGTGCAGAACGCCCTCGACCTCGGCATCCCCGTGTCGGGCATCGGCGAGGCGGTCTTCGCCCGCGCGCTGTCGTCGAAGCCGGCGCAGCGCGCCGCGGCATCCGACCTGCCCGGTCCCGAGTCGCCGCTCACGGTCGAGGACCGCGAGCAGTTCGTCGAGGACGTGCGCCGTGCGCTCTACGCCTCGAAGATCGTCGCCTACTCGCAGGGCTTCGACGCGATCGTCGCCGGCGCCGAGAAGTACGGCTGGGAGATCGACCTCGGCGCCGTCGCCAAGATCTGGCGCGCGGGCTGCATCATCCGCGCCCGCTTCCTCGGTCAGATCACCGAGGCGTACACGCAGACCCCCGACCTCGTCGCGCTCGTGACCGCGCCCTACTTCCGCGAGGCCGTCACCGGCGCGCAGCAGTCGTGGCGCCGGGTCGTCGCGGATGCCACGTGGGCCGGCGTCCCCGTACCGGGCTTCGCGTCGGCGCTGTCGTACTACGACGGCCTCCGCGCCGCCCGCCTGCCCGCGGCGCTGATCCAGGGTCAGCGCGACTTCTTCGGCGCGCACACCTACAAGCGCGTCGATGAGGAGGGCTCGTTCCACACCCTGTGGTCGGGCGACCGCAGCGAGGTGGCGCAGGAGGGCTCCTCGCACTGAGGCGTTCCGCTTGTCGGAGGGGTCGGGCCTGCGGGCTCGGCCCCTTCCGCGTTTCCGGGGTGTGCCGCGGCATCCGGCGTCGTCGATGCTCCCCTGTGGCGTCTGTAGGAACGGTGGCCGCGACGCGCCGCCATGAGTGCCGTCTCACCGGCGAGTCGCGGCCACCGTTCCTACACTCGCCACGGTCGTGAGCACCGGGGCGAGGCGGCCGAAGACTCATCCGTTCTTCCAGCAGGACATGCGCGACCGGCACGCCGGAGGGCGGCCGCCGAAGTCGGCGCGTCGCGGCGGATGTCCTGCTGGAGGAACCGCGACCTAGGCGCGCCGGTGCAGCAGCTCCCGCGCGCCGAGCGCGACCGCGAGCAGCAGCACCGCGCCGAGCACGGCCTGCCACGGCAGGGTCACAGCGAGCACGAGGCATCCGGTGAGCCCGACGACGTGCACCCAGCGCGGCAGCCAGCGGTGCTCCCCCGACT
Organism: Desertivibrio insolitus; assembly: GCF_017355965.1. Classification (GTDB taxonomy): domain Bacteria; phylum Actinomycetota; class Actinomycetes; order Actinomycetales; family Microbacteriaceae; genus JAFIQW01. The sequence goes on from NZ_JAFIQW010000001.1 coordinate 397,974, forward strand.
GCGCGAGCGCCGAGAAGTGCGCGATCGCGTAGTAGCCGAGCACCGCGCAGCTCGAGAACCCGATGAGCGCGCCCGCCGGCAGCACGAGCACCCCGATGATCGCGACGGCCGCCACGACGAGTTCGGCGACCACCGGCGTGCTCCGCCGCGAGATGTGGGCGAGCCCCCCGGGCAGGTCACGGTTGCGGGCCATCGCCAGCGAGGTGCGGCTGAGCCCCGCGAGGATGTTGAGCAGCGACCCCACGCACGCGATGCCGGCGAGCAGACGGATGACGGGATCCCAGCCTCCGCCGAGCAGGTCGGCCAGGGGCGACGCGCTCGCGGCGAGGCGGTCGGGCCCGAGCACGACGAGCAGCACGGTCGCGATCGTGGCGTAGAGCACGAGCGCGATGCCGAGCGCCGCGAGGATCGCCCGGGGCAGGGTGCGGCGCGGGTCGCGCACCTCCTCCCCCAGGGTGGCCAGGCGCGCGTATCCCGCGAAGCTGAAGAACATGAGGCCCGCCGCCTGCAGCACGCCGTAGACGCCCGCGCCGCCGAGCTGGAACGGTTCCGGCTCCGGCGCCGCCACCGCGACCGCGACGAGGGCGACGACGAGCCCCGCGAGCACGACCGTGACGATGGCCGCGCTGACGCCCGCGGTCGAGCGGATGCCGCTGGCGTTGACCGCCGCGAGCGCCACCACGACCACGACAGCGACGGCCCGCGCCTGGTCCGGCCACAGGTACTGCCCGGCCACGACGGCGATCGCCGCGGCCGACGCGGTCTTGCCGGCGAGGAAGAGCGTGCCGGCGGTGAATCCCGTGCGTTCACCGCGGAGGGCGCGCCCGTAGGCGTAGGAGCCGCCCGACACCGGCAGCTGCATCGCGAGCTGCGCGGTGCTGAGCGCGTTGAGGGTCGCGACGACCCCGGCGATCACGAGCCCGACGAGCAGCGCGCCGCCTGCGGCATCCGCCGCCGGGGCCCACACGAAGAACACGCCGGCGCCGATCATCGAGGCGAGCCCGATCACGACCGCCGACCCCGCGCCGAGGCGCCGCTCCAGTACTGCCATGAGCGAACCGTAGCGGTCGGCGGTGAACCGTCCGTGGCACCATGGCTGCGTGCACGATGACGACGAGCCGGAGCTCGCCGGGTACGACCCGGGCGACGGCCGCCCGCTCCACAGCAGACGCAAGCTCATGGTCATGCGCGTCGTGGTCGTGCTCGGCCTGATCGGGCTCGTGCTGCCCGGCATCGTCACGACCGTGTCGGTCGGCCGGGCCACCGCCCAGCGCGCGTGCGACTTCTGGGGCGTGCAGACCGCGCCGGGCGCCACCTCGTACTCGGCCCGCTTCGAGGTGTTCGGCCCGAGCGGCATCGGCTGGGAGTGCTACACGGTCGGCTCCTTCGGCGGCGAGCGGCACGTCGCGTCGCTCGGGCTCATCCCGGATGGGCGACGCGTGCCGGTGGGCGAGCCGTCGTGACGCTGCCCGCTTCCGCGTAGGAGGCGGACGAGCCGCCGCGTCACTGCGCCGCGAGCGCAACCCGGCACGTCAGCGCCGATCCGGCATGCGATGGCAGGCCGGATACGCGATCGGATGCCGGTTGGTGGCGGGTCGACCGGTCTCGATACACCCGCCGCGCGGACTACTCGACCGACCGGTAGGGGCGGCCAAGCCGCTGGGGTGACTGCGGCAGGAGCGCAACCGGGCACGTCAGCGCCGATCCGGCATGCGATAGCAGACCGGCTACGCGATGGGATGCCGGTTCGTGACGATTCGACGGGTCGCAATGCCCGCTGCACGGAGCCGAGCGTGCCGGTGGAAGCAGGTCTCGATGCGCCCGCTCCGCGGGCTACCCGAGCGACGCGTGCGGACAGGTCTCGATACGCCCGCTGCGCGGGCTACGCGACCGACGGGTGAGGCCGACGGGTGGGCGCTACGCGGCCCCGTCGAACATCGCCGTGACCGAGGCGTCGTCGAAGACGGCCTGGATCGCCTGGGCGATGAGCGGCGCGATCGGCAGGATCTCGAGCTTGTCGAAGCGCTTCTCGGGCGGCAGCGGGAGCGTGTCGGTGACGACGACCGAGTCGATGAACTCGTTCGAAAGCAGCTCGACGGCGGGGTCGGAGAACACCGCGTGCGTGGCCCCGACGACGACCTTCGTGGCGCCGTTCTTCTTCAGCGCCTCGGCGGCCTTCGCGATCGTGCGGCCGGTGTCGATCAGGTCGTCGACCAGCAGGCAGACGCGGCCCTCGACCTCTCCGACGATCTCGCGCACCTCGACCTGGTTCGCGACGCGGGGGTCGCGGCGCTTGTGGATGATCGCGAGCGGCACGCCGAGCTTGTCGCTCCAGATGTCGGCCACGCGCACGCGGCCCATGTCGGGCGAGACGACCGTGAGGGTCGCCGGGTCGAGCTTCGCGCGGAAGTGCTCCATGAGCACGGGCATCGCGAACAGGTGGTCGACGGGACCGTCGAAGAAGCCCTGGATCTGAGCGGCGTGCAGGTCGACGCTCATGATGCGGTTGGCGCCGGCGGCCTTGAACAGGTCCGCGACGAGGCGGGCCGAGATGGGCTCGCGGCCCCGGCCCTTCTTGTCCTGGCGGGCGTACGGGTAGAACGGCGCGACGACCGTGATGCGCTTGGCGGATGCCCGCTTGAGCGCGTCGACCATGATGAGCTGCTCCATGAGCCACTCGTTGATCGGGGCCGTGTGCGACTGGATGACGAAGACATCCGAGCCACGGACGCTCTCGTCGAAGCGGGCGTAGATCTCCCCGTTCGCGAAGGTGCGGGTCTCGCACGGGAGCAGCTCGCTGCCGAGCTCGGAGGCGATGGCCTCCGCGAGCTCCGGATGCGAACGGCCCGTGACGAGGACGAGTCGCTTCTCGCCGGAGCTCGTGATTCCCGTCAAGTCAGCTCCCGCTCTCCGCCGCCTCCGCGGCCTTGGTGCCCGGCCGGTTCTTGGAGACCCAGCCGTCCATGTTGCGTTGCGGAGCCACGTTGATCGCGAGTGCGCCTGCGGGAACGTCCTTGCGGACGACCGTGCCGGCGCCCGTATAGGCTCCGTCCCCGATTCTAACGGGGGCCACGAACACGTTGTGCGAGCCGGTGCGCACGTGGGAGCCGACGACGGTGCGGTGCTTGTTGACGCCGTCGTAGTTCGCGGTGATCGTTCCCGCCCCGACGTTCGCGCCGACACCGACCTCGGTGTCGCCGATGTAGCTGAGGTGCGGCACCTTGCTGCCCTCGCCGATCGTCGCGTTCTTCGTCTCGACGAAGGTGCCGATCTTGCCGTCGGCGGCGAGCTTCGTGTTCGGCCGCAGGTAGGCCCACGGCCCGACCGTCGCGCCCTCGCCGATCACCGAGAGCGTGGCATCCGTGCGCTTCACGACGGCATTCGCGCCGACCTCGGTGTCGACGAGCGTCGTGTCGGGGCCCACGACCGCACCAGACGCGATCGTCGTCGCACCCTTGAGCTGGGTGTTGGGCAGGATCTCGACGTCGGGCTCGAGCTTGACCTTCAGGTCGATCCAGGTCGACGCGGGATCGAGGATCGTGACGCCCGCGAGCTGCCAGCCGCGCACGATCATCGCGTTGAGGCGCCCGGCGGTGTCGGCGAGCTGAGCGCGGTCGTTGATGCCGTTGACGAGCCAGCTCTCGGCGACAGGCACCGCGTCGATCGGCACCTGCGCCTGCCGCAGCAAGCCCAGGACATCCGTGAGGTACTTCTCGGCCTGCGCGTTGTCGGTGCCGACCTTGGCGAGCTGCTCGCGCAGGTCGGGGGCGCGGAAGACGTAGGTGCCGGAGTTGATCTCGGTGATCGCACGCTCGTCATCCGTCGCGTCCTTGTGCTCGACGATGCGGTCGAGGGAGCCATCGGTGCCGCGGACGATGCGTCCGTAGCCGGTGGCGTCGTCGAGGATCGCGCTCAGCACAGTGGCGCCGGCGCCGCTCCCCCGGTGCGCGGCGATCAGTCCGGCGAGGGTCTGCGCGTCGAGCAGCGGCACGTCACCGGACACGACGACGACCTCGCCGTCGAAGCCCTCGGGCAGCGCGTGCAGCGCGACCTCGACGGCGCGTCCGGTGCCGGGGATCTCGTCCTGGTCGACGATCGTCGCCTCGGGCAGCAGGTCGGAGATGGCGGATGCCACGGCGTCGCGCTCGTGCCGCACGACGGTGAGCACGTGGGCGGGGTCGAGCTCCCGCGCCGTCGCGAGCACGTGCCCGAGGATCGGCAGGCCGGCGAGCTCGTGCAGCACCTTCGGCTTGGCGGACTTCATGCGCGTGCCGGCTCCGGCGGCGAGCACGACGACGGCGAGACGGGAATCGACCATGGCTCGATTCTGTCAGTGCCCGCCTGCGCGTCGGACGGGGCACGAATTGCGGGGTCCGCAACAGTGCGTGGCACGGGGCGCGCCTACCCCCACTCAGGTGGCGTCACCCCTAGCGTCTGCGGTGCCGGAAGGAGCCATCCCCCATGACCCGCTTCGTCGTCGACGCCACCGCCCTGCTTCACCTCGCGGCCGAGAATCTCGCCGTCGCCCCCGAGCACGAGCTGCTCGCCCCGACCCTGCTGCGCTCGCACACCCTCTCCGCCATGCACGAGGCGGTCTGGCACGGCGAGCTCGACGAGGCGACCGCGCTCGCCCGCCTCGAGCAGGCCAACCGCATCAAGGTGCGCCTGCTCGGCGACGCCGTGCTGCGTCGCACCGCCTGGAAGATGGCGACCGAGCTGAACTGGGCCGCGACCTACGGCACCGAGTACCTCGCGCTGACCCGCCTGCAGGCCGACGCCTTCGTGACCCTCGACGAGCAGCTGATCCGCACGAGCAACGGCATCGTGCCGATCGTCGGCATCGAGGCGCTCACGACGGGGCCCGAAGAGCCGGTGGCGCTGCCCGCCGTGCCGAAGGCGGCCCCGAAGCGCAAGCGCGCTGCCGCGTCCTGAGCTGCCACCGACCCTCGGTCGAGCAGCCGCGACAGCGGCGTAGCGAGACCGGGGCGCCAGGGTGCCGCCGCACGCGCTGCCGATCGAGCGCCACAACGCATGGCGGCCGGCGCATGGCCGCGACCGCGCGGTGCAGCACGACGATCAGCAGCGATAGTCACCTCCAGCCGCAATCGTTCGCGGCTGGTTGTGACAAGCGCGGCTAGTCCTCCAGGTTCCAGACAGGCGGGCAAGTGCGTGAGCGCCTGGCCGAGAGGCGAGGCGCGACGGGTCCATCAAGTGCTGCCACTCCCAACGAGCCGCAGGCAGCAGAAGAGCCGCCCCATCGGCGGATGCCTCTAGGCTCGCGTTCCTACGCGGGAAGGGGCAGCGCATGGCACGCCGGGCGGACAGCGACGAGCACTACGTGATTGACCTCTGCGACGCGATCCTCGGGCTCACCGCCAGCCGCCAGCACCGCTTCGACTGGCTGCGCGGCGACCCGTCCCCGTCGCGCCCGAGCGGCACCACGCTGCCGGTCGACGCGTTCTACGAGGAGCTCGGGCTCGTCGTCGAATACGCGGAGCGGCAGCATGACGAGGCCGTCGTGTTCTTCGACAAGCCCGACCGGATGACGGTGTCCGGCGTGCACCGCGGACTTCAGCGCGCCCTCTACGACCAGCGGCGCCGCGACCTCATCCCCGAGCACGGCCTGCGCCTGCTCACGATCGCCGCCGCCGACCTCGACCACGACACCCGCGGACGCCTGCGCCGGAACACCGAGGCCGACCGCTTCGTGATCGAGGCGATGCTCGCGAGCGGGAAGTAGGAGCTCCGCCCCCAGGATTCGAACCTGGTCCTAACAGCTCCAAAGGCTGTCGTGCTGCCGTTACACCAGGGCGGACCACGCCCCGCGGGACGCGCGGTCAAGTCTGCCAGAGGGCGGCCGCGGCATCCGTCGCCGTCGGCGTCCGCCTGGTGAGCACCAGCGGGCGAGATCACACCAGACCGACCAGATCGCCCCATTGCACGATGTGACTTCGTCGCTTCGGCGTGACCTCGTCCGGCAGCGCGGGCGGCGCACCCCCGAGCGTCCGCGGCAGGGCGGGGCAGCCCGAGGGCGCTGGCGCTGGCGGCTCAGCCCGAGTGTCCGCCGCCCCGCCATAATGAGCGGATGCACGCAGCCGACGAGGTCGACCGCATCGTCGACGCCTGGAGCCGCGAGCGGAGCGACCTCGACTTCGCCCCGCTGCAGGTACTGAGCCGGGTTGACCGGCTGTCGAAGCACCTCGACCGGCAGCGCAAGACCGCGTTTCAGGCGACCGAGCTCGAGTCGTGGGAGTTCGACGTGCTGAGCGCCCTGCGCCGCGCGGGGTCGCCGTATCAGCTGAGCCCGAAGTCGCTGCTGCACGAGACCCTCGTCTCGAGCGGCACGATGACCAACCGCATCGATCGGCTCGTGTCCCGCGGTCTCGTCGAGCGACGCACCGATCCGCGCGACGGACGCGGCGTGCTCGTGACGATGACGGATGCCGGGCGCGAGCGCGTCGACGCCGCGATCAGCCTCCTGCTCGCCGCCGAGCGCACGATGCTCGAGGGCCTCAGCCACGGCGACCAGGACAAGCTCGCCGCGCTGCTGCGCAAGCTCAGCCTCGACTTCGACTGAGGCCCCCGAGAAGGGCGTACGACCGGCGTCAGGCGCAGCAGCCCCCGGCCGTCGCAGCCGCCGGAACGTCGCAGCTCGCGCCGGCCCCAGACGAGCACACCCCGGTCTCCGGCAGCACGAGCTGCACGTCGCGCGCCGCGGCGCGGTCGCCCGCGAGCTCGGCCGCGATCGACCGCACCTGCTCGTAGCCGGTGAGCAGCAGGAAGGTGGGCGCGCGGCCGTAGCTCTTCATGCCGGCGACGTAGAAGTCGGGCTCCGGATGCGTCAGCTCGGCGACCCCGTGCGGGCGCACCGTTCCGCAGCTGTGCTCGTTCGGGTCGATGAGGGGCGCGAGCGCGCGCGGCGCCTCGACCACCTCGTCGAGCCCCAGCCGGATCTCGCGCAGCATCTCGAGGTCCGGCCGGAAGCCGGTCGCGTTCACCACGACGTCGGCGTCGAGGGTCGTGTCCTCTCCCCCGCGGCGCCCGACCACCCGGAACCCGGGCAGCACGTCGTCGATCTCGAACCGGTCGATCAACGCGATCGTGCCTGCGCGCACGCGGTCGTGCACGGCGGAACCGAGCCGTCCGCGGGCGGCGAGCTCGTCGGCATCCGACCCGAACACACGCACGGGCGAGGCGTTGCGGATCGCCCAGCTGATGGTCGTGCCGGGCACCTCGGATGCCAGCGCCGCGAGCTTCAGCAGCGTGTTCGCGGCCGAGTGACCCGCGCCGACCACGAGGGTGTGCCGGCCGGCGAACTGCTCGCGGTCGCGACCGAGCACGTCGGGCAGCGCGTGCACGATGCCGTCCGCGGTGACGGGCAGTCCTGCGGCGCCCAGCGGGTTCGGCGACGAGTAGGTGCCCGAGGCGTCGATGACGGCGCGGGCCAGCACCGACGAGCGACCGGCGGGCGTCTCCACCCGCAGCAGGAAGGGCGCGTCGGCGCGGCCGGCGGTGCGGGTGCGGTCCATGCCGCGGCGGGAGACGGCGGTCACCCGCGTCGAGTAACGGATCCGAGGCGACAGCGCCGCGGCGAGCGGTTCGACGTACTCGGCCACGAGCTCGTGCCCGTCGGGCAGGCGCGCGGCGTCGGGCGAGGTCCAGCCAGAGCGCTCGAGCAGGCGGGCGGATGCCGCGTCGACGAGCTCGGACCACGGCGAGAACAACCGGGTGTGGCCCCACTGCGACACGGAGGCGCCGGCGGAGGCGCCGGCTTCGAGCACGACGACGTCGAGGCCGCGTTCGAGCAGATGGGCGGCGGCGGCGAGGCCGATCGGGCCGGCGCCGATGACGGCCACAGGGAGGGCCGCCCGCTCGGTGGCATCCGTTCGGCTGGGGACGGTGAGTGTGAGCGTCATGGTCAGGCGGGGAGGATCTCGCCGAGGAGCGTCTGGATGCGGGCCTTGATGTCGTCGCGCACCTCGCGAACGGTCTCGATGCCCTTGCCGGCCGGGTCGGTGAGCGCCCAGTCCTCGTACCGCTTGCCGGGGAAGATGGGGCAGGCATCGCCGCAGCCCATCGTGATGACGACGTCGGAGGCCTTGACCGCGTCGACCGTCAACACCTTCGGGGTGTTGCCGGCGATGTCGATGCCCTCCTCCGCCATGGCCTCGATCGCCACGGGGTTGATCTGGTCCTTCGGCTCGCTGCCGGCGGAGAGCACCTCGACGCGGTCGCCCGCGAGGTGCTGCAGGTACCCTGCGGCGATCTGCGATCGGCCGGCGTTGTGCACGCAGACGAACAGGACGGTGGGCTTCTCGGCCATGGTGCTCCTTCATCGATGACGGTCGATGCCGCGAGTATGGCAGCACATATCGATGAGCGTCAATGTATGGCAGGATCCCTTCATGGCCATGATCGAGTTGTCGCTGACGGATGTCACCGCGTGCTGCGCTCCACTCACCCGGGAGCCCCTCGAGGCCGACAACGCCGACGCGCTCGCTCGCTCGCTCAAGGCCCTCGCCGACCCCGCCCGGCTGCGGCTCATCTCGATGGTCGCGGCGCACGAGGGCGCGGAGGCCTGCGTGTGCGACCTCACCGAGCCGCTCGGACTCTCGCAGCCGACGGTGTCGCACCACCTCAAGGTGCTCGTCGACGCCGGCATCCTCACCCGTGAGAAGCGCGGCACATGGGCGTACTACTCGCTCGTGCCGGGCGCGCTCGACTCGCTCGCGGGGCTCCTCCGCACGGTCTGACGCCGCCCGGCGGCTCGCTCCTGCAGGCATGAGTGCGCCGCGTAGCGCTGAGTGCACCGTCGACCGCCGAGTGCGCCGCCGGCACCGTGGGCAGTCGGCGCTTCGCGCCGCTCTCGCGGCTGGATCGTCCCCCCGGCGGTCGATACCCGCGAAGCGGACATCGAGACCGAGCACCGCCGTGCCGCCGGCCCGAGCTCACACCACGACCTGCTCCTTCGGCAGCTCCCGCATGCGCGACAGCGGCGAAAACACGACGAACCCGCAGCCGAGGAACGTGCCGACGACGCCGATCCAGAACACGGGCAGCACTCCGAGCGCCTCGCCGAGCACGCCGGAGAGCAGCGCGCCGATCGGCATGACGCCCCAGACGAGCACCCGGATCGACGCGTTCATGCGGCCGAGCAGTTTCGGCGGGCAGAGCCGCTGGCGCATCGTGACCTGGGTGACGTTGTAGACGACGATCGTGAACGAGGTGAGGAACTGCCCGGCGACGAGCAGCGCGATCGCGGCATCCGGCAGCAGGGCGGCGAGCGGGATCGGCACGAGGGCGATCGCGCCGAGCACGGCGGAGAGCGGGATGACGCGGGCCTCGCCGAAGAGCTTCGCGGCACGCGGGGTGAGCACCGCGCCGAGCAGCCCGCCGACGGATGCCACGGAGAACGTCAGCCCCAGCACCGCCGGCGACAGCCCGAGCTGCTCGAGCACGAGCAGCGGGTAGAGCGTGAACACGAGGGTGGCGAAGAAGTTGAAGGACGCCGTCGCTAACGCGACGCTGCGGATGAGCCGCTGCCCCAGCACGAAGCGCACGCCCTCGGCGATCTCGACGTGCAGCGGCCGGCGCTCGTCGGGGTCGCTCGGCTGCTCGCGGTCGCGGATGAACAGCACGATGAGCGCCGACAGCACGTAGGAGACGGCGTTGCCCAGCACGAGCAGCGGTGCCTGCAGCACCGTGAGCAGCGCGCCGCCGACGCCGGGGCCGCCGATGCGCGCGACCTCCGCGGTGGCCTGCAGCACCGAGTTGCCCTGCCTCAGCTGCGCCCCGCCGACGAGGATCGGGAGGTAGCTCTGGTAGGCGACGTCGAAGAACACCGTCGCGATACCGACGATCGCCGAGACCGCGACGAGGTGCCAGAACTCCAGCGCGCCCGCGAGCCAGAGCAGCGGAATGACCGCGAGTGCGAGCGCCCGCACGAGATCGCCCGCGATGAGCACGCGCCGCTTCAGCATCCGGTCGACCCAGGCTCCCGCCGGAAGTCCGACGAGGAGGAAGGCGGCGCTGCTCGCGGCCTCGAGAGCGCCGAGCTCGAGAGCGCCCGCCCCGAGCAGCTCGACGGCGATGACCGGGATCGCGATGCCGGCTAGCTGAGTGCCGAACTGGCTGATGCCATCGGCGCCCCAGAGCAGCCGGAAGTTGCGGTCCTTCAGGACGTGCGACTCGGTCGTCTCGATGCTCACGCAGGGAGTGTCCGCCGAGTGATTGGGACTTGTCAATCGCTTCAGGTCTAGCCTTGGGTCGTGTCGCAGGACGAGTTCGGCGCCCCTGAGCCGACGGACGAGGAACGGATGCAGCGCGCCCGCGCGCTCGCCTCCCCGCTGCGCATGCGGATCCTCCGCCTCTGCCTGCACGAACCGCGGACCAACAAGGAGCTCGCGGACCTGCTCGGCGTGAACCCGGGCAGCATGCTGCATCACGTGCGGGCGCTGACGGAGCACGGCTTCCTGGCCGCCGAGGAACCCCGCCGCGGCGCCCGCGGCGCCCGCGAGGTGCCTTATCGGGCGACGGGTCTGTCGTGGCACTCGGGCACCGCGGAGATGATGCCCGTGCTCGTCGAGACGTTCCTGCAGGAGATCGAGGGCGTGCCGCCCGAGGATCTCGCGCTGATCCGCATGGGACTGAAGCTGACGAAGCACCGCCAGGACGAGCTCTACCAGCGCATGCGAGAACTCATCGTCCAGTACTCGCTGACGCCGGATGCCGAGGGCGAGTTCACCTCGGTGTTCGTGGCGGCGCACCCGGATCGGCAGCAGCTCAAGGGCGACGCATGACGCCCGAAGACGACGTGCCCTGTCACCGAGAGGCGACAGGGCACGTCGTGTAAGGCTCGTCGGTCCGTTGTGCCGGACCGCGCGCCGGCTAGTTGATCAAGCGGTACATGAAGGCCGCCATGGCGTCGCGAGCGACCGGCTGCAGCGGGCGGTACGTGCGCGAGCCGTTCGCTTCGCCCCAGCCCGTCGAGATCTCCTCCGACGCGAGCCAGCTGATCTGCTTGTAGAACTGGTTGTCAGTCCGGACGTCGGAGAAGGGCGACACCGCCGGAGGCGTGTATGCGGGCTCGTCCTTGAAGCGATACATGAACGCGGCCATCGCATCCCGGTTGACCGGCTCCAGCGGGCGGAAGGTCTTGGTCCCGTTCGGGCCAGGCCAACCCGTGGAGATCTTTTCAGCGGCGAGCCAGGAGATCTCCTTGTAGAACTGGTTGCTCGTCGGCACGTCCGAGAAGGGCGACGTGGTCGGCGGCGAGTACGGCGGGCTGCCCGCCAGGCGGTAGAGGAACGCGGCCATCGCGTCCCGGGCGACGGGCTGGAGCGGACGGTACGTGCGCGTGCCGTTCGCCTCGACCCAGCCGGTGGAGATTCCCCTGGCAGCAACCCAGCCGATCTCGTTCGAGAACTGAGCCTCTCGAGGAACGTCGGTGAACGAGATCGGCGCCGGCACGGCCTTGCCCGCGCTGGTCGTGGTCGCGCTGAGGTAGCCCGCCTTCGAGCCCGTCACCTTGACGGTCAGGGTCGAGCCTGCGTCAGCGGCTGCCACCTTGTATGTCGAGGCGGTCGCACCGCTGATGGCAGTTCCGTTGCGGTGCCACTGGTACTTCAGCGAGACGGGCGCGGGGCTCCAGGTTCCGGCGTTCGCGGTCAGAGTGCTACCGACTGCACCCGAGCCGGTGATGGTGGGGGTCGCGGAACTGAGGACGCCGCTCACCGTGAGGTTGTAGGGCTGTCCGCTGGTGACCCTGCCCGCTCGGGAGTAGACACGGATGTACGCATTGCCGGCGGCCGCGGAGGCGGCGACAGCGCGCATCGTCGCGCCATCACAGTCGGCACCCTTCAGCACCGTCTCCGAGATCAACCCGCCCGACGTGTCGTAAATCGTCAGTCGATAGAGGTCCTCTGTCCCGAGGTTGCACGGGAAGCGGAAGTCCACGCTGAGTCTCGAAGCGGCGGGCAGTGAAACGCGGAAGAAATCGCAGTCATAGAAGTTGTTGTTGCAGTCGCCGTTGAAGGTCGAACCGGAGATCTTCTGGCCGAGGGCGATGACGTCTGCCGTGGCGGTCGTTGCATTGCGTTCGGTTTCAGACGGCATCGCCGCCACAGTCGCTTTCAGCGTGTAGGCCTGCCCCTTCCACACGGGCGCGCTGGAGAAAGTGCTGACTCTTGTTTTGAGCTGGACGTACGAGACACCGGAGTCGACGAACATGGCCAGACCGCGGAGGTTGCTGCCGTCGTAGTCGCTCGACGAGACCTCATGCCGGTACGTGACGGTCCCGGCCTTGTCCAGCACCGACAAGGTGAGTGCACTGTCGGTGCCGAGCGCGTCGGAAAAGCGGAGGTCGAGGGTCAGACGACCTTGGCTAGTGGCCGAGACTCGATAGGTGTCGCAGTCGTAGAAGTTGTTGTCGCAGTCGCCGCTGGTGCGGAAGCTTGCACGCATGGTGTCGCCGAGCGCGAGCGGCTGCGCCGTCGCGGTTGAGGAGTTGGGTTCGATCTCAACGACTTCTGCTGCGTACGCAGGAGTCGCGATGAGAAGCGCCGCGAGCACGAGCAGGGCCGTGACAGCAGCTGCGATCGAGCGGGTGGACTTTGGACGGGAAGGGTGGAGCAGGGACGACATGAGGCCGCCTCTCTCGGGTGGTGGACGGGATTCGGGCTCACCCTAGCTAGGAATAGCCTCCAAATCTATTGAATATTCCCTCGCCTTTCGAACGGCTCCACCAGGAACCGTCGCACGAAGCACTTCGTCCCCCAACGTCCGCCTACCCCAGCAACTCGCTGAGCTCCAACCACCGCTCCTCAAGCTCCCCCTCGCGCGCTTCGACGGCCGAGAGCTGGCCCTGCAGTTGCGACAGCCCCGAGAAGTCCGACTGGTCGTGCTCGGCGAACTTCGCGTGGAGCTTCAGCCGCTCCTCCTCCGCCTTCTGCAGCTGCCGCTCGATCGCCCGCAGCTCCTTCTGGGCGTCGCGTCGCTCGGCTCCCGCGAGCCCCGAAGAAGGGGCAGGGGCAGCCGCCGCAGACGTGGGAACAGCAGCCTGCTCGACGGCGCGCAGGCGGAGGTACTCCTCGACGCCACCCGGCAGATGCCGCAGGTGCGCGTTCAGCACCGCGTACTGCTGGTCGGTCACGCGCTCGAGCAGGTACCGGTCGTGCGACACGACGAGCAGCGTTCCCGGCCACGAGTCGAGCAGGTCCTCGATCGCGGCGAGCATGTCGGTGTCCATGTCGTTGGTCGGCTCGTCGAGGATCAGCACGTTCGGCTCACTGAGCAGGATGAGCAGCAGCTGCAGCCGCCGCTTCTGTCCTCCGGAAAGGTCGCGCACCGGCGTCGACAGCTGCGCGCTCGAGAAGCCGAGCCGCTCGAGCAGCTGCCCCGGCGTGAGCTCCTTGCCGCCGGCGACGTACGAGGTGCGCAGCCGTCCGATCACGATCCGCACCGGGTCGTCGAGCACCTCCTCGAGCTCGCCGAGCTGCTGGGACAGCGTCGCGATGCGCACCGTCTTGCCACGCTTCACGCGACCCGCGGTCGGCTCGACCGTGCCCGAGACGAGCCCGAGCAGGGTGGACTTGCCGGCACCGTTCACGCCCAAGATGCCGGTGCGCTCCCCCGGCGCGATGCACCAGGTGACATCCGCGAGCACCGTCTTGTCGCCGTAGCTCACGCCGGCGTCGAGGATGTCGACCACGTCCTTGCCGAGGCGCGACACCGCGAGCTGCGACAGCGCGACCTTGTCGCGCACGGGCGGTTCGTTCTCGATGAGCTCGTTGGCCGCGTCGATGCGGAACTTAGGCTTGCTCGTGCGGGCAGGGGCGCCGCGACGCAGCCAGGCGAGCTCCTTGCGCATCAGGTTCTGCCGCTTCGCCTCGGATGCCGCTGCCATCCGGTCTCGTTCGACGCGCTGCAGCACGTATGCCGCGTATCCGCCCTCGAAGGGCTCGACGATGCCGTCGTGCACCTCCCAGGTGTAGGTGGAGATCTCGTCGAGGAACCACCGGTCGTGCGTGACGACGAGCAGGCCGCCAGATGACGGCGACCATCGCTTCTTCAGGTGCTCCGCGAGCCAGGCGACCCCCTCGACATCGAGGTGATTCGTCGGCTCGTCAAGGAACAGCACGTCCCAGTCGTCGACGAGCAGCTTGGCGAGCGCGACCCGGCGACGCTGCCCGCCGGACAGCGAGCCGATCGTCGCCTCCCACGGCAGGTCGCGAACGAGCCCGCCGAGCACGTCGCGCACGCGCGCGTCGCCTGCCCACTCGTACTCCGGACGCTCACCGACAGTCGCGTGCGCGACCGTTTCGGTCTCGGGGATCACGTCGGCCTGCTCGAGGTACCCAATCGTCGTGCCGCCGCGCCGCGTCACCTTGCCGCGGTCCGGCTCGAGGCGCCCGGACAGGATCTTCAGCAGCGTCGACTTTCCGTCGCCGTTGCGTCCGACGATGCCGATCCGGTCGCCCTCGTTCACGCCGAGCGTGACGTCCTCGAACACGGTGCGGGTCGGGAACTCGAGTCCGATGCCTTCTGCGCCGAGGAGATGTGCCACCCCGAGAGCCTAGGCGGCGGCAGATCGATCCCGGGCAGGGCCAGCGAGACTGCCAGCCCCCGGACGCGCCACGCAGACTTCGACGTCAACGGTGACTCTTAGGCCGCGAACGAGACAGACGGCCAGGGGCAGGCGAACGAGACAGACGGCCAGGGGCGGGCTCGGCTCGTAGGATCCTCCGTGGCGCCTCACACCAAATTGAAGGCCCAGTAGTCCCCGGAACGAGGAGCTTGCTTGCACCGCATCATCACCCTCGCAGGATCCTACGGTTTCGGGATTCTCCTTTCGATGTCGGTGAACTTCCTGACCATACCAATCGTCATTCAAGCGACAGGAGCAGCCGCGTGGGCCGGGCTAGCAGTTGGTCAGGCCGTCGGTTCAATCGCCGGCGTCGTAATCGGACTGGGATGGCCTCTACTTGGACCAGCTAAGGTTGCGGCCTATAGCGATTGGGAAAGAGCCTCATATTTCCGGCAGTCGGTCCTGCCACGGCTGACCCTCCTTTTTATTTTCGCACCCCTCACTTATGTCGCTCTCACATTCAGTTCCCCAGCCAATTCTGAGACTGAAGCAAATTTCGTGGCAGCCCTCACGGCTCTCACGCTTGCGCTAGGCGCAAGTTGGTTCCTGATCGGGGAAGCGAGACCGCTCAGGCTCCTCAGCATTGACACCATCCCTCGCGCAGGTGGCACATTAGCCGGAGCTATCACCCTTCTCCTCGGTGGCTCGCTCTGGGCATTCGTTCTACTTCAGTTGCTAGGGGCAGCCACGGCGTGCGCGTTAACCAGCTTCGACGTCCTGCGTCGCTATCCGAAGCCCGCTCAGGCGGCACCGAAGACGGCCGATGGCTTGAGGTCGCAACTTGGCCCTGTGGGGATGAGCTTGACAGCAACCCTGTACGTTTCCGCCCCGCTTGTAATTCTCTCGCTGATCGCACCTGCCGCAGCTCCGGTTTATGCCATGGCCGACCGTCTGCAGCGCTTTGCTCTTCGAGCTTTGCAACCTGTATCTCAAGCTGCGCAGGGTTATGTACCCGCGGGTGGCGATGTTCCGGAGACGATTCGCCGCCTCCGACTGGCCCTCAAATACGTTGCGCCGCTCGCACTCATGTGCGGCGCGGCACTAGCGTTGGCACTGCCGGCTGCCGGGAGCCTGTTGTCCGGCGGAGAGGTGTTCGTTCCTTGGCAATTGGCCGCGCCACTCGGCGTAGCGACAAGCTGCGTGATTGTTACAGGGGTGATAGGCCTGTCGGGCTTGGCGCCACTTGGGCGCTTTCCCGCTGTTTTCCGAAGTACGATGCTTGGCGCGGTAGTCGGCTTGTCCGCAGCCGCAACACTGGGCATGACAAACGGCGCAGTCGGAGTTGGCCTGGCGGTGGCTCTCGCCGAGGTAACCGTGCTGCTATATCAACTTCTCGCGCTTCGCGCTGCGATACGGACATCAGGTAAGGATGATTGAAAGCATGAGTCAGGTATCGCGGAATGTATTGTTTGTCGCCGATCAAATCGCTCCGGGCGGCGGACCGGCGGGTTACCTGTACAATCTGCGTTCGGGCCTTCGTACCGTGCAGGCAGCCGGTATGACATTCTCGTATTGGGGCCGGGAAGCAGGGAAACGCAGCCGCTTCAGTCGGCAGGCCACTGGCCCGCTTCAGAAGATCACGAGCAAAGCTCGCGGGCTCCAGAAACGGCTAGAGAGAACAGTCCCGGGGGCCAACCGGTCGTTAGAGCGCGCCATAAAGGAGGCAGACGCCGTTGTATTTCATGGCTACCAGGCGCCCTCGCGTGTAGCGAGCGCACGGCGGAAGGGGAAACAGGTAATCTACATGCCACACAGCCCCTCGATCAAAGCCGACGAAGAAGCGATGGTAGCCGAGTTGATGGGCCGCGTGCTCGATACCGCAGGTTTCCGAAAAGCGGAGCAGCAGATCATTGACGAAGCCGACCTTGTGGTTTTTCCAACGCGAGACGCAGCAGCGGAATATTTCGCAGCGTTCGACGGCGACGGCCGCCTCACGAGCAAATCACGGTACATAGAGTCCGGAGTGCCCGCATCCAACTTCGAGCCGAGGCCACGAAGGGACGGAAGCATCGGTGTGATCTTCGTTGGACGTTTCGTTCCCCATAAGGGCTACGATCTCTTCGTCGATGCCGCTGAAACCCTCGCCCGCCGAGACTTCGCCGCTGAGTTCCGAACGTTAGGGACGGGGCTCCAGGCACGCGATTCAGCTCATGTCAAGAATTTGGGCTGGAGCGAGACGCCTTCCGAACACCTGCTTGATGCAGATGTAGTAGTCGTACCCAACCGCGTGGCATATTTTGATCTACTGCCGCTGGAGGCTGCTGCGCTTGGCCGTGGGTTGGTCATGACGACAGTCGGGGGCAACCGCGATCAGTTGAAAGCGCTACCGGACTCCGTCGGCTGCGCCCCTCAGGATCTCGCTGAGGGCATCGCGCAAGCGGTGCACCTGGCGAGAACAGATATAACATGGGGGACAGCCAATCGGCGGGTGTTCCTAGAGCGATTTACGGATAGCGCTATGGCGGCGCGCTGGGTGAAACTCCTTGAGGATTGCGCGAATGTCGCCTCGTGATCAGTTGAACTTCGCAATAGCCGCGGACTTCGCCGCAATCGGGGCGGGGCGCTGGCGCTGGCGCTATCGCTACACAAAGCCGGTACTTAGGTACCAGCGCGAACGCAGACGCGCTGAGCACTGGCTAGGCCAGAAGGGGACCCTGGGAAGGCTTTACGGCCGCTTCCTCCGCCTGCGCTGTTACCGCCTGGGCCTACATTTGGGCCTAGAGATCCCGCTTGGGGTGGCGGGACCCGGGTTCAACATCGCACATGCGCCGGGAATCGTGATCAATCCGGATGTGCGAATAGGGAAGAATTGTCGCATCCACCAGAACGTCACTATCGGGCAGGGCAGGAACGGCTCTCCCGTACTTGGAGACAACGTTTGGCTGGGGGCAGGGGCAGTCGTGGTCGGCGGCATACAGGTCGGCGACAACGTCGCGATAGGAGCAAATGCAGTAGTCACGAAAGACGTGCCTCCTCACACCACCGTTGCTGGGAACCCGGCGCGGGTAATCAGCCAGGAGGGCTCCGGGCCTTGGATACACGATGGCGTGGGCGTCGTTCTGGAGAGCAGGAGAAGATTGTCCTAACCCAGGAATGCGTGCCGCCTGAGAGCTATCTGGGCGACAGGCGTGGCCCCAATTCGCCTGCAGATGCCACCCAGGATGCCTTTCCTGGCAGCACACGAGACTGAGCCGGCACAACGACTCCCCCCGCTGGCACGTCGAAGTTCACGGACGCGTTCGCGCTCAGCACGGCTCCGTTTCCGATGCTAACGCCCCCGATGATAGACACGGATGGGCCAATGAACACGTCATCGCCAATGGTGGGCGCGCTACCGCGGTGCGCCCCGATCGTCACCCCAGGATGCAGTCGGCAGTTGCGGCCAACCCGCGCTGCCCCGTTCACCACGATCGTGCCGCGATGTGCGATGGACAGCCCCGGGCCAAACACACCCAAGGGGATATCGAAGCCTAGGCGGGTGGCTTCCCGTTCGTAGAGGAAGCGGAACGTGTAGTAGAGGAGCCGCCCCAATCCACTTCTATTCCTCCACGCTTCGGCCCGTCGAAGCGCTTTGACGAACCGTATTAGAGGATTCGTGTGCAATCTCAGACCGCGCGCATCGGACATCCCCATCGACCATATATCCGCAGCGAGTACGTGCCGCCAATCGTGTTCCGCTTTATCCATCCGTAAAGCCGAGCCTTCCGTAGAGTGTCACCCATTCTGCTGTGACGCGTTCGCTCGCCAGTCGGAGCTCGCCATATGCACGGGCTGCGAGTTGAGCTCGCCGCAGCGCTTCCGGCGCTTCGGCCAGATGCTTCAGAGTGTCGCGCAACTGCGAAGAACTCTCGCGGATTACGAATTGTTCAGCGCCAGCAAGCAGAGCGCCCAGGCCTCCGATGTCCGTTCCGACCACTGCGCATCCACGCACCAAACCCTCGCATACCGTCATCGGGAACGCTTCAGCCCTCGATGGCTGAATGACGATGGAGACCGAGGCCATAAGAGCCAGCAGATCATCGTGTGCGAGCGGTCCAAGGATGGTCACCGAGGGTTGCAGAGCAAGGCGCTCCGCGATCGCGGCTCCTGCGGGCGTTGGCTGACCGGCAACGAGCAGCTCCCAACCGGCGTCCGCAAGAGCGCGGTCCCAGGCGCCCTCAACGATGTCGATGCCTTTCCGAAGCCCAACTTCCCCAGCGAAGAGGACGGCTCTTCGACGCCGGTCGGCCCCGACAACCTTCGGCGGAAGCTCGACGTCGTTGGGTAACTGCTTCCATTTGCTAAGTGGGACGGAGTAGCGCGCCCGGTACCGCTCATCAAAGCCGTGGACAATCGAGGCCGATCGCAGAAGGAGTTTCAGGATCAACCGAGTTATCACTTCCGCCTCTGCTAAGGAGCTTCCGTGAAGTGTGACTACGGTCGGATGGCCCGCGAAGCGGAGCAGGAGAAGGAGCGAGCCCTCCCGAAGGAGGGAACCTCGCTGTGAAATGTGCACGTGCCCCACAAACCGCCGGCGAGAAGTCGCGAGCTTGGCGGCCCTCGTGAAGTAGGCGAGTCGGCTCTTGAGGTGGGTATCGCCAGGATCATGCGTTGTGCACGCCTGAACAATCACATTCTGCATCCCACGCGCGAGGTGGCGGCGAATCACGCTCGCGATGCCCCCACTAGCATTTGCAGCGTCACCGAAATGGATGACAGTCAGTGCGTCGCTCAAGTGAAACTCTGGACTACTCGGCTATCCGCTGCTTGAATCAGGTGCGCGCGTTCAAGCGACGCCGCGGGAGATACCGCCAGCCCGAGCGACGACAATCGTTGCAGCACTTGAAGTTGATGGTCATCGACGTGCTCGCCGTGTTCGCGCAGCCGCGCAACCGCCACCGGCAGCATCCCCTGATCGAGGAGATTTAAAAGCGTGCCAACACCGGCGTGCGTGACCACGACATCTGCATCACGCATCAGGCGCGCCATCTCGTCCGCAGGCACAAGCCCGTGAACAGCACCCGGCAAATCGCTTCGTTCCGTGACTCCCAGCTGCCATGTCACAGTGTCGTCCGGGTGCAGACAAGCCAGGACCGAATCCACTAAACGGTCGAACCGATATGGCGCGATCGTCCCAAGTGACACGAATATACTCAGCGGCCGAGACAGGTCGCCAGTTGGCGAGGCGACCACGCGATAAGACGCGAGGAGAGACCTCACACGCTTCCACTTGTCGCTCCGGTAACCGTCGTGCTGCGCGAAGCGGCTCACGAACGGCACCCACTCCATGAGCCGTCCCGTCAGACTCGGACCCTCAAAGCGAGAGACGCTTTCGATATAGAAGTAGGGCACCTTCAACATCCGGGCAATCGGCAGCCCCGCCAGCGCAACTCCTGCCCCCGTGCTCATGACGGCATCAAATTGGCCGCGGTGAACTTGGCCCGCGATACTCGAGGCTGCACGGACAATTGCGCCGAACCCCCTCGGACGGACGTAGGGAACGTACTGAACAGAGCGCCCTGCGAGCAGCGCCTCGCTCTGAGGCGACCGGAACGTGACAAACCGGCTATCGGGCGAGAATTCGAGGATGCGGGACCATTTCTCTGCCTGAGCCAAATGCCCCCCAGTTGAGGCGATGATCAGGACCCTTAGCCCCCTCAACGCCTGAATCGAATAGTTCTCAAGCAAGTTCCTGCGACCTCTCTTTCCTCTGCGGCTCACGACGCCGCCCGTGCTCGATCGCGGCTCCTATGCCGACCAAACCGAAGAGGAAGGCGAAGCCCGGCGGCGCTGTGAAAACCGCTGCGCCCAAGGATTGAAACAAAGTAAGGATGATCCAGCCGATTCCCGTCGTTCCCAGCAGTCGCGCAGCGGGCGAGTCAAGAGCTCTCCATCGCCAGGCCCGCCGTGCCATCGCGAGCAGCCCTAGCACGAAGAAGGCGGCACCAAATACTCCCGCCTCGCCAAGGATGGCAGGCCAAGACGTGTCGGTTAGAAAATTACCGGTACCTTCCGTGAAACCCAATCCGTGAACCGTGTGGAAACCTAAGCGCAGGTACTCGTTGCTGTAGTTCACTGCCGCCGTGCGTGACCCGTACCTTCCAAACCCCGCCCCAAACGGGAAATAATCACCGGCAACAGTGTAGGCACCTAGCGTTAGTACCGTTCGCGCTTCCCGACTGTCGACTGTGAAGTAAGCAGAGCTTAGCGCTTGCGCCTCCTCGAGCAACTCGTCCCATGCGAGGAGAATTACAATCGGGAGGGCCACGAAAGCGACTGTTAACCACTTCGCATTCCGACTGACAGCTGCAAGCACGCCGCTGCTCACTAGCAGGCCTAGAGAGTCCTTCCGGCGAAAAGACCCGATGGTCGCAAGCGCCGTGCCGACGAACAGGATCATGCTCAGCGCGCCTCGGCCTATGTGCATTCGGTACGCGAGAACAGCGATGCCGGCCATGGATGCGACGAAGGCGAGATCGAAGGGATGAACGAAAGGCCCCATAAGCGACGGTAGCCCGTAACGGTAGATGATCCCACCTTGCGGGGAGAACGTCGCAGCCCAGGCCTCGGGTGCAACTGCATTCGCGATGCAGCAACCCAGGATGACGGCAACGACTACCGCGCCGGTCCTGAAACTGCGAATTACGTCATACTCGGTCCAGTCCAGCTGCGCCACGGCCCAACCGAAGAGGATACCCTTCGTCGCAAGGAAGACGCCGGACGCGAGGACGGTTAGGTCTAACTCAGGGTGAAGGACGCCACTAAGAGCACCGGCGACGGCAAATGCACAGAAGAATCCGAAGCCGGGGTAATGCGCCGCCCTGCCTCGTCTGATTCTTACTATCAGTCCCGAGATTACGCACAGAACTACGAGAGCGTCATCCAGAACGTCGACTTGTTGCAGCCCTGTCAGGTGAGTCAGCGTGCGCACGAACAACACCGCGACTAGCGCAATGGCAACCAGCAACTTGGGGCGGGTCAGCAGGGATACGGCGACCGCGGCCGAAATAAGAAAAATGAGTATTATCGATGCATTCATTTCGCACCGCCACTCGCCTTCGGCACGAACAGCGCATGCAGAAACGTCGCTACGTTCCTAATCCTGCGGATCCGCACAGAATCAGCCGAAAGGGCGGCAAGGTACCCACGCGCCATATCAGTCGGGGAGTTGTTCACGACCGAGATAGGCAGTGCGGTTACTGACCTCGAAGTGAGCGTGTCGCGCCACGCTTCGGCTACAGCGTTGGCGTCGTCAGCGTCGACGATCTTCTTGGCAGCGCCAGGATCCACTCCTGCATCCGCAGAAACGACTTGTGGTACTCCAGCCGCCTCAGCCTCGAGCAGAACAAGTGGCTGCCCTTCGTACCGCGAAAGCAAGGTGAGCAGTCCGACGCGCGGCAGGAACCATTCGGGGGATTGATGCCCCAACCAAGAGATCCTGTCATCGATCCCCAGAGACGCGGCGAGCCTTTTCAACTTCTGTTCGTCCGGCCCGGAGCCTGCGATCGCGAAGCGGAATCTCTCAGCCTCGGGCGCTGCAGCGGCGGCCAGCAACCGATCGAGACCTTTATGCTCGGCCGCCAGTCGCCCAATATAACCCACGTCCCAATCAAGCGCTCGATCAGATTGTCGCCGGTACTTCGAGGTATCGATTGCGTTGCTGACGGTCATATCCGGACGTACTCCCCAGTAATGCTCGACTCCACGGGCATGCCCCGAGGTCAGCGCGATGAGCGAATCCGCGATTGTGCAGCTGAGCAGGACGAGCGGCGCGGGTAGGGGCGCCCCTGGTCCTACCGGATTGTGAATTGCGATGAGCCATCGAGATGTGCGACGCGCGAGGCGGGCCAGAAGACCAAACGCGACCTCGGTGTTAGTCGTTCCCGTCACGATCGCATCATGCGACCGGCGCGGCCCGCGCCAGAAGCGGACGACCTCGAGCCTCACCCCATGCGCGACCTCGTGCTCCAGCGGGCCCGTCGACTGTAGTAGGTAGAGCGTCACCTCGATCCCCTGACTTCGAAGTGCATTCGCTAGGAGTACTCTCTGCCGTTCCGCGCCACCTGCATCCAAGGTGTTGGTGGTTATTGCAATCGATCTGATTTGCTGTCTCTTCCCCATCAAGTTCCCCCATACGATGTGCGGTGCGTCCGCCTCGAATGAACGACATCGGGGGACCCGAGCCGTGAGGCCAGAAGGCGCAACGACCCAGGAGCAGCGCGCGCGAGTTGGCTAGGGCGGAGCCCCTCTGCATCGGCAGCCACACCTTATACGGCTTTCCGGCTGGGGCCGGCTGAACTTGCCTTGTCGGATCTCGCTTGTCAGGCGGCAACGGGTCGCGCTGCGGTGCACGTCAAGCATTCTCGTTGCAAGTTGCGCCGAAGAGTGTCCCCTCCTTCGACGCCGCCACGACGAATGCCTGCAAAGGGTGTAGGCCGCGAGCCTCCGCAACGAACCCACAATCGTCGTCGTACAACTATGAGAGTTAGAACAGAATGCAGCCGAGCAATCAGCGGGTCACTGTCGCCGTCATCGGCGGCTCCGGCGTCTACGACCTCTTCGACCCCGAGCGCTCTGAGCAGCGCCGCATCGAGACGCCCTACGGGCCCGCGGACGTGACGCTCGGCGCGCTCGCTGGCAAGGTCGTCGCGTTCCTCACCCGCCACGGCGTCGACCACTCTGTCGCGCCGCACCTGATCAACTTCCGCGCGAACATTTGGGCGCTCGCCAGCCTCGGGGTGAAGGCGATCGTGTCGTCCGCCGCCGTCGGCGGGGTCTCCCCGGACTACCCGCCGGGCACGCTCGCGCTGCTCGACCAGTACCTCGACCGCACGCACGGCCGCGCCGACACGTTCTACGACCGCGGCAGCGTGCAGCACCTGGCCTCCGCCGACCCGTTCGATCCCGCGCTACGGGCGATCGCCAAAGCCGCGCTCGGCGACGAGGTCGAGCCAGAGGGCACGGTCGTCGTCATCCAGGGCCCCCGGTTCTCGACACGCGCCGAGTCTTTGTGGTTCCGCTCTGCAGGCGCGCACGTCGTGAACATGACGCTCTATCCGGAGGTGCCGCTCGCCGCCGAGCTCAACATCGGCACGGTGACCCTCGCCTTCGTCACCGACAGCGACGCCAAAGCGGAGGACGAGGTGTCTGCCGAGCTCGTGTTCCGCCGGCTCGCCCAGGCGCAGCCGCGCATCATCCGCGCCATCGAGCGGATCGTCGCCGCGATCCCCGACGACTACGCCGGGCGGCAGCTCATCGCCCCCTCCGAGGTCGAGGCGGTGCTCGCGCGATGAGGCTGCTCGTCACGGGAGGCGCCGGCTTCATCGGCGGCGCCGTGGTACAGGCCGCGCTCAACGCGGGCCACGAGGTGCGCGTGCTCGACTCCCTGCGCGGCGACGTGCACGGCGGCGACGCCGAACTCGACCCGCGCGTCGAGTTCGTGCAGGGCGACGTGCGCGACCCCGACGTGGTCAACGCTGCGCTCGCCGGCATCGACGCCGTCAACCACCAGGCCGCGAAAGTCGGGCTCGGCGTCGACTTCTCCGACGCCCCCGACTACGTCGGTTCCAACAACCTCGGCACGGCTGTGCTGCTCGCAGGGATGGCCGCCCGCGGCGTCGGGCGGCTGGTGTTCGCGAGCTCGATGGTCGTCTACGGCGAGGGCGCCTACTCCGGCCCGACCGGCCCGATGCGGCCGCCCGCCCGCCGCGTCGAGGACCTGGATGCCGGGCGCTTCGACCCCCTCGACGAGCACGGCGACCCGCTGACTCCCGAGCTGATCGACGAGGACGCCCCGCTCGACCCCCGCAACGTCTACGCGGCGACGAAGCTCGCCCAGGAGCACCTCTCCACCGCGTGGGCGCGGAGCACCGGCGGCACCGCGATCGGGCTGCGCTACCACAACGTCTACGGCCCCGGCATGCCGCAGAACACCCCCTACGCTGGCGTCGCGTCGCTGTTCCGGTCGGCGATCGAGCGCGGCGAGGCACCCCGTGTGTTCGAGGACGGGCGCCAGCGCCGCGACTTCGTGCACGTGCGCGACGTCGCGACCGCCAATCTCGCCGCGCTCGAGGCCGACCGCGAGACTGGCAGCTTCCGCGCCTACAACGTCGCGAGCGGCGAGGTGCACACCATCGGCGACCTCGCGGCGGCGCTCGCCGTGAACGCCGGCGGCCCCACGCCAGTCACGAGCGGCCAGTACCGCCTCGGCGACGTGCGCCACATCACCGCCTCCTGCAAGCGGCTGCAGCGCGAGCTCGGCTGGCGGCCGACGGTGAGCTTCGACGACGGAATGCGAGAATTCGCGACGGCGCCACTGCGCGTCGCCGTCCCCCAAAGTGGGGCCAGGTCACCACGATGACCCAACTATTAGTTGTTCGACACGACGAATATCATGGGCAGATGGCCGACACCCGAGTCGCTACATCCCGCAGCTTGTCCACCGAATACCTCAGCGCCGCCCTCGCTCGCGTCCTAGCCGACTATCGACGCGCAGGGTGGACCGTCATCCAGGCGTCCGAAACCGAGGCGATGCTCGAACGGCGTCGCCCCTTCACCGCGCCCAAGCGGCTGACGGTCGCCATTAGCCGATCGGGCGTCGTCAGAACCTTCTGAGGCTGCACGGCCTCGAGCCGCGGGTCACGTCGGGCTGACCCAAACTCCGGCGCGGACGGTCACGAACCTTCCTCGTGACCCAACCTCTCGTCGACGTCGTGCTCCCCACCCTCGACGAGGAGCGCGCCCTGCCCTGGGTGCTCGGCCGTCTGCCCGAGGGGTACCGCGCGATCGTCGTCGACAACGGCTCGGCGGATGACTCGGCGCGCGTCGCCCGCGAGCACGGCGCCCTCGTCATCAGCGAGCCCCGCCGCGGGTTCGGCTCGGCCGCGCACGCCGGGCTGCTCGCGGCATCCGCCCCCTTCGTCGCGTTCTGCGATGCCGACGCGTCGATGGACCCCCAAGATCTGCCCGCCGTCGTCGACCCCGTCGTCGAGGGGCGCGCCGACCTCGTGCTCGGGCGCCGCCGGCCGACGACGCGGCGCTCCTGGCCGCTGCACGCTCGCGTCGCGAACCGCGCGCTCGCCCACCTGATGCGCCGCGCCACCGGCCTGCGTCTGCACGACCTTGGACCCATGCGCTGCGCCGCCCGCGCCGACCTCGTCGCCCTCGACCTGCAGGACCGCCGCAGCGGCTACCCGCTCGAGATGCTGCTGCGCGCGCACGCGGCCGGGTGGCGCGTGCTCGAGGTCGACGCGCCGTACGCGCCGCGCGTCGGCCGGTCGAAGGTCACGGGCACGGTCCGCGGCACGGTGACCGCCGTGCAGGACATGTCGCGACTGCTGGGGGCGCGATGACCACCCTGCTGCTGATCGCCAAGGAGCCGCTGCCCGGCAAAGCGAAGACGCGGCTGCATCCGCCGCTCACGCTCGACCAGTCGGCCGAGCTCGCCGCCGCGTGCATCGCCGACACCGTCGACGCCACCGCGACGCTCCCCGCGACCCGCCGCGTGCTGCTGTTCGCGGGCGAGCGCACCCCCGCCGGCACCGAGCAGTTCGAGGTCATGGGGCAGTCCGGCGGCGGGCTCGACGAGCGCCTCGCCGACGCCTTCGACGCGCTCGACGGGCCCACCCTGCTCATCGGCATGGACACCCCGCAGCTCACCGCAGCGATGCTCACCCCCGTGTTCGCGGAGTGGCCGGACGACGTCGACGCCTGGTTCGGCCCCGCGGACGACGGCGGGTTCTGGGCGCTCGGCCTGCGCGAGCCGCGCGGCGACCTCGTCCGCGGCGTCGAGATGTCGACGGATGCCACGGGCGCCGAGCAGCTCGCCCGGCTGCACGCCGCCGGGCTCACCGTCGCGATGCTGCCGCCGCTGCTCGACGTCGACACGATCGACGACGCCCGCGCCGTCGCGGCGAGCGCGCCGCACACCCGCTTCGCTCGTCTCCTCGCCGAGTTCGAGTGGGAAGGGCGGCTCATCGCATGAACGCCGGCCGCCCCTTCGGCACCGGTGGTGCGGAGCCGTACGAGTACGCGATGGCGACCGGCGAGGTGCAGGTGCTCTACCTCGAGGACCCGTCGACCCGTCGCACCGACGATCACCGCACGGTCTTCGACGTGTCGCGCTGGCACGCCGACGCGGATCCCGCGGACCTCAGCCTGCTCGACGCGGTCAGGGGTCCCCTGCTCGACGTCGGCTGCGGACCCGGCCGCATGGTCGTCGCCGCCCTCGCCCGCGGAATCGACGCGCTCGGCATCGACATCTCCCCCGCGGCCGTAGCGCGCGCCCGGGCATCCGGCGCCGCCGTACTCAAGCGGTCGGTGTTCGACGTGCTGCCGCGGGAGGGCCAGTGGCAGACCGCGCTGCTCGTCGACGGCAACATCGGCATCGGCGGCAACGTCGGTGCGCTGCTGCACCGCTGCTCGGAACTGCTCTCCCCCACCGGCGAGATCGTCGCCGAGCTGCACGCCGACGTGCGCCGCGACGAGCGTTTCGTCGCGCACCTCACCGACGACCGGGGCGCCGAGAGCGCGGCGTTCCCCTGGGCGGAGATCGGGCTGGGACCCATCCGTCGCCTCGCGCCGCGGCTCGGGCTGCGCTTGGTGCAGGACTGGCGGGTCGACGGGCGCGTGTTCTGCCGGCTCGCGAAGCGCTGACGTCGGCGGAACTCAAGACCGGACGCCAGGATACGCCGCGCTGGCTCGGCGTGTCCGGGGGTCAGTCCTCGCTTGCGCCGACGGCGGCTCGACGCCGCACCGCGAGGTACGCCGCGATCGCGACCCCGGTGGCCACAGCGAGCCCCACGTAGAACAGCGCCAGATTCACCCCGTAGTCGAGCGGCAGCACGGTCGGGTTCGCCGTGCCGATCCCCCGCTTGAAGACCTCCGGCATCACGAGCGCGGTCACGACCGCCGCCACGACGAGCGCGACCTGAACGATGACGAGCACGCCGCCCGGCATCCGTCGCCCCGCCCGGCGCAGAAGGGCGCCGACACCGAGCACGACCGGCGCGATCACCGCGTCGTGCACGACGAGGGCGCCGAGCAGCCACGCGCCGAGACCGAGGTAGCGGCGCGGCGAGACGTCACTCAGCAGTACGGCGACGCCGACGACGAGCACCAGCACTCCGACGGCGACGAGCACGATGCGGGCGGTCTTCACGTCTCGCTCACCTCCAGCGACGAGAGCCACTTGGTCTGCAGCACCCCGGGGCGCGCGGGCGCGATCACCCGCGCCGGGTAGCCGTGATCGAGGTCGAGCGTCTCGCCGTTCAGCTCGAGCGCGACGAGGCTCAGGTCGTCGCGGGCGAACTCGGGCCCCATCTCGGTGCGGGCGTAGCTCGAGCGCTGCTCGAGGCTCTGGAAGACGACGGATGACTCGGGTCCGCCGCCCACGAGCGCCGCGAGCTCGCGCACGCGCACCCCGCGCCAGGTCGCGGACTGGCTCCACCCCTCGACGCACGCAATGGGCAGCACGACCTCGGTCTGCGGCATCGCGGCGAGCTCGTCGCGCGAGAAGCTCCGAGTGCCGGCAGGCCCGGAGACGGTGAGCCGCCAGTCGGGCGCGAGGGCCGTCTGCTCCACGCGCGCCGCGGCGGCGGTGCGGTTCACCGGCAGCGACTGCGGGCCGACGCCCTGCTTCCGCGCCCCGAACAGATTGAGCCCGTCGAGCGCGCGGAACGACTGTCCCGCGGTGAACGCGACGAGTGCCGCGGTCGCCGCGCCGATCGCGGCGAGGAAGCCGCGTCTGCTGGCGCCCGGGGACACCGGACGCGGCGAGGCGTCGATCCAGCGGAGCACGCGCCCCGTGACGCCACCGACCGACACCGTCGATGGGGCGGGCGGCTCCGAAGAGTTGTCGGGCCGCGAGCCATCCGGAACGCGCGACCAGTGGCGGGCGATCACCGGCAGCTTGACGCCGATGTGGATGGCGAGCGATCCGATCACGACGAACGACAGCGCGAAGTGCGTCTGGCGGAAGGGGAACGGGAAGAGTTGGTACCACTGGTACGTGTTGAGCAGCCCGATCACGAGCTGCACGATCGACGACGCCACGAACACCGTGATCGACGCCCGCTCGAGGAAGTGCGGGAACGAGCGCACGGGCGGCGTCTCGAAGAGGCGCCCCTGCACGGCGTAGAGCTTGCCGAGCAGCAGCGGGAAGCACGCGATACCCGCCGTGATGTGCAGCCCCTGACTCACCTGGTACAGCTGGATCGGCCGCGTCGGGAACACCATCCACGGCTGCGGCTCCTGGATGGCGTGGCTGTAGAGGCCCGTGACCATGCACACGAGGAAGGCGGCGCCGAGCAGGCGACCGAGCACCACAGCCATCCGCGGCGAGCGCGCCGGCGAGGCGAACACGCGCGACAGCGACTGCAGCACCTCGTGGATCACGGGAGGGTATTCGTGGCGGATGCCGGAACCGACGGGAGGGCCGCATGAGGGTCGCACTCGTCGTCACCCTGCTCGCCGCGAGCGTCGCGCTGACCGTGTACTCGCTGACCGGGGTCGACTTCTACGTCTCGCGCGAGTGGCGCGAGCGCGACCTGCTCGCCGTGACGATCGCGCTGTGGGCGCTCTTCGCGCTCGCCGTGCTGGCGCTGCGCCGGGTGCCCGACCGCGCGGTCGTGCCGCTCGTGGTCGCGGGCGCGCTCGCGATCGGGCTCGGGGCGCTCGCCGGTCCGCCGAACACGTCGACCGACTCGGCGCGCTACGCCTGGGACGGCATCGTGCAGAAGGCGGGGGTCTCCCCCTATGACCACGTACCGGCGTCGTCCGCGCTCGAGGAGTTGCGGCCCGATTGGCTCTTCCCGGCCCCGGATGCCTCGGGCGACTGCTCCGGCGAGCGCATCATGACCGCCCGCGACGCCGACGGCGACACGGTGTGCACCGCCATCAACCGGGCGAACGTCCCCACGATCTACCCGCCGATGGCGGAGCTGTACTTCCTCGGGGTGCGGCTCCTCGTGCCGGCCGAGGCCGAGTACTGGCCGTTGCAGATCGGAGGGCTGCTCATCAGCCTCGGCGTCACCGCGCTGCTTCTCCGCGTGGTTCGACGCACCGGGCGGGACCCCCGCTGGGTCGCGCTCTGGGCGTGGAGCCCGTTCGTCGCGACGGAGGCGGTAACGAACTCCCACGTCGACGCACTCGGCGCCCTGCTGCTCGTCGCCGCGACGATGCTCGTCGCGTCGCGGCATCCGTGGCTCGGCGGCATCGCGTTCGGCGCGGGCGTCGCCGTGAAGCTCGTGCCGGCCGTCGCGGGCCCGTCGCTCGTGCGGCGCCGGTGGTGGGCGGTCGCGGTGGCATCCGTCGCCACGTTCGCCGTGCTGTACGTGCCCTACGTGCTGACCAGCGGGATCGAGGTGCTCGGCTACCTGCCGGGCTACCTCACCGAGGAGGGCTACGAGTCGGGCGAGCGATTCCTGCTCGCCTCGGCCGTGCTGCCCGGCGACGCCGCGACCGTGCTCGTGGCGCTCGTGGTGCTGGTGACCGCCGCGCTCGTTTTGTGGAAGACGAACCCGGATGACCCGTGGCTCGCCCAGCTCGTGATGATCGGCGTGACCCTGCTCGCCGTGTCGCCGCGGTACCCCTGGTACGCGCTGCTGCTGATCCCCGCGATCGTCGTGACCGGGCGGTGGGAGTGGTACGCCGTCGCGGCGGCGCTGACCCTGCGGCTGCTCGTGCCGATCAACGACGTGGCTCGGGTCAGCCTCGCTGTAGCGGCGATGTTCGTCGTGGTGATGGCGGTGCGGCGTCTCGGGCCGGAGGGCCGGGCGCGGCTGCGGCGGCCCGCTCTGCTGAGACGGTCTCTCCGCCGGCGCTAGCGGAACCGAGTCATCCTCAAGCTGACGAACCCCTGTGCGCCGCAAACCGCGGCTGGGGTGGTGGCGAACTCCTCGTGCACCACCCCTCAACCACGAAGGATCTGAAATGCGCAAGTACTACCGCTCCGCCGCCGCCCTCGCCGCCGCGGGTGCCCTCGTCGCCGGCCTCACCGCCTGCGCCCCCTCGAACGACACGAGCGCCGCCGACACCGGGTCGCAGCCGAGCGCCGAGGAGACCACCGAGGAGATGCCCGAGCCCGTGGCGTCGATCCCCGAGCTCGACGGTGTCGACACGCAGGTCACCCTCGACGCGGGCTTCGTCGAGGCGCTCACCTCGCTGGGCCTCACCCCGAATGTGCTCGGCAGCGCGACGCTGACCGACGGCGTCCTCGCCTTCCCGATCACCGGCGGCAACGTCGACTACTACGACCCGGAGGAGGACTACCGTCCGTACGTCCAGGGCCGCATCGACCACGAGGGCTCCGGCATCTCGCTGACCTCGGCCGACGGCGCCACTGTCGTCGAGCTCACCGACTTCGTCATCGACCCGGGCACCTCGGAGCTCACGGGCACCGTGACCGCCAACGGTGAGGTCGTCGGCGAGGACGTGTTCATCTTCAACCTCGACGGCACCACGCTGAACCCGCTGACCACCGACGCCAACGGCGACGCCGTGCTCGAGGGCACCACGGTGCTCATCAGCGAGGACGCCGCACCGCTGCTCAACGAGACCTTCGGCACGGATGCCGTGACCGACGAGCTCGTGGTCGGCATCGCCAAGATCACCGCGAGCGCCGCGGAGTAATACCCGGGCTCACCCGGTCAAGCACCCCTGCAGGGCCCGTCGCTCATCGAGCGGCGGGCCCTGTCCCTTTGTGTGGGGCCCAGCTGCCACCGCGGGCAGCCGCTCCTTCGAGATGTCAGTTCTGGTTGGCACGAGCGCCATCGAGCAACCACAACTGACATCTGGGGCAGCCAGGCTTCCCGAGGTGTCAGTTCTGCGGGTCATCCGGATGTCTTGAGAGACCCGGAACTGACATCTCGAGAGACCTCTTCGCTGCTCGCATCCGCCACGGCTCGCCAAGCCATGCCGGCGGCTCTCACCGCCTTCGCCGGGTGGCGCCGACGGCCTCACAGCAAAGGCGTCACCGAGCCCCGGATGCCGCGGTCGCCCGCCCGCTCAGCTTCTTCTTCAGCCGCAGCGCCGGCGCTTCGACGAGGTTGTAGCTGAGCGCGCTCAGCACGAAGGTCAGGGCCGCGATGAGCGCGATGTTGCCGAAGAGCCCGGCCACGTCGTCGCCGAACACGAGGCCGTGGCCGCGGAGGAACCGCAGCAGCGGCAGGTGCCACAGGTAGATGCTGAACGACACGAGACCGAGCCAGCGCACGGGCCCGGTCTCGAGGAAACGCGCGGCGGTGCCCCACTCGCCGCCCCGGCTGGGCGGCAGCACGACGAGGAGCAGCAGCAGGGCGCTCGACAGGGCGACGAGCGGTTCCACGAGGATGCCGATCCGCGGAAGCGTCGACACGACGAGCACGACCGCGGCGCCGACCCCGAGCATCCACCGTCGGCGCATCCACGACGCGGGCAGATCCCCGTTGCGCAGCGCCACGAAGATCACGGCCGCGAGCATGCCCCAGGCGAAGAGGTCGGCGTGCACGAGGATGCTGCGGCTGATCACCGTGGTCCAGTTGGCGCCCCACTCGAACGTGACCTGCTCCGACGAGGAGAGCCCCGCGTTGCCGAGCACGTACCAGGTCTTGCCCGCGATCCCCACGGCGAACATGAACCCGACCGGGATCAGCATGGCGGCCCATCGGTGCGCCGCCTTGGCCGCGAGCCCCGCGAGCAGCGGCAGCAGGAGGTAGAAGGTCAGCTCGACGGTGAGCGTCCACGCGACCTCGAGCCCCGTGCGCACCGTCGACGGGAAATAGCTCTGCAGCAGCGTGGCCTGCAGCAGGGTGTCCGGCAGGGAGAGCATCCCGAACCGGTCCGGCTCGCCGTCGGCCCGCGGCGGCAGCCACGCCGTGCGGAACAGCAGGCTCACCACGAGCAGCACCGCGATGTAGCCGGGGAAGATGCGAAGCAGCCGGTTGACGAGGTAGCGGCGCGTGCGCGGCATCCGCTCGCCTCCTACCCGCGCCGCGACGAAGGGCCGGAAGAGCAGGAACCCCGACAGCACGAAGAACAGGGTGACGCCGTGGCTGAGGAACGTGATCTCGCTCAGCACCGGCACGTCGCTGGTCGACGGGGAGAGCTGACGCTGCACGTGATAGAGCAGCACGGCGACGGCCGCCAGCCCCCGCAGCCCCTCGAGGCCGGGGAGGCGGTCGCCCCAGGTGGGCTGCTCCTCCGCGCGCGCCATGGTCTCCGTCTCGCTCTTCTCTCGGGTTGTACCCCGTAGCGTGGAGCCTATGAGCAGCACCTCTGCGGCCCCTGCGCGCCGCCGGTGGCTCCTCCCGCTGCTGCTCGGTCTCGCGACGCTCGCGGTCTCGCTGCCCGGCATCACGGGACCGTCGATCTGGTACGACGAGGCGGCGACGGTCGTCTCCGCGACCCGCCCGCTGCCCGCGCTGTGGGAGATGGTCGGCAACGTCGACGCGGTGCACGCCCTCTACTACGTCGTCATGCACGCGCTGTTCGAGGTGTTCGGATACTCCGAGTTGCTGCTGCGGCTGCCGAGCGCGATCGCCACCGGGGCGACGGCAGCTCTCGTCGTCGAGCTGGGACGGCGGCTCGTGTCGCTGCGCTTCGGTGTCCTCGCCGGCGTCGCGTTCGCGGTGCTCCCCCGGGTCACGTGGATGGCGATCGAGGGCCGCTCCTACGCCCTGAGCGCGCTGCTCGCGGTCGGGCTGACCCTCGTGCTCGTGCTCGCGATGCGCGGCCGGGCGTGGTGGTGGGCGCTCTACGGGGCGCTCGCGCTGCTCTCCGTGATCACGTTCATCTACCTCGCGCTGCTGGTGGTCGCGCACGCGGTCACGGTCGCGCTGTGGCTGCTCGTCGCGCGCCGCGAGGCGGTGCGGGGTGCGGTGCTGTGGCTCGTGGCATCCGGAACCGCGGCGCTCGCGAGCCTGCCGTTCGCGCTGGAGGTGGTGAGCCAGAACGGGCAGGTCGGCTGGATCCCGGAGCTCGGCGACCAGACGTGGCGGCAGGTGTTCCGCACGCAGTGGTTCCTCTACAACGACCTGTTCGCCTGGGTCGGATGGCTCGTGCTGGCCGTGGCCATCGTGCTGCTGCTTCGGGGGCGGCGTGCCCTGGTGCTGCCCGCTGCGGCGGGGGCCGCGCCCGCGCTGCCCGCCGCGGCCGTGCTGCTGCCCGCGCTCGTCGTGCCGACGCTCGGGCTGCTCGCGATGACCGAGTTCTACTCCCCCGTGTACTCGCCGCGGTACGTCACGATGTGCACGCCGTTCGTCGCGCTCGTGATGGCGGCGGCCATCGAGCGACTGCTCGGGCGGGTCGCGCTGTCGATCGCGCTCGCGGCCTCCCTGGTGCTCGCCGTGCCCGAGGTGATCGACCAACGCGACCCGCACTCGAAGCAGAACACCGCGTGGGACGAGATCTCCGCCTTCCTCGCCCGCGACATTGACGACCCCGTGACCACCGGCATCGTCTACGGCAACCTCAAGGCCCACTCGAAGGCGTCGACGCGCGTGATCGCCTACTCCTACCCCGAGGGGTTCGAGGGCACGACGGATGTCACGCTCGAGACCCCCGCCCCCGAGACCGGGCAGCTCTGGGAGACCCGCCGCACGCTGACGCAGTCCCTCGACCGGCTCGAGGGGCTCGAGACCGTGTACCTCGTGACGAGCATCAGCCGCGACCGCCGAGCGGCCACCACGGCGGCGCTCACCGACGAGGGCTACGAGCTCGCGGACGAGCGGCGATTCACGGACGTGCGGGTGCTGCGCTACGAGAAGGCGGACTGAGCGGCATCCGGATGCCGTCGCCGGTTCCGCAACCGCCGCGGAATCTGCATCACGCGCCGAAACTCCGCGTCCGATTGCAGAGTTCACGCGTCGAGCCCGCGCCCCGGCTCGCAGCGACCGCCGTTGGTTCATCCCGAACGGAAGCGGCAGCTCCCGAGAAATACTGCACGGGCGCTGCAGAATCGGCGTACGTCGCAGGCCGAAAACCAGCCCGCCTAGTCGTGCACGATCCGGGCGCCGTGCACGGGCCCGGTCACCTTGAGCGCGGTCATCCGCGCCGCGCTGAGCGCGACCTGGATCTCGAGCGCCCCGTCGAGGTCGGGCGCGAGGAACGCGATCGTGGGACCGGACCCGGAGACGATGCCCGCGAGCGCGCCGGCTTCCTCGCCCGCTTCGAGCACCTCGGCGAGCTCGGGACGCAGGTGCAGTGCGGGCGCCTGCAGGTCGTTGTGCAGCGCCTCTGCCAGCATCCTCGGGTCGCCGGCGCGCAGCGCCTGCAGCACGTTGGCGTCGACGTTGGGCTGCGGCTCGCTCGGGAAGATGTCCTGCTTGTGGCGCTCGCGGTGCTTGTCGAGCTCCGAGTACACCTCGGGCGTCGACATCCCGTAGTCGGCGAGGGCGAGCACCCACTGGAACTGCCCCTGCGCGAGCGCGGGCGACAGCTCGTCGCCGCGACCGAGTCCGACGGCGGTGCCGCCGGTCAGCGCGAACGGCACGTCGGCGCCGAGCTGCGCGGCGAGGGCGTGCAGCTTCTCTCGGTGCAGTTCCGTGCCCCAGAGCGCGTCGCACGCGACGAGCGTCGCCGCGGCATCCGCGGACCCGCCGCCCATGCCGCCCGCGACGGGCACGTGCTTGTTGATGGTGAGCTTGACGCCGCCGGTGTAGCCGGTGGCCTTCGCGAGGAGCTTCGCGGCCTTGATCGCGAGGTTCGAGTCATCCGTCGGCACGCCGCTCGTGTCGACCGTGCCCTGCACCGCGACGGAGAAGTCGTCGGCGTGCTCCGCCCGCACGTCCTCGTAGAGGGACACGGCCTGGTAGGCCGTCGCGACGTCGTGGTAGCCGTCCTCGAGCAGCGACCCCACCCGCATGAACACGTTGATCTTGCCGGGGGCCCGAACGTGCACCGATCGAGGCCTCGACGAACTCATGTGTCCAACCTACTTGAGTCGCTCCTGGCCGCCAGACCGGAACTAGGCGCGGGCGATCCGCAGGAAGTCGGGCATCGTCAGTTCCTCACCGCGGGCGGTCGGCGCGATCCCGGCGGCGTCGAGGCGGGCGGATGCGTCGGCGCTCGAGCCCAGCAGGGTCGACAGCGACTGGCGCAGCATCTTCCGGCGCTGCTGGAACGCCGCGTCGACCAGGGCGAACGTGGCCTCGCGCTCGGCGAGCGTGCCGGGCTCGGGCATCCGCTCGAAGGCGACAAGGGAGCTGTCGACGTTGGGAACCGGCCAGAACACCTGACGACTGACGGTGCCCGCGATCGACCAGCGGCCGTACCAGGCGGCCTTGATGCTGGGGGCTCCGTAGATCTTCGAGCCGGGCGGGGCGGCGAGCCGCTCCCCCACCTCGGACTGCACCATGACGAGGCCGCGCGCGATCGACGGGAACGTCGGCAGCAGGTGCAGCAGCACCGGCACGCTGACGTTGTAGGGCAGGTTCGCGACGAGGGAGACGGGCTCCGCCGGAAGCTCGGTCACCTTCATCGCGTCGGCGGTGACGACGGTGAGGTCGGCGTCGGGGTCGAGCTGCGAGACGGTGACCGGCAGCTGCTCGGCGAGACGGTTGTCGATCTCGACGGCGACGACGCGGGCGCCGGTCTCGAGCAGCCCGAGGGTCAGCGAACCGAGCCCGGGGCCGATCTCGAGCACCGTGTCATCCGGCTGCACCTTGGCCGTCTTCACGATGCGGCGCACCGTGTTGGCGTCGTGCACGAAGTTCTGGCCGAGCTTCTTCGTCGGGGTGACGCCGAGGAGCTCGGCGAGGTCGCGGATCTCCGCGGGTCCGAGGAGAGGCACCTAGACCGCCTGCACGGGCTCGTGCTCCCAGCTGCCGTAGACCAGCTCGGTGTTCGAGACGATCTGCGTCGCGAGCATCGAGGGGTCGGTCTCGAGCGTCTCCGCCATCGAGCGCAGCGTGTAGGGCATGAGGTACGAGGAGTTCGGCCGGCCGCGGTACGGGGTCGGCGTGAGGTAGGGCGCGTCGGTCTCGATGAGGAGCAGGTTGCGCGGCACCACCTCGAGGGCGGCGCGGAGCTTCTTCGCGTTCTTGAACGTGACAGTGCCCGCGAAGGACATGAACCAGCCGTTCGCCGAGCAGATGCGTGCCAGCTCCTCGTCGCCGGAGAAGCAGTGGAAGACCGTGCGCTCGGGGGCGCCGACGCGCAGCAGCGTCTCGACGACCTCGTCGTGGGCGTCGCGGTCGTGGATCTGCAGGGCGAGGCCGTGGCGCTTGGCGATCTCGATGTGCGCCTCGAACGCGCGCTGCTGGGCGTCGCGGCCGTCCTCGCCGGTGCGGAAGAAGTCGAGCCCGGTCTCGCCGATGGCGCGGACGCGTGGGCGAGCGGCGAGCTCGTCGATCACGGCGAGGGCGTCGTCGAGCTCGCCGCGGGCCTCGAGCTCCGGCGTCTCGTTGGGGTGGATCGCGACCGCGGCGAGCACGCGCGGCTCGCGGGACGCGATCTCGGCCGACCAGCGGCTCGTCTCGACATCGGTGCCGACCTGCACCACGGCGCGCACGCCGACCGCGCTCGCCCGGTCGAGCTGCTCGCGGTAGTCGAGCGGCTGGTCGCCGTCGGCGATCTCGAGGTGGGTGTGGTTGTCGTAGACCGCGATCGTCAGCGCCTCTGGCGGCGGCGGGTACGACATGTCGCGACCCTCCTCCGCGGCGCGCGAGCGCACGTGCGACTCGACCACTAGGCCGCGCCCTCGATGGTCTCGACCCGTGGGAAGAGCGCCTCGAGGGCGTTCACCCGGGTGCCCGGAGCGAGCTGTCCCCACTCGCCGGCGGTCGTGAGGTCCTGCTCGGCGACGCGGCCGTCCTGCCCGAGGGCGGTCCACAGCTTCGTCGTCGACTGCGGCATCACGGGCGAGAGCAGCACCGCGAGGGCGCGGAGGCCCTCCGCCGCGGTGTTGAGCACCGTTGCGAGACGCTCGCGCTTCGCGGCATCCTTCGCGAGCACCCACGGCTCCTGCTCGGTGATGTAGCCGTTGAGACGCTCGACGATGGTCCAGATCGCCGTGAGGGCGTCGTGCGGGGCGAAGCGGAGGATCGCGGCATCCGCGTCGACCGCTGCCTGCTTGACCGTCTCGACGATCACCGCGTCGGCGGGCTCAAGCGCACCCGCTGCGGGCAGCTCGCCGTCGAAGTAGCGGTTGATCATCGCGACGACGCGGGATGCCAGGTTGCCGAAGCCATTGGCGAGTTCGGCCTGGTAGCGGGCGGAGATGTCCTCCCAGCTGAACGAGCCGTCCTGGCCGAGTGCGACCGCGCGCATGAAGTAGTAGCGGAAGGCGTCGGACCCGAAGACATCCGTGATCTGCGTCGGCTGGATGCCGGTGAGCTTCGTCTTCGACATCTTCTCGCCGTTGACGAGCAGCCAGCCGTGACCGAACACCGTGCGCGGCACCTCGACGCCGGCGGCCATGAGCATGGCGGGCCAGATCACCGCGTGGAAGCGTGCGATGTCCTTGCCGATGAGGTGCACGGCGGGCCAGCGGCGGGCGAAGTTCGCGTCATCCGTGCCGTACCCGGTCGCGGAGATGTAGTTGAGCAGCGCGTCGAACCAGACGTAGACGACGTGGCTCTCGTCCCAGGGCAGCTTGATGCCCCAGTCGAAGCTCGAGCGGGAGATCGAGAGGTCCTCGAGGCCGCGGCTGACGAACGAGACGATCTCGTTGCGCACGCTCTGCGGTTGCACGAAGTCGGGCCGCTGCTCGTAGAGGTCGAGCAACTGCTGCTGGAACTGGCTCATGCGGAAGAAGTAGTTCTTCTCCTTGAGCACCTCGACCGGGCGACCGTGGATCTTGCAGACGAGCTGACCCTTGTACTCCCCATCGGTGGCGGTGAGCAGGTCGTCGTCCTGCTTGTACTCCTCGCAGCCGACGCAGTAGTACCCGGAGTACTCGCCCGCGTAGATGTAGCCGTCGTCGTAGAGCTTCTGCAGGAACGCCCGCACGGTCGCCTCGTGGCGCTCGTCGGTGGTGCGGATGAAGTCGTCGTTCGCGATGTCGATCGTCGACAGCAGCGGCTGCCACGACTCGGCGACGAGCTTGTCGACCCACTGCTTCGGGCTCGTGCCGTTCGCGACGGCGGTGCGCAGGATCTTCTCGCCGTGCTCGTCGGTGCCCGTGAGCAGCCAGGTGTCGTCGCCGCGCTGGCGATGCCAGCGGGCGAGCACGTCGGACGCCACCTCCGTGTACGCGTGGCCGATGTGGGGCACGTCGTTGACGTAGAAGATGGGCGTCGCGATGTAGAAGGAATCCGCGGCGGCCATGGGTTCAGTTTACGGACGTCGTGGTGCCGTTACGGTTCCGCGGCGTGCTCGGGGCTGGGGACCGTGCGCCCGCTCCTCGGCTGGGACCACGAGCACCGTGCTCGACACACGGCGAGCGCCGCGCGTGCCGGCCGCCACTCACGGGCGCCACTGCGCGACGCGCAGCACGATCTTGCCGCGGGTGTGACGCTGCTCGAGCTCCGCGTAGGCGTCGCGCACGCGCTCGAGCGGGTAGGGCGCGTGGATCGGCACGACGAGGTCTCCGGATGCCGCGAGCGCGACGAGCTCCGCGAGCGCGCCGGCCTTCTGGCCGGTGAGGTTCCCCTTCTTGCTGACGCCGTACTGCTCGGCGGCCGCGAAGTCGGCGATCGTGTTGATCCGGCCGGTGTCGACGCCGAGCTCGGCCGCGGTCGCGACGTAACCGCCGCCGAAGTTGTCGACGAGGGCGTCGATGCCCTGTGGCGCCACCTCGTGCAGTCGCTCGACGAAGCCGTCGCCGTGCGCGACGGGCACGACTCCGAGCTCGCGGAGGAAGTCGTGGTTGCGCTCGCTCGCGACGCCCACGACTGTCGCGCCCGTGCCCTTGGCGAGCTGCGCCGCGATGACGCCGACGCCGCCGGCGGCCGCGGTCACGAGAACGGTCTCCCCCGGCTGCGGCTGGACGGCGTTCACGCCCGCCCACGCCGTCGTGCCCGCGACGAAGAGCGCGCCCGCGACGTCCCAATCGAGCGACTCCGGCTTCGCCACGAGGTTCTGCTCGGGCACCACGACGAACTCGGCCTGCGAGGCGCGGGCGGTGTGCCCGACGACCGGGTGGCCCGGCTTCCATCCGCTCCCGGCGTCCGCCTCGCGCACGATTCCGGCGAAGTCGCTGCCCTGTCCCAATGGAAACTCGGCAGGCCATGTTTTCGCGAACGCGCCCTCACGGATGGCCGCTTCGCCCGGGTTCGTCCCCGCGGTCACGACTTCGACGAGCACCGTGCCCTCGGTCCGTTCGGGCACCGGCACCTCGTCGACCCGCAGCACGTCGAGGCCGCCGTACTCGTGTAGTCGTACCGCTCTCATGGTCGCCCTCTCCTAGATGTCGGTGGTTTCGTGTGACGTGCCGCCATGGCTCAGCGGCCGCGCTCCTTGAGCGCACCCTCGTACAGTTCGCGGCGCCCGAGGCCCGTGGCATCCGCGACCTCGGTGGCGGCCTCCTTGAGGCGGGCGCCGCCCTCCACGAGCGCGAGCACCTGCGCGATCGCGGTCGGCAGGTCGAGGGACGCGGCTGCGGCGCCGCCCACGACGACGACGATCTCGCCGCGCACGCCGCCGGTCGCCCACTCGGCGAGCTCGGCGAGCGGACCCCGACGGATCTCCTCGTGCAGCTTCGTGAGCTCCCGGCACACGGCAGCGGGTCGATCGCCTCCGAACGCCGTCGCCATGTCGTCGAGCGACTCCGCGATCCGGTGCGGCGACTCGAAGAACACCATGGTGCGCTCCTCGCGGGCGAGCTTCGACAGCGCAGGCACGCGGCTCTTGCGCGGCACGAAGCCCTCGAACGTGAAGCGGTCGGTCGGCAGCCCGCTGAGCGCGAGTGCCGTGAGTACTGCGCTCGGTCCGGGGATCGCGGTGACCGTGACATCCGCGGCCGCCGCCGCCTGGACGAGCGGGAAGCCGGGATCGCTGATCGCGGGCATGCCGGCATCCGTCAGCACGAGCACGTCCTGCTCCCGCGCGAGCTCGACGAGTTCGGCGGCGCGCTCGACCTCGTTGTGCTCGTGCAGCGCGATCATGCGCGGGCGGTTGTCGACCCCGAGCGCTCGGAGCAGGGACGACGCCGTGCGCGTGTCCTCGGCGGCGATCACCTCGGCATTGGCGAGGGCCTCGACGAGACGACGACTCGCGTCCCCGAGGTTGCCGATGGGGGTCGCGGCGAGGATGATCACGGGTCGATTCTGCCGGGTGGGGCTTGGGAGTGGATGCGTCGCGCTTCTCCCCCCCCTATTCGTCGGCTCGCCCCTACTCGTCGAGGATCAGGCGCTTGCCCATGCTCACGGACTCGTCGACCCCGTAGCCCAGGTGCTCGTAGAAGCGCATTGCCTCGGAGTTGTCCCGCCGCACCTGCAGGTTGACCTTCGGGCAGCCGCGGGCCAGCAGCAATCGCTCGAGCTCCTCGACGAGCGCTCGCCCTACGCCTGCACCCTGCTCGGCCGGATCGACGGCGAGGTAGTTGATCCAGCCGCGGTGACCCTCGTAGCCACCCATCGCCGTGCCGACGACGCCTCTGTCGCTCTCGGCCACGAGGAAGAGATCGGGTTGCACCTCGAGCTTCCGCCGGACGTCGCGGCGCGGATCGTTCCACGGGCGCGTCAGCCCGCAGGCCTGCCACAGCTCGACGACGCGTTCGGTGTCGGCCGGTTCGAAGGGACGGAGGTGCATGGGGAGATGGTGCCAGAGCGAGCGGGGCGGTTGAGCTGAGCGTTGTTAACGCCCGCGACGCGTGCCGACTAGCACGACGGTTGGGGGCTGTGAAGCGCACGGCGCTTTCCTGCCGGCCAGGCCGCGCCACCTGCGGCACGGCGCAGGACCGGACGAGCTGCACGGCGCGCCGCATCGCGCAACGGCACGCAACACCACCGCACGCAACGGCTCGGCGTGCCGCAGCACGAGATGGACACGGCACGGCACGACCCGCCACATCTGGTCGCGCAACACAACGCGTTGCTGTTTGCCTCGCGACCTCAGTCACATCAGGCCCCGTTGAACAACGCAGAACTCATCCCCAACCAGCAATTTCTCCTTCTGTTCGAACATGTGTTCGAGTAGAATCGGAACATGACCGGAGCCGTCAAACTCCTCGCGCAGCGCACCGTCGCGCTGACCGAGACGCTCGAGTCGCTGGCTCCGGCGGCACCCGACGTTCCGCCGCTCGATCAACTCCTGCAGTCCGCGGATGACGCGACGCTGATGCTCGTGCTGCGGCAAGTCGGGGACCTCCTGCGGAGCGCCGACGCGCTCCTCGCCCGGGCGGCGGGCGAAGTTGAGGGGCGGTCCGGGCGCGACCGGGAAGATCCGCTCGCTCGGCGCATGGGTGAGAAGTCCGCCGTGGCCCTAGTCGCCTCCGTGACCGGAATCGACGTGCGTCGCGCCGGCGATGCCTCCGGCGTCGGAGTCGCAGTGCGTCCGCGGCGAGCGCTGCTAGGCGACGCACTCGAAGCAGAGCGGTCGACGATCGGCGCCGCGCTGGACGACGGCGCGCTGTCGCTCGAGGCCGCCCGCCTCGTCGCCTCGACCCTCGACCACGTCGAACGGCACGAGAGCCTCGAGCGAGTCGACGAGTGCGAACGGATGCTTGTGAAGCATGCGACGGAGCTTCCTGTCTCCGATCTGAGCAAGGTGTGCCGGCACGTCCGCGACCACGTCGATCCCGACGGCGCCGAGCCGCGGGAGGAAGTCCTGCGAGCTCAGGTCCGGTTCAAGAAGACGCAGCAGCGCGACGGGATGACGCGGTGGCTCATCGAGGCGGATCCTGAGTCGGCGGGCTTCATCACCGCGGCGCTCGACGCACGCACGTCACCGAAGCGCCGGCTGCGCTTCGTCGACGAACTCGAGGAGCCGGTCGACCTCGACACCCGCACGATGGACCGCATCCTCCTCGACGGACTCGTCTCGATCGCACGCGACAGCCTCAAGGCCGACGAGGGCGACCTCTCCGGCACCGCGGTGACGATGCTCGTGACCGTGCCGCTCGACGCCCTCAAGTCGGGCATCGGCACGGCCGAGATCGCCGGTGTGCACGAGCCGATCTCCGCCCGCACGGCCCGCCGTCTGGCCTGCGAGGCGCACCTCATCCCCGTCGTTCTCGGCGGAGAGTCGCAGCCCCTCGACTTCGGCGCCGCCCGCCGCCTGTTCTCGACAGCGCAACGCCACGCGATGGCCGTGCGCGACGGCGGCTGCGTCTGGCCCGGATGCGACGCCCCGCCCGGCCGCTGCGAAGCGGCGCACGTCGTCCCCTGGTCGCTCGACCCGATGACCGACCTCTCGAACGGGCTGCTGCTCTGCCGCTTCCACCATCGTCGCTACGACAACGACGGCTGGGAGTTCCGGTTCCGCGACGGCGCCCCGTACCTGGTGCCACCACCCTGGGTCGACGCCTCGCAGACACCGCGGCGAGCGGGCCGAGCAGCGGTCGCCTGACGGAACAAGCGTGCACCCTTCGGGTGAAACGCCCCGCTTACGGCGGCCGGCTGAAGCACGCACTCCACCCACGGTGACCGGCGGAAGCACCGCCCCACCCACGGTGACCGGCTGAAGCACGCGCCCCACTCACGGCGACCGGCATAACCCGGCCCCACTCACGGTCGCCGGCGGGAGCGCGCGCCCGCTCACGGTCGCAGGCGGGATCGCACGCCCCGTTCACGGTGACCGGCGGAATCGCACGCCCCACTCACGGCGACCGGCGGACCCACACGCGCCGCTCACGGTCGCCGTCG
Source organism: Desertivibrio insolitus (assembly GCF_017355965.1). GTDB lineage: Bacteria > Actinomycetota > Actinomycetes > Actinomycetales > Microbacteriaceae > JAFIQW01. The sequence goes on from NZ_JAFIQW010000001.1 coordinate 441,318, forward strand.
GAAGCACACGCCACATCCGCTCACCTGCGAGGCCCACGACCGGGCCCATCACCCCACTCCGCTCCCCCTACGATTGCCCGCATGACGGCGTCCGACCTCGAAAGCGACACCGCCGCCGAGGTCGCCGAGCGCAGCAGGCTCGAGCACTGGTGGCATGCGCGCACCGAGCAGCAGCGGCGCCTGCTGAGCTGGAGCGGGCCGGTCGGCGTCACGCTGCTCGCGGCGTTCCTGCGGCTGTGGAACCTCGGTCATCCGCAGGCGCTCGTCTTCGACGAGACCTACTACGTCAAGGACGCCTGGACCCTCTGGAACCTCGGCTACGAAGGCTCCTGGCCGGAAGACCCCAACCCCGCGTTCGAGGCGGGGCAGACCGGCATCTTCAGCGCCGACCCGAGCTTCGTCGTGCATCCGCCGCTCGGCAAGTGGATCATCGGCCTCGGGATGGTCTTCGACGACGGCCAGTCCGCGTTCGGCTGGCGCATCACCACGGCCCTCGTCGGTATCGCCGCCGTCGTGCTGCTCATGCTCATCGCGAAGCGGCTCACGGGCTCGCTCGCACTGGGCACCCTCGCCGGCTTCCTCCTCGCGATCGACGGCAACGCCATCGTGATGTCGCGCGTCGCCATCCTCGACAACTCGGTGATGCTGTTCGCGCTGCTCGGATTCGGCGCGATCCTGCTCGACCGGCGCAGCATGGAGACCCAGCTCGCGCTCTGGGCCGCCCGCACGACCGACCGCGACTGGGGGCCCGCCCTGTGGCGCCGCCCCTGGCTGCTGGCGGCCGGCGTCACGTTCGGGCTCTGCGCCTCCGTCAAGTGGAACGGGCTGTACTTCCTCGCGATCCTCGCGGTCTACACGGTCGTCGTCGACGCACTCGCTCGCAGACGCCTGGGCGTTCCGTTCTGGCTGCCCTCGACGCTCCTCAAGCAGGCTCCCGTCAGCTTCCTGCTCACGGTGCCCGCCGCGCTCGCGGTCTACCTCCTGACCTGGACCGGCTGGTTCGCCACCGACGGCGGCTACTCCCGCACCTGGGCCGACGACCCGCGCAACGCGTGGACCGGCGCCTTCGCCTGGGTGCCACTGCCGATCCAGAGCTTCCTGCACTACGAGCAGCTCGTGTACGGCTATCACGTCACCGAGACCGACCCGCACAACTACCAGGCCAATCCGCTCACCTGGCTGCTGCTGATCCGCCCGACGAGCATGTACTACCTCGGCAGCGACCTCGGGCAGAACGGCTGCGAGGCGACGCGCTGCGGCGAATGGATCAGCGGCATCGCCAACCCGCTCATCTGGTGGGCCTCCGTCGCCGCCGCGGGCTACCTCGTCTACCGCCTGATCCGGCGCCGCGAGTGGCAGGTCGGGCTCGTGCTCGCGGCCCTCGCCGCCGGTTACCTGCCGTGGCTCATGTACCTGAACCGCACGGTTTTCCAGTTCTACACGATCGCCTTCGAGCCCTATCTGATCCTCGCGCTCACGATCGTGCTCGGCCTCGTCGCCGGACGCCCCACCGATCCGCTGTGGCGGCGGCAGGCGGGCCGCCGCGTGATCGCGGTGTTCCTGGTGGCATCCGTGCTGGTCTCCGCCTTCTTCTACCCGGTCTGGACCGGCATCCAGGTGCCGACCGAGTTCATCCGTCTGCACTACTGGCTGCCGACCTGGCTCTGACCCTTTCGGCTCGGTTTCAGCACGGTCGGATGCCTCGGGCGTAGCGTTTCCTCTCATGAGCGAGAGCGAACTGATGGGCGAGGCCTGCGGCATCCCGGCCGACACCCCCTTCGGTCGCGCGCTCCGGGCGAGCCGCACCTGGACGGGCCCGTCGGACACGCGCGTCCGCGAACTCCTGACGAACGCGAAGACCATCGCGATCGTCGGCGTCTCCGAGAGCCCCTACCGCCCGAGCCACGACATCGCGCGCTACCTGCAGCGGACGGGTCGGTACGAGCTGTACTTCGTCAACCCGAACGCGACCGAGGTGCTCGGTCAGCGCGTCTATCCCGACCTCGCCTCGCTGCCGGTCGTACCCGACATCGTCGACGTCTTCCGCCGCAGCGAGTACATCCGCGAGGTCGCCGAGGAGGCCGTGGCGATCGGCGCGCCCACCCTCTGGGTGCAGTCCGGCATCTGGGACGCCGACGCGGCCCGCTACGCCGAGGAGCACGGCGTGACCGTGGTGATGGACCGCTGCATCAAGGTCGACCACCACGTGCTCGTGCACCAGTAGTCCCGCAGGCTGACGCGCCGGTCATCCCGCAGGCTGACGCGCCGGTCATCCGCTCGCCCCTACCGTCGAGGCGACGAAGGGGGTCGGATGCCACGGGTCCGCGCGTTCACGGTGGTCCTCGCGACGCTGGTGATGGCAGGCCTCACCGCCTGCGCGCCCTCGCCGAAGACGACCTACACGGACGAGTCCGGGCGGGAGATCACGGTCGACTGGGCCGACTATCCCGGCGCTCCCGGGCTCGAGCCGGACGAGGTGCTCGGCTCCCGGCCGTACGAGGACGTCGCGCCCGCGAGTGAGGCGCTGCTCGCCGACGCGCGCGCGGCGCTCGGCGGCGACCTCGGCTGGACCGCCTCGGGCGAGGACTTCTGGTACGAGCACGACGGCAACGGCTACGGGGGCCGCTCCTGGTATCGCACCTTCAACTCGGTGACCTGGGTCGCCGACTCGGCTCCCGAGGACTGGAACGAGGCGGTCCGCCTAGTCAGCGAGGTGACGACCGCGCACGGTCTCGGACCCCTGCAGCTCGATCACGAGGTGATCGACGACCCCGACTACGCCGACGCGCTGCGGGAGGAGTACGGCACGGAGAACCCGGACGAGTACTGGTTCTGGGCAGCGTCGGCCAGTCGGAACGCGGAATGGTTCTTCCTGAGCTTCGTGGACGTCGACCGCGCGGCGACCGCCGAGCTCGAGCGGAAGGCCCTCGAGTCCAACTCATCACCGCGATCCGTGACGCTCGGCTACGGCGCGACCTCGGTGCCGCCCGACGAGTTGCGCGCCTTCACCGACGCCCTCGAGCCGTTCGAGGGCCTGGAGCGCCCCGCGCCGACGACTTCGGACTGATCTACCGCCGCACGAGGTGCCGCAGCAGCGTGCCGACGTCGCGCATCCGGAACGAGCTCTCCCCGAGACCCACGTCGAGCAACCGGTCGAACGTGCCGCGGTTCGTGCTGCACGCCCGGATGACCGCGTCGAGCACGGCCTTCGAGTCGACGAGCGGGTAGACGAGGCGCAGCTGACGGTGCTGGCGCCCGAACTTCTCGCGCAGCTCGCGCGAGTACCGCTCCCCCGCGCTCGCCGCGTCGGTCACGGCCGCGCGGCCGGCCATGATCCCGGATGCCACGGCGCTGTAGATCCCCTCGCCGGTCAGCGGGTTGATCAGGCTCGCCGCATCCCCCGTCAGCAGCACCCGGCCCACGGCGAACTGCGGCGTCGCGACCGAGAGCGGGAGATTGTGACCCGACAGCTCGACCCCGTCGAGGTCGTGGTCCGGCAGCAGCAGGCGCATTCGCTCCTCGAGCTCCGCGCGGCCGTTGGTCAGCGCCGCGGCCGACATGCCGTAGCCGACGTTCGAGGTGCCGTTCGCGGTCGGGAACGACCAGGCGTAGCAGAGCCCGCCCGCGCGGCGGGCGTCCCAGCGGATCTCGAGTTCGCGCGGCCGTCCCTTCGGCGTCGGCGCGTAGCCGCGCACCGCGACGGCGAGCGCTCGCTTGGCGTTGTGTCCCTGCCCGATCGCCCGGCGCACGACGGAGTTCGCACCGTCCGCGGCGATGAGCACCGGGGCACGGTCCTGTCCGTCGACGGTGACGCCCGAGTCATCCGGAACGACGGATGTCACGCGGCGCTCGACGAACACCGCGCCGCGCTCGATCGCGGCCCGTGCCAGCCGCTCGTCGAACGTCGCCCTCGGCACGACGTAGCCGGGGTCGCTCGTCACGGCGGAGCTCGAGGCCCCGCCGGGTGCCGACAGCTTGACCGTCTCGACCACCTCGTGCGGCTCGACGCTGCGCACCCCGAGCGCGTCGAGCGCCGCGACGGTGTGGGGGGCGATGCCGTCGCCGCACACCTTGTCGCGCCCGAGCGGCGCGCGGTCGAGCAGGAGCACGCGGGCATCCGGCTTCGACTCGAGGGCGGCGAGCGCCGCGGCGCTCCCCGCGGGGCCGGCTCCGACGACGATGACGTCCCAGTCGCTCACGTCCTGATCCTTGCCTGCCATCGCTGGGAGCGGAATGGGCGGCGCGAACCGGAGCGGCGGCGCCCGATGCGGAAGAATCGTCCGGTGACAGCCCGCACCCACGCCGCCCGCATCGGTTCGCAGACCCTCGACCTCCCCGTCGTGGACGTCGGCGGCGGCGTCGCGATCGCGCTCCTCATCACCGTCGACCAGGGCCTGCACTTCCTGCAGACCGCGGGCCGGGAGCTCGGCGAGGCCTCGCGCGACGCGCAGCCGGAGATCGTCGTCACTGCTGCGACCCTCGGCATCCCGGTCGCGATCGAGGTCACCCGCGCGCTCGGCATCGACGACTTCGTCGTGCTGCACAAGTCGCCGAAGATCCATCTCGCCGACGCCGTCTCCGCCGGGCTGACCTCGATCACGAGCCGCGGCGAGCAGCGCCTCATGCTCGACCGCGCCCGAGTCGACGCCGTCCGCGGCCGCCGGGTGCTCTTCGTCGACGACATCCTCTCGACCGGCGGCTCCGCCGGCGCCGCGCTCGACATCCTCGCCGAGGTCGGTGCCGAAGTGACCGGCGCCGCGTTCCTCGCGGTGGAGGGCGCGGAGGGGCTCGACGCGCTCACCGCGCGCGGCGTGCCGGTGTACTCGCTCGGGGAGCTCCCGCTGCTCGAGGCCGACTGACCCTCAGCTCAGCACCGTGAACGGCGCCGACACCATGGCGCACGACGCCCCGTCGTCGCACGTCGCCTCGTAGCCGTCGACCACGATGACCTGCGCCTCGCCCGAGGGCATGTCCGGCGGCAGCTGCAGCACGGCCTCGAAGGAGCCATCGTCGGCGACCGGCACCGCGAGATCGACGTAGTACTCGTCCGGCTCCCACGGCCGGCTCACCACGAGCCGGTACTCCTGGCCGTCGGTGAACCGCAGCTCGCAGTCAACGCCCTCCGCTCGCACGAGCACCCCGGTGCCGGGCGCGACGCTGTCGTCGTGGAGGCTGATCTCCCCGGGGTAGCAGGCCTCCGCGAAGCCCGGCGCGGTCGTGGCGCAGCCAGTGAGGGCGAGCGCGGATGCCACGAGCACGATCGGCACGATTCTCGTTGCAGAACGCACGGCGCCTCCTTCCCTCCGTTCGAGCATCCCAGCGGCCGGCGCGCCGCGTCGTCCCTCGCAGGATGTAGGAAGCATCCGCCGAAAGGCGGCTTCCGGAGCGGTCAGGGGTCGGTCGACCGGATGCCCGTCGAGCGGGCGCTCGGTTCAGCTGTCGTCCGCCGAGCGGGTGCCGGTCGGGCCGATGCCCGCCGAACGGATGCCAACTAGCAGCGGCTCGAGGCCCGCGGCATCCGTCACGGGCAGGCGGCACACGAACTGCTCGCACACGTATGCGGTCTCCCGGCCGCCCTGCGCGGTGCGCCCCTCGAACAGCTCGAAGCCGGCGGCGGTCCACGCCCCGGCTTGCTGCTCGGTGACGGTCGCCACGAGCACGCCCGGCCCGTCGAGGCCCCGCACCCGGTCGGCGAGCCCGCCGCCGGGACCGACGACGACGATCTGCCGCAGCGGCGCCGCGAGCTCGGACATGACGGCGAGCGCCCCGCCGAACGAGATCGCCTGCTCGAGCGCGAGCTGCGCGAGGCGGCCCATCGCGCGCTCGGCGGCGGCGCGGTACGGCTCGTGCGCCGTCAGCGCGAAGAGCCGGAGCGCGGCGCGCGAGCACAGTGACGCCCCGCTCGGCGTCGCGCCCTCGTTCGGGTCGGCGTCGAGTGCGAGCCCCGCCGCCGCGAGCACCGGGTCGCCCTCGCCGGGCACGCGGAAGTCGCCGTCCTGCAGCACGAGGTCGATCAGGTCACGGGCGGCCTCCGCCCAGCTCTGCTCGCCCGTGGCCAGCGCGACCGCGAGCAGCCCGCACGCGAGCCCGCCGTAGTCCTCGAGCGTGGCCGGAGCCTCCGACACCCGGTCGGCGACGGATGCCCGCAGCAGCGTGCCGTCCGGCAACCGGTGCCGCCTGAGCACGGCGGTCGCGGCGGCGACGGCGGCGTCGACCCACTCGGGGTGCCGGAGGCGCTGTCCCGCGTCGGCGAGGGCCTCGATCCCGAGCCCGTTGAGCCCCGTGAGCACCTTGTCGTCGAGGGGCGGCGGCGCGAGGCGGGCGCGCTCCGAGGCATCCGCCCGGTAGTAGCCGCCCTCGTTGCGCTGCCCGTCGATGATGCTCTCGCTGTCCTGGGCGCTCGCGAACGCGCCCGACTGCTGCCGCAGCACGCTGAGCAGGAAGTGCGCGATGCCGGATGCCGTGTCCTCGTCGCCCGCGCGGGCGTAGGCCCGGAGCAGGCCGGCGTTGTCGTAGAGCATCCGCTCGTAGTGCGGCTCGGTCCAGTCGCGGCGCACCGCGTAGCGGAAGAACCCGCCCTCGACCGGGTCGCGCAGCTCCGAGTCGCGCATCGCGTCGAGCATCCGGGTCGCCGTGCCGGTGGGGTCGCCGCGGTCGAGCAGGAAGTTCACGACCGGCGCGACGGGGAACTTCGGTGCCCCGCCGAACCCGCGGTGCTGCTGGTCCTCGTACTGCGCGAGTTCGCGCACGACCGCGTCGAGCTCGGCGTCGCCCGGCAGGGGGCTGCCCTCGCGACGGCCGGCCGCGGCGATCGCGTCGGCGATGCGCCCGGCGTCGTGCTCGAGCTGGGCACGGCGGTTGTCCCAGGCGTCGAGCACCGCGGTGAGCACGTCGCGGAACGAGGGCAACTGGCCCACCGCCTGCGGTGGGAAGTACGTTCCGGCGTAGAACGCGCGCCCGTTCGGCGTGAGGAACACCGTGAGCGGCCAGCCGAGGCTCGACGTGAACGCGCCCGCCGCCGTCATGTACGTCTGGTCGACCTCCGGGTGCTCCTCGCGGTCGACCTTGATCGACACGAAGCGCTCGTTGAGCCACGACGCGAGGTCGGGATCGCTGAAGCTCTCGCGCGCCATGACGTGGCACCAGTGGCAGGTCGCATAGCCGATCGACAGCAGCACGGGCACGTCCCGGCGCCGCGCCTCCTCGAACGGCTCGGGCCCCCAGGCGAACCAGTCGACCGGGTTGTCGGCGTGCGAGCGGAGGTACGGGCTGACGGCGGATGCCAGGCGATTGGCCATGGCACCACGCTAGGAGCCGGGGCTGAGCGCCACCGCTGAGCTTCGCTCAGCGACCACGGCACCCACTTTCGCGTCGAGATCACACCATCCCGACGAGGTCACACCGCAGTGGCGTGTGATCTCGGCGTGTCCGTGTGACTTCGCGGCGAACCCGGGTCAACCGATCAGCGCCTCGATCGGACCGCGCGCGAAGTACACCAGGAACCCGGCGGCGACGATCCAGAGCAGCGGCGAGATCTCGCGCGCCTTGCCCGACAGCGCCCGGATGACGACCCAGCTCAGGAACCCGATGCCGATGCCGTTCGCGATCGAGAAGGTGAACGGCATCACGACGATCGTGAGGAACACCGGCAGCGCGACGGAGAACTCGCTCCAGTCGATGTCGCGGATCTGCGCGACCATCAGCGCACCCACGACGACGAGCGCAGCGGCGGCCGCCTCGAGCGGCACGACCTGGGTCAGCGGGGTCAGGAACATCGAGGCGAGGAACAGCAGTCCCGTGACGACCGACGCGAGTCCCGTGCGGGCGCCCTCGCCGATGCCGGCGGCCGAGTCGATGAAGACCGTGTTCGACGACGTCGAGGTGGCGCCGCCGGCGACCGCGCCGACACCCTCGATGATGAGGCCCGACTTCAGGCGGGGGAAGTTGCCCTTGGCATCCGCGACCTCGGCAGCCTTCGCGAGCCCTGTCATCGTGCCCATCGCGTCGAAGAAGTTCGTGAAGAGCAGGGTGAAGACGAGCATGGATGCCGCGAGCGGGCCGATTCGCTCGAACGCCCCGAAGCTGAACTGGCCGACGAGGCCGAGGTCGGGCAGCGAGAACACCGAGGACGGCAGGGTCGGGGTGTTGAGGCTCCAGCCGCCGGGGTTCACCGCGGCGGGGCCGAGCTTGAAGATCGCCTCGACGATCAGGGCGAGGATCGTCGTCGCGACGATGCCGATGAGCAGGGCGCCCTTGACCCGGCGGGCCATGAGGATGCCCATGACGACGAGGCCGATGAGGAAGACGAGCGTCGGCAGGGTCGCCACCGAGCCGGCCTCGCCGAGTTCGACGGGCGGCGACTGGAAGCCGCTCGCTCGCACGAATCCGGAGTCGACGAGACCGATGAACGCGATGAAGAGGCCGATGCCGACCGTGATCGCCGTCTTCAGCTGGTGCGGCACGGCGTTGAAGATCATCGTGCGGAGGCCCGTCGAGGCGAGCAGCACGATGAGGAGCCCGTTGATGACGACGAGGCCCATCGCCTCTGCCCAGGTGACCTGGCCGACGACGCTGACCGCGAGGAACGAGTTGATGCCGAGACCCGCGGCGAGCGCGAACGGCAGCCGCGCGATCGCCCCGAAGAGGATCGTCATGACGCCCGCGGTGAGTCCGGTCGCGGCGGCGACCTGCGTGTTCTGCAGCCAGCCGCCCTCGACGTCGAGCGCCGCCTGGTCGGCGCTGAAGCCGCCGAGGATCAGCGGGTTCAGGATGACGATGTAGGCCATCGCCACGAAGCTGACGAGGCCGCCCCGCACCTCCCGGCCGATCGTCGAGCCGCGCTCGGAGATGGAGAAGTAACGGTCGAGGCGGGCGCGCGCGCCGCGCTCAGCGGCCGGGGCGTTCGTCGGAGTCGAGATGATGCAGCCCTCGGTGGTGTGGAGCAGGTGGGACCGTCCGAGGATACCGAGGCGGGGCGACCGGGGCGTGCCGGGGCCCGATACGCGGCTACTCGACCGGGGAGGAAGGCACGTGCCGCTCGTCCGGGCCCACGTACTCCGACAGCGGGCGGATGAGCGCGTTCGAGGCGCGCTGCTCGACGATGTGCGCGGTCCAGCCGAGCACCCGCGACGCGACGAAGAGCGGCGTGAACACCGCAGGGTCGAAGCCGAGCAGCGCGTACGCCGGTCCCGAGGGGTAGTCGAGGTTCGGGCGGATACCGGTGCGCTCGGTCATCCCGCGCTCGAGCGCGTCGTACAGCTCCGCGACGTCGGTCGCCCCGCGGTCGGCGACGAGAGTGTCGAGCGCCGCCTTCATCGTCGGCACCCGGGAGTCGCCGTTCTTGTAGACGCGGTGCCCGAAGCCCATGACCTTGCGCTTCTCCGCGCGCACCCGGTCGAGCCACTCCTCGACCCGCTCGGGGCTGCCGATCTCTTCGAAGACGCCCATGACGGCCTCGTTCGCGCCGCCGTGCAGCGGCCCCTTGAGGGCGCCGATCGCGCCGGTCACGGCCGAGTACAGGTCGGCGAGCGTCGACGTGATGACCCGCGCGGTGAAGGTCGACGCGTTGAAGGAGTGCTCGGCGTACAGCACCATCGACACCCGGAACGCGTCGGCGTCGACGTCGCTCGGCTCCTCCCCGAACGTCATCCAGAGGAAGTTGCGCGAGTAGTCGAGGTCGTCGCGCGGCTCGACGAGGTCGAGTCCGCGGCGCCGGCGCTGCGTGTAGGCGACCACGGCGGGCAGCAGGGCGAAGAGGGTCAGCGCGCGGTCGAGGTCGGCCTCGGCGGAGGCATTCGTCGACGGGTCCGCGGCTCCGATCGCGCTGACGGCGGTGCGCACGACGTCCATGGGGTGGGCGGATGCCGGGAGCAGCTCGACCACCCGGCGCACCGTCTCGGGCAGCGCGCGCCGCGACCGCTCCTCGCGCCGCAGCGCCTCGAGCTGCCGGGCATCCGGAAGCTCGCCGTGCCACAGCAGGTGGGCGACCTCCTCGACGGAGCAGTGCGCGGCGAGCTCCTGCACGGGGTAGCCGCGGTAGAGCAGCGAGTTCGTGTCGGGGTTGACCTTGCTGACGGCGGTCTCGTCGACGACGACGCCCGCGAGGCCCTTGCGGATCTCAGTCATGTCACTCCTTCGTGATGTCGTGTGGTGCCGGATGCCCCGGGGCGGGCGCTAGGGCCGGTAGGTGAACACCGACTCGTCGAACGCGTTGTAGCCCGCGTAGTCGATGAGCTCGTACAGGCGCGCCCGGTGCTGCATCTCGCCGAGCAGCGACTCCTGGGTGCCCTCGGCCTTGATCGTGTCGAGGCCGCGCTCGGCGGCGCCCATCGCGAGGCGCAGCAGTGTGACGGGGTAGATCACGATGTTCATGCCGAGCGACGCGAGCTGCTCGCGGGTGAGCAGCGTGCCCTTGCCGAACTCGGTCATGTTCGCGAGCAGCGGCACGTCGATCGCGGCGCGCATCGCCTCGAACTCCCGCTCGCCCTCGAGCGCCTCGGGGAAGATCGCGTCGGCGCCGGCGTCGACGAGCGCCTTGGCGCGGTCGATCGCGGCGTCGAGACCCTCGACCGCGCGGATGTCGGTGCGCGCCATGATCAGGAAGTTGGCGTCGCGTCGGGCGTCGACCGCCGCGCGCACGCGCTTCAGCGCCGTGTCGGCGTCGACGACCTGCTTGCCGTCGAGGTGCCCGCAGCGCTTGGGGTTGACCTGGTCCTCGATGTGCAGACCCGCGACGCCCGCGTCCTCGAGCTGCTGCACGCTGCGCGCGACGTTCATCGGCTCGCCGAAGCCCGTGTCGGCGTCGACCAGGGCGGGCAGGTCGGTCACTCGCGCGATCTGCTGCGAGCGCCCGGCGACCTCGGTGATCGTCGTGAGCCCGATGTCGGGCAGCCCGAGGTCGGCGCTCAGCACGGCGCCGGAGATGTAGATGCCGTCGAAGCCCCTGTCCTGGATCAGCTGCGCCGACAGCGGGTTGAACGCGCCGGGGAACTGCAGGAGCTCCCCCGACGCGAGGCGTTCGCGCAGCGCGGCGCGCTTGCTCGCGGCATCCGTCTTCGAGTGCAGCATCTAGAACAGTCCCTTCGGGGCGACGGGCACGGACGGGGCGACGACGGTGAGCCCGCCGAGCTCCTCGGCGGTGAGTTCGGGCAGCCGCTCGGCGAGCGAGAGGAAGCGCTCGGTCTCGCGCTCGTCGAGCACGTCCTCGGCGAGCGTGCGGAACTTCCGCACGTAGTCGGGCCGGCTGAACGGCCGGGCGCCGAGCGGGTGGGCGTCGGCGACGGCGATCTCGTCGACGATGCGGGTGCCGTCGGCGAGGTCGATCTCGACGCGGCCGCCGAAGGCCTTCTCGCTCGGGTCCTCCGAGTGGTAGCGGCGGGTCCACTCCGGGTCCTCCGTCGTCGTGACCTTGCGCCACAGCGCGACGGTGGAGGCGCGTCCCGCGCGCTCGGGCGTGTAGGAGTCGACGTGGTGCCACGCGCCGTCCTCGAGCGCGACCGTGAAGATGTACGGGATCGAGTGGTCGAGGGTCTCGCGGCTCGCGGTCGGGTCGTACTTCTGCGGGTCGTTCGCGCCCGACCCGATCACGTAGTGCGTGTGGTGCGACGTGTGCAGCACGATGCGGTCGACGGATGCCGCGTCGAGCCCGGGGTGCTCGTGGTGCAGCTTGCGGGCGAGGTCGATCCACGCCTGCGCCTGGTACTCGGCGCTGTGCTCCTTGGTGTAGCTGTCGAGGATGCCGCGCTTGGGCTCGCCGCGCTCGGGCAGCGGCACCCGGTAGTGCGCGTCGGGTCCGTCGAGCAGCCAGGCGATGACGCCGTCCTCGCCCTCGTAGATCGGCGACGGGCTCGTCTGGCCGCGCATCGCCCGGTCGATCGACTCGATCGCGACCTTGCCGGCGTAGGCCGGGGCGTACGCCTTCCAGGTCGAGATCTCGCCCTTGCGCGACTGCCGCGTCGCGGTCGTGGTGTGCAGCGCCTGGCCGACGGCGCGGTAGACGGTCTCGGCGTCGAGGCCGAGGAGCGTGCCGATGCCGGCGGCGGCGGAGGGGCCGAGGTGCGCGACGTGGTCGATCTTGTGCTTGTGCAGGCTGATCGCGCGTACGAGGTCGATCTGCACCTCGTAGCCGGTCGCGAGCCCGCGCACGAGCGCGGCCCCGTCGCATCCGGCGTGCTGCGCGACGGCGAGGATCGGCGGGATGTTGTCGCCCGGGTGCGAGTAGTCGGCCGCGAGGAACGTGTCGTGGTAGTCGAGCTCGCGCACCGCGACGCCGTTCGCCCAGGCCGCCCACTCGGGCTCGAAGCGGCCCTCGATGCCGAAGACGGTGCTGCCCCCGCGGCTCGCAATCCTGTCCTGGGCCTGCCCGCGGGCGGCGACGACGGGCGCGCGGCCGAGCGAGGCGACCGCCACGGCCGCGTTGTCGATCACGCGGTTCACGATCATCTCGGCGACGTCGTCCTCGACGCCGACGGGGTCGGTCGCGACCTCGGCGATCTTCCACGCGAGCTGCTCCTCGCGGGGCAGGTTCTCGTCGCTGCGGTGCACGCGCACGTCGTTGAGCTTCACGATCGCTCAGCCTAGAACGCACCGGTTCGCGCCGGGCCGCGGCGCGGCCTTGCCCCGCGAAGGCGCGTGGGCGTACGTTTCCGCTCGGAGAGCCGGGAAGTCTGGTCGGCCCGCGAGAGCGGAGACATCGACCCCGAAAGGATCGGCCATGGCAACCGCAGCCGTCATCACCGTCACCGCACTGCAGAAGCGGTTCGGACGGCATCCGGCCCTCGACGGCCTCGACCTCGAGGTGCGCGAGGGCGAGGTGCACGGCTTCCTCGGCCCGAACGGCGCGGGCAAGTCGACGACCCTCCGCATCCTGCTCGGCCTCATGCGGGCCGACGGCGGCACCGCGCGAGTGCTCGGCCGCGATCCGTGGACCGCCACCGTCGCGATCCACCGCGACATCTCCTACGTGCCGGGCGACGTCAGCCTCTGGCCGAACCTCACGGGCGGCGAGACGATCGACCTGCTCACCCGGCTGCGTGGCGGCGCCGACGAGCGGTTGCGCGACCGCCTGCTGCGCGACTTCGAGCTCGACCCCCGCAAGAAGGCGCGCAGCTACTCCAAGGGCAACCGGCAGAAGGTCGCCCTCGTCGCGGCGCTCGCGCGGCGCGCCGACCTGTACCTGCTCGACGAGCCGACGAGCGGGCTCGACCCGGTGATGGAGACGGTGTTCCGCCGGCACATCGACCGTGTGCGCGACGAGGGCGCGGCGGTGCTGCTGTCGAGCCACATCCTCAGCGAGGTCGAGCAGCTGTGCGACCGCGTGACGATCATCCTCGCCGGGCGCACCGTCGAGACGGGCACCCTCGGTGAGCTGCGGCACCTCACGCGCACCTCGTTCCGGGTGACGACGGGGGCGGATGCCGCCGTGTTCGCCGCCCTCGACGGCGTCGCCGACCTGCGTGCCGAGAACGGCACCGTCGAGTTCGACGTCGACTCCGAGCGGGTGCCCGCGGTGCTCGAGCTGCTCGCGACCCTGCGCCCCGAGGGGCTCGCGGTGACGCCGCCGTCGCTCGAGAGCCTGTTCCTTCGGCACTACGGCGAGGAGCCCGCCGAGGCGGCACGGCGATGATCGCCCGGCTCGTGCTCGCGCAGCTGCGCCGCGACCGCTGGCAGCTGCTGTTCTGGGCGGGCGGCGTCGCCCTGCTCGCGGGGTCGTCGGCCGCGGCCGTCGGGCAGGAGTTCGGCGACGAGCGTGAACGGGCCGCGATCGTCGCGGTCGCCGCCGCGAACCCGGCGTTCCTCTTCCTCCGTGGCACCCCCGACGGCACCGGGGTCGACGCGGTCGTGTTCTTCCAGGCCTTCGCGTTCCTCGCGGTGCTCGCGGGACTGATGAGCACGTTCCTCGTCGTGCGGCACACTCGCGGCGACGAGGACGCCGGGCGCGCGGAGCTGGTCGGCGCCACCCCGGCCGGGCGCCTCCCGCCGCTGGCCGCGGCGCTCATCACGGCCGCGATCGCCGATCTGCTGCTCGGCGCCCTCACCGCCGCGGCCCTCGTCGCCGGCGGGCTCGATCCCGAGGGCTCCGCGCTGACGGGCGCCGCGCTCGCGCTCATCGGGCTCGCCTTCGCCGGCGTCGCCGCGGTCGCCGCGCAGCTGATGCCGAACTCCCGCGGCGCGAACGGCGTCGCGGGCGCCGCCGTCGGGCTCGCATACCTCGTGCGCGGCGTGGGCGACGCGCTCGGCACCCCGAGCGACGACCTCCTGCGCGTCGAGCCGGCGACGGCCACCTGGTTCTCCCCCATCGGCTGGGGCGAGCTGGTGCGCCCCTACACCGATGCGGATGCCCGTCCGCTGCTGCTCGCGCTCGCGACGGCGCTCGTGCTGTGGCTCGCCGCGTTCGCGCTGCGCGCCCGGCGGGATCTCGGCGCGAGCCTCCTCCGCGAGCGACCGGGGCGTCCACGCGCGGGCGCGCTGCTCGGCTCCGCGCCCGGCCTCGCCTGGCGCCTGCAGCTGCCGACCCTCGTCGGCTGGTGCGTCGGCGCCGCGGTGCTCGGCAGCTTCGCCGGGCTGCTCGCACCGATCGTCGCGGATGCCGCGCGCGAGAACGCCTCGCTCGGCGAGCTCATCGCGCGGCTCGTGCCCGGCACCCGCGCCGACGCGGTCGGCGCGTTCACGGCGGGCATCCTCGGCATGACGTCAGTGCTCGCGGCCGCCGCGGGCGCCCAGGCGGTGATGCGATCGCGGGCGGAGGAGGCCGACGGGCGCGCGGAGCTGCTGCTGTCGGCTCCCCTCGGCATCCGCTCCTGGCTCACGGCGCAGGTCGGCGTCGCGTTCGCCTCGACCGCCGTCGTCGCGCTCGTCGCGGGACTCGCGGCCGGGGCGGGTTTCGTCGGGGTCGGCGAGGACGGGGAGTGGTTCGGCACCGGGCTCGCCGCGGCGCTCGCGCACGTGCCCGCCGCCCTCGTGGTCGTCGGCGTCGTCGTGCTCGTCTTCGCGGTGCTGCCGCGGCTCACCGTCGCGCTCGGCTGGGCCGTGCTCGTGCTGGCGCTCGTGCTCGGCCAGCTCGGCGACCTCCTCGGCATCCCCGACGCTCTGCAGGACGTGAGCCCGTTCCGGCACTCCTCCGCGCTGCCGGTCGAGGAGCTCGACCGGGCGGCGACCCTCGTGCTGCTCGCCGTCGCCGCGCTCGCCGCGGGTGCCGCGGTCGCGCTCGTGCGGCGCCGGGACCTCGCGTCCTGACATCCGTCCGTCCGTCGCCAGCGAACGGCGGCGGACGACACGGCCCGCGCGAATAGCATGGAGGGCTCATGTCTTCCGCCATCCCCGTGATCTCCTACCCGCCAGAGCTGCCCGTCAGCCAGAAGCGGGACGACATCGCGCAGGCGATTCGCGATCACCAGGTCGTGATCGTCGCGGGGGAAACCGGGTCGGGCAAGACCACGCAGCTGCCCAAGATCTGCCTCGAGCTCGGCCGCACCTCGATCGGCCACACCCAGCCGCGGCGCATCGCCGCCCGCACGATCGCGGAGCGTGTCGCCGAGGAGCTCGGCACCGACCTCGGCGGGCTCGTCGGCTACCAGGTGCGCTTCACCGACCGCGTGAGCGACGACACGCGCATCAAGTTGATGACCGACGGCATCCTGCTCGCCGAGATCCACCGCGACCGCGACCTCAAGCGCTACGACACGATCATCATCGACGAGGCCCACGAGCGCAGCCTCACGATCGACTTCCTGCTCGGCTACCTCAAGCAGCTGCTCCCCCGCCGCCCCGACCTCAAGGTCATCATCACGTCGGCGACGATCGACCCCGAGAGCTTCTCGCGTCACTTCGGCGACGCCCCGATCGTCGAGGTCTCGGGCCGCACGTACCCTGTCGAGATCCGCTACCGGCCGCTCGCGCCCGAGGACGCCGAGGAGACGGATGACGAGGGCGACGACGACTTCGACGACGAACCCCCGACCCGCCGCGGCGGCGACCGCTCGCGCGCCGACGACAAGCCGCGCGCCGAAGCCATGGATCTCATGGAGGGCATCAACCGCGCCCTCGACGAGCTCTCGCGCGAGGCGCCCGGCGACGTGCTCGTCTTCCTCAGCGGCGAGAACGAGATCCGCGACGCCGAGGACGCGATCAAGGGCCGCAACCTGCCGGGCACCGAGGTGCTCCCCCTCTACGGCCGCCTCAGCGCCGCGGAGCAGCATCGCGTCTTCGAACCGAGCAGGGTCGCGGGCCTCCGCCGCCGCGTCGTGCTCGCCACGAACGTCGCCGAGACCTCGCTCACCGTGCCGGGCATCAAGTACGTGATCGACGCGGGCACAGCCCGCATCAGCCGGTACTCGGCGCGCGCCAAGATTCAGCGCCTGCCGATCGAGGCCATCTCGCAGGCATCCGCCCGGCAGCGCTCGGGCCGCTCCGGCCGCACCTCGAACGGCATCGCGATCCGCCTCTACTCCGAGGCCGACTACGAGCGCCGCCCGGAGTACACCGAGCCCGAGATCCTCCGCACGAACCTCGCCGCCGTCATCCTGCAGATGATCTCCCTCGGCCTCGGCGACATCGCGCAGTTCCCCTTCCTCCAGCCGCCGGAGTCGCGCGGCATCAAGGACGGCATGGACCTGCTGCGCGAGCTCGGCGCGATCGAGACGGATGCCCGGCAGCCGCGCATCACCCGGGTCGGCCGCCAGCTCTCGCAACTGCCCATCGACCCCCGGCTCGGCCGCATGCTGCTCGAGTCGAAGCAGCACGGCACCACTCGCGAAGTGCTCGCGATCGTCGCGGGGCTCTCGATCCAGGACCCGCGGGAGCGCCCGCTCGAGAAGCGGCAGCAGGCCGACGAGAAGCACGCCCGGTTCCGCGATCAGACGAGCGACTTCCTCGGGCTGCTCAACCTGTGGAACCACCTCGAGGAGCAGCAGCGCGAGCTCTCCTCGAGCGCGTTCCGCCGCATGTGCCGCAACGAGTACCTCAACTACCTCCGCATCCGCGAGTGGCAGGACCTCTACCGCCAGCTCGTGCGCGCGGCGAAGCAGCTCGGGCTGCACGTCGGCGAACCCTCGGTCAATCCCGACGGGATCCACCGCTCCCTGCTCGCCGGGCTGCTCAGTCAGATCGGTCTGAAGGACAGCCAGAAGAAGGACTACGTCGGCGCCCGGCAGACCCGGTTCGTGATCTTCCCCGGCTCGGCGCTCGCGAAGAAGCAGCCCGCCGCGATCATGAGCGCGGAACTCGTCGAGACCTCGCGCCTGTTCGCCCGCACCAACGCGGCGATCGACCTCGCGTGGGCCGAGCCGATCGCGAAGGGGCTGCTCAAGCGCACCGTCGGCGAGCCGCACTGGGAGAAGAAGCAGGGCGCCGCCGTCGCGTACGAGCGCGTGACGCTGTACGGGGTGCCGATCGTCGAGCGACGCCGCATCCAGTACGCGCGCGTCGACCAGGCGCACGCCCGCGAGCTGTTCATCCGACACGCGCTCGTCGAGGGCGAGTGGGACTCGCCGCAGGCGTTCGACCGCGAGAACCGCAAGCTGCGGAAGCGCCTGCAGGAGGTCGAGGAGCGTCAGCGCCGACGCGACATCCTGTTCGACGACGAGGCGATCTTCGAGTTCTACGACAAGCGCATCCCCGACGACGTCGTCAGCACCCGCAGCTTCGAGGGCTGGTGGCGCAGGGCGCGGGCTCAGACCCCCGATCTGCTGACGATGACCGAGGCCGACCTCATCGGCGAGGACGACCGCATCGACGAGAACGCGTATCCGTCGCAGTGGCGGCAGGGCGACCAGCGGCTCACGGTCAAGTACCGCTTCGAGCCCGGCGCCGAGGACGACGGCGTCACCGTGCAGGTGCCGCTCGCGCTGCTCGCCCGGCTCTCCCCCACCGGGTTCGACTGGCAGGTGCCGGGCTTCCGCGAGGAGCTCGTCGCCGCGCTGATCAAGACGCTGCCTAAGGCGATCCGCCGCAACGTCGTGCCCGCGGCCGACTGGGCCCGCCGTCTGCTGGAGGCTCTGCCGCACGACCCGGAGGAGTCGGGCGTCTCAATCGCCGAGTACCTCGCCGACCAGATCCAGCGGAAGACCCACACCCCGGTGAGCCCCGACGACTTCGAGTGGGATCGGGTGCCCGGGCACCTGCGCGTGGGCTTCGCCGTGCTCGACGACAACGGCCGCCGGCTCGCCCGCTCGTACGACCTCGAGGGGCTGCAGCACAAGCTGAAGACCCGGTCGCGGCAGTCGGTCGCCGCCGTCACCGAGCGCACGCCGAACGCGATCGAGCGCAGCGGCATCACGACGTGGGACCTCGACGAGCTGCCCCGGCACGTCGACACCCGCCGCGCCGGCGCCGTCGTGCGCGGCTACCCGGCCCTCGTGGACGAGGGCGCGTCGGTCGCGATCCGCGTGCAGGCCACTCCCGCCGACCAGGCGCGGGAGCACGCCCGAGGCATCCGGCGCCTGCTGCTGCTGACCGTGCCCTCGCCGCTCGGCTACGTGCGCGAGCACCTGAGCCAGAACGAGAAGCTCGTGCTCGCGACGAGCCCGTACCAGAACGTGCAGGTGCTCTTCGACGACACGATGCTCGCGGTGATCGAGGCCGCCGTGCGCCGCCGCACCCCTGACGGGCTGCTGTGGACGCGCGACGAGTTCGAGGCGACGCGTCAGGCCGTCTCGGCCGAACTCGTCGACGAGCTCTACGCCGCCGTCACGCTCGTGACGCAGGTGCTCACCGCCGCCCGTGACGCCGAGCGCGCGCTCAAGGGCGCGACGAGCATGACGGTGCTGCCGGCGCTCGCCGACGCGCGCGAGCAACTCGGGGCGCTCGTCTTCCCGGGCTTCGTCTCGCGCACCGGGCTCGAGCAGCTGCGCCACGTGCCCCGCTACCTCCGCGGCATCGCGGCCCGCATGGAGAAGCTGCCGACGGACGTCGCGCGCGACCGCGTCTGGATGACCGAGGTGCAGAACGCGACGGCGCGGTACACGCAGGCGGGCGGCAGGCTGCCGCTGCAGCCGGATGCCCCGGCACACCTCCTGCGGGTGCGCTGGCTGCTCGAGGAGCTCCGCGTCTCGCTGTTCGCGCAGCACCTCGGCACCGCGGAGACGGTGTCGGTGCAGCGGATCACGAAGGCGCTGCAGGCGTCGTCCTGACGTCGGGGTGAGGTGCCCGGCCGGAGCCCCGAGGAGACCCTCCGGATGTCGCCCCCACCGCCTACCGTGCCCTCATGAGCGAATTCCGTCTCGAAGAGCTCTCGACCGAGAACCTGCCCGGTCTCGTCGAGCTCCAGCTGAGGCCCGGCCAGGAGCGCTTCGTGGCACCCGTGCTGCACTCCATCGCCGAGGCGTACGTCACGCCCACGGCGTGGCCCCGCGCCATCCTCGAGGGCGACGAGGTCGTCGGCTTCGTCATGGCGAACTTCGACCCCGACAACGAGCTCGAGGCGTTCCGATGCGGCATCTGGCGCATGAACGTCGCCGGCTCGGCGCAGGGGCGCGGGGTCGGCCGTTTCGCCGTCGAGGAGGTCGCGGCCGAGGCCCGGCGCCGCGGTCAGAGCCGCATGACGGTGCTCTGGGAGCAGGGCGAGGGTGGGCCGGAGGGGTTCTATCTGCGGTGCGGGTTCGAGCCGACCGGCGAGGTGCTGTTCGGCGAGATCGTGGGCGCCCGGAGCACCGAGCCCCGCTGATTCCGCCCTCGCGCGGCGGGTACCGTTCCTCCTATGGGCACCACGGGACTCCGGCGCGCGACGGTCAAGGACGTCGCCGCGCTCGCGGGCGTCTCGCCTAAGACCGTCTCGAACGTGATGACCGGTGCGGCCGTCGTGAGCGAGGGCATCCGCAGTCGCGTGCTCGCCGCGATCGAGGAGCTCGGCTACGTGCCGAACTACAGCGCGCGCGGGCTCCGCAACGGCCGCTCGGGCATCGTCGCCCTCGCCCTGCCCGACCTCGCCACCCCGTACTCCGCCGAGATGACGAACGCCTTCGTCGAGGTCGCCCACGAGCGCGGCTGGGCCGTCATCATCGAGCAGACCGCCCGCGACCCCGGACGCGAGTGGTCGCTGCTCTCCCGCGCCCGCGCCCAGCTGGTCGACGGCGTCGTGCTGAACCCCGTGACCCTCGAGGCGAGCGCCCTCGCCCGCGTCGAGGACCTCCCGCCCGTCGTGCTCATCGGCGAGGTGCAGCAGAACTCCGTCGACCACGTCGAGGTCGACAGCGTCGCCGCCGCCCGGGAGATGACCGCGCACCTGCTCTCGCTCGGCCGCCGCCGCATCGCCGCGCTCGGGGCCGTCGGGCCCGGTTTCGACACCGCGACAGCGCGGCTGCGCCTCGAGGGTTACCGGCAGGCCCTGACCGAGGCGGGCGTGCCCGTCGATCCGGCGCTGGAACTCAGCGTCGACGTGTGGGCGCCGGAGAACGCCGCCGAGTGCGTCGCCCGGGTGCTCGCCGAGGGCCTCGACTTCGACGCCCTGTTCTGCTTCACCGACTCCATGGCGATCGGCGCCCTGCACTCGCTCGCCTCGGCGGGCCTGCGGGTGCCGGCGGATGTCGCGGTCGCCGGCTTCGACGACATCGCCGACGGCCGCCTCGCGATCCCGCCGCTCACGACCGTCGCGTTCGACAAGCGCCTCTTCGCCGAGCGCACCCTCGACCTGCTGAACGCCCGCATCGGCGAGCGCGACCTCGAGGCGCGGCGCGAGGTCATCCCCTACCGCCTGGTGACCCGCGCGAGCACCCTCGGCTGAGCCCCACCGGGCAACGCGACCATCGGACGCTAACGAATCGGGGACGACCCTTCCCCGCTCTTCCGCCGCGACGCGCACCCCGACAGACTGATCTGGAACATCGTCCAGACGGGGTACTTGCAGCCCGTTTTACATCGATGTAAAGATGAGCCATCACGAAGGAGTGAACCATGGCTTCGAAGACGAACCCCACCACGACCAATGCGAGACCGACAGCGTTCAGCCGCCGTCAACTGCTGGTCGGCGGCGCGGCCGCCCTGGGCGGCGCGATGCTCGCCCCGGCCCTCACCGGCTGCTCGACCGGGGCCGCGGCCTCCGGCGAGGCGCAACTGTCGTTCTGGCATCCCCTCACCGGCGGCGACGGCATCACGATGTCCGACCTCGTGACCGAGGCGAACCAGGCGAACGAGACGTTCAACGCCGAGCAGACCGTGCTCACCTGGGGCCCGCCGTACTACACGAAGCTCGCGATGGCCTCGGTCGGCGGCCGCGCCCCCGACGTCGCCGTCATGCACGCGGCCCGCCTTCCCGGCTATGCGCCGGGCGGCCTGCTCGACCCCTGGGACACCGACCTGCTCGCGGAGTTCGGCGTGACCGAGGAGGACTTCGCCCCCCGCATCTGGGAGAAGGGCGTCTACGAAGGCGACGTCTACTCGATCGCGCTCGACGCGCACCCGTTCATCCTCATGTACAACACCGACATCGCCGAGGCCGCGGGAGTGCTCGGGTCGAACGGGCAGCTCGTCGAGACCACGAGCCCCGAGGACTTCCTCGAGGTCGCCAGGGCGATGACGGATGCCGCGCCGGCGCACGGCCTCTCCTACGGCTACCTCAACGACGGCGCCCAGATGTGGCGGCTCTGGTACACCTTCTACCGCCAGATGGGCGCGGAGTTCGAGCTCCCCGTCGGCGGCAAGGCGAAGTTCGACGAGGAGGCGGGCGTCGCCGCCTTCGACTACATCCGCCAGCTGCTCGACAACGAGATCGCGACCTCGACCAACGACTACGCGACCGCCGTCGCCGAGTTCTCGAGCGGCGACTCCGGCATGTTCCTCACCGGTCCGTGGGAGCTGCCGACGATGCAGAACGCCGAGCTGCCCGTCGACGCGATGCCGATCCCGACCCTCTTCGGCGAGCCGGCCGCCTACGCCGACTCGCACGCCTTCGTGCTGCCGCACCAGGCGTTCCCCGACGAGAACAAGCGCCGCGAGACCTACCGCCTCGTCGCGAACATCCTGCAGAACTCGATCAAGTGGGCGGGCGCCGGTCACATCCCCGCGTACGAGCCCGTGACCGAGGACCCCGCCTACGGGGAGCTCCTGCCGCAGGCGCACTACGTGCAGGCATCCGAGATCGTCAACTACGACCCGCCCGCCTGGTTCACCGGCTCCGGCTCGGACTTCCAGAACCTCTTCGGCCAGCACATGCAGCCCGTGCTGCTCGCCGGTGCCGACCCCGCCGCGGGCCTCCGCGACTTCAAGGCCGCGCTCGACGTGCTCCTGTCGAAGCCCAATCCCGTCTGATCGCTCGTCTCTATCGCCTCAAGGAACGAAGGAGTTCTGATGACCACAGCCGCCGTCGGCAACCGCGCCGTCGCCACCGCGGGTCCCGCGGCCGACGACGCGGAGGCCACCGCCACCCGCGAGCGACCGCGCAATCGCGAGAACGGCCCGGGTTGGGCGTTCGTCGCCCCGCTCGTGGTGTTCTTCGCCCTCTTCCTCGTCTGGCCCCTCATCCACGGGCTCTACCTCAGCTTCACCGACCAGTCGATGACCGGTGCCGGCGGAGCGTTCGTCGGCCTC
The DNA here is from genome assembly GCF_017355965.1 of Desertivibrio insolitus. Taxonomy (GTDB): domain Bacteria; phylum Actinomycetota; class Actinomycetes; order Actinomycetales; family Microbacteriaceae; genus JAFIQW01. The sequence continues at coordinate 463,836 of NZ_JAFIQW010000001.1, forward strand.
GCCAACTACGCCGAGGCGTTCGCGGATGCCGAGATGTGGCGCGCCCTCTGGAACACCGTCTGGTTCACGCTGCTCTCGACCGTGCCGCTCGTGCTGATCGCCCTCGTCATGGCGCTGCTCGTCGAGGCCGGGCTGCCCGGCAAGTGGCTGTGGCGGCTGTCGTTCTTCATGCCGTTCCTGCTCGCCTCGACCGTCGTCTCGCTGATCTGGGTCTGGATCTTCAACCCGCAGCTCGGCCTCGTGAACTCGGTGCTGCAGAGTTTCGGCCTCGCCGCGGTGCCGTGGCTGCAGGACCCCACGGTGTCGATGATCTCGATCGTCATCGCCACGGTCTGGTGGACCGTCGGCTTCAACTTCCTGCTCTACCTGGCCGCGATTCAGAACATCCCGGAGCAGCAGTACGAGGCCGCATCGATCGACGGCGCCGGGCGCTGGCGCAAGCTCTGGTCGGTCACGCTGCCGCAGCTCGCGCCGACGACGATGCTCATCGTCATCCTGCAGATCCTGGCGTCCCTGAAGGTGTTCGACCAGATCTACCAGATGATGAACCAGCTGGTGACGCCCGCGACGCAGTCGGTCGTCGTCTACATCTTCGACACCGGCTTCACCGGCTACCGGTTCGGGTACGCCTCCGCGATCTCGTACATCTTCTTCGCGATCGTGCTGATCATCTCGCTCGTCCAGTTCCGCACCAATGCACGAAGGAGTGCTTGACATGACCGCCGTCGCCGCGCGACCCACCCGCCGCATGCCCTCCTCGTCCGGACTGAAGCCCGGCGAGAAGCGCTTCGGCGTCGCCCGGATCCTCGCGATCCTCGTGCTGCTCTTCCTCGCGGTCACCTGGCTGCTCCCCCTCGCCTGGGCCGTCGCCACGTCGCTGCAGACCGAGGCGGATGCCGGCAGCGCGCCCGTCTCCTGGTTCGGCGAGAGCGGCGTGACGTTCGACGCGTACACGAACGTGCTCGGCGCCGGCAACGTGCCCATCTGGGCGTGGAACAGCCTGTGGACCTCGGCCGTCATCACGTTCCTGACGGTCGCTACCTGCGCACTCGCGGCGTACGCGTTCTCGCGGCTCGACTTCGCGGGCCGCAAGCCGCTGTACTTCGCGATCATCGCCGCGATCGTGATCCCGCCGCAGGTGCTCGTGATCCCGCTCTTCTACCAGATGCTCGCGTTCGGCATGGTCGACACCTACCTCGGGCTGATCCTGCCCCAGGTGGTCGCGCCGGCCATGGTGTTCATTCTCAAGAAGTTCTTCGATCAGGTGCCGATCGAGCTCGAGGAGGCGGCCCGCGTCGACGGCGCCAGCCGGCTGCGCGTGTTCTGGTCGGTCGTGCTGCCGCTGTCCCGCCCGATCCTCGCGGCGGTGTCGATCTTCGTGTTCATCCAGGCCTGGAACAACTTCCTCTGGCCGTTCCTCATCATCAACGACACGAACCTCATGACGCTGCCCGTGGGCCTGCAGACCGTGAAGAGCGCGTTCGGCGTGCAGTACGCGCAGAACATGGCGATGGCGATCCTCGCCGCGCTGCCCCTGATCGTGCTGTTCCTCTTCTTCCAGCGCCAGATCATCCGCGGCATCGCGACGACCGGCTTCGGCGGCCAGTAGTCCCCCGCGGTCCCCTTCCCCTCCCCGACACCGACAGGAGTTCCATGTCAATCGCCCACATCGTCCTCGATCGCGACTTCGTGATCGGCGACGTGCCCCGCCGCCTCTTCGGCTCGTTCGTCGAGCACATGGGCCGCTGCGTGTACACCGGCATCTACGAGCCGGGGCACCCGGAGGCCGACGAGCGCGGGTTCCGTCAGGACGTGCTGAAGCTCGTGAAGGAGATGGGCCCCACCGTCATCCGCTACCCCGGCGGCAACTTCGTGTCGGGCTACGACTGGGAGGACGGCATCGGTCCGGTCGAGAAGCGGCCGCGGCGCCTCGACGGCGCGTGGCACACGATCGAGACGAACGAGTTCGGCCTGCACGAGTTCGTCGACTGGTCGCGCGAGGCGGGCACGGAGATCATGGAGGCGATCAACCTCGGCACCCGCGGCATCGACGAGGCGCGCGCGATCGTCGAGTACGCCAACTTCCCGGGCGGCTCGAAGTGGAGCGACCTGCGCATCGCGAACGGCGCGAAGGAGCCGTTCGACATCAAGCTGTGGTGCCTCGGCAACGAGCTCGACGGCCCGTGGCAGATGGGCAGCAAGACACCGCACGAGTACGGTCGTCTCGCCCAGGAGGCCGGCAAGGCGATGCGCCTGATCGATCCGTCGATCGAGCTCGTCGCCGTCGGCAGCTCGAGCTCGAACATGCCGACGTTCGCCGAGTGGGAGCACACCGTGCTCTCCCTCGCCTACGACGAGGTGGACTACATCTCCTGCCACGCCTACTACCAGGAGGAGAACGGCGACGCGGGCAGCTTCCTCGCGACCGCGATGGACACCGACCACTTCATCGAGTCGGTCGTCGCCACCGCGGACGCCGTGCGGGCGCGCGTCAAGGGCAAGAAGCGCATCAACATCTCCTTCGACGAGTGGAACGTCTGGTACCAGCGCGGCCTCGAGACCGAGGACCAGCCGCACGTGATCACCCGCCGGGGCGAGTGGCGCGAGCACCCGCGCATCATCGAGGACACGTACAACGTGACGGATGCCGTCGTGGTCGGCACGCTGCTGCACTCGCTGCTCCGGCACGGCGACCGCGTCACGATCGCCAACCAGGCGCAGCTGGTCAACGTCATCGCCCCGATCCGCAGCGAGGAGAACGGCCCCGCGTGGCGGCAGGCGAGCTTCTGGCCCTTCGCGCGCATGTCGGCGCTCGCGAAGGGCGGCATCCTCCGCCCCGTCGTGAAGAGCGACAAGTACGCCACGAAGGAGTTCGGCGACGCCGACCTCGTCGACGTCGCGGCGACCTGGGACGAGGCGACCGGCCAGGCCGCCGTGTTCCTCGCGAACCGCGGGCTCGAGGAGGCCGCGGACGTGACGATCGAGTTGCGCGGCTTCGGCGCCACCGGCATCGGCCGCGCGGAGGTGCTCACCGTTCCCGAGGGCGGCGACCGGTTCGCCGCCAACACCGAGCAGGACCAGGACCGCGTCGGCCTCAGGCCGCTCGACGCGGCGATCGACGAGGGCGTCGTGCGGGTGACCCTGCCCGCGCTGTCGTGGGCGGTCGTGCCGCTCGAGGTCTCGCGGGCGTAAGCCCTTGCCGGCGGCGGTCGCGGCGATTCGGGCGTCGCGACCGCCGCCACCCCCGCGCCTCGCCCCGCGGCGCCTCGCTCGGGACGGCGCGCTCAGACCACGTCGACCGCGACGCCGGCCCGGCGGATGGCGCGCAGTTCGGCACCCTCGCCCGAGGCATCCGTCACGAGGCGGTGCACCTCGTCGAGCGCGGCGATGCGGGCGAGCGCGGTCGCGCCGATCTTGCTGCCGTCGGCCGCGACGACCACCTCGCGGGCGCTGCGCATCATCGCGCGCTTCACCTCGGCCTCGGGCACGTTCGCGTTCGTCACGCCGTCGGCGACGGTGACACCGTTGCAGCCGAGGAACGCGATGTCCGCGTCGAGGCTCTCGAGCACGGCCGTCGCCATCGGGTTGACCAGGGAGTGCTGCAGCGGACGCAGCGTGCCGCCGGTCACGACGACCTCGACGTGTTCGACCGCCTCGAGGCTCCGCGCGATCGCGAGCCCGTTCGTGACGACGAGCAGCGCGTCGAGGCGGGGACGCGTCGCGATCGCCCGCGCGATGGCATCCGTGGTCGTGCCGACGTCGAGCGCGACCGTCATCCCCGGGGCGAGCAGCTCGACGCATGCGGCCGCGATCGCGTCCTTGGCCGCGGCGTTCTCGGTCGCCGTCTCCTCGAAGGGGCGCTCCCGGGCGTCGAGGCTGACGGCCCCGCCGTGCACGCGACTGAGCAGCCCCTCCTGCTCCATCTCCTGCAGGTCGGTGCGCACCGTGACCATCGACACCCCGAGCAGGGCCGCGAGCGCGCGATTGCGCACGAACCCGCTGCGCTCGAGCTCGGCGGCGATGCGCGCGCGGCGCACGGGCGCCGGCTGCGGCGGCTCGTCTGCGGACACGGCTCCTCCTCGTCGGTCGAGGCTATCGGGCGGGGGTGACGGGAGACGACGGAGGCACGCGACGCCTGCGGCGCGCGTGTCGGTGGCGGGTGTCGCGCGGGGGTCATCCGATCGCCCTGGCGGGTCGGGCGCGCGTCATCCGCCTCCGTCGGCGTAACTCATGAGTCGCGGCGCGGCACGCCGAGCCCACCCGGCGCGTCGCCCTTTCCACTCGTGATTCGCGCCGACCCGATCGGCTGGAAGGAGGCACGTGAGCCCGGTCCGCGGGGCGGTCTCGCGACACGCCGGGAGGCTGTCCCCCCAACGGGGGAAGCGCCCGATATCGGGGTCCGACGCGACACGCCGAGCCATCACATTCCACAGAAATCCACCCTGTGGACAGGTGTCTCCCCAGGAGCGGAAATACCCTGATCCGGGCCGTTGTTCTACTAACAGAGCCTGTGGACTACGAGAAAGTCGCGACACAGCATCTTGTGGTCCCAAGGAATGTCGGACCCCGTATGTAGTATCGCTTCGCGGCCAGGGGGTCGCTGCCGGATCCAGTGATCACGGCACGGGGTTGGGCCCGGCGAGAGCCGGAATCCAAGGGGAGAAAGGCATCACGAAAGTGACCATCACCGTCTACAGCAAGCCGTCCTGCGTGCAGTGCACCGCCACCTACCGCGCCCTCGACAAGAAGGGCATCGAGTACGAGGTCAAGGACGTCTCGGTCGACGAGCAGGCCCTCGCCACCGTCAAGGAGCTCGGCTACATGCAGGCCCCCGTCGTCGTCACCGACGACGCCCACTGGTCGGGCTTCCGCCCCGACCGCATCGAGGAACTGAGCGCCAAGCTCGCGTGACCCCCATGCACGAGGTCGTCTACTTCTCCAGCACATCGGGCAACACGCACCGGTTCGCCGAGAAGCTCGACCTGCCGGCGCGGCGCATCCCGCTGTATGCGCGGGATGAACCGCTGCTGGCCGATCGCCCCTACGTACTGATCGTTCCGACGTACGGAGGCGGCGACGGGAAGGGAGCGGTGCCCAAGCAGGTCATCCGCTTCCTCAACCACGAGGGCAACCGATCCCTCATCCGCGGCGTCATCGGCGCCGGGAACACGAACTTCGGTGCGGCCTACGGCCTCGCGGGCGACATCATCGCCGCGAAGTGCAAGGTGCCGCACCTGTACCGATTCGAACTCTTCGGAACAGCCGACGACGTGCGCGTCGTACGGCAGGGATTGGAGACCCTGTGAGCATCGCAACACCCCCCGCGGCGACAGTCGCACCCGTTCAGCTCGACTACCACACGCTCAACGCGATGCTGAACCTGTACGGACCGGACGGCAAGATCCAGTTCGACGCCGACCGTCAGGCCGCGCGGCAGTACTTCCTGCAGCACGTCAACCAGAACACGGTCTTCTTCCACTCCCTCAAGGAGCGCCTCGACTACCTCGTCGAGAACAACTACTACGAGGGCGACGTGCTCGCGCAGTACTCGTTCGAGTTCATCACCGCGCTGAACGACCGCGCCTACGCCGCGAAGTTCCGCTTCCCGACCTTCCTCGGCGCGTTCAAGTACTACACGAGCTACACGCTCAAGACCTTCGACGGCAGCCGCTACCTCGAGCGCTTCGAGGACCGCGTCGTCATGACCGCGCTCACCCTCGCCGCCGGCGACGAGTCGCTCGCGGCGGAGCTCGTCGACGAGATGATCTCCGGCCGCTTCCAGCCCGCGACCCCGACCTTCCTCAACGCGGGCAAGGCGCAGCGCGGCGAGCTCGTCTCCTGCTTCCTCCTCCGTCTCGAGGACGACATGGAGTCGATCGGCCGCGGCATCAACTCGGCCCTCCAGCTCTCGAAGCGCGGCGGCGGCGTCGCGCTGCTGCTCAGCAACATCCGCGAGCACGGCGCGCCCATCAAGCGCATCGAGAACCAGTCCTCCGGCGTCATCCCCGTGATGAAGCTGCTCGAAGACTCGTTCTCGTACGCCAACCAGCTCGGCGCGCGTCAGGGCGCCGGCGCGGTGTACCTCAGCGCGCACCACCCCGACATCATGCGGTTCCTCGACACCAAGCGCGAGAACGCCGACGAGAAGATCCGCATCAAGACGCTGAGCCTCGGCGTCGTGATCCCCGACATCACCTTCGAGCTCGCGAAGAACAACGAGGCGATGTACCTCTTCTCGCCGTACGACGTCGAGCGCATCTACGGCAAGCCGTTCGCCGATATCTCGATCACCGAGAAGTACCGCGAGATGGTCGACGACCCGCGCATCCGCAAGACCAAGATCAACGCCCGCGACTTCTTCCAGACGCTCGCGGAGCTGCAGTTCGAGTCGGGCTACCCCTACGTCGTGTTCGAGGACACGGTGAACAAGGAGAACCCGATCGAGGGTCGCATCAACATGTCGAACCTCTGCTCGGAGATCCTGCAGGTCAACACCCCGTCGAAGCTCGGCGAGGACCTCGGCTACGAGGTGATCGGCAAGGACATCTCCTGCAACCTCGGCTCGATGAACATCGCCCTCGCGATGGACGGCGGCGACCTCGGCAAGACCGTCGAGACCGCCGTGCGCGCGCTGACCGCCGTGTCGGTCGCGAGCGACATCCGCGCCGTCCCCTCGATCGCGTACGGCAACTCGCGCACGCACGCCATCGGCCTCGGCCAGATGAACCTCCACGGCTACCTCGCCCGCGAGCGGGTGCACTACGGCAGCGAGGAGGGCATCGACTTCACGAACATCTACTTCTACTCGGTGCTGTTCCACGCGCTCCGCGCCTCGAACAAGATCTCGATCGAGACGGGCGAGACGTTCGACAACTTCGAGAACTCGAAGTACGCCGACGGCACGTTCTTCGACAAGTACACCGAGCGCGCCTGGGTGCCCGAGACCGAGAAGGTCAAGGAGCTGTTCGCGAAGTCGGGCATCGCCATCCCGACGCAGGAGGACTGGCTCGAGCTCAAGAAGAGCGTCATGCAGCACGGCATCTTCAACCAGAACCTGCAGGCCGTTCCGCCGACGGGCTCGATCTCCTACATCAACAACTCGACCTCGTCGATCCACCCGATCGCCTCGAAGATCGAGATCCGCAAGGAGGGCAAGCTCGGCCGCGTCTACTACCCGGCGCCGTTCATGACGAACGACAACCTGGAGTACTACGAGGACGCGTACGAGATCGGCCCCGAGAAGATCATCGACACCTACGCCGCGGCGACGCAGCACGTCGACCAGGGCCTCTCGCTGACCCTGTTCTTCAAGGACACGGCGACGACCCGCGACGTCAACCGCGCGCAAATCTACGCGTGGCGCAAGGGCATTAAGACCATCTACTACGTGCGCATCCGCCAGCTCGCCCTCGAGGGAACCGAGGTCGAGGGCTGCGTCAGCTGCATGCTCTGATCCGACGAGGACACACATCATGACCGAGAAGCTCAAGCTCATCGATCGCGTCACCGCGATCAACTGGAACCGCCTTCACGACGACAAGGACCTCGAGGTCTGGAACCGGCTCACCAACAACTTCTGGCTGCCGGAGAAGGTCCCGATCTCGAACGACGTGCAGTCGTGGGCGCGCCTGACCCCCGCCGAGCGCCAGCTCACCATGCGGGTGTTCACGGGCCTCACCCTGCTCGACACGATCCAGGGCACGGTCGGCGCGGTGTCGCTGATCCCCGACGCGCTGACCCCGCACGAGGAGGCCGTCTACACGAACATCGCGTTCATGGAGTCGGTGCACGCCAAGAGCTACTCCTCGATCTTCTCGACGCTCGCGTCGAGCCGCGAGATCGACGAGGCGTTCCGCTGGTCGGAGGACAACGAGTTCCTCCAGAAGAAGGCCGCGATCGTGCTGGAGTACTACCACGGTGACGACCCGCTGAAGCGGAAGGTCGCCTCGACCCTGCTCGAGTCGTTCCTCTTCTACTCCGGCTTCTACCTGCCGATGTACTGGTCGAGCCGCGCTCAGCTGACGAACACCGCCGACATGATCCGCCTCATCATCCGCGACGAGGCCGTGCACGGGTACTACATCGGCTACAAGTTCCAGCGCGGACTCGAGCTGGTCGACCAGGCCAAGCGCGACGAGCTCAAGGACTACACGTTCTCGCTGCTGATGGAGCTCTACGACAACGAGGCCGACTACACCGAGAGCCTCTACGACGAGGTCGGCCTCAGCGAGGACGTCAAGAAGTTCCTCAACTACAACGCGAACAAGGCGCTGATGAACCTCGGCTACGAGTCGCTTTTCCCGAGCACCGTGACCGACGTGAACCCCGCCATCCTGTCCGCGCTGTCGCCGAACGCCGACGAGAACCACGACTTCTTCTCGGGGTCGGGGTCGAGCTACGTCATCGGCAAGGCCGTCGCGACGGAGGACGAGGACTGGGAGTTCTGACCAGGCTCTGACCAAGACTCGGAGGGGCGCCTCTAGCCGGCGCCCCTCCGATCTGCGGTGGGCGTGCGATTCGGGTCGCGCCTCACCGCCACGCGGCGGACACCTCCGATTCGGGTTCTGAGGTTTCCGCCCACACGCGAGGGGCGCATCCGATTCGGGTTCGGGTGCGCCCCTCGTCCCGTCCCCTCCCGCCCCTCCCCGCCTAGGCTCGGACCGTGCCCCTTCCCACCGACATCGCCGAGGACGCCGCGTACGTCGCGCGCGACGGCGACATCCGGGTGGCCGCGGCGATCGTCTCCGACGGCGCCGGGCGCACCCTCGTCGCCCGCTCCCGCGGCACGACGCCCTTCATGCAGCCCGGCGGCAAGCTCGACCCGGGCGAGACTCCGCGGCAGGCGATGGTGCGAGAACTCCGCGAGGAGATCGGCGTGGACGTCGACCCGGCGGATGCCACGTGGGTCGGCCGCTTCGAGGCGTCGGCCGCGAATCATCCGGGCCGCACGGTCGTCGGCGAGATCTTCCGGGTGACGGTCGATCCGGGCGCGGTCGGCGCCCGCGCGGAGGTCGAGGAGGTCGCCTGGATCGACCCGCAGGCGCCGACCGACCTCGAGCTCGCACCGCTGACGGTGCTCCTCCTCCCCCACGCCTAGCCCCTGTCCACGGGGCTCCCACAACTAGACTGGATGACTCGTGAGCAGCTACCTGGATCTTCTGAAGCGGCCCGGCGTCGCCCGGGTGATCGCGGCACAGCTCACCGCCCGGTTCCCCAACGGGATGCTCTCGCTGGCGTACCTGCTGCACATCGAACGCGTGCAGGACTCCTACGGCGCCGCGGGCCTCGTGCTCGCCGCGACGAGCATCGGCCAAGCCGTCGCCGGCCCGCTGACGAGCCGCTGGATGGGCCGCTGGGGCATGCGCCCCGTGCTGATCCTGACCCTCGTCGTCGCCGCGCTTTCCATCTTCACCGTGGCGCTCGTGCCGATGCCGCTCTGGGGCTACATGCTCGTCGCCCTCGTCGGCGGCCTGTCGACCCCGCCGATCCAGCCGGCGGTGCGCACGATCTACCCGAAAATGGTGACGTCGAAGCAGCTGACCCCGCTGTTCTCCCTGGACGCCTCGGCGCAGGAGATCATCTGGGTCGCCGGGCCCGTCGTGATCACGTTCGTCGCCACGCAGATCTCGACGGTGTTCGGGCTCGTGCTCTGCGGCGTCATCCTGATCCTCGGCGGCATCTGGTTCATCGCCTCGCCCGAGGTCGGCCGGGTGCGCATCCCCCGCTCGCGTCGCCGCCTCGGTGCCGTGCTGATCAAGCGCCCCGTGCTGCTCGCGACCCTCGTCGGCTTCCTGCTCATCGGCGCCTGCTCGGCCACGGAGGCCGCGGTCGTCGCCGCGTTCGACCACGGCGGCCCGGAGTCGGGCGCGATCCTCGCGATCTTCGCCCTCGGCTCGCTCGCCGGCGGCCTGGCGTTCGGACACATCCCGGTGGGCCCGTGGGCGCTCGCCCGGCGCATGCTCATCGTCACGATCGGCATGGGCCTCGCCGCCCTCGTGCTCGACTTCTGGTGGCTCGTCGGCGCCCTGCTCATCGCGGGTATCGGCATCGCCCCGGCCCTCGCGGTGATGTTCGCGATAACGTCGTCGAGCGTCCGCTTCAGCGAGACCGCCGAGGCGTATGGCTGGGTCGGCACCGGACAGCTGATCGGGGCGGCCATCGGCTCCGCGATCGCGGGCTTCCTCATCGACGCGAGCGGCGCGGCCGGCGGGTTCGTGACGGCGTTCGCGATCGCCGCGCTCGGCGTTCTCCTCGCGGTGGTCGCCAAGGCGTGGCATCCGGATCTGCGCGGCCGGGACGCGAGCCCGATCCCCGACACCGAACCGGTGCCCGTGCAGAGCTGAGCGTCAGCCGAACGCCAATAGTGTGAGGGGCATGACCAGCTCTCCCCTCCTCCCCCTCAACGACGGCCGCTCGATCCCGCAGCTCGGGCTCGGGGTCTACAAGGTGCCGGACGCGGATGCCGCTGAGCTCGTGCGTCTCGCCCTCGAGGCGGGCTACCGGCACGTCGACACCGCCACGCTGTACCACAACGAGCGCGGCGTGGGCGAGGGAGTGCGGGCCTCGGGACTTCCCCGCGAGGACGTCTTCGTCACCACGAAGGTGTGGAACGACGACCAGGGCTACGACGCGACGCTGCGCGCGTTCGACGAGAGCGCGAAGAAGCTCGACCTCGACTATGTCGACCTGTACCTCATCCACTGGCCCGTCCCGTCGAAGGACCGCTACGTCGACACGTGGAAGGCGCTCGAGCGCCTGCAGTCCGAGGGCCGGGTGCGGTCGATCGGCGTCTCGAACTTCAAGGAGCACCACCTCGAGCGCATCCTCGCGGAGGGCGAGGTCGTGCCGGCCGTGAACCAGGTCGAGCTGCACCCGTGGCTGCCGCAGCGCGCTGTGCGCGAGTTCGACGCGGCGCACGGCATCCTCACCGAGGCGTGGTCGCCGCTCGCGCGCGGGCGCGTGCTCGGCAACCCGACGCTCGACGCCCTCGCCGAGAAGCACGGCAAGACCCCGGCGCAGATCGTGCTGCGCTGGCACCTCGAGCTCGGCAACGTCGTGATCCCGAAGTCCGTGAAGCCGGAGCGCGTGCGGGAGAACTTCGACGTCTTCGACTTCGCGCTCGACACCGACGACCTCGCGGCGATCGCGCACCTCGAGAGCGGCGAGCGCACCGGCATGGACCCGGACGCGGGCTGACGCTACCGGCGGCGCGTCGGGCACCATCAGCCGCGCTTGTCACGAGTAGCCGCGAACAGTCGCGGCTGGAAGTGACTTCCGCGGCTGGTCGTCGCCGGCGAGCGCGGCGTGGCCCGAATCAGCGCGGGTACCGGCCCACCGCGACGTGGCGCCCGGAGCAGCCCGGAGCCACGCGACCGCGGCGTGGCGTCCGGGTCGGCCCGGGCGCCACACCGCAGCGCGCTACCAGCGCGGGTGGATGGCCGCGCGGAAGTAGCGGTCGTAGATCTCGGTGACGCGCTGCGTGAACTCGGGGCCGAGCTCCGGGGCATCCGCCGCCTGCGCGTTCGCGCGCGCCTGCTCGATCGAGCGCGCGCCGGGGATGACGGTCGTCACGCCGTCGAGCTGCACGAGCCACGCGAGCGCCGCCTGCGCCGGCTCGAGACCGTGCTCGCGGGCGAGGGCGCTGAACTCCTGCGCTGCCTTGACGCCGTCGGCGTAGTCGACGCCCGAGAACGTCTCGCCGACGTCGAACGCCGCGCCCTGGCGGTTGTAGTTGCGGTGGTCGTTCTCGGGGAACGTCGTCGACTCGTCGTAGCGGCCGGAGAGGAGCCCGGATGCCAGGGGCACGCGCGCGATGATGCCGACGCCGCCCTCGATGGCGGAGGGCAGCACGGCGTCGAGCGGCTTGAGCCGGAACGCGTTGAGGATGATCTGGATGCTCGCCACGTGCGGGCGGGCGATCGCGGCGAGCGCCTCGTCGGTGGTCTCGACGCTGATGCCGTATGCCTTGATCGCGCCCTCCTCGACGAGGGTGTCGAGCGCGTCGAACACGCGGTCGTCGGAGTACACCGGCGTCGGCGGGGTGTGCAGCTGCACGAGGTCGAGAGTCTCGGTGCGCAGGTTGCGGCGCGACCGGTCTGTCCAGGCGCGGAAGTTCACGAGCGTGTAGAGCGCCGGGTCGAGCTCGACGCGGCGGCCCATCTTGGTCGCGACGGTCACCTGCGCGTCGGGGTGGGCGGCGAGGTACTCGCCGATGATCGACTCGCTGCGGCCGTCGCCGTAGACGTCGGCGGTGTCGAAGAACGTGACGCCCGCGTCGACGGCGGCGTCGAGCACGGCCATGGCGTCCTCGGTGGAGACGTCGCCCCAGTCGGCGCCGAGTTGCCAGGTGCCGAGGCCGATGGGAGAGGCGGTCAGATCGGTGCGGGGAAAGCGACGCGGCTGCATCCCCTCAGCGTACCGATCCGAGGTGGGCGGCCCGCGCGAGCGGGCTCAGCCCGCGATCCGCCGCACCAGGCGGAGGAACCCGAACGCGATCGCGCCGACGAGCGCGCCCGTCGCGTTCGAGAGCAGGTCGCGCGGGTCGGAGACCCGTTCCGGCTGAAACAGCTGGAGGCTCTCGATCGTCACAGTGAAGCCGAGCGCCCAGACGAAGCCGGTGATCGCGCCGCTGCCGAAGATGACGCCGAATGCGGCGGCCGCCGGCAGGAACATGACGACGTTGGCGATGAACTCGCGGCTGTCCCACTCCCAGTCGAGTCCGCGCCACGCCTCGGGGTTGAGGATCCCCTCGGGGACGCCCTCGTAGGTGACCGTGTTCCACGGCACGGGCCCCAGCGTGATGAACGTGACGACGCCGAGGTAGATCACGGCGAGCAGGGCGTGCAGCACGTGCCGGCCGCGGTTCGGCGACGGGGCGGGGCGCTTCGCCGGCCTGCGCGGCTGCTCGCCGAACGGCGAGGTGCGCGAGCGCGGGGCGGTGCGGAGATCGGCCGCGCGGTAGGTGGAGCGCGACGGACGGTTGTCGGTGCGAGTCATCCGGCTCTCCCTCCTTCGTGCCGCTCGACGGTCGCCTGCCCGGATGTCCGGAGCCTCGAAAATAGCAAGGAAACCCCGGTATCCCAGGGTCTTCGGTCACAGGGCCCCGCGAGTCCTGCATTCTCGGAGGTTCTCCTCAACGCCCGCCGGGTAGGGCTGGGCATTGTCTGAAGACGGACTGACGGGGCGCAGGGCGCGAGTAATTTCGAGAGGAAGTCGATCCGCAAGGAGGGATTTCCGGATGCACCACATCGATGTTCCGACCACGGAGGATCTCAACGCTCTGATGGATGAGCGAGGGCCCGATCGGGTCACGATCTACCTCCATACGAGCCCGCTGCCGTCCGACGCCACGCAGTGTCGGCGCGACCTGAAGAACCGGGCGAAGGACGTCGAACACCGCCTCACCTCACCGCACTCGAAGGTGATCGTCGACAAGCTGCTGGGGCTCGTCGATGACGAGGAGTTCTGGCGCGAGCAGTGCCACTCGCTCGCGATCTTCGCCAGCGAGACCACGCTGCGCACGTTCCGCCTGCCGGCCCCGGTGCCGGAGCGCGTGACGGTCTCGGACCGTTTCGAGGTCGGCGCGCTGTGCACGGCCTCGACGTTCCCGCGCAGCGCGTTCGTGCTCGCCGTCTCGGAGTCGAAGTCCCGGCTCGTCGAGGTGTCGTCCAACGGCAGCGGCCGCACGCTCGACATCGCGGGCCTGCCCGTCGATCCGATCGTGATGCAGCGCAACGACTCCGACGACCGCGCCCCGATGCCCCGGCCGCAGGGCTCCAGCGGCGAGCGCGTCGAGATCCAGAAGTACCTGCGACTCGCGCAGGAGGCGATCATCCCGACGATCAGGCACAGCGGCCAGCCGCTGATCCTCGCGACGTCGAAGCAGCTCGCGCACCAGTACGAGGCGATCAACACCTACGAGCGGCTCGTCCCGCAGATCATCGAGGGCAACTTCGACGTGGCGAGCGACGCCGACCTCGCCGCGAAGGCGGAGCCGATCCTCGACGAGCTCGCCCGCGAGACGATCGACAAGTGGCGCGAGGAGTACGACCTGCGCGAGAGCCAGGGCCGCGGCGCACTCGACGTCACCGACATCGCCAGGGCCTCGATCATGGGCGCCGTCGAGTCGCTCATGATCGACATGTCGGCGAACGTGCGCGGCACCCTCAACGAGGACGACGCGACGGTGCACCTGTCGGAGGGCGAGCAGGACGGCGACTACAGCCTCCTCGACGAGCTCGCCGCCCGCGTGCTGCGGGGCGGCGGCAAGGTGATCCCCGTGCAGGGCGACGGCCTCGTGCCGCGCGGGTCGCAGGCCGCGGCGATCCTCCGCTACGGCCTGACCTGATCGGCGGGCCGTTTGACGGCCGGAACGACGGATGCCCCGGGGCTCGCGCCTCGGGGCATCCGTCGTTTCTGGCGGAGCGGGTGCTACTCGCCCTCGCCCGAGTCGAAGCCCGTGGCGAAGGTGCCGAACCAGTCGCGGATGTGCCCGGTGAGGTCGAACGAGCCGTCGGACTCGGCCTTCAGCAGCGCGTCGCGGCCCTCGGGGTTGTTGACGAGCAGCCACTCGAGTGCGGCCTCCTTGAGCTCGGCGACGGCCTGCTCCTGGGACTCGTCGCCCATCTCGTCGTAGATGGCCTCCGCGTTGGCGTCGAGGGCTTCGTCGATGGTGTCGAGCAGATCGGTGTCGTCCATGCCGTCCCTGTTCCCCTCGCGCGGCGCTCGGAAACGTGGTCGCGACGTGGATCTAGTCGTGCCGCAGGAACCCGTCGACGACGAGCTGCCGCACGACGGGCACGAGCTGTGCCGTGAGCGCCGCCTCGTCGACGCCGAGCAGCTGCGCGAGCGCGGCGACGATCGCGCCGACGGAGAGTTCGCCGTCGCTCGCGCCGACGAGCGCCGCCGTCGCGGTGTCGACGGGAACGCTGCGGCCGAAACCGGAGCCCTGGCGCAGCGTGATCACGGCGGGGTCCGGCTGGCCGGGCCAGTACGAGCGCTCCTCGGTGACATCCGGAGCGACGGTGAGCACGGATGCCAGCAGCGCGGCGTCGTCGCGTCCGCCCTGCCAGTCGTGGGCCGCGAGCGCGGCGTCCACGGCGGTGCCGAGCCCCGCCGCGTTCTCGCCGATCGCCCCGGGCAGCCGCTCGAACCTCCGGAGCGGCGCGGTGCCCTCGGCGGGCGCGCGCAGCGTCAGGTAGCCGAAGCCGACCGCGGAGACACCGCGCGCGGCGAAGTCGTCGAGCCACGCCGCGTAGAGCCGCTCGAACTCCGGCGTCCCCGGCCGGGTTCCGCCGTCGCGGATCCACGTCTCCGCGTAGCCGGCGGCGTCGGAGCCGTCGCGCTCGATGACCCAGGCGTCGAGCCCGGCGCCGTCGATCCAGCGCTCGACGCGGGAGAGACCGTCGCCGTCGGCGCGGTACTCCCAGTTGCCGAGCAGTTGCGCGATGCCGCCCGGGGTGAGGTGCTCGGCCGCGCCGCGCACGACGGCCTCGACGAGGGCGTCGCCGACCATGCCGCCGTCGCGGTACTCGTAGGCGGGCACGCCCTCCGTCCGCGGCGTGATGACGAACGGCGGGTTCGAGACGATGTGGTCGAACCGCTCGCCTGCTACGGGCTCGAACAGGCTGCCGTGGCGGAACTCGATGTTCGTGACGCCGTTCAGCGCGGCGTTCAGCCTGGCGAGCTGCAGCGCGCGCTCGGAGATGTCGGTGGCGACCACCCGCTCGGCGTGCCGGGCGACGTGCAGGGCCTGCACGCCGCTGCCGGTGCCGAGGTCGAGCGCGCTTCCGACGTCGCGCTGCACGAGCAGACCGCTCAGCGTCGTCGAGGCTCCCCCGATGCCGAGCACGTGGTGCTCGGGCAGCGCGCCGCCGGTCGCGAGCTCGCCGAGGTCTGAGGCGATGATCCAGCTGCCCACGCCGCGGGCGTCGACGAAGCTGTACGGCCGCACGTCGAGCAGCGGCCGCACGAGCTCGCCGGCTGCCTCGACGAGGCCGAGCCGCACCGCGCCGTCGACCCCGAGGGCGGGCAGCGCTTCGGCGAGACGGTCGGCCGGCACGGGGAGCCCGAGCACGAGGAGCGCGCCGAGCGTCGCGACGGGGTCGCGGTCGCGACGGGAGGCGAGAGCTCGCTCGGCGGGCAGCCGCTGACCGCGGAACAGGGCGGCGGCGGCATCCGGCCCCCACACGTCCGTGAGGCGGTCGACGGTGAAGCGCGCGGCCGCGAGGTCGTCGCGGAGCCGCGCGACGAGGTCGGCGTCGGGGGCGGGAGGGAGTGCAGCCATCCGCAGCAGCCTAGGAGCCCGCGGCGCGGCGGCGCCCGGGCAGCGCGAACAGCGCCGCGACGAGCAGCGCGAGCAGGCAGCCGAGCACGGTCTCGACGGCGCGGTCGCGGGCGAGCGCGAGCGGGTCGCTGTCGGTGGCGAGCTCGATCATGACGAGCGCGAGCGGGGTGATGAAGACCAGCGCGAGGCCGTAGTTGCGCAGCACGAGCAGCTCGGCGGTCACCTGGAGCGCGACGACGAGGAGGATCGCGACGAGTCCGGTCGGATGCAGCAGGAGCAGCGGCAGCGCGAGCGCGACGCCCACGAGGGTGCCGACGACGCGGTGGCTCGCGCGCAGCACCGCGTGGGAGAGGTCGGCGGCGACGAGCGGCACGACGGCGCTCAGCATCGCCCAGTACGGGTGGCCGATGCCGACGGCGGTCGCGAGGGCGCCGGCGAGGAACGCGGCGACCCCGAAGCGCACCGCCCGCACGACGAGTGCGCGGTCGCGCAGTGCCGCGCGGAGGGAGGCGCGCTCCCCCGGGGTGCGCTCGAGCAACCGACGGGGCCGCCCGGCGACGAGGGCACCGCCGACGCCGACGAGCACCGAGAAGACGGCCGAGGCGGTCGCGACGACGAACGCGGTCGGCACGGAGTCCGGCGTGGCCGGCGCGGACGCCACGGCGCCGAACGCGAAGACGAGGAACATCGGCCCGGGCGGCGCCCAGCGCCCGACATCCGACGCGACGCTCATGAGCACGGCCCAGACCGCGCCGAGGGTGACAACGAGCCACGCCCGCTCGGGCACGAGGGCGACGAGCACCCCGAGCAGCACGGAGGCGACGAGGAGGGCGCCGACCGTGAGCTGCATCCGGAGGCGTGGCACGTAGGACGCGTTGCGCCCGTATAACGACGTGAAGGCGCCGAAGGAGGCGTACAGCGACCACTCCAGCCGGCCGATCGCCAGCAGCACGAGCAGCGGCACGAGCACCGAGATGCCGGCGCGGATCGCCACGCGGTGCGCCCCGGCGTGCGGTCCGAGTACGACGAGGCCGCGCAGCCAGTCGCCAGAACCCGCCTGGTCCCGTCCCGCGTGCCCGCTCGTCATCCGCCCGTTCGGCCCTTGCCTGGGGGCCGCACCGAGTCTACCGAGCGGCCGCTGCGCACCCGGGCGCGCACGAGCGCCTCCGCGAGGGTGCTAAAGTAGTCGGGCAGTCAGGGCCTATGGCGCAGTTGGTAGCGCGTCTCGTTCGCAATGAGAAGGTCAGGGGTTCGAATCCCCTTAGGTCCACCAGCGGAAAGCCCCGGAGAAATCCGGGGCTTTCTTGTTTCTCCCGGCGGGGACCAGGGCAGGGCCCTGTCAGTCGCCCGACGCCCAGTACCCGCTCATCAGTTCCGTCGCCCACATCGGCTGGCGCATGTCGCCGCGGGGGCCGAACTCCCGCATGTACGGCTTGATGTCGAGCACGGGCGTGCCGTCGATCGCGTCGAGGCCCGCCACCTCCAGCGTGAGACCGTCCACGGCGACGACGCGGGCGATCGTGAGTCCCAGGCGGTTGGGGCGGTTCTTGCCCCGCTGCGCGAAGATGCCGGTCAGCGGCCAGTCGGGGTTGCCGCGGGGGCGACGAGCACCGTACTCGACCCCCTCCGGTGGCACCCTGTCGAAGAAGTAGACGATCTCGACGTGGCTGAACTCCTCGAGCCCGCGCAGCGCGTCGGCGGTGAACACCGCGGGGTCGAGCGTGATCGACGCCACCTCGCTGTCCCAGTCGTCGTCGCGGATCTCTGCGCGGGTGCTGGTGACGTGACCGATGGGCTCGAGCTCGATGCGCATGTCGCCATTGTCCCGGCAAGCTCGTCAAGGGCGTCCTCGCGGCCCCTGCTGTGGTTCGGTCCCGACCTGCACGGCCTGGACCCTGACAACCGGCGGGCAGCCCCACGTGGTCAAGCGCCGGAAACCATACGACGCTCGCTTTTGATGCACGAGCACCCAGTACCATCGCGTCATGGCGCAACGTGGCTCATACGCGAAGGGCGTGGCGAAGCGTGAGGAGATCCTCACCACGGCCCTCGACGTGATCGCCCGCAACGGCTGGAGCGGAGCGACCGTCAAGGAACTGTCCGAGGCGGTCGGGCTCAGCCAGGCGGGACTGCTGCACTACTTCGGCAGCAAGGAGGAGCTGTACCGCGAGGTGCTCCGCCGGCGCGACGAACTCGACCGGCAGACGTACGACGTCGAGAACGGGACGATGCCCGAGGGCCTCGTGCGGCTCGTGGGTCACAACGCGGAGGTGCCGGGCCTCGTGCAGCTCTTCGCGCGGTTCTCGGTGGAGGCAGCAGAGCCTGGGCACGCGGCGCACGAATTCTTCGAGGAGCGCTACCGCGTGGCGCGCGAAACGACCGCCGAGCGGATGCGACAGCTGCAGCAGTCGGGCGAACTCCCGGCGGACCTCGACCCGGAGAAGCTGGCCGTGATCCTGTTCGCCCTCATCGACGGGCTCCAGGTGCAGTGGATGTACGAGCCCGGCATCGACATGGCCGAGCACGTCGACTATCTGTGGCGGGTTCTGCGGACCGCAGGCGGAGCAGGCGCCTGAGGGTCACTTGACCGGCTGCACCATGTGACCCTCGGGGTCGCACACGATGAGGCCAGGCCCGCTGGACGCGGACTTGTGCAGCGCCTCGATCCACTTCCGGTCGATGGTGGGCACTCGTGAACCGGAAAACTTGAACCGGACGGGTGACGTGGGCGTGAGCCAGATCGCCGTGCGGCCGCTGCCCGAGGAGAGCGGGTTGACCCACGACATGAGGAAGCTCTCCCCCGCGCGGAACTTGGTCACGATCACGATCTGCAGGTGAGCGAGCACCCGGTCGTCGAACTCGACCGTGAGCCCGTCGTACAACAGTGCCCCCATGGCATGCCTCCCACCTGGCCGGCAGGAGCGGCGACGCCTTGAGGCGCCACCTCGGGTGGCCTGACGGCCGGTGATCCCAATGTAGAGCCACGGGGGCCGAATAGGTGAGCGACCGCCCACACGAATTCGATTGAAGGGACGAAAAGCCGATTGGCGGAGCACTCGTACCCCGATAGTCAAGCCCTGCTGTACCCAGGGAACCTGACGGATGCTGCTCCTATGACTTTTCCTCGACTTGTCGCCTGGGGCGCCGACGTCGAAGGTTCCGACCACCGGCTCGATGCAGAGCCGATACTTCCCGGCGCGTGGCGCGTCGTCGATCGGGCCTGCGACCACGACGACCCCTCCGGGATCCTGGCCTTCGCGGAACGTGAGGGCAACGAGATCGCGCTCACGCATCTCGGCGCCGTTCCCGTCACCTGCCACCTGCACGACGTCGCCGAGTGCGTCGAACACCTCGAGCGCGGCACGCCCTGCCGCAAGGTTGCCTGAGCCGCACGGCGATCGCCGTACGACCGACGGGAAGCGTCAGACCGCGCGGCGCTTGCGCAGCACGGCGTCGATGTCGGTCGTGCCGTGCGTCTGCGACGCGTCGACGATGCCCATGCTCGCGTAGCGCGACGGAGCCACGGATGCCGCGGGCTGCTGCTTGCGCTCGATCGGCACGACCTTCGTGGCCTCACGCAGCTTGAGTTCGGCCTCGGCGGCCGCGCGGCGCATGGCCGCGACGTGCTCCACGGAGCCGGCGACGGTCTGCGGGGCCGGGGCGTCGGCATAGAGGGGCTTCGGCACGGGGACCGGCGTCCACTCGCGCGGGGAGCGCACCGGCGCGCGGCGCTCGGCGACGGGCTCGGTGCGGACGACGCGCTCGCGCACGACGGGCACCTCGACCCGCACACGCTCGAGCTGACGCGTCTTCGCGAGGGTTCCGAGCAGCACGATCGCGGTGATGCCGGCGCCGACAGAGCCGGCGACGAGGGTCCAGGCGGCCGTCGCGTACGCGACGAAGCCGACGAGGGCGGCCGCGCCGAGCACGAGCGTCGCGACCTGACGGGCGCCCTTGACGTTGCCGGTGCGGATCTCGGGCGGCGGTGCGGCGGCGGCCTTGGCCTTCTCCTCGGCCAGACGCTCACGCGCGGCGCGCTCGCGCGCGACCGCGGGAGGCACCTCCGCCGCCTCGGCCATGATGCGGATCGTCTGCTGCATGCGCACCGCGTTGCGCTCGGTCGCGAGGTACTCGCGACGGCGCAGCCAGGTCGGCAACAGGTACACGAACCAGAGGGCAGCCGCCACGAGGAGCATGACGCCTCCGCCGAGTCCCTCGATCTGCATAGAGCAGACGCTAGCCCTAATCCCTAACGTTCAACCAGTGGTTTAAGTGGCGTGTCACACAAGTCACAGCAATCACAGCGCCCCCACTTCGAGGGGATCTGCCTCCATGCAATTGCTCAGAGCTTGTCGTGAGTGCCGGGAACCTTCGCGGCGTCGCGGTCGGCCTGCGGCACGACGCCGGCTCCCTCGGGCACACGGCCCTCCTGCCAGCGGCGCAGAACACCGCCGCGCACCTCCTCGGCGACGAGGGCGAAGCAGAAGTGGTCGCGCCAGTCACCATTGATGTGGATGTAGCGCCGGCGCAGACCCTCGTAGCGGAAGCCGAGCTTCTCGACGACGCGCAGGCTGGGGGCGTTCTCGGGCCGGATGCAGATCTCGAGCCGGTGGAGTCCCATCGTGAAGAACACCCAGTCGGTCGCGAGCGCGACCGAGACGGGCGTGACGTTCCTGCCCGCGAAGCGCTCCGCTACCCAGTAGCCGATCGTCGCCGAACTCAGCGAGCCGTGCGCGATCGACGACACGTTGAGCTGGCCGGCGAGCTGCCCGTCGTACTCCATGACGAAGGGCAGGCCCACGCCGGCGCGGGCGTTCGCCTGCAGACTGCGGATGCTTCCGCGGGTGTCGAACCCGATGGGACCGTTCGGGTTCGTCGCCTCCCACTCGCGCAGCCACGACCGGTTGGCGAGCAGCTCACGCTCGAGCGGCCGAGCGTCGCGCAACCGGATCGGCCGGATGCTTATGCGGCCCTCGCTCAGCGTGGGCACGAGTGGGGGCAAAGGTCAGTCCAGCTCTCCGACGAAGTCCTTGAGCCACGGACGCAGGCCGGGGCCTAGGTCCTCGCGGTCGACGGCGAGCTGCACGATCGCCTTGATGTAGTCGAGGCGGTCGCCCGTGTCGTACCGGCGGCCGCGGAACACGACGCCGTAGACGCCGCCGGCGATCGACTCGTCGCCCGCGAGCTCCTGCAGCGCGTCGGTCAGCTGGATCTCGCCGCCCTTGCCCGGCTCGGTGCGCTCGAGCACCTCGAAGACCTCGGGGCGGAGCACGTAGCGGCCGATGACCGCGAGGTTGGAGGGGGCCGTGCCCTTGGCGGGCTTCTCGACGAGGCCCGTGATCTTCACGACGTCGTCCTCATCGGTCGGCTCGACCGTCGCGACGCCGTACATGTGCGCGACCGACGGGTCGACCTCGAGCAGCGCGACGATCGTCGCGTTGCGGGTCTGCTGCTGCTCGAGCATCCGCTCGAGGAGCACGTCACGGTCGTCGATGATGTCGTCGCCCAGCAGCACGGCGAAGGGCTCGTCGCCGACGTGCATCTTGGCGCGGAGCACCGCGTGGCCGAGACCCTTGGGGTCGCCCTGGCGCACGTAGTGCAGGTCGGCGAGGTCGGTCGAGAAGTTGACCTTCTCGAGCTTCTCGTGATCGCCCTTCTTCTCGAGGGTGGCCTCGAGCTCGGCGACGCGGTCGAAGTGGTTCTCGAGGGCCGTCTTGTTGCGCCCCGTGATCATGAGCACGTCCTTCAGGCCGGCCTTGACGGCCTCCTCGACGACGTACTGGATGGCGGGCTTGTCGACGACCGGGAGCATCTCCTTGGGCATCGCCTTGGTCGCCGGCAGGAACCGGGTTCCGAGACCAGCGGCAGGGATGACGGCCTTGGTGAGATTCGAGGGCATGTCCACACAATACTGAAGGGCTCGCCAGGTTCTGCCTGACAACGGCGGCGGTGCGGGGAACCCCGGGCGATGTGCGGGGATGCGGATTTAACGTCCCGTTCACCTCGAGACTCCGGATGCCACCCGCTCCTGCCACCGGGACGCCGCCGTGCCCGCACCTATCATTGCCGCATGACGAGCGACGTCGGCGCCCGCAAGCGCGCACTCCGCGCCGAGATCAAGGCCCGCCGCCGGGCGACGCCGAACCACGAGCAGGAGCACGCGACCGCGGCGCTCACCGAGAACCTCATCAACCTCGCCCAGCAGCTCGGGGTGCGGTCGATCTCGGCCTACCTCTCCACCGCGTCCGAGCCCAACGTGCGGCCGTTCCTCAACTGGGCGGAGGAGCGCGGCATCCGTCTGCTCTTCCCCATCGTGCGCGAGGACGGCCTGCTCGACTGGGCCGTCGGCGACGGCAGGACGGAGAAGGAGGGACTCTTCGGCGTGCCGGAGCCCGTCGGCGAGGTGCTCAACCCGATGGCGATCGGCGAGGTCGACCTCATTCTCGTGCCGGCCGCCTGCATCGACCAGCGCGGCATGCGCATGGGATGGGGCCGCGGCTACTTCGACAAGACGCTCGGATCGATGCAGAAACGCCCGCCCGTTTATGCTGTTGTCTTCGACGCGGAGTTCGTCGACGAGGTGCCCACGGAAGTGCACGATCAGCCCGTCGACGGCGTCGTGACTCCTTCCGGCATCGTCACTTTCTAAGAGGTCCCATGCCCACCTATTCCTACCGCTGCACCGAGTGCGGCAACGCCTTCGACATCCAGCAGTCCTTCACGGATGCCTCGCTCACCGAGTGCCCCTCGTGCAGCGGCAAGCTGCGCAAGCTCTACGGCAGCGTCGGCGTCACCTTCAACGGCTCGGGCTTCTACCGCACCGACAGCCGCTCGGCGTCGTCGAGCTCCACGCCGGCGGCCTCGAGCAGCTCGTCGGACAGGGGCTCCTCGTCGAGCAGCTCCTCCTCGGCGTCCGCGCCGGCAGCCTCGGCCTGACGCACTCGCGCCAATTCGGAATGCGGCTCCTCCCCTCGGGGTGAGCCGCATCTCCGTCACGAGGGCCGGCGCTTCCGACCTCGGGACGCCCCGGAATCCGAGCGCGCGGATGCCGCAGCCGCATTTCTGACATCTCGATGAGCCGCGGTGCGGCACAGTAGGAGCGGACGCTCGACGAACGGAGGCTCGGTGCTCAAGGGATTCAAGGAGTTCCTGCTGCGCGGGAACGTGATCGACCTGGCGGTCGCGGTGGTCATCGGCGCTGCCTTCACCGCGATCGTGAACTCGATCGTCAAGGAGGTACTGAATCCCGCACTCGGCGCTCTGTTTCAGGCGAACAGTCTGAACAACGCGCTCAGCGTCACGATCCCCGGCACCGAGGCGACGATGCGTTTCGGCGCCGTCATCGCCGCGATCATCAACTTCGTCCTCATCGCGGCGGTCGTCTACTTCGCGCTGATCATGCCCATCAACTGGCTGAAGCGGAACGCGTTCCAGCGCAAGGCCGAGGGCCAGCCCGCGGTCAAGAAGGACACCCCGCCCACCGAGCTCGAGCTGCTCACCGACATCCGCGACCTCATCGCCGCCGGGTCGACCTCCGGGCAGCGGCACGGCACCGAGGGCAGGCACGCCGCCGCAGCCCCGGCGTCGCCCTCTCCCGAACGGAACTAGCGTTGCCCGGCCTGTCGCCGCGACTGCGGGAGGCCGTCGACGCTCTGCCGCTCACCCCGGCGTCGCGGGTGCTCGAGATCGGCTGCGGTCCCGGTGCCGCCGCCCGTGAGGTGTGGCGCCGCGTGCCCGCCGGATACGTGCACGCGATCGACCGCTCGCCGAGGGCGATCGCGCAGGCGCGGGCGGGGTCGACCGAGGAACTGGCGTCGGGGCGTCTCGCGCTGGAATGCGTCGCGATCGAGGACTTCACCTCCGAGGCGCGCTTCGACGTGGCCTTCGCGCTCCGCGTCGGCGGGCTCGACGGGCGTCATCCGGAGCTCGAACGGGCCGCGCTCGCCCGGATCCGGGCGGTGCTCGCGCCGGGCGGCCGCGTGTTCATCGACGGCGGCGACCCGCTGCGGGAGCTGACCTCCCGCGTGCTCGACGACCGTCAGTAGTGCGGAGGCACGTCCCCGCGCAGGCGCTCGTCGTTCTCGCCCTCGGAGTGCCGCTCGGGCTCCGGCTGCGGGCTCGGGTCGCTGCCCGGCACGGGGTCGGTCGTCACGCGGCGCCCGCGACGGCGGATGCGCAGGGGCGGCTCGCCCTCCACGGGCGGGCGGCCCGGGTCATCCGTCGTCACGGTCAGACCGTGACGGGCGAGGGCACGCGCACCGGCGCCGGCGCCGGCTGCTTCGCCCCGACGATCTCGAGCACGCGCTCCGCGACCGCGTCGGGGTCGCTGAACAGTTCGAAGGCGTGCACGCGGAGGTAGTGCCAGCCGAGGCGGCGCAGCACCGCCGGCCGCAGGCGCAGCGACTCGCGCAGCGACGTGCGGTGCAGCACCGTGTCGGTCTCGATCGCGAGGCAGATGCCGCCGTGCGCGACGACGAGGCCGAGCTTGCCGCGGTGGCCCAGCGCGACGCGGAGCCCGCGGGCCTCGAGGCGGCGCGCCAGGTCGACGAGCATGGGATCGCTGTCGTCGGGGATCGGCTCCGCGGCGACGCGCGCCTGCACGTCGGCGAGGATCTCGGCGAGGGCGAGGGTGCCGTGATTCATCCGGCCCTCCTCGATGTCCTCCGGCTGGAAGCACGTGACGATCGCCATCGAGCGACGGGCGCGGGTCATCGCGACGGCGAGCAGGCGCTCACCGCCGGGCTCGCCGAGCTTGCCGAAGTCGCTCAGCACGCGGCCGTGCGGCGTGCGGCCGAAGCCGATCGAGAAGATGACGCGGTCGCGGCTCTGCGCGACGGCCTGCTCGAGCGTGAACACCGCGAACGGCTCGGGCCGGTCGCTCAGCACGAACTCGTTGAGCTGCGGCGACTTCGAGATCGCCGCGAGCACCGCCTGCTGCACGCGCACCGCGTGCTTCGCGCTCGCGGTGACGACCATGAGCGACTCCTTCGGCCGCGCCGTGGCGTGGTCGACGACGAGCTGCACGACGCGGTCGACCTCGGCGTCGACGCTCTCGACGGCGCCGGAGTCGGGGTCGGGCACGGCCATGCCGCGCTTGACGTACTCGAGCGAGATGCTGCCGTGGCCGAGGAAGCTGCCGGCCCACGGGAGGGAGGCGATCTTGCCGGCGTAGAACCGGCGGTTGACGAGCTCGGCGAGGTCCTCTCCCCCGGCGCGGTAGCTGCGCGTGAGGCTGAGGGTCGGCAGCAGCGTCGCGAGCTTCGCGAGCGCGGACTTCGAGTGCAGGTCCTCGTGCGGCGCCTCGACGTCGTCGACGCCCTCGCGGATGCCGATCGAGAACGGCGCGGGCGTCTGCGTGATCGGGTCGCCGAACGCGACGACCTGCTTGGCGCGACGGATCGCACCGACGTTCTCGGCGATCGTCGTCGCACCGGCGTCGAGGATCAGCACGGCATCGAACGGCATCGTGGCGCTGACGAGGTCGATCTCGTACGGCGTCGTGAGCCAGACGGGCGCGATAGCGCGGGCGAGGTGCGGAGCGTGGCGCTGCAGCTCGGCCGAGGTCAGCGCGTCGCGGCGCAGCAGGCGCTTGAGCGCGGCGGCCTCGTCGGGCCAGTCGACCAGGCCGATCTTCCAGTTCTCCGCGAGCTGCCACGCGAGCAGCTGCGCGTTGCCGGCGGCGTGCGCCTCGTCGACGAGACGGAAGTCGGCCTCGAGTCGGTCGAGCACGCCGGTGTTCGCGCCGAGCAGGGCGCGGTCGGCGGCGAGCAGCGACTCGAGCGAGGACTGCCACCACGCGAGCTCGAGCTCGGCGGCGACCTGGTCCTCGGGCACGTGCCGGCTCGAGAGGTCCTGCAGCAGCGGGGCCAGCTCGAGGTCGCGGAGGGTCGCGAGCAGGGCGCTGCGCTCCTGGAGGTTCGCGAGCACGTCGCTGTCGGCGGCGAGGGCCTCGACCCGCGGCAGCAGCGTCGACAGGGGCATCCCGATCATCTGCGTCTCGCGGCTGAACTGACCGAGCGGCTCGTCGAGCGACGTGAGGTCGGCGGCGACCGATTCGTACAGGCGCTGCACGGCGTCGATGCCGACGGGCACCTCGGGCGTGATGCCCGCGGGCACGAAGCGCTGCCACAGCACGCGCTGCTGCTGGATGCGGCGGAGCGTCGAGTGCAGGTCGGCGACGTGCACGCCGGGGCGCACGTACTCCTTCGCGAGCTTCTTCAGCCGCCGGCGGTTCGCCGACGACATCTCCGGCGCCTCCTTGCGCGGCGCTGTCGCGGCGATGAGCTCCGAGAGCGAGCGGTCGAAGACGACCGGCAGGAACTTGTCGAGGGTCTCGCGGATGTCGGCGAGCAGGCGCAGGTACACCCCGAGTTCGGCGATCGTCTCGAACGGGCGCATGTGGGTGTGGCTGATCAGCGCGCGGGCGTTGTCGAGCAGCAGCGGGAGGTCCTCGCCGTGCAGACGCTTCGCGACCTGGTGCGCGGCGCTGGCCTCCTCGCCGGTGGCGAACGAGGCGCCGTACCAGGGCGAGTCGCCGGGGCCGTACTTGAACTCGCCGAGGCGGGCGGCCTTGACCATCGTCTCGGCAACCCGGGCGCGGTTCTCGCTCATCGCCTCGATCGAGCCGCGCGAGAGGCGCGCCGTCGTCGCGGGCGCGATCGGCAGCAGCGCGAGGCGGGAGAGCTCCGTGAGGCAGTCGAGCACGCTGATGCCGAGCACCGGGTCGGTGCGGCTGAGCGCACCGCGGTAGTCGAGCAGCACCGTGCGCAGCCGCACGAGGGCCTCGTCGACCTCGCCGGTGGCGGGCTGCTCGACCTTCTCGTTGCGGGAGATCGAGCGGATGACGTCGCGGCAGAGCGACCGGGGACGCACGGCGACGCCGGCGAGCCCGACGTCCTGCAGGCGCGACGCGATGCCCTGCAGGGTGGCCCGGCGGGGGCTCACGACGAGCACGCGCTTGTTCTGGCTGACGAGGGCGCCGATGGAGTTGACGATCGTCTGGGTCGCGCCGGTGCCGGGCAGCGTCTTGACGACGACGGAGTTGCCCGCCGCGATCTGCGCGATGACGTTCTCCTGCTCGGGGTCGGCGTCGAGCAGGAGGGTGTCGGTCTGCGGGTCGCGCTCGTCCTGCGGCGACGGCGCCACGGGCGAGTAGCTCTCCTCGACGGCCCACTTCGCGGTGGGGTTGCCCGCGAGGGCGTCGAGCAGCATGTGCTTGAGGTCGCCGGCGTCGGCGACGAGCGACGGCGCGACATCCGCGAACGACGACGCGACGAGCCGGGGCTGCACGTTGAACCACTCGAGGTGGCTCGTGAGCCCGCGGAGGCGGTCGATCACCGGGTTCGGCTTGAACGTGCCGTCGCGCTGGGTGAGGGCGACGAACGCGTCGGCGTCGAGGTTCACCGAGAACTGCTCGGCGAGCGCACGGGCGAGCCGCGGGTTGAGGAACGGCTTGCCCCGCAGGCGGAGCTCGAAGTCGCGTCCGTAGCGGCGGATGGAGAGCGGTCGCAGCAGTACGGGGGCGCGGAAGTCCTCGCCCTGGTACTCCCACTCGGCGATGCCGATGCCCAGGTGCACGGTGTCGATGCCGCGCGCCGTGGCGAGGTCGAGGGCCTTCGCGGCGAGCGCGTTGGCGGCCGTGCGCGCGGCGCGCAGGGCGATGTCGTCGCGGATGAGGCTCGACAGCAGCGTCGGCTTGCCCGTGATGAACTGCGCGAGGCCACCGGGGTGCGTGGCGCTCAGCTCGATGCGCGTCTTCGGCGAGTCGATGAAGTGGAGCAGCGTCGACTGACCGCCGACGCCGGCGAGCTCGCTGCGCCAGCCGGCCCAGACGGGCTCGGCGACGTTGACGACCTCGAGCCTGGGGTCCCCCGCGCTCACGGCGTGGGGAACGGTCGTGGTGCGCTCCGCGCGCGCCTGCACGAGGCCACCGACGACCTCGTCTCTGGGGATATCCGCATGCCGCACCTTGTCACTGTATGGCGGCCCTCCGCCTGGGCCGTGGAGGATACGCCGCGTTGCGTTCGATCCCTTCGCCCCCAATCACGGGGGTGGCCGACGCGGCGGGCGGCTCAGTCGACGAGGAGGACGACGCCGCAGTCGCGGCAGCGCTCGTAGGCGAGCGGACGCGACCCGGGGACGGCCGCGTAGAACTCCAGCGCCTCGCCGCACTCGGGGCAGTCGGGGTCGGTCTCGACCACCGCGAGGACGGTGCGGGGGGCGTCCACTTCGTACTCGAAGGCCACTGCGTTGCTCATGCCACGAACGGTACGTCGGCCCTCCGACATCGCCGGGACGCGCGCCGCGGGAGCCACGATTCCCAGGTTCCGCTCTGAGCGAGCGAGGCCCCGAGGTTTCGGGGGCGAGCGGCGGGGGCACTGTCCGCTTCAGCATGACTACGACGGACACGAACCAGACCTCCAAGCTGCGCCAGGCGATCACCGGCCCGCTGCTGTTCCTCTTCATCCTCGGCGACGTCCTCGGCGCCGGGATCTACGCCCTGGCCGGGGTGCTCGCGAACGAGGTCGGCGGTGCGATCTGGATCCCCCTCGTCGTCGCGCTCGGCCTCGCCCTGCTGACGGCCGGCTCCTACGCAGAACTCGTCACGAAGTACCCCAAGGCGGGCGGCGCCGCCGTGTTCGCCGAGCGCGCCTACCGCAACCCGCTCGTCGCGTTCCTCGTCGGGTTCAGCATGCTCGCCGCCGGCGTCACGAGCGCCGCGGGCCTCTCGCTCGCCTTCGCCGGCGACTACTTCGCGACCTTCATCGACGTGCCGCCGGTGCCCGTCGCCCTCGCGTTCCTCGCGCTCGTCGCGGCGCTGAACGCCCGCGGCATCCGCGAGTCGCTCGGCAGCAACGTGGTCATGACGATGATCGAGGTGTCGGGCCTGCTCATCGTGATCGCGACCGTCGCGATCCTGCTCGGCAGCGGCGGCGGCGACGTGTCACGGGTCGGCGTCTTTCCCGACGGCGTCAGCCCGATCAACGGCGTCTTCGCCGCCGTCATCATCGCGTTCTACTCCTTCGTCGGCTTCGAGGTCTCGGCTAACGTCGCCGAGGAGGTCAAGGACCCCGCTCGCGTCTACCCCCGGGCACTCTTCGGCGCGCTCCTCACCGCCGGCGTCGTCTACCTGCTGCTCGGGCTCGCCGCGCCGATCGCGCTCGACCCCGACCGTCTCGCCGGCTCCACCGGCCCGCTGCTCGAGGTCGTCCAGGCGACCGGGGTGGGCGTGCCGGCCTGGCTGTTCAGCCTCATCGCCCTCGTCGCCGTCGCGAACGGCGCCCTGCTCACGATGATCATGGCGAGCCGCGTGACGTTCGGCATGGCCGAGCAGGGCCTCCTCCCCTCGGTGCTCGGCCGCACGCTGCCGAACCGGAAGACCCCGTGGGTCGCGATCGTCGCCACAACCCTCGTCGCGATGATCCTCACCGCGACCGGCGACGTCGGCGTGCTCGCCGAGACCGTCGTGCTGCTGCTCCTGTTCGTGTTCATCTCCACGAACGTCGCCGTGCTCGTGCTGCGCCGCGACGAGGTCGGGCACAAGCACTTCCGCGTCTGGACCGCCGTGCCGGTGCTCGGCGTCATCAGCTGCATCGTGCTGCTCACCCAGCAGAGCGGCGAGGTGTGGCTGCGCGGGCTCCTGCTGATCGCCGTCGGCGTCGTGCTGTACTTCCTCACCCGCCTCGGGCGCCGCCGCACCGCGCGCGGCTGATCCTCCGCGGCATCCGTCTTCTCTCGGCGTTCTGCCAGCTTCCGGCGCATCCGACCGCCCGCCTCGCGCGGAAGTGGTTGGTGAAGGCCGATCTGGACGGCCCGTATCGAAGGAGATCAGGATGCGCACGAAGCTCATCACCGGTGCCGCCCTCGGCACCCTCGCGGCCTTCGCGGTCGCGACGCCCGCCTACGCGGACAACCACGAGTCGGCCCGGCTCTCGGTGCTGCACGGTGTTCCGGACACACCGGTCGACGTCTACGTCGACGGTGCCCTCACGATCGACGACTTCCAGCCCGGCGACCTCGCGGGGCCGCTCGAGCTGCCCGCCGGCTCGTACGAGGTGGCGATCACGGCTCCGGATGCCGCCGACGCGAGCTCCCCGGTGATCGGCCCGGTCACCATCGAGCTCGCCGCGGCGGGCAACTACACCGCGGTCGCGCACCTGGGCGAGGGCGCGCAGCCGACGGCCACGTTGTTCACGAACGACGTCAGCCCGACGGCCGCCGGCGAGGGCCGCCTGACCGTGCGGCACACCGCGGCCGCCCCCGCGGTCGACATCCTCGCCGGCGGTCAGGCCGTCGTCTCCGGGCTGACGAACCCGAACGAGGCCTCGCTGAACCTGCCCGCGTCGACCGTCTCGGCGGCGGTCGCACTGGCCGGCACGACGCAGCCGGTCATCGGACCGGCCGACGTGTCGATCGAGGACGGCGTGCACACCCTCGTCTACGCCTGGGGCAGCGCGGAGGCCGGCAACCTTCAGCTCGCTGTGCAGACCATCGACGGCCTGCACTCCAACCCCGGCGGCGTGAACACGGGTGAGGCCGGTCTCGTCGCCCCCGTCGACGACAGCGTGGTGCCGGCCGCCGCCGCCGCGCTGCTCGCCCTTCTCGGATCCGTGGCCGCCGCCGTCGTCCTGCACCGACGCGCGGCCGCCACGACGGAGCGCTGACACAGCAGTGCGCTCCGTCGCCCGCAGCGGGATGCCGGTGGCCGTTCTGGCCGCCGGTGTCCTGCTGCTCTCCGGCTGCGGCGCGGGTGGGCCGGCTCCCGAGCCCTCGCCCGCACCGTCGGACGGTCCCGTCGCGGTACGGACTCCTCCCCCGGACGTCCCCATCGCCTCCGGGGACCTGGTGCCCCCGGTGGAGGAGGACCAGCCGGCCGCACTGCGGATCGCGGAACTCGGAATCGACATGCCGGTCGACCCCGTCGGGGTGCAGACGGACGGCTGGATGGAGATCCCCGAGGACCCGGCCGTGGGCGGCTGGTACCGCTTCGGGCCGGCGCCGGGCGACGATCGCGGCACCGCGGTGATCGTCGCCCACGTCGATTCCCTCGTCTATGGGCTCGGCCCGTTCGCGAGGCTGCCGGAGCTCGCGCCGGGGGCGGAGGTCGCCGTGACCTCCGCCTCCGGTGCCGAGCACCGCTACCGGGTGTCGTCCGTCGAGCAGCTGCCGAAGCTCGACCTCGGCGCGACGGATGTCTGGAGCCGCGACGGCGATCCCGCGCTCGTGCTCATCACCTGCGGCGGAGAGTTCGACCGCGAGGCCCGCTCGTACGAGGACAACGTCGTCGTGACCGCGGAGCGAGTACCGTGATGCGCACATCTCGCCGAGGAGGTGGAACGCCCATGACGGATGCCCCGCTCGCCGAGCGCTTCCGCGCCGGCGACGAGTCCGCGCTGCGCGAGGCCTACGAGAACTGGTCGAGCCTCGTCTACACACTCGCGCTCCGCTCGCTCGGCGACGTGACCGACGCCGAGGACGTCACGCAGCGCGTCTTCGTCTCGGCGTGGACGGGCCGCGGCTCGTACGACCCCTCGTCCGCGCTGCCCGCCTGGCTCGTGGGCATCACCCGGCACCGCATCGCCGACATGCACGAGGCGCGGGCCAAGGTCCGCCGCCTGCAGGAGGAGCTCGCCGCGCTGGCCCCGCCGGCCGAGGAGAGCTCCGACCCTGATCCGGCCGACCGGCTGCTCATCGCGGGAGAGATCGCGAAGCTCGAGCCGGAGGCGCAACGGGTCATCCGGCTGGCCTTCTACGACGACCTGACGCATGCTCAGATCGCGGAGCGGCTCGAGTTACCGCTCGGCACCGTCAAGAGCCACATCCGCCGTTCCCTCGCCCGTCTCAAGTCCAGCCTGGAGGTGACCTATGTCCCACGTTGACCCCGAGCTGCTCGCGCTGCTCGCCCTCGGCGAGGAGGTCGCCTCCGACGAGGAGCGCGACCACATCGCGTCGTGCCCGGAGTGCCGCGCGGAGATCGCCGAGCTCAGCTCGACCGTGCTCGTCGCCAAGTCGGCGCTCGACGTGCCCGCGCTCGAGTCGCCGTCGCCCCGCGTGTGGGAGGGCATCAGCGCGACGCTCGGCCTGCAGGAGCAGCCTCCCGCGGCATCCGTTTCCCCGGGCCCGGCCGCCGCCCCCGTCGTCGACCTGGCCCCGCGCCGACGTCGGCGCCTCGCGACGATCGTCTCGCTCGCAGCGGCCGCCGCCGTCGCGGTCGCGGGCGTCTCGGTGTGGCTCACGCGCCCCGCCCCCGTGCAGGTGCTCGCGTCGGCTGAGCTCGACGCGTTCCCCGCCTGGCCGGATGCCTCGGGCAGCGCGACCGTCGAGGAGTCGGCCGACGGGCGGTCGCTGACCGTCGACCTCGCGGGCGACGCCTCGGGCGACGGTTACCGCGAGGTGTGGCTGATCGCCGCCGACGGCTCCGGGCTCGTGAGCCTCGGCGTGCTCGAGGGCGATCACGGCACGTTCGCCGTGCCGCAGGGCGTCGACCTCGCCGACTACCCCGTCGTCGACGTGTCGGAGGAGCCGTACGACGGCGACCCGGAGCACTCCGGCGACTCGATCGTGCGGGGAACGCTCGAGGACGCCTAGCGCGCCGCGTAGCTGGGCGGCACGTGGGCAGATGCTCCGCGGGTCGTCAGAGTGGTTGCCGGCGACGGTGGAACCGGCGAAGGCTGAAGGTTCCGCCCGAACGACGAAAGGAACCACGTGACCCTCACGATGACCGACACCGCCAGCACCGTCGTCAAGACGATCGCCGCCCAGTCCGCGGGCAGCGAGCACGGCGGCATCCGCATCGCCGGCGCCGACCCGGGCACCGGCTCCGACTTCAGCCTCTCGATCGCGCCGGAGGCGGCCCCGCAGGACGTCGTCGTCGAGAACGACGGCGCGCGGGTGTTCCTCGACGAGAGCGCCGCGCAGGCCCTCGACGACACCGTGCTCGACGCGCAGATCAACGAGGACGGCTCCGTGCGCTTCGCGATCGGCGCGCGGCACTAGCAGGCGCCCCGGAACGACGAAGGGGGCGGATGCCACGCGGCATCCGCCCCCTTCGTGCGTCCGGTCTCTAGAAGCCTCGGCCGTGGCCCGCGGCTCCGCCGGTTCCGTTGCCGTTGCCGCCGCCGAGGTAGCGGTGGGCCGCCTGCCTGGCCTTCTCGATCGAGGAGCGGTGCTTGCCCTTGGTGGCGCGGTCCCCGGCCTTCGCGAGGCCGTCGACCACCTTGCGGCCGCTCGAGCGGCCCTGTTCGGTCTGGAGCGCCCGCTTCGCGGCGCGGAAGATGTCTCGTGCTGCCATGACGTGAGTTATAGCGGCGATTCCTCGGGAATCGGTGAACGCTCCTGCGGTGCGGGATGAGGAAGCATGGCCTCATGACCGAACGCATCGTCCACGTCGTGCTCGTCCGCTGGAAGGACGAGGTGCCGGATGCCGCGCTCGCGGAGCTCGACTCGCTCGTCGGCGGTCTCGCGGTGGCGGTGCCCGGCGTGGTCGACGTGGCGTGGGGGCGGAGCGTCAGCCCGGAGGGTCTCGAGGCGGGCTTCGAGTGGGGGCTCGTGCTGACGTTCGCCGACGCCGCCGCGCGCGACGGCTACCTGCCGCACCCCGCTCACCGCCCCGTCGCGGACATCATCGGGCGGTGGAACGCGGCGCTCGCGGTCTTCGACGTCGCCGCCTAGAGCGCTCTCGAATCAGCCCGTTCGCTGGCCACCTGTCCGCCTTCTCCTCTGCACCCCTGCACGGGGTGCTCGCCGACGGTGAGCAAGGCTCGGAACCTTTACGATTCGATGGTGATCGACTGGATGAGCTTCCTGAGCGGCCTCGCCGGCACCCTCGTCGGCGCCGGGCTGGCGTTCGGGCTCTTCAGTCTCTGGCGGCACCGCCGGCACCTACGCAAGCGGCACGAGGCGGTGCAGCTGATCGAGGCCGAGCTACAGGCGCTCATCCAGAGCCTCCTCGCCGACGAGGTCGCGCGTGAGGACGAGATGACGCCGGGCACCCGGCTGCAACTCGCCCGGGCGGTCAACTGCATCAGCTCGCTCCGGGGCTTCGACCGCGGCAACGCCAAGTTCGTCGCGGGCTGGGCGTCGCAGGCGCTCGGCGCGTTGCTGACCAGCCCGAACCCGGCCGAGCGCCCGAAGCTCGCGAACCAGATCGTCGAGGCGCTCACCGCGTGGGACGGCCGCGGACGCTCGTGGAAGTGGTTCCGCGACGACCCCGCCCAGTTCGACTGGTACGACGAGACTCCCGACGTGCTCTCCGACGACCTCGAGCGTCGTCTGCGCGGGCTCTAGCCCCGCGTCATCCGCAGCTCGTTCAGGCGACCGCGTCGCTCTGGACCGGCACCGCGCCCGTCGGCAGCTGGATCGCGCCGGTCGGCAGCTGGATCGCGCCCGTGCGCACGTCGACGACCTCGGCGAGCTCCTCCGCGAGCTCGGTCGCGGCGGGGGCACCCGGCAGCGAGTCGAGCAGGTCGAGCGTCTCGCACTCCACGAGGCCGCACACGCAGGCCCCCGTCGCCGAGCGGCGGGGACGGCGGTGCAGTCCGCGGAGTCTGTCGACGCCCGCCGCGAGCACGAGCAGCTCGGTCAGAGTGAAGTCGACGTCGGGGGTCGGCGCGATGTACGAAACCGGGGCGACGTCGGCCCAGATGCGCCAGCCGTCCTGCAGGTAGAACCAGCGATGGTCGACCCGAACACCCGCCCAGACGCCCGCCGTGCTCACCGCCGTCACCGTGCCGGAGACGCCGGGGCCGGTGCGGCGCATGACGGTGACCGCGACGCCGAGAAGGGCGTCG
Source organism: Desertivibrio insolitus (assembly GCF_017355965.1). Taxonomy (GTDB): domain Bacteria; phylum Actinomycetota; class Actinomycetes; order Actinomycetales; family Microbacteriaceae; genus JAFIQW01. The sequence goes on from NZ_JAFIQW010000001.1 coordinate 498,909, forward strand.
GTCACAGACACTTCGGCCATCCGGCCTACGCTCCGCTCCGTGTGCATGGCGCATATCTTGAGGGTCGCTCGAGGCGGCGCGCACAGCGAAACGCGGACTCTCCCCCGAAGTGGGGACAGCGTCAGGAGCGGGGCGGGAGCTCCCCCGAGCCGCGCTCGATCAGGCGCACGGGCACGACCCGCCGCTCGTAGGCGCTCTCGTCGCCCGCCATCCGGGCGAAGACGAGCCGGGCGGCGACGTCGCCCATGCGGTACGGGTCTTGCCCGACGACGGTGATCCCCGGCTCGAGCAGGTCGCCCATCGCGACGTGGTCGAAGCCGACGAGGGCGACCTCCCGGTGCAGGCCGAGCTCTCGGAGCGCCCGGATCGCGCCGATCGTCACGAGGTTCTGGCTGGTGAACAGGGCGGTGGGCGGGTCGGGCTGCGACAGCACCTCGAGGATCGCGCGCTTCGCGGTGTCCTCGTCACGCAGCGACTCCACGACCGGCACCTCGGCGGTCGGGATACCGGCGCGCCCGAGCTCCTCCACGAACCCGCGCCGGCGCTCCCGGGCGGTCCAGATGAGCGGGTCGTCGCCGAAGTAGGCGATGCGACGGTGCCCGTGCCGCACGAGATGGGCGGCGGCCGCCGCCGCGCCAGCCTCGTTGTCCGAGACGACGGCGTCGGCGTCGACGCCCGAGGGACTGCGGTCGACGAACACGAGCTGCGTGCCGCGGCCCCGCTCCGCCGCGACGTACTCCTGGCTCTCCGCGACGGCCGTGAGCACGAGCCCGTCGACGTGCCGCCGCACGAACTCGGCGACGAGCGGCTGCTCGCGACCCGGATCCTCGTCGACGCTCGCGATGAGCACGGCGGTGCCGTGCTCGGCCGAGACGTCCTCCACCGCGCGCGCGATCGCTCCCCAGAACGGGTTCGCGACGCTGCCGACGAGCAGGCCGAGGGAGTGCGTGCGGCGCCCGGGCCTGCGGAGCCGCGACGCATAGAAGTCGGGGCGGAAGTCGAGCTCGGCCGCGGCCTGCTGCACCCGCGCGATCATCGCGGGCGAGACGTTCGGCTCGCCGTTGATGACGCGGGAGACGGTCTTCAACCCGACGCCGGCCCGGGCCGCCACGTCCCGCATCGTCGGCACGCGGGCGCTCATGGGACGACGCTCCCCCGGGCCTCGACGCTGAGCCGCATGGCTTCATCGTAGAACCGCAGGTTCCGGCGGGGGCGGGGGGGGCACGGGACGAAGAGAGGGGGAGGACGGATGCCGCCCTCCCCCTCTCGTGCCGGGATCAGCGCGTGAACTCGACCGTGTAGGTGCTCGTCGCGCTGCCGTCCTCGCTGGTGACCGTGACGGTCGCCGTGCGGGCGTTCGGCGTCGCCTGCTCGATCGCGACCGTCGCGTACGGGTCGCTGGGGAGCACGGCGACCTGGGGCGGCGTGCCCTTCGCGCTGACGCTGTACTCCGTGTCATCCGGAGCGAATCCCTCGAGCGCACGCCCGTCGAGGCTGATGCCCGCGAGCGTGGCGTCGCTCGAGACGCCCGGAGCCCCGAGCCCGATGACCTCGAGTTCCGCGACCGTCATGTGGGTGTTGGCCCGGGCGTCGAGCACGGCGCGCACGGCGTCGGTCTGCACGGCGGCGAACGTCACCGGTACGGACGGGCCGCCGGTCGCGTCGGCGGGCACAGAGGTCGAGGCGACCCGCGTCCAGCTGCCGTCGGCGTTCCGCGCCTCGACGGTCACGTTCTCCGCGAAGCTCAGGTGGCTGCCGTCGCGGTAGAAGTGCACCGTCATGCCCGTGACCTGCTGCCGCTCGGGCAGGGTCACGGTGAGCGTGTCGAAGGCGTTCTTGGAGCTCGAGCGCCAGTTCGACCACGCCTTGTCGCGGAGGTCGCCGTTGTTCAGCCCCGCCGTGCCGTAACCCGGCTCGGTGAAGGTCGCCGAGATGCGCACCCCGGCCTCGCGGGCGACGTTCGTCTCGGTGGCCTCGGTCACCTGCACGCGGGCGGTCGCCGGCAGCGTGCTGCCGTCGCCGGCCTCGGCGGTGCCGGGGACCTCGACGGTGCCGACGGCGTCAAACACGACGCCCGTGGTGTCCCACGTGACGGGGCGTTCGGTCACGGCCCCCTCGCTGCCGACCGCGGTGACGGTCGTGGGAAGCTGCGCCTCTCCCCCGACGACGGCCTTCGCCGCCGCGGGCAGAGTCGAGACGAGCCTGTCGACCTCGACGACCGCCTCGACGCGGTGCACGCCGCCCTGCGGGTCCGTCGCCTCGCCCTTGACGGTCACCGTCGCGGGCTTCTTCCAGCGTGCGTCGGGCGGGAGCTTCCACGTGACGGGGATCGCCTCACGGCTGCCGTCGCGGTAGAGGGCCTCGACGGTCGCGGGCAGGGTGGGCCGCTCGCCCGGCAGCGTGAACGCCGTGGCGCCGTCGACGCCGACGATGGTTCGGTCCTTCAGCCGCCAGCGCTGGTTGTCGCCGGAGTTGGCGAGCCAGGTCGCCGCCGCTGCGCCGTTCGCGGTCGACTGGCCGCCGACCTCGAGGAGGCGCTTGCTGGCGACGTTGACGAACGTGTACGTGCCGTCACCGGTCGTCGAGAGGATCCAGCGGGCGGATGCCCCGGGCGACTCCGCCGCGGGCACGAACCCGACCGAGCCGTCCGCTGCGACCGCGAGGTGGCGCCCCGCGTCATCCGTCACCGCGTACTGCGCGCGGTTGCTGTCGTCGCCCTCGAGCTTGGTGAGCGTGAACAGCTGGGAACCGTTCGCCGAATCGGCGTCGGTGATCGTCGCACCGGTCTCGCCTGCGGTCAGCACGCGGCCGCTCTGCACGCCCTCGAGCTGGTAGCGGTGGCCGTCCTGGACGAGGCCCACGCCGGCCGCGACCCCGTCGACGCCGTCCACGAGGAACGTGGTCACCGACTGCGCCGGGACCCGGAGCACGGCGGTGCCGTCCTCGACCGCGACGGGGGCGCCCTCGACGAGCGCGCCAGAGGCATCCGTCACGACCGGCGTCACGGTCGCGCCGGCCGAGACCGTCGCGAAGCCGGAGAGGTCGAGCGCGACCGAGCGAGCCTCGGCGGTGTCGTTGATGTGCACGACGGTCGCCCCGCCCTCACCGTCGATCGCCGCGACGCTCGCGGTGTCGTTCACACCCACGAGGCGGTCGCCCGGCTCGATGAAGTGGGTGAAGTTGCGCACGGTGTCGAACTTCGTGTTCGTGTAGATCGGGCAGGTCTCGAGCGTGTCGGTGCTCGTGCAGTCGAAGGGCAGCTGGATGCTCCCCCAGTTCGCGCCGAGCGCGCTCTCGCCGCCGGGCTTCATGTTGTCGTAGTCCTCGACGGGCTGCCAGAACACCCATGCCGTGGGCTCGAGCTCGCGGAGGTCGTCGACGATCCGGTCGGCCATGCCGAGGCCGGGCACCATGCTCTCGAAGTCCTGGCGGTCGCCCCACGAGCCCTCGACCTCGCTCATCCACAGCGGCTTGTCCTCGCCCTTGGCGATGTCACGGGCGGTCGTGCGCTGACCCGTGCCGTACGTGTGCACGTTGAGCTGGTCGACGAGGTCGCGGACCTCCTCGGGATAGCTGTTCCAGTTGGTCGCGAAGATGCCGGGGTTCGTCTCGTCCATGGCGGAGATGACCGCCTCGGTCGACGCGCCCTCGAGCGCGGCGGCGACCGCGGGCAGCACCTGCTGCTGGAGCTGAGGGCTCATGTGGGCGCCCTCCTGGCGCCCGCCCGTGGGGTTGCCGTCGGCGCCGAGGCGGGTGGACCAGTAGTTGGTGTTCGGCTCGTTGAAGGGGTCGAGAGTGTCCACGGTGATGCCGTGCGCGGTCTCGAGCTCCTCGGTGACGCGTACGAGGTAGGTCGCGAAGTCCTCGATGCTCTCGGGACGCAGCTGGTCGGCCGTGGCGTTGAACCCGCCGGAGACGTACCCGCTCACGGTCTGGAAGTAGGGCGGCGAGTTGCTGAAGGTCTCCCAGTGGGTGATGTCCTGCTTGATGTGGTCGACCCACCAGCGCTGTGTCGCGTCGGCCTCGAGGTTCCAGTGCTCCGGGTTCTCCGGGTCCCACCAGTCCTTGTCCTCGCGCGTCGTGCCCTCCGGCGCGGCCCACCAGCCCTCGACGGCGCCGCCGGCACGGAGGTAGTCGGGCACGTCGGGGGCGTTGCCGCCGCCGATGTTGTAGCGCGCGATGTTGAGGTTGAGCCCGTCCTCGCCGAAGACGAGGTCGGCCAGCTCCTCCTTGATCTCGTCGGGGTAGTCGCCGGTCGCGTTCGCGAACCAGACGAGGCTCGTGCCCCAGCCCTCGAACGGGGCGCCCTGGTAGGACGGGTCGGGCCGCACGGTCACCTGCGGCGCCGCCGGGGTCGCGGCCGTGGCGGCGAGCGCCGGGGTCGAGGCGAGCACCCCTCCCGCGACCGTCGCAACCAGCACCGCGGACGCGACGCGAGTGCGCCGCCGTCTCGGATTCGTCATTGAAGTCCTTTCGTTCGTCCGGCAGCTCCTCTGCTGCACGGAAGTGCTTCGCTGCGTCCCCCGCAGCACTGTCGCCCTCGGGCGCGCTCGCTCCTCCTCGTCTCTCCCCTGGCTCCCGGCCGCCGAGCGGCGGCGGTGTCCTCGGGTCTGCGCTAGTGGGCGCCGACCCTCAGTTCGTGCTGTTCCGGGCTGCCGCCGAGCGGCGGCGCGTCGACCGGACGCCGCAGTACGACGACGCCGCGGGCGGACAGCGTCGCGGTCTGTCCCGGCGCGGATGACTCGTGGCCCAGCACGACGTCGCCGTCGAGTGCCCCGAGGTCGACCGGTTCCGCAGTGCGGTTGACGAGGAACCAGTAGTCCTCGCTGCCCTGGGTGCGGCGGGTGACCTCGACGACGCCACGGAGAGCGGCGGGCAGCTCGGACTCGACGCCCGCCCGGGCGAGCAGGGCGTCGACGACGCCGGCGAGCCCGGCCGGCCGGAGCCGGGTGGAGACGTAGGTCGCCGTGCCGTCGCCGGTGTCGCGGCGCGTGACGGCGGGAAGACCGGCGAACTCGCCCGAGGCGTAGCGGGCGAGCACCGAGACATCCGCCCCCGTCACCTCGATGCGGTCGGTCCAGAGGGTGCCGGTCACGCCGGTGTCGAGCAGCGCCTGTTCGGTGTCGAGCAGCGGGGCGAACTCCTCGATACGGATGCCGAGCAGGTCGCGGAGGGCGCCGGGGTAGCCGCCGAGGAACACGTGGTCGTTCTCGTCGACGATGCCGGAGAAGTAGGTCGTGACGAGATGCCCGCCGAGCTCGACGTAGGCGGACAGCGACGCGGCGAGGGCGTCGGGCACGACGTGCAGGATCGGCGCGATGACGACGCGGTAGCGCTCGAGCGGGGTGCCCGTCGGCACCACGTCGGCCCGGATGCCCGCGTTCAGCAGCGCGGTGTACCAGTCGAGTGCCTCGGCGCGGTAGCGGAGCCGGTCGGTCGGGTGGGAGTCCTGTTCGCTCGCCCACCACGACTCCCAGTCGAAGAGGATCGCGACGGGGGCGGTGCTGCGCGTCGCGCCGGCGAGCGGGGCGAGGGTGCGCAGCGTCTCGCCGAGGCGGACGACCTCGCGGAACACCGCGGAGTCCGCGCCGGCGTGCGGCACCATGCCCGAGTGGTACTTCTCCGCGCCGGCGGCGGACTGCCGCCACTGGAAGAAGCAGACCGCGTCGGCGCCGTGCGCGACGTGCGTCAGCGAGTCGCGCAGCAGCTCACCCTCGCGCTTGGCGAGGTTGACGCTCTGCCAGTTGACCGCGCTCGTCGAGTGCTCCATGAGGAACCACGGGCGGCCGCCCGCGATGTTGCCGGTGAGGTTGGCCGAGAACGAGAGCTCGTCACGGTCCTGCTCGCTCGGCATGACGTAGTGGTCGTTCGAGACGAAGTCGACCTCGGCGGCCCAGTCGGGGTAGTTCATGCCGCGGGTCTCGTGCATGACCATGAAGTTCGTGGTCACCGGCACATCCGGCGTGTGCCGGCGCAACACCTCGCGCTCGGCGACGAGGTATTCCTTGAGCGCGTCGGAGGAGAAGCGCTTGAAATCGAGCTGCTGCGTGGGGTTCGGATGACTCGCGGCGAGGCGCGGCGGCAGGATCTGCTCGAAGGAGCCGTAGCGCTGCGACCAGAACGCGGTGCCCCAGACGTGGTTCAGCTGCTCGATCGTGCCGTAGCGGCGCTCGAGCCAGAGCCGGAACGCGCGCGCGGCGTCATCCGAGAAGTCGTAGATGTTGTGGCACCCGAGCTCGTTCGACACGTGCCAGGCGACGAGCGCCGGGTGATCGCCGTACCGCTCCGCCATCGCGTCGACGAGGCGCAGCGCGTGGTCGCGAAAGACGGGCGAGGTGGGCCGCCAGTGCTGCCGCGCGCCGGGCCACACCGTGTCGCCGTTGACGGTGACGGGCAGGATCTCGGGGTGCAGCGTCGTGAGCCACGGCGGCGGTGAGGCGGTGGCCGTCGCGAGGTCGACCTGGATGCCGCCGGCGTGCAGCAGGTCCATGATCTCGTCGAGCCAGGCGAAGTCCCACTCGTCCTTCGCGGGCTGGATCCTCGCCCAGGAGAAGATCGCGAGCGACACGATCGTGACGCCGGCCTCGCGCATGAGCGCGATGTCCTCGTCCCACACCTCGCGCGGCCACTGGTCGGGGTTGTAGTCGGCTCCGAACGAGAGGTGGGGCGCTCGGCCGGGCTGCTGCTTCAGCCACGACAGCGGGCGGGAAGACGAGGACATGCTGCTCCTGAAGTGAGGGGGTCGGGGCCCGGCGGATGACTAGCGCCGGGCCCCTGAGGGCCGGACCGGCCCCGGTCAGTTGACGGTGAAGCCCTGCTCGGCGCCGTACTTGGCCGACGCGTCCTGCCAGGCGGAGAGGCCGTCGGTCAGGGTCGTGCCGCCGACGTAGGCCTGGCCGGCGGTGTCGTTGAAGATGCTGTTCGCGTAGACCTGGAAGGGCAGGTAGCTCCAGCCCTCGACGACGTTCTCAGCGGACGCGGAGAGCACCTCGTTGACCTTCTGGCCGCCGAAGTACTCGAACTCGGCACCGAGGAACTCGTCGGAGGTGAGCTCCGCGGTCGTCGCCGGGAAGGCGCCGCCGTCGACGCGGGTCTGCACGCCGTCGCCGGCGTTTGCGTACTCGATGAACTCGTAGGCGAGCTCCTTGTTGTCGGCGTCAGCCGGGATCGCGAGCGAGCTGCCGCCGTTCTCGGCGGTCGCGTTCGCGCCCGCCTCCCACTGCGGCATGGGGGCGACGCGCCACTTGCCGGCGCCGTCCGGCACACCGGACTCGAGGTTGGCGGGCATCCACGCGCCGATCGTCAGCGAGGCGATGGAGCCGTCGCCGAGGCCCTGGTACCACTCGTCGCTCCACGAGCTGATCGGGGCGACGAGGTCCTCCTCGATGAGCTGCTGCCAGAGCTCGGCGAAGCGGGTCGTGCCCTCGTCCGAGAAGTCGATCGTGACGTCGGTGCCGTCGACCTGGTACGGCTGACCGCCGGCCTGCCAGATCATGCTCGTCGTGAAGCCGGCGTCGCCGGTGTCGTTCGCGATGTAGAGGTTGGGGTCGGCGGCGTGCAGGGCGCGGGCCGCCTCGAGGTACTCGTCCCAGGTCGTCGGCACCGCGACGTTGTGGGCGGCGAAGACCTCCTCGTTGTAGAACAGGGCCATGGGACCGGAGTCCATCGGCAGCCCGAAGACGCCGTCCTGCAGAGCGACCGAGCCCCAGGGGCCGGGAGTGAAGGTGTCCTCCAGGTCGCTCGCACCGAACTCGTTCAGGTCGGCGAGCGAGCCGGCGAGGGCGAACTGCGGCACCGCGTAGTACTCGATCTGCGCGACATCCGGGAGTCCGGAGCCCGCCGCGATGGCATTCTGCAGCGCGGTGTACTGATCGTTGCCGGTGCCGGCGTTGACGAGCTCGACGGTGACGCCCTCGTTCTCGGCTTCGAAGTCGGCGGCGACCTGCTCGAGGGTGGGCTCCCACGCCCATACCGTGATGGTCTGGTCTCCGCTCGCGCTCTCGCCCGCCCCGGATCCGGCGCAGCCGGACAGGGTGAGCGCCGCGACGGCGGTGAGGGCGGCGCCGGTGACGATGCCGCGTCGGGTGGGTCGTTGCATGGGTGTTCTCGCTTCGTTGTCGAGGGGTGGGTGGTGGGTGTGAGAGGACGACCGCGGTGCGGCCGGGGTTACTCCTTGACGCTTCCGGCGGCCAGACCCGACTGCCAGTAGCGCTGGAGGAGGAGGAAGGCCGCGATGAGCGGCAGGATCGTGAGGAACGACCCGGTGATCACGAGGTTGAAGATCGCCTCGCCGCCGGCGGTCGCCGCCTGAGCGTTCCACTGGTTGAGCCCGAGGGTGAGCGGGTACCAGTCGGGGTTCTTGAGCATGATCAGCGGCAGGAAGTAGTTGTTCCAGGTGGCGACCATCGTGAAGAGCAGCACGGTCACGATCCCCGGGGCGAGGAGCGGCAGGCTGATCTGCCAGAACGTGCGGAACTCGCTCGCGCCGTCCATCCGCGCGGCCTCGAGCAGTTCGGTCGGCACGGCCTCGGTGGAGTAGGTCCACATCAGGTAGAGGCCGAACGGCGAGATGAGCGTCGGGATGATGACCGACCAGGGTGTGTTGGTCAGCCCCATCTCGCTGAACATGAGGAAGGTCGGCACCGCGAGCGCGGTTCCGGGCACGGCGACCGCGCCGATGATGACCGCGAAGACGGCCTTCTTGCCCGGGAAGTCGAACTTCGCGAGGGCGTACCCGCCGAGCACGGCGAGCAGCGTCGCGCCGCCGGCGCCGACGACGACGTAGAGGACTGTGTTGACGAGCCAGCGCACGAAGATGCCGCCGTCGTAGGTGAGGGTGTCGAGCACGTTCGTGAAGAATGCGAAGTCCCCGGCGAACCACAGACCGAAGCTCGACAGCAGGTCGTTCTGCGTCTTCGTCGAGTTGATGGCGAGCCACACGAGCGGCACGAGCGAGTAGACGAGCACGATGCCGGTGAGCACGGTGAGCAGCACGCTCTTGCGCGGCTTCTCGACGGAGCCGCGGCGCCGGGTGCGGAGCCCAACGGGGGCGGATGCCTTGGGCGCGCGCGCCGGCGCGAGGGTCGAGGCGGTCATGTCAGCCGTCCTTCCGCATGCCGCGCAGCTGTACGACGTAGGCGATCAGCATCGTGATCAGGCCCATGACGATGGCGACGGCGGCCGAGTAGTTGTACTGCTGACCCGAGAAGGACAGCGAGTAGGCGTAGAGGTTCGGGGTGAACGAGGTCGAGATCGCGTTCGGCGCGAGGCTCTGCAGGATGCTCGGCTCGTTGAAGAGCTGGAAGCTGCCGATGATGGAGAAGATCGTCGCGATGACGAGCGCGCCGCGGATCGCGGGAAGCTTGATCGCGCGGATGACGCGGAACTGGCCGGCCCCGTCGATCTCGGCGGCCTCGTAGAGCGAGGTGGGGATGACCCGGAGCGCCGAGTAGAAGATCAGCATGTTGTAGCCGATGAACTCCCAGGTCACGATGTTGCCGATCGACGCGAGCACGAGGTCCGGGGAGAGCGGATTCGGCAGCTGGATGCCGAGAGCCTCGTTGATGTTGCCGACGAGCCCGAAGCGGGTGCCGTAGATGAAGCCCCACATGAGCGTCGCGACGACGGCGGGCACGGCATAGGGCAGGAAGATCGCGATGCGGAAGAAGCTCCTGCCGTAGAGCCGGCCGCTGTCGATCGCGAGCGCGACGAGGAGCGCGAGGAAGAGCATCACCGGCACCTGCACGGCGAGGAACAGAGTCACGCGGAAGAGCGAGCCCCAGAACTGCGGGTCGGAGAAGGCGCGCACGTAGTTGTCGAGACCGACGAAGGCGTTGCCCCCGACCAGCTGGTTGCGGAAGAGGCTGAGCCACAGCGAGTAGACGATCGGCGCGAGGAAGACGAGCGCGAACACGATCATGAACGGAGCGAGGAAGCCCCAGCCCGTCCAGCTGTTGCGGAAGCGCGGCTTGCGCTTGACCTTCGGCGCGTCCGCGGCAACGCGGGCCACGGCGGGCGGAGACGACACTGTCACGCGGGGTCTTTCCTTTGCTTTCGATGTTTGCGTGAACATAAGACCACCACGAGGGATGTTTACGCAACCACCAATCGAGTAGCGTGCATCTCATGACCACCGGAGCCGACTCGACCGCCGCCGCCCTGCCGCGGAGCACGGCGCTCGACGACGCCGCGGCGCGGCGCCGCGTGTCGATGGCCGACGTCGCCAAGCGCGCGGGCGTCTCGGCGCAGACGGTCTCCCGCGTCTCCAACGGCTTCCCCGGTGTCGTGGAGGAGACGCGTCAGGCGGTGCTCCAGGCGATGTCCGAGCTCGGCTACCGGCCGAACAGTGCCGCTAGGGCGCTCAAGCGCGGCGAGTTCCGCTCGATCGGCGTCATCCTGTTCACGCTCTCGACCACCGGCAACATGCGCACGCTCGAGGGCATCGCCGCCTCGGCGAGCGAGGCCGGCTACGCGATCACCCTGATTCCCGTCTCGGCCCCGACGCAGATCGGGGTGCGCAGCGCGTTCACACGCCTCGACGAGCTCGCGGTCGACGCCGTCATCGTGATCATGGAGGTGCACCTCCTCGACTCGTCGATGTTCGCGCTGCCGCCCGGCGTGCACGTCGTGGTCGTCGACTCCGACGCCGGCGACCGGTACGCGGTCGTCGACACCGACCAGGCCGACGGCGCCCGGCAGGCGGTCGAGCACCTGCTCGGGCTCGGGCACCGGACCGTGCACCACCTCGCCGGCCCTGAGGGCTCGTTCGCCGCCGAGCGGCGGGCGAAGGCGTGGCGGGAGACGCTCGAGGCATCCGGTCGCGAAGTGCCCGAGCCGCTGCGGGGCGACTGGAGCGGCGAGTCCGGCTACCGAGCGGGCCTCGAACTCGCCGACGACCCCTCGTGCACGGCGGTGTTCTGCGCCAACGACCAGATGGCGCTCGGCGTGTACCGGGCGCTGCGGGAGCGCGGGCGCCGCGTGCCGGAGGACGTGAGCATCGTCGGCTTCGACGACATCCCGGATGCCACCGCGTTCGACCCGCCGCTGACGACCGTGCACCAGGACTTCGCCGAAGTGGGCCGCCGCTGCGTCGAGCAGGCCCTCGAGCAGGTGCGAGGAGGAGCCTCCCGCCCGGGCAGTACTCTCGTGCCCACGCATCTGGTGGAGCGGGCGAGCACGGCCGCGCCGCCCCGCTGAGCCGGTCGGGCGACGTCCGGGGATCGCGGTAGCCTGCCCCCGTGAGCACGGGGAGCCGCAGGAAGAACTCGCGCGACGTCATCGCGTCGGCCGCGCGGCGGCTGTTCACCGAACGCGGTTACGCGGGCACGACAGTGCGCGACATCGCCGGCGAGGCATCCGTCGACCCGTCGCTCGTGATCCGGCACTTCGTGTCGAAGGAGCAGCTGTTCCTCGACGTGCTCGGGCTCACCGCCGACCACGCGCTGCCGACGGACGGGCCGCTCGAGACCCTCGGGCCCCGGCTCATCCGGCACATGCTCGACCCCGAGGAGGACGTGCGGGGCGCGTTCCTCGCGCTCGTCCGGGCGAGCGACGCGGCGGGCGTGGGCTCGCGCCTGCGGCAGGCGCACGACGAGCTGTTCGTCGCCCCACTCGCCGACCGGCTCGAGGGCGAGGATGCCGCCCTGCGCGCCCGGCTCGCCGCGGCGCTCGTCGGCGGATTGCTCTACAGCCTCTGGATAGTCGGCGACGAGGACCTCCGGAGCACCGAGCCGGAGGTCCTCGTCGACCGCTACGGGGCGCTGCTGCAGGAGCTGCTGACGCCCACCCGCTGACTCAGAGCGCGGACCAGCCGGCGTCGGAGGGCAGGATCGCGCCGGAGACGTTGGTGCCGTCGTCGCTCAGCAGGAACGTGATCGACGCGGCGAGCTGCACCGCCTCGGCGACCGGCGGGATCAGCTGCAGGGCGGCGCCGATGCGCTCCTGGCCGAGCTCCGAGGCGAAGGTCGCCTGGATGTTCGTCGCGACCGGACCCGGCGCGACGGCGTTCACCCGGATGCCGCGCGGCGTGTACATGAACGCCGAGCTCTTCGTCATCCCGACGACGGCGTGCTTGGACGCCGTGTACGCGAGTCCCGCCGCCGAACCCCGGAGGCCCGCCTCGGAGGCGACGTTGACGATCGAGCCGGCACCCGCGGCGAGCATCGCGGGGATGACCGCGCGGCTCAGCCGGAAGAGCCCGTCGACGTTGACCGCGAACACACGCTCCCAGACGGCGTCGGAGACCTCGTGCAGCGGGGTCATGTCGTCCATGATCCCGGCGATGTTAGCGAGGCCGTCGATCCGGTCGCCCGCTCGCTCGACGACGGCGGCGACGTCCTCCGGCTTGGTGATGTCCCCGGTCACCGTGACGACGTCGCTGCCCCGGTGCTCGGCGGCGAACTCCTCGAGCCGCTCGGCCGAGATGTCGACGGCGATGACGCGTCCGCCCTCACGGGCGATGCGCGACGCGGTGGCACGGCCGATGCCGGAACCCGCTCCGGTGACGATGACGGTCTTGCCGTCGAAGCGGCCGGGCGTGATGCGCTCCGTCCAGGAGGGCGTGTCGGCCGGCACGTCGGCACCCTCCGGAGCCTCCTCGACGGGCAGCTCGCCGCCGTTGGCACGGCGCACGAGGTCGTCGACGAGTTCCTGCGGCATCTGGCCGCGGCTCAACGCGACGAGTCGCTGCAGCGAGAACAGGCGGACGGGCTTGAGGGCGCTCTCGTCCTGGCCGGCCTGCGCGAGCATGTCGCGGATCAGCGGTCCGCCGATGGGATGGTCGAGCCAGGTCGCGATCGAGGATCGGGCGGTGAGCGGGGCGTCTTTCTTGGCCATGCGGCTGGTCCTTTCGGTGCGACGGCGTCGTCGGTCGGGCTCAGTCTGTCGGCGGTCGTTCGGGTAAGTCAACTTTGTTGAATGAGCGCGGTCCTATGCTGACCGCACCGTGCCGACGCCCCTCTCCCCCTCCCACCTCGACGCCCTCGTCGCCCGGCTGCGCGCGGCCGGATGCGTCTTCGCCGAGGAGGAGGCCGACGTGCTCGCGGCGTCCGCTCGGGATGCCGACGAGCTCGAGGCGCTGGCCGCCCGCCGCGTCTCGGGCGAGCCGCTCGAGCACGTCGTCGGCTGGGCGGAGTTCTGCGGGCTGCGGCTCGAGGTCGATCCCGGGGTCTTCGTGCCGCGACGGCGCACGGAGCAGCTCGCACGCGCCGCCGCCCTGATGACGCGGCCCGGAGCGATCGTCGTGGACCTGTGCTGCGGCAGCGGCGCCGTCGGTGCGGCGATGCGCTCGCTCGTCCCCGGACTCGTGCTGCACGCCGCGGATGTCGATGCCGCCGCCGTGGCCTGCGCCCGGCGCAACCTACCCGGGGCGGAGGTGCACGAGGGCGATCTGTTCGACGCCCTGCCGGCGACGCTCACCCGGCGCGTCGACACCCTCGTCGCGAACGTGCCCTACGTGCCGAGCGACGCGATCGCGACGCTCCCGCCCGAGGCGCGCGAGCACGAGCCGCACGCGACGCTCGACGGGGGGCCGGACGGGCTCGACCTGCTGCGCAGGGTCGCGACGGGTGCGCCCCGCTGGCTCGCCGACGGGGGCAGCGTGCTGATGGAGGTGAGCGAGCACCAGGCGGACGACGCCGTGGCGGCCGTTGTCGCCGCAGGGCTCGACGCCCGGGCCATCCGTTCGGCGGACGAGGACGACGACACCGTCGTCGTCCTCGCCACGTTCACGCGCTGAGCTCGGCGATCTCCTCGGGCGTCAGCTCGAGGTCGGCCGCCTTGACGCTGTCGCGGATGGACTCGGGGCGCGAGGCGCCGGGGATCGGGATGACCACGGGTGCGAGCGCGAGCTCCCACGCGAGCGTCACCTGGAACGGGCTCACCCCGCGCTGCTCCGCGATGCGGGCGAAGGCGGCGTGGTCGGTGCCGAGTTCGGAAGCCCGGGCGATCCCGCCGAGCGGGCTCCACGGCAGGAACGCGATGCCCAGCTCGGCGCAGTGCTCGAGCTCGCCCTGGCTCGACCGGAACCGCGGCGAGAACTGGTTCTGCACGCTGACGAGGGCGTCGCCGAGGATGTCCCGCGCGAGGTCGATCTGCTCGATGTTCGCGTTCGAGATGCCGGCGAGCTGGATCACGCCCTCGTCGTGCAACTGCTTGATCGCACCGATCGAGTCGGCGTAGGGCACCTCGGGGTCGGGGCGGTGGAACTGGTACAGGCCGATCGCGTCGACGCCGAGGCGCTTCGCGGACGCCTTCGCCGCCTCGAGCAGGTATTCGGGACGACCGTTGAGGGTCCACGACCCGTCGCCCGGTCGCAGGTGTCCGCCCTTGGTCGCGACGAGCACCTCGGAGGTGTCACCGCCGTACGACCGCAGCGCCTCGGCGATGAGATCCTCGTTGTGGCCGACCTCGTCGCCGCCGAGCGAGTAGGCGTCGGCGGTGTCGATGAGGGTCACCCCCTCCTCGAGCGCCGCGTGAACCGTCGCGATCGACCGCTCGCGATCCGGCCGCCCCTCGATCGACATCGGCATGCCGCCGAGTCCGATCGCGCCGACCTGACGGGTGCCGAGAGTGCGCTGCTGCATTCCTTCTCCAATGCTCGAGACAACCCGGGCAGGCTATGGAGCGAGTCTCCGAGCGCGGTGAGTGGCGGATGGGAGACGGATGCCGTTCGGCGACGCCTCCCGAGTGGCCGCTCACGCCCTACAGGCGACCGAACTTCTCCAGCAGCCACTGGTCGAACGTCTGCGTGCCGACGAACGCCGACGGCCCGGGCAGCAGTTCGCCGGACGCCATCGCCGACCCCACCGCGCCCGGCAGCGGCACGCCGAGGACCTTGCGGCTCTCGCCCCGGGCGTGCACGATCCGCCGGGCGAGGTCGGGGAGGTCGCGCTCCTCCGGGCCGCCGAGCTCGAGCACCTTGCCCCGCGGCTCCTCCGCGATCAGCGCGACGAGCTTCGCGGCCACCTCGCGCGCGGCCACGGGCTTGATGCGCTGGCGAGGCACGATCGCGAGGGGCCCGGGCACCTGACTCAGCACGAGCTCCGCGAACTCGTGGAACTGCGTCGAGCGGAGCACCGTCCACGGCACGCGCCCCTCGTGGATCAGGCGTTCCTGCTCGCGCTTGCCCTCGTAGTAGCCGTAGTCGACGCGCTCGATGCCGACGATCGACAGCGCGAGGTGGTGCCGGACGCCGGCGAGCTCCCCCGCCCACAGCAGGTTGCGCGTCGCCCGGCCGAAGAACTCGACCGACACCGCGCGGCGCACCGTGGTGACGTTCGACACGTCGATGAGGGCGTCGGCCCCGGCGAGTGCGGCGTCGAGCCCCGTGCCGGTCGTGATGTCGATGCCCCGCGACCGCGCGAGCACCACGGGCTCGTGGCCCCGGGCTTCGGCCTCCGCGACCACCATGCGTCCGACCAGCCCGGTTCCCCCGGCGACGGCGATCCTCATGACTCCTCCGTGCTCTCCTGCGACCCGGTCGGCCGCGACGTCAACTCCTCGGCGTAGGCCCGCACGGCCCGCCCGTACTCCGGCAGTGTGCCGGCGAGCGCGGTCAGTGCGACCCGCAGCGCCTCCGCGTGCCGGCCGAGGTCGTGCAGCGCGAGCGCTCGGAACGCCGCGGCGGCCTCGCCCTCGGCATCCTGCAGCACCTCGACGGAACCGGCCGCGTCGCCGACGTTGCGCAGCGAGCTCGCCAACTGCACGACCGCCTGCGAGTGGCGGACCTCGTCGAGACCCGCGGCGAGCGCCTGACGGTACAGCGGGATCGCTCGCGCCTCCTCGCCGAGGTAGTCGTGGGCGGATGCCTCTTCGAACAGCGCCGCGGCGTCGCCCGCCAGCCGCTGCGCCGCGAGCTCGCGGATGCCCTCGAGCAGCGCGTCGCCGTCGAGCTCGTCGGCCTCGGCCCAGAAGCGGGCGATGTCGTCGTCCCAGGTGGTCACGGGCACACGCTATCGGTGCCGAGGGGGTGCCTAAGCGAGGAGGAATCGGGCTGCCGGCTCGGAAAGGGACCGGGAACGGCGGATTCTCCTCCGTCAGGCACGGACGAGGGTCTCAGTACGCTCCCCGCGCGAGCTACTCGACAGCCGCCTGACGTGCGGTGTCGTGTCCGCCCCTCTGCATCCGTGCCCATGCCCTCCCGCGCGGCACAGCGTGGCCCAAGCCCGGGTCGGGCATGCTCCTCCTCGGAGACGAGGGAAGGACACCGGATGCGCACCGACGAGGCTCCCCTGCGGGTCGCCGGACTCCTCTTCGTCGCGGCGGGCCTGTGGTACCTCTTCACCGAGAGCGTCGCCGCGGCGGGCTTCCCCGGCTACGACTACGCGACGAACTACATCAGCGACCTCGGCGTGCCCGAGCCCGGAGTGGTCGACGGCCGACGGCTCGACTCGCATCTCTCCGCCGCGATGAACGCCGGGTTCCTGGTCAAGGGGCTCCTGATCTTCCTCGGCATCGCCGCCGCCTACCCCGCCCTCGGCCGGGGCTGGCAGCGCGTGCTCGTCGTCCTTCTCGCGATCGGCCACTGGTTCGGACTGTCGCTCGTCGCCCTCGTGCCCGCGAGCGAACGCAACGCCGAGCTCGGGCTGACCGGCCTGCACGTGCTCGGCGCCGGCCTCGCCATCGTCGCGGGCAACCTGCTCTTCGCCTTCGCCGCGCTGACGGTGCTGCGCGCCGGGCTCGGCCGGCTCGCACCGCTGTTCCCCGTGCTCGCCGCCGTCGGACTCGTCTGCCTGCTGCTCCTGACGATCGGCAACGAGACCGGCGCGGATCTGCTGCTGCCCGACGGTGTGCTCGAGCGCGGTGCGGTCTACACGATCACGGCGTCGGAGCTGCTGGCCGGGGCGCTGCTTCTCGCCCGCCGCGACGAGCGGTGAAGGATGCCGCGGGGCGGGCGCCGCTTCCCTCGTCCGCCCGCCCCGGGCCGCTCACTGCGGCACGATGCCACCCCACACCGCTCGCGCCCCCGAGTCGCCGATGAGCACGACCGTGTAGACCGAGCCGACCGCGACGATCAGCGCGGCCGCGACCAGCACCCATCGCACGACGCGCTGCTGCGAAGGCGGGAGGTCCCGCCCGACCTCCCGCCCGAACCACAGCCACTCGGCGAGCCCCACCACGAGGAGCCCGACGACCCACGGCAGCAGCGTGCGACCGAGCGCTTCGTGCCGCTCCACGGCCGGGGTGCTGCCGACCAGCCCCTCGAGCCATTCGCCCGAGAACACCGCCAGCGGCACCATCACCACGAGGGCGAGTCCGGCGAGCGGGGTGACGATCCCGAGTCGTCGTCCCGCCGCCGGCCAGGTCGCGTGCAGCACGACGGCGAGCGCTGTCAGCGGCACGATGACCACGACCGCGTGGATCACCAGGATGTGCAGCGGAAGCCCTGCGACCTCGTACTCGATCACGTCTTGAAACACGAGCCCGGCCGCGAGAACGTTCAATCGGATCGGGAAGTGAACGATTCCGCCCCGCGACTCGTGGAGAAGGCGAGGAGGTGGACGCGACGGACGGCGAAGCGCAGCTCCTCCGAGCCCTGCACGACCAGCATGCCCAGGCGGTGTGGCGATACGTCGTGCATCTCACCGGCGACCGGGCGCTCGCGGAGGACATCGTGCAGGAGACGCTGTTGCGCGCATGGCGGCGCCCCTCAGTGCTCGACCAGAGCGAGTCGAGCGCACGCGCGTGGCTGCTGACCGTCGCGCGCAATCTCGTGATCGACGGCACCCGCACCGCCCGGGCCAACCACGAGTTCACGACCGACGAGCTGCCCGAGCCGCGCACCACGACGGATGCCTCCGACGCGATCCTCGAGTCCTGGATCGTGACGGACGCCCTGTCGCACCTGTCCTTCGATCACCGCGCCGTGCTCGTGCACGCCTACTTCGCGGGCCGCACGGTGGCCGAGATCGCGGAACTGCTCGAGATCCCGGAGGGCACGGTCAAGTCGAGGCTGCACTACGGGCTGCGCGCGCTGCGGCTCGCGCTTCAGGAGAGAGGGATCACGCGATGAGCGGGCCGGAGCGTCCGGGGGCGGGCCACGAGCGGGTCGCTGAGTGGGATGCCGCGTACGTGCTGGGCGCGTTGTCGGCGGCGGACCGGCACGAATTCGAGGAGCACCTCGAGCGTTGCGTCGTCTGCCGGGCGAACGTCGCGGAGCTCGCCGGCGTGCCGGGGCTGCTCGCGCGAGTGCCCGAGGCCGAGCGCGACGCGCTGCTCGAGGATCCCGCGCAGGAGCCCGCCCCCACGTCGCTGCTGCCGTGCCTCGAGTCGGCCGTGCGTGCCCGCCGCCGGCGTCGACTCCTCGCCGTCGGGGCGGTCGCCGCGGCCGCGGCGGCGGTGCTCGCCGGGGTCACCGTGCCGGCCGTGATCGCGCAGTTCGACGAGCGGCCCGTCACCGTGGCGCTCGAACCCGTCGTGGACGTGCCGCTCGAGGCATCCGTCGACCTCAGCGGCGTCGCCGGAGGCACGAGGGTCGACATGACCTGCACGTACGAGTACGTCGGCGGCGAGGGCGGCGATCGCAGCTACGACCTCGTGCTGCGGCAGCGCGACGGCGACGAGGAGACCGTGTCGATGTGGACGACCGACGAGGGGTCGGTCGTCGAGATCAGCGCGACGGTCGGCACCGACCGCGACGACATCGCGTCGCTCGAGGTGCGCGAGACCGGGTCGGGCACCGTGCTGCTCGCCGGCGAAGTCGATTGAACCGATCGCGGCCGCACCTCGTGTCCTAGGGAGCCGGGTCGCACAGGAGCGGCCCGCCCACGGGGAAGCGACAGGACCATGAAGACACGCAACTCACTGCTCGCGGTCGCGGCGATCGCGATGCTGACGCTCGCCGGCTGCGCGCCGAGCGACGACACGTCGTCCGCCGAGCCGGGCACGGGCTCCGACTCGTCGGCGAGCGAGAGCGCGAGCCCTTCGGGCGAGGCGAGCCCGTCCGGGGACGCGAGCAGCACGGCGTCGGGCGAGGCCGTGCTCTCGGTCGCGTCGACCGACCTCGGCGACATCGTCGTCGACGCCGACGGCATGACCGTCTACATGTTCGACAACGACACCCAGGGTTCCGACACGAGTTCCTGCACCGGCCAGTGCCTCGTGCAGTGGCCGCCCGTGATCGTCGACAGCGAGCAGCCGACGGCGATGGATGTCACGGGCGAGCTCGGCACGATCGAGACCCCCGAGGGCGAGCTGCAGCTCACGCTCGACGGCTGGCCGCTCTACCTCTGGCAGGGCGACTCCGCGGCGGGCGACACGACGGGCCAGGGCGTCGGCGGCGTCTGGTGGGTGCTGGACCCGGCGGGCGTGCCGATCAAGGAGTGACCTCTCCTCCAGCGGCGACGTGCGTGCACGGTCCCTCTCCGGCTCGGCGATTGTGAATATCAATGCACCCGTGCGAGAATACTCAAGCCCCATGACAGCGTCGGATGGATCCGGTCCTCGTGGTGGCCGGAAGGAGAAGCCGGAGCATGACCGTCACGACATCCGGGGGCCCGCACACAGCACTCACCTCGCTCGGCGCATCGAACGTGCGTTGGAGGGGTGGCTTCTGGGGCGCACTGCTCGAGCGCACACGGCAGGTGACGGTGCCCTCGATCTGGGCCTCCCTGAGCACCCCGGACGTGAGCCCCGGCTGGCGCAACTTCCTCATAGCCGCCGGCCGCGCGGACGGCGAGCACGAAGGCCCGCCGTTCCTCGACGGCGACCTCTACAAGTGGCTCGAGGCGGCGGTCCTCCTCCTCGAGACCGCTCCGGACGCCGAACTCTCCCACCTCGTCGACGAGATCGTGACGCTGCTCGCCGAGGTGCAGCGTGAGGACGGCTACATCCACACGCCGACGATCATCGCGGCACGCAACAATCAGCAGGCCGTGGCCCTCGCGGACAGATTCAACTTCGAGACCTACAACCTCGGCCACCTGATCACGGCGGCGGTGCGTCACCACCGTGTCACCGGCTCCACCGCGTTGCTCGACGTCGCGTCGAAGGCGGCGGGATTTCTCGAGGGCCTCGCGGAGAAATACCCGCTTCAGCTCGCCGAGAGCGCGATCTGCCCGTCCCACTACATGGCCGTGGTCGACCTGTACCGCGCGACCGGCGACGAACGACACCTGAAGCTCGCGGAGGCGTTCGTGCAGGTGCGGGACGACTTCCACGGCGGGGACGACAACCAGGACCGCATCCCCGTGCGCGAGCAGACCACGGTCGCCGGGCACGCCGTCCGCGCGAACTACCTCTACGCCGGGCTCGCCGACATCGTCGCGGAGACCGGGGACGGCGAGCTCCGCGACGTTCTCGACACGCTCTGGCGCGACGTCGTCGACACCAAGCTCTACATCACGGGCGGCTGCGGCGCGCTCTACGACGGCGCCTCACCCGACGGCTACCCCTGGCAGCGGGAGATCAGCCGGGTGCACCAGGCCTACGGCCGCGCGTACCAGCTGCCGCACACCACGGCGCACAACGAGTCCTGCGCCAACATCGGCATGATCCTGTGGAGCGAGCGGATGCTGGCACTCACCGGCTCCTCGGAGTACGCCGACGTCATCGAGCAGGTGGCCGTGAACAGCCTGCTGTCGAGCATCAGCCTCGACGGCACCAGGTACTTCTACACCAACCCCCTCCGCCAGGTGCGCGACCTCCCCTTTCCCCTGCGCATGCCGGGCGAGACGGCGGAGCACCCCACTCCGGAGCCGCCGCCCTCGGACGAGCGGCTCCGCGCCGAGTACCTCAGCGTGTTCTGCTGCCCGCCGAACATCGCCCGGACCCTGGCGAGGACCCACGAGTTCGCGATGTCCACCTCGGCAGATGCACTGTGGGTGCATCTCTACGGGAACGCCGAGGCGGATGCCACGCTCGACGACGGTCGGAGCGCGACGGTGCGGGTCGAGAGCGAGCAGCCCTGGGGCGAGCGCACGACCCTCACCGTGACGGCCGCGACGGACGGAGGAGTTCCACTCCGGCTCCGGATCCCCGCCTGGGCGGAGAGCGCGACGCTGGCGGTGAATGGCGGGCCTGCCGAGCCGGTCGAGCCCGGCTCTTACGCGTCGGTCGACCGTGACTGGCGGATCGGCGACACGATAGAGCTGACCTTCCCGCTCCGCGTGCGCATCCGGCGCGGCCACCGGCTCGCCGAGGAACTGGCGAACCAGGTCGCAGTCACCCGGGGCGCGGTCGTCTATGCGCTCGAGAGCCACGAACTGCCGGCCGGCGTGCGCCTGGAGCAGGTGGCACTCCGTCGCGGCGCGGACTTCACGCCTGTCGACGTCGAGATCGGAGGACAGCGGCTCGTGGCCCTCGACGGCGAAGCCGTCGTGCTGCCGACCGAGGAGGACGAGGCGCTCTATTCCGACGTGGAGGACGGGGCACTGCGCTCCATCCCGGTGCGCCTCATCCCCTACTTCGCATGGGGCAACCGCGGACCGAGCGAGATGTCCGTCTGGCTTCCGCTGGTCTGGTGACGACGATGACCGACACCACCACGGCGCAGCCAACCCCTGCCCACGCGGAACTCCTGACCTCGCCGACCGAGCACGTGATCGCCACCTACGAGATCGAGACCTCCCTCGAGCTCGAGCGCGCCGCCGAGGTACTGGCCGGCGAACAGTCGACCGGCACGTTCGTGCGGGTGGCCCGTGAATCCGACGACGTCCGAGCCCGGTTCGCCGCGCAGGTCGAGTCGCTCGAGGAACTCCCGCTGCCCGGTGCCTCGGCCCTGCCCGGCTCGGTCGGTGACCCCGCTCGACGCCGCCGCGCACGGCTTCAGCTGCGCTTCCCGCTCTCGAACTTCGGTCCCTCTCTTCCCAACCTGCAGGCCGCTGTGGCCGGCAACCTGTTCGAGATCAAGGAGCTCGCGGCGATCAAGCTCGTCGACCTCGATCTACCGGCCCCCTTCGGCGAGCGCTACCCGGGCCCGGCCTTCGGCGTCGAGGGCACGCGGCGGCTGGTCTCGCGGCCTTCCGGTGCCATGATCGGCACCATCGTGAAACCGAGCATCGGGCTCTCCCCCGACGAGCTGGCCGAGGTCGTCGGCGAACTCGCGGCCGCGGGGATCGACTTCATCAAGGACGACGAACTGCAGGGCAACGCGCCCGCCGCGCCGCTCGAGGCTCGGGTGAAGGCTGTCATGCCCGTGCTCGAGCGCCACGCGGACCGCACCGGCGCGAAGCCGATGTACGCCTTCAACATCACCGACGACCTCGACCGGCTCGAGCGCAATCACGACCTCGTGGTCGAGGCCGGTGGAACGTGTGTCATGGCGTGCATCAACCTCATCGGGCTGGCGGGCGTCGAATTCCTCCGCCGGAGGTCCGTCGTTCCCATCCATGGTCACCGCGCGATGTTCGGAGCGATCAGCCGCTCCGAACAGCTTGGTTTCTCCTTCCGCGCCTGGCAGAAACTGGCGCGACTGGCGGGCGTCGATCACCTGCACACCAACGGCATCAGCAACAAGTTCTATGAGAGCGACGCGCAGGTGCTGGATTCGATCGGCGCGGTGCGCGAGCCGCTGCTCGGCCAGGTGCCGACGGTGCCCGTGCTGTCGTCCGGTCAGTGGGCGGGCCTCGCTCACGCGACCCACGCCGCGACGGGCACGACCGACCTGCTGGTGCTCGCAGGGGGCGGCATCCACGGTCATCCGGACGGAGCGGCGGCCGGAGTCTCCGCGATGCGCGAGGCTTGGGCCTCCGCCGAGCGAGGGGAATCCGTCATGGACGCTCTCGCGACATCGCCCGCCTTCCGTCGGGCGGTCGAGGTGTTCGGACCGCCGCGTGCCTGAGCTGCCGCTTGCCTTCTACGGCGACGACTTCACCGGGAGCGTCGACGTGCTGCTGCAGCTGCGCCGGGCGGGCTGGCGGAGCCGCCTTCTGCTCGGCCTACCCGACAGCGCACGCCTGGCCGCGGCCGCCGAGGGCGTGGACGCCCTCGGCATCGCCGGGATCGCCCGCTCACTGCCCACCGAGCACATCGACGCCGAGGTGCGACCGGCGCTCGAGGCGCTCCGCGGCCTCGGTGCGCGGGTCGTGCAGTACAAGGCCTGCTCGACCGCGGACTCGTCCCCAGGAGTCGGGAGCCTCGGCCGGGTCATCGAGATCGCGCGCGAGGTGTTCGGCGCCGCGCCGGTGCCCGCCCTCTTCGCCCAGCCCGACTTCGGTCGCTTCACGGCCTTCGGGCACCACTTCGCGGCGGAGGACGGCGTCGTCCATCGCCTCGACCGTCAGCCGACGATGTCATCCCACCCCGTGACCCCGATGCACGAGTCCGATCTCGCCGTGCACCTGTCACGCCAGACCGCGCTACCCATCGGGCACATCCCGTTCACGCACTATGCCTCGCCACAGGCGGTCGCGCTCAGGCTCGCCGAGGCGGAGGAGGCCGCGCTCGTTCTCGACGCACTCAGCGACGACGACGTCGCCCTGGTCGCGGAGGCCATCGCGTCGATCGCCGACCCTGCGCGTCCCCAGTTCGTCCTCGGGTCCGGCGGGCTCAGTTCCGGTCTCGGACGGGCACTCGCGGTGACCGGCGAGGCGCGGGCCGTCGAGGAGCAGCCGCTCAATCCCGTCGGAGCCGTCCTCGCGGTTTCGGGCAGCCGCTCGCCGCAGACGGCGCGTCAGGTGCGCGCCGCCGAGCTGGCGGGCTGGGCGTCGATCCCACTGCCGCTCGAGGCGGACGACCCGGTGGCCGCGGTGCGCGAGCGGGTGCTCGCGGAGCTGCGCGCCGGTCGGAGCGTCGTCGTCACGACCGGTGAGACCGAGGTGACCGACGACGGCAGCGACCTCGTCGGCAGGATCACCGGGCAACTGGCAGCCCTCCTCGCGACCGCGCTGCAGGCCGAGGTGACCCGCCGTGTCATCGTCTGCGGCGGCGACACCTCGAGCCGGGTGGTGCGACTGCTCGGCGCGGACTCCCTCTCGATCGCGGCCAACCCGGTCGGCAACGTCGTGCTCTGCTCCGTCTCGTCCACGCTCGACTGGCTCGACGGAGTCGAGATGCTCCTCAAGGGGGGCCAGGTGGGCCCGGTCGATCTCTTCGACCAGGTGCGTCTGCTGGTCCGCTGAGCAGAGCTTCGGCGCCGATCACCGAACGGCGAAGCGCACCCGCAAGCTGACGGCCTCGCGCGGGATGCGGTAGCGCTCCGGCAGGGCCGGCCCGACCGACGCCGAGCCGAGTCCGAGCTGAGCGTGGTCGACGTTCAGCCACACCCGCCCGGAATCGACCAGGTCGTGAGGATGCCGCGCCCGTTCGAGGTCCTCACTGGTCCACCGGCGCGCGGTGAAGTCGAACATCGGGGCGCCCTCCACGCGCAGCACCGGGAGCCCTTCGCCCCGCAGCTCGAGCCATCGGGTGTCGACGTGGTTGCCGTTCTCCTGCGGCACCGGGTACGGCACCTGCAGGTCGTCGATCGCGGCGCCGTGTCGACCGACGACCGCGGCATCCTTCGAGTCCGCATACGACTCGCTCGGCCCGCGCCCGAACCAGTCCGCGAAGCGGTACGCCCCGGGCAGCCCGAGACGCAGACCGAGCCGCGGCAGCACCACGTTCCGGTGCCGGTGAGGAGTGTCGGCCCAGGGGCCGGTGAACTCCACCGCGGCCTCGAGGGACACACCGTCGTCGTCGCCGGACCAGGTGAATCGGTAGACGAGGGCGTGCGGGTGCGCCGCCGCGGCGAGCCGTCCGGCCACCACGATCCGCTCGTCGAACCGCTCGACGCTGTCGACCCGGTCGAGCATGCGGTCGATGCCGACCGCTCGCCACACCGCTGCCAGGTCGTTGGCATTGCCACCCTGTCCGCGATCGTTCTCGGTCGGCGCACGTACGACGTCGAGCCGGGGTCCGTCGAGCTCCAGGCCGCCCAGCGTGAGCAGCCGGCCCGAGACCTCGTCGAACGCCGCGGGTCCCAGGTGGATGACGCCCCGCGATGCGTTCGTGGAGGCCGACCGGCGAGCCGGCGAGGCGCGGTGCTCGGCGAGCCGGCCCTGCGCCCAGGCGACGACGTGCCCGGTGCTCGCCCAGGCCGCGTCTTCGGCGAGCACGGCTTCGACGGTGAGCCACCACTCCCCTGGCTCGTCCACGGCGGTGGTGGGACTCGGAAGGGTCACGCTCTCGCCCGGAGCGAGGAACGGCACGGCGAGGTCACCCTTTGCCCGCGGCTCTCCGTCGAGCTCGAGCCTCCAGCGGAACGTCAGATGGTCGAGGGAGACGTGGTCGTAGTCGTTGCGGATCTGGATCGTGTCGGCGACGACGATCTCGACCGGCTGCACCGCCCTCTTCAGCTCGGCGAGCGCCGGCGACGGGGTGCGATCCGCGAACACGAGTCCGTCGAGGCAGTACCGGCCGCCGTTCGGACGGTACGCGACGTCGCCGCCGTGCATCGTGAACTCTCTGCCCTCGGCATCACAGGAGGTGAAGCCGTGATCGATCCACTCCCAGACGAAGCCGCCGCAGAAGCGCTCGTGCGAGCGCAGGATCCGGTGGTAGTCGCCGAGGGATCCGGGACCGTTGCCCATGGCGTGCGCGTACTCGCAGAGGAGGAACGGCAGGCTCCGCCGGCGCGCGTCCTCCTCGTCGCTGATGCCCGCCGGGCGGGGGTCACTCCGTGTGCCGATCTGCTCGAGCAGTTCTTGCGAGGGATACATCAGCGAGGCGAAGTCGGAGTTGCGGTAGCTCGGGTCGCGCTCGTAGTGGATCGGGCGGGATGAGTCACGGCCCCGGATCCACTCCTCGAGCGCGTCGAAGTTCTCGCCGACCCAGCTCTCGTTCGCGATCGACCAGATGACGACGCTCGGCCTGTTCTTGTCCCGCTCAACCATCCGGCGGGTGCGGTCGAGCAGAGCGTCTCGCCACCGGGGGTCGGCGGGAGGGTTCCCCTCCCAGCCGGAGTAGATGAACCCGTGGGTCTCGAGGTCCCCCTCCTCCACGACCCAGAGGCCGAGCTCGTCGCAGAGCCGCAGGAACTCGGGGTGCGGCGGGTAGTGGCTGGTGCGCACGGCGTTGATGTTGTGCTGTTTCATCAGGAGGATGTCGCGCCGCATCGTCTCGCGGTCGAGAGTGCGCCCGGTCTCCGGGTGGTGCTCGTGCCGGTTGACCCCGCGGAAGAACACCTTCCGGCCGTTCACGCGCAGGGTCCCGTCGACGATCTCCACGCTGCGGAAGCCGATCGCCAGTTCGTGGGTCTCGCTGCCGTCCTCGGACGTGAGGGTCCCCCGGTACAGCCGCGGCGACTCCGCGCTCCAGGGATCGACGGGAACCACGGTCGTCTCCCCCGCGCGCACATGGATGCCCAACTCCGGCACGTCGACGATCCCCGGCGCGCTCGCGTCCACCCGCAGGGTGCCCAGTCGTGTGACGTGATCGAAGTCGGCGTGCACGAAGTGGTCGTCGATGCCGCCGCGACGCTCGAGGAGCTCGACCTCCCGGAAGATGCCCGGGAGCCACCACATGTCCTGGTCCTCCAGATAGGTGCCGCCCGACCAGCGGTGCACGCGCACCGCCAGGACGTTCTCGCCGGCGACGACCGGCGCATCGAACTCGAATGGAAGGCGACTGCCGGTCGACCACCCGAGCTCCCGCCCGTTGAGCCACACCTTCGCGCAGGAGTCCACGCCCTGGAAACGGAGAACGGCGCCGCGCCAGTCCCCGGGCACGTCGAAGACGAGCCGGTAGTCGCCGGTCGGGTTCTCGCTGGGCACCCGAGGCGGGTCGAGGGGGATGGGCAAGGCGGTGTTCGTGTACAGCGGGCCCTCGTCCGTGCCACGGAGCGATCGGGCCGGGCCGCCCGAGAGCGGCGTGACCGCTTCGAGCACCCAGTGCGACGGAACGCGGATGTCATCCCACCCGGAGTCGTCGAAGCCCGGCTCGATGAAGGCCCTGCCGGTGCCCGCTGCGGTCGGACTGAGGCGGAAGCGCCAGGTACCGCTGAGATCGAGCGTCCGGGCGTTGGTGACGGAGTCGGCACGTGGTTCGCGGCGGCCTGCGCCGGGGGCGAAGTCCTCCCAGTAGTCCGGCATCCGGCTCCTCCTCATCGAGTGCGTCAACGAACGGAGCCGGGCTCGGTGGCGAGGAACACGTGATTCCGAGCACCGGAGGTCGCTCGGACCCGACGCGCGATCCTCCTCGTCCTGAGCGGATGCTCTGGCCCCGTGAGTATTCTCGCATTGCTGCATCGATATTCACAACGGGCTCGGTGTGTGCTAACCTCGCGGCGAGCCGGTCGTTGCATAATCACTCAGCGGTGAATCGTTGCGTCGGCACCGACTACACCACCTAAGTCGTCAAGGAGGACGTCCAATGAGAACATCCCTGTGTCGCCGCGCTTTGCCCGCCACGGCCCTCGCGCTCGCCGCGATCACCTCCCTCGCTGCCTGCAGCGGCGGCAGCGCCGAAGGGAGCGGTAGCGGATCCGGCGGAGCCGGCGGAACCGACCCCGAGGCGTTCACCGTGATGACCGCGAACGAGAACGCCGCACTCGAGCAGCTCCTCACCACGCTGTCCGAGGACCAGTGCAAGGCCGAGAACGAGGCACTGCCCCTCGAACACCAGAAGGTGGCTCAGGCCGACGTGGTGCAGAAGATCACGCTGCTCGCGAGCCAGGACGCAATGCCCGCGCACACCATCGCGGGCACGGCCCTCATCCGGCCCGACGGCGACCTCGGCGCCGGTGGACTGGTGCAGGATCTGCAGGCGGCCCTGAAGGACGCGGGTGCGGAGGACAACGTCCTGCCCGCGGCCATCTCCACCGAGGAGAACGTCTACGGCGGCTTCGTCTCGATGCCGTACCAGTACAACATCGAGGGCTTCTGGTACAACAAGCAGATCTTCGAGGAGCAGGGCATCGAGATCCCCACCACGTGGGAAGACCTCACCGCCGCCGCCGCCCAGCTCGAGCAGGCGGGTGTCCAGCCGCTGACCACCGCCGGCGCGCAGGGCTTCCCCCTCACGCGTCTGATGGGCATGTACATCTACCGCAACCTCGGTCCTGACGCGATGGAGGCGATCCGCGACGGCGACGCCGAGCTCACCGACGAGGGCTACGTCGCGGGCGCCCAGGCGCTGGCCGATCTCGCGGCGAGCGGTTACTTCGGCGAGGGCTTCACGAGCCGCGACAGCGACACCTCGATCAACCAGTTCCTCACCGGCACCGCCGCGATGACCTACGACGGCAGCTGGATCCTCGGCGCGGTCAACGACCCGGAGCGCAACCAGATCGGCGGCGAGAACGTCGGCTTCTTCCCCTTCCCCGAGGTCGAGGGCGGCGAGGGATCGATCGACCAGTACCCGGCCAACGCGGGTGCCCCGATGATCATCTCGGCCAAGACGTTCGGCCCGAAGGTCGCCGACTGGGTGACCTGCATCTCCGAGAACTACGGCTCGCTCGCGCTTCAGGAGCAGGGCATCATCTCCGGCTTCACCGTGAACGAGGAGGTCACCGACATCTCCCCGAACACCGCGGAGATCCAGGAGCTCATCAGCGGCATCGACGAGGAGACGGTGCTCTGGTTCGAGGCGCTGTTCGACCCGAAGAGCAACTCGCTCGCCTCGAGCAACGCCGCACTGCTCACCACCGGCCAGATGACCGCGGAGGACTACATGACGGCCCTCCAGGAGAGCATCGACGCCAACAAGTGATCGTGAGCGACCGACTCCCCGCGGCATGAGCCCGGGGAGTCGGCCGCTTCGGAAGGAGTGAGACGATGCAGTCGATCTTCGGGGACCGCAAGACGGTCCTCATCCTGCTGGGGCCGGCACTGCTGCTGTACACCTTGCTCAAGGTTGTTCCCGTGCTCTGGTCGTTCGGTCTCTCGTTCTTCGAGGGCAACACCCTGCGGGGCTTCACCTGGGTCGGCGTCGACAACTTCGTGACCTTCCTGGGAGACGACGCCGCCCTGCAGTCGGTGTGGGTGAGCGTGATCTTCTCGATCGCGGCCACCGTCGGGCAGGTGACGCTCGGTTACCTGCTCGCCCTGCTCTACGTCTTCGTCCTCCGGCGGGGATCGGCCGTCGTGCGCACCGTCGTCTTCTTCCCCGCGATCCTGCCCACGGTCGCGGTGGCGCTGCTGTTCAAGAGCTTCGTCGCGGTCGGCGACAATCAGGGCCCGGTCAACGACCTCATCAACTTCTTCGGCGGCGAGAGCGTGGAAGTGCTCGCGACGACGTACGGCACGATGCTCACCGCGATCGTGATGACGCTCTGGAGCTCGATGGGCTTCTACGCCGTGCTCCTGTACGCCGGGCTGCTCGACATTCCCGAGGATGTCGTCGAGTCCGCACGGATCGACGGCGCGACCGGGTTCCGGCTCGTGCGGCACATCATCGTGCCCCTGTCCCTGCCGATCCTGCTCTCCTCGATCATCTTCAGCTTCAACTCGACTCTGAAGGTGTTCGACAGCCTCCTCGCACTGAACGGCGGCGGCCCCGGAACCTCGACCGCCCCACTCACCCTGTACATGTACCGCACGTCCTTCGAGTACGCGGAGTACGGCTACGGCTCGACCATCGCGCTCGTGCTGACGTTGCTGTGCCTCGTTTTCACCCTCGCGGTGTTCCGATCGACCCGACGCAAGGCGGAGGACTGACATGGCCCTCGACATCTCGACACCACCCGCGGCGGTGGCGCCGTCCGCGCCGACCGCTCAACCCCCGCGCACCTCGAGCGCGCGCAGTCGCGGCGCCAAGCGCCTGCTGCGGCGCATCCCGGTGTGGATCATCGTCGCGGCCCTGATGGTCGTCGTGCTGTACCCGCAGGTCTGGATGGTGCTGGGGTCGTTCAAGACGCAGTCGGAGTTCCTCTCCAACCCGGCCCTCTCGCTGCCCGAGACCTGGCGTTTCGACAACTACGTCACGGCCTTGACGAACGGCAACGTCGGGCGCAACTACCTCAACAGCGTGCTGGTGACGATCCCCTCGGTGATCCTCATCGTCTTCCTCGGCGTGGCCGCGGGTTACGCACTCGAGGTCATGATCTGGAAGGGGCAGCGCGGGACTCTGCTCTACATCCTCGCCGGCATCATGGTGCCGGGCCAGATGATCCTCGTTCCGCTGTTCATCCTGTACTTCCGCGCGGGCATCACGAACTCGCTGCTGCCGCTGATCATCACCTACACGGTGATGGGCCTTCCGCTCACCACCTTCCTCATGGCCAGCTACTTCCGCGCGGTGCCCCGGGAGATCTTCGAGGCCGCCACGATGGACGGCTCCAGCCCACTGCGCAACTTCTTCGCGATCGGTGTGCCCATGATGCGCAACGCCATTCTCACGATCGGTCTCGTGCAGTTCTTCAGCGTGTGGAACGACCTGCTCATCGCGCTGACCTTCACCACCCGGCCCGATCTCGCGACGATCCAGGTCGGACTGCTCAGTCTCAGCGACGAGTACGGTTCCACGCAGTACGGCCCCCTCTTCGCGGCCGTCAGCATCAACATCGTGGTGCTGCTGATCGTCTTCCTCGCGCTCAACAAGAAGATCATGGCCGGCATGGCCGGCGGTGCCGTCAAGGGCTGAGGCCCGAACAAGGAGGAGGAACGGATGTCACAGCGCACGCGCGTCGCACTGCTGCACACCGGCGCGGTCGTGATCCCGATGGCCGGCGAGTTCGTCAAACGGGAACTGCCGGATGTCACGCCGATCAACTACCTCGACGACAAGATCGTCGCCGATCTGGGCGACCCGGCCCTGGCGCCCTCCGTGGCCGAGCGCGTCACGAAGCTCGCGCAGGCCGCCGCGGACGCCGGTGCGGAGGCGATCCTCCTGACGTGTTCCTCGATCTCGGAGCTCGCGGCGGGTGCCGCCGAGGAGGTCGGGCTGCCGATCCTGCGTATCGACGAGGCGATGGCCGACGAGGCGGTGGCCACGGGCGACCGCATCTCGGTACTGGCCACCCTCGCCACCACGAGTGGACCGACCACGCGCCTCATCGAGGAGCGCGCCGCGCTCGCCGGTCGAACCCCCACCGTCACGAGCGTGGTCGTCGACGGCGCGTTCGACGCCGTGGTGTCGGGCGATCGGCCGACCCACGACCGGCTCGTCGCCGCCGCGATCGAGCGCGCCGCGGCCGATGCGGACGTCGTGGTGCTCGCCCAGGCTTCGATGGCGAGCGCGGCGGACGCCGCTCAGGTCGACGTGCCGGTGCTCACGAGCCTCGAGTCGGGCGTCAAGCGCTTCAGGTCGCTGTTGGAGTCGTCGCCTGCTCGCGACTGACCGCCGGACGATCGGCGCCGACCAGAGCCTCCGCGGTCAGCAGATCGGTGACCAGCACGTTGACCCACCCTCCCGCCAGGGCGCCGAGGATGGGCTCGTGCTTGCGCTGCCCACCGGCGATGCCGACGCGCCGCGCGATCGCCCGGTAGTCGTCGACCGGGATCGCGATCGTGCGCTCGGCGATGTCGCCGGTCACGTCGGTGCCGTCCACCGTGAAGACGTGGTGGCAGATGTCACCGACCGCGCCGCGCTCGAGCAGTTGCCGGCGGTCGTCGGCGAGGAACGCGTTGCCCGAGACGGCGAGAAGATCGCTCGGCTCGATGCTGCCGATGCCGACGATCGCCATCGTCAGCTCCCGCCACCGGCGCGTGACCTCGTCGAGCGCCGCGTCGTGGAGGAGACCGTCGCGGATCGTGCGGTCGGCGACGACGCCCGGCGCCTGCACGTAGACCGCCTCGGCGCCGAGCACCCGGGCGAGATCCCCCGCGAGGCGCTGAGCCTGGAACTGCACGTCGGGCACGCCGATGCCGCCGAGCAGCTGCACGACCTCGGTCGCACCGCGAGTCGCGAGCGGCCGCATCCGGTCGACGGTGGCGAGCAGGGTCTGACTCCACGACGAGACGCCGATCCTGTCGGTCCCGGAGAGGGTCGCCTCCAGATAGCTCGCGGCAGCGGCGCCGATGGCCGAGACCACGGCCGTCTCGTCGTCGTCCTGGCTGACGTCGACCACCACGGCGTCGAGCAGCCCGAACCGCACCTGCAGCTCGTCCTCGAGCGCAGTGTGCACGCCGGGCGCGACCATGACGGTGGTGCGCACGATGCCGACCTCCTGCGCCCTCTTGAGCAGCCGAGAGACCTTGGCCTGCGAGATGTTGAGGGCGGTTGCGATGTCAGCCTGACGGATGCCGCGCTCGTGATACATGCGCGCCACCTTGGTCAGGAGCCGCATCTGCCCGTCGACGGGAATGTTCCGGCTGGAGGACTGCACGGCCGTGCTCCGCTCGACTCGGTGGTTGGGCTGAGGAACGCTACCGCAACCGTCGCGAATCGCAGCGGTGCGAGGAGCGTTCTCAGCAGGGTATCATCATTCGCGCACGCAAGATTATGCAAAGGAGCATCGTGGCGCTCGCCGGTAGCACCTCTTCAGAACCGGGCATCGCGCTCCGGTCGATGGTCGACCCCGGCGACCCACGCCTCGCGGCCGAGCTGACCGCCGCTGTCGGCGCCGCCGCCCGGGACGTCTCCGTCGCGCGCTTCGACCGCATCGTCGCAGGCGTGGACGCGAGTCACTTCCTCCTCACGCCCCAGGCCGTCATCACCGCCCGCTCGGCGGACCAGGTGGCCGCGGTGTTCCGGTACGCGCGGGAGCACGGCCGCGCCGTGACGCTCCGCTCGGGCGGCACGAGCCTGTCCGGTCAAGGATCGGGTGAGGACGTCCTCCTCGACACGCGGGCGGCGTTCCGCGGCATCCGCGTCGAGGCAGGCGGCACTCGCGTGCGTGTCGAGCCGGGTGCGACGGTCCGACAGGTCAACGCTCGACTCCTGCGGCATGGCCGCAAGTTCGGGCCGGACCCGGCGAGCGAGATCGCGGCGACGATCGGCGGGGTCGTCGCCAACAACTCCAGCGGCATGGCCTGCGGCACCGAGCACAACTCGTATCGCACGCTCCGCACGCTGCGGTTCGTGCTGCCGAGCGGCACCCTCGTCGACACCGCCGCCGACGACGCGGACGACAGGCTGCAGACCGCCGAGCCCGAGTTGCACGCAGGCCTTCTCCGGCTGCGCGCCGAACTGCTCGCCGATCCCGACCTCGTCGAGGAGGTGCGGCGGCAGTACCGCGGTAAGAACACCATGGGCTACGGCCTGAACTCCTTGCTCGACTTCGCGACGCCGGTCGAGATCCTCGCCCACCTCATGGTCGGCAGCGAGGGCTCGCTCGGCTGGGTCGCGGAGGCGGAGTTCGAGACCGTCGCCATCGCACCGGCAGTGGCGACGGCGCTGGTGTTCTTCGACGACCTCGACGCGGCGAGCCGTGTGCTGCCGGTGCTCGTGCAGACCGGTGCGGCGACCATCGAACTGATGGATGCTGCCTCGCTGCGGGTGGTGCAGGCCGATCCCGCGTCGGCCGATCTCGTCGGGGATCGCGTGCTCACGGAGCAGGCGGCGCTGCTGATCGAGTACCAGGCGACCGACGACGACGCCCTCCGGCACGCGCTCGCCCGGGCGCAGGAGGCTCTCGCCGCGGCCGGCGCCCCCGCGCTCGAGCCGACCACGGACCCGGCCGAGCGCGCTCACCTCTGGCACGTGAGGAAGGGGCTGTACGCCGCCATCGCCGGCGCGAGGCCGGCCGGCACGACGGCGCTCCTGGAAGACATCGCCGTGCCCGTCGCCGAACTCGGCGCGGCGTGCCGCTCGCTGCAGCAGCTCTTCACCGCACACGGCTACGCCGACGCGGTGATCTTCGGCCACGCGAAGGACGGCAACATCCACTTCCTCATCACCGAGGACTTCACCTCCGAGGGCGCCATCGGGC
Source organism: Desertivibrio insolitus (assembly GCF_017355965.1). Lineage (GTDB taxonomy): Bacteria > Actinomycetota > Actinomycetes > Actinomycetales > Microbacteriaceae > JAFIQW01. The sequence goes on from NZ_JAFIQW010000001.1 coordinate 532,633, forward strand.
GGCAGCGGGCCTTCACCGAGGACCTGGTCGCGCTCGTGCTCGGCGTCGGCGGAACCCTCAAGGCGGAACACGGCACCGGACGGATCATGGCTCCGTTCGTCGAGCGTCAGTTCGGGCCCCGGTTGTACCGGATGATGCGGGAGGTCAAGCGGCTGTGCGATCCCCTGGGCATCCTCAATCCGGGAGTGCTCGTCTCGGACGACCCCGAAGCCCACCTCCGGCATCTGAAGCTCCCCTCTCCCGTCGAGGCGGAGGTCGACCGATGCGTGGAGTGCGGCTACTGCGAGCCGGTGTGCCCCAGCCGTGACCTCACGCTCACGCCGCGGCAACGCATCGCCGTGCGCCGGGCGCGGGCCTCGGCGCTCGAACGGGGCGACGCCGCACTCGACCAGGAGCTGGCAAGAGCCGAGGAGTACGACTCGGTGCAGACATGCGCCGTCGACGGCATGTGCGAGACCGCGTGTCCGGTCTCGATCAACACCGGCGATCTCGTCCGTCGCCTCCGCGGCCGCGAAGCGAACGGTGCGGTGAAAGCCGGCGGCCGAGCCGTCGCCGCCGCCTGGGGACCGGTGACCAGGGCGGGTTCGCTCGCGCTGTCCACCGCCCGTGCGCTGCCCGCGCCCCTGGTGACCGGCGCGACGGATGCCGCCCGGGCCGTGCTCGGGACCGATCTCGTTCCTCGCTGGAGCCCCGACCTGCCGGGTGGCGGCCGGAAGCGCACGCCACCGCGGAGCGGAACCTCCGCGGACGGTGCGACCGCCAGAAGCGCCGAGCCTTCGATCGTCTTCTTCGCCGCGTGCGTCGGCTCGATGTTCGGGGCCGACGCAGGCGGTGTCGGGGCGGCGGAGGCCTTCCGTCGCCTGTGCGCCCGAGCAGGCGTCGCGTTCGAGACGCCGCAGGGAGCCGACGATCTGTGCTGCGGAACCCCGTGGAAATCGAAGGGCTTGTCGGACGGGTACGCAGCGATGGTGCAGCGGACGGTGCGGCGCCTCGTCACCGCCTCGGATGGTGGGCGGCTGCCGATCGTGAGCGACAACTCCTCCTGCACGGAGGGGCTGCTGCATGCGGTGCAGCAGGTGCGCGAGCTCGACGGCCGACCGGTGACGCTGACCGTCGTGGATTCTGTGGACTACGCCGCTGCAGAACTGCTTCCGAAGCTGCCGGTGACCGAGCCGATCGGCTCCCTCGCGCTCCACCCGACCTGCTCGAGCACGCGACTCGGGTCCAACGCGAGCTTCGCCGCGCTCGCGGCCGCGCTGTCGACCCGGCCCGTCGTGCCGGACGCATGGGGCTGCTGCGGCTTCGCCGGAGATCGCGGGATGCTGCATCCGGAGCTCACGGCATCGGCGACGGCCGCGGAGGCCGCGGAGGTCGCGGCAGGCGACTTCGACGAGCACGTCTCGTGCAACCGCACCTGCGAGATCGGCATGAGCCGCGCGACCGGTGCCGAGTATCGGCACATCCTCGAGCTTCTCGAAGAACGCACCCGACCGGCGCCGGTCGGTGAGAACGGAGACCCCGCATGAGCACGTCCGCCGCCCTTCGCATCGCCGTCACCGGCAGCTCGGGCAAGCTCGGTCGCGCCACGGTCGCCCGCCTGCGGGCCGACGGGCACGATGTGATCGGCTTCGACCTCGACGGCACGCCGGGGATGGGGTTCACCCGGGTCCAGCTCGCCGACTACGGCCAGACGCTCGACGCCCTCCTCGGCGTCACCGCGCGGCATGAGGGGCTCGACGCGGTCGTGCATCTCGCCGCGATCCCGGTCAACGGTCTGGTGCCGGATGCCGCGACGTTCTCCAACAACGTGCTGGTCAGCTTCAACGTGGTCCACGCAGCGATGCGCGCCGGCATCCGCACCATTGTCACCGCCTCGAGCATCACCGCGATGGGGTTTCCGTTCGCGAGCGCCCCGGCCTCGCTGCCCGTCGACGAGAGCACGGTCGAGGCGAACAACACCTACGGCCTCGGCAAGGTCGCCGAGGAGGCGATGTGGGCGCAGCTCGTCCGCTGGGCACCGGGGTTGTCGATCACGTCGCTGCGCTTCACCAACGTGGTGGGCACCGGCGAGTACGGCACCTTCGCCCGCGCGACCGACCCTGGCTACCGTCGTGACCTGCTGTTCAGCTACATCGACGCCCGTGACGGAGCCGCCGCGGTGGCCGCGGCCCTCGCCCACGCGGAGCCCGGCTTCGAGGTGTACGACATCGCGGCTCCCGAGACGGGCAGCGCCATCCCGACTGCCGAGCTCCTCGCGCACCATTTCCCGGAGACTCCGCTGCGAAAGGATCTCGGGGAGTTCGAGAGCCTGGTGTCGGTCGACAAGGCACGCGAGCGCCTCGGATTCGTCGCCGCGCACCACTGGCGCGACGAATACGCAGCGCATACCGCCGCGCAGTGAGCCGCGGCGCCCGTCCGAGCCGCTGTTCCCCTGCGCGGCGCGGCGTCAGGGGCGCGCCATCGGAACGGGGCGCCCCTCCCCCGCCCACGCTGCTTCGAAGGTGTGCGTTCCGCTGCCGACGATGACCGGTTCGGACCCGGGCAGCTCCACCATCCCGCCGGAGCCGGTGGGTACGGTCACCTCCACGGAGAGTGTTCCGTCCTCGAGGCGCCATGCGACGGCAGCGCGGCCGTACGGTGTCTCGTGCTCCGCAGACGCGTGTGTCAGCCCGCCGCCCGGCCTCGGCGCGAAGCGGATGCTGCGGTAGCCGGGCGAGGCCGGCGCGAGACCGGCGACCACCCGATGCAGCCAATCGGCCACCGCGCCCAGCGCGTAGTGGTTGAACGAGGTCATCTTCCCCGGGTTTACCGTGCCGTCGGGCAGCAGACTGTCCCAACGCTCCCAGATGGTCGTGCCGCCCTGCCGCACGGCGTAGAGCCAGGAGGGGGCGTCCTCCTGCAGCAGCAGCGAGTACGCGGCATCCGGATGCCCCGTCGCGGTGAGCGCGTCGCACACGAGGGGGGTTCCGACGAAGCCGGTCGCGATCCGGTGGCCGGCCTCCTCCACGAGTTCGGCCAGTCGCACCCCCGCCGCCTCGCGGAGGTCGTCGCCGACGAGGTCGAACGCGATGGCGAGCGAGTACGCCGTCTGCGCATCGCTCGTCATCCGACCGTCCTCACCGACGTAGGCGTCGAGGAAGGCTCTGCGCACCTCCGCGGCCAACCGCCCGAAGCGGGCGGCGTCCTCGTGCCGGCCGAGCACCTCCGCCATGCGCGCGAGGCGCTCGCTGGATCGGGCGAAGTAGGCGGTCGCCACGAGGTACCGGTCGGCCCGCGCGTCCGCGGGGTCGTCCGGAGGCGCCGAGGGATCGAGCCAGTCGCCGAGCTGGAAGCCCTCGTTCCAGAGCCTGTCGGGGCCGGCGAGTCTCTCGACGAGTTCGACCCATTTCCGGGCGCTCTCGTACTGGGTCTCGAGGATCCGCGGGTCGCCGAATCGCTCGTACAGGTCCCAGGGGGTGAGGGTCGCGGCGTCACCCCAGGCGGCGCCCGGACGGATCGGGGTCCACATCCGGTGAGCGGGAATGACCGGCACGTACCAGGGCACGGTCCCGTCGGGCAACTGTTCGATCGCGAGGTCCTTCAGCCACGACGAGAGCATGCCGGAGACGTCGTAGAGGAAGGACGCGGTCGAGGCGAACACCTGGATGTCGCCGGTCCAGCCCACGCGCTCGTCGCGCTGGGGGCAGTCGGTGGGAATGTCGAGGAAGTTGCCGCGCATGCTCCACACCACGTTCTCGTGGAGGCGCTCGACGAGCGGGTCCGAGCAGGAGAACCAGCCGGTCCGCTCCATGTCCGTGTGGTAGACCCGGGCCACGAGATCGCCGCTCGCAGCGGCCGCGTCGAGGTCGCCCGGCCACCCCGTCACCTCCACGTAGCGGAAGCCGTGGAACGTGAACCGCGGCTCCCACTCCTCGAGCCCACCGCCGGCGAGCAGGTACTCGTCCGTCGACTTGGCGGTGCGAAGGGGGCGTGTGTAGATCTCGCCGTCCTGCAGCACCTCGGCGGTGCGGAGGACGACGTGATCTCCCGCACTGCCCGACACCCGGATCCGCACGCGCCCGACCAGGTTCTGACCGAAGTCGAGCACGCGCGCTCCGCTCGGGGTCGTGAGCACGGCCACCGGCGCGACCTCCTGTGTGCATCGGACCGGCGGACCCTCGGGAGCGACGAGGGTGGCGGGATCACGGTGAGCCGCGACGACGCGATGCCAGTCGGAGTCGTCGAAGCCGGGGCGCGACCAGCCGTTCAGTGCCGCGGCGATGCGGGCGTCGTACACCTCGCCGTCGTAGTTCCCGCTGCGCACGATGGGACTGGGCGCGGCGCGCCAAGAGTCATCCGTGGCGACGACGTCGACGGTGCCGTCGGCGTAACGGATCTCGAGCTGCGCCAGCAGCGAGAGGTCGTGGCCGTAGAGGTTGCGGAAGCCCCGGTACCACCCGAGGCGGCCGCGGTACCAGCCGTCGCCCAGCCACGCACCGATCGCGTTGCTGCCGTCGGCGATCTGCTCGGTCACGTCGTACGTGCGGTACCGGAGTCGGCTGCGGTAGGGCGTCCACCCAGGAGACATGGCGTCGTCACCGACGCGCCGGCCGTTGAGCTCGATCTCATAGAGGCCGTGCGCCGTGACGTACAACCTCGCGGCAGCGACCTCGCCCCTGGCCTCGAACTCCCGCCGCAGGATCGAGGGGTGCCGCTCGTCGGAGGCCGGGTCCTCCTCCCACGACGCGCCCACGGCGAGCGCGGCCCAGTCCGAGGGCTCGAGCAGGCCCGCTTCGACGACGGCCGGCTCGCTCCAGTCGGATGCGGCACCGTCGGCACCGGTGACGCGCACCTGCACGGCGGCCCGGCCTCGAGAAGGAAGCGGGTCGTCCGGCCACGGCACCAGCACGGATTCGCTCGACGTGACGGGGTCGAAACCGCGCGGCGCCTCCTCGGCTCCGCGGATGATGCGGAGCTCGTACGAGGCCTGGGTCCAGCCATCGGGCGCGGCGGTCTTCCACGAGATCCGAGGAGCGGCGACACCGATGCCGAGCGCCTCGCGGACGTGTTCGAAAGTGGGGGCGGTCACCGAGATGGGCAAGGGAAGCTCCCGATCAGGTAGGAGGAGGGCGGTGACGCGATAAGAAAGCTCCCACAGCTTGACGTCACTGTCTGCATACTCATTCACTGTAGCGAATACATTCACCGGCGGCGCGCGCTCGTCGGTTCGGACCCCTGAAAGGCATCCCGGTCTCATGCGCTCAGCGCTTTTCTCCCCCGTCGAGCTGAGCTTCACCGCCCCCGGGGGGCCGGTTCCCGCGGATCGCACGCCGCTGACGGCCACGTTCACCCACGAGAACGGACGACACGTCGAAGTGCCTGGCTTCTGGGACGGCGACGACCGCTACCTGGTGCGGTTCGCCCCTGAACTCGAAGGCCGGTGGGACTGGACGACCGACAGCGATCAGCACGACGCGCTCGACGGTCAGAGGGGCGATCTTCGGATCGCGCCCGCCGTGGCGGCGGAGCACGGCCCGGTGCGCGTGGCAGGCACGTTCCATTTCGCGCACGCCGACGGCACCCCGTTCCGGCCCATCGGCGGGACCGTCTACAACTGGCTCCACCAGGAGGACCGGCTGTTCGACGAGACCGTGGAAGCCACGGTCGAGGCGGGATTCACGAAGCTCCGGTTCATGGTCTTCCCGCAGGCGGGCGGCTACGTCGAACACTTCCCCGACCTGCTCCCCTTCGAGCGGACGCCGGACGGCCGATGGGACGTCAGCAAGCCGGTGATCCCCTTCTTCCGCCGGCTCGACGACGCCGTGCGCCTGCTTCACGAGCGGAACATCCAGGCGGACGTCCTCATCTTCAACGCCTACGACAACGGGCGGTTCGGCCTCGACACCCTCACAGAGGACGAGGACGCCGCCTACCTCCGCTACCTCGTCGCTCGGCTGTCGGCGTATCCGAACGTGTGGTGGTCGCTCTGCAACGAGTACGACATCCTCGACCGACCCGATGAGCGATGGACCCGGGCGGGCGAACTGCTCGCGGCGACCGACCCGCACGACCATCTCCGCTCCATCCACAACATGCTGAGGCTCTACGACCACAACCAGCCATGGGTCACCCACGCGTCGATCCAGTTGGGGCAGGCGACGGAGGATTTCGGCCGGGCCTCCCTGTTCCGCGACGCGTACCGGAAGCCCGTCGTGCTCGACGAGATCAAGTACGAGGGCGATGTGCCCCTGCGCTGGGGGCAGCTCGACGCGCCGCAACTGGTGCACCAGTTCTGGATCGCGACCGTCTCCGGCTGCTACGCGTCGCACGGCGAGAGCTTCGTGCTCCCGAGCGGCAGCTTGCACATGGTCGAGGGCGGCAGGCTTCGCGGCGAGAGCCCTGAGCGGCTGGCGTTCCTCCGCCGGCTGCTCGACGAGATCGACCGTCCCGGCCTCGACCCGATCGACAACTGGTGGGACCCCGGGTTCGTCGCCGGGGTGCCCGGCCGGGTCTACGTCCAGTACCTCGGGCGGTCGGCGCCGGGCGAGTGGACCTTCCGACTTCCCCAGGGCCATTGGGGCGAACGCCTCGAGGTCGGGCAACGGTTCGAGGTCGACCTGATCGACACCTGGAACTTGACCTTGTCGACCGTGCCGCGCGTCTTCGAGCTGAGCGAAGTGCGGCGCAACGAGGCGTTCGCCCTGGACTCGGCCCCGGTTCCGCTCCCCGCGGGCGAAGCCCTCGCCCTGCGGATACGCCGGGTCACGGAATGACCTACGAGGCGCCCCCACCTCTGGTCCGGTAGCCCGCGTCAGCGGGCGTATCGAGACCTCTCCGCCCTACAGCGGGTGCGTCAGCCGCTGCACGAAACGACGTGTGCGCTCCTCGCGCGGTGACCCGAGCACCTGCGCGGGGGCGCCACGTTCGACGATGACGCCGCCGTCCATGAACACGACCTCGTTCGCGACCTCGCGGGCGAACTGCAGTTCGTGCGTCGCGACGACCATCGTCCAGCCCTCGCCCGCGAGCTGTTTCATGAGCGAGAGCACCTCGCCCACGAGCTCGGGGTCGAGTGCCGAGGTCGGCTCGTCGAAGAGCAGGAGCTTCGGCTTCAGGGCGAGGGCGCGCACGATTCCGACGCGCTGCTGCTGCCCGCCCGAGAGCGAGAAGGGGTAGTCGTCGCGCTTGGCGGCGAGGCCGACGCGGTCGAGCAGCGCCGTGGCATCCGTCACTGCCTCCTCGCGGGGTCGCTTCTGCACGACGACGGGTCCCTCGATCACGTTCTCGAGCACCGTCTTGTGCGGGAACAAGTTGTAGTGCTGGAACACCATCGCCGAGCGGTCGCGCAACTGGCCGAGGGTGCGCCGGTCGACCGTGCCGCCGAAGTCGATGCTCGGGCCGCCGTCGACGGCGACCGTGCCGGCATCCGGGGTCTCGAGTCCATTGAGGCAGCGCAGCAGGGTCGTCTTGCCCGAGCCGGAGGGGCCGATGAGCGTCGTCACCGTGCCGGCCGGCACGTCGAGGTCGACGGAGCGCAGCACCTGGTTCGAGCCGAAGCTCTTCGCGAGCGAGCGGACGGTCAGCAGCGGGTCAATGCGCGACATAGCGGTCCAATCGCTTCTCCAGGCGGTTCTGCCCGGCGGAGAGCGCGAGGCAGATGATCCAGTAGATCAGGGCGGCCTCGAGGTAGAGGATCATGAACTCGCCGCTGAACGCCGCGATCTCCTGGGTCTGCCGGAACAGCTCCGTGACGAGGATCGTCGACGCGAGCGAGGTGTCCTTGACCAGGCTGATGAACGTGTTCGACAGCGGCGGAACCGAGACGCGGGCGGCCTGGGGCAGGATGATCCGCCGCAGCGCGACGCCGCGGGACATCCCGATCACGTGCGCGGCCTCCCACTGCCCCTTCGGCACGGACAGGATCGCGGCGCGGATGATCTCGGCGGCGTACCCGCCGACGTTGATGGAGAACGCGGCGATCGCGCTCGGCCACGGGTCGACCGTCAGCCCGATGGACGGCAGGCCGTAGAAGATCACGAACAGCTGCACGAGCAGCGGGGTGCCGCGGACGAGCGAGATGTAGAACCGCGCGATGCCCGAGACGATCGTGATCTTCGACAGGCGCATGAGCGCGATCACGACGGCGATCACGAGCCCGATCACGAACGAGACGATCGCGAGCGGAATCGTGCCGAGGATCGCGCCCTGCGTGATCGGCCAGAACGATTCGATGACGAGGGAGAGGTCCTTCCCCGTCATCGAGTCGCCTCCTGCGGACTACTGGGTGACATCGTCCCCGAAGTACTTCTGGCTGATCTCGGCGAGCGTGCCGTCCTCACGGAGCTCGGCGAGCGCCTCGTCGACAGCGTCGACCAGGGTCTCGCTGCCCTGCGCGAACGCGAACGCCTGCTGCGAGCTGTCCTCGGTGAAGGCGGCGGCCTTCAGGTCCTCGCCCGCGCCGGTCGTGCGGTAGTCGAGCCAGGTCAGCTCGTCGTTGATGGTCGCGTCGACGCGCTGCTGCTCGACGAGCGCGACGGCCTGCGCCCAGCCCTCGACGGCCTCGATCGTCGCGCCGTTCTCCTCGGCGAGCTCGCGCCAGTTGCTGGTGAGCGACTGCGCGGCGGTCTTGCCCTCGAGATCCTCGAACGAGGCGATGTCGGCGTTGCTGGCGAGCGTCACGATGACGCCCTGAGACACGGTGTAGGGCTCGGAGAAGAGGTAGTCCTGCTCACGCTCGGGCGTGATCGAGACCTGGTTGGCGATCGCGTCGAAGCGACCGGCGTCGAGGCCCGCGAAGATCGCGTCCCACTGGGTCTCCTCGAACTTCGCCTCGACGCCGAGCTTGTCGGCGACGGCCTGCGCGATCTCGACGTCGTAGCCGACGAGGTCGCCGGAGCCGTCCTCGTGGAAGCTGAACGGGCGGTAGGTGCCCTCGGTGCCGAAGACGATCTCGCCGGCCTCCTGGATCTGGGCGAGGGCGTCACCCTCGGTCTCTTCGCTGGAGCCGCCACCCGAGGTCGAGCAGCCCGTCAGGGCGACGGTGCCGGCGGCGAGGAGGGTGATGGCGGACAGGCGGTACTTCACGGAAGGTGCTCCCAAGGGATGTGCTGCTGTGCGGGCCACGGAAGTGGGGCCCGACAGTGTTCGAACGTAACAAGCACCGCCTGCATTCCGGCGGGGTGTTACGTCGTGCGACCCGGGTCAGGCTACGGCGACCTGCAGCGCCGTCGACTGACCGGGGCATCCCCACCGGTTTCTTCTCGCGGAGACGCTAGCGTGGTGGGTCAGCATGGGAGGTGGTCTTGTACCGGCTTCACGGGATAGCACATTCAGAATTCCGCTTTTAACTCGTTCCGGAAGGCGAGACCGTCAGCGTCGGCAATCGCTTCACGACCCTGATAGGGCCAAACGGCACGGGCAAAAGTCAACTGTTACGGCACCTTGCGGAAGTGGGTCGTAAAGAAGCACGGACAGACGCCGAGCGTGCTCGACGCAGCGAAATCGGGGACCCGGCGGCGGTCATCGCTGTATCGAACCTTGTGGCGGACGTCTTTCCGTTTCAACGACGACAGTCCGGTCGCTACCACTACCTCGGTATCCGGCAGGCAACCAATTCTGCTACGACTGGCGCCGTGCGAGACCTGACTGATCAAGCAGCCGCCTTATGCCTCCTGGCTCCCTGGCGCCACGCCGCCCTGATGGCTTCTGCCGAGGTTTTAGGGCATAGCGGTGTCCGAGTTGTTGCTAGCCCAGGCAAGCTCCCGAGATACCAAGTGCGCACCCGGGACGTGCTGCTACGTGAGCTGTCACCTCACTTCTCAAGAGGGGAGCGCGATTACTCTCCCGCTCTACAATCTGTCGTTACTCGAATGCAGGAGCAAGTACAAAACAGTCTGATCGCCTCAGATGGGCACCTCGAACCGGAGATTGCGCTCGGCCACCTCGGCGCAGCCGCCGCCGAGCTAGGTCTCTCGTTCGCCGTTCTGGTCCGAGCCGCACACAGGTCGAATCTGATCCGATTCAGAACGGAATTTCGCAACGAGCGGAGCTGGCGAGACGTGGAAAGCATGAGCGCAGGGCAGCTCCTGCTCTTCTCAATGATCGCTCGGCTGGCTGCTCACATCGTTCCTGATTCGCTGATTTTGATCGACGAGCCAGAGGTCGGCCTCCATCCGAACTGGCAGTCAGAGTTTATCCCACTCCTACGTCGCAGCTTCCCGGATATTCTCTCCTCGCACTTCTTCATAGCGACCCACTCCCCTCACCTGGTTGCCGACGCTTCCGACGTGCTTATCCCGTCCAGCGACTGGGGCACCTTCGAGGACTACCCAGAACCTTTCTTCGGGCGGTCGGTCGAGAATATCCTTTACCGCGTGTTTGGCGCACGCATCAGCGGCAATGCTCAAGTCGAGCGCGATTTGACTCTCCTGCTGAAATATCGCTCGGGCACAGGTGAATTTATACGAACGGAAGAAGTGCAATTCGCGATCCAGCGGCTTAGGGCACTCTCCGGGCCTGATACCCCGGTACTCAACGATATTCTGCTTCGGACAGGCACGGGGCCCTTCCTGCCATGATGTCCTACCCTGAGCCACCTGTAGAGACATCTGGGAGAGCCCCACCGGAGGCAGAGCGACGGGAGTTGGCGCTCCTGGGACTCAGGCGCGGTCGAATGTCGCTTGTTCCGCCGGGCGTTCAGCCTCTGGGCCTTCCGTAACCAGCGGGGCCGATGCGCATACTGTCGGCTGCCCATTGGGCGAGGAGTGAGACGCGAGACCTCGGTCGATCACTTTGTATCGAAGAGCCACTGCGCACAGTGGACCTACGAGGCATTCAATCTCTTCCTCGCTTGCCACTCCTGTAATAGTGGCCTGAAAAAAGCGGCACTCACAATCACTCCGCCGCCGCTCGCAAATTACTCATCCTGCAATTTCACCGTTTTCCACCCGTACTTGCACCAGGACGCGAGCCGCCACATCACAGGTGGGTTCACGAACGGCGATCAACCACCACGGCCTGTACACGCCGAATCGGACGCGGGTGCCGAATTCATCCGGCTGTTCGAACTCGATCAGGCAGATATATACGCAGCCTGGAGCAACGATCACACCGCTTGGTTGGTGGAACAATGGAGGCAGGGCTTGGTGCCGTCAGACCAGAGCCTTCTCGAACAATTGCGTCTCGAGGTCTATAGCTGAGCCTTCGCCCTCGGAAGCGGCGGGTAGCACGGCAATTTGCAGAATGGGTTACGGCTGCAGCACCCCGTCCACCCGCCGCGGGATGCCGAGCGGGTTCTCCTCGCGCAGCGCCGCGGGCAGCACCGACGCGGGCGCGTCCTGGTAGGCGATCGGCCGCAGGAAGCGGCGCACGGCGGTCGCGCCGACCGAGGTGTGCTGCGACGTCGTCGCCGGGTACGGCCCGCCGTGGTGCTGCGACCACGTCACGGCGACGCCGGTCGGCCAGCCCTGGAAGAGCACGCGCCCCGAGATGCGCTCGAGCGCCGCGACGAGGTCGCCGACGTCGTCGCCGTCCTCCGCGTGCAGGGTGCCGGTGAGGCTGCCGCCGAGGTTCGAGAGGGCGGATGTCACCTGCTGCTCGTCGTCGTAGTCGATCAGCACCGTGAGCGGGCCGAACACCTCGTCGAACAGGGTGTCGGCGTGCTCGGCGAGCGTCGCGGCGTCCGCCCGCACGACGACCGGCGCGGCCGAGTCATCCGGAGCCTCGGCGCCCGCCACGACCGTGACACCGGGCACCTGGCTGAGGTGCTCGAGCCCGCGATGGAAGCCGGCCGCGATCGATTCGGTGAGCATGCGGTGCGGCGCCTGACCGACGAGCGAGGGCAGCTTCTCGGCCACCGTCGAGTCGCGCGGCACGAAAACGACGCCGGGCTTGGTGCAGAACTGACCCGCGCCGAGCTGGAACGAGCCGGCGAGGCCCTGCGCGAGCACGTCGCCGCGGCTCTCGTCGGCGCTGCGGGTGATGACGACGGGGTTGATGCTGCCGAGCTCGCCGAAGAACGGGATGGGCGTGGGGCGCGCGGCGGCGCGGTCGTGCAGCGCGCGGCCGCCCGCGACCGAGCCGGTGAACGACACGGCGGCGATCGCGGGGTGATCGACGAGGGCGAGGCCCGCGTCGTAGCCCTCGACGAGCGCGAAGGTCCCCTCGGGCGCGCCCGCGTTTTGCAGCGCGCCGGCGACGAGGTCGGCCGTGCGGCGCGAGGTGAGCGGATGACCCGGGTGCGCCTTCACGATCACCGGGCAGCCGACCGCGAGGGCGGATGCGGTGTCGCCCCCGGCGACCGAGAACGCGAACGGGAAGTTCGAGGCGGCGAACACGGCGACGGGACCGACGGGACGCAGGATGCGTCGCAGGTCGGGGCGCGGCGGAGTCGCGGCGGGGTCGGCGTGGTCGATGACGGCCTCGAGGTACGAACCCTCCTCGGCGACGCCGCCGAACAGGCGCAGCTGTCCCGTGGTGCGGGCGACCTCGCCGCGCAGGCGGGTCTCGCCGAGCGCGGTCTCCTGGTCTGCCAGCTGCACGAGCTCGTCGACGGCGGCGTCGAGGCTGTCGGCCACGGCGCGCAGCCAGCCAGCGCGCTCCGCGCCGTCGGTCGCGAGCAGCGCCTCATGGGCACGGGCGGCGGCGCGGGCGAGCGCGTCGATCTGCTCCGGGGTGGTGTCGCTCATGCGTGCTCCTTGATCGGGATGCCGATGACGGCGGAGGTGCCGCTCGTAGTGGACGGGGCGAAGCGGATGCCGAGGCCGAGCGCGGGTCCGCCGCTCACCCAGCCGTCGGAGAACTCGAGCCCCGTCGGCTCGGCGAGGGCGCCGAGTTGACCGAAGCCGGCGTCCTCGACGTCCTCGACCCACGTCGTCTCGGGGAGGGTGAACGCGACCTGTGCCGAGAGCTCCGGCAGCAGGTGCGGCGCGAGCGTCGCGCCGCGTTCCCGGGCTAGCTCGGCGATGGCGAGGAACGGGGTCAGCCCGCCCACACGCACGATGTTGGGTTGCACGACGTCGACGGCGCCGGCGTCGAGCCAGTCGCGGAACCGGTGGACCGTGTGCAGGTTCTCCCCCGCCGCGATCGGCACGTCGATGCGCTTCCGCAGTTCGCGGTGGCTCGCGAGGTCGTCGGCGCGCAGGGGCTCCTCGAGCCAGCTCACCCCGAGTTCGCCGAGGGCTTGCCCGGCTGTCGTCGCGTGATCGAGGCCCCAGCGCTGGTTCGCGTCGACCATGACCTCGCGGTCGGGGCCGAGCACCTCCTTGACCGCGCGCACGCGGTCGAGGTCCTCGGCGAGGTCGGGCTTGCCGACCTTCATCTTGACCGCCCGGTGGCCGGCCGCGACCCAGCGCTCCGCCTGGGCGACGAGCTCCTCGAGCGAGTAGTGCAGATTCACCCCGCTGCCGTAGACGGGCTGCCGCTCGTGCCGGCGTCCGAGCAGGTCGATCACGGAGCGACCCTCGCGCCGGGCGGCGAGGTCCCAGAGCGCCAGGTCGAGCCCGGCGAGCGCGATCGTCGTGACGCCGCCGCCGCCGGCCTCGTGGATCCGTTCCCAGACCGACTGCCAGATCTCCGGCGTCGCGGGCTTGCCGAGCGCGAAGGGCACGATGTCATCCTCGAGCAGCGCGTGCACGGCCCGGCCGCCGATCGTGGGCGTCCAACTGAAGCCGTGGCCCTCGACGCCCGCGTCATCCGTCACCTGCACGGCGACGACGCTGAGCTCGCGCACGTCCGCGCCCCACGGGCGGGTGAGGGCGATGCGGGTCGGTCGCAGTTCGACCGACGCGATGACGGATGTCACGGCAGCAGCGCCCGCCCCTGCTCGAGCAGGTCGCCGAGGCGCGCGAGCTGACGCTCGTCGGGGTCGACGAGCGGCGCGCGCACGGCGCCGACCTCGAGCCCGGAGAGCCGGATGCCCGCCTTGATGAGGGAGACGGCGAACCCCGGCGTCTCGTCGCGCTGGCGCACGAGCGGGGCGTAGAAGCCGTCGAGCAGGCGGCGCTGCGCCGAAACGTCGCCCGCGCGGTAGGCGCGGTAGAACGCGGTCGCGATGTCGGGCGCCATCGCGAAGACGGCCGACGAATAGAGAGGGACCCCGATCGCGGCGTAGGCGGCCTGACTGAGCTCGGCGGTGAGCAGCCCGTTGAAGAACAGGATGTCTCCGCGCCCGCTGCGCTCGGCGGCGAGCACGAACTCCTGGGCGAGGGCGACGTCGCCCACGCCGTCCTTGATGCCGACGACCCGCTCGCGCTCGAGCAGCCGCACGACGGAGTCGGTGGTGAACTTCGCGGTGCCCCGGTGGTAGACAATGACGGGCAGGTCACTCGCGGCGATGATGGCGTCGACGTAGGCGACGAGCCCCGCCTGCGGGCCCTGCACGAGGTAGGGCGGCATGACCAGCAGCGCCTCGGCACCGGCATCCGCGGCGAGCCGTGCGCAGGAGCGGGCGTGGCCGAGCGGTCCGCCGACGCCGGCGACGACCGGCACGCGCCCGGCGGTGGCGGTGACGGCCGTTCGGACGGCGAGCTCGTACTCCTCGAGCGCGAGCGCGTGGTACTCGCCCGTGCCGCACGCGGCGAACACCGCGCCCGGCCCGGCGTCCACCCCTCGGGCGATGTGCTGCTCGAGCACCTCGAGGTCGATGCGGTCGTCGGCGTCGAACGCGGTGACGGGGAAGAACAGCACCCCGTCGGCGAATCGGAGGTCAGGCACTGGTCATCTCCCGGGGAGTCGTGGTGGGCATCCTCATCGGGCGCCCTCGAGCAGCACCTCGGCGGCCGGTCCGAGCCCGAGCTCGTCGGTGCGGATCGGCCGCCCCTCCTCGAGGGAGCGGTTGCCGGCGAGGCCGACCGAGATCGAGCGGACGCCGTCGGTCCAGGACGCCGCGCGCGCGAGCTCGTCCTCGCCGCCGCCGACGAACACGTCGCGCAGGAGCTGGGCGTCGCCACCGCCGTGGCCACCGGTGCCGGCCGGGATCTCCACCTCGCGGGCCGGCTCGAAGTGCCGCTGCACGACGAGCTTCTCGCTGACGGGTCGGCCGCTCTCGTCGACGACACCCTCGGGGCGCGCGCTCGGGTCGACGATCGTCTTGCCGTCGGAGTCGAGCAGCACGGCGCCCCGCTCGATGACGGTCAGCTCGGCGCGACCCGCGGTGCCGTTGACGGCGACCGTGTAGCCCTCCCAGGGTGAGTGCGCGTTGAGCGAGTAGGTCATTGTGGCGCCCGAGAGGTAGTCGACGATGAGAGCGAGGTTGTCCTCGATCGTGATGCCCGGATCGAACACGTCGCGGTCGCGCAGATACCCGTCGTGGCGCTCCTGCTCGTAGTAGAGGCCGCGCAGCTGCTCGTCCGCGCGCAGGTCGAGGCTGAAGGCATCGCGCAGCGGCGAGTCGCTCGACCCGCGCTCCGGTCGCTCGCCGAGGCCGCGCTTCTCCGCGTTTTCGGCGCCGTAGAAGCGCAGCCCGCCGCTCGCGTACACCCGCGTCGGGGCGTCGCGCAGCCACCAGTTGACGAGGTCGAAGTGGTGCGAGGACTTGTGAATCAGCAGCCCGCCGGAGTTCGCCTTGTCGCGGTGCCAGCGGCGGAAGTAGTCGGCGCCGTGGGCGGTGTCGAGCACCCACTCGAAGTGCACCGAGGTCACTTCGCCGATCTCGCCCGACTGCAGCACCCGTCGCAGCGCGGAGTTGCGCGGCGAGTAGCGGTAGTTGAAGGTCACCGTCACCGAGCGGCCGCTCGCCTGGGCCGCCTCGGAGATGCGGCGGATGCCCTCCTCGGTGGTGGTGAGCGGCTTCTCGACGATCGCGTCGGCCCCGGCCTCGAGCGCGGCGACGGCGAGGTCGGCGTGCGTGAAGTCGGGCGTCGTGACGATCACGCGGTCGATGCGGTGCTCGCGCACGATCTCACGGAGCGCATCGGACTCGAAGCGCACCGGGGTGCCGAGCGCGGTGCCGCGGAAGCGCTCCTCGTACCAGTCGAGCCGGCCCGGGTTGGTGTCGCTCCAGGCGACGAGCTCGGCGACATCCGAGTGCTCGTCCGCCATCGCGCCGAGGTACATCTGGGCGCGGGAGCCGGTGCCGACCAGGGCGTAGCGGGTGCGGGACACGAAAGCTCCTTCGCTTGAGACGGGCGTCGAACGAGAGCGATAGGAAAGCGCTTTCTCGTACTCGCACGATTATTGCCCGGCGGCAGGAAGGCGTCAAACCTCGCGTGAGGCGGGGCCGATAGGGTGACTGCCGGCAGGAGGGACCGCAGGTGGCACGACGATCCGGCGCCGCCACCATCGCAGAGGTGGCGAAGGCCGCGGGGGTCTCCCCCGCCACGGTCTCGCGCGTCATGAACGATCGCTTCGTCGGCGATCCCGCGGTCGCCGAGCGGGTGCGCGCCGTCGCCGCCGATCTCAGCTACTCGCCCAGCCACTTCGCGCGCAGCCTCGCCCTCGGGCAGACGAAGGCGATCGCGTTCATCGTTCCCGATCTCGCCAACCCGGCTTTCCAGGCCGTGCTGTCGGGCCTCAGCAAAGCAGCAGGCCGCGACGGCTACCGCGTCCTGGTCGCTGATTCGAGCGAGAACCCGGACGAGGAACCTCTGCTCGCTCGAGAGGTGCGACGCCGCTGCGATGCGATCGTGCTCTGCGCTCCTCGGATGTCAGACGAGGAACTCTCGGAGATCGCAGGCTCCCTCGAGCCGCTCGTGCTGATCAACCGCACGGGCTCGGGCGATGCCGTGCCCTCGCTCGCGATCGATTACCGCGCCGGCATCCGGAGTCTCGCCGAGCACCTGCACTCCCTCGGACACCGGCACCTCGTCTACGTCGAGGGGCCGGAGCGCAGTGTGTCGAACCGGTACCGGCGAGACGGACTCGAGGAGTTCGAGCGCGACACCCCCGGCGCGCGCGTCACCCGCGTCGCCGGCGGGGCGACGACGGACGACGGAATCGCGGCCGCCCCGCGCGTGCGAGAGACGGGTGCGACCGCGGCCCTGGCCTTCAACGATCTCGTCGCCATCGGCTTGCTGAACGGTCTCGTCGACCTCGGCGTGGAGGTGCCGGCCGAGATCTCGGTCACCGGCTTCGACGACATCCCCTTCGCCCGCTTCACGACTCCCCCGCTGACCACCGCATCCGTGCCTCACCCCGAACTCGGTACACAGGCCTGGCAGCGGCTGCTCGCCGTCATTCGCGGCGAGGACCCGGAGCCCGACCTCGTACTCCAGCCTCACGTGGAGATCCGTTCGTCGACCGCCCGACCCGAGCACTCGGCTTGACGGCCCGCCTCATCCGGCGGAACGGTCGAGGGCGACGGGCCGCGCGCGCCCTCTGTGCTGCACGGTCGGCCAGCGCGGGTCGACGGTGAGCACCTCCACGTCGTCGCCCGTGACGAGCACTGTGTCCTCCACCTTCGTGCCGGGCGCCGAGGGGTTCCACGCGAAGGCCTGGCGCTCGACGATGAGTTCCCTGGCCGCCGGCGTCGCTCTCGGATCGCGACCGAAGTAGCCGGCCGGGCCGCCCTGGTGGTGGCGCTCCCACTCGTCCTCCGCGAAGCCGAAACGGGGATAAGCGGCCCGCAAGGCGTCGAACGGCACGTCGAGCCTCAGCCCCGGACGGGTCGCATCGAACGCCGCCGCCTCGACGTTGAGAATCGCGCGCTCAGCCGTGAGCTCGTTCTGCGAGGGGCGTTCGAACGTGACCCAACGCGTGATGTTGGCGATCATCCCGTGCCTCCGCGCGCACACGACGACCATCGCTCGCCGACCGAGCGGCGCCGAGGTCGGCAACGGATGACGGTACCCCAGTCGGTCGGCGCCGGAGACGAGCACCACGAGCGGATCCGCACCCGCGGCGACCACGCGCCCGGCCAGCACCGACGCGAGCGCCCGCTCCGTCTGCGCCGGCGACGCCTCCAGCAGGACGTCGGTCACGAGCGCGGCGACCTCGCGGCAGAGCGTGCGGTAGCGCGCGAGCTCGAGCGGCAGCAGCGAGGCGCGCGCACCCCGGAGTTCCTGCACGACGTCGGCCTCCGCGAGATCACCCGACCGCCCAGCCGCATCGGAAAGCGGCACGTGCCACGGCACCCGCTGCACGTCGAGCCCGTCGGGCAGCTCCTCCGCGAGCATCCGGTCGGCCTCGTTCTCGTAGCAGTAGACCGTCTCCTCCTCCGGTGAGACGGCCACCGCCAGCACGGGCGCACCGTTCAGCGACACGGAGACGCGGGCGCCATCGAGAAACCAGGCGAGCATCTCGGCCGAGGACAGCACCAGCCGCTTTCGATCGGAGCGTGCCGCCAGCACGGCGCGTAGGCGCTCGAGCTTCCGGGGCCGATCGGTCGGCAAGGACGTTCGCTCGCCCGATGACATGGCGGCACTCCTGTTCCGCGGTGATGAGAAACCGCTTTCTGCTGCAGCGTAGCGGCCGCCTTCGCAGGGTCAGCGCTCACATCGGGATAGTCGTGGCCGCTGGTCAAATCAGCTGAGCACGTCCTTGGTCGTGAACCGGCCCACGGCGAGCGCGCCGAACACGACCACCCAGCCGAGCTGCAGCAGTGCGTTGTCCTGGAACCCCGACCAGTCGATCGGTTGCCGGAGCAGGTCGCCGAAGCCGAACCAGTGGTGGCTGAACATGAACGGGTGCAGCGCCTCGAGCTGAGGCAGCGCGTCGACGATCTGCGCGGCGCCGGCGGCGACGACCGTCGCGGCCATCGCGCCGATCGGCACGGTGGTCAGCGTCGAGATGAACAGGCCGACGGCGCCGAGCCCGAGCAGCGACAACGTCGAGTACAGCACCAGCAGCAGGGCGCGGCCGAGGTACTCGCCGGTGCCGATCGTGTCGCCGGAGAGCAGCGTCACCGGACCCACGGGGAACAGCGCGGCCCCGATCGCAGCGCCCGCGACGACGATGACGAGCGACGCCGCGAACAGGAAGACGACGATCGAGGCGAACTTCACCGCGAGCAGCCGTAGCCGGCCGACGGGCGCCGCGAGCAGGTAGCGCAGCGTGCCGAGGTTCGCCTCGCCCGCGATGGAGTCACCCGCGACCACGCCCACGGTCAGGGGCAGGAACAGCGGGATCGATACGACGAGCGCGGTGAACGAGACGAACAGCCCGTTCTCGGTGATCGACGCGAGGAACGCCGGACCGCGGCCGCTCGGCGGCCCGCCGGTCACCCGCACCGCGACGGCGATGAGGATCGGGATGAGGGCGAGCGCGGCGAGCATCGCCCACGTGCGGCGGCGGCGGAAGACTAGGGCGAGCTCCGACCCCAGCAGCGCGAACGGGCGGGCGGGGCGCTGCGTCTCAACCGCGGACATCGAAGCCCTCCCCCGTCAGCGCGACGAACAGGTCCTCGAGCGTCTGGCCGCTGGCCGACAGCCCCCGCAAGCGCACACCGTCGCCCACGAGCGCCGCGGCGACGTCCTCGACCTGGAGGCCGTCACGCAGCTCCCCCTCGAGGTGGTCGCCGCGGTCGACGGGGTCGAGGCCGAGCCGCGCGAAGACGGCGGCCGCCTCGGAGGCATCCGGTGTCTGCACGGTGATGCGGCGGGTGCCGAGCTGCCGCAACTGGTCGAGGGTGCCCTGGGCGACGAGCCTGCCCGCGCTCATGATGCCCGCGTGCGTGCAGACCTGCTCGATCTCCGAGAGCAGGTGGCTCGACACGAAGACCGTCGTGCCGTCGGCGGCGAGGGCGCGGATGAGGTTGCGCACCTCACGCGTGCCCTGCGGGTCGAGGCCGTTCGTCGGCTCGTCGAGGATGAGGAGGTCCCGCGGACGCACGAGTGCCGCGGCGAGGCCGAGGCGCTGCTTCATGCCGAGGGAGTAGGCGCCCGAGCGCTTCTTCGCAGCGGCCTGCAGCCCGACCCGCTCGAGCGCGCGGTCGACGCGCTGCCGGCGGGTCTTCGGGTCGCTGCGCGGGTCGGCGGCGTCGAGCCGGTGCAGGCTGTTGCGCCCGCTGAGGAACGGGTACGCGGCCGGACCCTCCACCAGGGCACCGACCCGCGGCAGCACGGCACCGATTCGGCCGGGCATGGTCTCGCCGAGCAGCCGGATCTCGCCGGCCGACGGTGAGGCGAGGCCGAGGAGCATCCGGATCGTCGTCGTCTTGCCCGAGCCGTTGGGGCCGAGGAAGCCGAAGACGGCACCGCGCGGCACGTCGAGCGCGAGGTCGTCGACGGCGCGCTGCTGCCCGAAGGTCTTGACGAGCCCGACCGTCTCGATCGCCCTGTCTGTCACCGCTCGGCTGTCACCGCTCGACGGATCGGTGCGTTCATGAGGCGGCGGCCGCGACGAGGGCGTCGAGCGGCACGGCGCCGGTGAGCATGCGACCGTCGTCGGTGAGCAGCACGCTGAAGAGCGTGGTCTGCACGCCACGACCGCCCTCGACCGGGGTCGTGAGCTGATCGAGCAGTTCGGCGGACTCTCCTGTCGCACCCGAGAGCGCGCCGGCGGGAGCGACCGACTCGACGATGATGGTCCAGTCCTCGCCGGTGACGGTCGGTCGCGGGTAGTCGCCGCGCTCGCGGTCCTCGCCCTCGCTCGGGGTCTTCGTCACGACCTCCGCGCCCGCGGGCGGCGTGAACTCGAACAGCGAGTCATCCGGAGCGGAGTAGTCGATGGAGGTGAACTCGACCTCGACGGCCGTGACACCGGATGCCTCGACGCTGACCCGCAGCGGCACGCCGGTCTCGGCGTCGACCGCGATCGCGACCGAGTCGACGAGGGTGTCGTCGGTCTGCGGGTCGAGCACGAGCAGGTCCGCGTTCCGGCCGGCGACCCGCGTGCCGGAGTCGAGGGTCACGTCGGTCGAGGGAGTGACGTTGTCGAGGAAGCGCTGGGCGAGCTCCGCGGGGGTCAGCCGTGTGACATCCGTCGGCGGCGTTCCCTCGTGCTCGGGAACCGTGACCTGCACGGCGGTGTTCTCGCGCGAGTCCCACGCCCACACCTCGTCGCCGTTGCGGATGACGTCGCGCTCGGCGAGGTCGTCGAGCACCTGCACGCGCTGCTGCTGCGGTCCGCCGACGAAGACACGGAGCTCGTGGGGCGCCGTGAGCTCGGCGATCGCCTCGGAGGGGTCGTCGATCGCGCCGCGGTACATGCCGTTCGCGGTGTCGGGGAGCTCTGGCAGGCCGAGGTCGGAACTCTGGGTGACCTCACCGGAGTACTGCGCGTCGGCGCTCGACTCGACGAGCGAGATCAGCTCCTCGACCGACTCGGCGGTCGGCTGGCTGCTCCCGGCGGCGATCGCGGGCCCGCCGAAGGCGACGGCGGCGACCGCGACGGGCGCCACGATCGCGGGGGTCCACTTGGCGAGCTTCTTCATCGTGCGACACCTCGACGTGATCGGCGGAGCTTCGGGTTGGGAAGAGGGTACGTCGGGGTGCGGACATGCGGCAGGGCGGGCGCCTGCGAAAGGAGTGGGAGTCAGTCAGAAAGGGGGAAGCGCGGGACCCTTCTCGACGTTGTAATCCCTGATGCCAGCGCAACTTCTCAACCGTCTCGAGCGCCCGGTCAGCGCGCCCGCACCCCGCCTCTGGGTCCCAAAGCACGTCGTCGTCACCCGGTCGGCCGCGGAGCTCCCCCACACCGCCGAGATCCTCCGCCGCGTCGAGGTCGCCGGTGTCACCGACATCGACTTCCTGCGTGCGGACCGCCTCACCTCGCCCAAGGGCGAGACCGAGCGCGAGGCCTACGCGCGCGCCAAGGCGACGCTCGCCGTCGTCGTCGCTCCCCCGTCGCAGCTCAAGCCGCAGCCCATCCCGCCGTCGGCCGACTGGCGCCTCGACCTCGCTCGCGGCTGCCCCGCGCACTGCCAGTACTGCTACCTCGCAGGCTCGCTCTCCGGGGCGCCGATCACTCGCGTCTACGCGAACCTCGATGACATCCTCGCCCCGATCTCCACACTGACCGGCCACGGCACCGTCACCACCGGCGACGCGGCCCGGGGCATCGAGGGCACGACGTTCGAGCTCTCCTGCTACACCGACCCGCTGGGCATCGAGCACCTGACCGGCTCGCTCGCCACGGCGATCAGCCGGGTCGGGAGCGGTTTCTACGGCGACGGCGCCTCCCTGCGCTTCACCACCAAGTTCGACGCGGTCGAGCCCCTGCTCGAACTGCCGCACGGCGGCCGCACGCGCATCCGCTTCTCCCTCAACGCGGCCGAGGTCGAGCGCTTCGAGGGCGGCACGGCACGGATGCCGCAGCGCATCGACGCCCTTCGCCGCGTCGCCCAGGCGGGCTACCCGGTCGGACTCACGATCGCGCCGGTGATGCCCATCCCGGGCTGGCAGGACTCGTACGGCACCCTGCTCTCCGACGTGGCCGCCGCGCTCGACGGCATCCCGGACCTCGACCTCACGGCTGAGGTGATCACGCACCGCTTCACGCCGTCGAGCAAGGACGTGCTGCTGAACTGGTACCCGCGCACCAAGCTCGAGATGGACGAGGCCTCACGCACGGCCAAGCGTTCCAAGTTCGGCGGGGTCAAGTACGTGTACCCGCGCGAGACCATGACCGACCTCAAGGGGTGGTTCGGCGAGCAGCTCGGTGAGCGGCTGCCCGGGGCGCGTTTGCTGTACTGGACGTGAGCGCTACCGGGAAGGGCGCCTCATTGTTGCCACTTCCCGTATACCCCGCCACACTGGCCCGGTGGATGACGCGGCGCCGAGCGGACCGGCGACCGGAGCCGTGAATCCGGCGGAAACCCGTCGACGCGACCGGGGCGGAACGGCCGAGTCATCCGACACGCCTCTCTTGACGACCAAGATGCATGCCGCGAGACCGCGGTCGGGCGCCGTCGCGCGTCCACGCCTGATCGCGCGGCTGGCCGCGGGGCGGGCACGAGGGCTCGTGTCGATCACAGCTCCCCCCGGCTTCGGGAAGACGTCGATCCTCGCCGAATGGCTCGCGGACCCCGCCTCGCCCGCGTGTGTGGCGTGGGTGTCGCTCGACGACCGCGACAACTCCGCTCGCACCTTCTGGCGGTACGCCCTCACCGCGTTGGCCGGTGCGACCCGCAGCGCCGAGCAGGCGCTGGCCGTGCTCGAAGCAGCGGAAGCGCCGATCGATGCGGCCCTGACCGCACTCGTCAACGAACTCGACCTGAGTGCCGATGAGGTCGTGCTCGTGCTCGACGACTTCCACGCCATCGAGGACCGCGACATCCTCCACGGGGTCGAGTTCCTCGTCGAGAACGCTCCCCCGAATCTGCGGATCGTCCTCGCCGGTCGCGCGGACCCGGCGCTGCCCCTCGGGCGGTTGCGCGCCTCGGGTCGACTCGTCGAGCTGCGCGCGGCCGACCTCCGGTTCACGGAGCACGAGGTCGCCGACTACCTGCGCGCCACCGTCGGCGATGTGCTCGCGCCCGCGGAGAGCGCCGCGCTCGCACAACGCACGGAGGGATGGATCGCGGCGATCCAGCTCGCGGCGATCTCGCTCGAGGGCCGCACGGACGCCTCCGACTTCGTCCAGAACTTCGCGGGCGACGACCGACACGTGGTCGATTACCTGATGGAGGAGGTGCTGCGCCGGCAGCCTGCTGCCCTTCGCACGTTCCTGCTCGACACCTCCGTCCTCGGCCGGTTCACGAGCGACCTCGTCGAAGCGGTGACGGGAGCGCCGGCGGGCGCCGCCGCCCTCGAGAGTCTCGAGCGGGCCAACCTCTTCCTGGTTCCGCTCGACGACAGGCGCGGCTGGTACCGCTACCACCACCTGTTCGCGCAGATGCTGCGCGCCCGCCTGCTCGTCGAGACCCCGCAGCGCGTCGGGATGTTGCACGAGCGGGCGAGCGAATGGTTCGAGAAGTCGGGCCTGGCCGAGGACGCGATCCTCCATGCCGTCGCGGCGGGCCGCTTCGACAGGGCGGCCGCGCTGATCTCCGCGGAGGCACCGACACTCAGGCGGCGGCGCGACGAGTCGACGCTGGTGCGGTGGCTCGAGCTTCTGCCCCGGCCCACCGTCCGGGCGAGCGCCACCCTCAGCCTCGGGCTCGCGGGCGCACTGCTGTCCGTCGGTCGCGTCGACGAGGTCGACGAACTCCTCGAGTCGGCGGCAACCGGAGCCCCCACCGACGAGCTCCGAGCGGTGGAAGGCGGAGTGGCCCTGTACCGCGCGGCGTGCGCGCTGGCCGGCGGCGACGTGAAGGGCGCGGCAGAGCAGGCGCAACTCGCAGCGGACCTCGCCGCCGACGGCGACCATCTGGCACGCGGATCGGCGCTCGGGTTGATCGGGCTGACCCGATGGAGCCGCGGGAACCTATCCGACGCGGAGACGTCCTGGTCGGTCGCCGTCGAGCAGCTCCGACTCGCGGACCACGTCTCCGACTCTCTCGGCGGCACCATCGCCCTCACCGACATCGCCATGGCACAGGGGCGGCTCGGCCACGCCGCCGCGCTGGCCCGCGATGCGCTGAGCATCGCTCAGGCCTCCGATCCGCCGTTGAAGGGCGCCTCGGACATGCTGGTCGCCCTCGCCACCGTGCTGCTCGAGCGCGACGACCTCGAGGGTGCTCGCCGGTGCCTCGCCGAGGCGGACGACCTCGGCGACGACAACGGCCTGCCGCAGAATCGCCATCGTCTGCTGACCCTCACCGCGCGACTGCACCTATCCGAGGGCGACGCGGATGCCGCGATCGCCGCGTTCGACGCGGCGGAGCGCGCCTACACGCCCGACTTCTTCCCCGACCACAGGCCGATCGCCGCTCAGAGAGCCCGCGCCTATCTGGCCGCCGAGCGCCACCAGGACGCCCGTGACTGGCTGCGTCGGCGTGGGCTCGCGATCGACGACGAACTGACCTATCTGACGGAGTACGAGCACCTCACGCTCGCCCGCATCCTGCTCGCCGACGGTGCCGAGCCGACAACCGCCGCTCGCGTCACCGAGCTGCTCGAACGGATGCTGGACTCGGCGGAGCAAGGCGGCAGGAGGGGCAGCGCGATCGAGGTGCGCGCCCTACTCTCCCTCTCTCACGCGCGACAAGGTCGGCTGAACCAGGCGCTCGAGACGCTGCAGAGCGCCGTCCGGTCGGCGGAGCCCGAGGGTCACGTGCGGCCGTTCGCCGACGAAGGCGAGCGGATGGCGCGGATGCTCACCCTGCTCGCCCGGAGCACTCCGCGCGATCTGCATCTGCGACGGCTCATCGACGCCACCAACACGACGCCGGCACCTGACCGGAGCGCGCGGAGCGTACCGCTCGGCCCGCCGCTCAGTGAGCGCGAGTTCGACGTGCTCCGCCTGCTGCGCTCCGACCTCGGTGGCGCAGCCATCGCCCGCGAGCTCTCGGTCTCGCTGAACACCCTGCGCACGCACACCAAGAGCATCTACACGAAGCTCGGTGTCACCTCCCGGCGCGAGGCGGTCACGCGCGCCACGCAACTCCAACTGCTCTAGCGACGCGAAAATCACCAGATGTGGTGATGCCGTCTCACCTCCCCGGTTCCTACCGTTCAGGTGTGACATCGACCGACACTCCTCCCACCTGCTACGCCATCCGCGTCGCGGGGCACCTCGACGCCGGCTGGGCTGTGTGGTTCGACGGCATGCACATCACCACCGAGAGCGGGGGCACCACGCTGCTGCGCGGCGACCTCGCCGATCAGGCCGCCCTCCACGGCATCCTGAACCGGCTCCGCGACAGCGGGCTCCCCCTCCTCTCGGTGAACATCGACCACTCAAGGAGCACGTCATGACCCTCTCGACCCATCCCCGCCCGGACACCATCCCCGGCACCACCCCGCGACGGATCGCCGCGACCGCCGGCGCGCTCTACCTCGTCACGTTCCTCAGCTCGATCCCCGCCTACCTGTTGATCACCCCGATCCTCACCGACCCCGGCTATATCGTGAGCGCCGGGGCCGACACTCAGGTCCTCCTCGGCAGCATCCTGGATCTCGTGAACGCGGTCGCCTGCATCGGCACCGCGGTCGCGCTGTTCCCGCTGGTCCGTCGCGTGCACGAGTCCGCGGCCCTCGGCTTCGTCGCCGCACGCGTCATGGAGGCGGCGATCATCGTCGTCGGCGTCATGGCCCTCTTCACGGTCATCAGCCTGCGCCAGCCGGATGCCACGGGCGCCGAAGCCGACACGCTCACCCTTATCGGCACCGCCCTCGTCACGCTGCGCGACTGGACGTTCGGCTTCGGGCCCGGCTTCGTGCCCGCCGTCAACGCGCTGCTGCTCGGGTACGTGCTGTACCGCTCCCGGCTCGTGCCGCGCATCATCCCGCTAGTCGGCCTGATCGGCGCCCCGCTGCTCGCATCGTCGACTCTCGGCATCATGCTCGGGGTCAACCACGAAGGCTCCGTCTGGCAGGCGGTGGCCACCGTTCCGATCTTCCTCTGGGAGCTGTCGGTCGGCCTGTGGATGCTCGTCAAGGGCTTCGACAGCGACGCGGTCGCCGCTGTCACCGAGGAGGCACGATGAGAGCGGCGGTCTATCGGCGCTTCGGTGGTCCCGACGTCGTCGGCGTCGAGGAGGTCCCCACTCCTCGTCCCCGCCCCGACGAGATCCTGATCCGCGTGCACGCGAGCACGGTGAGCGCCGCCGACCACCGGTCGCGCTCGAAGGACGTGCCCCGCGGTCTCGCCCTTCCCAGCTCGCTCGTGCTCGGTCTGTTCCGTCCGCGCCGGCGCGTGCTCGGCATGGACGTCGCCGGGGTGGTCGAGGCGGTCGGCGCCGAGGCCCTCGGCTTCGCTCCGGGAGACGAGGTCATCGCGATGCTCGGCAGCCGCTTCGGCGGGCACGCGGAGTACGCCTTGATCAAGGCGACCGATGCCGTCGCGCCGAAGCCGTCACGCCTCCGCTTCGACGAGGCTGCGGCGATCGTGTTCGGCGGCATCACGGCTCGGGCCTTCCTCCGCCAGGCGGACGTGTCGGCCGGAGCGCGTGTGCTGGTCAACGGTGCATCCGGTTCGGTCGGCACGGCCGTCGTGCAACTGGCTCACGCCTCGGGCGCTCACGTGACGGCGGTCACGAGCGACGCCAACGGTGACCTCGTCATGGGTCTCGGCGCGGACGAGGTCGTCGATTACGGCAAGACCGACTTCGCTGCGGACGGCAGGATGTACGACGTTCTCGTGGACTGCGTCGGCAACGCGCCGCTGTCGCGGGTGAAAGGCAGCATCGCCTCCGGAGGCGCGGTCCTGCTCGTCGCGACCGACCTGCCCTCGCTCCTCACGGCCAAGCGCGACGCCCGCCGCCTCGGCATCAGCGTCGTGACCGGCCCCGGCCCGTATCGCGCCGACGACCTGCGGTACCTGACACAGCTCGCCGAGGAAGGGCGACTCGTTCCAGTCATCGACCGCACCTACCGCCTCGACGAGATCGCCGACGCGCATCGCTACGTCGACACCGGCCGCAAGCGCGGGAGCGTCGTCCTCGCGGTCAGCTGAACGCGCGGCTCACTCCTTGCGGCGGCGCGAGACCGTCACGGTGAACTTCGGCGTGCGCCGCACCTCGCGGGTCTCCCCCACGATCCGGCCGAGCGGGCCGCGGTAGGCGAGGTGGGAGTTGTAGACCGTCCAGAGCTCACCGCCGGGCGCGAGCACTCGCGCCGCGTCGCGGAAGAGGCGGAGCGCCACCCCGGTGTGCACGGTCGAGCCTGTGTGGAACGGCGGATTCAGCAGCACGAGGTCGGCCGAGGCATCGAGCTGCTGCGAGAGCCCGTCATCACGGCGCACGCTGAGGTCGGCCTCATTCGCGGCAGCCGTGGCGCGGGCTGACGCGACCGCGGCAGCCGACGTGTCGGTCGCCAGTACCGTGAGGCCCGGGCGCCGACGCGCGAGGGACGTGGCGAGGATGCCGGTGCCGCAGCCCAAATCGATCGCGGTGGTGGCATCCGGGTACATCTCGTCGAGGTGCCGGAGCAGTTCGCGCGTGCCGAGGTCGAGCTTCGGCCCGGCGAAGGCCGCCCCGTGAGCGACGACCCACAGCCCGAGCTCGTCGACGAACGCGCGCCGCGGCCATGAGACCTCCGGGCTCGGTCGGGGCTCGCGCGTCTGGATCACGCGCGACTTCTGCCGGGCGAGCGAGGCCCGCACGTCGCCGAAGTGCCGGCCGAGCAGGTCATTCATCGCCACGGACATGTGCTTCACACGCCCTCCCGCGAAGACGGTCACCGACGGATCCGCGAACCGGGCGATCGCCTCGGCGATCTCGTCGAGGGCATCGAGCGATTTCGGCAGCTGCAGCAGCACGACCCGGGCTCCCGCCAGCAGTTCCTCCCCGAGCTCGAGGGAACGGAAGCCGCTCACTCCGGTGATCGCCGCGTTGTTCTGCAGGGCCAGCTCGCCGGTGTACGAGTCCTGGTGTGTGCGGAGGCCGCTCGCGCCGTGAAGGGCGACGGCTGCAAGCGTCAGGGCGCCGTAACGGTCGCCGATGACGACCACCTCACCGTCGGCGGCCGCCCGAACGGCGTCGCCCGCCTCGTCGAGGATCAGCCGATCGGAGGCGTCGAACGCGAACAGGTTCTCGGCTTCGACATCCGGATGCCGGCGCAGAACGGCGAAGTCGAAGTCGAGAGGCATGGGTCCACGGTAGAGGGGCGCGCTAAGACTCGGCTTCGTCGCTGAGCGCGGCCTTTGCCCGCCGTCACCCGTTTGACTGCGTCACGTAACGTGACCGGCTTCTGGCACGGATCCGCGCGACGCCGTCGCGCCGGAGCGGTGCGCCTGCCCCGAGCGGATGACGAGATCGAGCTTGTCCCGCGTCGCGATAAGTTCCTCGAGCTGCGCCTGCACCCGCGCGCGCTCGGCGAGCAGCCTCTCGTGCATCTCCTGGGTGAGGATGCCGTGCTCCATGCACGGGAGGATCTGCAGGACAGCCTTGCTGCCGAGGCCGGCGGCGTAGAGGTTCTGGATGAAGCGGACGCGCTCGACCGCCTCCGGCGCATAGTGGCGTTGCCCGCCGGGGCTCCGGTACGCGGCGAGCAGACCCTGCTCTTCGTAGTACCGCAGCGCCCGCACGCTGACGCCCGCCCGCTCGGCTACCTCTCCGATCCGCATCGCACCCCCGTCTGCTGCTTCTCCGACTTGACGCTCACGTCAACGTCAGGTTCTACGGTACCGGCATGACTACTGCATTCGTCACCGGAGCCAATCGCGGCCTGGGCCGTCATTTCGCCACCGAACTGCTTGCCAGAGGAGCGAAGGTCTACGCGGCCGCACGTCGCGCCGACGACATCGACCTTCCCGGCGCCCACCCCATCGCCCTCGACATCACCGACCCCTCCGCCGTCGCCGCAGCGGCCGCGACGGCCCACGACGTCGACCTGCTGATCAACAACGCCGGGATCTCGACCGGCGCGCCCTTGCTCGGCGACCTGGAGGGCGTGCGCGCCGAGATGGACGTCAACTTCTGGGGCACCTTGTCGATGGTCCGAGCCTTCGCGCCCGTCCTCGCAGCCAACGGGGGCGGGGCCGTCGTCAACGTCGCCTCGGCGCTGTCCTGGTTCGCCGCTCCGGGGGCCGGCGCCTACGCCGTCTCCAAGGCTGCCAACTGGAACATGAGCAACGCGCTGCGCCTCGAGTTGGCCGGTCAAGGCACTCAGGTGACGTCGGTGCACCTCGGCCTGGCGGACACGGATATGGCGAAGGCCATCGACGGACCCAAGACCGATCCCGCCGTGGTCGCCGCCCGGACGCTCGAGGCCGTGGAGGCGGGAGACCTCGAAGTGGTCGTCGACGAGTGGAGCGCCATGGTCAAGGCCTCGCTCGCCGGGGACCCTCGCAGGTTCTACGACCGCTTGCTCGGCGCCTGACCCTCACCGTGAGCCGAGGCTTCGGGCGTCACGGCGACCGCCGATGTGGTGCCCCTGGAGGGACTCGAACCCCCAACCGTTTCCTTAGGACGGAACTGCTCTTCCATTGAGCTACAGAGGCGGGACAACCGTGGGCCAGTCTAGGACAGGCGGGCGGCAGAGCCGGGCGCGGAGCTAGCCGCGATTGTCACATGTAGCCGCGGATGTTCGCGGCTCGTTGTCACAAGCGCGGCTAGTGCGTGCGGAAAGGGCGCTGCGGTTCCGATACGCGGGCTGCGCCCGATACTCGACCGCCGAGGGCTCAGTTGAGCGGAGTCCCCTGGTGGAACTCGATCCGCCAGCCGTCCTCGTAGCGGCGCCACCACGACGAGCGGCGGATCTTCTGGTCGCCCGCCTGCGAGACGTACGTGATGAGCACGAAGCCCGGCATGATCATGCGGCCGGTCATCTCCGACACGAGCGCACCCTCGTCCATCGACGAGGAGAACCCGGCGATGCCGTCGAGCATCTCCTTGCGCGTCCAGAGCTTGCCCGACCGCCCCACCTCGGTGAACCGCGGCGCGAGCATGCGGTTGACGGCGGCGCGATCTCGGCGCACCTCGGGCTGCAGCAGCGTCAGTTCGGCTTCGACGGCCGCATCGACGTCGGGGTTCCGCTCGACCATGGGTTGAAGGTACCGCTTTCGGGGGTCAGCGCCGCGAAGCATCCGGGGCACAAATAAAAGGAACGGATGCCGTCAGGCATCCGTCCCCCTGAGGAGGAGCGGATGCCTGGGCATCCGCCCCTCCTGCCCCGGCTCAGCCCGCGGCGACCGCGATCTCGTTCGGGGTGCCGTCGAGCTCGGCCGAGGCGAGCACCCCACCCGTCTCGATGTCGACGGCGTGCACCCCGTTCGACGCCGGCTCGGTCACGTAGGCGATGTGCCCGTTGACGGTGAGCGCGGGGTGCGGGTCCTGCCACTCGGCCGGGCCCTCCCACGCCTCGATCACCGGGTACGACTGCTCGATGGCGCCGGTGGTCTCGTCGAGGATGTGCAGCTGCCCGTCGGTGCCGAGCAGCACGATCTCGTCGTGCGGGCCGCGCGCGACGTCGCGGAAGGTGTAGCCGATCCCCTCGGGCAGGTCGACGATCTGCATCGTCTTCGCCTCGGTGTCGATGAGGGTGAGCTTGGTGAGCACATAGCCCTCGGCATCCGGGTCGGTCTTGTAGTCGCCGACCGCGATCGTGCTGTTCTCCGTGACATACGCGTTGCCCATGCGGCCGAACTCGTCGGGCGCCGTGATCTTGGTGATCTCGCCGTCGTCGTAGACGAGCGCGCCGTTGCTGCACCCGAACACGACGACCTCGTTCGCGGCCGTTCCCTCGCCGTGCACCGAGGGGCACTCGTCGCTCGTGGCGACCTCCTCACGGTCCTCGTTCAGCACGCGGATGCCGGAGCGGCTCTCCGAGTTGCCGACCGTGGTGAGCAGGGTGCCGTCCTCGAGCTCGATCGACACCCCGTGGTGCGCCTCGGGCGCCGGGACGACCTCGGTCTCGGGCAGTTCGCCGTCGGTCTCGAGGAGGTCGTCGGTCTCGAAGATCGTGGTCTCGCTCGTGCCGTCGGCGTAGAGGATCGTCTTGCCGGCGTGCCGCACGACGTGACCGGCGGTGTCGGCCTCGAAGACGAGGTCGGTGAGCTCGGGCTCGGCGACGTAGGAGCTGCCGTCCTCGGTCCAGGTGCCGGCGTCGAGCACCTGGAAGCCCTCGGCGGTAGTGACGAGCACGTGGCGCCCGTCGCCCGCGGCGTTCACGCGGGTGAAGCCGTCGATCGGCAGGTCGCCCTCGAGCTCGAGGGTCTCGCCGTCGAGCACGAAGATGCCGCCGTCGTAGGTCAGGGTGATGCGCGGCGTCGGCTGGTCGACCTGCGTCGCGGATGCCTCGGCGTCGGTGTTCACCGCCGGGGTGCTCGTCGCGCAGCCGGTGGCGAGCAGTGCGGTGGTGAGGAGCGCGGCGGTCATGCCGGCCCGTCGGTGGAGCTGAGTCTCCATGGTTTCCTTCTCGGTCGTGGTCCGGCCCAGGTCGTGGTTTCGGCCTAGGCGAGACCGGTGGCGATGCGCTCCGTGTTGACGCGCATCATGGTCAGGTAGGTGTCGGCGCCCGCGCCCTCGGGGGTGAGCGACTCCGTGTAGAGCTCGACGACGTCCACGTCGCGGTCGGCTTCGTCGGCGAGCACCTGCACGAGCCGGTCGGGCTGCGACGACTCGGCGAAGATGGTCGAGACTCGCGCCTCGTCGATCGCGGCGACGAGGTCGCGCAGGTCCGAGGCGCTCGGGGCGGCCAGGGTCGTGCCGCCGGGGATCACCGCGCCGATCACCCGGAACCCGAAGCGCTGCGCGAGGTAGCCGAAGACGTGATGGTTGGTCACGAGCGCGCGGCGTTCGGCGGGGATCGCGGCGAAGGCATCCGTCATCTCGGCGTCGAGCTGCTCGAGTTCCGCGCGGTACTCGTCGGCGGAGGCGGCGATCGCCTCCGCGTCGACGCCGTCGAGCGCCTCGAGCTCGGCGCCGAGCGCGTCGACGACGTCGAGCATGCGCGCGGGATCGGTCCAGAAGTGGGAGTCGGGCATCCCGACGGCGTCCCCCTCGGCGTACTCGAGCACCTCGATGTGGTCGCCCGCGACGAAGGTGGGCACGTCGTTCTCGGCGGCGGTGTCGAGGTGCTGCTGCAGTCCCTCCTCCAGGCCGAGCCCGTTCGACACCAGCAGCGCTGCATCCTGCATCCGCCCCGCCTGCTGCGCCGAGATCTCGAACGAGTGCGGATCGGCGTCGGGCTTCATGAGCGTCATGACCTCGGCCTCGGCGCCGACGAGGTTCTCCACGACGTCGCCGAGGATGTTGGTCGTCACGACGACCAGCGGGCGATCGCTGCCCGCGGCGGAGCAGCCCGTGAGGCCCGCGGCGAGGGCGAGCAGAGCGGTGAGGGCGGCGGTGCGGCTCATGGTCAGCGTCCCGTCTCGGCGACGAACGCCGGCATGTGGTCGGTGTCGAAGGTGCGGGCGACGCGGCCCGCGTCGGCGAAGTCGAGCTCGAAGAGGCGCTGCTCGGCGGGGCCGTTGAGGTAGGCGCGCTGCTGGTCGGCGACGAGCGTCACGCCGGCGGCGAGCGCGGGATCGGCGAGCGACGCGGCGACGAGCGGCTCGGTCGTCGCGAGCGTCGCGCCGGTCTCCGACAGCACCGTGACGCGCCCGTCGGTGGTGAGCCCGAGCACGTGCCCGTCGTTGTCGTCGACGGCGGTCACCTGCTGCAACGGGGCTTCCGCCGTGACGAGCGACCACGACCGCTGCCGGGTGTCGAGCAGCCAGACGCCCCGCTCCCCCGCGAGCCCGGCGACGGTCGGCCGGTTCTCGCGGGCCGAGAACGTCGTCGCCGCGGGAGCTGTCGCGTCGGCGGGGTAGGGCACCGATTCGAACCGGATGCCGCCGTCGCCGTCGGTCACGAGCAGCGCGCCCTCGGCGCACGGGAACGCCACCCCGACCACCGTCGTGATCGCGGATGCCGCGCCGGTGCATGCCTCGACGTCGCCGGTCGGCTCCCCCGCGGCGTCGTACGCCTGCACCTCCGCGGTGACGCCCGCGGCATCCGGCCGGGTGACGAGGGCTCCGTCGCCGAACGGCACGATCGTGCCCTCGTGCGGCTCGGTCTCGAGGCGGAACACCTCGCGGATGTCGCCGTCGGCTAGCGCCTTACCGTCGAGCAGCACGGCCTCGCCGGACTCGGGGAAGAAGACGCCGACATTCGAGGCGCTCGTGGCGATCGTGGCCTCGCCGGCGCCCTCGACGACGCCGACCTCGCGCGGGGTGGCGCGGTAGTAGTGGAAGTGGTCCTCGTGGTCCCAGGTCCAGGCGCCGCTGTCGATCACCGAGACCGTGCCGCTCGCGGCGGCGGAGGCGAAGAGGTAGCGACCGTCGGTCGTCGTGGCGGTCACGCCGTCGATCGAGCCGAGCTCGGCGGTCTCCTCCGTCAGCAGGTCGAGGGCCTCGACGGCCCCCTCGTCGGAGACGGTCATCAGCTGCAGCTGGGGCTCGGTGACCTCCTCGGCGCCGGCGATCGCCCCGTGACCGTCGCCGACCGTGGAGGTCGGGGTGGGTTGCGCGGCGGGGTCGGCGGGCGCGCAGCCGGCGAGGGCGACGGCCGAGGCGAGGGCGAGCGGTGGAAGCGTGTTACGGAAGCGCACGGACTGCTTTCTCGGTGGGGACGGGGTCGGCCTGCGCCACCGGCGCGCCCGTGGGACGTACGACGGCGCGAAGGAGGGACGAGACCGCGGCGAACGCGATCGACGTGGCGGCGATGGAGGCACCCGCGGCGGTGCCGCTGTGCCAGGAGACGACGAGCCCCGTGCCGACGGCGAGCGCGCCGACGAGCGCGCCGAGCAGCATCCGCGACTCGATCGAGGTGGTCCACGGCGCCGCGGCCACGGCCGGGGCGAGCAGCAGCCCGACCACCAGCAGCGACCCGACGGCCTGGTACGAGGCGACGACGGCGACGGTGACGAGACCGACGAGCACCCCCTGGGCGAGGGCGGGGCGCAGCCCCATCACCTTCGCGACGCGCTCGTCGAAGGCCAGCGCGACGAAGGAGCGGTGAAACGCTGCGGCGGTGACGAGGACGATGAGGAGCGCGAGGGCGAGCACGACCAGATCCGGCACGCGGATGGCGAGCACGTCACCGAACAGGATCGCGGTGGTATCCGAGGCGAAGCTGCCCGAGTGCGAGATGACGATGACGCCGAGCGCGAGCATCGCGACGAAGAGCAGGCCGATGCTCGTGTCGTGCGAGAGGCGGCCCCGTCGGCGGACGAGCCCGACGCCGATGGTCATCACCGTCGCACTCAGCGCCGCGCCCAGCAGCACGGGCGCCCCGACGAGGGTCGCGACGGCGACGCCTGGCAGCATCCCGTGACCCATCGCCTCACCGAGGAAGGCCATCCCGCGCAGCACGACCCAGGTGCCGACGACTGCGCAGATGGCGGCGACGAGTACGCCGCCGACGAGGGCGCGCAGCATGAAGTCGGCGGTGAAGGGTTCGAGGAGCCAGGACACGGTGGGCGACGATAGCGTTAACCGAGAACGATTATCAATTGCTAGGGTCGCGTCATGCTCCCCCTGGCAGAACTGACCGGCGTCCGTGTCGAGTACGACGGTCGTGCCGCCTTGCAGGGTCTCGACTTCGTGGTCTCGCCCGGGGAGGCGGTCGCGGTCGTCGGCGCGAACGGCTCCGGCAAGTCCACGCTGCTGTCGGTGCTCGCGGGCGTCCGGATGCCGGATGCCGGGCGCGCCCGGTTCCACCCGGCGCTCCGGCGGGCGTTCGTGCCTCAGCGCTCCGCGGTTCCCGACTCGCTGCCGCTCAGCGCCGCCGACGTCGTGTCGATGGGGCGCTGGAGCGCCGCACGAGGGCGTCCGCTCGTCCGCGAGGACCGGGCGATCGTCGCGGAGGCGCTCGACGCGATGAGCCTCGGCGCCCTGGCATCCGCGCCACTGTCGACAATGTCAGGAGGTCAGCGACAGCGCACCTTCGTCGCCCAGGGACTCGCACAGCGGGCCGACCTGCTGCTGCTCGACGAGCCGACGGCGGGCCTTGACGCGGAGTCGCGCGACCTGGTCGCGGCGGCGATCCGATCGGAGGCGCGACGCGGGGCCGCCGTGGTCTACGTCACACACGACGAGGACGCCCTCGCCGGGGCCGACCGCGTGCTCCACATGCACGCGGGGCCGATGCATCCGCTCGCCCCCGCCCCTGAGTGCGCGACCGCCTAGGCCGCCGGCGCCAGGTACTCCTGCCACTGCGGCTCGCTCCGCTCGACGCCGCGCACCAGCCAGGCGGTGCCGTGTGGCGGACGCGGGGTGACGCGCAGGTGCCAGCCCATCTCGGCCGGGGTGCGGTCGCCCTTGATGTTGTTGCACTTGAGACAGCAGGCGACGAGGTTCTCCCAGCTGTCCGCTCCCCCGCGCGACCGGGGCAGGATGTGGTCGATCGTGCCAGCGGATGCCCCGCAGTAGCCGCACCGCTGCCCGTCGCGCCGCAGCACGCCGCGCCGCGACACCGGCACGCTGCGCGTGTGCGGAATGCGCACGTAGCGACGCAGGATGATGACCGACGGCCGGTCCCAGGACGACGAGGCGCCCCAGACCGGGTGATCGTCGTCCTGCTCGAGGATCGAGGCCTTCCCGTTCATCACGAGCACGATGGCTCGCTTGAAACTCACCACCGCGAGCGGCTCGTAGCCCGCGTTGAGGACCAGTGTGCGCATCATCCGCCTCTCGAAGGGCCTGGACGGCTTCCAGGCTTTCCGACTCCTCAGCCGTTACGGGCCGATGGAGGGCAGAGACGAAAAAAGGCGCCGTCGATGACTCGACAGCGCCTAGCTTCTGCGGACGTGACAGTGCACGACCGGCTCACTGCTGTG
The DNA here is from genome assembly GCF_017355965.1 of Desertivibrio insolitus. Taxonomy (GTDB): domain Bacteria; phylum Actinomycetota; class Actinomycetes; order Actinomycetales; family Microbacteriaceae; genus JAFIQW01. The sequence goes on from NZ_JAFIQW010000001.1 coordinate 568,791, forward strand.
CCGTATGTGGAACAGCGCACGGGCATCCACGGATTGGATGCTGAGCACTGCCGCCACGTCGGCTCTCCTCGGGTTCCTCACGGACTGAGGGCTTCAGAGTAACGCAGAACGGGCGAGCCGCCTCAGTGGCGACTCGCCCGTTCATCTGGCGTTTACAGACCTCAGCCGGTGATGCGGACGTAGTAGACCGCGTCGGTCCAGAGCGGACGCTGCTGCACGTTCTTGCCGCGGCGCGGTGCGTCGAGGATCTGACCGTTGCCGGCGTAGATGCCGTTGTGGCTGTGGTCGTTGAAGATCACGAGGTCGCCGGGCTGAGCCTCGGCCTTCGAGATGCGGACGCCCGAGTTGGCCTGACCGCGCACGCCGTGCGGGAGCGAGATGCCGTACTGGGCGTAGACGAACATCACGAGACCCGAGCAGTCGAAGCCGGAGGGGTCGGCGCCGCCGAAGACGTAGGGCGTCCCGATGTACTGACGCGCCGTGTTGTAGATGCCGCTGAGGCTGAACGACGTCGAGGGCGCCGCAGCGCTCGCCCCGGCGGAGGCGTTCGAGGTGGCACTCGCGGCGTACTCCTGGGCAGAGGGCCCGGTGTAGGACGCGGCCTGGGCCGCGTTGGCCGCGCGCTGGGCCTCGGCAGCGGCGCGCGCCTCCGCTTCGGCCACGGCGGCGCGGGCCGCCTGAAGCTCCTCCATCGTCGTCGCGGTGAAGTTGTCGCGGCTCGCGGTGGTCGCGGCGGCGTTCTCCGAGACGGTGACGTTCTGCTCGCCGGTCTCCATGAGCTGGGCGAGAGCGGCGTCGCCGGCCTCGCCGTTGGTGGCGTTGGGGTTGAACGCGTACGCCGGGATGGCCATGGTCGCGACGAGTCCCGCGGCGAGCGTCATGACGGCGAGGTTCAGCACGCCGCCCTTCTTCTCGCGGGGAGCACGCTCGGGCCGCACGGCGCGGGCCACGGCCCGGTTCTCCTTGGCGCGAGCAGCCGCCGCCATCAGTGCCGACGTCTTCTTCTCGGGCCGCGTGAAGGCCGACTCCTTCGGCTCGTTCACGGCAAGCCCACGGGAGTTCTCGGGTGTGGTGGTCAAGAGTGGAAACCTCCGCGTCTCGTCAGCACTAGGGAGCTGTCCCGTCCGTTTCGTCATTTCTGCGAAGTACTCAGATCAAGAGACGGGCGTCGGAGACGTCTTGACCAGGGCCCTTTTGGCCGCCGGACCGGCCGATGAGGACCCTGCCACGGTACCCGAAGGTAACGAATAAGTCACGCTCGGGTCACCCTTCCGTCATCCGGCGGCAATCCCACCCCGGCATCGCGATGCATTCACGCCGATCAGAGCGCGGATTCACCGGATGACGAGGACGATCTGCTGCACGTCCGCGAGCGGGCGCCGAGGCGACCGCCCCACCGGCTCCGTCGCCGGCGTCACGCAACTGTTGCAGCGGGCCGCGACACTTTCGGCGCGGCACGCCGAGCGGTTCGATTCCGACGGATGGAACGAGAAAGGGGCGGGGCCCGAAGGCGCCCGCCCCTTGTTCGACTCTCGCGTCAGCCCGCGTTGCGGCGGAGCCACGGCAGCGGGTCGACCTGCTGACCGCCGAGGCGGATCTCGAAGTGCAGGTGCGGGCCGGTCGAGGCGCCGGTGTTGCCGACGGCGGCGATGCGCTGCCCCGCCGACACCTTCTGACCGGGCGACACCGAGATGGAGCCGCTCTGCAGGTGGGCGTAGCCGGACTGCACGGTCTGCCCGCCGACCGTGTGCTCGATGAGCACCCAGTAGCCGTAGCTGCCCTCGTAACGAGCGACCTTGACGACGCCGTCGGCGACGGCGACGACCGGCGTTCCCGCGCCCGGCGTGAAGTCCACGCCCTTGTGCATGGAGGAGCAGCCGCTGCACGGCGACGCGCGCGGGCCGAAGTAGGAGCTGACCTTCGGGTTGCTCACCGGCCAGACGACACTGCCGGAGGCAGCCGCCGGCGCGGCGCTGCTGCTCGAGCTCTTCTGCGTCGTCCCCTTCTTGGCGGCGGCCTTCTCGGCAGCGGCCTTCTCCGCGGCGGCCTTCTCGGCAGCGGCGGCCTCGGCCGCCTTGCGCTCGGCCTCGAGCCGCGCCTGCTCGGCGGCGCGGGCCGCCTCGAGCTCTTCGCGGGTCGTGGCGGAGATCCCGCCGCGCGAGACGACGGAGGCCACGGCGTCGGACGACACCTCGAGCGTCTGCGCCTCGGGCGCCGCGGGCGCCACCTGAGCGGCGGCGGCCGTGACGTCCGGCTCGAACGCGTAGGCGGGGAGCGCCATCGTCGCGACGAGGCCCGCCGCCAGGGTCATGACTGTGAGGTTCAGCGTGGTGCCCTTGGCCGACCGGCGACGGCGGTGGCCGTTCTGGATCGGGATGGGCGCGGTGAGAGTGGTGGAATCCAGCTCGCGCGCGGGCTCCAGCTCGCCTTTTGAGGCGATGAGGGCAGGCGCGACGGAGATCTCGGGCGTGGTGGTCAAGAGTGGTGCCTCCGCGTTCCACCGGCACGAAGGTGCCGCCCGTCCGTCAGTTGCTCTGAAGGAGCTCGCATCAAGAGACGGGCAAAGGGAACGTCTTGATCGAGGTCCTCGTGGCCGCCGGGTCGGACCGATGAGGACTCGCCAAAGGTACCCGAAAAATAACGATTAAGTCACGGCCGTCGTGTCATGGGTCGAAAACTCGACTTGACGGCGGTCGGGATCAGCCCTCGACGTAGATGTGCACGGCCACCTCGTTGGGCAGCTCGAGCCCTTCGCCGAAGCCGTCGACCTGCACCAGAACATACGAGCCGGCGGCCGAGATCTGCGCCGTCGCACCTGGCACGACGCCGGCGTTCCGCAGCTGCTGCAGCAGTTCGGGCTCGAACTGCACGGGCTCGCCGAGGCGCCGGATGACGCCCGTCGTCGTTCCACCTCTGGCCGCGACCTGCACGATGTTGACCACACCCTGCATGAACGGCACGGCGGGCTCGTCACCGAGTTCCTCGAGGCCCGGGATCGGGTTGCCGTAGGGCGACTCGGTCGGGTGGTCGAGCATCTCGAGCAGGCGACGCTCCACCTGCTCGCTCATGACGTGCTCCCAGCGGCAGGCCTCGTCGTGCACGTAGGCCCAGTCGAGGCCGATCACGTCGGCGAGCAGACGCTCCGCGAGACGGTGCTTGCGCATGACGTGCACGGCACGGCTGCGTCCCTGCGGGGTGAGCTCCAGGTGGCGGTCGCCGGAGACGACGACGAGTCCGTCGCGCTCCATGCGGGCGATCGTCTGCGAGACGGTCGGGCCGGAGTGCCCGAGGCGCTCGGAGATGCGCGCCCGCAGCGGCACGATGTTCTCCTCCTCGAGGTCGAGGATCGTGCGCAGATACATCTCGGTCGTATCCACGAGATCGGTCATCGACTCATCCTCCGGAGACAGCTGTCAATCGCCGCTCAAGACTACTTGTTCTGGACGGATGACCCGGGCGGGTGCCACCACAGCGCGCCCTAGGATCGAAGGCATGGCCGCTCCGCGCATCCCCGCCGATCTGCTCCCCGTCGACGGCCGGTTCGGCTGCGGACCCTCGAAGGTCCGCGGCGACCAGCTCCTCTTCCTCGCCTCCGAGGGCGCGACGCTCATGGGCACCTCCCACCGACAGAAGCCCGTCAAGGATCTGGTCGGGCGCGTGCGCACCGGCCTCGCCGAGCTCTTCCGCATTCCGGAGGGCTACGAGGTGATCCTCGGCAACGGCGGCTCGACCGCGTTCTGGGACGCCGCCGCGTTCGGCCTCATCGAGCGCCGCAGCGAGCACCTGAGCTTCGGCGAGTTCGGCTCCAAATTCGCCAAGGCCGCCGGGGCGCCGTGGCTTGAGAAGCCCCTCGTGCTCAGCGCCGAGGGCGGGTCGCGCAGCGAGATCGAGATCACCGAGGGCGTCGACGTCTACGCCTGGCCGCACAACGAGACCTCGACCGGCGTCATGGCGCCCGTCAAGCGCGTCGCGGGCGACGCGGGCGCGCTGACCGTGATCGACGCCACGAGCGCGGCCGGCGGCATCGACTTCGACGCGGCCGAGGCGGATGTCTACTACTTCGCCCCTCAGAAGAACTTCGCCTCCGACGGCGGCCTCTGGTTCGCGCTGGTCTCCCCCGCGGCGATCGAGCGCATCGAGCGCATCGCCGCGTCGGGCCGCTACATCCCCGAGTTCCTCAGCCTGAAGAACGCGCTCGACAACTCGCGCCTCAACCAGACGCTGAACACCCCCGCCATCGCGACGCTCCTGCTCATGCAGAACCAGGTCGACTGGATGCTGCAGGGCGGCGGGCTGGCGGCGATGGCCGCACGCACCGCCGAGTCATCCGGCGCCCTGTACGAGTGGGCGGAGCAGAGCCGGTACGCTGCCCCGTTCGTGACCGATCCGGCCCACCGCTCGCAGGTCGTGGTGACGATCGACTTCGCCGACGAGGTGGACGCCGCCGCCGTCGCGAAGGCGCTGCGCGAGAACGGCATCGTCGACACCGACCCCTACCGCAAGCTCGGGCGCAACCAACTGCGCGTGGCGACGTTCGCGGGCATCGAGCCGGACGACGTGCGTCAGCTCATCCGCTCGATCGAGTTCGTGGTCGACGCGCTCTGACCCGTGCGCCTCTGGCTGAAGGACTCCGAGCGGCGGCCCGACCCGCCGGTCGTGCACACCGATGACCGCAAGCCGATGGTCGTCGGGATCATCGCCTGGGTCGTCGCGCTCGTCGTGCTGGTGGTCTTCCAGCAGGCCGTGCTCGACCGCGGCTGGGGCTGGTGGTTCGCCACCTGCGCCATCGGGATCGTGTTCGGGCTGATCGGCCTCGTCTACGTGCAGCGCCGCGGGCGGCAGATCAGGCGCTAGCGCCTGTCGTCGTCCTCGTCGTCGGAGTCGTCGTCCTCGTCCGAGTCGTCGTCGGAGTCGTCGTCCTCGTCGTCGGAGTCGTCCTCCTCATCGGAGTCGTCGTCCTCGTCGGAGTCTTCGTCGTCCTCGTCGTCCGAGTCCTCGTCGTCCTCGTCGTCCGAGTCCGCATCGTCCGAGTCCTCGAGCTGGTCGACGTCCACGCCGTCGAGCTCCTCGTCGTCCTCGTCGTCGAGGTCCTCCTCGTCGAGCTCGTCGTCCACTTCGGCCGACTCGTCGTCGTCGGACTCGCCTGCCTCGTGCTCCGCGGCCTCCTGGGCGGCGCGGTACTCGGCCAGGCGGTCGGCCCACGGCACCCACTCGGGCGCGAGGAGCGCCGTGTCACCGGGGGTGAGCTCCGTCTCGAGTACGGTCGGCTCGGCATCCGGGAGTTGCGCCACGCTCACGGTCCAGCGCCACCCTGAGTAGCCGGGCATGATCGCGTCGAAATGGATCGAGACGACGTGGTCGCCCTCGTCCTCGACGGCGAGGCGGGCGCCGACCGTGTGCGGCTTCGTGATCTCGGCGAGCGCGCGGCGGGCGAGCTGCTCGACCGCCTCAGAGACCGAGACGGCGTCAGACATCCAGGTCGTCCGCGACACGGCGGAGCACGGCGGCGATCTTGCGGGAGTGCGAGTCGTCGGGGTAGCGGCCGCGGCGGAGGTTCGCGCCCAGGCCGTCGAGCAGCTTGACGAGGTCCTCCACGATGATCGCCATGTCGTCGGCGTTCTTGCGGGCGAGCTTCGCGCGGCTGACGGGCGCCTCGAGCACGCGCACGGAGAGCGCCTGGGTGCCGCGCTTGCCGGCGACCACGCCGTACTCCAGCCGTGCGCCGGCCTTCACCGAGGCGCCGGCAGGCAGGGCCGACGCGTGCAGGAAGACCTCCTGGCCGTCATCACCCGTGATGAAGCCGAAGCCCTTGTCCTCGTCGTAGAACTTGACCTTGCCGGTAGGCATGCTGAAACTCCTCGTTGCTGATCGTTCTCCAGCCTAGGCTCACCACGCGGCGCGGGGGCGGACGCGCCTCTATCCTTGACGCGTGGCGGCGAGAACGATCAATCGTAGCGAGCGGATCCTGGTGTACATGGCCGCAGCGGTGATCGCCGTCTCGATCCTCGACATCGTGGGCCTGCTCGTGGCCGCGGGGCTCGGCGTGGCCGTCACCTCCCCGGTGCTCGTGCTGCTGCCCGCCGCCGGCCTGCCCATCGGCATGCTCCTGCTCGTCGCGGTCACGGTACTGATGGCGGTGCGCCGCCGTCGCGAGACGCGGGAGTCGGCCGGCTGAGCCGGCGGCCATGACCGACGTCCTCACGCTGGCCGCACGGCTGCGGGAACTCGACGACGACCGCCTCCGCCGGGTGATCGAGGCCCGGGGCATCCGCTCGTCCGGCATCGACGACGTGTTCGACCTCGCCGAGGCGCTCTCGACCCCGAGCGCGGTGCAGCAGGCACTCACGCGGGTCGACCGTCCGACGCTCGCCGCCGTGCAGCATCCGGATGCCGCCGACGAGGGCACCCTCGCCGCGGCGGAAGCCGCCCTGCTGGTGACCCCGCCGCCCGCGAAGCCGTACGACGCCGTCGCGGAGCGGCTCGCCGCGTGGCCCGCCGAGGGGCTGCCCGCCTCGTTCGACGGCGAGCCCCCGGCATTTCTGGAGCGCGAGGGCGAGCCCGCCGACCGCCTAGCTGCGGAGCGCGCGTTCACCGCGACCGCCGCGGTGGCCGACCTCGCCTTCGAGCTGGAGCGCGAACCGGCACGGGAGCTCGCCAAGGGCGGCCTCGCACAGCCCGAACTGAAGCGCCTCGCGACGCTCGTCGGCGCCGAGCCGGAGCACGTCGCCCGGTACGCCGCGCTCGCGGCCGCGGCGGGCCTCGTCGCCTCGGGCGAGGGACTGCTGGCCGCGACGGATGCCGCCGAGTCCTTCCTCTCCGCCACCCCGCGCGCCCGCTGGCGCACGCTCGCGACCGCGTGGCTCGCGCAGCTGCCGAGCGGCATCCTGCCCCTGCTCGCGGCACATCCGGGCGGCGAGTGGGCCGCCGGACTGCCGGATGCCGCGGCGTGGCTCTTCCCCGCCGCGGGCGAGCGCCTCGCCCGCGAGGTCGCCGACGTGCTCGCCCTCGCGGAACTCCTCGGCGTCACCGCGGAGGGCTCCCCCTCCACGGCCGGCGCTCGGCTCGTGACGGGCGAGACCGACGACGCGGCTGACGCGCTCGACTTCCCCGCCAGCGGCGACAGCGTCTACCTCCTGCCCGACCTCACGGTGGTCTCGCCGGGCCCGCTCGAGGCGGGCCTCGACGCGCGACTCCGGCTGCTCGCAGACGTTGAGGCGCGCGGCCTCGCGCCGACCTTCCGCATCTCCGGCCCGAGCCTCATCCGCGCACTCGCGTCGGGTGAGAGCGTCGACGAACTGCAGGGCTTCCTCGAACGGATCTCGCTCACCGGACTCCCCCAGCCGCTCGAGTACCTGCTGCGCGAGACCGCCGAGCGCTACGGCAGCGTGCGCGTCGCCCCCGACCCCTCCGGCGAGGCCGACCGGCGCTCGCGGATCGAGGCCGACTCCCCCGCCGTGCTCGAGCAGCTCGCCGTCGACCAGGCGCTCGGCGCGCTCCGGCTGCGCCGAGACGGCTCCGGGCTCGTCACCCGCCTCGACCCCGACGTCGTGTTCTGGTCGCTCGCCGACGCCAAGTACCCCGTGGCGGCCGTCGACGCCGAGGGCCGCCCCGTGCACCTGCGGCGGGAGCCGCCGCGGCGCCCCGCGGCATCCGTGCCGGTCGATCACGCCGCGGTCATCCTCGAGAAGCTGCACACCGCCCCGGCCGAACCGGAACAGGGCGACTCCGCCTGGGTCGCCCGTCAGCTCGACGCCGCGGTGCGCGCGAAGTCGGTCGTCACGGTCGCGGTGGAACTACCCGGCGGCAAGCTCGTCGAACTCACCCTGGAACCGGCGAGCGTCGCCGGCGGGCGGCTGCGCGGCCGCGACCGGGGGGCCGACGTCGAGCGCACCTTGCCGCTGTCGAGCATCCGCTCGGTCGTCCCCGCCGGCTGACCGGGGCAAGCGAAAGGCCCGCCCGGCGAGCTGCCGGACGGGCCTTCTACGGATGACGGGGCGTCAGCCGTTCGCGTGGGCCTCGAGCCAGGGCTGCGGGTCGACCTGGGTCTCGTCGACGCGGAGCTCGAAGTGCAGGTGCGCGCCGGTCGAGACGCCGGTGTTGCCCACGGCGCCGATCTGCTGGCCGGCCGAGACGAAGTCGCCGACCGACACCGTGATCGAGCCGAACTGCATGTGCGCGTAGCCGGACTGCACGACCTGGCCGTCGACGACGTGATCGATGAGCACCCAGTTGCCGTAGCCGCTGTCGCTGACCTGCACCTCCGAGACGACGCCGTCGGCGATCGCGCTGATGGGGTAGCCGGAGCCGGGGGTGAAGTCGATGCCCTTGTGGTTCGACGAGCACGCGGCGCAGGGGGCGTCGCGGAGGCCGAAGCCGGCGCTGATCGGCGAGGCGCCGACCGGCCAGACGACGAGGTCGCTCGTCGCGGCGGCGTCGAAGCCCTCGGCGTTGGCGATGAACTCCTCCACCTCGTCGACCGTGTAGTTACTGCGCTCGGCGGTGAGGCCGCCGGTGCCGGCGACGGTGGTGAGCTCCTGGGCGGCGATCTCCTGGTAGGCGACCTCGCTCTCGCCCGACGTCGTCGTGATGAACGCGTTGGCGGGGATCGTCGTGGCGACGAGGAGACCGGCGGCGAACGTCATCGCGATGGGCGCGATGGCCTTCGACAGGAAGCTCGTGCGCGGCTCGCGGCGAGCGGCCGGCTCGGGGACGGGGTGCGGGTTCGGGCGGTACGTGGAACGGCGGCGGCGGGTGCGCTCCGTGGCAATCGCTTCTTTGCGGGTGACGGCCGGAACGTTGTGGAACTCGTTCAGGGTGTTTCTCCGTGGATAAGCGGACAGGCGCTGGTGCGCCCGAACGGACACTCAACCGTATGGGAAAGATCACGATTTTGCATCGTTTGGCATGTCCTGAGTGAACCCTGGATGGTTTTGTAGGGCTGTGGAGGGGGTATACCCGGCCGTACCAGGGGCTTCCGACCTAGACTGGCCCGCTATGACTTCCGCCCTCGGCCCCCTCATCGTGCAGAGCGACCGCACCGTCCTGCTCGAGGTAGCGAACCCGCAGGCCGAGGACGCGCGGCACGATCTCGCCGTTTTCGCCGAGCTCGAGCGCGCACCCGAGCACATCCACACCTACCGCATCACGCGACTCGGGCTGTGGAACGCGCGTGCGGCCGGCCACGAGGCCGAGGACATGATCGCGACGCTCGAGAAGTACTCGAAGTTCCCCATTCCGCAGTCGGTCGCCGTCGACATCCGCGAGACAGTCGGGCGCTACGGCCGCCTCGTGATCGAGCGCGACGACGAGGGCGAGCTGACGCTGTCGTCGACGGACCCCGCGGTGCTGAGCGAGGTCACCCGCAACAAGCGCATCGGACCGCTGCTCGGCGTCCGGCGCACCTCCACGCTGTGGTCGCTGCAGCCGTGGGCGCGCGGGCAGATCAAGCAGGAGCTGGTGAAGATCGGCTGGCCCGCCGAGGACCTCGCCGGCTACACCCCTGGCACGCCGCACGACATCGATCTGCTCGAGAACGGCTGGTCGCTGCGGGAGTACCAGCAGAAGGCCGTCGACAACTTCTTCGAGGGCGGCTCTGGCGTCGTCGTGCTGCCCTGCGGCGCCGGGAAGACCCTCGTCGGCGCCGGGGCCATGGCCACCGCGAAGACGAACACGCTGATCCTCGTCACCAACACGGTCTCGGCACGCCAGTGGCGCAACGAGCTGCTCAAGCGCACGAGCCTCACCGAGGAGGAGATCGGCGAGTACTCCGGGCAGGTGAAGGAGGTCAAGCCGGTCACGATCGCGACCTACCAGATCCTCACCGCCAAGCGCGGCGGCAAGTACGCCCACCTCGAGCTGCTCGACGCGCTCGACTGGGGACTCGTGGTCTACGACGAGGTGCACCTGCTCCCCGCCCCGGTGTTCAAGCTCACCGCAGAGCTGCAGGCGCGCCGCCGGCTCGGGCTCACGGCGACGCTCGTGCGCGAGGACGGCCGCGAGGGCGACGTGTTCAGCCTCATCGGCCCGAAGCGCTTCGACGCGCCCTGGAAGGAGATCGAAGCCCAGGGCTACATCTCCCCCGCCAGCTGCTACGAGGTGCGCATCGACCTGCCCCAGGACGAGCGGCTCGAGTACGCCGCGTCGGCCGACGACGAGCGCTACCGTCTCGCCGCCACCGCGCCCGCGAAGCTCGGGGTCGTGCGCGACCTCGTGAAGAAGCACGAGGGCGAGCAGATCCTCGTGATCGGGCAGTACCTCGAGCAGATCGACGCGCTGGCCGAGGCGCTCGACGCCCCGCAGCTCACCGGGTCGACGCCAGTCGACGAGCGCGAGCGGCTGTTCCAGGCGTTCCGCGAGGGCAGCGTGAAGGTGCTCGTCGTGTCGAAGGTCGCGAACTTCTCGGTCGACCTTCCCGAGGCGACCGTCGCGATCCAGGTCTCCGGGTCCTTCGGTTCGCGCCAGGAGGAGGCCCAGCGCCTCGGTCGCCTGCTGCGCCCCAAGGAGTCCGGCCTGCCCGCGAACTTCTACACGCTCGTCGCGCGGGACACCGTCGACCAGGAGTTCGCGCAGAACCGGCAGCGCTTCCTCGCCGAGCAGGGCTACAGCTACGAGATCCTCGACGGCGACGCGATCGCGGCGTAGCAAGAAGGAACGCGGATTTCGCCGAGCGGCGGCACAGGTGAGGCATCCGGCGCTCGTCGGGGTCGCTCTGCGGAGACATCCGCCGGTCTCGATCACGCCTCGCGTGCAGCTCCCAGATTACATCCAGGGAACGCGCAGATACTACTTTCCATGACCGACGGGCCCCGCATCCTCATCGTTGACGACGAACCCAACATCCGCGATCTCCTCACCACGAGTCTGCGATTCGCGGGATTCGCCGTGCGCGCTGTCGGAAACGGTGCCCAGGCGATCTCGGCGGTGCTCGAGGAGGAGCCGGACCTCATCATCCTCGACGTCATGCTGCCCGACATGAACGGCTTCGGCGTGACCAAGCGCCTGCGCTCGTCGGGCTACACCTCGCCGATCCTGTTCCTCACCGCCAAGGACGACACCGAGGACAAGATCACCGGCCTCACCGTCGGTGGTGACGACTACGTCACCAAGCCGTTCAGCCTCGACGAGATCGTCGCGCGCATCAAGGCGATCCTGCGCCGCACGATGCACGACGAGGAGGACGCGATCATCCGCGCCGGCGAGCTGACGATGGACCAGGACACCCACGAGGTGACCATCGGCGACACGCAGATCGAGCTCTCCCCCACCGAGTTCAAACTGCTGCGCTACCTCATGCTCAACCCCAACCGCGTGCTGTCGAAGGCGCAGATCCTCGACCACGTGTGGGAGTACGACTTCAACGGTGACGCGGGCATCGTCGAGTCGTACATCTCGTACCTGCGCCGCAAGCTCGACCAGTTCTCGTCGGAGCCGATCATCCAGACCAAGCGCGGGTTCGGGTACATGCTCAAGGCAGCAAGGGTGTGAGTCTCAGCTCCTCCACGCACGCGTCACTGTCGCGCTGGTGGAACGGGGTCTCCCTCACCACCAAGATCACGGGCGTCACCGTGTTCGTCGCGGCCATCAGCCTGCTCGTCGCCGGCATCGGCACGATGACGGTGCTGCGCACCTACCTGATCAACCAGGTCGACAGCCAGGTCGTCGTCGCGGGGCGCGACCTGCAGGGGCAGACGATCTCCCTCGAGGAGGATCAGGAGAGCTGCGCCTCCCCGTCGTCGCTGAACAACTACTACGTCGCCGTGCTCGACGGTGACGGCACCCTCGTCTGCGACAACATCGAGTCGCCGAACTCGGCGGCGCATCCGGATGTCTCGGACATCACCCTCGACACGCTGCCGACGGCCGACTCGCCGATCAGCGTCAGCAACGACCGCGGCTCCACGCAGTGGCGCGTGCTCGCGGTGCCGGCGACCATCTCGAACGGCGACCTCGGAATCATCCTCGTCGGGATGAACCTCGATCCGACGAACCGCACGATCGCGCAGTACTCGATCATCTTCTTCACGTTCGGGCTCGCCGTCGTGATCCTCGGCGCTGCCGCGACGCGGCTGCTCGTGACCTCGACGTTCGCGCCGCTGCGCAAGGTGGAGGAGACCGCCGCTCGATTCGCGGACGGCGACTTCAGCCAGCGCCTCTCGGGCGCGACTCCGAACACCGAGGTCGGCCGGCTGAACCGGTCGCTCAACCTCATGCTCAACAGGATCGACCGGGCCTTCGCCGACCGCGCGAAGACCATCGATCAGATGCGCCGCTTCGTCGGCGACGCGAGCCACGAACTCCGCACCCCCCTCGTCTCTGTGCGCGGCTACGCCGAGCTGTACCGCATGGGCGCGATCCAGAAGCCGGAGGACGTCGCCCAGGCGATGGACCGAATCGAGAAGGAAGCGATCCGGATGGGCGAGCTCGTGCGCGACCTGCTCGAGCTCGCGCGCCTCGACGAGGGCAAGGGCAAGCTGCAGCTCGCTCCCGTCGACCTCGTGCCGCTGGCGCAGGATGCCGCGCGTGACGCGATGGCCGCCTTCCCCGACCGCACCGTGAGCGTCGTCGAGCTCGAACCGCCGGAGTTCGAGCCCGACCTGCCCGACGAGCCCGAGGAGGGCCTCCGCGGCGACCAGGTGACCGGGCGCATCCGCGTGAGCTCGACCCTCGCTCGGCTCCGCGCCCGTCGCGGCCGGGGGCCGAAGGTGCTCGCCGAGCCGCCCGTGGAGCCGACACCGCCGCCGGCGACCGGTCGCGCGATCGTGCTCGCGGAGGAGAACAAGCTGCGTCAGGTCATCACGAACCTGATGGGCAACGCGATGCGCTTCACCCAGCCGGGCTCCCCCATCGAGATCGGCGTCCGTGCCGACCCGGCGCGGGGGCTCGCCCTGCTCGACGTCATCGACCACGGCGAGGGCATCCCGCCGCAGATCCGCGACAAGATCTTCCAGCGCTTCTGGCGGGCCGACTCGTCGCGCAACCGCGACACGGGCGGCAGCGGCCTCGGCCTCGCGATCGTCGCGAGCATCGTGGCGTCGCACGGCGGCGCGGTCGACGTGTTCGAGACGCCGGGTGGCGGGGCGACGTTCCAAGTGTCGCTGCCCCTCCTCCCCAGCGAGTCGCGGCCGGAGCAGTCCACCGAGCACGAGGAGCCGGGCACTCCCGCTGCTGTCGAGGCCTAGCGTTCCCTCGAGTCGCCCGGGCGGTCCGGGCGGGAACGGGTGGACCATGAGCAGCTATCAGGTGGACAGCGACGCCGTGCTCGCGACGACGTCGTCCGTGACGGCGACGACCGGGCGTATCGCCGCGGAGGTCGCGGCGCTCTACGCACAGCTCGTCGACCTTCAGTCGACCTGGTCCGGAGCGGCCTCGAGCGCGTTCCAGGCCGTCGCGGCCGACTGGAAGGCGACGCAGGCGCGGGTCGAGGCGAACCTCGAGGCGATCAACACCGCCCTCGCGACGGCGGGGCGGCAGTACGCCGAGATCGAGCAGTCGAACACGCGGCTGTTCCTGTAGCGCGGAGCTGCGAGCTTCGGGTGCCCTGGAAACGCCGAAGGGCGGCTCCCTTTCGGGAACCGCCCTCCGTGCGTTGTGCGTCGGACTTAGAAGTCCATGCCACCCGTGGGGTCGCCGGCCGGGGCCGGGTTCTTCTCGGGCTTGTCGGCGACGACGGCCTCGGTGGTGAGGAAGAGGCCCGCGATCGACGCGGCGTTGAGCAGCGCGGAGCGGGTGACCTTCACCGGGTCGTTGATGCCGGCGGCGAGCATGTCGACGTACTCACCGGTCGCGGCGTTGAGGCCCTGACCGACGGGGAGGTTGCGCACCTTCTCGACGACGACACCGGGCTCGAGACCGGCGTTCAGCGCGATCTGCTTGAGCGGCGCCTCGATGGCGACCTTGACGATGTTCGCACCGGTCGCCTCGTCGCCCTGCACGTCGAGGGTCTCGAAGGCGGTCTTGCCGGCCTGGATGAGGGCCACACCACCACCGGCGACGATGCCCTCCTCGACGGCGGCCTTCGCGTTGCGGACGGCGTCCTCGATGCGGTGCTTGCGCTCCTTGAGCTCGACCTCGGTCGCGGCACCCGCCTTGATGACGGCGACGCCACCGGCGAGCTTCGCGAGGCGCTCCTGGAGCTTCTCGCGGTCGTAGTCGCTGTCGGTCGCCTCGATCTCGGCGCGGATCTGCTTGACGCGGCCCGCGATCTGGTCGGCGTCGCCGGCACCCTCGACGATCGTGGTCTCGTCCTTGGTGATGACGACCTTGCGGGCACGGCCGAGCAGGTCGAGGGTCGCGTTCTCGAGCTTGAGACCGACCTCCTCGCTGATGACCTGGCCACCGGTGAGGATGGCGATGTCCTGCAGCTGGGCCTTGCGGCGGTCACCGAAGCCGGGGGCCTTGACGGCGACCGACTTGAAGATGCCGCGGATCTTGTTCACGACGAGAGTCGCGAGCGCCTCGCCGTCGACGTCCTCGGCGATGATGAGCAGCTGCTTGCCGCTCTGGATCACCTTGTCGACGATGGGGAGCAGGTCCTTGATGTTCGAGATCTTGGAGTTCGCGATGAGGATGTAGGGGTCCTCGAACACGGCCTCCTGGCGCTCCGGGTCGGTCACGAAGTACGCCGACAGGTAGCCCTTGTCGAAGCGCATGCCCTCGGTGAGCTCGAGCTCGGTGCCGAAGGTGTTCGACTCCTCGACGGTGACGACACCCTCCTTGCCGACCTTGTCGATCGCCTCGGCGATGAGCTCGCCGATGGTGGTGTCAGCGGCCGAGATCGACGCGGTCGCGGCGATCTCCTCCTTGGTCTCGATCTCCTTGGCGCCGGCGAGCAGCTGCTCCGAGACGGCCTGCGTGGCCTTCTCGATACCGCGCTTCAGGGCGATGGGGTCGGCACCGGCGGCCACGTTGCGGAGGCCCTCGCGGACGAGCGCCTGGGCGAGCACGACCGAGGTCGTGGTGCCGTCACCGGCGACGTCGTCGGTCTTCTTGGCGACCTCCTTGACCAGCTCGGCGCCGATCTTCTCGTACGGGTCGTCGAGCTCGATCTCCTTGGCGATGGAGACACCGTCGTTCGTGATCGTGGGCGCGCCCCACTTCTTCTCGAGAACGACGTTGCGACCGCGGGGGCCGAGGGTGACCCGCACCGCGTCGGCCAGGGTGTTCAGGCCGCGCTCGAGGCCGCGACGGGCCTCCTCCTCAAAAGCAATGATCTTCGCCATTGTGTTTCTCGTCCCTCCCGGACGTCAGATGGTGGGAGTGTCTCTGGCACTCAACTGAAGGGAGTGCCAATCGATTCTGGCACTCACGGGATTCGAGTGCAAGCGAGGCACCGGGAGGCGGCTTAACGAGCGACGCCGCCCACGACACGTGGACGGCGTCACCGGAAGATCGGTGTCAGACGACGCGGACGGACTCCGCCTGCGGCCCCTTGGACCCACTTCCCACCTCGAAGGCGACGGCCTGTCCCTCTTCGAGCACCTTGTAGCCGGACATATCGATGGCCGAGTAGTGGACGAACACGTCGCCGCCCCCACCGTCCATGGTGATGAATCCGTAGCCCTTCTCAGCGTTGAACCACTTCACGGTCCCCTGCGCCATGTGTTACTCCTCGTTCCGGTCTGAGCCGGATGCCGCGACCAGAGCCAGATGCTATCGGTTCACTGTTGCCAGACAAGGTCCAAATGGGCTTCGGCGTCGCTCTCTTACGCCGAGTTGACACGGCGGAAACACAGCCGAAACAACCGACCGTCGGAAGCCCTGGTGGGAGCGGGTTTCCGGCCCTGTGGCATCCGAGGGTCAGGACGGCAGTTCGAAGTCCGCCCCGAGTACGACGGTGACGGATGCCCCGGGGAACGCCGCGCTCTGCTGCACCGCCGCGACGCCGAGCTGCTCGGCGACGCCGCGGGCGATGCCGGCGTTGACCTCGTCGTAGTAGTAGACGGCCGAGGTAGGGACGTCGTTCTCGGAGGCGTTCGTGCGGGTCTCGACGACCCAGCCCTGCTCCTCGAGGTAGTCGCCCGCCTCGGCGGCGAGCCCGGCCGTGGTCGTGCCGTTGAGCATCGTGATGCTGATTTCGTCGAAATCGATCGTGCTCGGGTCAGTGACGACCTCGTCCGGCTCGTCCGTCGGCAGGGGCGTCGCGGACTCGGCCGGCGCGGCCGACGCGGACGCGGACGGCGACGCCGACTCTCCCGCGAGGTCGGGCAGTTCGAAGTTGACCTGCGAGTTCAGCTGCGCGAGCACGAGCAGGCCGATGACGACGAGGATGCCGCTCGCGAGCGCGGCCCACGCGAAGCCGATCCATCCACGGCCGGGCGGCGGCGGGGCGCGGTGCGCACCGGTCCTGGCGAGATCCTCGGGGATCTCGTCGAACCGGTCCTTGGGGTAACGCTCCGCCATCCGTGGTCCTAGTTCTCTGCTCGGCCGGGGCGGCGCAGCGAGCGGGAGGCCCTGGCCGCCGTCCGGGCGGCGCGCATGCGCTGGAGGCGCCCGACGAGCATGGGGTCGTGGATCACCGCGGCCGGGGTGTCGATCACGGCGTTGAGCAACTGATAGTAGCGGGCGGTCGAGAGGCCGAACTCGGCGCGGATGGCCTCCTCCTTCGCCCCGGCACTCCGCCAGGAGCGCCGCTCGAAGTCGAGGATCAGCCGGTCGCGCTCGGGGAGCTCGGGCCGCGGGGCTCGCTCGTGCGCAGCGCTCACCGCCCTCCCTTCCACGTTCCGGATGCTAACGGCGGGTGTCCCCCGCTCCGCGGACCCGCCCCGGCCAGTCGGCGGCCCGGCCGGGTCCGAATCCCAGGAGACGCACCGGCGGCATCCGGAACAGGTGTCACGGCACGGGTGTTGGACCCGGTGAGACGCAAGGAGGACTCATGGATTACAAGGTCACCAAGAGCGAGACGGAGTGGCGCGAGCTGCTCGGGCCGCAGAAGTACTCGATCCTGCGCCAGGCCGGCACCGAGCGCCCTTTCACCGGCGCCCTGCTCGACGAGAAGCGGCCCGGCACCTACGCCTGTGGCGCGTGCGGCGCTCCTCTGTTCAAGAGCGACACCAAGTTCGAGTCGGGCAGTGGCTGGCCGAGCTTCTGGGCGGCGATCGATCCCGACGCGGTGCAGCTCGTCACCGATCGCACCTTCGGGATGGTGCGCACCGAGATCCGCTGCGCCGCGTGCGGCAGCCACCTGGGGCACCTGTTCGACGACGCATACCAGACGCCCACGGGCGACCGGTACTGCATGAACTCGGCGAGCTTGAGCTTCCAGCCTGAGTGACGGGGCCCGTCGGGTGCGGCGGATGCCTCGCATCCGCTGCACCTAGACTGGTGCCGCCTCGCCGGCTTGGCGCAATTGGTAGCGCATCCGACTTGTAATCGGAAGGTTACGGGTTCAAGTCCCGTAGCCGGCTCTCATCCAGCCTCACACCGAGGCGAGCCACAGCACCCGCTCCTCGAGCCAGGTGCGGAACCGGTCGAGCGACCAGCCCGTGCGCGTCACGAGGTGCAGGAACGTCGCCGCCGAGAGCAGCAGGTGGATCTCCGCGACGGTGTCGTCGTCCATGCCGAGCCCCTCGAGCACCGCGTCGAGCGGGCGGTTGCGCAGCTCGATTGCCTCGCGGATCGTGCGCCGCACGTTCGGGTCGGCGTGAGCCGCTGCCTCGAGAGCGTGCCACAGCGTGGCGGTGCGCTCGTTCGCCTCGACGCTCACCCGCACTCCCAGCAGGAGCTGCTGACGCGGCGGCAGCGAGGTGGTTCCCTTCGGCAGCTTCACCCCGTCCAGGCGGCGGGCGAAGGCGGCGAGCAGGATCGCGGACTTCGGGCCGGCGTTGTGGGCCGTCTGAATGGACACCTCGGCTCTCTCCGCGATGTCCTTCATCGTCGTGATGGCGTAGCCCTGCTCGGCGAAGAGCTCGGCCGCGGCGTCGAGGATGCGGCCGCGCGTCGCCGCGGCCTCCGCTGACCGCACCGGCGAGTAGTAGGCGCGCGTGCTCGTCGAGGTGCTCATCTCCACTCCCATCTGCTCGGTGCCGTGACGCTAACCAGCGCGTCGGGGGTGCCGATAGAAGACACGCGACTTCCGCTTCGCCTTCGACGTTCCGCGGATGCCGAAGCCGGATCGCGCAAGACGCACGCCCGCAGGACGGTCGCCGCGCCCGGCGAGCTGAGCGCGACGCGCGCACCGAATCGGGCCGGCCTATGGGAGCCGGCTGTTCGCGCCGCTAGCCGCGGCATCGCCGAATCACGGGAAACAGAAGGGCTCCCGACCGACCCGAATCGGCGGGAGCCCTCTCGGCAGCCGGACGCTGGGCATCGACGGCACCGATGATCTCCGTACCTGCTAACCCGAATAGCAGGTGCGAGGAAACATGAGTAAAGCACGACTCGAGGCGCCGTGACAGTCCTCCGTCGGCAAATCCCGGTGACATGGCAAGGCCCCGCTCCTGTCCAGGAGCGGGGCCTTTCGGGGTCGGATTCAGCCCTCGGGCGAGGGCGACGGCGAGGGCGAGCTCTCCGACTCGGTGAACGCCTGGCCATTGGCGGCGAGCACGAACTGGGCGAAGGCCTCCGCGTCATCCGGGGCGCCGTTGTACTTGCTGCCGTTCACGATGACCGTCGGGGTGCCGGTGAGGCCGTCCTCCACGTCCGAGTCGGGGATGTCGTCGAGCGCGCGCTGCGTCGCGGCGAGCACCCACGACCGGTACGTCTGGTCGGTGATGCACTCCTCGATGTCCGACGCGCTCTCGACTCCGGCCTCCTGAGTGATGCCGACGAGCTGCTCGTCGGTCAGACCCGTCGTGCCCTCCTCGGGCTGGTTCTCGAACATCAGCTGGTTGAAGTCGAAGAACGAGTTCGGCGAGTAGTTCGCGACGCACGCGGCGGCGTTCGCGGCGCGGGTCGAGTACTGCGAGCCCATCGAGTTGTTGTTGAGGATCGCGATGGGGTGGATTTCGAGCGTCGCGGCGCCCGAGCGCAGGAACGTCTCGAGCTGCTGGTTGTTGGCCTCTTCGAACTGCGCGCAGAACGGGCAGAGGTAGTCGAGGTACACCCGGATGTCGATGGTGTTCGCGTCGGCGGAGGCCTGGGTCGGCGCGGGCTCCTCGCCCGGCTCGAGACCCGGCGTCTGCACCGCCTCGAGGTTCTCGCCCTGGATCAGGATGCCGTCGCTCGCCATGTTCGCGGGGCCGGGACCGGCCGGGCGGATCGCGTTGACGATGATGAGCGAGACGCCGGCGATGATCGCCACGGCGACGAGGATCAGGCTGCCCTGCAGGATGAGCCGGCCGCGCTTCTCCTTCTTACGCTGCTGCTCACGGAGCTGCTTCGCCTTCTCCCGTGCTGCCTCGCGACGCTGGTTCTTGGTGAGGTTGTCGTCGCTGTTGGTCATGGGGTGAGCTGCGCCTTCGTGTGGGCGGCGTCCTTCCGGTCGAGTCGAATCCGGGTCATCCGGTCAATAAGCCGTCGGCATGTTAGGAGCGCTGTCTGGGAAAGTCCACGAAGCGCGCGGAGCAGATGACGACTTCTCGTGTTGCCGTAACGCTGTCCGACAGTAATACTGGCGGATGGATCAGGTGATGACGCCTGGTCTCGCGAACAACCATTCGCATCCATTCACAACGGATCGTCCGGCACGTACCTGCCGGTGAAGGAGAAAGAAATGGCATCCGTAACGTACGACAAGGCGACGCGTCTGTACCCGGGCTCGACGGTTCCGGCCGTCGACGCGATCGACCTCGAGGTCGCCGACGGCGAGTTCCTCGTGCTGGTCGGACCCTCGGGTTCCGGTAAGTCGACCGCCCTCCGCATGCTCGCGGGCCTCGAAGAGGTCAACGAGGGCAACATCTTCATCGGCGACCGCAACGTGACGGATGTCCCGCCGAAGGACCGTGACATCGCCATGGTCTTCCAGAACTACGCGCTCTACCCCCACATGACCGTGGCGGAGAACATGGGCTTCGCCCTGAAGATCGCGGGCGTCGGCAAGGAGGAGCGCGCCAATCGCGTCCTCGAGGCCGCGAAGCTGCTCGACCTCGAGCCGTACCTCGGCCGCAAGCCGAAGGCCCTCTCGGGTGGTCAGCGTCAGCGCGTCGCCATGGGCCGCGCGATCGTGCGTCAGCCCCAGGTCTTCCTCATGGACGAGCCGCTGTCGAACCTCGACGCCAAGCTCCGCGTGCAGACCCGCACGCAGATCGCGTCGCTGCAGCGTCGTCTCGGCGTCACCACCGTCTACGTCACGCACGACCAGACCGAGGCGCTCACCATGGGTGACCGCATCGCGGTGCTGAAGGACGGCATCCTGCAGCAGGTCGGCACCCCGCGCGACCTCTACGAGGCCCCGCAGAACGTGTTCGTCGCCGGCTTCATCGGTTCGCCCGCGATGAACCTGTTCCAGGCCGACGTCACCGACGGTGGCATCCGCTTCGGCTCGCACATCGCCCAGGTCGAGCGCGACGTCGTCGCCAGCACCGCCGCGACCAAGGTCACGGTCGGCGTGCGTCCCGAGGACGTCGTCGTCTCGACCTCGGGTGAGGGCCTGCCGGTGGACGTCGACGTGATCGAGGAGCTCGGCGCCGACGGCTACCTCTACGGCCACGCCGACATCGAGGGCAACCGCGTCGACATCGTCGCGCGCGTCGACGGACGCTCGCACCCGATGGCCGGTGACCGCGTCTTCATCACGCCGCAGCCCCGGCACGTGCACGTCTTCGACGTCGAGTCGGGCGCGCGCCTCGGCCGCAACGCGGTCGTCGCGGGCTGACACCCAGCACCAGGTAGGGCCCGCCGGGATGTCCCGGCGGGCCCTTTCCGTGCGTAACCTTCTATCACCATGCGTTCATCGCTCAACATCACCTCCGCGACGGTCGACCCGGCGCTCCTCGACCTGCCCTGGGAGCTGCCGCTCGAACTGTGGCCCGAGGACCAGATCGCGGTGCTGCCCAAGGGCATCTCCCGCCACCTCGTCCGCTTCGCCAACCTCTCCGGCTACGTCATCGCGATCAAGGAGACGAGCGCCGAGCTTGCCCGCCGCGAGTACGAGATGCTCCGCACGCTGCAGCGTCACGACATCCCGTGCGTCGACCCGGTCGCCGTCATCACGAACCGCACCGACGAGGACGGCAACGCGCTCGACCCGGTGCTCGTCACCCGGCACCTGAAGTTCTCGCTCCCCTACCGGGCGCTGTACTCGCAGACGCTGCGGCCCGACACCGCGACCAGGCTCGTCGACGCCCTCGCCGTGCTGCTCGTGCGCCTGCACATCATCGGCTTCTTCTGGGGCGACGTCTCGCTGTCGAACACTCTCTTCCGGCGCGACGCCGGCGCGTTCGCCGCCTACCTCGTCGACGCCGAGACCGGCCAGCTGTACGAGGGCGGTCTGTCGAACGGCCAGCGCGAGAACGACCTCGAGATCGCCCGCGTCAACATCGCCGGCGAGCTGCTCGACCTCGACGCCGGCGGCCGCCTCGACGAGAACCTCGACCCGGTCGAGGTCAGCAACGGCATCGTGTCGAAGTACCGCCAGCTCTGGAAGGAGCTGACGGGCGCGGAGTCGTTCGACCAGTCGGAGCGCTGGCGCATCAATGAGCGCGTGCAGCGGCTCAACGACCTCGGCTTTGACATCGAGGAGCTCGCGATTCGCACGGATGACTCGGGCACCAAGGTCCGCATCCAGCCGAAGGTCGTCGACGCGGGCCACCACTCCCGCCGCCTCCTCCGGCTCACCGGCCTCGATGCGCAGGAGAACCAGGCCCGCCGTCTGCTGAACGACCTCGACTCGTACGCGGCGACCTTCGAGAAGGACGCGCTCGACGAGGAGATGGTCGCGCACGAGTGGCTCGCGCAGGTGTTCGAACCCGTCATCCGCGCCATCCCGCGCGACCTCAAGGGCAAGCTCGAGCCGGCGGAGATGTTCCACCAGCTGCTCGACCACCGCTGGTACATGTCGCAGAACGAGTCGCGTCAGGTGCCGCTGGCCGAGGCGGTCAGTTCGTACGTGCAGAACGTGCTGAAGAACCGCCGCGACGAGGCGACCGTGATCGCCCCGCCCACCGACGTCATCGCCGTGCCGGCGAACGGCGCGGAGGAGGACTGGCGCTCGAAGGTCTGACGTCCGAGCGAACGCCAGAGGCCCTCGTTCCCGGTTGGGAGCGAGGGCCTCTGCGTGTACTGGCTAGGCGCGGGCCGCGCGAAGCTTCGAGATCTCGTACAGCGCGACGCTCGTCGCGATGCCCGCGTTGAGCGACTCCGCGGCATCCGTGATCGGGATGGAGACGATCGCGTCGCAGGTCTCGGTCACCAGGCGCGAGAGGCCTTTGCCCTCGCTGCCGACCACGACGACGAGCGGCGAGGTCGCGAGCTCGAGGTCGGGCAGCGGAGTGTCTCCCCCGCCGTCCAGCCCGAGCACGAAGAGACCGCGCTCCTTGTAGGCCTTGAGCGTCTGCGTGAGGTTGGTCGCCATCGCGACGGGCACGCGGGACGCGGCGCCGGCCGCGGTCTTCCACGCCGACGCGGTGACGCCGACCGAGCGGCGCTGCGGCACGACGACCGCCTGACCGCCGAACGCGGCCACGGAGCGGATGATCGCGCCGAGGTTGCGCGGGTCGGTGATGCCGTCGAGCGCGACGATGAGCGGGGTCTCCCCCGACTCCTCCACGCGGTCGAGCAGGTCGACGGGGTGCGCGTACTCGTACGGCGGCACCTTGAGCGCGAGCCCCTGATGCACGGAGCCCTCGCCGGCGAGGCGGTCGAGCTCGGGGCGCATGACCTCGAGCACGGGAATGCCGCGGTGGGTCGCGAGCGCGAGGGTCTCGCGCACGCGGTCGTCGACCTCGATGCGCGCGGCGACGTAGAGCGCCGTCGCCGGCACCTTCGCCCGCAGCGCCTCGAGCACCGAGTTGCGGCCCGTCACGATCTCGCTGTCGTCCGACTGCTTGGGGCGCCGCTGCCGCGGGGCCTCCGAGCGCTGCTGCCCGCCGCCCTGCTTCGCGGCGAGGCGCTCCTGGGCGGCCTTGCGCTTGCCGGCCGGGTGGTACGTGCGGTCCTCGGCCTTCGGGGTCGGTCCGCGGCCCTCCAGGGCCTGACGGCCCTGACCGCCGGACCCGACGGAGGGGCCCTTCTTGTTCTTGCGCGCGCCTGGGCGCCCTGGCTTAGCCATTCACACTCCACTGGGGGCCGGTCGGGGTGTCCTCGATGGTGACACCTGCTTCGGCCAAGTCGTCTCTGATGCGGTCGGCGCGGGCGAAATCGCGCTCCTCGCGTGCGCTCTGCCGATCGGCGAGCATCCGGTCAACGAGGATACCCAGCGCGACGGATGCCGCGCCGTCCTCGTGCGTGGTCCAGGCCTCGTCCGTCGGGTCGACGCCGAGCACCCGCACCATGGCGGCGACGGCCGCCCGGTGCTTCGCGGCGGCGCCGAGGTCCTCGGCGTCGAGCGCGGCGTTGCCGGCGCGCACGTGCTCGTGCAGCACGGCGAGGGCCTGGGGAACGGAGAGGTCGTCGTCCATCGCGTCCGCGAACTCCCGGGGCACCTCGACGAGGGCGCCCGCGGCGAAGCGGGTGTCCTCGAGTCGGCGGGCGGCGCGCTCGAGGAAGCCGTGGATGCGGTCGAGCGCCGCCTCCGCCTCCTGCAGTGCACCGTCGTGGTAATCGATCGTCGAGCGGTAGTGGGCGCTTGCGAGGTAGTAGCGCACCACGAGGGGCGGCGCGAGGGCGAGGAACTCGGCGGCGTAGATCGAGTTGCCGAGCGACTTCGACATCTTCTGACCGTTGACGTTGACGAGCCCGTTGTGCACCCAGTACTTCGCGAACCCGTCGCCCGCCGCGGTCGACTGGGCGAGCTCGTTCTCGTGGTGGGGGAAGCGCAGATCGAGCCCGCCGCCGTGGATGTCGAAGACCGGGCCGAGGTAGCGGCGCGACATCGCGGAGCACTCGATGTGCCAGCCGGGGCGCCCCTCACCCCACGGGCTCGGGAAGTTCGCGGACGCCGGCTCGGTCGGCTTGGCGCCCTTCCACAGGGCGAAGTCGCGCGGGTCGCGCTTGCCGCGGGGGTCGGCGTCGGCGGCATCCACCATGTCCTCGACGCTCTGCCGGGTGAGCTCGCCGTAGGTGGGCCACGAGCGGGTGTCGAAGTACACGTCGCCGGAGCCGTCGGGCGCCGGGTAGGCGTGCCCGCGCTCGATGAGGCGCGCGATGATCTCGTGCATCTGCGGGATGCTCGCGGTGGCGCGCGGCTCGTAGGTGGGCGGCAGCACGCCGAGGGCGTTGTAGCCGGCGGTGAATTCGAGCTCGTAGCGGTAGGCGAGCGCCCACCACTCCTCCTCGGAGCCCGCCGCGTTGACGAGGATCTTGTCGTCGATGTCGGTGACGTTTCGCACGAGGGTCACCTTGTAGCCCTGGTGGGTCAGCCAGCGGCGCCACAGGTCGTAGACGAGGGCGCTGCGCAGGTGCCCGATGTGCGGCGACGACTGCACGGTGGGACCGCAGACGTACATGCCGACGTGCCCGTCGACGACGGGCACGAGGTCGCGGATCTGCTGGGACCGGGAATCGTAAAGGCGGACGGGCACCCGTTCATCCTCCCAGACGCGCGGGAGTGTGCGAGCGGGCTAGCGGGACTGCCGGATCAGCGGGACTGCCGGTTCAGCGGGACTGGTACACGAGGGCGGTCGCGATGACCGCCACGCCCTCGCCGCGGCCGGTGAAGCCGAGTCCGTCCGACGTGGTCGCGGCGACGCTCACGGGGGCGCCCACGAGTTCGGTCAGCTTGCGCTCCATCTCGACGCGGCGCGACGCGATCTTCGGCCGGTTCGCGGTGACCTGCACCGCGACGTTGCCGATCTCGTAGCCGGCTCCGCGGACGATGGCGCAGGTCTCGGTGATGAACACGTCACCGTGCGCGTCGATGAAGCGGGCGTCGAAGGTGCCGAAGCGGCCGCCGATGTCGCCCAGGCCGGATGCCGAGAGCAGCGCGTCGCACACGGCGTGGCAGAGCGCGTCGCCGTCGCTGTGCCCGGCGAGGCCGGGCTCCGCCGGCCAGTAGACGCCCCCGAGCCACAGCGGGCGCGACTCGTCGAACGCGTGGATGTCCATCCCGACGCCGGTGCGCACGGGCACCGTGGCGCCCGCGACGGCTTCGGCACCCCGGAGGTCCCACGGCGTCGTGATCTTGAACGCGAGCGGGTCGCCCTCGACGACCGAGACGGTGCCGCCGGCCGCGGCGAACAGCGCCGCGTCATCCGTGTGCTCCTCGGTCGCAGCCCGGTAGGCGTCGACGAGCTCCGCGAAGGGGAAACCCTGCGGGGTCTGCACGGCGGCGAGGCTCGAGCGGTCGAGGGTGCCGGTGACCGTGCCGGCATCCGTCGTCTTGATGGTGTCGGCCACGGCCAGAGCGGGCACGACGCCCGCGCGGGTGCGGCGCACGCCGCGCACGACGCGCTCGAACACCGCCGACGGCGTGAACGCCCGGGCGGCGTCGTGCACGAGCACCACGTCGACGCCCTCGGGCAGCGCGGCGAGGCCGGCGGCGACGGATGCCTGGCGGCTGTCGCCCCCGGTCACGACCGAGACGTAGCGCGCGGCCGGACCGGCCGCGGACTTCACGAGCTGCTGCGCCTCGCGGAGCTTCGCCGCGGGCGCGACGACGACGATCGACGCGGACTCACGGAGCCCGAACAGTCCGTCGAGGCTGCGCTCGAGGATGGTGCGCCCCGCGACCGGGACGAAAGCCTTCGGCTCGGATGAGCCCAGACGGGTGCCACTGCCGGCGGCGACGAGGACGACGCCGAGCGGCGGGACGTCAGGACGCAAGGACCTCGTCGAGGACGGTCGAAGCCTTCTCCTCGTCGGTCTTCTCGGCGAGAGCGAGCTCGCTGATCAGGATCTGGCGGGCCTTGGCGAGCATGCGCTTCTCGCCGGCCGAGAGGCCGCGGTCCTGGTCGCGGCGCCAGAGGTCGCGGACGACCTCGGAGACCTTGATGACGTCGCCGGAGGCGAGCTTCTCGAGGTTCGCCTTGTAGCGGCGCGACCAGTTGGTCGGCTCCTCGGTGAACGGCGCGCGGAGCACCTCGAACACACGGTCGAGGCCTTCCTTGCCGATGACGTCGCGGACGCCGACGAGGTCGACGTTCTCAGCGGGGACCTCGATGGTCAGGTCGCCCTGGGTCACGTTGAGCTTGAGGTAAGTCTTTTCCTCGCCCTTGATAACGCGAGTCTTGACTTCGATGATGGTGGCCGCGCCATGGTGCGGGTATACGACGGTTTCGCCGACCTCGAAAAGCATGCTTCAGGCTCCGTTTCGTGAATGCCCAGTTTACCACAGGGGGTTAACAGAGAGCCTTGGCCTAGTCGGGGGTAGCCTGCCCGCTCGCTAAGCTAGCGTTGTCGTGTGCGTGCCCGCAGCGGGCGCCGCAACCGCAGCACCACTGGAGGGTTCGTGAGAAGTCGTGTCCTGGCGTCAGCCGTCGTCGCCTCGGGGCTCCTGCTTGGGCTGACCGGATGCAACTTCCTCACCGAGCAGGCGACTGCGACGCAGTTTCCCGCCGACACGATCGTCAGCGACGGCATCAGCGGTGAGATCGGCGAGAACGAGGAGAGCGTCGCGGTGCTCGTCCGCAACGCGCTGCTGATCTCCGAGGACGGCACCGACGCGAACCTCGTCACCACCTTCGTCAACCGCGGCGAGGACGACGTCACGATCGAGATCAGCTGGGAGGGCGCGACCGAGCCCCAGCGTGTTCCGGTCGCGGCCGGCGAAACGGTCGACGTCGGCCACGGCGGCGACGAGCAGACCATCACGCTCACCGGCATCGACGCCGAGCTCGGCTCGCTCTTCGAGGTCTTCATGACCCACCAGGGGGTCACGGGCGAGGAGTTCCTCGTTCCCGTGCTCGACGGCGGACTGCCCGAGTACGAGGGCCTCGCGCCCGCCACCACCGCGGGCGAGTAGCACCGGGCCGCTTCTGCGGCTTCCGATCGCTCGGGAGCTCTGTCTTCGCCGACTCCGGATGCCGCGGCAGTTCTCGCACCAGTAGCCGCTGCCGCTGCTTGAGCTCCTCTCCGGAGATCGAATAGGCGCGCTCGCGCGCCCTATCGAGACCGTCGCACCCGCGTAGGCGATCGCCCGCGGACCCGGTCTTGAGCCGCTGGCTGCCGAGCACCCTAGGAGCGCCGCCCCACGGCATCCGACACCGGGCCTCGATGCGCCGCTGCGCGGCTGCTCGACCGCCGACCAGTGGACTCCCCCGGCGCCCGCAGGGAGCACGCCCGCGGCATCCGGAGCAGGAGCCGGATGCGCCGCTGCGGCTACTCGACCGCCGAGGGTGACGCGCCCCTACGCCTCGAACCGGTAGCCGAGGCCGCGCACCGTGAGCAGCATCGTGGGCTCCGAGGGCACGGCCTCGATCTTCGAGCGGATGCGCTTGATGTGCACGTCGAGGGTCTTGGTGTCACCGAAGTAGTCGGCGCCCCACACGCGGTCGATGAGCTGCCCGCGGGTGAGCACGCGGCCGGTGTTGCGGAGCAGCATCTCGAGCAGCTCGAACTCCTTGAGCGGCATCGCCGTCTCGACCCCGTTGACCGTGACGATGTGACGCTCGACGTCCATCCGCACCGGGCCGGCCTCGAGCACGCCGTCGTCGACGACCGTCTCCTCGACGCGGCGCCGGAGCACTGCGCGGATGCGGGCGAGCAGCTCCCGGGTCGAGTACGGCTTGGTGACGTAGTCGTCGGCGCCGAGCTCCAGCCCGACGACGATGTCGACCTCCTCGTCCTTGGCTGTGAGCATGATGATCGGCACCGTCGAGCGGGCGCGCAGCTCCTTGCAGACCTCCGTGCCGGGCAGGCCGGGCAGCATCAGGTCGAGCAGCACGAGGTCGGCGCCGTTCGCGTCGAACTCGGCGACCGCCTCGTTCCCGTCGGCCGCGATCGCGGTGTCGTAGCCCTCGCGGGAGAGGAGGAAGGCGAGGGGCTCGCTGAGGGAGCTCTCGTCCTCGACGATCAGGATGCGGGTCACGCGGTCACTTCCTTCGGGGTGGTGCGGGGCTCGGCCGCCTCGGGAGCGCTGGTCGCCTCGGGCAGTCGGATGGTGAACGTCGAGCCCTTGCCGGGCTGAGACCAGACGCGCACGTCGCCGCCGTGGTTCTGCACGACGTGCTTGACGATGCTGAGGCCGAGGCCGGTTCCGCCGGTGTTGCGGGAGCGGGCGGGGTCGACGCGGAAGAAGCGCTCGAACACGCGGCCGAGGTCCTCCTCGGGGATCCCGACGCCCTGGTCGGTGATCGCGATCTCGACGACACCGTCGTGGCGGCTGGCACCGATGCCGACGCGGGAACCCTCCGGCGAGTACTGGATCGCGTTCGCGATGAGGTTGTGCACCGCGATGACGAGCAGCGGCTCCTCGCCCCACACGGTCGACCCGCGCTCGCCACCGGACGCGAGGGTGATGCGCCGGGCATCCGCCTCGACCCGGTTCTGGTCGACGGCCTGGTCGATGACGCGGTCGATGCGCACGATGGCCGGCTTGCGGAGCGCAGTCTCGGACTGCAGCCGCGAGAGCTCGATGATCTCCTGGGTGAGCTGGCCGAGCCGCTTCGACTCCTTGCGCAGCCGCTTGGCGAAGCGCTTGACCTGGTCGGGCTCGTCGGAGACAGACTCGATCGCCTCGGCGAGCAGCCCCACGGCGCCGATGGGGGTCTTCAGCTCGTGGCTGATGTTCGCGACGAAGTCGCGGCGCACGGCCTCGAGCCGGCGAGTCTCGGTGCGGTCCTCGGCGAGGAGCAGCACGTAGCGGGTGCCAAGCCGGGCGACGCGCACGAAGAGATGCACGACGACGTCGCTGAACGGCCCCCGAGGCAGGTCGATCTCCTCCGAGATCGACTCTCCCGTGCGGCGCACCTCGGCCACCCGGTCGAGCAGCGCGTCGTGCACGAGCGCACCGTTGAACACGAGCCCGAGAGTGTGCGCGCCCGGGCTCGCCTTGAGCACGTTGTTGGAGGGGTCGATCACGACGCCCGCCGACTCGAGGGCGTCGAGCACGGCGTCCACTCCGTCGGGAACGGTCGGCGTCATGACGGTCGCCGCGCGGTGTCCGCGCTTCGCCGACAGCTGGAGGGCGATGGCGACCCCTGCCCCGAGCACCAGGCCTACGGCGAGGGCGACCGGGACCAAGAAGCTGGGGTCCATGTGAGTAGATTAGTGAGGGCAGGACCCACCTCCTGTGCCGGTGCGCAGCCCCTGCCGTCTGATGTTCATCTTCGCGGCACCGACTGTTCACCTGAACGGAAGACGATGGCCCGTGGCCGTGCGCGCGCATGCGGACGCTGCCACAACGGAAGGGGAAGCCGCATGCGGCAGGTATTCCAGCAGGAGCTGGCCGAGGTCCAGGAGCGCCTGGTCCACATCGCCGAGGCGGTGTACCAGTCCATCCAAGACGCCACCCGCGCGTTCAACGAGTCGAACGTCGCGCTGGCGGAGTCGGTGATCGCCAACGACGAGGAGATCGACTCGGCCACCGGCCGTCTCGACGAGCTCGCGATCGACATCCTCGCCCGTCAGGCGCCCGTGGCGCGTGACCTGCGCATCGTCGTGACCGCGCTGCGCATCAGCGCGTCGCTCGAGCGCATGGGCGACATCGCCGTGCACATCGCACAGCTGTCGCGCTACCGCTTCCCGGACAAGGTCGCCCCGCAGTCGCTCGTCTCGACCTTCCAGCGCATGGGCGCGCTCGACGTCGAGATCTCCCGGATGCTGGTCGAGCTCATCAAGACGCAGGACCCGAAGATCGCCGAGCAGATCCGCAACGAGGACGACAAGGTCGACGAGCTGCACCTCGGCGTCTTCGAGACCGTGCTCGGCGAGACCTGGAACGGCGCCGCGGTCGACACCGTCGACTCGACGCTCGCCAGCCGCTACCACGAGCGCTTCGCCGACCACGCCGTGTCGGTCGCGAAGAAGATGCAGTACCTCGTCACCGGCGACTGGGTGGGCGCGGGCCAGGCCTGAGCCTCAGCCGCTGAACGCGAAAGCGCCGCGGCATCCGTTCCTCGTGAACCGGATGCCGCGGCGCTCGTCGTTAACGGCTACTTCTTCCCCTGCGCGGCGACCGCGGCGGCACCGGCGGCGGCGGCCTCGGGGTCGAGGTACTCGGCCGGCTTGACCGGCTTGAAGTCGTCGTCGAGCTCGTAGACGAGCGGGATGCCCGTGGGGATGTTCAGCTGCGCGATGTCGTCGTCGCTGATGCCGTCGAGGTGCTTCACGAGCGCGCGAAGCGAGTTGCCGTGCGCGGTGACGAGCACCGTCTTGCCGGCGGCGAGGTCCTTCGTGATGTCGGACTCCCAGTACGGCAGCATCCGGTCAATCACGTTCTTCAGCGCCTCGGTGCGGGGCAGCTCGCCGTCGATGTCCTTGTAGCGGGGGTCGCCGGCCTGCGAGTACTCGGCGCCGTCCTCGATCGGGGGCGGCGGCACGTCGAAGGAGCGGCGCCAGGTTGTGAACTGCTCCTCGCCGAACTCGGCGAGGGTCTGGGCCTTGTCCTTGCCCTGCAGCGCGCCGTAGTGGCGCTCGTTGAGACGCCAGCTGCGCTTGACGGGGATCCAGAGCAGGTCGGCCTCCTCGAGCGCGAGGTTCGCCGTCTGGATCGCACGCGTCAACAGGCTCGTGTAGAGCACGTCGGGCGCGAGGCCCGACTCGCGCAGCAGCTCACCGGCGCGCTTGGCCTCGCCGACGCCCTGCTCACTGAGACGCACGTCGACCCACCCCGTGAAGAGGTTCTTCTGATTCCAGTCGCTGTTGCCGTGGCGCAGCAGGATGAGCGTGTTGGTCATGGTGTCAGCCTATCGACGCGGGGATGCGGCTCTGCGAGGGGTGGGGTGGGGGGCGGATGGCTCGGGGCGGGCGACCGTTGAGGGCAGCGCTGCCGGGATGCGCAGCTCCTACCGAAGGGCGCAGCAACTAGTGCGCACCCCGGCAAGTACTGCGCACTTCGCGTCGGTCCCGCCGATTGCGGCCTCCCCCCGCCGCCCCTACGCCCGCCTCGGTGCGGCGCTGGGATACTGGGCGGGTGGCGGAGGGTCGGATCACGCGCGGCACGACCGGCACCAACCGGCTCCGCCGCATCGACCGCTGGATCGCGACGCTGCCGGCACTGACCCGCGCCGAGGATCCCCTCGTCGTGGACCTCGGCTACGGCGCGAGCGCGACCACACCCCTCGAGCTGCACGCCCGCCTGTCGAAGGTGCGTCCCGACGTCGAGGTCGTCGGCATCGAGATCGACGCCGAGCGCGTGGAGCTCGCATCGCGGTCGGCGAAGCCGGGGGTGAGCTTCCTGCGCGGCGGGTTCGAGGTTCCGACAGCGCGGCGGCCCTGCGTCATCCGGGCCCTCAACGTGCTGCGCCAGTACGACGAGCCCGAGGTGCTCGGTGCATGGCGGCGCATGGTCGGACGCCTGCAGCCCGG
The DNA here is from genome assembly GCF_017355965.1 of Desertivibrio insolitus. Lineage (GTDB taxonomy): Bacteria > Actinomycetota > Actinomycetes > Actinomycetales > Microbacteriaceae > JAFIQW01. The sequence continues at coordinate 600,228 of NZ_JAFIQW010000001.1, forward strand.
CGGCGCGCTCGTCGAGGGCACGTGCAACGAGGTCGGCCGGGTCGCGTCCTGGGTGCACGTCACGGAGGCCGGGCCGCAGTCGCTCACCGTCTCGCTGCGTCTGCGCGATCTCGACGCCCCCTCGGTGGTCGCGGAGCGGCTGCCGAAGGTACTGATCCACCGCAACGTGCCCGGCGAGCGGGTGCACGACTTCCTCGGCGCGCTCGACCGCGCGTGGCGGGTGCATGCGCCGCTCGGCACGTACGGTCCGTCCCAGCGCTGGATCGCCGTGGCCCGCACCCTGCGGGACGACGGCTGGCCCGTGCTCGGCGGGCCGGCACGGTGGCGGCTCGGCGAGCTCGGCGTCGCGTGGGACGCGGTCGCGCCCGCCGACTTCGAGTGGTGAGTGGGCAACGCCTCGCTGAGTGGAGCATCCATCGACGCGCCACTCAGCGATGCACCGACCAGTCGCGCGCAGCGGTCGCCGACGGCCTAGGCGCTGGGCCGGGTCACCGCTCCGAGTCGGGGCAGGCGGGGCACGGATGCCGCGGCGCCCGCTGTCGGCGGCACGATCACCTGCTGCGACGCGGCGAGCAGCACGTCGTCGTGGCGCACGAGCAGCGGCGCCGAGACATCCGTCGACCGTTTGATCACGGCGAGCGCGACCGGCCCGAGTTCATGGTGCACGGCGGCGCTCGTCACGTGCCCGACGACGGTGTCGCCCGAGAGCACCTCGTCGCCGTGCTCGGCGTGCACGCCCTCGCTGCCGTCGATGTCGAGCTGCACGAGCCGGCGCGGCGGGTGCCCGAGGTTGTGCACCTTCGCGACGGTCTCCTGTCCGCGGTAGCAGCCCTTCGCGAGATGCACGGCGCTGCGCAGCCAGTCGAGCTCGTGCGGGATCGTGCGCTCGTCGCGCTCGGTCACGAGGCGCGGTCGCCACGCTTCGATGCGGAGCGCCTCGAGGGCGAGCGCGCCGGCGACGGGCCGGTCGGTCAGCGTGGCGAGCTGGTCCCGCGGCACGAGCACCTCGGCGTAGGTCCAGGCGGCCGACGGATGCTGCGGGGCGGGCGCGTACTGCACGCCGCCCTCCGCGACGCCGGCGCCCCAGGGGTCGCGCCACAAGAGGGGCACCCCGTTCGGCGCGGCGGCCGGGAGCGACGCGGGGTCGCCGAGCGTGCCGATCGTGGCGTACTGCTCTGTGGCATCCGTCACGGTCACGCGGAGCATGAACCGCATACGGTCGAGCCACGCGGCGAGCGCGGAAGCCTCGTCGACGAGCAGCCACGCGGTGACGCCGTCGTCGACGACACGCATCGCGTGCTCGATGCGGCCGGAAGGGTCGAGCAGGAGGGTCTCGGCGCTCTCCCCCGGCGCGAGCGTCGTGAGGCGCTGCGAGGTGAGCGAGTCGAGCCAGCTCAGCCGGTCGGGCCCCTCGAGCGCGATGACGCCGCGGTCGCTGAGGTCGACGATGGCGCCGCCGCTCGCGAGTCGGCGCTGCTCGCCGATGGGGTTGCCGTAGTGCTGCGGCACCGTCTCGCCGACGGCGCCGGCGAGCGCGAGGAACGGGCTAGGAGACACGGGCGAGCCGACCGGACGCGTGGGTGCGCAGTTCCTGGCCGAGGGCGGCGATGTCCCACGCCCACAGCAGGTGCTGCTCGACGAGGCCGTAGATCCGCGTCGAGGCCGAGTGCTCCTTCGCGTTGGAGGAGCGCATGACGACATCCGTCGCGAGGTCGATGCGGGGGCCCTTGACCCGGCCGAGATAGAGCTCGCTCACGCCGGTGGGGTGCTGGATGCCGACCTCGAGGTCGAAGCCATCGTCGTTGTTGCGCAGCGTCTCGACCGACCGCGTCGTCGTGAAGGGCTGCACGCCCTCACCGGGGAGCATTGCGGGGCCGCGGTCGCCTGGCTCGGCCGGGCGAGCGAGGCGCCAGTAGCCCGTCTCACCGGTGAGCGGTGTGTGCTTCTCGTCGAGCAGCCAGGTGAACGACGAGTAGTTGAGGTAGGGCAGCCCGTCGTGGCTGAAGCTCAGCCGCTGGCCGAACTCGTACTCCCTGTTCTCCTCGCCGACCTTGTAGCTGATGAGGCCCGTGCCCTCCCAGACCCCGATCAACCAGGACAGGGGGACGAGCTCGGCCGGCAGGTTGGCGTCGAGATCGATCACGTCAGCGCTGACCCCGGAACAGGTTCCACAGCACGGTCACGGAGACGAAACCGATCCCCAGCGTCGCCAGCCCGAGCAGACCGACGTAGAAGATCTCGAGCGCGAGAAGCATGTGCCGAGTCTAACCGGCGAGCGCGGGTCGGGCTGGGCGACGGATGCTCGGAGCGAGGGTCGCGGTGCGGCGGGTGCGCAGCTCTTGTCGGGTTGCGCAGCTACTACTGCGCAACCCGTCAACAGGTGCGCACGCAGCCTGTCGGATGACTCGGGCTGAGCCACCGGCCCCCTACGCCCCGACGAGCGTGAACACCCCGGTCGCGAGCGCGAGGATCACGAGCGCTCCCCCGAGTGCGGTCGACATCCGGCTGACCGCGCCGCGGGTCTGGCTCAGGGCGAGCTCGATCCCGAACGTGAGCAGCACGCAGGCGGCGAGCGCGAGCGGCATCCAGTGCAGATACCGGTCGGCCTCGAACGCCGCGACGAGCACGACGCCGACGATCGCGAGGGCCCACACCGGGAGCGCGGAGCGCAGCAGGGAGGCGGGCATGGCTCAAATCTGCCACACGGCGCCGGTGCTTCCGCCCGTGGCGGGCCGGCTTCCCGCGCGCCCTAGACTGTGCGGCAGGCGAATCTGGAGGAACCTGCCCCGTGGCTCAGCTGTTGATCCTGACCTCTTCGGTCAACACTGAGGTGCTGCCGGCGCTCGGGCTTCTCAGCCACAAGGTGCGGCAGATCCCCGCGGAACCCGCGCAGCTGGTCAACGCCCCCACCTCCGACGCGATCTTCGTCGACGCCCGCACCGATCTCGCGAGCTCGAAGTCGCTGTGCAAGATCCTCCGCACGACCGGCGTCAATGTTCCGCTCATCCTGGTGCTCACCGAGGGCGGCCTCACGGCCGTCAGCGCCGACTGGGGCGTCGACGACGTGCTGCTCGAGACCGCGGGGCCGGCCGAGGTCGACGCCCGCATCCGTCTTGTCATCGGGCGGCTCGCGCAGGAGCAGTCGGCGTCGAAGATCCAGGCCTCCGGCGTCGTCATCGACGAGGCCAGCTACTCGGCCAAGGTGCACGGCCGCCCGCTCGACCTCACGTTCAAGGAGTTCGAGCTCCTCCGCTTCTTCGCCACGCACCCCTCCCGCGTGTTCACCCGCGAGCAGCTGCTGAGCGAGGTGTGGGGCTACGACTACTTCGGCGGCACCCGCACCGTCGACGTGCACGTGCGGCGCCTGCGCGCGAAGCTCGGCGACCTCGAGTCGCTCATCGGCACGGTGCGCAACGTCGGCTACCGGTTCAACGTCTACGACGACGACGCGGATCGCCTTGCCAGCACGGTCTCGTCCTGAGTTCCTCGACGCGCTGATCCGGCGGGCGCTCGACGAGGACGGCCAGCCGCCGTTCAACGACCAGGCCCTCGTCGAGTTCGACCGCGGCGAGCGCGAGCTCGTGCACCTCGGCACGGATGCCGCCGCGATCGCCGGCCCCACGGAGTTCGAGCTCGTCGTCGATCCCGCCGCCCGCGGCCGCGGCCTCGGCACCCGTCTGCTCGCCGAGGTGCTCTCCCGCTACGAGGGCGAGGTGCTCGCCTGGGCGCACGGCGACCATCCCGCGAGCCGAGCGCTCGCGGCCCGCACGGGCTTCGAGGCCGTGCGCACCCTGCTGCAACTGAGGGCACCGGTGCCCAACGACGGCCCCGAGCCCGCGGGCCTCCGTGCCTTCGACCCGGCGACGGATGCCTCGACGCTGCTCACCCTCAACGCCCTCGCCTTCGCGCACCACCCGGAGCAGGGCGCGATGACCCGCGACGACCTCGACGCCCGCATGGCCGAGCCGTGGTTCGACCGCGACGACCTGCTGCTGCTCGAGCGCGAGGGCTCGGTCGCCGGGTTCTGCTGGCTCAAGGTCGAGGACGGGATCGGCGAGTTCCACGTCGTCGGCGTGGACCCCGACCACCAGGGCCAGGGCCTCGGCCGCGTGCTCGTCGACGCCGGGTTCGCCCGGCTGCGCGCCCGCGGCATCCGGGTCTCCTCGCTCTACGTCGAGGCCGACAACGAGCCCGCGCTGCGGCTCTACCGCTCACGCGGCTTCACCGACCACACCATCGACGTGCAGTACCGGCGTTCACTTCCCGTTCAACGGGGAACATGATCCTCGGGCGGGCCCTTGCCGCACGGGCAGCCCGAAGTGGAAGGATGAGCCGATGGAAAGCGACATCTCCCTCGAAGAGTCGACGGTCGCCCCGGATTTCTTCGACGACGACTTCGACTCGAACGACAGCGTCGAAGAGGGCACCCTGCCCGGCGGGCGGTACCTCGACCGCGAACTGAGCTGGCTCGCCTTCAACACCCGCGTGCTCGAGCTCGCGGAGGACCCGCGCCTGCCGTTGCTCGAGCAGGTGAACTTCCTCGCGATCTTCGCCTCGAACCTCGACGAGTTCTTCATGGTGCGCGTCGCCGGCCTGAAGCGCCGCATCGCGACCGGCCTCGCCGTGCCGACGAACATCGGTCGCGGCCCCGCCGAGGTGCTCGAGGACATCAGCCGCAAGGCCCACGAACTGCAGGCCCGGCACGCCCGCGCCTTCCACGACCAGGTCAAGCCCGCCCTCGACGACGCCGGCATCCACGTCGAGACGTGGAGCGACCTCAACGAGGAGGATCGGCAGCGCATGGACGAGGTCTTCTCGCAGAAGATCTTCCCGGTGCTCATGCCCCTCGCGGTCGACCCGGCGCACCCCTTCCCGTACATCTCGGGGCTCTCGCTCAACCTCTCGGTGCGCGTGCGCAGCTCGAAGACGGGCCGCGTCGAGTTCGCACGCCTCAAGGTGCCGCAGGTCATTCCGCGCTTCGTGCCGCTGCCGGATGACGGGAGCGGCCGCACCCGCTTCATCCCGCTCGAGGACCTGATCTCCAACCACCTCGAGGAGCTCTTCCCCGGCATGGAGATCCTCGAGCACCACGAGTTCCGCGTCACCCGCAACGAGGACGTGGAGATCGAGGAGGACGAGACCGAGAACCTCATCCAGGCGCTCGAGAAGGAGCTCCTGCGCCGCCGGTTCGGGCCGCCCATCCGGCTCGAGATCACCGACGACATGGACGACGTGACGCTGAGCCTGCTGATGCAGGAGCTCGACATCACCGAGCAGGAGGTCTACCGGCTGCCGGCCCCGCTCGACCTCGGCGGACTGTTCCAGCTGACCAAGCTCGACCGGCCGAACCTGAAGTACAACAAGCACGTGCCGGTCACCTCGGCGGCGCTGCTGCCGTCGGACCCGACCGAGAAGGCGGACGTCTTCGCGTCGATCCGCAAGGGCGACATCCTCGTCCACCACCCCTACGAGTCCTTCGCCACGAGCGTGCAGGCCTTCCTCGAGCAGGCGGCCGCCGACCCCGACGTGCTCGCGATCAAGCAGACGCTGTACCGCACGTCCGGCGACAGCCCCATCGTCGAGGCGCTGATCGACGCTGCGGAGTCGGGCAAGCAGGTGCTCGCCCTCGTCGAGATCAAGGCGCGCTTCGACGAGAGCAACAACATCGTCTGGGCGCGCAAGCTCGAACAGGCGGGCGTGCACGTCGTCTACGGCCTCGTCGGGCTCAAGACCCACTGCAAGCTCGCGAGCGTCATCCGCCAGGAGAAGGGCGAGCTGCGCCACTACACGCACATCGGCACGGGCAACTACAACCCCAAGACCAGCCGCCTCTACGAGGACTTCGGCCTGTTCACCGCCGACGACGAGGTAGGGCGCGACGTCACCCGGCTGTTCAACGAGCTCTCCGGCTACGCCATCGAGAAGAAGTTCAAGCGTCTGCTCGTCGCCCCGCTGCACCTGCGCAAGGGGCTGCTCAAGCACATCCAGCACGAGACGGAGAACGCCCGGAAGGGGCTGCCCTCCGGCATCCGGATCAAGGTCAACTCGATGGTCGACGAGGCGATCATCGACGGCCTCTACCGTGCGAGCCAGGCCGGCGTGCCGGTCGACATCTGGGTGCGCGGTATCTGCGCGCTGAAGCCGGGCGAGCCGGGCCTCAGCGAGACCATCCGCGTGCGCTCGATCCTCGGCCGCTACCTCGAGCACTCGCGCATCTTCTCGTTCCACAACAACGGCGAGACCCGCACCTACATCGGCAGCGCCGACATGATGCACCGCAACCTCGACCGCCGGGTCGAGGCCCTCGTGCGCCTGAGCGACCGCAACCACATCGCCGAGCTCGGGCGGCTCTTCGACCTGGCCATGGCCGACACGACCTCGTCGTGGCACCTCCGCGCCGACGGCACGTGGACCCGCCACTCGCTCAGCGAGAAGGAGGTGCCGCTCAACGACCTGCAGAACGTCGTGATGCGCCGCGTCTCGCAGCGCAGGAGGGGCGGATCGCTCCGGTGAGCTCCCTCCCGCCCGTCCAGGCGGCCGGAGCCCTCTGCTGGAGGGTCGTCGACGGTCGCGTGCGCGTGCTCGTCGTGCACCGGGCGACCCACGGTGACGTGTCGCTGCCCAAGGGCAAGCTCGACCGCGGGGAGATGCTGCCGACGGCCGCCGCCCGAGAGGTGCGCGAGGAGACGGGCATCGCGGCGGCGCTGGGCGCCCCGCTCGGCACCGTGCGGTACACGCTGCCCGGCGGGCGCGGCAAGGTGGTGCACTACTGGTCGGCGGAGGTCACCGACGAGCAGGTCGCGAAGGCGAAGTTCAAGCCGAACCACGAGATCGAGGCACTCGAGTGGCTGTCGGTGCGCGCCGCCGTGAAGAAGGTGACGTACACGCACGACGCCGAGCTGCTCGAACTCTTCGCCTCCCGGCTCGAGGCGGGCATCGCCCGCACGTTCCCCCTCGTGCTGCTCCGGCACGGCAAGGCCACCCCCCGCGGCGACTGGCGCGGCACGGATGCCTCGCGGCCCCTCCTCCCCCGCGGCCGCGAGCAGGCGCGCGCCGTCGCGCCCGCGATCGCGGCGTGGGCCCCCCGCAAGCTCGTCTCGAGTCCGGCGGCGCGCTGCGTCGAGACCGTCGCCCCGCTCGCGAAACTGCTGCGCCGTGGCATCAGCGAGGTGCCCGACATCAGCCAGGACGCGTGGGAGGACGGCACCGCCGACGTCGCGGCAGTGATCGACCGTCGGCTGGCGAAGGGGAAGGGCGCCGTGCTGTGCAGCCACGGCCCCGTGCTGCCGGAGCTCGTGCGCGAACTCGCGCAGCGGACGGGCGAACCGTTGACGGCGGAGCTGCGACGCGCTGCCGCGCTCGCGCCCGGGGAGTTCACGGTCGTGCACGTGCCCAAAGAACGAGCATCGTCCGGAATCGTCGCGACCGAAACCCATACTCCGGCCGTCGTCTGAGCTGTTCGCGGCCTGTTCACCTTCCGTTCACCGGGAGCGACCAATCTCGACGTCTGCCGGTCGTACGGTCGCCTGCGGGTCGAGCACCAGACCCGAACCTCTGTAATCAAGATCCCGAAGGGATGACTGTGAACTTCAAGCGTTACGGCGCCGTTGCGGCCATGGCCGTTGCCGGCACGATGCTTCTGACCTCCTGCGCCGCGAACGAGGGCACCTCCGCCGCCGGTTCGAGCGACGCCCCCGCGAGCGACCTCGCCGGCGACATCAGCGCCTCGGGCGCCTCGTCGCAGCAGGCCGCTCAGGAGGCCTGGGTCGCCGAGTTCCAGGGTGCGAACCCGGACGTCACCATCAACTACGACCCGACCGGTTCCGGCACGGGTCGCGAGAACTTCATCGCCGGCTCCAGCGCCTTCATCGGCTCGGACCGCGCGTACAAGACGGACGAGATCGCCGAGGCGACCTTCGGCGCCTGCGCTCCCGACTCGGGCATCGTCGAGCTCCCGCTCTACATCTCCCCGATCGCCGTGATCTTCAACCTCGAGGGCATCGACACCCTGAACCTCGACGCCGCCACGATCGCGAACATCTTCAACGGCACGATCACCAACTGGAACGACCCGGCGATCGCCGCCTCGAACGAGGGCGTCGAGCTCCCCGACCTCGCGATCTCGCCGGTCCACCGCCAGGACGACTCGGGCACCACCGAGAACTTCACCGCGTACCTCAACGAGGCCGCGCCCGAGGCGTGGACCAACGAGCCCGACGGCGTCTGGCCGCTCGAGGGCGGCGAGGCCGCTCAGGGCACCTCCGGTGTCGTCGACGCCGTCAAGGGCGGCCAGGGCACCATCGGCTACGCCGACGCGTCGCGCGCCGGTGACCTCGGCACCGTCGCGGTGCAGGTCGCCGACGGCTCGTTCGTCGAGTTCTCGCCGGAGGCCGCGGCCGCCGTCGTCGACGCGTCGGGCTACGAGGAGGGCCGCACCGAGGGTGACCTCGCGATCGCCCTCGACCGTGCCGGCGCCGAGGCGGGCACCTACCCCGTCGTGCTCGTCTCCTACCTGATCGCCTGCGAGCAGTACGAGGACGCGAACACCGCCGAGGTCGTCAAGGCGTACCTCAGCTACATCGCCAGCGAGGAGGGCCAGCAGGCCGCCGCGGACAACGCCGGGTCGGCCCCGATCTCCGACACGCTCCGCACCGACGTCGAGGCCGCTCTCGAGCTGATCTCCTAAGCACCACCTCCGACTGTCCCGGTCCGGGAACGACGACTAGATTCGTACCCGGACCGGGGCAGGCTGAGCAGGGATTCGGACGTCCGTCCGCGCCTCCGCTGAGCCTCGTCCCAGCAACACCTCTGAGGGAGCGACCCGACCGAATGACCGCGACCACCGGCACCCAGCGAATGCGCGCGAAGCAGCGCCCAGGCGACCGCATCTTCTCGAGCACGGCCGTCGGCGCCGGCGTCATCATCCTGCTGACCCTCGCCGCGGTGACGATCTTCCTCATCGTGGAGTCGATCCCCGCCTTCACGACGAACCCCGAGGAGAACCCGATCCTCGAGGGGCAGAGCTTCCTCTCCTACGTCGCGCCGCTGATCTTCGGCACGCTGTACTCGTCGCTGATCGCGCTCGTGCTCGCGACGCCGCTCGCGATCGGCATCGCGCTGTTCATCTCCCACTACGCGCCGCGCAAGCTCGCGCAGGGCCTCGGCTACATCATCGATCTGCTCGCCGCCGTGCCCTCGGTCGTCTTCGGCCTCTGGGGCGGCCTCGTGCTCGCCCCGCTCGTGCAACCCCTCTACGTCTGGCTGAACGAGAACCTCGGCTGGATCCCCCTCTTCGCCGGTCAGGTCTCCGCGACCGGCCGCACGCTCGCGACGGCGTCGATCGTGCTCGCCGTCATGGTGCTGCCGATCATGACCGCGATCTGCCGCGAGGTCTTCCTCCAGGCGCCGCGCCTGCACGAGGAGGCGGCTCTCGCCCTCGGCGCCACGCGCTGGGAGATGATCAAGATGGCCGTGCTCCCCTACGCCCGCGGCGGCATCGTGTCGGGCATGATGCTCGGTCTCGGTCGCGCGCTCGGCGAGACCATGGCCGTCACCATGGTGCTCTCCGCCTCCGGCGGCGTCGGCTTCGCGATCCTCACCGCGAGCAACCCCTCGACCATCCCGGCGAACATCGCCCTCTCGTTCCCCGAGGCCTACGGCGAGGGCATCTCCGTGCTCATCGCGACCGGTCTCGTGCTGTTCGTGGTCACCTTCGCGGTGAACGCGTTCGCCCGCTACATCGTCAGCCGCCGCAAGGACTTCTCGGGAGCCAACTGATGTCCGTCGCCGCCACTCCCGTCGAGAACGCCCTCACCTCGGGCCGTCTCCCCAAGCTCGCCCCCTGGGGCATCCTCGTCGCCTCCTGGGTCGCCGCGGCGGTCGTCTTCGGGCTGCTCGCCGCCGCCGGGTCGACCGACTTCTCCCTCGTCGCCGCGATCTTCTGGGGCACGCTGCTCTACGTCGCCGCGATCTTCGTCGTCTCGCTCCTCATCGAGGGCGACCGCAAGGCCCGCGACCGCTTCGTCACCGCCCTCGTGGTGCTCGCGTTCGTCGTCGCGCTGCTCCCGCTGATCTCCCTCGTGTCGACCGTGCTCGCCAATGGGCTCGCGCGCTTCGACCTGCAGTACTTCACCTACTCCATGCGCAACGTGGTCGGCGCGGGCGGTGGCGCGAGCCACGCCATCACGGGCACGCTGCTCATGACGATCGCCGCGACGGTCATCTCGGTGCCGATCGGCCTCATGACCTCGATCTACCTCGTCGAGTACGGCCGGGGTCACCTCGCCCGGGCGATCACATTCCTCGTCGACGTCATGACGGGTATCCCCTCGATCGTCGCCGGCCTCTTCGCCTACGCCGTCTTCGAGCTGGTCTTCGGACCGGGCATCCGCCTCGGCATCGGCGGCGCGATCGCGCTCTCCGTGCTCATGATCCCGGTCGTGGTCCGCTCCAGCGAGGAGCTGCTGCGCCTGGTGCCGAACGAGCTCCGCGAGGCCTCGTACGCGCTCGGCGTGCCGAAGTGGGCGACGATCGTGAAGGTCGTGCTGCCGACATCCGTCGCCGGCCTCACCACCGGTGTGATGCTCGCCATCGCCCGCGTCATCGGTGAGACCGCCCCGCTGCTGATCATCGCCGGATTCACGCAGAGCCTGAACACGAACCTGTTCGACGGAAGAATGCAGTCGCTTCCGGTGTTCGTATATCAGAGCTACGCGAACCCGGGCACCGACGCTCAGGCCTACATCGACCGGGCCTGGGCCGGAGCTCTCACCCTGATCCTGATCGTGATGATCCTCAACCTCGTGGCCCGGCTCGTCGCGCGGTTCTTCGCCCCCAAGCTCGGCCGCTAAGGAGAAAGAGCACCTTGTCCAAGCGCATCGAAGTCAACGACCTCAACGTCTACTACGGCAAGTTCAAGGCCGTCGAGGGCGTCTCGCTCACCATCGAGCCCCGCACCGTCACCGCCTTCATCGGCCCCTCGGGTTGCGGCAAGTCGACGTTCCTCCGCACCCTCAACCGCATGCACGAGGTCATCCCCGGCGCGACGGTCGAGGGCGAGGTGCTGATCGACGGCAACAACCTCTACGGCCAGGGTGTCGACCCGGTGCTCGTGCGCCGTCAGGTCGGCATGGTGTTCCAGCGCCCCAACCCGTTCCCCACGATGTCGATCCGCGACAACGTGCTCGCCGGCGTCAAGCTCAACAACCGGCGGATGTCGAAGAGCGACCAGGACGAGCTCGTCGAGAAGTCCCTCAAGGGCGCGAACCTCTGGAACGAGGTGAAGGACCGCCTGAACCTGCCCGGCTCCGGCCTCTCGGGTGGTCAGCAGCAGCGTCTGTGCATCGCGCGCGCGATCGCGGTCTCGCCCGACGTCATCCTGATGGACGAGCCCTGCTCCGCCCTCGACCCGATCTCGACCCTCGCGATCGAGGACCTCATCGAGGAGATGAAGCAGGACTACACGATCGTCATCGTCACCCACAACATGCAGCAGGCGAGCCGCGTCAGCGACCGTACGGCGTTCTTCAACATCGCCGGCACCGGCAAGCCGGGCAAGCTCATCGAGTACGACGACACCCACACGATCTTCTCGAACCCGTCCGTGCAGGCGACCGAGGACTACGTCTCGGGCCGCTTCGGATAATCGGATGCCACGAAGGGGGCTGGACCGCACGGTCCGGCCCCCTTCGTCGTTCAGCCCGCGTCGCGGCGCGCACGCTCCAGCCCGTCGAGGATGAGGTCGAGCCCCCAGCCGAACTCGTCGCCGTAGTCGTAGCCCGGCTGCATGACGTGCTCCGACGCCATCGCGGCGAGGTTCGGGAAGCGGTCGACGGGGAACTGCGCGAGCATCGCCTGCGCGACCTCGGCCACGTCGTCGCCGTCGAACGGCAACGCCTTCTCGGTCAGCACGAAGCCGTAGACGTACCCGTCGAGCACGGAGTACGCGTGCGCCGCCTGCGTGAGCGAAAAGCCGTTCGCCCGCAGGCAGGCGAGCAGGGCCTCGTGATGCGCGAGGTTCGCCGCGCCGGGCATCGCGCGCGACTCCATGAGCGGGATCGCCCAGCGGTGCCGCAGCAGCACCTCCCGCGTCGCGAGGTAGCGGGGCCGCAACTCGTCGCGCCAACCGCCGGCCGGGTCCGGCAGCGGGATCTCGGCGTAGACGGCGTCGACCATCGCGTCGAGGAGGTCCTCCTTGTTGCGCACGTGGTTGTAGAGCGACATCGCCTCCACGCCGAGCGACTCCCCCAGCTTGCGCATGCTGAGAGCCTCGGCTCCCGTCGCGTCCGCGAGCCCGATGGCCGCCTCCACCACGCGCTGCCGTGTCAGTGCCGCTCGAGCCACCGCGCCTCCTATCGCCGATTGACAACCTTACGGCGTAAGTACAGACTTACGGCGTAAGCAATAGCCCGAGAAGGAGCCGACCATGACCTCGTCCAGCACCTCACCCGCTGTCGCTCCCGCGCCGGGCGCGACGATGTCCGCCATCGTCCAGCGCGAGTACGGCACGGACGCGGCCGCCGTCCTGCGCCCGTCCACCGCCCCGGTGCCCTCCCCTGAGGCGAACCAGGTGCTCGTGCGGATCCACGCGACGAGCGTCGACCAGGGGACGTGGCACCTGATGGCCGGGCTCCCCTATCCCGTGCGCGCCGCCTTCCCCGGCATCCGGCGGCCTCGACGGCTGAATCCGGGCCTCCCGCTCGCCGGCACCGTCGTCGCGGTCGGCGAGGGGGTTCGCAACCTGCGGCCCGGCGACCGGGTCTTCGGCGAGGGCAGCTCGACCCTCGCGCAGTACGCCGTCGCCGATCGTCGCGCGATCGGCCTCATGCCCGCCGGGCTGTCGTTCCCGGATGCCGCCGCGGCCGCCGTGTCAGGCGTCACCGCGCTGCAGGCCGTGCGCGACCACGCGGGCGTCGCGGAGGGCGAGCGGGTGCTCGTGCTTGGCGCGGGCGGCGGCGTCGGATCGTACGCCGTGCAACTGGCCAAGGCCGCCGGTGCCTCCGTCACGGCCGTGTGCAGCACGGGCAAGGTCGAGGCCGTGCACACCCTCGGCCCGGACGAGGTGATCGACTACCGGCGGTCGGAGCCGACCGGCCGCTACGACGTGATCCTCGACACCGGCGGCATGCGTCCGCTGCCGGTGCTGCGGCGACTGCTCACCGAGCGTGGGCGGCTCGTCATCGTCGGCGGCGAGAACGGCGGCCGCTGGCTGGGCGGCAGTCAGCGGCAGGTGCTCGCCTCCCTGCTCTCGCCCTTCGTGCGCCAGTCGCTCGGCACGTTCATGACGAAGAAGAGCGAGACCGACCTGGTGGAGCTCGGCGGGTTGCTCGAGCGCGGCGTTCTCCGGTCGCTCGTCGAGTCGAGTCATCCGCTCGCCGATGCGGCCGAGGCGATGAGGCGTCTGACCGACGGCGCCGCCGCGGGCAAGGTGGTCGTGACCGTCGACTGATGGAGACGAGGAAGGGGCTGGACCGTCGCGGTCCAGCCCCTTCCGTCGTGATGCGGGTTCTAGGCGGGGATTGCGACGACCGGGTCGGTGGTCGGGGTCTCCGAGCCGCCGGCGGGCTCGACCGTCACGCCGACCGTGTCGCCCTCGGACAGCTCGCCGTCGAGCACGTACCAGCCATCGCCCGTGCCGGGCAGCTCGACGAGCCCTGCGGGCCGCGGGTCCCCGTCGGCGTCGATGTACCAGAGCTCGTACACCTTGTCGTTCGGCAGCTCGGTGAGGCCGTCGAAGACGACCGCACTGCGGTCGAGGTCGTGCGAGAACACGAGCGTGGCGCTGCCGCCGCCCGCGACATCCGCTGTTACGCGCTGCGCGTCGGGCGCGGCGTACAGCTCGGCGAGGCGGTCGGACGCCTGGTCCAACCCGTTGTCGTCGCTCACGAGCGCCGCACCCACGAAGCCGCCGCTCACGGCGAGCACGACGGCGGCGGCCGCGGCCCCGAGCAGCGCGACGGGGCGCTGGAACCAGCGCAGCCGCGCGGTCGCCGCGGCGGGTCCGGCCGGGGCGAGAAGCCGCTCCTGCTGCTCGGACGTGAGCGCCGCGGATGACTCGGGGGCCGGCGCCTCGACGGGGTCCTGTGCGGGCAGCTGCGGCAGCGACGCGATCTTCGCGAGCACCGAGGCGCGCAGCTCGTCGGACGGCGTCACGGGCTCGACGGCCATCGCGAGGATCGCGGCGGTCTCGCTGAGCTCGGCGACCTCGGCGCGGCTCGCGTCGTCGGCACCGGCGAGGTAGGCCTCGAAGGCCTTGCGCTCGTCGTCGTTGAGCGCGGACACCGAGTAGGCGCCGCTCGAGTTCATCTGGTCTTCCCGGCCGTTCATGAGGCCACTCCGAGTTCGTCGCGCAGACGGATCATGCCGTCGCGCAGTCGTGTCTTCACCGTGCCCACGGGCACGTTCAGCATGGCGGCGACTTCGCTGTGACTGAAGCCGCCGTAGTAGGCCAGCTGCACCGCCTGCCGCTGCAGTTCGGTGAGCCGGCCGAGTGCGCGCTGCACCCGCTCGTGCTCGATGCGGATCTCGACGCTCTCCGAGACCGAGTCGTACTCGGGCCGGAAGTCGCGGATGCCGACCTTGGTGTCGCGGTCGCGCCCGGCCTGGGCCGAGCGCACGCGATCGACGGCCCGGCGGTGCGCCATCGTGAGGATCCACGTCGAGGCGCCGCCCTTCGAGCGGTCGTAGCGCGTGGCGTTCTGCCAGATCTCGAGGAAGATCTCCTGCGTGACCTCTTCCGACTGAGCGTGATCGCGCAGCAGCCGCACGACGAGGCCCAGCACCCGGGGCGCGAGCCGGTCGTACAGTTCGGCGAACGCCTCGCGGTCACCGTTGGCGACCTGGGCAAGAAGCTCCTCGGCCGTCACGGGAGCGTCGGCGTCGTAGAGCTCGCTCTCTCGTGACACGAGCTTAAGCATAGGTGCCCCCGTCGCTGGGGCCCGTGACCCGGGGAAGGTCTGCCGGGCGGATGACCGTGCGTCTCTGCGGGGGGAGCATCTGGGACGGTCGGAGACCTGCGTCCCGCAGAGGAATCAGTGATCCGCCCGGCAGACGCCGTTCACCCCTGCGGGTGGTTCGGAGAGCCGGGGGCTGAAGCATGATCATGATTCGGAGCAGGTGGCCAGCAGGTTTGCCCGCCGGCCACCGCGCCCGAAGTCAGCACCGGACCGCAGAACGCCTCTCGGCGCGAGGCCGCTCGTAGCGGCTGATTTTGGAGCCCGGGGTTACTGCGGCCCGGCGTTCTCCAGTCTAACGAGACCCCGGAGCCGAACCTCCGAGCGGGCTCATTCCAGGCTGCCCGTTCGCCACAGGCGAGCGCAGCTTGCGAGGTCGGCGCCGAACTGCTCCAACCGCAGCGCGCGCCGGGTCAGCGTGCTCGAGCGCTCGCTCTCGGTCGGCTCGAGGTCGTCCGCGACCGAGGTGCAGCCGGCGGATGTCACGCGGCAGAAGGCCGACGCGCGTTCGAGCGCGACCGCGAAGTCGCCACGGAAGACGCCGTGCAGGATGTCGTTCGCGAGGCCGATGATCTCGTCGGGCCCGGTCGGCATCGAGGCGCCGGCGACGAGGGGGTCGATGGTGCGCAGCACCTCGGAGCCGCGCTGGAAGTAGAAGGCGGTGCCCGAGGCATCCGTCGTGATGAAGCTGCGGAGCAGATAGATGCGCCAGAGCGCGCCGGGCAGGCTCGTCGCCGGCGAGCGCGCCCAGAGTTCGGCGACCGCGTCGATGCCGTGCTCGTCGGTGTAAGCCACGACGCGCTGCAGCACCTCGGGGTCGTCGGTGGCGCGCACCCGCATCAGCAGGGCGCTCGCGGTGTCGTGCGCGGCGCGGCTGATCGTGGCCGGATCCTCACCGCCCTCGTACTTGTTCTCGAAGATCTCGCCGGGCAGCCGCACGGGGCGGTGGAACTCGTCGGTCACCCGCTCAACGGTACGCCTCTCCCCCGATAACATCGCGAGCACGATGACGTACACCGAGCCCTCCGAGCAGCCCGTTCCCACGTCGCACGGCGAGGTGCGCGTCCGCCTCTACCCGGCGCAGTCCCCGACGGGCGTCGCGCTCGTCTGGGCCCACGGCGGGGGCTTCGCCTACGGCGACCTCGACATGCCCGAGGCCGACTGGGTCGCCCGCAGCCTCGCCGAGCGCGGCATCGCGGTGGCATCCGTCGACTACGCGCTCTCCCCAGAGATCGACCGCTTCGACCCGCAGCCGACGTCGGATAAGTCGGCGATCCGCTTCCCCGTGGCGTCGGAGCAGCTCTCGGACGTCTTCGAGTGGTTCGCGACGCACCCCGACGTGCTCGGCGCCTCGTCGCTGTCGCTCGGCGGCGCGAGCGCGGGCGGCAACCTCGCGACCGGCGCCGCGCTGCGGCTCGTCGACCAGGGCCGGCCCGCGCCCGCGACGCTCCTGCTCGCCTACCCGGTCGAGCACGCGGTACTGCCCGAGCCGTCGTCGCACCTCGCGGCGCTCGCGGTCGACCTGCCGCCGGAGGCGCGGTTCCTGCCCGACCAGGTGCGCGTGATGAACCTCAACTACGTGGGCGACGAAGCCCTGCTCGGCGAGCGCTACGCCTTCCCGGCCGGACACGACGTCGCGGGGCTGCCGCCCACCTTCATCCTGAACTCGGATGCCGACGACCTGCGCTCCTCCTCGGAGGCGTTCGCCGCCGACCTGACCCGTGCAGCCGTCGACGTGCTCGTGGTGCGCGAGCCCGGCACCATCCACGGGCACCTGAACACGCCGGAGCACCCGGGCGCCGTGCGGAGCATCGAGCGGATGGCGGCGTGGCTGCGGGCGGAGGCGCTGCTCGGGTTGTGAGGGCGCGGGTCTGCTGCGGCACCTACGGCGCCGCGGGGCCACTCGGCGGCCGGGCCCCCGCTCCTCCGCGGCGCGTCAGCGCAACTCATGAACGAGCGGGCGACACGCCGTCCCCGCACGGCGCGCCATCCCCGTTCCTCATGACTTCGGCAGGCGCCGATCGCCAGGCAGGTCGGCGTCGGCGCGGTACCGTTGAGGGCGGGCCTCTAGCTCAGTCGGTAGAGCAGCGGACTTTTAATCCGTAGGTCGTGGGTTCGAGCCCCACGGGGCCCACCGTCACCTCCACCCCCACCCCTCGTTCTGCGGGCATCGTGGACGCGCGTCCATGGTGAGCCCGTCGGTGGATTCCACTAGCGTGCCGCTACCGCCATCCTGGCGGGCCACCCTAGAGGAAGAAACACACCCGAATGAAGCAGAAACTGGGCGTCGCCGCAGCCGCCATCGCCGTCGGCCTGGCACTCGCGCCCGCGGCGCCGGCCGTCGCCGCCACCACCGCCACCATCGAGGTGCCGACCGACTTCGTGCCGGACCGGTCGGACACCCGCGCGACCGGGCACTACGAGGTCGTGGGCACGGGCCTGCGCCTGTGGACAGAAGGCTCCGCCAGCTCCGACAAGGTCGCCGAGTACGTCGCAACCAACACTGCACTCACCGCCGTCGGCGAGCCGACCCTCGAGTACAGCAACACCTCGGGCGGAGTTCCGGGCTTCCAGCTCGTCGTCGACTTCGACGCAGACGGCAACGACGACGGCATCCTTATCGGCGAGCCCGGTGTCTACGGCAACGACTGGTGGCTGAACAACGCCGCCGAGGAGTTCGTGAAGGACGGCGCCCCTTCGCACACCGGCGGGTACGGCAGTGCCAATCACGGCACCCTCGACCAGTGGCGCACCGCCTTCCCCGAGGCGAAGGTCATTGCCTTCGGCTTCTCGCTCGGCTCAGGCGTGAAGGGTGACGGCATCCTCAACGCCATCAACTTCGCGGGTACGCGCTACACCTTCCGTGCACCCGCGGCCGTCGTCCCGGCGGTTCCCTCGGCGGAGGCCGACATCAGCTGCGGCAAGGTCGAGCTGACGCTCGGCAACGTCACCGCTCAGCCGGGCACGACCGTAAACGAGGCGGCTTCCTTCCAGTTCGTCGTCGACGACCAGCCCGCCGGTTCGGCAGACATCGCGGCAGACGGCACGGCGAGCAAGGTCTTCGAATTCGCAGAAGACACCGGCACCCACGCGGTCAGCGTGCTGAGCGGAGGCGCAGTCATTCTGTCCTTCGCCGTCGAGTCCGATTGCCTCCCCACCGTGCTCAAGAGCAAGGACGAGTGCAAGCAGGACGGTTGGAAGACCAGCACCGCGCCCGTCTTCAAGAACCAGGGCGAGTGCGTGAGCTCGTTCGCCTCGGCGAAGAAGAGCTGATCGACCGATCACCGTGGAGGGCGTCGCCGAGAGGCGGCGCCCTTCGTCGTTCAGGCGGTGGTCAGAGGTGCGCTCTTCGTCGCGACCACGGGTGCGAACGGCATCCGGGCGTCTCCGCTCCAACGATGCAGCGTGACGTCGCTCGTCTGCAAGCCCTCACGGACGGATGACTCGGACAGGTAGAACAGCCCCTCGCCGACCGCCGCGATGCCGACGTCCGCGTGCTGGTACCAGCCTCGGACGCCCGTGTTCTCGTCCCACAGGCCGTCGTCGGCGAGCGCCAGGGTCAGCCCCAGTTCGCCGCCGAGTCCGGCGAGCGGGCCGAGGGTCGGAAGCGCCGCGGCGTCGACCGCGAAGAGGGTGAAGTTCGGGAAGTCCGGCTTCTCCCCCGCGTAGACGCCGAGGAACCAGCGCTCGGCGTGGGCGTCGAACTCGAGGTTCTGCACGCCGAAGCGGGTGTTGCCGGTGCGCACGAAGTACTTGCCGTCCGGATGACTCGGGCCGCTGCGGTGCGGGTCGAGCTCGTTCAGCGGGCGGGCGAGGTGCTCCCACCAGTCGTCCGTCGCGTACTGGAGCAGCACCTGGTGGTCGTTGTCGTCGCGGGCGAGGTCGGAGAACACGCCATAGGCGACGGTGAGGAGGAGCGGTCCGTCGGTGGAGCCGAAGCGAGGGCCGAAGGCGATGCCGTCGATGCCGCTGCAGCCGTAGCGGTGGCGGAGGGGTGAAGTGTCCGCGAGGGTGCTGAGGCCCCGATACGCGCCTTCGGCGCTACTCGACCGCCGAGAGTCGGCGCTACCCGACGCAAGGGACGGCTGCGCCGCGACCGCCGAGCTCCACGTGTAATCGGCCACCACCTCCGCGAGGTGCACCGTCCGCACGACGGATGCGTCCACGGCGAGCAGTCCCTCGCGGTCGATCGCGTCGACGTCGAAGATCGCCACGTAGAACGCGGCCGCCGCCTTGTACTCGAGCGATCCGTAGAGCCGGCGCGCGACGGGGTCGAACGTGATGTCGCCCAGGTGTCCGGAAAGGCCGCCGACGGTCCCGAGCAGGGTGCCGTCGAGGGCGGTCTTCACGAGCAGCGTCGTGAACGAGTAGTAGACGTGGCCGCGGTCGAGGTCGACGGCGACGCCCTGCACGTGACTGGTGGGCCACCGGCCCCCGTTGAGGCGGAGCGGTAGATCGGCGAGGAACTGCATCGCCGCCCAGCCCAGCCGCGCCGGGAGAACTCCGCGTCGCGCCCGGGTTGCCCGCGGGCGAACAGCACCGGTCGGCTGGGTTGCCGACCGTCAGCTACTCGTCCTCTTCCTCCTCCTGGCCCGGGAGCGGCGGGAAGAAGCCGCCGTTGCCGTTTCCGTTCCCATTGCCGTTGCCGTTCCCGTTGCCCTGATCCTCCTCGGGCTGCTCGGGCTGCGGCTGCTCGGGCGCGGGCGCCTGGGTCGGCGCCGGCGACGGCTCGGCGGTCTCGTCGGGAGCCGGGGCGGGCGCCGGAGCAGGCGCGGGAGCCGGGGCCGGCTCGGGCTCCGGGGCGGGCGCGTAGGTCAGGCCGGATGCCGGCGCGGCGAACGCCTCGCCCCCGTACTGCCCGATGGCGGCCTCGAGCAGCGCGCGCGTCACGCGGTGCCGCATCGTCGTGCCGCCCGAGACGTCCTGCAGGGAGTAGGCCCCGGTGATGTTGCCGACCCAGGTCGCGGTCGCCACCTCGGTGGTCGCGGCGACCATCCAGGTCTGCGCCGCGTCATCCGTCGTTCCGGTCTTGCCGAGCACGGGCGCCGAACCGCCAGGGTTCGAGGCCGTGCCGGTGCCGTTCGCGACGACCTGCTCGAGCGCGTACGCCACGGTGTTCGCCACCTCGGGCTCGATCGCTTGGCGGCACGACGGGGTCTGCCCGCCGAGCTCCTCGCCGTCGGCGCTCACCACGCGGTCGACGATGATCGGGTCGCAGAAGGTGCCCTCGTTCGCGAACGCCGCGATCGCCGCCGCCATCGTCAGAGGCGCGATCGTGTTGGTGCCGAGCGTCGCGGCGGGGTTCGTCTCGAGCGGCTCGCCGCCGGCGGTGTGCACACCGAGCGACTCGGCGGTCGAGCGGATGTCGCAGAGGTCGAGCTGCCGGGTCATGTCGATGTACGCGGTGTTGACCGACTGCATCGTGGCCTGCAGCACGCTGATGCGGCCGAAGGTGGCGCCGCCGGAGTTCTCCGGTGCCCAGGTGCCCGAGTGCCCATCGGTGCAGGAGTCCTCGAAGTCGGACAGGTCGAACGTCTGGTTGCGACCGTTGACGGTCTCGTAGAGGGTGTTGCCCGCCGCGAGCCACGACGCCAGCGTGAAGACCTTGTACGTCGAGCCGGTCTGGAAGCCGCTCGAGCCGCCGTAGGCGTTGTCCGTGGAGTAGTTGACCGCGGTGGAGGTCGGGTCCTCGGCGTCGCGGCCGGGGTCGTAGTCCTTGTTCTGCACCATCGTCAGCACGCGCCCGGTTCCGACCTCGACGGAGACGTTCGCGCCGCCCAGCTCCAGCTGAGTGCTGTCGTTCGGCACCGCCGCGTCCATCGCCTGCTGCGCCGTGGTGTTCAGGTCGGTGTCGAGGGTCGTGTAGACGTCGTAGCCGCCGAGGCGCCAGTTGGCGCGGCGCTCCTCGGGCGTCTCGCCGAACGCGGGGATGTCGGCGACGCTGCGCTGCACGTAGTCGCAGAAGAACTGCGCATCCGACGTCGCAGCGACGCAGCCGTTCCTAGGCTCGCTGAGCGTCGTCTCGATCGGCGTCGCGATCGCCTCGTCGTACTGCGCCTGGTCGATGTAGCCCTCGTCGAGCATCGAGTCGAGGATGAAGTCGCGCCGCTCGCGGTTGGCCTCGTAGTTGTCCTCGGTCGAGAGGTTGCGCGAGGCGGGGTACTGCACGATCGCGATCAGGCTGGCCGCCTGCGCGAGCGTCAGGTCCGCCGCGTTCACCGAGAAGTAGCGCTGGGCCGCGGCCTGCACGCCGTAGGTGGCGCGCCCGAAGTTCGCGATGTTGAGGTAGGCGAGGAGGATCTCGTCCTTCGTGTACGTCTTCTCGAGCGCGAGGGCGAGCCGCATCTCCTCGATCTTGCGGCTGGCGGTCTGCGCGACCGCGTCCTCGTACGCCTGCTCGTCGCCGGACTGCTCCGCCTCGACAATCCAGATGTTGCGTACGAGCTGCATCGTGAGCGTCGACGCCCCGGAGGTGACCTCGCCGGCGCTGAGGTTGCCGAGGATGGCCCGGGCGACGCCCGCCATGTCGACCCCGTTGTGCGAGTAGAAGCGCCGGTCCTCACCGGCGACGGCGGCGTCCTTGAGGAACTGGGAGACCTCGTCCCAGCCGAGCTCCTCGCGGTTCTGGTTGTAGACGGTCGCGATCTGCACGGGGCCGTCGGGACCATTCCCCCAGATCACGTTGCGCTGCGGCAGGGCGCCGACCTCGAGGTAGTCGGGGATGTTGTTGATCGCCGCGATGCCCGTGTTGGCGGCGACGCCGGTGACGGCGACCGCCGGCGCCATCATCGCGGTGACGAGCACCCCCGCGATCGCGCTCGTTCCGAGGAGGCCGAGCACCCCCGAGAGCACGCCTCGGCGGCGGCGATTCTCCGTAGCCATGCGGAGGAAGGTAACAACGAGTTACAAGAGAACGCTGGTAACGGCCACAAACCGGATGACTCGAAGCCGACGCACCTGGAGACATCCGGAGCCCTTCTGGACGCTCCGCCGAGAGGCCGCTGCGAAAGCGCGCCCGGTCCCTTGAGACTCCCAGCCAGCCGAATGAGCATGGCGAGGAGGACTCATTTGGAGGTCGCATGCGCGCGATGACGTATCGCGGCCCGTACAAGGTGCGGGTCGAAGAGAAGGACATGCCGAAGATCGAGCACCCGAACGACGCCATCGTGCGCGTCGATCTGGCCTCGATCTGCGGCTCGGACCTGCACCTGTACCACGGCCTGATGACCGACCTGCGCATCGGGCACACCTTCGGCCACGAGTTCATCGGCACCGTGCACGAGGTCGGCCCGTCGGTGCAGAACCTGAAGGTCGGCGACCGGGTGATGGTGCCGTTCAACATCTACTGCGGCTCGTGCTTCTTCTGCGCGCGCGGCCTGTACTCGAACTGCCACAACGTCAACGCCAACGCGACCGCGGTCGGCGGCATCTACGGCTACTCGCACACGACCGGCGGCTACGACGGCGGGCAGGCGGAGTTCGTGCGGGTGCCCTTCGCCGACGTCGGGCCCACGATCATCCCCGAGTGGATGGACCCCGAGGACGCGCTCATGCTGACCGACGCGTTCTCGACCGGCTACTTCGGCGCCCAGATCGGCGACATCCACGAGGGCGACACCGTCGTCGTGTTCGGCGCCGGCCCGGTCGGCCTCGCCGCCGCCCGGTCGTCGTGGCTCATGGGTGCGGGCCGGGTCATCGTCATCGACCACCTCGACTACCGGCTCGAGAAGGCACGGGAGTTCGCGTTCGCCGAGACGTACAACTTCAACGAGTACGACGACATCGTCGTGCACATGAAGAAGATCACCGGATTCCTCGGCGCCGACGTCGCGATCGAGGCGGTCGGCGCGGAGGCCGACGGCAACCTGCTGCAGCACATCACCGCCGCGAAGCTCAAGATGCAGGGGGGCTCCCCCGTCGCCCTCAACTGGGCGATCGACAGCGTGCGCAAGGGCGCGACGGTCTCGGTGATCGGCGCGTACGGACCGATTTTCAACGCGGTCAAGTTCGGCGACGCGGTGAACAAGGGGCTCACGCTCCGGATGAATCAGGCGCCGGTCAAGCGGCAGTGGCCCCGCCTCTTCGAGCACATCAAGAACGGCTACATCAAGCCGAGCGACATGATCACGCACCGCATCCCTCTCGAGCACATCGCCGAGGGCTACCACATGTTCTCGTCCAAGCTCGACGACTGCATCAAGACGGTCGTCGTCCCCAACGCTTCCTGAGAGGAGCACCCGTGGCCTACACCGCCGAGAAGCCGGTCCCCCCGCCCTCCTCCGACGAGCTGCGCGCGCGCATCCCGGGTTGGGGCGCCGACCTCGACCCTGCCGACCGGCCGTCGTTCCCCCGGGAGAGCCTCGACCTGCGCCCCGAGGGCGCGCACTGGGACTTCCCGGAGCGCCAGGAGCCCGACGGCCCCCGCGAGCGCTCGGTCGAGCACAAGTTCCTCACCCCCGTGTTCGGCACGGCGCAACCGCTGACCGGGATCTCCGGCGTGATCCGCCGCTACGCCTACGACCGCTTCAGCGAGGGGCGCGCCGCCCACTGGCTGCTCCTCATCGCCGGCGACCGGGTCGATGCGATCGAGTCGCACCTGAAGTCGTTCGCGACGTTCCGCCCCGACAATCCGATCACCGAGACGGGCCTGATGGCGGAAGTGAAGCGTCATCCGATCCGCTCCCGGTTCGGCCGCGGCCGTGCCGACCTGCGGCACACCTGGATCGACCCGATCCTCGTCGCCGGTCCGTGGGTGCTCACCGGATGGCTCGTGCTGAAGGTGCTGCGCCCCAAGCGGTGAGTTCGACCGATGGTGCGCCCCACGCCGGTCGGGCGGGACGCACCACCCGTTGTGGGGCGCGCCGCCCGGGCGGCTGCCGCTTAGCATGACGAGGTGATCGAGACGGTGGCGCAGCCCGGCGACGAGCAGCGCCCCGTGGTGCGGCGCACCTCCGTCTGGTTCGAGGTGATCGCCTTCGGGCTGCTCGCGGCCTGCGGCATCGCGATCACGGCCGCGGCGAGTCATCCGATCGACGCGCGGTTCACCCTCGCCCTCGACCAGTGCGGGGTGAACGACCGGCTGCGCGCCGTCGTCAGCGCGCAGGGGCGCTCGCTCTACCTCGACACCGCCGGCGAGACGATGGGCAACCCCGGACTCGAGATCGCCGAGACGCAGTGCGTGCTGGAGGCGCTCTCGGTGCCCGACAGCGTGCAGCAGCGCATGGCGTCGGAGAACGACGGCGAGCACAGCGCCATGTGGGCGGGGCTCGAGGCGAACTGGACGCACCGGCCCGGCACGGGCCTCGACGTGCAGCTCAGCTTCTAGGCGCTGCGCCGCAGCGCGACGACGGTCACGTCGTCGGGGTGATCGACCGAGCCGGTCAGGGTCGAAACGCGGGCGACGAGCTCGCGGGCGGAGCGCGACTCGGCGCTCATCGAGGCGACGGCCTGCAGCGCCGCCTCAGTCGTCGGGTAGAGGTCGAGCACGCCGTCGCTGACGCAGACGAGCGTCTCGCCCGGGTTGAGGGTCAGCGTCTCCGTCGTCCAGTCCAGGTCGAGCCCGAGACCGATCGGCGCACCGGTCGCCGGGAGGCTGCGCCAGCTGCCGTAGGGGCCGACGACGAGGGCGAGGCCGTGCCCGGCGTCGGCGTAAGTGATGCGCCCCTCGTCGGGCCAGAGCCGGGCATGGAACGCGGTGCCGAAGGTGGTGGCGTCGGCGAACTCGGAGGAGATGCCCTCGTCGGCGCGGCGGAGCGCGGCGACCGGGTCGGGCTCGTTCCGCGCGCTGCGCAGCAGCGAGCGGGCGGTCGCGGCGACGATGCCGGCCCCGACACCCTTGCCCATGACGTCGACGAGGGTGAACGCGTAGCCGCCCGCCACCGGATACCAGTCGTAGAAGTCGCCGCCGATGACCTTTGCGGGGAGGCACTCACCGACGAGCTCCCAGCCCGGCAGCGGCGGCTCGTCCTGCGGCAACAGCGCCTTCTGCGTCTCGGCCCCGCGCAGCAGGTTCTGCTCGTAGTCGCGCTCGCGCACCTCGAGCTTCTCGTACCGGCGCCGCGCCTGCGACGCGACCTCGTTGATGACCAGGGCGACGATCGTGTAGATCACCGCGGTGAAGAGGCTGCGGAGCAGCTCCGTCGGCGACGTCAGCCACGCGCCCGACGTGAGGATCGGCAGCAGCACCGTGATGAAGGCGCCGATCGCGGAGTACGCGATGTAGCGCCTACCTTCGTTCAGCGCGAGCCAGACGACCACGAGGATGACGATGCCGGCGTAGATCGAGCCGTTCGGGCCCGTGCCGGAGCGCAGCAGCGCGAGCGCGACGATGTCGAGGGCGAGCACGACGTTGTGCCAGTGCGCGAGGCGGGGAACGCGGTCGACGACGACCGCGAGCACGGTGGCGAGCACGAGCACGCCGAAGCCCCAGTACGCGGCATCCGGGAACGCGAAGCCGGCCGACGGCACGATGATCACGAGCACCGACGCGACGGCGATGAGCGCGAGCACCGGGATCTGCCGCAGCAGGCTGTAACCCTCGCCGCGCAGCGCCGACCGGATGACTCGCGCGATCACCCGATCGGACTTGCGGGCCGGAGCCTGCAGCGGGTGCGGCGGTGCCGGCGGAGCGGGCTCCGCCGAGGACGCCGAGTCGCGCGGCGCCTCGTGTTGCAACGCCATCCCCACCTCCGACGTCCTGGCTACCCGCCCGATCGTATCGGGCGCGCCTCTGAGGAACCGCCGCTTGACGCGGCGCACTACTGAATGTGTCGAGCGCAAGGGGATGTTGCGAAGTCCGCGGTACGCGGCAAAGTCCTCCCCAGAACCCCGAGGCCGGCCTCCTCGCGGCCGGCGCAACCCGAAACGAAGGATCGCCATGACACTCGACACTCCCCTCGCCGCCGGGCCCGGCGCGCTCAAGCAACGCTTCTCCGATCTCGTTTTGCTGCCGGGCGACGCCGGCTTCGACGAGGCCAACTCACCCTGGGACCTCTCCGCCCTGCAGCAGCCCGCCGCCGTCGCCGTCCCGCGCACACCGGACGACGTCGCGGCGATCGTCCGCGCCGCCGTCGAGGCCGGACTGCGGATCGCACCGCAGGGCACCGGGCACGGCGCCACTCCCCTCGCCCGCCGGGACCTCACCGACGCCGTGCTGCTGCGCACGACCGCGCTCACCGACGTCGCCATCAACCCCGAGCGCCGGGTCGCCCGCGTCGGCAGCGGCGCGATGTGGGACCAGGTGGTGAGCGCCGCGGCACCGCACGGACTCACCGCGCTGCACGGCTCCTCCCCCGACGTCGGCGTCGCCGGCTACTCCCTCGGCGGTGGCATCGGCTGGTACGCCCGCAAGCACGGGCTCGCCGCCGACAGCATCCTCGCCGTCGAACTCGTCACCGCCGACGGGCGCGAGGTGCGGGCGGATGCCGAGAGCAACCCCGACCTGTTCTGGGCGCTGCGCGGCGGGGGCGGTAACTTCGGCGTCGTCACCGCGCTCGAACTGCGCCTCTTCGAGATCCCCGACGCCTACGCGGGCATCATGCTCTGGCCGCTGACCCGGGCCGAGAACGTGCTGCGCGAGTGGGTCGACTGGACGCGCGCCGCGCCGGAGGAGGTCACGACGTCGCTGCGCTTCATGCGGATCCCGCCGCTGCCCTTCCTGCCCGACTTCCTGCGCGGCCGGGAACTCGTCGTGCTCGACGGCGCGGCCCTCGGCGACGACGCGTTCGGCGCGGAGCAGTTCGCCCGGCTGCGGGCCCTCGACCCGGAGATCGACACCTTCGGCGGCATGCCAGCCGCGGCGATCACCCGGCTGCACATGGACCCGGAGGAGCCCAGCGCCGCGATCGGCAACTCGCTGACCCTCGGCGAGCTCGATGCCGAGGCGCAGCGCACCCTGCTCTCGCTCGTGGGGCCGGGCGCCCGGTCGTCGCTCGTGTTCGCGGAACTGCGGCAACTGGGCGGCGCGCTCGCCCGGCGCAGCGAGAGCGCCGGCGCGCTCGGGTCGCTCCGCGGGCAGTACGCGGGCTTCTTCATGGGCATGGGGGTGACGCCCGAGATGGCGGCCGCCGCGGAGGCGGATGCCGCGGCGATCGTGCTCGCGATGGCGCCGTGGGCCGCGGGTGGGTGCTACCTCAACTTCGCCGACGAGGAGCTCGACCCGCGCAACGGATTCGACGAGCAGTCGTGGGACCGGCTGCGGCGCGTGCGTGCCGAGTGGGACCCGCGGGAGGTGTTCGTCGCGAACCACCTGATCCCCGCCGCCTGAAGCGCGGCTCGACGCTGCAGGGGTGGCCGCACGGTCACCCCTGCAGCGCGAGCAGCACCGCGAGGCTGAGGGCTCCCCCGGCGAGGATGATCGCGATGTCGGGCAGCCGGCCCGTGCGGTGCACGAGGGCCGCGAGGAGCGCGAGTGCGAGCACCCCCACGATCGCGAGAGGCCCCGGCACGCCCGCCTCCCCGGCGATGCGCAGTCCCGAGTGCACGATCGAGACCGCCACCGAGGCGAGCAGCCCGCAGATGACCGGGAGGATGTAGTCGCCGAGGTTGCGCACGAAGAGCGAGTTGCGCGCGCGGTCGTAGCCGGCGAGCGCCCCCAGCGCGACGACGCAGCACACGCCCGTCGTCGTGAGGAACGCGGCCGCCGCGAGCGCGATTCCGAGCGCCGCGCCGCCGACATCCGAGCCGACCGCGTACGACACCGCGGAGGCGAGCTTCACGAGCGTCGGGCCCGGCAGCGCGTTCGACACCGGCACGATCTGCCCGTAGAACACGCTCTGCTCGACGAGGCCGCCGCTGACGAAGAAGCCGTCCGCGACGCCCGTGTAGGCCTCGCCGCCGCCGAACGACGACAGCGTCGAGAACCCGACGAGCCCGAGCAGCGCGCCCGGTTCCGCGCCGAGCAGGAACGCCCCGCCGATCGCGACGACGACGAGCGCCGCGGCGAGTCCCGCGCCGACGAGCGCGCGTCGCGGGTCGGACGGCCGCCCCTCTTCGCGCTCCCCCGGCCCGCGGCGCAGCCGTTGCACGGCGGAGACGACCGCGATCACCGCGATCGCGAGCACGACGAGCTGCAGCGCCGAGAGTTCCGGCACGTCGGCAAGGCGCCGCCCGGTGACATCCGTGACCAGCAGGAGCACCTTCTCCGTGCCCGTCAGCGCGAACGCGGCGAGCGCGATCAGCGCGTATGCGACCCCTCGGCCGCGCAGCACCTTGGCGACGTAGCGGTAGAGCAGCACGAGGATGAACGCCGTGATGCCGATCGAGGCGTACTCGATCGTGCGGATGCCGGTCGGCCCGAGCGCCGCGAAGAACGCGAGCAGCGCGACGGTGAGCGCGGCACCCGGCAGGCTCACGAGGATCGCGCCGAGCACGGCCGTGACCGGACCGCCGACCTGCACCCCGGAGAGCGCCGCGAGCTTGGTCGGCAGGGCGCCGGGCGTGATGTTCGCGATGACCGTGTCCTGCGTGAACGTGCGCTCGTCGAGGCCGCCGCGACGGCCGACGAGCTCGCGCTCGAGCACGGGGATCAGCGCGCTGCCGCCGCCGAAGCCGATGACGCCGACCTTGAGCATGCTCGGCAGGTGGCGGTGGCGCGGACCCGTGGCATCCGCGCCCTCGGTCAAGCGGAGTACCGCACTCCCCACGAGCCCGACCACGAGTCGCCGGTGCGGAGCCAGCGCAGACCGAGGCCGCTGACGAGCGCGTTCGGCGGCGCGGTCATCGGCTCGATCGCGACGGCGAGGCCGCGGCCGTCGTGGCGGGGCCAGAGGCGCGTCGTGAACACCTGCATCCACGGCCACTCGGTTGGGTCCTGCAGCAGCGACACGCGACGGCCGTCGGGGGCCTCGAGCCAGGCGGTCGCGCCGTCCTCGGCGTGCACGTCGGCGAAGGCGGTGTCGAGGATGACGCCCCCGAGCCGCCTGCCCTCGCGCAGGTCGTACTTCGTGCCGTCGACCGGAGGCACCTCGCCGGTCGGGTTGAGCCGCTCGTCGACTTCGATGACCGAGTCGGCGAGCACCGTGAGCGTGAGGTCCTCGGTGCGCACGTCGCCGATGCGGAAGAACGGGTGGGTGCCGACCGCGAAGGGGGCCTCGACGTCGCCGGGGTTGCTCGCGCCGTGGGTGACGCGGATGCCGTCGTCCGTCAGCTCGTACGTGACGGTCGTGTCGAGCAGGAACGGCCAGCCGGCCTGCGGGTAGATCGTCGCGGCGAGGGTGACGGATGACTCGGTGC
Source organism: Desertivibrio insolitus (assembly GCF_017355965.1). GTDB lineage: Bacteria > Actinomycetota > Actinomycetes > Actinomycetales > Microbacteriaceae > JAFIQW01. The sequence continues at coordinate 629,411 of NZ_JAFIQW010000001.1, forward strand.
GCTCGACCTGCGTGTAGGGCGCGTAGGTCAGCAGCCCGTGCAGGGCGTTGAGGCGCGCCGGCTCGGTGAGCACGAGCTGCTGGTCGATCCCGTCGAGCTGCCACTTGCCGTCGCGCACGCGGTTCGGCCAGGGCACGAGCACCGTGCCGTTGCCGAAGGGCGGCGTCGACGTCTCGGGATGCGGCTCGATCACGTCCACGCCGCCGACCTGGAGGGTGCGGAGAGCCGCACCGACCTGGGACACGATCGCGCGGACGTTGCCGCGAGTGAGTTCGAACTGTTCGCCGGTGAGTGCCGTCACCCTTCGACCTTAGGGCCCGAGTCATCCGCACAGAACCGGTGCTTGCGTTTGCTTTCGTTTCGCTACGCTTGCCGCATGACCACGAACGGGGTGCGCAAGCTCGCCACCCGCCTCGCCGACGGCCGAGAGCTCATCTATTACGACGACGCCGACACCCAGCTCGGCGCCGAGCGGCGGGTCGACGCCCGCACCCTCGACCCGCGCCCCGCCACTGCGACCATGCGGCAGGACGTGCTGACGGGCGACTGGATCTCGATCGCGAGCGCCCGGCAGAATCGTGCCTTCCTGCCGCCCGCGGAGTTCGACCCGCTCGCGCCCCAGACCGAGACCAACCCGTCGGAAATCCCCGATCTCTACGACGTCGCCGTCTTCGAGAACCGCTCGCCGTCGTTCGGGCCCGACCTCGGCGACATCGACCCCGCCTACCTCGCGAGCGTCGGCTTCGAGCGCACCGCGCCGTCGTACGGCCGCACCGAGGTCGTCTGCTTCAGCCCGCAGCACGAGGGCTCGTTCGGGTCGCTGTCGACCTCCCGGGCCCGCACCGTGATCGAGGCGTGGGCCGACCGCACCGCCGAGCTCTCCGCGCTGCCCGGCATCCAGCAGGTCTTCCCGTTCGAGAACCGCGGCGAGGCGATCGGCGTCACCCTGCACCATCCCCACGGGCAGATCTACGCCTACCCCTACATCACGCCCCGCACCCGGAGGCTGCTCGAGTCGATCCGCGAGGTCGGACCCGACCTCTTCGAGCGGCTGCTCGAGCGCGAGCGCGCGTCCGAGCGCGTCGTGCTGCAGGGCGAGCACTGGACCGCGTTCGTGCCGTTCGCCGCGCGCTGGCCCATCGAGGTGCACATGCTGCCGCACCGCCACGTGCCCGACTTCGCGGCGACGAAAGCCGAAGAGCGCGCGGAGCTCGCCGAGCTGTACCTGCGCCTGCTGCGCGGCATCGACCGGCTCTACCCGACGCCGACGCCGTACATCGCGGCGTGGCACCAGGCCCCCGTCACCGAGGGCCGCGACGACGTGCGGCTGATGCTGCAGGTCACCTCTCCGCGGCGCGCGGAGACCAAGCTGAAGTACCTCGCCGGCTCGGAGGCCGCCATGGGAGCCTGGATCGGGGACCTTGTGCCCGAGGCATCCGCGGCCCTGATCCGCGAGGCCGTGGAGGGAGTGCGATGAGCGACGGGATCGAGCGGGCGACCGAGGGGTTCGTCTCCGCGTTCGGTTCGGCGCCCGAGGGCGTCTGGTCGGCGCCGGGGCGCGTCAACCTGATCGGTGAGCACACCGACTACAACGAGGGCTTCGTGCTGCCGTTCGCGATCGATCGCCGCACCGTCGCGGCGCTCGCGCAGCGCGACGACTCGCTGCTGCGGGTGGCGTCGAGCTTCACCGACGAGGTCGCCGAGATCGACCTGCGCTCGCTGACCGCCGACGCCGTCTCCGGCTGGTCGGCCTACCCGCTCGGCGTCGCGTGGGCGCTGTCGGCGTACGGCGCCGACCTCGCGAGCGCGCCGGGCGCCGACATCTACATCGACTCGGACGTGCCCGTCGGCGCGGGCCTGTCGTCATCCGCCGCCATCGAGAGCTCCGTCGCCCTCGCGCTCGACGAGGTGTGGGAGCTCGGACTCAGCCGCGAGACCCTCGCCAAGGTCGGCCAGAAGGCCGAGAACGAGGCCGTCGGCGCACCCACCGGCATCATGGACCAGTCCGCGTCGCTGCTCGGCCGCGAGGACGCGGCGGTGTTCCTCGACTGCCGCAGCCTCGACGCCGAGGTCGTGCCGCTCGGGTTCCGCGAGGCGGGGCTCGAACTCGTGATCATCGACACCAACGTCAAGCACGAGCACTCGACGGGCGGCTACGCGTCGCGCCGGGCGAGCTGCGAGCGCGGCGCCGCCGCGTTCGAGGTGCCGTCGCTGCGCTACCTCTCGGTCGACGACCTCGACCGGGCGCAGCAGATCCTCGACGACGAGACCTTCCGCCGCGTGCGCCACGTCGTGACGGAGAACCAGCGCGTGCTCGACACCGTGCGCACCCTGCGCGAGCAGGGGCCGCGGGCGATCGGCGCGTTGCTGGATGCCTCGCACGTCTCGATGCGCGACGACTTCGAGATCTCGGTGCCCGAGCTCGACCTCGCGGTCGAGACCGCTCAGGCGAACGGCGCGATCGGCGCGCGTATGACCGGCGGCGGCTTCGGCGGTGCGGCGATCGCGCTGACCCCGGCGGAACTCGTCGCGGACCTCACGACCGCGGTCGTCGACGCGTTCGCCGCGAAGGAGTACGCGGTGCCCGCGATCTTCGTGGTGAACGCGGCGGAAGGCGCGCGCCGGGACCGCTGAGGCGGGGCAGGGGCCCGGGCTGGGCTTGCTCGGACGTTGGGATCGGGCGGTCTCTTGATCGTCGCGCCGCGCGGCACCGCTCGACCGCCGCGCGCGACCCCGCCGTCGAACGGCGCGCCCGCCAACTGTTGGTGGCGGGGCTGCGGGTTCGATGCGGGGGTAGACGGCGCTGCGGCATCCGATCGCGGAACACGCTGGCGATCGCGTGCGTGTCGCGCGATCGGGTGCGTCTTGGGTCCCCGATAGGCACCGGGTCTCGATACGCGACGCGATGCGCCGCTACTCGACCGCCGGGTGGGGCCGACACCCGCCACCAGACTGCGACCCCGCCACAAGACTGCGACCCCGCCACAAGACGGCGACCCCGCCACCTGGTGGTGACGGGGTCGCGGGTCGAGTGCGGGGGCGAGGAGGCGCTACAGCCGCTCCGCCGCCTGCACGACGTTGGCGAGCAGCATCGCGCGGGTCATCGGGCCCACTCCCCCGGGCACGGGCGAGAGGTGTCCCGCGACCGTGGATGCCTCGGGGTCGACGTCGCCGACGAGGCGGGCCTTGCCGGTCGCGCGGTCCTCGATGCGGCTGATGCCCACGTCGAGCACGGCCGCGCCGTCCTTGATCCACGAGGCGCGCACGAGCCCCGGAACGCCGACCGCGGCGATGACGATGTCCGCGCGGCGGACCTCCGCCTCGAGGTCGACTGTGCGCGAGTGCGCGAGCGTGACGGTCGCGTCGAGGCCCTTGCGCGTGAGCAGCAGCCCGAGCGGACGCCCCACGGTGAGGCCGCGGCCGACGACCGTGACGTGCTTGCCGGCGATCGGCACCTCGTAGCGCTGCAGCAGCTCCACGATGCCGGCGGGGGTGCACGGCAGCGGAGAGGTCAGTTCCCCGCCCACGCCGAGCACGAGGCGGCCAAGGTTCGTGGGGTGCAGCCCATCGGCGTCCTTCGAGGGGTCGATGAGCTCGAGCATCTCGTTCTCGTTGATGCCGGCGGGCAGCGGCAGCTGCACGATGTAGCCGGTGACCCGCGGGTCGGCGTTCAGCTCGGCAATCGCACCGCGGATGTCGGCGGCCGACGCGGTGGCGGGCAGCTCGGCGCGGATCGACTCGATGCCGACCTCCGCGCAGTCACGGTGCTTGCCGGCGACGTACGACTGCGACGCCGGGTCCTCACCGACGAGCAGTGTGCCGAGCCCGGGCACGATGCCGCGCTCGCGCAGCGCCGCGACGCGCACCGCGAGCTCCTGCTTGATCGCGGACGCGGTCGCCTTGCCGTCGAGGACGACGGCCATCAGGCCCACGCCCCGTTCGCGCCGAGACCCGGGTAGAGCGGGAAGTCGTCGGTGAGCTTCTGCACGCGGGCGCGCAGCGACTCGATGTCGGCGCCCGGCTTGAGGGCCTGCGCGATGACATCCGCCACCTCGGTGAACTCCTCGTCGCCGAAGCCGCGCGTGGCGAGCGCGGGGGTGCCGATGCGGAGGCCGGAGGTGACGCGCGGCGGACGCGGGTCGAACGGCACGGAGTTGCGGTTGACGGTGATGCCGACCTCGTGCAGCGCGTCCTCGGCCTGCTGGCCGTCGATCGGGCTGTTGCGGAGGTCGACGAGCACGAGGTGCACGTCGGTGCCGCCCGTGAGCACGGAGACGCCGGCATCCGTCGCGTCCTTCTCCATCAGACGCTCGGCGAGGATCTTCGCGCCGCGGAGGGTGCGCTCCTGGCGGTCCTTGAACTCCGGCTCGGCCGCGAGCTTGAACGCCGTGGCCTTCGCCGCGATGACGTGCATGAGCGGGCCGCCCTGCTGGCCGGGGAAGACGTTGGAGTTGAGCGCCTTGCCGACCTCCTCGGTGCCGAGGATGAAGCCCGAGCGCGGACCGGCGAGGGTCTTGTGCGCGGTCGACGAGACGACGTCGGCGTGCGGCACCGGCGAGGGGTGCAGACCTGCGGCGACGAGACCTGAGAAGTGAGCCATGTCGACCCAGAACTTCGCGCCGACCTCGTCGGCGATCGCGCGGAACGCGGCGAAGTCGAGCTGGCGCGGATAGGCCGACCAGCCCGCGACGATCACCTGCGGGCGCTCGGCGAGGGCGCGCTCGCGCACCGTGTCCATGTCGATGAGGTAGGTGTCGGGGTTCACGCCGTAGGAGGTGGCGTTGTAGAGCTTGCCCGAGAAGTTGAGCTTCATGCCGTGGGTCAGGTGACCGCCGTGGGCGAGCTCGAGGCCGAGCATGGTCTCGCCCGGCTTGATCAGCGCCGACAGCACGGCGGCGTTGGCGGATGCCCCGGAGTGCGGCTGCACGTTGGCGAACTGCGCACCGAAGAGCGCCTTCGCACGGTCGATCGCGAGCTGCTCGGCGACGTCGACGTACTCGCAGCCGCCGTAGTAGCGCTTGCCGGGGTAGCCCTCGGCGTACTTGTTGGTGAGCACCGAGCCCTGCGCCTCGAGGATGGCGCGCGGGACGAAGTTCTCGCTCGCGATCATCTCGAGGTAGTCGCGCTGGCGGCCGAGCTCCTGCTCGAGCACGCGGGCGATCTCGGGGTCGACCTCGGCGAGCGGGGACGTGAAGGTCGATGGAAGGCGTGATTCGGACACGGATGACTCCTCAGCTGCGGACAGTGTGTTCCGTCGTGGCCCAGGCGCGCGGCCACCAACCGTGTCAGTCGCTTCCCGATGGTGACCCATCCGAACGCCAGTCGCGACGCCCGCCATCCTAGCGAACGGCGGCGACCTCGCGGGGCGCGCGGGCGGGCGCGAACGTCGTGACGAGCACGAAGGCGAGTGCGGTCACCCACAGGGCGACGTGCACCCAGGGCAGCGCGGGCACGCCCCAGCCGTCGATCACGATGCCGCCGATGAGGGCGCCACCGCCGATACCGACGTTGAAGGCGACGGTGAGGAACGCGGCCGCCTGGTCGCGGATGCGCGGCGACGCCGACGACAGCACGCGGGCGTGCATGAGGGCCGGGATGCCGCCGAAGGCCAGCGTCCACAGCAGCAGACCGCCGATGACGACCGGCTGCACGCCGCCGAGCAGGCCGAGCCCGACGATGCTGACGAGCACGCCCGCCATCGCGACCGGCAGCGTCGCTCGCGGATAGCGGTCGCCGAAGTAGCCCGCGATGAAGAGGCCGACGGCGCCCGCGATGCCCTGCATGAGCAGCAGTCCGCTGATCGACGTCTCCGGGAAGCCCGGTACGTCGAGCAGCCACGGCACGATGTAGGTCGAGTAGATGTTCTGCCCCGTCATGAACAGCAGCACGGTGAGACAGGCCACGATGACGATCGGCACGGAGCGGTCGTGCTTGATCGGCAGCGGGATCTCGCCGGTCGCGAGCTGCTCGCGGTGCTCGACGTGCGGCAGCGTGAGCGCGACCACGGCGGTCAGCGCGAGCACGATGCCCGCGATGACGAGGAACGCCAGCCGCCAGTCGAGCGCGTGACCGAGCGCCGTGCCCGCCGGGATGCCGAGCACGAACGCCGCCGTGCCGCCGAAGTTGGTGACGGCGACGCCCTTCGCGAGCTGGCTCCGGTCGACGAGCAGCGCCGTGTACGGGCCGATCACCGCCCAGAAGAGACCGTGCGCGGCACCGCCCAGGATGCGGGCGCCGGCGAGCACCTCGTACGTCGGCGCGACCGCGGCGAGCGCGTTCGCGGCCACGAAGACGAGCAGCACCGTCACGAGCAGCGCCTTGCGCGACACGTTGCGCGTCACCGCCGTGAGCGGGGCCGTCGTGATGACGACCGTCGCGGCGAAGAGCGTGACGAGGAAGCCGACGCGCGACTCGGAGACGCCGAGGCCCTCGGCCATGTCGGGGAGCAGCCCGGTGGGGAGGAATTCGCTCGTGACCGCGACGAAGCTGGTGGCGGTGAGCGTGAGCAGAGGGACCCAGGGGAACGCCTTGGTCACGGGGGCAGCCAAAAGAGGATCTCCCGGAGATGTGTCGATGCGTGAAGCCGCCGCTGGACCCTCAGGAACGTGAGGTCTCTTCGAGAGTAGTCCAGATGCGTCCGTGACCACAGGGTCACCATAAAGTTGTGCGGTGACCTCCCCCGTCGTCGACCCGACCCACTGGGTGCTGACCCTCGTCTGCCCCGATCAGCCCGGCATCGTGCACGCCGTCAGCGGGGCGATCGTCGAGGCGCGGGGAAACATCACCGAGTCGCAGCAGTTCTCCAGCGCCGACACGGGCCGCTTCTTCATGCGCCTGCAGGTCGAGTCATCCGCCTCCCGGGAGGAGTTCGAGGCTGCTCTCGCTCCCGTCGCCGAGCGCTACGGCGCCCAGATCGCGCTCGACGTGGTCGGCCGGCCCCTGCGCACCCTCGTGCTCGTCTCGAAGGCGGGGCACTGTCTCAACGACCTGCTGTTCCGCCAGCGCGGCGGCTCGCTCTCGGTCGACATCCCGCTCGTCATGAGCAACCACGCCGACCTCGGCGAGCTCGCGTCGTTCTACGGCGTGCCGTTCGAGCACCGTCCGATCGTGTCGCCCGAGGACAAGGCAGCGTTCGAGCGGCGCATCCTCGAGGCCGTCGAGGAGCACGGCATCGAGCTCGTGGTGCTCGCCCGCTACATGCAGATCCTCTCGCCCGAGCTGTGCGACGCGCTCGCCGGCCGGGCGATCAACATCCACCACTCCTTCCTGCCGGGCTTCAAGGGTGCGAACCCCTACCGGCAGGCGCACGCCCGCGGCGTGAAGATCATCGGCGCGACCGCCCACTTCGTGACGAGCGACCTCGACGAGGGGCCGATCATCGAGCAGAACATCGTGCGCGTCGACCACACCCACTCTCCCGCCGCGCTCGTGTCGATCGGTCAGGACGAGGAGTCGCGCACGCTGACGCAGGCCGTGAAGTGGTTCTCGGAGCACCGCGTGCTCCTCGACGGCGCGAGGACGATCATCTTCCGATGAGCGACGAGCGCCGCCTCACCGCGATCGACGTCGTCACGTTCGTGCTCGAGGTCGTGGCCCTCGTCGTGATGGCCTGGTGGGGGTTCGCCTCGTGGCCCTTCCCCGTCAACGTGCTGCTCGGCATCGCGACGCCGCTCTTCGCGGCGACGGTCTGGGGGCTGTTCCGCTCGCCGAAGGCCCGCTTCCCGCTCGACCCCATCGGCAAGGTGCTGATCGAGGCGGCCGTCTTCGGCTCGACCGCGGTCATGCTCGCGACACTCGGGCTGCCGATCGCCGCGGTCGTCTTCGGCATCGTCGCGGCCGTCGTCCGGTTCGTGGGCATCCGGCGCGAGATCGCCTGAGCCGAGCCCTGAGGCAGCCTTGGAATCGGGCGCCCGGCACCATCACGCCCGGCGGGAATCTGACCCGCGGATCTGCGGCCGAAGCACCTCTCATCAGCAATTAGCGCGCGGTTGACTCTTGGCACTCTCCTACGCAGAGTGCTAAAATCGGTACCGGTCGGAGCCGCAAGGCACGACTCTCGAGACCAACAGCAACCACAGACCGAAGGAGTGAATGGACATGTACTTCGACCCGTTCCGTGAGCTCGACCGCGTCGCCTCGTCGCTGCTCGACCAGGCTCAGGGCCCGCGCCTCATGCCGATGGACCTGTTCCGCGACGGAGACCACTACGTGCTCAACGCCGACCTGCCGGGGATCGACCCGGGCTCCGTCGACGTCGACGTCGACGGTCAGCTGCTGACGATCCGTGCCGAGCGCACCCCGCGCAGCCAGGAGGGCGTCAAGTGGCTCGCCCACGAGCGTCCCACCGGCTCGTTCCTGCGCCAGCTGACCCTCGGTGAGGGCATCGACTCCAGCCGCATCTCGGCCACGTATGAGAACGGCGTGCTGAGCGTCACGATCCCGGTCGCCGAGCGGGCCAAGCCGCGCAAGATCGAGGTCACGACGAGCACCCCCGCGCACAGCCAGGAGCAGCGCGAGGTCACGCAGGGCTAGCGTCAGCCTCACTCACGCAGAAGGGCCGGAGCATCGCTCCGGCCCTTCGTCTGTTCTCGGAGCCGTACTCAGAGCCGCTGTCAGCGCCGTTCTCAGAGCCCCTGCCAGTGCGGCTTCTCGCGGCACTCCGCGTTAGCGCCACCGGCGTTGCCACAAAAACCGAAAGGACCCCGCCTCCGAGCGGAGACGGGGTCCTTCGAACCCGTGGATCAGGCCAGGCGGGCCTTGAGGTTCTCGTCGAGCGTGCCGAGGAACTCCTCGGTCGTCTGCCAGGCCTGCTCGGGGCCGACGAGCAGCGCGAGGTCCTTCGTCATCGCGCCGGCCTCGACCGTCTTGATGATGACGTCCTCGAGCGTCTCGCTGAAGCCGATCAGCTCCTGGTTGTTGTCGAGCTTGCCGCGGTGCGCGAGGCCCCGGGTCCAGGCGTAGATCGACGCGATCGGGTTCGTCGACGTCGGCTTGCCCTGCTGGTGCTGGCGGTAGTGCCGCGTCACAGTGCCGTGGGCCGCCTCGGCCTCGACCGTACGGCCGTCCGGGGTGGTGAGCACGCTGGTCATGAGGCCGAGCGAGCCGAAGCCCTGGGCGACGGTGTCGCTCTGGACGTCGCCGTCGTAGTTCTTCGCGGCCCAGACGTAGCCGCCCTCCCACTTGAGGCTCGCCGCGACCATGTCGTCGATCAGGCGGTGCTCGTAGGTGAGGCCGGCGGAGTCGAACCGGTCCTTGAACTCGGCCTCGAACACCTCCTGGAACAGGTCCTTGAAGCGGCCGTCGTACGCCTTGAGGATCGTGTTCTTGGTCGAGAGGTAGACCGGGTAGTTGCGCGACAGGCCGTAGTTCAGCGACGCGCGGGCGAAGTCGCGGATGGAGTCGTCGAGGTTGTACATCGACAGCGAGACGCCGGGGCCGGGGGCCTTGAAAACCTCGTGCTCGATCGGCTCGGAGCCGTCCTCCGGCACGAAGCTCACGGTGAGCGTGCCGGGGCGGTCGAAGACGAAGTCGGTCGCGCGGTACTGGTCACCGAACGCGTGACGGCCGACGATGATCGGCTTGGTCCAGCCGGGCACGAGGCGCGGCACGTTCGAGATGATGATCGGCTCGCGGAAGATCACGCCGCCGAGGATGTTGCGGATCGTGCCGTTCGGGCTGCGCCACATCTTCTTGAGGCCGAACTCCTCGACGCGCGCCTCGTCGGGCGTGATCGTCGCGCACTTGACGCCGACGCCGTGCTTCTTGATCGCGTTCGCCGAGTCGATCGTGACCTGGTCGTCGGTCGCGTCACGGTTCTCGATGCCGAGGTCGTAGTACTCGAGGTTCACGTCGAGGTACGGGTGGATCAGGCTGTCCTTGATCTTCTGCCAGATGATCCGGGTCATCTCGTCGCCGTCGAGCTCGACGACGGTCCCCTCGACCTTGATCTTCGCCAATGAAAACTCCCTCAAGTGTCCGGAATTGGGCCGTCGTCAGCCTACTCCCTGCTCCAGGTATCTCGACATCGAGACAAATCCCGCTGTCCCCCGGATGCCGAGCCCATTAGCCTGAGTCCATGTCGGACCTCAGACTCGAAGACCTCTCCGCGAAGACGATCGTGGCGGCCAACAGTCTCACTCTGCGTCCCGGTCAGGAGCAGTTCGTCGTTCCCCCGTCCTACGCCCTCGCGGACGCCGCGATCAACCCCGCCACCACCTGGGGTCGCGTCGTGCTCGAGGACGACGAGGTCGTGGGCTTCATCCGCGGCAACTTCGACCCGGACTCCGACAAGCCCGAATTCCGCAGCGCCCTCTGGCGAATCAACGTCGCCGCCGACGCGCAGGGACGCGGTGTCGGCCGTTTCGCGATCGAGGAGCTCGCCAAGGAGGCCCGCCGCCGCGGCTTCGACCGGCTCACGTCGATCTGGGAGCCGGGCGAGGACGGCCCCGAGGCCTTCTTCCTCAGCGTCGGCTTCGAGATCGTCGGCGAGACCGAGTACGGCGAGCGCATCGGAGCACTGGCCCTCTGATCAACAGCACCGTCGAGATCCTGCGGGCGGATGACGCGGGCAGGATGCTTCCGGAGGTCGCGGCGCTCTACGCGGCGACGTTCGTCGAGCCGCCCTACCTGCGCACGCCCGAGTCGATCCGCGCCTTCACCGGCGACACCCTGTACCGCCACGCGTCGTACCCCGAGTACACGCTCGTCGTCGCGCGCGACGAGGGCGGCCGGTTCGCGGGCTTCGCGTACGGCTACGCGGGCGCCCGCGGCCAGTACTGGACCAACATGGTCACCGGTCTCGTCGACACCGGCACCGCGGAGCACTGGAACCTCGGCCGGCACCGCGAGGTGGCCGAGGTCGCGCTCGCCCCGTGGGCGCGCGGCTCGGGGCTCGGCCGCCGCGTCGTGACGACGCTCATGGAGCAGGCACCGCCCGGCACCACCCACCTGCTGAGCGCGCACGAGGACGCCACCCCCGCCCGAACGCTCTACGAGTCGCTCGGTTTCCAGTCCTTCGCCCGCACCGGCAGCTACCTCATCATGGGCCGCCGGCCGTGACCGAGACGCCGTCGCGGTCCGACGAGGACTTCGGCGCGCGGGTGCTCTCGCTCGTCGAGACGATCCCGCCCGGGCGCGTGATGACTTACGGTGACGTCGCCGCGGCCCTCGGCAGCCGGGCCGCCCGCGCGGTCGGCCAGACCATGGCGTACTCCGGGGGCGAGGTGCCGTGGTGGCGCGTCGTGCGGGCGAGCGGTCATCCTCCGCTGAACCACGAGCAGCGCGCGCTCGAGCAGTACCGGGTCGAGGGCACTCCCCTGCTCTGGTCGCGCGACGGCGTCTACCGGGTCGACTTCGCCCGTGCCCGCTGGTCGCCGGGCAGCGACACCGAGTAGAGCCACCGCTTCCACGGGAACTCGGTCACCGACCACAGTTCCCCGCGCTCGGGCCACACGGCGATGTCCTCCGGTCCCGGCGGCAAGGCGCCCGGCATCCGTTCGAGTGCCCCTTCCGGCCCGGTCCAGAGGTCGCCGTTCTGCTTGTCGCCCCGGCTCGCGGTGACGTGCCAGCGGCCCTCGTGCAGCACGGCCCCCTGCATCTCGCGAATGCCCGGCGCGAACGCCCCCTCGACCGCGAACCCGTCCTCACGCGGCACCAGCCGGACGAGGCGACCGCGCTCGTCCTTGCGGTACTCGCCCGCGGTGACGTCCTCCCCGACGGAGGCGAGGAAGGAGTAGCGCATCCGCTCACCCTCCTCCGGCTGCGTCGCCCTCGCCGTCTGCGGCAGCACGTAGCGGTGCCCGAACAGGCCGGGAGCGGGCACGGGCACGACGTCGTCGAGCACGAACTCGCGGATGCCGCCGAAGGTCGCCGCGACGAGCAGCGAACCGCCCACCCAGGCGAGCCCGCCCGCGTGCACGACGACCGGCTCGAGCGCGACCGACCCCGACCGCACCACGGGCTCGACGAGGAGCACGTGCCGGTAGCGCGGGCGCCGGGGATCGGAGAGGTCGACGACGCTGATCCGCGATCCCCTCTCGACGCCGCCCCGCTTCTGGGCGAACCAGCTGACGAGGGCGACCGGGCGCCCGTCGTGCTCGCCGATGGCGATGCCCTGCGGCCACCAGACCTGCGACCAGACGTCGCGCCAGCGCCAGCGGAAGGCGTGGGTGACGGCTGTGCCGCGACGGCGCGCCCGTCGCATCCGGTGTCCGCGCTCGGCCAGCAGGCCGCCGAGGCCGAGCCGCGCGCCCGCACCGGGCAGGCCGTGCAGGGGCGCGGCCGTCAGCCGGTCGGCGGTGAGCGCGGTCGGGGTGCGGGTGAGGTGCACGCTCAGCTCCCCCGCACCAGCGGCGCGACGTCCGCCGCGACGAAGCGGACGAAGCCCTCGGGGTCGCCCTCGTGCTCGTGGGGCTCGAGCACGACCCGCTGCGCGCCGGCGGCGTGCCACCGCCGCACCAGCTCCGCCGTGGCTGCGGCGTCGCGGCCGGCTGGGGTCAGGAAGATCGTGAAGACGTGCTCGCCCCCGCGACCGCTCGCCTCCCGGCCGCGGGCGACGAGCTCCCGGGCGCTGGCGAAGTCGTCGAGGGTCGTGCTCGAGACGAGGATGGTGCCGTCGCCGACCTCGCCGCTCGTCTCGAGGCTGCGCGGCCCGGTCGCCGCGAGGTGCAGGGCGGGCGTCGTCGACGGGGGCCACTCGAGCCGCACCCCGTCGAGTCGCACGTACTCGCCGTGCGCCGTGACTGTCTCGCCGGCGAGCAGCACGCGGAGCGCGGCGACGTATTCGCGCTCGAGCGTCAGCACCGAGCGCGGACGCACCCCCGCCTGCCGCATCCACTCCTGCACGCCGTGCCCGAGCCCCGCAACGAATCGACCGGGGAAGGCGCGGTCGAGCGCCGCGATCTCCATCGCCGCGAGGGCGACGTTGCGGAGCGGGAAGGGCATGACGCCGATGCCGACGCGCAGCCGCCGGGTCGCGCCGAGCAGGGCGCCGGCCATGGCGATGCCGCCCTCGTAGAACGAGTCCTCCCAGACCCACAGCTCCTCGAGGCCGGCCTCCTCGGCGGCGCGGCCGACGGAGAGGATGCGTTCGGGCGGCAGCTGCGGACGGGCGATGGCACCGAGCAGGGGCGTTCCGTGCGACATGACCCGATCGTCTCAGGCATCACTGACAAGGTGCCAGCCGCGGAGCGCCGGCGCGGCGAGGGGCCCTTCGAAGGCGAGGGGCGGGGCGCCGCGCACCATCCGCCCCTCCCCGACTCGAACGCTCCAATTCACACGAGCGAGTCGCGCCAGGCCGCGTGCAGCTGGGCGAAGCGCCCCTCGCCGCCGATGAGCTCGGCGGGCGAGCCGTCCTCGACGATGCGCCCGTGCTCCATCACGAGCACGCGGTCGGCGATCGCGACCGTCGACAGGCGGTGCGCGATGATCACCGCGGTGCGGTCGGCGAGCAGCGTCTGCAGCGCCTCCTGCACGAGTCGCTCGCTCGGGATGTCGAGCGATGCCGTCGCCTCGTCGAGGATCAGCACGGCGGGATCGGCGAGGAACGCGCGCGCGAACGAGACGAGCTGCCGCTGACCGGCCGAGACGCGGCCGCCGCGCTTGTTCACGTCGGTGTCGTAGCCGTCGGGCAGCGCGGCGATGAACTCGTGCGCCCCGACGGCCTTCGCCGCGGCGACGATCTCCTGCTGCGTGGCATCCGGCTTGCCGAGCGCGATGTTCTCGGCGACCGTGCCGCTGAAGAGGTACGCCTCCTGCGTGACCATGACGATCGCGCGGCGCAGGTCCTTCGGGTGCAGGTCGCGCAGGTCGACGCCGTCGAGCGTGACGCGGCCGTCGCTCGGGTCGTAGAACCGCGCGATGAGCTTCGCGAGGGTCGACTTGCCCGCACCGGTCGAGCCGACGAGCGCGATGGTCTGGCCTGCCGGGATGTCGAGCGTGAACCCCGGCAGCACGACGCGGCCCGACGTGTACGCGAACTCGACCTCGTCGAACCGTACGTGGCCCTTCGCCTTCCACAGGTCGACCGGCTTGATGGGGTCGGGCACGCTCGGGCGCTCCTCGAGCACGCCCGAGATCTTCTCGAGCGCGGCGGAGGCCGACTGGTACGAGTTGTAGACCTCGGCCATCTCCTCGGCGGGGTCGAAGAACCGGCGGGCGTAGAGCACGATCGCGAGCAGCGAGCCGACTGCGAGGGCGCCGTCGATCACCCGGAAGCCGCCGACGAGCAGCACGGCCGCGACGGTCATGTTGCCGATCAGCACGAGACCGGGGTCGTAGGTGCCGAAGAGCTGGATGACCTTCGTGTTGGCGTAGCGGTAGTCCTCGGTGAGCTGAGCGAACTCGCGCTCGTTGCGCTTCTCCTTGCGGAACGCCTGCACCGCCCTGATGCCGGTCATCGTCTCCACGAACTGCACGATGAGGCGGGCGGATGCCACGCGGGTGGCCCGGTACAGCTTCTGCGAGCGCACCTGGAACCAGCGCGTCAGGGCGGCGAGGGGCACGAGGGCGACGGCGAGCACGAGCCCGCTCACGGGGTCGAGCAGCACGAGGGCGACGGCGGTGAACACCATGTAGAGCAGGCCCTGCACCAGGTTGTTCAGGCCGGCGTCGAGCAGCTCGCGGATCGAGTCGAGGTCGCTCGTCTGCCGGGCGATGATCTTGCCCGACGTGTAGCTCTCGTGGAACTCGAGGCTCAGCCGCTGGGTGTGCAGGAAGACGCGCTTACGCAGGTCGATCAGGATCGCCTGACTCACGCGTGCGGCGAGCACCTGGTACCAGGCGATGAGCACGGCACCGATCGCCCCGGTCACGAGGTAGGCCGCGACGATCAGCGCGATCGGCATCCAGTCCTGCTCGTCGACGAGCGCGGGCAGGCCCTCGTTGATGCCGAGCGCGATGAGGGCGGGCCCGGCGACGCGGCCGGCGGTCGAGACGACGATGACGAGCATCGTGAGCACGACCTGCCAGCGCAGCGGATGCAGCAGCGACCCGAGCAGCCGCAGCGACCGCCGCCGCAGCGCGCGACTCTCCTCCTTGGTGAGGTCGTCGCGCTCCTCGCCCTGGACTCCTTCGACGGTGCGCGGGGTCATCGGCCGACCGTCCTCTCCGCGTCACGGGAGAGCTGTCTCTCCTCGCGTTCGCTCTCGCGGCGCTCGCGCGCCTCCTCGTCCTCGAGGGACGACAGCACGTAGCGGTAGTGCTCGTTCGTGGCGAGCAGCTCCGAGTGGCGGCCGACCGCGGTGATCCGCCCGTTCTCGAGCAGGGCGACGCGGTCGGCGAGGGTCACCGTGGACGGGCGGTGCGCGACGATCAGCGCGGTCGTCGTCGTGAGCACGCGGCGGAGGGCCGCCTCGACGAGGGCCTCCGTGTCGACGTCGAGGGCGGAGAGCGGGTCGTCCAGCACGAGCACGGCGGGGTTCGCCGCGACGGCGCGCGCGAGGGCGAGGCGTTGCCGCTGGCCGCCGGAGAGCGAGAGCCCCTCCTCGCCGATGAGGGTGTCGAGCCCGTCCGGCAGCTCGCGCGCGAATCCGGCCTGTGCGATGTCGAGGGCCTCGTCTAGCACGCGCTGCGCCTCCTCGCCCTCGAGCCCCGGGCGACCGAGCAGCACGTTGTCGCGGACGCTCGCCGAGAACAGCGTCGCGTCCTCGAACGCCATGGCGATGTGCGTGCGCAGCTCCTCCCGGGTCATGTCACGGATGTCGACGCCGTCGAGCGTGATGCGCCCGCCGGTGACGTCGTACAGCCGTGTCGTGAGGGCGGTGAGCGTCGACTTGCCCGACCCGGTGAGCCCGACGAGCGCCATCGTCTCGCCCGGTTCGATCTCGAGCCGGATGCCGTCGAGCAGGTCGGGGAACTGGGCGGGCGAGTCCTGGTAGCGGAAGTGCACGTCCTCGAACACGAGGCGGCCCTCCCGGGTGCCGAGCGACACGGGGTTCTCGGGGTCGGTCACGGTGTTCTCGGTGTCCATGACCTCGAAGAAGCGGTCGATCGCGGTGCGGGTGAGGAACGTCATCGACAGCAGGAAGCCGATCGACTCGATCGGCCAGCGCAGGATTGCCGCCGTGGCGAAGAACGCGAACAGCTGCCCGACGGTCAACTGGTCGGCCGCGGCCAGCCACACCCCGCCGAGCAGGCAGAGCGCGAAGGCGATGTCGGGCACGAGCAGCAGCCACAGCCAGATGCCCGCGATGGCCTTCGCCTTCTCGATCTCGGTGCCGCGCAGCGTCTCCGCCTGCTTGGCGAACTTCTGCAGCGAGAACTTGCCGCGCCCGAACGCCTTGAGCACCCGGATGCCGTGCACGCTCTCCTCCACGGCGGTGGCGAGGTCGCCCTGCTGGTCCTGGCTCAGCCGCGCGACCTTCGAGTAGCGCTGCTCGAACACGTAGCCGTAGATCCACACCGGGATGCAGCTCACGAGGAACACGACGCCGAGCAGCGGATGCCAGTAGAACAGCACCGCGGTGCCGATGACGATCGTCACGATGTTGACGACCAGCAGCACGATGCCGAACGCGATGTACCGGCGGATGAGGCTGAGGTCGCTGATGACGCGCGAGAGCAGCTGCCCGCTCTGCCAGCGGTCGTGGAAGGCCACCGGCAGGTCCTGCAGCTTGCGGTAGAACGCGTTGCGCATGTCCGCCTCGATGTGCGTGCTCGGGGTGAGCACGAACAGGCGGCGCAGCGCGATGAACACGGCCTCGGCGACACCGAGGGCGAGCACGATCAGCACCGCGGGCCAGAGCCGCGAGACGTCGCCCGAGCGCATCGGCCCGTCGACGATCCACTGCAGCACGAGCGGGATCGCGAGCGCGACCACGCCGGCGAGCAGGGCGGAGACCCCGCCGAGGATGATGCGGTTGCGCGCCGACTTCGCGAACGGATAGACGCGCATCAGCGTGCGCGCGGTGGAGAGCTTCTTGTTCTCGCGGGTGCGCGAGGTCATGGTCGTCCCTGTGATCGATCGCCCCGGGGTCGCCGGGGCAGGGCGTGCGTGGTGGAGCGCCCCTCGTGGGGCGTGGTCCGCCGCTGGCGGTGGCCGTCGGGCGGATCAGGGACGCGGCGCGGTCAGCGCCCGTCGCGGGAGGCGGAGCGGCGCGGGCGGGCGGCGAGCGCCACCGGGGCCGCGGGGATGAAGACCGCGTGGGTGTCGAAGCTCGTCATGATGTCCTCCCGGTTCCGTGCATCCGTCGTGCCGCTCGCGCAGCCTTTCACCGTAGTCCCGCTCCGACGAGCGGGGCAAGGGGTTCTGGTGAGGTGTGCCGGAACCAGCAGGCCCGTGCGCGCGGCGCCGACCGGGCCGGGAGCGACGTCACGCTTGGCGGACGGACGCCGGCGTCGCCTTTCCGGGCTGCGGCGGTGAGAGGGCCGTCCGGACGCCGAGCACGACCCAGGCGAGGCCGATCGGCAGATCCAGCAGCACCCGGTGGTCCTGCACGTTCACGAACAGCCCGACGGCCGCCGCCCCGAGGAACAGCAGCGCGAGCCGGCGCGACGCCTCCCCCCACAGGGCGAGGCCGGCCGCGAACGCGCCGGCGACGGGCAGTAGGCGCCCGAGGGTGTCGGAGTCATGGAGCCACCACAGCGGCGAGCCGTCGGAGGCGCCGCGATTGACGAACAGCCCGACCACGAGCAGGGCAGCGCCGGCCAGGAGAAGCAGCAAGCTCGCCGTCCATCGCCGTCGGGCCCGACCCGAGCGGGCCGCGACGCCGGCGGCCGCCGCCAGGAGCAGCACCGCGACGAGCAGCAGCCAGGCGATGTCCTCGCTTTCCCGGTGCCTCAGCACGCCGGCGAAGCACGCCCCGCCGACGCAGCCGAGCGGCCGCACGGCGAGCAGCAGCGCGTGGACGACCCAGGCCAGCCCGCCGAGCAGCGCCGCCGCACCGGGCAGGATTCGGAGGGAGGACCGCACGGGCCCATGATGCACCGGTCGGGCGGACCGCCGCGACGGCAGCGAGCCCGGCACCCTGATCGGTGTGCCGGGCTCGCGTCGCGTCGAGGACACAGCGGCGCTGCGTCAGTGGAAGAAGTGCCGCTCCCCGGTGAAGTACATCGTCACGCCCGCCTGCTGCGCCGCGGCGATCGTCTCGTCGTCGCGGAGCGAGCCGCCCGGCTGCACGATCGCGCGGACGCCGGCCTCGATGAGGATGCCGGGGCCGTCGGCGAACGGGAAGAACGCGTCGGATGCCGCGACGCTGCCCTTCGCACGGTCGCCGGCACGGCTCACGGCGAGCTTGCACGAGTCGACCCGGTTGACCTGTCCCATGCCGACGCCGACCGAGGCGCCGTCGTCGGCGAGCAGGATCGCGTTGCTCTTGACCGCGCGGCAGGCCTTCCACGCGAACTCGAGGTCGCGCCGGGTGACCTCGTCGGCCTCCTCCCCCGCCACGAGGGTCCAGCTCGACGAGTCGAAGTCCTCGAACGTGTCGGGCTGCTGCGCGAGCAGGCCGCCGGAGATCTGGCGCACCTCGAGCTCGGCGCGGGCGAAGTCCGCCGGGAGCGTGAGCAGGCGGATGTTCTTCTTCGCCGTCAGCAGCTCGACGGCCTCCGGCGCGAAGCCGGGCGCGACGACGACCTCGGTGAAGATGTCCTTCACGGTCTCCGCCATCTCCCGGGTCACCTCGCGGTTCGCGGCGATGACGCCGCCGAACGCCGACAGCGGGTCGCAGGCGTGAGCCTTCGCGTGCGCCTCGGCGATCGAGTCGGCGGTCGCGATGCCGCACGGGTTGGCGTGCTTGATGATCGCGACGGCGGGGGTGTCGAAGTCGTAGGCGGCGCGCACGGCGGCATCCGCGTCGACGTAGTTGTTGTACGACATCTCCTTGCCGTGCAGCTGCGTCGCCTGGGCGATGCCGCGGCCCGCCGGCTCGCGGTAGAGCGCCGCGGCCTGGTGCGAGTTCTCGCCGTAGCGAAGCGTCTGCGCGAGCTCACCGGTCAGCTCGAGGCGCTGCGGCAACGCGGATGCCCCGCCGTCGGCCGCCTTCGCCGCCTCGTGCTCGGCTCGGACCCCGATGTTCTCGGCGAAGTACTCCGCCACGGCGGTGTCGTAGGCGGCGGTGTGCGCGAAGGCCTCGCCCGCGAGACGCTGCCGCTGGGCGAGCGTCGTGCCGCCGAGGGTCAGCGCCTTGATGATCTGGGGGTAGCTCGCGGGCGACACCGCGATCGCGACGTTCGCGTGGTTCTTCGCCGACGCGCGCACGAGCCCGGGCCCGCCGATGTCGATGTTCTCGATCACCGCGGGGGCGTCGGCGCCCGAGGCGACGGTCTCGACGAAGGGGTACAGGTTCACGACGACGAGCTCGAACGGCGCGATGCCGAGCTCGGCGAGCTGACGCTCGTGGTCCTCGAGCCGCAGGTCGGCGAGCACGCCGGCGTGGATGGCGGGGTGCAGCGTCTTCACGCGTCCGTCGAGCGACTCGGGGAAGCCCGTGACATCCGCGACCTCGGTCACGGCGTGCCCGGCGTCGGCGATCGTCTTCGCGGTGGAGCCGGTCGAGACGATCTCGACCCCGGCGTCCGCGAGCGCGGCGGCCAGCTCGAGCAGGCCGGTCTTGTCGCTGACGGAGATGAGGGCGCG
The DNA here is from genome assembly GCF_017355965.1 of Desertivibrio insolitus. Lineage (GTDB taxonomy): Bacteria > Actinomycetota > Actinomycetes > Actinomycetales > Microbacteriaceae > JAFIQW01. The sequence continues at coordinate 648,984 of NZ_JAFIQW010000001.1, forward strand.
CTTGATCGGCACGGCGTCGCGGTCGCGGTAGAGGCTCGGGTCGATGACGTGGGCCATGGGCGTTCCTTCTTACTGGCGGGCGGAGAGATCGATGGTGCCGTCGGCGATGCCGCGCACCACCTCGGCGAGGAGGCGACGCTCGACGACCTTGACGCGGTCGTGGAGGGTCTCCTCGGTGTCATCCGGTTCGATCGACACGCGCTCCTGAGCGAGGACCGGGCCGGAGTCGACACCGTTGTCGACGACGATGACGCTGGCGCCGGTCTCGCCGACGCCGGCGGCGAGGGCGTCGCGGATGCCGTGGGCGCCGGGGAACTCGGGCAGGTAGGCCGGGTGGGTGTTGATCATCCGGGGCGCGAGCGCGTCGACGACCCGCGGCGGCAGCAGGCGCATGAAGCCGGAGAGGATCACGAGGTCGGGTTCGCGGCGCTGCAGCTCGGCGAGCAGTTCGTCGCCCCACTCCTCGCGCGGCGTGCGGAACGGAACGACGAAGGTCTCGATGCCGTGGTGCTCGGCGTGAACGAGGCCCGGGGCGTCGCGATCGGCGCCGACAGCCGTCACGGTCGCGGGGAAGTCGGGCTGCTGCGTCTCGTCGAGGAGCGCCCGGAGGTTGGAGCCGCCGCCGGAGATGAGCACGACCACCGAGAGCACGCGCTCAACCCTAGCCGGGTCGCCCGGTGCCCCTAAACGCGTTCGCGCACCTTCGCCCCGGCGAGCATGCCGAGCGCGGCGGGCAGGCCGATCTCGACGGTCGCGAGCAACCCGACGAGCAGGGCGTTCGGCCCGACGTCGACGAGGCGGCCCGGCCCGGCGGACCCGGCGGATGCCGCGGCGAGCAGCCCGAGCACGAGCCCGGCGACGACCCCGATCCCGACCCCCGCGGCGACGCGGAGCGGCACGCCGACCTCCTCGCCGAGCGCGCGCGTGAGGGCGGGGCGGAGCACGGCGCCGAGCAGGAACCCCGCCACGACGGGCACGAGCAGCCCGAGGAAGCCCCAGGCGAGGTCGCCTGTCGGCAGGGCGCCGAAGAGCGGAACGGCGGGGATCGGCCCGAGTTCGGTACCCAGCGGGGACACCGACGAGCCCGTGCCGATCGCGAAGCCGGGGCCGACAAACCACGAGGCCGCCCAGACCACGAGGTCGGGCAGCAGCGCGAGCTGGGCGAGGGTGAGCGCCGCTCCCCCGAGCGCGCCGGCGTAGACGGCCTCGTACAGCGCGATGATCGAGGCGTAGCCGAGCACGATGAGCACGGCGACCGCGATCGCCGCGACGCCGAGCACGGCGGCGGAGGCCGCGGCACCGCCGCGGAGGGCGACCGCGAGCACGGCCCGCACCTCGCGCGGCCACGACAGCACGAACTCGTGCACGCGGCGCTCGAGCGCGTTCTCCGGCACCGCCTGCTCGGCAGAGCGGCTGCGCCGCATCCGGCCGGTCTCGGCGCCGATTCCGAGACCCACCGCGAAGAACAGCGTCGGCAGCAGGATGCCCTGCCACAGCGACGGCGACACGACCGGGTGCAGCGCGGTCAGCGTGAGAGCCGCGCTCATGAGCGCGAACATGCCGAGGGCGACGAGCGTGCCGGCGGTGCGGTGCGGGGTCTCCGCGATGCGGAGGCCCGTGCGCACGGCGAGCAGCACGGTCAGCAGCGCGAAGCCGAGCACGGCGATCGAGACGACGAAGGGCTGCTCCGCTCTGGCGACGCCGAGGCCCGCCGCGAGCGCCGGGTCGAGCGCGAGGCTCAGGTCGACGCCGAAGCCGAGCAGCCAGATGTCGACGGCGGCGCGCCAGAACAGCAGCCAGTCGGGGCCGAAGCCGAACTGGACGGCCCAGAGGAGAGTCAGCGGAACCAGCGGGATCGCGACCCCGATCGCGACGACGAGGAGGGCCTCGAGCGACGAGAAGAGCATCGTGATCTTGCGGTTCATACGGCTCCCCACGCTAGCCCCGGGGTGCGCCGGCGCCCGGGCGCACCGCCGCGGCCCGCGGCATCCGTCTCGTGTCCGGCGGGCTGCCCTCCCGGTTTGCCAGCGGGGCGTCTGTAGGAGCGACGCCGCGACACGCCGGGGGGAACGAACATCGGCCCGGCGCGTCGCCCGCCCGCTCCTACAGACGCCACAGGTGGCCGGCGCCGGAACGAGGAAGCGCCCCGCCGGAGTCATCCGACGGGGCGCTTCGACGAGCGGAACTCAGAGGTTCGCGAAGACCTCTCGCATGAGGGAGGCCGTCTCGCTGGGGGTCTTGCCGACGCGGACGCCGGCGGCCTCGAGGGCCTCCTTCTTCGCCTGGGCGGTGCCCGACGAGCCCGACACGATCGCGCCCGCGTGACCCATGGTCTTGCCCTCGGGGGCCGTGAAGCCCGCGACGTAGGCGACGACCGGCTTCGTGACGTTCTCGCGGATGAAGTCGGCCGCGCGCTCCTCGGCGTCGCCGCCGATCTCGCCGATCATCACGATCGCCTTGGTCTCGGGGTCCTGCTCGAACGCGGCGAGGGCGTCGATGTGGGTCGTGCCGATGATCGGGTCGCCGCCGATGCCGACGGCCGTCGAGATGCCGATCTCGCGGAGCTCGAACATCATCTGGTAGGTCAGCGTGCCCGACTTCGAGACGAGGCCGATCGGGCCGGCGCCGGTGATCGTCGCGGGGATGATGCCCGCGTTCGACTTGCCGGGGCTGATGATGCCGGGGCAGTTCGGCCCGACGATGCGGGTCGCGTTGCCCTTCGCCTTGGCGTGCGCCCAGAACTGCGCCGAGTCGTGCACCGGGATGCCCTCGGTGATGACGATGGCGAGCGGGATCTCGGCGTCGACGGCCTCGAGCACGGCGCTCTTGGCGAAGGCCGGCGGCACGAAGATGACGGAGACGTTGGCACCGGTCTCCTGCATGGCCTCGGCGACCGTGCCGAAGATCGGGAGCGTCGCGCCATCGATCTCGACCGTGGTGCCGGCCTTGCGGGGGTTCACGCCGCCGACGATGTTCGAGCCGCTCGCGAGCATGCGGGTCGCGTGCTTCGTCCCCTCGGAGCCCGTGAGCCCCTGGACAATGATCTTGCTGTTCTCGTCGAGGAAGATCGACATTCTTCTTTCCTTACGCGTTCGCGAGCTCGGCGGCCTTGGCGGCCGCGTCGTCCATGGTGTCGACGACCGTGACGAGGGGGTGGTTCGCCTCGGCCAGGATGCGGCGGCCCTCTTCGACGTTGTTGCCATCGAGACGCACGACGAGGGGCTTCGTCGCGGTGTCGCCGAGCTTGCCGAGCGCGCCCACGATGCCGTTCGCGACGGCGTCGCAGGCGGTGATGCCGCCGAAGACGTTGACGAACACGCTCTTGACCTGCGGGTCGTTCAGGATGACGTCGAGACCGGCGGCCATGACCTCGGCCGAGGCGCCGCCTCCGATGTCGAGGAAGTTGGCGGGCTTGACGCCGCCCTGCTGCTCGCCGGCGTAGGAGACGACGTCGAGGGTCGACATGACGAGGCCCGCGCCGTTGCCGATGATGCCGACCTCGCCGTCGAGCTTGACGTAGTTGAGGTCGCTCTCCTTGGCCTTGGCCTCGAGCGGGTCGACGTCGCCCGCCTCGACGAGCGCGCCGTGGTTCTCGTGACGGAAGTCCGCGTTCTCGTCGATCGTGACCTTGCCGTCGAGGGCGATGATCTGGCCCGACTCGGTGAGCACGAGCGGGTTGACCTCGACGAGGGTCGCGTCCTCGTCGCGGAAGACCCACCAGAGGCGCTCGATGACGGGCACGATGCGGTCGAGGAGGTCCTCGGGGAAGCCAGCGGCGTCCGCGATCTCGCGGGCCTTGGCCTCGTCGATGCCCGTCGCGGGGTCGACCTCGATGCGGGCGAGGGCCTCGGGCTTCTCGACGGCGAGCTGCTCGATCTCCATGCCGCCCTCGACGCTCGCGAGCGAGAGGAAGGAGCGGTTGGCGCGGTCGAGCAGGATCGAGAAGTAGAACTCCTGCGCGATGCGGGCGCCGGCCGCGACCATGACGCGCTTGACGACGTGCCCCTTGATGTCGAGGCCGAGGATCGCCTGCGCGGCCTCGTACGCCTGGTCGGGGTTGTGGGCGACCTTGACGCCGCCCGCCTTGCCGCGTCCGCCGGTCTTCACCTGGGCCTTGACCACGACGGTCCCGCCGAGCTTCTCGGCGGCCGCGCGCACCTCCTCAGGGGTGTCGGCGACGATGCCCGGCAGAACCGGGACGCCGTAGGACTCGAAGACGTCCCGCGCCTGGTACTCGAAAAGATCCACGCTGCTACTTCCAATCCGCGTGTCGTTGGCTGCTCGCCCGTCCCGTCGCCGGATCGATTTCGCTCGGCGTCGAGATTGTGGGCCACCTATGACCCTACCGTTTCCGCGGCGGTTCTCAGCACGGCCGACGCGGACGGGAAAGCACTTTCCCTCAGCAGTGGCGCGGAAAGGACGTCAGTGCTGCGGATGCCTCGCGGCCCAGTCCTGGGCGTGCGTCGCCTGGTCGCGGGTGAGGTTCGTCACGCCGCCGCAGTTCGAGCACTCGTTGAAGTACCGGGTCGACACCGAGAACAGCGGGATGAAGAACAGGGAGAACCGGTTCGACCGCTTGATCACGTGCTGGGGCACGTTGCGTCCGCAGAAGTGGCACACGAAGGCCACCGAGACGAGCAACTGCTCCTTAGGACTGAGGCCGAAGAGGAGGAACACTCAACTCACGCTAGGCATCGCGCCTGGGCGTGGCGTCAGAGTTTCTCGATCGGCGCGACCTTGATGAGCAGTCGCTTGCGTCCCGCCGGGCCGTCGAACTGCACCTCGGCGATCCGCTTCGGACCCACACCGGTCACGCCCGTGACCCGTCCCTCGCCGAAGTCGACGTGGCGGATGCGGTCGCCCGCTGCAAGCTCGAGGTCGCCGTTGTCGCGGACCGTGCCGGTCACCTGACTCGTCCACTGCGTCTTCTCGCGCTTGGCCGGGGCCGGCGGCAGCGAGTCCCGTATCGACCACGAGCGGGAACTCCCGCCCTCGCGGCGGGCGTTGAGCGCGCGCGGCTGCGTGCCGCCGCGGCTCGTCGCCATGCCGGGGCTCTGCCGCCAGTCGATCAATTCGGCCGGGATCTCCTGCAGGTAGCGGCTCGGCATCGCCACGGAGGCCTCGCCGAACGTCGCCCGCGTCATGGCGAGCGAGAGGTACAGCCGCTTGCGGGCGCGGGTGATGCCGACGTAGAACAGGCGCCGCTCCTCGGCGGGCCCGCCGGGCTCCCCCGCCGACATGCGGTGCGGCAGCAGGTCCTCCTCGACGCCGGTCAGGAACACCGCGTCGTACTCGAGGCCCTTGGCGGTGTGCAGCGTCATGAGCGAGACGGTGCCGCTCGAGTCGTCCAGTTCGTCGGCCGCGGCGACGAGCGAGACCTCGGTGAGGAAGTCGAGCAGCCGCCCGTCGGGGTTGTTGCGCTGGAACTCGCGCGTCACCGCGACGAGCTCCTCGACGTTCTCGGCGCGCGCCTCGTCCTGCGGGTCGCGGCTCGCCCGCAGCGACTGCAGGAAACCGGTCTTCTCCAGCAGAGCCGTGAGCACGTCGGCGACGGGCGCCTCGTCGACTGTCTGCCCGACCTCGTCGAGGATCGCGGCGAGTCCGAGGATCGCGCCGGTCACCTTCGGGCCGAGCCCGAGCGTGTCCGCGTTGCGCAGCGCCTCGCGCAGGGTCGTGTCGTGCTCGTCGGCCCAGTTGGCGAGCGCCGTCTCGGTCGCCGGGCCGATGCCGCGCTTGGGGGTGTTCAGGATGCGGCGCAGGGCGAGCGCGTCGGCCGGGTTGGCGACCGCGATCAGGTACGCCATCGCGTCCTTGATCTCGGCTCGCTCGTAGAACTTCGTGCCGCCGAGCACCCGGTACGGCAGTGCCGAGCGGATGAAGATCTCCTCCAGCGCTCGCGTCTGCGAGTTGGTGCGGTAGAAGACCGCGATGTCCTTATAGTCGACGCCCGACTCGTGCAGCTTGACGATCTCGTCGGCGACGAACTGCGCCTCGTCGTGCGCGGAGTACCCGGTGAAGCCCGTGATCTTCTCGCCGGCCCCGACGTCGGTCCACAGCTTCTTGTCCTTGCGGTCGAAGTTGTTGGAGATGACGGCGTTGGCGGCGCTGAGGATGTTCTGGGTCGAGCGGTAGTTCTGCTCGAGCAGCACGACCTTGGCCTGCGGGTAGTCGCGCTCGAACTCGACGATGTTGCGGATGTCGGCGCCGCGGAACGCGTAGATCGACTGGTCGGAGTCGCCGACGACGGTGAGCGAGGCGCCGGGGATGCCGCCCGAGGCATCCGTCTTCATCCGGGTGTCCGGCGGCACGTCGTGCGGCTTGACCGGGCGGGTCAGCTCGTGGATGAGCGCGTACTGGGCGTGGTTGGTGTCCTGGTACTCGTCGACGAGGATGTGGCGGAACCGCCGCTGGTACAGCGCCGCGACGTGCGGGAACGCGCGGAACAGATGCACCGTCTGACTGATGAGGTCGTCGAAGTCGAACGCGTTGGCGGCGTTGAGAGCCCGCGTGTACTGACGGAACACCTCGACGAACATCGCCTCCTGCGGGTCGCCGAAGTTCGCCTGGCGGGCGTAGGAGTCGACGTCGGTCAGCTCGTTCTTGAGCTTGGAGATCTTGTTCGAGACGCTCGCGACGGTGAGGCCGAGGCTGTCGGCCTCGCTGTCCTTGATGATCCGCTTGAGCAGCGCGCGCGTGTCGGCCGCGTCGTAGATCGTGAAGCTGCGGGTGAAGCCGAAGTTCTCGGCCTCGCGGCGCAGGATGCGGACGCACGCGGAGTGGAACGTCGAGATCCACATGCCCTCGGCGGCCTGGCCGACGAGGTGCTCGACGCGCTCGCGCATCTCCGCGGCGGCCTTGTTGGTGAACGTGATCGCGAGGATCTGGCTCGGGTAGGCCTCGCGCGACGCGATGAGGTTCGCGATGCGGTGCGTGAGCACGCGGGTCTTACCTGAGCCGGCACCGGCGACGATGAGGAGCGCGGGGCCCCGGTACTCGACCGCCTCGCGCTGCTGGGGGTTGAGCCCGTCGAGCAGGGAGTTGTGGGGCTGCTCGCTGCGCGGGTCGAGGACGATCGTCATGAGGCGTTAAGTGTAGGTCGGGCCTCCGACGTCGGCCGGGTCGCCGGTCGGCCGTTCGCCCTCGGCGCGACCGAGTCCGCCGCGCACGGCGAGTGCGAGGTCCGGATGATCCGCGAAGACGCCGTCGACGCCCGTGTCCATGATCTCGGCGAACTCGGCCGCCCACCGGCCGAAGTCGGCGGGCTCGCCGGTGCGGTGGCGCTTGGCGAGGAACCGGTTTTCGGGGCGGAGGGTCCACGTGAAGACGGACAGCCCGGCGGCGTGCGCCCGGGGGACGAGCGGCGGGTTGACATCCGCCAGCAGCACGCCCTTGTCGACGCTGATGCCGTCGACCTCACCCGCGAGCGCGGCCAGCGCCTCGTCGGTGCGCTCCTGCTCGTAGGTGGGCGCGTCATCGCCGAGCGACGCGACGAGGTCCGGCGCACTCCCCCGCCGCTCCTGCAGGTAGACGATGGGAGCGACGACGCCGCGCGTGCGGATGTCGCGCAGCACGCCCCGCTCGAAGCACTCGACCGTGAGCCGCGGGTCGGCCGCCCAGCCCGCCTCGGCGAGCTCCGCGGCGAACAGCTCGCCGAGCGGAAGCCCGACGGAGTCGAAGTAGGTGGGGTGCTTGAGCTCGGCGACGAGCCCGACCGACCGCTCGGCGTCGTCGAGGATCGCGAGCAGATCCGCGAGACGCTGCATCGGCTGCGGCGGAAAAGTGGTGTTCGCCGGGCGGATGCCGGGCAGCCGCTCCCGCAGCGTGAGGGTCTTCAGCTCCGCCCAGTCGAAGTCCTCGGTGAACCATCCCGTCAGCTCCACACCGTCGACGGTCTTCGTGGTGCGGCGGTCGGCGAACTCGGCGCGCTCGGAGACATCCGTCGTGCCGCCGATTTCGTTCTCGTGACGCAGCACGAGCACGCCGTCGCGGGTGGGCACGATGTCGGGCTCGATCGCGTCGGCACCGAGCGTGACGGCGAGGTCGTACGCGGCGCGGGAGTGCTCCGGGCGGTAGCCGCTCGCTCCGCGGTGGGCGATGACGAGCGGCCGTGGAGGGGTCACGCGCCCACGCTACGCGAGCCGCTATGGTGGCCCCACCATGGCCAGCTGCCGTTCATGTGCCCGCGGACTCGACCCGTCGTGGAAGTTCTGCGTGTACTGCGGCACCCCGGTCGCCGGCGCCGCGGATGACTCCGGGCCCGCTGCCCACGACGGCGCCCCGCTCGCCGCCCCGGCGCTGGTTCCCGCGCTGCACGGCGAGCCCCGGCCCGCCGGAGCGGAGCCGTACCGGTGGACGAGCGCCCAGCCGTCGACCTGGCCCGGTGCGCCGATGCAGCCGGCGATCCCCACTGCGATCCGTCCGGACACCGCCGCGCCGGACCGGCCCTTCAGCGTGCTCGCCATCGTCGCGTTCGCGCTCTCGCTCGTGGGCTTCGCTCCCGCCTTCGCGCTCGGCCACATCGCGTCCTCGCGGGTGCGCGCGCACGGGCTGCGCGGGGGCGGGCTGGCCCTCGCGGCGACCGTCATCGGCTACGCGCTGCTCGTGTTCTGGCTCGCCGCGATCGTCGCCGCGGCGGTGTGGCTGCTGCGCTCGGAGCCCGCGGGAACAATCCAGCAGGCAACTGCGTTACTCCTGATGAGGCCGTAGTTCTGCACTCCGTGCAACCTCTTCCGCCCTGGGCTCAATTCCCAGTTCGGTGAGCGAGTGCTCCACTAGGCTTCAGCCACCGATTCATTGGAGGAATCACTTTCATGGCATCCAACCCCGCCTTCTCGAACTCCCCCGCGTTCTCGCAGCGCCCGGGTGCGGGGGCCCCGTTCGCATCGGCTCCGTCCGGTGCGCTCTCCGCTGAGCAGCTCGACGAGCTGTACGGACGCCCGTCTGCGACGCCCGTCGACACCGGCCGGATGACCTACGAGGACACGATCGTCAAGACGGCCGTGACCTTCGCGGTTCTGATCGCCGGCGCCGTCGTCGGTTGGTTCGTGCCGATCCTGGCGCTGCCTGCCGCGATCGTCGCGCTCGTTCTCGGTTTCGTGAACGTATTCAAGCGCCAGCCGTCCAAGGGTCTGATCCTGACCTACGCCGCCTTCGAGGGTGTCTTCGTCGGTGGTATCTCGGTGCTGTTCTCCCAGCTGTGGGAGGGCATCGTCACGCAGGCCCTCATCGGCACCCTCGCCGTCGTGGGTGTCACTCTCGCGCTCTTCGCCTCGGGCAAAATCCGCGAGACGAAGCGTGCGACGCAGATCTTCACGGTCGCGATCCTCGGTTACGCCGCGTTCTCGCTCGTGAACTTCGGTCTCATGCTCTTCGGCGTGACCGACACCCCGTTCGGTCTGCGCGACGTTCCCGTGCTGGGCATGCCGCTCGGCTTCTGGCTCGGCATCCTCGTCGTGCTCCTCGCCGCGTACTCGCTGGTGATGGACTTCGAGGACGTCAAGCGCGGTGTCCGCAACGGCGCTCCCCGCATCTACGGCTGGCAGGCCGCGTTCGGGATCATGGTCACGGTCGTCTGGCTGTACCTCGAGATCCTGCGCCTCCTCGCCATCCTGCGAGGCGACGAGTAACACTCCTCACACGAAGGGCCGTCCCGGAAGGGGCGGCCCTTCGTCGTAACGGGTCGAGTGCGCGGGCCTCGATACCTCGCTCCGCGGCTACTCGACCGCCGGGTAGAGGCGCCCCAACCGCCTGGACGCGAGCATCGACAACGGAGGCGAATTGCCCCGCCCACGTCGACATTGACCCACCAAGGGCACAATCGCCTCCTTTATCGATCTCGCCGGGCGCGCGCCTCAGATTTCACTCACGCAAGAGCTGGGGCGGGGCGTGGCGACCGACTTGCGAGTTTCAAGACGAGGGGCCGGGTGCCATCGGCATCCCGCCCCCCGTCTTGGTGTCTGTGCTGGGGGGCGCTACGCCCCCCACCCACGGGAC
>NZ_JAFIQW010000001.1:658986-811998 GCF_017355965.1 Desertivibrio insolitus
CGCGCGGCGAGCTCGGAGTCCGGCGGGTAGCCGACCGCGACGAGGGTGAGGCCCTTGGCCGCGGCGACGGGGTAGGCGCGCGCGGGGGGGGGGGGGGGGGGGCGTGGCGACCGACTGGCGAGTTCAAAGAGGAGGGGCCGGATGCCATCGGCATCCGGCCCCTCGTCTTGATGTCTGAGCTGGAGGGCGCTACGCCCCGAACCAGCGGCAGACACTCACTCCCACTCGATCGTCCCCGGCGGCTTCGAGGTCACGTCGAGCACGACGCGGTTGACGTCGGCGACCTCGTTGGTGATCCGGTTGGAGATGCGCGCGAGCAGGTCGTAGGGCAGGCGCGTCCAGTCGGCGGTCATCGCGTCCTCGGAGCTGACGGGGCGCAGCACGATCGGGTGACCGTAGGTGCGGCCGTCGCCCTGCACGCCGACGCTGCGGACGTCGGCGAGGAGCACGACCGGGCACTGCCAGATCTCCTCGTCGAGGCCGGCGGCGGTGAGCTCGGTGCGCACGATCTTGTCGGCGGCGCGGAGCGTCTCGAGCCGGTCGGCCGTGACCTCGCCGACGATGCGGATGCCGAGACCCGGCCCGGGGAAGGGCTGGCGCCCGACGATGACCTCGGGCAGACCGAGCTCGCGGCCGATGGCGCGCACCTCGTCCTTGAACAGGGTGCGCAGCGGCTCGACGAGCTCGAACGTGAGGTCCTCGGGGAGCCCGCCGACGTTGTGGTGGCTCTTGATGTTGGCCGTGCCGGTGCCGCCGCCGGACTCGACGACGTCGGGGTAGAGCGTGCCCTGCACGAGGAACTTGACGGGCTCGCCGCCCTCGGCCTTGGCCTCGAGCACGAGCGCCTCGGCGGCGGCCTCGAAGGTGCGGATAAACTCGCGGCCGATGATCTTGCGCTTCTGCTCCGGGTCGGTCACGCCGGCGAGCGCGTCGAGGAACTGCTCGCGCGCGTCGACGGTGATGAGCCGCACGCCGGTGGAGGCGACGTAGTCCTCCTCCACCTGCTTGCGCTCGTCGGCACGCAGGAGACCGTGGTCGACGAAGACGCAGGTGAGCTGGTCGCCGACGGCCTTGTGCACGAGCGCCGCCGCGACGGCGGAGTCGACGCCGCCGGAGAGGCCGCAGATGACGCGGGCGTCGCCGATCTGCTGGCGGATGCGCTCCACCTGCTCCGCGATGACGTTGCCGCTGTTCCACTCCGCGGGGATGCCGGCGGCGCGGTGCAGGAAGTTCTCGAGCACGGCCTGGCCGTACGCGGAGTGCTTGACCTCGGGGTGCCACTGCACGCCGTAGAGCTTGCGCTCGTCGCTCGCGAACGCGGCGACCGGGGTCGAGCCGGAGGAGGCGAGCACCTCGAAGCCCTGGGGGGCGGATGCCACGGAGTCGCCGTGGCTCATCCACACCGTCTGCTCGGCGGGCTGCTCGCCGAGCAGCGAGCCGCCGTCGCCGGCGAGGGTGACGGCGGTCGAGCCGTACTCGCGGAGGCCGGTGTTGGCGACCTCGCCGCCGAGGGCCTTCGCCATCGCCTGGAAGCCGTAGCAGATCCCGAGCACGGGCACGCCGAGCTCGAAGATGCGGGGGTCGACCGCGGGGGCGCCGGGTTCGTACACCGACGAGGGTCCGCCGCTCAGCACGATGCCGGCGGGCTTACGGGCGGCGATCTCGTCGACGCTGATCGTGTGGGGCACGATCTCGCTGTAGACGTTGGCCTCGCGCACGCGCCGGGCGATCAGCTGGGCGTACTGGGCACCGAAGTCGACGACGAGTACCGAGCTCTGGTCGGGGGCGTCGGCCGGGGTTGCGCTAATGGGTGACCTCCGCGGTCTCGGGGGTGGTGAGCGCGGCGAGTTCCGCGCGGACGCGGTTCGCGGTGGGGCGCTCGAGGAGGAAGGAGAGCAGCGGGATGACACCGCCGAGCGCGATCACCAGGAATCGCGTGAAGGGCCAGCGCAGCAGCGACCAGAGCCGGAAATCGGCGAAGAGGTACGCGACGTAGAGCCAGCCGTGCACGATGAGGATGATCGTCGACAGGTTGACGCCGGTGATCATCTCCTTCGGCGTCAGCGCGAGCAGTCCCTCGGGACCGCCGAGCTCGATGTCGGCGCCCATGCCGTAGCGGAAGACCATCATCAGGCAGAGCAGCAGCAGGAACGTGCCGGTGACGACGGACGTGACCTGGTACAGCCGCAGCGCCGTGCGGATCTTCGGGGCGTCGGACGGGGATGGGCCGAGAGGCATGCGGTCAGTTTAGTTGCGCACGCGCCGCGGCATCGGCCTCGGCCTTCTCGTACTCCTCGCGCTCCCAGGCGTCCTTGACGAGGCGGTACCAGAGGTAGATCGCGAAGCCCGCGAAGAGCACCCACTCGACCGCGTAGAAGATGTTGAGCCAGTTGAGCGACGTGTCCTGCACCGGCGGCGAGGACTCGATCGGGTCGAGCCCGCCGACGGGGTCGTCGGCGATGAGGTAGCCGGCGTAGATCGCCTCGACGCCCCACGCGTTGATGAAGTCCGCGGGCGCCATCGCCCGCCTGCCCGCCTGGAAGTCGGCCTCCTGCGGCGACTCGGCCGGCTGGTAGCGCCCGACGAGGGTGACGGATGACTCGGGCACGGCGCCCCGCGCGGCATCCGCCTCGTCGTACGTCTCCGCCCAGCCGAGCGCCACGGGCAGCGACGCGCCGGTCTCGTCGACGACGAGGTGACCGACGAGCCAGTCGCCCTCGGCGCCGGCGTTGATCCGTCCCTCAAGCACCGTGGTGTCGGCGGGGACGAAGGTCCCCGTCACCTCGACGCGCTGGCCCGCGGCCACGCTGCGGAGCGGTGATTGCGGCTCCGCGACCTCGGTGAGGGGCGTGACGACCTCGGTGGGGCGTTCGTCGGGCGCGGCCGCGATCACGGCGCGTTCGAGCTGCCAGCGGCCGAGCGCGGCGAAGACCCCCGAGACGACGATCGCGAGCAGCAGCAGGGCGATCCAGCGGGGACGTCTGGCGACGGACCACATGTCAGTACTCCGGGTCACGGCGAGGGGTGTGCTCGTCGGACTGGTTCATGGCCTGCTCGACGAGCCTGTCGAGCTCGGCGCGGTCGGGTCCGTGGTGCTCGTCGTCGCCGTAGTCGTCGTCGGCACGCTCCTCCTCGTCCTCGCCGGTGTCATCATCGCCCGCGCCGGCTGGGCGCTGCCCGGATGTCGCGGCCTCGACGAGGGCGAACGCCTGCTCGTCCTGCACGGGCGCCGCGGCGGGCGTGCGCGTGCGCCGGAACACGCGCCTGCCGATGCGCTCGGAGTTCGTGGCGAGCACGGGACCGAGGATCGCGAGCACGAGCACGTAGAGCCCGGCGAACGGGGTGATCCGCTCGTCGAGTCCGGCGGCGGCGGCGAGCGTGGCGAGGATCAGGGCGAACTCGCCGCGGTTGTGGAGGATGAACGCGGTGTTGAGCCCCGCCTGCCAGTCGAAGCCGTTGAGCCGCGCGACCACCTGCCCGGCGAGGAGGTTGAGCACGATCGTCATGACGACGGCCCCGAGCACGGGCAGCGCGACGCCCGGGAACTGAGCGGGATCGAGGGTCAGCCCGAAGTTCACGAAGAACACGGCGCCGAAGACGTCGCGCATGGGCAGGGCGAGCTGTTCGACGCGATCGCGGAACGTCGTGGCGCCGAGCACGAGTCCGATGAGGAACGCGCCGATGGCATCCGTCACGCCGAGCAGGTCTCCGACGCCGCCGAAGAAGATCGCGAGCCCGAAGAACATCACGGTGAAGAGCTCGCTGTCGCGGGTGCGGAAGATGCGTCCGACGAGGCGTCCGCCCCAGCGCGCGATCGAGAACATCGCGAGGAGGAACAGGAACGCGATCGCGAGCTTGCCGACGACGGGCCAGACCTCGGTCTCGCCGCTCAGCACGACGGACACGATGGCGAGGTAGACCGCGATGAAGACGTCCTCGACGACGGTGACGCCGAGGATCATCGGCGTCTCGGGGTTCGCGAGCCGCCGCAGCTCGATGAGCAGCTTCGTGACGATCGCGCTCGACGACGTCGCCGTCATGCCGGCGACGATGAGCGCCTCGCGGGTGCCCCAGCCGAGCAGGAAGCCGAACCCGAAGCCGACGCCCATGTTGATGAGCACGTAGGTGCCGCCGCTCAGCAGCAGCTTGCCGGCGTTGTTGACGAACTCGTCCTGGTCGAACTCGAGCCCGAGATTGAACAGCAGCAGGATGAGGCCGAACACGGCGACGAGCTCGACGGTGTGGGAGTCGAGGCTCAGCGGGAACAGCCCGAAGTGCGGGCTCGCGAGCAGCCCGACGACCATGTAGATCGGGATCGCGGGTAGACCGATGCGGCGGCCCAACCTGCCCAGCGCGTAGGCGATCAGGAGGAGCGCGCCGATGATGACGAGCTCTTCCCCCAGATGCACCCCTAGCCTCCCGGTGCCGCGTCGGCCGCGGCCTTCTGGCGGATCTCGCCGGTGCGCCAGAACGCGAACGCCTTCGCGACCTTCTCCGGGGTGCCCGCGACGACGAGCGTGTCGCCAGGGAACACCTTGAAGTCGGGCGACGGCGCGGGGTTCGCGGCGTCGCCGCGCACGACCGCGACGACCGTCAGGCCGACGACCCCGCGTGCGCCGAGGTCGCCGAGCGGCTGACCGGCGATGTGATCGTCGTAGTCGACGGTGAACCAGTCGATCGAGAGGCCCGGGATCTGCTCGAGGCTCGACAGCGACTCGGTGATGCGGGTGCCGCCGAGCAGCTCGGCGAGCGTGTGCGCCTCGTCCTCGTCGAGGCGCAGGCTCACCTTGGTGGCATCCGCCCCGTCGCCCGCCTCCGAGAAGGTGATGAGGTCGCTCTGGCCGGAGCGGTGCGTGATGACACCGCACTTGCCGCCGTCGTGCGTGACGAAGGTGTGCAGCACCCCGACGCCGGGGAGCTTGACGCGTTTGACGTCGACCACGGCTACTTCACCGCCACGTCGGGTGCGGCGAGGCGCACCCGGTCGGCGGACTCGTCGTCGGGCTGCTGCTGGCTCGCCCGTTCTGCCTCGACGCGGAGCAGGTAGAAGTCGACCTCCTGCTGCTCGCGGGCGGCGTCCCAGCCGAGCGCCTCGGCCATGAGCCGGGCGACCACGGGGGCAGCGCTGACGCCCCGGTCCCACGCCTCGATCGAGATGCGGGTGCGGCGGGCGAGCACGTCGTCGACGTGCAGGGCCCCCTCGTGGCTCGCGGCGTAGACGACCTCGGCCTGGATGTAGTCATCGGCTCCGGGCAGCGACTCCCCGAGCTCCGGCCGCTCGCGCAGCAGGTCGAGGATCTCGTCGGTCAGCACGCCGTAGCGGTTGAGCAGGTGCTCGATGCGCACCTTGTGCACGCCGAACGCCCGGGCGAGCTTCGCGCGCTTGTTCCACGCGGCCTGGTAGCCCTCGGCGCCGAGCAAAGCGATGTCCTGCGTGACGCTCTCGGAGATCTTGCCGTCGAGTGCGGCGACGGCCTCGTCGATCGCGTCCTTCGCCATCACGCGGTAGGTGGTCCACTTGCCGCCGGCGACGACGACGAGACCCGGCACCGTGTGCGCGACGATGTGCTCGCGCGACAGCTTCGAGGTCTGGTCGCTCTCGCCCGCGAGCAGGGGCCGCAGTCCCGCGTAGACGCCCTCGACGTCCTCGCGGGTGAGCGGCACGGTCAGCACCTGGTTGACGTGCTCGAGGATGTAGTCGATGTCCGCCGCGGTCGCCGCGGGGTGAGCCTTGTCGAGGTTCCAGTCGGTGTCGGTCGTGCCGACGAGCCAGTGCCGGCCCCACGGGATGACGAATAGCACGCTCTTCTCGGTGCGCAGCAGCAGGCCGACCTTCGACTGGAAGCGGTCGCGCGGCACGACGAGGTGCACGCCCTTCGACGCGCGCACCTTGAACTGCCCGCGCTCGCCGACCATGGCCTGCGTGTCATCCGTCCAGACGCCGGTCGCGTTGACGACCTGACGGGCGCGGATGTCGAAGTGCTCGCCGGTCTCGAGGTCGTGCGCCTTCACGCCGACGACGCGCTCGCCGACCTTGAGGAAGCCCTCGACCCGCACTCGGCTCGCGACGTGCGCGCCGTAGGCGGATGCCGTGCGCGCGAGCATCGCGACGTAGCGGGCGTCGTCGACCTGGCCGTCGTAGTAGGTGATGCCGCCGATGAGGGCGTCGTTGGCGATGCTGGGGGCCAGCCGCTGCACCTGGCGCTTGGTCAGGTGGCGGTGGTGCGGCACTCCGGGGGAACGGCCGCCGGTGTAGCTGAAGAGGTCGTAGAGCAGCATGCCCGCGCCGATGTAGGCGCGCTCCCACACCCGCCTGGTGAGCGGGTAGAGGAACCGCACGGGCTTCACGAGGTGCGGCGCGATGCGCTGCAGCAGCAGGCCGCGCTCGATGAGCGCTTCGCGCACGAGCCGGAAGTCGAGCTGCTCGAGGTAGCGGATGCCGCCGTGCACGAGCTTCGACGAGCGGCTCGACGTGCCGGAGCCCCAGTCGCGGGCCTCGACCATGCCGACGCGGAGGCCGCGGGTGACGGCGTCGAGCGCGCTGCCCGTGCCGACGATGCCGCCGCCGACCACCAGGATGTCGAGCTCTTTCGTCTTCAGCGCCTGGATCGCGGCGCTGCGTTCCTCGGGCCCCAGCTTCGTTGAGCGGGCGACCGAATTCGGCTTCGACGTGGTGGCCATTGCTGCCTCCTAGTTATCCATGTGCCTCAACGCGCTGTGTACGGGGCGACGACGACCTCGACGCGCTGGAACTCCTTGATGTCCGAGTACCCCGTTGTGGCCATCGAGCGACGCAGTGCACCGACGAGATTCGCGGTGCCGTCGGCGACGGTGGCCGGTCCGTAGAGCAGCTGCTCGAGCGGGGCGATCGAGCCGACGCGCACGCGGTTGCCGCGGGGCAACTCGGAGTGGTGGGCCTCGAGGCCCCAGTGCCAGCCGCCGCCCGGGGCATCCGTCGCCCTGGCGAGCGTCGTGCCGAGCATGACGGCGTCGGCGCCCACCGAGATCGCCTTGACGATGTCGCCGGAGCTGCCGAGGCCGCCGTCGGCGATGACGTGCACGTAGCGTCCGCCCGACTCGTCCATGTAGTCGCGGCGTGCGCCCGCGACGTCGGCGAGGGCGGTGGCCATCGGCGCGTGGATGCCGAGGGTCGCGCGCGTCGTCGACGCCGCTCCCCCGCCGAAGCCCACGAGCACGCCCGCGGCGCCGGTGCGCATGAGGTGCAGCGCCGCGGTGTAGGTCGCGGCGCCGCCGACGATGACGGGCACGTCGAGCTCGTAGATGAACTTCTTCAGGTTCAGCGGCTGCTGGTTCTTCGACACGTGCTCGGCGCTGACGGTCGTGCCGCGGATGACGAAGACGTCGACCCCCGCCTCGACGACGGTCTTGTAGTGCTCCTGCGTGCGCTGCGGGCTGAGCGCCCCGGCGACCGTGACGCCGGCCTCGCGGATCTCGGCGAGGCGCTGCGTGATGAGCTCGGGCTTGATCGGTTCCGAGTACAGCTCCTGCATCCGGCGCGTCGCGTCCGCGGCGTCGAGGGAGCGGATCTCGCCGAGCACGGGCTCCGGGTCCTCGTAGCGGGTCCACAGGCCCTCGAGGTTCAGCACACCGAGGCCGCCGAGCTGACCCATGCGGATCGCGGTCGCGGGCGACATGACGGAGTCCATCGGCGCGGCGACGAAGGGGATGTCGAAGGAGTAGGCGTCGATCGTCCACGACGTCGAGACGTCCTGCGGGTCGCGGGTGCGCCGGGAGGGCACGACCGCGATGTCGTCGAAGGCGTACACGCGGCGGGCTCGCTTGGCCCGGCCGATCTCAACGTCACTCACGGGGAGATTCTAGTTGCCGGGGACCGACGGGCGCTTTTCACTGTTCGCAGACTGCCATCGAACGCGGAAAGGGGCGGCCCCGGCATCCGGAACCGCCCCTCCTCGCTCGTGCGACTAGTGCTTGTCGCGCGCCGCGTCGACGTCCTTCGCGAGGGTGCCGAGGTAGAGCTCGGTCACCTTCGGGTCGTTGAGCAGCTCGCGGCCGGTGCCCGTGTAGGCGTCGCGGCCCTGGTCGAGCACGTACGCGCGGTCGCAGATCTGCAGGCAGCGGCGGGCGTTCTGCTCGACCATGATCACCGAGACGCCGGCCTTGTTGATCTGGCGCACCCGGATGAAGGTCTCGTCCTGGCGCACAGGCGAGAGACCCGCGCTCGGCTCGTCGAGCAGCAGCACCGACGGGTCGATCATGAGCGCGCGGCCCATGGCGACCATCTGGCGCTCACCGCCGGAGAGCGAGCCGGCGCGCTGCTTGCGGCGCTTGCCGAGCTCCGGGAACAGGGTTGCGATGAACTCGAACCGCTCCTCGAACATCTTCGGCTTCTGGAAGAGGCCCATCTCGAGGTTCTCCTCGATCGACAGGCTCGGGAAGACGTTGTTGTTCTGCGGCACCATGCCGACGCCCTTGGCGACGAGCTTGTCGGCCTTGAGTCCGGTGATGTCCTCGCCCTTGAGCGTGATCGATCCGCCGCGGATCTTCACCTGGCCGAAGATCGCCTTGAGCAGGGTCGACTTGCCGGCGCCGTTCGGGCCGATGATGCCGATGAGCTCGCCCGGGAACGCCTCGACGGTGCATCCGTTGAGGATGTTCACGCCGGGCAGGTAACCGGCGACGAGCGCGTCGGTCTTGAGCACCGGGTCGGCAATGCCCACGGGGGTGGATGCCTCGCTGCTGACGCTCTGGGCCATCAGTGGTTCCCCTCCTGCTGTTCGTGCTTCTTCTCGGCGGCCGCCTCGGCCTCCTCGACGGTCGGCAGGTCGAGCTCGACCTCCATCTCGCCGAGGTCCTCGTCGTGGTGGGCGCCGAGGTAGGCGTCGATCACGGCCTGGTCGGTCATGACCGTCTCGGGCGGGCCCTCGGCGACGATGCGCCCCTCGGCCATGACGATGACCCAGTCGGAGATGTGGCGCACCATGTGCATGTCGTGCTCGACGAAGAGCACGCTCATGCCCTCCTCCTTGAGCCCGCGGATGTGGCCGAGCAGCGACTGGGTGAGGGCCGGGTTCACGCCCGCCATCGGCTCGTCGAGCATGACGAGGGTCGGCTCGCTCATGAGGGCGCGGGCCATCTCGAGCAGCTTGCGCTGACCGCCGGAGAGCGAGGCCGCGTAGTCGTCCTTCTTCGCGTCGAGCTTGAAGCGGGTGAGGAGGTCCTCGGCGCGCTTCGTGATCTCGTCCTCGCGCTTGGCCCACAGGGGCTTCACGATCGCGGTGAAGAAGTTCTCGCCGCCCTGCTTGGTCGCGCCGAGAAGCATGTTCTGCAGCACGGTGAGGCGACCGAGCGACTTCGTCAGCTGGAAGGTGCGCACCATGCCTGCGCGCGCCACCTTGAACGCGGGCACGCGGGCGAGGCTCCTGCCCTCGAAGCTCCACGAGCCGGTGTTCGGCTTGTCGAAGCCCGTGAGCAGGTTGAAGAACGTCGTCTTGCCGGCGCCGTTCGGGCCGATGAGGGCCGTGATCTGGCCGCGCGGGATCTCGACGTGCTCGACGTCGACGGCCTTGAGTCCGCCGAACTGCCGGGTGACGCCGTCCGCGACGACGATGGGGTCGACCTTCTTGCAGCCTGGGCCGACGGCTCCGTCGACCAGGGGGTGCGAGGCCACTGCTGTGTCAGACACTGAACGACAGCTCCTTCTTGTTACCGAAGATTCCTTGCGGTCTGAAGATCACGAGGAGCATCAGCGCCACACCGACGATGATGAACCGGATCTGGCCCGCCTGGTCGGGAGTGAGGAACGAGACGATCCCCGACTCGACGAGCCCGACGATGATGCCGTTCGACAGCGACAGGACGACCCAGAAGATCATCGCGCCCACGATCGGGCCGAAGACCGTCGCGGCGCCGCCGAGCAGCAGCAGTGTGTAGATGAAGAACGTGAGCGCGGTGCCGTAGTTACCGGGCTGCACGGCGCGGGGCAGGATGAACACGAACCCGGCGAGACCACCGAGCACACCACCCAGCACGAGCGACTGCATCTTGTAGGAGTACACGTTCTTGCCGAGGCTGCGCACGGCGTCCTCGTCCTCGCGGATGCCCTTGACGACACGGCCCCACGGGCTGCGCATGAGCAGCCACACGAGCACGGTCGCGATCGCCACGAGCGTCCAGCCCACGATGCGCACCCACCAGCCGTCGGCCGTGTAGGTGAAGGGGCCGAACCCGTAGGTGCCCTCGGGGATTGGGTTCAGGGCGTAGAACCCGCCGGAGAACCCGCTGAGGCCCGAGGCGCCACCCGTCACCGGGGTGAGGCCCGTGGTGCTGACGACGTAGCGCACGATCTCGGCCGCGGCGATCGTCACGATCGCGAGGTAGTCGGCGCGCAGTCGCAGGGTCGGCAGACCCAGGATGAACGCGAACACGACGGACGCGAGGATCACCATGAGCAGCGCGGCCCACACCGGCCAGCCGAATCCGAGCGTCGCGATGGCGAAGGCGTACGCGCCGATCGCCATGAAGCCGGCCTGACCGAAGTTGAGCAGACCCGTGTAGCCGAAGTGCACGCTGATGCCGATGGCGGCGAGCGCGTACGCGGCGGTCGTGGGGCTCGCGATCTGAGAGATCGCGTTCCCGAGGATGGTTCCCCAATCCATGGCGGCCCTCCTAGCCGATCCGTTCCTTGCGCCCGAGGAAGCCCTGCGGGCGGACAAGGAGCACGAGGATGAGAATGACGAGCGCGATCGCGTAGCGCAGGTCGTTGGGCAGCCACACCGCGGAGACCTCCGTGGCGAGACCGATGAACAGGGCGCCGACGAGAGCGCCGAAGGCGCTGCCGAGGCCGCCGAGAGTCACCGCGGCGAAGAGCAGCAGCAGGATCTGGAAGCCCATGTCCCAGCTGACCCCGCGGTAGAGGCCGTAGAGCACACCCGAGAGACCCGTGAGGGTTCCCGCGAGCACCCAGACGATCCGGATGATGCGGTCGACGTTGATGCCCGACGCCGCGGCGAGCGAGGCGTTGTCGCTGACGGCGCGGGTGGCCTTGCCGATGCGGGTGCGGGTGAGGAAGAGCCCGACGAGCACCAGGATCACGGCGCTGATGATGGCGCTCGCCACCGACGTCCAGCTGACGCGGGCGGCTCCGATGTCGACGGCGCCGCTGAAGCCGACGTTGAGCGTCTGGTCGCCGGTGCCGAAGATGATGACGAAGACGTAGCGGACGGCCAGAGAGAGACCGATCGTCACGATCATCGCCTGCACGAGCTTGACGCCCCGGCTGCGCAGCGGCTTGTGGATGCCCGCGTCCTGCGCCCAGCCGAACGCGCCGCTCGCGACGAGCGTGATGACGCCCGCAAGGATCACGTTGAGCGGGAACGCCATCTCGCGGAAGGCTGCGCTGAGGAACCAGAAGACGATCGCGCCGAAGGTCACCATCTCGCCGTGGGCGAAGTTGTTGAGACCGGTCGTGCCGAAGATCAGCGAGATGCCGATCGCGGCGAGCGCGAGGAACAGGCCGAAGATGATGCCGTTGACCACCTGGGTCCAGATGCGGTCGGCGAGCAGAGCGCCCTCGTCGCGGACGACGGGGGCGGCGCCCTCCTCCCCCACCGGGAACAGCAGGTTGATGGTGCTCGTCGTCGAGGCGTTCACCTGCCGCGTGAGGTTGTCGGGCTGGGTCGGCTCGATGCCCTCGGGCAGCGAGTCGGGGTCGAGGGTGGCGGTGTACTCGCCGGGTCCGGGCAGGGCGACCGACCAGCGGCCGTCGGCGCCGGTCACGCCGGTCTCCTCGATGCCGTTGCCCTCGACGAGCACCTCGGCACCCTCGATGGGGTTGCCGGGTCCGGCTTGGATGATGCCGCCGACGGTGAACTGGGCACCTTCCGCGGGCGGGGCGGGGGTCGCGCTGGTCGCGGACGCGCCGGCGACGCCGAGCCCGAGCACCATCGCGACCGCGGCGACGAACGTCGCGACGATCAGGGTTAGCCCCCGCGGCATCCGCAGGGCAGGGGGGACGGCCAGTCTCACAGAACCTCCAGTGGCAGCCTCGACCGGAGGTGGCTCCTGGTCATGGTCGCCTGACCTTACAGCGGATTTGTATCGCGGATGTTTCATCGCTACACGATCGAGCCTGCCCCGCCCCACGTGCAGGCTCTACTATCGGAGCACCGAATCTCAGCGTGGAGTGCGGCATCCTGCTCATCCTCGGCACGACAAGGGGCACCCAGTGACGCAGAACGACCCGTTCGGATTCGTCGGACTCACGTATGACGACGTGATGCTGCTTCCGGGCCACACCGACGTGATCCCATCGGAAGTGGACACCTCGACCAGGCTGACCCGTCGCATCCGCCTCAACACCCCGCTGCTCTCCAGCGCCATGGACACGGTGACCGAGGCCCGCATGGCCATCGCCATGGCCCGGCACGGCGGCATCGGCATCATCCACCGCAACCTCTCCATCGCCGATCAGGCCGCGCAGGTCGACAAGGTCAAGCGCAGCGAGAGCGGCATGATCACGAACCCCGTGACGACGACCCCGGATGCCACGGTGGCCGAGGTCGACGCGATCTGCGGGCAGTTCCGGGTCAGCGGCCTCCCCGTGGTCGAGGGCGACGGCAAGCTCGTCGGCATCATCACCAACCGCGACATGCGCTTCGTCTCCCCCTTCGAGAAGGAGACGACCCTGGTGCGGGACGTCATGACGAAGGCGCCGCTCATCACGGCGCCCGAAGGCGTCGACCCCGACTCCGCGATCGCGATCTTCGCGCAGCACAAGATCGAGAAGCTGCCCCTTGTCGACGGCGAGGGCCGCCTCCGCGGCCTCATCACGGTCAAGGACTTCGAGAAGACCGAGAAGTACCCGCTCGCGACGAAGGACGCCGACGGCCGCCTCCGCGTGGGCGCGGCGATCGGCTTCTTCGGCGACGCGTGGGACCGGGCGATCGCGCTGCGCGACGCGGGCGTCGACGTGCTCGTCGTGGACACGGCGAACGGTGACAGTGCGGGAGTGCTCGACATCATCCGCCGCCTCAAGTCCGACGAGTCGTTCGCGCACATCGACATCATCGGCGGCAACGTCGCGACCCGCGAGGGCGCCGCGTCGCTCATCGCCGCGGGTGCGGACGCCATCAAGGTCGGCGTCGGCCCGGGCTCCATCTGCACCACCCGCGTCGTCGCCGGTGTCGGCGTGCCCCAGGTGACCGCGGTCTACGAGGCGTACCTCGCGGCGCGCGAGGCCGACGTGCCCGTCATCGCGGACGGCGGCCTGCAGTACTCGGGCGACATCGCGAAGGCGCTCGTCGCGGGAGCCGAGACCGTGATGCTCGGCTCGCTGCTCGCCGGCACCGACGAGAGCCCCGGCGAGGTCGTCTTCGCCAACGGCAAGCAGTACAAGGGCTACCGCGGCATGGGCTCGCTCGGCGCGCTGCAGACCCGCGGCAAGAAGACCTCGTACTCACGCGACCGCTACTTCCAGGCGGATGTCCCGAGCGACGCGCAGCTGATCCCCGAGGGCATCGAGGGGCGGGTCCCCTACCGCGGTCACGTCGCCGCCGTCGCGTACCAGCTCGTGGGCGGCCTGCGTCAGTCGATGTTCTACGTGGGAGCGCGGTCGATCGACGAGCTGCGCGCCAAGGGCCGCTTCGTCCGCATCACGGCGGCGGGCCTCAAGGAGTCGCACCCGCACGACGTGCAGATGGTCGTGGAGGCGCCCAACTACACGCGCTGACACTGCGTTCTCGGAGGGGGCTGATGCCGGGTGGCATCCGCCCCCTCCGCTGTTCCCGGCGGCAGCCGTCTTGGCGCCGGGCGCTCGCGCAACCATGCATCGGATCGCCGAAGACGCTTGCGATCGCATGCCGGATACGCGATGGACTGCATCCTTGGGATAGCACCCGTCCTTCACACCCGCTCCGCGCAGGCGGCGTGCACAGAAGGGCGGCATAGGGCGGCACGACGAAGCACGTGACGGCAGCCTCGTGGTGTGACCGTGGCATTCGAGGAGCCGATCCTGCTCACCCGCACGCTGCGGCTTCGCGGAGTCGGAGATCACGCGTTGCGCCGCGCGTTGCACCGGGGTGAACTCGTGCGGCTGACGGCTGGCGCTTACACCAGCGGCGCCCGACGGTCGCTCCTCACGGCAGCCGAGCGGTACCGTCTCCGCTGCGTCGCTCACAGCTGCGCCTCCCGCAGCCCGGTCGTGCTCAGCCACCAGTCCGCTGCCGCGGTGCTCGGACTTCCGCTCGTCGCCGCGGACCTCTCGCAAGTGCATTACACGGTGCCACTAGCGGGCGGCACGAGAACGAGTGGTGGCGTGCGTCGGCATGCGAACTTGCTGCCACGAGATCACCTCGCCGAGATCGACGGCGTGTGTGTCACCTCCGTAGCCCGCACCCTTGCCGACCTGGCGGGCACTTCCTCCTTCCTCGTCGGCGTCGCCGCCGTCGACCAGGCGCTGAGGCTGAATCAGTGCTCGGTAGAGGACATCCGCCAGGCGGCACTCGAGCTCGGACGAACGCGGGGACGGCGAGCCAGGGAGAAGGTCCTCGCGTTCGCGACGCCCCTCGCCGAGTCGCCAGGCGAGAGCCTCAGCCGGGTTCGGATGGAGGAGCTCGGCTTCCCCCGTCCTGTGCTGCAACAGCGGTGGACGCTGGCTGATGGAACGGTCGCCTACACCGACTTCTGGTGGCCGGAGCACGGACTGATCGGAGAGTTCGATGGCGTCGCCAAGTACGTGCGCCATGATTACGCCGGACACCGCACCGCGGCCGATCTGGTCATGGCGGAGAAGCGCCGTGAGGACGCACTCCGCGCTCTGGGACCGCGGGTGGTGCGCTGGGACTGGGCCACGGCACTCGATCGACCCGCCTTCTTCAGGCTTCTCTCCTCCGTCGGCCTGCCCTCGCCGGTCCCTCGCGCGACGCTGTTCGAGGCGGCACTCGAACGCGGAACACGCAGCCGATCGAGTGCATGATCAGCATTCGGCTGCATGGTCGCGCTGTGCGCCCTCAAAACGCGACGAGGGGCCCGGCCGTCAGGCCGAGCCCCTCGCGTAGGAGTGCTGCTTACTCGTTGAGCGAGCCGAACTCCGCGTTCAGCGGCGTGTACTTGTTGTCCGCGCCGTACTGGTAGATACCGATGTAGGCCTCGGTCGGGTCACCGTTCTCGTCGAAGGTGATCGGGCCGGAGGGGCCGTCGTAGTCGATGTCCTCACCATTGGCGAGCAGGTCGAGGCAGGCCTGGAAGGTCTCGCACTTGGTGCCGTCCTTCGAGACCGACTCGAGGTTGTCGCGGATCGCCTTGGGCGAGTCGTCGTCGGCCTGAACCGCGGCGAGCGCCGAGAGGATGACGGCGTCGTAGGACTCGGCCGAGTAGCTGAAGTCCGTGAGCGACGGGTCGATCTCGAGCAGGCGGCTCTGGAACTCCGCCGAAGCGAAGTTACCGGGCAGCGTGCCCTTGGCGCCCTCGAGGGTGCCGGGCTCGAACTCGTACGAGTTCGACAGGTTGCCGTCGACGAAGTAGACGGCGTTGCCCGGGAAGCCCTGAGTGTTGACGAGCTCGGGGATGATCGACGCAGTCTGGTCGAACGCGATGACCGCGATCGCCTCGGCGCCCGACGCCAGCACCTCGTCGACGATGCCCGCGAACTGGGTCTCGTTCTCGTTGAACGTGACGGCCGCGGTGACGGCGCCACCGGCGGCCTCGATGGCCTCCGTGGCGTTCTCAGTGAGACCGATGCCGTACGGGTCGTTGAGGTAGATGATGCCGACGTTGGCGAAGCCGTCACCGGTGATCAGGTTGCCGAGCACGCGGCCCTGCAGCACGTCCGACGGAGCGGTGCGCCAGTAGTAGCCGTCGTCGTCGTACTCGCTGAAGTCCGGCGAGGTGTTCGCCGGCGAGATCTGGACGATGCCGGCGCCGGTCACGGCGTCGATGAAGGTGAAGGACACACCCGACGAGGCGGCACCGACGATGACGTCGGTGTTGAGCCCGATGAGCTCCTCCGCCGAGAGGGTCGCGGTGTCGGTGGTGGTGTCACCGGAGTCGCGGTCGTTGTTCTCGACCGAGAACGGGAACGCGTCGCCCGCGGCCTCGATGTCGGCGATGGCCAGGTCGACACCGGCGAACTCGGGCGGTCCGAGGAACTCGAGGGATCCGGTCTGCGGCAGGATCGTGCCGACCGAGAAGACCCCGTCGGCAGGACGGTCGGCGGCGGGCGACGACGTCTCCTCGTTGCCACTACCGGTCTCGCTGCCACCGTTGCCGCTGGCACACGAGGCCAGCAGCAGCACACCGGCGCCGAAAGCGAGCGCCTTGAGTCCGGTGGAGACAGCCTTCGAGCGTGAGGCCGAAGCCCTCACGAATGCGCTCATGTTGCTCCTCATGATGAATGTGAAAGGACAGCGGTGCTAGGCACTGCCGTCCCGTCAAGATACGGACGCATCCGAACTCGCACAATACAAACCTGTTACAGGCATGTAACACGGCTTAATCGTTACTTTCCGTGATCTGAACGGTCGCGCCGTAACGGAATACGCACCAGAAGACGCGCTGACCTGCGGAAAGCGTCGTTCTCAGGCACTGCGAAGGGGCCGAACGGATGCCTCAGCAGTGGGAGCGCGCCCATAGGCGCCGATTGCGGCTGATTGCGGCCCGCTCGAACTGACGCTTTGCGGCGCAGCGGACAGGCGGGCGCACGCCGTGCCTTGAGGTGACCGATCAGCCGCGCACACGCCCCCGGTAAGCACGCAAGAGCAGGAGGCGAGGAGACGCGCGATCAAGCGCGAAGACGCCCCCCGGTAAGCACACAAGCGCGACCCGCGAGGGGGCGCACCGCTCAGGCGGGCTCGAGCGCCTCCCGGCGGGGTGCGCGGTTCGCCGCGAACATGTCCACGGTCAGCACGACGAGGGCGACCCACACGATGGAGAAGCCGATCCACCGCGACACGGGCATCGCCTCATGCAGGATCAGCACCCCGAACAGGAACTGCAGGAGCGGCGCGATGTACTGCGTCAGGCCCATCACGGTGAGCGGCAGCCGACGGGCGCCGGCGGCGAACAACAGCAGCGGGACCGCCGTGATGACCCCGGATGCCGCGAGCAGCAGCGCGTGACCCGTACCCTCCGACGCGAACGTCACCGCCCCCATCGTGCCGAGCACCGCGAGTTGGGCCGCCGCAACCGGAGTGAGCCACGCGGTCTCGAGCGCGAGGCCGGTGACGGCGTCGACCCGCCCGCCGACGAGCTTCTTGACGAGGCCGTAGGTCGCGAACGAGACGGCGAGGGTTAGCGCCATCCACGGGAAGACGCCGTAGCCGACCGCGATCACGAGCACCGCGACGACGCTGAGGCCGACCGCGGCCCACTGCGCGGGGCGCAGGCGCTCGCGAAGCACGACGACGCCGAGCAGCACGGTGAGGATCGGGTTGATGAAGTAGCCGAGCGCGCCCTCGACGACGTGGCCGGTCGTCGTCGCGTAGACGTAGACGGTCCAGTTGGCGTAGATGCACGCGGCGGCGAGGCCCATCAGCAGCACGGTGCGCGGCGAGCGCAGCAGCTGGCCCATGCGGCGCCACGTTCGCGTGACGGTCAACAGCAGCGCGCAGAAGACGAGCGAGAAGAGGATGCGCCAGCCGACGATCTCGAACGGACCCGCCGGCGCGAGCAGGAAGAAGTAGACGGGCAGCACGCCCCAGAGCCCGTAGGCGCCGAGCGAGTAGCCGAGCCCGGCGCGGAACGTGCCGGCCTCCTCCCGGACGGATGATTCAGTGGGAGGCACCGGAGCAGTTTAGTTCCGCACGGATGTCTCGGCGTGGGGCCAGTGCGGAAGAGGTGGCCTCGGCGACCTGACGCGCGCCTCGAAAATGACGCTGCTGCGCCGCGGCCCCCAGGGTCACGGATCGGGGCAGCAGAGGTCGGGGGAACGACGAAGGACGGGAAGCGGTCAACAGGTCGCGGCAGCAGGCGCCCGGAGACGACGGGGCGGCGGCGCGGCCGACAGGTCGCGGCAGCAGGCGTCGCGAAAACGACGAGGGCCACGGCACGGCCGACAAGGCGCGGCAACACGCGCCGCGGAAACGACGAAGGCCCGGGCGAACCCGGGCCTTCGTGGGAAGAATCGTCAGCGGACGACGACCGCGAGCACGTCGCGGGCCGAGAGGACGAGGAAGTCCTCGCCGCCGTACTTGACCTCGGTTCCGCCGTACTTCGAGTAGATGACCTTGTCGCCCACGGCGACGTCGAGCGGAACGCGGTTGCCGTTGTCGTCGATGCGGCCGGGGCCCACGGCGACGACCTCACCCTCCTGGGGCTTCTCCTTGGCGGTGTCGGGGATGACCAGGCCCGAGGCGGTGGTCTGCTCTGCCTCGACCTGCTTGATGACGATGCGATCCTCGAGCGGCTTGATGGAGACCGACACGGTTGACCTCTTCTTTCTAGGGAACGTAGAAGTTTCGCTGGCAGGCTCGCCTTACGAGTGCCAGAACAACTGTATTGAATGCCTGGCACTCGTGCAACGCGAGTGCCAGTCGCTAGGGTGGCGAAGTGCAGCCGGACGAACTTCGTGAGCTCCTCACTCCCGAGGGGCTGAGGCTGCTCGACTCGCTGCCGCCCTACGAGTCGAAGACCGACGTCGTGCGGATGGTCTCCTCGCTCCGCGCCGCCGGGCACTCCCCCGCCCTCGTCGCCGCCGTGCTCGCGCAGTCGAAGCTCCGAGGCCGCGCCCGGGCCAAGTTCGGAGAGTTCGCGAGCCGGATGCTGTTCACCGAGGCCGGCCTCGAGCAGGCGACGCGCCTGCCGGTCGCCGCGCAGCACGCCGGCCGCTTCCGGAGCGCGGGAGCGGTGCGGGTCGCCGACCTCGGCTGCGGCATCGGCGGCGACGCGCTCGCGTTCGCGTCGCTCGACCTCGCGGTCACGGCGGTCGAGCGCGACGAGGTGACCGCCGCCATCGCCGCCTACAACCTCGCCCCCTTCGACACCGTCGAGGTACTCCAGGCCGACGTCACCCAGGTCGACCTCGCCGGCACGGATGCCGCGTGGCTCGACCCTGCCCGGCGCACGACCGACCGCGGAGCGACGACCGCCCGCTCCTGGGACCCCGCCGACTGGAGCCCCTCCCTCGACTTCGTCTTCGGCCTGGCCGAACGGATGCCGGTGGGCGTCAAGCTCGGCCCCGGCGTCGACCGCGACGTCGTGCCGCCGAATGCCGAGGCGCAGTGGATCTCGGCCGGACGAGAGGTCGTGGAGCTCGTGCTCTGGTTCGGCGAGCTCGCACGCCCTGGCATCCGTCGCTCCGCCCTGCTCGTGGGCAACGACGGCACCCACGAGCTGACCGCGGCGGGCGACAGCGACGATGCTCCCGTGCGGGAGCTCGGCGCGTACCTGTACGAGCCCGACGGGTCCGTGATCCGCGCGCGACTCATCGGCGACCTCGCCCGCGCGCTCGACGCCGGCATGGTCAGCGAGCAGATCGCCTATCTGACCGCGGATGCCGCGGTCGAGACACCGTTCGCGTCGTGCTTCGCGATCGACGCGGTGCTGCCGCTCGACGAGCGGGCGATCCGGCGCGAGCTGGCGGCCCGGGGCATCGGCACGCTCGAGATCAAGAAGCGCGGCGTCGACGTCGACCCGGCGCAGTTCCGCAAGCGGCTGTCGCTGCGCGGGCGCGGTGAGGCCACGCTCGCGCTGACCCGGCTGGGTGAGCGCCGCGTCGCGCTGCTCACCCAGCGGGTGCGCTTCAGCTGAAGCCCTCGCCGCTGAGGAAGATGAACGGCAGGAACGCCGCCGTGCCCGCGATCGCGAAGATCGCGATGAAGAAGACGATGAACAGCACGGTGAGCCCGACACCGACCCAGCCAGCGATGATGCCCGTGAGCCAGTAGCCGCGGGCGTGCGGCTCCCGCGTGCGTGCCATGTAGCCCGTGATGAGACCGGCGATCGAGGCGAAGATGCCGATGCCGACGCTCATGAGCAGGAAGCCCGCGATCGAGAGCACCATCGACGTGATCGACAGCGTCGACGGCGGCGTCACGACGACGGGCCGGCCGTAGGCGTCGTAGAGCTGCGACGGCGGAACGGGCGGACCGTGCACGGCACCGGGCGGCGGAGGCACGGCGCCCGGACGCTCGTAGCCGGGGCCGGGCTGCTGCCCACCGAACTGGCCGGGCGCGCCCTGGGGCGGCTGATCTGACATCCGTTGCCTTTCCTCACGGTCGCGGTCAGCGTACAGGGGCCGGGAGACACAGCGAAGGGCGGCCCGGGGACCCGGACCGCCCTTCGGTGAACGTGGATCAGAATCCGCCGGTCGACGCTCCGCCGACGCTGATCGCGGCGACGATCGCCAGGATCAGCAGGATGAGCACGATCACGTTGATCGCGATGCCGACGTAGCCCGTGATGAGGGCGGTGAGCCAGAACGGCTTGGCGGCGGTCTCGCGGCGCTGACCCATGTGGCCGAGCACGACGGCGCCGATCGAGAACAGGAGGCCCCAGCCGAAGAAGCCGGTGAGCACACCGAGGATGCCGAGCGACATTCCGATGATGCTCAGGGTCTTGCTCTGCTGCGGGGCGGGGCTGCCGTAGTTGCCGGCAGGGTAGGAGGCGGGCGGCTGCTCGCTCATGTGGGTTCCTCTCGTGGTGGTGGTTCTTCCCACGATTGCAGGCCGTGACACGCCGCGCAACGCGACGGGCCGCGGGTCAGACCTGGACTGTCGTGACCGGGAGGGTCGAGTCCGCCGCGAAGTCGAGTCCGCTCGGTGCCCGTCCGGCGGCGGCGAGTTGTGCGCCGAGCGCGGCGATCATCGCGCCGTTGTCGGTGCAGAGGTCGAGCGGCGGGATGCGGAGCGCGACGCCCGCGGCATCCGCCCGCTCCTGCGCGACCTCCCGGAGGCGGCGGTTGGCGACAACTCCCCCGCCGAGCAACAGCCGCGGCACGCCGAGGTCGGTGCATGCGGCGATCGCCTTCTGGGTGAGCACGTCGACGACGGCCTCGCGGAAGCCGGCGGCGACGTCGGCGACGGGCACGTCCTCGCCGGCGTCCTGCCGCTTCTCGACCCAGCGCGCGACGGCGGTCTTGAGCCCGGAGAAGGAGAAGTCGTAGCGGTGCCGCTCGAGGTCCTTCGGCTGAGTGAGCCCGCGCGGGAAGCGGATCGCCGTCGGGTCGCCGTCCGCGGCCGCGCGGTCGATGGCCGGTCCGCCCGGGTAGCCGAGCCCGAGCAGGCGGGCGACCTTGTCGAACGCCTCGCCCGCCGCGTCGTCGATCGTCTCGCCGAGCAGTTCGACGTCGTCGATGAGGTCGCGCACGAGCAGCAGCGAGGTGTGTCCGCCGCTGACGAGGAGCGCCACGGTGGGCAGCTCGAGCTCCTCCTCGCTCAGCACGTCGGCGCCGACGTGCCCGACGAGGTGGTTGACCGCGTAGAGCGGCTTGCCGAGCGAGAGGGCGAGCGCCTTCGCGGCACCGACGCCGACCATGAGCGCACCCGCGAGCCCCGGGCCGCTCGTGACGGCCACGGCGTCGATGTCGGCGAGCGTGACATCCGCCCGCTCGAGCGCCTCGGTGAGGGTCGGGGTGAGCGCCTCGAGGTGGGCGCGGGCGGCGACCTCGGGCACGACGCCGCCGTAGCGGGCGTGCTCGTCCATCGACGAGGCGATGACGTTGGCGAGCAGCTCGGTGCCGCGGACGATGCCGACCCCGGTCTCGTCGCAGCTCGTCTCGATGCCGAGCACGATGGGCGCGCTCATGCGACCTCCTCCTTGGGCAGCTGCAGCCGCATGACGAGCGCGTCGACGTCGTCGGGCTGGTAGTAGCGCTTGCGCACGCCGATCTCCTCGAAGCCGAGGCTGCGGTAGAGCGCCTGCGCGTTCGGGTTGTCGACGCGCACGTCGAGGAAGACCTCGCGCACCCGGCGGCGGCGCGCCTCGTCGAGCAGCGCGGTCATGAGCCGGCGGCCGAGGCCCGTGCGGCGGGCGGTCGGGGCGACGGCGATGGTCTGGATGTCGCCCTCCCCCGTGCCCGCGGCGGCGAGCAGTCCGGCGTAGCCGACGACGGCATCCGACTCGTCGACGGCGACGAGGTAGTGACAGGACGGGTTCGCGAGGTCGCGGCGCATCGCCGCGGGCGACCAGGCGTCGTTGACGAAGACGGCGGTCTCGATCGCCATGATCGCGTCGAGGTCGTCGGATGCCGCGGGGCGCAGCGCGTACTCGCTCACTGCGTGACCCGGCGCCCGCCGGTGGTCGCGGCGGAGATCGTCACGTCGGGCGAGCGCAGGTAGAGGGGCTCGGACGAGGCGAAGTCGCGCCCGGCGGCCCAGGTCGCCTCGGCGAGGAGCCCGAGGGCGGCGGCGGACACGGTGGCGGCGTCGTGGCGCTCGCGGCCCGTCGGGAGCTCGTCGGGCTTCGCGAGGCCCGGGCCGTCGACGCGGATCGGCAAGCCGTCGGCGTCGAGGCCGTCGTACGCGGTCCAGTACAGCTCGCGCCGGCGGGCGTCGGTGACGACGAGGGCGGGCGCGGTGAGCGTCGCCGCGATCGCGTCGTGGCTGACGACGTGCACGACGGGCTTGCCCGCCCCGAACGCGAAGGCGCGGGCGGCGGCGAGGCCGACGCGCAGGCCGGTGAAGGGACCGGGCCCGGTGCCGACGGCGACGGCGCTGAGGCGCTGCGCGGTGACATCCGCCTGCTCCAGCGCTTGGGCGATGAAGGGACCGATCACCTCGGCGTGGCGGCGGGTGTCGTCGGTGGAGAGTTCGGCGAGCACTCCGGCGTCGCGGTCCACGACGGCGACGCTCGTGCCGGCCGAGGTGTCGATCGCGAGAAGCACCCGTCAATCGTAGTTCTCGCAGGGGTGCCGGGTCCCCATAGGGCGCCTCGGCCCTACTCGACTGACGGCAGGCGGGCTACGCCAGGTCGAGGTCCGCCCAGCGGTCGCCCTGCGCCGTGATCGACACGATGCGGGGACCGTCGGCGTCGGGGTCGTCGTCGGCGGATGCCGCGGGGCGCTCGATCTCGATCGAGAGCCAGTCGCGGGCGAGGCCCTCGATCATGCCCGCCGCCCACTCGACCACGACGACGCTCGCCTCGAAGTCGATGTCGAGGTCGTCCAGCTCGAGCGGGTCGGAGAGCCGGTACGCGTCGACGTGCACGAGCGGCGGCCCCTCGGTGAGCGACGGATGCGTGCGGGCGAGCACGAACGTGGGGCTGGTGACCGGCCCGCGGATGCCGAGGGCGACTCCGATCCCGCGGGTCAGCGTGGTCTTGCCAGCGCCGAGCGGTCCGTCCAGCGCGACGAGGTCGCCCGCGCGAAGCTGAGCGCCGAGCCGTTCGCCGAGGCGCTCCATCGCCGCGGCATCCGCGATCGGCAGCACGGTGCTCACGGCACGTACCGCCTCGTCACGCGGTGCCCGATGCGGGCGATGATCTCGTCGCCGATCGTGTCGGCCCAGCCTGCCCACTCCTCGGCGGTCGGTTCGCCCTGGTCGCCGGGGCCGAACACGATGACGCGGTCGCCGAGCTCGACAGGGTCGTCGCCGACGTCGAGCACGAACTGGTCCATGGCGATGCGGCCGCGCACGGGATACCGGCGCCCGTTGAGCCAGACGCTGGCGCGCCCGCCGGCGATGCGCGGGATGCCGTCGGCGTAGCCGAGCGGCACGAGCACGAGGGTCGTCTCGTCGGTCGTGCGGTAGGTGAGGCCGTAGCTGACGCCCTGCCCGGCGGGCACCCGCTTGACGGAGGCAACGGGCGCGGAGAGCGTCATCGTCGGGCGCAGCCCGAGGTCGGCGCCGGAGGCGTTGTCGAAGGGCGAGATGCCGTACACGGCGATGCCGAAGCGCACGAAGTCGAAGCGCGCCTCGGGCTCGCAGATGCCGGCGGAGCTGGCGGCGAGGTGGAGCTTCGCGAACGTCGCGCCGAGGTCCACCGCGACGTCGACGGCGGCGTGGAAGCGCCGCAGCGCCTCGGCGTCGTCCTCGGGTGACGCGTCGGCGAGGTGCGACCAGGCGGCGTGAACGGTGACCGCGCCGGCGGCCTCCGCCCGGAGCGCGGCGCGCACGAGGTCGGGCCACTGCTCCTCGGTGGCGCCGTTGCGGCTGAGGCCGGTGTCGATCTTGAGGTGCACGCGCACCGGGCGGTCGCCCTGGGCGCCGACGATGCGGTCGAGCTGCCACTCGGCGCTGATCCCGAGGTCGAGGTCGGCGGCGATCGCCGCCGCGAAGTCGGCCTCGTCGTCGAGCAGCCACGCGAAGATCGGCGCGTCGATGCCCGCGGCGCGGAGCTCGAGCGCGGCCGGGATGTCGAGCACCGCGAGTCCCATCGCGCCGGCCTCGAGCGCCGCGGTCGCCACCTCGACCATGCCGTGGCCGTAGGCGTTCGCCTTCACCGCCACCATGGTCTCGGCGGGGGCCGCGAGCGCGGCGAGCGTGCGCACGTTGTGCCGGATCGCGTCGAGGTCGACGAGCG
Source organism: Desertivibrio insolitus (assembly GCF_017355965.1). GTDB lineage: Bacteria > Actinomycetota > Actinomycetes > Actinomycetales > Microbacteriaceae > JAFIQW01. The sequence continues at coordinate 683,419 of NZ_JAFIQW010000001.1, forward strand.
CCTCCCGCGTGGGGGCGAGCACGAGTTCCGACGGATGCGTCATCGGTACGTCCTCCTGATGCGCGAGCCGAGGCGCGTCACGATCTCGTAGTTGATCGTGCCCGCGGCATCCGCCCACTCGTCGGCCGACGGGACGCCGGTCGCGGGGTCGCCGAAGAGCACGACGCGGTCGCCCACCTCGGCGAAGTCGTCGCCGAGGTCGACGACGAACTGGTCCATGGCGATGCGGCCGGCGACGGCGTAGCGGGTGCCGTTGATCGACACGGGTGCGCCGTTCGAGCCGTGGCGCGGGATGCCGTCGGCGTAGCCCAGCCCGACGAGGGCGAGGGTCGACGGCTTCGCCGTGCGGTAGGTGTAGCCGTACGAGACGCCGGTTGAGGCGGCGACGCGCTTGACGGCGACGACGCGGCCGGCGAGCTCCATTGCGGGGCGGAGCCCGAACTCGGCGGAGGGCCGACCGTCGCAGAACGGGTTGAGGCCGTACATGCCGATGCCCAGGCGCACGAGGTCGAAGCGGGCGTCGGGGATGCCGATCGTGCCGGCGCTCGCGGCGAGGTGCCGCAGCTCCGGGCGCAGTCCGACCTCCTCGGCCACGACGAGCGCGTCGCGGAACCGCTGCACCTGCAGACCGTCGTCGGGCGACCCGGCGAGGTGGCTGAAGATGCCGCGCACGACGAGGGCGCCGGCGCGCTCGAGCTCGGCGGCGCGGCGCACGAGGAGCTGCCACTGCTCGGCATCCGCCCCGTTCCGGCCGAGCCCGGTGTCGATCTTGAGGTGCACGAACGCGCGCCCCTCGGCCGCCGCGACGCGCTCGAGCTGCGGCAGCGAGCTGACGCCGAGGTCGATGCCGGCGGCGATGCCGGGCGAGAAGTCGGTGGCCGGGTCGTGCAGCCAGGTGAGGATCGGCGCGGTGATGCCGGCCTCGCGCAGCGCGAGCGCCTCGACGAGGTCGACGACGCCGAGCCAGGTGGCTCCCGCATCGAGGGCGGCCTGCGCGACCGGAACGGCGCCGTGTCCGTAGCCGTCCGCCTTGACGACGGCCATGCCGGGCACCCCCGCCGTGGCGAGCAGGGTCTGCACGTTCGAGGCGATCGCGCCGAGGTCGACGCGCGCCTCCCGCAGGAGCTTCATCGGGCCTCCGCGATGACGTAGGCGATCGCGACCCCGCCGTCGTGGCTGAGCGACAGGTGCAGATCGGTGATGCCGCGCGCGTCGGCGCGCTCCTGAGCGGCGCCGGACAGGGCGAGGGAGGGCGCGCCCTCGTCATCCGACGACACGATCATGTCGTGCCACCGGATGCCGGTGCCGTCGCCGAGCGCCTTCATGACCGCCTCCTTCGCGGCGAACCGCGCCGCGAGCGAGTGCAGCGACCTCGGCCGCGCGAGTTCGGCGGGCGCGAACAGCCGCTCACGCAGCGCGGGCGTACGCGTCATGGCCCGGTCGAACCGGGCGAGATCCACGACGTCGACGCCGATGCCGACGATCACTCGACGGTGACGCTCTTGGCGAGGTTGCGCGGCTGGTCGACGTCGAGTCCCTTCGCCTTGGCGAGCTCCATCGCGAAGATGTGCAGCGGCGCGACCGCGAGGATCGGCTCGAACAGCGGCCCGGCGAGCGGGATGCGCACGACCTCGTCGGCGTTCGCCGCGACCTCGGCGTCGCCCATCTCGGCGATCGCGAGCACGACGGCGCCGCGCGCGCGGATCTCCTGGATGTTGGAGACGACCTTCTTGTGCAGCGAGTTCTCCCCGCGCGGGCTCGGCACGACGACGAAGACGTGCTGGCCGGGCTCGATGAGCGCGATGGGTCCGTGCTTGAGCTCGCCGGCGGCGAAGCCCTCCGCGTGGATGTACGCGATCTCCTTGAGCTTGAGCGCGCCCTCCATCGCGACGGGGAAGCCCGCGTTGCGGCCGAGGAAGATGACGGAGTCGGTGTCGGTCATCCAGCGCGCGAGCGCGGCGATGTCGGCGGACGACTCGAGCACCTGCTCGAGCTTGTCGGGCAGCGCCTTCAGCTCGGCGACGTTGTGCTGCACCTGCTCCTGGCCGAGGGTGCCGCGCACCTGCGCGAAGTGCAGCGCGAGGAGGTAGATCGCGACGGCCTGGGCGACGAACGCCTTGGTCGACGCGACGGCGACCTCGGGGCCGGCGTGCGTGTAGATGACCGCGTCGGACTCGCGCGGGATGGTGGCGCCCTGGGTGTTGCAGATGCTGAGGGTCTTCGCGCCGTTCTCGCGGGCGTACTTGACCGCCATGAGCGTGTCCATCGTCTCGCCCGACTGGCTGATCGAGACCACGAGCGTGCGCTCGTCGAGCACGGGGTCGCGGTAGCGGAACTCGTGGCTCAGCTCGACCGTGACGGGGAGGCGCGACCACTTCTCGAGCGCGTACTTGCCGAGATCGGCGGCGTAGGCGGCGGTGCCGCACGCGACGATCGTGATGCGGTCGATGGCCTTGAGGTAGTCCTCGCCGAGGTCGTCGAGCTCGGAGATGTGCACGCCGTCCTCGGTGAGCCGGCCGAGCAGGGTGTTCGTCACCGCGGCGGGCTCCTCGGTGATCTCCTTGGCCATGAAGCTCGGCCAGCCGCCCTTGTCGGCGGCGTCGGCGTTCCACGACACCTCGAACTCGTCGGTGGTGACCTCGTTGCCCGCGAAGTCGGTGACGAGCACCGAGTCGGGGCGGATCGTGACGATCTCGTCCTGCCCGATCGCGACCGCGCGCCGGGTGTAGGCGACGAACGCGGCGACATCCGAGCCGAGGAAGTTCTCGCCCTCGCCGAGCCCGATCACGAGCGGCGAGTTGCGGCGGGCCGCGACGACCACGCCCGGCTCGTCCTGGTGGATCGCGAGCAGCGTGAACGCGCCCTCGAGACGCGAGACGACGGATCGGAACGCGCTCGTCAGGTCGCCCGTCTCGCGGTACGCCTTGCCGATGAGCAGGGCGGCGACCTCGGTGTCGGTCTCGCTCTCGAACTCGGCGCCGTCGTTCAGCAGCTCCTGCTTGAGCTCGGCGTAGTTCTCGATGATGCCGTTGTGGATGAGCGCGAGCTTGCCGTCGTCACCCAGGTGCGGGTGCGCGTTGCGGTCGCTCGGCCCGCCGTGGGTCGCCCAGCGGGTGTGGCCGATACCGGTCGCCCCGTTCGCGATGGGCGCCTGCTCGAGGTCGTCGGACAGCACCGAGAGTTTGCCCGCGCGCTTGCGGGTGTTCATCGCCCCGTCGCCGTCGATCACCGCGATCCCGGCGGAGTCGTACCCGCGGTATTCGAGCCGCTTGAGGCCGCCCAGCAGCACTTCGAGGCTCTTGTCATTACCGACATATCCGACGATCCCGCACATGGCGGCGATTTTAGTACGCTGGTCCTCTATGCCTGACGCTCCCGCCACCAGGGAGGCGCACAACGGCTACACCACGCCCTTCGTCGAGATCGCTCGGGCGGATTGGGCCGCGCTCGCCCCGTCGACCACCCAACCGCTCCGAGAGACCGAGATCGTGCAGCTGCGCGGCCTCGGTGATGTGCTCGACGTGCGCGAGGTGCAGGAGGTCTACCACCCCCTGTCGAAGCTGCTGAGCCTCTACGCCGCCGGCGCGAAGCATCTGCACCAGGCGACGAGCGCGTTCCTCGGCGAGCGCGCCGGCTCGACGCCGTTCGTGATCGGCGTGGCCGGGAGTGTCGCGGTCGGCAAGTCGACCATCGCGCGCCTGCTCCGGGAGCTGCTGGCGCGGTGGGACGACACCCCGCGGGTGGAGCTCGTCACCACCGACGGCTTCCTCTATCCGAACGCGGAGCTCGAGCGCCGCGGCATCATGGGCCGCAAGGGCTTCCCGGAGTCGTACGACCGGCGCGCGCTGCTGCGCTTCGTGAGCAAGGTCAAGAGCGGGGCGCCCGAGGTGCGCGCTCCCTTCTATTCGCACCTCAGCTACGACATCGTGCCCGGCGCCGAGATCGTCGTGCGCCGCCCCGACGTGCTGATCGTCGAGGGGCTGAACGTGCTGCAGCCGCCCTCCCCCGGCATCCGGCTCGCGGTGAGCGACCTGTTCGACTTCACGATCTACGTCGACGCCCGCACCTCCGACATCGAGCAGTGGTACGTCGACCGCTTCCTCAAGCTGCAGAAGGGCGCGTTCAGCAACCCGAACTCGTACTTCCACCGCTTCGCCTCGCTGACCGAGGAGGAGGCCGTGGCCCGCGCGAAGCACATCTGGACGACGATCAACGAGCCGAACCTGCTGCAGAACGTTCTGCCCACCCGGTCCCGCGCGACGGCCGTGCTGCGCAAGGACTCGACGCACGCCGTGACGAACGTGCTGCTGCGCAAGATCTGACCCCCCTTCTGGGAGTCGTCGGGCCGGATGCCGCGCCGCTAGCGTCCGCTCAGCCGCTCCCCTGCGGCGACCCGAGCCCTAGCAGCAGGAGTCCCGTGAGCCACCCGCCCCAGTACCCGGGCAACGACAGCCCGTCGCAGTTCGACGCGCAGCAGCAGTACTCCGCGCAAGCGCAGTACGCGCCGCCGGTCCCCCAGCCGCAGTACGCGCAGCCGGCGCCTCCCGTCGCCGGGAGCAGCACCACCCCTCGACTGAACCGGCTGTTCAGCAACGTCGAACTCCTCACCGCCGTGCTGCTGGGTCTCGTGTCGGTCAGCACCGCGTACGTCTCCTTCCAGGCGGCGCTGTACGACGGCGAGACGACGAAGCGGTTCTCGGAGGGCCAGAACCTGCAGACCGAGGCCGAGTCGCTCTACCTCGAGGCGAACCAGACGTACATCCGAGACGTGCAGCTCTGGGACCGGATGACCGAGCTGTCGATCGAGATGGAGGGCCCGGATGCCGCGACGGCGCAGCTGAAGTACGACACGCTCCTGTTCACCTCGGTGTCCGACAGGCTGAACCAGGCGATCGTTTGGTCGGCCGAGCAGAACGCGGACGACCCGTCGACGTTCCACAGCCCCTTCGACTCGGAGGACTACCAGAGCGCCCTGTACGGCGCGTGGGCGGAGACCGACAAGGCGTCGACCGAGGCCTTCGCCGCCGGTGATGCGGCCGACGCCTCCGGCGACAAGCTCACCCTGACGACCGTGCTCATGGCGATCTCGCTGTTCCTGCTGGGTGTGGGCGCCGTGGCCCGGCGACTGTCGGTGCAGCTCGTGCTCATCGGCGTGAGCACGGCGATCTGGCTGGTGTCCCTGGTGATGGCGGGCAGCGTGCCGTTCGTGCCGTTCACGTTCTAAGACGGCGAGGGCCCGGGTGCGCAGACGCGCCCGGGCCCTCGTCTTCGTCGGAGGTCAGAGCAGCTTCTTGAACTCGTTCTCGGAGGCGACGACGCCCACCTCGAGGTCGACGAGGCAGAACTGCGTCCAGGCCTGGCCGCGCTCGAGTCGTCCGAAGCCCTGCTCGGACTGATCCACCACGAACCTGTCGACGTGCACCCGGCCGTCGCAGTCGAGGTCGGCTGCGTGCGTCTGGCTCCAGGCCGCGGCGATCTGCGACGAGCCCTCCTGCGTCAGACGCGGGTCGGCCGTGCGGTCGGCGACCTGCTTGACGGAGACCCAGACGTGGAGGTCGCCGGTGCAGCGGTACCGCGCCTGCACTTCGGCGGTGGACGCGTCGAGCTTGCGGACGACGCCGATGAGCTCGACGAACGTCGGCTTCGGCGCGGTGGCTGCGAGGGCCGGCGCGGCCGGCGCGACGGCGGCGGTCAGCGCGAGACAGGCGGCGACGAGGGTCTTGCGGACGGGGGACATGGCGGCTCCTTGAGGTGAGTTCGGTGCGATTCGTTCGCTCTTCCGCGAGCGTAGGAATCGGACGAGTCCCGCCCCCAGGGACGGCCGTCCCGGCGCTGACCCGTGCTCCTCTGGGACCCGACCGGGCCCTGAACGCGAAGAGGGCCCGAGCCGTTGTCGGCTCGGGCCCTCTCGGGGAAGCAATCAGAGCATCTTCTTGAACTCCATGTCGGAGGCGACGACACCTGTCCCGTTCACGATGCAGAACTGCGTCCACGCCTGCCCGCGCTTGAACTCCCCGTAGCCGTATTCGGCGCGGTCGACGACGAACTTGTCGACGTGCACCCGGCCGTCGCAGTCGAGCGCGTGGGCGTGCGTCTGGCTCCACGCCGCGGCGACCTTGCCGTAGCCCGTGCCCTCCTGCGTGAGCTTCGGGTCGGCGGTGCGGTCCTCGCTCTGCTTGACCGAGATCCATACCCCGAGCTCGCCGGTGCAGCGGTATCGGGCGTGCACCTCGGCACTGGTGCCGTCGAGTTGCCGCACGATGCCGATCAGCTCGACGTACGTAGGTTTGGGCGCCTTGTGCGCGAACGCGGGAGCGGCGGGAGCGACCGCCGCGGCCAGCGCGAGGCCGGCGGCGATCAACGAGGTGCGGAAGCGGGACATGCTGACTCCTTCGTCTGGCGGTGGTGGAACGGCGCCAGCGTAGGAGTGCTGAAGAATCCTCGGACAGGGGTGAGAACCCCTAATCGCCCCCGCGGCGAGCGAAGGCTGGATTCCCTAGGGGTCGGGTCAGACGGATGCCGGCAGCGCGAGGTGCTCGCGCACGCAGTCGGCCAGCTCGTCGGCGACCCGCTGGGCCGTCTCCTGATCCGCGGCCTCGACCATGACGCGCACGACGGGCTCGGTGCCGGAGGGACGGAGCAGCACGCGGCCGGTGTCGCCGAGCTCGGCGGACTTCTCCTCGACGGCGCGGGCGACGGCGTCGTTCGACGACAGAGCGGCGCGGTCGACGCCCTTGACGTTGATGAGCACCTGCGGGAGCACGGTGACGACGGATGCCAGTTCCGCGAGCGTCTTGCCCGTGGCGGCCATCTCGGCGACCAGCTGCAGCCCGGTGAGGATGCCGTCGCCGGTCGTGGCGAACTCGCTGAAGATGATGTGGCCCGACTGCTCGCCGCCGATCGAGAGACCGTGCTCGTTGAGGGCCTCGAGCACGTAGCGGTCGCCGACCTTGGTCTCGAGCATGCGGATCCCGCGTTCGGCCATGGCGATCTTGAGGCCGAGGTTGCTCATGACGGTCGCGACGAGCGTGCGGTCGGTGAGCGCGCCGCGGCGGTCGAGGGCGAGCGCGAGCACGGCCATGATCTGGTCGCCGTCGACGACGTTGCCCTCGTGGTCGACCGCGAGGCAGCGGTCGGCGTCGCCGTCGTGGGCGATCCCCACGTCGGCGCCGACCTCGAGCACCTTGCGGGCGAGGTGATCGAGGTGGGTCGAGCCCACCCCGTCGTTGATGTTCACGCCGTCGGGGTCGGCCCCGATGACGGTCACGCGCGCGCCGGCATCCGCGAAGACGTCAGGAGAGACGCCGGCGGCGGCGCCGTGCGCGCAGTCGAGCACGACGTGCAGACCGTCGAGCCGCGCGGGCAGGGTCTGCAGGAGGTGCACGACGTAGCGGTCCTCGGCGTCGGCGAACCGGGTGACCCGGCCCACGTCGCCGCCGAGCGGGCGCAGCATGTCGCCCTTGCGGTAGACGCGCTCGATCTCGTCCTCGACGTCGTCGGGCAGCTTGCGGCCGCCGGAGGCGAAGAACTTGATGCCGTTGTCGGGCGCCGGGTTGTGCGACGCGGAGACCATGACGCCGAAGTCGGCGCCGATATCGGCGATCAGGAACGCCGCCGCCGGGGTCGGGATGACCCCGGCGTCGTAGACGTCGATCCCGCTCGAGGAGAGCCCGGCCGCGACGGCGGCCGAAATGAACTCGCCGCTGATCCGAGGATCGCGTGCGAGCACCGCGACGGGACGCCGGCCGGCGGCGCGGGCGGCCTCACCGAGAACGATCGCCGCCGCCTGAGCCAACCCGAGGGAGAGCTCGACGGTGACGTCGCTGTTGGCGAGGCCGCGCACGCCGTCCGTGCCGAAGAGACGAGGCATGGAGAGCCCGCGGTCCGCGCCGGTCAGCGCTTGGAGAACTGCGAGGCCTTACGGGCCTTCTTCAGACCGGCCTTCTTGCGCTCGATGACGCGGGCGTCACGCGTGAGGAAGCCGGCCTTCTTGAGGGTCGGGCGGTTGTTCTCGCGGTCGACCTCGTTGAGCGCACGGGCGATCGCGAGGCGGAGGGCACCGGCCTGACCCGAGGGGCCACCACCGGTGATGCGCGCGATCACGTCGTACGAGCCGAGCAGGTCGAGCACCTTGAACGGGTCGTTGATCAGCTGCTGGTGCAGCTTGTTCGGGAAGTAGTCCTCGAGGGCACGGCCGTTCACCTGGAAGGTGCCGCTGCCCGGGACGATGCGCACGCGGGCGATGGCCTCCTTGCGGCGGCCGACAGCGGCACCGGGCACGTTGAGGACGGGACGCGGGGTGCTGGGGGCAGCAGCCGCGGGGGTCTCGGTCGAGTAGTTCTCGAGACCGTCGATGGAGTCTGCGATCTTCGCCATGGGATCAGTTCCTAAGAAGTCTTCGGCGCTTACTGCGCGACCTGGGTGAGGGTGTACGGCGTGGGCTGCTGGGCGGCGTGCGGGTGCTCGGCACCGACGTACACCTTCAGCTTCTTGAGCTGCGCGCGGCCGATGGAGTTCTTCGGCAGCATGCCGCGCACGGCCTTCTCGATCGCGCGCGTGGGGTTCTTCTCGAGCAGCTCCGTGTAGGAGGTGGCGGTGAGGCCGCCCGGGTAGCCCGAGTGACGGTAGGCCATCTTCTTCTCGGCCTTGCTGCCGGTGAGGGCGACCTTGTCGGCGTTGACGATGATGACGAAGTCACCGGTGTCGACGTGGGGGGCGAAGGTGGCCTTGTGCTTGCCGCGGAGGAGGGCGGCGGCGTGGCTGGCGAGACGGCCGAGGACGACGTCGGTCGCGTCGATGACGACCCAGTCGCGCTGGATGTTCTCAGCCTTCGGGGTGAACGTACGAGTCACAGAAGTACTGCTTTCGTGTCGAGGTGGTCGTGTATCCCGCTCCGTGGCGGTTCCGCTCGTGGAACGCTGCCGGTGGAGGGCTCAACGTGGGGCGCCAGGACGGCGCACACCAACGGACTACTTTAGTGCCTCGCTCGACGGCCGGTCAACAGCGGAAGAGGACACCTCGTGTTCCTGCCGCCGGTTGCGGGTCTGCTCCGCCCGCGCGGCGAGCTCGGAGTCCGGCGGGTAGCCGACCGCGACGAGGGTGAGGCCCTTGGCCGCGGCGACGGGGTAGGCGCCCGAGCGGTCGCGCGAGTCGAGCACCTCGCGCATCCGCTCGGCGGGCACCCGCCCGTCGCCGACGGCGAGGCTCGTGCCGACGAGCGCCCGCACCATGCTGTGGCAGAACGCGTCGGCCTGCAGCTCCGCCAGCAGCACGCCGGAGTCGAGCCGCCGCCAGCGGAAGTCCTGCAGCGTGCGGATCGTCGTCGCCTCCTCCCGCGGCTTGCAGTAGGCGGCGAAGTCGTGCAGCCCGACGACGGATGCCGCGGCGCTGTTCAGCTCGCGCTCGTCGAGCTCGCCCGGGTACCAGAGCGTGTTCACCCGCTCGACCGGGTTGCGGGGTGCCCGGGTGTCGGCGATCCGGTATTCGTAGCGACGCCAGATCGCACCGAACCGTGCGTCGAAGCCGTCGGGGGCGACATCCGCCCTCGCGACCCACACGTCGGCGTCGAGCCCGGCGATGCCGTTGAGCCGTCGGGCGAGCGCCTCCCCCGGCGGCAGCGGCGAGCGCCCGCCGCGTCCCGGGCGGCGGAGGCTCGCGAACTGCGCGTCGTCGAGGTCGAGGTGGGCGACCTGCCCGGTGGCGTGCACGCCGGCGTCCGTGCGTCCGGCGACGGTCAGCGTCGGCGGCTCCCCGAAGCGGCGGAACACCGTCGCGAGCGCCGTCTCGAGCTCGCCCTGCACCGTGCGCAGGCCGGGCTGCCGGGTCCAGCCGTGGAAGCCGGAGCCGTCGTAGGCGATGTCGAGACGCAGCCGCACCATTCTCAGAACGTCTTCCGGTAGGCGAGCTCCCGCCCGGTGAGCTCGAAACCCATCCGCGTGTAGAGCGAGAGGGCGCCGGTGGGGTTCTCGGAGTCGACGCCGAGCGAGGTCTTCTCGAGCCCCTCCTCGCGGTACGCGGCGAGCGCGGCCGCGAGAAGGGCGGGGGCGATGCCGCGCCGCCGCCAGTCGCGCACGACGCCGACGAGTCCGATGTAGGAGGTCCTCGCGCCCTGCAGCTCCCACTCCTCGGGGTTGACCTCGCTGATGAGCAGACCGACGACCCGCTCGCCGTCGAGGGCGACGAAGGAGAGGTCCTGCCTGGTCGTCGACGACCCCAGGTAGGTCTCCCACTGCTCCTCCGGCGTGGGCTGGCTGCCCCAGTGGTCGCGGAACGCCTCGTTCTTCGCCTGCCGCACGGCCTCCACGCGGTCCGCCGTCAGCCGTTCGAACCGGATGCCGGCGGGCGGCGCCAGCTCGGGGATCGGGGCCGCGAGGTCGCGCTGCAGCTCGTTGAAGTACCGCACCACGTCGAAGCCCGCGCGGTGCAGCAGCCGCTGCGACGCGGTCGCCCGCTCGTCGGCGTCGACCGCGAGCCAGCCGGGCAGCTGCTCGGTGCAGCCGCCGAGCAGCTGCAGGCCGCGGGCCTCCTGCCATGCGAGCAGCCGGCGGCCGATGCCGCGCCCGCGCCACTCGGGGTGCACGCCGCCCTCGAGGCGCACCCGCACCCCGGTCTCCCGCACCGGGGCGAGCACGGCCGAGCCGTACGCGACCGGCGTCGCGCCGTCGAGCACGACGAGGGTGTCGCGCTCACGGTCGACCCAGGAGTGGCCGAGGTCGTCGCGCAGCTCCTCCTCCGTCCACGCCCAGTTCGGGTGGTCGGCGGCGGCGATGGCCCGCTCGAGGGCGTGCAGCGCGGGAGCGTCGTCCTCCTCGATCGGCCGGGCGGCGAGGCCCGGGAAGTCCACCTCGACGACGGCCGGCGCGGTCACTCGGTCACGAAGCGGCGGGAGGGAGGTCACGAGGAACGAGCGTAGAGGCCGCCTGCGTCCTCTCCCACTGGCGTCGGAGCATCCGCTCGGCAGAATGGCCCTATGGCCTGGCCGATCCCGTTCCCCCTCGAGCCGATGCTCGCCAAGGCCGTCGGCGACGTGCCCGAGAAGCCCGGGCTGCTGTACGAGCCGAAGTGGGACGGCTTCCGCTCGATCGCCTACATCGGCGACGGCGAGGTCGAGCTCGCGAGCCGCGGGGCGAAGACGCTCACCCGGTACTTCCCCGAGCTCGTCGCGGAACTGTCGTCGCAGCTGCGGAACGTCGTGCTCGACGGCGAGATCGTCGTCCGGCGTGGATCGGCCGGTGGCGAGCGCCTCGACTGGGAGGCGCTGTCGCAGCGGATCCACCCCGCCGCGAGCCGCATCCAGAAGCTGTCGGCCGAGACGCCCGCGTCGTTCGTCGCGTTCGATCTGCTCGCCGTCGACGGCGAGAGCCTGCTCGACCGGCCGTTCGCCGACCGGCGCGCCCTGCTCGAGCAGCGGCTCGGGGGCATCCACGCCCCCCTCCATCTGACGCGGACGACGTCGGCGGCGGATGACGCGCGGCGCTGGCTCGAGGAGTTCGAGGGCGCGGGCCTCGACGGGGTCGTCGCGAAGCCCGTCGACGCGCGCTACGAGCCGGGCAAGCGCACGATGCTGAAGATCAAGCACGTGCGCACCGCCGACGCCGTCGTGCACGGCTATCGCGTCCACAAGAGCGGCAGCGGCGTCGGTTCGCTGCTGCTCGGGCTCTATCGCGACGGGCACCTGCAGGGCGTCGGCGGCGCGAGCGCGTTCACCGACCGGCGGCGGCAGGAGCTCATCGAGGAGCTCGACCCGTACGTCGTGCGCGACGAGAACGGCGAGCCCGTGCGGGGCGCGGGCGAGCGCAACCGCTTCTCCTCGGAGAAGGACGGCTCGTTCATCCGACTCGAGCCGAAGCTCGTCGTCGAGGTCAAGTACGACCAGATGGAGGGCGACAGGTTCCGCCACGCGGTGCAGTTCCTGCGCTGGCGGCCGGACCGCGACCCCGAGTCGTGCACGTACGAGCAGCTCGAGGTGCCCGCGAAGTACGACCTCAGCGACGTCCTGTCGAGCTGATGCCCCGCGTCGCCGTCGAGGTCGCGGAGGAGCTGCGGTTCTTGCTGCCCCGACGGCATCGCACGGGGGCGATCGAGCTCGACGTGCCGTCGACCGAGACGGTCGGGCACGTGGTGCAGAGCGACCTCGGCATTCCGCTCTGCGAGGCGGAGCCCCTGCTCGACGGCGGCCCGGTCGATCCCCGCGCCCGGCTGGACCGCGACGCGCGCCTGACGGTGCGCGAGCGGCCGCGGCCGCAGCCGCTGCGCGCCGGCTTCCTGCTCGACGTGCATCTCGGCGCCCTCGCCCGGCGGCTCCGCCTGCTCGGGCTCGACGCGGCCTACTCCCCCGACGCGGACGACCCGGAGCTCGCCGCCCGGTCCGGTGCGGAGCAGCGCGTGCTGCTCACCCGCGACCGCGCGCTGCTGTTCCGCGGCGCCCTCGCCGATGGCGCGCTCGTGCGCGCCGACGGCGTGGACGACCAGCTCGCCGAGGTGCTCGACCGCTTCGCGCCGCCGCTCGCCCCGTGGACCCGCTGCCTGCGCTGCGGCGGCCCGCTCGCCGGAGCATCCGCCGCCGAGGTCGCGCCGTTGCTCGAGCCCGGCACCCGGCGCACGTACACCGAGTTCTCGCGCTGCGAGCGCTGCTGGCGCGTGTACTGGCGCGGCGCGCACGGGCGCCGCCTCGAAGCGATCGTCGACCGGGCGGAACGACGCATGACGCGGTAGCCCGGCGTGTGTGACGGCGTGTGACGGCGACCCTGTGCGCGCCGGAAGGCCCGACCTACTGTGGAGGCTCACCCCCGGAACAGGAAGGAATGGGTATGGACCAGCACCTGCTGAACCTCACGCACTCGACCTCCTGCGAGCACGGCGAGATGTGCCTCGACGACCGCCCGGGACACGCCATGAGCCTCATCCGCCTGCGCCTCGCCGCGACCGACCAGCAGGGCTGGGTCGACGCGACGGTGGACGCGGCGGACGAGGACGGCTGGGTGACGCTGCGCCCGTGGACCGGCGGAGCGCCCGTGCGCGTGTGGCAGCACCGGAGCCTCACGGGGCTCGTCGCCCCGGGTCATCCGGTCGCGCTGCACACGGCCTACTCGGTGCTCGCCGTCGGCGGGCAGCGCTTCAACGTGCGGCAGGCGTAACTCAGCTCATCGCGCCCGGCATGCTCGCCATCATGGCCTCGCACGCCTTCATGCAGCGCTCGCACGCCTGAGCGCAGAGGCGGCAGGTCTCGCTCATCTCGGCGTGCGACATGCACTCCTCCATGCACGCGCGACACATCGCGACGCAGGCCTGCATCATCGCCATCATGACGGTCATGTCCATGCCGGAGGGGCGGAGCATCATGCGCATCATGGCGTCGCAGACGTCGGCGCAGTTGGCGCAGGTCGAGGAGCACTTCGCCGAGCCCTCCATGTCGGAGGCGGCCATCGAGTCCGCCGAGATCGTGCACGCCTGAACGCACGCGCTCAGGGCGTCGAGGCACTCCTGCATCGCCATGGGGTCCATGCTCTGCATCGCGCCCGAACCCTGCGGCATCGCCTTCATCATGTCCATCGTCATGCTCATCGCGGTGGTCCTTCCGATCGTCGGGGCGGGCCCTCCGCCCCACTGCCGAGGGTAGGAAGGGCCGCGCGCACCACGCCAGGGGCTGGCGCCGACTCCTACGGATCTCTCGGGCGGCGACCACGCGCCCGCGGGCTCCGCGTCGCTACTCGGCGGGCTTCTTCGCGCGGCTGGGCTGCACCCGCATCGGCTCGCCCGGCATCTTCGGGTACTCCGGCGGGTACGGCATCTCGCCCTGGCCGCTGGCGACGTCGCGCTCCCACCACTCCAGCAGCGCGTCCAGGCGCCCGGGCCGCTCGTGGAAGCGCGCCCACGGGTCGCCGCGGCGCTCGAGCAGGGCGGGAACGGTGCGGACCGTGAGGTCGCGCGGAGAGGCATCCGTCAGCTCGTCCCACTCGAGCGGCGTCGAGACGGGGGCGTGCGGCAGGGCGCGGGTGCTGTAGGCGCCCGCGATCGTGCGGTCGCGCGCCGTCTGGTTGAAGTCGACGAAGATGCGCTCTCCGCGCTCCTCCTTCCACCAGGCGGTCGTCACCTGCTGCGGCATCCGGCGTTCGAGCTCGCGCGCGGCCGCGATAGCGGCGTGCCGCACGTCGATGAAGTCCCACTCGGGCGCGATGGGCGCGAAGACGTGGATGCCGCGGTTGCCCGACGTCTTGACGAACGCGGCCAGCCCCGCCTCCTCGAGCACCGACCGCAGCTCGTGGGCGGCGGGCACGGCCTCGGCGAAGCCCGTGCCCGGTTGCGGGTCGAGGTCGAGTCGCAGCTGGTCGGGGTGGTCGGTGTCGGCGGCGCGCGACGGCCACGGATGGAACACGACGGTGCCCATCTGCACCGCCCACGCGAGCTCCGCCGGCTCGTCGAACACGAGCATCGGATGCACGCGGCGCGAGGGGAACGTGACGTCGACCGTGCGGAAGAAGTCGGGGGTGCCCTTCGGCGGGTTCTTCGAGAAGAACTCCTCCCCCTCGAGCCCGCCGCGGAACCGCTGCAGCGCGACGGGACGGTCGCCGTTGATGCGCAGGAACGGCTCCGACACGGCGAGCAGGTAGTCGACGAGGTCGCGCTTCGTGACGCCGGGGAACACGTCGCGGTCGCCGCTCGTGAGGCGGATGCTGCGGGCGCCGTCCGGCCCCGGGATCGTCAGGGTCTCCGCGTCGGCCGCCATGGCCCCACCCTAGCCAGCCGCCCCGGTGAGCAGTGGGCGAGCCGGTTTCGCCGGGGCATGCGACAGCTTCGGCCCGTCGCTCGACAGGCGCGCGCCGTGCTCCATAGGCTGACGAACGAGGACCGGGGGACATCCTGCTGCGCCGCGACGATGCGGCTGCGGGCCCCGGATGTCAGTGACGAGGAGGTCACAGGTGGTTTCTTCCCTGCCAGATCGGCCGGCGACGGACTTCACGCCCGTCGCCCAGTCCGAGGAATTCCGTTCGCTGAAGAGGAGCCATCGGAGCTTCGTGCTCCCCCTCTCGGTCGCGTTCCTCGTCTGGTACTTCGCCTACGTGCTGCTGGCGGCGTACGCGCACGACTTCATGGCGACGCCCGTGTTCGGCTCGGTGAACGTCGGGCTGCTGCTCGGGCTCGCGCAGTTCGTGACGACGTTCGCCATCACGATGGGCTACGTCGCCTTCGCGAACCGCAGGCTCGATCCCGCGGCGACCCGGATCCGTGAGCGTCTCGAGGGGGAGGGCAAGTGAGCGCGACCCTCGCTGCCGCCGCGACCACGGTGGAGACCAACCCGATCCTGAACATCTCGATCTTCGGGGCGTTCGTGCTCGTGACGATGATCATCGTCATCCGGGCCTCGCGGAACAACCGCTCCGCCGCCGACTACTACGCCGCCGGGCGCTCCTTCACGGGGCCGCAGAACGGCTTCGCCATCGCGGGCGACTACCTCTCCGCGGCGTCGTTCCTCGGCATCTGCGGCGCGATCGCGGTCAACGGGTACGACGGCTTCCTGTACTCCATCGGCTTCCTCGTGGCGTGGCTCGTGGCCCTGCTGCTCGTCGCCGAGCTCATGCGCAACACCGGCCGCTTCACGATGGCCGACGTGCTGTCGTTCCGGCTCAAGCAGCGCCCGGTGCGCATGGCCGCCGCGATCACCACCCTCGCGGTGTGCTTCTTCTACCTGCTCGCCCAGATGGCGGGTGCCGGCGGGCTCGTCTCGCTGCTGCTCGGCATCGAGGAGCGCATCGGCCAGTCCGTCGTCATCGCCGTCGTCGGCATCCTGATGATCGTCTACGTGCTCATCGGCGGCATGAAGGGCACGACCTGGGTGCAGATCGTGAAGGCGTTCCTGCTGATCGGCGGCGCCGCGATCATGACCGTGTGGGTGCTCGTGATCCACGGGTTCGACTTCTCGCAGCTGCTGGATGCCGCGGTCGCCAACTCCCCCGCCGGCGAGCAGGTGCTCGAGCCGGGGCTGCAGTACGGCGCGAACCCGGCCGACTTCGTCTCGCTGGCCCTCGCACTCGTGCTCGGCACGGCGGGCCTGCCGCACGTGCTCATGCGCTTCTACACGGTGCCGACGGCGCGCGAGGCGCGGCGGAGCGTCGTGTGGGCGATCTGGCTGATAGGCATCTTCTACCTGTTCACGCTCGTGCTCGGCTACGGCGCCGGCGCGCTCGTCGGCGCGGAGACCATCACCGCGGCGCCCGGCGGCGTCAACTCCGCCGCCCCGCTGCTCGCGCTCGTGCTCGGTGGGCCCGTGCTGCTCGGCATCATCTCGGCGGTCGCGTTCGCGACGATCCTCGCCGTCGTCGCCGGCCTCACGATCACCGCGGCGGCGTCGTTCTCGCACGACATCTACGCGAGCGTGATCAAGCGCGGCAAGACCACCGAGGGCGCGGAGGTGAAGGTCGCGCGCCGCACGGTCGTCATCATCGGCGTCGTCGCGATCCTCGGCGGCATCGGCGCCCAGGGGCAGAACGTCGCGTTCCTCGTGGCGCTCGCGTTCGCGGTCGCCGCGAGCGCGAACCTGCCGACGATCCTGTTCTCGCTGTTCTGGTCGCGCTTCACCACCCGCGGCGCCGTGTGGAGCATGTACGGCGGACTGGGCACGACGATCGTCCTGATCGTCTTCTCGCCGGTGTTCTCGGGCACTCCGACGTCGATCTTCGGCGAGAGCGTCGACTTCTCGTGGTTCCCGCTGAGCAACCCGGGGCTCGTCTCGATCCCGGTGGGCTTCGCGCTCGCGATCATCGGGTCGCTGACCTCGCGTGAGAAGGAGGACCCGAAGCTCGCCGCCGAGATGGAGGTGCGCTCGCTCACCGGCCACGGAGCCGAGAAGGCGACGGCCCACTAGCGGCACGCACGAAGAGGGGCGGATGCCTCGGGGCCTGCGCCCTGGGGCATCCGCCCCTCTTCCGTTCGTACTGGGCGCCTCGGTGCGGGGCACTCCACGCGCCCGGGCGCCGGGGCTTCGGCGCTCACGCAGCCGCTGCATCACAAGGAGCGCACTCGCTCCTGAGGTGCGCACTCCTTACTGAGCACCTCGGCAGCAGGTGCGCAACTCGCGCCCGGCTGTGAGTGGTCAAGCCGCCGGTGAATGGCGCCTCTCGCGTCGCCCCACTCACCGCTGCGTTAGCCACTCACCCGCGGATGACCCCGCTGCGGCGGCCACTCACGCGCGAATGCCACCGCTGCGTTGGCCACTCAAACGAGGATGACCCCACTGCGGCGGCCACTTAGCCGCGCATGACCCCCCCTGCCTTGGCGGCCACTTACACGCAGGTGACCCCGGAAACGACGAAGACCCCGCCCTGACGGACGGGGTCTTCGCACGAAGGGAACGAGTTACTTCTCGTCGGCGGCCTTCTCGGCGTCGGTCGCGCCCTCACCGATGGCGTCGTCGACGGCGGCCTCGTCCTCGGTCACGACCTCCTCGGCCGGAGCCTCGGTCGTGTCAGCGGCGGCGCCCTCGTCGACGGCGGTCTCCTCGGCGGGAGCCTCCTCGACCGGAGCCTCGGCCACCGGGGCGGCAGCGGCCGGAGCGGCGGCAGCGGCCGAGCCCGACTTCTTCGCCTTCGGGGTCACGGGCTCGAGCACGAGCTCGATGACGGCCATGGGGGCGTTGTCGCCCTTGCGGAAGCCCGTCTTCGTGATGCGGGTGTAGCCACCCTCGCGGTTCTCGACCAGCGGCGCGATCTCGGTGAAGAGCTCGTGCACGACGGTCTTGTCGCTGATGATGCTCAGCACCCGGCGGCGGGCGTGCAGGTCGCCGCGCTTGGCGAAGGTGATGAGGCGCTCGGCCAGCGGACGGAGGCGCTTCGCCTTCGTCTCGGTGGTCTGGATGCTGCGGTGCGTGAACAGCGCCGCGGCGAGGTTGGCGAGCAGGAGGCGCTCGTGCGCCGGTCCGCCTCCGAGGCGGGGGCCCTTGGTCGGCTTAGGCATGGGTCAGTTCTCCAGGTTCAGAATTCGGCGAGCTGTCGATGACGACGAGGCTCAGTTGCTGTTGTCGTCGTCGTAGGCGCTGTAGAAGTGGGCGCCGTCGAAGCCAGGAACGGTGTCCTTGAGCGACAGGCCCATCTCGACGAGCTTGTCCTTGACCTCGTCGACGGACTTCTGGCCGAAGTTGCGGATGTTCATGAGCTGCGTCTCCGAGAGGGCGACGAGCTCGGACACCGTGTTGATGCCCTCGCGCTTGAGGCAGTTGTAGCTGCGCACCGAGAGGTCGAGGTCCTCGATGGGCATGCTCAGCTCGCTCGAGAGCACGGCGTCGACCGGCGCGGGGCCGATCTCGATGCCCTCGGCGGCGCTGTTGAGCTCACGGGCGAGACCGAACAGCTCGACGAGCGTCTTACCGGCCGACGCGATGGCGTCGCGCGGGGTGATGGCCGGCTTGGTCTCGACGTCGACGACGAGGCGGTCGAAGTCGGTGCGCTCACCGGCACGGGTGGCCTCGACGCGGTAGGTGACCTTGAGCACGGGCGAGTAGATCGAGTCGACCGGGATCTGGCCGGCCTCGCTGAACTCGCTGCGGTTCTGGGTCGCCGAGACGTAGCCGCGGCCGCGCTCGATGGTGAGCTCGAGCTCGAACTTGGCCTTGTCGTTGAGCGTCGCGATGACGAGATCCGGGTTGTGGATCTCCACACCGGCGGGCGCCGAGATATCGGCGGCCGTGACCTCGCCAGCACCCGTCTTGCGCAGGTAGGCGGTGATCGGCTCGTCGTGCTCGCTCGAGACGACCAGGTTCTTGATGTTGAGGATGATCTCGGTGACGTCCTCCTTGACCCCGGGGATCGTCGAGAACTCGTGCAGCACGCCGTCGATGCGAATGCTCGTCACGGCGGCGCCGGGGATGGAGGAGAGGAGGGTGCGGCGGAGGGAGTTGCCGAGGGTGTACCCGAATCCGGGCTCGAGCGGCTCGATGACGAACCGCGAGCGGAACTCGGAGATGTTCTCCTCGGTCAGAGTGGGGCGCTGTGCGATGAGCACGTTTATTCCTTTCGGCGGAGCGTCCGCTATATGACGCTCGGGCGAGGTAGGCGGGTGGAGGGTCCGCCGTGTTGAGTTGCGAAGGATCGAGAGCGAGCGGATGCCCCGGGGCGCCTCAGCGGCGCTCCCGGGGCCTCCTCACACGTGCGTCAGACGCGGCGGCGCTTCGGCGGGCGGCACCCGTTGTGCGCCTGCGGGGTCACGTCGTTGATCGAGCCGACCTCGAGGCCGGCGGCCTGCAGCGAGCGGATCGCGGTCTCTCGTCCCGAGCCCGGGCCCTTGACGAAGACGTCGACCTTCTTCATGCCGTGCTCCTGCGCCTGGCGGGCGGCGGACTCGGCGGCGAGCTGAGCGGCGAACGGGGTCGACTTGCGCGAGCCCTTGAAGCCGACTCCACCCGACGAGGCCCAGCTGACGACGGCGCCGCTGGGGTCGGTGATCGAGACGATCGTGTTGTTGAACGTCGACTTGATGTGGGCCTGGCCCACTGCGATGTTCTTCTTCTCCTTGCGACGGGGCTTGCGCCCGGCAGCCGCCTTAGGGGTAGCCATATGTGTTCTCCTGAATCGATGGCGCCGGTTCCCCGGCGACGGCTGCTACTTGCGGCCGGCCTTCTTCTTGCCGGCGACGGTGCGCTTCGGGCCCTTGCGGGTACGAGCGTTGGTCTTCGTGCGCTGACCGCGCACCGGGAGGCCGCGACGGTGGCGCAGGCCCTCGTAGCTGCCGATCTCGACCTTGCGGCGGATGTCGGCGGCGACCTCGCGGCGGAGGTCACCCTCCACCTTGTAGTTGCCCTCGATGTGGTCGCGGAGGGCGACGAGCTGGTCGTCGGTGAGGTCCCGCACGCGGGTGTCTCCGCTGATGCCGGTCTCGGCGAGGGTCTGGAGGGCGCGGGTGCGGCCGACTCCGTAGATGTACGTCAGTGCGATCTCGACGCGCTTCTCGCGCGGGATGTCGACTCCTGCTAGACGAGCCATTCTGGCTACTCCTGTCGGAATGCGAAGGTGTGGAGCAGCACCGGTGCCCGGGCCTTCGTCCCGAGGTGTCCGCCACTCGCGTGGGTTCTGGTGCTGCCTGTTCTATTGAGTTGTCGGCCGGAGCCGCAGACGGATGCGCCCCGCGAGGGGCGCGGCCGTCAACCCTGGCGCTGCTTGTGGCGCGGGTTGCTGCTGCAGATGACCATGACCCGGCCGTTGCGGCGGATCACCTTGCAGTGCTCGCAGATGCGCTTGACGCTGGGGTTGACCTTCATGTTCGTTCCTTTTGTTCGCTGGCCTCGTGCCGACGGGGTGCCGCCGGCCGTTCCTTATCCAGCGGTCGTCACTTGTAGCGGTAGACGATCCGGCCGCGGGTCAGGTCGTAGGGGCTCAGTTCCACGATCACGCGGTCTTCGGGGAGGATGCGGATGTAGTGCTGCCGCATCTTGCCGGAGATGTGAGCGAGAACCTTGTGTCCGTTGGTCAGCTCAACGCGGAACATCGCGTTGGGGAGAGCCTCGAGCACAGACCCTTCGATCTCGATGACGCCGTCTTTCTTGGCCATAGCCTCACTGTCGCTAGAAATGCTCGACCGACTGGTCGTGCGGATGGATTTTCGGTGCAGATGGCAGGCGGATGCCGCGCCGGGAACACCAACGAGCAATCCTAGGTCATTGCCGGGCGTTTCGCCACCGCTCGCCTATACTCCCTTCACCCGCCGGACGTCGAGCCTCGCGGAGACACGGGTTCCCGCGGCCGGAGCACTCCGCTAGCGTCGCAGCGTGCCCGTCATCCGTTCCCGCTTCCTCG
The DNA here is from genome assembly GCF_017355965.1 of Desertivibrio insolitus. GTDB lineage: Bacteria > Actinomycetota > Actinomycetes > Actinomycetales > Microbacteriaceae > JAFIQW01. The sequence continues at coordinate 704,199 of NZ_JAFIQW010000001.1, forward strand.
TGCACGGCCGCGTGCAGGGCGTCGGCTTCCGGTTCTCGACCGAGGCGGAGGCCGCCCGGCTCGGCCTGGCGGGCCACGCCCGCAACCTGCCCGACGGCACCGTCGAGGTCGAGGCCGAGGGCGACGAGGCGGCGGTCGGACGGCTCGCGGAGTTCCTCGCCGAGGGTCCGCGGGGCGCGCGGGTGGACTCGGTCGACCGCGAGGCGATGACGCCGACCGGCGGAACGGCCTTCCGGATCCGGCGCTGAACCGGTCAGGGGATCGGGACGGGGACGACGCCGAAGGCGGCGAGGCCAGCGGCTCCCCCGTCGGCCGCCGTGGTCACCCAGATGCCGTCGGCGTGCACGGCGACGGAGTGCTCCCAGTGCGCGGCGGCGCTGCCGTCGGTGGTCGAGACGGTCCAGCCGTCGTCGGCGACGACGGTCTCGATGGTGCCGAGCGTGACCATGGGCTCGATCGCGAGCACGAGACCCGGCGCGACGCGGGGTCCCGCGGGACGGGTTGCGTAGTTGAACACGGTCGGCGCCTCGTGCATCGAACGGCCGATGCCGTGCCCGGTGTACTCCTCGAGGATGCCGTAGGCGCCCCGGTCGCGGATCGCGTCCTCGATCGCCTCGCCGACCTCGCCGACGTGCCGGGCGGAGGCGAGCGCAGCGATGCCCGACCAGAGGGCGTGCTCGGTCACGTCGCTGAGGGTGCGGCGCTCGGTCACGACGTCCGGTCGCGAGGGGTCGTCGAGCACGACGGTGAACGCGCTGTCGCCGTTCCAGCCACCGACGTCGGCGCCGCTGTCGACCGAGACGATGTCACCGGGCTGCAGCAGACGCTCCCCCGGCATCCCGTGCACGACCTCGTCGTTCACCGAGACGCAGATCGTGTGCCGGTACCCCGGCACCTTCTGGAAGTTCGACTCGCCGCCGCCCTCGCGGATGGTGCGGTTCGCGATCGCGTCGAGCTCGAGCGTGGAGATCCCGGGCCGGATCGCTTCGCGCACCGCGGCGAGCGAGGCCGCGGTGAGCAGCCCGGGCTCGCGCATCAGGCGCAGCTGCTCGGGCGTCTTGTACAGCGAGCGGCGGAACATGCCGGCCGCGTCAGGCGCGGGCGTCGGTGCGCGGAACGAGCCCGCGCTCCGAGAGCGCCGCGACGATGCGCTCGGTGACCTCGTCGATCTCGCCGAGGCCGTCGATCTTCACGAGGTCGCCGCGGCTCGAGTACAGGTCGATCAGCGGAGCCGTCTGCTGCGCGTACACGTCGAGGCGGTGCCGGACGACCTCTTCGGTGTCGTCCGTGCGGTTCTGCTCGACGGCGCGACGACGCAGGCGGGCCACCGTCTCGTCGGGGTCGGCGACGAGCTCCACGACCGCGTCGAGGGCGTTGCCGTGCTCGGCCAGCACCGAGTCGAGGTACTCGACCTGGGCGGCGGTGCGGGGGTAACCGTCGAGCAGGAAGCCGCCGTCGGTGTCCGCCTCGGAGAGGCGGTCCTTGATCAGCGCGTTCGTCACGTCGTCGGGCACGTTGTCGCCGGCGTCGATGTACCGCTTCGCGAGCAGACCGAGCTCGGTCTCGCCCTTGACGTTCGAGCGGAAGATGTCACCCGTCGAGATCGCGGGCACGCCGTAGGCGGCCGAGAGGCGCACGGCCTGCGTGCCCTTGCCCGCGCCGGGCGGACCGATCAGGAGCAGGCGCACGCCCGCGGTGGTGTCGTTCATCGGAGGAGCCCCTCGTAGTGGCGCTGCTGCAGCTGCGAATCGATCTGCTTCACCGTCTCGAGGCCGACACCCACGATGATGAGGATGCTCGCCCCGCCGAACGGGAAGTTCTGGTTCGCCTGCACCGTCGCGAGGGCGATGAGAGGGATCAGGGCGATGAGGCCCAGGTAGATGGAGCCGGGCAGCGTCACCCGGGTCAGCACGTAGTCGAGGTACTCCGCGGTCGGGCGACCCGCGCGGATGCCGGGGATGAAGCCGCCGTACTTCTTCATGTTGTCGGCGACCTCTTCGGGGTTGAAGGTGATCGCGACGTAGAAGTAGGTGAACCCGACGATCAGCAGGAAGTAGATCGCCATGTACAGCGGGTTGTCGCCCGTGGTCAGGTTGTTGCTGATCCAGGTGACCCACGGCGCCGGCTCGGAGCCGTCGGCGGGCTGGTTGAACTGCGCGATGAGCGCGGGCAGGTACAGCAGCGACGAGGCGAAGATGACGGGCACGACGCCGGCCATGTTCACCTTGATCGGGATGTAGGTGTTGTTGCCGCCATAGGTGCGGCGGCCGACCATGCGCTTGGCGTACTGCACGGGCACGCGTCGCTGCGACTGCTCGACGAACACGACGGCGAGCATGATCAGCAGACCGAGGAGGATGACGAGCAGGAAGACCTGGAAGCCCTGGGCCTCCTGGATCGCCCACAGCGAGGCGGGGAACGTGGCCGCGATCGAGGTGAAGATCAGCAGCGACATGCCGTTGCCGACGCCGCGCTCGGTGATGAGCTCGCCGAGCCACATGATGAGGCCGGTGCCCGCCGTCATGGTGATGACCATGAGCAGGATGCCGTACCACTGCTGACCCTCGTTGGTGATCAGCGCGTTGCATCCGACACCCGACGACTGCGGGAAGAGGGCGCCGCTGCGGGCGACGGTGATGAGGGTGGTGGACTGCAGCACACCGAGCGCGATCGTGAGGTAGCGCGTGTACTGCGTCAGCTTGGCCTGGCCCGACTGGCCCTCCTTGTAGAGGGTCTCGAAGTGGGGGATGACCACGCGCAGCAGCTGCACGATGATCGACGCCGTGATGTAGGGCATGATGCCCAGCGCGAAGACCGACAGCTGCAGCAGTGCACCGCCGGAGAAGAGGTTGACGAGCTCGTAGAGCCCGGAGGTGTTCGCGTTGCCCGCGAGGCAGCTCTGCACGTTGCGGTAGTCGACGAACGGCGCCGGGATGAGGGACCCCAGGCGGAAGATCGCGATGATGCCGAGCGTGAACCCGATCTTCCGACGCAGGTCAGGCGTGCGGAAGATCCGCGCTACGGCACGAAACAACGTGGCCTCCTGAGAGTTTGGGGAAAAGAACGATCGGGCGACTGCCGACACTCTACGGTGCCGGCGGTCGCCCGACCGAATCGCCTACCCCCGTTAGGGGGACGGGCTTACTGCTGGATGGAACCGCCGGCCGCGACGATCTTCTGCTCCGCGGAGCTCGAGACCTTGTCGACAGCGACGTTCAGCTTAACCGCAATGTCCCCGGTGCCGAGGACCTTGACCAGCTCGTTCTTGCGCACAGCACCCTTGGCGACGAGGTCGCTCTTGGTGACGTCGCCACCGTTCGGGTAGAGCTCCGCGAGCTTGTCCAGGTTCACGACCTGGTACTCGACGCGGAACGGGTTCTTGAACCCGCGCAGCTTCGGAGAACGCATGACGAAGTTGAGCTGACCGCCGGCGAAGCCGGGGCGCACGCTGTAACGCGCCTTCGTTCCCTTGGTGCCGCGACCCGCGGTCTTACCCTTCGAGCCCTCACCGCGACCGACGCGGGTCTTGTCCTTCTTGGCACCCGCCGCCGGACGGAGGTGGTGCACCTTGAGGACCTGGACGCGCTCGGCGGCGACCGTCGCCTCGGCCTTGGCGGCCTTGGTGGCGGGAGCCTTCTCGGCAGCGGCGGTGGACGCCGCGGCCTTCTTCGCCGGAGCCTTCTTGGCGACCGGCTTCTCCTGCTCTTCAGCCATTAGTCAATCTCCTCGACCTTCACGAGGTGCGCGACCGCACGGACGTAGCCGCGGGTGGCCGGGCTGTCCTCCTTGACGACGACGTCGCCGATGCGCTTGAGCCCGAGGCTGCGCAGCGTGTCGCGCTGGTTCTGCTTCTCGCTGATAACGGACTTGATCTGGGTCACCTTGAGACGCTCGGCCATCAGGCACCTGCCTTCGCAGTGGCGGCCTCGGCCTCGGCACGCACCAGACGCGCGGGGGCGACCTCGTCGAAGTCGCGCCCACGACGGGCGGCGACCGCGCGCGGCTCCTCGAGCGCCTTGAGGGCCTCGACCGTGGCGTGGACGATGTTGATCGTGTTCGACGAGCCGAGCGACTTGCTCAGGACGTCGTGGATGCCGGCGCACTCGAGCACCGCACGCACCGGACCACCGGCGATAACACCGGTACCCGCGGCGGCGGGACGGAGGAGCACGACACCGGCAGCGGCCTCACCCTGGACGGGGTGCGGGATCGTCGCGGCGACGCGGGGGACGCGGAAGAAGTTCTTCTTCGCCTCCTCGACACCCTTCGAGATCGCCAGCGGCACCTCGCGGGCCTTGCCGTAGCCGACGCCGACGAGGCCGTTGCCGTCGCCCACGACCACGAGGGCCGTGAAGCTGAAGCGGCGTCCACCCTTGACGACCTTCGACACGCGGTTGATCGTGACGACGCGCTCGAGGAACTGGCTCTTGTCAGAGTCACGCGAGCCGCGGTCGCGGTTGGGGTTGCGCTCACGGCTGCCGCGACGCGCCTCACGAGGCTCGTTGCGGGTGTTGTCCGTCGACGCCGCGGTCTCGACCGGGGCCTCAGCAGTCACAGGCTGCTCCTTGTTGTTGTTCGTGACGTCGCTCATACGTTGAGTCCGCCCTCTCGCGCTCCCTCGGCGATCGCGGCGACACGACCGGCGTAGCGGTTGCCGCCGCGGTCGAACACGACGGCGTCGACACCGGCGGCCTTCGCACGCTCGGCGACGAGCTCGCCGACGCGGCGCGCCTTGGCGGTCTTGTCACCCTCGAACGAGCGGAGGTCGGTCTCCATGGTCGACGCCGAGGCCACGGTGTGGCCCTTCGCGTCGTCGACGACCTGCACGAAGACGTGGCGGGCGGAACGCGTCACGACGAGACGCGGACGCACCTCCGTGCCGACGATCTTCTTGCGCAGGCGCGTGTGGCGACGGCTCTTCGCCGCCGACTTGCTCTTACCCCTGGTTCCGAGACCCATGGTTACTTACCAGCCTTTCCGGCCTTGCGGCGAACGACCTCGCCCGCGTAGCGGACACCCTTGCCCTTGTAGGGCTCGGGCTTGCGCAGCTTGCGGATGTTCGCAGCAACCTCGCCGACGGCCTGCTTGTCGATGCCGCTGACGGTGAGCTTGTTGTTGCCCTCCACCGTGAAGCTGATGCCGGCGGGCGGCTCGACCGTGATCGGGTGCGAGTAGCCGAGGGCGAACTCGACGTTCGAGCCCTTGGCCTGCACGCGGTAACCGGTGCCGACGACCTCGAGGCTCTTGGAGTAGCCCTGGGTCACGCCGATGATCTGGTTCGCGATGAGGGTGCGGGTCAGGCCGTGGAGCGAGCGCGACTCGCGCTCGTCGTCGGGACGGGTGACGAGCACCTGGTTCTCCTCGACGCGGGCCTGGATCGGGCTGGCGACGGTGAGCGAGAGCTCACCCTTCGGGCCCTTGACCGTGACGACCTGGCCGTCAGCGGTAACGGTGACCCCGGAAGGGATCTCGATGGGAAGGCGTCCGATTCGTGACATTGTCGATCACCACACGTAGGCGAGGACTTCCCCACCCACGCCCTTCTTCACGGCCTCGCGGTCGGTCAGCAGACCCGAGGAAGTCGAGAGGATCGCGACACCGAGGCCGCCGAGAACCGTGGGGATCTCGGTCGACTTCGCGTAGACGCGGAGACCGGGCTTCGAGACCCGCTTGATGCCGGCGATGGAACGCTCACGGTTCGGCCCGTACTTGAGGCTGATCGTGAGGGTCTTGCCGACGCGCGCGTCCTCGACCTTCCAGTCGGCGATGTAACCCGCCGACTTGAGGATGTCGGCGATGTGCGACTTCAGCTTGCTGCTGGGCAGCGACACCGTGTCGTGGTACGCCGAGTTGGCGTTGCGCAGTCTGGTCAGCATGTCTGCGACCGGATCTGTCATGGTCATGTGTTTGTTTTCCTATCTCGCCCGGTTTCGACACCCGGTCCACGGGTGCCGACCTTCGCGATCGGTGGGGTGGTGCTTACGCGTCGTTCCGGAAGGGGAAGCCGAGAGCGCGCAGCAGGGCGCGGCCCTCGTCGTCCGTCTTCGCGGTCGTGACGACGGTGATGTCGAAGCCGCGGACGCGGTCGATCTTGTCCTGGTCGATCTCGTGGAACACGCTCTGCTCCTGGAGACCGAAGGTGTAGTTGCCGTTGCCGTCGAACTGCTTCGCCGAGAGACCGCGGAAGTCGCGGATGCGGGGAAGCGCGAGCGAGAGCAGGCGGTCGAGGAACTCCCAGGCGCGGTCGCCACGCAGGGTGACGTGCGCGCCGATGGGCTGGCCCTCGCGGAGCTTGAACTGCGCGATCGACTTGCGGGCGAGGGTGACCTGCGGCTTCTGGCCCGTGATCTGCGTGAGGTCGCGGATGGCGCCGTCGATGATCTTGCCGTCGCGGGCGGCCTCGCCGACACCGGTGTTGACGACGATCTTCACGAGACCGGGCACCTGGTGCGGGTTGGTGAAACCGAAGTCCTTCGTCAGCTGGGCGACGATCTCGTTGCGGTACTTCTGCTTCAGGCGCGGCTGGATTTTGCCAGCCGGCGCGGCAGTCGTCGTGTCAGTCATTACTCTGCGTCCTTCTTGGTCGACTTCGCGGTCGACTTCTTCTCCGCCTTGGCGGGCTTCACGGCACGACGCGACGGCTTCGAGAAGCGCACGCGCTTCGTCTTGCCGTTCTCGTCGGTCTCGAGACGGAACCCGACGCGAGCCGGCTTCTTGGTCTCGGGGTCGACGAGCGCGACGTTCGAGATGTGGATGGGGGCCTCGTGGGTCTCGATGCCACCGGTCTTCGACCCGCGCTGGGTCTGGCCGACGCGGACGTGCTTCGTGACGAAGTTCACGCCCTCGACGATGACCCGGTTCTTCTCGACCAGGACCTCGATGACGCGACCCTGCTTGCCCTTGTCACCACCGCGCGACTGCTTCGCGCCGCTGATGACCTCGACGAGGTCGCCCTTCTTGATGTTCGCCATGACTAAATGACCTCCGGGGCGAGCGAGATGATCTTCATGAACTTCTTGTCGCGGAGCTCGCGGCCGACCGGTCCGAAGATGCGCGTACCGCGCGGGTCGCCGTCGTTCTTGAGGATGACGGCGGCGTTCTCGTCGAACTTGATGTACGAGCCATCCGGGCGGCGGGTCTGCTTGACCGTGCGCACGATGACGGCCTTGACGACGTCGCCCTTCTTGACGTTGCCACCGGGGATCGCGTCCTTGACGGTCGCGACGATGGTGTCACCGAGGCCGGCGTAGCGACGACCCGATCCACCGAGAACGCGGATCGTGAGCAGCTCCTTGGCGCCGGTGTTGTCGGCGACCTTGAGACGGGACTCCTGCTGGATCATGGCTTACTTCGCCTTCTCGAGGATCTCGACCAGACGCCAGCGCTTGGTCGCGGACAGGGGACGGGTCTCGGCGATGACGACCAGGTCGCCGATGCCGGCGGTCTGCTGCTCGTCGTGAGCCTTGACCTTGGACGTGCGGCGGATGACCTTGCCGTACAGCGGGTGCTTCACGCGGTCCTCGACCTCGACGACGATGGTCTTCTCCATCTTGTCGCTGGTCACGTAGCCACGGCGCACCTTGCGGTAGGGGCGGTGCTCCGGCGCGGCGGTCTTCGCCTCTTCAGCCTTGGCCATTACTTCTTCTCCTCAGCCGTGGTGTCGGCCGCCTCGGCGGTCTCAGCCGGCGTCTCGGCCTTCTTGCTCTTGCGGGTCGCCTTCGCCGGCGCCTCGACGGGCGCGGGGGTGGCGCGGATCCCGAGCTCACGCTCACGGATCACGGTGTAGATACGAGCGATGTCGCGCTTCACGGCACGCAGGCGGCCGTGGCTCTCGAGCTGGCCGGTGGCCGACTGGAAGCGCAGGTTGAACAGCTCCTCCTTGGCCTTCTTCAGCTCGTCGACGAGACGCTCGTTCTCGAACGTGTCGAGCTCTGCAGGGCGGAGCTCCTTGGAACCGACGGCCATTACGCGTCGCCCTCCTCGCGCTTGATGATGCGTGCCTTCAGGGGCAGCTTGTGGATGGCACGGGACATGGCCTCACGAGCGATCGGCTCGGCGACGCCACTGAGCTCGAAGAGAACTCGACCCGGCTTGACGTTTGCAACCCACCACTCGGGCGAACCCTTCCCGGAACCCATGCGGGTTTCGGCGGGCTTCTTGGTCAGCGGACGGTCGGGGTAGATGTTGATCCACACCTTTCCACCACGCTTGATGTGACGGGTCATCGCGATACGTGCCGCCTCGATCTGGCGGTTGGTCACGTAGGCGGGGGTGATGGCCTGGATGCCGTACTCACCGAAGCTGACCTTGGTGCCACCGGTCGCCTGACCGGAACGGCCCGGGTGGTGCTGCTTGCGGTGCTTGACTCGACGGGGAATCAACATGATTTACGCCTCAACTCCTGCGGCGGCCGGCTGCTGCTCGGCCGAACGGGGCCCACGGCGACGGTCACCGTCGCGGCGCTCGGGGCGCGACGACTTCTGGGACGCCTGCTCGCGAGCGAGCTCCTTGTTGGTGATGTCACCCTTGTAGATCCAGACCTTCACGCCGATGCGGCCGAAGGTCGTCTTGGCCTCGTAGAAGCCGTAGTCGATGTTCGCGCGGAGCGTGTGCAGGGGCACGCGGCCCTCGCGGTAGAACTCCGAGCGGCTCATCTCGGCGCCACCGAGGCGGCCCGACACCTGGATGCGGACACCCTTGGCGCCGGCACGCTGCGCGCCCTGCAGACCCTTGCGCATCGCGCGGCGGAAGGCCACGCGGGCGCTGAGCTGCTCCGCGATGCCCTGCGCGACGAGCTGGGCCTCGGCCTCGGGGTTCTTGACCTCGAGGATGTTGAGCTGGATCTGCTTGCCGGTGAGCTTCTCGAGGTCGGCGCGGATGCGCTCGGCCTCGGCGCCGCGGCGGCCGATCACGATGCCCGGGCGGGCGGTGTGGATGTCGACGCGCACGCGGTCACGGGTGCGCTCGATCTCGATGCGGGCGACGCCGGCGCGGTCGAGGCTGGTCGTCAGCATCGTGCGGATCTTGACGTCCTCGGCCACGTAGTCGGCGTAGCGCTGACCGGGCTTCTTCGAGTCGGAGAACCAGCGCGACGTGTGGTCGGTCGTGATCCCCAGACGGAAGCCGTACGGGTTGACTTTCTGGCCCATTACTTGCTCGCCTTCTTCCCACCGCGGGCGGTGCCGGCGGCTGCGGAGTCCTCGGGCGTCGCGACGACGACCGTGATGTGGCTGGTGCGCTTGTTGATGCGGAACGCACGGCCCTGGGCGCGCGGCTGGAACCGCTTCAGGGTCGTTCCCTCATCGACGAAGGCACGGGCGACGAACAGGTCCTGCTCGTCGAGGTACGTGTTCGTGGCATCCGCCTTGACCCGAGCGTTGGCCATCGCCGAGGCGACGAGCTTGTACACGGGGTCGCTCGCGCCCTGGGGCGCGAACTTCAGGATGGCCAGGGCCTCAGTGGCCTGACGGCCGCGGATCATGTCGACGACACGACGGGCCTTCTGAGGCGTGACGCGGATGTGACGCACGCGGGCGATCGCTTCCACCATTTCTCTCTCCTCCTAAGCGTCACCGCGTCAGCGGCGACGACCCTTCTTGTCGTCCTTCTCGTGCCCACGGAACGTGCGGGTGGGCGCGAACTCGCCGAGCTTGTGCCCGACCATGGTCTCGGTGACGAACACCGGGATGTGCTTGCGGCCGTCGTGCACCGCGATCGTGTGGCCGAGCATGGCCGGGACGATCATCGAGCGGCGCGACCACGTGCGGATCACGTTCTTGCTGTTGGTCTCGTTCGCCGTGACGACCTTGCGGAGCAGGTGGTCGTCGACGAAGGGGCCCTTCTTGAGACTGCGAGGCATGTCTACAAACTCCTACTAACGCTTCTTGCCGACGGTACGACGACGGACGATGAGCTTGTCGCTCTCCTTGTTGGGGCGACGGGTACGGCCCTCGGGCTGACCCCACGGGCTCACCGGGTGACGACCACCGGAGGTCTTACCCTCACCACCACCGTGCGGGTGGTCGACCGGGTTCATCGCGACACCGCGGACGGTCGGGCGGACGCCCTTCCAGCGCGAGCGGCCGGCCTTGCCCCAGTTGATGTTCGACTGCTCGGCGTTGCCGACCTCGCCGACGGTCGCGCGGCAGCGCGCGTCGACGTTGCGGATCTCGCCCGAGGGCAGACGCAGCTGGGCGTAGGGGCCGTCCTTCGCGACGAGACGCACCGAGGCGCCGGCCGAGCGGGCGAGCTTGGCGCCGCCACCGGGACGGAGCTCGATCGCGTGCACGACGGTACCCACGGGGATGTTGCGCAGCGGGAGATTGTTACCGGGCTTGATGTCGGCCCCGGCACCCGACTCGACGATGTCGCCCTGCGAGAGACGGTTCGGCGCGAGGATGTAGCGCTTGGTGCCGTCGACGAAGTGCAGCAGCGCGATGCGCGCGGTGCGGTTGGGGTCGTACTCGATGTGAGCGACCTTTGCGTTCACGCCGTCCTTGTCGTCACGACGGAAGTCGATGACGCGGTACTGGCGCTTGTGGCCACCACCGATGTGACGGGTCGTGATCCGACCGGAGTTGTTGCGGCCACCGGTCTTCGGCAGCGGCTTGAGCAGCGACTTCTCAGGGGTCGAGCGGGTGATCTCGGCGAAGTCGGCGACCGACGAGCCGCGGCGGCCCGGGGTCGTGGGCTTGTACTTGCGAATAGCCATTGTCTTCTTCCTGGGGAGTCTCAGCCGACGGCCGTGAAGATGTCGATGGTGCCCGACTTCAGGGTGACGATCGCGCGCTTGGTGTCCTTGCGCTTGCCGATGCCGAAGCGGGTGCGACGGGTCTTGCCCGGACGGTTCAGCGTGTTCACCGTGTCGACCTTGACGCCGAAGATCTTCTCGATCGCGAGCTTGATCTCGGTCTTGTTCGAGCGGGGGTCCACGATGAACGTGTACTTGCCCTGGTCGATCAGGCTGTAGCTCTTCTCGGAGACGACCGGGGCGATGATGATGTCGCGCGGGTCCTTGTACGTCGCGGTCATGCGCTGACTGCTTCCTTCTTGGTCTTCGACGCGACGAAGCGGTCGAAGGCGGTCCGGGTGAACACGACGTCGTCGCTCACGAGCACGTCGTAGGCGTTGAGCTGACCGGCCTCGAGCACGTGGACGGTCGGGATGTTGCGGACGCTCTTGAGCGCGAGCTCCTCGGAGCGGTCGAGCACGACGAGGACGTGCTTCGACGAGGCGATGCCGTCGAGCAGGTTGGCGACAGCCTTGGTCGAGGGGGTCTCCCCCGCGACGAGCGAGTCGACGACGTGCACGCGGCCGCCGCGGGCGCGGTCGGAGAGCGAACCGAGGAGAGCCGCGGCGATCATCTTCTTGGGGGTGCGCTGCGCGTAGTCACGCGGCACCGGTCCGTGGACGATGCCACCGCCGGTCATCTGGGGGGCGCGGATCGAACCCTGACGGGCGCGACCGGTTCCCTTCTGCTTGAACGGCTTGCGGCCGGCACCGGAGACCTCGCCACGACCCTTGGTCTTGTGGGTGCCCTGGCGGGCGGCGGCGAGCTGTGCGACGACGACCTGGTGGATCAGCGGAACGTTGGTCTGCACGTCGAAGATCTCGGCGGGCAGCTCGACCGAACCGGCGGTGTTTCCCTGGACGTCGACAACGTCGATAGAGGTAGCCATTGGAACTACGCTCCCTTCACTGCGTTGCGGACGAAAACGAGGCGGCCGCGGGCACCGGGCACCGCGCCCTTGACGAGGAGGAGGCCCTTCTCGGCGTCGACCGAGTGCACGGTCAGGTTGAGCACGGTGACGCGCTCGCCACCCATGCGGCCGGCCATGCGCATGCCCTTGAAGACGCGGCTCGGGGTCGAGGACGCGCCGATGGAACCGGGCTTGCGGTGGTTGCGGTGCGCACCGTGCGAGGCGCTGACACCCTTGAAGTTGTGGCGCTTCATCACACCGGCGAAGCCCTTGCCCTTGCTGGTGCCGACGACGTCGACCTTCTGGCCGGCCTCGAACACACCGTCGACGGTGAGCTCCTGGCCGAGGCTGTACTCGGCGGCATCCGCGGTGCGGATCTCGGTGAGGTGACGACGCGGGGTCACACCGGCGGCGCTGAAGTGACCGGCCTTGGGCTGGTTCACCTTGCGCGGGTCGATGGCACCGGCGGCGATCTGCACGGCCTCGTAGCCGTCCTTCTCCACGGTGCGGAGCTGGGTGACGACGTTCGGGGTGATCTCGACGACGGTGACGGGCACGAGCTGGTTGTTCTCGTCCCACACCTGGGTCATGCCGAGCTTCTTGCCCAGCAGGCCCTTGGAGGTCTTGGTAGCAGTAGCCATGGGTTGTCCTAGAGCTTGATCTCGATGTTGACGTCGGCCGGGAGGTCGAGACGCATGAGCGAGTCGACAGCCTTGGGCGTCGGGTCGATGATGTCGATCAGCCGCTTGTGGGTGCGCTTCTCGAAGTGCTCGCGGCTGTCCTTGTACTTGTGGGGCGAACGGATGACGACGACCACGTTCTTCTCCGTGGGGAGCGGCACCGGTCCGACGACCGTCGCACCCGCTCGGGTCACCGTGTCGACGATCTTGCGCGCCGAGGTGTCGATGACCTCGTGGTCGTACGACTTAAGTCGGATGCGGATCTTCTGTCCCGCCATGTCTGACTCTTCTCTCTCTAGTACTGCGCCCTCGCGGGCGCACGCGGCTCGAGCACTTCTGCTGTCGCACCACTGTTCTTCTGTCAATCCGGATGCCGCTCGCGCGTCATCCGTTTTGCCTGCCGCGCACACCTGCGGCGTGCCGGCCGATCTCGACACAGAGGTATCCCGAGGGTTACCGGATCGGTCGATTAAGCTTTGCCCTGCTGCCCGCGGCCTAGATCTTCTGACCTATGCACTGCCTGGCAGTGATCCACGCACGACGGCGCGGAATGTTGAACCAGAAAAGTCTGCCACAGGCCCGGCATTGCTGCAACCCGGGCGTGTCGCGCTCGCTGTGAGCGAAGCGGATGCGGCGGGGTGCCCGGTGGCGACGGTCCCGGATGTCGTGGGCTCGGTGCTCGGGTCCCTCGCTAGCGGTTCCCAGGCGGGCCGGCCGCGGCTGATCCGGATGCCGTCGTCGGGGCGTGCGTCCGCTACGCGACCACCGACTCCTTCTTCACGACGCGTGCTCCCCTGCTCGCGAGAGCGAGGGTGAGTCCGCCGGCCAAGAAGATCAGCAGCGAGGCGCCGAGCGCCCACGCGCCGCCCGCGACCACGACGACCGCCGCGCCGACGGCGGCGCCGACGCCCATCGCGATCACGGCGAGCAGGCGCTGCACCCACGCCTGGCCCTTGCCGCCGCCGAGGCGGCTCTCCCGGGCGAGGTTGGCGAGCGTGTTCGTCACGACGACGGTCGTGATGTCGGTGTTGCCGAGCGGCTTCACCGCCGCGACCTGCGCGCCCATCATCGCCGCGAGCAGGAACGTGACGAGCAGCAGCACGGGCTCCGGCAGTTCGCCGAGCGCGAGCCAGACGATCGTGAGACCGAAGCCGGTCGCGGCGCTGACCGCGAGCACCCAGCCGGAGCGGTGCGGCAGGGCCTTCGCGTGCCCCCGGCCCACGAGGCGTCCGCCGAGGATCGAGCCGGCGACGAAGCCGAGCAGCGCGACGGCGTTGTTGAGGAACGGGATGTCGGCGACGCCGACGAGCGCGAAGCCGAGGAACAGCACGTTGCCGGTCATGTTGCCCGTGAACACCCGGTCGAGCGCGAGGTAGCTGACGGCGTCGATCGCTCCGGTCGAGGCGGTCAGCAGCAGGAGTCCGAGCACGTACCAGCGCTCGCGTCGCGTCAGAGTCATCCGGGTCACCGTCCCACCGCGTAGCCCTGCATGCCTCGCGGGTTGGCGGCCGCCATCAGCACGCCGTCGGCCCGGCGACCGGCGGCGCTGATGCGTCCGAGCGCCCACTCGCCGGCATCCTCGACCTCGTGCCCGCGCCGGCGCAGCTCGGAGAGCACGCTCTCGCCGAGGCGCGACTCCACGTGCAGCCCGAGGTGCTCGCGTCCGCGCGGGTAGAAGGAGGACGGCATGTGCGTCGAGTGCCACGAGGGCGCGTCGATCGCGTGCTGCAGGTCGGCGCCGAAGAGCAGGTGCTCGAGCAGGAACGGCACGACCCACTGGTCCTGCTGGTCGCCGCCGGGCGTGCCGAAGCTGACCCGGCCGCCGTCGCGGGTGCGGAGCATGCCGGGGCTGAGGGTCGTGCGGGGGCGCGTGCGCGGGGCGAGCGTCGAGGGCAGGCCCTCCTCGAGCCAGAACATCTGGGCGCGCGTCGGCAGCGAGAAGCCGAGCTCCGGGATCACCGGCGAGCTCATCAGCCAGCCGCCGCTCGGCGTGGCCGAAACGACGTTGCCCCAGCGGTCGACGACGTCGAGGTGACAGGTGTCACCGCGGGTGCTGCCGTCGCGGTCGATGATGGGGGCGGATGCATCGGGCGCGGGGCCTCGCGTCGGCTCCCCCGCTCCGGCGGCGGCACCGACCGCGGTGGGGTGCAGCGCGAAGTGCGGCAGCCGTCCGCCGAGGCCGGGCACGAGCTCCTCCGACGCGTACTCGCCGATCGAGGCGACGCGCTCCGCGGCGTACTCCGCGCTGAGCAGCTTCTCGAGCGGCACGTCGACCCGGTCGGGGTCGCCGTAGAACGCCTCGCGGTCGGCGAAGGCGAGCTTCGCGACCTCGGTGACGAGGTGCACGAGCTCGGGCGAGCGGGCGGCGAGGCGCGTGACATCCGCCGCCTGCAGCATCGCGAGCTGCTGGAGCAGCACCGGCCCCTGACCCCAGGGGCCGGTCTTGTAGACGGTGTTGCCGTAGAAGTCGACCGAGGTCGGGCGCTCGACGGTGGCGCGCCACTCGGCTAGGTCGTCCGCGGTGAGCAGGCCCGCGTGCTCGCGGCCGCTCGAGTCGAGCACGGGCTGCTTGACGTAGGCGTCGACCGCCTCGGCCACGAAGCCCTCGTAGAACGCCTTGCGCACGGCCTCGACCTGGTTCTCGCGGTCGCCGCCCGCGGCCTTGCCGGCGGCGGCGAGGCGGTCGAGGGTACGGGCGAGGTCGGGGTTGCGGAAGAGCTTGCCCGGCGCGGGCACCTCGTCGTTCGGGAGGTACAGCTCCTTCGAGGTCGGCCAGGCCGAGCGGAACAGCTTCTCGACGGAGCGGATCGACGCGGCGATCTGCGGCACCACCGGGAAGCCGTCCCGGGCGTAGTGGATCGCAGGCGCCGTGACCTCGGCGAACGTCATGGTGCCGTGCTCGGCGAGCATCCGGAGCCAGGCGCCGAACGCGCCCGGGACGACGGCGGCGAGGTGACCGGTGCCGGGCACGAGCTCGAGCCCCAGCTGCCGGAATGCCTCTGGTGTCGCGGATGCCGGGGAGACGCCCTGGCCGCACACGACGAACGGGTCGTCGTCCTCGGCCCGCCACGCGATGATCGGCACGTCGCCGCCGAGCCCGTTGAGGTGCGGTTCGACGACGTGCAGCGTGAGGCCGGTCGCGACCGCGGCGTCGAAGGCGTTTCCGCCGCGTTCGAGGATCGCCATGCCGGCCGCACTCGCGAGCCAGTGGGTGGAGGCGACCATGCCGACGGTGCCGAGCAGCTCGGGGCGCGTGGTGAAGCTCACCCGTCCGAGCGTACCGGCGGCCGGAGGCGCCGCCGCGCGCCTACTCGAAGAGCAGCGCCCGCACCTCGGACTCCGCCGCGTGCGTGCGCTTCGGGTCGATCGTCTCGCCGTGCCGGTAGTGGTCGACGACGCGGGGGTCTACGTAGCTCGCCTTCGCGATCGACGGGGTGTTGCCGAGCACGTCGCTCGCGTCGCGCATCGCCTGGGCGAGCGCCTTCTTCACCTTCGCCTGTGACTGCTCCGGCCCGTGCTCGGCCAGGCTCACCGCCGCGGCAACGGTGCCGTGCAGGGTGCGGAAGTCCTTCGCCGTGAAGTCGCCGCCCGTACGCAGCTTCACGTACTCGTTGATGTCGGCGGCGTCGAGCGTGCGCCAGCGGCGCCCGTCCTTGTACGCCAGCAGCCTGGCATCCGGACCCCGGCGCTTCAGCGCGCGGACGAACGCGGCGAGCTCCTTGTCCTTGATGTCGCTCGACCACTCCTGGCCGCTCTTCGCCGGGAACTCGAGGTGCACGACGTCGTTGCGGCTGACCTTGACGTGCCGGCACAGGAGCGTCGACAGGCCGTGGCTGCCGTTGGCCTCGGCGTAGCGTTCGCTGCCGACCCGGAGGGAGCCGGTGTCGAGCATCCGGAACGCGGCGGCGAGCACTCGCTCCTTCGGGAAGCCCTCCTGTCGGAGGTCCATGGTCACCTGACGGCGGGCGCTGGGCAGCGACTCGGCCAGGCGCAGCGCCCGGTCGTACTTGAGCTTGTCCTTCTGCTCGCGCCAGGTCGGGTGGTAGATGTACTGCCGCCGGCCCGCGCCGTCGACTCCCATCGCCTGGATGTGCCCGTTGGCGTACGGCGCGATCCAGACGTCGGTCCACGCCGGAGGGATCGCCAGGGCGTCGAACCGGGCGAGCAGATCCGCGTCGGTGACTGCCTCGCCCTTGGGATCGAGGTACGCGAACGACTCGCCGTCCTGCACCCGGCGGTAACCGGGCCGGGTCGAGTCGCTGCGACGGAGCCTGGGCACGTTCTCGACGCTATATCGACTCCTGGGCGGATGCCTGGGGGTTGGCCGCGAGCAGACGGGGCGCCTGCTGCGGCGCTGGTGTACGCCGTGCCGCCGCAGCGCCGGCGTACGCGGTAACGCCGCGGTGCCCGCGTGACTGGCGTGCGTACCGCTGACTGGTCACCGCATCGCTCGCACGGCTCCCTTCGGCAGCGACAGGAGCGAAGTGCGCAGTTGTTGTCGAGGAGCGCAGTTGCGACTGCGCATCACGGGAACAGGTGCACAGTTCGGACAGGCGCCCCCTCCTGCACAAGCCGCTTCAGCCTTCATCAGTCCCCCACCCCCCTTCGTCGGGCCGCGTGCGACCAGGATCTCGGGCAGCCTCGTCGCGTGCTCCTCGAGAACGCCGCCCCTTGGCGACAGCATCTGCTGCTCTGGTCGGACGCCACCACCCCGGCATTACGCAGTCAGCTCCTGCGCGGCCTGAACAGCGGCGATCTGGTCCGCGTGCGTCGCGGCGTCTACATGCCTTCCGTCATCCACCTCGCTGCGACGTCTCGTGAGCGGCATCTGTGGACGATGCGCGCCGCCGCCCTGACGCACGAGCGCTCGCTGGTCTTCGCCCACTTGTCGGCCGCGTGCGCGTGGGGCCTTCCGAACACCGGAAGTTGGCCCGCGTTGCCGCACGTACTCGTGGGGCCGGGCGAAGGCCGCTCCTCCCGCGGCTTCCACCGGCACGCGATGTGGGACGAGAACGTGGAGAACGTGGACGGGCTGCTCGTCGCGCCGGTAGCGAGGACGATCATGGCGGTGGCGCGCACGGAGCCGCTTTCGGTAGCCCTTCCGATGGCAGACCACGCGCTGCCCGGTAATCGCTACCGGCAGTCGTTGCTCACGGGGGCCGAGCCACTGGCCAGGGAGCTGCCGCTACCAGGCCTGCGAGGCTCGAGTATGGCGCGGCTTGTGCTGGAGCTCGCAGACGGGCGCTCGGGCTCGGCCGGGGAGTCCCTCAGCAGGGCCGGGATGGCCGTGCTGAGGATGCCCCTGCCCGACCTGCAAACGCGGTTCTTCGACGAAGCCGGCGTTATCGGAGAGGTCGATTTCCACTGGCCCGTGAACAGGCTGATCGGCGAGTTCGACGGGCGCGGCAAGTACCTGCGGGACGAGCAGCGCGCAGGCCGGACGGCGGGCGAGGTCGTCTACGACGAGAAGTTGAGGGAGGACCGGCTTCGGCGCTTGGGCGAAGCCGTGACCCGGTGGGGTTGGGAGACCGCTCAGGGCTTGGCGTCACTGCGAAGCGTGCTCCTGGCAGCGGGACTGCGGCCGGTGCGTCGACCGACGGTCCTCTAGGTGGTGCGGCCGACGCTTCGGTGCGCAGCTGCTAGCGACGAGCACAGTCCTACCTGCGCACGTCGGCACTAGCTGCGCTTCATGGCGGCCATGCTCGTTGCGCAGTTGCTGGTGACGAGCGCAGTAATGCCTGCGCGCGTCGGCAAGAGCTGCGCTTCGTGGCACACCCGAGGGCCAGGGCGCCCCCGGGAACGCAAGAAGGGGCCGAGCCTTTCGGCTCGACCCCTTCTCTCGCAGTCGGAGACTACTTGTTGATCTTCGTCACCGTGCCGGCGCCGACGGTGCGGCCACCCTCGCGGATAGCGAAGCGGAGGCCCTCCTCCATGGCGATCGGCTGGATCAGCTGGACGCTGATCTCGGTCGTGTCACCGGGCATGACCATCTCGGTGCCCTCGGGCAGCGAGATGACGCCGGTCACGTCCGTGGTGCGGAAGTAGAACTGCGGACGGTAGTTCGCGTAGAACGGGTTGTGACGCCCACCCTCGTCCTTGGACAGGATGTAGACGTTCGCCTCGAACTCGGTGTGCGGCGTGATCGAGCCGGGCTTGACCACGACCTGGCCGCGCTCGACGTCCTCGCGCTTGGTACCGCGGAGGAGCAGACCGACGTTCTCACCGGCGCGCGCGTCGTCGAGAGTCTTGCGGAACATCTCGATCGCGGTGACGGTGGTCTTCGACGACTTCTCCTTGATGCCGACGATCTCGACCTCCTCGTTGGGCTTGAGGACGCCGCGCTCGACACGACCGGTGATGACGGTTCCACGACCGGTGATCGTGAAGACGTCCTCGACGGGCATGAGGAAGGGCTTGTCGGTGTCGCGGACGGGCTCCGGGACGTTCTCGTCCACGGCCTCCATCAGCGCGGCGACGGTGGCGCCCCACTCGGCGTCACCCTCGAGCGCCTTGAGCGCCGAGACGCGCACGACGGGAGCGTTGTCGCCGTCGAACTCCTGGCTCGAGAGCAGCTCGCGAACCTCGATCTCGACGAGCTCGAGGATCTCCTCGTCGTCGACGACGTCAGCCTTGTTCAGGGCGACGACGATGTAGGGAACGCCGACCTGGCGGGCGAGGAGCACGTGCTCACGCGTCTGCGGCATCGGGCCGTCGGTGGCCGAGACCACGAGGATCGCGCCGTCCATCTGCGCGGCACCCGTGATCATGTTCTTGATGTAGTCCGCGTGACCGGGGGCGTCGACGTGAGCGTAGTGACGCTTCTCGGTCTGGTACTCGACGTGCGAGATGTTGATCGTGATACCGCGCTGCTTCTCCTCAGGCGCGTTGTCGATCTGGTCGAACGCGAACGCAGCGTTCAGGTCCGGGTACTTGTCGTGCAGAACCTTGGTGATCGCCGCGGTCAACGTGGTCTTACCGTGGTCGACGTGACCAATGGTGCCGATGTTGACGTGCGGCTTAGTCCGCTCGAACTTTGCCTTCGCCAATGGGTCCTCCTCAGGACTGTCATGTAGGACCCACGGCCGACGGATTTCGACCGCGTGTTCTACGGGTTGGGGTAGTGGTTATCGTACTCGGGCGTCCGAGTGGATCAGTCGCCCTTGTTCTTCTGGATGATCTCGTCGGCCACAGCCTTCGGGACCTCCGCGTAGGAGTCGAACACCATCGAGTACACAGCGCGACCCGAGGTGCGGGAGCGCAGGTCACCGACGTAGCCGAACATCTCCGACAGCGGCACGTTGGCGCGAACGACCTTGACGCCGGTCGCATCCTCCATGGACTGGATCTGCCCACGGCGCGAGTTCAGGTCGCCGATGACGTCGCCCATGTACTCCTCGGGCGTACGGACCTCGACGGCCATGATCGGCTCGAGCAGAACCGGGTTCGCACGGCGTGCGGCCTCCTTGAAGGCCATCGAGCCGGCGATCTTGAACGCCATCTCCGAGGAGTCGACGTCGTGCGCTGCACCATCGACGAGCGTCGCCTTGACGCCGACCGTCGGGTAGCCGGCGAGCACGCCGACCTGCATCGCGTCCTGGATACCAGCGTCGACCGAGGGGATGTACTCGCGCGGAACGCGACCACCGGTGACGACGTTGGCGAACTCGTACGTCGTCTCCGACGTGACCTCGAGAGGCTCGATCGTGATCTGCACCTTCGCGAACTGACCGGAACCACCGGTCTGCTTCTTGTGGGTGTAGTCGTACTTCTCGACGGCCTTCTTGATGCTCTCGCGGTAGGCCACCTGCGGCTTGCCGACGTTCGCCTCGACCTTGAACTCCCGCTTCATGCGGTCGACCAGGATGTCGAGGTGGAGCTCGCCCATACCCTTGATGACCGTCTGACCGGTCTCCTGGTTGAGCTCGACCTGGAAGGTCGGGTCCTCTTCGGCGAGCTTCTGGATCGCCGTACCGAGCTTCTCCTGGTCCGCCTTGGTCTTGGGCTCGATCGCGACCTCGATGACCGGCTTGGGGAAGGTCATCGACTCGAGAACGACCTGCGAGGCCGGGTCGGACAGGGTGTCACCGGTGGTGGTGTCCTTCAGACCGATGACCGCGTAGATGTGACCCGCGGTGATCGAGTCGACCGGGTTCTCCTTGTTGGCGTGCATCTGGAAGACCTTCCCGATGCGCTCCTTGCGGCCCTTGGTCGAGTTGATGACCTGCGCGCCGGAGTCGATCTGACCCGAGTAGACGCGGATGTAGGTCAGACGGCCGAAGAACGGGTGCACCGCGATCTTGAACGCGAGAGCCGAGAACGGCTCCGACGCGTCCGCGTGACGCTCGATGACCTTCTCCTCGTCGCGCACGTCGTGACCCTGAACCGCGGGCACGTCGAGCGGGCTGGGGAGGTAGTCCACGACCGCGTCGAGCATGGGCTGCACGCCGCGGTTCTTGAACGCCGAGCCGCAGAAGACCGGGTAGATCTCGCTGTTGACCGTGAGCTTGCGCACGGCGGCCTTGATCTCCTCGGGGGTGATCTCCTCGCCACCGAAGAACTTCTCGAGCAGGGCGTCATCCGTCTCGGCGACGACCTCGAGCAGCTGCTGGCGGTACTCCTCGGCCTTGTCCTTGAGGTCGGCCGGGATCTCCTCGATCTCGTACTTCGCGCCCATCTGCACGTCACCCTTGGCGTCACCGCGCCACGTCAGGGCGCGCATGTAGACCAGGTCGACGACGCCCTCGAACGAGGACTCCGAACCGATGGGGAGCTGCATCACGAGCGGCTTGGCGCCGAGGCGCTTCACGATCGTGTCGACGGTGAAGTAGAAGTCCGCGCCGAGCTTGTCCATCTTGTTGACGAAGCAGATGCGGGGGACGTCGTACTTGTCGGCCTGGCGCCAGACGGTCTCGGACTGGGGCTCGACGCCCTCCTTGCCGTCGAACACCGCGACGGCGCCGTCGAGGACGCGGAGCGAACGCTCCACCTCGACGGTGAAGTCGACGTGACCGGGGGTGTCGATGATGTTGATCTGGTGGTTGGCCCAGAAACACGTCGTCGCAGCGGACGTGATCGTGATGCCGCGCTCCTGCTCCTGCGCCATCCAGTCCATCGTGGCGGCACCGTCGTGCACCTCACCGATCTTGTGGGTGATACCGGTGTAGAAGAGGATGCGCTCGGTGGTGGTGGTCTTGCCGGCATCGATGTGCGCCATGATGCCGATGTTGCGGACCTTGCTGAGGTCGGTGAGCACGTCCTGTGCCACGGGGGTTCCTTTCGGATGCAGTCAACGCGAAGGCGGCGTCGGCCTGATTGGTGACGCCGCCTTCGCGCGGACGGGAAGAGTGATTACCAGCGGTAGTGCGCGAAGGCGCGGTTCGACTCGGCCATCTTGTGAGTGTCCTCGCGGCGCTTGACCGCGGCACCCAGGCCGTTCGAGGCGTCGAGGATCTCGTTGGTGAGACGCTCGGTCATCGTCTTCTCGCGACGGCCCTTCGCGTAGCTGGTGAGCCAGCGGAGGGCGAGGGTGTTGGCGCGGTGCGGCTTGACCTCGACGGGGACCTGGTAGGTCGAGCCACCGACGCGGCGGGAGCGGACCTCGAGGGTCGGACGGACGTTGTCGAGCGCCTTCTTAAGCGTGGCGACGGCGTCCTGGCCGTTCTTCGCGGCGACGTTCGAGAGGGCGTCGTACACGATGCGCTCGGCGAGGCCCTTCTTGCCGTCGACGAGGATCTTGTTGACGAGCTGGCTCACGACCGGGGCGCCGTACACCGGGTCGGCGACGACGGGGCGCTTGGGGGCGGGACCTTTACGAGGCATTACTTCTTCTCCGACTTCGCGCCGTAGCGGCTACGGGCCTGCTTACGGTTCTTGACCGCCTGCGTGTCGAGCGCACCGCGGATGATCTTGTAACGGACACCGGGCAGGTCCTTCACACGACCGCCGCGGACGAGCACCATCGAGTGCTCCTGCAGGTTGTGGCCCTCACCGGGGATGTAGGCCGTGACCTCGGTGCCGTTGCTCAGCTTCACGCGGGCGACCTTGCGCAGAGCCGAGTTCGGCTTCTTCGGGGTCGTCGTGTAAACGCGGGTGCAGACACCGCGCTGCTGCGGGTTGGACTTCAGGGCAGGCGCCTTGGTCTTGACGACCTTCGGGCTGCGGCCCTTCCGGACCAACTGCTGAATGGTTGGCACTGAATTGCTCCTTGTTGTAGTGCTGCCGGTTCTGTCATGTCCGAACACCCTGGTCAGGGCGTGTCGGGTGCTTTGTCGTCCCACCGGCGGCACACAATGCGTAGTCGTACTGCTGGTTGGTATTGGCTGTGGGGGCCGGATCCGGCCCAACTTCGCCACGAGAAACGGGCGCGCGGCAACGCGCACACCCCCGAAATAGTAGCCGCCCCGCATGCACCGGTCAAATGGTGCACCGGCCGCCTACACAGAGGCCAACGGCATCCGTCGCCCTGCTATTCCCGGCGGCCCGGATGTCAGGCGAAGCTGTCGTCGTGGGCCTGCAGCGCCCGCTCGTACTCGGCGCGGGCCTCGGCGTTCTGCGCCTTGAGACGCCGGCCGCGGGCGGCGAGCGCGATGCCCGACCACAGCGCGACCTCGCGGGCGAGCAGCGCGGCGACAACGAAGTACACGTTGGGAACGAAGGCGAGCAGCCGCTCGAGCGAGCCGACGGGCTCGGTGCGGCCGCCGATGTCGAGGAACGTGTACAGCGCGATCATGCCGAAGTAGACGAGCGCCCCGATGAGCAGGCTGCCGAGCACGTGCGCCCAGGCGCCCGCGCGGTTGGCGAGGAGCTTCACGAGCAGGGTCGCGACGAAGTAGATCGCGATCGGCACGAGGAACACCACGGTCGAGAGGAACGGCAGCCACTCCCCCGTCTGCCCGAGGAAGAGCAGGATCAGGTAGGCCGCTCCGGCCCACGCCGCGGCGAAGACGACGGTGCCGAGCAGGGCGAGCAGGAAGCCGAGCGCGCGGTTGCCCTTCTTGCGCGGCTTCTGGGGAGTGCGGTCGTCCTCCTCCTCGGCGCCCTCGTACATCTCCGCACCGGGCACGGGCGGAAGCCCGGTCGTGACGCCGGCGGATGCCGCGGATGCCGCGGGGCGGGGCGGCACCTCGGTGATCGGCGAGACGCCGGTGTCGGTGCTGTCGGCGGCATCCGGCGACGGGCGCTGCTCGGGCGTCCGCTGCTCGGGGGCCCACTGCGCTCGGGCCTGCTGCTCCGGCGTCCGCTGCTCCGGCGCGGGTGCGGCCGTCGGCGCAGTGCGGGTCTCGGCTCCGGCGACGATCGCGCCCGTGCCGAGCTCCGCGGCGTTGATCGTGCGGGTGGGCGCTTCGGGCTCGGGCTCGACGAGCGGCGGCGGCGCCTGACCCGCGGATGCCTCGGACAGCTGCGTCTGCACGGGGGCGCCGACCGACTCGCGGTCCTCCGCGAACGTGCGGTCCCCCTCCACGGCGCGCTCCTCCACGGGCGCGGCCTCCTCGACGGGCTCCTCGCGGACACCCTCGGATGCGGGAGCGCTCGGCCCGTCGACGACCGGGTCGGCGTCGGGGCGGCGCTCCTGCTCGACGACGCCCCGCGCGTCATCCGGGAGCTGCTCGTCGTCGCGGGTGGGCACGGGGTCGACAACGCCGCTGTCGTTCGCGTCGTCGGCGTCGGTCTGGCTGGGGAACGCGTCGCGGGCGTAGGTCGACGACGACATCACCAGGGCGGGCGGCTCCTCGACTGGGGTCGACTCGCCGGAGGGAGCATCGGTCGCCTCGACGAGCTCCTCGGGGCGGTTGTCGGTGGCGACGGCCTCGTCGGCCGGCTGGGCCTCGGCGACGGCGGGCGGCTCGTCGGTGACGATCGTCGCCTGCTGCATCGGCGTCTCGTCGGCGATGGGCGCGCCGCCGTCAGCATCCGTCTCCCCCACGTCCCGCTGCACCGGCACCGAGCCCGTCGCTCGCTCGCCGGCGCTCGGCGGCGTCAGCGGCGCGGGCTGTCCCAGCGCGTGCGGAGGGACCACCGGACGGGTCTCGTCGTTCGCGTTGTCGTCAGTCATGCCATTCCCCTTGCCGTCGTGACTCGCTTTCGAGTCTATTCAGGGCCCGGATGCCGCCCGCGCACACGCTCCGGGCACGCGCGCCTCATGCGTCTCCGCTGCGTCGACCGGCCATCCATCGCACGGTCTCGTCGATGTCGAAGCCGACCTCTGCCGTCAGCTCCCGAGCTTCGTCCGCAACCATGCCGGGGTGTGCTCGGGCTCGCGGGGGAACCGCTCGGCGTCGAGTCTGAATGCACCCGCGGCCAGTTCGAAGCCGACTCGCGGCTCGCCGTCGTAGTCGAACTGCACGTCGGCCGAGCCGCTCTTGTCCAGCGTCAGTATCATCGTGAACCAGGTGCCGACGCCCTCGCGATACATGAGCTCGCGCAGCTGCTTGACGTCGCGGTGGAAAGCGACCCCCGGGTCCACGGAGGCCACCGCGCCGTCCGCGGTCGTGACCCCAAGGTCGTAGTGCGCCTCACGGCCGAGCACGACGGCCTCGAGGCACAGCCGTGCCCATCCGGTCGCCCCGGCGTTCGCGACCTTCGACGCGATCGTGGTGACGAGCTCCTGCTCCGACTCGGTACGTGTTTCCCCTGCGGTCATCGTCGAGGCTCACTTCCAGGGTCTTCAGCGAGCGGTCGGCGACAGCAGTTCGTCGATGATGCTCTGCGGCGCGCGGCCGACGAAGTGGCTGAACTGCACCGCGGTCGGCTCCGCGCCGCGACCGAAGCCCGCCCAGTGGTCGGAGCCGATCGGCCCCCAGCGGAGGAAGACGTCGCCGTGGTCGTTGTGCACCAACTCAGCGGGGGCGGCGACGTCGTCGACGGCGGAGGGGACCCGGATGTCGGGACCGATGCCCTCCCGATAGCGCACGAGCCGGGCGATCGCTGCGGCGAGGTAGCTCTGCAGCGCCGCGACATCCGGGGACCACAGCTTGAGCGCCGGCGCACCCTTCTCGCTCCTGCGCGCGAGCTGCACGTACTGCCCGCGGTCGAGCAGCAGGAAGCCGTTCGCGCAGTCGCCGAGCATCGTCTCGTCGGGGTTACCCGTCTCGCGCACGCTCCAGCCCAGACGCTCCGCCGCCGAGAGCACCGCCGGATCAACCGATGGTCGCGACATCCTCGATCACCCCCGCATCCAGCAGCTCGAATCCGTTCATCTTCTGCTCGTCCGGACCGAGGAAGAGCACGTAGCGGGCGCCGCCGCCGCGCCCGTAGGCGGGCGCGACCTCGCCGAGCTCGACCACCCAGCCTTGCGGGAGCACGCCGGTCATCCGGTAGGTGTGCAGCCGGTCCTGCGCGGCGCTGGGCAATGGAGCGCGTTGATCGAAGTCGCCGCCGAGGATGGTGAAGAACTCGCCGTGCGGGGAGCCCAACCTGGTCAGCTCCGACCCGAACGCGTCGATCAGCTTGCCGATGTCGTCGAAGCGGACCCGCGTGCCGGGAACGCCTCCGTTCATGGGGGCGGGGCGGAGGTTGCCGTACTCGTCGAGGTACCGGGCCTCCCAATCCGCACGGGTCAGAGCAGTGCTATCGGTCACGATGTCCTACTCTGCCCGCTTCGAGGACGTGGTCCCAGCCGAGCTGCACGGTCACCCAAGCAGAAACGGGCGCGCGGTGTCATGGTCACGACCGCGCTTCGACGAGTCACGACCGCGCTTCGACGAGTCGGTTCACGAAACCGTCCACGTCAGGGATCGATCGCCCGGCGAACGCGCGGAGCATTCGCGGAGTGCAGGCCCCATAGGTGCGGGCCCAGCGATCGTCACCCCAGCGGACGAGCTGGCCGTTCTCGGTGTCGAGCTCCTTCTCGTCGTCTGCGAAGCCCTGCAGATAGTCGCGCAGAACATCGCTCGCGGCACCGCTCAACGCCCACGCCTGGTAGAGCTCGAGCTGAACCGCACCGAAATCGTTCGTCTGCATCCTGAGTCTGGGGCCGGCGCGCCCGTCGTTCGTCACGCGGTATTCGCCCTGCTCGAACGTGACCACCGACCAGACGTCGTACCCGCCCACCTCGATCCGGTCGGCTCTCAATTCAGTGAACACGCTCGGCGCCTTGCCCTCGAGCCGGCTCCTCAGATGGGGTTCTATCGCCGCTCCGAGGTCGGTGCCGACAGCCTCCGATCGCGGACCGGTCAACTCGCCGCGCTCGGACCGCCGACCGAGCGGACCGCCTCGTCGATGTCGAAGCCGACCTCCTGCGCGATCCGGTCGACCTCGGTGGCGCCGAGGTAGGGGAGCATCTTCGCATCGGTTGAGGAGGTCGTGACGGCCCAGGTTCCTTCCGCCCACGAGATGTGGTGGCCGTCGTCGCTCCTTCGCACCTCCACACCGTCGACACTCCGATTCAACGCGCGAGCCTTGAGGTCGAACTCGAGGCCGAGCGCAGACGGCAGCGCACGATTCACGAGCAGGAAACCGTTCAGCACGCGGGGGTTGTTGCTCGTCAGCCGATGACCGGGAGCGTCCCTCTGGTACTCCGTGACAACGAAGGAGTCGTCACGCGATTGCAAGCCGTAGTAGAGCTCCATGTCGCCGATCCTCAATTCGTCTCCGACCGTCGTCACGGTCGTGTCGGACCGGGCCTCGATCAGCGCGAGGATCCGCCCGTCCAGCCACTGCATCATGGCGCGGCGGAAAGCGCGGACGAGAGGGTAGGCGCGGTGATCGCGCCCTCACGGAGCAGCCTCCGCAGCGTTGCGGCTTCGCCCATGTCATCGCGGACGACCAGCTGGACCCCGCCACCGTCGAGCCCGTAGCCGGGTCCGATGCGGGAGACCTCCACGGTCCACCCCTCCGGCAGCTCCAGGAACTCGAAGTCCCACAGGTCGTCGGTCTTGATCTGCATCGGCGGCAGCGCGCGGTCGTTGAAGCTGCCTCCGCCGAGCCCGAAGTAGGTGCCGGACTCCTTGGAGCCCAGTCGATCGAGGCGCAGCCCTCCCCAGTCGCGGAGGAACGCCTGCCCATCGGAGTAGACCACCCGGCTGCCGGCGACCGCTCCGGTGTTCGGCGCCCAGCGCAGCTTTCCATCCGGCAGGATGTTGCGGCTCTCCCAGTCCTCCCGGCTGTACGGCCCCTCGGTGCCGTCCGCCCGGGGACCATGACCCCAGACCTCGGAGGAGTCGAAGCCGAGTGCCTGGGCACCGCGTCCGACGTGCACCGGCGAGTCCGCGTGCTCGGGGATGTTGCCCTCGGCATCCTGAGGCGCGTACGTGGGGCCGAGGTGGCCGTGGCCCTCGATGAGCGTCTGGTTCGCCGCGAGGTCCTGCGCCTCCTGATGGGTCTCGACGTAGCGCGTCCAGCCGTCGCCCGCGGTCGCGGTGCCGTGGAGGATCTCGTGCTGCGCTGCCGTCAGTTCCTGCAGTGCCGCCGGGTCGCGGGGTGTGACCGAGCCTGAATCGGCCGCGGCACCGACCGGGTCGGCCGAGCCCTCGGTCGCCGCGCCCTCGGCGTCATCCGGCGTCGAAGCATCGGCGCTCGCGGCCTCGTCGGCGGCCGCAGCCTCGGCCGCCGCGGTCTCGGCCGCGATCGCCTCGGTGATCTCGTGGTCGGCGGCAGCGACATCGCTCGCGTCGACGGTGCTCGCGGCCGTGATGCCGTCCTGCACCGACGCGGCCGTCGCGGTGTCACCGTCGCCATCGGAGGGGTGCACGTCGTCGGAGGCGGACTGGCGCTCGGCGGCGTCCGTCCCTGACGCCTCATCGCTCGGAGGCGTCGGCTCGGCGCTCGCCGTATCGGCGCTCGTCGCTTCGGTCTCGGCGCTCGTCGCGTCGGACTCGTCGCTCGTCGCTGTCTCGGCGGTGTCGCTCTCTGACGTCTCGCCGCCTTGGCCAACGGCGTCGGAGGTGGCAGCAGTCGGCTCGGACGAGGCCGGGTTCGAGGCGACGTCGTCCTGGGTCGGAGTGCTCGTCTGATCGCCCGAAGTCGCGCCGGCCTCCGCGGCGTCGCCGACCGGCGACGGCGCCGTGGTCGTCGCATCTGCGCCGGCGACGGAACCACCTGTACCCGCCACGGATGCCGCGGGCGAGGCGGCCACGTCGGCGCCGCCCGTGGGTGCGGCCGGAGCAGCCGGATCCGTTGCGCCGGGCTCGGGCGCGGCCGAGTCGGTGCGGATGTCTCCCGCCCCGCCGGTCGGCGTGGTGGAGGCTCCGCCGCCACCGGCTCCGGGCTGCGGAGCGGTCGAGTCGGTGCGCACCCCAGCGCCGCCGCTCGACGCCGTCGAGCCACCGCCCCCACCGACGCCCGGCTGCGGCGCCGTCGAGTCCGTGCGGACGCTGCCGCCGGCACCGGCACCGGCACCGCCCGTACCGGCACCGCCCGTACCGGCGGAACCGCCGGCCGGAGCAGGCTGCGGAGCATTCGACCCCACGGTGCCACCGCTCGGCAGACCGCCGGTCGAGGTACCGGCACCACCCGCGGCACCGGCGCCGGCGGTTGCGCTCGAGACATCCGGGGTCGTCGGAGTCGTGGCATCCGCGGCGCTGCCGCCGGTGACGCCACTCGCGCCGGTCGCTCCGCCCGACGCGCCGCCGCGCGGGGTGACGCGCGAGGTCGCGGCCGAGTCGAGCCGGGACGCGGCGGGTCCGAGGAGGGCCGAGAGCCCGACGGCCTGCACGTTGAAGTCGCCGGAGATCGCGAGGTTGACGCCCTCGGAGACGACGCCCTCGGCAGCGCCGCCGGCCATCTCACTCACGACGCGGCCGCCGGTGCGTCCGACGGCGCTGCTCACGGGCGTGCCCGCGAAGGGGCTGACGAAGGCCCCGATCCCGGATGCCGTGAGGCTCGAGGACTCGAAGCCGTCCTCGCCCGCGCGGATGGCGTTGACGGAGGCGGTCACCGCGACCGCGGCGACGGAGCCCCGGGCGGCCTCGCCCGAGATGCGGGCGAGCGAGCGCAGCAGCGCGGCGCGGGCGACCGCGAACGAGCGCAGCTTCTGAATGACGGTGAGGATCTTCGGCACGAAGCGCGCGATCGTGTGCGCGACCTTCGCAGCCGCGACGGCGCCCGCGCCGCCGAACGTGACGAAGCTGAGGGCGAAGCCGAGCCCGGCGGTGATCGCGATCTCGGCGACCATCTGCCCGATGAGCCAGAGGATCTCGCGGTGCGCGTCGGCGATCGCGTCGGCCTGGCCCTCGCAGACGTCGCGCAGCGAGTCGGCGTCGGACACGACCTGGTCGAGCAGTTCCTCCAAGCGGTCGCGGCAGGCGAGGATGTCGGCCTTCTGCGGAATGTCCATCGAGGCGAGCGCCGTCAGCGACGACGACAGCGAGCTCTTGACCGAGCGGACGTCGGACTCGAGCGAGCTCCACGCGCTCGCCGCCGAGCGCAGCGTGCCGGGGTCGCCGTTGGGGATGACGATGCCTGCGGCGAAGAGGGCGTCCTGGATGAAGTCCTGCACGTCGCCGAGCACGCTCGGCAGACCGGCACCGAGCGCGGTCGGCACCGAGGGGGCCGAGCAGGAGAGGGTCGAGCCGGATGCCGGGATCGGGCTGCCCGAGCGGCCTGCCCCGACGCCCTCGGCGAGGTCGTACGCCCTAGCCGTGCCGCTGATCGCGTTGTCGAGGCCGCTCAGCAGCGAGACGATCGCGGCGGCCTCCTCGAGGATCGCCGGGGCCTTCTCGTCGTAGGCGGAGGCGAAGTCGTCGGCCGACGGGTCGTCGCCCGCCATGCCCTGGGTGCCCGACAGGCTGCCGCCGGCGGAGCCGACCGCACTGCGCAGGCGGGTGGCGACGGAGTGCAGATCCTCGCCGTCGGTGACGAGAACGGCGGGGTCGACGCGGACGAGCATGGCGATCCCCCTACGCCCCGAGTCCGGAGCGGATCGTCGACCACTGCGAGTCGAGCTCGGTGATCGTGGTCTCGTAGGCGGTGAGCGACGCCTCGGCGCGCCCCTTCAGCGATTCGGCCTGCGCGCGCAACGACTCCGCGGTGGTCGCCCAGAGGTCGAAGGCGGCGATGAACTGCGAGAACGCCGGTCCCTGCCATTCGGCGGGCAGCATGTAGGCGAAGCCTGCGGAGCCGTCGCGAAGGGCGGCGGTGTAGTCGACGAGTCCCTGCAGGGTCTCGGTGAGGGCGCGGAGCTGATCCGTGTCGACCTGCTGCTCAGACATCCGGATCGACCTCCTCCCGCTCGGCCGCGACC
This sequence comes from Desertivibrio insolitus, assembly GCF_017355965.1. Taxonomy (GTDB): domain Bacteria; phylum Actinomycetota; class Actinomycetes; order Actinomycetales; family Microbacteriaceae; genus JAFIQW01. The sequence goes on from NZ_JAFIQW010000001.1 coordinate 734,756, forward strand.
GTCTCGTCGGGCTGACCACCGCCGGTGCGGCTGATCGCCGCTCCGCCGGAGATGCCGACGAGCTGCGGCGGGGTGATGGAGTCGGCCCGGCCCTGGCCGACGAGCACGCTGGCCGCGACGGCGGCCGTGCTGTCCACGGCGCCCCCGTTCGCCGAGCGACGGGAGGCGAACCCTCCCGAGAGCCCGGTCTCGGTCGAGGTGTAGCTGCCCTCGGCGGCGGTGAGCTGCGCGGCCAGGCCGGTCAGGGCGGCGCGCACAAGGGCGGCCTGCGCCTCCCAGGCCGCCCACTCCTCGGCGAACCGGTCGGCGTCCTCGCCGATCCACGACGCGTTCACCGTGCCGGCGACCGCCGAGCGGACGGATGCCACATTGCCGTCGAACACGCCGACGACGGTCTGCAGTTGCGCGGCGACCTCACCGAGGGAGGCCGCGCGGACGCGGAATTGAACCATGAGTGCCTCAGCACGCGAGAGGCGTCACCGCCTCTCCCGCAGAAGAGTGCTCAGCCGCGGAAGGTGCCCGCGATGGCGTTCTCGGACTCCTCGTAGCTCAGCGAGGCCTGGTTCAGCAGCTCGCTGATGCCCGAGAGGCTCTCCTTCAGCTGCACGGCCGCCGTGTCCCACTGCGAGTACAGCTCGTTGAAGCTCTGCGACGCGGCGCCCGACCAGTCGCCGCTCACCAGGCCGTCGACGAGCGACTTGAGGTTCTGCAGCTGCGACTCGATCGACGAGGATCCGCTGGAGAGCTGACCGGCGACGCCGGCGAGCGACTCAGAAGTGACACGGATTTCGGCCATGGGAAGTACCTCCGACGTTGACGACCGGCCCCCCGGACCGGCTTTCCGCCTTGAACACAACCATGCGTTGGACGGTTGTGCAACTGAATCCGCGGCGCTTCCGGCTAGGAGAAGTCCAGTTCGGCGTGCACGTCGCCGAGCCAGATCCGGTCGCCGGGCTGAACCGTGAGGGGCCGTCCCTCGCGCAACGCGGTCTTCACTCCGGCCCGCTCGAGGGCGCTGCCGTTGCCCGATCCGGCGTCCGAGACGGTGACGGAACCGGCGGACACCGTGACGTAGAGGTGCACCCGGGAGACGGAGCGCGAGGCATCCTGCAGCTCGATCGCCTGGGCGCCGGAGTTGCGGGCGCTGCCCTGGGGGCTGCGGCCGATGACGGCGCGATCGGTGACGACGGCGCGGTCGCCGGTGCTGAAGATCAACGTGACGCGGCGGGGCGCGTTCGCCGCGGCCGCCGGGGTCGGCAGGGCGTAGACCTGCGGCGCCGGGGGCGGCACGTCGGCGCGGCGCAACGTCTCGGTCGGGGCGGCGGGCGCGAGCGGCACCTCCCGCACGGGAGCGGAGGCGGCAGCCCGCCGTGACCCCGGCGACGCGGCCGGGAGCGGCGCGGCGACCTCCGCCGGTTCCACGGCCTGCACGCCGGGAGCGGCCGCCACGGCTGCGGGCACCGGCGCCTCGAGAACGGCAGCGGTGCCGGATGCCACGGCGCCGGATGCCACGGGGCCTGACGGCGGGAGCACGGGCACGATCCCGGCGACCTGCCCGCACTCGAGGCAGAACATGCTGTTCGGCTTGAGCTGCGCGTCGCAGTGGGCGCACGTGGCCATCAGTCCTCCCCCGGTCGTCGCGGCAGTCTATTGACGGACATCGGGCACCCTCACCGGAAGCCACGCCGCGTCGCGGAACAGCACCGCCGAGCCCGGCGTGCCCGAGCCGAGCATGAACCGCGGGATCTGCGCCCCCATCAACTGCGTACCCGTCATCGCGTTGGTCGGCGACAGCACGAGGCCCTGACGGGCCTTCTTGGCGGTGACGAACGGCCCGCTGAAGAGCGTCGACGCGGCCTCCGTCTCGACGGCGACGCAGAGGTCGACCTGCCCGGTGACGCCCGAGAGCGCCTGCTCGAGCGGGGTCTGCTTGAGCAGGTCGGCGTCGTCGATCACGACCGTGACCCGGCGCCCGAGGGCGTCCGGGACGCGGTCGAGGATGCCGAGCAGCGTCATCGCGTCGGTGTCGGGCGCGCTCACGACGGTCGCGCCGTGCGACGCGGCGACCTCGGTGAGCACCGACTCGCGCGGCGCGACGACGAGCAGCGGGGCGCCGGCCCAGGCGAGCTGATGCGCGATCGCGGCGAGGGCGCTCGAGCGGCCCGAGCCCCGGACGCCCGCGACGACGAAGCCGGGCGCCTGCTGCCAGTCGACCGTGATGCGCGACAGCTCGTCGCCCCCGACGCCGACGATCGGCGAGGGCGCGGTGCATGCGGGGTCGAGGGGCAGCTCGTAGGCGGCGCTCAGCGCGATGTACGACGGCAGCGGGTCGACGCGGAACGGGCGCGGCAGTTCCGCCAGCTGCGGGAAGCCCTCGTAGTGCGTCGAGACGTCCTCGATCAGGGCGCGCAGTGCGGCGGTCTGCGCCTCGCCGCTGGTGTCGCGGCTGACGATCGCGAACTGCAGCTCCGTGCCGGCGGCCCCGAACAGCGCACGACCCGGCGGCAGGTCGTCGGGCACCTCGCGCACCATCACCCCGGCCGCGCGGTAGTCGTTGACGTCGCGCAGGGGCAGCACGTACTGCGCGTCGATGAACCCCGCGACCTTGTCGCCGCCGATCCCGCGGTCGCCCGTGAGCAGCACGCGGATGCCGACGGCGGGCCCCTCGCGCAGCACGCGCACGAACTGGTCGCGGAATGCCACGAGCTGGTCGGCGTTGAGGGTCGACGTGAGCCGCTCCCAGCCGTCGACGGCGACGATCGCGTACGGCAGGGCGTCGGCCGGTGCGGCGAGGCGGCGCTGCTCGGCGATGTTGCCGACGCCGGCCCTCGACAGGATGCCCTGCCGCCGCGACAGCTCCTCGAGCAGCCGGCCCATCAGGCGCGGCAGCCGCTCCTGCTCGAGCGGCGTGACGACGGCCCCGCAGTGCGGCGCGTCGGCGAAGGGCAGCAGCGCGCCGTTGCCGTAGTCGGCGACGTAGAGGTGCAGGTCGGCGGGGGTGAACTTCTGCACGGCCTGCGCGAGCAGGGTGCGCAGCGCGGTGGTGCGTCCCGAGAGCGCGCCACCGAGCACGAGCAGGTGCCCGTCGCCCACCACGTCCCAGCCGCGCACGCGCTGGCGCTGCTCGCTCGGCACGTCTTCGAGGCCGAGCACGAGCGTCGTCGGCGGCACCTCCTCGGTCGCGAGCCGGTCGAGGGTGAGCAACGGCGGCAGCGGCAGCAGCCACGGCGAGGCGTTGCGCTCGATGCCCATGGCGTGCGCGGCGGCGATCACGAGGTTGACGAGCGCGCGCAGGTCGGTGTCGTCGTGGTCGGCGCGCACGGCCGCGGTCTGCTGCTTGGCGGGGAAGCGCGGCGGCAGCCCGAGGGTCTCCCACTCGATGGGCGCCTTGGGCGGCAGGGTCGCGCGGGCGCGGGCGGCGCCCTGGCGCAGCCCGGCGACGCGCGCGGTCTGGAACGGCACGGGCGCGGTGCCGACGCCGGTGCGCACGTAGCCGCGTCCCGGGGTGTTCGCGCCGATGAGCGCGGCCTCGTGCGAGCCGAGCACGTCGTTCGAGTCGCCCCGGTCGGTGACCCGCAGCGCCACGCGCAGGTTGATGTTCGACTGCATCTCGGGGGTGACGACACCGGAGGGCCGCTGCGTCGCGAGCACGAGGTTGACCCCGAGCGAGCGCCCGACCCGGGCGATCCGCACGAGACCGTTGATGAATTCGGGCAGCTCGGTCTTCAGCTCGGCGAACTCGTCGATGACGATCATGAGCCGGGCGAGGCCGAGGCGAGCGGATGCCTCCGGGTCCTTCGACCACGCGGCATCCAGGTCTTTCGCGCCGAGTTCCCGCAGCACGCGCTCGCGGCGCTTCAGCTCGGCGTCGAGCGAGGCGAGCGCGCGCTCGGTCTCGCGGGCGTCGAGGTTCGTGACCATGCCGACGGTGTGCGGCAGGCGCTCGCAGTCGGCGAAGGCGGACCCGCCCTTGTAGTCGACGAGCACGAAGTTGAGCGCGTCGGGGCGGTTGGCGAGCGCGAGCGAGACGACGAGCGCCTGCAGGAACTCGCTCTTGCCGGAGCCGGTGGTTCCGGCGACGAGGGCATGCGGGCCGTCGGAGGCGATGTCGAGGGCGAACTCGCCGTCGGCGTTCGCCCCGACCACGACGAAGGTGCGCCGCGGCGTCGTCTCCCACCGCCGCACGACCGCGCCCGGGTCGTCCGTGTCGATGCCGAGCAGGTCGGTGTAGCGCACGCTCGTCGGGAGCATGCCCTCGTCGCCGATGCCCGAGACGTGCTCGATCGAGCAGAGGGCGCGCGCGATCTGCTCGGCGTTCGGCAGCGAGAGCCCGTCGAGCAGCACGCCGGGGTGGTATTCGTCGGCGGACTCGAAGCGGGCGAGGGAGGTGTCGGTCGCGTCGACGGCGACGGCCGTCGCGGTCTCCTCCGGCAGACGCGAGCGGTCGCTGTCGAGGGCGATGACGTGGATGCCGTAGCGGCGACCGCGGTCGAGCAGCGGCACCATCCCGGGAAGGGTGCGGTAGCGGCGGGCGCCGTCGACCACGACGACGACGTCGGTGTCGAAGCGGCCGCCGCGGTCACCGGCGGCGCGGGCACGGGCCTCGAGCAGGGTCGTCAGCTCGCGCACGCGCTCGCGGCGGGTGTCATCCGTGTTGCCCACGAAGGAGACGAGGTGCTCACCGGGCTGCGTGTGCGGCAGCCACTGCACCCACCACCACTCGCCCACGTCGGTCTCGTCGCAGAGCACGATGATCTGCAGATCGCGGGGAGAGCGCAGGGTCGCGAGTGAGCAGACAGCCTCGCGGGCGACGCTGCGCACGACGTCGAGCGGGCCGGCGATGCCGAGCGGTCCGCGCGCGAGGTCGGCCGCGACGGGCGCGGGCGCGACGCCGACCCGTCGGTCGGCGCGGTCCTTCGACGAGCCGCCCTCGAAGCGCACGTCGAGCGGCACCTCGGTGACGCCGACGCGCACCATCAGGGCGTCGCCGTCGCTGTTGCGCCGCTCCCACAGCCGCGAGAGCGGGCGCAGCGCGATGTCGCGGATGACGACCGGGTCGGGGTGGCGGTACCAGAGGTCGAGGCGCTGCTCCCGCACGAGCGCCGCGAGCTTCTTCTCCGCTCGCCGCACGTCGTCGATCCACTCGGCCTCGGTGCGCTCGCCCTTGCGCTTCGCGAGCCGGCGGTTGGTCATGAACGACCCGATCACCATGATCGGTGACGCCGCGGCCATGAGGAGCATGATCGGGCGGCCGAAGACGACCGCCATCGTCACGCCGAGCACCACCGGGATGACCGCGGAGAGCCACGGCAGGGGCGAGCGGTCCTGGTCGTGCGGTTTGTCACCGGGCAGGGTGATGACGGGCTGGGGCTGGGTGGGCCGGATTCGGGAGGGCCGGTTGTAGCCGCGCATGCCGAGCTGGTCGAGGGCGATGTCGGCGTCGGACGCCGGCTCGAGCCCGATGCGGAACAGGCTGCTGCCGAGCTGCCAGAGGTCCGCGGGCACGAGCCGCGTGGCATCCGTCACCCGCTCGCCGTTGACGACGACGAGCGCCTCCTCGTCGAGCGGAGTGAGCACGGCCTCGAGCGCGGCCGGGCGGCCGGGGGCCGGCGCGGAGAGCTCGCCGAACTCGAGCGTCGCGTGGCGCTCGGCGAGGAACGGGTCGGCGATGCAGAGGTCGGCGTCGCGGGCACTGCCGATCTGGAGGGTCGCGCCAGGAGCGAGCGGGAAGGTCTCGCCGGCGAACGGCCCGGCGACGACCTCGAGGCGCGGGGTGCCGGGCGGCAGCGGGTCGCGTCGTGCGGGCGGCAGTTCGGCGCCGTTCAGGATGCCGGCGGCCGCGAGCCCGGAGCGCGCGTCGCCGTCCGGGGCGAGCAGCGCCGGCTCGACGGCGAGCGCCTCGGCGACCTCGCCGACGGTCGTCGCGTCGTCGACCCGCATCAGGTAGGAGCGCGTCGGGTCCGACCCGCGAGATGGGTCGTGCACGGTGAGGCGGAGGCTCATCGGGGCTCCTTCTGGTGCGTCGTCACGCGCCGATCCTGTCCAGCAGTCGCGCGAAGGGAGTGAACACGCCGCCACCGTCATCGGTCTGCTCGGGAGGCGGCGGAAGGGCGGGCACGAGGGCGGCGGCCCGCTCGTCGCCGTCGGCGGGCGCGAGGCGCAGCGCGAGCAGCTCGTCGAGGCCGGGCCCGCCGCGCAGCAACGTGACGCTGCCCGTGGCCTGCTCGCCGTCCTCGCGGGCGACGTGGAACGAGAACTGGTCGACGGGAGGCGTCGTGCCGCCGGACGGCTGGTACTGCGCCTGCCCGCTCGGGCTGCACGTGACGGTGCCGGCGATCGCCGCGCCGCAGCCGAGCAGGGTGGCTCCCCCGTCGAAGAGGGCGGTGAGGTCGACGGTCGTCGGCGCCCCGGGCTCGGGCGCGAAGGCGGCGGTCGCGTGCGCCGCGAGCAGCGGGGGCTCCTCGGAGCCGTACAGGTGCACGGTCAGCAGGGCGGTCTGCGACCGCTGCCCCAGGTCGTCGGTCGCCTGGAGCTGCACCTCGACGGGGCCGCTGTGGGCGGCATCCGTCTCGAGCACGACGTGCGTCGGCGTGACCGTCGCGCGTGCGGCATCCGCGGGTTCGACGGCGAGCGCCTCGAGCCCCACGCCGCCGGTCTCGACGCAGAGGGTGCACTCGGGGCGGAGGTCGCTGAGCGGGATGAGCACGCGGCTGCCCGAGGGGAACGGGTAGCCGTAGTCGATGTCGGCGAACACGGGCGCGTCGGGCGGCTCGAGCGAGACGAGGTAGTCGACCGTCAGCTGCGTCGTCGCGTTGCCCAGCGCGACGGGCACACGCAGCGTCTCCGCGTCGGGGTCGTACGTGGTCGCGCGCAGGGTCCAGCCCGTGGCGTCGCAGGCGACCGTGAGCCCGCCGGATGCCGCGGTCATCGTGCCGCAGTCGAGGAAGCTGTAGCCCTCGGCCGGACGCACCTGGAGCTCGCCGAGATACGGCACCGCGACGGCGTTCGTGCCAGACGGAGCGGGGGCCGCGGCAGTCGCCGACGTGGCCGCGAGGCCGGGCAGCAGCAGGGCCGCGGCGACGGCGAGCGCCCGCACGAGGCGCCTACCGGACCCGGTCACATCGCCTCCCCGTCGAGGGAGCCTCTCCCCCGCGCCGATATGTTAGACACTAGCCACCGGCACGGCGGGCGCCTCCGCCCCGCCGCACCGAGGAGGACCATGACGAGCACCGACGCGGAGATCCGCGGCTTCGGTCCCGTGGCCCCCGCCGGTGACGGGCAGCTGCTCGGCTGGGCTCCCGGCAACGCGGCGATCGACGGCGCCGCCGGGCAGAAGCGCGCGGTCACGGTGACCACGAGCGTGCTGCCCGAGCTGACGGAGGCCGAAACGAAGCCGCGCCCGCTCTGGCGGCATCCGGCGTTCTACCTCTCCGTCGGGCTCGCGTTCGTCGCCGTGATCGTCGGCATCGTGATGATCGTCGTCTCGGTGAACAGCGGCGGGCCGAAAGTCACCACGGCCGCCGTCGACGAGAGCGCGGGCAACGCCCACGTGACCTGGTCGGCGAGCGACGCCGCGGTCGACCTCTACGTCGTGACGGGCGAGGAGGTGCTCGACCTCTCGCAGCTGGTGCGCGCCGGCGAGCAGGCGTGGGTCCCCGCCGCCTCGGGCTACTACGACGAGACCTCCTGTTTCGTCGTTCGACCGAGCGACGCCGACGATCAGCCCGTAAGCCTCGACTCCGCCGACCTCGAGGCGCAGGGCGCCGCGCGAGCGTGCGTCGGCGGCTGACCGGCGCGGCCGTCGCGCTGGCGCTCGCGCTCACCGGATGCACCGGCGCCCCTGCCGTAGACCCGCCGCCCGCACCCGAGATCGACCTGTCGGAGGAGGACCTCTCGGCAGGCAACGGCCTCTGGTACCTCGACGGCGCGACCGCGCTCGAGCGGATCGTCGAGGCCACGCGGGACGCGGGGAACTGGACCTACTCGGGCTCGCTCGTCGAGTCGGTCCCCGTCGAGGACGCCCCGCCCGTGCCGGGCCGTCGGATCGACTTCGCCGTGACGGGCAGCGACACCGCCTACTCCGCGAGCATCACGGCGGCCGGGCAGCAGCTCGAGATCGTGGTCGCCGACGGCGCCGGCTACGTGCGCGGCAACGAGGCCTTCGCCGCGCGGGCAGGCCGACCCGAGCTCACCAGCGGATACGTCTGCCTCACGGCCGACGACCCCCTTCTCGCCGAGTGGGCGGATGTCACCGAGCCAGGCGCCCTGCTCGACGCGCTGCTCGGCGCGACCGAGCTCGGCGTCACGCCGCCCGCGCCCGGCGCCACGACGGCGACCCTCGTGCCGGGGATCGACGGCGCGCCCATCGGCACCCTGACGGTCGCCGCCGAGGGCGACCCGCTGCCCGGTCAGCTCGTGCTGGCCGACACCTCGGGCAGCGCGAACGTCACGTTCGGCGGCTGGGGGTCCTCCCCCGCGCCGGCCGCGCCCACGGAGCTCTCCGCCGGTTGCTGATCACCAGCCCGGCGCGCCCGCGCAGCCCTGCGCGAGCAGCGCGACCCCAGCCTCGCGGTCGGTGAACGCGGCCCAGGTGGCACGGCCGTCCCCGCGCGTGGCGGCGTCCTGCAGCGCCTCGAGGTTCCGCTCGGCCCCGGCGGCCCAGACGCGGTAGGCCTCGTCGTCGACGCCGTCGGCCCCCAGTGCCGCGACCGCACGAACGCGGGCGATCGACGGAAGCGCGCGGGTCAGCTTCGTGGCATCCGCCTGTCCCTCGATGACGAGCGGGGTGAGTTCGGTGATCGCCTGCCGGAGCTCCTCGCAGCGGCTCGCACGGATGTCGGTCACCCGGCCGAGCCTATCCACACCGCGCATCCGGGTCGGCTCCCGCTCCTAGGATGATCCCGGCAACACCGCACCGGGGAGGCTCTGTGGCCAAGCGATCACCTTTCGACGACGATCCGCGCTTCACGCGGCACCGCACGCTGCGCGCCGCGCGCACCGGGTTGATCATCACCGCCGTCGGTCTCGTCGGGCTAGTGCTCGCGACAGTCTTCATGCCGGCGCTCGTCGACACCGCCGCCGAGCAGGCCGCCGACGCGAGCTCCAGCCGTCGCGCGGCTCAGGCGACCTTCGCGCCCCTCGCGATCTGGATCCTCACGGTGGCGCTGCTCGTCGCCGGGCTGCTCTCCGTGTTCCGGTCGTACGAGTGGCGTCACGCCGAGAGCGGCAACCGGCTGCGTCGTGCCCTCTACGCGACCTTCGACGGCGGCATGGCGAAACTGCAGGACCTGCACGCCCGGTTCATGCGGGGCGAGCCCTCCGCGTACGCGCCCCTGCCCGACACCGTGCTCGCGAAGTACGCCGACACCTACCTCGAGGTCTGGGACGTGCCCGAAGACACGGTGGCCTACGTCGCGCTCTCGACGGGCAAGGGCCGCGGCACCCAGTACGCCGGTCTCGTGCGCTACGAGGGCATGCACTACCGGGCGTTGAAGGCCGCGATCGCCGACTCGCAGCTGCGCAGGGCGCTGCCGGATGCCGCGAACCCGCTGCTCGCGGGCGACGCCCGGTGACCACCGGCGAGTCAGGCCCCGCGCCGGACTCCGGCTCCGGCTCCGGCTCCGGCTCCGCCGACCCGGCCGTCGTCATCCCGGTCGACGCCGCGCGGGCCGAGCGGGCGCTCGTGCTGACCCGTCGGATGCTCATCGCGATCCCCGTGATCGCGCTCGCCGTCGTGGTGGTCGTCGCCCTGCTGCAGCCCCGCCTCAGCCTGGTTCTTCTCACGGCGGCGTTCGTCGGCGTGCTCGCGCTCGTCGCTCTTCAGGCCGTACGCCGGCGACGCAGGGTGGAGCGGGCCGCGGATGACGCGGGGGTCGCCTTCGCGCTCGACGATCGCGGGCTCTACGTCGCGAGCCTCGCCACGACGATCGCGTGGCAGGAGATCACGGGCGTCGTGCACTGGAACCAGACCGAGCGGGTGCGGCGCGGGACCTCGCGCGGTGTCTGGGGGGTCGGACCCCGCTTCGTCGCCGGCACCGGGGGCCACTCCCACCACGTGACCATCGGGGTGCGCGACGGCGCTGCTCTGCGCGAGCGGATGCCGCGCGGGGCGCAGTCCGCCGTGAAACCGGGCCGGAAGTCGGTGGGCGGCACCGTCGTGCTGCTGCCCGACGTGGCACTCGCACCGGATGGCGCCGCCCTGCTGCTTTCGCAGTTGCGGGCGCGCGCCGAGTCGCGCGGGATTTCGTTCACCACGGCCACGAGCGCGCTCGACTGGGCATCCGCCGCGGCGACGCTCGAGCTCGCTTCGTAGGTCCGCGCGAGCGGCAGGATCAGTCCCCCGGCACTCGGGTTCGCATCGACCCGTGGGATCAGCCCGCCGGAGCGGGGGCGACGGGCGCTGCGGCATCCGTCGCGGGCTGCAGCGGCTGATCGGTGACCACGAAGATGTAGCCGTTGATGGTGCCGCCGCCGGCCTCGCCTCCGCTGCCGGTGAACGTGACCGTCTCCTCGAAGAACAGCCGGTCGCCCGACTGCAGGGCCCTCGCGAAGGCGAGCACCTGCGCGGCGTCGCCGTCGACCGAGACGCTCACCTTCGAGGTGAACAGCCGGTTGTTGAGCGCCGGGTCCACCTCGGCGGCCGGGATGCTGCCGTCGCCGGAGGCCCCGTAGGTCTGCGCCTCCTCGATCGTGACGCTCGTCACCGCGACGCCCGCTTCGCCGGCGGCACCCTGCAGGTAGTCGAAGAAGCCGGCGCTGTCGAGGTCGGCGGGCAGCGCCTCGTGCAGCGTCGCGAGCTGCAGCTCGAGGTCGTCGAGCTGCTCGGCCTGCTCGCGCAGCTGCACGAGCGCGGCCTCGTGGATGAGGTTCTGCTGCTCGGCGGCGGCGCGGTCGCTGTCGGCGGTGGCGGCCTGCGTCAGCAGCGGCACGACGCCGAGGAAGTAGCCGAGCGCCAGGATCGCGACGATCAGCACGGCGCCGCCGATGGTCCAGATGCGGGTGCTCACCGGTCGACCTCCGTCGTCTCGAGCTCACCGGTGGCGGCTTCCTCCGCCATGTCGGTGGCGGCCTGCGCCTCCTCGTCGACGAAGCGGCCGGAGTACGCCTCCGCCGTGAGCGTGAGGTTGATGACGGCGGTGTAGCCGCCGTCCTCCCCGCGCGAGACGGAGCTGATCGCGGAGTCCGCGTAGCCGGTCAAGGCCGAGAGCGATCGCTGCAGCTCGGCGGCATCCGGAAGCGACGGCAGCGATACGGTCAGGTCGACCTTCGCCACGTACAGCGCGCGGAGCGGGCTCTCGACGAGCGGCGCCGACGCCCACGGCGCGGTGCCCGTCATCGTCGCGTCGACGATGGTGGAGCCGCCCGGCAGCGCGGCGGCGACCTGTGCCATGACGCCGTCCCACGCGATCTCGGTCGAGCTGACGAGGCTGCGCGCGTCCTCGACGATGCGCACCTGAGCGGCGGCGGCGGATGCCTCGGCGTACTGCTGCTGCTCGAGCAGCAGCTCCTGCGTGCGGTTCTGCGCGGCGAGCAGCTCGTTCTGCGCGGTCACGAGCCGGAGGTAGCCGAGCGAGTAGCCGGCTGCGACGACCGCGAGGGCGAGCACGATCGACAGGCCGACGAGCCGCTTGGTCTGCTGGGCCTTCTCGCGCTCGCGCACCGCGGGCGGCAGCAGCTCGACGCGCGGCACGGCGCCGAGCACGGGTCCGGTCTGCTTCTTGCTCACGGCTTGACCCCCAGTGCGAGGCCGAGGGCGATGTCGATGTCGGCCGGCGCGGCGGCATCCGCGCCCTTGCCCTGCTTCGGCAGTCCGACGCGGGTGAGCGCGGTGGAGTACTCAACCGGCAGCCCGGTGACCTCGGCGAGCGCCGCGTCGAGCCCGCGGAGGCGGCTGCCGCCACCAGTCAGGATGACGCGCTCGACCGGGGCGTGCGGGCGGGTCGACGTGTAGTAGTTGAGCGTGTTGCGGATGCTGCCGAGCAGCTCGACCGCGGCGCGGTGCACGACCTCGGCGTAGACCTGGTCGTCGGCGGACTCGGGGGCCGTCAGCCCGATCTCGCGCTTCTTCAGCTCGGCCGTCTCGGGGTCGAGCTGCAGGGTCGCGACGAACGCGTTCGTGATGTCGTCGCCGCCGCTCGGCACGATGCGCACGAACTGCGGCACGCCGTCCCAGGCGACGACCACGTTGGTCGAGCTGGAGCCGACGTCGATGAGGGCGGTGCGTCCGGTCGTGTGCTTGACCGGCGCGAGCGCCCGGGAGACCGCGAACGGCACGAAGTCGACGCTCTTCGGGCGCAGGCCCGCGTGCATCGCGGCCTGCACGTTCGAGGTGACGGCGTCCTTGATGGCGGCGACCAGCAGGCCGCGCACGACGGGGCCCTGCTCGCCCAGCTCCTCGGACACCGGGTAGAAGTCGAGCAGCGCGTCGCTGACCGGCACCGGCAGCAGCTCCTGCACGTGGAACGGCAGCGACTCCTTGATCTGCGCGATCGGGGCCTTCGGCACGCTGAGGTCGCGGGCGAGCACGCGGGCGCCGCCCATGCCGAGCACGACGTTCTTGGTCTTGAAGCCGCCCAGCGACCACAGCTGCTTGAGGGCGGAGGCGACGGTGGACACCTCGAGCACCTCGCCGCGGTGCACGGCGCCTTCCGGCAGGGTGACCGCGGCGTGACGCAGCACCTGCGGCTTCGTCCCGGCGGGGTTCTTGAGTTCGACGGCGCGCACGGTGCTGTTGCCGATGTCGAGCCCGACGATGGTGGATGGCATGAGTCAGTACTCCAAGCCGAAGAGGGAGAGGTAGGCGGAGGCTAGCGGCGGGCCGGCGAGGATCCCGATCCACGCGCCGAGCAGCATCCAGGGACCGAACGGGATCGCGGTGCCGCGGCCCGCGCGGCTGATCGCGAGGAGCACGACGCCGAAGAGCCCGCCGAGGAGGAACGCGGCGAGCGCGCCCACGGCGAGCACGTCCCAGCCGAGCCAGCCGAGGAAGAGGCCCAGCACGCCGGCGAGCTTGACGTCGCCCATGCCCATGCCGCGCGGGGCGACGAGCACGATGGCGAGGTAGACGCCGCCGAGGATCACGGCGCCGGCGAGCGCGGTGAGCAGGCTCCCCCACTCGCCGCTGAGTGCGGCGGCCGCGCCGAGCAGCACGACGCCGACCGCGTACGACGGCAGCACGATCGCGTTCGGCAGCCGCATGGTGTCGAGGTCGATCAAGGCGAGGGCGATACTCACCGCGGCGAGGTAGAGGAACGCGACCAGCTGCAGCACGGATGCCGCGGCGCCCGAGGCATCCGTCGCTGCGGCGATGTCGGGCACGAAGCGCACGGCGACGACCGCGAAGGCGAGCGCGGTGCCCAGCTCGACGAGCGGATAGCGCACCGAGATGGGGGCGGCGCAGTCGCGGCATTTGCCGCGCAGCAGCAGCCAGCCGAACACGGGCACGTTGTCGCGGCGCCGGATGTGGTTGCCGCAGTTCGGGCACGCGCTCGGCGGGTTCACGACCGAGAGCCCGGCGGGAACGCGGTAGACGACGACGTTGAGGAACGAGCCGATGAGGGAGCCGAAGAGGGCGAGTGCGATGCTCACGGTGTCGGCACCTCCTTCAGGCTGAGCCGAGAGCCCAACTGCGATCCGGCCTGTACCGGGTTGGTGGCCCCACCCGTCAGGTCGAAGCCCTCGATGCCGACGGGCGCGAATGTCAGGGACGCCTGCTGGCCGAACTCGATCTCGCCGCCGTAGAGCTGACCCCGGTACCCGTTCCGATCGCTGTAGATCTTGCAGGGGGTGTACATCATCGCGCTGACGCCAGCAGTGAAGTCGGCCTCGTTGTTCAGGCGTATACCGCCGTTCAGGCCTGCGGGCGGAGCACATGTCGGCAGGCCGTCCGGGGTGTTGTCCGGGACGATGAACGTGATGGTCCGGTGCTCCCCGGGCGCGTCCGTACCGAAGTAGAACTTCGTGAAGTCGAACTGGTGACCGACGAAGACCAGGTTCGCGTCGAGCTCGACCTCGTCCATGTTGCTACTGGTGGTCACGGCTGTCGTCGGGCACTTCGAGAGGAAGTTGATCACGGTCGGAGTGGTGATGTTCGCCAGGTTCTTCCATTCCGTGGTGCTTTTGGAGATGCTGCACGAACCCGTCCAGTTGGTGACCGTGTATCCGCGACCGGTCCAGTAAGCGGGGTCCCAGTTGACGTCGGTCCAATCCGGGATGTTGGGAGCCGCCGCGAGAGATCCGAAGGTCCTCGTGCCGCCGATCGTCGAATTCGTCACGACACCGGTACCGGTCGCGCTCACGTTGCTGCCAATGGCGCTCTTGTTGATGGAGAGGTTGCCCTTGACGTGAACGCTGCCCGCAACGTCGCACATATCCAGAGTCGCGTTTCCGTTGCCAAGCAGCAGATCGCCGCCGATTTCCGCGCCATTCGTGCAGACGACGTTGCCGTTCTTGATCGACACGGAGGTCGCGACGCTGTTGCTCTCGGTGTTGAGCTCGAAGTTCTTCAGCGTGCCGACGATCGTGTGCGCGTAGACCGCGGAGCCGTCGACCGGCACCTGCACGATGATGGGGTCGTAATCGAAGATCGCCTGAAGCGTCACCTCATCGCCTGAGGTAGCGCCCGCCACACCCTGATGTTGGGCCTGCCCCACCGAGGTCACCCGCACCTGCGTCGTCGCAGTGACCGGGCAGCTCGCGCTCCAGGTGCCCGATTGGAAGCTCTCGACGGTGGCGACGAAGTGGACATCGCTCGTGGCGGTGCTCCGATAGGTGCCGGCAGGCGCGGTCGTGTCCACCCCGGCGATCCCCGGATCGGCGCAGTCGTTGATCGTGCGCAGGCCTGCCGTCGCGGCGTTGATGCCCGCCTCAGCGGCGGCCCGAGCCTGGATGGAGGCCCGGCTCGAACTCGTCGTGGCGAGGGCTCCGATGGTCGACGCGGACACCGTCACCGCGATGACCGCCGCGATAGCCAGCACACCGATCACCGCGATCATGACAGATCCGCGGTCGTCTCCGGGTGTGGCCCGTCGTTGCTTCAGAAGCATTCGGTCGCCTCCACGGTCTCGCGCAGCGGAGTGACGTCGAGGGCGATCGGGTCGAGCTGTCTGCTGCGCGCCGTCGTCTCGACGAGGATCGAGGCGCCGTTCGCCGGGTCGATCTGGAACTTCACATCGACCGAGTAGTCGTCCACGACGTCGAAGACCGGCGCCGTTCCCACCGGGGACGCACCCGTGGCGACGAGCGTCCAACCAGCGACATCGGCCGGACCCGACGGCACGGAGATCGGATCGTTCGAGCTGGTGGTGCGCACCTCACCGTTGGTCACGTACCAGGCCCGGCACGTGACGGTCGGGCTGGCGGCGAGCGCATCGTCGACGATCACCGCGCGAAGCAGCGCACCACCGGCGGCTTCGTCCAGATACAGGGCGTCCCGCACTCCACGGGCGATCGACTGCGCGGCGACCTGGCCGCTGTTGCTCGACTCGGTGGTCTGTCGAACTGACCGCTCGGCGAGGAGCGAGTTGATGAGGAATCCGCCGACGAGCCCGAGCACCAGCACGGAGAGCGCGCCGTAGACGAGGAGCTCGATGAGCGTGAATCCTCTGTCGTTCGCGGAGTCGGTCGTCTCGGTCATGGCGTGGTGGCGGGTGCTGTCGCGTTCTCAAGGAAGACGAGAGTGGTGGCCGACGCGAGCGAGTCGCCGCCCGAGCAGCTGAAGGGGGCGGTGGGGGTGCCCTCGGTGATGCACACGGTCACCTCCACGACACCGGGGTAGTTGTCACCCGGGTCGGTCGGGCCGGGGCAGGGCACCAGTTCGCGGTGCGCTTGGTAGACGTTGCCGCGGTCGTCGGTGACGGCGGCGGTCGTGGCGCTGGCGAAATTGCTCACCTCGTCGCAGTACGGCACGACAGCCGCGAGTTCGTCGAGCTCGGCGTTGAGTAGCTGGCTTGCGGTCGACGTGACGCCGTTGCGGGCAGAGGCCTGAAGGGATTGGACAAGCAGGGGGAGATAAGCGATTGCGAGGAGACCTAGGAGAAATATGGAGACGACGATCTCGATGAGACCGAAGCCTCCGTCGCCGGAAGGATTTGAACCCTCGATTCGCCGTGCCACTTTGATGTCTCCGTCCCGATGGTTACGGAAGGGTGGGCGCCGCTCTCGCGGCACCCACCCTTGAGGTCGATCAGGCGCAAGCGCCGGAGGCAGCGCCGCCGGTGTCCAGGATGTGGAAGACCTTCGTCGATGCCGAGGTCGCCTGGAGACAGAACTTGGCGCCCGACGGCGGGGTGGCGTCGATCGACACACCTGAGACGAAGCCGAAGTCGCTCAGACCTGTCGCCGTGGTGGACGTCGCGTAGGTTCCCCCGTTAGCTGTCGCGTAGCTCACCATGGCGACCTTCGAGTTAGCAAGGTCGGACTTGGTAGCGGAGTCCTTCGCCTGATCCTGCTGCCCGAGGAACACGGGGATGGCGATTGCGGCGAGGACGCCGATGATGAGGACGACGACGAGGAGCTCGATGAGGGTGAAGCCCTTGTCGTCCTTGTTGAGCTGGTCGCGCTTGGCGGCCAGCGCGGTGTGGATGGTGGTGATCAAGGCCCGTTCCTATCTGGAAGTGGTGTCTGGGTTGGAACTCCGGCGGAGTCCTCACTCACCATGTTTCGTAACCCGGCCGGGGTACGTCTGTCCCCCCTTCGGGGACACCTGTCCCCCGTCAGGGGGAACACATCCCCTGAACTGGGGTCAATTGATTTGCTGGAAAATCGTGAAAACAGGCATATAGAGGGCCACGATCATGCCCCCGATGACGACGCCGATGAACGCGATCATCAGCGGTTCGATGAGCGCGGTGAGCTGCTCGGTCGTCGACTGCACCTCGTCGTCGTAGAAGTCCGCGATCTTCGAGAGCATCAGCTCCATCGCACCGGAGTCCTCGCCGACGGCGATCATCTGCGTGACCATGGGCGGGAAGACCGGCTCCTCCGTCAGCGGGCCGGCGATTGTCCTCCCCGCCCGCACGGACTCCTGCACGCGCTTCAGGGCGTTCTCGATCACCCAGTTGCCCGACGTGTCCCCCACGACGGCCAGCGCCTGCAGGATCGGCACACCGGACTTCGTCATGGTGGCGAAGTTGCGGGTGAAGCGAGCGATGGCGACCTTCTTCATCAGGTCGCCGAAGACAGGCAATTTGAGCTTGAGAGGGTCGACCTTGGCCCTGACCCGTTCCTCGTTCTTGTTCTTCCGCCACCAGGCGGCCCCGACGAGCCCCAGCACGACGACGATCGGCACGATCCACGCGGAGTTCTCCGACAGGGTCACGAGCACCTGCGTGGGCAGCGGCAGTTCCCCGCCGAGGTCCTCGAACATGCCCTTGAAGATGGGCACGATGAAGATGATCATGCCGACCATCGCGAGGATCGCCATGATGAGCACGACCACCGGATAGGTGAGCGCGCTCTTCACCGTCTGGCGCAGCTTGACATCCGCCTCGAACGTCGCCGCGACCGACTCGAGCGACTGGTCGAGGAATCCGCCGGTCTCCCCGGCGCGCACGAGGTGCACCATGAGCGGCGGGTAGATCGGGTCCTTCGCGAGCGCTTCGGAGAGCGAGTTGCCCGTCTCGACCTTCAGCAGCACGTCCTGCAGGCTCTTCTGCAGCCGCTTGTTCTCCGTCTGCTCCGCGAGGATCGTCAGCGCACGCAGCAGCGAGAGCCCCGACGAGACCATCGTCGCCATCTGACGGCTCATCACGGCTAGATCCTTCAGCCCGACGCGCTTGCCCTCGCCGCCGAAGCTGATCTCCATCTGCAGACCGGTGCCGGCGACGCTCTCCTCGACGGAGATCGGCGACAGCCCCAGCGTCTTCATACGTGCGATGGCGGATGCCTCGCTCGGCGCGTCGAGCTTGCCCTTGACGACCTTGCCCGTGGCATCCCGGCCCTTGTAGGCCCAGGTCTGCATCGTGTTGGTCACTGGAAGCCGTCCTCGAAGCCGGAGAAGCCGTGCGAGGTCTCGGTGCGCGTGACCATGCGCTTGTACTCCTCGACGTTCTGCGCCTTCTCCAGGCCCGCGGCATAGGTGATCGTGCCGGCGTTGGTGAGTTCGGCGAGGTGCTGGTCCATCGTGTGCATGCCGAGCTGCTTGCCGGCCTGCAGAGCGGATGACACCTGGTAGGTCTTGCCCTCGCGGATGAGGTTCGCGATGGCCGGCGTCGCCACCATGACCTCGGTCGCGACGACGCGACCCTGGCCGCTCGCCTTCTTCACGAGCGTCTGACAGACCACGCCCTGCAGCGTCGAGGCGAGCTGGGCGCGCACCTGCCCCTGCTGGTGCGGCGGGAACACGTCGATGACGCGGTCGATCGTCTGCGGTGCGCTCTGCGTGTGCAGCGTGGCGTAGACGAGGTGACCGGTCTCGGCCGCGGTCAGCGCCGTGGAGATCGTGTCGAGGTCGCGGAGCTCACCGATCAGGATGACGTCGGGGTCCTGGCGCAGCACGTGCTTAAGCGCCGCCTGGAAGCTGTGCGTGTCGGCGCCGACCTCGCGCTGGTTGACGAGCGACTTCTGGTTCTTGTGCAGGAACTCGATCGGGTCCTCGACCGTCATGATGTGGTCGGCGCGGGTCTTGTTCACGAGGTCGATCAGCGCGGCGAGCGTCGTCGACTTACCCGAACCGGTCGGGCCGGTGACGAGCACGAGGCCGCGCGGAAGGCCCGCGAACTTCGTGACCGAGTCGGGCACCCCGAGCTGGTCCAGGGTCTTGATCTCGGTCGGGATGAGACGGAACGCCGCACCCATCGACTCGCGCTGCTGATAGACGTTCACGCGGAAGCGCGACGCCTCCGACAGCGGGTACGCGAAGTCGAGCTCGAGCTCGCTGTCGAACGTCTCCTTCTGGCCCGGAGTCATGATCGAGTAGAGAACGGATGCCACGGTCTCCGGGCTCCACACCGCGCTGCCGGCGATCGGCTGCAGCGCGCCGTCGACGCGCACCATGGGCTGCGTTTTCGCACTGATGTGCAGGTCGGAGGCCTTCGCATCGACGACGTAATGGAGGGCCTGGCGGAGCATCGCGACGGGGTCGGAGGGTGCTGCTGTCGCGGGGGCGGGTCTCGGTACGCCGACTTCGTCGGCTACTCCACCGGCGGGATCGGAGACCGGAGAGTACGACGTCGTCGACGGACCGGCGTAGGCGGATGCTGCCGGCCTCGGTGCGCCGACTCCGTCGGCTACTCGACCGGCGGAGGTGTGCGACGCACCGCCGAAGGCAGGCGCAGCCGGTGCGGCAGGGGCAGCGGGCGCGGCGTAGCCGGCCGCAAAGCCGCCGAGGTCCGCATCGAGGTCGACGGGGCGTGCCGTCGGCGCGGGCGCGGGCAGGTCCGAGAGCGGCACCGCGGGCGGCGGGGCCGAGGCGTAGGCGCTCGGCGCACCGAAGGTGGGCGCTCCCCCGAGGTCGTGCAGCGGCGCCGCGGCGGGCGGCGGCAGGTGCGTGTAAGCGGGCGCCGAGGCATCCGGCTTGGTTCCGAAGAGCGACGCGAGGTCGTCGTCGCCCGCGCCGCTGAGGTCGTAGATCGGCTTGTCCATGTTCACTCCCGGATGCGGGCGGCTAGGCCACCACTCGCAGTACTTCTTCGATCGAGGTCAAGCCCATGCGCACCTTCGCCCAGCCGTCCTGACGGAGCGTCAGCATGCCCTGCGATACGGCCACGCGGCCGATCTCGAGGCTCGAGGCGCGGCCGACCGTGAGCCGCTCGATTTCCTCGGAAACGGCCATGACCTCGTGCAGGGCGAGGCGTCCGCGGTAGCCGGTGTTCGAGCAGGCCGTGCAGCCGACGGGCCGGTAGAGGGTGGGCATCGTCGTGTCATCCGGCTGCAGGAAGCCGAGCGCGGCGAGTTCCTTGGGGCTGTGCTCCCCCGGCGTCTTGCAGCGCTCGCAGAGGCGGCGGGCGAGGCGCTGGGCGACGACGCAGTCGAGGGCGCTCGAGACGAGGAACGGCTCGATGCCCATCTCGGTGAGGCGGGTCAGCGCACTCGGCGCGTCGTTGGTGTGCAGCGTCGAGAGCACGAGGTGCCCGGTGAGCGACGCCTCGATCGCGATCTGCGCCGTCTCCTGGTCGCGGATCTCACCGATGAGCACGACGTCGGGGTCGCTGCGCAGGATCGAGCGGAGCGCGCTCGCGAAGGTGAGCCCGGCGGCCGGGTTCACCTGCACCTGGTTGATGCCCTCCATGCGGTACTCGACCGGGTCCTCGACGGTGATGACGTTGATCTCCGGCCGGGCGACCGCGTGCAGGGTGGTGTAGAGGGTCGTCGACTTGCCGGAGCCCGTGGGCCCGGTGACGAGGATCATGCCGTAGGGCTTCGTGTACGAGCGCCGGTACGTCTCGAGGTTCTGCTCGAGCAGCCCGAGGTCGCTCATGTTGCGGCCCGCGCCCGAGGTGTCGAGGATTCGCATGACGACCTTCTCGCCGTACACGGTCGGCAGGGTCGCGACGCGGAGATCGATCTGGCGGCCACCGTGCAGCACCGACATGCGGCCGTCCTGCGGCTTGCGCCGCTCGGCGATGTTGATGTCGCTCATGATCTTCAGGCGCGAGATGACGCCGGCCTGGATGTTTCGGGGAGCGTTCTGCACGTCGTGCAGCACCCCGTCGATGCGGTACCGCACGCGCAGCGCGTTTTCGCCGGGCTCGATGTGGATGTCGGAGGCGTGGTCCTGGATGGCCTGGCTGATGAGCAGGTTGACGAAGCGGACGATCGGGGCGTCGTCGTCGAGGGCCTCGACGGGCGCCTGCGTCGCCGGCACGACCGCGTTCGATTCCTCCTGCAGCGCGCTCGACAGTTCGTCGAGCTCGCCGTCGGCACGGTTGTAGCGGTCGATCGCGGCGAGCAGGTCGCTGCGTTCCGCGACCACGGCGCGCACGGTCATCCGGCTGGCGGCGCGGACGTCGTCGAGCGCGAAGACGTCGCTGGGGTCGGCGGTCGCGAGCATGAGATGGCCGTGCTGCGTGGCGATCGGCAGCACGGTGTGGCGGCGACAGAGGTGACCGGGCACGAGTGCGACCGCGGCGGCGTCGACCGGGAAGTCGGCGAGTTCGATGAACGGCAGGCCGAGCTGCGCGGCGCGCGCGCTCGCGGCCTGCGACGGGCTGACGACACCCTTCTCGACGAGCGCCTTGACGTGGGCGTCGTCGGACGCGGCATCCGCCCCGATGGCATCGAGGCTCTCGATCGGGATGAGTCCGCGCAGGATCAGGATGTCCGTGACGGAGGTCATCGGCCCTCCTAGGGATCGGGGGTGGCGTCGGCACGACGGCAGGGGCGGGGTCGCCGCCCTGTCACCGTAATCGCGCCTTGTACCCCGATGCGATCCCCCAATAGGGGGCTGCCGCGGAATCCCGCGGTTGGACCGACGGCGAGTCGCGGTTCCAGGGGGACAACGTGTGTCGTCTCAGTGCTGGTGGCGCGCTCAGCGCGGCGCGTCGTGCGCAGTTGTTGCTGAGGTGCGCAGCAATAGGTGCGCACCTCAGCGAGAGCTGCGCTTCTCGCATCGCGATCGGGGCGAGAGGGGCCGCCGGATGCCGCGCCCGAATCATCCGTCAACGGGAAAGGGCCCCGTGCCGAAGCACGGGGCCCTTCCGGTACAGGCTGCCTATCAGTTGTAGGTGCCCGGGGTGTAGTCGTCGCTCGAGAAGCTGTCGAAGTCGACGAACGACAGGTCACTCTCGCTGAAGACGCTCTCGTCGGAGAAGATGCGGTTCGGGTAACGCTCCGCCTTCGCCTCCTCGGTGGCCTCCACCGACACGTTCCGGTACTTCTGCAGACCGGTACCCGCCGGGATCAGCTTTCCGATGATCACGTTCTCCTTGAGGCCGACCAGCGGGTCGCTCTTGCCCTCCATGGCGGCCTGCGTGAGCACGCGGGTCGTCTCCTGGAAGGACGCGGCCGACAGCCACGACTCGGTCGCGAGCGAGGCCTTGGTGATACCCATGACCTCCTGGCGGGCCGACGCCGGGCGGCGACCCTCGACGACCGCGGCGCGGTTGACCTCCTGGTAGCGCGACCGGTCGACGAGCTCACCGGGCAGCAGGTCGGTGTCGCCGTTCTCGACGACGGTGACCTTGCGCAGCATCTGGCGCACGATGACCTCGATGTGCTTGTCGTGGATCGGCACACCCTGCGAGCGGTACACGTCCTGCACGCCACCGACGAGGTGCTCCTGCACGGCGCGGACACCCTTGACGCGGAGGACCTCCTTGGGGTCGACCGTGCCCTGGATGAACTGCTGGCCGAGCTCGACGTGCTCGCCGTCCTCGACGAGGAGGGTCGCACGCTTGAGCACCGGGTAGGCCTGCGGCTCGTCGCCGTTGTCCGGCGTGAGGATGATCTTCCGCTGGCGGTCGTTCTCCTCGATCGTCACGCGGCCGGCGGCCTCGGCGATCGGGCTCGCACCCTTGGGGGTACGCGCCTCGAAGAGCTCGGTCACGCGGGGAAGACCCTGCGTGATGTCGTCGGCCGAAGCCGAACCACCGGTGTGGAAGGTACGCATCGTCAGCTGGGTACCGGGCTCACCGATCGACTGGGCCGCGATGATACCGACGGCCTCACCGATGTCGACGAGCTTGCCGGTCGCGAGCGAGCGGCCGTAGCACGCGGCGCAGACACCGACCGCGGCCTCACAGGTGAGCACCGAACGGACCTTGATGGTCTCGATGCCACCCGCGACGAGGCGGTTGATGAGCACGTCGCCGATGTCGTCACCGGCGGAGGCGAGCACCTCGCCGCTGGCGGAGACGACGTCCTCGGCGAGGCTGCGGGCGAACACCGAGTTCTCGACGTTCGCGTCGCGCACCAGCTGGCCGTCGGCGCCGGGCGCCGCGATCGTGAACTGGAGGCCCTTGGAGGTGCCGCAGTCGCTCTCGCGGATGATGACGTCCTGCGAGACGTCGACCAGACGACGAGTCAGGTAACCCGAGTCGGCCGTACGCAGAGCGGTGTCGGCGAGACCCTTACGCGCACCGTGGGTGGCGATGAAGTACTCGGCGACGGACAGACCCTCGCGGTAGCTCGAGATGATCGGGCGGGGGATGATGTCACCCTTCGGGTTCGACACCAGACCACGCATACCGGCGATGTTACGCACCTGCAGCCAGTTACCACGGGCACCGGAGGTGACCATGCGGTTGATGGTGTTGTCCGCGGGGAAGTTCTCCTGCATCGCCTTGGCCACGTCGTTCGTCGCCTCGGTCCAGATCTTGATCAGGTCGGCGCGGCGCTCCGCGTCGCTGATCAGACCCTTGTCGAACTCGCCCTGCACCTTCGCGGCCTGAGCCTCGTAGCCGGCGACGATGTCGCGCTTGGCCGGCGGGGTCAGGATGTCGCTCAGCGCCACGGTCACGCCCGAACGGGTCGCCCAGTGGAAACCGGCGTCCTTCACGCGGTCGAGGGTCGCGGCGACCTCCACCTTGGGGTAGCGCTCGGCGAGGTCGTTGACGATCGACGAGAGCGTGCCCTTGTCGGCGACGGCCTCCACGTAGGGGTAGTTCACCGGGAGGAGCTCGTTGAACATCGCGCGGCCGAGGGTGGTCTCGACGAGGAGCGGGGACGTGCCGTCCCAGCCCTCGGGAGTCTGACCCTCAGGGAGCACGACGCCGGAGAGACGGATGCGCACCTTGGCGTTCAGGTCGAGCGTGCCCTGGTCGAACGCGAGGATCGCCTCGGCGATCGACGCGAACGCACGGCCCTCACCGGTCGCGCCCTCCTTGAGCGTCGTCAGGTGGTGCAGACCGATGATCATGTCCTGCGAGGGCAGGGTCACCGGGCGGCCGTCCGACGGCTTGAGGATGTTGTTCGAGGCGAGCATCAGGATGCGGGCCTCGGCCTGGGCCTCGACCGACAGCGGCAGGTGCACGGCCATCTGGTCACCGTCGAAGTCCGCGTTGAACGCGGCGCAGACGAGCGGGTGGAGCTGGATGGCCTTGCCCTCGACCAGCTGCGGCTCGAAGGCCTGGATGCCGAGGCGGTGCAGCGTGGGCGCGCGGTTGAGCAGCACGGGGCGCTCGCGGATGATCTCCTCGAGCACGTCCCACACCTGCGGACGCGAACGCTCGACCATGCGCTTGGCGCTCTTGATGTTCTGAGCGTGGCTGAGGTCGATCAGGCGCTTGATCACGAACGGCTTGAAGAGCTCCAGGGCCATCTGCTTGGGCAGACCGCACTGGTGCAGCTTCAGCTGCGGGCCGACGACGATGACCGAACGGCCGGAGTAGTCGACTCGCTTACCGAGCAGGTTCTGGCGGAAACGACCCTGCTTACCCTTCAGCATGTCGCTGAGGCTCTTCAGGGCGCGGTTGCCGGTGCCGGTGACCGGGCGACCACGGCGACCGTTGTCGAACAGCGCGTCGACGGCCTCCTGCAGCATCCGCTTCTCGTTGTTGACGATGATCTCGGGGGCACCGAGGTCGAGCAGACGACGAAGACGGTTGTTGCGGTTGATCACGCGGCGGTAGAGGTCGTTCAGGTCGCTGGTGGCGAAGCGGCCACCGTCGAGCTGGACCATCGGGCGCAGCTCCGGCGGGATCACCGGAACGACGTCGAGCACCATCGCGGCCGGCGAGTTGCCGGTCTGCAGGAAGGAGTTGACGACCTTCAGGCGCTTGATCGCGCGGATCTTCTTCTGGCCCTTGCCCGTGGCGATCTGCTCGCGGAGCAGCTCGGCCTCGGCCGCGAGGTCGAAGGACTCGAGGCGCTTCTTGATCGCCTCGGCGCCCATGTGCGCCTCGAAGTACAGGCCGAAACGGTCCTGCAGCTCGTGGAACACGGCGTCCTCGGGCTTGAGGTCGCCGACCTTGAGGTTGCGGAAGTCGTCCCAGACGCGCTCGAGCTGACCGATCTGGTCGTCGTAGGAGCGGCGGATCTGCGCCATCTCCTTCTCGGCGCCGTCCTTGGTCTTGCGCTTCACGTCGGCCTTGGCACCCTCGGCCTCGAGGGCCGCGAGGTCCTGCTCCAGCTTCTGGAGGCGAGCGGCGACCTGCGAGTCGCGCTGGCCCTCGAGCTGCTTCATCTCGAGGCGGATCTCGTTCTCGAGACCCGGGAGGTCGGCGTGACGGCCGTCCTCGTCCACGGAGATGACCATGTACGCGGCGAAGTAGATGACCTTCTCGAGGTCCTTCGGCGCCATGTCGAGCAGGTAGCCGAGGCGGCTCGGCACACCCTTGAAGTACCAGATGTGCGTGACCGGGGCGGCGAGCTCGATGTGGCCCATGCGCTCACGGCGCACGGACGACTTCGTGACCTCGACACCGCAGCGCTCGCAGACGATGCCCTTGAAGCGGACGCGCTTGTACTTACCGCAGGCGCACTCCCAGTCGCGGCTCGGTCCGAAGATCTGCTCACCGAACAGACCGTCCTTCTCGGGCTTGAGGGTGCGGTAGTTGATGGTCTCGGGCTTCTTGACCTCACCGTACGACCAACGACGGATGTCGTCAGCGGTGGCGAGGCCGATCCTCAGCTCGTCAAAAGTGGTTGCGTCGAGCAATTTTCTTCTTTCTCGTCGACTTATTCAAAAAGCGGATGACGGGGGCGATCAGATGTCGTCGATGGTCGACGACTCGAACCGCGAGGAGATGTTGATGCCGAGCTCCTCCGCCGCACGGAAGACCTCGTCGTCCGTGTCGCGCAGGCTGACCGCCTGGCCGTCGGCCGAGAGGACCTCGACGTTCAGGCAGAGCGACTGCATCTCCTTGATGAGGACCTTGAAGCTCTCGGGGATACCGGGCTCCTGGATGTTCTCGCCCTTGACGATCGCCTCGTACACCTTGACGCGGCCGAGGATGTCGTCGGACTTGATCGTGAGGAGCTCCTGGAGGGCGTACGCGGCGCCGTAGGCCTCGAGGGCCCACACCTCCATCTCACCGAAGCGCTGACCACCGAACTGCGCCTTACCACCGAGCGGCTGCTGGGTGATCATCGAGTACGGACCGGTCGAACGCGCGTGGATCTTGTCGTCGACCAGGTGGTGCAGCTTCAAGATGTACATGTAGCCGACCGAGATGGGCATCGGGAAGGGCTCACCGGAACGTCCGTCGAACAGGATCGTCTTACCCGACGAGTCGATCAGGCGGTCGCCGTCACGGGTCGGGAGCGTCGAGTCGAGGATGCCGGCGATCTCCGCCTCCGCAGCGCCGTCGAACACCGGGGTCGCGACCTTGGTGCCGGGAGCGGCCTCGCGGGCGATCTCGGGCAGGTTCTCCGCCCACTCGGGGTTGCCCTCGACCTTCCAGCCGTTCTTCGCGGCCCACCCGAGGTGGACCTCGAGCACCTGACCGAAGTTCATGCGACCGGGGATACCCAGCGGGTTGAGGATCACGTCGACCGGGGTGCCGTCCGGGAGGAACGGCATGTCCTCGACGGGGAGGATCTTCGCGATGACGCCCTTGTTGCCGTGACGGCCGGCGAGCTTGTCACCCTCGGTGATCTTGCGCTTCTGAGCGATGAAGACCACGACGCGCTGGTTGACGCCCGAGCCGAGCTCGTCGTCGCCCTCCTGAGCGTCGAAGACCTTCACACCGATGACGGTGCCCTCCTGGCCGTGCGGCACCTTGAGGGAGGTGTCGCGAACCTCGCGGCTCTTCTCGTTGAAGATCGCGCGGAGCAGGCGCTCCTCGGCGCTGAGCTCGGTCTCGCCCTTCGGCGTGACCTTGCCGACGAGGATGTCGCCGGGGCGGACCTCGGCACCGATGCGGATGACACCGCGCTCGTCGAGGTCGGCGAGCAGCTCGGGGCTCACGTTGGGCAGATCGCGGGTGATCTCCTCCTTGCCGAGCTTGGTGTCGCGGGCGTCGACCTCGTACTCCTCGATGTGGATCGAGGAGAGGGTGTCGTCCTTCACCAGGTTCTGGCTGAGGATGATCGCGTCCTCGAAGTTGTGGCCCTCCCACGACATGAACGCCACGAGGAGGTTCTTGCCGAGCGCGAGCTCGCCGTTCTCCGTCGCGGGGCCGTCGGCGATGACCTCGCCGGCCTCGACGCGGTCGCCCGCGCTGACGATGACACGGTGGTTGTAGCTCGTGCCCTGGTTGGAGCGGTCGAACTTGCGGAGGTAGTACTCCTGCGTGCCGCCCTCGTCGAGCTGCACAGTGACGACGTCCGCGGAGACCTCGGCGACGACACCGGCCTTCTCGGCGGTGATCACGTCACCGGCGTCGATGGCGGCGTAGCCCTCCATACCGGTACCGACGACCGGGCTCTCGCTGCGGAGCAGCGGAACGGCCTGGCGCTGCATGTTCGCACCCATGAGGGCGCGGTTCGCGTCGTCGTGCTCGAGGAACGGGATGAGCGAGGTCGCGACCGACACCATCTGGCGCGGCGAGACGTCCATGTAGTCGACCATGTCACGCTCGACCAGCTCGACCTCGCCACCCTTGCGGCGGACGAGCACGCGCTCGTCGGCGAAGGAGTTGTCGGCGGTGAGCGGAGCGTTGGCCTGAGCGACGACGAAGTCGTCCTCCTCGCTCGCGGTCAGGTAGTCGATCTGCGTCGTGACCTTGCCGTTCACGACACGGCGGTACGGGGTCTCGATGAAGCCGAACGAGTTGATGCGCGCGAACGACGCGAGCGAACCGATGAGGCCGATGTTCGGGCCTTCCGGGGTCTCGATCGGGCACATGCGGCCGTAGTGCGACGGGTGGACGTCACGGACCTCGACGCCGGCGCGCTCACGGGAGAGACCACCGGGGCCGAGCGCCGACAGGCGACGCTTGTGGGTCAAACCCGCGAGCGGGTTGTTCTGGTCCATGAACTGCGACAGCTGGCTGGTGCCGAAGAACTCCTTGATCGCGGCGACGACGGGTCGCACGTTGATCAGGGTCTGCGGCGTGATCGCCTCGATGTCCTGCGTCGTCATGCGCTCGCGGACGACGCGCTCCATGCGGCTGAGGCCGGTGCGCACCTGGTTCTGGATGAGCTCGCCGACGGCACGGATGCGACGGTTGCCGAAGTGGTCGATGTCGTCGACGTCGAGGCGGATCTGCACCGGCTCGCCGTCACGCACACCGTTCAGCGTCTTGTCCTCGCGGTGCAGGGCGACGAGGTACTTGATCGTCGCGACGATGTCGTCGACGGTCAGCACCGAGTCGCTCAGCGGCGCGTCGAGGCCGAGCTTGCGGTTGATCTTGTAGCGGCCGACCTTGGCGAGGTCGTAGCGCTTCGGGTTGAAGTAGAAGTTGTCGAGCAGCGACCGAGCGGCCTCCGCGGCGACCTGCTCGCCCGGACGCAGCTTGCGGTAGATGTCCTTCAGGGCCTCCTCGCGGGTGAGGATGCCGTCCTTCTCGAGGGTCGCCTCGATGGACTCGTAGCCCTTGAAGCGGTCGAGGATCTCCTCGCTCGTGAGGCCGAGGGCCTTGAGGAAGACCGTGACCGACTGCTTGCGCTTGCGGTCGATGCGGACGCCGACCTGGTCGCGCTTGTCGATCTCGAACTCGAGCCAGGCACCGCGGCTGGGGATGATGCGGGCCGAGTAGATGTCCTTGTCGGAGTTCTTCTCGACGGCGCGCTCGAAGTACACACCGGGCGAACGGACGAGCTGCGACACGACGACGCGCTCGGTCCCGTTGATGATGAAGGTGCCCTTCTCGGTCATGAGCGGGAAGTCGCCCATGAAGACCGTCTGGGTCTTGATCTCACCGGTCATGTGGTTCATGAACTCGGCCTCGACGTAGAGGGGAGCCGCGTAGGTCTTGCCACGCTCCTTGCACTCCTCGATGGAGTACTTGGCCTCTTCGAGCTCGGGGTTCGTGAACGAGAGCTGCATGGTCTCGCCGAGGTCCTCGATGGGCGAGATCTCCTCGAAGATCTCCTCGAGGCCACTCTTGACCGCGACATCCGTCCGGCCCTGCTCCTGTGCCTCCGCGAGACGCGTCTTCCACTCGTCGTTGCCGACGAGCCAGTCGAAGCTCTCCGTCTGAAGCGCCAGAAGGTCGGGGACCGTCAGCGTGTCGGTGATCTTCGCGAACGAGAGACGGGATGCGCCTCGACCGTTCTTGGGGGATGAATTGGTAGTTGCGTTGCGCGCAGCAGCCAAAGGTATGACCTCCGTGAGCCCCGTCGGGCTATAACTGTCGGTAGTGAGAAGTCTCACCAGGATCCTGAGGAGGGAACCGCCCCGCCGCTATACTCGGGGCGCGCCAGCCGTCCGCAATATGACGGTCAGGGGTATCTGGGAGCGCAAAGGTCAATAGTAGGCCGACACACGTCTGTATGTCCAGTGGTTTCTTGACCTCTGTGAGCGTCTCCGGTATAACGACGCTCCCCCTGGTTCCATTCCCGCCCACCGAGGGCCGCAGACTGGGGGCGTGAACCCCGAGAATCCGCGGCTCGCGGGCATCCGGCTGCCGGACGGACGGCACGTCTCCCTCGAGCGCGACGAGTTCGATGCGACCCTCGTGACGCTCGTGCTCGACGGCCACGAGCAGTCGCAGTTGGACCCGACGGATGCCTCGCGGCTGCCGTACGAGTACGTGCGCCGCATCGGCTCGGTGCTCGATCTCGCGGCTCCGCCCGGGGCACCCGTCACCGCCCTGCACCTGGGCGCCGGCGCCCTTACGATCCCTCGCTACCTCGCGGCGACGCGGCCCGGCTCGGCTCAGACGGTGGTCGAGCTCGACGGGGCGTTGCTGCGCTTCGTGCTCGAGCAGCTGCCGCTGCGCGACACGCCCGAGCTGTTGGTCGGCGACGCGAGGGCCGAACTCTCCCGGCTGAGCGGTCGTGAGTTCGACGTGGTCGTCGTCGACGTGTTCAGCGGCGGCGAGGTGCCGCCGCACCTGTCGGAGCCGGGATTCTTCCGGTCGGTCGCCGCGCTGCTCGTGCCGGCCGGCGTCGTCGTGGTGAACGCTCCCGTGCGCGTGGGCGCGGCGGCACGCGAACTCACGGGGCTGCGGGCCGCGCTTCCCCACGTCGCCGCGTTCGGCGCGCCGTCGGTACTCGCGGCCCGCCTCGCGGGCAACGCGGTGCTCGTCGGCTCCGGGCAGCCGTTCGGCCCCGAGTGGGTCGCGGCGCTCCGCGCGGCCGGGCCGCACCCGGCATCCGTCGAGCTCTACTCCTCCGCCGAACCCCCGGCCTGAGCCGCGGCGAGCGCCTGCCGGTGCAGCTCGGCCTTGCCGACGTAGGTCGCCGCGTTCTGGCGGATGTGCTCCACCTCCTCCGCGGTCAGCTCGCGGCGCACCTTGCCGGGCACGCCCGCGACGAGCGAGCCGGGCGGGATCTCGGCGCCCTGCGGCACGACCGCGCCCGCCGCGATCAGCGAGCCGCTGCCCACGCGGGCACCGTTGAGTACGACGGCGCCCATGCCGACGAGCACGTCGTCCTCGATCGTGCAGCCGTGCAGCACCGCGCGATGGCCGACGCTGACGCGGGCGCCGACCCTGAGCGGGAAGTCGGGGTCGGTGTGGCCGACGACGCCGTCCTGCAGGTTGGACTCCTCGCCGATCGTGATGGGCGCGTCCTCGGCCCGGAGCACGGCGGAGTACCAGAGGCTCGCGCCCGCGGCGAGCGTGACCCGGCCGACGACGGTCGAGGACGGGGCGAGGAACGCCGACGGCGAGACATCCGGAACCGCGTCGCCGAGCGGGAGAACGGTCATGACCGCGCCTTCCTGTTGGGAGAATCAGGTATGCCCATGAAAGCGGATGCCGGTGAGTGACGTACCCGAGATCCGCATCGCGGCCGGACTCGCGCGCATCGAGGAGGACCGGCACTCCCCCGGCTCGTACACGCTCGTGGTCGACGGCACGCCGCAGTCGCACGTGGACCTCGACGACCCGACGAACCTGCACTTCGAGTACATCCGCCGCATCGCGCACGCCATCGACCTGCTGCCGCCGGGTCCGATGACGGCTGTGCATCTCGGCGCCGGCGCCCTGACGCTGCCCCGCTACGTCGAGGCGACGCGGCCGGGCTCGCGGCAGCAGGTGCTCGAGCTCGAGAGCGACCTCGTCGACTTCGTGCGGCGCGAGCTGCCGCTGCCGAAGGGCGCCTCGGTGCGGGTGCGCTACGGCGACGCGCGCGAGACGCTCGGCAAGCTGCCCGCGGGACTGACCGGCTCGGCCGACCTCGTCGTCGTCGACGTGTTCGCCGGGCCTCAGACGCCGGCGCATGTGACCTCCGTCGAGTTCTACCGGCAGGTGGTGAGCCTGCTCGCGCCGCACGGCGTCGTCGCCGTCAACGTGGCCGACAACGCGCAACTGCAGTTCGTGCGCTCGCAGGCGGCGACGCTGAGCTCCGTGCTCGAGCACGTGGCCGCCGTCGCCGACACGACGATGCTCAAGGGGCGCCGCTTCGGCAATGTGGTGCTGCTGGGGTCGGCCCAGCCGCTGCCGCTCGACCGGCTGCCGCGGCTGCTCGCGGGCGACCCGTGGCCGTCGAAGGCCGTGGCCGGGGCCGAGCTCGCCGACTGGATCGGCGGCGCGCAGGTCGTGACGGATGCCACGGCGGTGCCGTCTCCCCTGCCAGGGCGCACGGTGTTTCAGGTGCGGCGGGACTAGCCCCCCGGTTCCTGAACCGCCCGGAAGGGCGAGATGTCGCGAATGATTGCTGCCGCGAGCCGGAAGTAACCACTTGCGACATCCGAGCGGAGCGTCGAGCGTTTGCCCGGGGCGAGATGTCCCGAATGGTTGCTCCCACGCCGTGAGAACAGCCCCTAGTGACATCCGGAGCGGAGGGCCGAGCGCCAGCCTGCCCGAGATGTCCCGAATGGTTGCTCCCGCGGGGCGCGAGCAACCGTTTGCGACATCTCGCGCAGGGGCGGGCGCACGAGGCATCCGTTCTCCCAGCCTTCGGTTCCAGGATGACCGCCATGCGCAGAACGGCGACCCTCCTGGCGGCGACGCTGCTGCTCGCCGGATGCTCCACCCCGCAGACCGGCGGCGGCGAGGCCGCCCCCGCGCCGACGCCCACCCCGGCGCCGAGTTCGAGCACCCCGGAGCCGCCGCCGCCACCCGTGCAGCCGGCCGGTGAGCCGCAGGTGCTCGCGTCGGACCTCGAGGCCCCGTGGTCGGTCGTGCCGCTCGAGGGCGGCGGCGCGCTGATCAGCGAGCGCGACACCGCACTGGTTAAGGAACTACTGCCCGACGGCACCGTCCGAGAGGTCGGCAGTATCGCGGGCGTCGAGCCGGGCGGCGAGGGCGGGCTGCTCGGGCTCGCCCTGCAGGACGGATGGCTCTACGCCTACTTCACCGCGGCTTCCGACAACCGGATCGTGCGGATGCCGCTGAGCGGCACAGCCGGGTCGTACTCGCTCGGCGCGCCCGAGGACATCCTCACCGGCATCACGAAGAACCAGACCCACAACGGCGGCCGCATCAAGTTCGGACCGGACGGGCAGCTGTACGCGACCGTGGGCGACGCCCAGCAGCGCGACGCGGCGCAGGACCCGGCGAGCCTCTCGGGCAAGATCCTGCGGATGACGCCCGAGGGCGACGTGCCTGCCGACAATCCGACCCCGGGCTCGCTCGTCTACTCGCTCGGCCACCGCAACCCTCAGGGCATCGCGTGGGACCGCGACGGCAACCTCTGGGCGGCGGAGTTCGGCCAGAACACCTGGGACGAGCTCAACGCGATCACCCCGGGCGGCAACTACGGCTGGCCCGTCGTCGAGGGCATCAGCGACAACGCCGACTTCCTCAACCCCGTCTACCAGTGGGCCACCTCCGATGCGAGCCCGAGCGGTCTCGCCTACGTCGACTCGACGCTCTTCATGGCGGCACTGCGCGGGCAGCAGCTGTGGGCGATCTATCCGGGCGCGCAGACCACGGCTACGGGCTTCTACCCGGGGCAGTTCGGCCGCATCCGCGACGCGGTTGTGGCACCGGATGGCTCGCTGTGGCTGCTCACGAACAACACCGACGGCCGCGGGTCGCCGCGGGCCGGCGACGACAAGCTGCTGCGGGTGGAACTCGCTCCGGTGGGTTGACGCGTCGGCCGCGAGGTCACACCGAACCGCCGGTACCGTGGGTGCGCGCGCGGCGACCTCGTCGCTCTCCTGTGACCTCGGCCAGGGGCGACTGAGAGCCCCGCCGCATCCGGCCCCGCCTGCTCATCCGTGTCCGTGGGCGCGGTTATGGTTCTGCCCATGGCGGACCTGTCGAGAGTGCGGGTGTGGGCGGAGGCCCTCATCGCCATGCACCTCGACCCCTCCGTGTGGACGTTCGGCTTCGACACCGCGAAGACGCGGGCGGGGCAGTGCAACTACACGGCGAAGCGCATCACGGTGTCGCGGTACCTCGCGGCGAAGTTCGAGGACGACGACATCCACCAGGTGCTGCTGCACGAGGTCGCCCACGCGATGGCGGGGCCGCGCACCGGGCACGGCCCGGAGTGGAAGCGAATCGCGGCGGACATCGGCTACGTGGGCAAGCGCACGCACGACGGGCCCGTCGCGTCCGAGTACGCGCCGTGGGTGGGCACCTGCCCGGCCGGGCACGAGCACTACCGGTACCGGGCGCCCGCGCGTCCGCTCAGCTGCGCGAAGTGCTCGCGGCGGTTCGATGCGGCGAACGCGATCGTGTGGAGGAAGCGGGCGGCTTGAGGGGCCGAGGCCAAGGGTCTCGATACGCGGCTGCGCCGCTACTCGACCGACGGGTGGCGGAGACGCGAGAAGGCGGCCACCGCAAGGTGACCGCCTCCGCATAGAAAGAGGAACCGTCAGGCGACGACCTGAACTTCCTTCCAGAACGCGACGTAGTTGCTGAAGTCCTTGCCGACGCGCTCGATGCCGCTCGGGTAGACCTCCGGGTAGCTCCAGGCGCGGTCCTGCAGCAGCTTGTCGCCGTCCTTGACGCTGAAGTACTGGCACGCGCCCTTCCACGGACACGTGTAGGGGGTCGGGCTCTTCTCGAGCAGACCCTCCTTCACCGCCGACGGCGGGAAGTACCAGTTGCCTTCGATCTGGATCAGGTCCTCCTGCGGTGCCTCCGCGATCACGGTGTCTCCGAGTACTGCCTTCGCCATGGGTCCTCCTTCGGCTCTTTGTCGGGGCAACCGTAGGACTCGCACCTGTATTCCAGCGGGGGCGTTCTCTGGGGGCGTCTCCAGGTGCGCGGTGTCAGACTCCGGATCATGCGCGTGCTGCTGAAGCTCGAACTCGATTGCGACCCGGATGCCGCGTGGCGCGCCATCAAGGAGCCGGCGAACCTCATCGCGCTCGTGAAGCCCGTGCTCGTGATGCGATCGCTCGAGCCGGGCGGCTTCCCCGACGAGTGGCACGACGGCGAGCCGCACGAGGTCGCGATCGACGCGCTCGGGGTCGTCCCGTTCGGGCGGCAGCGCATCGAGCCGCACTTCGTCGAGCGGCCGGACGGCGTGCGGATGGTCGTCGACGAGGGCGGCGGCACGGGCGGCTCGCTCGGCCTCGTCACGGAGTGGCAGCACACGATGGCCGTGTCGGCGCTGCCCGGCGGGCGCACACTTTTCCGCGACCGGCTGCGCGTCGGCGCCGGCGCGCTGACGCCGCTCGTCTGGCTGTCGATGTGGGCGTTCTGGCAGTACCGCGCGGTGCGGCTGCGGAGCCTCGCGAGGTCGTGGCGGTGAGCGCGCAGACCGCGCTCGACGTGGCCGACTGGCGGCGCCGCGTGTTCGCGCTGTACGAGCGTGTGCGCGAGAACCCGGATGCCGCCGCCGCGCACCGCGACTGGGCGACCGGTCGCGACGCGCTGTTCGCGAGTCATCCGTCGACCCCGCTGCTGCCCGAGCACCGCGACGGCTTCGGCGGCCTGCCGGTCGCCGAGTACGACCCCGCGTGGCGCTTCGAGCTGCAGCTCGAGCCGACCGAGGAGCAGCGGCTCGAGGTCGAGACCGGCACCGACGGCGTCGTGCCGTTCGAGCGGATCGGCGTCGTGCAGGTGCCGGATGTCGGGACGCTGGATGTCTGGCGGCTCGCCTCGTACGGCGGTGGGCTGTTCCTGCCGGTGAAGGACCCCTCGCCCGACACGTACGGCGGCGGGCGCTACCTGCTCGACACCGTGAAGGGTGCCGACCTGGGGCCGGGCTCGACTCCCGGCAGCATCGTGGTCGACTTCAACTTCGCCTACAACCCCTCGTGCGCGTACGACCCGATGTGGGCGTGCCCGCTCGCGCAGACCGGCAACACGGTCGCGGTGCCGATCCCCGTCGGCGAGCGCCACTAGTCGAGCGGCTGCCCCTTCAGCTCGGGCAGCGCGAACGCGCCCGCGGCGGCGACGACGAACACGGCGCCGAAGAGCACGAACAGCGCGATCGGGCCACCCAGCGCGAGCACGGGCGGCACCGCGAGCGGCGCGAGGATCGACGCGGTGCGGCCGACACCCGCGGCCCAGCCGGAGCCGGTGCCGCGAAGCGGGGTGGGGTAGAGCTCGGGCGTCACGGCGTACAGCGCGCCCCACGCCCCGAGGTTGAAGAACGACAGCAGCGCGCCGAACGCGAGGATCTGCACCTCCGACCCGCTGACCGCGCCGAAGCCGAACAGCGACGCCGCGACGGCCGACCCGAGCAGGAAGGTCGCGAGCGTGAGGCGCCGCCCCCACCGCTCGACGAGCCAGGCGGATGCGACGTAGCCCGGCAGCTGCGCGAGCGTGATGAGCAGCGTGTACTCGAACGAGCGGACGAGCGGGAAGCCGGCCGCGACGAGCAGGCTCGGCAGCCAGATGAACGCGCCGTAGTAGGAGAAGTTCACGGTGAACCAGACGAGCCAGACTGCGATGGTGCGGCGGCGGAGGGCCGGCGCGAACAGGTCGGCCACGCGGGTGCGCTCCGGCGGGGTCGGGGCGAGGTCGGCCGCGGCATCCGCGGGGGCGGGCACGCCCGCGCTCTCCTCGAACTGGCGCACGGAGCGCTCGGCCTCCGCGTGGCGGCCGCGCGCCTCGAGGAAGCGCACCGACTCCGGCAGGCGCCAGCGGATGACGACGG
Source organism: Desertivibrio insolitus (assembly GCF_017355965.1). GTDB lineage: Bacteria > Actinomycetota > Actinomycetes > Actinomycetales > Microbacteriaceae > JAFIQW01. Next base: position 770,687 of record NZ_JAFIQW010000001.1, read on the forward strand.
CCCACACGGCGGGCAGCGCGCCCGCGAGCAGCGCCCAACGCCAGCCGTTCTCGCTCGCGGGGATGACGAGGTAGCCGAGCAGCGCGGCGCCGGTCCAGCCGAGGGCCCAGAACGCCTCGAGGATGACGACGACCCGGCCCCGGATGCGGCGGGGCGCGAACTCCGACACGAGGGTCGACGCAACGGGCAGCTCGGCGCCGAGGCCGAGCCCCACGACGAAGCGCAGCGCGATGAGCACGCCGACCGACCAGGCGAGCGCGGAGAGTCCGGTGGCGACGCCGTAGACGAGCAGCGTGATGGCGAAGACGTTGCGCCGGCCGATGCGGTCGGCGAGCAGTCCGCCGACGGCGGCTCCGATCGCCATCCCGGCGAAGCCGGCGGACGCGACCCACGACAGGGCCGCCGCGTCGGAGCCCCAGGTGACCGAGAGCTGCGCGATCACGAACGAGATCAGGCCGACCTCGAGGGCGTCGAGCGCCCAGCCGATGCCGGAGCCGCCGAGCAGCGTGAGGTGGCGCCGCGTGAAGGGCAGCCGGTCGAGGCGTTCGGCGCGGCTCAGGTGCAGCTTGGTGTCAGACATCCGTCCCCTTCGGTTCCCGCCATTGAACGCAGGTCGCCGCGGGGGCGGCAAGTTCGTGACATCCGGCTACCGGCATGAAAAGGGGCGGGGCGCCCTGAGGACACCCCGCCCGAGTCATCCGTCCGGATGGGCGACGGATGACGCCGCGTCAGCGCTGCACGAAGCCCAGTAGCGCGGCGTTGATCTCGTCGGCGTGGGTCCAGAGCATGCCGTGCGGCGCGCCCTCGATTTCGACGTACTCGGCCGCGGGCAGCTCTTTCGCGAAGCGGCGCCCGGTGTTGTCGATCGGCAGGATGCGGTCGGCGGTGCCGTGCACGATCAGCGTCGGAACGTCGATCTTCGGGATGTCGGCGCGGAAGTCGGTGAGCCAGGTCGGCTGCGCCCAGACGGCCGAGTACGGCGACGACCCGATCGCGGTGATCCAGTTGGCGTGCAGGGCGTCCTCGCTGATCCGGCTGCCCAGGTTCTCGTCGGTGTTGAAGAAGTTCTTGAAGAACTCGGTGAACCACGTGTACCGGTCGCTCTTCGCCGCCTCGAGGAACGGCTCGAACGTCGACTGCGGCAGGCCGTCGGGGTTGTCGTCGGTCTGCAGCAGGAACGGCTCGAGCGAGCCGAGGAACGCGGCCTTCGCGACCCCGTCGGAGCCGTAGGTGGAGAGGTAGCGGGCCACCTCGCCGGTGCCCATCGAGAAGCCGACGAGGATCGCGTCGCGCAGCTGCAGGGTGGTCAGCACCGCGCGGAGATCGGCGGCGTACGTGTCGTAGTCGTGGCCGGTCGTCGGGCGGCTCGACTTGCCGAAGCCTCGGCGGTCGTAGGTGATGACGCGGTAGCCCGCCTCGAGCAGGGCGGCGGTCTGCTTCTCCCAGGAGTCGCCGTCGAGGGGGTAGCCGTGGATCAGCACGACCGGCTGTCCCGAGCCGTGGTCCTCGAAGTAGAGGTCGATGTCGCTGGAGTTCTCGGTTCCCACCGTGATGTAGGCCATGAAGGTCCTTTCTCTCTGAGCGCTGTCCGCGCCCATCACGGGGTTCGACGCTAGGAAGCGTGGGTGTTCGGCGGCTGGGCTTTCCCTCGGGAGACTCCCAGAACGGGGGCGCGTGAAGCCCCGCCGGGCGGCGCGACGAAGGCATCCGCTAGGGTTGAGGTACTCGCGGCGCCATCGTGCGCTGCCTGCGTCGTAGAACGCTTCCTCGGCCCTCCACGTGGCCCGACACTTTCTCCGGCGAACGGACGTGCCGACCGGCACCTTCGCCCATTCCATTCCGGCAGCTGATTCCTCGCTGCCCCGAAAGGCATTCGCATGACCACCTTCGCCGATCTCGGCGTGCCCGCTCCTCTCGTCGCCGCCCTCGCGGCCGACGGGAAGACCGAGGCGTTCCCCATCCAGCAGGACACGCTGGCCGACACCCTGTCCGGGCGCGACGTGCTCGGCCGCGGCAAGACCGGCTCGGGCAAGACCCTCGCCTTCACCATCCCGCTCGCGGCCCGCATCGGCGGCGCCCTCGGTGGCGGCTCGCGTCGTGCCGGCCGTCCGCTCGGGCTCGTGCTCGCCCCGACGCGCGAACTCGCGACGCAGATCAGCGCCGTGCTCGCGCCGCTCGCCGAGGCGTACGGCCTCAAGCACACGACGATCTTCGGCGGCGTGAGCCAGAACCGACAGGTCGCGGCCCTCAAGGCCGGCGTCGACATCGTCGTGGCCTGCCCCGGCCGCCTCGAGGACCTCATGCAGCAGGGCTTCGTCTCCCTCGACGCCGTCGAGATGACGGTGCTCGACGAGGCCGACCACATGGCCGATCTCGGCTTCCTGCCGGTCGTCACGCGCATCCTCGCGAAGACCCCCGAGCACGGCCAGCGCCTGCTCTTCAGCGCGACCCTCGACAACGGCGTGGACAAGCTCGTGAAGCGCTTCCTCCACAACGAGGTGCTGCACTCGGTCGACGAGGCCACCTCGCCGGTCGCGGCCATGACGCACCACGTGTACGAGGTCGCCGGCGCCGACGAGAAGAAGCGTCTCGTCGAGAAGCTCGCCTCGGGCACCGGCCGCCGCATCCTCTTCATGCGCACCAAGCACCACGCCAAGAAGCTCGCGAAGCAGCTCAGCGACTCCGGCATCCCCGCCGTCGACCTGCACGGCAACCTCTCGCAGGGCCAGCGCGACCGCAACCTCGCGGCGTTCTCGTCGGGCGAGGTGCGGGTGCTCGTCGCGACCGACGTCGCCGCCCGCGGCGTGCACGTCGACGACGTCGAGCTCGTGATCCACGTCGACCCGCCGGCCGAGCACAAGGCGTACCTGCACCGCTCGGGCCGCACCGCCCGCGCCGGCAGCGAGGGCGACGTCGTGACCGTCGTGCTCCCCGGCCAGCAGAGCGACGTCAAGACGCTGCTGCGCAAGGCCGCGATCACCGCGACCCCGGTCGCGGTCGATGCGGACTCCCCCGTCGTCGTCGCCCTCGTGGGCGAGATCGCCCCCAAGGTCGCGCCGGCTCCGCGCCAGGCTCAGCAGCAGCAGGGCGGCGGGCGCTCGCAGGGCGCCAACGCCCAGCGCAAGCGCGAGGCCCGCGAGGCTCGCGGTGGGGCGGATGCCGCGCCGCGGCGTGCCCGCCGCGACCGTTCCGGTCGCCCCGACGCGAAGACCACGACCCGCACCCCGGAGCGTCAGGTGCGCGAGTCGCACGCCGCCCCCGAGGCGCGCGGCGGCGCGGCATCCGCCGGTCGCACGAACCGTCGTGCGCAGTCGTCGGGCTCGGCCCGTCCGATCCGCGTCGGCGACGTGGTTCGCGGCAGCGGCAGCGGCGCGGGGCGTCGCAGCGGGCGCTGATTCTCTTCGAACAGAAGCGGCCGTCGGGTGGGGAACCACTCGGCGGCCGCTTCGGCGTTGTGGCGGGTTGTCGGCGTTGGGGCTTCCCGTGCCGGAGAGCCCAATCAGCTAGCGACGTGACGCGACGAGCGCGCCGAAGCTCCCGCCCGCGCGGCAACTTACGCCGGCGGCGGCTCCTTCAAGAGCGCCACGGAGCCACGATCGCGCGGCGCGTCAGAGCGCGCCGACGGAGGCGAGCGCCGAGCGCAGCAGCGCGCCGCGGCCGCCCTCCATCTCGGCGTAGACCGCGTCGGAGGCGGCCTCGGTCGGCGTCATCCAGGTGAGCTCGAGCGCGTCCTGGCGGGGCTCGCACGTACCGGTCACCGGCACGACGTAGGCGAGCGACACCGCGTGCTGGCGCTCGTCGTAGTACTGGGCGACGCCGGGCAGCGGGAAGTACTCCGCGACCGAGAACGGGATCGGCGACGGCGGCAGCTGCGGGAACGCCATCGGGCCGAGGTCCTTCTCGAGGTGACGGAACAGCGCGCTGCGCAGGCTCTCGCCGTACATCACGCGGCCCGACACGAGGGTGCGGGTGATCGAGCCCGCCGTGTTGACGCGCAGCAGCACGCCGACCTCGGTGACGACCCCCATCCCGTCCGTGCGCACGGGAACCGCCTCGACGTAGAGCAGCGGCAGCCGGCGCCGGATCTCGGCGAGCTCGTCGTCGGACAGCCAGCCGGAGTTCGGATCGGGAGTTCCCACAGAGGCCATGCCCCATTCTTACCCCCGTCACCAGTGCTTCCATGCCGCGGGCGGCCGGGCGTGACCGCTCGAAGAGGCCGTCGGGACACTTTCCCTGCACCGGCGAGCGCCGCGGTGGAAGGATGAGACCGACCGCCGGAAGGGAGTCGCCCGATGCCTGACGCGCTGCTCCAAGCAGGCTTCTGGGGCATCTTCGCGGGCATGACGGCCATCATTTTCGCCCGCTCGCAGGCCACCTACTGGATCGCCCGCCTCGCGGTCACCGGCGCGGGCAGACATCCGGTCGGCCGCCGCCTCGGCGCGCGCATGTCGCGCGCCCGCGACCTGCTCAACCGCTACGGTCCGCCCGTCGTGACGGCGAGCTTCCTCACGATCGGATTCAAGACCGCGATGAACGCCGCCGCGGGGGCGAGCCGGATGCGGTGGATCGTCTACACGCTGGCGATGCTGCCGGGGTGCCTGCTCTACGGGCTCGTCTACGCCACCATCGGGCTCGCCGCCCTGTGGTCCGCGCTGTCGTCGCCCTGGGGCGCGGCGGCGGTGGTCGTGGTGCTCGCCGCCGTCGTCGGCTTCTTCGTGTGGCAGCACCGCCGGGAGGAACGCGCCAACCGAGCGGAGCTCGCCGAGCAGCAGTGAGCCGCGCCGCGGAGGCACGGCATCCGGGGCATCCGGAGGTCATGGCGGCAGAGTGGCGGGAGCCGCCGACATCGGCGGCGGGACGAGGAGAGACAGCATGCGGATCGATCCGGGCGCCGTGATGTGGTCGGCGCCAGAACGCGAGCGGGCCGGCCGGCCGCTGCTGATCCTGCTGCACGGGCTCGGCTCGCACGAGGGCGACCTCTTCGGGCTCGGCCCCTACCTGCCGCTCGGCCCGGTGCTCGCCTCGGTGCGCGCCCCCATCCCTCACCTGGGCGGCTTCGCCTGGTATCCGGCCGGCGAGCGGACCGGGGAGCACGCGGATGCCTCGGCCGTCGCCTTGCTCGACTGGATCGACACGCTCTCGTACACCTCGGTCGGCGTGCTCGGGTTCTCGCAGGGCGGCGCCATCGCGACGCAGCTGCTGCGGCACCGCCCGCGGTTCTTCCGCTATGCCGTCAACCTCGCCGGCTTCGTCATGCCCGACGAGAACCCCGGCGACGAGGAGCTCGCCCGCGTCGCTCCTCCGGTGTTCTGGGGGCGCGGCACGATCGACGACGTCATCCCGGGCTCGCTCGTCGAGTACACGCAGACGTGGTTGCCGCTGCACACGACGATGACGGAGCGCATCTACGAGGGGCTCGGCCACGGCGTGAACGGGGCGCAGCTGCAGGACGTGCAGGAGTTCATCCGCGTCGTCGGCTGAGAGCACTCGGCGCACTCGTGCCGCGCTTTCTGCGTCACGCAGCGGAATCTCGCTACCGATCGCCGAATCCGTGACGCGACCGGATGTCTCCCCGGCTCTGCTCGGCAACGTGCGGCGCCACGGGCGGCCGCCCCCGGGCGAGCGCAGGGTCGGGGCGCCGTTCGCCCACGGCTTCAGCCCGTGATCAGCGAAATGTCGGTGGTCGATGTGATGCTGAGCGCAATGACCGACGCGCTCGAACGCTTCTCCCCCGCCACCCGGGAGTGGTTCCGTGGTGCCTTCGCGGCACCGACCGACGCCCAGGCCGGGGCGTGGGAGGCGACGGCGGCGGGCAGTCACGCCCTCGTCATCGCTCCGACGGGCTCGGGCAAGACCCTCGCGGCGTTCCTCTCCTCGATCGATCGGCTCGCCTCGCAGCCGCTGCCGGAGAACCCGCAGCAGCGCACCCGCGTGCTCTACATCTCGCCGCTCAAGGCCCTCGGCGTCGACGTCGAGCGCAACCTCCGCGCCCCGCTCGTGGGCATCACGCAGACGGCGAAGCGCCTCGGCATGCAGCCGCCCGAGGTCACGGTCGGCGTCCGCTCGGGCGATACGCCCTCGAGCGACCGCCGCGCACTGCAGAAGTCGCCGCCCGACATCCTCATCACGACGCCAGAGTCTCTCTATCTGATGCTCACGAGCTCCGCGCGCGAGACCCTCGCGGGCGTCGAGACCGTGATCCTCGACGAGGTGCACGCCGTCGCGGCGACCAAGCGCGGCGCCCACCTCGCCGTCTCCCTCGAGCGCCTCGACCAGCTGCTGCCGAAGCCGGCGCAGCGCATCGGGCTCTCCGCGACCGTGCGTCCGGCCGAAGAGGTCGCGCGCTTCCTCGGCGGCGGGCGACCCGTCACGATCGTGCGACCTGCCGCCGACAAGCGCTTCGACCTGCGCGTCGTCGTGCCCGTCGACGACATGACCGAGCTCGGCGCCACCGGCCCGGTCGAGGGCTCGACGGCCGGGGCGACGGAGCCGCAGCAGGGCTCGATCTGGCCGCACGTCGAGGAGGCGATCGTCGACGAGGTGCTCCGGCACCGCTCGACCATCGTGTTCGCGAACTCCCGCCGCCTCGCCGAGCGGCTCACCGCGCGTTTGAACGAGGTGTACACCGAGCGGCTCGTCTGGCAGACGGATGGCGCGGAGCCCGCGCTCGTCGGCGCAGCGACCGCCGAAGCCGAGGTCGGCCGCCCCACCCCGCCGACGACGAGCCCGCCCGCGCAGCTGCTCGGCGGCTCCGGCACGACCTCCGGCGCCGAGCCCATCCTCGCCCGCGCCCACCACGGCTCCGTCAGCAAGGACCAGCGCGCCATCATCGAGGACGACCTCAAGTCCGGTCGGCTGCGCTGCGTCGTCGCGACGAGCTCGCTCGAGCTCGGCATCGACATGGGCGCCGTCGACCTCGTCGTGCAGGTCGAGGCACCGCCGTCCGTGGCATCCGGCCTGCAGCGCGTCGGTCGCGCCGGGCACCAGGTCGGCGAGATCTCCCGCGGGGTGCTGTTCCCCAAGCACCGGGCCGACCTCATCCACTCCGCCGTCGCGGCCGAGCGGATGATCGACGGACTCATCGAGGAGCTCTCGATCCCGCAGAACCCGCTCGACATCCTCGCGCAGCAGACCGTCGCGGCGACCGCGCTCGATCAGCTCGACGTCGACGAGTGGTACGACACCGTGCGCCGCAGCGCGCCGTTCGCGACGCTGCCGCGCAGCGCGTACGACGCGACGCTCGATCTGCTGAGCGGCCTCTACCCGAGCGACGAGTTCGCCGAGCTCCGCCCGCGCCTCGTATGGGACCGCGTCAAGGGCACGATCAGCGGCCGCCCCGGCGCCCAGCGCCTCGCGGTGACGAGCGGCGGCACGATCCCCGACCGCGGGCTCTTCGGCGTGTTCATGGTCGGCGGCGAGTCCGCGGTGGGCAACCGCGTCGGCGAGCTCGACGAGGAGATGGTCTACGAGTCGCGCGTCGGCGACGTCTTCGCGCTCGGCGCGACGAGCTGGCGCATCGAGGAGATCACGCACGACCGCGTGCTCGTCACCCCCGCCTTCGGGCAGCCCGGCCGTGTGCCGTTCTGGAAGGGCGACGGGCTCGGCCGCCCCGCCGAACTCGGCCGCGCCATCGGCTCGTTCGTCCGCGACATCGCGGGCGGCTCGCTTGAGGAAGCGCGGCAGCGCGTGACCGCGAGCGGCCTCGACGACCGCGCCGTCACCAACCTCATCGCCTTCGTCGAGGAGCAGAAGGCCGCGACCGGACACGTGCCCACCGATCGCACCCTCGTCGTCGAGCGTTTCCGCGACGAACTCGGCGACTGGCGGCTGGTGCTGCACTCCCCGTTCGGCCTGCCGGTGCACTCGCCGTGGGCCCTCGCGGTCAACGCCCGCGTGCGCGAGCGGCACGGCTTCGACGGCGCCGCGATGGCGAGCGACGACGGCATCGTCGTGCGCATCCCCGACACCGACGCGGAGCCGCCCGGGGCCGAGCTGTTCGTGTTCGAGGCCGACGAGCTGCAGACGCTCGTCACCGACGAGGTAGGCGGCTCCGCGCTCTTCGCCTCCCGCTTCCGGGAGTGCGCCGCACGCGCCCTCCTGCTGCCCCGCTACAACCCCGGCCGCCGCTCGCCCCTCTGGCAGCAGCGCCAGCGCGCCTCGCAACTGCTCGAGGTCGCCCGCAAGTACTCGACCTTCCCGATCGTGCTCGAGACCGTGCGCGAGGTGCTGCAGGACGTCTACGACCTGCCCGCCCTGATGCAGCTGACCGGCGAGATCTCCTCCCGCCGCATCCGCATCGTCGAGACGCAGACCGAGCAGGCGTCGCCGTTCGCCCGGTCGCTGCTCTTCGGCTACGTCGCCGCGTTCATGTACGAGGGCGACTCCCCGCTCGCCGAGCGCCGCGCCGCCGCGCTCTCCCTCGACCCCACCCTGCTCTCCGAGCTGCTCGGCCGTGCGGAGCTGCGCGAGCTGCTCGACCCGAAGGTGCTCGACCAGGTCGAGGCCGACCTGCAGCGACTCACGCCCGAGCGCAGGCTCAAGGGCGCGGAGGGCGTCGTCGACCTGCTGCGTATCCTCGGACCGCTCAGCGTCGACGAGCTCGCCGCCCGCGTCGACCCCGAGGCGACGGATGTCTCGGCGCTGCCGGCCACGCTCGCCGAGCTCTCCCGGGCGAACCGTGTTCTCCGCGCCACGATCGGCGGCGAGGAGCGCTGGGCGATCGTCGAGGACGCCGCCCGCCTCCGTGACGCGCTCGGTGTGCCGATCCCGATCGGGGTGCCCGTCGCGTTCCTCTCCCCCGTCGAGGATCCGCTCGGCGACCTGGTCAGCCGCTACGCCCGAACTCACGGGCCGTTCGCCGCGTCATCCGTCGCCGAGCGCTTCGGACTCGGCATCGCGGTCGTGCTCGACACCCTGCGGCGGCTCGGCAGCTCGCGCCGCCTCGTGGAGGGCGAGTTCCGCCCCGACGGGCAGGCGAGCGAGTGGTGCGACCCCGAAGTGCTCCGCCGACTGCGCACGCGGTCGCTCGCCGCGCTGCGGCAGGAGGTCGAGCCCGTCGACCAACCGACCCTCGGCCGGTTCCTGCCCGAGTGGCAGCACGCGGACGGGTCGCTGCGCGGCATCGACGGCGTGCTCAGCGCGATCGAGCAGCTCGCCGGCGTCGCCCTGCCCGCGAGTGCCTGGGAGACACTCATCCTTCCCGCCCGCGTGCGCGACTACTCCCCCTCGATGCTCGACGAGCTCACGAGCACGGGCGAAGTGCTTTGGTCAGGCAACGGCTCGCTCGCCGGCAATGACGGCTGGGTCAGCCTGCACCTCGCCGACACCGCGCCGCTCACCCTGCCCGACCCGACGGGCGAGGAGACGACCGCGCTGCAGCGCGAGGTGCTCGCGTCGCTCGCAGGCGGCGGCGCCTACTTCTTCCGCCAGCTCTCCAACGCCGTCGGCTCGACGGATGACAAGGAGCTGCTCACCGCGATCTGGGATCTCGTCTGGGCAGGGCTCGTCACCAACGACACGTTCGCCCCGCTCCGCTCCCACGTCGGCGGCAAGGCGTCCGCGACCCGGCGTCAGCCCCGCGCCCGCGCCTACCGGGGTCGCGCGCGCCCGACGATGCCGACCCAGTCCGGCCCGCCGAGCGCCGGTGGACGCTGGTCGATCCTGCCGCTCGCCGAGGCGGATGCCACGGTGCGCGCCGCCGCCACGGCCGAGCTGCTGCTCGAGCGGCACGGCGTCGTCACCCGCGGCGCCGTCGCCAGCGAGGGCATCCGCGGCGGCTTCTCCACCGTCTATCGAGTGCTCAGCCGCTTCGAGGAGACCGGCCGGGCCCGCCGCGGCTACTTCGTCGAGCAGCTCGGTGCCGCCCAGTTCGCGACCGGCGCGACCGTCGACCGGCTCCGCCGCTACGCCCTCGCTCCCGACGCGGCCGCCCCCAACGCCGCCGTCACCCTCGCCGCGACAGATCCCGCCAACCCCTACGGCGCGGCCCTGCCGTGGCCGGCCTCCGGGGATGACGAGAAGCGCGGGCACCGTCCCGGCCGCAAGGCGGGCGCGCTCGTCGTGCTCGTCGACGGCGCGCTCGCGCTCTACGTGGAGCGCGGCGGGAAGACGCTGCTGACCTTCACCGGCGACGCGGCGAAGCTAGCCGCCGCCGCGGCATCCGTCGCCTCGGTCGTGCGGCGCGGGCTCGGCAAGCTGACGGTGGAGAAGGTCGACGGCGAGTTCGTGCTCGGCACCCCTCTCGGCGACGCGCTGCGCGAGGCCGGCTTCGCCGCCGCCCCGCAGGGACTGAGGCTGCGTGCCTGAGGGCGACACCGTCTACCGCGCCGCGCACAACATGCAGGCCGCGATCGCGGGACAGACGATCACCAAGTCCGACTTCCGCGTGCCGAAGTACGCCACCGTCGACCTCAGCGGGCAGGTGCTGCACGAGGTCGTCAGCCGCGGCAAGCACCTGCTGCACCGCATCGGCGACGTCACCGTGCACAGCCACCTCAAGATGGAGGGCTCGTGGCACCTGTACCGCCACGGCTCGAAGTGGAAGCGGCCCGCGTTCCAGGCCCGCGTCGTGCTGGAAACGGCCGACTGGGTCGCGGTCGGGTTCGACCTCGGGATCCTCGAGGTCGTCCCCACCGCGGAGGAGGACGAGGTCGTCGGCTACCTCGGGCCCGACCTGCTCGGACCCGATTGGGACGCCGACCGCGCCCTCGCCAACCTCCGCGCGAAGCCCGAGCGGGAGATCGGGCTCGCGCTGCTCGACCAGCGCAACCTCGCCGGCATCGGCAACGTGTACCGGGCCGAGCTCTGCTTCCTGCGCGGGGTGCTGCCGACGCGGCCGGTCGGCGAGGTGCCGCAGCTGGAGAAGACCGTCGACCTCGCCCGCCGCCTGCTGCTCGCCAACAAAGACCGCACCGAGCGCACGACGACCGGCAACCTCCGCGGAACGACCGCGTTCGTGTACGGCCGCGCCGGCAAACCCTGCCTTCGCTGCGGCACCCCCATTCAGCACGGGATGCTCGGCGACTCCGACCTCGAACTCCGCGACAGCTACTGGTGCCCCCGCTGCCAGACCTGATTGACTGCTGAGTGGGGAGAGGGGGTACCTCATGCTCGAGACACCGGTACCCGTCGAACACGTCGTCCGCGGCACTTTCACGGCCGCACTCGCGATCCCCATCGGGATCGCCCTCTTCGCCATCCTCGGCGGGCTCGGCTACATCGCGGGCATCGTGGCCGCGCTCGTGCCGGTGCTCGCGGCCTGGCTGTACCGCTTCGGCGCGGGGCATCCGCTGACGGCCGCCGGGTTCCCGGGGTTCCTCCTCGTGACCGCGGTCGGCGTCGGGCTCGGGATCTTCACCGGGCTCGTCTCGGGGTTCCTCATGACCATGCCGCCCGTGCCGCCGTTCTCACCGCACTTCTGGGACGCGTTCCTCGACAGCTTCGCCTCCGGTTCCGCGTTCGAGATGGTCTGGCTGCCGACGCTCGTCGGCATCGCCCTCGCGGTGGTCGGCGTGGTCGGGGTGCTGCGCGGCCTGCAGCAGTCGGAGGAGCAGGTGCTCTAGCGGCGCCGAACACGGAGCGCCACGGCCGCGACGGCGCACACGACGCAGAGGAGCCCCACGCCCACGTACCAGGGCGCGAGACGGAAGCCCTCGTTGATGAGGGCGTACGTGTAGCCGATGTCGTCGATGTCGGGGTAGCGCTCTCGCCCGGTCTGCAGCGCCACGGAGTACCGGAACTTCCACACGCCGGTGGCGACGAGCACGACGCCGGTCAGCGCGAGCAGCCAGGCGAAGGGGTTCCGGAGCGCGGCGCGCAGCCCGCGGATCACCGCCGCCAGCGCATCGCGAGCACGACGAGGCCGGCCGCCGCGATGACGAGTCCGGCGCCGAAGAGGGTCGGGGCGAACTGGATCACCGCCCAGAGGCTCTCGAGCTCGGCCTGGGTGTCGGACTGGCCGTCCTGGTTGAACTGCAGCTGCGACTGCCGCCGGTAGGCGTCGAAGTAGCTCTCCCGCCCCCAGATCGCGAGCAGTGCGCCGCCGACGATGAGCACCCAGACGAAGGGGTTGAGCAGCTCCTTGACGAAGGGGCGCCGGATCTCCTCCTCGGTCTCGCGCTCGGGCTCGGCGGCATCCGTCGCCTGGGGCTCGGCCAGCTGCTCGGCGGGCGGCGTCTGCTGCTGCTGAGGCACGGGGGCGGCGACGCGGGGCGCGGGCGGGGCTACGGATGCATCCGGCATCGCGAACGCGGGCCGTGCGGCGCTCCGGCGTCCGGGAACCGGTCGCTGCGGATCGGCCAGGTCGTCAGGGCTCACGGGCGAGACGACGGCCTGCCCCGGGTTCTGCGGGCGCGGCACGTACCCGCGCTGGAACGCCGGGTCGTAGCGCGGATCGAACGTCGACTCGGTCATGATTCCCCTGCCTGTCGTCGCCACGGTAACCCAGTCGTCACCGCGATCGCCATGATGCCGCCCGCGATCATCGCGACCCCCGCCGCGGTCATCGCCGGTCCGAAGTATCCGCCGAAGTCGATCGCGGCGAAACCCGTTGCCGTCACGTCCACCGGCAGCACGGCGTCGCCGCGCAGCACGGAGCGCCCGTAGCCGTAGCTCGCCACCCCGTTCGCGATCACGACTCCGCCGATGACGACGAGCAGGAGCGCGAAGGGGTTGAGCAGCGGCATCCGTCGGGGCCAGCGCAACGCGAGCACGAGGATGCCCGCCGCGGCCGTGAGCAGGCCCGCCGCGAACGCCGTCGGGGCGAACTGCACGGTCGCCTGCAGCTGCTGCTCGCGCTCGAAGCCGGCGGACTCGATGCCGCCGCCGGTGCTCTGCAACGTGAACCGGGCGACGTACGCGTCGACGTAGGAGCGGTACGCGCCGAACGCCCCTGCCGCACCGATCACGAGCAGCACCCACACGAAGGGGTTCCCCACCGTCTGCGTCAGCGTGCGGCGGGGGATCACGGCTCAGCTCTCCAGTGGGGCGATGAGTTCGGGTCCGTTGTTGCGCGGGCTGTTGACGGCCTTGCTCACGGGATAGTGCATGAGTTCGTGCGCCACCTCGACCGAGACGCGATCGAGCAGGGCGAGCACCTCCTCCGCATCGAGGTCGCCGCCGAGCCACGCGTCGTAGGCGTCGGGGGTGAGACAGGCCGGCATCCGGTCGTGCACCTCCCCGGGGGCGACGTGGGCATCGCGCGTGATGATCGACATCGACAGGCGCCACTTGTCCGGGTCGTCGTCGCCCTTCGCCGGGTCGCGCCAGGCGCGGACGACGCCCGCCATCGCGAGGTCGGAGTCGGGGTCCTGGATGAAGTGCGGCTGCTTCGACCCGTCGGGCAGCCGAACCCACTCGTAGTAGCCGGCCGCGGGCACGATGACGCGGCCCTTCTCGAACGGACCTTTGAACAACCCGTTGCTCGCGACCGTCTCGATGCGCGCGTTGATGACCGGCTTGCCGCCGCCGAACACCGGCGAGCGCGGCGCCACCATTCCCCAGCGGACCGGCACGAGTTCGCGCCGCCCCTCGCGCTCGCGCACGACGGGCACCTCCTCGGTCGGCGCCACGTTGTAGTTCTCGGGCAGCGACCAGCTCTCCTCGAGCAGCGTGGCGACGGCGCCGTGGACGCTCGAGGTGGTGACGAAACGCCCGCACATGCCTCCATTGTGCGCCGCTCCCCCGACACTGTGGTCGGTGCGACCCCGAGGGTGCTCAGCCTCGGGGCGGGGCCCTCGCCGTCGGTGGCAGCGCGTACGGTGACGGCATGACGACCCCGGATGCCTCGCGCTGCGACATCCGCGACTGCGGACAGCCGGCGCAGCAGGACGCCCCGCTGCCGCTGTGCACCCGGCACCTGCTGGAGGCGTACGAGTGGGTGGCTCGCGACGTCGGCGTCGCGGACGTGCTGCCGTCGCCCTGTCTCGTCTGCGGCTCGCGGCTCGGCGTGCGGTACCCGTCGGGCTGGATCTGCGGCGTGTGCGAGTGGAGGCTCGGCGAGGCGCCGGATGCCGAGGTCGAGGTCGCCCGCGTCGACGTCGTCTACTACCTGCGCTACCGCGACCGCATCAAGATCGGCACGACGGTCAATCCACGGCAGCGCTTCGCCGCGCTGCTGTTCGACGAGGTGCTGGCGTTCGAGCGCGGCGGCCGTCCGCTCGAGCAGCGACGGCACTCGGAGTTCGCGGCGCACCGCGCGCCGGGCACGGAGTGGTTCGAGATCCACGACGAGCTGCTCGCCCACGTCGAGCGCCTGAGGGCCGGGGTTGACGACCCATGGCAGTTGTACGCCCGGTGGGTGAGCGAGGCGCTCGACCGGTAGCCGTGGCGCTCCTTAGAGCGGCGCCGCGGGCAGCGGGCGGCGCAGCGACTCGAGGCGGCGGCGCCACAGGTCGAGCCGTCCGGGCAGCTCGGCGAGCTGCGGCCCGTCGACCCATTGCGTCACTATGCGGATGCCCTGCAGAGCGCTGAGCGTCCACACCTCGTGCCCGTCGAGCTCCGACGCGGTGACGTGCTCGTGCAGCACCTCGACGCCGAGGGCTGAAGCGAGCGTCTCGAGAGTGCGGGCGGTGACGGAGTCGACGCGATCGAGGTCGTGCGCGGGGAAGCAGAGCAGATCGCCGCGCCACCAGGCGAGCCCGCTGTACGCGCCCTCCACGAGGTAGCCCTCCGGCGAGACGAGGATCGCCTCGCCCGCGCCGCGCTGCTGCGCCTCGGTGCGCAGCCGCAGCATCGTCGCGAGGTCCGGCCCCTTCACGTTGGGCTCGCGCCGGGGGTCGGGGCCGCGGTGGGTGGCGACGACCACCCAGCGGGTGCGCTCGGGTGCCGGCCGCATGCGCAGCTGCAGCTCGAGCCGGTCGCCCTCGCCCCGCAGGTCGACGCGGGGGAACCACTCGCCCTGCCGCGGGATCGCGGCGACGGCGGCGTCGAAGAACTCCTCGCCGCGGTCGCGCCACTCGGCGGGCAGCGCCTCGAGGAACCGGGTGCGGTGCAGGTCGAGCGCGAGCACGCGTCCGTCGACGACGAGCCACGAATCCGCCGCGACGACGGCGACCTCGCCCGTCTCGCAGGCGTCGACCGGCTCCAACGCCTCACCCCGCCACCGCTGCAGGGGCGCGGGCCGGGCGGAGGGGCGCTCGCTCATAGGGTTAGCGTATGCGTCCGCCCCTGACCCGCCGGGTCGACGGGTGGCTCGAGCCCGTCGACGCCGTCGAGCTCCTCGCCCCGTCCGACGCGGATGTCGCGCTGCTCGAGAGCAGCGACGGGCGCGGCCGTAGCGTGCTCGCCCTCGGCACCGCGGAGCACGGCCCGTTTCCGCGGGTTCCGCTCGACGGGCGGGGCTCGGGCGCCCCCGCCTTCGTCGGCTGGCTGGAGTACGAGGGCGGCGGACGCTGGCTGCGCGTGGACCGGTCGCTCGAGTTCGACCACGACACGCAAACGCTCACGGCGCACGGCGACGACGACTGGGCGCACCGCATCCGCGAGGCCGCCCGGCGCACGCCCACTGCGACGCCCACCACCCCCGCGCCCACCACCGCGACCTGGCGCCACGACGACGCCACCTACCTCGAGCTCATCGCCCGCTGCCGGCATGCGATCCGCGAGGGCGACGCGTACCAGCTCTGCCTCACCAACACGGCGACGATTCCCGAGGCGCCCGACCCCTGGGCCACCTACCTCCGGCTCCGCCGCGCGAGTCCGACGCACCACGCGGGCTTCCTCCGCCTCGGCGACCGCACCCTCGTCAGCGCCTCGCCCGAGCGCTTCGTCGAGATCGGCGCCGACCGCATCGTGCGCAGCAGCCCGATCAAGGGCACCCGGCCGCGCTCCGCGGACCGGGCGGCGGATGACGCGGCGGCGGCCGACCTCCTCGCCGACGACAAGGAACGCGCCGAGAACCTCATGATCGTCGACCTCGTGCGCAACGACCTCAGCCGCGTGGCGCAGCTCGGCACCGTGCGCGTCACCCGCCTGCTCGAGGTCGAGCGCTACGCGCAGGTGCACCAGCTGGTGAGCACGGTCGAGGGCCTCCTGCGCGACGACGCGACGGCGGCGGATGCCGTGGACGCGCTGTTCCCGGCGGGCTCGATGACCGGGGCGCCGAAGATCAGCGCCATGCGCATCCTCCGCGACCTCGAGCGCGGGCCGCGCGGGATCTACTCCGGCGCGTTCGGCCTCGTGCGCGGGGACGGCTCGACCGACCTCGCCATGGTCATCCGGAGCATCGTGTTCGAGGGCGGCGCCGCGACGGTCGGCGCCGGCGGCGGGATCACCGCGCTGTCGCGTCCGAAGGCGGAGCTCGCCGAGGTCAAGCTCAAGGCCGCGCCGCTGCTCGCCGCGCTCGGGGCGGGCTAGCCCCGCACGTCGAACGTGCGCAGTCGGCCGCACATGCCGAACCGCCGCTCGGCGGGGCGCACGGTCAGCGCGGCGGATGCGAGGTGGCCGCCGAGCCCCTGCGCCAGATCGGCGAGCACGGTGTCGGTGACGTCGACCTGCGCGCGGACGACGTCGCTCCAGAGCTCGCGCCACCGCTCCGCCTTCGGCTGCACGAGCGCGACGGCGGCGTCGCAGAAGCGTCGGTAGGGCGTGAGGTCGCCGGCCTCGGCGGCCGTGCGCAGCGAGAGGAAACCCTGCACGGCGAGGTCGCGTCGCCGGTCGGCATCCGCCTGCGTCGCCTCCACCGGCAGGGCGGCGACGGCGGCGTACCGGTCGGCATCGGCGAGGTGCTCGAGCGGGAACGACATCACGGCGTCGCCAGCCTCGGGCAGGCCGGAGTTCTGCATCACGACGACGACCGCGAGCCCGCCGAGGTTGACCGCGCGGTGGATCGTGCCCGGGGTGAACCACGCGACCACGCCCGGCTCGAGCGGGGTAACCGTGACGCCGTTCGGGCCCAGCGTGTGCAGCTCGCCCCGCCCCGCCGTGACGACGTACGCCTCGGCCGAGGCGAGATGCAGGTGCGGCGTGCCGCCCGCGACGCCGTCCGGCGCGACGGTGTCGTACACGTCGAGCAGGCTGACGGAGGTGCCGCCCGGGAACGTCGACGCGGGCGCGGTCACGCCCCGCTGCCCTGCGGGGCCGCGACCGGAGATACCGCGACCGGGGGCGCTGCGAGCACGGGCTTCAGCCGCTCGGCGAGCTCGGCCGCGTAGCCGTCACCTCCGCCGTCGGCGATCGCGACGGCGTAGCGGAACGTCGCCGCTTCGCCCGGCGCGATCTCGAGCTCCTCGCTGAAGAACGGGGCCGGGCAGATGCAGGCGAACTCCTCGGTGCGGGTGAACCACTGCGGCGGGTGCTGCGGGTTCGCGGCGTCGTCGAGGAAGACGACGGTCGACACCGTGTCGGAGTCGTCGTGCCGGCCCTCGAAGCCGAGCCACGGATGCCGCGTGCCGCGCAGCTCGTCGCCGCCGCGTCCCTCCGGCGAGATGATCGCCCCGCCCGTGAACGAGCGCGGGCCGCGCCAGAAGAGGCCGCCGTAGCCGGCGTTCTCGCGGCCGCGCGTGGTCGGCGACCCGATCGGGATGGTGCGGTCGCTGACGTTGCGCATCGTCGTCTCGAACGTCAGCGCCCAGGCATCCGGCCCCAGCAGCGCGGCACCGAGGCGGCGCTGCTCCTCGAAGATGCGGCGGCCGTCCTCGGTGATCCAGTGCAGCTCGTGCTCGAACGTCGCGCGCTCGGCGCCGAGCTCGGTGCGGATGGTGCCGACGGGATCCTGCCGGCCGTTGTTGGGCAGCTGGACGTAGGACCGGCCGGGCACGAACGTCGGCCCGCCCCAGAAGTTCTCGTCGGCGACGACCGGGAGCGACCAGGCGATGCCCTTGTGCCAGACGTGGTCGTGCGGGCGGAACAGGCTGACGACGTCGCCCGAGCGGGTGCGGATGGGGTGCAGGTACGGCTTCGGCGACTCGTACTGCGGGGTGTCCGGCCGGTACTCGTACGTGACGAGTTCGACGTCGCCGTCCATCACCCGCATGCGGCGGTCGATCTCGTGCACCAGGCGCAGCTCGCTCATGAGACGGGCTCCTTCACGGGCGCCCACGGCACCGCTCCGCCATCCATGCGCGAGGCGAACGGGTCGTCTGGCCCGAGCTCGCCGCTGCGCACGCGGGAGCCGCGGAACGCCGAGGCGTAGATCGCCGCGACGAATTCCATGGTGCGCCGGGCCTCGTCGAGGCCGACCTCCGGGCGCTCCCCCGCCTCGAGGGCGTCGAAGATCGCGGCGAGCTGGGCAGTGTGGCCACTCTCGACGTCCGGTGATCCGTCGTTCCAGCGGTCGAGCACGTGCTCGTGACCGGGCACCGGGGTCACACGCCAGTGCTCGTCCCGGTAGCCGTAGAGGTGCTCGACCTCGACGGTCGCGTGCTCGAAGTCGATGCGCAGGCGTGAGACCTCGCGCGGCGAGACGAGAGAGTTGATGACGGATGCCACGGCGCCGTCCGCGAAGCGCACGAGCGCGAGCGACACGTCCTCGGTGTCCGTCGGGCGGGACTGCCTCGCGGCCATCGCGGTCACCTCGTCCCAGTCGCCGAGGACCGAGAGCAGCAGGTCGAACTGGTGGATGCCGTGGCCCATCGTGGGTCCGCCGCCCTCGACGTCCCAGCGACCGCGCCACGGCACGTCGAAGTAGGCGTCGTCGCGGAACCAGAGGGTCTCGCACGTGGCGACGAGCGGGCGCCCGAACACGCCTTCGCGCAGCAGGCGGCGCAGCTTGACGGCCGCCGAGCCGAAGCGGTGTTGGAAGACGGTGAGCGAGGGGACCCCGGTCAGCGCCGAGACCTCGGCCAGCCGATCCATCTCGACGAGGGTCAGCGCCGGCGGCTTCTCGACGAGCGGCACGACGCCGGCCTGCATCGCCGCGACCGCGATGGGCACGTGCGTCTTCGGCGGGGTGCAGACGTGCACGAGGTCGAGCTGCTCGTTCGCGAGCAGCTCCTCCACGCCTGCGTACGTGGTCGGCACGCCGAACTGCTCGGCGAATGCGCTCGCCCGGTGCGGGTCGACATCGACGGCGGCGACGACGCGCGCCCGGTCGGCGAGCTCGGCGATCGCGGTGGCGTGCGCGTGGGCGATCGCCCCGGTTCCCACGATCGCGGTGCGGAACTGGCGGGAGGGGGTCATCCTGACCTTTCGTGTCGTCGTCGACCGATGGGAAAGCGTTTCCCCAGGCTAGCGAGCCGCCCTCGCCGCCCGCAAGGCGAGACGCTGCCGCCGGTGCATCGTGTCGAGATGGAAGTCGCGCACGTCGCCCGCGGAGGGTGATGAGAATCGCGGTGTCGAGCCAGAGGTTCGCGAGCTGCGCGCGCTGGGCCCACTCCGACTCGAGCGGCTCTGCGGCGAGCGCGACGAGGATCCCGGCCGCGCTCAGCGCGAGCGCGGCGATGCGGGCGAGCGGCCGACCGAGGAAGGTCAGCTCGCCGATCGAGACGTAGGCGACGACGAGCACGATCGCGGTGAGGAGCGTCAGCGGGCTGACCGTCACCGTCGCCGGCACCACGAGCGGCAGGTCGGTGATCCAGCCCGCCTGCGCGGCGATCACGGTGCCGAGGGCGCCGAGCGCCCGCAGGAGCATCAGGCCGTACCCGAAGTAGAGCGTCAGCGGCCGCTTCGCGCGGTTCGACGCGGCGTGGTCCTTCACGGTCGCGACGACCTCGCGCGGACGCACCGCGTGGTGGTCGGCCACGGGCTGCGGCTGCCGGGCGGCGGCGCGCACGCCGCGCAGGTCGACGATCGGCAGGTCGCCGTCGGTGACGATCGCGTCGCCGCCGCCGTTGCGGTGGTGGAACGCCGAGGAGAAGTTGCGGATCACGGTGACGTCCGTGCCCTCGTTGCCCTCGGTCAGCGTCTTGACGATGTGGTCGCGCTCCTGGTCGACGTGCCGCGAGATGCGGTGCGTCACCTGCAGCGTGAAGAACGACAGCCCGACGCGGGAGTCGTAGGTGCCGGCCGCGAGCCAGTCGACGCGGGCGCCGCCCGGCAGGTACCAGTCCTTCGGCACCGGCCAGAACCGCACGTGGTGCCGCTTGGCCGGGCTGCCCTCGACCTCCTGCTGGTAGGTGAAGGCCTGCTGCCGCCCGAAGAGGAACAGCGGGCTCACCGGAGCGTTCGGGTAGGCGCGGCGGCGCAGGGTGGCGACGACGATGCCGAGCGAGCTGCGGAAGCCGAGCTCGTCTGCGCGCTGCCAGCCCGCGCGGCGCATGGCCTCGTGCACCTGCTTCTCGCTGCCGAGCAGCGCGACGTTGACCGGATCGCCGAGGAGTCCCTCGTAGGTCCGCGTGCGACCGATGAAGTAGTCGGGCACGTACAGCACGGCGAGCGCGGTGTGCACCCGCGGTAGCAGCAGGTAGGCGAGGATCAACCACAGCACGAGCAGCAGCCACCAGTCGCGGGCGCCGCCCTCGATCATCTGCCGCACGGTGATGACGGCGAGCCAACCGGCGGCGACGGCCCCGGCGATGAAGAACAGGGCGTCGGTGACGGCGAGCATCGCCCACACGGGGCCACGCCGTTCGGCCGTGCCTCCGCTCATGCTGCTCCCTCCGACGCGGCCGCCGCAGGGGCAGGCCACGTCAACACTACGGATGCCGTGCTGCGCGAGGCATCCGCGGGTCGCTCAGGCCTCGGAATCCTCCTTCGCGTCGTCCTGCTCGTCGCCGTCCATCGGCAGGCTGAACGAGAGGGCGAGGAAGGTCGGCCCGAGCGCGCAGAACGCGACCCACGAGGAGTTGCCGCTCACCAGCAGCCCGAGGGCGAGCAGCGTGAACACGAGTCCGATCGCGAAGAACCCGGGGTTCTTGATCGCCGACCAGGGCTTCCCGTCGTCGCTCATGCCGCCACGGTAGGTCGCCGGGCGCGGCCGGCGACTCCCCCGCGAGACGGATATCAGCGGTACCGGCGCTCCTGGAGGCCCGCTCAGCTTGGAGCGTGCGCGGACGCTACACGAAGGCGAGCCCGCGGAGCCCGCTCACGCTCACCCGGGTGCCGGCCGGCGTTTCGACCACCGTGAGCAGCACGTAGCCGCAGCTCGCGCAGCGGGCGACGAGGCCGGGCGCTCTCGTGTACACGTGGGCACGGGCGAGCTCCGACACAGCGCCGCAGCCGGCACAGCGTCCCGTCGCGGCGGTCGCGTCCTGTGCGAAGACATCGGCGAGCGCTCCGGCGAGCACGTTCCCGTCGAGGTGCATCACAGGCCTCCGAACCGCTCGGTCTTCACGCGCTCGGGCCGGAAGCCGAGGTCGACGAGCCAGGTCGCGACGCTCTCGACGAAGCCGGTGGGGCCGCACACGAAGACATCCGGGTCGACGGATGCCGGGTGCACGAGCTCCGCGAGCAGTTCCCGCGTCACCCGGCCCGCCGGTCGCGAAGCCCCGTCGGGTGCCCGCCGGGTGTGCACGAACGTCACGTCGACCCCGAGCCGTTGCAGCTCGTCGCGGAAGAACACGTCGTCGGGCGTGCGCACGGAGTAGAGCAGGCGCATGTCGGCGATGCTGCCGGAGGCGGCGTGCGCGCGGGCCATCGCCAGCAGCGGCACGACTCCCGAGCCGCCCGCGATGAGCTGGACGGCGGGTGCGGACGTCTCGGGCTTCCACACGAACCAGCCGCCGAGGGGCCCGCGCAGTTCGACCTGATCGCCGGGCAGCAGCTCGTCGACGAGGTACGGCGACACCTCCCCGGTGTCGATGCGGTCGACCGCCAGTTCGACCGTGTCGCCCGGGCCCGCGGATGCCACGGAGTAGGAGCGGACGGCCTGGTACCCGTCCTCGGCGGTGAGGCGCAGGTCGAGGTGCTGACCGGCGAGGTTGCCGCCCCACCCGGGGACGTCGAGCGTGATCGAGCGCGCGGAGGGAGTCTCCGTCCGTGTGCCGGTCACGACGCCCACCTTCCAGCCGCCGCTCACCAGTAGCGCTGCTCGCGCCAGGGGTCGCCGTACAGGTGGTACCCGTTCTGCTCCCAGAAGCCCGGTTCGTCGTCGGCCTGCATCACGAGGCCGCGCACCCACTTGGCGCTCTTCCAGAAGTAGAGGTGCGGGACGAGCAGGCGGGCGGGGCCGCCGTGCTCGGGCTCGAGCGGCTCGCCATCGAACTCGTAGGCGATCCAGGCCTTGCCGTCGAGCAGGTCCTCGAGCGGCACGTTCGTCGTGTAGCCGCCGTAGGAGTGGGCCATGACGAAGTCGTGGCTCGACTCCACGTCCTCGAACAGGGTGTCGAGCGAGACCCCGCGCCACGACGTGCCGAGCTTCGACCAGCGGGTCACGCAGTGGATGTCGGTCGAGACGTCCTCGGCGGGCAGCGCCAGGAACTCCTCCCACGACCAGGTGTGCGCCTGGCCGGTCTCCGTGCGGATCGTGAACTCCCAGTCATCCGTGTCGATGTCGGGAGTGGGGCCGGCGGAGAGCACGGGGAAGTCCGTCGTGAGGAACTGACCCGGCGGCAGGTCGGGACTCGATTCGCGGCGCCGGGATCCGAAGCCTCGGGAGACGATCGCCATGCTGCCCCTTCCGTTCCCGCTCAGGCTAGTGCGACCGGTCGCCTGGAGGCCAGATGCACCGGATGCCTCGGGCTACTGTGTCCCGGTGACCATCGAGTACCACCGCGCCGGCGCCGCCGACTGCGATCCGATCACCCTCTACCGGATCCTCTGGCTGCGGGTGCGGGTGTTCGTCGTCGAGCAGAAGGCCGCGTACGACGATCTCGACGGGCGCGACATCGAACCGGGCACGGAGCTGCTGTGGGCCGAGGAGGACGGCGAGGTGCTCGCCACGGCGCGCATCCTGCGCGACGGCGACGGGCTCCGCATCGGCCGCGTCGCGACGGCGACCGAGGCGCGCTCCCGTGGAGTCGCGAGCGAGCTCATGATCCGTGCGGTCGAGCGCTGCCTCGAACTCGACGCCGCCGCCGACATCCGGCTCGACGCCCAGGCGCACCTCACCGGCTGGTACGGGCGTTTCGGGTTCGAGGTCGACGGCGAGCTGTACCTCGAGGACGACATTTCGCACCTGCCGATGCGGCGGTCGCCCGCGCTTCAGAGCGCGCGCGGCCGGTAGGTCTCCACCAGGCGGTCCATCAGCCCGTCGAGTCGCTCGTCGACGACCTGACGCGAGGGATCGGCGTCGAACCAGCCGACCATCTCGCGGGCGCCGACGTCGAACGGGATCTGCGGCGCCCAGCCGGGCACGAGGCTCCGCACCTTGGCGTTGTCGAACAGCACCGAGTGCGCCTTGTCACCGATGAGCGAGGCACCCCAGTCCTCGTCGACCGCCGCGATGGCGTCGGAGGGCACGTGCACGAGGTCGGGCTCGTCGACCCCGGCGGCGCGGGCGATCAGCGTGTAGATCGCGTTCCAGGGCAGCGGCCGCTCGGAGGTGATGTGGAAGGTCTCGCCGAGCGCCTCGTGGCGGCCGAGGAGACGGGCGAAGGCGTAGGCGAAGTCGCGACTGTGCGTCAGGGTCCAGAGCGAGGTGCCGTCCCCCGGCACGACGACGCCGGCGCCGCGCCGCATCCGGGCGATGGACGTCCAGCCGCCCTCGATGGGCAGCGTCGCCTCGTCGTAGGTGTGCGACGGACGCACGACGGTGACCGGGAAGCCCTCCTCGCGGTAGAGCTGCGTGAGCAGCTCCTCGCAGGCGATCTTGTCGCGGCTGTACTGCCAGTACGGGTTGTGCAGGGGCGTCGACTCGCGGATCGGCAGCATGCTGATCGGCTTCTGGTAGGCCGAGGCCGAGCTGATGAAGACGAACTGACCGGTGCGGCCGGCGAAGAGCCGATGGTCGCGCCGCACGTCGTCGGTGGTGAAGGCGAGCCAGTCGACGACCACGTCGAAGCTCTCGTCACCGATCGCGTCGCGCACCGACTGCTCGTCCTTGATGTCGGCGCGGAGCACCCGCGCCTCGCTCGGCGGCGTGCGCTTGTCGGACTGCCCGCGGTTCAGCAGCGTGACCTCGTGGCCGAGCGCCACCGCCTCGTGGGCGACCGACGTGCTGATGGTGCCGCTTCCGCCGATCATGAGCACTTTCAACGCGGTCATTCCACTCCTCCTCGAGACGGGCGCGGCGAACGGGCCGCCTCTCCGATCGTAGTGACCGCCCGCGGGCGTCAGCTCCAGCCGAGGTCGCTGCGCCGACGCCAGTAGTCCCGCGGCTCCTCGGCGAGCAGCGCGAGCGCGTCGGCTGCGAGCCGGGGCGGGCGCGCGGCGAGGTTCTGGGCGAGCTGCTGCACGGTGGCGGCGCCGCTCAGCACGAGGTCGGCCCACGGCTGCGCGAGCACCGCCCCCATGGCGAACGCGTCGGGCGACTGCCCGTCGTCGGCCGCGAGCGAGGCGATCGGCGAGTCGGCTGCGACCAGGCGCCCGTTCGCGAGCGCTTCCTTGACGACGACGACCCAGCCGGCGGCGGACGCCGCGGCGAGCGCGGGGGCCGCGGACTGCTCAAGGAGGTTCCAGGTGCTCTGCACGACCGAGAACGGGGTGTCGGCGAGGCCGAGCGCTCGCTCGATCACGGCGCCCTGGTCGGGGCCGCTCGTCGAGAGGCCGACGCGGATGCCCCGGGCTCCGAGTTCCCGCAGTCGTGCGAGCAGGGCGGGGTCGCCGAGCGCCGGGCTGTCGGGGGTGACGGAGTGCACGAGGTAGAAGTCCGGCTCGGTGCCGAGCGCGTCGAGCGTCTGGGGCCACTGCCGGTCGATCATGGCGAGCGAGTGCTCCTTGCGCTCGTGCACCGGGGCATCCAGCCGCCACTCGCCGACGTACTCGTAGCCCCACTTCGAGCCGAGGGTCAGCTCGTCGCGTCGCCCGGGCCGCTCACGCAACCATTCCCCGAGGAACTCCTCCGCCCGGCCGTAGGAGCGCGCGGCATCGAGGTAGCGGATGCCGCCGGCCCATGCGGCATCGAGCAGCTCGTGCACGTGCCGACGCATCGCATCGACCGACCGGTGGGCCCCCGAGCCGAGGTCCCGGTCGCGACCGGGCGTGATGTAGGCCGGGCGCCCGACCGCCGCGAGACCGAGACCGAGCCGGGTCGTGTACTCGTCGGTCACGGCGTGCTCCGTTCCGCGCGCCAGGACTGCGCGCCCTCCACCGAGGATAGTAGCTATTGACTTTCGACACCTGGCCATCGATTATCGATGCATGACCCGTCCCGCTGTCGTCGCGCTCCGCGCTGTGATCATCCTCCTCGGGCTCGGCGTGCTCGTCGGGCAGGCGCTTCTCGTGCCGGCGCTCGGCACCGCGCTGGCCGAGGGCGTCTTCGCCGAACAGCGCACCAGCGCCCCGCCGCTTCCGCTCGCCCTGGTGGGCATCGCGCTCGGGCTGTGCATCGAGGTCGCGCTCGTCGCCGCCTGGGTTCTGCTCGGGATGGTCAGCCGCGACGCGATCTTCAGCGAGCGGGCGTTCCGCTGGGTCGACGTCATCATCGGCGCGGGCGCCGCCGCGACCCTCGTGCTCCTTGCCCTCGACGTGTACTGGTACCTCGTGCTGGAGCCGAGGCTCGATGCGCCGGGCATCATCCTCGTGCTGAGCGCCGGCGTCGCCCTCGGCGTCACGTTCGTGCTCTTCATGGCCGTCATGCGCGGGCTCCTCCGGGCGGCGACGACCATGCGGGGCGAGCTCGCCGAGGTGGTGTGATGGCCATCGTCGTCGACATCGACGTGATGCTCGCCCGCCGCAAGATGTCGGTCGCCGACTTCGCCGAGGCGGTCGGCATCACCCCGGCGAACGTGGCGGTGCTGAAGAACGGTCGAGCCAAGGCGGTGCGGTTCACGACGCTCGATGCGGTGTGCCGGGTGCTGGAGTGCCAGCCGGGCGACGTGCTGCGCTGGGTGCCGGACGCCGCGGAGGGTTAGCGCGGGTCGCCACCCGGCGCCATCTCGTCGTCGTGATGCATCGTCGTGCCGACGGATACTCCGCAGATGTGCCACCCGGCAGCCATCCGCCAGACTGGGCGCGTGACCGAGGGCCGACTGATGCTGCTGGACACCGCGGCGCTCTACTTCCGCGCCTTCTACGGCATGCCGGACACGCTGAAGGCGCCCGACGGCACACCCGTCAACGCGGTGCGCGGTCTGCTCGAGATGATCACCCGGCTCGTCGTCGACTACCGTCCCGTCGAACTCATCGCGTGCTGGGACGACGACTGGCGCCCGCAGTGGCGCGTCGATCTCGTGCCGAGCTACAAGACGCACCGCCTCGCCGAGGTCGTCGAGACGGGCCCCGACGTCGAGGTCGTGCCCGATCCGCTGACCGCGCAGGTGCCCGTGATCGTCGCGACCCTCACGGCGCTCGGCATCCCGATCGTCGGCAGGCCCGGATACGAGGCGGACGACGTCATCGGCACGCTCGCCGCCCGGGCCACGCAGCCCGTCGACGTCGTGACCGGCGACCGCGACCTGTTCCAGGTGGTCGACGACGCCCGCGACGTGCGGGTGATCTACACGGCGCGGGGCATGAGCAACCTCGAGATCGTGACCGACGAGGTGATCCGCGCGAAGTACGGCATCAGCGCCGCCCAGTACGCCGACTACGCGACGCTGCGCGGCGACACGTCCGACGGCCTGCCCGGTGTCGCCGGCATCGGCGAGAAGACCGCCGCCACCCTGCTGACCCAGTTCGGCGACCTCGCCGGCATCCGTGCCGCTGCGGAGGCGGGCCCCACAGTCAAGCTCTCACCCTCGATCAAGGCGAAGATCCGAGCCGGCGCCGAGTACCTCGACCGCGCCCCTGCGGTCGTCGCGGTGGCCCGGGATCTCGAACTGCCTCGCGTCGCCGCCCGCGTCGGCATCCCCGCGGGCGGCGTAGAACGGATCACGGAGCTGGGCACCCGATGGGGCCTCGGCGGCTCCGTCGCGCGGGTCATCGCGGCGCTCGGTCGCCGCGACGCGTGACAAGGCGCACCGGTTGCGCCAGACTCCGGGCGTGAGCGGCGAGACCCCCGACGGCATCAGCATCGTCTTGCCCGCGGCCTACGACATCGTCTGGTCGTTCGCGCCGCTGCTCCTGCTCTTCCTCGTCGCGGTCACCGTGATCAACATCGCGTACACGCACTGGCTGACGACGCAGGAGAAGCTGCTCTGGGCGGCGCTCGCCGTGTTCGTCCCCGTCCTCGGGGCGCTCGCGTGGTGGCTGTTCCTCGCGGGTGCGACGGCGCGGCGCCGGCGCCCCGGCGCCTAGCGCCCGTTCCAGCCACGCACGGCGTGCACGAGGGCGGTCTTCGGATACGCGCCGGCGCCGCTGCGCCCGCCGAGCTCGAAGAGATCGATCATCAGGAACAGCGGATAGTCGGGAGCCTGCGGGATGCGGCGGAGCACGCGCCCCTCGCATCCGATCACCGTCTCGCCGTCGCCCCACATCGCGGTCCAGGTGTGCCGACGGGTCGCGTCGAACGGCAGCATCACCTCGGCCATGTCGGTCGCGAGCGTCGTGTCGCCGTGCGCCTTGACTCCGCAGCGCGCGGTCGTGCTCTCAGGTCCGATGGCGGATGCGTCGATCTCGAAGAGGCAGACCTCGCCCGCGTGCGCCCACGAGAGGTGCTCGGTGCCGACGAGCCAGGCGGCGAGCATGCAGCCCTCGTCGCGGCTCGCGCTCACCGTGACCTCGAGCCGACCGGAGGACGGCGCCCACAGCAGCCGCGTCGGCGTGGCCGTCCGCACCGTGAGCCCGTCCGGCCGGTGCCGGTGCGTGCCATGCGCAGACCCGAGGGTGCCGGAGAAGGTGCCGGTCTGCAGGTTGGAGACCCGCAGCGGGCCGTCCTCCTCGCGCCAGTCCGGCTGGTCGCGGTCGATCCGAAGCCGCAGACCCGCGGCGCTCAGGTCGTAGCGCGCAGCCGACCGCTCGGGCGTCGTCCAGTGCGGCAGGTAGTGGTCGACCCAGAGGTCGCGTCTGAGCTCGGAGCCGGCGAAGTCGTCGGCGAAGTCCGGGGCGCGGCCGGGTGCCGGAGGCAGCGGCGCGGCGTCGGGCGACACGGATGCCTCGGGCTCGCGGCCTACGCCAGCCGCGCGAGCGCCTCGGCCGTGCGCGCCTCGAGGTACGACGCGACCCGGGAGACCATGTGGAACTCCTCGGCGAGGTTCTGCACCTCGACCGACGACATCACGAGCTCCTCGTCGCGCGGAGCGAAGTGCACGCGCCAGCCAGGCTGGTCGTGCGCCGGCCGCTCGAGGAACGTGTCCGTCGTCGCGAGCTCGAACTTGATGAGCACGAGGCCGGCGTCCTGCTCCCCCTCGGCGTCGAGGTCGCGCTCGAGCGTGCGGATGACGCCGGGAACGCGGTGCCCGAGGGCACGGAAGTCGGCCAGCCAGCTGTCGATCGTCTCGAGGGAAAAGAGCGCCACTGAAGCCTTCCTCGCCTGTCCGTCGGCACGGGACGTGCCAGAAGAAGGATAGGGCTCGGCCGGGCGGTCACCGTGCCGGTCGACCGAGCAGCCCGAGCCATCCGAGCAGGGCGACGACGACCGCGATCGCCAGCACCCACGGCGGCAGCAGCCAGCCCGCCGTCGGGCCGGTGAGCAACAGGGCGAGGGCGACGAGCAGGGCGACGAACCAGCGGGTGCGCGGTGGGCGCTGCCCGCTCACCGGGTGGTCGCGTCGAGCGTGACGAGCCCGATCCGCTGGCGGATGCGTTCGTGCCAGCCGTCGCGGACGAGCTGCGGATGCACCCAGCCTTCGGATCTCGCCACGGCCCCGTCGGCGCTGCCCGGCAGCAGCTCCCCCTCGCAGCGGGCCTCGATGCGCAGCTCGGTGCCGTCCGGGTAGTCGACGTACGCGGCATCCACCTCGGCGAGGAGAGCGAGCAGGGCGCTCTCGTCGCAGTGGACGTCGCGTGCCGGGAACACGGCGTAGACGACGGAGCCGCCGTCGCCACGGAACACGACGTACCCGGTGCGGGCGATCTGCGCGTCGCGCAGCCGGTAGAACGGCATGGACGCGCGGTGCTGATGAGGGGCGACGTCGACCATGGCTCATGGAAGCACCGCAGGGTTCGTCTTGTCCAGCCTCTATTCGAGTTCGTTCCGGTCGCCGGGAACCGCGTCCCCTTGCCCGTGGGCATTATTCGCTCTACTGTGCGTGCAACGAAAGGGTGCACATGGAGCAACTCGCGATCGGCACGGCCGCCGCGCTGCTCGTCGGCTACGTCGCCCTCGTGGGCGCCGCACTGCTGCAGATCTTCCGCGCGCCGATTCCGCACGCCCTTCGGTTCGGATGGTTCGCGGCGGTCGTGCTCGCGCCGCCGCTGGGTGTTCTGGTCTGGCTCCTCTTCGGACATCCCGCTGCCCCGTTCCCCGTCGCCCGCGCACACACCGAAGCGGCGCCGTCACGGGGGCCGGGGGGCTAGGACGACGCGGAGCGCCGGCGCCGTGCGGCCGACCGCGGCGGTGTCGCCCGCATGTGTGCTCGCACCGTGGAGAGCAATCCGCCGAGCGCGGTGACGTCATCGCGCTTCAGCGGCGCGAAGAGCAGTTGACGGATCACGTCGATGTGTCCCGGGAAGACCCGTGAGAGCACCTCGCGTCCGGCGTCCGTGATCGTGACGGTGATGCCGCGCTCATCCTCCTCGGATGGTGCCCGGGTCACGAGGCCGGCCTGCTCCAGAAGACCTGCCTGATAGGTGAGCCCGCTGCGGCTGTAGACGACGCCGTCGGCGAGATCCGTCATGCGATGACTTCCGGTCGGCGAGTCGCCGAGCGTGGCCAGGAGTTGGAACTGCACGTAGCTCAGGCCGCCCGCCTCCTTGAGCTGCTGCTCGACCGTGTGGCGCAGAAGGCTGCTCACTTCGATCAGGGCGAAGTAGGCGTCGAGCTCGACTGCGTCGAGGTGCGGCTGGGGATCCGTCATGAACACATCCTATTGCTACGAACTCGAAGCACTGCTACTGTCGCTATGTGCTTCAGATTCGAAGCAGTAACCGAAAGTAGAAGGAGATTCGAGATGAAGGCAGTGCGTTTCCACGAATTCGGCGGCGACGACGTCCTCCGTTACGAGGAGGTCGATCGCCCCGCCCCCGCAGCCGGCGAGGTACGCGTGAAGGTGGCGGGGTCGGCGTTCAATCCCGCCGACAACGGGATCCGGGCCGGCATCCTGCCGATCCCGGTGTCCCTTCCCCACACTCCCGGCTACGACGTCGCCGGAACGGTCGACGCGATCGGCGACGGCGTCACCGGCTTCGTGGCGGGCGACGCCGTGATCGGCTTCCTGCCGATGACGGGCGTCGGCTCCGCGGCGGAGTACGTGATCGCGCCGGCCTCGGTTCTCGTTCCGGCTCCCACCGCCGTGCCGCTCGCCGATGCGGCGGCCCTGCCGTCGGTCGGGCTGACCGCCTGGCAGGCGCTCTTCGACGAGGCCGGTCTGCGGGAGGGACAGCGCATCCTCATCGTCGGCGCCGGCGGCACCGTCGGCGGGTACGCCGTCCAGCTGGCGAAGCGCGCCGGTGCTCACGTGATCGCGACCGCGAGCCCCCGCAGCCGGCAGAGCGTGACGGCGGCGGGCGCGGACGAGGTGTTCGACCACACGAGCGCTCGACTGCTCGACGTCGTCGAGGAGCAGGTCGACGTGCTGCTCAACCTGGCACCGCTCGAGCCCGAGGAGTTCCGCGCCCTCGTCGGGCTCGTGCACTCGGGCGGT
This sequence comes from Desertivibrio insolitus, assembly GCF_017355965.1. Taxonomy (GTDB): domain Bacteria; phylum Actinomycetota; class Actinomycetes; order Actinomycetales; family Microbacteriaceae; genus JAFIQW01. The sequence continues at coordinate 801,283 of NZ_JAFIQW010000001.1, forward strand.
GTGGTCGTGAGTACCACGGCGTGGATGCCGGCTCCGGGCGACGAGGAGCGCGGCGTGCGCGGCGTCGTGATCTACGTGAGGAGCGATCTCGACGAGCTCGCGCAGCTCGTGTCGCTCGTCGATCGCGGTGAGCTGCGTGTCGAGGTGGCGCGCCGGATCCCGCTGAGCGAGTTGCCGTCGGTGCACGAGCAGGCGGCGTCGGGCGTGCTGCGCGGCAAGGTGATCGCAGTGCCGGAGGCGGCGTGAGCCCCACCTGCACCAGGAAGGCCGTCGCTGCGGCGATGGCCTTCCTGCATGCCCGGTCGGCTCAGCCGGTGACCCGCAGGATGACGCGCTCCTTGCGGCCGCCCATGCCGCGGCTCTCGATGAGCATGAACGTCTTGTACTCGAAGCCGTACTTCTCGCGGAAGATCTCGGTGCAGCGCCCGATCTCCGAGGCATCCGTCTCGATCGTCGCGGTGCCGGAGACCAGGGGAGCGTCGGCGTCGACTCCACCCATGCGCCCGCTCGGCCGGAGTGTGACGGACGGGTTGTTGCGCAGGCGCTTGACCTTGCCGCTCTCCGCCGGCGTCGTGACGATCAGCGCGTCGCCGTCCCGGGCGATCCAGACGGGCGTCGCCACCCCATCGCCGCTCTTCCGGAACGTGGTGAGCGAGACGAAGCGCTCCGAGGCGAGCGCGAGGAGGTCGGCCGAGGTCATGGTCGCAGCCTAGGCCGCGACGCCGGGATCAGCGGGCGAAGGTGACGTGCACGACTCCGCTCTCGGCGACCTCCGATGTGACCGAGTACCCGCGCTCGAGCTCGCGCAGGTCGTCCCACAGCCGCAGGCCGCGGCCGAGCACGACGGGCGCGATGCCGACGTGCAACCGGTCGACGAGCCCGGCCGCGAGGAAGTCGCGGGCGACGCCCGCTCCCCCACCGATCCGCACGTCGGCGCCGCCGGCCAGTTGCCGAGCGCGCGCGAGGGCTTCCTGCGGGCCCGTGGCGAGGAACTCGAACCGCGTGCCGTTGGCGAACTCGATCGGCGGGCGCTGCCGGTGGGTCAGCACGAGCACCGGGGCGCGGAACGGAGGCTCGTCGCCCCACCAGCCGCGCCAGTCCTCGTCATCCGGGAAGGCGTGGAACCCGAACATCCCGGCGCCCATGATCTCCGCGCCGACCCCGTCGAAGTACGCGGATGCGTAGCGGTCGTCGACGCCCGTGGTGCCCTCGCCCGAGGTGTCGTGCAGCACGCGTTCGCGGAAGGTCCGCGTCGCCGCGTAGGCAGAGACGAGCTTGTCCCAGTCCTCGCCCATCGGGTTCTCGGCGGTCTGACCGGACGGCATGACCACTCCGTCGAGCGAGATGTTGAGGTCGAGGCGAACGGCCATGGTTCCCTTTCTGCTGCAGCGGATGTGCGTTGTGCACGGTCGCAGACGAAAGACGCAGCGTCAACAGGCGAGGTCACCCCCGGCGGAAGCAGTCGCCCGCACCCCAGGGGATCCTCTTGCTATATATCGGTGTTCTGAATATCGTCGCCGCATGAGTAACGAGATGAGGGAGCCGACCTTCCTGGTCCTCGCGGCTCTTCTCGAGGGGCCGAAACACGGATACGCGCTCCTCTCCGCAGTGAACGATCTCTCCGACGGACGGGTCAACCTGCAGGTCGGCACCCTCTACGGCGCGCTCGACAGGTTGTCTCGGAGCGGTTGGGTCATGGAGTCGGGCACGGAGATCGTCGACGGCCGCCACCGCCGTTACTTCACCTTGACCGATACCGGAGCGCGCGCTCTCGCTGAGGAAACGGCGAGAGTCACCGCCCGCGCCAACAAGGCGGCCGCATTGCTCGCGCAACACCGGAAGGGATTCGCACTGTGAACGCACTCGAGCAGCAGTACCGTCGTGCTCTGCGCCTCTATCCCGCGGAGTGGCGCCGATCGAATGAGGACGTCGTCGTCGGCACTCTGCTCGACGCCGCCGAGCACGAGGACCGCTCGATTCCGCGGCGCGGAGAAATCGCGAACCTCGTTCTCAACGCCGTCAACAGCCGGCTCACGCGGGTACCTTCGCTCAGCCGAGCCGCGCGCGACACGGCTGCTACGACCGCATTGGCGGTCGGGGCAGCGGTAGCACTGACCTCGGCGATGCAGCTGGAGGCGGGCACCGGCGCGGTCAGGGCGTTCGACCCGGACATCGCGACGCTCGGACCCTTCACCTCACCGACGGTCGTCGTCTACGGGCTATGGCTCGGAGCGTTTTTCGCCGCGATCGCTGGTTTCAGGGGAACCGCCAGGGCTTCAGTCGCCGCCACGATCCCTGCTGCCGTCGCGTCGCGCCTCATCGCCGACGCCGAGGGCATGTTCGGCAGGCCGACCTGGACGTTCTTGGCACTGCTGATCGCGCTGGCACTCCTCGTCGTGTCCGGCTCGCCAGGGCGCCGCTGGCCTGCATTCGTGTCGACGTTCCTCGCCGCGACCGCTGTATTGCTGAGCGTGAACGCTCAAACTGCTTCCGCCTTCCAGAATCCCTTCTGGATGGACGCCCCTGGGTTCTTAGGCTGGTTCCCGGCGCTCACGCTCGCGGCGGCAGCCGGGGTCTTCGCGAGGAGGCAGCGGGCGCTCGCAACTGCTGCGCTCGTGGTGACTCTCCCGTTCACGGCAGCTGCGGTCGTCAACGGCGGAATCTCTCAGGCGGCGTCCTACGCACTGCTCGTCGCCCTCGGACTCGTCGTGGTGTGCGCCGCACCCCGACTGTTCGGCTGGCGGCTCACGCTCGAACGGCGTTGAGGCGCGGCCGTCACCTGCGACACCTCGCCGTGCCGAGCGCGCCGGTCACAGCCGCACGGGCGGCCTCACGGCGGAGGACCAGACCCACGCTTTGTCCTCACGGCCGGCGGGAGTGCGCCACCGGACGGCGACCGCGTGCTCCGTCCAGGCGACGACCTCGACGTCCAGAAGCACCGGAGTGGTGTTGTAGCGCACCCACGCCCGCGCCCGCCGAGGCTTGGGGGTGCGGGTGAGCGGCTCGACGTCGAGCTCGAGCTCCTCGTCGGTGAGCGAGGTGGGATGGTGGTCGCGCATCGCCATCTCGATCACGCGCGCGTTCATCTGCCGGTCGACGCGGTCGGCGTACCGCTTGTTCGTGCCCATCGGCTGCTCCTGGTGTTGCTGAGGAGCGGTCCGGCCACCGCGGGAGAGATTGTGTCGGCTTCCTCCGACAGTGCACCCCCGACCCTGGGGATGGCAAGGCGGATGACTCACCGAGAGCGCCGCAACCGTTAGGCCCGAACGTCGGCGCGGCGCAAATGGAAAACCCCCGGCAGAACCGGGGGCTTTCAGGAGCGGTAGCGGTGGGATTTGAACCCACGGTGGAGTTGCCCCCACACATGTTTTCGAGACATGCTCCTTAGGCCGCTCGGACACGCTACCGGGGAAGAGCCTAATACATCCGCGGACCCGACCTGACCGTCCGCGCGCGCAGCGGCGCAGCACGGTGGACGGCCTCCCGCCCGTGTCGGCGGCCCCGCCTAGGCTGTGCGCCATGCCCCGCGCCACCACAAATTTCCGCTGCACCGAGTGCGGCTGGTCGAGCATCAAGTGGGTCGGGCGCTGCGGCGAATGCCAGCAGTGGGGCACGGTCGTCGATCAGGCGGATGCCGCAGCGCCGGTCGTCCGGCTCCGGCCCGCCGTCGTGCCGGCCGAGCGCGCCGCGCGGCCCGTCACCGAGCTCGTCGGCGACGACGTCTCCCACTGGCCCACGGGCATCAGCGAGGTCGACCGCGTGCTCGGCGGCGGGATCGTGCCCGGCGGCGTCATCCTGCTGAGCGGCGAGCCCGGCGTGGGCAAGTCGACGCTGCTGCTCGAGGTCGCCTCGCGCGCCGCGCAGTCGGGTCAGCGCGTGCTCTACGTGAGCGCGGAGGAGTCGGTGAACCAGGTGCGCATGCGTGCGAGCCGCACCGGCGCCCTGCAGGAGTCGCTGTTCATCGCGTCGGAGGTCGGCCTCGCCGTCATCCTGGGTCAGATCGACGACATCGAGCCGGCGCTGCTGATCGTCGACTCCGTGCAGACGGTGTCGAGCTCGCTCACCGAAGGACTCGCCGGCGGGCCCTCGCAGGTGCGCGAGGTCGCCTCGACGCTGATCCGCGTCGCGAAGGACCGCAACCTGCCCGTCGTGCTCGTCGGGCACGTCACGAAGGACGGCTCCATCGCGGGCCCGCGCCTGCTCGAGCACCTCGTCGACGTCGTCTGCCACTTCGAGGGCGACCGGCAGACCGCACTGCGCTTCGTGCGCGCGCTCAAGAACCGCTTCGGCCCGACCGACGAGGTGGGCTGCTTCGAGATGACCGGCGACGGCATCGCCGAGGTCGCCGACCCCAGCCGCCTCTTCCTCAGCCGCACGCGTCAGGCCGTCAGCGGCACCTGCGTGACGGTCAGCGTCGAGGGCCGGCGCGCCCTTCCGGTTGAGGTGCAGGCGCTCGTCGTGAAGTCGACCACGCCGCAGCCGCGCCGCGTCGTCAACGGCGTCGACTCCTCACGCGTCGCGATGCTGCTCGCCGTGCTCGAACGGCGGGCGGGTCTCGCCCTCAGCAGCACCGACGTGTACGTCTCGACGGTGGGAGGCATCCGCCTCACCGAGCCCGGTGCCGATCTGGCGATCGCGCTGGCCGTGGCATCCGCCTATCGTGACAAGGCGCTGCCGCAGCACCTCGCCGCGTTCGGTGAGGTGAGCCTTGCGGGCGAGATCCGGGGCGTCGCGTCGGCGAAGCAACGCGCGAACGAGGCGCGCCGCCTGGGCTTCCGCACCCTGCTCGACGATTCGACGGGCACCGTACGGGCCGCGGTCGACCGCGCCTTCATCAAGGCGAGCGACGACCGCGGCATCCCCGAGTTCTAGGCGCCGGTGTCGCGACCCTCGTTGCGGTCGATGTCGGCGTCGCGGATGCCGGTGTGCGACACTCCACGCTCGTCCTCGGTGCCCGTGCCGATGCGGTCGTCGGCCCGGTCGCGGATGTCGTCGCTCTGAGCGTCGAACCGACCGCCGGTCGCGTGGTCCGCGGCGCCCTCGACGCCGTCGAGCACACGGTCGCTCGCGTCCTCCACCTTGTCGCTGTGAAGCGCGTCGCGCACCTTGTCGTTGCTCAGAACCTGCTCGGCCTGCTTGCGGAAGTCATCGAGTCCAGCCATGCCGCCATGCTTCTCCCGCCGTCTGTACGCCACCTGACCGGCAGCAGGACGTCGAGTGAGGCGCTCAGGCCTCGAGCTTGAGGGCGTCGAGCACGTCCTGCGGCAGAGCCTGCATCGCGTGCGGCCCGGCGACGTCGAACCACACGCCCTCGAGCACGCCGATGTTCTGCTCGAGGAAGTCGCGGAGCATGGGGCCGTCGTAGAAGATCACGCGGTGGTCGGTCTCCTGCGGCAGCATCTTGGCGTAGTTCTCGGCGGCCGAGAACAGCAGGAGCAGATAGCGGTCGGAGTCGCCCTGCCGGAACACGCGGATCTGCGGCGGCCCGTCGACCGGCAGCAGGGGCAGCACGACGTAGTCGTTCCGCAACGCGAACGCGACGGCCGCGGTGTCCTGACGCTCGAGCGCGGCCGCGAGCCGCTGCTCCTCGGGCAGCTTCGATTCCGGCGTGATGTCGGGCATGGGCTCCACCCTACAAAGCGAGCACTGAAGGGCGACCGGTGGGGCTCAGTAGAGCAGGAACTGCTTCGTGTCCGACCCCGCGTAGTCGCCGACGCTCACCTCGAGGTGGTAGCTCGCCCCGCCGGCCGGCATCGCCTGACGGTCGCCGTCGCACGTGGACGGTTCGGAGCGGGTGCGGTCCCACGTGATGGGGGCGGTCGACTGCGGCGCGTTCGGCTGGAGGGTGACCTCCGCGTCGACGGGGTCGACCTGGCAGTCGGTCGACTTCCACACGACGTCCGAGCCGCTCGTGATCTGGAAGACCTGCTGCGTCGTGCCGGCGTTGATCGTGCACGGCGCGGGGCTGGTGTTGGTGATGCGCATCGAGATCTGCGGGCTCGAGCCCTCGGGGTACTCCGTGGCATCCGTCAGCGGCTCGATCTTCACCGACGTCGGCAGGCAGGGCTCGCCCTCCCGCTGGCCCTGCGCCGCGGGCTCGGCCGTCGCGGGCGCGGCGGGCTGCTCGGAGCTGCTCGCCGCGGGCTCGGCGTTGCCGGCTCCCGGGCGCACCACGATCAGCACGACCACGGCGACGATCGCCGCGAGAACGGCGAGCACGAGAGCACGCCGCCGCCAGTACACGTGGGGCGGCAGCGGCCCGACAGGACGACGCACGCTCGACATGGGCACAGGATAGGACCGGGGTCCGGCTGCTCCCGTGCGCCACGCGCCGGGACTAGAGGGTCTTCAGCATCCGGGTGTTGCCGAGCGTGTTGGGCTTTACCCGCGCGAGGTCGAGGAACTCGGCGACGCCCTCGTCGGGGGAGCGCACAAGCTCGGCGTAGATCTGCTGGTCGACAACCGACTCGCTGATCTCCCGGAAGCCGTGCCGCCCGAAGAACTCCGTCTCGAAGGTCAGGCAGAACAGCCGCGTGAGCCCGAGCTCGGCGGCATCCTTCTCGAGCGCGTCGAGCAGGGCGTGCCCGACTCCTGCGCCCCGCCAGTCGGACGACACCGCGAGCGTGCGCACCTCGCCGAGGTCCTGCCACATCACGTGCAGCGCCCCGCAGCCGACGAGCTCGCCGTCCGGCCCCTCGGCGACGCGGAACTCCTGCACCGCACCGTAGAGCACCACGAGTTCCTTGCCGAGCAGGATGCGCTCCTGCACGAGCGGCTCGATGAGGCGCTGGATGCCGACGACGTCGTCCGTGCGCGCGCGACGCACCGTGAAGGAGCGGTCGACGGATGCCACGGGCGCGGAGTCGGCGGAGGTCATCCCCACATTGTTGCGCGTCCCGGGCTACGCCGAGACCGTGACCCCGGCCAGGGTCCGCTTGCCGCGGCGCAGCACCGCGTGCCGGCCGTGCAGCAGGTGGTCGCCGAGCACCGCGTCATCCGTCAGCTTGACGTTGTTGATGTACACGCCGCCCTGCGCGAGCGCGCGACGGGATTCGCCGAGACTCGAGGTGAGCCCGGTCTCGACCAGCAGCTGCGTCACGTGCGCGTCGGGCGACGCGGTGGTGGAGGGCAGCTCGCCGAGCGCAGCGGTGAGCGTGCGCTCGTCGAGGTCGGCGAGCTCGCCCTGGCCGAAGAGCGCGGCGGAGGCGGCGATCGCCGCCTCGGTCTCCTCGCGACCGTGCACGAGCGTGGTCACCTCGAGCGCGAGCCGGCGCTGCGCCTCGCGCTTGAACGGCTCCTGCTCGACGGCCTGGCCGAGGCGTTCGATCTCTTCGCGGGAGAGGAACGTGAAGACCTTGAGCCGCGCGACGACGTCCGCGTCGTCGGTGTTGAGCCAGAACTGGTACATCGCGTAGGGGCTCGTGAGCGCGGGGTCGAGCCACACGGCATTGCCCTCGCTCTTGCCGAACTTGGTGCCGTCGGAGTTCGTGATCAGCGGGGTGCCGATCGCGTGCACCGAGACGCCCTCGACGCGGCGCACGAGGTCGATGCCGCTCGTGAGGTTGCCCCACTGGTCGCTGCCACCGCTCTGCAGGACGCAGCCGTAGTCGCGGTAGAGCTGCAGGAAGTCCATCCCCTGCAGGATCTGGTAGCTGAACTCGGTGTAGCTGATGCCGGCGTCGGAGTTCAGGCGGGCGCTGACGGCGTCCTTCTTGAGCATCGCGCCCACCCGGAAGTGCTTGCCGATGTCGCGCAGGAAGTCGATCGCGCTGAGCGGGGCCGTCCAGTCGAGGTTGTTGACCAGGGTCACGCCGTTGTTCCCCTCGGCGCTGAGGAACCGGGAGACCTGCGCCTGCAGGTAGCCCACCCACTCGGCGACGGTCTCCTTGGTGTTGAGGGTGCGCTCGGCGCTGGGCTTGGGGTCGCCGATGAGGCCCGTCGAGCCGCCGACGAGGGCGAGCGGGCGGTGACCGGCGAGCTGCAGGCGGCGCATGAGCAGCAGCTGCACGAGGTTGCCGAGGTGCAGGCTGGGCGCGGTCGGGTCGAAGCCGCAGTAATAGGTGATGGGCTCCCCGTCGAGCAGTCGGGCGAGCTCGGCCTCGTCGGTGGAGACGTGGACGAGACCCCGCCAGACGAGTTCGTCCCAGAGGGACGGGAACGTCGAGTCGTTCGACTGCGCGGAACGCGCGTCGGGGAGGTCGGTCGGCACGGCTAATACGGTACCAGCGGGCCTTCTCCCGGCCTCGCCTTTCGAGTCCCGCTCAAGCCTGATACCTTGATCCTTGACTATCAAGCGCTGAGACTTGCGAGAGTGACCGATGCTGGTGCTGACCATCGACCAGGTGCGCAGTCGTGAGCGCCCGGATGACGTGGGCAACCTGCTCGCGCTGCTGCGAGAGTACCCGCACGTGCTCGCTCCGGAACGGACAGCGGGCGACGAGGCGCAGGTGCTGCTCGACGACGCCGAGGTCGCGCTGCGGATCATCCTCGACCTCACCCGTCGCGGAGGCTGGACGATCGGTTGCGGGGTCGGCCCGGTCGTGACCCCGTTGCCCGACAGCATCCGCGAGGCGACCGGAGGCGCATTCATCTCCGCTCGAGAGGCCGTCGACCGGGCCAAGCGCAAGCCGACGCGGGTGGCCGTCGAGGCCGCCAGCGCCGAGCGCGACGCGAGACACTTCGAGGCGCTGCTCGACCTGCTGCTCGTCGTGCGCCGGCGACGTACGCCGGAGGGCTGGGAGGTGCACGACCTCCTCAGCGAGGGGCGCACCCAGACCGACGCCGCGGCCGTGCTCGGCGTCACTCCGCAGGCGGTGAGTCTGCGCGCTCAGGCCGCGGACCTGCGCGTCGACGCCCCGGCGTCGGAGGCTCTCGTTAGCCTGCTGAGCAAGCTCGATCGGGAGGTGTCGTGACGCCGACGGATGTCTCGTGGCTCGTCGTCGCGCTCGTGGCGTACGCCACCCTCGCGCTGGCGTTCGTCGCGATGCGCGATGGACGCACCTGGTACTCCGCTCCCGTGCTGCTGCCGGTGGTCGCCGCCGTCGCGATGGGTGCGAGCCCCATGGCGCCCGCCTCCCCCGCGGTCGGCGTGCCGCTGTGGATCGGCATCGGCCTGCTCGCCGTCGTCGCGGGCAACCCGCTCGTCTCGCTGGTGCTGCATCTCGCGAGCCCGCGGACGGTGCCGCTGCAGGTGCAGAACAGCGTGTTCGTGACCCGCGGAGGCACGCGTCAGGAGGAGCTGCGGGGCGGTGTCACGATCGGACTGCTCGAGCGGCTCGCCTTCCTCGGCTGCGTGCTGCTCGGCCAGCCCGGTGGGATCGCGGTGATCGTCGCCGTGAAGGGCCTCGGCCGATTCAATGAGCTCAACACGGAGCAGACCCGCGAGCGCTTCATCGTCGGCACGCTCGCGAGCCTCGTGTGGGTGGGAGCCTGCACGGCCGCGATCGTGCTCTCGTCGTCCTGACGCTGGCAGGCCTAAGGTCGCTCAGCGCCGCAGCGTCTCGCTGGGCTTCTCGCCGAACGTCGAGCGGTAGTGCGCGGCGAAGCGGCCGGCGTGGGCGAAGCCCCAGCGCAGCGCGATCGACTCGACCGTGAGCGCGTTGCCGTCGCCGGCTTGAAGCAGCTCATCGCGAGCGCCGTGCAGGCGCACGTGCCGCAGGTACTCGGACGGGGACATCCCCATCTGCTTGCGGAACGCCGACTGCAGCCCTCGCAGCGAGAGCCCCGACTCGAGGGCGACGTCCGCGACGGTCACAGGGAGGTGGGCGCTGGAGTCCATGAACGCGAGCGCCCGGCGCACCGCGCGAGGATGCACGACGGTCGGGTCCTGGGGTTCCTCCGCGGAGACGCCGTAGGTCTCGGTGATCGCGACCACGATCTGCCGCAGCGCCTCCGCTCGCACCAGCGGGGAGGCGAACGCCGTCGGGTCCTGCCGCAGGGCGACGTCGACGAAGCGCATCGTCGCGGCCATCAGTCGCGGGGAGCGGCGCATCGAGTTCGGCCGCGCGAGCATGAGCTCCCGTGACGAGCGCCCCATGCTGTCCATCGCGCGATGGAAGGCCTCCGGCGTGACGGAGACGGTCAGGAGATCCAGCCTGTCGAAGTCGGCGGTGAGATCGCGACCCGGCGGAAGGAAGAAGGGCACGCTGCCCGATCCGGATTCGCGCCCGGCCTTCCAGCTGTGTCGCCCCTCGACGGGATACGCGACCACGAAGCTCTCGAACGCGGTCGCACCGGCCCGCACCGAGCCGAGGAAGCGCAGCCTAGCGAGATCGAGCACGCCGTCGGAGACGGCGCTCGCCTCGTACTCGAACCGCGCCGGTGGAGCGGCGTCGACCGTCATCTCGTTGCGGTACAGCACGCTCATCGACGCGGCTGCGGCCTCGATCTGCGACGTGCTCGCGGTGTACCGCGACACTGCGTCGCCAGTCAGCGCCACGGTCATGCGGACACGCTAGTTCAGGACTAGCAAGATGCCCCGATTCGGGGGCGCGGGGCTTGTCAAGAAGCCCTGGGTGCCGTAGGGCGTCAGAACCGCATGCCTCGTGGCTGGGTGGTTAAACAGGTGATGCCCACCCTCGTACCCGGTCACCGTCTGTGGTGTCAGGGTACGGGGGTGGGCATCGTGAAGGATGTCCGGCGGTGTCCTACTCTCCCACGAGGTCTCCCTCGCAGTACCATCGGCGCTGCAGGTCTTAGCTTCCGGGTTCGGAATGT
>NZ_JAFIQW010000002.1:0-207072 GCF_017355965.1 Desertivibrio insolitus
TCGTCGACCTGGATGGGTTCGTCGGCGAGGAAGCCGGGGCCGTTGTCGGCGTAGTAGGCGTAGATGTCCGCGGCGAACTCGACCTCGCCCACGGCCTGGGCGAGGGGCTTGCCCATCTCCCGCACGATGATCTCGGCGAGCTCGTCCTTGCGCTCGACGTGCAGTTCGGCGACCCGGCGGATCAGCGCTGCCCGCTGCTCCGCGGTCGTGGTGCGACTCCACGTCGTGTACGCCTCGTGTGCGCTGCCGATCGCGGACGCGAGGTCCTGCTCCGAGATGACCTCGAACTCCTCGACCCGCTCACCCGTCGACGGATCGATGACCGCGTAATCGCTCATGCTGCCCTGCTTCCTGGAAACTCCGGTGTTCGGAGATGACGCTAGCGATCTCCGCGGTCGCGCGCACTCGCTCCTTGCTTGAACAGGGCGACCGGAAGCGCGGGGCGGCTCAGCTTCGAGTCACGCTCTCCTCTTCAGTCGACTGTTCCGCGATCAGTGCTTCGAGCTGAGGCGCCGGCAGATTCGCGCCGAAGGTCGGCATCCCCGGCTGGAGCAGGATGCCGTCGTCGAGCCCGCCGGCCCGCACCGGATCGAAGCCGAGCTCGTCGACCAGCGCGGAGACCGCTGTCACCGCAGGCTCGTCGTCGCCCGCGACCGCGATGGCCTTGCGCCCGGGCGCCCCTGCTCCGCGCGCCTCTCCGTCGAGGTCGTGGTAGCCCATGTGGTTGAACGCCTTGACGACCGTGGCCTCGGGCAGGTGCTCCTGCACCAATCGGCTCGTCGAGAGCCGGGGGTCTCCCAGGTCGTCGCGGATGCCGTCCACCTCCCACCAATAATTCATGGCGTCGATGACGAGCTTGCCGGCGAGCTGCTCCACCGGCACGGTTTCGTACTTGCCGAGCGGAAGGGCGAGGATCACGACGTCGCTGTGGGTCGCGGCATCCGCCGCCCACACGGCCTCCGCGCCCGGCACCAGCACCTCGACGGTCAGCGCGATCTTCGCCGGATCGCCGGAGCCGGCGACGAGCACCCGGTGCCCCGCCGCGACGGCGAGCCGCGCGAGCACTGTGCCGACCTTGCCCGCGCCGAGGATTCCGACCGTGCTCATCGGACCACCGCCACGGAGGTGCTCTGCTCGGCGAGCAGGTCGCGCACGAGCGGGATGACACGCGTGCCGTAGAGCTCGACCGCTCGCAGTCGCGCGCTGGCCGAGACTGTTCCGGCAGAGGAGTAGATGAGGTCGAAGCGGCCGACGTCGAGAGCCCGGATCGCGCTCGCCATCTTCCGCGCCACCGTCTCCGGGGAGCCGACGTAGAGCGAGCCCTCGGCCACCTCCGCGTCGAACTCCTCCCGGCGCAGCGGTGGCCACCCGCGCAGCGCGCCGATGCGGTCGCGGATCTCGCGGTAGCCGGGATAGAAGAGCCGCTTGGCCTCCTCGTCGGTCTCGGCGACGAAGCCGGGGGAGTGCATGCCGACAGGGTGCGCCGTCGTGCCGAGCTGTTCCGCCGCTCGTCGGTACAGATCGACGTACGGCGCGAAGCGGGCAGGGGCGCCGCCGATGATCGCGAGCATGAGCGGGAAGTCGTAGCGGGCCGTGCGGATGACGGACTGCGGCGAGCCCCCGACGCCCACCCAGGTCTTCAATCGTCCCGACTCGGTCTTCGGGTACACCTCTGCCCCGTCGAGAGCGGCCCGCGTGGTGCCGTGCCAGGTGACGGGACCCTCGTCGAGCAGCCGGTGGAAGAGGTCGATCTTCTCCTCGAAGAGGACGTCGTAGTCGGCCATGTCGAAGCCGAAGAGCGGGAACGACTCGGTGAACGAGCCACGGCCGAGGATGACTTCAGCCCGTCCGTTCGAGAGGGCGTCGACCGTCGCGAAGCGCTGGAAGACGCGCACGGGGTCGTCCGAACTCAGCACGGTGACACCGGACCCGAGCCGGATGCGAGAGGTCCGGGTGGCGATTCCGGCGAGGACGGTCTCGGGAGTGGAGATGGCGTACTCGGGTCGGTGGTGCTCGCCGAGAGCCACCGCGTCGATGCCGACCTGATCGGCCAACACGGCCTCGTCGACCGTGGCGCGGATCGCCTGCGCGTGCGACATCACGCGGCCCTCGTCGTCTCTCGGCCGATCGCCGAAGCTGTCGATGCCGAACTCGATCCCGTTCATGATGCTCCTTCGTAACCGTGCCGATCGCAACGTACCGGTTGTTGACATGTCAACCACCGTTCGCTGTGCGTCATTCCCCGCCCAGTGCCGCTGAGCATCCGGTCGCTTCCGGTGCGCAGCCATATAGGATCGCGACGTGGCAGCGGCGTCGAGGTTCGATCGGGCACCGGCGCGCCAGGTGCTCGCCGATCACGTCTACGAGACGCTCATGACGAGCCTCGTCGACGGCCGTCTCGCCGCCGGCGAGAGCCTCAACATCGACGCGCTCTCGCGGGAGCTGTCCATCTCGCAGACTCCGATCCGCGAAGCGCTGGCTCGTCTGGAGTCGACCGGACTCGTCGTGCGTGAAGCGCTGCGGGGATATCGGGTCGCGCCTCTGTTCAGCCCCGACGAGCTGGCGGAACTGATGGAGGCGCGCATCGCCCTCGAGCCGCAGCTCGCGCGGATGGCGGGAGCCGCAGGCGACGCCGACCTGGTGCGCGGACTGCGCGACTCCAACGGCGCGCTCTCCCGTTACCGGGAGCGCAAGGGCGAGTCCCTCGCGTCCTATTGGCAGGCGGACGAGCGGTTCCATCGGCTCATCGCCGAGGGTGCCGGCAATCGTTTCCTCCTCGCCTCGTACACCGCCCTCGGCGGACACGTGCAGCGTTTCCGCCTGTTCGGCGGTCTCGACGTCAGCGATGCCGACGCTGCCGTCAGCGAGCACGAGCGCATCATCGACGCGATCGCCGCCGCCGACGGTGACGCCTCGTTCACGGCCATGCACGACCACGTCTGCTCCGTGAAGCAGCGCGCTATCGCCGAGGCGAGCACGCTTCCCACCGCCTGACGAGCGGCCGTCGCGAACGCTCGCTTCCGCGCGTCCTCGTGCGCTACTATTTCCTATAGGAAACACGATCCGCACGATGGAGTGACATGGCGTACACCGCTGAAACCTGGCCGATTGCCGCTGCCCTGTTGCAGTTCCCGGGCACGCTGCGCGACGGGAGTTCCGTGCAGGACGCCCCCGTCGAGAGCTGGGTCGAGACCCTGTCGGAAGTCGGTCGCGTCGGCTTCGACAACGTCGATCTCACCGACAGCTGGCTGCGGATCGGCGACCTCACCCCCGCCCGTCACGCCGAGTTCGCCTCGGCCCTGCGGCATCTCTCCCTCACGGTGCCCGCCGTGTCGATCACGCGGCGGAGCGTCGCCGATCCCGTCGCCGGGACGGAGAACCTCGCCTATGCGCACCGCACGATCGACGCGGCGGCCGAACTCGGTGCGGGCGTGCTCTCCATCGGGTTCCACCAGCCGCTCACGGCGGCGCAGCGCGAACAGCTCTGGTTCTGGAATGCGGCGGGGGCGGCCGACGACGTCGACGACCCCACCGCGTGGGCCCGAGCCGTGGCCAGGATCAGCGAGCTCGGCCGGCACGCGGCCGACGCCGGGCTGCTCGTGTCGATCGAGCTTTACGAGGACACCTTCTTCGGCACCGCCGACAGCGCGGTGCGGTTCATCGAGGACGTCGATCTGCCGAACGTCGGGATCAATCCCGACATCGGCAATCTCCTCCGTCTGCACCGTCCCGTGGAGCGCTGGCAAGACATGCTCGCGAAGACGCTGCCCTACGCCAACTACTGGCAGGTCAAGAACTACACCCGCGACGAGGACCCGCTGACCGGCGCCATCGTCACCACCCCCGCCCCGCTCGAGCTCGGCGTCGTCGACTACCGCACGGCCATCCGGGACGCGGTCGCCCTCGGCTTCGACGGGGTCATCACTTGCGAGCACTACGGGGGCGACGGCCTCGGCATCAGCGCCCGCAACATGCGCTACCTGCGCACTCTTCTGCCCTCCGAGCCCGCGCTCGGTGCCGTCCAGTCCGCCGACGTACTGAAGGAGCACGTGGGATGACCCGCCTCTACAACGATCCGACCAGCTTCGCCGACGAGGCCCTCAAGGGCTTCGTCGCCGCCAACTCGCGCTACGTGCGCCGCGTCGACGGAGGAGTGGTGCGTTCCACCGTCATCCCCGACGGCCAGGTCGCCGTCGTCGTCGGCGGCGGCTCCGGCCACTACCCCGCCTTCGCTGGTCTCGTGGGACCAGGGCTCGCCTCCGGCAGCGCGTGCGGCAACATGTTCGCCTCGCCCTCCGCCGGGCAGGTCTACCGTGTCGCCCGCGACGTCGAGCGGGGCGCAGGGGTGCTGCTCACCTACGGCAACTACGCGGGCGACGTGCTGAACTTCACGCAGGCGCAGGAGCGCCTCCGCGCCGAGCACATCGACGTTCGCACCGTGCGCGTGACGGATGACATCGCCAGCGCGCCCCGCGAAGAGATCGAACGCCGTCGCGGTGTCGCCGGCGACCTCGTCGTGTTCAAGGTCGCGGGAGCCGCGGCCGAGGCGGGCTACGACCTCGACGGCGTGGAGCGCGTCGCGATCGCGGCCAACGCGCGCACCCGCTCGTTCGGCGTCGCGTTCAGCGGCTGCTCGTTGCCCGGGGCCAGCGAGCCCCTGTTCACCGTTCCCGAGGGCGTCATGTCGGTCGGTCTCGGCATCCACGGCGAGCCCGGCATCTCCGAGCAGCCTCTTCCCTCGGCTCGCGCTCTCGCGGAGTTGCTGGTCGATCGTCTGCTCACCGAGCGACCCGAGGGAGCGCGCGACGAAGCGGTCGTGCTGCTCAACGGGCTCGGATCGATCAAGTACGACGAGCTCTTCGTGCTGTTCGGGGACGTCGTCGACGTGCTGACCGAGCGTGGGGTGGCGGTCTTGCAGCCGGAGTGCGGCGAGCTCGTCACGAGTCTCGACATGGCGGGCGTCTCGCTCACCCTGTTCTGGCCCGACGCCGAACTGCTCGAGCTGTGGGCCGCTCCCGCCGACACCCCCGCGTTCCGCCGAGGTGCGATCAGCGCCCCGGTCGACACCGAGGGGCACGAGCGGGCACGCGGCGTTCACCAGCACGTAGCGGAGCCCGAGGGACACCGCGCCGCCGCTTCGGCTGCGCTGTCGGTCACCCAGGCGGTGCGCTCGATGCTTCTCGAGTCCGAGGAGGAGCTCGGCCGGATCGACGCGATCGCGGGCGACGGCGACCACGGCATCGGCATGGCCCGCGGAATCGTCGCCGCAACGCAGGCCGCCGAGCAGGCCGCGGCCGACGGACTCGGGATCGGCGCCCTGCTCATCGAGGCGGGCGACGCCTGGTCCGAGCATGCCGGAGGCACCTCGGGCGCACTGTGGGGAGTCGCGCTGCAGGCTGCCGGGGCGACGCTCGCCCGCTCGGCATCCGTCGACGAGACCGCGATCGCTGACGCCACCGGCGCAGCCCTCGACGCCATGCGCGCCCTCGGGGGCGCCGAAGTCGGCGACAAGACGATGATCGACGCCTTCGCGCCGCTCGTGGCCACCCTCTCGTCGGCCCTCGAGCGCGGCGCGAGTCTCGGCGAGGCCTGGCGCGAGGCCGCCTCCTCCGCGTCCGCGGCCGCCGCGGCGACCGCCGACCTCCGGCCGCGGCTCGGCCGCGCTCGGCCCCTGGCCGAGAAGAGCATCGGGCATCCGGATGCCGGGGCGATCTCTCTCGCCCGCGTCGCGCAGACCATCGCGGAGGCGGCGCCCGCCGCCTTCGCCCGCCAGTGAGTGAAAGGACGAAGCACGTGACAGAACAGTTGCGCCTCGTCGTCGGCAGTGACAGCGCCGGCTACGACTACAAGACCGCCCTCAAGGCCGAGCTCGAGAACGACCCGCGCGTCGCGTCGGTGGTGGACGTCGGAGTCGCCGAGGACGGCGCCACCGATTATCCGCACGTCGCCGTCGAGGCGGCCCGCATCGTCGCCGCCGGCGATGCCGACCGTGCTCTGCTGATCTGTGGCACCGGCCTCGGCGTGGCCATCGCCGCCAACAAGGTTCCCGGCATCCGCGCCGTCACTGCGCATGACAGCTACTCTGTCGAGCGCAGCGTGCTGAGCAACGACGCCCAGGTGCTCACGATGGGTCAGCGGGTCATCGGCCTCGAACTCGCGCGCAAGCTCGTGCGGGAATGGCTCGACCTCCGCTTCGACCCCACCTCCGCCTCGGCGCCGAAGGTCGCCGCCATCTGCGCCTACGAAGGAGCCTCCGCATGACCGCGCGTCCCGCCATCGCCCTGACCCTCGGCGACCCCGCCGGCGTCGGTCCCGAGCTCGCCGCCAAGCTGCTCGCGCGCCCGGAGACCCTGCAGAAGGCCGAGGTCTACGTGCTGGCCGACCGCAGCGAGGTCGAGGCGGCGGCCGCCGCCGCCGGGGTCGAGATCCCGATCGCCGACGAGCCGACGCCGGGCTTCGCCGTCGTCCTCGACGACGGCACCGCGCCGACCACCCCTATCCCTCCCAAGCAGGTGAGCGTCGAGGCGGGACAGCGGGTCAAGCACCAGCTGCTGCGCGGCCTCGCGCTGGCCCGCGAGGGCAAGATCGGCGCGATCGTCTTCGCCCCGCTCAACAAGACGAGTCTCCACCTCGCGGGCATGCACGAGGAGGACGAACTGCGCTGGTTCGCGAAGGAGCTCGGTCACACCGGCGTCACGAGCGAGCTCAACATCCTTCCCGGACTCACCACCGCGCGCGTCACGAGCCACGTCGCCCTCTCGGAGGTCGCGGCCCGCATCAAGGCTCCCGCCGTGACGGATGCCATCCGGCTTCTGCACGAGACGCTCCGTGACTCCGGGCTGGGGTCGCCGAGGCTGGCGGTCGCCGCGCTGAACCCCCACGCCGGCGAGAACGGGAACTTCGGCCGCGAGGAGATCGACGAGATCGCTCCCGGCATCGAGGCCGCCGTCGCCGAGGGCATCGACGCCAAGGGCCCCTTCCCCTCCGACACGGTGTTCCTTGCCGCCAAGCGCGGCGACTTCGACGGGGTCGTCACGATGTACCACGACCAGGGTCAGGTCGCCATGAAGCTCATCGGCTTCGACCGCGGCGTCACCATCCAGGGCGGCCTCCCGGTCGTCATCGCGACGCCGGCGCACGGCACCGCGTTCGACATCGTGGGCAAGGGCATCGCCGACCCCGGCGCGACGGAGCACGCGTTCGACCTGGCGGTCGCCATCGCGTCCCGCCGCATGCCGGTCCGCGGATGACGGCCGCCCCCGCCCTCCACCTCGGCGTCAGCACGAAGGCGTACTTCGGCTGGCACCGGTCGCTCGAGTGGCTCGACGACATCGCGCGAGTGCTCGAGGAACACGATGCGCACGGCGTCGAGGTCTTCGTCATCCCCAGCGATCCCGTGCTCCCCGCAGCGGTCGAACGGCTCGCGCCGCTCGGCGCGCTCATCGGGGCGCAGGACATCGCATGGGGGGAGGGGGCGCTCACGGGTGAGACCTCGCCGAGGCTGCTCGCGGAACTCGGTGTGCGCATGGCGGAGATCGGTCATGCGGAGCGCCGCGCACTGTTCGCGGAGACGGACGAGGTCGTCGCACGGAAAGCGGCCGCCGCACTCGATGCCGGCCTCCAGCCGCTGCTGTGCGTGGGGGAGACCGAGCGGGTGCCCGCGGCACAGGCCGTGCGCCTGGTCGTGGAGCAGACGCTCGACGCACTGCGGAACAGGGAAGCGGAACTGTCGCGGGTCGCTCTCGCCTACGAGCCCGTGTGGGCGATCGGCGCGGAGCGCCCGGCGGACCCCGCCTACGTGAACGACGTCGTCGCCGGCATCCGGGTCGCCCTCGCCGACGAGCACGGTGCGCCCGCATTCGTCATCTACGGAGGGACCGCCGGACCGGGCCTGCTCGCCGAGCTGCCCGACGTCGACGGCCTCTTCCTCGGGCGTCGTGCCCACGACCCCCGAGCGTTCGCCGAGGTACTGGACGAAGCAACGGCTTCCCTTCGACCTCGCACCGGCGCTTCGCGCTGAATCAAATATCCGATAGGATTTCCACGACGGGTCACAGAGGCCCCGCGATCACAGGAGAGACAATGAAGTCCAGAACAGTCGGAGCAGCAGCTCTCGGCACGGCTGCCATCCTCACCCTCGGCGCCTGCGCCGGAGGCGGAGCGAGCGCCTCGTCCTCGGGCGAGCCGTCAGGCGACGTCCGCATGATCGTCCCCTTCAGTGCGGGCGGCGGCAGTGACCAGTCCGGTCGCGCCATCGCAGCGGGACTCGAGGAGGGCACGAGCCTCAACATCAGCGTCGAGAACCGCGAGGGCGGTTCCGGCGCCGTCGGCTACTCGTTCTTCCTCGGGCAGGAGGGCAACCCCAACTACCTGCTCGCCTCGGAGACCGCGCTTCTCGCCCTGCCCCTGACCCAGGACGTTGAGTTCTCCTACGAGAGCTTCACGCCGATCATGAAGCTCGGTGACGACTACACCCTCCTCGTCGTGCCCGCCGATTCGGAGTGGGAGACCTGCACAGACGTCGTCGACGCGGCGTCCAGCGACCGGGTCGTCGCCGCCGTCTCCGGCGCGACGAGCCTCGACGAGATCGTGTTCACGCTCGTCGAGGACGCGGAAGGCGTCGAGTTCGACCGCGTCCCCTTCGAATCCGGCTCCGAGGTGCTCGCGGGGCTGCTCGGCGGCCAGGTCGACGTCGCGTCGCTCAACCCCTCCGAGGTGCTCGGCCAGCTCGAGTCCGGCGACCTCAAGGCGCTCTGCGCCTTCTCGGAGGAGCGCTACGAGTACGAGGCGCTCGCCGACATCCCCACCGCCAAGGAGCAGGGTGTCGACGTCTCGTTCGCGCAGTTCCGCGGCTTCATCGCTCCCGGTGGCATCAGCGACGAGGCGCGCGAGTACTGGATCGAGGCCGCTCAGGCGTTTGCCGAGACCGACGCCTACGACAGCTACATCGAAGAGAACGTGATGCAGGCCAACGCGGTCTACGGCGACGAGTTCGTCGAGTACCTCGAGGGCAACAGCGCCGACCTGGAGAAGGTGTTCGCGGAATGATCACAGCCCGGAGAGCCGGCCTCGGCGCCAGCATCGTTCTCGCGGTCATCGGGATCGCGGCCGTCCTCGGCGGCACCGGTTACGGCATGTTCGTGGACGGTGGCGAGGTCGGCCCCGGGTTCCTTCCGGTGTTCGCCGGATCCCTCGTCGCACTGTTCGCGGTGCTCGACGTCATGGGGCGCCTCAAGCGCGTGCCCGAGCACGACCCGCTGAAGGAGGTCGCGGGAGCCGACGAGGAGCTCGCGGCCGACCTGGCCGCCGAGTCCGACGTGGACATCTTCGGCCGCACGCAGAGTCAGCGCACGCGGATGCTCGCCATCGTGCTCGGCGTCCTCGTCGCGACCCTCGCCCTCGTGCAGGTGCTGGGATTCATCCCCGCTTTCGGACTGATGCTCTTCGTCATCGCCGTCTTCGTGGAGCGCCGCAAGTGGCTGCCGTCGCTCCTCGTCACGGTCGTCACGTGCGTCGTCGTCTACCTGATCTTCGTCACGTTCCTTCGGGTGCCGCTGCCCGAGGGTGTCTTCGGAGGGTTCTGACCCATGATCGAGAACCTCATTCTCGGGTTCCAGA
Source organism: Desertivibrio insolitus (assembly GCF_017355965.1). Classification (GTDB taxonomy): domain Bacteria; phylum Actinomycetota; class Actinomycetes; order Actinomycetales; family Microbacteriaceae; genus JAFIQW01. Next base: position 9,619 of record NZ_JAFIQW010000002.1, read on the forward strand.
CGGCGTTCACGCCCGAGAACATCTTCTGGTGCTTCATCGGCGTCTTCGCCGGAACCGTCATCGGCCTGCTGCCGGGCCTCGGCTCGACCACCGGCGTAGCGATCCTCATCCCGCTCACGCTGACCCTCGAGCCCGTCACGGCGCTGATCATGCTCGCCGGCATCTACTACGGCGCGCAGTACGGCGGCACGATCACCTCGGTGCTGATCTCGACACCGGGAGAGGCCGCGAGTGTCGTGACGACACTCGACGGCTACAAGATGGCCCGCAACGGCAGGGCCGGCGCGGCACTGTCCATCAGCGCGATCGGATCGTTCATCGCGGCGATCATCTCGCTCGCCCTGCTGATGGCACTCGCGCCGCCGCTGGCGAACCTCGCCCTGCAGTTCGGGCCCGTCGAGAACCTCGCCATCATGATCCTCGGACTCGTGATCGTCGTCAGCTTCGCCGGCGGGGCGTTCTCCCGCGGCCTCATGATGGCGGCGCTCGGCCTGCTCATCTCGACGGTCGGCGTCGCGACCGGATTCTCGAGCGCCCGGTTCACCTTCGGCAACGTCGACCTGCTGAGCGGCATCCCGTTCGTCGAGGTGATGATCGGTCTCTTCGCCGTCGGTGAGGTGCTGCACCAGATCCGCGTCGGCGCCGCCGCACCGATCCGCACCAAGTTCCGCGACCTCATGATCACGCGGTCGGAGCTCAAGCGCAGCGTCGGTCCGATCCTCCGCGGCAGCGGCGTCGGCTTCATCCTGGGCATCCTCCCCGGGGCCGGCTCGACGCTCGCGTCGTTCATGTCGTACGGGATCGAGAAGCGGGTCTCGAAGAATCGCGACCAGTTCGGCAAGGGAGCGATCGAGGGCGTCGCCGCCCCCGAGAGCGCGAACAACGCCGCGGCGAACGCCAACTTCGTGCCGACGCTCGCGCTGGGCATCCCGGGCGGTGGCACGACGGCTGTGCTGCTCGGCGCCTTCACGATCTACGGCCTGCAGCCCGGACCGCTGCTGTTCGAGACGCAGCCCACCCTGATCTGGGGACTGCTCGTGTCGTTCTTCATCGGCAACGTGCTGCTGCTCGTGCTGAACCTGCCGCTCGCCCCCGTGTTCGGCCAGATGCTGCGCATCCCGTACGGCTACCTGTACCCGATCATCCTCCTGACGAGCTTCGTCGGCGCCTACGCGGTGAGCAACAACTTCTTCAGCGTCCTCATCGTCTTCGTGTTCGGCATCATCGGCTGGATCATGAAGGAGGTCGACCTGCCCATGGCCCCGCTCGTGCTCGGGCTGGTGCTGGGTCCGCTGTTCGAGAAGTCCCTCGTGCAGACGTCGGCGATCGGTCAGGGCAGCTTCCTCGTGCTGTTCGAGCACCCGATCAGCGTCGTGATCCTCGTGTTCGCGGCCCTGCTCGCGGCGGGGCCCTCGCTCACCCGCCGCCTCGTCGCCCGCCGGCACGCCAAGCAGGCCGACCGGGAGAACGACAAGACCCCCGTCGCTCACTGACGGGTCACGCGCGGCGCCGGGGGCGGCAAGGGCCCCGGCGCCGCTGCCGTGACCGAACCCCTGTCGTGCGACGGGGAGAATGGCCACGATGAGCGGAGTACTCACCGGCTTCGCGGTCATCGGCACGATCATCGCGATCGGTTACGTCGTCGGGCGTCTCGGGATCCTCGGCGACGGCGCGAGGACCGTGCTGAGCCGCATCGTGTTCTTCGTGCTGTCGCCGTGCCTGCTCTTCACTGTGCTGGCCGAGGCCGACGTGCATGTGCTGTTCTCGGAGGTGCTGCTCGCCTCGGCGATCGCCGCAGTGGTGCCGATGCTGCTGCACGTCGCGGTGTCCGCGCTGGTCTGGCGCAGGTCGGTCGGCGCCGTGACGATCGGCGCGCTGTGCGCCGGCTACGTGAACGCGAACAACATCGGCATCCCGATCGCGGTGTACGTGCTCGGCAGCGCGGCGCTCTCGGCGCCGGTGCTGCTGCTGCAGCTGCTGGTGTTCACCCCGATCGCGCTGACGCTGCTCGACGCGTCCACGCGGGGACGCGTCTCGGTGCGGCGGGTGCTGCTGCAGCCGGTGACCAACCCGATCATCGTCGCGTCGCTGCTCGGGGTGACCGTCGCGCTGGTCGGCCTCGCCTTCCCCGGGTTCGCGCTGCCGGATCCGGTGCTCGAACCCTTCCGCATCGTCGGCGGCGGCGCGGTGCCGCTCATGCTGATCGGGTTCGGGATGTCACTGAGCGGCTCCCGCCTGCTCGCGCCCGGCACCGGCCGCCGCGACATCCTGCTCGCGGTGCTGCTCAAGGTCGCGGTGATGCCCGTCGTGGCGTTCCTCGCCGGACGGTTCCTGCTCGACCTCGGCGACGCCGCGCTGTTCGGCGTGGTCGTGCTCGCGGCGCTGCCGACGGCACAGAACGTGTTCAACTACGCGCAACGGTACGAGCGCGGGGAGATCGTGGCGCGCGACAGCGTGCTGCTCTCGACGGTGCTGAGCGTGCCGGCACTCGTGGCGGTGGCGGCGCTGCTCGCGCCGTAGGGGCACGCGCCGCGCGGAGGGACTAGGAACCTGTACTCGGGTCCTGACGTTCGGGTGCGCCTGACGAAGGAGATATCGGCCGTTCCGGTCCGGATTCGACCGGAACTGGCTGTTTCTCCTCCCTTAGGGCACGCATCCCCGGATGCCTGGGCCGGCGGCGGCCACGCGGATCAGCGGATCGACGCCGCCGCCTCCGCGATCCGCGCCGCGAACTCCGCCGACAGCGGCGCAGACCCAGCGACCTCCGCCGCGGCCTGCTGGCCCTCGTCGCTGATCGTCGAGGCGATGTACTGCCGCACGAGCTCCGACAGGGCCGGGTCCTCGTACTCCTCGCACGCGATGATGTAGCTCACGAGCACGAGCGGGTACACGCCCTCCGCGGTGCTCGTGCGGTCCACCTCGACCACGAGGTCGAACGGGTTCGGACGCTCGGCGAGCGGTGACACGTCGAGGATCGCGGATGCCGCCTCGGCTGAGTAGTCGACGAAGGAGTCGCCGACCGCGAGTGACGCCACCGGGATGTCGCCGGCGCGGGAGGCGTCGACGTAGCCGATCGTACCGTTGCCCGAGATCACCGCGTTCACGATGCCGGAGTTGCCCTGCGCGGCCTCGCCCGGGTACGGGAACTCGTCGGCGGGCTCGTCGGTCCAGACATCCGGCACGTTCTGGTGGAGGTAGTCGGCGAAGTTCTTGGTCGTGCCCGAGGGGTCGGAGCGGTGCACCGCGGCGATCGGGAGTTCGGGCAGGGCGACGCCGGGATTGAGGGCGACGAGCGCGGGGTCGTTCCAGGCGGTGATCCGTCCGGAGAAGATGCCGGCGATGCTCGCGGCGTCGAGGCCCAGTTCGGGCACCCCCTCGAGATTGAAGATCAGCACGAGCGGGGAGACGTAGACCGGCAGGTCGATCGCCTTCGAGCCGGGCGCGCACGACGCGAAGTCGCGCTCGAGGTCGTCGTCGCTCAGCGCGGCATCGGACGCCGCGAAGTCGGTGGCGCCGTCGATGAACTGCTCGCGGCCCGCGCCGGAGCCGACCGCGTCGTAGTCGATGCGCACGCCGGGGTTTTGCGTCTGGAAGTCGGCGATCCACACCTCCTGCGCGATGGCCTGAGCCGAGGACCCGGCGCCGACAATCGCGCCCTGCAGTCCCTCACCGCTCGTGGCGGGTTCCTCGTTCACCGCACAGCCGCCGAGCGTGGCGGCGATCAGCACCGCGGCGACGAGACCGAGGCGTCTCGGTGCGGACGGGGGGACCGACGTCGATGTGACCACACCCCAGTTTATGAGCGCTTCTCAGAGCCGCGGCGCTGCTCTCAGGTGATCGGCTGCCGCCGGGACGGCTGCTGGCTCGCCTCTGCGGGGCGATAGGACGCCTCGAGCGCCTCCGACAGGCGCAGCAGGTAGCCCACGACGACCGCCCGCTCCTCCTCGCTCAGCCCGTCGGCGGCGCCGGCGATGACGTCGGGCACCGGATCGACGGTGTCGTTCTCCCGACCCTCGGTCGGGTGGATGTGGATCGAGCGCCGGTCGCGCGGGTGCGGCCGACGCTCCACGAGCCCGTCGCGGGCGAGCCGGTCGAGCAGGATCGTGGTGGAGGCGGTCGAGATGCGCAGCTGCGCCGCGAGCTCCTTGGGCGTCAGCGGCAGCGATTCCGCCTCGGCGGCGCGGATGAGATCGAGGGCCCGGGTGTCGGTGTGCCCTCGTCCCGTCACCTCGCGGCGGCGATCGCTGAGGTCGGCGTCGGCCTGCCGAAGGCGGTGGACGGCCGCGACGAGGTCGACGACCTGACTCTCCTGCCCGGCATCCGTCATCGTTCGAGTGCTCCTAGTGGCTTCCAGCGGCCCCGACGAGGGGGCGAACAGAGACTATAGAAGGAACTGAGGATTCGTTGCATCCGAATCGATCCGATGTCATGACGCCTGATCCTCGTCGTCGTCGACCTGCGGGTATCCCATCGTCTGAGGGTCGGCCGAGTAGAACGCGAGCCGGTCGTTCATGTAGGCGGTCGATGCGTCGTTGTCGGGTTCCGGCAGCTTCGAGCGCGAGCTCTCGACCATCAGCACCGTCCCGCTGTTGAGCAGGAACGAGGCCTCGACGGTCTCGCCGTCGGCGCCGATCGCCGAGAGTTCGACGACGTCGCTCGAGCCGAGCTTGCCCATGAGGGCCGCGTACTGCAGCAGGGCGGCCGCCGCCTCGTCGCCGATCAGCAGTGACTTGTCGGCGATCGTGACGTGTCTCATGTTTCCTGCTTACCCTCGTCGGCCGCAATTCATCCGAGATCGGCCGGGGGGGTTGATTCCGGCGTCCCGGTCCGCAGCGAGCACTCCTCATGAATGGCAAGCTGGTTCGGGCTCGTTCACCGTTGTGGGCCGGAGACAGGTGGAAGGGCCGGGTGATCGCGTGCAGAAGCGGATGCTGCCTCCTCTGGCGATGTTCCTGTGGGGCTTCCAGTTCTCGTTCCTGAATCCCGCACTGGCGTTCCTGCTCGTCGAGCTGTTCGGCGCGACGGCGGCGCAGGTCGGTGGCATCCTCGCCGTCTACAACATCAGCGGGCTCGTCGGGTCGCTCGTGGTCGCGCGCGTCGCCGACCGGCGCAGCGACTACCTGCGCTGGGTCGTCGTCAGCGGGATCTCGGCGCTCGCGCTCGCGGTCGTGCTGTTCTCGACCGCGTCGCTGACGGTCGTCGTGCTCGCGCTCGCCCTGCTCGGCGGTCCCGCGGCGGGCGGGGTTCCGCTGCTGTTCGCCCAGCTGCGCAAGGCGGGCGGGAGACCTGCGGATGTCGTGCGTGCGCGTGCCCTGTTCTCGCTGGCGTGGGTCGGCGGGCCGCCGCTCGCCACGTTCCTGATCGCCGCGTTCGGTGCGCGGGCGGAGCTCGGCGCCATCCTCGTGATCGCCTCGCTCAACGTGCTCACGGCGCTGATGATGCTGCGGTCGGAGCGCCGCCCCGCCGCCACGAGCGGCGATCGGGTGGGCGAGGACCTCGAGGAGGAGTTCGAAGCGCTCGGTCGCGCGAAGATCGCGGTCATCGTGCTGGCCTTCGTCGTGCTGCAGGCGAGCAACAGCGCGGCGGTCACGTCGATGGCGCTGTTCACGACGCGGTCGCTCGGCCTCGGCGTGGAGTGGGCCGGCATCACCCTCGGCGTCTCCGCCGGGCTCGAGATCCCCGCGCTGCTGCTGGTGGCGCGGCTCACCGAGCGGTTCCCGGCGTGGGCGCTCGTCGTGCAGGGCTGCGTGGTCGGTGCCGTCTACTTCACGTGCATGGGCTTCTCCGTCACGGGGCCGATCCTGCTCGTCGCCCTGCAGGTGCTGAACGCGTGGTTCTTCGCCTCGCTCGAGGGCGTGGGGCTGTCGCTGTTCCAGCAGATCATCCCGAAGCCCGGGCTCGCCTCGAGCCTCTTCACCAACACAGTCCGCCTCGGCGGCGTGCTGGCGGGGCCGATCATCAGCATCGCGGGGGCGAGCGTGCTCGGCTACCGCGGGGTCTTCGCCGCCTCCGGCGTTCTGACCGTGATCGGGGTTGCACTCGTCATCGCGGTGACGCTGTGGACGAGACGCACGAGGGCCCTCGCCGCCGTCTCCTAGTCGCGGATCCAGCTCTCCTCGGGCGGCGTCAACCGCTCGAGCTCGTCCCACAGGTCGTCGGGCACCTCGATGCTCGCGTAGCGCTCGAGTTCCTGCAGGCGCCTCGGGTTCGACACCCCGACGATCGTCGAGTCGACGAGCGCGTCGCGCGTGGAGAACTGCAGGGCGGCCGCGGCGAGCGGCACGTCGCGGGCGAGGCACGCCCGCTCCATCCGCCGGGCCGCGTCGAGCTGCTCCGGCGAGCCCATGCCGTAGGCGTAGCGGTCGAGCACCGACGGGCCCTTCGCGAGGATGCCGCCGCCGAACGGCGCCGCGTTGAGCACCCCCATGCCGCGCTCGCGCGCCTCCTCGAGCAGCGGCCGAGCCGAGCGGTCGAGCAGCGTGTAGCGGTTGTGGGTGAGGAGCACGTCGAAGAGGCCCGACCGCACGTAGCCGAGCATCTCGCTGACGGTGCCGCCCGCGATGCCGATGCTCGCCGCGACGCCCTGCTCCTTGAGCTCGACGACGGCGCGCGCCGGGCCGTCCTCCGTCAGTGCCGTCTCGACGTCGAGGAAGTGCTCCGGGTCGTGCAGGTGCACGAGCGGGAAACGGTCGACGCCGAGGCGGTCGATGCTCTCCGCGATGGAGTCGCGCACCCGCGCGGCGCTGAAGTCGCCCCGCGAGGGGTCGCCGTCGACCTTCGTCGCGAGCACGAAGCCCTCGGGCAAACCCCCGCGCCGGGCGATGGCCTCGCCGATCCGGCGCTCGCTCTCGCCCTCGCTGTAATTGTTCGAGGTGTCGAGGAAGTTGAAGGGCCCCTCGAGAACCGCGAGCACGGTGTCGACGGCGTCGCTCGCCGCGGTGTCGTGGCCGTACAGGTCGCGCATCCGTCCGCCGCCGAGCGGGCTGCCGCCGATGCCGATGCCCGTCACCTCCGGACCGTCCGTGCCGAGGCGTCGTCGCTCGTGAACGTCGCGGATGCTCGCGGTCATGCCCTCTCCTTCGAAGTACTCGTGCTGCAACGCTAGCCCCGGCGGCCGGAGCCGACAGACTGGACGGGAACGGACCTCGGAGGGGAGCGACATGGCGGAGCAGTGGACCGGCGACGAACTGGCGGCGATCGGGGCGGCGGAGGAACTGGAGATCACCTCGCGCGGGCCGGGCGGCGAGCTGCGCAAGCTCATCCCGATCTGGGTCGTGCGGGTGGGCGACGGGCTCTACGTGCGCTCCGCCTACGGTCCCGAGAGCGGCTGGTACCGCCGCGCCGTCGAGAGCGGCAGCGGATACGTGCGGGCGGGCGGGGTCGAGGGCGACGTGCGCTTCGAGCACGTGGATGCGGCGGATGCCGTGCACGCCGACCTCGACGCCGAGTACCACCGCAAGTACGACCGCTTCGGCGAGAAGATCGTCGGCACCGTCGTCGGACCCGAGGTGCGCGGGGTGACGCTGCGTCTCGAGCGGGCGGGGGACCAGACGGATGCCGGGTAGCAGCCGGATGCCGGGGGAGCAGCGCGTCGCCCTCGTCTCGGGCGCCGCCCGCGGCATCGGCGCCGCCATCGCGACCCGGCTCGCCGCCGACGGTCGCGCCGTCGCGGTGCTCGACCTGACGGAGGAGTCGACGCGCGACACCGTCGCGCGCATCGCCGAGGCGGGCGGCCGCGCGATCGGCGTGGGGGCCGACGTGACGGATGCCGCGCAGGTGGCGGCCGCGGTCGAGCGGGTCGCCGCCGAACTCGGCCCGCCCACCGTGCTCGTCAACAACGCCGGCATCCTGCGCGACAACCTGCTGTTCAGGATGAGCGAGGACGACTGGGACGCCGTCATGGCGGTTCACCTGCGCGGCGCCTTCCTGCTGACCCGGGCGGTGCAGACGCATCAGGTGGCGGCGAAGTGGGGGCGGATCGTCAGCCTGTCGTCGACCAGCGCGCTCGGCAACCGGGGCCAGGCCAACTACTCCGCCGCGAAGGCCGGGCTGCAGGGCTTCACGAAGACGCTCGCGATCGAGCTCGGGCCCTTCGGGATCACCGCGAACGCGATCGCGCCCGGATTCATCGCGACGGAGATGACCCGCGCGGTCGCCGAGCGGGTCGGCGTGCCGTTCGAGGACTACCTCGTCGAGGTGGCGAAGGAGATCCCCGTTCGGCGCACCGGGGTGCCCGAGGACATCGCCGCGGCGGCCTCCTTCCTCACCTCCGACGAGGCCTCGTTCGTGTCGGGCCAGGTGCTCTACGTCGCCGGCGGGCCCAAGGCGTGACGACCCAGCGCGGCGGCATCCGCTGAGGTAGCGTCTCGATCACCGAGCGGCGTCGAGGAGGACGGATGACTGGGACGACGACCGAGCGACCTCGCGGAAGCGTCGGGGTCGCCGAACCGGACTACCGGCTCACCGAGCCGCTCGACCCCGACCTGGCGGGCGTCTTCCGCGACCTGCCGGCGGATGCCCGGGAGTACCGCGACCGCGCGCGGCGCTTCGTGCAGGACGAGGTGCTGCCCGTCATCGACGCGTACTGGGACCGCGCGGAGTATCCACTGCACCTCGTGCGACGGCTCGGCGAACTCGACCTGCTGCGCGACGGGATCGACGTGCCCGGCTTCGCCCGGCAGAGCCTGCTCGCCGCGTGCCTCGTGCAGGCCGAGCTCACCCGCGGCGACGGGTCGGTCGGGGTGATGCTCGCCGTGCAGGGCGGGCTGACGATGCGCACGATCTCGATGCTGGGCTCGCCCGAGCAGCGGGAGCGGTGGCTCGGCCCGCTCGCCCGCGGCGAGGAGCTCGGCGCCTTCGCGCTGACCGAGCCCACCCACGGCTCGGACTCCGTCGCGCTCGAGACCACCGCGACGAGTGTCGACGGCGGCTTCGTGCTGAACGGCGAGAAGAAGTGGATCGGCAACGGCGGCGTCGGCGGCGTGACTGTCGTCTGGGCCCGCGGCGACGACGGCGCCGTGCACGCGTTCCTCGTGCCGCAGTCGACTCCGGGGTACCGCGCCGAGACCATCACCGGCAAGGTCGCCTTGCGCGCGATCTGGCAGACCCACGTGCGGCTCGACGACGTCTTCGTGCCCGCCGACGCCCGGCTGCCCGGCGCGAACACCTTCAAGGACACCTCGCGCATCCTCGTCGAGACCCGGCTCGGCGTCGCCTGGTCGGCGCTCGGCCACGCCACCGCCTGCTACGAGGCCGCCGTGCACTATGCCGGCCAGCGGCAGCAGTTCGGGCGGCCGCTCGCCGCCGCGCAAATCGTGCAGGAGCGGCTCGCCCGGATGGCGAGCGAGCTCACCCAGCTGCAGACCCTGCTGATGGCACTTACCACCCTCGCCGAGGACGGCGCGCTGCGCGGGCCGCAGGCCTCTCTCGCGAAGTACAGCGCCACCCGCACCGCCCGCTCGATCGCCGCGGATGCGCGCGACCTGCTCGGCGGCAACGGCATCCTCCTCCGCAACCGCGTCGCCCGGCACTTCGCCGACATCGAGGCGACCCACACCTACGAGGGCACCGAGACCGTGCAGGCCCTCATCCTCGGCCGCGAGATCACCGGCCGTTCCGCCTTCGCCTGAGCAGGAGACCCATGAGCGACGACACCACCCCCGTGCTCCTCGGCGGCGCCCGCACTCCGTTCGCCAAGTTCAACGGCGCCTTCGCCGCCCTGTCGGCCGCGGAGCTCGGCGCCCACGCGATCCGCGCCGCCCTCGAGCGCACCGGCGTGCCCGCGGATGCCGTCGACACCGTCATCCTCGGTCAGGTGATCCAGGCCGGGGCAGGCCAGGGGCCTGCGCGGCAGGCGAGCATCGGCGCCGGACTCGGCTGGGACGTGCCGACGATCACGATCAACAAGCTCTGCCTGTCGGGGCTCACCGCGGTGATCGACGCGGCCCGGCTGGTCCGCACCGGCGAGGCATCCGTCGTCGTCGCCGGCGGTCAGGAGTCGATGACCAACACCCCGCACCTGCTGCTCAAGTCGCGCGAACCGTTCGGACTCGGCAGCCGCAGCCTCGAGGACTCCCTCTACTACGACGGTCTGCTCGACCCGTTCGACCACCTGCTCATGGGGCGGGCGACCGACGAGGGCAACGAGCGGCTCGCAATCCCGCGCGAGCGGCAGGACGAGTACGCGGCGCTGTCGCAGCAGCGGGCGGACGCCGCGCGGGCGAGCGGCGAGCTCGCGGTCGAGATCGCCCCGGTCGAGCTGCCGCAGCGACGCGGCGAGCCGATCGTGGTGACCGACGACGACGGCATCCGCCCCGATACGACGACGGAGGTACTCGCCCGGCTGCGGCCCGCGTTCCGCGAGAGCGGCAGCGTCACGGCCGGCAACGCGTCGCAGATCACCGACGGGGCCGCCGCGGTCGTCGTCGCGAGCAAGGGCTGGGCGAGGGCGCACGGCGTCGCGTGGCTCGCCGAGATCGGCTCCGCCGGCCAGGTCGCCGGCCCGGACCGGTCACTGCACTCGCAGCCGGCGAACGCGATCAAGCGTGCCCTCGACCGGCAGGGACTCAGCGTCGCGGATCTCACGGCGATCGAGATCAACGAGGCGTTCGCGTCGGTCGTGCTGCAGTCGGCCGACGACCTCGGGATCGAGCCCGAGCGCATCAACCGTGCGGGAGGCGCGATCGCCCTGGGGCATCCGGTCGGTGCATCCGGTGCCCGGCTCGCCCTTCACCTCGCGCACGTGGTGCACCGCGACGGGGGTGTGGGGGCGGCGGGCCTCTGCGGCGGCGGCGGGCAGGGCGAGGCCCTGATTCTGACGCCGTAGGCGGCTAGAGCGGTCCGACCGTCGCCCAGACCATGAGCGTCACGGCGCTCGCCGATGCCGCGAGCGCCGAGAGACCGATCACGACCACCGAGGCGTTGAGCCGCCGGCGCGACCGTTCGCTTGTGCCCATCCGTGCGGTGGAGAGGCTCATCGCGGCGAGCGGTTCGGCGCCCGATGGCTCAGGCGTAGTAGTGCTGGAGTTCCGAACAGAGCTCATGCGGCCACACCTCCAGCGCGTCGGCGAGTGCCATGAGCTCGGCGGTGCGGAGGTCGCTCAGGCGACCCGATTCGAGAGCGCTGATCGTCCTCACCGACACGACGCCGCCGGTGGCGGCGGCGAGCTGCGGGATGCTCAGTCCGAGGCACTCGCGCCCGAGGGTGACGTTGTGTCCGAGGGGACTCACGTCACGGCGCTGCGGACGGCGTAGCGAGAAGGTCGGGGTTCCGAAGGAGAACGGAGACATGATGGCCACGGCGCGGCCTGATTCCTGTCGGGGTCTACCGCGTAGGCGCCTCGACTGCTCTATCCCCGGACACCCTGGTGCCGCTCGCGGCCAGCCCTGTGCTGGTTCGTCGTCGAGACCACCGCTGGTGCGGCGTCCGGTGGCCCCACGCTAACACCACGGCCGGTCGACCGTCGCAGAGGTGTCCATTTGTCGCCGCCGGTAGCCGGGAGCGCAGGCCGAGGGCTACCGATGACGGGCAGGGCCCCGAATGAAGGGCGACAACCTGGCGACGTTTCGCCAGGCCGGTCCGCCGCTCCCCTTTTTGAGCAGCCGGACAACAAAACCTCGCTTGACTAAATGCTAGATAGACGAGACACTTCAGAGACGAGGGAAAGGACGGGGCCATGACCAAGCGAGCAAGCACCGCACAGACCGGTACGGTCCGTTTCACCGAGATCGAGGAGCTCTCCCGGGAGCGCACCCTCCTGGTGATGGCGTCCTCGGCGCTCGTCGCCACCGTGAGCGCCGTTGCCATGATGGTCTTCGCGACGACGGGAGTCGGACTGTGAACGACGCCGAGACGTTCGATCCGGATGCCACTCAGCCCATCGACATCCGCGCCTTGATGGCGAGCTACGCGGACTAGACGGCCGAGACGATCGAAGAGGCGGGGAGCATGGCGCTCCCCGCCTCTTCGTATGTCAGCCGGTGCGCGTGCGCGTCGCGGCGAAGAGCGCGTCGGCGAGCACGAACGCGACGAGGCTCAGCCCGAGCAGGGGCAGGAAGAGCCCGACGACGGCGCCCACGGCGAGGACCGCGAGCACGCCCCACCAGGGCGCACGGGCGAGCGCGCCCGCCTGAACCGGCTTTCCGAACCCGCGCGTCGGACGGCGCTTCCACCACATGAGGTAGCCGAAGACCACCATCGCGGCGATCCCGAACGCGGCGGCCGCGAGCAGCAGCTGATTCGGCAGACCGAACATCGAGCCCATGTGGGTGTCGATACCCCAGCGGGCGAGCTTCGCGGGTAGGGAGTAGTCCGCGAAGTCGGTGCGGTCGGTCACCTGCAGCGTGGTGCCGTCCACGGCCACCGAGTCGACCTGGGTCGGGAAGCTGCGCTTGATCTCGGTGACCGTCCACGCGCTCGCCGCGTCCGCGGGTGGCCTGATCTCAACGAGCCCGGTGTTCACGTTCACTGTCTGCGCGACGGCCAGCACCTCGTCGAAGGTCGCGGGATCGAGGTCCGCGGACGATCCCTGCGCGCTGCCGTGGTGCCCCGCGTGCTCGCCGCCGCCCGCCGTCGAGCCGTCGAGCGCGGTGTCGAGCGTTGGCGTCTGCCAGCCGAGCGTCGACCGCAGGTCGGAGACGTTCGCGCCGCCGAACTGCGACCACGTGATGCCGGTCGCGGAGAGGAACAGGGCGCCGAGCGCGAGCCAGACCCCGGTCGAGGCGTGCCAGAAAAAGATGCGTCGGTAGCCCCTGGCCTTGCGGTCCGGCCGCACGAGATCTCTCCTCCGTCGCGCCGTGCGCCAGCGCTGGACCCACAGCGCGAGCCCCACGAGCGTGACGACGCCGAGCCAGCTCGCGGCCAGCTCGCTGTAGGCGCGACCGACCTCGCCGAGGCCGAGACTGCGGTGGAACTGGTCGATCGCCGTTCGCAGCGGCAGCGCTCCGCTCGTGCCGTAGACCGCGAGGTCGCCGCGCACCTCGGCGGTCGCCGGGTCCACGAAGATCGCGCGAGTCTGCCCGTCGAGCAGCCCCTCGGCGGTGAACATCACGCGCGTCGTGTCGCCGGGTTCGGGCGCGGGCCGCACCGCGACGAGGGCGCCGTCGTCGCCCACGACCGTCTCGGCGGCCGCGATCTGATCGGCGAGGGGCAGCGCGGGCCCCGACACGGGGGCGTGCAGCTTCTCGTCGTAGACCGCCTGCTCGAGCGCCGGCGTCAGGGCGTAGCCTGCGCCGCTCAGCGCGGCGACCAGGATGAACGGCCCCACGAGGATCCCGGCGTAGAAGTGCAGCCGCAGCAGCAGCGGCCCCAGCCACGGCGCCGGCCGGGCGCGCTGCGGAGCGGGCGCGGTCCCGTGGGGCGGCGCGCTCAGCGTCATCCGCGGGCTCCCGACGTGCGGCGCAGCGTGACGGTGAGCACGACCACCGCGACGACCGCCGCGAGCAGCGCTCCCGCGCCGAGGAAGCGCGCGGTCCGGTCGACGGGCTCTTCGGCCGGAGCCGCGGCCTGCTCCGTCTCCGCGGCCGAGGCGGTGAGCGTCTCCGCGGCCGAGAGGGTCAGGGTCGGGGCCGGATGCTGGGGCTCGGTGCCGCCGTCGGCGACCTCGCTCCAGTCGGTCGATCCCTCGACGCACGTCTGCAGAGTCGGGAAGGCGAGCACGTCGCCGGGCCGCCCGTCGAGCGGGAGCAGCGCCGAGACCTCGACCGTGTCGCGCAGGCCGTCGTCGAGCGGGGTCTGCGCCGTGTAGGTGACCGTCGTGCCGGCGTCGGTCTTCTCCTCGGCGATGTCCCAGCCGGGCTTGACGGTCGGCGTGACGGTGGGCACCTCGGCGGGGAACCCGATCGTGAGGGCGGTCGTCGCCGAGCCGGCGCAACCGTGCCCCACCGCGAAGGTGAGCACGCTCATCTGCCCGGGCACGGTCGAGGTGGCGTCGAGTTCGACGTGGGCGGAGGCGGGCAGGGGCGCCGCGAGGGCGAGTGCGAAACCGGCGGTGCCGGCGAGGGTGGAAAACAGGGCGCGCGAGCGCATGGGAACCTTTCGAAGGGCACGGCGATGCGTGCGAGAAGCGGAGGGGAACCGTCGGCGCGCCGACGGAGGCCGCGTCCGCCCGTTCGGCAGGACGCGGTCAGTGCGAGGCGTGAGCGCTCGGCGGTCCGCGCAGGCTCCTGGTCGCCGCGCTGATCAGCGAGGCGAGCGCGGCCGGGGCGTCGTTCGCGCCCGTCCGCCGCACGAGGCGACCCGCGCCCAGCTCGACGCCGAGCACGAGGGCGAGCACCGCCACGACGCGCACCGCGACCGCGCGCAGCAGCTGCCGCACCGCGCCGAGACCGGCGTGCAGCGTGAGCAGCGTGACGAGCCCCGCGGCGACGTGGGCCCAGAGCATCCCGTCGTTGTGGCCGTCGGCGACGACGAGTTCGGTCGCGGCGAGGCTCTCGACGTGGTGCACGACGTGCCTCGCCGGCACCGACGCGCCCCCGGTGCCCTCGGCCGCGGTGAACACGGCGTGGAGCAGCAGCTGCGTGGCGGCGACACCCGGCAGCAGGCGGGGGAGGGTGACGCGGCGACCCGCGAGCCCGAAGCAGAGCAGCACGCCGAGCACGAACACCGTCGCGAGCATCAGCGGCTCGGGCACGTGCCCACCGCCGGCACTGTGCGCACACGCGGTCGCGATCGTGCTGACCCCGGCCGATGCCACGGCGCGCAGCATGCGCTCCTGCCGTGCCTGCACCGCGCCTCCCCGGGTCATGACCAAACTAATGCAGCGCCAACCTGCGAGAAGCTACGGCTGGTCGGTTCCGGCGCTGTCGGGCGGTGTTCGGAGCAGCGGGCCCTTCGGCTCGGTCGGTCAGAGCCCCCGCAGGTGCCGCCGCAGGATCTTCCCCGACGCCGACTTCGGCACGGCGTCGACGAACGCGACGGCGCGCACCCGCTTGTGCTCGTCGGCGTTCTCGGCCACGAACTCGAGCACGGCCTGCTCGTCGAGCGCCGAGTCGCGGGCCCGCACCACGAACGCCTTCGGGAACTCCCGCCCCGCGTCATCCGTCGCCCCCACGACCGCCGCGTCGGCGATCTCCGGATGCTGCAGCAGCAGCGCCTCGAGCTCGGCCGGCGCGACGTGCTCGCCGTCGACCCGGATCAACTCGCGCAACCGGTCGACGACGTAGAACTCGCCCTGCTCGCCCATGCGGGCGATGTCGCCGGTGTGCAGCCAGCCGTCGTCGTCGAGCACCCGCCGGGTCGCGTCGGCGTCGCCGAGGTAGCCGAGCATGACCTGCGGCCCGCGCACGAGCAGCTCGCCGACGCGGCTCGCCCCTGACAGCGGCCGCTCGACGTCGAAGCCGCTGTCGAGGTCGACGAGCCGCGCCTCGGTATTCGGCACCGGCAGCCCGATCGAGCCGCGCGAGATGTCGTCGCGGTCGGAGGGCACCACGTGCGTCACGGGACTCGCCTCGGTGAGCCCGTAGCCCTGCCGCACGTCGACGTCGAGGCGCTCCTCCACCTGGGCGGCGAGCCCCTCGTCGAGCGGGGCGCCGCCGAAGAACACCTCGCGCACGCTCGAGAGGTCGTGCTCGTCGACCAGCGGATGCTTCGCGAGCACGACGGCCACGGGCGGCGCGACCGACACGTAGGTGCAGCGGTACCGCTCGATGAGGGAGAGGAAGCGCGGCACGTCGAACCCCGACATCGTGACGAGTTGCGCCCGCAGCTTCACGGCGAGGTTGAGCAGCACCGTGAGCCCGTAGATGTGGAAGAACGGCTGTGACGCGAGCACGACGTCGGCGGCCGAGGCGTCGTTGACCGCGCGCATCTGCTCGACGTTGGCGATCAGGTTGCGGTGCGTGAGGCAGGCGCCCATCGGATGGTCGGTGGTGCCGGAGGTGTAGGGGATGACGGCGACGTGCGTGGCCGGATCGAGCGAGACATCCGGAGCCGGTGCGTCCTCTGCGAGCAAGTCGTGCAGGGTCGCGTGCCCCTCGCCGCCGTCGAGCAGCACGAGGCGGTCGGGCGCGAGGCCGGCCGCGCGGGCGGCCTCGGAGGCCTGTGGCAGGAGGGCGCCGACCGTGAACAGCAGCGACGCGCCGGAGTCGCGCAGCTGATCCGCCAACTCCTCGGCGTCCGCGGCGACGTTCACGGTCGTGGCGGCGGCGCCAGCGCGCAGGATGCCGTGCAGCGCGGTCGCGAACTCGGGCACGTTCGGGCTGTGCAGGGCGACGACGTCGCCGGGCCGGATGCCGCGCGCGGCGAGCGCTCCCGCCAGCCGCTCGACCTGACGGCGCAGCTCGGCGAGGGTCGTCGGAGCGCCCGACTCGCCGTCGACGAGCACGACCCGGTCGGCGTCGTCGCCGAGGTCGCCGAACAGGTACTCGAAGACCGAGCCGTCGGGGATCGTGAGATCCGGGAAGGGGCTGCGCACGACGATCTCCTTCGATCACGCTGCGGGGAAGTGATCGAAGACTAGCCGCCACGGGACTCGGAGGTCGGGCTCGTACGATTTGAGCATGGCTCGGTCGTCTCCGCCCGCGGGCGGTCCCGACGCCGCAGAGGTCGAGAACTCCGCCGACGAGGGACTGCTGATCGTCAGCGCCGGTTTCCGGCTGACGATGAAGAACCTCATCATCGTGCGCGCGCTGCGCGACCGCGAGGCATGGGACGAGGGCGACCTGCTGGCCGCTCTCGCGTTCGAGATCGACAACCTCATCGACGAGCGCCAGCAGGACGTCGAGTTCCTCGACAAGACCATCAAGCGCGCCCGGCGCCGCTCCGGCCGTGCCGGATGGCACGACGACTACCGGCAGCAGGACGTGCCGACGCTCGAGCTGCGCCGCGCGGCCGACCGGCGGATGATCGAGCGCCTGCGCGAGCTGGCGGACGACCGCGACTACCTCCGCGGCCAGCTCGCGATCGCCCGGGACTCGGCCCTCGACGAGGTCATGCAGGCGAAGTTCGCCGCCCAGCCGCGCATCGTCGTGGACGAGGAGTACCGACGCGATCGTGACCGGCGGATCGCGGAGGTGCGGCGCGACCTCGACCGGCTCGACTGGCTCATGGACGTGTGAAGAGGGGCCCGGATGCATCCGGGCCCCTCTTCATGGCGTCAGGCCGACTGCTGCTGCGCCGCGCTGTCGAGCTGCGGCGTCGTGTTCCGCTTCTTCGACCGGCCCCCGCGACCACCGGGGCGGGCGGCGAAGCGCTGCTGCAGCAGCACCGCGATGACGATGATCACGCCCTTGACGACGGCCTGAACCGAGGTCGACAGATTGTTCTGCGTGAACACGTTGGTGAGCGTCGAGAAGATCAGCACGCCGAAGATGGTGCCGACGATCGTGCCGCGACCGCCGACGAGCAGCGTGCCGCCGACGACGACCGCGGCGATCGCGTCGAGCTCGTAGAGCAGACCGTGCGTCGAGGTGCCGACGGTCGTGCGGCCCATCATCATGACCGCCGCGATGCCCGCCGTCGCGCCCGAGAGCACGTACAGCCAGACGAGGTGGCGGTTCACCTTCACACCGGCGAGGCGCGCAGCCTCCATGTTGCCGCCGATGGCGACCGTGCGGCGGCCGAACGTCGTGCGGTTGAGCAGGAACCAGCCGAGCACGGCCACGACCGCGAACATCCAGATGAGGATCGGCACGCCGAGCAGGTCGGAGCGGAAGAACGCGAGGAAGTCGCGGTTGCTCACGATGAGCGTGCGCCGCTCGGAGAACAGCTCGGCGAGACCGCGCGCGCCGACCAGCATGGCGAGGGTCGCCATGAACGACACGACCTTGCCGTAGGCGATGACGATGCCGTTGATGAGCCCGGCGAGCGCGCCGACGGCCAGAGCGACGACCACCATGAGCAGCCACGAGCTCTGCGTCGCCGCGGCCTGTACCGCGGTGAGGGAGGCGACGACCGTCGAGAGCCCCATCACCGACCCGACCGACAGGTCGATGCCGCCGGCGATGATGACGAAGGTGATGCCGATGCTGATCACCCCGATGACCGAGGCGTACCGCACGATCGTCAGGAAGTTGTCGACGTTGGTGAAGCGGTCGCCCGCCGTGACGGCGCCGACGACCACGAGCAGCGCGAGTGCGATGACGAGGCCGAGGTTGCGCCCCACCGACCCGCCGAACACCTTGCTCAGGACGTTCCGGTCGTTGTTCTCGGTCGCGCCACCCTTGGCGTCGACCTTCTCCTGCACGCTCACGCGGCACTTCCCTTCATGACGAGATCGAGCACTCCGTGCTCGGTGATGGCGTCGGCGTCGACGGTGGCGAGCACGGAGCCCTCCGCCACGACGAGCACACGGTCGGCGAGGCCGAGGACTTCCTCGATCTCGCTCGAGACGACGACGATGGCGGTGCCCGCGTCGGCGAGGCGCCGGATCAGCGCGTAGATCTCCGCCCGTGCGCCGACGTCGACGCCGCGGGTCGGTTCGTCGAGCAGCAGCACCTTCGTGCCGTGCACGAGCCAGCGGGCGAGCATGATCTTCTGCTGGTTGCCGCCGGAGAGCGTGCCGGTGCGCCGGTCGGGGTCCGCGGGTCGCAGCTCGAGCGCGTCGATCTGCTCGCGGGCGAGTGCACGTTCGCGGCGCTCGTCGAGCACCGACAGCTTGGCGAAGCGCTGGAAGCTCGACAGCGTGACGTTGCGGTAGATGGGCTCGTCGAGCAGCAGCCCCTGGCTCTTCCGCTCCTCGGGCGAGAGGCCGATCCCGGCCTCCACCGCGGCGGTAACGGATGCCCGGGGCAGCGTCTTTCCGGCGACGCGGACGGTTCCGCCGTCGGCCTTGCGTGCGCCGTAGACGGTCTCGAGGATCTCCGACCGGCCGGAGCCGACGAGCCCGGCGAGGCCGACGATCTCGCCCGCCCGCACCTGGAAGCTCACGTCGGAGAACACGCCGGGGAGGCTGAGGTCGTTCACCTCGAGCACGACGTCCGCTCCCGACGGCACCCCGGGGCTCGCGGGAAACACGTTCTCGACCGAGCGGCCGGTCATCAGGCGGATGAGCTCGTGCGTGGGGGTGTCGGCGACCTCGAGGCCGCTCGCCACGCTCGCGCCGTCCTTCAGCACCGTGATGCGGTCGCCGATCTCGCGGATCTCCTCGAGCCGGTGCGAGATGTAGACGACGGCGATGCCCTGCGCGGTGAGCTCGCGCACGACGCGGAAGAGGTTCTTGACCTCCTCGGAGTCGAGCACCGCGCTCGGCTCGTCCATGATGATGAGCCGGATGTCGTGCGACAGCGCGCGGGCCATGCTCACGATCTGCTTGTTGGCGGGCGAGAGGGAGCCGACCTCGCGGGTGGGCGCGATCGACGCGTGACCGAGGCGGGTCATCAGCTCCCGGGCGGTGCGGTTGGCGGAGCGCCGGTGATAGACGCCTGCGGTGGCCTGCTCGTGGCCGAGGAAGATGTTCTCCGCCACCGAGAGACCGTCGACGACGTCGAGTTCCTGGTACATCGTCGCGATGCCCAGCGCGAGGGCCTCGGTCGGGTGGTCGAGGGTCACCGTCTCGCCGCGCCAGACGATCTCGCCCGTGTCGGGACGGTGCGCGCCGGCGAGGGTCTTGATGAGCGTGGACTTACCGGCGCCGTTCTGGCCGAGCACGCAGTGCACCTCGCCAGGGCGGATCTCGAGGTCGACTCCACGAAGCGCCTGGACCCCGGCGAAACTCTTCGTCAAGCCGCGGACCTCGAGCAGAGGCGTTCCATGGTCGACATTGATCATGCGGGCAACATAACGAGGTGCGCGGCTCAGCGTCAACGGGTTTCGAGATTGCGTCGCCCGCAACTTCTTCATTCGGCTTCGGCCGCGCCAGTGGAGAAAGTCGCGGAACTACCCCTTCCCTCGCCGCGGCGGTGCTGTTATGTTGCGTCAAACGTCAATGGGGACGCGGCTGTGCACCACGGCCGGATCACCGAGGCCTCATCGACGTTCTGCAATGTCACTCGATGAGGAGAAACCAATGCACATCACCCGCACCTCGCGCCGACGCCTGCTTCTGGCGTCGGGCGCGGCGATCACCGCGATCGGCCTGCTCGCCGGCTGCAGCAGCAGCGAAGGCAGCACCAGCACCCAGCCCACCAACAACTCGGCCGAGGGCAACCAGGAGAGCGGCGACACCGTCCGCATCGGCTTCTCCGGTCCCGCCGCCGACCACGGCTGGCTCGGCGCGATCAACTCGGCGGCGCTCGCCGAGGCCGAGCGTTACGACGACGTCGAGCTCGTCGTCGCCGAGGGCACGAACGACGCCAACCTGCAGATCAGCCAGGTCGAGACCTTCATCAACGACGGTGTCGACGCGATCGTCCTCCTGCCCACCGACGGCGCCGCCCTCACCGAGGTCGCGATCCAGGCGATGGAGGCGGGCATCCCCGTCATCAACGTCGACCGTGAGTTCTCGAGCCCCTTCGCCGCGCGCACGACGATCCTCGGCGACAACTACGGCATGGGCGTCAGCGCCGGCACCTACATCTGCGAGCGCCTGGGCGACAACCCCGACGCCGTCGTCGCCGAGATCGCGGGCATCGACTCGCTCCCGCTGACCCAGGACCGCAGCCAGGGCTTCGCCGACGCGCTGTCCGACTGCGGCCTCGAGGTCTCCAACCGCGTCGCCGCGGACTTCACGGTGCAGGGCGGTGAGGCCGCGACCTCGCAGCTGCTCGCCTCCGCCCCGCAGATCGACGCCATCTGGAACCACGACGACGACCAGGGTCTCGGCGTGCTCGCCGCGATCGAGGCCGCCGGCCGCGACGAGTTCTTCATGGTCGGCGGCGCGGGTTCGCGCAACGCCATGGAGGCCATCCAGGCCGGCGACGGCGTGCTCGAGGCGACGGTCATCTACCCGTCGACGCAGGCTGCCGACGGCATCCGTCTCGCCCGTCTGATCGCCCAGGGCAAGGCCATGAGCGACCTGGTCGAGGTCGAGGTGCCCGCCCGCATCGTGCTCAACGCGCCGGTCGTGACCGCGGAGAACGTCGAGCAGTACCTGCCGACGGCCTTCGCGTCCTGATCGTCGACAATCGCAGGGAGGTGGGGCACCCGCGGCCCCACCTCCCGCACAACGAGCCGGGCGTGAGCGCGCCGGCAGAAGGAGGAGACGACCGATGGCTTCGCTGAGGATTGCGATGATCGGCTACGGCTTCATGGGGGCCGCGCACTCGCAGGGCTGGCGGGTCGCCCCGCGGTTCTACGACCTGCCCGCGACCCCCGAGATGAGCGTGCTCGTGGGCCGCGACGAGGCCCGCACGGCCGCCGCCGCGGAGAAGTGGGGCTGGCAGGAGACGTCCGTCGACTGGCGCGAGGTCATCCGGCGCGACGACATCGACATCGTCGACATCGTGACGCCCGGCGACTCGCACGCCGAGATCGCGATCGCCGCGCTCGAGGCCGGCAAGCACGTGCTCTGCGAGAAGCCGCTTGCCAACACGGTCGCCGAGGCCGAGGCGATGACGGATGCCGCCGAGCGCGCGGCCGAGCGCGGGGTGCAGGCCATGGTCGGCTTCACCTACCGGCGGGTGCCCGCGGCGACGTTCGCCCGCGAGCTCGTCGCGCGTGGAGCGGTCGGCGACATCCGCCAGGTGCGCGCGCAGTACCTGCAGGACTGGCTGATCGACGAGAACGCGCCGCTCACATGGCGTATGAAGAAGGAGCTCGCCGGTTCCGGCTCGCTCGGCGACATCGGCGCGCACGCGATCGACATGGCGCAGTTCATCACCGGTCAGCGCCTCGACGCGGTCTCGGGGCTGCTGCACACGTTCGTGCCGCGGCGTCCCGTGCTGACCGAGTCGCAGGGGCTCAGCGGCAAGGGCGGCGACGAGTACGGCGACGTCACCGTCGACGACCTCGCCCTCTTCAACGCCCGCTTCGACGGCGGCGCGATCGGCTCGTTCGAGGCCACACGCTTCAGCACGGGCCGCAAGAACGGCCTCCGGGTCGAGGTCGCCGGGTCGAAGGGCGCGATCCTGTTCGACCTCGAGGACATGAACTACCTGCAGTACTACGACGCCACGGCGCCGGCCGACCAGCAGGGCTTCAAGCGCATCTCGGTCACCGAGCCGATGCATCCGTACATGTCGGCCTGGTGGCCCGCGGGGCACATCATCGGCTACGAGCACGGCTTCTCGCACCAGGCGAAGGACTTCGTCGAGGGCATCGTCTCCGGCGAGCCCGCCCGGCCGAGCTTCGCCGACGGGCTGCAGGTGCAGCGGGTGCTCGACGCCGTCGAGCGCAGTGCCGACAACCACGGCGTGTGGACCCCCACCGCCTGAACCACCTTCGAAGGAGAGGGAAATGACGCGACCGATCACGCTCTTCACCGGCCAGTGGGCCGACCTGCCGCTCGAGGAGGTGGCGAGGCTCGCCGCCGGCTGGGGCTACGACGGCCTCGAGCTCGCCTGCTGGGGGGACCACCTCGACCCGTGGCGCTGGGACGACGACGAGTACGTCGCCGGCCGGCTCGAGCTGCTGGAGCGGCACGGCCTGAAGCTGTTCGCGATCTCCAACCACCTCAAGGGTCAGGCGGTCTGCGACGACCCGATCGACCAGCGGCACCGCGACATCCTGTCCGACCGCGTGTGGGGCGACGGCGACCCCGAGGGCGTGCGCCAGCGCGCGGCCGAGGAGATGAAGAACACCGCCCGCCTCGCGGCGAAGCTCGGCGTGAAGACCGTCATCGGCTTCACCGGGTCGTCGATCTGGAAGTACGTCGCGATGTTCCCGCCGGTGAGCCAGGCGGCGATTGACGCCGGGTACCAGGACTTCGCCGACCGGTGGAACCCGATCCTCGACGTCTTCGACGAGGTCGGCGTGCGCTTCGCCCACGAGGTGCACCCGAGCGAGATCGCGTACGACTACTGGACGACCGTGCGCACGCTCGAGGCCATCGGGCACCGCGAGGCGTTCGGCCTCAACTGGGACCCGAGCCACATGGTCTGGCAGGACCTCGACCCCGCCGCGTTCCTTTGGGACTTCCAGGACCGGATCTACCACGTGGACTGCAAGGACACCCGGCGCCGCATGACGAACGGCCGCAACGGCCGCCTCGGCTCGCACCTCGCCTGGGCCGACCCGCGCCGCGGCTGGGACTTCATCTCCACCGGCCACGGAGACGTGCCGTGGGAGGATTGCTTCCGAATTCTCAACGCGATCGGCTACGACGGGCCGATCTCCGTCGAGTGGGAGGACGCGGGCATGGATCGACTGCTGGGAGCCCCCGAGGCTCTCGAGTTCGTACGGCGGCTCGCGTTCGACGCGCCGGATGCCGCCTTCGATGCCGCGTTCAGCACCAAGTAGCACCGAGGAGCGGTCGGGCGACGCCGTACGGCGTCTCCCGGCCGCGACCGGTCTCGGAACCAACCAGGACGCCGTCCGCCGGCACAACCTCTCGACGGTGCTCCGTCTCGTGCACTCCTCCGGCGGCGTCTCCCGCGCCCAGCTCGCCCGCGCGACCGGCGTCAATCGCTCGACGATCGCCGCTCTCGTCGCCGAACTCGTGCAGCTCGGACTCGTCGTCGAGGAATCCTTCGACCAGACCCGGCAGCTCGGCCGCCCGAGCCTGCTCGTCGAGCCGAGCCGAGGGGCGCTCGCGCTCGTCGTGAACCCCGACCTCGACGCCGTGCGGATCGGGCTCGTCTCGCTCGGCGGGCACCTCGTGACATCCGTGCGCTTCGCGACGGTGCGTCCGCCGTCGGCGCAGGAGGTCGTCAACATCGTCACCGCGGTCTTCGCCGGAATGCGCAGCGGGCTGGATGCCTCGACGCGCTACATCGGCGTCGGGCTCGCGATCCCCGGGCTCGTCGACGCCGAGGGCACCGTCATCGACGCCCCGCACCTCGGCTGGCGCGACGAGCCGCTCTCGCAGCTGCTCTCCGAGGCGCTCGGTCTGCCGGTGTGGGCCGCGAACGACGCGGTCGTCGGCGTGCGCGCGCAGTCGCTGTTCGGCGAGGGCCGTGGCGTGAACGACCTCGTCTACCTCTACGGCGGCGCGAGCGGCATCGGCGGCGGGGTCGTCAGCGGCGGCAGGCTCGTCGACGGGGCCAACGGCTTCGCCGGGCAGCTCGGCCACACGCACGTCAAGTCCGACGGGGTGCAGTGCGACTGCGGCGTCGTCGGATGCCTCGAGGCCGAGGTCACCCGGCGCGAGCTCATCGACGCGGTCGGTCTCGCCGACGACGACGTCGAGTCGCTCGAGGAGGTCGTGCTGCGCCGCCTCGAGGAGCCGGGCTCGGAGGAGCTCGCCGCGATCGTCGACCGCCAGGTACAACTGCTCGCCGTAGCGCTGCGGAGCGTCGTCTCGCTGCTCAACCCGTCGATGATCCTGCTCGGCGGGTTCCTGCGGATCCTGCTCCTCGCCCGGCCGACCGAGCTGACGGAGGCGGTGCACGCCTCGGCGATCCGCGGCCCCCGCGAGGACGTCGCCGTCGCGCTCGCGCCCCGCAGCGAGGAGCCCCTGCTTGTCGGCGCCGCCGAGCTCGCGTTCGAGGCGATCCTCGCCGATCCCGCGTCGCTGCACGCCGAGGCGGCGGCGCAGTCCTGAACTCAGCTGCCTGACGCGGCTTCCCGGCCGCGCCATCCGCTCCGCTCGAACTCGCGTTGTGGAGGCCGCCCTCGTCGTTCCTCCGCTCGCCTCGACGAGACCTGCCCGGATCGGCAGAGTGCCCGCAGATCTGCTCCGGTATCGCCGAAACGGTCGGGCCTCGATAAGCGCGGGGCTACGCCGGGGCGGACGCCACTTCTTGCCCCGCGTCATCCGTCGGTGCGACTCTGACGGGATGGGCGTGGCGAACGGCACGATCACGGTGGTGCCCGCGAACGAGGCGAGCTGGGACGACCTGCAGCTCGTGTTCGGCGAGCGGGGCGACCCGCCGCGCTGCCAGTGCCAGTGGTTCCGCCTGCGCGGGCGCGAGTTCCGTGCGATGCCGGTGGAGGAACGCGCCGCCCGCCATCGCGAGCAGACGAACTGCGGCGACCCGGCCGCGACCACGACGAGCGGACTCGTCGCCTACCTCGACGGTGAGCCCGTCGGCTGGTGCGCCGTGGCGCCGCGCACCGAGTACGCGCACCTGTCGACCTCGCGCACGGTCTGGTCCGGGCGCGACGAGGACCGGACGGATGACTCGGTGTGGGCGCTCACCTGCTTCGTGACGCGCGCCGGGTTCCGCCGCCTCGGGGTCAGCTATGCCCTCGCCGCGGCGGCCGTCGACTTCGCGCGCGACCGGGGCGCGGCCGTGCTCGAGGGGTATCCGATGATCACGTCGCCCGACACCACCGTGGCGTGGGGCGAGCTCTTCGTGGGCAGCCGCAGCGTGTTCGAGGCGGCGGGCTTCACCGAGGTCAGCCGCCCGAGCGAGCGACGCGTCGTGATGCGGCGCGAGCTGTGAATCTCACCCACGGCTACAGCGCGGCGCAGGTGCGCGCCGCGGAGCAGCCACTGCTCGACGCGGGGGAGCCGCTCATGCTGCGTGCCGCCACCGGGCTCGCGGGAGAGGTACTCCGCCGCCTCGGCGATCCGGTCGGCCGGCGCGTGCTGGTGCTGGCCGGCGCGGGCAACAACGGCGGCGACGCGCTGTACGCGGCCGCGACCCTCGCCGAACACGGCGCTCTCGTGACCGTGGTGCCGCTCGGCGAGCGGCTGCACGAGGGCGGGCTCGCCGCGGCGCGCGAGGCGGGCGCAGTAGTCGTCGACCGCGCCGACGCGGCCGCCCACGCCGAGCGCTGCGACGTCGTGCTCGACGGGATCCTCGGTACCGGCGCGGCCGCGAGCCCGGCCCTGCGGGAGCCCGCCCGATCCCTCGTCGCGGGGTTGATCGGGGTGCTCGCGCGCCGGGACATCCGCCCCCTCGTCGTCGCCGTCGACCTGCCCTCCGGCACGGGCGCCGACGACGGCAGCGTGCACGAGCCCGTGCTGCGCGCCGACGTCACGGTCACCCTCGGGGCGTTGAAGGCCGGGCTCCTGCTGCCGCCCGCGGCGGACGTCGCGGGAGAGGTCGTGCTCGTCGACATCGGGCTCGGGCCGCAGCTGGCCGGGGTCGAGCCTCTCGTGCGCTCCTAGGCTGAGCCGGTGACCGACCTGCTCCTGACCGGGCCCGACACCGCTCCGACCCTCGTGCTCGCGCACGGCGCGGGCGCGGCGATGGACTCGCCGTGGATGGAGCGGATGGCCGGGCTGCTCGCCGACCGCGGCATCCGCGTCGCCCGCTTCGAGTTCGCGTACATGGCCGCGCGGCGCACCGGCACCCGCAAGCCGCCGCCGAAGGCGGAGACGCTGATCGGCGAGTACCGCGAGGTCGTCGCGGAGCTCGGCGTGCCCGTCGCGATCGGCGGCAAGTCGATGGGCGGCCGCGTCGCGAGCATGGTCGCCGACGAACTGCACGAGGTGGGTGCGGTGACGGGGCTCGTCTGCCTCGGGTACCCGTTCCACCCGCCGGGGTCGCCGGAGAAGCTGCGCACGGCGCACCTCGCCGGGCTGCGGACGCCGGCGCTCGTCTGCCAGGGCACCCGTGACCAGTTCGGCACGAGGGAGGAGGTCGAGGGCTACGCGCTCGCCCCCAACATCCGGCTGCTCTGGCTCGAGGACGGCGAGCACGAGCTGCGCCCGCGCGCGAAGCTCAGCGGCTTCACGCACGCGCAGCACCTTGCCACGACGGCCGACGCCGTCGCGGAGTTCGTGCGGTCCGTCGCCTAGTCGGTGCCGGTGTCGAACGCGGCGCGCTCCGACGCGGCATCCGTCGCGCGCGAGAGCTCCGTGTCCTCCTCGCCGGCGCCGGCGAGATCGAGGATGTCGTGGGCGGCACCCGGCTCGAGCGTGCCGACGAGCTCGGCGGTCGTGCCGCCGATGATGCCCGACGCGGCGTACTGCTCGAGGCGTGCCCGCGAGTCCGCGATGTCGAGGTTGCGCATCGTCAGCTGACCGATGCGGTCCTCGGGACCGAACGCGGCGTCGCCGACGCGCTCCATCGAGAGCTTCTCCGGGTGGTAGCTGAAGGCGGGGCCGGCGGTGTCGAGGATTGTGTAGTCGTCGCCGCGACGCAGGCGCAGGGTGACCTCGCCGGTCACGGTCGAGCCGACCCAGCGCACGAGCGACTCGCGCAGCATAAGCGACTGCGGGTCGAGCCAGCGGCCCTCGTACATGAGGCGGCCGAGGCGGCGGCCCTCCGCGTGGTAGTTCGCGACCGTGTCCTCGTTGTGGATCGCGTTGAGCAGGCGCTCGTACACGATGTGCAGCAGGGCCATGCCCGGCGCCTCGTAGATGCCGCGGCTCTTCGCCTCGATGATGCGGTTCTCGATCTGGTCGGAGACGCCGAGGCCGTGCCGGCCGCCGATCGCGTTCGCCTCCATCACGAGCGCCACCGGGTCGTCGAACTCCACGCCGTTGATCGCGACGGGGCGGCCCGCCTCGAAGCGCACCGACACCTCCTCGGTGGCGATCTCGACATCCTCGCGCCACGAGGCGACACCCATGATCGGCTCGACGATGTCGAGGCCCGACGACAGGCTCTCGAGGTCCTTCGCCTCGTGCGTCGCGCCCCAGATGTTCGCGTCGGTCGAGTACGCCTTTTCGGTCGCGTCGCGGTAGGGGTAGCCGTGGGCGACGAGCCACTCGCTCATCTCGGTGCGGCCGCCGAGCTCGCCGACGAACGCGGCATCCAGCCACGGCTTGTAGATGCGCAGCCGCGGGTTGGCCATGAGGCCGTAGCGGTAGAACCGCTCGATGTCGTTGCCCTTGTAGGTGGAGCCGTCGCCCCAGATGTCGACGCCGTCCTCCTTCATCGCGCGAACGAGCAGCGTGCCCGTGACGGCGCGGCCGAGGGGGGTGGTGTTGAAGTAGGTCTTGCCGCCGGAGCGGATGTGGAAGGCGCCGCACTGCAGGGCGACGAGGCCCTCCTCGACGAGCGCCGCCTTGGCGTCGACGAGACGCGCGATCTCGGCGCCGTATTCGCCTGCGCGGCCGGGCACCGCCTCGATGTCGGGCTCGTCGTACTGGCCGATGTCGGCGGTGTAGGTGCAGGGGATGGCGCCCTTGTCGCGCATCCACGCCACCGCGCAGGAGGTGTCGAGGCCTCCGGAGAAGGCGATACCGATGCGCTCACCGACGGGCAGACTGCTCAGAACTTTCGACACCTGAGAAACTTTAGAGCCCCGCGGGGCGGCCTAGGGTCGGAGCATGACTCTCACGGTGGTCACGGGCGGCAGTCGGGGCATCGGCGCCGCCGTCTGCCGGCGCCTCGCCGAGGAGGGGCACGACGTCGTCGTCGGCTACCGCCGCGACCGCGCAGCGGCCGACGCCGTGGTCGCCGACGTCGAGGCAGCCGGCCGCCGGGCGCTCGCCGTCGCTGTCGATACGACGGATGCCGCATCCCTCGACGCCCTCTTCGAGGCCGCGTCCGCGCTCGGCACCGTCACCGGGGTCGTCGCGAACGCGGGGGCGGTCACCGCGGTCGGGCCGCTCGCCGAGGTATCCGTCGACGACCTGCGCCGCGACCTCGACGTGAACCTGCTCGGCACCGTGCTCACCGCGCGGCGGGCGATTCCGGCGCTCACGGACGACGGCGCGATGGTGCTCATCTCGTCGGTGGCCGCGACCCTCGGCGGACCGAACACGTACGTGCACTACGCCGCGGCGAAGGCCGGCGTCGAGGCGCTGACGGTCGGGCTGTCGAAGGAGCTCGCCCCGGGCATCCGGGTCAACGCCGTCGCGCCGGGCACGGTGTGGACGGAGTTCCATCTCGACCCCGAGCGGCCCGCGAAGGTCGCGCCGACCGTGCCGCTCGGGCGCGCGGGCCGGCCGGACGAGATCGCCGGCGCCGTGGCGTGGCTGCTCTCCCCGGACGCGAGCTACACCACCGGCGCGGTGCTCAAGGTGTCCGGAGGGCTCTAGCGCGCGCCTCGAGGTGGGCGCGCACGGTGACATGCTTCGTGAGCGCGGCGGCCCGGTCGAAGGCGGCGGATGCCTCTGCGGCCCTTCCCGTCTCGGCGAGCAGCGCCGCGCGTACCGCCCAGTACGGCTGGAAGCGCTGCGCGTCGACGGGCAGCGCCGCGAGCCCCGCGTCGGGTCCGTCCGAGCGGGCGATCGCGGCGGCGAGCGCGACTTGAGCGCCGAGCGTGGGCGCGACGCGGAGGAGTGCCTCGTGCAGCGTGCGGAGGGCCGGCCAGTCCGTGACACCCGTCTTCCGCCGCGCGGCGTGAACCGCCTGGATCGCGGCCTCGAGCTGGAAGCGTCCGGGAACCCCGCCGCCGGCTCTGCGGAGGTAGCGCTCGCCCTCCTCGATGAGGGCGGCGTCCCAGCTCGACGGATCCTGCTCGTCGAGCGGAACGTAGTGCGTCCGCTGCGCCTGGGCGCGGGAGAGCGACAGCGTGATGAGGGCCGCGAGCGACCACGCTTCCGGCTCGTCGTCGAGGAGTGCCGCGAGCGTGACCGCGAGGTACTGCGCCTCGCCCGCGAGCGACTCGGGCGCCGCGGCATCCCGTCGGTCGGCGAAGGAGAGGGAGTAGCAGCCGTAGATCGCTTCGAGCACCGGGGGAAGTCGCTCTGGCATGGCGCGGCGGTCGGGCACGACGAAGGGGATGCGTGCCTCGCGGATGCGTCGCTTCGCCCGCACGAGGCGCTGTGCCATCGTCTGAGAGGGCACGTCGAACGCGGCGGCGATTTCGGCCGCGTCGAAGCCGAGCACGGTCTGCAGCATGAGGGGCGTGCGGATGCCGGGATCGATCGCCGGATGCGCGCAGACGAACAGCAGCTCGAGCCGCTTGTCCCCGATCGCGAGCGGGTCCACGTCGCGGAGCGGGTCCGCGCTCAACCGTTCGTCGAGCGGAGCGGAGGTGCGCTGCGCTGCCGACTTCCACACGTCGCGCTGCCGGTTGCGGGCCACGGTGAGCAACCATCCCTCCGGGTTGTCGGGCACGCCAACCTCCGACCAGGTCAGCAGCGCCTGTTCGAAGGCGGCCGACACTGCGTCCTCGGCGAGCTGGAGATCGCCGGTCGGCGCCGCGAGCAAGGCGACGAGGCGTCCGTAGGAGGCGCGGGCAGCCAGCTCGGCCGCCGCCCGCGCCATCCGCGTCTCCTGAGTCAGGCGTTCGGGCGCCACTCGCCCTCCACCGTGTAGACGGCGCCCGGTCGCACCTCGACGGCGCCCCACGCGATGTTCGGAGCCTGCCGCGCCCAGTCGAGTGCCGCGTCGAGGTCGGGTACGTCGATGACGACGGTGCCGCCGAGCTGCTCCTTCGTGTCGGCGAACGGGCCGTCCTGGATGCGGAGCTCGCCGTCGACCTGTCGCAGTGTCGTGCTGCTCGTCGAGGGCTGCAGCACCTCGGCGGCGATCAGCGCGCCCGCGCCCTGTAGCGCGGCGGTGTACGCCGCGAACGCGCGCTGGCCCTCCTGCATCGCGGCCTCGTCGAGCTCCCCGGCCATCTCGGGGTAGTGCAGCAGCAGTGTGTAACGCATGGGGTCATCCTTCCTGTGGGGTGCCGCTCGATCCAGCGGCTCGAAGGGATGACGAGCGAGCCCGGCCGTGATCGACAGGGCGGCGAAGAATTCTCGGCCGGGATCGCGCCCTGCGTGCCACGCCGGACGGGCACCACCGTCACGGTTCGTCGCGCACCGCCCGGGTGCCCGACAATTACGGGGTGAGCGCACCGCACGAGAACCTGCACCCCGAGACCCTGGCCGTCGCCGTCGGTCGGCCCGCGAACGAGCCCGACCAGCCGCTCAACGTGCCGCTGGTGCTCGCGTCCACCTACATCGCCGGCGGCGACCTCGAGTACGGACGGTACGGGAACCCGAACTGGACCGCCTTCGAGGAGACCCTCGGCGCGCTCGAGGGTGGCCGCTGCCTCGCATTCTCCTCCGGCCAGGCGGCGACTGCGGCCGTGCTCGATCTGGTTCCCATCGGCGGCCGGATCGTCGTCCCGCGGCACTCCTATCAGGGCACGCTCGGGCAGCTGACCCTCGGTGAAGGGCGCGGGCGCTTCGCCGTGACGAAGGTGGACATCGCCGACACCGGCGCCGTCGTCGCCGCCCTCGACGGCGCGGCGCTGCTCTGGATCGAGAGCCCGACCAACCCTGCACTCGAGGTAGCCGACATCGCTCGGCTCGCCGACGCCGCGAGGAGTGCCGGGGTTCTGGTGGTCGCCGACAACACCTTCGCCACACCGATGCTGCAGAAGCCGCTCGAACTCGGCGCCGACATCGTGCTGCACTCGGCCACCAAACTCATCTCCGGCCACAGCGACGTCATCATGGGCGCGGTCGTGACGCGCGACGACGCTCTCCTCGCCGAACTCACGACCCGCCGCTCGCTGCACGGTGCGATCCCGTCGCCGCTCGAGGCGTACCTCGCGCTCCGCGGACTGCGCACCCTGCCGCTGCGCCTCGAACGCGCGCAGCAGAACGCGCAGGAGCTGGTGCGCCGCTTCGAGGGCCACGGCGCGCTCACCGACATCCGCTACCCCGGCTTCGGCACGATCCTGTCGGTCGTGCTTCCGGATGCCGCCACGGCCGACGCCTTCGTCGCCGCGACTTCCCTGGCCCGCCACGCCACGAGCCTCGGCGGGGTCGAGACCACGCTCGAGCGCCGTCGCCGGTGGGCGGGGGAGGCGCAGACGATCCCCGTGGGGCTCGTGCGCATCAGCGTCGGCGTCGAGCACGTCGACGACCTGCACCGCGACCTCGGCGGCGCGCTCGACGCAGCGCTCCGCGCCGATGTCAACGGGGCTGCCGACGAGCCGGCGGATCAGAGCATCATGAAGGGGTGAGTGTCACCCTCTGCGTCACCTGCGCGGTCGAGACCGCGACCACGCCCGACGTCTGCCCCATCTGCGCCGACGAGCGGCAGTGGGTGCCGGAGGAGGGTCAGCTCTGGACCACGCTCGACGAGCTGCGGCAGAACGGCACCCGCGCGTTCCTGCAGGAGCTCGAGCCGGGGCTCGTGGCGCTGCGCACCGAGCCCGGCGTCGGGATCGGCCAGTGGTCGAAGCTCGTCGTGCGTCCCGAGGGCAACGTGCTGTGGGACCCGCTCGGCTACCTCGACGACGAGATCGTCGCGCAGGTGCGCGAGCTCGGCCCGGTGGTCGCGATCGCGTCGAGTCATCCGCACATGTTCGGCGTGCAGGTCGAGTGGAGCCGCGCGCTCGGCGGGGTGCCGGTGCTCGTCGCGGACGCCGACCGGGAGTGGGTGCAGCGGCCGGATGACTCGCTCGAGTACTGGTCGGGCAGTCGCGAGCTCGTGCCCGGCGTCACCCTCCTGCAGGTCGGCGGACACTTCCCCGGCAGCGCGGTGATCACGGCGACGGGGATGGACGGCGCGAGCATCCTGCTCGCCGGCGACACGATCTTCCCCAACGCCGACCGCAAGAGCGTCAGCTTCATGCGCAGCTACCCCAACAACCTGCCGCTCTCGGCTGCGGTCGTGCGGCGCATTGCCGACCAGCTCGCGGAGTTGAAGTTCGAGCGCGTCTACGGCAACTTCGAGAACCACGTGCCCCGCGGGGCGGCGCGCGTCATCGAAGACTCGGCGCAGCGCCACATCGACTGGGTCAGCGGGAAGTACGACCACCTGACCTGATCGCCGCGGCTAGACCGCCTCGCGCGGCCGGTCCTTGCGGCGCGAGAGCGCGACGCCGGCCAGGCAGAGCACGCCGCCGGCCACCGCGAGGGCGGGCGGCACCTCGGCGAAGAACACGAGCGCGAGCACGATCACGAGCGGCGGCACAATGTACGTCGTGACGCCGAGGCGCCCGGCGGGCATCCGCTGCAGCGCGTAGCCCCACGTCGTGAAGCCCAGCGCGGTGGGCACGAGCCCCAGCCACACCATGCCGACGATCGCGCTCGGCGAGGCGTCGGCGAGGTCGGCGAGGAGGGCGCCGCTGAACGGCAGGCAGGCGACCGCGCCGATCACGCAGCCGAGCCAGGTGACCTGCGCCGAGGGAACCCGTCCGAGCAGCGGCTTCTGGAACAGCACGCCGATCGCGTAGGTGAACGCGGCGAGCAGCGCCCACAGCACGCCCGCGAGGTCGAGCGACGAGGTGCGCGTCGCGATGCCGATGAGGATGACGCCGAGGAACGCGACGCCCGCCCCGATCGCGAGCCAGCGGGGGATGCCCTCGCCGAGGAACAGCCCGCCGCCGAGGGCGATGAGCAGCGGCCCGATGTTGACGACCATCGCGGTCGTGCCGGCGTCGAGAGTTGTCTCGGCGATGTTGAGCGCGACGTTGTAGACGCCGAACCACAGCAGACCGAACGCCGCGACGAAGATCCAGTCGCGTCGCGTCATCCGCACCCACCGCGTCTTGAAGAGCAGCAGTGCCAGCGCCGCCGTGCCCACGAGCAGCCGCCCGAGCGCGAGCGCGCCGCCGGAGATCTCGTCGCCGACGCCGCGGATGACGACGAAGGCGGATGCCCAGGCGAGCACCGTCACGACGATCGCGACGAGCACCTTGACGTCGAGGCCCGGCTTGGCGGGCGCGGTGGTGGTCACGGGTCAACGGTAGGGCCTGCCACCGACCTCGGCCGTCGCGCGGATGCCAGCGGGCGGCGTCGGGCTGCCAACGCGCTCAGAAGTCGACGAGCTCGAGGGTCGCGGTGACGGTGTCTCCGAGCACGAGCCCCTCGTCCTCCCGCACCTTCTTCTTGATCGGCAGCCAGTACGTCCCGTCCTCGGTGCCCGCGGCGAAGATAGACGTGCGCCAGTGCGACGACCCGATGGTCACGTCGACACGCACGGACTGGAAGCCGCCGCGCAGCTCGCCCGCGACCTCGGTGATCTCCTCCGACTCGTCGGGCGGCACGCTCAGGAACGTCCAGAGCTCCCGCCGGGCCTCCCACCGCCAGAGCTCGGCGTCGAACGTGTACTTCATCGTGGTTTCGTCGCCGCGCCGTCGAGCCAGAGGGTGTCGCTCTCGTCGCGGTGCGTGCCGGTGGTGCCGACGTGCTTCGCGTCGATGCGGTCGCCCTTCGTGATGACGTGCACGAGCGCCATGCCGTGGCCGCGCCCGAGCTCGTAGTCGCTCTTCAGCCACTCGAGGATCGGCCCCGCCTTCGTGCCCGGTCCGAAGCCGCGCTCGGCGGCGAGTTCGAGGAACTGCCGGGGCGTGAGCCCCGTCTTGGCCTCGATCGTGTCGAGGTAGGCCTGGAACGACATCCGCTCTCCCTTCGTCGGTGGACCGCACGATACTCCGCACATGCGACGACGCACCCCTGGCCGAGGCATCCGTTCTTCACTAGCGTTCGGGGCAGACGGAGGGAGCCCGGATGCCCGAGATGGACTGGACGCTCGAGGTGGTGATCGTACCCGTCTCGGACCTCGAGCGGGCCGTCGAGTTCTACCGCGACAAGGTGGGCTTCCACCTCGACCACTTCACGCGCAACGAGTACATGCAGGTCGCGCAGCTGACCCCGCGCGGGTCGGGCTGCTCAATCGTCATCGGGTCGCTGCCGATGCAGAAGGAGATGGCGCCCGGCTCGCTGAAGGGCACCCAGCTCGTCGTCGCCGACGCGCACGCGGCCCGTGAGCAGCTCGCGAGCCGCGGTGTCGAGTGCAGCGACATCGTCGTGATCGACGAGCGCGACGGCGGCACGTTCTTCGGGTTCAGCGACCCCGACGGCAACTCGTGGGCGGTGCAGCAGCTCAAGGCACGCGCGGAACGGCCGCTCATCCCGCACGAGTGGCGGAGCTAGCAGGATGACGCGGCGCGGCCGCGATCACGTCGTGCTCGCGGTCGTCTGGTTCGCGCTCGCCGCGGCCGGGCTCATCGGCACCGCGGTGTTCAACGTGCAGTGGGCCACCGACGAGCGCGGGCTGAGCCTCGGCGCGTCGCTGTTCGGCAACCCGGCGATGGGGTCGGCGACCGTCGACCTGCTGGTCGCGGCCACGGCGGCGAGCATCTTCATGGTCGTCGAGGGTGGGCGCCTCGGCTGGGGCCGGCGCGCCTGGCTGCTCGTGATCGGCAGCTTCGTCACCGCGATCGCGTTCACGTTCCCGCTGTTCCTCGGGCTGCGCGAGCTCGCGCTGCGCCGGCGGTCAGCGGCCCGCGTCGAGGGCGGCGATCTTTACTAGCAGCACGTCGCGCTCCCGCTCGTTGCGCACGAGGTTCGCGGCCGTCGTCAGCTCCGACCGCGCCTCCTCGACGCGGCCGAGTCGCGCGAGCAGTTCTCCGCGCACGCTGGGCAGCAGGTGCGACCCGGCGAGCTGCCCGGCATCCGCGATCTGGTCGACGATGCGCAGCGCGCTCGCCGGGCCGGTCGCCATCGACACCGCGACCGCGCGGTTGAGGTCGACTACGGGGTTCGGGGCCAGGCGGCCGAGCGCCTCGTACAGCAGCACGATGCGCTCCCAGTCGGTCTCGGCAACGCTCGGGGCGAGGGCGTGGCACTCCGCGATCGCGGCCTGCAGCCCGTAGGGGCCGCGGCCCCTGCCCGTGGCATCCGCCTTCTCCAGCGCCGCGCGGCCGCGGGCGATCTGCGCCCGGTCCCACTTCGTGCGGTCCTGGTGCTCGAGCAGCACGGCGCTGCCGTCGGGCGCGGTGCGAGCGGCGAAGCGCGACGCCTGGAACTCCATGAGGGCGACGAGCCCGTGCACCTCCGGCTCGCGGGGCATCGGCCCGGCGAGCACCCGCCCGAGCCGCAGCGCCTCGTCGGCGACCTCGCGGCGCACCCAGCGGTCGCCGCTCGTCGCCGCGTAGCCCTCGGTGAAGACGAGGTAGACGACGCCGAGCACGGATGCCAGGCGCGCGGGCCACTCGTTCGGGTCGGGCACCTCGAAGGGCACCTTCGCCGCCGCGAGCGTCTTCTTCGCCCGCACGATGCGCTGCTGCACCGTCGCGACGGGGACGAGGAACATCCGCGCGATCTCCTCGGTCGTGAGACCCGCGACCGTGCGCAGGGTCAGGGCGACCTGCGCCTCGCGGGCGAGCGCGGGGTGACAGGCGGTGAACACGAGGCGCAGCACGTCGTCGGGGATCGGCTGCCACTCGGCATCCGACGCCTCCTCGAGGTCGTGCGCGATCGCGCGGTATCGGTCGTCGAGCCGCTCGCGCCGGCGCCAGTGGTCGATCGCCTTGCGCTTCGCGATCGCGGTGAGCCAGGCGCCGGTGTTCTGCGGGATGCCCGACTCGGGCCACTGCACGAGCGCGTCGGCGACGGCCTCCTGCGCGAGGTCCTCGGCGAGGCCGACGTCGCCCGTCATCCTGGCGAGCGTCGCGATGATGCGCGCCCCCTCGATGCGCCAGACGGCGTCGACCCCTGCCCGGACGTCCATCAGACGGTCCCGAGTTCCTCGCGCCAGCCGGCCTCCTTCTGGATGTACTCGTTGTCGGAGAAGTCCTCGAAGTCGCTCTCGTCGGTGACGCGGCGCACCTCGAGCTTGTTGCCGGGGCCGAGCGGGCACCGCTTCGCCCACTCGATGGCCTCCTCCTTCGAGGAGACCTGGATGATCCAGAAGCCGTTGAAGAGCTCGTGGATCTCGCCGTAGGGGCCGTCGGTGACGCTCGGGGTCTCGCCGCCGAAGTCCACGACGAAGCCCTCCTTCGCGTCGGAGAGGCCCTCGCCCGCGAGCAGCACGCCCGCGTTCATCATGGACTCGTTGTAGGCGCCCATCGCGTTGATGATCTCCTCGAACGGGATGTCCTTGTAGGACTCCGTCGCCTCGGCGCTGTTCCGCATGATGAGCATGTACTTGGTCATTTCGATCTCCTTCGTTCGAGGGGCCCGTTTGCGCCCTCTTACTATGGCGTCGAACGGCGCGGGTCGAGATCGACATGAGGTGCGAACTTTTTTCTGCGGATGTCTCGGGGCCTGGCGCCGGGCGGGCCGGCCGGCCTACTGGCGGCTCGTTGCTCGAACGGCATCTGTTCGCGAAAGCGGCATGCGATCGCAAGCCTTTCCGGCGATTCGATGCCGGTTCGCGGCGTCACCAGCCGCAGGAGTTTCCGAGGTACTCGTAGATGCGGTGCTTGAGCTCCTCGGATGCCGCGACCGTGACCGTCGCGGGCTCGCCGTCGAGGGCGACCGTCACCCGGAAGCGCGTGCCCACCTTGTCCTCCGCCACGGCATGCGGGTCGCACCGGGCCGGCACCGCCCGCAGTTCGACCACGCCCTCGCTCGCGTCGACGGTCCACTCGGCCGAGCCGTCCTCCGGCTGCAGCAGGATCGTGCGCGCGACCGAGTCGACGACGAGCTCCCGGTCGGCGCGCGGGGCGATGGCGAGCGACAACACGGCGACGCCGCCGTCGGTGTGCAGCCCGGTCAGGCTGAGGTCCGCGGCCTCGGCCACCTCCGCGGCCGTGCACTCCGCGCCGGTGACCGTCGCCACCATGTCGAAGGGGTCGGCGGCGGCGACCGCGACCGTGCCCGCGGCATCCGGAGTCGAGAAGGTCAGCTCGACGGTCGGGCTCCCGGCATCCGTGGCACACGCTGCGTCGGGCAGGGGCGCCGGCAGCATGCGCGCCGCTCCCGGCGCGAGGGTCGTGTCGCCCTCCCAGACGGCGGGGGAGTCGAAGCGCTCTTCGGTGAGGACCGCGCGGGTGAGCCGCAACTCCTCAGGGCCGGTGTTCTCGACCCGGATCTGCAGCCGGCCCGCGGCGACGTCGCTGCGGTTCTGCTGCACAGAGACCGCGACGCCCGCGGGCGGGGCAGCGGCGGGCGCCGAGCATCCCGCGAGCAGCAGCGCCGGAACGGCGAGCGCGGCGAGTCGGCGCATGAGGGAAGGGTAGGGCTGAACGAGCGGATGCCGCGGGCATCGGAGAGGACTCGGGGCCCGCGGCATCCGGGGTGGTGCCGCCTGCGGCGGTGAGGTGGGGCTGCATCAACGACGCGGGATCAGCAGGTGGTACTGCTGCTGCGCGTACGCCTCACGCTGGAGCCGGGCTTCGTGCTGCTCCCGGCGGAGCGTGAGCTCCTCGCGATTGGGTGCGACGACGTAGGGGCGACGGCTCCACGCGACGAGCGCGGTGCCGAGACGCAGCGCGATGCGGTCGAGCAGGGCCTCCCGACCGTCGATGCGGCGGATCAGGGACAGGGATGTGTTGTTCGTCCGACTTGTCGTCGGGGCGATAACGGTATTCACCTTGATTCTTTCTGCAGACAGGCGTGCGGGCACGCCGAATAACGCCTATGAGGCGTCGAGAAAAGGACGCCGCGAATCAGCGGCGGGGAGGACCGGCGGGCCGGGCGCGGTCGTGGACGGGACGGGTCCGGTGCGCGGGGGAAGCCGCGGGGACCGGGAGCTTCAGCAGCATCGTCACCGTCTGACGGGTGACGAGCGGGGAGCTCGACCGATCAGGCGGGGAAGACGCCGATGAAGCCGGCGGTGCTGATTCCGATGTGCATAATCATTGCCAGGCTCCTTTCGAATGTGTCGGCGATCGATCACGTTAGCGAAGTTCGCCGGTGGCGCACAACCCCGGAATTGTCCCGGATTTGTCCCGCCCCGGTTTCTTATGTGAGGGGTGCTCGATAGCGTCGAAGGCATGGCACTCATCGACGATCTGCAGCAGTTGGAGCGAGCGGGCTGGGAGGCGCTGACCACCGAGTCGGGCGCCGACTTCTACCGCGACCTGATGACCGAGGACGGGGTCATGGTGGTCGCCAACGGCTCGGCGCTCGGGCGCGACGACGTGATCGAGACGCTGCGGGAGTCGGAGCCGTGGAAGCGGTTCGACATCACGGATGCCTCGGTCGTGTCGATCACGGAGGACGTCGCGGTGCTGCACTACCGGGTGATGGCGTTCCGCAGCCCGGAGGCCGAGGCCTTCGCCGGTCGCCTCGCGAGCACCTACGTGCGCCAGGGCGACACGTGGAAGCTCGCGTTCCACCAGCAGACGTCGGTGCCGGCGGTCGAGCCGTGAGCGCTCGCCGGCGGAGGCGCTAAGCCGCGGATGCCGAGGTAAAGGGCATCCGGGTCCGCGGCTGCCTCGATCAGAGCCCGGCGGCATCCGGATCAGAGGCTGAGTCGCGCCCTGAACGGACGCCGAGCGGCATCCGGGTCAGGCGCTGGGCGGCATCCGGATCAGAAGACGTCCGGGCTCGGCGTCGACGACAGGCGGATCGACACGTCGGCGTGACGGTCGAAGCGGTAGCCCGCGCCACGCACGGTGCGGACGATGTCGCCGTAGGCGCCGAGCTTCGCGCGCAGGCGGCGCACGTGCACGTCGATCGTGCGCTCGTTCGGCTTCTCCTCGTCGCCGTTCGCCCACAGGGCCTCGATCAGCGCGGTGCGCTCGATGGTCTGGCCCTCGCGCAGCACGAGGTACTGCAGCAGCTCGAACTCCTTGTAGGTGAGCCCGGCGGGCACCTCGTCGAGCAGCACGCGCTTGCGCGAGACGTCGATGACGACACCGGTCTGCGCGCGGTCCTCGGGGGAGGGCTCGGTCTGGGCGCGGTGCTTGGCGAGCGCCGAGGGGTCCTGCAGGGCGAGGCGCACGACGTCGATGTCGCGGCCGCCGGCACCGGCCGGGGCGAGGGCGACGGCGGCGTGCGTCTGCGCGCTCGGCGCGAGCTCGGCGGTGACGCGCTTGATGGCCTCGACGATCGCGGCGAGCGAGGTGCCGTCGGCGGCGGCCTTCTCCTCGTCGATGCCGACGTAGAGCACGAAGCCGCGCGCCTCGGTGCCCTCCGGCACGGGGCGGGGACGCGCGGCCGGGGCGGCGGGAGCCGACGGGACCGAGGCGAGCGTGCGGGCGGCGGTGTAGTCGGGGCGGGCGGCGTTGCGGGTGTCGATGGTGAGAGACATTGCGGATGATCCTCCGGTGGGTGCGCCGCGGCGCGGATTCGCGGAACCGCGGGCGGGTGTGCTGTCGAGAGCCGGGCTACGGCGGAGCCGGTGCGAGCGGGCAGCCGTCAACGCGACGGCGGATGCTCCAGCACCGGGGGAGTCCTCAGGAGTGGGAGGAACTCGGGCGAAGGGTGCGGATCACGCACACATTCGACAGCACATGACCATGCGCGCCGACATCATCATGTCGGCAGTCCTGGAAGCCTCGAAGGAGGTCAGGGCGTGCGCGTACTGGGTCATAGCCCCAAAGTGTTACCCACGCTGCGGGGGTTCGTCAACCGGCGGAGCGAGCGGCGTGGCTCGGAGCAGGGCGCGGCGGAGTCTCGAGGTGCGCAGTGGGCGGCTCGATTGTGCTGGTCAGAACGCGGGATCCCGATGACGGCGGCAGCGACGCATCGCGGCATCCGTGCGGAAAGGCGTGTGCCGCGCTCGGAAACCTCGAGCCTCTGCCTGCGAAGCGGGAGCCTCAGACCGTGCCGTAGAGGCGGTCGCCCGCGTCACCGAGCCCCGGGACGATGTAGCCGTGCTCGTTCAGGCGCTCGTCGAGCGCGCCGAGCACCACGGTGACGTCGAGCCCGTCGACGGCCTTTTCAACGGCCGCGACGCCCTCGGGCGCCCCGAGGAGGCAGACCGCGGTGACATCCGTCGCCCCACGGTCGGTCAGGTACTTGATCGCCGCGATGAGCGAGCCGCCGGTGGCGAGCATCGGGTCGATGAGGAAGGTCTGGCGTCCGGTGAGGTCGTCGGGCAGGCGCTCGGCGTAGATGTCGGGTTGCAGGGTCTCCTCGTTGCGCACCATGCCGAGGAAGCCGACCTCGGCCGTCGGCAGCAGCGCGGTCATGCCCGAGAGCATGCCGAGCCCGGCGCGGAGGATCGGCACGATGAGCGGCGCCGGACGGGCGATCTCGACGCCCTGCGTCGTCGTGACGGGGGTCTCGATCGTGATCGGCACGGTCTTCACGTTGCGGGTCGCCTCGTAGGCGAGCAGCGTGACGAGCTCCTCGGTGAGGTTCCGGAACGTCGGCGACGGCGTCCGCTTGTCCCGCAGCACGGAGAGCTTGTGGGTGATGAGCGGGTGGTCGGCGACGTGGAGGCGCATAGGGTCCAAGATACTGGGGCGGTGGAAGGGGTCGGCGTGCGCGAGTTCGAGCCGGCGATGCGGCAGGCGCTCGCCGAGGCATCCGCGGCCCTGCGCACCGACGACGTGCCGGTCGGCGCCGTGCTGCTCGACGCGTCCGGGCGCGTGCTCGCCACCGGACGCAACGAGCGCGAGAAGCTGCACGACCCCACGGCGCACGCCGAGATCGTGGCGATCAGGGCGGCGACGGATGCCTCGGGCGACTGGCACCTCGAGGACACCACGCTCGTCGTGACGCTCGAGCCCTGCGTCATGTGCGCGGGGGCGATCCTCGCGGCACGGATCCCCCGCGTGGTGTTCGGCGCGTGGGACGAGAAGGCCGGCGCGGTCGGCAGCGTCTACGACGTGCTGCGCGACCGGCGGCTGCCGCACCGCGTCGAGGTGTACGCGGGGGTGCTCGCGGAGGAGTGCGCCGCCGTGCTGCTCGAGTTCTTCGGCGAGCGGCGCGGCGTCGCGGATGACGCGCACCGGCCGACCGCGGAGTAGCGGCGGCGCCTCGCAGCCCCTCTCGGTGGTCGAGTAGCCCGCGCAGCGGGCGTATCGAGACCCGCTGGCGCGGCCAACGAAGAAGAAACCCGCGATCTCGGTCGATTCCCGACCGATCCGCGCGCTTTCTCCTCCCGAAGCATCGACAACGGAGGCGTTCCGCCCCGCTCACGTCGGAAGTGGACGCGGATGAGACAAAGTGCCTCTGCTATCGACGTGCGAGGTCTCGATACGCCGCTCGCGCCGCGACCGCCGGACCAACCGCCTCAGTCGGTCGTCTTGATGATGATCGAGTCGGTCTCCGGGATCGCCGCGGTGGGGTCCACGTACACGTCCGGCTCGATGTAGATGACGCGTGCGACCGGCACCGCAGCGCGCACCGCCTCCTCGATCTGGTTGATCGAGTACGAGACATCCGACATCGTCTTCTCGCGGTTGAAGGCGACCTTCGCGCCCACCATCAGCTCGTCGGGGCCGAGGTAGAGGGTCTTCATGTGGATGATGCGCTCGACGTCCGCGGTGCCGGCGATGGCCTGGCGGATGCGGTGCGTGTCTTTGGCGGTGGCGCCCTCGCCGACGAGCAGGCTCGCGGTCTCGAAGCCCAGCACGATCGCGACGAGCACGAGCAGCACACCGATGCAGATGGTGCCGATGCCGTCCCAGATGGCGTTGTCGGTCACGATCGTGAGCCCGACGCCGAGGAAGGCGAGCACGAGACCGGTGAGCGCGGCGATGTCCTCGAGCAGCACGACGGGCAGCTCGGGGGCCTTCGAGCGCCGGATGAACTGCACCCACGTGCCGTTGCCCTTGTGCGGGCGCGACTCCCGCACGGCGGTGCGCAACGAGAAGCTCTCCAGCCCGATCGAGATCAGCAGCACGACGATCGGCAGCCACGCGTTCTCGAGCGGCTCCGGGTGCAGCAGTTTCTCCACGCCCTCGTAGATCGAGAACACGCCGCCGACGCTGAACAGGATGATCGCGACGATGAACGCGTAGACGAACCGGGCCCGCCCGTAGCCGAACGGATGCTCCGCGTCGGCTGCCCGGCGGGCGCGCTTGCCCCCGAGCAGCAGGAGCAGCTGATTGCCGGAATCCGCGACGGAGTGCACGCTCTCAGCGAGCATCGAACTCGACCCCGAGAACAGGAACGCGATGAACTTCGTCACCGCGATTCCGAGGTTGGCCGAGAAGGCCGCGATGATCGCCTTGGTCCCACCGGATGCACTCACCTTCTCACCGTACAACTGAGGCTTCGTCCCACCTGGGCCGCTCCTAGACTGACGCTGTGTCGCTGACCCTCCCGCCCATCGCGATCCTCGGAGCCGGTTCGATGGGAGGCGCGATCCTGCAGGGGCTGCTCGCTCCCGAGGTGCAGGTCGAGGGAGGCATCCGCGTCACCAACCGCACCGAGGTCAAGGCCGCCGCACTGCAGCAAGAGGGCGTGACCTCGTACGCGACCGAGTCGGATCCGGATGCCAACGCGCGCGCCGTCGACGGCGCCCGGCTCGTGGTGCTCGGGGTCAAGCCGTTCGGCATCGCCGACCTGCTGCGCGAGCTCGCGCCGGTGCTCGACCCGGCGGCCGTCGTGGTCAGCGTCGCCGCGGGCGTGCGCCTCGCGACGATGGAGGAGCTCGTACCGAACCCGGTGCTGCGCGCGATGCCGAACACCCCGTCGCTCGTGCGGCTCGGGGTCACCGGCCTCAGCGCCGGCAGCCGGGTGAGCGAGACGGATGCCGCGCTCGCGCGCTCCGTCTTCGAGTGCGTCGGCTCCGTGCTCGGGGTGCCCGAGGAGCAGCTCGACGCGCTGAGCGCCGTGTCGGGGTCCGGACCGGCCTACGTCTACCTGCTCATCGAGCAGCTCGAACTCGCCGCCCGCAACCTCGGGTTCACCGCGGAGCAGGCCCAGACGATGGTGCGCCAGACCTTCCGCGGAGCGACGGAGCTGCTCGCGGCGACAGGCGAGGAGCCCCGCGAGCTGCGTCGCAAGGTCACGAGCCCGAAGGGCACGACCGAGCAGGCGATCGCGGTGATGGAGCGCGCGGACTTCGCGCACACGTTCGACGAGGCGCTCGCCGCGGCGATCCGCCGTGCGGGCGAGATCGCAGCGGGGAAGTAGCGCGTACTCCCGCAGCCCTCCGGGTGTCTCGCTCAGGGCGCGCACTCCGGCCTCGCGGTAGCGCCGCGGCGAGCGCGAACTCGCACTCGACCTGCGACCCCGCCACCAGCAGTTGGCGGGGTTATTGGTTGGGTGCGGTCTCCTGCGGCGTCTGGGCCTCGACACGCCGGCTGCGCCGGCGAGGTGCTGGACGCGCCTACGCGGTCAGCGACGCGAAGCGCTCGATGTCGCTCGAGCGGCCCGTCACCACGATGAGGTCGTGGTTCGAGATCACCGTCTCGCCCGTCGCGTAGGTGAACTCGGCGCCCGGGCTCTTCACGCCGACGACCGTGACACCGTGCTTGCGGCGGATCTGCGACTCCGCGAGCGGTACGCCGCGCACCGGCTTCGGCGGGTACATCTTCACGATGGCGAAGTCGTCGTCGAACTCGATGAAATCGAGCATCCGGCCGGAGACGAGGTGCGCCGTGCGCTCGCCGGCCTCGGTCTCGGGGTAGATCACGTGGTTCGCCCCGATGCGGGCCAGGATCTTGCCGTGCGACGAGCTGATCGCCTTCGCCCAGATCTGCGGGATCTTCAGGTCGACGAGGTTCGCGGTGATGAGCACGGATGCCTCGATCGACGAGCCCACCGCGACGACCGCGATCTGGAAGTCCTGGGCGCCGATCTGGCGAAGGGCGTCGATGTTGCGGGCATCCGCCTGGACGGCGTGCGTCACGCGCTCGGACCACTTCTGCACGAGCCCGGCGTCGACGTCGACGGCCAGTACCTCGCGGTCGAGCCGGTCGAGCTGGCCGGCGGTGGCCGCCCCGAAGCGACCGAGCCCGATCACGAGCACGGGGGCGTTGTGGGGGATCTTCTCAACCAACGATCGGCCTC
Source organism: Desertivibrio insolitus (assembly GCF_017355965.1). Taxonomy (GTDB): domain Bacteria; phylum Actinomycetota; class Actinomycetes; order Actinomycetales; family Microbacteriaceae; genus JAFIQW01. The sequence continues at coordinate 53,979 of NZ_JAFIQW010000002.1, forward strand.
TCTTCCGCCCGCCTGTACAGCTGGCGCCGCTCGGACGCGGCCACGGCGGCCGCAAGGGTGACGGTACCCACCCTGCCCATGAACATGGTCGCGGCGAGCACGTACTTGCCCGGATCGTCCACCTCGGCGGTGAGCCCGGTGGTCAGACCGGATGTCGCGAACGCCGAGATCACGTCGAACAGCACGTAGTCGAGTCGCTGGTTCGTCAGCTGCAGCAGGATGATGCAGGCCAGCGCGACGATCGTCGCGCTCCACAGCACGACGCTGACCGAGACGCGCAGCACGTCGGAGGGGATGCGGCGCTCGAACGCCTCCATGCTGTCGCTGCCCCGCGCCTCGGCGTAGGCGGCGAGGAACAGGATGGCGAGGGTCGTCACCTTGATGCCGCCCGCCGTCGACGCGGAGCCGCCGCCGATGAACATGAGCATGTCGGTCACGAGCAGGCTCGAGCCGTGCAGGTCGGCGGTGTCGAAGGTCGCGAAGCCGCCCGAGCGGGTCATCATCGACAGGAACGTCGACTGCAGCACGCGCTGCCCGGGGTCCATCCCGCCGATCGTGGCGGGGTTGGTGAACTCCAGCACGAAGTAGGCGAGCGTGCCGAGCACGAAGAGCCCGAGGTACGTCGTCAGGGTCAGCTTGACGTGCAGCGACCATCGGCGCGGCTTCGTGGGGTGGCGCAGCAGGGCGTGGATGACCGGGAAGCCGATGCTGCCGAGGAACACCGCGACCATGAGCAGCCCGAGGAACCACGGGTCCGCCGCGAACGGCGCGAGTCCGTCGGGGTGCAGTGTGAAGCCCGTGTTGGTGAAGGCCATGATCGAGAAGGAGACGGCGATCCACGCGGCATCCGCGAACCCGTAGCCCTCGAGCAGCACGGTCGGAAACAGCAGCACGGCGACGACGGCCTCGATCACGACGACGCTGAGCGCGACCGTGATCAACAGGTTTCCGATCTCGCCGAGGCGCACGGCCTGACCTTCGGCGACCGGTCCGCGGTGGATGCGCAGCGGATTGCTGTCGCCCGCGGCGATGAGCCGCTGCTTGAGCCCGAGCCGCCGCGAGATGACGAGGCCGAGGATCGACGCGAGCGTCAGCACGCCGACGGCGCCGATCTGCACGCCGATGACGATGACGACGTGTCCGAACGGGGTCCAGTGAGTCGACATGTCGACGGTCGAGAGGCCGGTCACGCAGATCGTCGAGATCGCGGTGAAGAGCGCGTCGGCGAACGACGCGGAGCCCTCGCCCCGCCGCGAGATCGGCAGCAGCAGGAGGATCGTGGTCACGGCGATCAGCGCTGCGAAGATCAGGATCGCGAAGCGCGACGGACTCGCGGTGGCGAAGTCGTCGAAGCGGTCGCGCACCCGGGCGACGGGGTTGGTTCGAGCAGCCGGACGCGCCTGCATGCCGATCTCCTCGTCCACTGGTGGCCGGAACGAGTTGTCATGCTACTCCCGGCCCAATCTCGCTAGCGTCGAAACCATGGCCGACCTCTTCTCGCTGATCGCCGACCCCGACATGCGCACGACGCTGCGGGAGGTGCTGGATGCCACCGGAGACGGCGAAACGATGACCGTCTCCGAGCTCGCCCGCCGCCTCGGTGTGCCCGACGACGCGGCGCTCGCCCGCGTGACGACCCTCGAGGACGCGGGCCTGCTGCGCATCGGCGGCACCGACGAGGAGCACACCCTGCGGCTCGACGCGACGCCGCTCTACGAGATCGACGCGTGGCTCAGCCCGTTCATCGACACCGCCGCGGTGCGCCGCGAGCGCGAGGAGGACGCGGATGACGCGGGCAGCGCCGTCTTCGCGGCGTGGGCCGGCGTGCAGCTGCCGCCGTCGCTGCAGAAGGCCCGCGAGAACCTGCAGCTCGCCCGCGAGAACATCCAGCAGGCGCGGGAGAGCATGCAGCAGGCGCGCGAGAGCCTGCAGCGCCCCGGCGACGCGGGCTCCGCGGTGGGGCGCGCGCTCGCCGACACCCAGGCCAAGGCGTCGGAGGTGCTGCACGAGGCATCCGCGGCGGCGAAGAAGTTGAAGGAGAAGCTGCGTCACACCGATCAGTAGGCGGATGGACTCCAGTCACAGAAGCCTCTATCCTGTGCATTCAGTCACATCCGTCACACCCGAGTGGATGGACTTCGAGGCTCCGGACTAGGCGGGGCGAAGGAGCACGAGATGGCGCGCGATCTCTCGGAGATGCGCTTCCTCACGGTGGCCGAGGTCGCCGAGATGATGCGCGTCTCGAACATGACGGTCTACCGCCTCGTGCACTCCGGCGAACTGCCGGCCGTGCGCTTCGGGCGCTCCTTCCGCATCCCCGAGTCCGCGGTCGCGCAGGCCGTGCAGCCGCGGATCTCCGACGCGGGCTGAACGCGTCACGCCTCAACCGCCGCGGCGGGTTTGATAGCATGGGGCGCTAGATTTTCCGCGGTTCGACACGGACCGGGTGTCTGTTTCGAATTACGAGTGGAGTTCCCATGGGTTCTGTCATCAAGAAGCGTCGCAAGCGCATGGCGAAGAAGAAGCACCGCAAGCTGCTTCGCAAGACCCGTCACCAGCGTCGCAACAAGAAGTAGTCGCTACTTCTCCTCGGAAGCGCCGGCCCGTCAGGGCACGGCGCTTTCGTCGTTTCCGGCGCCGGATGACTCCGGGTCGGCGTACCCGGGACCGGATGACCCGGGGTCGGCGTCCGCCCGGGACCCGGGCGAGCGCTCGAATGCCTTCGCTGGCATCCGGCCGAGGCATCCGTTCTAGGCTCGGAGCGTGACGACCGCCCGCATCACTCTCGTCGGCAAGCCCGGCTGCCACCTGTGCGACGACGCGCGCCAGGTGGTGCAGCGGGTGTCCGCGGGCTTCGAAACGAGCTACGAGGAGCTGTCGATCCTCGACGACGAGACGCTGTTCGAGGAGTACGCGGAGGAGATCCCCGTCGTGCTCATCAACGACCGCGTGCACACCATCTGGCGGGTCGACCCCACGCGTCTGACCGCCGCCCTTCAGGAGGCGACCGCATGATCCGGCACATCGTGCTCTGGACGTTCAACGGCGAGACGGATGCCGAGCGGCTCGAGCAGGGCGCTCGCGCGGCCGCCGCGCTGCAGGCGCTGCCGGCGATGATCCCCGAGATCCAGTCGTTCACGGTCGCGTCGAACACCGTCGACATCGACCGCAACTCCGACCTCGCGCTCGTCGCCGAGTTCACGGATGCCGCGGCGCTGAAGGCCTACGGCGACCACCCGGAGCACCTGAAGGTCGTGGCGCTCATGAAGCAGATCGTCGCCTCCCGCGCGGCGATCGACTTCGAGGTCTAGCGCCGCCGCGCTGCCGTCCGACGCGGCATCCGCGGATGCTTCACACGCCGCAGGTGCTGCGCGACGCTGCGTTGTACCCGACCGATCCCGACCAGCCAGCAGTCGAGTAGCCGCGAAGCGGCGTATCGAGACCCTCGCGCCCGCCGCCCCTCAGCTCGCCGCGATCGCGAACGCCAGCAGCGCCAGCACCGCGGCGGTGGGCGTCATGAGCAGCCGCTCGGGCTTGCTGCGCGAGATCAGGTTGAGCACGATCCCGAGCGCCAGGTAGACCGTGATCACCCACATCGCGACGACGATCACGGGGTTGTCCGGGCCGGGCCACACGATGCCGACGCGTGCGAGCGCGACCCAGCCGATGAGCGCGTAGATCACGATCGACGAGGCGCTGCCGATGCGCTTGGAGCGCGGAAGCACGCGGTCCTGCCCGCCCCAGGCGAGATGCCCCAGCGGGGCGCCGGCGATGAGCGCGACCTGGAAGGCGACGAGCGCGAGGAGCAGGGCGCAGAAGAGGGCGACCGCGGGCAGCAGGATGTTCACGGCGTGATCATGCCGCATCCGGGCAACGCCCAGGGTGAACAGTCGGTGCGCCCGCCCCGAGTCATCCGCCCCGCTGAACGCGCACCGTCGCCGAGGCGCGAGTGGCGCGTTCATCGCTGACTGGCGCTTCCATGACTTCGCCACTCACCGAGGAACGCGCATCTCACGGATGCCCGAGCCGGAGCCGGCGCCGCGTGGCCGGGCGCGCGAGCTGCGCAGTTCCTGCCGAGCTGCGCAGTAACAAGTGCATTACTCGGCACGAACTGCGCAACACGGATCACCGGGAGGCGCTACACAGGAGACGCCACGCCGGAGGCGGAGCACCCGAAGGCGGAGCACCCAACCGGCGCCCGCCCCGAGTCATCCGCCCCCTACGGCAGCAGCCGCGTCGGACCGCGGAAGAGGTACGTGACCTCGCGGATCGACGACTGGTGCAGCAGCAGCATGATCACGCGGCTGAGGCCCATGCCGAAGCCGCCGTGCGGCGGCACTCCGTAGCGGAAGAAGTCGAGGTAGAACGACAGCTCCTCGGGGTCGAGACCCTTCTCGCGGGCCTGCTCCTCAAGCAGTTCGACGCGGTGCTCGCGCTGCGCTCCCGTGGAGATCTCGACGCCGTTGAAGATGAGGTCGTAGCTGTTCGTGAGGCCCGCGTCGCCCTCGTGACGCATGTGGTAGAACGGCCGGATGCTCGCGTCGTAGTCCGTCAGGAAGACGAACTCGTGCCCGAACTCCTCCTTCACGTAGGCGGCGATGCGGCGCTCGCCCTCGGGGTCCATGTCGGCGTCGGCGCGCGGCACGACGTAGCCGCGGTCGGCCACGATCTGCTTCGCCTCGGCGAGCGGGATGCGCGGGAACGGGCGCGACGGCACGGTGACCTCGACGCCGAGCAGCTCCTGGATCTCCGCGCCGTGCTTCTCCTTGACCGCGGTCAGGCCGGCGACGATGAGCTCCTCGTGCATGTTCATGACGTCCTCGTGCGACGAGATCCAGCTGATCTCGGCGTCGATGCTCGTGAACTCGGTCGCGTGCCGCGAGGTGAACGACGGGTCGGCGCGGAACGCGGGGGCGATCTCGAACACCTTGCCGAAGCCCGCGGGCTGCGCCATCTGCTTGAAGAACTGCGGGCTCTGCGCGAGGTAGGCCTTGCCCTCGAAGTACTCCACCTCGAAGAGCTCTGCACGGCTCTCGGATGCGGAGGCCATGAGCTTCGGGGTGTGGATCTCGATGAAGTCGTTCTCGATCCACCAGGTGCGCAGCGCGTGCTCGAACGTCGTCTGCACGCGGAAGATCAGGTTCTGCTCGGGGCGGCGGAGGTCGAGGAAGCGCCAGTCGAGCCGCTTGTCGATCGATGTGTCATCCGCGATCGGGGTCTCGGGGATCGCCTTCGAGACGACATCGAGCGTCGCGATCTTGACCTCGATGCCGCCGAGCTTCACGCGCTCGTCGTGCTTGAGGTCGCCCGTCACGGTGATGAAGGAGCCCTGGCTGAGCTCGCTGATGGTCGCGGCGACCTCGGCGGTGTCGTCGGTGCGCGGGTTGACGAGCTGCACGGCGCCCGACTCGTCGCGGAGCACGACGAACTGCACCTTCTTCTGATCCCGCACGGTCTCGACCCAGCCGGAGACGCTGACGGGGCCGTCCTCGAGGGCGGCCAGGTTCTTGATGAGGGTGCGCTCGGTCACGGACGTCAATCCTAGTGAGCGGGGTGGCCACAGCGAGCGGGCTCCGAGAACCGCTCCGTACACTTACGGCCGTGGTTGCCGAACTCGTTCATCTGGTGCGTCACGGCGAGGTGCACAACCCGCAGGGCGTGCTCTACGGCCGTCTGCCCGGCTACCACCTCTCCGAGCTCGGTCACAAGATGGCCGCGTCCGCCGCCAAGCGCATGGCCGGCCGCCAGATCACCGGCGTCTACTCGAGCCCGCTGCAGCGCACGCAGGAGTCGGCGCAGCCGTGGGCCGACACGTTCAAGCTGCCCATCCAGACTGACGACCGGCTGATCGAGCCGTTCAACCGCTTCGAGGGGCGCCGCGCGCAGTTCGGCCCGCAGGTGCTCGCGAACCCGGCGAACTGGCCCTTCCTCGCGAACCCGCTCCGTCCGAGCTGGGGCGAGCCGTTCGTGTCGATCGCCGCCCGGATGCTCGCGGCCGCCGAGGACGCCTGGATCGCCGCCCCCGGTGGCGAGGTCGTGCTCGTGAGCCACCAGCTGCCCATCTGGATGGTCGCCCGTTCCGTGCAGGGCAAGCGCCTCGCCCACGACCCGCGGCGACGGCGCTGCGCTCTGTCGAGCATCACCACCCTCGAGCGCCGCGGCGACCGCTTCGTCGAGGTGGACTACCAGGACCCGGCTGCCGAGCTGCTCGCGGCATCCGTCGACTTCGGAGCGGTATGACGAACCGATTCAGGAACGCGGCCGCCGTGGTGGTCGCGGCGGCGCTGCTGCTCACCGGCTGCAGTTCGAACGACGAGCTCGCCCAGCAGTACGCCGACGGCACCGACGCGAACTACATCTCCGGCGACGGCGTCGTGCAGGAGGTCGCGGCCGCCGACCGCGGTGAGCCCGTGAGCTTCGGCGGCGAGACCGAGACCGGCGAGACGTGGTCGAGTGAGGACCACCTCGGCGAGGTCGTCGTCGTCAACTTCTGGTACGCCGACTGCCCGCCCTGCCGGGCTGAGGCCGCCGACCTGCAGGCCATCAACGACGAATTCGCGGCGCAGGGCGCCACGTTCATCGGCGTCAACGTGCGCAACCAGGCGCCGACCGCGCTCGCGTTCGCCGAGGAGTTCGGCATCACCTACCCCTCGATCCTCGACGCGCAGACGAGCGAGGTGCAGCTCGCGTTCGCCGGCGACATCGCCCCGAACGCCGTGCCGACGACGCTCGTGCTCGACAAGGAGGGGCGCATCGCCGCCCGCATCACGGGTCAGGTCACCGAGCCGTCGATTCTCCGCACGCTCGTGTCGGACGCGCTCGCCGAAGGCGCGTAGTACGTGGCTTCCGTCACCGAGATCGTCTACTCCGGTCAGCTGCTGCTCGCGCTTCCGCTGGCTCTGCTCGCCGGACTGATCTCGTTCCTCAGCCCCTGCATCCTGCCGCTCGTGCCGGGCTATCTCGGCTTCCTCGGCGGGGCGAGCGTGGCGGAGGGGCGGATGTCGCGGCGCCGGCTGCTGCTCGGCGTGCTGCTGTTCATCCTCGGCTTCAGCGTCGTCTTCGTCGCGATCGCGACCCTCGCCGGCACCCTCGGCGCGTTCGTGCTGCGCTACGAGGACGCGATCATCCGCATCGCCGGGCTCGTCGTGATCGTGATGGGACTCGTCTTCATCGGGCAGTTCACGTTCCTGCAGAAGACGATCAAGCCCGACTGGCGGCCGCGCACCGGCCTCGCCGGGGCGCCGCTGCTCGGGGTCATCTTCGCGATCGGCTGGACCCCCTGCTCCGGCCCGGCGCTCGCCGCGATCAGCGCCCTGAGTCTGCAGGGCGCCGACCCGGCACGGGGGGCGCTCCTCGGCATCGTCTACTGTCTCGGCATCGGCATCCCGTTCCTCGCGATCGCCGCCGGACTCGGCTGGGCGGAGAACGCCCTCGGCTGGGTCAAGCGGCACATCCGGGCGATCAACCTCGCGGGCGGCGCCGTGCTCGTCGCGATCGGCGTGCTCATGGTCTCGGGACTGTGGAGCATGTTCGTCTCCTGGCTGGAAGGTCTCGCCTTTGTCACGCTCGTCTGACACCGTCACCGACCCGCTGCGGCCGGACGACTACGTCGGCAGCGCGGCGCCGACGGTGAACCAGCCCAAGCTCGGTCCGCTCGGCTACCTCCGCTTCTTCTGGCGGCAGCTCACGAGCATGCGCACGGCGCTGTTCCTCCTGCTGCTGCTCGCGATCGCGGCGATCCCCGGATCGCTCGTGCCGCAGCGCAGCGCCGACCCCAACGGCGTGCAGACCTACTACGACAACGACGTCGAGCTCGCCCGCGTGCTCGACTTCTTCCAGCTCTTCGACGTCTACGGCTCGGTGTGGTTCTCCGCCGTCTACCTGCTGCTGTTCATCTCCCTCATCGGCTGCGTGCTGCCCCGCACCAAGCACCACTTCCAGGCGCTCCGCTCGCGTCCGCCGAAGACGCCGGCCCGCCTGCAGCGGCTCGAGGGCTTCCGCACGCAGGAGCTCGGCGGAACGGATGTCGCGGGCGCCGTGGCATCCGCGGATCAGGTGCTGCGCCGCGCCGGCTACCGCACCGAGCGCTACGGCGACAGCGTCAGCGCCGAGCGCGGCTACCTGCGCGAGACCGGCAACCTCGTGTTCCACTCCGCGCTCGTCGGCGTGCTGATCTGCGTCGGCCTCGGCGGCGGGCTCGGCTACACCGGGCAGAAGATCATCGTCGAGGGCCAGAGCTTCACCAACACGCTGCTCGCCTACGACTCGTTCAACCCGGGCCGCTGGTTCGGCGAGGAGACGCTGAACCCCTACCGGATCGAGCTCGACAGCCTCGACGTCGAGTACGAGGAGCAGAACCTCAACGCGTACGGTCAGCCGCTCGACTTCACCGCGAACGTGCGCGTGTACGACCAGGGCGCGCCCGAGGGCGTCGACAGCACGATCAAGGTCAACGAGCCGCTGCGCGAGGGCGGCAACGACATCTACCTGCTCGGCAACGGGTTCGCGCCGACGATCACGGTGCGCAACGCCGACGGCGATGTGGTGTTCCGCGAGGCCGTGCCGTTCCTGCCGCAGGACGCGCAGCTCACGAGCATCGGCGTGGTCAAGGTGCCCGACGGGCTGAGCGAGCAGCTCGGCATGATCGGGTTCTTCTACCCGACGGCCAGCGAGCTCGAGACGGGCGCGCTCGCCTCGACGCATCCGGATCTGCGCAATCCCGTGCTGACCCTGCAGCTCTACACGGGCGACCTGCAGCTCGACGACGGCATCCCGCGCTCGGTCTACGCGCTCGAGACCGACGACATGACGCAGCTGACCGGTCGCGGCACCGACATCGAGTCGCTCGTGCTCGCCGAGGGCGACACCGTCGAGATGCCCAACGGGCTCGGCACCGTGACCTTCGAGCAGGTCGACCGCTACGTGTCGCTCGACATCCACCGCGACCCGACCCAGGGCTGGGTGCTGATCTTCGCCGTGCTCGCGGTCGCGGGACTGCTGACGAGCCTGTTCATCCCGCGCCGCCGCGTGTGGATCAAGGCCACCGAGGGGCCGGACGGGGGAGTGCGGCTCGAGTACGCCGGCCTCGCCCGCGGCGAGGACCCCGGGCTCGAGCGCGCGGTGGCGGATGTCGCGGAGCGGCACCGCAAGGCGCTCGAGAAGCCGGGCGCCTAGCACCGGCTTTTCGCCCGGGATTTCGCCCAACCGACGAGGTCACGCGGTGCCATGGGGCCGCCTCGTCGCGATGGTGTGACCTCGCCTCGCAGGACGCCCGGCGGCCGTCGCCCCGCCCGGCGGCGATTCTCTACACGGGCGTAGAATTCGGGGGTGACCGAGACCCTCGACTCCCTCTCGCTCGTCGGGGTGTACTCCGCCATGGCGGTGTACACGATCGCGTTCATCTGCTTCACGCTCGACCTCGCGCAGCGCGCCGCCGCCCGCACGAAGGTCACGAAGGAGGCGAGCGAGCGGGTGCTCGTGTCCGCGGGCACGGTGCCGGGCCGGCATCCGATCGGTCACGCGAAGCCCGAGGCCTCGGCCGACGCCGAGCGCTCGCCGATCTCGAAGCTCGAGCGCGTCGGGTTCTCGCTCACCGCCCTCGCGTTCGCGGTGCACCTGGCGAGCGTCATCCTCCGCGGCATCGCCGCGTCGCGGGTGCCGTGGGCCAACATGTTCGAGTTCGCCATCACGGCGACCGTCATCATCATCGGCGTCTTCCTCGCGGTGCAGGTGTGGCGCGACCTCCGCTTCCTCGGCGCGTACATCACGGGCTTCGCGACCCTCGCGCTCGGCGTCGCGACCGTCGGCTTCTACGTCGACGTCGTGCCGCTGCCGCCGGCCCTGCAGAGCGTCTGGCTCGTCATCCACGTGCTCGTCGCGATCCTCGGCACCGCGTTCTTCGCGCTCGGTGCGGCGCTCAGCGTCGTGCAGCTCGTGCAGGCCCGCCGCGAGGGACGCGGCACCGCCGGCCCGTCGTGGCTGCAGCGGGTGCCGGATGCCGAGACGCTCGAGAACCTCGCCTACCGCGTCAACGTCGTGGGCTTCGTGTTCTGGACCTTCACCCTCATCGCCGGCGCCGTCTGGGCCGAGCGCGCGTGGGGCCGCTACTGGGGCTGGGACACCAAGGAGGTCTGGACCTTCGTCATCTGGGTGCTCTTCGCCGGCTACATCCACGCCCGTGCGACGCGCGGCTGGCGCGGCAACCGGGCCGCGTGGCTCGCGATCGTCGGCTTCTCGGCCGTGATCTTCAACTTCACGATCGTGAACCTCTTCTTCAAGGGACTGCACGCCTACAGCGGCCTGTGATCGGCCACCCGGCGCTGGTCTAGCCAAACCCCCGCGCGGTTGAGTAGCCGCGCAGCGGGGATCTCGAGACCCCCGCGTCGATACCGGAGGCGTTCCCACCCCGCCGCGTCGACTCCGAGCCTGCAGAGGCGGAAACGCCTCCGCAATCGATCACACCCGGTCGTCGAGCACCTGCCAGCAGCGCTCGAGCCGGTCGAGCCACCAGCGCTCCCGCTCGGGGTCGGTCGCGTGCCGCTCGAGCAGCTCCGGCGCGACCTCGACCCGGCGCACCGGGATGGCGCCGTCGACGGGCAGCAGCGGCTGCTCCGTGACATCCGCCGCCAGTAGCGCCGCCGTGCCGAGCCCGCAGTCGTACTCGAGCTCTGGCAGCGCGGCCGCGAGATGCGCGCCCATCGAGATGCCGATCGACGTGTCCAGTGCACTGGAAACCACGACCGGCAGGCCGGCCTCCGCCGCGAGGGCGAGCGAGCGACGGATGCCGCCGAGCGGCTGCGCCTTGAGCAGCAGCACGTCCGCGGCCTCGGCGCGGGCCACGCGCAGCGGGTCGCTCGCCTTGCGCACGCTCTCGTCGGCCGCGATCGGGATGCCGAGGTACTTCGTGCGCTGCCGGATCTCGGCGAGCTCGTCGACGGAGCCGCACGGCTGCTCGACGTACTCGAGGTCGAACGGCGAGAGCGCGTGGATCGCCCGCTCCGCCTCGTCGACGTTCCAGGCGCCGTTGGCGTCGACGCGCACCCGGCCCTCGGGGCCGAGGTGCGCGCGGGCCGCGGCCACCCGGGCGACGTCGTCGGCGAGCCCCTGGCCGCGCTCGGCGACCTTCACCTTGACGGTGCGGCAGCCGGGGAAGCGCGCGAGCACGCCCGGCACGTCCTCCGGCCGCACGGCGGGCAGGGTCGCGTTGACCCGCACCTCGTCGCGGCGGGCCGGCGCCGCGGTGCGCCAGCCGAAGTCGATGGCGGCAGCGAGCCACGCAGCCGACTCCTCGTCGTCGTACTCCACGAACGGGGAGAACTCGGTCCAGCCCTCGGGACCACGCAGCACGACGGCCTCGCGTACGTCGAGTCCGCGGAACCGGGTGGTCAGGGGAAGGGCGACGACGTGCGCATCGGCGAGCACGTCCGCGAGCGGGGGGAGCATGCTCCCCAGTGTCGCAGGGCGCGGCGGGCGGTCCGCGGTGCTACCAGCCGCAGTTGTCAGTTCCAGCCGCGGATATTCGCAGCTAGGAGTAACTGAGGCGGCTAGCGGCCCTGCCGTGAAGCGACCGGACCGACGGATGCCGCGGCAACCGGCACAATGGCCCCGTGACGAACCCCGACGAGCAGGCCGCGGCGCCGCGCATCGTCGAGCCGGCCGGCGCCAAACCCTCGGCGCAGGCACCGTCACCTCGTGCCGACGAGCCCGCGCCACCGCCGCCAGGCTCGGGCACCGAGCCCGCAGCACAAGCGCCCACCGCACCCCTGACAGGCGGGACGCCGGATGCCGCCACCCCGGCGCCATCCGCCCGCAAGCGGCGTGCCCGCACCGGCCGCGGCGCCCTCGCGCTCGCCGTCGCGGCCGCGGTGCTCGTCGTCGCCGGTCACGCCGCCGGCCTCACCCTCGCTCTCGGCGGCGCGTGGCAGGCCGCCACGATCACCGCCGTCGTGTGCGGCGGGCTCAGCGCCGTCGCGGTGCTGGCCGCGATCGTCGCCATCGTCCGCGGGCGCCGCGTCGGCCTCGCCGTCGCCGCCGGGGTCGTGGCCGTGCTCGCCAACCCCGTCGTCGCGCGGGTGCTGCTCGACGCGGTGCAGTCGCTGCTCTCCTAGGCTGGAGTCATGCCCGTCTCCGAGCTCTTCGACGAGACCCTGTGGCGTGAGGTTCCGGGCTTCGAGGCCCTCACCGACATCACGTACCACCTCTCCAGCGACGGGCGCATAGCCCGCGTCGCGTTCGACCGGCCCGAGGTGCGCAACGCCTTCCGCCCGCACACCGTCGACGAGCTCTACGCGGCCCTCGACGATGCCCGGCAGAACCCGAAGGTCGGCGTCGTGCTGCTCACCGGCAACGGCCCCAGCCCGAAAGACGGCGGCTGGGCGTTCTGCAGCGGCGGCGACCAGCGCATCCGCGGGCGCTCCGGCTACCAGTACGAGGGCGCCGGTGCGGATGCCGCGGGCAGCGCCCGGCTCGGTCGCCTGCACATCCTCGAGGTGCAGCGGCTCATCCGCTTCATGCCCAAGGTCGTCATCGCGGTCGTTCCCGGCTGGGCGGCGGGCGGTGGCCACTCCCTCCACGTCGTCTGCGACCTCACGATCGCGAGCCTCGAGCACGGACGCTTCAAGCAGACGGATGCCGACGTCGGCTCCTTCGACGCCGGCTACGGCAGCGCCTACCTCGCCCGCCAGGTGGGGCAGAAGTTCGCGCGCGAGATCTTCTTCCTCGCCCGCGAGTACGACGCGACCCGCGCCCTGCAGACCGGAGCGATCAACGCGGCCGTGCCGCACGCCGAGCTCGAGACGACCGCGGTCGAGTGGGCGCGGGAGATCCTCGGCAAGTCGCCCACCGCCATCCGCATGCTGAAGTACGCGTTCAACGCCGTCGACGACGGACTCGTCGGCCAGCAGGTCTTCGCCGGCGAGGCCACCCGGCTCGCGTACGGCACCGACGAGGCGGTCGAGGGCCGAGATGCGTTCCTCGAGAAGCGCGACCCCGACTGGTCGCCGTTCCCCTGGCACTACTGATCCCGTGACCCGACCGCTCCGCACCCTGCCGCCCACCGCGGAGGCGCTCGAGGTGCACGCGGCGCTGCGCGACGCGCTCGCGGGCGGGCCCGCCCTGCACGTCGGCGAGGGCGCGGTGCCCGACGAGGTCGAGAAGAAGGTCGCGCTCGTCGTGCGCACGAGCGGCTCGACCGCGGACCCGAAGCTCGTCGCGCTCAGCACCGAGGCCGTGCTCTCGGGCGCCGCCGGCTCGGAGGCCGCGCTCGGCGTGCCGGGCCAGTGGCTGCTGGCCCTGCCTGTCGCGTCGATCGCGGGGCTCAACGTGCTGACCCGCGCCGTGACGAGTCCGCTCGGCCTCCCTCCCGTCGCGGTCGAGGGGGAGCGCTTCACCGTCGACGCGTTCGCCGAGGCATCCGCCCGGCTCGACGCCCCCGACCGCTACACGTCGCTCGTGCCGGCGCAGCTCGCGCGGCTGCTCGCCGACGACCGCGGCGTCGAGGCACTGCGCCGCTTCCGCCGCATCCTCGTCGGCGGTCAGGCGACGCCGGGGTCGCTCGTCGCCGACGCGGGTGCGAAGGGCGTCGCGCTGACCCTCACCTACGGCGCGACCGAGACCTGCGGCGGCTGCGTCTACGACGGCCTGCCTCTCGCCGGCACCCGGGTGCGCATCGTCGACGGCGAAGTGCAGCTCGGCGGCCCCACCCTCGCGGAGGGATACCTCGGGCGGCCGGATGCCACCGAGCAGGCGTTCCCGCACGAGACCGGCGAGCGCTGGTACCGCACCCGCGACGCCGGGTTCCTCGACGACGACGGGCGGCTGACCGTGACCGGGCGCGTCGACGACGTCATCGTCTCCGGCGGCGTGAACGTGTCGCTCGCCGCGATCGAGCGCGTCGTCCGCGGGCTGCCGGGCCACGCCGACAGCGTCGTCGTGGCGGTGCCGAGCGACCGGTGGGGCCAGAGCCCCGTCGTCGTCACGACCGGCCCGTCCGACCTGGCCGGCATCCGCTCGGCCGTCGGCGACGCGCTCGGCGCTGCCGCTCGACCGGTCGACGTGATCACCGTCGACGCGCTTCCACAGACCCCGACGGGCAAGCCCGACCGCCGGTCCATCGCCGCACTGGCGCAGAACAAGGAGACACCAGCATGAGCGTTCCCCACGTCGCGATCGACACCGAGGCGGACGCCGCCTACGTGTACCTCGTGCCCGAGATCGAGGACGACGAGGCCGCGCAGAGCCTGGTCGTCGAGGTGCCCGGCGGCGAGATCACCATCGACCTCGACGAGGAGGGCCGCGTGCTCGGCTTCGAGATCGTCGGGGCCGCGGCGCTGCTGCGTCCCGAGACGCTCGAGGACGCCGAGGACGTCACCGACTGACGCGGGGGCGCGGCCGGTCAGCCGTTGACGTTCTCCGTCAGCTCAGCCGGCCGCCCCTTCCGGGTCGCCCGCGCGATCAGGTAGAGCACGGTGCCGATCACCGCGTAGCCGATCGCGCCGATCCAGGCGCCCATCGACTGCTGGGTCAGCAGCACGAGGCTCGCGAGCGTCGCGAGCACGGGGAAGACCCGCGGGATCGAGAAGTGCTTGTGGTCGACCTTGTCCTTCTTGAGCACGAGCACACTGATGTTCGCCGAGATGAAGACGAGGATCAGCAGCAGCACGGTCGTCTCGGCGAGCAGCCCGATGTCGCCGACGAGGGTGAGCGCCGCGGTGACGCCGCCGACCACGAGGATCGACACCCAGGGGGTGCGGCGCCTCGGCAGCACCCGCCCGAACGCGCTCGGGAGCAGGCCCGACTCGGCGAGGCCGTAGGCCACCCGGCTCGCCATCACCATGAACAGCAGCGCGCCGTTCGCGATCGCGATGAGGGCGATGATCGCGAAGAGCCAGTCCGGCACGGCGATCGGGCTCGCGCTCACGACGGCGAGGAGCGGGCCGGTCGACCCGGCGAGCTCGTCCATCGGCAGCACGACGGCCGCGCCGAGGGCGATGAGCAGGTAGATGACGGCGGCGGTGCCGAGCGCCGCGAACAGAGCCCGCGGGTACACGCGGGAGGGGTCCTTGACCTCCTCGGCGATGTTCGCCGCGGCCTCGAAGCCGAGGAACGAGAAGAACGCGATGATGGAGGCCGCGAACGCGCCCTGCACCGGCGGCACCTCGGGGTTGAACTGGAAGACGCGGCTGGGGTCGCCGGTGCCGGCGGCGACGACCATCGCCGCGGCGATGATGACGATCACGAGGCCGGTCACCTCGATGAGCGAGGCGCCGACGTTGGTGCCGAGCGACTCCTTGACGCCGCGGAGGTTGATCAGGGTCAGGGCGGCGATGAACGCGATCGCGACGGGGATCGCGGGCACGTCGACGAGCGCTGACAGGTAGTCGCCCGCGAACGCGTTCGCCAGCGACGCCGCCGTCGTGATGCCCGAGGCGCACATGAGGAAGCCGACGATGAAGGTGACGTACGGCTTCTTGTACGCGCGCTCCGCGTAGCGGGCGGCACCGCCCGCGTGCGGGTACTTGGTGATGAGCTCCGCGTAGGTGCCCGCCGTGAGCAGCGCCACCACGAGGGCGATGATCAGCGGCAGCCACAGCACGCCTCCGACATCCGCCGCCATCGTGCCGACGAGCGAGTAGATGCCGGCGCCGAGCGTGTCTCCCACGATGAAGAAGAACAGCAGGGGACCCGTGATGACGCGCTTGAGCGCCGTACCGTGCTCGGCGGTATCGGGCGTGACCGGAGTGCTCATCTCTCCATGGCACTCCCAAACGCGGCCGCGGCGCAAACTCACAGGGCGTACTGCCAGCATTCGCACCCGCCGCCCTGCGGCCGGTCAGGCGGGGCGGCGGCGGGAGCGCGGATGCCCCCGCCTAGAATCTCGGCGTGCCAGCAAGCAAGACGAGCCGCCGTCCGCAGAACCGCCCCGCCGCGAAGGGCAGGAGCGGCCGTCCGGGCGGCCGCCCGAACGCGCCGGTCGCGCGCAAGGCGACGGCCGCGGACTGGATCGGCGGCGCTCGCCTGCGCACGCTGCCCGTCGCGGTCGCCCCGGTGCTGCTCGGCAGCGCCGCCGCCGCGGTCGCCGGCGGCTACCGCTGGAAGCTCGCGCTCGCCTGCCTCGCCGTCTCGGTGCTGCTGCAGATCGCCGTCAACTACGCCAACGACTACTCCGACGGCGTGCGCGGCACCGACAAGCACCGCGTCGGCCCCTCCCGCCTGACCGGTTCCGGAGCCGCGAAGCCGCGCACCGTGCTGACGGTCGCGCTCGTCTTCTTCGGGCTCGCCGCCGTGGCAGGGCTCGCGATCGTCATCCGCACCGAGCAGTGGTGGCTGCTCGCCGTCGGCGCCGCCGCGATCGTCGCGGGCTACTTCTACACCGGGGGCAAGCGGCCCTACGGCTACTTCGGCCTCGGCGAGGTCTTCGTCTTCGTGTTCTTCGGGCTCGTCGCCACCGTCGGCACGACGTTCGTGCAGCTCGGCACGGTCAACATCGAGAGCTGGCTCGCCGGCGTCGCCATCGGGTTCCTCGCCTGCGCGGTGCTCATGGTCAACAACATCCGCGACATCGACCAGGACCGCCTCGCCGGCAAGCGCACGCTCGCGGTGCTCCTCGGGCCGACCTGGGCGCGGGTGCTCTACACCTTCTTCATGCTGGCGCCGTTCGGCATCCTGGTGTTCTTCGCGCTCTTCTACGCGCGGGCGCCGTACGTCTATCTGGCACTGCTCGCCGCGGTGCCGGCCATCGTCATCACCCTGACGGCGAAGACCTCGCGCGAGCTCATCACCGCGCTGCAGGTGACGAGCCTGACGGTGCTGCTATTCGGTGCGGGTCTCGCCGCCGCGATCGCGTTCTGACGCGGTCGGGCCGAGCTCCTCGCCCTCCCGGTAGCGCGCCGCCGCGGCATCCGCGTCGGTGCGCGCTTCGGCGACGTCGTCCTCCGCGGCCTCGTCGTCGGTCGTGGTCGGCTTGCCGCGCTTGCTGCGCAGGTCGGCGACGAGCCGGTCGCGGCGGCGCCCGAGCAGGATGTACGACAGGCAGAAGGCGATGATCGCCGAGAGCACGCCCGCGATCCACGGCTCGAGCCCCGTGAGGAGCATGGCGGCGAGCGGCACCGCGAAGAACAGGACGCGGAGGATGCTGTAGCCGACCCACGAGTTCACGGCCGACAGTTTAGGTGCGACCGCCCTGCGCCGCTGCGGTGCGGACCGTGACCGGACCGTGATGCACGCACAAGCGGCGGGAAGCAGGCAGGCCTACAATTCCGGGCATGGCACGCCTGGTGTTCGGACTCGTCGCGATCGCGGTGGCCTTCACCGTGTACACGTTCGTCGACGTGCTCATGACGCCGCGCGACCGCATGCGGGCCCTGCCGAAGTGGGGCTGGGCCGTGCTCGTCGTCGTGCTGCCGGCGCTCGGCGGCATCCTGTGGCTGACCCTCGGCAAGATCTGGCGCCCCGGCAAGCCCGAGCGCCGCGTCGTCGCCCCCGACGACGACCCCAACTTCCTGCGCAAGCTCGCCGACGAGCGCGAGCGCGAGGAGCGGCTGCGCCGGCTCGAGCAGGAGCTCGCCGACCTCGACGATGACAAGCCCAAGGAGTGACGGCAGCGCCTCACCCGCCAGTGACTTCGCGACGAGCCTGCTCGCCGAGTTCGTCGCGGCGGGGGTGCGGCACGTCGTCCTGAGCCCCGGCTCCCGTTCGCAGGCGCTCGCGCTCGCGGCCGCCGCGCTCGAGCGGCAGGGCGCACTGTCGCTGCACGTGCGCATCGACGAGCGGGTCGGCGGCTTCACCGCGCTCGGCCTCGCCGCGGAGACGGGCACGCCGGTGCTCGTCGTCGTCACTTCCGGCACCGCCGTCGCCAACCTGCACCCCGCCGTGCTCGAGGCGCGGCACTCCGGGGCGCCGCTCGTGCTGCTGACCGCCGACCGTCCGCCCGAGCTGCGCGGCATCGGCGCGAACCAGACCACCGACCAGCTCGGCGTGTTCGGTTCCGCGGTCGTCGCGTCGCGCGACTTCCCCGCCCCGCCCGACGCACCGCCCGCGACCGAGGTCGTGCAGTGGGCGCTCGCCGAGGCGGCATCCGGACCCGTGCAACTCAACCTCGCCTTCCGCGAGCCGCTGTCGGCGGTCGTGCCCACGCCCGAGGTCGCGCCGGCGCCCGCCCCGGCTCCGGATGACGCGGCGCCCGTGCTGCTCGAACCGGCATCCGGCACCGTCGTCATCGCCGGCACCGGCGCCGGCCCCGCCGCCGAGGAACTCGCCCACGCGCTCGGCGCGCCCCTGCTCGCGGAGGTCGCCTCGGGTGCCCGGTTCGGCCCCAACCTGGTTGCCGCGTACCGCGAAGTGCTCGCCGAGTTCGGCGGCGAGGTGCGGCGCGCGATCGTG
The DNA here is from genome assembly GCF_017355965.1 of Desertivibrio insolitus. GTDB lineage: Bacteria > Actinomycetota > Actinomycetes > Actinomycetales > Microbacteriaceae > JAFIQW01. Next base: position 72,357 of record NZ_JAFIQW010000002.1, read on the forward strand.
TTCGGGCACCCCACCCTGTCGCGGGAGGTCCCGGCGCTGCTCGGCCGCGCCGACGTCGAGGTCATCGTCGTGCGCTCGCCCGGCGTCGACGACTACAACCCGGGGCACCGGGTGGCGCGCTTCGTCGACGCGCTCGCCTACGAGGGCGAGCCCGAGCCGCGCGGCTGGGCCGGCCGGTGGGTCGCGGCGAGCCGGGCGCTGCTCGCGGACGACACCCGCGCCGTCGGCGCCGACGAGAGCGCCACGAACTCCGACTTCCGCCGCGCCGAGCTCGCCCGGGTGCGCGCCCGCGTCGACCGGCGCGCGCTCGTGCAGGCGGTGTGGGCGGCGACGTGGCCGCACGACCGGCTCGTGCTCGGCGCCTCGCGCCTCATCCGCGAAGCCGACCGTGTCGTGCCCGGCAAGAAGCTGCGCGTGCACGCCAACCGCGGGCTCGCCGGCATCGACGGCACGATCGCGACCGCGACGGGCATCGCGCTCGCCTCGCAGACGGATGCCTCGCGGCCAGGCGTGACCCGGGTGCTGCTCGGCGACCTCGCGGCCCTGCACGACGTGGGCGCGCTGCTCGCGGCGCCCGGGGAGAAACGGCCGCGGATGCAGGTCATCGTGGGCAACGACCGCGGAGGCACGATCTTCGACGGGCTCGAGGTCGCCGCGACCGCACCCGCCGAGGACTTCGAGCGGGTGCTGCTCACGCCGCAGCAGGTGTCGTTCGCGGCGCTCGCCGAGGCGTACGGGTGGCAGTACCGCCTCGTGCAGAACCGCGGCGACCTCGAGCAGGCGCTGAGCCCGACGGCGGCGCCGACCCTCATCGAGGTGCCGCTCGAGCGGTAGGGGCTGCCCGCCGCGGCGGTCGAGTAGCCGACGTAGCGGGCGTATCGAGACCCTCGCACCCAACGGCATCCGACGGGCTAAACGGCATGCTGCACCATGCCGCCATGCACTCCGGATGCCGTCGGCGGCGGGGTCCCGGCCGCGCTCTACCCGAACGCCTCCACGATCGGCCGGAACTTCATGCGGGTCTCCGCGAGTTCCCGCTCGGGCACCGACTCCGCCACGACGCCGGCACCCGCCCACGCGGTGACCTCGCCGTCGGGGGAGACCTGCGCCGAGCGCAGCGCGATCACCCAGTCGCCGTCGCCGTTCGCGTCGACCCACCCGATCGGCCCCGCGTAGCGGCCGCGGTCGAAGGGCTCGAGCTCGTCGATCAGCGACAGCGCGGCCTCCGTCGGCGTGCCCGCGACCGCGGCGGTCGGATGCAGCGCAGAGAGTAGGTCGAGCGAGGTCGACCCGTCGGTGAGCGTGCCCTCGACGTCGCTCGCGAGGTGCCACAGGTTCGGCAGCTTGAGGGTGAACGGCTGCTCCATCGACGCGAGCGCGCGCGTGTGCGGGGTCAGCGCCGACAGCACGCTCTCGACGGCGTAGCGGTGCTCGTCGAGGTCCTTGGTGCTCGTGGCGAGTGCGGCGGCCGCCGCCTGGTCCGACTCGGCGTCGCGTCCCCGGGCGGTGCTGCCCGCAAGCACGCGCGCCTGCACGACGCCGCGGTCGACGCGCACGAGCAGCTCGGGGCTCGAGCCGAGGGTGCCGTCGACGCAGAAGGTCCAGTTGTCGGGATAGGCGGTGGTGAGCTGCTCGAGCACGAGGCGCAGGTCCGCCTCGCGCGGCACCCGGCCGGCGAGGTCGCGGGCGAGCACGACCTTCTCCACGTCGCCGCGCTCGATGTGCGACAGCGCCGCGGCGACCGCGCGCTCGTAGTCGTCGGCCGACATGCGCCCCGGATGCAGCGGACTGCGGAACTCGGGTCCGAGCGGCGTGCGCGGCGGCACCGCGGCATCCGGCTCCTCGCCGTCGACGCTCACGCGGGTGACCCAGCTCACCTCGTCGGTGCGGCCGACCGTGACGCGCGGCACGACGAGCACGCTCGACACCTCGGAGCGGCCGGAGAACGCGAACGCTCCCAGCGCGACGAGGCCGGTTCCGGGAACGCCGACGCGGTCGTCGACCGTGGCGTCGGCCACGACGCGGTGCCACGCGGCGGCGGCATCCGTGATGCGGTCGGGCCCGGTGAAGGTGAGGCGCAGCGCCTCGCCGACGCCCGCGAGCCCCTGCCCGCGCCGCTGGAAGAGCAGCGGATGCCGGGGGTCGAGGCGCCGGAGGATCCGCCCCGGATCGTCGATGCGCTCTGTCGTCACGCGCAGCCTGGGCACCCGTCAAGCCTAGGCGTTCGACCCCTCTGTAGAATTCCGGGGTGACCAGAGCGGACATGAGCAAGGAGCCCCAGGAGGTCTCCGCGATGTTCGACGGAGTCGCCAAGAAGTACGACCGCATGAACGCGCTGCTGAGCGTGGGCAACGCGGCGATCTGGCGCCTCGCGACGGTCCGGGCCATCGCCCCCGAGAAGGGCGAGAAGATCCTCGACATCGCCGCCGGCACCGGCACGAGCGCCGCCGCGCTCGCCAAGAGCGGCGCCGAGGTCACCGCCGTCGACTTCTCGCCGGGCATGATCGCCGAGGGACGTCGCCGCCACCCCGAGATCGAGTTCGTCGAGGCGGATGCCGAGGTGCTGCCGTTCGGCGACGACGAGTTCGACGCCGTGACGATCTCCTTCGGCCTCCGCAACGTCAACCGGCCGCAGGTCGCGCTCGCCGAGATGTACCGCGTGCTCAAGCCCGGCGGACGCGTCGTGATCTGCGAGTTCTCGCAGCCGCCCGCCACGCTCATCCGTGCCGGCTACGGCTTCTACCTCAAGCGCGTCATGCCGACCGTCTCGCGCGTCGCGAGCAGCAACCCCGACGCCTACACCTACCTCGGCGAGTCGATCCAGGAGTGGCCCGACCAGCTCGAGCTCAGCCGCTGGCTGCGGGGCGCGGGCTTCACTCGCGTCGCCTACCGCAACCTCACCGCGGGCATCGTCGCGCTCCACCGTGGACGCAAGCCCGCCCAGGAGGTGCGCCTCTCGGTCCGCAAGCGGGCCGCCGCCAAGGGTTCGCGCACCGAATAAGGGCGCGACAGAACCCGACAGATCCTCCGACCCCCGTTAGTAGGCTGAGAACCGTGAATCCGAGCGTGCCCCTCGCTCGCCGCAGCAAGAGCACGCTGAGCGCGGCCCTGGGGTTCAACGAGAAGCTCTTCGCCAGCCGCGAGGAGCGTGCCTTCGCCGACGCCATCGACCAGGGGCTCGCGAAGGTCGAGGAGGGTCTGCTCGAGGAACTGCAGTTCACCGACGACCTCGCGGATGTCACGAGCCGCTACCTCTTCGAAGCGGGCGGCAAGCGCGTGCGCCCGACCCTCGCCCTGCTGACCGCGCAGCTCGGCACCGGCGCGACCGACGACGTCATCACGGCCGCGAAATCCGTCGAGATCACCCACCTCGCCTCGCTCTACCACGACGACGTCATGGACGAGGCGCAGATGCGCCGCGGCGTCCCGAGCGCACAGAACGTGTGGGGCAACTCCGTCGCGATCCTCACGGGCGACCTGCTCTTCGCCCGCGCCGCGACGCTCATCGCCTCGCTCGGCGAGGGAGCCGTGCGCCTGCAGGCGAAGACGTTCGAGCGGCTCTGCCTCGGCCAGCTGCACGAGACCATCGGCCCCCGCGACGGCGAGAACCCGATCGAGCACTACCTGCAGGTGCTCGCGGACAAGACCGGCTCGCTCATCTCCACCGCGGCCGAGGTCGGCATCATGTTCTCCGGCGCCGACGAGGCGCTGCGCGAGCCCGTCGTCGAGTTCGGCGAGAAGGTCGGCGTCGCCTTCCAGCTCATCGACGACGTCATCGACCTCTCGCCGCAGCCCGAGAAGACCGGCAAGACCGCCGGCACCGACCTCCGCGCCGGCGTCTCGACGCTGCCGCTCCTCTACCTCCGCGAGCAGGCCGAGACGGATGCCTCCGCCGCCGGCCTCCTCGCCCGCATCGAGCGCGAGGTCGAGGCCGCCTTCGACCCGGACGCTCCGGCTGAGGGTTTCAGCAGTTCCATCGCCGAACTCCGCGAACACGAGGTAACTCGTCGTACCCTCACTGAGGCGCACCGCTGGGCGAACGAGGCGATCGCCGCACTCGGCCCCCTTCCCGCGGGGCCCGTGAAGAAGGCTCTCACCCGCTTCGCCGAGCAGATCGTCGAACGCTCGTCGTGAGTCGGGCGCGTCCCCGTCCGGCCTGGAGCCGGGCGAGCGGGAGCGCCCGCCCCAGAAAGGATCACCCGTGAAACTGCGCGTCGCCATCGTCGGTGCCGGCCCGGCCGGCATCTACGCCGCCGACCTCCTGCTCAAGGCCGAACGCCACTTCGACGTCTCGATCGATCTGTTCGACCACCTGCCCGCGCCCTACGGGCTCGTGCGTTACGGCGTCGCCCCCGACCACCCGCGCATCAAGGGCATCATCAACGCGCTGCGCGAGGTGCTCGACCGCGGTGACATCCGCATCTTCGGCAACGTGCTCTACGGCCGCGACATCACGCTCGACGACCTCAAGCAGCACTACAACGCCGTCATCTTCGCGACCGGCGCCGTGAAGGACGCCGACCTCGACATCCCGGGCATCGACCTGCCCGGCAGCTACGGCGCCGCGGACTTCGTCAGCTGGTACGACGGCCACCCCGACTACCCCCGCGAGTGGCCGCTCGAGGCCAAGGAGGTCGCGGTCATCGGCAACGGCAACGTCGCGCTCGACGTCGCCCGCATCCTCGCGAAGCACCCCGAGGACCTGCTGCCCACCGAGATCCCCGCGAACGTCTTCGAGGGCCTGAAGAAGTCGCCGGTCACCGACGTGCACGTCTTCGGCCGCCGCGGCCCGATGCAGGTGAAATTCACGCCGCTCGAGCTGCGCGAGCTCGGCGAGCTGCGCGACGTCGACATGATCGTCTACGACGAGGACTTCGACTACGACGAGGCCTCGCGCAACGCGATCGCGACCAACAAGCAGATCACCGTCATCGACCGGGTGCTCACGCAGTGGCGCAAGCGCGAGGTCGGCCAGGCCTCCCGCCGCCTGCACCTGCACTTCTACGCGAAGCCGCTCGAGGTGCTCGGCACCGACCGGGTCGAGGGCTTCCGGTACGAGCGCACCGCGCCCGACGGGCAGGGCGGCGTCGTCGGCACCGGCGAGATCCGTGAGCTGCCGATCCAGGCCATCTACCGCGCGATCGGCTACTTCGGGTCGCCGCTGCCGGGTATCCCGTTCGACCACAAGCACGGCGTCATCCCCAACCAGGAGGGCCGCGTCGTCGACGACGAGAACGCCCTCGTGCACGGCGTGTACGCGACCGGCTGGATCAAACGCGGGCCCGTCGGACTCATCGGGCACACCAAGTCCGACGCGATGGAGACCATCCGCAACCTCGTCAACGACGGCGGCAACTGGTGGACCCCGGCGCAGCCCGACGAGGCATCCGTCGTCGAGCTGCTCGAGAGCCGTGGCATCGAGTACACCGATCTCTCCGGATGGCACGCGCTCGACCAGCACGAGCTCGCGCTCGGCGAGGCCGAGGGGCGCCAGCGCGTCAAGGTCGTGCCGCGCGAGGAGATGGTGGAGATCAGCCGCCGCCGCTCGGTGCCGGTCAGCCGCTAGGCCACCCTGCCCGGCGGTCGAGTAGCGCGGCAGCCTCGTATCGAGACCCTCGCGCTGCCCGGGGTCTCGATACGCCCGCTGCGCGGGCTACTCGACACCGGGGGTGCGCCCAACGGAGGAGATTCCGTCCTTTTCGGTCGGATTCCGACTCGCGAAGCCGATTTCTCCTCCGTTAGAGAGCAGTCGGCCTACTGCACCGCCGCCGTCAGGCGCGCCACGTTGTCGAGCGCGGCGACGCGCATCGGGCGGTTCAGCCACTCGTCGAGCGTGAGCTCGCGGCTCGCCTCGCGGTAGGACTGCTGGATGCCGCGCAGCTGCTCGACGAACGAGCGCCCGCGCACCATCACCGAGATCTCGAGGTTGAGGGTGAACGAGCGCATGTCCATGTTGCTCGAGCCGATGACGGCGACCTCGTCGTCGATCGTGAAGTGCTTGGCGTGCAGCACCGTCGGCGCGCGGTACAGCCAGATGCGCACGCCCGCGCGCAGCAGCGCCTCGTAGTACGAGCGCTGGGCGTGGTAGACGAGCGGCTGGTCGCCGATCTCCGACACGAACAGCTCCACCTCGATGCCGCGCTGCGCGGCGGTCGTCACGGCGTAGAGCATCGACTCGTCGGGCACGAAGTACGGGCTGGTCAGCACGACCCGCTCGGTCGCGTTGTAGATCAGGGTGTTGAACAGGCGCAGGTTGTTCTCGCCCTCGAAGCCGGGGCCGCTCGGCACGACCTGGCAGTCGAGCATGTCCGGGGCATCCGCGGGGCGCATCGGCTCGGTCTCGCGCACGAGCAGCTCGTCGGTCTCGGAGTACCAGTCGGTGATGAACAGGGCGTCGATGCCGGCGACGATCGGCCCCTCGAAGCGCACCATGAGGTCCTTCCAGTGCAGCCCGCGCCGGCGGTTGCCGCGCTTCTGGTAGCCGGAGTCGATCATGTTCTGCGAGCCGGTGTACGCGACGCTGCCGTCGATGACGAGGAGCTTGCGGTGGTTGCGCAGGTCGGGCCGCTGGAACTTGCCCTGCAGCGGCTTGATCGGCAGCATCAGCCGCCAGTCGACCTTGATCTGCTTGAGCTTGCGGATCGTGCGCCGGTAGCTGGGGTAGCGCCAGGTCGCGATGTGGTCGAGCAGCACGTGCACCCGCACGCCGCGCTTGACGGCGTCCTCCATAGCGTCGAAGAACGGGGCCGTCGTGTCGTCGAGGGCGAGGATGTAGAACTCGATGTGCACGTACTTCTTCGCGCCCCGCACCGCCTCGGTGAGCTCGGCGATCGTCTCCTCATAGTTCGGGAGCAGCCGCGCGGTGTTGCCGCCGACGAGCGGCATCGCGCCGAGCCGACGGTTGAGGTCGACGACGGTCTCGAACCACGGCGGCCACGGGGCGTCGCGGCGCACGCGCTCGATGCCCTCGGTCGTCTCGAGGATGAACCGGTTGATCTCGCGCTGCTTCTTGCGCCGCCCGCTGGGCAGCTTCGTGCTGCCGATCAGCAGGAACAGCAGGAACCCGAGATAGGGGATGAGGAAGATGGCGAGCAGCCAGGCGGTCGCGGTCGCCGGCTTGCGGTTGATCGGCACGGCCACGAGCGCAATCACGCGGAAGGCGAGATCGACCAGGATGGCGAGCACGATCAGGGCGGTCGTGATCCAGGCATCCATGCTCGAAGTCTAGGGAGAGCGGGCTGGACGCCCTTCGCCCCAGAACGGGCGGGACGGATGCCTCAGCGCGCGCCGTCGGTGCCGGCGACGCCGTGCTCGAGTCGGATGAACTCCGCGATCATCGCCCGGTAGACCGCCTCGACGACGTCCGGAGATGCTCCCGCCGCCTCGGCCCGTCCGCGCACGCGCTCGATGACCGCCTCGACCCGCGCGGGCGCGGCGATGGCCGAGGCATCCTGCCCGCGCTTCACCAGCCCCGCCTGCTCGACCCGGTGCTGCCGCTCGGCGATGAGCGCGACGATCCGCTCGTCGAGCTCGTCGATCGCCGCCCGGATGACGCCGAGGTCGGGCTGCTCGGGCACGGCGTGGACTAGCGGAAGTTAATGAACTGCAGGTCGAGGTCGAAGTCCGCGCCCTTGAGCAGCGCGATGGTCGCCTGCAGGTCGTCGCGGCTCTTCGACGTCACCCGCAGCTCGTCGCCCTGGATCTGGCTCTTGACGCTCTTCGGCGCCTCGTCGCGGATGAACTTGTTGATTTTCTTCGCCTGGTCCGACTCGATGCCGTTCTTCAGCGACGCCTCGATGCGGAACTCCTTGCCGCTCGGGAAGGGCTCGCCGGCGTCGAGGCTCTTCAACGAGATGCCGCGCTTGATGAGCTTCGTCTCGAAGACGTCGAGGATCGCCTTGACCCGCTCCTCGCTGGCGGCCTTCATGAGGATCTTCTCGCCGCTCCACTCGATCGAGGCGCCGACGCCCTTGAAGTCGTAGCGCTGCTCGACCTCCTTGCGCGCCTGGTTGAGCGCGTTGTCGGCCTCCATCTTGTCGACCTTGCTGACGACGTCGAACGAGGAATCTGCCATGCGTTCCAGCGTAAGGGAACGGACGCCGGGGGCGGAGAGCGCCCGTGTGCATCGGGCACCCTCGGCTGCCTGTATCCTTGTCGAGCGCATTCGGTCGCTCGAACCATCGCGGCTGGGCGCGCCACGGCGAGTTACCCAAGCGGCCAAAGGGATCTGACTGTAAATCAGCCGGCGTAGCCTTCGGGGGTTCGAATCCCTCACTCGCCACCAGCAGACAGGCGGGTCGGCGCGGACGAGAGTCCGCCCCGGCCCGCCTTCGTCGTTCCGGCCTCGCCCGAACAGCCCGGCTCGCTCTGACAGCCCGGATGACTCGGACGGCCCGATCCACTCGAACAGCCTCGAACAGCCCAGTTCTCTCGAAGAGCGGAGTACGCAGATGACCCAGCCCGCCGAGTTGCTCGAACTCGCCACCGCCATCGCCGTCGAGGCGGGGGAGCTCGTGCGTCGCCGACGTGCCGAGGGCGTCGAGGTGGCCGAGAGCAAGAGCTCGATCACGGATGTCGTGACGTTCGCCGACCGCGAGTCGGAGGACCTCATCCGCGCCCGCATCGCGGAGGCCCGTCCCGACGACGGCTTCCTCGGCGAGGAGGGCGGGGCGGCCGGCGGCACGAGCGGGATCACCTGGGTCGTCGACCCGATCGACGGCACCGTCAACTACCTCTACGACATCCCGTTCTACGCCGTGAGCATCGCGGTCGTGCAGGGCGAGCCCGACCCCGCCACGTGGACCGCGCTCGCGGGGGTCGTCGTGAACCCCTCGATCGGCGAGGTGTACACGGCTGCCCGGGGCGAGGGCGCGTACCTGGGGGAGCGCCGGCTGCACGTGCCGCCCGCGCCGCCGCTCGGTCAGGCGCTCGTCGCCACCGGCTTCAGCTACGAGGCCGAGAAGCGCGGCGACCAGGCCCACCGGTTCGCCAACCTGATGACCCGCGTGCGGGATCTGCGCCGGCTCGGCGCCGCCTCGCTCGACCTCTGCGCCGTGGCATCCGGGCGTCTCGACGCCTATTTCGAACGCGGCCTGAAGCCGTGGGACCACGGCGCCGGAGTGCTCATCGCGCAGGAGGCCGGGGCGAGCGTCACGGGGCTCGAGGGGCGCCGCGCGGGCGACCAGTTCACCCTCGCGACGCACGCGGAGCTCGCCGCGGAACTCGAGCGGGAGATCATCGCCGCCGGGATATGAGAGGCTACGGTGTCCCCCGAACGGGGTACCCCAGATCGGGTCACACGCCGGTCGATGCGTTTGGCTCGACCTCGGACCTCTGTTAGCGTCGTTTACCAATCCGTTACCTCTGGTCAGCCCAGAGAGCGGTGAGAACGACCTGAACCACCACTGCCAATCAGCCTCACGTACGGAAGAAGCGCCATGCTCAGCACCTCGACCACGGTCCCGGTGCTTCTCCGTCCCCTCCTGAGCGAGGGCGTCTAGGGATGACGACGGAGGTCGGCCCCGTGCGGGCGACGGCAGGCGAGGGTGCCACCCCTCGCTCCGACGGAACGATCTCCGAGATGACCTACCCCTCCCGTCGCGCCATGCGCGAAGCCGAGCGCGCAGCCGCCTCCGCCGTCGTCGACGTGACGAGCGAGCAGGAGCAGGAGCAGGTCGACGAGACCCGCCCGCAGCCCGCCGGCCGCCGCGCCGCGGTCGTGGCGGAGCCCGCGCCCGGCGCCGCTGCTGAGGCCGCTCCCGCCGCGCCGGCTGAGGCGCTCCCGCTGCGTCGCCGCGCCGAGGTGCCCGCGGCCGAGAAGACCGACGTGCCCAGCGCGATCACCACCGCCGAGCTCGACGCCCTGTTCAACACGGGCGAGCCGATCACCGCCACCGTCGAGATCCCCACTGTCGCGACCCCGCCGGCCCCGAAGTCCCGCGCGGAGGCCCGCGCCGCCCGTGCGGCCACCGCCCACGTGCGTGCCGAGCGCGCCGAGACCCGTGCCCGCCGCGAGCGCGCCGCCGTTCGCGGCCGTGCCGAGCAGGTCGCCGCCGCCGAGGCGCCCGAGGCTGAGGTCCCGGATGCCACGCTGCCGGTCGACCCCACCGCTCCCGCCCGTGCCCACGACGCCGGCATCGCCCACTCGCGCCGCGTGCGCGAGAAGGAGGGCGGCCAGCTGCACGAGGGCAGCCGTGCCCGGCACACGCCGCGCCGCGGCATCCGGCGCCCGCACGGCATCGGCGTCGCCGAGCAGGTGCCGCACCGCCCGGTCGGCGGTCGTCGCCGCACCGCCTCCAAGTTCGTCGGCGTACTCGCGATGCTGTTCTCGGGCGGCCTGCTCGTCGCGACGTCGCTGCCCGCGAACGCGTTCTTCGTCGACGGGACCTCGGTCGCCGAGGCGAGCGCCGCCCGCGCCACCGCCGGTGTCACGATCCAGGCCTCGGGAGGCGCGGCTCCCGCCACGGCGCTCCGCGACGACTACACGGTCTCGTCGTTCGTGCAGAAGTTCCGCATCGACAACCAGAAGGGGTCGTTCACCAACAACCCCTACGGCACCATCCAGTGGCCCTTCGCCGCGGGCGTGCCCATGAGCGCCGGCTTCGGCATGCGCGACCGCCCCTGCGCCGCCTGCTCCGCGAACCACAAGGGCCTCGACTTCGTGCCCGGCGAGGGCGCCCCGATCCAGGCGATCGCCGACGGTGTCGTCATCACCAAGTCCGAGACCGACAGCGGCTTCGGCAACTACGTCGTCATCCAGCACGAGGTCAACGGCCAGGACGTCCAGAGCCTCTACGCGCACATGGGCTTCAACACGATCACGGTCGACGTCGGCGACACGGTCCGCGTCGGCCAGCAGGTCGGCAACGTCGGCAACACCGGAACCTCGACTGGTGCGCACCTGCATTTCGAGATTCACCTCGACGGCGTGCCGGTCGACCCGTTCGCCTGGATGAGCGCGAACGCCAACTAGTCGAGCGGATGCCGCCGAGCCCCGAGCGGGGAGGTCGGCGTCTCCTTGCCGGGTTAGGCCAAGCGGCCCGGGATGCTCGAGGGCGGCGGCGCGCCGCCCCGCACGGGCACGAGTCGTCGCCGATACGGTCGCGGACGGCATCCGCGCGCGTAAACGGCATGACGCCGCATGTCGTTGGCGCGGAAGCATGCCGTCACGCTCGCATTTCAGATGTTCGGGTGCCGCAGCGCCCGGCCGCGCACGGTCTCGAGCCGTTGCTAACCGGCATTCGACCTGCGAACCCGCACTCAGAAGTGGGCGGGGTCACCGTTCGGTGGCGGCATAGCGGAGCGGGCGAGTACTAGCCCGCCCCAACGAAGCACGCGCCCGAACGAAACACGCACCCGACCGCGGATCACGCACCCGATCGCATGCATGATCCGCGGTCGAGTGCGTGATCGGCGCAGCGCCCCTCAGGCGGTGCGGATCCACACGGTCGTGTCCGCGGGCAGCGACCCGTGCGTCCCCTTGCCGGAGTCGAGCACGATCTCGCCGCCGGGCAGCCCGACCGGCTCGGTGCCGATGTTCGCGATCACGGTGAGGTCGCCGTTCGTGAACGCGACGACCGCGTCGGGGTAGCCGTCCAGCCACGTCAGCGAACCCGTGCCGAGGCCGTGCTCGGCGCGCAGGCGAAGCGCCTGCTTGTAGAGCTCGAGCGTGGAGCCCTCGGTGCCCTCCTGTGCGTCGCGCGCGTACGTCGCCCACTCGGGCGGCTGCGGCAGCCACGAGCGGCCGGAGTGGCTGAAGCCGTAGGAGTCGCCGGTCGAGGTCCAGGGCACCGGCACGCGGCATCCGTCGCGCCCGTACAGCTCGCCGCCGGTGCGGTGGAACGTCGGGTCCTCGCGCGCCTCGTCGGGCAGGTCGACGACCTCGGGCAGGCCGAGTTCCTCGCCCTGGTACACATACGCGCTGCCGGGCAGCGCGAGCATGAGCATCGACGCGGCGCGTCCGCGCTTCAGGCCGAGCTGCTCGTCGAGCTTCGTCGGGGTCTTCGGGCCGATGCCGGCACCCTGCGGCGGCAGCGGGTCGGCGGAGAAGCGTGTCGTGTGCCGGATGACGTCGTGGTTGCTGAGCACCCAGGTGCTCGGGGCGCCGACGGCGCTGAACGCCTCGAGGGAGTCGCGGATGACGGCGCGCACCTCGGCCGCGTTCCACGGAGTCTCGAGGTAGCCGAAGTTGAACGCCTGGCTCATCTCGTCGGGGCGAACCCACTTGGCGAGCTTCTCGAGCGGCGAGACCCACGCCTCGGCGACGAGCACGCGGTCGCCCTCGTACTCGGCGAGCACGTTGTGCCAGTCGCGGAAGATCTCGTGCACGCCCTCCTGGCCCCAGTAGGGGCTCTCGGCGGCGAACTCGGCGACGAGGGTCTCCTTCTCGGCGGCTGTCTCCTCGGCCTGGTCCTCCTCGAGGTCGGCCGTGAGCTCGTCGTCACCCAGCTGCACGAGCGGATGCACGTCGGGCAGCCCCTCCTGCTTGACCATGCCGTGCGCCACGTCGACGCGGAACCCGTCGACGCCCCGGTCGAGCCAGAAACGCAGCACCCCGCGGAACAGCTCGTGCACCTCGGGGTTGTTCCAGTCGAAGTCGGGCTGCGAGCCGTCGAACAGATGCAGGTACCACTGCCCGGGCTTCCCGTCGGCGTCAGTGATCTGCGTCCACGCCGGGCCGCCGAAGACGGAGAGCCAGTTGTTGGGCGGCACCTCGCCGTTCTCGCCGCGGCCGTCGCGGAAGATGTAGCGCGCCCGCTCGGGCGAGCCGGGCTCGGCCGCGAGGGCCGCCTTGAACCACTCGTGCTCGCTCGAGGAGTGGTTGGGCACGAGGTCGACGATCACCTTGAGGCCGAGCCGCTTGGCCTCGGCCTGCATCGCGTCGAAGTCGTCGAGCGTGCCGAACAGCGGATCGACGTCGGTGTAGTCGGCGACGTCGTAGCCCGCGTCGCGCTGCGGCGACGTGTAGAAGGGCGACAGCCACACGGCGTCGACCCCGAGGTCCTTCAGCTGCGGCAGCCGCTCGGTGACACCGGCGAGGTCGCCGATCCCGTCACCGGAGGCATCCGCGAAGGAGCGGGGATAGACCTGGTAGATGACAGCGGAGCGCCACCACTCGTTCGACATGTTTCCAACGTAGCCGCAGCGACCCTGACGAACGCCAGGGGGCCTTTCGCCCCAACCTCCGCTCGCCTCGCGTTGCTATCGTCTCCGGGTGCATCGCAACCTCGCTCTCGAGCCGCACCACGACGGGTCCCCGCTCTACGTCTCCACCCAGGCGCCGCTGCTCGGCGACGTCGTGCGCGTGCGTTTGCGCATCCCCGCCGTGTTCGGCGCGGTGAAGAGCGTGCACACGCGATCGAACCCCGACCGGGAGCCGCGGTACAGCGAGGCATCCGTCGTCGCCACGGTCGACGACTGGACGTGGTGGGAGGCCGGCGTCGAGGTCGAGAACCCCGTGCACGGCTACCGCTTCCTCGTGACGCTCGAGGACGGCGGCGACGCGTGGGTCAACGCGACCGGCGTGCACTGGACGGAGACCCTCGACGTCGAGGACTTCAAGCTCATCGCCTACCCCGAGCCGCCGTCGTGGGGCCGCTCGACCGTGCTGTACCAGATCTTCCCCGACCGCTTCGCGCGCTCCGCCGCGGCCGACGACCGCGAGCTGCCGGAGTGGGCGATCCCCGCGAAGTGGGACGAGCCCGTCGTCGGGCGCGGGCCCGAGACGCCGTTCCAGTTCTACGGCGGCGACCTCGACGGCATCGTCGAGCACCTCGACCACCTCGAGCGGCTGGGCGTCACGACGATCTACCTGACCCCGGTCTTCCCGGCGCGGTCGAACCACCGCTACGACGCGTCGACCTTCGACGAGGTCGACCCGCTGCTCGGCGGCGACGAGGCCCTCGTGCGGCTCACCGCCGCCGCGCACGAGCGCGGCTTCAAGGTGATCGGCGACCTCACCTCCAACCACTCCGGCGACGCCCACGAGTGGTTCCGCCGGGCCTACGGCGACACCTCGGCTCCCGAGAGCGCGTTCTACCTCTGGCTCGACGACGAGCAGACGAAGTACGTCGGTTGGCTCGGGGTGCCGAGCCTGCCGAAGTTCAACTGGAACTCCACGGAGCTGCGCCACCGCTTCATCGAGGGCCCGGACTCCGTCGTCGGCACGTGGCTGCAGGAGCCGTACGACCTCGACGGCTGGCGCATCGACGTCGCGAACATGACCGGGCGCTACCTCGACCAGGACCTTAACCACCTGGTGCGGCAGACCATCCGCCGCACGATGGTCGACGTCGACCCCGACACGCTGCTGCTCGCCGAGTCGACGAACGACGCGACGCTCGACTTCCAGGGCGACGCCTGGCACGGCGCGATGACCTACGCGAACTTCACCCGCCCGCTGTGGGGCTGGCTCGCCGAGCCGCTGAGCCCGGCGCTCGGCGGCATCGGCTTCGCGCACGAGCGCGTGCCCTCCTACACGGGCGACCAGTTCTACACCGCGCACAAGCAGTTCGCGGCGAGCTTCCCGTGGCGGGTGCGGCTGCACAACATGAACGCGCTCAACACCCACGACACCCCGCGCTTCCGCTCCGTCGCGAGTGCCGACCGGGTGCCCGTCGCGCTCGGGCTCTCGATGGCGATGCCCGGCATCCCCGTCGTGTTCGCCGGCGACGAGTTCGGTCTCGAGGGCTTCAACGGCGAGGCGTCGCGCACGCCGATCCCGTGGCACGACGCCGAGAAGGCCGAGCCGATCATCGGGCTCTACGCCGACATGATCCGGATGCGGCGCGAGCACGGCTCGCTCAACGACGGCGGCCTCCGCTGGCTGTGGATCGAGGACGACGCCGTCGTGTTCGTGCGCGAGACCGCCGACGAGAGCGTGCTCGTGTTCGCGAGCCGCGCGGCGACCACCGTCGTGCTGCCCGCGCACGCGGTGCCGACGGGCGGCACCCCGATCGTCGGCGACGTCGAGTTCTTCGAGACCGGCTCGGGCGTGCACCTCATCTCCGGCGGCGCCGCGTTCGCCGCCTGGAAGCTGCGCGGCGTGACGCTGCCGGCCTTCGCGGGGGAGTAGCGGCGGCCTGGCGGATGTCGCCGGTGCGTCCTACCGTCGGAGGCGAGGGAAGGAGTGCCCTGTGGCATCCGTTTCGAACATCACCTTCGACTGCGAGAACCCGCGCGAGCTCGCGACGTTCTGGTCGCACGTGCTCGGCTATCCGCCGGTCGAGTACCCGGACGAGCTGCGCCGGCAGCTGCTCTCGTCAGGGATGACCGAGGACCAGCTCGCCGACCGGTGGATAGCCGAGAGTCCGGATGGCTCGGGGCCGCGGCTGTTCTTCCAGCGCGTGCCCGAGAAGAAGGAGCGCAAGAACCGCGTGCACCTCGACCTGCGCACCTTCCCCGATCGCCGGGCGGCCCCTGCCGAGGTCGACGCCGAGAAGGACCGCGTCGTCGCGCTCGGGGCGACGGTGGTGCGGCTCGTCGACGGCATGTGGGGCCCGCACCCCGAGTACCACTGGGTGCTCCAGGATCCGGAGGGCAACGAGTTCTGCATCCAGTGACGGTGTGCGAAACACGCTCGCGCGGGTGCTACGCTCTTACGGTTGCAATCGCCGGGAGGCGAGAGCGGCAGGCCCCGATAGCTCAGTGGTAGAGCATCTCCATGGTAAGGAGAAGGTCGTCAGTTCAATCCTGACTCGGGGCTCGGTCCAGCAAGACCGCGGCGGGGTAGCTCAGGTGGTTAGAGCACACGGCTCATAATCGTGGTGTCGCGGGTTCGAGTCCCGCCCTCGCTACAGGAGCCCCGGATTTCCGGGGCTTCTTTGCGTTACAGTCGCGCCACCCCGCACACTGGTCCGCGGACACAACGTCGAGTGCCGCAGCGGCACGCTTGCCGCCCGTCTCCTTGGCTCCGGCTGAGGTTTCGAGGGCGCGGCGCTCTGCTGCCCTGTCTGCTGCCGGGCGACATTGAAGGCTCAGCCTCCCGTCCGCCCGCAGAGTTGCGGACGGACGAGAGGCCGGGCTCCTGTACTAGCTAGCTCCACTCGCAGGCGATGCCGTCGTTGTCGCGGTCGAGCGCGGATCGGTAGCCGGGCTGGCCCCGGTACAGAGGTGCTCTGCCCGCGTTGCGCACCGCGGTGCAGTTCGCGTAGTAGACCGAGGGTTGGGGTTGGGGTTGCGTCGCCGGCGGGGTGTAGACGACGGGGCGGGGCAGATACGTGCCTGGCGTAGGAGACCCGGCCCACTGGCCGGAATCCCAGCCTGAGCGCCAGGAGGGGCTGCCGTCGGCTCGGTAGATGACCAAGTTGCCGTCGTCCTGCATGTTCACCCAGGAGGTTCCCTCGCGCCAGGTGTTGGTGTTCCAAGCGGCTGCGCCGTTGCCGTAGTAGGCGACCAGGTTGCCGTCGCCCTGCATCCGCAGGGTCGTCGCTCCGTAAGAGCCAGCGGAGTAGAGCGGGCGACCAGTCGCGGACGCGTATACAACGGTGTTGCCATCGCGCTGCAGCGTTAGGTGGTACCGACCATTAGGAGACGTGATTCTCTGCCCAGGGAGCAGGCTGTCCCCCGGTCGTAGGCCAACGCGGTCCCAGCCGGTAGACCAGGCGGCCGTGTTGTTGGTGCGGTAGAGCACGGTGTTGCCGTCGTTTTGAACGGTCAGACGCGCGCCTGGGTCTCGCCAGGTTTTCGAGTCCCAGATGGGACGGCCGTTACTGGCGTAGATGACGGCGTTGCCGTCGGCCTGCATCTTGAATACAGCGCCATAGTGTCCCCACGTGTCGGAGCTGAACAGGATTCGGTTGCCCGGTGCGTAGGCGACAAGGTTGCCGTCAGTTTGAAAGGCCAGGACGTAGCGGCCGTCGGGCGAGCGAAGCGACTGGCCGCCGATGAGCTGCTGCCCAGCGGTGATGGTGGCCGTACCGGCGGGGCTATTGGTAGGAGTGGGAACGTCGACCCTAGCCGGCACCTCGATCGCTGCCGAACCGCAGGGGCCGGCCAGGAGGTTCTGTAGAGCGGCACGCTCGGAGGTGTCGATCGTGAGGTTCCACCGGTACTTGACCTGGACCCAGTTCCTTGCGTAATCGCAGTGCGTGCTCGTCACCGGCGGCAGCCATTGTGCGGGGTCTCGGTCGCTCTTGGACTGATTGACGTTATCGGTCACTGCTTCGAGCGAAGGTCCAAAGTCGAGGTCGTTGGCGAAGGCGCGACGCTGCTCCGGCGTCCACGCGGAGGCGCCAGACGACCATGCTTCGCTGAGCGGAACGAAATGATCAACGTCGACGTCCGACGCAAAGGTCCAGGTAGTCCCGTCGTACCAGGAATTCCATTGGCCGGTCGCAACAGTGCATCCTGACGAGAAGGTCACGGGAACCGTAGACTCCTGCTGAAGAACCTCCGAACGGGTGTCGCAACCGTCGCCGTCCGCGTCGATCCAATGCTGGAATTCGTCCCGGTTGTACGCCGGACTGGTGGAGGCGGGAGCCACCACCAGCAAGTTGAGTAGCTGAGTCGCAGAGGACGACGCCGCCGAAGCGGGCGCTGCCCCTGCGATGATGCTGCCGCCGACAACGGCGGCAGCAACGGCCGTTGCCAGACAGCGAGAGATTGCAAGATGCATAAAAACCCCTGTGGATTACATGTGAAGTGGCTCACGCTAGCATCGAAAAAGCTTTCGCCATGGCAGCAGTGCGATGAAACTTTGAGGGGGTCGGCGGCTATCTCGCTCAAAGCCTGAATTCTGCAGGACGACGCTCGCGAACGCGTGCTATCTCGACGCGCGGCAGGACCCGTGGGAAGGTCCGCGCCGCTACTTCGACTCGCATCGTGAGCGTCGAGGAGTCCCTGTGTTACCGGAACGTGCTCGCGCCCCGAGCCCCAAAGCCGAGCTTTGTCGTCCCGTCCTGTCGGTGTCTTCCGCCGCACCGCGACGGCGTGCTCGTTCTAGACCACAATCTCGACATCGATCGATGAGGCGCTGCTCCCGTGCTCGCTCGTGCTCGAGCCGGTCGAGGCTTCGGTGTACGTCTCAGCGGTCCCGTCTGAAGCCCGCGCCCAGGGCCTGTGAAGGACCGCGCGGCTGATGGTTCCCCAACGCGATCTCGAGCACGCGCTGATTCATCGGCTGGTGGACGATGTCTGCGCACGGCGCGACGTTCCCATGTGTTTGCGCCATAGGAGTAGCCGCCCTGCTGCGCGCCCCTTAACTGGGGACACCGACGCTGACGTTGCCCGTTACTCACGGCTCGTTGCGTGCGGGTAAGGTGGTGGAGTCCGGGCAATCCAGCTGAGGATTCGCTTGCGATGGCGGCCAACCAATACAGTCCAGTTCGTGTACCGCCGTCGCAGCCCTGTGATCACCGCTCTCATTGTTTTGCTCTGGTGGCCGATGGCCGCTTCTCTCGTCATGATGTGGTGGGTGTTCTACTACCCGTTCGTCTGGTGGTGGGCGCAGTACGCATTCGTGCGGCGTCGCAGGCGTCGCTTGGCGCCCTTCTTCATGCTCGGTACTTGAACCACGAGCACGTAAGTAAAGAAAACCTCGGGATTGCCGTCCGGGGGGTTCCTGTGGATTCTGAGCGGTTATGCCCCGGAATGTATCCGCCCGCCCTGCTCTCTGAAGGGGCGGCTCGAGCGGCGGGTCCTCCTCCCGCGGTCGGCTAGAAGGGTGCGCAAAAGAGGCACACGGCGTCATCAATTTCACTGCTGAGGCAGAGGTTATAGCCTCAGCCACTCGAGGCGCTCACAGGGGAAAAGTTGCCCTTCGCCTTCCAGAGAATGCTGCGCTGATTGGCATCGGCCGTCCTCGTTTGCAGCTCTCCCTTGCCGTCTCGACCCACGGTTGGCGACGACATCTAGTAATTCCACCCCGCGCCTATCACGCACATTCGACAGCAACGGGTGTCAGGCGCCGCTAGACAGTGCCAAGACGTTCGTGGGGAGAACCCGCAGGGGCAATTCCGCAGAAACCGCTGATAAAGGTTCGCTCATAATCGTGGTGTCGCGGGTTCGAGTCCCGCCCTCGCTACAAAAGGCCCGGAGATCCGGGCCTTTTGTCGTTTCTGCCGTTGGTTTCCGCGGCGCTACGGCCAGCGCACGATGCTGGCGCCGCGCATCAGCTTCTGCTCCGCATCCACGACGATCAGCCCCGTCGAGCTGTTCGCGGACTCGCTGAGCACCTGCACCCACTTCTGGTCGATCGCGATCGCCCGCGACCCGGCGAAGCGGAAGAACGCCGGGGTCGTCGGGGTCAGCCAGATCGACGAGCGCCCGTCGCCGTCGGCGAGGGAGTTCAGCCACGAGATCGCGAAGCTCTCGTTGCGCCGGAACTTGTTCACGATGACGATCTGCAGGTGCGCGAGTAGTCGATCGTCGAACTCGACGGTCGCTCCGTCATAGGAGAGCGTGCCCATGCGCTGTCCCCTCCTCTGCGCCCCGTGCCGTTTCCTGCCGCAACTCTATTGCTCGCCCGGCTGAGTGGTCGCGGCGGGATCCGCGGGATCGAGGCCGAAGTCGCCGATGCCCTCAGAGGAGGGCAGGCGCTGACGCGCACGGCGGGCGAGATTGTGCACCGCCTCGTCGACCGGGAGCTCGACGTGGTCGAGGTCGGTCTCCATCATCACGATCTGACTCGCCGGCCCGATGATGAGGTGGATGCGCCGCACCTTGCCGTCGGTGTCGACGCCGGGGATCTCGACGACGTCGGCGGAGTCGACAATCGCGAGCACGTTCGCGTACTTGATGAGCGCGAGCGCGATGCGGTCGTCGGTGAAGAAGTCGCCGTTGGCGTACGAGACCCGGTACATGCTTTCACCGTGGCAACACCGCCTGGAAGTCAGCACAGAGCGCCGGCGGTCGGAGAGTGGGGTCAGCCGCTCTCGTTCAGGCTGTCGAGCTGTCGCCCGGAGATCTCCCACCGCCGCTCGCTCTGCGACACCCGGGGCGCGCGTCGCTGCTCCGCCTCCGCCTGCTCGATCGACTCCATGATCGAGCGCAGCGTGCCGAGGAACACCTCCCACTCGTCGACGGGCAGCTCCTCGACGGCGTCCACCACGAGCCGCGAGAACCAGTCGAGCGGCAGCCGCGTCTCGGCATCCGGCGACGGCTCGAGCGTGCGGAGCCGCCGGTCGGTGCTGCGGCGGTGGCGCACGACGAGACCCGCCTGCTCGAGGCGGTCGACGAGGGCCGTCACCGACCCGGAGCGCAGCCCGAGGATGACGCCGAGCGAGGCGGGGGTCAGCGGCTCGTCGCGGTCGTAGTGCTCCACGATCGCCCGGTACGCCGAGCGCTCGAGAACGCTGAGCGACTCGCCGCGGCTCTCCCGCTGCGAGCGCGCCTGCGCCGAGAGCAGCGCGTCCATCACGACGAGCATGTCCGTCCCGCGGTCCGTGCGAGTGTCGCTCACGGTCATATGATCCACCACTCGCGGTGTACTGCTCGCCACATAGGGGAACTGCTCGGTTATGCAGTACCGCACCCTCGGCCGCTCCGGCGCGGTCGTCTCCTCCTACGCGCTCGGCACGATGACCTTCGGCTCGGAGTCATCCGAGGAGGTGTCGCGGCAGCAGCTCGACACGTTCCTCGACCACGGCGGCACCCTCGTCGACACCGCCGACGTCTACAGCGCGGGCGAGTCCGAGGCGATCATCGGCCGCTGGCTGCGCGACCTCGATCCCGCGCGGCGCGACTCGGTCTTCCTCGCGACGAAGGGCCGGTTCCCGGTCGGCGTCGAACCGCGCGACGCGGGCATCTCGCGCCGCCACCTCCGCCGTGCGCTCGACGCGAGCCTCACCCGGCTCGGCGTCGACCACGTCGACCTGTACCAGTTGCACGCGTTCGAGCAGGTGACCCCGCTCGAGGAGAGCCTCGGCTTCCTCGAGTACGCCGTCGCGAGCGGCAAGATCGGCTACGCCGGGCTGTCGAACTTCACCGGCTGGCAGCTGACCAAGGCCGTCGCGCTCGCGGGCAGCCGGGTGCCGCTCGTGTCGAACCAGCCGCAGTACAGCCTGCTCGTGCGCGAGATCGAGTGGGAGGTCGTGCCCGCCTCGCTCGACGCCGGGCTGGGACTGCTGCCCTGGTCGCCGCTCGGCGGAGGCTGGCTCACCGGCAAGTACCGCGCCGACGAGCGGCCGACGGGAGCCACGCGGCTCGGTGAGGATCCGCAGCGCGGCGTCGAGGCCTACGACCGGCGCAGCGGGCAGGAGCGCACCTGGAACGTGCTCGCCGCCGTGCAGGACATCGCCGAGGCCCGCGGCATGCCGCTCGCCCAGGTCGCCCTGGCCTGGCTGAGCGGCAGGCCCGGCGTCGTCGCGCCGATCCTCGGCGCCCGCACCGTCGAGCAGCTGGAGACCAACCTCGGTGCCGCCGACGTGCAGCTCGACGAGTCCGAGCGGTCGCGCCTCGACGAGGTGAGCGCTCCGCCCGCCGCCGACTACCCCTATGGGGAGATGGGGCAGCAGCAGCGCCACCGTCCCCTCGGCTGAGGCGGTAGGAAGAAGGGGTGACCGCGCCGACGCAGGACAGCGCACCACGGGTGCTGCTCTACGGCGACGCCGAGGGGCTGCTCGAGGCCTTCCGGCACGGGCTCCAGGAGGGCGGGGTCGAGATCCTCGAACCGGATGACTCGCGCGACCTGCCTCCCGAACAGCGCGCCGACGTCGCGGTGCTCGCCCTCCGCCACGAGACTGCGCGCTCCGACCTCTACAAGGCGACGCAGGCGGTGCGCGAGACGAGCCGGTACCTCACCGACCGTGCGGTGCGGGTCGCCGTCATCCAGCGCGGACCGAGCCGGCTGCTGCCGCGCCGGGTGCTGCGGCCGCTCGCCGCCGAGATCCTGCTGCAGGTCGAGGCGGGCGGGGTGCGGCCGCCGCAGGCAGCCCGGTGGCGGCGGGTCGGACGCACTCGCGCGCTCGCCGCGATCGAGCGCGCGGGACTCCGGGTACTGCGGGTGTCGCCCGCCTAGCGGCGGCCGCTAGGTCGTGACGCGCTCGAGTTCGCTGCGCCACGACCGCGTCGGCGCCCAGCCGAGCAGGCGCTCGGCCTTCTCCGCGGTGAACAGCGGCCCGTCGGCGGGCAGGTCGGCGAGCAGCGGTGCGAGTGCCGGGTACGACGCGGTCAGCAGTTCGCGCACGTCGCCGGTGCACAGGGCGTCATCCGCCCCGACGAAGAAGACCTCGCCGTTGAGCTCGGGCCGGGCCGCCTCGATCCAGCGGAGCACGAACTGCCCCGCGTCGCGGGCGTCGACGTAGTTGAACAGCGACACCACGGCGAGCGAGGGGTCGGCCAATCGCTCGGCGATCGTGTGCCCCTGCTGGGTGGGAGCGCCCTTCCACTCCTCGGGGGCGAGCACGAAGCACGGACGAAACGCGCCCCACACCTGGCCGCTCGTGCTGCGGGCGAACATGCCCACCGTCTGCTCGATCAGGAGCTTCGACAGGGCGTAGGCGTTCCACGGCGCGACGGGGTGCGTCTCGTCGAGGGGCAGGTGCACGGGCAGCCAGCCCTGGGGGTTGCCGTACCCGATCACCGTCGGGCTGCTCGCGGCGAGCACCGCCGGGGTGCCGACCGCGGCCGCCGCCCCGAGCACCGACATCGCGAGGGCGGCGTTCGTGCGCAGGATGACGCCCTCCGGCGCCGAGAACGGCACCGCGATGGCGGCGAGGTGCACGACGGCGTCCGGGCGCTCGGCCTCGAACAGCGCGAGCGTCGCGTCCTCGTCGGTGAGGTCGACCGCGACCTCCCGGGCGGGGCCGTCGTCGCGGATGACGCGGTCGACGGGCACCACGTCGTGTCCGCCGGCCGCGAGCTCGGCGACGACCGTGCGCCCCAGGCGTCCTGATCCGCCGGTGACGAGCGTCTTCGTCATACGTCTCCTCGAGGTGCAGCAAGCGCTTTCCCCGCGCTCGGTGTCGCCATGGTACGTGCTTTCGCGTCTCGAAGAAAGCGCTTACACGACCAGTTGCGGCCTCGGTGCGCGGCCCCGCGGCGGCTATGGTTGGCCCGATGACCACCGTGCTGCTCACCGGCTTCGAACCCTTCGCGGGCGACCCGGTCAACCCGTCCTGGCAGGCGGTCGAGCGCCTCGTGCGCGAGTGGAGCGGCGGCGCGACGCTCGTCGCCGCGCGGCTGCCCGTCTCGTTCGACGGCGCGGATGACGCGCTGCTCGCCGCCATCGAACAGCACCACCCCGACGTCGTCATCGCCACCGGCCTCGCGGCGAACCGTCGCGGCATCACGGTGGAGCGGGTCGCGATCAACGTCGACGACGCCCGCATCCCCGACAACGACGGCGCGCAGCCGGTGGACGTCCCGATCGAGGCCGACGGCGCTCCGGCGAGGTTCAGCACCCTGCCGATCAAGACGATCGTCGCCGCCCTGCACGGCGCGGGCCTGCAGGCATCCGTCTCGAACTCGGCCGGCACGTTCGTCTGCAACCACGTCTTCTACACGCTGCAGGGGCTGCCGGGGCTCCGCTCCGGCTTCGTGCACGTGCCCGCGACCACCGAGCTCGCGGGCGACGACGCGCTCGCCCCCGACCTGACCGAACTCGTGCGCGGGCTGCGCGTGGCCGTCGAGGCAGTGCTCGCCCACGAGGGCGTCGACCTGCTCGTGTCGGGCGGCACGCTGAGCTGACATGTAGAGGGGGCCGGGACCTCGCGGTCCCAGCCCCCTCGGTGGTGCTCCCGGCGTTCGGGTCGCCGGGTCGCGTCCACTCAGCCGCGCGGTGTCGTCGGGTCGACGGGCGGCGGAGGGGTCTGGGTGTCCACGCGGTCGGCCACCGCGGGCGGCGGCGGGGGAGTCGCGGTGGAGGTCTTGCGGCTGCGCGGTGCGCGCGGGGTCTTCGCGGTCGGCGCGGCCTGGCGCACCTGCTCGGTCACGCTCGGCGCGGCATCCGCCTCGGCCTTGGCGCGCGGCGCCTCCTGCTCGGCCTTGGCGAGCCAGGTCTCCCAGCGCGACTGCATCGGCTTGATGAGACCGCCGCCGACGCCGACGACGAGGATGCCGCCGATGATCGCGAGCACCGCGATGAGCACCGGGGTGGTCACGGTCGTGGCGATCTCGACCTGGTTCAGGGCCGCGGTGATGCCGAGGAAGATGATGAAGATCGACGCGATGTTCGCGACGATCCGGCCGTAGGAGAGCCCACCGAGCGTGTTCTGCAGCAGCGTCTTGACCCCGGCGGCGATCGCGGCGGCGACGATGACGATGATGATCGCGACGACGATGCGCGGCAGGAAGGCGATGATGCCCTCGAGCAGGTCGCTGACCGGGTTCGGGCCGAAGACACCGAATGCGAACTGCAGCACGAAGAGGACGAGGGCGTAGTAGACGATCTTCGCGATGATGTCGGAGGCGTCGAACTGCGACTTCTCGAGCGCCTTCTTCACGCCGCCGCGCTCGACCAGGCGGTCGAAGCCGACGCGCTCGAGCACCTTCTCGAGGCCCTTCGAGATGAGCTTCGCCACGATCAGCCCGACGATCAGGATGACGAGGAACAGCAGCAGTTGGGGAACGAAGTTCACGACGGTGCGCAAGCCGTCTTCGAGCACGTCAGGCATGGCTCTCCTACTTTCTCGAGGTCGTCCCTCCTGCTGTCCCACTCCTGAGCGTGCTCCAAACCTCCGCTGGCGGACGTTCAGCCGATGCTCAGCGAGCGGAGGGCGCCGGCGTCAGCCGCGGTACCTGTCGACCTGCGTGATGAGGTGCCACGGGTGCAGCGGCACCCACTTCGGGTAGCCCTGGAACGGGCCGGGGCCGGCACCCTCGGGCACGCGGAACTTCAGCGACCGGTCGGCCGCCGCGAGCGACGTGAAGCGGCCGACCAGCCGGCGGTCCTCCGACCGCTCGGCCCAGGTGACCACGCGGAAGTGCGGCGGGTCGGTGTCGATGCGCCGGATGAGCGCGGCCGGACGCCTCGGATCGTCACGCACGACGACCCATTCGCAGTCGCTGATCTGGATCGGCGGCCAGGGCGGTTCCCACATTCCTGCTTCCCGTAGTCGAGTCGATACGTCGAAGCAGCCGGCCCTGCGCAGAACACTGTACGTCGTCCCGCCGACGTCGCCCAGGGGCGACCGGGGGAGCGCGGGTCATCCCGATCGGGGGAGCGCGAATCATCCGATCGGGGGAAAGACCCGGCGCCCGCACGTCCCTAGCGTCGAGGCATGGTCACCGCGTTCCGCTCCTACCACCGTCCGCTCCTGCTGCTCGGCGCGGCGATGGCCGCGCTGACCGTCGTCGCCCTCGTCGGGCTGGTCGTCGACCCGCGTGAGGTCACCGGCCTGCCCCTGTGGGCGAAGCCCCTCAAGTTCGCCCTGTCGACGCTCATCTACGCCCTCACGCTCGCCTGGCTGCTGTCGCTGCTGCCGGGGAGGAGCCGCATCGCCTGGTGGGCGGGCACGGTCGCCGCCGTGGGGCTCGCGCTCGAACTCGTCATCATCACCGGCGCGGCCGCGCTCGGCACGACGAGCCACTTCAACGTCTCGAGCCCGCTCGCGACGGCGCTGTGGAGCAGCATGGGTACGCTCATCGGCATCGTCTGGGTCGCCCAGATCGTCGTGGCGATCGCCCTCTTCCGTGCACCCCTCGGCGACCCCGCGCGCTCCCTCGCGGTGCGGTCGGCCGTCGTGCTCGGCCTCGCGGGCATGGCCCTCGCGTTCCTCATGACCGCCCCGACCACCGCGCAGCTCGCCGACTTCCGGGGCATCGCCGGCGCTCACACCGTCGGCCTCCCCGACGGCGGCCCCGGGCTGCCGATCCTCGGCTGGAGCACCGTCGGCGGCGACCTGCGCATCCCGCACTTCGTCGGCATGCACGCGCTGCAGGCCATCCCGCTCGCCTGCTGGGCGCTCGAGCTGGCCGCCCGGCGGGTGCCGGCGCTTGCGGATGCCACCGTGCGCGTGCGCCTCGTCGCGATCGGCACCCTCGCCTACGCCGCGGGCATCGCGCTCGTGACCTACCAGGCGCTGATCGGTCAGTCGATCGTGCGGCCTGACGGGATCGTCGCGGGACTCGCCCTCGGGATCGTCGGGCTCGCGTCCCTCGCCAGCGTCGCCGTGATCGCGGCGGGAGCGCGCCGGGTCGCGAGCGCTCGGCTCGTACCCGTTCCCGCGCCCTGAGGCATCCGCAAGCCCCTTACCCGACGAAGTGGGGCGGCATAGCGTGCGAAGAGTGCGCACGTATCAAGTCGGTTACTTCGTCGGCAGCCTCTACTCGAAGTCCATCAACCGGGTCCTCGCGAACGCGCTGATCCGGATCGCTCCCGAGGAGCTGCAGTTCACCGAGATCGGCATCCGCGACCTCCCGCTCTACAGCCCCGACTACGACGACGCCTACCCGCCCGCCGCCGTCGAGCTCAAGGAGGCGATCGGGCGGTCGGATGCCGTGCTGTTCGTCACCCCGGAGTACAACCGGTCGATCCCCGGGGCGCTCAAGAACGCGATCGACTGGGCGTCGCGGCCGTGGGGTCAGAACTCGTTCGACCACATCCCCGCCGCCGTGATCGGCGCCTCGATCGGTCAGATCGGCACGGCCGTCGCCCAGCAGAGCCTGCGCGGCGTGCTGAGCTTCTGCAACGCCCGGCAGATGACCGCGCCGGAGGCCTACATCTACTTCAAGCCCGAGATCTACGGCGACGACGGCACCATCCACGACGAGAGCACCGAGAAGTTCCTCCGCACCTACATGGAGGAGTTCCGCGACCACATCCAGCGCGTGCTGACGGTGCTCCCGCGCAGCGTCTAGAGCGCGACGTCCGCGTAGGAGGTGAGCTCGCGCCAGCCGGCGCCGGGCCGCACCCCCGCGGGCACGAGCCGGTCGGCGGCGGTCAGCTCTGGCATGGCGAGTCCGGTCAGCTCGGCGATCTCGGCCACCGGCACCTGGAAGGTGCGGAACCCGCCGAGCGGTGGCAGCGCCTGGCGCAGGCCCAGTCCGGCGAGCAGCGTGGACTGGTCGAGCAGGTACGCCGTCGCGGCGAGGCCGCTGCCGTCGTGCCAGGCGGCGACCTTGAAGAAACGGCGCGGAAGGAGGGCGCCCCGGTAGAGCGGGTCGCCGTCGGCGAAGACCGGACCGGTGATCACGCTCAGCCGGCCGTCGTACCGGCGCGCGTGTTCGAGGATGTGGTCCTCGAGCCCCAGCCAGAGCTCCTTCGACTGGTTGAAGCCGGCGGCTTGCGGAGCCGCGTTCGTGTAGTGGAACGTGTCGGAGTTCGCCCGCCGGGCGACCTCCCGCGGCCCCCACACCGGGTCGCGCCGGCGCACGAGGTGGCCGCGGTCGAGGTCGTTGCGGGCGTACAGCTCCGGCCCGAGCTGGGCGTCGCCCGCGCGCTCGTCGAGGCGCCAGTCGTCACCGCGCTCCAGCTCGACGAGGGCGGAGCCGTCGATGTTGACCGCCGCATAGAAGGCGAGCCGTCGCTCGACGCTCTGCTCGACGGTGAAGTGCTCGTAGTCGAGGGTGATCGAGTCGCCGGGGGCCGCCGGCAGCGGCATCCGTTCGCCGAGGAAGTCCTCGTCGAAGCCCATCAGACCTGCTTCCAGGTGCCCTCGCTGATCTGCTCGGCGATCCGCGTCACCTCGGGGTGAGGGATCGGCTCCTGCCTGTCGGGGGTGACGGAGCGCAGCGACTCGTGCAGCACGGCGAGCACCTGGTCGACGGGCAGACGGTTGTGCGAGGCGTTCACGTTGGCGATGACCTCGCGCACCTTCGGGTCCTCGAGGTAGTTCTGCTCCGCCATGTCGATCCTTCTCCTCAGTCGTGCGGAGTCCGGGCCAGCTCGACCGCGGACGCGATGCCCTCGGTCCACGGCTCTCCGTGCCCGGGCAGCACGAGTCTGGCGTTCGTTTCCGTCAGATGAGTGAGAGAGGCGAGGGCGTCCAGATGGTTCTTCGTCGCGGCGCCCGAGATGGTTCGGGGCCCCTTCTCTGCCGTGTACGGGTCGAGCGTCACGAGGGCGTCGCCCGTGAGCAGTGCGCTCTGCTCCTCGAACCACAGCGCGACGCTGCCGTCGGTGTGCCCGGGCACGTGGATCGCGATCGGCGACCCCGGCACGCCGAGCGAGACCCCGGTTCCGAAGTAGCGGGTGTCGCGCACTCCCTGGATGCCGATCGCGCCGCCGAGGAGCATCTTGCCGAGCGGTCCGAGTCCCTTCGGGTGGCGCACGATGGCCGCGGTGCGGGAGTGCTCGTGCTGGTAGTGGTACGGATGCCGGGCGAGGTGGTCGTCCTCGGGATGCACGTAGACCGTCGCCTTCGACGTCTTCCGCACCCGCTCCGCGACGCCGACGTGGTCGAAGTGCCCGTGCGTCAGCACGACGGCCTCGATGTCCTCGACGCGGCGGCCGAGCTCGTGCACGGCGTCGAGCAGGTGCCGCCACGACTTCGCGAGGCCGGCGTCGACGAGCAGCAGGCGCTGACCGTCCTGCACGAGGTAGAAGTTGGTGTCCGCGTGCTCGATGCGGTGGATGCCCGGGGCGACGTCTCTGTGCAGCATTCTTCGACACTACGTCGGGGCCCCCGGAGGAGCGCCAGCCCCCTCCGACGGAGCCGCCGCCTCTAAACTCGTCGGGTGCCTGTGAACCCGGAGCTGCAGGGGCGGACCTTCCCGCCCGTCGCGCCCTACCTCGTCGGGCGGGAGAAGGTGCGCGAGTTCGCCCGCGCCGTCTTCGCGACGAGCCCGCTGTCCCTCGACCCCGAGGCCGCCCGCGCGGCCGGCTACGCCGACGTCGTCGCCCCGCCCACCTTCGCCGTGGTCGTGCAGGAGCACACGCTCGCCCAGCTGCTCGCGGAGCCCGGTGCCGGCATCGACTTCTCGCGCGTCGTGCATGGCGACCAGCGCTTCAGCTTCACCCGCCCGATCGTCGCCGGCGACGAGCTCACCGCGACGCTCACCGTGACGAGCGTCAAGAGCCTCGGCGGCAACAGCATGGTGACGGCGCAGTCCGAGATCGTCGACGCGGCGGGCGAGCACGTCGTCACCGCGATCTCGACGCTCGTCGTGAGGGGGGACGCATGACTTCCGTGCAGGACGCCACCGTCGGCGACGTCGTGGCCGAGGCCACCTACGAGCTCACGCGCGACTCGCTCGTGCGGTACGCCGGGGCATCCGGCGACTTCAACCCGATCCACTATCGCGACGACGTCGCCGCCTCGGTCGGGCTGCCGGGCGTGCTCGCCCACGGCATGCTCACGATGGGGCTCGCGGTGCAGCCGGTCGTGGACTGGGCGGGCGACCCCGGTCGCGTCGCCGACTACCAGGTGCGCTTCACCCGCCCGGTCGTCGTCGACCCCGCCACCGGCGCGACCGTCTCGGTCGTCGGCAAGGTCGGCGCGGTGACGGATGACTCGGTGCGCGTCGACCTCACCGTGACGTACGAGGGCCAGACCGTGCTCGGCAAGGCCCAGGTGCTCGTCCGCCGATGACGTCACTCGCCGAGTTCACCACCCTGCGCGTCGGGGGTCCGGCCGCGCGCCTCGTGCGCGCCTCGACCACCGACGAGCTCGTCGACGCCGCCCTCGAGGTGTGGGCGACGGACGAGGAGTGGCTCGTGCTCGGCGGGGGCTCCAACCTGCTGGTCGGCGACGACGGGTTCGACGGCACCGTGCTGAAGGTCGAGACCCGCGGCATCCGTCGCCTCGACGCGGCGCCCGGTCGTGCCCGCATCCGCGTCGAGGCCGGCGAGGACTGGGAGGCGCTCGTCGCCTACACCGTCGAGCAGGGCTGGGCGGGGCTCGAGCCGCTGTCCGGCATCCCCGGGTCGACCGGTGCCTCGCCCGTGCAGAACATCGGCGCGTACGGCGCCGAGGTCTCGTCGAGCCTCGCGGCGATCGACTTCTTGGATCACGAGACCGGCGACCGGATGATGCTGAGCGCCGTCGACCTCGCCCTCGGTTATCGCACCTCGGCGCTGAAGCGCGGCCGCCGCGGCATCGTGCTCGCGGTCGAGTTCGACCTCGCCGACACCGGCGGCGTCTCGACGCCGGTCGCGTACCCGCAGCTCGCGACCGCGCTCGGGGTGCAGCTCGGCGACACCGTGCCGCTCGCCGACGTGCGCCGGGCGGTGCTCGAGCTGCGCCGGAGGAAGGGCATGGTGCTCGTCGCCGACGACACCGACTCGGTGAGCGCGGGCTCCTTCTTCACCAACCCGATCGTGCCCGAGAACGAGGCGCGCAAGCTGCCCGAGGACGCGCCGCGCTGGCCCGTCGATCCGGAGCCCGAGGACCTCGTGCTTCCGCTCGGCGAGGTTCCCGCCCCGCGCGCTGTGCAGCCGGCCCGGGTCAAGCTCAGCGCCGCGTGGCTGATCGAGCGCGCCGGCATCGGCCGGGGCTTCGCCCTGCCCGGCTCCCGCGCCGCGGTCTCGTCGAAGCACACCCTCGCGCTCACGAACCGGGGCGGCGCCACCGCGGAGGAGATCTCGGAGCTCGCGCGCTACGTGCAGATCCGCGTGTTCTCGCAGTTCGGGGTTCACCTCGAGCCGGAGCCGAACCTCATCGGCATCAGCCTGTAGCGCCGGCCCGCCGGTAGGCGGCTTTCCCGTCGGCTTCGCCCGTTTCCCGTCGGTCGAGTAGGCGGCGCGGCGGCCATATCGAGACCAGCCGCTCATCCCGACCGCGCAGCGGCCGTATCGAGACGCAACCCCTCAGCAGCCGCTCACGCCGCCCACGCGAGGCTCACGCCGGCGAGCAGGGCGGCGGCACCGCCGATCCACGCCCACACCCGCGCCCGGCGACTCGTGCCGCCCCTGCCAGCCGCGACCAGCGCGACCACGACCGCGGCGACCCCGAGCACGACCGCGGCGATCTCGACGACGAGCCACGGCGACACCTCGTACTCGAACGCGGGCATCGGCACGACGACGCCGATTAGCCACGAGTACGACAGCGCCCACGAGACCACGGCGGCGACCCCGAGCGCGACGACCGCGCGGTTCGTCCCGCTCTCCGTCCGGCCTCCGGTGCTGGCGCCCACAGGCACATCCAACCGTCTTCTGCTCCCGGCCGCGAGGCATCCGTCGCAACCTCGCCATCGGCCCCCGACGCCGCCATCTGTCGATGGCGGGCTCGCCGCTTCGTGGCGGGGTCGGATGCCGCCGGCGCGAGCGCGCCCGATGCAGGGTGCATGCCCGAGCCCCCTCACGCTCGGAGCGCCGAATGTACGGAAACCGCCGCTTCGAGCCGGGCGGCACAGCAGTTCCCGTACAGTCGCCGCCAGGTGAGCTCGCCCCGAGGCATCCGCCGCCCATCGGGGTACCGCAGGAGCATGGCGGGCGTCGTGCGGATCGGGATCTCCGGCTGGCGGTACGCCTCCTGGCGCGGGGTGTTCTACCCGAAGGGACTGCCGCAGCGGCGCGAGCTCGAGTACGCAGCCGAGCGCATGGACAGCGTCGAGATAAACGGCTCCTTCTACTCGTTGCAGAGCCCGGCAAGCTACCGCCGCTGGCGCGAGGCGGTGCCGGCGGACTTCGTGTTCGCCGTCAAGGGCGGCCGCTTCATCACGCACATGCGCCGGCTGCGCGGCGTCGAGGGCGGCCTCGCCAACTTCTTCGCGAGCGGCCTGCTCGCGCTGGGGCCGACGCTCGGGCCGGTGCTCTGGCAGCTGCCCGAGAGGGTGCCGTTCGAGCCCGACGTGCTCGCGGCGTTCTTCGATCAGCTGCCCCGCACGACGACCGAGGCGGCGACGCTCGCCGCGCGCTACGACAAGGAGCCGCGCGGAGGCACGGTGCTCGAGGCGGAAACCGAGCAGCCCATCCGGCACGCCCTCGAGGTGCGGCACGAGAGCTTCACCCGACCGGAGGTCCCGGAGCTGCTGCGCGAGCACGACATCGGCCTCGTCGTCGCCGACACCGCCGGCCGCTGGCCGCTGCTCACCGACGTCACGAGCGACCACGTCTACGTGCGGCTGCACGGGTCGCAGGAGCTCTACACGAGCGGTTACACCGACGAGGAGCTGACGCGGTGGGCGGATGACATCCGTGCCTGGCGCGACGCCGGGCTCGACGTCTACGTGTACTTCGACAACGACGCGAAGGTGCACGCCCCGTTCGACGCGATCCGCCTGCGCGAGCTCGTCGCCGGGTAGCGCGGTCGACAACGGAGGAGAGATCGGCGTTCCCGGTCGATTTCGGACCGGAAACCGCGAGAACTCCTCCGTCAGCGACAGCCGGTTCAGCGCCGCGGCAGCAGCCCCAGCTCCATGGCCCGGGTCACCGCGCGTGTGCGATCGCTCACCTCGAGCTTCTCGAACACGTGGGCCAGGTGGGTCTTCACGGTCGCCTCCGACACGAACAGCCGCTTCGCGATCGACGGATTGCTGAGCCCCTCCGCGACGAGGGCGAGCACCTCCGACTCGCGCGCGCTGAGACTCGGCCCGACGGGGCGGCGCACCCGGTTGACGAGCAGCGCGGCCATCCGCGGCGCGAGGGCGACGCCGCCCTCCGCGACCGAGCGGATGCCCGTGAGGATCTCCTCCTGCGGCGCCGCCTTCAGCAGGTAGCCGCTCGCCCCCGCCTCGATCGCGGTGAGGATCGCCTCGTCGGACTCGTACGTCGTCAGCACGACGATCT
Organism: Desertivibrio insolitus; assembly: GCF_017355965.1. Taxonomy (GTDB): domain Bacteria; phylum Actinomycetota; class Actinomycetes; order Actinomycetales; family Microbacteriaceae; genus JAFIQW01. The sequence continues at coordinate 104,905 of NZ_JAFIQW010000002.1, forward strand.
TCGTCTCGGGCCGCGCCGCGAGGATGCGCGCGGTCGCCTCGTCGCCCTCGATGCCCGGCATCCGCAAGTCCATGAGCACGAGGTCGGGTTCGAGACCGGCGGCGAGCGACACGGCCTCGAGCCCGTCGGCGGCCTGCCCGACCACCTCGATGTCGTCGGCCGAGTCGAGCAGCGCGACGATGCCCCCGCGGACGATGGGGTGATCGTCCGCCACGAGCACCCGGATCACCGGGCGACCTCCGGCTGCGCGACGGCCGCCACGGGCAGCGACGCCGCGACGCGCGTGCCGCCCTCGCCGCTGTCGAGCGCGAGGCGCCCGCCCGCGAGCGCGAGCCGCTCCCGCATCCCGTCGAGCCCGTAGCCGGGCGCGGATGCCGCGGGGTCGAACCCGACGCCGTCGTCCTGCACGATCACCTCGGCCCGGCCGGCGTCGATGCCGAAGCTCACGGTGACGCGGCGGGCACGGGCGTGCTTCCGCACGTTGGCGAGCGCCTCCTGCGCGCAGCGCAGCAGCACGACCTCGCTCTCCCGGGGCAACTCCGCGCCCTCGGGGGCGTCGACGATCACGGTCACCCCGGTCTCGCGCTCGAAGCGCTCGCCGAGTCGCACGAGGGCGGGGCGGATGCCGCCGCTGCCGAGTTCCACGGGCGCGAGCGCCGCCACGACCGAGCGCGCCTCGACGAGCGCCGCGCGCGCGGTCTCCTCGAGCACGGCGAGGGTCTCGGGTAGCGTGGCATCCGCCGACTGCTGCTCGCGCCGGGCGCGCTGCGCGAGCAGCACCACCCCGGTGATGCTCTGGGCGACGGTGTCGTGGATGTCGCGGGCGAGCCGCTCGCGCTCGGCGAGCACGCCAGCGTCGCGGTGCGCCTCGGCGAGCTGCTCGCGGGTCGCGGTGAGCTCGTCGATGAGCGCCTGCCGGCGGGTGCTGCGCTCGGCGATCGACGAGATCCAGAAGCCCATGCCGAGGCTGAAGCCGAGCGACACGACCGCGGTGACGAGTCCGCTGAACAGGCCCTCGGCCGGCCCGAGCGCGACGACGAACGCGACGAAGACGACGACCGCGCTCACCGCGTTGGCGACGAGCGCCCGGCGGCGGCTCAACGAGTAGGTCCACACCAGCGGGTAGACGATGCCCTGCATGAGCGCGAGCTCCGGCAGGCTCGCGACGCCCATGCCGAGCGCCCCGATCGTCAGCACGGTCGCCGTCGTCGATGCGCGGGGGTCCTGGCCGCAGCCGTCGACGTCGCCGATGCCGCGACGGCCGAACAGGAACCACGTCGCGAGGAAGAGGGCGAGCGCGACCGCGCCGCCGATCGAGCGCGCGAGGCCCTCGTCGGCGGCGACGATCACGCCGGCGAAGAGCGCCGTCGCCGCGAGGACGACGCCGCTCCACACCTTGACGTTCTGTTGCACGGGCTAACTGTCCTTGCGGATCCACCGGAACGTCAAGCGGGTCAGCACGAGCCCGACGACGAGCCAGGCGGCGCCGACCAGCGCGACGAGCCCGAGGTCCCACTCGCCGGAGGGTTCGAGCGCCGCGAACTCCTCGGGCAGGAAGACGCTGCGCATGCCCTGCGCGAACCACTTCAGCGGGAAGACGGATGCCACCTGCTGCAGCCACTCGGGCAGCTGATCGAACGGCAGGTACACGCCCGACACGAACTGCAGCACGAGCGTGATCGGGATGATGACGGCGCTCGCGCTCTTGCCGCTGCGGGGCACGGCGCTGATCGCGATGCCGAGCACCGCGCTCGTCAGCACCCCGAGCACGAAGACCCAGGCGAAGGTGGCCCACGCGGCGGCATCCGTCGGCAGCGGGACGCGGAACACGACGGCCGCGAGCGCGAGCAGCAGCGCCGCCTGAAGCAGTCCGGTGACGAGCACCTGCCCGAGCTTGCCGAGGAAGTAGCTCGTCACCGGCAGGGGAGTGCCGGCGAGGCGCTTCAGCGTGCCGTCGCTGCGCTCGAGCGCGATGTCGACGCCGAGGTTCTGAAGCCCGCTGAGCAGGATGCCCGCGGCGAGCATGCCGGGCAGGTAGTACTGCGCCGCGTCGACCTCGTTGCCCGGGCTGCCGAACGTGCCCTCACTGAACGCGGTCGAGAAGATCGTGAGCAGCAGCGCGGGGAAGAGGAAGGTGAAGAAGACGGTGTCGCCGAGGCGGAAGTAGGCGCGCACCTCGTAGCGGGCGCGGGCCAGGCCGAGCGCCAGCGTGCGGGCGGGCGGGTTCGCGAGCCGCGCGGGCGCCGCCGGTCGGGTGAGTTGCTGCGTGGTCATCGTGCCGCCTCCGTCGCGGTGTGGGCCGGGGCATCCGTCGTGCCGTGCTCGCCGAGGTGCTTCTCGAGCAGGGAGAGGTAGACGTCCTCGAGGCTCGGGCGGATGATCTCGAGGGCGTCGGGCTCGCGGCCGAGCTCGTCGATCAGGTCGCGCACGACGAGACCGGGTTCGGTCGTGCGCTGCTCGCGCAGCTCGCCGTTCACCCGCCACCGCACGATCGGCGTGCGGGAGTCGGCGCCGCCGAGCTCGGCGATCGGGCCGGATGCCACGACGACGCCGCCCGCGATGACGGCGGCACGGTCGCTCAGCTGGGCGGCCTCGTCGAGGTAGTGGGTCGTCAGCAGGATCGTCGTGCCCTCCGCGCGGAGGGAGCGGATGAGCTCCCAGAAGCGGCGGCGGGCCTCGGGGTCGAACCCGGTGGTCGGCTCGTCGAGGAACAGCAGCTCGGGCCGGCCGATGATGCCGAGGGCCACGTCGACGCGGCGGCGCTGACCGCCCGAGAGCTTGCGGATGAGCGTATCGGCCTTCTCCTCGAGCCCGACCGCCGCGATCACGTCGTCCGCCTTGCGGGGATTCGGGTAGAACGAGGCGAAGTGCCGCAGCTGCTCGCGCACGGTGACGGAGCCCTGCTCGCCGCCTGACTGCAGCACGATGCCGAGCCGCGACTTCCAGCCGAGCCCGCCGCGGCCGGGGTCGACGCCGAGCACGGATGCCTCGCCGCCGGTGCGGTCGCGGTAGCCCTCGAGGATCTCGATGGTCGTGGACTTGCCGGCGCCGTTCGGGCCGAGGAGGGCGAAGGTCTCGCCCTCGTGGATGTCGAAGTCGACGCCGCGGAGGGCGTCGTGGGAGCCGTAGCGCTTGCGCAGGTCGCGCACGCTCACGACGGGAGCTGTGGTCATGCATCCAGGCTCCCGCTCCGGCGCCCGCGGCGACAGCGGTGCACCGGCGGAGATCGGCATCCGCCGATCGGACGATGCCGTCAGCCGGACAGCACCCGGTACCGGAGGAAGGAGATGCCGCCGCCGAGGCGCCGCTCCTCGAGCAGGTCGAGGTCGAGCCGCAGTCCGTCGGGCAGGAACCGGGTGCCACCGCCCACGGCGACCGAGGTGAGGTAGGGCGCGATCTCGTCGACGAGCCCGGCGCGCAGGGCGTGCGCGGCGAGGGTCGGACCGTCGATCGTGAGGTCGCCGCTCGTCTCCTCCTTGAGCCGGCGCACGGCATCCGGATCGAAGGTTCGCTCGATCCGAGTGCGCTCGCTGGACACCTCGGTCAGCGTCGAGGAGTAGACGACCTTGTCGGCGGCCTGCCACACGCGCGCGAAGTCGAGGCCGACCTCGGGCTGGTCGGGTTCGAGGTGCGCCGTCTCCCAGTAGGCCATCGTCTCGTACATGCGACGGCCGTAGAGGTAGGTGCTCACCGAGCGGGTGCGGTCGTTGATGAATTGGTGCGTCTCGGCATCCGGCACGGCCCAGTCGAAATCGCCGCCGGCGTCGCTCGTGTAGCCGTCGAGCGAGGTCAGCATCGAGTAGATCAGCTTGCCCACGGTCCCGTCCTTTCGCCCTGCACTCGGAAGCGCAGGTAGCCGTTGCGTCCGAGCCGCCGTTGATCGAGCAGCTCGAGGTCGAGCCGCAGCCCGTCGGGCAGGAACCGCTTGCCGCCGCCGAGCACGACCGGAGCGACGTACGCCGCGATCTCGTCCACGAGTCCCGCCCGCAGCGCCTGCGCCGCGAGGGTCGGCCCGGCGATCACGAGGTCGCCCGCGGCCTCGTCCTTCAGCCGCCGCACGACATCGGGCTCGAAGCTCCGCTCGAGGCGCGTCCGCGGCGTGGACACCTCGGGCAGCGTCGTCGAGTACACGATCTTGTCGGACCCCTGCCACACGGCGGCGAAGTCCTCGTCGAGCTCGCTCGCACCGGCGTCGCGGTACGCGCTCTGCCAGTACGTCATGAGCTCGTAATTGCGTCGCCCGTACAGATGCGTGCTGACCGGGCGGAACGACTCGGTGACGAACGCGAAGGCCTCCGGTCCCGGGTCTCCCCAGTCGAAGTCGCCGTCCGCGTCGGCGACGTTGCCGTCGAGCGACATGGTCATCGAGTAGATCAGTACGCCCACGGCCGCCCCTTCGCTCCGCGAGCAGTCTGCTCGCACGCGCCGTCGACGGCAACGCCCGAGGCATCCGGCGACGGCGGCACGCCCCCTGAATCGGACCTAGAAGGCGTACCGGATGTCGCAGTACGGCACCTTCCGCGCCGCGAGCGCCTTGAACTGCGCGAGGTAGCCGCGCTTCGCCCCCGACTTGTAGCGCACGTTGAGCGCGCCGTTCTGCGAGATCTTGTTCTCCTGCAGGTCGGGTCGCCAGAGCACCTCCTCGGCCTTCGGATGCCAGCCCAGGTTGACCTCGTGCAACTGCTCGTTGTGGGTGAGGAAGATGACCTCGCTCGAGAGCTGCGCCTTCGCGCGCTCGCTGAGGGCGGCGTCGAGCTGGTCGAAGAGCTCGCCCCACTCCTCGAGCCACCCGTCGGCCACGATGACGGGCGAGAAGTTGACGTGCACCTCCCACCCCGCCTCGACGAAGTCGTTGATCGCCGCGATGCGCTCGGCGATCGGCGAGGTGCGGATGTCGACGAGCTTGGCCATCGGCTGCGGCATGAGTGAGAAGCGGATGCGGCTGCGCCCCTGCGGGTCCCACTCGAGCAGGTCTCGGTTGACGTACTTGGTGGCGAACGACAGCTTGGCCGTCGGCTCGGTCTTGAACAGTTTGACGAGGTCGCGAACGTTGTCGCTGACGAGGGCGTCGGCCGAGCAGTCGCTGTTCTCGCCGATGTCGTAGAGCCACGACTCCGGGTCGCACTGGTTCGGCTCGGTCTTCACGCCCTGCCGGCCGATGTGCCGGTGGATGCTGCCGGCGATCTGGTCGATGTTCGAGAACACCGTGATCGGGTTGCTGTAGCCCTTGCGGCGCGGGACGTAGCAGTAGGCGCACGCCATGGCGCAGCCGTTCGCGGTCGACGGCGCGATGAAGTCGGCGCTGCGCCCGTTCGGCCGCACGGTGAGGCTCTTCTTGACGCCGAGCACGAGCGCCTCGGTCTTGATGCGCACCCAGCGGCGCACGTTCGCCTCGTCGCCGTGCAGTTCGGGGATGCGCCAGTGGCTCTCGACCTCGACGAGGTCGGCGTCGGGCCAGCGCGCGAGGATCTCCTGCCCGCGGGGCAGTTCGGCCGCGGCGCGCTCGTAGTAGATGCGGGTGATGTCGAGCAGCGGTCGGGTGCGCGGCTCGGTAAGGGTCAGCTCGGGAGGCATCGCCAGCAGTATGGGCCCGACCACCGACATTCCAGCGGGGCGCGCACCAACACCGGCTGCCACTGGGACCGGGGGCCACTAGGACCGGGTGCGCACTGGCTCGTGCGCCCACCAGGACCGGACCCGACGGTGAGTGGATGCCTCAGCGCTGAGTGGACAGCGGAGGTTCTGCCCGCTCAGCGATGCGTTGTCCACTCGCGGGGAGCGCGGGGAGCGCGGGGAGCGCGGGCGTCGTGGGCAGCGCGGGGAACGCGGGAACCGCGGCAAGCGCGGCAAGCGCGGAAAGCGCGGGAGTCGGGGGTCGCGGGCAGCGCGGCCCGCGCGAGCACGCGGAAGCCGCGCGCCCGCGACGTCAGCCGAACAGTCGCTGCAGGCGGCGGACGCCCTCGAGCAGCGGCTCGTCGCCCAGCGCGTAGCTCAGGCGCAGGTAGCCGCTCGGGCCGAACGCCTCGCCGGGCACGGCGGCGACCTCGGCCTGCTCGAGCATGAGATCGGCGAGCTCGAGCGACGTCGTGGGCGTCGAGCCGTTCCACTCGCGGCCGAGCAGCCCCGTGACATCCGCGTACACGTAGAACGCGCCCTTCGGCGTCGGCACCGTCAGGCCCTCGATCGTGTTGAGCTCGCGGACGATGGTCTGCCGGCGGCGGTCGAACGCCTCGCGCATCGCGGCGACCGCGTCCTGCGGACCGGTCAGCGCGGCGAGGGCGGCCCGCTGCGACACGTTCGAGACGTTCGACGACAGGTGCGACTGCAGGTTGCCCGCGGCTTTGATGGCGTCGGCGGGGCCGACCATCCAGCCCACGCGCCACCCGGTCATGGCGTACGTCTTGGCGACGCCGTTGACGAGAATGGTCTGCTCGGCGAGGGCGGGCACCGCCTCGACGATGGACTGGGCGGTCACGCCGTCGTAGGTGAGGTTCTGGTAGATCTCGTCGCTGATCACCCAGATGCCGTGCTCGAGCGCCCACTCGCCGATCGCCTTGGTCTGCTCGGGTGAGTACACCGATCCGGTCGGGTTGGACGGGGAGACGAAGAGCAGCACCTTGGTGCGCTCGGTGCGCGCAGCCTCGAGCTGCTCGACGGTCACGAGGTAGTCCTGCTTGCTGCCGGCGAAGACCTCGACGGGCACGCCGCCCGCGAGCTTCACGGCCTCGGGGTAGGTGGTCCAGTACGGCGCGGGCAGCAGCACCTCGTCGCCCTCGCCGACGAGGGTCGCGAAGGCCTGGAACACGGCCTGCTTGCCGCCGTTCGTGACGAGCACGGCGGATGCCGGCACGTCGAGCCCGCTGTCGCGCCGGGTCTTCTCCACGATCGCCTCGCGCAACTCCGGCAGGCCGGGCGTCGGCGTGTAGCGGTGGTTCTTGGGGTCGCGGGCCGCGGCGACGGCGGCCTCCACGATGTGCTCCGGCGTCGCGAAGTCGGGCTCGCCGGCGGCGTAGCTAACGATGTCGCGCCCCTCGGCCTTGAGGGCCTTCGCCTTGGCGTCCACCTTGAGGGTCGCGGACTCGGCGATCGCGGCGATGCGGGGGGAGATGCGGGAGTGCGAGGTCACCAGGCCAGCCTATTGAAACGGATGCCTCCGAGACGACGGGTGTCCGGGGCTGCGGCGCCGAGGCATCCGGGGCCCTCTCCAGCGGAGGCGGGATACGCTGCCGGTTCGGACACCACGTCGTGGCCGGGCGGGCTGCACGCCGCCCCGAAGGGGGCTGGCTGTACTTCCCCCCTGGCCTCGCCTACACTTGTCCGAGCGTGGTTGAAGCCCACAAGATTCTGCGTGCCGTTTTCCCGGCCGATTCCCTTCCGGTGACTCGATGCGGAGCCTTGTGGTCGAACACCAGCGAAGGGCGGTGGCTCAATTGGTAGAGCAGCGGTCTCCAAAACCGCAGGTTGCAGGTTCGAGTCCTGTCCGCCCTGCAGATGGGATGAGCAACCCGGCGAATCCCGTTCGGCCGAGAACTGGCGAGAGGTAATCAGGTAGTGGCGAGGAAAGTCGTCGACGAGCCCAGTGAGGACGTCGTTGCCAACGCTCGCAAGGAGCGCGCCGCGCGCCGCAATCCGTTTGCGCGCATCGCTCTCTTCCTGCGTCAGGTCTTCGGCGAGCTCCGCAAGGTCGTCCGACCGACGCGTCGGGAGCTGCTCACCTACACCGCGACGGTGCTCGTGTTCGTCGTCATCATGATGGCGATCGTCTCGGGTCTCGACCTCGCGTTCGGGTGGGCCGTGTCCTGGGTGTTCGGCGACGGCACCGCGGTCCAGTGAGAAGGAACTGATTCAAGTTGACTGACAAGCGCGACGACCTCGACCTGGCCCCCGCGGCCGAGCAGTCCTCCGAGCCCGAGGACCCGCAGGAGGGCAGTACGGCCGCCCTCGACCAGGACATCGAGAGCCCCGACCGCGCGGCGATGCACGTCGACGCGCCCGCCGGCGAGGACGACACCTACGACGTCGACAGCCTCGTCGAGGCCCTCGAGGAGGCGCACGACGAGCAGGCTGACGCCGTCGTCGACGACGCCCTCGACATCGACTCGATCGACGAGGCCGAGGCCGCCGTCGAGGCGACCGACGACGAGGCCGAGGATGCGGCCGAGCTCGCCGCCGCCGACGAGGACGAGACCCCCGCCGACCCCTACGAGGCCTTCCGTGCGGAGCTGCGCGCGAAGCCCGGCAAGTGGTACGTCATCCACTCCTACGCCGGCTTCGAGAAGCGCGTGAAGCAGAACATCGAGAACCGCAAGGTCTCGATGGAGGTCGAGGACTACGTCTTCGAGGTCCAGGTCCCCATGGAGGACGTGGTCGAGATCAAGAACGGGCAGCGCAAGCTCGTCAACCGCGTGCGCATCCCCGGCTACGTCCTCGTCCGCATGGACCTCAACGAGGACAGCTGGTCGGTCATCCGTCACACCCCCGGCGTCACCGGCTTCGTCGGCAACGCGCACAACCCGACGCCGCTTCGCTTCGAAGAGGCGTTCAACATGCTGAAGAGCACCGTTCAGGTCGTCGAGGCGCCCACCAAGGCGGCCGGCGCGAAGGGCCAGAAGGCCGCCACCCGCGTCATCCCCGCCGAGGTCGACTTCGAGATCGGCGAGACGATCACCATCAAGGAGGGCTCGTTCGCGGGTCTTCCCGGCACGATCAGCGAGATCAAGCCCGAGAGCGGCAAGCTCACCGTGCTCGTCTCCCTGTTCGAGCGCGAGACCCCGGTCGAGCTCAGCTTCGACCAGGTCACCAAGCTCTAGTCGCGCGCGAACTTCCGCCGCCCCGGCGGAATCGCAGCGACGTGCTGCCCGTTACAACTTCAGAACCACCGGAGCCCGGAGATACCGGGTTCACGGGAGAGCGGACGCTCATGCGTTCCGTTCGAACCAGTAAGGAAGAGAAGAAATGGCTCCCAAGAAGAAGGTCACTGGTCTGATCAAGCTTCAGATCAATGCCGGCGCCGCCACCCCGGCGCCCCCGATCGGCCCCGCGCTCGGTCAGCACGGCGTCAACATCATGGAGTTCGTCAAGGCCTACAACGCGGCGACCGAGCAGCAGCGCGGCAACGTCGTGCCGGTCGAGATCACCGTGTACGAGGACCGGTCGTTCACCTTCGTGCTGAAGACTCCGCCCGCCGCCGAGCTCATCAAGAAGGCCGCCGGCGTCGCCAAGGGCTCGTCGACCCCGCAGAGCAACAAGGTCGGCCGCCTCACGCAGGACCAGATCCGCGAGATCGCCCAGACCAAGCAGGCCGACCTCAACGCCAACGACCTCGACGCCGCCGCGAAGATCATCGCGGGCACCGCGCGCTCGATGGGCATCACGGTCGAGGCCTGACCAACCACACACGTTCTGCCGGCGCACGTCGGCGATAGCGGGAGAGCCGGCCAGGCTCACTAACCGCGAACTGAAACTTCAGGAGAGAAACATGGCACAGAAGTCCAAGGCCTACCGGGCCGCGGCCGAGAAGATCGAGCCGGGCAAGTTCTACTCGAAGGACGAGGCCGTCTCGGTCATCCGCGAGACCGGGTCGAAGAAGTTCGACTCGACCGTCGAGGTCGCCCTCAAGCTGGGTGTCGACCCCCGCAAGGCCGACCAGATGGTGCGTGGCACGGTCAACCTGCCTCACGGCACGGGTAAGACCGCCCGCGTGATCGTGTTCGCGACGGGTGCTGCCGCCGAGGCCGCCACCGCCGCGGGCGCCGACGAGGTCGGCGGCGCAGAGCTCATCGCGAAGGTCGCCGAGGGTTACACCAACTTCGACGCCGCCGTCGCGACGCCGGAGCTCATGGGCCAGGTCGGTCGTCTCGGTAAGGTGCTCGGTCCCCGTGGCCTCATGCCCAACCCGAAGACCGGCACCGTCACCCCCGACGTGGCCAAGGCCGTCACCGACATCAAGGGCGGAAAGATCGAGTTCCGCGTCGACAAGCACGCGAACATCCACTTCGTGATCGGCAAGGCCGGCTTCTCGGAGGAGCAGCTGAACGAGAACCTCAACGCCGCGATCGAGGAGATCCAGCGTCTGAAGCCGTCCAGCTCGAAGGGCCGCTACATCACGAAGGGCACGGTCTCGACCACCTTCGGCCCGGGCGTCCCGCTCGACGTCAACGCGCTCTGACGCAAGTCGACCAGCAGAGGAAGGGCCCGCTTCGGCGGGCCCTTTCCCTTTCCCCACCGAGAGGTGTCCCCATGAGCTCTGAGACCGTCCTCGTGCGCCGCGCGGGTGTGGCGGATGCCGCCGCGGTGGCAGCCCTCGCCGCCGAGACGTTCCCGCACGCCTGCCCGCCGCACACGACCCGCGAGGCCATCGCCGCGCACATCTCGACGTACCTCAGCGAGGCGCGCTTCGCGGAGTATCTCGCCGACCCCGGGCACGTCGTGCTCGTCGCCGAGGGCGGTCTCGAGGACGGCGGCACCGGGCTCGTCGGCTACGCGATGCTCGTGACGGGGGAGCCCACCGACGAGGCCATCGCCGCGGTCGTCTCGATCCGCCCGACCGTCGAGCTCAGCAAGTTCTACACCCTGCCCGCCGTGCGCGGCACCGGCGTCGCGACGGCCCTCATGGCCGCGACCATCGCCGCTGCCCGCGTCTCGGGCGCCCGCAGCGCGTGGCTCGGCGTCAACCAGTTCAACGAGCGGGCGAACCGCTTCTACGAGAAGCACGGCTTCGAGCGCGTCGGCACCCGCCAGTACCTCGTCGGCGACCGCCTCGAGGACGACTTCGTGCGCGAGCTGCCCCTGCTCTGAGACATCCGCCGCCCCGGGTCATCCGCCTTTGCGAAAGCGCGCGAATCGACCTTCCCGACGCGTCGTGCGTCGATTCGGGCGCTCTCAGTGCCACGACGAGCGGGTGCCGCGCCGGGTCAGCCCTCGCAGACCTTGAGCACGCTCTTGCCGCGGCTGTGCCCGCCCTCGAGCTTCTCGTGCGCGGCTCGCGCGTGCTCGAGGTCGAACACCTCGTCGATGTAGACACGCACGTCGCCGGATGTCAGCAGGCGCGAGATCACCGCGAGCGTGGCCCCGTCTGGGGAGACCTGGTAGCGGGTGCCGCGCCGGCCGGCGGCCGCGGCGTCCTCCGCGACGGTGACCCACGTGCCGGAGGGCGCGTTGACGACGAGGCCGCCGGGCCGCAGCACGCCGAGCGAGCGGGTCCCCGTGTCCGCCACCGCGTTGCCCACGAGGTCGATGACGACGTCGACGTCGTGCAGCACCTCGTCGAACGCGGTCGTCGTGTAGTCGATCACCTCCGCCGCACCGAGCTCGCGCAGCCAGGCCGCGTTGCGGGATGATCCTGTCGCGATGACGTGCGCGCCGAAGTAGGCCGCGAACTGCACCGCGAAGTGCCCGACGCCGCCGGCCGCGGCGTGCACGAGCATCCGTTGACCCTCGTGCGCCTTCGCGACGTCGACGACCATGCCCCAGGCCGTGAGCGCCGCGACGGGCACGCCCGCGGCCTCGACGTGGGAGAGCACGGCCGGCTTGCGCACGACGCTGAGGCTCGGCACCGACACGTACTCGGCGTAGGTGCCGGAGTGGCGGGGCACCTGGGCGAAGCCGAACACCTCGTCGCCGGGCTTCAGCGGGTGCGCCTCGTAGGGGGTCTCGACGACGACGCCCGAGAAGTCCTGGCCGAGCACGGCGGGGTAGGAGGCGATCGCGGGGGAGGTGCCCTTGCCCGCCCGGGTCTTCGCGTCGATCGGGTTGACCCCCGCGGCGACCACCTTGACGAGCACCTCGGACGCGATGCGGGTGGGCCGAGGAACCTCGGCGAGGGTGAGTACGTCGGGAGCGCCCGGCTGGTCGATCACGATCGCGCGCATGGTGGTCATCGGCGGCCTTCCTGGTCGCTCACCATCGAACCGGCCCAATGAGTCGGCCCTGTTACGGCGGTGTCAAGGTCGCATCAAATCGCCCGACCAGCGGTCAGGCGGATGCCGCACGGCGCGGTCGCCTCAGTGCTTGAGGCCGCCGGGCTTCATGTAGTCGAGCACGAGCCGCGCCCGCGCGACGAGCACTGAGATCTGCTGGTCGTCGCGGTCGACCCACTTGCAGCGCGGCTCGCTGCCGAGGGGCACGAACTCGCTGTGCTGCTCCCACACGACGAGGGTGCGCTCCGCGCCCAGCACGTACTGCTGCCACCACACCTGACGGAGGTAGGAGCGGGGGATCGACCGCCACTGCTTCTCGGTGGTCTTGATCTCGGCGAGCTCGAGGCATCCGCTCTGCCGCACGCACACGCCGTCCGGCGTCGCGAGGTGGCTGCGCTCCGTCTCGGCGTGGAAGAGGGCGTCGTTCGCCTGGATGCCGTGCTCGGCGAGCACCCACTTCGCGATCTCGGGTTCGCGCATCCGGCCGTGCTCCGTGTAGGCGTTGCCGCCGAAGCCGCGACCGAGCAGTTTGTCCATCGCGACGGCGCGGGCGCTCGAGACCGAGGAGAGCCGCGCGGCATCCGTCGCGGTCACGCCGCGCGACCGCTCGCGCATCCACGCGACCCGGTCGGCCGAGCGCGCGACGATCCTCTCGTGGTGCGGCCGCACCTCCACCTCCCAGAGGTCGAGGGTCGGCTGCATGCTCACGCGACCATTGTCACCGCTCGCAGCGACATCGGGTGCCGCGCGTGGCGTGTTCCGGATGCCGCGCACGCAGGCGCCCGGCATCCGGACTCGACAATCCGGGCGAGGATGCCGTACTCTTGTCGATGCCAAAGACCGCTGGTTATCGGCGTGCCCGTGAGGGTGCATCGATCGAAGGCTCGCAACACGGCGAGGGCCCGCGCAGGTGATCGAAACTCCATCGCGATTATTTCGTGTGTAGCTCCGAGCGCTTGCGCCGGAGCTTTTTTGTTGCCCGTCGGGTCCAGCACCACGAAAACGACTATTGGAGATGCCATGGCGACGAAGGAAGCGACGGTCGCCGAGCTCGCGGACAAGTTCCGCAGCTCGAATGCCGTTGTCCTGACCGAGTACCGCGGACTCACGGTGGCTCAGCTCAAGCAGCTGCGCAAGAACATCAGTGCTGACGCGACGTACGCCGTGGTGAAGAACACGCTGACCAAGATCGCGGCGAACGAGGCGGGTATCAACGCCTTCGACGACGAGCTCGTCGGCCCCTCCGCGATCGCGTTCGTGCACGGCGACACCGTCGCCGTCGCGAAGGCTCTGCGTGACTTCACCAAGGCGAATCCTCTGCTCGTCGTGAAGGGCGGCTACTTCGACGGTGCCGCCCTGAGCGCCGCAGAGGTGGGCAAGCTCGCCGATCTCGAGAGCCGTGAGGTGCTCCTGGCCAAGCTGGCCGGTGCCTTCAAGGCTTCGCTGTTCGGCGCTGCCTACATGTTCAACGCGCCCCTCGCGCAGGCGGTCCGCACCGTCGACGCGCTGCGCGACAAGCAGGAGTCCGCGGCCTGATCGGCCCCGGTACGACGACAACCACAACCATAAGGAAGAGAAATCATGGCCAAGCTGTCCACTGACGAGCTGCTCGACGCCTTCAAGGAGCTCACGCTCATCGAGCTCAGCGAGTTCGTCAAGAAGTTCGAGGAGACCTTCGAGGTCACCGCCGCCGCTCCCGTCGCGGTCGCCGCCCCCGCCGCCGGTGGTGCCGGTGCCGCTGCCGAAGAGGTCGAGGAGAAGGACTCCTTCGACGTCGTCCTCGAGGCCGCCGGTGACAAGAAGATCCAGGTCATCAAGGAGGTGCGCGCGCTCACCAGCCTCGGCCTCGGTGAGGCGAAGGCTCTCGTCGACGGTGCCCCCAACACGGTGCTCGAGGGCGCCAACAAGGAGACCGCCGAGAAGGCCAAGGCTCAGCTCGAGGGCGCCGGCGCGACCGTCACCCTCAAGTAGTCGGCGCCCGCGAGGGCACCACTCCTTCGCGGTCGATGACCGCAACCTCCGGAAGGCCCCGTTCCCGCAAGGGACGGGGCCTTTCGTCGTTCCCGCGTCACGGTTTGGTTGGTGTTTGAGGCAACCCGAAATATTCCCGTTACATGGAGCGCCAAGTCAACCCCCTTTCGGGGGTCACCGGGGTGGCCGATGGTTGAGCATGCGGGGGCGCAACGAAGTCGGTCGATGACGACCGCAGTACCAGGGGTTCCTAGATGACTTACGCGCTCGGTGTGGATGTCGGAACGAGTTTCACGGCGGCGGCGATCACCCGCCGCGACGAGGTTCCGCGCACCCTGACCCTGGGTCAGCGCGGGGACGCCGTCCCGACCGTCATCCACCTCGACGCCGACGGCGAGATCCGGGTCGGCGAGGCGGCCGAGCGGCGCGGGGTGACCGAGCCCGAGCGTGTCATCCGGGAGTTCAAACGGAGGATCGGCGACTCGGTCCCGATCCTCGCGGGCGATCTCGAGATCACGCCGCAGGACGCGTTCGCGAGCATGGCCCGCTGGGTCGTCGACCGGGCGGAGGAGCGCGAGGGCGAGCCGCCCGCCTCGGTCACAATCACCCATCCCGCCGGCTGGGGGGACTACAAGCTCGGGCTCGTCCGTGACGCGCTCGCGGGCGTCGGTCTGGCCGACGCAGCCCTGCTGCCAGAGCCGGAGGCCGCCGCGCTGCACTACGCCGCGCAGGAGCGCGTGCCCGAGGGCAGCTGCATCGGGGTGTACGACCTCGGCGCCGGCACCTTCGACGTGGCGTTGCTGCGCAAGGCCGAGGGCGACGCGTTCGTGCCGGTCGGGCGCCCCGACGGTCTCGAACACGTCGGCGGGGCCGACTTCGACGACGCCGTGCTGCGCCACGTGGTGCAGAGCATGCCGGACGCGTTCGCCGGATTGGACACCGAGGACACCGACGTCCGGGTCGCCCTCGCGCGGCTCCGCCGGGAGTGCACGGAGGCCAAGGAGGCGCTGTCGTTCGACTCCGAGGCCGCCATCCCGGTGGTGCTGCCCGGCACCCACGGTCAGGTGCGGCTCGTGCGCGCCGAGTTCGAGGCGATGATCGCCGACGAGGTGCGCCGCACGATCGACGCCTTCGCCCGCGTGGTGAACGCGGCGGGGCTCCGCTACGACGAGCTCGGCGTCATCCTGCTCATCGGCGGCTCGTCGCGCATCCCGCTCATCGCCGAGCTGCTCTCGGCCGAGTTCGGACGTCCGGTCGCCGTCGACGCCGACCCGAAGTCTGCGATCTGTCTCGGCGCCGCCGCCTCGGCCGCGCTCACCGCGTTCGCCGCGGCCGCGACGGACGACGAGAACGAGGACCCCTCGGCGCTCGCCGCCCTCGGGCTCGCCGGAGCCGCCGCCCCCGCGGCCGCCGCCCCCTCCGCCCTCCACCGCATCGGGTCGCCCGCCGTGCTGACGATCGCCGCCGTCGTCGTGGCCGCCGTCGCACTCGGCGGGCCCGCCGCGTCGATGTTCTCGTTGTTCGACCCGGCGTCCGACTCCGGCGGCGGCGCCTCGGCGGCCTCGGCCGCGGGGGCCGAGCCGGCCGCGGCGGCCCTCCCCGCCCCAGGCGAGGCAGCGGACGGCGGGGGCGGAGGGGCAGACGCACCGCCGACGCCGCTGAAGCCGGGTGCCCGCAACGCGGACGACCAGGACGACGGCTTCTCCCCGCTCCGGGGTCCGTCGCCCCGTCCCGCCGCCGCGAAGGAGCAGCCGGAGAAGGGCACGAGCCCCTCGCCCGCTCCGGGCGGGTCGACGCCGACTCCGGCAACCGCGAACGACCCGTCGCCCGACCCGACGCAGACGCCGTCCTCCGACCCGAGCACCACTCCGACCACGGACCCGACGCCGGACCCGACCGTCGATCCCACCCCCGGCCCGACGACGGATCCCACGCCCGACCCCACGACGGACCCGACGCCCGACCCGACCACCGATCCCACCCCCACCCCGGACCCGACCACCGATTTCGCGCCTGAACCCGCCCCCGACCCGACGACCCCGGCCCCGGAACCCGAACCGAGCCCCTCAGCGACGAGCGACCCGCCCGCCGATCAGCCGGCTCCGACGGAATCCCCGGCGGCCACCTCGTAGGGGCGCCGTGCGCACCCGACACGGCGCGGCAGCGCCAGGGGTCGTCCACGCCGCCGCCGCCTCGCTGCTCGCCGAGATAACGCCCGACGACCGGCTCGCCGCCGCGATCTCGGGCGCACACGGCGCCGGGAAGAGCACGCTGCTCGACGGCATCGAGCGCCGCTATCGCGCGATGGGCGTCGACGTGCACCGCCGGCGGGACGGCGTCGTCACGGTCGAGACCGCGGGTCGCCGCACCCTGCTCGTCGACGACGCCCACGAACTCGACGCACCAGTGCTGCGGCGCGTGCGGGATCTGGTCGATGCGGCCGAGGTCAACCTGTTCGTCGCCTACCGCCCCTGGCCCGTCTCGCGCGACCTGCACTCGCTCGCCCGGGCGCTCGAGCAGCACCACGAGCGCGTCGTGCTCGGACCCCTCGGGCGCGAGGAGCTGCTCTCCCGGGCGGCCGCGGACCTGTCGCTCAAGCTGCCCTCGCACGTCGCCGACGACGTGCTGCGGATGACGGGTGGCAATCCTCGTCTCGTCGGGCGGATGCTCGCCGCCCTCGCGGGCGCTTCGCACGGACGCGGGGAGCTGATCGCGCCCCAGCAGCTCGTCGAGGAGCTCGGACACGAACTGCGCGGGGTCGGCGACGAGCTCCGCGAGCTGCTGCTCGGACTCGCGATCGGGGCCGATCTCTCGGAGTGGATGCCCTCGTCCCTGCGGGGGGCCGGCGTCGACATCGACGAGCTCGTCGCGCAGGCCGACAGCGCGGGCTTCCTGCTGCCCGACGGGCGCGTCGTGCCGCTCGTGCAGCAGGCGCTGCTCGAGGCGACGCCGCCGCACCACGTGCGCACACTGCAGCGCGATCTCGTCGACACGCTCGTCGCCCGCGGCCGCCCGCTCGACACGGTGGCCCGCAACCTCGCGCGTCACGGCCTCGCCGATCCACGCGTCGCCGTCGCCCTCGAGCGCGCCGCCGACCACGTGCTCACGAGCGAGCCGGCCGTCGCGCACGAGCTGTACGCCGCCGGTGCGGCCGCCGGTCTCGATCAGCTGTCGATCGCCGCGCGGCGCGCGCAGGCCGAACTCGTCACCGGCGACCTCGATGGCGCGGCCCGTCTCGTCGACGACCTGCTCGATCACGAGGAGGTGCCCGACGTCCGCCGGGCGGTCGACGTCACGGCGGCCGTGTGGGCGGATCGCGGCATGCTCGGCAGGGCCGCGGATGCCTACCGCTGGCTCGGTCCCGCCCGGGTCGGGGCCTCCGCCCCGCTCGCCGCCCTCGCGATGTTCGGCAGCGGCGACCGCGAGGGCGCCGAGCGACTGCTCGACGCGCCGGCCCTGCACAACGCGCCGACCCTCGGTCGCGTCGCCCTCACGCTCATGGCGCAGGGGGTGCGGGAGTCGCTCACCGGCTCCGGTGCGCCCGCGCTGCGGACTCTCATCCGCGCCTCCGACACGATGACGGCGGCGGGCGGAGCCCTGCCTCTGCCCGACACCCCCGCGAGTCTCGCGGCGCTCGTCGCCCTGCACCTCGGCGACCTCGCGGTCGCGGAGTCGGTGCTCGACTCCGCGCTCACCGCGAAGCAGGGCGGCGCGATCGCCCAGGCGAGGCTGCTGCTGCTCAAGGCCTGGGTCGACATGCGCGCCGACCGGTTGGACCAGGCCCGCGACGACATCGCGCGTGCGGTCGAGGCGACCCTGACGCCGCGCGACGAGGTGATGCTGCGCGCGCTCGAGGTCGGGCTCGCCCGGCGGACGGACGACGTCCCCGCGCTCGTGCGGAGTTGGCGACGCGCGCGGGAGGGCCTGCTGCACGTCGACGTCGACCTGTACGACCTCCTGCCGCTCAGCGAGTTCGTCGTCGCGGCGGCCCGGCTGCGCGAGTCCTCCCGCATCGAGGCTCCGCTCGCCGAGGCCTGGAGCCTGCTCGAGCGGCTCGGGGATCCTCCCCTGTGGTCGGTGCCCCTGCGCTGGGCGGCCGTGCAGGCCGGCATCCTCGCGGAGACCCCCGCCGCACTCGCCCCGCACGCCGCCGCGCTCGTGCGGGCGTCGAAGGAGAGCCGCGCCGCCGCGGTGTTCGCCACGGCGGGACGCACCTGGGTCGCCGTGCTGAGCGGCGACCTCGACGTCGCGGCAGTGGAGTCGTCGGCGAAGGCGCTCGCGTCACTCGGGTTCACCTGGGACGGCTCGCGGCTCGCCGGTCACGCCGCCGCGCACGCGGAGGACCGTCGCGACATGGCACGCCTGCTCGCGTGCGCCCGCGACCTGCACCATCCGCCGCAAGCGCCTGCTCCGGCACCGGCGGACCCGCAGCCGACGCCGGCGTCGGCCCCGCGCGCCCCCGGCGAGGCCGTGCTCAGCGCACGCGAGCGCGAGGTCGCGAGGCTCGTGCTGGAGGGCAAGAACTACCGGCAGATCGGCGAGGCGATCTTCATCTCGCCCCGCACGGTCGAGCACCACGTCGCGCGCATCCGTCAGCGCCTCGACGTCTCGACCCGCGCCGAGCTGTTGACGCAGCTCCGCATCGCGCTCGAGAACGACGCCGACGCCTGAGCCCGGCGTCCGCTAGGGCACCGCTTCACCGAACCCCTACCCGGCAGAGATGCCCGAACCCCCTATTCGGGGGGTGCGAGTAGGGGGTTCGGCCCGGATGCTCGGCCAGACGCCGCGCACCTAGCGTGGCCGATGCCGAGCCACCCGACACGGCAACCCGAAACACTCCACCCGAAGGAGACACTGATGTCCCTGACCACCGCCCTCCTCGACTTCCTCATGGGTCTGTTCCGCGACCCGGCCAAGGCGCAGGAGTTCCGCGACGACCCGGAGGCGGTGCTTGCGAAGCACGGCCTCGAGGACGTCTGCAAGGACGACGTTGACGCCGTCATGCCGGTGCTGCTCGACTACGCCCCCGTCATCGGCGACCGCAACTACGACACCGGTGGCAACACCCTTCACGGTGGCGACAACGGCCACCACGCGCCGGCCCCGGCTCCCGCGCCGCACCACGGTGGTGGCCACCACCACGACGGCGGACACCACCACGACGACGACGACCACGCGCACGCCGTGCAGCAGCTCACCCACGTGGTGAACAACTACTCGTACACCTCGCTCGACGACCGCGACACGATCACCGACCAGTCGGTGAACCAGAACATCTGGGCGGACGAGGTCACGCAGCTGTTCGACAACGACGCGATCATCGCCTCGGGCGACCACGCTGTCGCCGCGGGCGGCGACGCGACCGTCGACAACTCGCAGGACAACTCGACGAACATCAAGGCCGGTGACGACGTCATCCTCGGTGACGGCAACACCAACAACGAGCACTACGTCAACGACTCGTACAACGACGAGCACTACGTCGAGGACTCGTACAACGACGACCACTCCGTGAACGATTCGGGGAACATCACCGTCGACGACATCGAGGTGGACGTCGAGGTCGACAACTCGCAGGACAACGACGGCAACGTTGTGGGTGACGGCAACGTCGTCGGCGAAGGCAACATCGTCGGCAACCAGGACAACGACGTCAACTCCGACAACACGAACAGCGTCGTCGACAGCGAGAACGTCGGCAACCAGGACAACGACGGTGTGGACGTCGAAGGTGACCTCGACGCCTCCGACGACGACGTCGTCATCGACGCGTCGGACGACGACGGTGTCGACATCGACGGCGACATCGACGCATCCGACGACGACACCCTGTCGTACTCGGACGACGACACCCTGTCGTACTCCGACGACGACACGTACAAGTCGGACGACGACACGTACTCCTACTCGGACGACGACACGTACAAGTCGGATGACGACACGTACTCCTACTCGGACGACGACACCTACAAGAGCGACGACGACACCGTCGTCGTGGTGACGGAGGAGCCCGACTACCACCACGCCGGCTAGCAGGTCGCGACCGCGCCGGCGATCTACCCGAAAGGTCGCCGGCACGGCGCTCGAGCGGCCCGGCAGGAAGTTCCCCTTCCTGCCGGGCCGCTGACGCGCGATTGTTGTCGAAGGTGAAGGAGGCAGTGTGGCCGAGCTCGTTGATCTGGTGGACCGTGCGCTCGAACTCGTGGGGCCCGAGGAGCGGGAGGACCTGCGGCGAAGGCTCGAGCAGACGCGCGAGAGGCTGTCGGACCCCAGCATCCGGGTGATCGTGGTCGGGGAGTTCAAGCAGGGCAAGAGCCGCCTCGTGAACGCCCTCGTGAACGCCCCGGTCTGCCCCGTCGACGACGACATCGCGACGTCGGCGCCCACTGTCGTCAAGCAGGGGGCGACCCCGTCGGCGGTCGTCGTCTCCCTCAAGGACGGCATGGAGGCATCCGACGGCCCCGCCGCCATCGAGCGCACGCCGATCCCGCTCGACCAGCTCCCGGCCTACGTCTCCGAGCACGGCAACCCCGGCAACGAGCGGCGCATCCTCGCCGCGGAGGTGAGCCTGCCGCGCAAGATCCTCGACGGCGGTCTCGCCCTCGTCGACTCGCCCGGAGTGGGCGGCCTGGACTCGATCCACTCGCTGACGACGCTGTCCACCCTGCCGACGGCCGACGCCGCACTGCTCGTGTCGGATGCCTCGCAGGAGTACACCGCGCCGGAGATGCAGTTCCTGCGGCAGGCGCTGCGCATCACGCCCAACGTCGCCTGCGTGCTGACGAAGACCGACCTGTACCCGCAGTGGCGCCGCATCGCCGAGCTCGACCAGGCGCACGTCGCGCGGCTCGGCCAGGACATCCCGTTCTTCCCGGTCTCGTCCGACCTGCGGCTCGAGGCCATCAAGCTGCAGGACGGTGAGCTGAACGCCGAGTCCGGGTTCCCCGACCTCGTCTCGTACCTGCGCAAGGAGATCGTCGGCAAGGCGGAGCGCATCCAGCGTCGCGGCGCGCTGCAGGACGTGCGGTCGGTGCTCGAGCACCTCAGCATGTCGCTGCAATCGGAGCTGTCGGCGCTCGTCGATCCCGCGTCGACGCCGCAGGTCATCGCCGAGCTGCAGAGCGCCAAGGAGCGCACGGACGAGATGCGGCAGAAGACGTCCCGCTGGCAGACCACCCTCAATGACGGCATCGCCGACCTCAGCTCCGACGTCGAGCACGACCTGCGCGACCGGCTGCGCCAGATCCAGCGGGAGGCGGAGGAGGCGATCGGCCAGGGCGACCCGGGCCCGGTGTGGGACCAGCTCGTCGATTGGCTGCAGCAGCGCGTCGCCGCCGCCGTGTCCGACACCTTCGTCTGGTCGCAGGAGCGCTCGAAGTGGCTCTCGGAACAGGTGGCCCAGCACTTCACCGAGGAGGAGGCCGCGATCCCCGTCGTGCGCGTGGACGACACCGAGGACGTGCTCGATCCCGTGCCCGACGTGCCGGAGCTCGACCGCGGCCGGCTCTCCGCGATGCAGAAGGTGCTGATCGGCATGC
This sequence comes from Desertivibrio insolitus, assembly GCF_017355965.1. Classification (GTDB taxonomy): domain Bacteria; phylum Actinomycetota; class Actinomycetes; order Actinomycetales; family Microbacteriaceae; genus JAFIQW01. The sequence continues at coordinate 126,332 of NZ_JAFIQW010000002.1, forward strand.
GGGGGTCGTACGGCGGCGTGCTCATGATCGGCCTCATCACCGGCATCGTCGGCATGAGCCTGATCAACCCGCTCTCCGTCGCGGCCGGCGTGCTGATCGGCCGCAAGGCGTACAGCGAGGATCAGGAGACCCGGCTCAAGCGGCGGCAGCAGGAGGCCAAGGCGATCGTGCGCCGGCAGATCGACGACGTGATCTTCCAGGTCGGCAAACAGCTGAAGGACCGCCTGCGGCTCGTCCAGCGGGCGACCCGCGACCACTTCACCTCGATCGCCGACCAGAACCACCGCTCGCTCACCGACTCGGTGCTCGCGGCGCAGAAGGCGGCCAACATGTACACCGCCGAGCGCGAGCGCCGCATCAAGGAGATCAAGGCCCGGCTCGCCCGGATCGACCAGCTCCGCGCGAAGATCCCCGCCGAGCCGAAGGAGCGGGTCGAGGTCGCGGCAGCGGCGGCGCGGGCATGACGACCGACCTGCGGGCACTCACGGCCGACCTCGTGGCCGCCGCGCTGGGCGCCTACATCGACGACCCCGAGGCATCCGCCGCCCTCCGTGGCTACGCCCGGCGGCTCGACGAGCCGCTGCGCGTGGCGCTCGCCGGCATGGTCAAGGCGGGCAAATCGACGCTGCTCAACGCCGTGATCGGCGACGAGATCGCACCGACGGATGCCGGGGAGTGCACCCGCGTCGTCACCTGGTACCGATACCACCACACCCCGCGCATCACCCTGCACCCGGTCGCCGGCACCCCACGGTCGCTTCCGGTGCGCCGCGTCGACGGGCGGCTCGTGCTCGACCTCGGCCCGACGCCGGCGGAGGACGTGCAGCGCCTGGTCGTCGAGTGGCCGGCCGCGCCGCTGAAGGACCTCATCCTCATCGACACCCCGGGCATCGGCTCCCTCTCCGACGACGTCTCGGAGCGCTCGAACCGCTTCCTGCTGCCCGAGGACGCCCCGTCGGAGGCCGACGCGATCGTGTACCTGCTGCGCCACCTGCACGCGACCGACCTCACGTTCCTGCAGGCGTTCCGCGACGCGGGGGCCGGGCGGTCGGCCACCGTGAACTCGCTCGCGGTGCTGTCGCGCGCCGACGAGATCGGCGCCGGACGGCTGAACGCCCTGCTGTCGGCCCGCGACATCGCCGACCGCTACCGCAACAACGGCGACCTGCGCGCACTCGCGCTCGGCGTCGTGCCCATCGCGGGCCTGCTCGCGCAGACCGCGCGCACGCTGCGGCAGTCCGAGTACGCCGCGCTCGCCGAGCTCGCGCGCCTCGGCCGCGACGAGCGCGAGCGGCTGCTCGTCTCGGCGGACCGCTTCGTCCGCTCGCCCGCCGTGCCGGTCGAGCCCGCGACCAGGGCGGCCCTGCTCGACCGGTTCGGCATGTTCGGCATCCGCATGGCGACCGTGCTGATCAGGGGAGGGGCGACGGATGCCACCGAGCTCGCCCACCAGCTCGTGCGCCAGAGCGGCCTCGACGACCTGCTCCGCACGATCACGACGCAGTTCGGCGCCCGGGCCGAGCACCTCAAGGTGCGCACCGCGCTGCTCGGCGTCGAGACGCTGCTGCGCGAGCGGCCCCGGCCGGGCACGGAGGTGCTCGCGGCGCGGCTCGAGCGTCTGCAGGCGGAGGCGCACGAGTTCCGCGAGCTGCAGCTGCTCGCGCTCTCCCGCACGGCCGGCCTCGGCCTCTCCCGCGTCATGACCGCCGAGATCGAGCGCCTCGTCGGCGGCGACGGCATGGACCCGGCGGTACGGCTCGGCCTCGCCGAGGACGCGACAGCCGAGGACGTGCGCACAGCGGCGCTCGCCGCGGTGCGGAAATGGCGGGGGATCGCCGAGAGTCCGCTCACCGAGCGGTCGCTCGCCGAGGTCTGCCACACGGTCGTGCGCAGCTGCGAGGGGCTCGCCGCGGCCGCCCGGGCCGCGGCGCCGGGCACCACGCCGGCCGAGGACCCGGCGTCAGGCGGCGGCCGGGTCGTCGCGCTTGCGGAACCAGCGCCAGCTGCCGGGCATGAACGCGGAGAGCAGCGCCGCACCGGCTAGCAGCAGCTGGGCGACGAGCGCGATCGCGATCACGAGCCCGTCCTCGCCGAGCGTCAGCAGCTCGTTCGCGAAGAGCGCGACCGCCGCGTGCAGGGCGACCACGAAGACGAGCACCCAGCGGCCGGAGCCGTGCCGCCTCATCATGGCCTGCAGCAGCAGCGCCTCGATCACGATGACGGCCGTGAGCACACCGAGCGTCGCCCAGAACAGCACGTTGGCCGTCGTGTCGATCGCTGCGCTGTCGGCGTCCGCGTCGAAGTCGGTCACGAACGTGCGGAGCTCCTCGACCCGCGTGTTGCGCGAGAGGAACGCGAACATGATCACGACGAACCCCGCGACGAAGCTCACGAGCAGCAGTACCCGGGTGGTCGCGATCGCCGCGGGGGCCTTCGGCGGCGCCTTCACCGGGGGAGGCGTCGTGTCGGACATCTCCGGGCGGGGCGGGCGCGTCCTCGAGTCCTCGCTCATGTCCGTAATGTACGCCCGACCGATGGGCGGGCGACAAGACCTACGGGGTGGAAACCCTCACTGCCACGTCGGCAGCTGCTGCAGCGCCCACCGGTTGCCGTCGGGATCGGCGAACGTGACGAAGCGGCCCCACGCCAACTCCTCGACGCCGTCGGCCTCCACGCCGTTGCGGCGCAGGTGGTCGAGCGCCTCGTCGGCGTCCGGCACGACGACCTGGATCGCGTTCTGCGTGCCGGGCGTCATGTCGGTGATGCCCTCGCCGATCGCGATCGAGCAGGCCGACCCCGGCGGGGTGAGCTGCACGAAACGGGTGGCGTCATCGACGCGATGGTCGTGGTCGACGACGAAGCCGACACGATCGGCGTAGAACTCCTTCGCGCGGTCGACGTCCGTCACCGGCACGAAGACGAGCTCGATCCTCCAGTCCATGAGGGCCTCCTCTGCCATCGCAAGCGACGCTACGCCCCACCTCCGACACCGTTCGCCGGCTCCTCCTTCCCGGGCGGATGTCCCGGAAATCGCTGTCTTCCCTGCCCTTTCCGATAACGATCGGACCACGCCCGCCCGAGGGCGCTGTCGTGACTTGTCAGCGGTCGGGATTAGACCTACGTTGTCAATTGCGGCGTCCGAAGTGGGCGCTTGCAACTCAATGAAGAGGAGCACACAGCATGAAGACACGGTTCCGCCGTCGTCTGGTCGCACCCTTCGCCGCCGCCGGGGTCATCGGGCTCGCGCTTGCGGGCTGTACCGGTGACATCGCCGCGGAGCAGGCGGAGGACGTCGACTGCAGCGACTACGAGCAGTACGGCAGCTTCGACGGCGCAGAGGTGTCGGTCCAGGGCACGATCGTCGAGGTCGAGGCCGACCGGCTCATCGCCTCCTTCGCTCCGTTCGAGCAGTGCACGGGCGTGACGGTCGACTACCAGGGCACCCAGGAGTTCGAGGCGAACATCGAGGTGCTGGCCCAGGGTGGCAACGCCCCCGACCTCGGCATCTTCCCGCAGCCCGGTCTGTTCCAGCGTCTCGCGCGCGGCGGCTTCTTCGTCGAGGCTCCGGCCGACGTCGAGTCGAATGTCGACGAGTTCTGGTCGGAGGACTGGAAGGCCTACGGCACCGTCGACGGCACCTTCTACGGCGCCCCGCTCATGGCGAGCATCAAGGGCTACGTCTGGTACTCGCCGAGCGAGTTCGAGGAGAACGGCTGGGAGGTGCCGACCACGCTCGAGGAGCTCGACGCGCTCTCGGCGCAGATCGCCGAGGAGAGCGGCCACCTGCCCTGGTGCGTCGGTCTCGGCTCCGACGCGGCCACCGGCTGGCCGGGCACCGACTGGGTGGAGGACATGGTGCTCCGCCTGCACGGACCCGACGTCTACGACCAGTGGGTGAACCACGAGATCCCGTTCAACGACCCGCGCATCGTCGAGGCGTTCGACGCGGTCGGCAACTACCTGAAGAACGACGAGTACGTCAACGGCGGCCACGGCGACGTGCAGTCGCAGCTGTCGGTGCCGTTCGGTGAGGGCGGTCTGCCGATCCTCGACGGCGAGTGCTCCCTGCACCACCAGGCCTCGTTCTACGAGGGTTTCTGGCCCGAGGGCACGGAGATCGCCGAGGACGGCGACATCTGGGCGTTCATCACCCCGCCCGCCGCGGCCGACGACCCGCTGGCCGTGACCGGCGGTGGCGAGATCGTCGGTGCCTTCGCCGACCGCGAAGAGGTCCAGGCGTTCCAGACCTACCTCTCGAGCGATCTGTGGGCGAACAACCGCGTCGCCGAGGGTGGCGTCATCAGCGCCAACTCTGGTCTCGACCCGTCGGTGGCCTCGAGCGAGCTGCTCTCGCAGTCGATCGAGATCCTCCAGAACCCGGAGACGACGTTCCGCTTCGACGGTTCGGACCTCATGCCGGGCGCGGTCGGTGCCGACTCCTTCTGGACGGGCATCATCGACTGGATCAGCGGCGACAGCACCCAGGAGGTCGTCGACGCGATCGAGGCCAGCTGGCCGGCGTCCTGACGCTCAACCAATAAAGTGAGGGGACGGGGATCCGGCGTGGTCCCCGTCCCCGGCTTCTTCAACGACGAAGGAGGTACATCGGCATGACGACGGCCGACCTGATCGACAAGATCGTCCAGGTGGTGCTCGGCATCGCGGTGTTCATCGCGGTCATCGGGCTCATCATGTTCCTGGTCGACAGGGCACCCAAGAAGGCGCGCGACTTCGTGCAGCTGATCGCCTTCCTGGCCCCCGCCCTGATCCTGCTGGCGATCGGGCTCATCTACCCCGCGGCGAGGACGACGCTCCTCGCCTTCACGAACAACGCGGGACAGTGGATCGGGCTCGACAACTTCGTCTGGATGTTCACGCAGCCGGACGCGCTCATCACCCTGCGCAACACGCTCATCTGGGTCGTGCTCGTGCCGGTGCTCTCGACGGTCATCGGCCTCGCCTACGCAGTGTTCATCGACAAGTCGCGTGGTGAGAAATACTTCAAGGCCCTCGTCTTCATGCCGATGGCGATCTCCTTCGTCGGGGCGAGCATCATCTGGCGCTTCGTCTACGAGTTCCGCCAGGCGGGCGACCCGCAGATCGGCCTCCTCAACCAGGTCGTCACGCTCTTCGGCGGCGAGCCGCAGCGCTGGCTGCAGGAGCCCCCGATCAACACGTTCCTGCTCATCATCGTGATGATCTGGATCCAGACCGGGTTCGCGATGGTCGTGCTCTCGGCGAGCATCAAGGGCATCCCGACCGAGCAGATCGAGGCCGCGCAGCTCGACGGCACCAACGCCTGGCAGCGCTTCCGCAACGTCACGCTCCCCGGCATCCGGGGCTCGCTCGTCGTCGTCATCACGACGATCTCGATCGCGACCCTCAAGGTCTTCGACATCGTCCGCACCATGACGGCCGGCAACTTCGAGACCAGCGTCATCGCGAACGAGATGTACACGCAGGCGTTCCGTGCCGGTGAACCCGGCCGAGGCTCCGCCCTCGCCGTCGTTCTGTTCCTGATGGTGCTGCCCATCGTCATCTACAACGTGCGCATCCTGCGCCAGCAGAAGGAGATCCGATGACCTCCACCACGCCGAACGCCGCGATGCTGCGGCCGCAGGACGCGGGAGCCGACGCACGCGTCGAGGACACGGCCAAGGCGAAGCGGGTCAAGCGGCGCCTCACCTCCCGCACGGCGACCATCGCGTCGCTCATCATCGCGGTGCTCTGGACGCTGCCGACCTTCGGGCTGTTCGTCTCGTCCTTCCGTCCGCGCGATCAGATCCTCGAGAACGGCTGGTGGACGATCTTCGCCAACCCCGGGTTCACGCTGGCGAACTACCAGGAGGTGCTGCTCTCGGCATCCGCGTCGTCGCCCCAGCTGGGTGCGTATTTCGCGAACTCGCTGTCGATCGCGATCCCCGCGACGGTGTTCCCGCTGGTGCTCGCGGCGATGGCCGCGTACGCCTTCGCGTGGGTGCCGTTCAAGGGCTCGAGCACGCTGTTCATCGTGATCTTCGCGCTGCAGATCGTGCCGCTGCAGATGGCGCTGATCCCGCTGCTGCAGATGTTCACCCAGTTCCTGCAGCCGGCTCAGGAGGCGGTGAGCGACACGCTGCCGTTCATCCCGACGAGCAACTTCCTGCAGATCTGGATCGCGCACACGATCTTCGCCCTGCCGCTGGCGATCTTCCTCCTCCACAACTTCATCGCGGAGATCCCGGGCGAGGTCATCGAGGCGGCGCGGGTCGACGGCGCGAGCCACAGCCAGGTGTTCTGGCGGATCATCATCCCGCTGGCGCTGCCCGCCCTCGCGTCGTTCGCGATCTTCCAGTTCCTGTGGGTCTGGAACGACCTGCTCGTCGCGCTGATCTTCTCCGGCGGCACCGAGGAGGCGGCACCGCTGACCCAACGATTGGCCGAGCTCACCGGTAGCCGCGGGCAGGAGTGGCAGCGCCTCACGGCGGCGGCCTTCGTGTCGCTGGCCATCCCGCTCATCGTGTTCTTCAGCCTTCAGCGCTACTTCGTGCGCGGACTCCTCGCGGGGTCGACGAAGGGCTGACACAGATCCGGCGGTGCTGCGACGAGGGGATGCGTCGCGGCACCGCCGCTTCCGACCCGGCGGTGCTGCGACGAGGGGATGCGTTGCGGCACCGCCGCTCTGTGTGCAGGCGGACGTCGTGCATGTGCCCACAGCGAAACGCCAGCGAGGGCGTCGGTCGTCGCGCGTATTCTGCGCATGATGCAAGGAATGGGTGGCGGCGGGCCGAAGAACCGCGTGAGCGGCAGGGACGAGTCCGTCCAGCGCGCGGAGAACGCGTCGGCACCGCGCATCCCCAACCTGCTCGGCCGCATCGGTGAGCTGTTCCGCCCGTACCGAGCCCGCATCACCCTCACCATCGTGCTGGTGCTGCTCGCCGCCGGCATCGGGGTGCTCCCGCCGCTGCTGACGCAGCGCGCCTTCGACGAGGGGCTGTTCCCGCCCGGCGGCGGGCCTGACGTTCCGGTGCTGCTCGAGATCGTCGGGCTGATGATCGCGCTGCTCGTCACGGCATCCGCGCTCGGCGTCTGGCAGACCTGGCTGACGGCGACCGTCGGCAACAAGGTGATGGGCGACCTGCGCATCCGACTGTTCTCCCACCTGCAGCGCATGGAGCTGTCGTTCTTCACCCGCACGAAGACCGGAGTGATCCAGTCGCGCCTGCAGAACGACGTCGGCGGCGTGGCCGGCGTGCTCTCGAACACGATCTCGAGCGTGATCGGCAACACGGTCACCGTGATCGCCGCCTTCGTGTCGATGCTCGTGCTCAGCTGGCAGCTCACGATCGTCGCGGTCGTGCTGCTGCCGCTGCTCGTCATCGCGCAGCGCAAGGTCGGTCAGGTGCGCGCCCGCATCGCGACGAAGACGCAGGAGTCGCTGTCGGACATGACGGCGATCACGCAGGAGACGCTGAGCGTCAGCGGCATCCTGCTCGCCAAGGCCTTCAACCAGCAGAAGACCGAGGTGCGCCGATACGCCGACGAGAACCGCAACCAGATCGACCTGCAGGTGAAGCTGCAGATGAGCGGTCAGTGGTTCTTCGCGATGGTGCAGATCTTCCTGTCGATCATCCCCGCGATCGTCTACGTGGTCGCGGCGTGGCTCATCACCCGCGACGTGCCGGTCACGGCCGGCACGATCGTCGCCTTCACCACCGTGCAGGCGCGCCTGACCTGGCCGATGATGGGTTTGCTGCGCGTCGCCCTCGACCTGCAGACCTCCGCCGCGCTGTTCGCCCGCATCTTCGAGTACCTCGACCTGAAGCCGGCGATCGCGGACCGCACGGGCGCGCGGGCCGTCGATCCCGACCGGCTCGGCGAGATCGCGTTCGAGCACGTCGAGTTCACCTATCCGGATGCCGAGGCGCCGACTCTCCGCGGCATGGACTTCCGCGTCGAGCCGGGGCAGTACGCCGCGTTCGTCGGCCCGTCGGGCGCGGGCAAGACCACGGTGTCGTACCTCGTGCCGCGGTTCTACGAGGCATCCGAGGGCGTCGTGCGCTTCGCGGGCGACGACGTGCGCGACCTCGAGCAGGAGTCGCTCGTCGGCAGCATCGGCATCGTCAGCCAGGAGACCTACCTCTTCCACGCGACGATCGCGGAGAACCTGCGGTACGCCAAGCCGGATGCCACGCAGGACGAGCTCGAGGCGGCGGCCCGGGCCGCCAACATCCACGCCACGATCATGTCGTTCCCCGACGGGTACGAGACGGTCGTGGGGGAGCGCGGGTACCGGCTCTCGGGCGGCGAGAAGCAGCGCATCGCCATCGCGCGCGTGCTGCTGAAGGATCCGCCGGTGCTCATCCTCGACGAGGCGACGAGCGCGCTCGACTCGATCTCCGAACGCGTCGTGCAGCGGGCGCTCGACACCGCGACGAGCGGCCGCACGACCCTCGCGATCGCGCACCGGCTCTCGACCGTGCGCCACGCGGACCGGATCTTCGTGGTGTCGGCTGGACGGATCGTCGAGTGCGGGACGCACGACGAGCTGCTCGAGCGCGACGGTGTGTACGCCGACCTGTGGCGGCAGCAGCAGGGGTCCGAGCCCGAGCGCGTCGCCGTCTGACGAGCGTCCGGAGGCGTGACGGCGGCGCTACGCCGCCGGCAGCGCGGCGAGCAGTTCCTCCATGTAGTCGATCTCGCTCGTCTGCGAGCTGACGACCGACTCGGCTAGATCGACGACGACGGGCTCGTCGGAGCGCGCGAGCACCGCCTGCGCCATCTCCACGCCGCCCTGATGGTGCGCGACCATCAGCGTCAGGTAGACGCGGTCCGCGTCGGTGCCGGTCGCTTGCTGGAGCTCGGTCAACTGCGCGCCGGTGGCGTAGCCGGGCATCGGGTCACCCGGCCGGTGCGACACCTCGGCGTCGGCGTGCTCGTGCGTCGAGCCGTCGGCCGCGGGCCGCGTCATCCACGTCATGCTCGGCTCGGACGCCGTCTGCGGCAGCCCCCACGCCTCGAGCCAGCCGTACATCTGACCGGCCTGATGCAGTTGGGTGTTGAGGATGTCGTACGCCAGCCGGCGCACCTCCTCGTTCTGCGAGTTGTCCCGCACGATCAGCGACATCTCGACGGCCTGGCGGTGGTGCGTCTGCATGTCGCGGGCGAACCCCGCCTCCGCGCTCGTGTTGGAGGGCGGAGGAGCGGTCGCCGCCGTCACGCGGCCGATCGCGATGCCGCCGAGGAGCAGCAGCACGACCGCGATCGCCGCCGCGATCAGGAGCCGGGCGGGGACCCGCCGCGACCCGGTTTCGGCTGAGGTCACGAAACCTTGCCGGGAGCGTCGTACGCGCCGGTGCAGGCCGCGCCGGGCTCAGGAGCGTCGGCGGACATGCGGTACTTCTCGATGAAGTCGCCGAGGCGCTCGTCGTCGATGCCGTCGAGTGCCACCTGCGCGCCCCACGCGGAGGCGACGACGGGCGACTCGAGGCCGGCGAACGGTGAGACGACCATGTAGGTGTTCGGCACGGAGTCGATGAGGGTCTGCAGGTCGTCGCCCGCGACGTCATCGGGGTTGTAGGTCACCCACACGGCGCCGTGCTCGAGCGCGTGCACCGCGTTCTCGTTCGGCACGGGCTCGCTGTACACGCCGCAGTTCAGCCAGACGGCGTTGTGCTCGCCGCCCACGGGCGGGGTCTGCTCGTACTGCACAGCGCCCTCGACGTGCGTCGCCGGGAGGTTCTCGTATGTCTCGAGGCCCGCGATGTCGATGTCGTCGGGGTCGCGCGGCGGGGTGCCGCTCGTGACGACGAAGAAGATGAGCGCGACGATGACGCCGAGCGCCAGCACCGACCCGGCCACGGTGCCGATGATCCGGTTGCGCTTCGCGACCTTCTGCTTCCGCTTGAGCTCGGCGACCTTCTCGGCGCGCTTCGCTTCGCGCTGCTGCTTGACGGTGAGCGGGGGCTTGGCCACGGATAGTCCTGTCGTCGTGTCGGCGTCGGGCAGGCGTAATGGTAGTAGTTGCGCGCGTCAACCACCCTGGAAGCGGCACCGCCGGGCGCAGGACGAGCGCGGTCGCTGTCAGCGAAACCGCCCCGGGCGGCGCGTAACAACCGAGCCGCGGACAGGCCCGGCCTGTAGCCTCGACCCTCGTGAAATACGCGGAGACGGTCCTCGACCTCGTCGGCAACACCCCGCTCGTGAAGCTCAATCACGTGACGGAGGGGATCAAGGCGACGGTGCTCGCCAAGATCGAGTACTTCAACCCCGGCGGCTCCGCGAAGGACCGCATCGCGACGCGCATCATCGACGCGGCCGAGCAGGCCGGTTTGCTGAAGCCCGGCGGCACGATCGTCGAGCCGACGAGCGGCAACACCGGCGTCGGCCTCGCGCTCGTCGCGCAGCAGCGCGGCTACCGCTGCGTCTTCGTCTGCCCCGACAAGGTCGGCCTCGACAAGCGCAACGTGCTCACGGCCTACGGCGCCGAGGTCGTCGTCACGCCGACCGCGGTCGCGCCCGACAGCCCCGAGTCGTACTACAGCGTCAGCGACCGACTCGCCCGCGAGATCCCCGGCGCCTTCAAGCCCGACCAGTACTCCAACCCCAACGGGCCGCTCAGCCACTACGAGACCACGGGTCCCGAGATCTGGCGCGACACCGAGGGCAGGATCACGCACTTCGTCGCCGGCGTCGGCACGGGCGGCACGATCAGCGGCGTCGGCCGGTACCTCAAGGAGGTCTCCGACGGGCGGGTGCAGATCATCGGCGCCGACCCCGAGGGCAGCGTCTACTCCGGCGGCACCGGCCGCCCCTACCTCGTCGAGGGCGTCGGCGAGGACTTCTGGCCGAGCGCCTACAACCCGGGCGTCGTCGACCGGGTGATCGCGGCGTCGGATGCCACGAGCTTCGAGCTCACCCGTCGCCTCGCCCGCGAGGAGGGGCTGCTCGTCGGCGGCTCCAGCGGTCTCGCCGTCGCCGCCGCCCTCGAGGCCGCGCGCGACCTGCCCGAGGACGCCGTCGTCGTCGTGCTGCTGCCCGACAGCGGCCGCGGCTACCTCGCCAAGATCTTCAACGACAAGTGGATGCAGTCCTACGGCTTCGCGGCGGCGCCCGCGGAGCAGACGGTGCGCGACATCCTGTCGACGAAGAACGGCGACCTGCCCGACCTCGTGCACGCGCACCCCTCCGACACGGTGCGCGACGCCATCCAGATGATGACGAAGTACGGCGTCTCGCAGATGCCCGTGCTCTCGGCCGAGCCGCCCGTCGTCATGGGCGAGGTCGTCGGGGCGATCGAGGAGAAGACCCTCCTCGAGCACGTCTTCAGTGGCAAGGCGAAGATGACGGATGCGCTCGGCGAGTTCGTCGGCGCCCCGCTGCCCCTCATCGGTGCGCAGGAGTCGGTGTCGGCCGCGCGCACCGCACTCGAGCACGCCGACGCGCTGCTCGTCACGACCGACGGCAAGCCCGCGGCCGTGCTCACCCGCCACGATCTGCTGGCCTACCTGTCCGAGTGACCGCCGCCCCGCGGCATCCGTCGACCTCAGAGGACCCCATGAACGACCACCGTTTCTCCACCCGCGCCATCCACGCCGGTCAGGCCTTCGACCCCACCACCGGCGCTGTCGTGCCGCCGATCTACCAGTCGTCGACGTTCGTGCAGGACGGCATCGGCGGCTTCCGCAACGGCTACGAGTACGCCCGCGGAGGCAACCCCACCCGAGACGTGCTGCAGGAGCAGCTCGCCTCGCTCGAGAGCGGCACCCGCGCCTTCAGCTTCGCGTCGGGCCTCGCCGCCGAGGACGCGCTGCTGCGCAGCGTGCTCACCCCCGGCACCCGCGTGCTCATGGGCAACGACGTGTACGGCGGCACCCACCGCCTGGTCAACCGCGTCTTCGTGCCGTGGGGCGTCACCCTCGACACCGTCGACATGAGCGACCTGGATGCCGTGCGCGCGGCGCTCTCGGTGCCCACCGCCGTGCTCTGGGTCGAGACCCCGACCAACCCGCTGTTGAAGATCACCGACATCGCCGCTCTCTCGGAGCTCGGCCGGGCGCACGGCGCCGTCGTCGTGGTCGACAACACGTTCGCGTCGCCCGCGATCCAGCGCCCGCTCGAGCTCGGCGCCGACGTGGTCGTGCACTCGACGACGAAGTACCTCGGCGGTCACTCCGACGTCGTCGGCGGCGCCGTCGTCACGAGCGACGACGGGCTCGCCGACAAGGTCGCCTTCCTGCAGTTCGGCGTCGGCGCCGTCTCGGCCCCGATGGAGGCCTGGCTGACAACCCGCGGCATCAAGACGCTCGCCGTGCGCGTCGCGCAGCACAGTGCGAACGGCCAGAAGGTCGCCGAGGCGCTCGTCGGGCACCCCGCCGTCGAGCGGGTGTACTACCCCGGCCTGCCCGAGCACCCCGGCCACGAGGTCGCGAAGCGCCAGATGACCGCGTTCGGCGGCATGGTGTCGCTGCAGCTCAAGGGCGGCGCGGCCGTGGCGCGCAAGTTCGCGGAGTCGACCGAGCTGTTCCAGCTGGCGGAGTCGCTCGGCGGGGTGGAGAGCCTCATGTGCTACCCGAGCGAGATGACCCACGCCTCGGTCAAGGGCACCGAGCTCGCCGTGCCGGAGAACCTCGTGCGCCTCTCCGTCGGCATCGAGGACGGCGACGACCTCGTCGCCGACGTGCTGCAGGGCCTGGAGCGCGCGGGCGCCTGACTCCTCCGCGAGCGCCTCGCCCCGGCGAGGCGCTCCGGGGGGCTCCGTTCCGGACGCGGCCGAGCGGTGTCGGATCAGGCGATGCGGCCGAGGTAGTACCGCAGCGGCCACTGCCGCACCCGCCGTGGCAGCCGCGGATAGAGCGCCCGCACGAGTGACATCCGTCGGTCGTACCGCCGCTGCTGGCGCGGCGACCAGCGGATGCCGTACGCCCGCCGCAGCTCGCCGGGCAGCAGCCCCGCGGTGAGCAGCCGCAGCGTCGGCATCGCCGCCCGCAGCCAGAGCGGCCCGACACGTCCGCCGAGCAGGTCGCGGGCGATCCGGCGGGCGTCGGGACCGACCGAGAGCGTCGCGGACGCCTGCCGCCAGTACTCGTCGAACGCGGCGACGTCCTCCGGCCAGAGCTCGGTCGGCACCTGCAGCGCCGTGCCGAGCACGGCGTAATCGCGCAGCATGGACTCGGCGTCGTGCGGGTCGACGTGTCCGTAGACCTCGCGCAGCACCGCGCGGGCGGAGTCGAACAGGGTCGCCGCGACCCAGAGCTGCAGGCGCGGGTCGAACCCGCCGGGCACCGACGCGTGGGCGCCGTTGACACGCCGGCGCACGATGCGGCGCTGTTCGGCCGTGCCGAATACCGTGCCAGACACGTACTGCAGCGTCACGTCGAGCCGGTGCACCGGGCGGGTCGCGAAGTCGCTCGACGAGGCGACGCCCCGCGCGACGCCGGGGTCGGCGATCTGCAGCAGGATCGCCCGGGCGCCGCCGAGCAGCAGGATCCCCTCGGCCTCGAGCCCGCGGATCGGCGGCGGCTCCGGCGGCGTCACGGCCTAGCCGAGCGACGCGACCGCGTCGGCGACCGGCGTCGAGCCCGACGTGAGCTCGAACTGCGCGCGCACGCCGCGGCCGGTGGTCAGCAGCTCGGCGAGCACGGCCGCGACGTCGGCGCGGGGCACCGACCCGCGCGGCAGCTTCTCGGCCACCGAGACCTGACCTGTGCCCGGGTCGTCGGTGAGGCCGCCGGGCCGCACGACCGTCCAGTCGAGGTCGCGCTCGCGCACCGCGGCATCCGCCTCGCTCTTCGCCCGCAGGTACACCTGGAACACCCGGGCGTCGTCGGAGTCGTCGACCGGCAGCTCCGCCTTCTCCGGGTCGAAGTCGTCGGCGCTCATCGCCGACACGAGCACGTACCGCCGGATGCCGGCCTGCTGCGCGGCATCCGCCAGCAGGATCGCGCCGTCGCGGTCGATCGTGAGCTTCCGGGCCGCGCCGCTGCCGGCGCCGCCACCCGCGGCGAACACGACTGCGTCGACGCCGGACAGGCGCTCGGCGAGCTGAGCCGGATCGATCTGCTCGAGGTCGAGCACGAGCGCCTCGGCTCCCGCGGTCTCGACGTCCGCGGCGTGCACCGGATTGCGGATGATGCCGAGCACCTCGTGTCCGGCGTCGTTCAGCAGGCGGGAGAGGAGGAGGGCGATCTTGCCGTGACCTCCGGCGATGGCGATTCTCACGCGTTTCAGCGTTGCGCGGCCGCCTGAGAGTCGGCCCGGATGACGCGGCGCACGACCTCCCACGGCAGCACCGCGAGCCCGATGCCCGTGAAGGCCCCGATCCACTCGCCGGTGACACCGGTGACCAGCACGCCCAGCCCCACGAACAGGGCGGCGAGGGCGGTCGCGACGAGACGTGCTGCGCGAGCGGTCATGCCGACAACTGTCCCCCGACGGGTTACAGGAACGCGGGTGCCACGCCGACCTCGCCGCACGCCGGGTCCTGGCCACCTCGACGGGAATCCGTATCGGTTCAGTAACGCGGTACGAGCTGAGGTTGCACGATGTGCACTTGGTGGCGGTAAGTTTCGTCTGCCAACAAAATGCACGGCGGGGTGCAACTCGACCGACGCGCATTACGAGGAAGTAATAGCAACTCCGGAACGAAGAGGTTCAGCAGGTCGAGGCGCGATGGACGCGCAACGATCATCCTCTTCCGACTCGGATCACCCATCGGAAGGGAACCATGTCCAGGACGAAGAATGTTCTGACTCTCGCGACGGCCGTCGGCGTCGTCTTCGGTCTCGCCGCCTGTGCCCCCGCGGGCACGACGCAGAACGCGGGCGGCGGCGAGGGCGAGGTCGAGTGCAACGTCGGCATCGCCATGCCGACCCGCAGCCTCGAGCGCTGGATCAACGACGGCGAGGGCCTGAGCGCCCTGCTGGAGGAGGACGGCTGCACCGTCGACCTCCAGTACGCCGACAACGAGACCGACCAGCAGATCAGCCAAATCCAGAACCAGGTCGCCGGCGGTGCGCAGATCCTCGTGGTCGCCGCCATCGACGGCGAGACCCTCGGCCCCGTGCTCGAGGACGCCGCGGGCCAGGGCGTCACCGTGATCGCCTACGACCGTCTCATCAACGGCACCGACGCCGTCGACTACTACGCGACGTTCGACAACTACCAGGTGGGCCAGCTCCAGGGGAAGTTCATCGAGGAGCAGCTCGACCTCGCCGGCGGCGCCGGTCCCTTCAACCTCGAGCCCTTCGCCGGCAGCCCCGACGACAACAACGCGGGCTTCTTCTTCCAGGGCGCCTGGGACGTGCTCCAGCCCTACGTCGAGAGCGGTCAGCTCGTCATCCCGTCGAACAAGCTGTCGGCGACCAACGACGACTGGCAGTCCATCGGCATCCTCGGCTGGGGCTCGGACGACGCCCAGGCCGAGATGGACAACCGCCTGCAGTCCTTCTACACCGGTGGTCAGAAGGTCGACGTCGTGCTCTCGCCCAACGACAGCCTCGCGCTCGGCATCGAGCAGTCGCTGCTCTCGGCCGGCTACGCCCCCGGCGCCGACTGGCCGATCATCACGGGTCAGGACGCCGACAAGGCCAACGTGCAGGCGATCCTCGCCGACCAGCAGTCGATGACCGTCTGGAAGGACACCCGCGAGCTCGGCGAGCGCGTCCAGACGATGATCCAGCAGATCGTCGCCGGTGAGGACGTCGAGGTCAACGACGAGGAGACCTACGACAACGGCGTGAAGGTCGTGCCGGCGTACCTGCTCGACCCGCAGGTCGTCACCAAGGACGACGTCGAGCCCGTGCTCATCGAGTCCGGCTTCCTCGAGGCCTCCGACGTCGGTCTCTGATCGACCCGATCACGGGGCAGCCGGCGGCCACGGCCGCCGGCTGCCCCTCCCTCATGGCGACGACAGGAGAGGCATGACTGACTCGATCCTGACGATGAAGGGCATCGTCAAGGACTTCAACGGCGTGAAGGCGCTGAACGGCGTCGACATCGAGGTGGCGCGCGGTGAGGTGCACGCCATCTGCGGCGAGAACGGCGCCGGAAAGTCGACCCTCATGAAGGTGCTGAGCGGCGTCTACCCGCACGGCAGCTTCGACGGCACGATCACCTTCGACGGCAAGGACGTCGCGTACCGCTCGATCAACGACAGCGAGCGCGACGGCATCGTCATCATCCACCAGGAGCTCGCCCTGAGCCCCTACCTCTCGATCGCGGAGAACATCTTCCTCGGCAACGAGAACGCCAGGGCCGGTGTCATCGACTGGAACAAGACGAACCTCGAGGCATCCCGCCTGCTCGCCCGGGTCGGACTCGACGAGAACCCGGCCACCAAGATCCTCGAGCTCGGCGTCGGCAAGCAGCAGCTCGTCGAGATCGCCAAGGCCCTGTCGAAGCAGGTGAAGCTGCTGATCCTCGACGAGCCCACCGCGGCGCTCAACGACGACGACTCGGCGCACCTGCTCGACCTCATCAACCACCTGCGCGGCCAGGGCATCACCTCGATCATCATCAGCCACAAGCTCAAGGAGATCCGCCGCATCGCCGACACCGTCACGGTCATCCGGGACGGCTCGACGATCAGCAGCTTCCCCGTCGAGGACACCGACGACATCGAGACCCGGATCATCCGCGACATGGTCGGGCGGCCGCTCGACCGGCAGTTCCCGGACCGCACGCCGCAGATCGGCGAGGAGAAGTTCCGGGTCGAGCATTGGAACGCCTACCACCCGGTCGACACGACCCGGAAGGTCGTCGACGACGTCTCGTTCTCGGTCAAGGCCGGCGAGATCGTCGGCTTCGCCGGGCTCATGGGCGCCGGCCGCACCGAGCTCGCGATGAGCATCTTCGGCCGCTCCTACGGCACGCACATCACCGGCCGCATGTTCAAGGACGGCCAGGAGATCCAGGCGCGCACGGTCGACGAGGCGATCAAGCACGGCCTCGCCTACGCGACCGAGGACCGCAAGCGCTACGGGCTGAACCTCATCGGCAGCATCACCGTCAACGTCTCGGCCGCGGCGCTCGGCAAGCTCGCGAAGCTCGGCATCATCGACCGGCACCGCGAGTACGCGGTGGCCGAGGAGTACCGGCGGGCGATGAACATCCGCACGTCGTCGGTCTCCGCGCTGACCGGCCGCCTCTCGGGCGGCAACCAGCAGAAGGTCGTGCTCTCGAAGTGGATCTACTCGGGTCCCGACGTGCTCATCCTCGACGAGCCCACCCGCGGCATCGACGTCGGGGCGAAGTACGAGATCTACGGCATCATCAACGAGCTCGCCGCGCAGGGGAAGGCGGTCATCGTCATCTCCTCCGAGCTCCCCGAGCTCATCGGGCTGTGCGATCGCATCTACACGATCGCCGAGGGCCGCCTGACCGGAGAGGTCGCCAGGGCGGATGCCTCACAGGAGAACCTCATGCGGTACATGACCGCTGCGCGCAGTGAAGGAGCGACCAAGTCATGACAACGACGACACCGGAAACCGCGCGGACCACGGTCCCGACCGAGCCGGGCAAGCCCCGCCGGCCGCGGCTGCGCATCGACTTCCGCCAGTACGGCATCCTCGCCGCGCTCGCGGTGATCATCATCCTGTTCCAGATCCTCACCGAGGGCCGCCTGCTGTTCCCGGGCAACGTGAACAACCTGATCCAGCAGAACGCCTACGTGCTGATCCTCGCGATCGGCATGGTGATCGTGATCATCGCCGGTCACATCGACCTGTCGGTCGGGTCGATCGTCGCGGTCGTCGGTGCGATCGCCGGCCTCGCGATGCAGCAGTGGGGCCTGCCGTGGTGGAGCGCCGTGCTGCTCGCCGTTCTCGCGGGCGCCCTCATCGGTGCCTGGCAGGGCTTCTGGGTCGCCTTCGTCGGCATCCCCGCCTTCATCGTGACCCTCGCGGGCATGCTCGTCTTCCGCGGCTTCGCGCTCGTGCTGCTGACCGGCGGCACGATCAGCGGCCTGCCCCGCGAGTTCAACGCGATCGGGTCCGGCGCCCTGCCGACCGTCGGCATGCCCGACCTCGTGACGCTGGCCATCGGCGCGGTCGTGTCGATCGCGCTCGTGGCGCAGCAGCTCCGCACCCGGGCGACGCTCCGCCGGCTCGACCTGCCGCGCGAGCGCGCCGTGTCGTTCTGGATCAAGATCGGCATCGCGGTCGCCGCGATCATGTACCTCTGCTACCTGCTGTCGTACAACCGCGGCACCCCGATCATCCTGCTGATCCTCGCGGCGCTCATCCTCATCTACTCGTTCGTGCTGAACCGCACCGTCTTCGGCCGTCACGTGTACGCGATGGGCGGCAACCTCTTCGCCGCGCAGATGTCCGGCGTCAAGACCAGGTGGGTCAACTTCATGATCTTCGTGAACATGGGTCTGCTCGCGGGTCTCGCCGGTGTCGTCAGCACCGCCCGGGCCGGTAGCGCAGTGGCATCCGCCGGCTCCAGCTTCGAGCTCGACGCGATCGCCGCCGTCTTCATCGGTGGCGCGGCCGTGCAGGGCGGCGTCGGCACGGTCGTCGGTGCCGTCATCGGCGGCCTCGTGATGGGCGTGCTGAACCAGGGACTGTCGATCCTCTCGGTCGACGCGGCCTGGCAGCAGGTGATCAAGGGTCTCGTGCTGCTGCTCGCCGTCGCGTTCGACGTCTACAGCAAGCGGCGCTCCGGCCGCTGATCACGAGCGAAGGCGGGACCCTCCACTGCTGGAAGGAGGGTCCCGCCTTCGTCGTTCCCGGGGCTCCGTCGCACCGAGTCCTTCGGAGGGATCAGCCGAGCACTTCGGCCGGCTCGTCGGCGTCGGCCTCGTCGGTCTCGAGCTCGTCCGTCTCGAGTTCCTCGCCCTCCAGCTCCTCGCCCTCGAGCTCCTCGCCCTCGTCCTCGACGCCCTCCTGCTCGGGGTGGCCCTCGACGGTGATGACGCCCGCCTGCAGCAGGAAGTCGCCGCAGGCGTAGGGAGCGGGCGGCGCCCAACCCTTCGGGGCGTTGAGGTAGGAGGTCTTGTCGAGGGCGAGGATCCCGAGGATGACCTCGGCGACGATGCGACCCCCGACGGGGCCGAGCCGCCGGCCGCCCAGCAGTTCCGACTCCTTGAGGATGTAGAACCACAGGGGGGCCTTGCCGTTCCAGCCGGGCTCGGTCAGCCCCAGCCGGTCGTTCGCGATCGGCATGACGCCCATGGCCTTCGCCACGTCCTGCCCCGCGGGCAGCCCCAGCATCTTGCCGCGCTGCAGGTTGCGCTGCGCGAGGTTGAGGATCGCGCCGTCGACGTGCTTGACGACCGTGGGCGGCAGTTCGGACAGCGGCAGCGCGAGCTTCGTGTCGATATAGCGGGTCATGTTGCGGTCGTCGGGGGTGCCGAGGCCCGGGATGTCGAAGAAGTAGTTCCAGTCTGCCCAGGCGTAGAGCGGCAGGGGGCGCGAGCCGCGCAGGTCGCGCGGTCCGCCGAAGAACGGCACCGTGAGTCCGTCGGTCATCTCGTACTCGGCGCGGATCATGCTGTGCCCGAAGCGGTAGGCCGCGACGGAGTACTCGATCGGCATCATCGGCCGCTGCTTGTTGCCGGGCTTGTAGAACCGGCACTCCACCTTGGCGGGAGCGCCGGGGCGCGTGGTGAGGATGCTGTCGATGACGTCCTGCCCCGCGATCATCCGCAGGAAGTCGTTGACGATGAGCCACTGGAAGTGCCAGCGGGTGAGTCGCTGCGCGTCGGCGAACGAGTTGCCGGCGTGCACGAACCCGTTGTGCAGCTTGAGGAACGCCAGGTGCAGCTGCGCAACGATCAGGTTCTCGTCGTTGCGGTGATCGCCGATGATCGCCGTGCCGTCGGCGTTGCGCGGCAGGTCGTCGAGCCCCTCGGCGGTGCGCCCGATCTTCATCAGCCGCGGGTCCGCCGGGTCGTAGAGCTGGGGGTCCTGAGCGGGGCCGCGGCCGTAGATCGCCCCGAGGTCGAAGAACGGGGTGTCGAAGTTCTTGATGGCGGTGGGGTCGGCCTGCTGGTCCGACAGTGGCGTGAGGTCGAGGGTCATGTCGTGGTCGATGAACTGACCGAGGTACGCGATGCCCGCCGGGATGTCGGGGTTGTCGAATCCGTCGTTGCTGAGCTTGACGTCCGAGTGCGGGGGAGTGCGGTCGATCATCTGCTGCGCGAGTCCCGCGAGCAGGACGTCGTCAGGGGCGAACCCCTGGAGGCCGGGGAACATCAGGCCGAAGCGTCCCTGCTTGCTCCGGCCCTCCTTCACGGCGATGTCCGACCCGCGCAGGTCGCCCTTGCCGTGGCCGCGTCCCTCCGACAGCACCTTCTTCTCGCGGGGCGGCAGCGGCGGCGGGGTCGGCTTGACGGGCTTCGCGGCGTGCGCGGGGGCGGTCGCGACGACGGGAAGCACGACCCCCGCCGCGAGTCCCGCGAGGATGTTCCGTCGCGAGACGCCCTTCTCCTTCAGGTCGGCCGGACCGGACTGTCCTCGCGTGCCCATCTGTTTCCCTCACCGTCGCTGTTCGTCGACGCCGGTCGGCGTCCACTCCAGTGAGCGGGAGGGGTCTTGGGGAAATCTTGGACGAACGGGATCTCGTGCCGCGCTACCATGCGCGGCGCCCGGCTAGCCGCGGCGCACGAAGGAGCGGCGCGGGGACGGCGACGACTGCGACACCGTCGCGTGCACCGGCGGCAGCGCGGCATCCGCCTTCTTGATCGACGAGATCCACGTCGACTCGGGATGGATGTCGAGGCCGGCGCGGGCGTCGTCGGCGGTGCGCACCTTGGCGACCTTGTGCACGAGCGCGCCGAAGCCGACCTTCGCGATGATGTCGGCTGCGCACAGCGCGAGGTGCATCGTCGTCGTCCACTCGCCGCCCGACGCGACGATCTGGATCAGGTAGACGAGCGGGTAGACCAGCCACACGGTGAGCAGCAGCAGGGTCGCGTTGACGAGGCTCCGCCCGGCCTCGTTCGACAGCTCGCCGAGGTGCTGCCGCACGGCGCGGATGAGCACGACGTAGAGCACGACGAAGAACACCGTGGAGATGAGACCCCACGTGATGAGGGCGACTCTGTTCTCGCCTCCGTCGATGACGACGCCGCCGAGGTAGCCGGTGAAGATCATGAGGAACGCGGATGCCATCGCGATGAACCGGGTGCGCCGTGCGGCGGCCCCGGCGATCCCGGTCACGACGAGCAGCTCGACGCAGAGCAGCGGCACCGTGACCGACCAGTCCATGTAGCGCGAGGAGAACGTGCCGACGGCAGCCTCGTTCGGCACCCACCCGCCCGCGGTCGCGTCGTAGCCGAAGCGGAAGTCGAGGATGACGGCGACGTACGAGACGAACGCGATCGCCGTGATGCAGAGGCTCGCGATGACCGCGGGGCGGTACCGCGGTCCCACCTCGTTGCGGGTCGTCACGCTGCGCAGGAAGTGCGCGAGCAGCGCGAGCGCCGCCATGACGAGCGCGTAGTACACGAGTTCGTGCTGCGCCGGTGTGAGCGCGACCGTCCATGGCGCGGTCTCGTACTGGTTCACGGTGCCTCCCCGTTGGTGTGGTCCTCTGACGCCTTACCCCGATCCGACGGCGGTGGAACGGTTCGATAACGACCACTCGCGCTCGCGCTCGCCGCGTGCATAATTGCTCCGACGTTCGAAATGTGAACGTGCACATCGACGATGGAGCCGAAGCGGATGGATGCCGAGAAGGTGCGACGCGCCCCGAGCATCCGTGACGTCGCCAAGCTCGCCGGCGTCTCGCACCAGACCGTCTCCCGCGTGCTCAACGACTCGCCGAGCATCAAGCCCGCGACGAAGCAGCGCGTGCTCGACGTGATGAACGAGGTCGGGTACCGGCCGAACCGCGCGGCCCGCGCCCTCGTGACCAGCCGCTCCAACACGATCGGCATCCTCACCGCGCAGACGACCGCACACTACGGCCCGACCACGAGCGTCAACGCGATTCAGGTCGCCGCGCGCGAGGCGGGCTACATGGTGAGCACGACGAGCATCAGCTCGCTGAGCCCCGAGGGGATCATCGAGGGGCTCGAGCACCTCGTCGAGCAGTCGATCGAGGGGCTCGTGGTCATCGCCCCGCAGGAGCGGGTGTTCGACGCGATCCGCTCGCTGTCGATCCGCGTGCCGCTCGTGACGCTCGACGCGCTCGGCACGGATGCCGCGCGCAGCCTCTCCGTCGACCAGATCGCCGGCGCCCGGATGGCGACGCGGCACCTTATCGAGCTCGGGCACCGCGACATCGTGCACGTGGCCGGCCCGCGCGACTGGACCGAGGCCGAGGGGCGCATGCGCGGGTTCCTCGACGAGATGCGCTCCGCCGACCTCAGCCTCATCCCGCCCGTGCTCGGCGACTGGACCGCGCAGTTCGGCTATCACGCGGGCAAGGAGCTCGCGGGCTTCCGCGACTTCACCGCGGTGTTCGCCGCGAACGACCAGATGGCGCTCGGCATCCTGCACGCCTTCGCCGAGGCGGGCATCCGCGTGCCGGAGGAGGTGAGCGTCGTCGGTTTCGACGACATCCCGGAGGCGGCGCACTTCTGGCCCCCGCTGACGACGGTGCGCCAGGACTTCGCGGAGCTCGGCCGGCGCGCGGTCGCCCTGCTGCTCTCGGAGCTCGCGGGGGAGAGCGACCTCGACCACGCGGCCGTGCGCCCGGAGCTGATCGTGCGGCGCAGTACCGCGCCCCCGAGGGGAGGTCGTTCGTGACCGAATCGAGACCGCTCGGCGCTTTTACAACTTCGCTCCGGCGGTTGTAGCATGAGCAACCGATGTGACCGTTCACATTCGAGTGGTCGTCAACGTCGACACACAGAAAGACAACGGAGTCCGCACCCGATGAGCACCTCCCCGATCTCTCCCGACACGCGTTCGAGCGCCGGGATCGACCGCGGCCTCGTCGCTCGTGCCGCCTCCGCCACCCCCGAGCGGAAGGACGCGCGATGAGCGCCGAGACGATCCGCGCCGTCCGTGAGGACGTCGCCGCCCTGCACGCGATGCTGCCCCGCTACGGGCTCGTGATCTGGACCGGCGGCAACATCTCCGGCCGCGTGCCCGACGAGGACCTCTTCGTGATCAAGCCCTCGGGCGTCGAGTACGACGACCTGACCCCGGACAACATGATCGTCTGCACGCTCGACGGCGAGGTCGTCGAGGGCAGTCACTCGCCCTCGAGCGACACCGCGGCGCACGCATACGTGTACCGCAACATGCCGCACGTGAACGGCGTCGTGCACACCCACTCGACCTACGCCACCGCCTGGGCCGCCCGCGGCGAGGCCGTGCCCTGCGTCATCACCGGCCAGGCCGACGAGTTCGGCGGCGAGATCCCCGTCGGCCCGTTCGCGATCATCGGCGACGACTCGATCGGCCGCGGCATCGTGCAGACCCTCACCGGTCACCGCTCCCGCGCCGTGCTCATGCAGAACCACGGCGTCTTCACCATCGGCAAGAGCCCCCGCGACGCCGTCAAGGCCGCGGTCATGGCGGAGGACGTCGCTCGCACGGTGCACATCGCCCGCCAGCTCGGCGAGCTGATCCCGATCCCGCAGGAGTCGATCGACGCCCTGTTCGACCGCTACCAGAACGTCTACGGACAGGCGCCGGCCGGCGCCCTCGCCGAGTAAGCACCCCCGAGGAAGACATGCCGAAGCTCACCACGTCGCTCGAGAACTACGAGCTCTGGTTCCTGACCGGGAGCCAGGGTCTGTACGGAGAGGACACCCTCGCCCAGGTCGCCCAGCAGTCGCAGGAGATCGCCCGCACGCTCGAGGCATCCGGCGACATCCCCGTCAAGATCGTCTGGAAGCCCGTCCTCAAGGACAGCGAGTCGATCCGCCGCATCGCGCTCGAGGCCAACGCCAGCGACAAGACCATCGGCGTCATCGCCTGGATGCACACCTTCTCCCCGGCGAAGATGTGGATCGCGGGCCTCGACGCGCTGCGCACCCCGCTGCTCCACCTGCACACGCAGGCGAACGTCGAGCTCCCGTGGTCGGAGATCGACATGGACTTCATGAACCTGAACCAGGCCGCCCACGGCGACCGCGAGTTCGGGTACATCGCGACGCGCCTCGGCACCTCGCGCAAGACCGTCGTCGGTCACGCCTCGAACCCCGCCGTTCGCGCCCGCATCGCCAACTGGGCCCGCGCCGCCGCCGGCTGGGCCGCCTTGCACGAGCTCAAGCTCGCCCGCTTCGGCGACAACATGCGCTTCGTCGCCGTCACCGAGGGCGACAAGACCGAGGCCGAGCTGCGCTTCGGCGTCCAGACCAACACGTGGGGCGTCAACGACCTCGTCGCCCGCGTCGACGAGCAGGCGGATGACGCGGTCGACGCCCTCGTCGCCGAGTACGAGGACCTCTACGACGTCGCCCCCGAGCTGCGCCGCGGCGCGGAGCGCCACGAGTCGCTCCGCTACGGCGCCCGGCTCGAGCTCGGGCTGCGCTCGTTCCTCGAGGAGGGCGGCTTCGGCGCCTTCACGACGACGTTCGAGGACCTCGGCGGGCTCCGCCAGCTGCCCGGCCTCGCCGTGCAGCGACTCATGGCCGACGGCTACGGCTTCGGCGCCGAGGGCGACTGGAAGACCGCGATCCTCGTCCGCGCCGCGAAGGTCATGGGCGCCGGGCTCCCCGGCGGCGCCTCCCTCATGGAGGACTACACCTACGACATGACCCCGGGCGACGAGCTCATCCTCGGCGCGCACATGCTCGAGATCTGCCCCACGCTCACGACGTCGAAGCCGAAGCTCGAGATCCACCCGCTCGGCATCGGCGGCCGCGAGGACCCGGTGCGCCTGGTCTTCGACACCGACCCGGGCGAGGCCGTCGTCGTCGCGATGAGCGACATGCGCGACCGCTTCCGGCTCACCGCGAACGTCGTCGACGTCGTGCCCCCGCGCGAGTCGCTGCCGAAGCTCCCCGTCGCCCGCGCGGTGTGGAAGCCCCGCCCCGACTTCGCGACCTCGGCCGCGGCCTGGCTCACCGCCGGCGCCGCGCACCACACCGTGATGTCGACGGCCGTCGGCCTCGAGGTGTTCGAGGACTTCGCCGAGATCGCCCGCACCGAGCTGCTCGTGATCGACGAGACCACGACGCTCCGCCAGTTCTCGAAGGAGGTGCGCTTGAACCAGGCCTACTACCGCCTGGCGCAAGGCCTCTGACCCCTCAGTCTTGCCGCGCGCGGCGCGGCGGGTGACCGGCCCTGGACGGCAGGCCGGTCGACAACCTCCGGTTGCTGACAATGACGTCCACTGCAAACACAAGGAAGGAAACACAGTGAAGAAGAGGAAGTTCCTCCTCGGCGCGGTCGCCCTGGGCACCGCCGCCATCACGCTCGTCGGTTGCTCGGGAGGTGGCCGCGGCGGCGCCGGTGGCGGCGAGGAGAGCGCCGAGGGCGCGCTCGTCGGCGTCTCGATGCCCACGCAGCAGTCCGAGCGCTGGATCTCGGACGGCGCGAACGTCGAGTCGTCGCTGCAGGACCTCGGCTACGAGGTGGACCTGCAGTTCGCGAACGACGACATCCCCACGCAGGTCCAGCAGATCGAGGCCATGATCACCTCGGGCGCGCGCGCCCTGGTCATCGCCGCGATCGACGGCACGACGCTCACCGACGTCCTCCAGCAGGCCGCCGACGCCGACATCCCCGTCATCGCCTACGACCGCCTCATCAACGGCTCGGAGAACGTCGACTACTACACGACGTTCGACAACTACCAGGTCGGCGTGCAGCAGGCGACGTCGCTCCTCACGGGTCTCGGCGTCCTCGACGCCGACGGCAACGACACCGGCGCCACCGGCCCGTTCAACGTGGAGCTCTTCGCCGGCAGCCCGGACGACAACAACGCGCTGTTCTTCTGGGACGGTGCGATCGACACGCTGCAGCCCTACATCGACAGCGGCGTGCTCGTCGTCCCCTCGGGTCAGACGCAGTTCGAGCAGGCGGCGATCCTCCGCTGGCTGCCCGAGACGGCGCAGGAGCGCATGGAGAACCTGCTCACCGTCATCGGTGACACCCGTCTCGACGGCGTTCTCTCGCCCTACGACGGTCTCTCGATCGGCATCATCTCCGCTCTCACGAGCGGTGGCTACTCGGCCGACGACCTGCCCGTCATCACGGGTCAGGACGCGGAGGTCGGCTCGGTGCAGTCGATCATCGCCGGCGAGCAGTACTCGACGATCTTCAAGGACACCCGCGAGCTCGGTGAGCGCGCCGTGACCATGGTCGACGACCTGCTCAACGACAAGGAGCCCGAGGTCAACGACACCGAGACGTACGACAACGGCGTCAAGGTCGTTCCCTCGTACCTCCTCGAGTCGGTCATCGTCACCGCGGACAACTACCAGGAAGTCCTCGTCGACAGCGGCTACTACACGGAGGACGACCTCCAGTAGGTCTCCTTCCGGTGGGGCGGATGCCTCTGCGGCATCCGCCCCACCGCCTCCCCGCCCGGGGAACCCTGAAGCAACGAGAACGAGGAAGACAATGACGAACAACATCCTCGAGATGCGCGACATCACGAAGACCTTCCCGGGCGTGAAGGCCCTGCAGAACGTCAATCTGCAGGTCGAACGCGGTGAGGTCCACGCGATCTGCGGCGAGAACGGCGCGGGCAAGTCGACCCTGATGAAGGTGCTGTCGGGCGTGTACCCGCACGGCACCTACGAGGGCGACATCGTCTACGAAGGCGAGACCGTCGAGTTCAAGGACATCCGCGATTCCGAGCACGCCGGCATCGTGATCATCCACCAGGAGCTCGCGCTGAGCCCCCACCTCTCGATCGCCGAGAACATCTTCCTCGGCAACGAGCAGGCCAAGCGCGGTTTCATCAACTGGGACAAGACCAACCTCGAGGCCGCGAAGCTGCTCGCCCGCGTCGGCCTCAAGGACAACCCGATCACCAAGATCTCCCACATCGGTGTCGGGAAGCAGCAGCTCGTCGAGATCGCGAAGGCGCTCTCGAAGGAGGTCAAGCTGCTCATCCTCGACGAGCCCACCGCCGCCCTCAACGACGAGGACTCGGCGCACCTGCTCGACCTGATCCGTCACCTCAAGGGGCAGGGGATCACGTCGATCATCATCAGCCACAAGCTGAACGAGATCAAAGCGATCGCCGACAAGGTCACGATCATCCGCGACGGCAAGACCATCGAGACGCTCGACCTGCAGAAGGACGACATCTCGGAGGAGCGCATCATCAAGGGGATGGTCGGCCGCGACCTCGAGAACCGCTACCCCGACCGCACCCCCAAGATCGGGGAGGAGATCTTCCGCGTCGAGGACTGGAGCGTCCGCGACCCGCGCGACACGTCGCGCCTGGTCATCGACAACGCGCACCTCTCGGTGCGCGCCGGTGAGGTCGTCGGCATCGCGGGGCTCATGGGCGCCGGCCGCACCGAGCTCGCGATGAGCATCTTCGGCCGCTCGTACGGGTCGCACATCACCGGCCGTGTCTACATGCACGGCAAGGAGGTCAGGACCCACACGGTGAGCCAGGCCATCGAGGCGGGCATCGCGTACGCCACCGAGGACCGCAAGCACTACGGGCTCAACCTCATCGAGGACATCAAGCGGAACATCTCTACCGCGGGGCTGAAGAAGCTCGCCAAGCGCGGCTGGGTGGACGGCAACCAGGAGTACGTGGTCGCCGACCAGTACCGCAAGTCGATGAACATCAAGGCCCCGTCGGTGGGTGCCATCACCGGGAAGCTCTCCGGCGGCAACCAGCAGAAGGTCGTGCTGTCGAAGTGGATGTACTCGGACCCCGAGGTGCTCATCCTCGACGAGCCCACCCGCGGCATCGACGTCGGTGCCAAGTACGAGATCTACAGCATCATCAACAAGCTCGCGGGGGAGGGCAAGGCGGTCATCGTGATCAGCTCCGAGCTGCCAGAACTCCTCGGCATCTGCGACCGCATCTACGCGCTCGCGGAAGGCCGGATCACCGGCGAGCTGCCCATCAGCGAGGCGACGCCTGAGTCGCTCATGCAGTACATGACGAAGGAGAGAGACTGATCATGGCGACCGACACCACGTCGTCGAGGCCCGCGGACCTCGGCAACCGGGTCCCGAACCCGGAACGCACGCCCGGAGGCATCCGGGGCGCCCTCGGGTTCCTGACCTCGCAGCTGCGGCAGATCGGTATCTTCATCGCGCTGCTCGTGATCGTCGTGCTGTTCCAGATCCTCACGGACGGCCGACTGCTCACCCCGGGCAACGTCTCGAACATCATCGTTCAGAACAGCTACATCCTGATCCTCGCGATCGGCATGGTGATGATCATCATCGCCGGCCACATCGACCTGTCGGTCGGTTCGGTCGCGGCCTTCGTCGGCGCGGTCACGGGTGTCATCGCGGTCGACAACGGGCTGCCCTGGTGGCTCGCGATCGCGGTCGGCCTCGTCGTCGGCGCGCTCGCCGGCGCCTGGCAGGGCTTCTGGGTCGCCTTCGTCGGCATCCCCGCGTTCATCGTGACCCTCGCGGGCATGCTGATCTTCCGTGGTCTCACGCAGATCACGCTGGGCAACACCCAGATCACCCCGTTCCCGACGGAGTACCGCCAGCTCGGTGGTGGCTTCCTGTTCCCGAACGTGTTCCCCGCGGCGACCTCGCCGTACGAGTGGATCACGGTCGGCCTCGGTGTGCTCGCCGCGGTCATGCTGGTCGCCTCGCAGGTGCGCGGCCGCATCGCCCGCGCCAAGCTCAACCTCGAGGGCGAGCCGTTCGCCTGGTTCGTGACCAAGCTCGCGTTCAGCGTCGCGCTGATCCTGCTCATCACCTACCTGCTCGCGTCGTCGCGTGGCACCCCGATCGTGCTGATCGTGCTCGCCGTGCTCGTGGTCGTCTACACCGCGGTCATGAACCGCAGCGTCTTCGGCCGCCACATCTACGCGATCGGTGGCAACCTCAACGCCGCGAAGCTCTCGGGCATCAAGACCCGCTGGGTCGACTTCTGGCTGTTCGTCAACATGGGCACGCTGGCCGCGCTCGCGGGCATCGTGTTCACCGGCCGCCTCAACTCGGCCGGCCCCGGCGCGGGCAACCTGTTCGAGCTCGACGCGATCGCCGCCTCGTTCATCGGTGGTGCCGCCGTTCAGGGTGGTATCGGCACGGTGACCGGTGCGATCACCGGTGGTCTGATCATGGGTGTGCTGAACAACGGCATGTCGCTGCTCGGTGTCTCGACCGATTACCAGCAGTTCATCAAGGGCATCGTGCTGCTGCTCGCCGTCGCGTTCGACGTCTTCAACAAGCGTCGCGCGGCCGGCGCCACGAAGTAACGCGCCTCGTCGAAGGGCCCCGTCTCCTCAGGGAGGCGGGGCCCTTCCGCGTCTGCGGCTGGGGCGGGCGCGGCGGAGGGTGCATAGGTCGGCGAGTGGCCGGTTTCCGGTGAGTGGTGCGTGCAGGAATGTGCCAGTCACCCGGAAGTTGTCCACTCACGCGGGGCGCGGCGCTGCTGGCGAGTGATGCGCTCGTCGGTGAGTGGCGCGTGCACGGGTGCTCCAGTCACCCACGGGCTGTCCACTCACGCGGTCGCCGCCGGGCGGTGGCATCCGGATGCCATGGGCGACAGAATGAGCAGATGCGGCAAGCGCTTTCCAGCAGGGTCGAGACGTTCCGGTCCGCCATCGACGCCCGGCGACCCGGACGGAGCGTGCTGCGCCTGCTCGGCCTGCACCGCGGCCCGATCACGCTGGCGGTGCTCTGCTTCGCCGTCAAGGACACCGCCCTCTGGCTGCTGCCGGTCGTGACGGCGAAGATCATCGACGTGGTCGCCGACGGCGGGCCGTTCTCGACGCTGTGGCTGTGGGCGGGCATCGCCCTCGCCGCGCTCGTCGTGAACTATCCGGGGCACGTCGCGTACACGAAGCTCTTCATGGGCGTCGTGCGCCGCCTCGCCGCCGACCTGCGGAACGCGCTCGCCGCCCGCCTGCAGGAGCTCTCGATCGGCTTCCACGCCAAGTCGAACTCGGCCATCGTGCAGACCAAGGTCGTGCGCGACGTCGAGAACATCGAGCTCATGCTGCAGCAGACCGCGCACCCGCTGCTCTCCGCGACGATGGTGCTCATCGGCGCCGTGTCCGCCACGGCGATCGAGGTGCCCCAGTTCCTGCCGGTCTACGCCCTCGCGATCCCCATCGCGGTCGCCCTCCGTGCGATCCTCATGCGCCGCAGTCAGCGTCGCAACGAGGACTTCCGCCGCGAGGTGGAGCGGTTCTCCGCCCGCGTCGGCGAGATGGCGACGCTCATGCCGATCACTCGCGCCCACGGTCTCGAGACCGTCGCGCAGGAGCGCGTCGCCACGAGCGCCGACGGTGTGCGTGCTGCGGGGTACCAGCTCGACCTGCTCAACGGGCGCTTCGCGTCGGCGTCGTGGGTCACCCTGCAGCTGCTGAGCGTCGCTTGCCTCGTGCTCGCCGCGGTCGTCTCGCTCACGGGCCTGCTGCCGGTCACGGCCGGCCAGGTCGTGCTGCTCTCCTCCTACTTCGCGCTGTTGACGCAGAGCGCGACGAACATCCTGATGCTGCTGCCCGCGATCGCGCGCGGGACCGAGTCGGTGCGCTCGATCGCGGAGGTGCTGCAGGAGCCCGACCTCGAGCTGAACGAGGGGCGCCGTGCCGTGGCATCCGTCACCGGCCGGCTCGACCTGCAGCGGGTCGAGTTCCGCTACGACGACGCCCCGGCGCCCGCGCTCGACGGCGTCGACCTGCACGTCGAGCCGGGGGAGACCGTCGCGTTCGTCGGCTCGTCGGGGTCGGGCAAGTCGACGATGCTCAACCTGGTGCTCGGCTTCCTGCGCCCGACGAGCGGCCGGGTGCTGCTCGACGGCGCCGACATGCAGGAGCTCGACCTGCGCACCGTGCGGCGCTTCGTCTCGGTCGTGCCCCAGGAGTCGGTGCTCTTCGAGGGCACGATCCGCGACAACATCGCGTACGGGCTCACGGGCGTCACCGACGAGCGGATCGAGCGGGCCATGCGCGACGCCAACGCGTGGACGATCGTCGAGCAGCTGCCCGACGGCCTCGACAGCGTGGTGGGGGAGCGCGGCGCGCGGCTCTCCGGCGGGCAGCGCCAGCGCCTCTCGATCGCCCGGGCGCTCGTGCGCGACCCCCGGATCCTGCTGCTCGACGAGGCGACGAGCGCGCTGGACTCGGAGTCCGAGGCGATCATCGCGGATGCCCTCGGCCGGCTGATGCGCGGACGCACGACTCTCGTCGTGGCGCACCGGCTCTCCACCATCCGCTCGGCCGACCGCATCGTGGTGCTCGAGAAGGGCCGCATCGTCGAGATCGGCTCGCACGACGAGCTGCTCGCCGCGAACGGTCGCTACGCCGAGCTGCACCGGGTGCAGGCGGGCTGAACGACGAAGCGCCCGTCCGGAGAACTCGGACGGGCGCTCCGCGGAGCGGAACGACTCAGGCCGGCACGACCGCCGGCAGGTGCGGGGTGACCGCGGCGTCGAAGGACGCCGCCGTGCGGATCGCCGCCTCGGTCCAGTCGGTCGCCCAGACATCCGCGTTGAAGATCTCGACCTCGATGTCGCCGGTGTAGCCGGCGCGCTCGACGGCCTGGGTCAGCGTCGCGAAGTCGACGACGCCGTCGCCCGGGTAGTGCCGCGCGAGCAGCACGTCGGCGGGCAGCGGGGTCTTCCAGTCGCACACCTGGTAGCTGGCGATGCGGCCCTCGGCGCCGGCGCGCTCGATCTGCTCGAGCACCGCCGGATCCCAGAACACGTGGAAGCTGTCGACGACGACGCCGACGACGGATGCCGGGAACGGCCTCGCCAGGTCGAGCGCCTGCCCGAGGGTCGAGACGACCGCCCGGTCGCTGACGTACATCGGATGCAGCGGCTCGATCGCGAGTTGCACGCCCGACGCCTCCGCGTGCGGCGCGAGCTCGGTGAGGGCGTCGGCGACGCGGGAACGCGCGCCGATCAGGTCGCGGGACCCCTCGGGCACCCCGCCCACCACGAGCACGAGCGCGGCGACCGAGCCCTCGGCGCCGGCGGCGGCCAGCGTCGCGGTCTCGTCGATCGCGCGGCGGTTCTCGTCGATGGCGGCACGGCGCGCCGTGGCATCCGTCGCGGTCAGGAACCCGCCGCGGCAGAGCGACGAGAAGCGCAGGCCGGAGTCCGCGAGCTGCCGGGCGGCCTCGTCGAGGCCCACGGCGGCGACGGGCTCGCGCCACAGGCCGATCGACGAGATGCCGGCGGCCTTCGTCGCGGCGATCGCGTCGGCGAGCGAGGCGTGCTTGATGGTCGCCTGATTCAGCGACAGCCGGGGGTGGGCGCTCATGCCGGCACCCCGCTGCGCTCGATCACGCCCGTGAGGGCGAGGTGCGCGTGCCAGCGCTCCGCCGCGAGCTCGGGGTGCTCGAGCGCCCCGCTCGCGTTGGCGAGTTCGACGATGCGCGAGAGGTGCGGCAGGCTGCGCCCGGCGTGCAGGCCGCCGACCATCTGGAACGCGGGCTGGTGGCCGTTGAGCCAGGCGAGGAACGCGACGCCCGTCTTGTAGAACCAGGTGGGTGCGGCGAAGATGTGCCGCGACAGCTTCTCGGTCGGGCCGAGGATGCGCTCGTAGGCCGCCTCGTCGCCGGCATCCAGGGCCTGAATGGCCGCGGAGGCGTGCGGACCGACGGCCGCGAACGCGCCGAGCAGGGCATCCGAGTGCTCGGTGCCGTCGCTCTTGATGAGGCTCACGTAGTGGAAGTCGTCGCCCGTGAACATCCGCACGCCCTCGGGCAGCGCGGCGCGCACGGCGATCTCCGCGTCGGCGTCGAGCAGGCTCATCTTGATGCCGCGCACCTTGTCGCGGTGACGCTCCATGAGCTCGACGACCGTGCGCGTCGCCGCGGCGACGTCGCTCGAGCCGAAGTAGCCGGCGAGGATCGGGTCGAACGCCTCGCCGAGCCAGTGCAGCACGACGGGCGCCGACGCGCTCTCGAGCACCTCGCCGTAGACGCGCAGGTAGTCGTCGGCACCGGATGCCGCGCGCGCGAGGTGCCGGCTCGCCATGAGCACGACCCCGGCGCCCGCGTCCTCCGTGAACTCGAGCTGGCTGCGGTAGGCGGCGACGACCTCGTCGAGCGAGATCTGCGTCTCCTCGACGTGGTCGGTGTTGACGCCGACCACGAGGGCGCCGTCGACCGAGCGCGCCTCGGCGGCGCTGCGCGCGATGAGTTCGCGCACCGCCGCCGCATCCAGTCCCATGTTCCGCTGTGCGGTGTCCATGGCGTCGGCGACGCCGAGGCCCCACGACCAGAGGTGGTGACGGAAGGCGAGGGTCGCGTCCCAGTCGATCTCGGCGGGGGAGCCGGGCACGTTGTCGGCCCACGCGAGCGGCACCACGTGCGCGGCGGCGTAGGCGACGCGACTGCGCAGCGCCTCGGCCGGGCGGGTGAAGGCGGGCGCGGCGGCGAGGTCGACGCGACGGGTGGACCCGTCGGCGTCGAGCAGGAGGAGCTCGCTCATCTCGGTCAGCTCAGCGTGAGCTCGTGCGCGTCGGTGGTCAGCGGCTCCTCGGCCAGCGACACCGTCGGGATCTCGAACTTGCGTCCCTCGCGCGCCGACTTCAGCGCGGTCTCGGCGAGCAGCATGCCGCGCGCGCCGGAGAGGAAGTCGTACTCGTGCGGGGCGTCCTCGACGACGTGGCGG
Organism: Desertivibrio insolitus; assembly: GCF_017355965.1. GTDB lineage: Bacteria > Actinomycetota > Actinomycetes > Actinomycetales > Microbacteriaceae > JAFIQW01. Next base: position 159,950 of record NZ_JAFIQW010000002.1, read on the forward strand.
ATGAACTGCTCCCACTGAACCTTGAAGCCGTTCTCGAACTCCTCGGTGTTGGGCACCTGCATCCAGTCGGCGTCGTAGTCGTGGGTGTCCTCGAGGTCGGGGTTCCACACCGGCTTCGGCGTCGCGTTGCGCGGCTGGATCTCGCAGCCGAAGAGGCCCGCGACCGCGGAGCCGTGGGTGCCGTCGACCTGGAACTCGACGAGCTCGTCGCGGTGCACGCGCACCGTCCAGCTCGAGTTGAGCTGCGCGATGATGCCGCCCTCGAGCTCGAAGATGCCGTACGCCGCGTCATCCGCGGTCGCCTTGTAGGGGCGGCCCTGCTCGTCGGAGCGCTGCGGGATGTGCGTGGCGGTCTGCGCGTAGACGCTCTTCACGCTGCCGAAGATGTTCTCGAGCACGTAGTTCCAGTGCGGGAACATGTCGACGGTGATGCCGCCGCCGTCCTCGGCGCGGTAGTTCCAGCTGGGGCGCTGCGCGGGGTGCCAGTCGCCCTCGAAGACCCAGTAGCCGAACTCGCCGCGCACCGAGAGGATGCGGCCGAAGAAGCCGGAGTCGACCAGGCGCTTCAGCTTGCGGAGGCCGGGCAGGTAGAGCTTGTCGTGCACGACGCCGTTCTTGACCCCCGCGTCGGTCGCGAGCTGCGCGAGCTCGAGGGCGTCGGCGTAGGTCTCGGCCGTGGGCTTCTCGGTGTAGATCGCCTTGCCGGCGGCGATGGCCTTCTTGATCGCGGCGGAGCGGGCGCTCGTGACGAGGAAGTCGGCGTAGATCTCCCACCGGGGGTCGGCCAGCGCCTCGTCGAGGTTCGTCGTGTAGTGCTCGATGCCGTGCTGCGCGGCGATGCGGGCGAGCTTGGCCTCGTCGCGGCCGACGAGCAGGGGCTCGACCTGCACGCGGCTGCCGTCGGAGAGCACGACACCGCCCTGCTCGCGGATCGCGAGGATCGAGCGCACCAGGTGCTGCCGGTAGCCCATGCGCCCACTGGCGCCGTTCATGATGATGCCGATCGTCGCTGACACGGCGGTCCCCTCTTCTACTCGTCCCGCAGCGGTTCTGAGCGGGAGCGGAAAGCGTTTACCGCAGCATACGCGGGGGTGGGGGCGGACGCAACGCCGCCCGTCGTTTTCGGAAACGGTCGCCGTCTCCCGGCCTCTGTGGTTCCGCGGGGCTTGCCGTCGGCGCAGGTCATGAGTCGCGCAGCGCCACGCCGCGGCCGGGCGGCGTGTCGGAGCGGTTGTCCGTGATTTGCGCCGATCCGCGGGACGGGTGCTCGTGATCAACGGCCCTCCGCCGCGGCGCCTGGGGCGGCGCGACCCACGCGAGGTCGCGCGACTTCCCACGCCAGGACGCGCGGCTGCCGGTGCGGTCGGCCGGGGTGCGCGGCGGCATGACTCATGAGCGCTGGCGCAACACGCCGGTGCGGGCCGGCGAGTCGGAGCGGCGACTCATGATCTACGCCGCCGGATGCATCCGGTGCGCCCCTCGCGTCAGGATGCGCAGCAAGGGCCTAATGCAGGGAGGGTCCGTCGGGGCAGCACGCCACAGCGCGCGAGCAACTCGAGGCGCACTGCTTCTGGAAGCGCTGCGCGCCCTGCTTTACGAGCGCAGCCGGCCGGACGCACTACCCCCGCTGCGGAGTGCTCTCGCGCACCACGACCTCGCCCGAGATGGTGACGATGGCGTGGCCGTCGGTCTCCGCGGTGGCGAGCTCGATCGCGGCGGCACCGACCTGCTCGAGCGGCAGTCGCACGGTGGTCAGTGCGGGGGTCACGTCGCGGGCGGTCGCGATGTCGTCGAAGCCCGCGATCGCGAGCCGTCCCGGCACGTCGACGCCCTCCTCGCGCAGGCGCGACATCGCGCCGACCGCCATGACGTCGTTGACCGCGAAGACGCAGTCGATGTCGTCGATGCCGCGCTCGAGCATCCGGCCGCCGGCGTCGTAGCCGCCGTCGCGGGTGAAGTCCGACTCGAAGACTCGCTCCTCCGCGAGCTCGAGACCGTGCTCGGCGAGCCCTGCTCGGAAGCCGGCGAGGCGGTCGCGGGCCGTCATGAGCGAGCTGACCCCGGTCAGGGCTGCGAAGGAGCGGTAGCCGCGCTCGACGAGGGCGAGCGCGAGGTCGCGCGCGCCGCCGTGGTTGTCGATCTGCACCGTGTCGAAGGGCAGCGAGCGCTGCGACACCATGACCACGCGCCCGCCGAGGTTGCGGATCGCCTCGAGCTCCCGGGTCAACTGCTCGTCGAGCTCCGCGTCGACGAAGCGTGATCCGGCGACGATGACCACGCGGGGCCGCTGCCCGCGCAGCGTGCGCACGATGTCGAGCTCGCGCTTGGCGTCGCGCTGCGTGATGCCGATGGTCGAGACGAGGCCGAGCTGCTCCGCGTCGCGCACGACACCGGACGCTATCGACGAGAAGTAGGGGTCGGCGATGTCGCTCACGATGAGCGCGAGTGTCGACGAGGTGCCCTTGGCGATGCTCTGCGCGGAGAGGTTGGCGACGTAGCCGAGCCGCTCGGCGGCCTCGAGCACGCGGGCGCGGTAGGTCTCGTTGACCTTGCGCGTCGACCCGTTGAGGGAGCGCGACGCGGTCGCCAACGAGACGCCGGCCTCGCGGGCGACGTCGTGCAGGGTGGGCGGCATGCCGTGGATGGTCTCGTTCATCCGCGTCGTTCCTCGTTCGTGGGTCGGGTTTCCGCTGACTCTAGCCCCGCGAGGCGACGCGCAAGCGCCGCCCTGCCCAGGCGCCGCGCTGCTCGCTATGCTGGGCAAGCGTTTTCCGGCGACAGGAGTGACCGGACGACCGGGCGCACGCACGATCGAGGAGGATCGATGGCCACAGCACTGAGAGCCGGCATCCTGGGCACCGGCGCGATCGCCGCGCATCACGCCGAGGCGCTGGCCGCCGACCCGCTCGCCGAGCTCGTCGCGGTCGCCGACGTGCGTCGCGAGAGCGCGGAGGCCTTCGGGCAGACCTGGCACGCCGCCGTCCACGACGACCTGCCGTCCCTGCTCGCCGCCGGGATCGACGTGCTGCACGTCTGCACGCCACCGGGCGTGCACGCCGAGCAGGCGATCGCCGCACTCGACGCGGGCGTGCACGTCGTCGTCGAGAAGCCGCCGGCCCGCTCACTCGAGCAGCTCGACGACATGGTCGCCGCCGCGAAGCGCAACGACCGTGAGCTCGCGATCGTCTTCCAGCAGCGCACCGGCACCGCCGCGGCCCACGTGCGCCGGCTGCTCGACGAGGGCGCCCTCGGTCGCCCGCTCCTCGCCCTCTGCCACACACTCTGGTTCCGCGACCAGGGCTACTTCGACGTGCCGTGGCGCGGCAGCTGGGAGACCGAGGGCGGCGGCCCGACGCTCGGGCACGGCATCCACCAGCTCGACCTGCTCGCCTGGCTGCTCGGCGACGCCGAGGAGGTGAGCGGCCGGCTGTGGCGCCTCGGGCGCGAGACCGGAACGGAGGACTCCTCGACCGCCGTCATCACGTTCGCGAACGGCGTCGTCGCCTCCGTCGTGACGAGCGCCGTCGCGCCGCGCGAGACGAGCTCCATCCGCATCGACACCGAGTTCGCCACGGTCACCGTCGACCACCTCTACGGTCACGGCCACGACAACTGGCGCATCACGGCCGCGCCCGGCGTGCCCGACGAGGTCGTCGAGGGCTGGCGCTTCCCCGAGCACGAGGAGCGCAGCGGACACGTCCCGCTCCTCCGCGAGGTCTACGCGGCGATCCGCGAGGGCCGCCCGCTGCCCTCGACCGCGTCCGACCCCGCCCGCTCGTTCGAGCTCGTCGCCGCGATCTCGCTCTCGGCCGCTCGCGGTCGGCCGGTCGCGCTCGAGGAGGTGCGTCGCGACTCCGGCATCCGCGCGTCGCTCGAGGCGCCGGTGATCGACCGCCGGACCGGGCGGTGACCGAGCCGCTCTTCCGCGACCCCGTGCATGACGGGGCATCCGATCCCACCGTCCTCCGCGACCGGGCGACGGGCGAGCTCGTCATGTTCTACACGCAGCGGCGACCGGATGACCCGGGGCCGGGCGTCTCCTGGATCCACGGCAGCCGCATCGGCGTCGCCCGCTCCGCCGACGGGCGCACCTGGCGCTACGACGGCGTCGTCGACGGCCTCGACTCCGCGGATGCCCCAGGCCTCAACACTCACTGGGCACCGGAGGTCTTCTGGTCGGGCTCGGACTACCGGATGTACCTGACCTTCATCGAGGGCGTGCCGGACTCGTGGGACGCGCCTCGCGTCATCCGTGAGTACCGCAGCGACGACCTGCGCGAATGGCGGCACGTCGGGGTGCTGCCGTTCGGCGACCGGGTGATCGACGCCGCCGTCGCGCGCTGCCCCGACGGGCGCTGGCGCTGCTGGGTGAAGGACGAGGCGCGGAACTCGACGACGTGGGGGTTCGCGAGCGACGACCTCGAGTCGTGGCGACCCGAGGGGCTCGTGATCGGCGGGCGCCCGCACGAGGGGCCGAACGTGTTCGAGCTCGGCGGCGCCTGGTGGCTGCTCGTCGACGAGTGGCGGGGCATGGGCGTGTACCGGTCGCCGGATGCCGTGCGCTGGGAGCGGCAGGGCGGGCCGGATGATGTGCTGCTCGGCGACCACCCCGTGGGTCGTCACGGCGACGTGCTCGTCGAGGACGGCAGGGCGACCCTGTACTACTTCGACCACCCGGAGTGGGCGGGCGAGGAGGTCGAGGATGCGCCGGGCGCGGACGCTCGCAGGACCGTCATCCGCTCGATCGAACTGAAACTGAACGGCACTCGGTTAGAGTGCGCGGGCGGTGACACACCGGCCCGGAACGCTGGTTGACCGATCGCAGATCGTGCCCTACCTTTGGGGAAACGCTTTCCGAAGCGCTCACAGCAGACAATGTCGTTCTGGAAGGACAAGGATGTTCAGTACCCGTAAGCGCAGAGCAGGCGTCGCCCTCGCGCTCACCACGAGCGCTGCGATCGCGCTCACCGGCTGCTCCGGCGGAGGCGGCTCCGAGCCCGCCGCGACCTTCGACCCGGAGGAGGAGGTCACCCTCGACCTGGCCTTCTGGGGCAACGACGTGCGTGCCGACTTCTACAACCAGGCCATCGCGGCGTTCAACGAGGAGTACCCGAACATCACGGTGAACACCTCGTTCCTCGCCTTCCCCGAGTTCTGGGAGGCCCGCCAGGTCGAGGCCGCCGGCGGCAACCTGCCGGATGTCATGCAGTTCGACTACTCGTACCTGCGTCAGTACTCCGAGAACGGCCTGCTGCTGCCGCTCGACGACTACATGGGCGGCATCATCGAGACCGACGGCCTGGCGCAGAACATCCTCGACATCGGCGTCGTGAACGACCAGACCACCGCGATCGCGACGAGCACCAACGCGTGGGGCCTCTACACCAACCCGATCCTCGCGCAGGAGGTCGGCGCCTCGGTCTACGAGGGCGGCGGCAGCTGGGAGGACTACAACGACTACATGATCGAGGCCACGCAGGCCGCCGGTGACTCCGGCGTCTACGGCGGCACCGACTGGACCGGTCGCATTCAGAACTTCGAGCTCCACCTCCGCGCGCAGGGCGAGAACCTCTTCACCGAGGAGGGCGAGCCGAACTTCACGCAGGAGGACGTCGCCGAGTTCTTCGACCTCGGCACCGAGGTCCGCGAGCAGGGCGGGGTCGTCCCCGGCCAGCTGCTCGAGGAGCTCTACCCCGTCTCGGCCTTCGACTCGGCCCGCTCGCTCTCCGAGCTGACCTGGGACAACTTCGGCGCCGGCTACCTCGGCAACCTGGGCGAGCCCTACACCGAGCTCGGCCTCGTCGAGCCGCCCACCGCTGAGGAGGGCTCGCAGGACCTCTACCTCAAGCCGTCGATGCTCCACGCGATCTCCGCGAACACCGACCACCCCGAGGCCGCCGCGACGCTGGTGAACTTCCTCATCAACGACCCGCAGGTCTCGCAGATCTTCGGCACCAACCGCGGCATCCCCGCGTCTGAGACCCAGCTCGAGTCGCTCTCACTCGAGGGCCTCGACGCCCAGATCCGCGAGTACGAGCAGTCCATCGAGGACCGCCTCGGCGACGCCCCGCCCGTCCCGATCGTCGGCTACGGCGCGATCGAGGAGGAGTGGCGCCAGATCGGTACCGAGCTCGGCCTCGGCACCATCACCCCGGAGGCCGCCGCGGAGCGCTTCTTCACCGAGATGGAAGTCATCCTCAACAGCTGACATCCGGCGGGGTGGGGGTTCCTCGGAGCCCCCACCCCGCTCCCACAACGTCAGGAGACAGACAGTGACCACCCAGTTGGAGCCGCGACCGAAGACGGTCGCGCCCGACCTGCCGACCTCCGCCAAGCCGAGCCAGCCTCGGCCCGGCGGCAAGGGGATCAGGCGTGGCTCGAAGCAGGCCGCCCGCGAGACGCGAGCCGGGTACGGGTTCCTCCTGCCCTGGCTGATCGGCTTCTTCGGCCTCACCGTTGGCCCGATGGCCTTCTCCCTGTACCTCGCCTTCACGCGGTACAACCTCTTCACCGACCCGCAGTGGATCGGTTTCGACAACTTCACCCGGATGTTCACGCAGGACCCGCAGTTCCTGCAGTCCGTCCAGGTCACCCTCATCTACGTGCTGGTCGGAACCCCGATCAAGCTCGCTGCGGCTCTCGGCGTCGCAATGCTGCTCAACGCCGTCACCCGTGGCAGCGGATTCTTCCGCTCCGCCTTCTACGCCCCGTCGCTCATCGGCGCGAGCGTCAGTGTCGCCATCGTCTGGCGCGCCATGTTCAACACCGACGGCCCCGTCGACACCGGCCTCAGCTCGGTGGGTATCGACATCGGTGGCTGGGTCGGCAACGTAGACCTCGTCCTCCCGATGATGATCCTCCTCGCCGTCTGGCAGTTCGGCGCCCCGATGGTCATCTTCCTCGCCGGCCTCAAGCAGGTTCCGCGCGAGCTCTACGAGGCCGCCGAGATGGACGGCGCCGGCAAGTTCCGTCAGTTCCGCAGCGTCACGATGCCGATGCTGTCGTCGGTCATCTTCTTCAACCTGCTGCTCGAGACGATCAACGCGTTCCAGGTCTTCGCCAGCGCGTACATCATCTCCAACGGCAGCGGCGGCCCCGCCGGCCAGACGAACTTCTACACGCTGTACCTCTACGGACGCGCGTTCCGCGACGGCCAGATGGGCTACGCCTCGGCCATGGCTTGGGTGCTGCTGCTCGTCGTGGCGGTCATCGCCTTCATCCTGTTCAAGACCTCGAAGTCGTGGGTCCACTACGCGGGGGACAACCGATGAGCACCTCCAGCTCCGCCATCAGCAGCCCGTCTCAGCTCGAGGCCCCTCTCGTCGCCCCGCCGCCCCGCGAGGCACGCTCCGGACGCCGCAAGCTCACGCCCGGCCGGGTCGCGCAGTACGTGCTGCTCGCCCTGCTCACCGCGATCGTGCTCTACCCGATGATCTGGCTCTTCATCTCGACGTTCAAGCCGTCGAGCGAGTTCGGCCAGAACCCGGGCCTGCTGCCCGAGAACGGCACGATCGACAACTACTTCAAGGTGCTCGAGGGCATCGGCGGCATCCCGCTCTGGAAGTTCTTCGCGAACTCCCTGCTGCTCGCGGTCGCCGCCGTGGTGGGAACGCTCGCGTCGTCGTCGCTCGCGGCCTACGCCTTCGCGCGAATCCGCTTCCGCGGTGCCGGGATTTTCTTCGCGGCGATGATCGGCACGCTGCTGCTGCCGTTCCACGTGATCATCATCCCGCAGTACGTGCTGTTCCAGCGGCTCGATCTGGTCGACACGTTCTGGCCGCTGATCATCCCGAAGTTCCTCGCGACCGAGGCGTTCTTCGTGTTCCTCATCGTGCAGTTCATCCGTAACATCCCGAGGGACATGGACGAGGCGGCGCGCATCGACGGGGCGGGGCACCTGCGCACCTTCTTCTCGGTGATCCTGCCGCTGATCAAGCCGGCCCTGATCACGAGCGCGATCTTCACGTTCATCTGGACCTGGAACGACTTCCTCGGCCCGCTGCTGTACCTGAACTCGCCCGAGAACTACCCGCTGCCGATCGCGCTGCGCCTCTACAACGACCAGACCTCGGTGTCCGACTACGGCGCCACCGTCGCGGTCTCGTTCCTCGCGCTGCTGCCGGTGCTGCTGTTCTTCCTCGTCTTCCAGCGCTTCCTGGTCGACGGCGTCGCCACGCAGGGGCTCAAGGGCTGACCTTGAGCCGCAAGGACCGCGCCAGACTGCGCGCCGCCGACCGGGCGGCGCGCAGCGGCAGCGGCCCCACTCAGCAGGAACCCTCCCGTCTGCCCGGTGCGACGGGAGGGTTCTCCCTGTTCGGCGAGGTGCTCCTCGTCGGTCTTCTGGTGTCGCTCGCCGGCATCCTGATCGTGACGCTCCCACTGGCGGTCGCCGCAGGCATCCGTCAGCTCCGCCGCTACCTGAGGGCGGATGACTCGCGCCCTGTGCTCTTCTGGCACGACCTGCGCCGCGGGCTGCTGCCCGGCCTCGGCGTCGGCGTGGCCGCGCTCGTGCTCGTGCTGATCCTGCTGATCGACGTGGACCTCGCCCGCTCCGGCGCCCTGCCCTGGGGAGAGGTCGTCGGCGCGGTCGGCGTCGTGCTGCTCGTGCTCCTCGCGGCCGGACTGCTCGCCGCCGCGTCGCTGTGGTCGCCGGAGGACGGTTGGCGCTCGGCCATCAAGGCGACACCGTCCTACCTGTGGCGCGACCCGGTCGGCGCGCTGCTGCTCGCGGTCGCGGCCGGCTTCGTGGTGCTCGCGACGTGGCAGCTGTTTCCGCTCGTGGTGCCGGCGCTGGGGCTCGCGTGCTTCGCCGCGGTCGCGGTGCCGGAGCGCCCGAGCCGCCAGCGCTGACGGGCCTCTCGCCGCGCGACCCGACTGGGCCGCGCAGCGGCGTATCGAGAGCCAGCCGGGTGGCGAGGGCCGCACCCGGCATCCGAACGTCGAAGCGGCATACAACCGCATGCCGGTTTGCACTTCCGATGCCGTGCTCGGGCGGCCCGCCCGTCCGTTGGCTGGCCACGCAGCGGTGTATCGAGAGCCAGCCGGGTGGCGAGGGCCGCACCCGGCATCCGAACGCCGGAGCGGTATGCAACCGCATGCCGGTTTGCACTTCCGATGGCGTGATCTAAGCAGCCCACCCGTCAGTCGAGTAGCCGCGCAGCGGCGTATCGGGAATTCGGCGGGCGCCGCGGGGGACCGACCCCGCATCGAAGCTGCAACCCCGCCACCAGGAGCATGCGGGGGTGCAGCTCGATTGCGGGATCGCAAGCCGACGCCGGTGGAGGGTCTCGATATGCGGCGCCGTGCACCGCTACTCGACCGCCGAGGGGCGGGAGGAGGCGGGAGGACCGTGGCCGGGCGCGCGCTCACCGACGCCCGGCCACGGAGTCAGACCGCGCTGTGGCGCGCGTACTGCTCTCGGATGATCGGCCGGTGGTCGACCGCGGGGGAGGCCGCGATGTCGAGCGGCCACTCCGGGCGCGAGCCCGTCAGTGCCCACGCCGCCTGCGCGGCGGCGCCGCGGGCCACGTACTCGCCCGGGTTCGGCACGACGACCGGCTCCGCGAACACCTGCGCCGCGACGGCCTGCACCGCCGGGTTGAGCGCGGCGCCGCCGATGAGCAGCAGCCGCTCCGCGCCGACCCCGAGGGAACGGATGGCGTCGAGGCCGTCTGCGAGACCGCACAGCAGCCCCTCGATCGCGGCGCGCGCGAGAGCGGGCCGCGTCGTCGAGGCGAGGGTCATGCCGAACAGCGTCGCCGTGGCATCCGGCAGGTTCGGCGTGCGCTCGCCCTCGAAGTAGGGCTGCAGCACGAGTCCGGATGACCCGGGCTCGGCCTCGAGCGCGAGGGCGCCGAGCGCGTCGTGGTCGACGCCGAGGAGTCCCGCGATGCTGTCGAGCACCCGGGCGGCGTTGAGCGTCGCGACGAGGGGCAGGAAGTTGCCGCTCGCGTCCGCGAAGCCGGCGACCGTGCCGGTGGCGTCGTGCGTCGAGGTCTCGGTGACCGCGAACACGGTGCCGCTCGTGCCGATCGACACGACGACGTCGCCGACCGAGGCGCCGAGCCCGAGGGCGGCGCCGGCGTTATCGCCCGCGCCCGCGCCGACGACGAGGTCGCCGGGGCCGGGCACCGACTCGGCGGGGCCGAGCACGCGCGGCAGCACGACGTCTGAGGCATCGCGCCGGAGCGCGGTCCCCAGGATGTCGCGCAGGTACTCGCCCGACACCGGGTCGAAGTACAGCGTGCCGCTCGCGTCGGAGCGGTCGGTCACGAGCTCCTCGAGCACGGGGCCGTGCTCGCTCTCGCCCGCGGGGCCGTAGCCGCGTAGGCGCCACGTCAGCCAGTCGTGGGGGAGCGCGACGGCGGCCACGCGGGCCGCGTTGTCGGGCTCCGCGTCGGCGAGCCATCGCAGCTTCGTCACGGTGAACGAGGCGACGGGCACGGAGCCGGTGCGGTCGGCGAGCACCGACGCACCGATCTCCGCGGTCAGGTCGCTCGCGGCCTGAGCGGAGCGGGTGTCGTTCCACAGCAGCGCGTCACGGATCACCCGCCCGTCCGAGTCGAGCGCGACCATGCCGTGCTGCTGACCGCCGATGGCGATCGCCGCGACGTCCTCGAGCCCGCCGGCCTCGGCGAGCGCACTCTGCAGCGCGTCCCACCAGTGGGCGGGGTCGACGGCGGTGCCGGCCGGGTGGGATGCCCGGCCGGCACGGACCTGTCGCCCTGACTCGAGGTCGACGATGACGACCTTGCAGCTCTGCGTCGACGAGTCGACGCCGGCGACGAGGGTCACCGTCAGCCGCGGGCGCCGAGCAGGTGCTCGAGCGCGAGCTGGTTGAGGCGCACGAAGTTGAAGCCCTTGCCGCCGAAGTAGGCCTCGGGGTCGAAGTCCTCGTAGGCCGAACGGTCCGCGAGCAGGTCGTCGTACGACTCGCCCTCGCCCAGCGTCGGGGTCTTGATCTCGGGCACGCGGGCGGCGGCGAGCGCTTCCTGCACCTCGGGGTCGGCGCGGAACGAGGCCGCGCGCTCCTTGAGCAGCAGGTACATCCGCATGTTGGCCTCGACCGACGCCCAGACACCGTTGATGTCCTCGGTGCGGCTCGGCTTGTAGTCGAAGTGACGGGGGCCGGTGTAGGCCTGGCCGCCGTTCGGGCCGCCGTTCTCGAGCAGGTCGACGAGCGAGAACGCGTTCTGCAGGTCGCCGTGACCGAAGACGAGGTCCTGGTCGTACTTGATGCCGCGCTGACCGTTGAGGTCGATGTGGAAGAGCTTGCCCGCGTCGAGCGCCTGCGCGATGCCGGCGGTGAAGTTGAGGCCAGCCATCTGCTCGTGACCGGTCTCGGGGTTGAGGCCGACGAGTTCGGGACGCTCGAGGGTGGCGATGAAGCCGAGGGCGTGTCCGATCGTGGGCAGCAGGATGTCGCCGCGGGGCTCGTTCGGCTTCGGCTCGATGGCGAAGCGGATGTTGTAGCCCTTGTCGGTCACGTACTGACCGAGGAGGTTGACCGCCTCGCGGTAGCGCTCGAGCGCACCGCGCACGTCCTTGGCCACGTCGTACTCGGCGCCCTCGCGGCCGCCCCACATGACGAAGGTCTCGGCGCCGAGCTCGGCGGCGAGGTCGATGTTGCGCAGCACCTTGCGGAGCGCGAAGCGGCGCACCTCGCGGTCGTTGGAGGTGAAGCCGCCGTCCTTGAAGACGGGGTGGCTGAAGAGGTTGGTGGTGACCATCGGGACCTTGAGGCCGGTCTCCTCGGTCGCCTTCTTCAGGCGGTCGATCTCGTGACGACGCTCCTCGTCGGTCGAGCCGAACGCGAACAGGTCGTCGTCGTGCAGCGTGACGCCGTAGGCGCCGCGCTCGGCGAGGCCTTCGACGGCCTCCACGGTGTCGAGGGCCGGGCGGGTGGCGGGGCCGAACGGGTCGTTCGCGGGCCAGCCGAGGGTCCAGAGGCCGAAAGTGAACTTGTCTTCAGGGGTGGGCGTGAGCGCCATGAGGTTCTCCTGCGTCGTTGGAGGACGAGTATGTTTGCGAAAGCAACATATAGCAGGAATCGGTCACAAGTCGAGTCCGGAAGCGGAATCTCCCGAAGTGGGAGGTGGCATTCCGCTGTGGACGGACCATAGTGGGGGCGTGAGCATGGACATCCCGCAGCCCGGCGAGGTGCGCCGCCCCACGATCGAAGGCGTGCGACGGCTGAACCTCGGCCGCGTGCTTCGGCTCGTGCATGCCACCGGCGGAGTCTCCCGCGCGGTGCTCACCCACGAGACCGGCCTCAACCGCTCGACCATCGCCGCCCTCGTCGCCGAGCTCGAGGCCGCCTCGCTCGTCGAGGAGCAGGCGCCGAGCGTCACGGGGCAGGTCGGCCGGCCCTCGCCGCTCGTCGCCCCCGGCGACCGGGTCGTCGCGATCGCCGTCACTCCCGAGCTCGACGCCGTGACCGCGGAGGTCGTCTCGCTCGGCGGCCGCCGGCTCGCGCGGGTGCGCCGCGAGGTGGCATCCGTGCCCACGCCCGAGGAGACCGTCGAGGTCACGGTGTCGATCCTCGAGGAGCTCGACCATGCGCTCCGCGGCCGGCTCGTCGCGGGCATCGGGCTCGCCGTGCCCGGTCTCGTGCGCGAGCGCGAAGGCCTCGTCGTGCTCGCCCCGCACCTCGGCTGGAGCGACGAGCCGATCGGGCAGCGCCTCGGCGCCGCGACCGGGCTCTCCGTCGTCGTCTCCAACGACGCGTCGCTCGGCGCGCTCGCCGAGTCGCGCTTCGGCGCCGGGCGCGACGTGCCCAACATGGTCTACCTGCACGGCGGCCCGAGCGGTATCGGTGGCGGCCTGGTGCTCGGCAACGCGCCGCTCGGCGGCGTCGACGGGTTCGCGGGCGAGATCGGCCACACGCTCGTCGTCGGCTCCGGCCGGCGCTGCGACTGCGGGGCGTCCGGTCATCTCGACGCGGAGGTGCGCCGCGAGGAGCTCTTCGCCGCGCTCGGGCTCTCGGATGCCGAGGGCGACCGCATCGACGAGGCGCTGCGCGAGGCGTACGAGCACGGCCCCTCCGCCGAGCTCGCCGAGCTCGTCGACCGCGACCTCGAGCTCGTCGCGGTCGCGATCGCCAACACGGCCAACGTGCTGAACCCGCGGCTCGTCGTGCTCGGCGGCTTCCTCTCCGCCCTCGTCGTGGTCGCGGGCGACCGCCTGCGCGAGCGCGTCGCCGAACTCGCGCTGCCCGGGGTCGCCGCGTCGCTCGCGATCGAGCCGGCCGCGCTCGGGCCCTCGCACATCGCGGTCGGCGCCGCGGAGCTCGCGTTCGAGCCGCTGCTCGACGACCCGCTGGCCTTCCGCTTTCCGGCGACCGCCGTGTCCTGAGCGATCGGACGGCGGCGGCCGCCGCGTCTCGACCGATCGACCGGCGACTGCCGCGTCCTGAGCAGCACGCCGGGCGGCAGGGCCGCCTGAGCGGCGATCCATCACCGCCGCCTCGTGACGGGTCGGCGGGCGGCGCTAGAGTGCGAGACGTGACACAGCCGTCCGACGACTACCGCGAATCAGGGCTCGAATTCCCCGAGGACTTCGTCTTCGGGTCGGCCACCGCCTCGTACCAGATCGAGGGCGGGGTGACCGAGGGCGGCCGCGGGCCGTCGATCTGGGACACCTTCAGCCACACGCCGGGCCGTGTGTACGGCGGCCACACCGGCGACGTCGCGTGCGACCACTACCACCGGTGGGAGAGTGACCTCGATCTCATCGCCGAGCTCGGTCTCGACGCCTACCGCTTCTCCATCGCCTGGCCGCGCATCCAGGCGGATGGCACGGGGCCCGCCAACCAGCAGGGCCTCGACTTCTACTCCCGGCTCGTCGACGGGCTGCTCGCCCGCGGCATCCGCCCGGTCGCGACGCTCTACCACTGGGACCTGCCGCAGGCGCTCGAGGACCGCGGCGGCTGGACCGACCGCGACACCGCCTACCGCTTCGCCGAGTACGCGCACCTGGCGGGCGAGGCGCTCGGCGACCGCATCCACACCTGGACCACGCTCAACGAGCCGTGGTGCTCGGCCTTCCTCGGCTACGGCAACGGCCACCATGCGCCGGGGATCCGCAACCGCAAGGCCTCGCTCGTCGCGGCGCACCACCTGAACCTCGCCCACGGGCTCGGCGTCTCCGCGCTCCGCGAGGCCGTGCGCTCCGACGCGCTCATGTCGGTCACGCTCAACCCGCAGGTCGCCCGCGGCGACCACGACACCTCGCCGGAGGCGATCCGCCGCGTCGACGCCGTCGGCAACCGCATCTTCACGGGCCCCATGCTGCGCGGCGAGTACCCGAAGGACCTGCTCGAGGACACCGCCGCCGTCACCGACTGGGCCTTCGTGCGTCCCGGCGACCTCGAGCTCATCCATCAGCCGATCGACGTGCTCGGCATCAACTACTACTCGACCTCCACCGTGCGGATGGCCGAGCGCGATCTGCCGATCTCGCAGGAGGGCACGCTCATCCCCGGCAGCGAGCAGGTCGTCGAGTTCCTGCCGCAGGACGGCCCGTTCACCGACATGGGCTGGAACATCGCCCCGGATGCCTTCGAGCAGCTGCTCCTCGACTACCAGCGCGACTTCCCCGGCCTGCCGCTCATGATCACCGAGAACGGCGCCGCCTATCCCGACCGTCTCGAGGATGGGCGCGTCCACGACAAGGCCCGCATCGACTACCTGCGCCGGCACCTCACCGCGGTGCACCGCGCGGTCCAGCGCGGCGCCGACGTGCAGGGCTACTTCGTGTGGTCGCTCATGGACAACTTCGAGTGGGCCTTCGGCTACTCGAAGCGCTTCGGCATCACCTACGTCGACTACGAGACGCAGGAGCGCACGCTGAAGGACAGCGCCCGGTTCTACCAGGAGCTGGTGCGCACGCACCGGATCCCCGCCTGATGGCGCTCTTCGACTGGCCGGAGGAGCAGCTCCGGCAGTACCAGGGCGTGCAGCGCGAGCCCGAGGACTTCGACGAGTTCTGGGGCGAGACGCTCGCCGACGCGGCCCGGCACGACCTCGCGGTCGAACGCGTGCCGGTCGAGTCCCCGCTCGCGCAGGTCGACGTCTACGACGTGACCTTCGCGGGATTCGGCGGCGAGCCGATCAAGGCGTGGCTGCGCCTGCCGGCCGGCGCCACCGGCCCGCTGCCGACCGTCGTGCAGTACGTCGGCTACGGGGGAGGGCGCGGCCATCACGCCGAGAACCTGCTGCTCGCGTCATCCGGCTTCGCGCACCTGCAGATGGACACCCGCGGTCAGGGCTCGGGCTGGTCGCGCGGCGCGACCGGCGACAGCGCGTCGCCCGGGCCGCAGCACCAGGGCGTCATGACCCGCGGCATCCTCGACCCGCACGGCTACTACTACCGCCGCTTCTTCACCGACGCCGTCCGCGCGGTCGACGCCGCGAAGACGTTCCCGGAGGTCGAGCCCGCCCGGCTCGTGGCGTGGGGCGGCAGCCAGGGCGGCGGCACGGCGCTCGCCGTGGCGGGGCTCCGCGACGACCTCGCGGCGCTCGTGACCTTCGTGCCGTTCCTCTGCGACTTCCCCCGCGCCATCCGGATGACGGACCGCGATCCGTACCACGAGATCGTGCGCTTCCTCGCCGCGCACCGCGACGCGGTCGACTCGGTCGAGAGCACCCTGCAATACTTCGACGGGACCAACTTCGCGCGCCGTGGGAGCGCTCCCGCGCTGTTCTCGGCCGCTCTGATGGACTCGACCTGCCCGCCCTCGACCGTGTTCGCGGCGTACAACCGGTACGCCGGCGACAAGCGCATCAAGGTGTGGCCGTTCAACGGCCACGAGGGCGGGTCGATCGAGGACGAGCTGGCGGGCGTGCACTTCCTGCGCGAGTTGTTCGGTTCCTGACGAACACCGAACCAGGGGCGCAGACGCCCCGACAGAAGGGCAGGCCTCCGCCGTGACCGAGACCACCACCGGCTCGAAGGACTACCGCGACAGCGGCCTCGAATTCCCCGCCGACTTCCTCTTCGGCTCGGCGACCGCGTCGTACCAGATCGAGGGGGCGGCGACCGAGGACGGCCGCGGGCCGTCGATCTGGGACACCTTCAGCCACACGCCGGGCAAGATCGTCAATGGCGACACCGGCGACGTCGCCGACGACCACTACCACCGGTGGGAGTCGGACCTCGACCTCATGAAGGAGCTCGGGCTCGAGGCGTACCGCTTCTCCATCGCCTGGCCGCGCATCCAGCCGGATGGCTCGGGGCGCGTGAACGAGGCCGGGCTCGCCTTCTACTCCCGGCTCGTCGACGGGCTGCTCGAGCGCGGCATCCGTCCCGTCGCGACGCTCTACCACTGGGACCTGCCCCAGGCGCTCGAGGACGCGGGGGGCTGGACCAACCGCGAGACCGCGTACCGCTTCGCCGAGTACGCGGCCGTCGTCGGCGAGGCCCTCGGCGACCGCGTGCACACATGGACGACCCTCAACGAGCCCTGGTGCTCTGCGTACCTCGGGTACGGTTCCGGCGCGCACGCCCCCGGGCGCACCGAGCCGCTCGCGGCGCTGCAGGCGGTGCACCACCTCAACCTCGCGCACGGTCTCGCGCTGCAGGAGCTGCGCCGCGTCGTCACGAAGGCCGACGCCGAGTACTCGGTCACGCTCAACTTCCATGTCATCCGCGGCCACGACGACTCCTCGCCCGAGGCGATCCGCCGCATCGACGCGCTCGCCAACCGCGCCTTCACCGGGCCGATGCTCCGCGGGGAGTACCCCGCGGACCTGCTCGAGGACACCGCCGCGATCACCGACTGGTCGTTCGTGCAGCCGGGCGACCTCGACGTCATCCGGCAGCCGATCGACGTGCTCGGCGTCAACTACTACTCGACCGTCACGGTCAAGATGTGGGACGGCGAGAGCCCGCGGCAGAACGCCGACGGGCACAAGGACGTCGGCGGCTCGCCCTGGCCGGGCAGCACGGACGTCGAGTTCCTCGTGCAGGAGGGGCCGTACACGGCGATGGGCTGGAACATCGCGCCCGACGGGCTCGAGGAGCTGCTCGTCTCGCTGTCGGAGCAGTTCCCCGAGCAGCCGCTCATGATCACCGAGAACGGCGCAGCGTTCGACGACGTCGTCGAGGACGGGCGCGTGCACGACCCCGAGCGGCTCGACTACCTGCGTCGCCACTTCACGGCGGCGCACCGCGCGAAGCAGCGCGGCGTCGACCTCCGCGGCTACTTCGTGTGGTCGCTGCTCGACAACTTCGAGTGGGGCTACGGCTACACCAAGCGGTTCGGGATCGTGCACGTCGACTACGACACCCAGGTGCGCACGGTGAAGGACAGCGGCCGCTTCTACCAGGAGCTCATCCGCACGCGGCGCCTTCCCGAGTAGCAGGAGGGTCGGGCGGCGGCAAGCCGGTCGGCGGATTTGTTCCCAGAATGCACAAAATCCGCTTCCTGTACCGCCGTCCAGCGTTACGATGAGCAAGCGCTCCGCGCCTCTTCGGGCTTCCGCCGCCCGACCTCCCCTTCTCTCCGCCAGAGGAATCTGTGTCAACTGTTGTCCACCCGGGCGACGCTCTGTCCGTGCGCGAGCGCGCGACATACGTCATCGTTCTCGGTGCCCTGACCGCGCTCGGTCCCTTCACGATCGACATGTATCTGCCGGCGTTCCCGCAGATCGCCGCCGACCTGAACGCTCAGGAGGCGCAGATCCAGCTCACCCTGAGCGCGACGATCATCGGCTTCGCGCTCGGTCAGCTGCTCGTCGGTCCCTGGAGCGACAAGGTCGGCCGCCGCACGCCGCTCATCGTCGCGACGAGCGTGCACGTGGTCGCGAGCCTCGGCATCGCCCTCAGCCCCGACCTCACCTGGGTCATGATCTTCCGCGTCCTGCAGGGTGCCGGTGCCGCGGGCGGCGGCGTGGTCGCGATGGCGACCGTGCGCGACCTCTTCGGCGGCTACCCGCTCGTGCGGATGCTCTCGCGCCTCGCCCTCGTGGTGGGGCTCGCCCCGGTGCTCGCGCCCGTGATCGGCTCGCAGTTGCTCGTCGTCACCGACTGGCGCGGCCTCTTCGTCGTGCTCGCCGGCTACGCGCTCGCGATGATCATCGCCGCGTTCTTCCTCATCGTCGAGACCCTGCCCGCCGAGCGGCGCCACGGCGCCGAGGGGGCCACGACGCTCGACCGCTACAAGCACATCCTGGGCGACCGCGTCTTCGTCGGTGTCGCGATCGTCGCGGGCATGGTCTTCTCCGGGCTGTTCGCCTACCTCAGCTCGTCGTCGTTCCTGTTCCAGGAGATCTACGGCCTCGACGCGCAGCAGTACGGCATGCTCTTCGCGATCAACTCGGTGGGCGTGCTCATCGGCACCCAGACGAGCGCGCGCCTGCAGAAGTTCATCGGCCCGCAGTGGATCCTCGCCGCCACCACCGCCACCCAGCTCGTGGCGTCGCTCGCGATCGTGGCGCTCGACCAGGCGGGAGCGCCGCTCGGTGCCATCCTCGTGCCGCTGTTCTTCTTCATCATGTCGTGCGGCTTCAGCTTCCCCGCCACGCAGGTGCTCGCCCTCGTCAACCACGGCCGCGAGGCCGGCACCGCCGCGTCGCTCCTCGGCGCGATGAACTTCGGTCTCGCCGGGCTCGTCTCGCCGATCGTCGGGTTCTTCGGCATCACGAGCGCGGTCCCGATGGGCGGCGTCATGGCCGTCGCCGCGGCGGTCGCGATCGCCGCGCTCTGGTTCATCGTGCAGCCGAAGACCGTGCCGCCGCTGGCCAAGTAGCATCCGGCGATCGCCCAGCTACCGCGCTCGTCCTCCGGGTTAGCGTGAGGGGATGACCGATCTCCGCCAGCGCGAGCAGGCTGCCAAGGACGTCTCCCGGCGGTGGCCGCTCGTCAGCGCGGGCGTCGCCCTCGTCGCCGTGATCGTGCTCGGCGTCGTCATCACGCTGCGGCAGGGCGAGATCGGCGTCGACAACGCGTTCCTCGAGGAGATCGTCGAGCACCGCAACCCCGCCTGGGAGGTGCCCTCGCGCCTCATGGACTTCCTCGGCGCCGGATGGTTCGGGGTCTTCGTGCTTCCGATCGCGATCATCGCGTTGCTGGTGGCGCTCCGCCGCAGGACGGCCGCGCTGTACTTCCTGATCTCGGTCGCCTCGAGCGCCGCGCTCGTGCAGGTGCTCAAGCACACGTTCGGTCGCGCCCGCCCCGACGACATCCTCGTGACGAGCGACTTCGGCTCGTTCCCCTCCGGGCACACCGCGAACGCGGCGACGACCGCCGTCGTGCTCGGCATCGTCTTCGCCCGCGCCTGGGTGTGGATCGCCGGCGCCCTCTACACGGTCGCCATGGCGCTGAGCCGCACCTACCTCGGCGCCCACTGGCTGAGCGACACGATCGGCGGTGCACTCGTCGGCGTCTGCGTCGCGCTCATCGTGTGGGCGCCGTTCGCGCACCGGCTGCTGAAGGAGAACAGGGCGAGGCGAGGCTACGGCTTCCGTCCGGCGACGGAATGACCCGAGTTCTGCTCATTCCGCAATCGAAGCAGTAGCAGAAGGGCCGTCAACGCTGCGGAATCAGTAGCGCAGCGGATGCCACGGTCGCTACAGTCGGGCTCATGCGAATCCTCCTCGTCGGTGCCGGCGGCGTGGGTGACGCGATCGCCAAGATCGCCGCCCGCCGCGACTTCTTCGAACTCCTCGTGATCAGCGACTACGACGAGACGCGGGCGGTGCGCACCCTCGACTGGGTCCGTGAGCGGCACGGCGAGGAGGTGGCCGCCCGGTTCGCGACCGCTCGGATCGACGCGTCGGACGCCGACGCGGTGGCATCCGTCGCCCGCGAGTTCAGTGCGACGCACGTCATGAACGCGGTCGAGCCCAAGTTCGTGCAGACGATCTTCGCCGGCGCGCTCGCGGCGGGCGCCGACTACCTCGACATGGCGATGAGTCTGTCCACCCCGCACCCCGAGCGGCCGTACGAGGAGCCCGGGCTGAAGCTCGGCGACGAGCAGTTCGCCGCGGCCGCGGAGTGGAAGGCGCAGGGCCGGCTCGCCCTTGTCGGCATGGGCGTCGAGCCCGGGCTGAGCGACGTCTTCGCGCGGTACGCGGCCGACCATCTGTTCAGCGAGATCGACGAGCTCGGCACCCGTGACGGCGCAAATCTCGTCGTGCGCGACGAGGAGGGCAACGAGATCTTCGCGCCGTCTTTCAGCATCTGGACCACGATCGAGGAGTGCCTCAACCCGCCCGTCGTGTGGGAGAAGGGCCGAGGCTGGTTCACGACCGAGCCGTTCAGCGAGCCGGAGGTGTTCGACTTCCCCGAGGGCATCGGCCCCGTCGAGTGCGTCAACGTCGAGCACGAGGAGGTGCTGCTCATGCCCCGCTTCCTCGACGCGAAGCGGGTCACGTTCAAGTACGGGCTCGGCGCCGAGTTCATCGGCGTGCTGAAGACGCTGCACCAGTTGCACCTCGACTCGACGACGCCGATCCGGGTACGCAGCGCGAACGGCCCGGTCGAGGTCGCGCCGCGCGACGTCGTGGCGGCGGCGCTGCCCGACCCCGCTACGATCGGACCGCGGATGACGGGCAAGACCTGCGCCGGCGTCTGGGTCACCGGCACCGGCAAGGACGGCGAGCCGCGCGAGGTGTACCTCTACCACGTGAGCGACAACGAGTGGACGATGGCCGAGTACGAGGCCCAGTGCGTCGTGTGGCAGACCGCGCTCAACCCGGTCGTCGCCCTCGAGCTGCTCGCGACCGGGCAGTGGGCGGGCACGGGCGTGCTCGGCCCCGAGGCGTTCCCGGCCGACGTGTTCCTCGAGCTCATGGCCCGCCCCGTCGCCGACGGCGGCTACGGTCAGCCGTTCGGACTCGAGGAGCGCACGCCGAAGAGGAATACCGCTCGGGTTTGAGCCGTTGATCTGCGCGTGAATCACGCGAAGACCGCCGCCACCTCCGTTCCGCTCCACCCGCTGCTCGCCGAGCGCTGGAGCCCGCGTTCCTTCGACCGCCAGTACCCGCTGACCGAGCGTGAGCTGCTGCCGCTGCTCGAGGCTGCCCGCTGGTCGCCGAGCGCCAACAACTCGCAGCCGTGGCGGTTCGCCCTCACCCTTCGCGGCAGCGCGGAGTTCGACGCGATCGTCGAGACCCTCGCCGCGGGCAACCGGGCGTGGGCGGATGCCGCGTCGGCGCTCGTCGTCGTCGCTGCCGAGACCGCGGGGCCCGACGGCTCGCCGCGCCCCTGGGCGACCTACGACACCGGGCAGGCGGCCGCGCACCTGAGCGTGCAGGCCGAGTACGAGGGTCTCGCCGTGCACCAGATGGGCGGCTTCGACCGCGACGCGCTCGCCGACCTGCTCGACGCCCCCGCCGCCGTCACCCCGCTCGTCGTGCTCGCGATCGGCCGCCGCGCCACGGCGGACGGACTCGCGGAGCCGTTCCTCTCGCGCGAGCTCGCGGCCCGCACCCGTCGCCCCGTCGAGGAGCTGCTGCTCGGCGTCGACGCGCGCGCCGAGGAGTCGGCGGCCTGACGGGCGGCTGAGTCCCGATCTTCGCGGCGACTCCCGAGCGGATCTGCTCGGGGGTCGCCGTTCTCGTCCGGTCCACCGAGGCGCTCGGGCGGCGGCGATAGGGGGGCGCCCGCGCAGTTGGTCAGGCGAGGCGCTCGCCCGCGCCCCACACCGCCCGCACCGTCCAGTCGGTGTCGAGCCGCACGGCATCCGCGGGGTAGTCGACGGCGAGCAGCCCGAGCTTCTCGCCCAGCGCGCGGGCCGGGGTGAGCGTGAGCGCGGTCACCGCCGCGACCGGGTCGATGCCCGACGCGAGCGCGAGGCGGAGCGCCGCGTCCTGCGTCAGCGTCGATCCGGCGATGGTGTCGGTGCCGGCGATCGTCGCGCGGCCGCTGTCGACCACGACGTCGGCCGAGCCGAGCCGGTACCGCCCGTCGTGGGCGCCCGCGGCGGCCATTGCGTCCGTGATGAGCGCGACGCGACCCGGCGCCGCGGCGAGGGTGACGGCGGCGAGCTCCGGGTCGACGTGGATGCCGTCGAGCACGAGCTCGAGGGTCACGCGCTCGTCGCGCAGGGCGGCGACCACGGGACCCGGTGCTCGGTGATGGATGCCCGGCATGGCGTTGTACGCGTGCGTCAGCAGGGTGGCGCCGGCGTCGAAGGCGGAGCGGGCGGTCGCGGCGTCGGCCTCGGTGTGCCCGACCGCGACGGCGACGCCCGCGTCGACGAGCAGCCGGATGACGTCGAGCGCGCCGGGCAGCTCCGGCGCGACGGTCACCTGGCGGAGGGTGCCGCGGGCGGCCGCGAGCAGCGCCTCCGCGGCACCCGTCGTCGGCGGCACCAGATGCTCGGGGGAGTGGGCGCCCTTCCTGGCGGGCGCGAGCCAGGGGCCCTCGAGGTGCGAGCCGAGCACGAGGGGGTCCTCGGCGGCGAACTCCGCGACGGCGGCCAGCGAGCGCTCGAGGTCGGGGAGCGGGTTCGTCACGAGGCTGATCACGCTGCGGGTGGTGCCGTGCGAGCGGTGGACGGCGAGTCCCGCGCGGATCGCGTCCGTCCCGTCGTCGACGGAGGCGCCGGCCCCGCCGTGCCCGTGCAGGTCGACGAAGCCCGGGGTCAGGGTGTCGCCGGCGAGGTCGACGCGCTCGGAGGCATCCGGCCGCTCGTCGCCGCTGCCCGTGGCGGTGATCGTGCCGCGGTCGACGAGCATCCAGAAGTCGTCGACGATGCCGTCGGCGTCGAGCTTGCGGGCGCCGTGGAAGAGCGTGCTCACGCGGTGAACGCTACCGGTGGGCGTGCAGGAGGGGCGCCTAGCGTGGAGGCATGCTCCGTC
Source organism: Desertivibrio insolitus (assembly GCF_017355965.1). Lineage (GTDB taxonomy): Bacteria > Actinomycetota > Actinomycetes > Actinomycetales > Microbacteriaceae > JAFIQW01. The sequence goes on from NZ_JAFIQW010000002.1 coordinate 182,755, forward strand.
TCATCGTCGCCCTGCTCGTCGTCTGGCTCGTGCTCACGATCGTGGGCTTCCTTATCGAGGGGCTGCTGTGGCTCGCGACGATCGCTCTCGTGCTGTTCGCAGTGACCGCGATCTGGGGCTGGCTCAAGCGGAAGCCGCGCGCAGCCGGCCGCTAGGGTGGCTGCACTGGTGAGACAAGAGACGAGTACGTCTCTCTAACTGCGGAGGATGGGGGATTCGCACCCCGGATGACGGCACAGCGCTTTCACCCTGCGCGCCATCAGTGCTAACTGCGGAGGTTGGGGGATTCGAACCCCCGATGACGGCACAGCGCTTTCGCCCTGCGCGCCATCAGTACTAACTGCGGAGGATGGGGGATTCGAACCCCCGAGGGCTTTCACCCAACACGCTTTCCAAGCGTGCGCCATAGGCCACTAGGCGAATCCTCCTGGTTGGAGCGACCTACAGCCTACCGTCTGTCAGGCGTGCTGCCGACCGCGCCGGTCGCCGCGAGCAACGGCGGTGCCCAACGGAGGAGATTCCGACCGTTCCGGTCGCTTGTCGACCGGAAACGCCCGATTCTCCTCCGATACGGCTCACTCGCCGCCGCCGAGCTGCCCCGCCAGCCGCCCGTGGAAACTGCTGCTCGCGTCGTTCATCCCCGTCACGGTGACGCTCTTGCCGAGCCGCTCGTACTTGGTCGTGATCGCGTCGAGGGCGGCGACGGTCGAGGCGTCCCAGACGTGCGAGCGGGAGAGGTCGATCTCGACCCGGTCGGGGTCCTCGGTGTACGAGAACTGGTGGGTCAGGTCGTTGCTCGAGGCGAAGAAGAGCTCCCCGTCGACGAAGTAGCGGGCCGTGTCGCCGTCGACGACGCGGGTCACGCGCGTGAAGTGCGCGACGCGACGCGCGAACACCACCATCGCGGCGACGACGCCGACGAGCACGCCGATCGCCAGGTTGTGGGTCGCGACGACCACGGCGACCGTCGCGAGCATGACGAGGGTCTCGCCGAGCGGCATCCGCTTCAGAGTCGACGGACGGATGCTGTGCCAGTCGAAGGTCGCGACCGACACCATGACCATGACCGCGACGAGCGCCGCCATCGGGATCAGGGCCACGACGTCGCCGAGCGCGACGACGAGGATCAGCAGGAACACGCCCGCGAGGAAGGTCGAGATGCGCGTTCGCGCGCCGGACGCCTTCACGTTGATCATCGTCTGGCCGATCATCGCGCAGCCGCCCATGCCGCCGAAGAGCCCCGACAGCACGTTCGCGGTGCCCTGGCCGAGCGACTCCCGCGTCTTGTTCGAGCCGGTGTCGGTGATGTCGTCGACGAGCTTTGCGGTCATCAGCGACTCGAGCAGTCCGACGAGCGCCATCGCGAGGGCGTACGGCGCGATGATCGAGAACGTCTCGAGGGTCAGCGGCACCGACGGCAGGAAGAACTCCGGGAGCGTGCGGGGCAGCTCGCCCTGGTCGCCGACGTTCGGCACTGCGATGCCGGCGACGAGCACGGCCGCGGTCAGCAGCACGATGGTGACGAGCGGAGCCGGAACGACCTTCGTCAGCCGGGGGAGCGCGACGAGCACGACGAGCCCGACGGCGACGAGCGGATACACCGCCCACGGCACCCCGAAGAGGTGCGGCAACTGGGCGAGGAAGATCAGGATCGCGAGCGAGTTGACGAAGCCGACCATGACACTGCGCGGGATGAAGCGCATGAGCCGCGCGACGCCGAGCGCACCGAGCGCGAGCTGGAACACCCCGGCGAGGATCACGGTCGCGAGGAAGTAGTCCATCCCGTACTCGCGCGCGACGGGGGCGATGACGAGCGCGACCGCGCCGGTCGCGGCGCTGATCATCGCGGGGCGCCCGCCGAGCACGGCGATCGTCACCGCCATGACGAAGGAGGAGAAGAGCCCGACGCGCGGGTCGACCCCGGCGATGATCGAGAACGAGATCGCTTCAGGGATCAGCGCGAGCGCGACGACGAGCCCGGCGAGCACCTCGCGGGTGAGGATGCGCGGCGAGCGCAGCGCCGACGCGACGGTCGGGGAAGTGGTGGTGGGCACGACGCCTCCTGGATGAGGGGCGCCGTCGGCGCCCGAGGGAATCGGGCGCGCGTCATCGCGCGAGAGAATGAGGGGGGTGGTCCAACTCTACCCTGACGTAAGGGTAGAGATGAAGGAGAGACGGATGCCGCAGGCCGGGCTCATGCACATCGGTGAACTCGCCGAGCGCACCGAGTTGTCGCTCCGCAGCATCCGGCACTACGACGAGGTCGGTCTGCTGAAGCCGGCGGGCCGCACCGAGGGCGGGTTCCGTCTCTACACCGAGGACGACTTCGACCGGCTCATGCTCATCCGGCGCATGAAGCCCCTCGGCTTCTCGCTCGAGGAGATGGCCGACCTACTTCGCGTGATCGACACCGGCGCGGATGCCGCGGCGATCGAGCACTTCATCGACCAGACCGTCGAACGCCGGGCGAAGCTCCAGCGGCAGCTCGAGATGGCGGACGAGTTCCTAGCTCTGCTCAGAAGCCGCCTCGACGAGCCATTACACTGATCAGCGGCTCCTCACGTGGCGCCATCCAGGCCAACTCCCCCAGGGCGGAAACGCAGCAAGGGTAACCGGGCTCTGGCGGGTGCGTGAGGGGTCTTTTCTTTTGCCCTGCCCCGGATGCCTCGTGCCCGACGTGAATGTGCAGTAACTGCTGACCTGCGTCCGCGGAATCGACAGTTGCTGCGCCGGCAGATGCGGGCCGGGCCCGGGAGAGGGGTTCCCGTCTCTCCGAAAATGCCCCGCTGGCATCCAGCCGCCGCTCAATAGGCTGGCTGCGATGGCTACGAGCGTCTACATCACGTCCGCCGAGGGGCACTCGGGCAAGTCCTCGATCGCACTCGGCGTGCTCGACACCCTGAGCCGCGACGTGCCGCGCATCGGCGTCTTCCGCCCGATCGCCCGGTCGACCCAGGAGCGCGACTACGTGCTCGAGCTGCTGCTGCAGCATCCGGCGGTCGACCTCGACTACGACGAGGCCGTCGGCGTCAGCTACGAAGACGTGCACGACGACCCGGATGCCGCGCTCAGCCGCATCGTCGAACGGTTCAAGGCCGTCGAGCGCAAGGTCGACACGGTCGTCATCGTGGGCAGCGACTACACCGACGTCGGCAGCCCCACCGAGCTCTCCTACAACGCGCGCATCGCCGCGAACCTCGCCGCCCCCGTGCTGCTCGTGCTGACGGGACGCAAGGTCGACGAGACCGGCGGGCGCACCGCCGACGAGATGCGGCAGATCGCCGAGCTGTCGTTCCCCGAGCTCGCGAACGAGCACGCGCAGGCGCTCGCCGTGGTGGTCAACCGCGCCGACCCGGAGCACCTCGACGAGATCGTCGCCGCGACCACGCAGGCGGTGGGCGGGCTCCCCGTCTGGGCCGTGCCCGAGGACCCGTACCTCGTCGCGCCGACGATGCGCGCGATCATGCAGGCCACCGACGGCCACCTCGTGAAGGGCGACGAGGAGCTGCTGCAGCGCGAGGCGCTCGGCGTCGTCGTCTCGGCCATGAGCATGGAGAACGTGCTCGTCCGGCTCACCGAGGGCGCCGTCGTCGTCATCCCGGGCGACCGCAGCGAGGTGCTCGTCGCGGTGCTGCTGGCGAATTCGTCGGGCACGTTCCCGACCGTCGCGGGCATCGTGCTCAACGGCGGCTTCGAGCTCTCGCCCACGATCTCGCGCCTGATCGAGGGTCTCGGCGCCGACGTGCCGATCATCTCGACCGACCTCGGCACCTACCAGACGGCTACGAAGATCACCCAGACCCGCGGACGGCTCGCCGCCGACTCGCAGCGCAAGCTCGACACGGCGCTCGCTCTGTTCGAGAAGCACGTCGACCGCCGCGCCCTCGTCGAGGCCGTCGGCGCCGGCACCTCGACCGTCGTCACGCCGCTGATGTTCGAGTACGAGCTGCTCGAGCGCGCCCGGGCCGACCGCAAGCGCATCGTGCTGCCCGAAGGCAGCGACGACCGCATCCTCCGCGCCGCGTCGACCCTGCTCAGCCGTCAGGTCGCCGACCTCGTGATCCTCGGCGACGAGACCGAGATCCGCGCCCGCGCGACCGGGCTCGGCATCGACATCTCCGGCGCCCAGGTGCTGAGCCCGTTCGATCCCGAGCTGCGCGAGCGCTTCGCCGTCGAGTACGCCCGCCTCCGCGCCCACAAGGGTGTCACCGTCGACTTCGCCCGCGACGTCGTGACGGATGTCTCGTACTTCGGCACGATGATGGTGCACCTCGGCCTCGCCGACGGAATGGTCTCGGGCGCCGCTCACACGACCGCGCACACCATCCGCCCGGGCTTCGAGGTCATCAAGACCAAGCCCGGCGTGAGCGTCGTGTCGAGCGTCTTCTTCATGGCGCTCGCCGACCGGGTGCTCGTCTACGGCGACTGCGCCGTCGTGCCCGACCCCGACAGCGCCCAGCTCGCCGACATCGCGATCTCCTCCGCGGGCACCGCGGGGCAGTTCGGCATCGACCCCCGCGTGGCGATGCTGTCGTACTCGACCGGCGAGTCCGGCTCGGGCGCCGAGGTCGAGAAGGTGCGCGCCGCCACCGCGCTCGTGCGGGAGCGGCAGCCGCAGCTGCTCGTCGAGGGGCCGATCCAGTACGACGCCGCCGCGGATGCCGCGGTCGCGCGCACCAAGATGCCCGACTCCCAGGTCGCGGGCCGCGCCACGGTGTTCGTCTTCCCCGACCTCAACACCGGAAACAACACGTACAAGGCGGTGCAGCGTTCCGCCGGCGCCGTCGCGATCGGGCCGGTGCTGCAGGGCCTCAACAAGCCGATCAACGACCTCTCGAGAGGGGCGCTCGTGCGCGACATCGTGAACACCGTGGCCATCACCGCGATCCAGGCGCAGGGACCCACCGCGTGAGCGCGGTCCTCGTCGTCAACTCCGGGTCGAGCTCCTTCAAGTACCAGCTGATCGAGGTCGAGACCGAGACGGTGCTGGCATCCGGGCTCGTCGAGCGCATCGGCGAGGAGCGCGGCGCCGCGAAGCACACCAACGCGGTGACGGGGGAGACCCGCTCCCGCGACGGCGTCGCGGTGCCCGACCACACGACCGGGTTCCGGGTGATGCTCGACGCGTTCGCCGAGCAGGGCCCGTCGCTCGCCGAGCACCCGCCGGTCGGCGTCGGCCATCGCGTCGTGCACGGCGGCTCCGTCTTTTCGGATGCCACGATCGTCGACGCCTCCGTGGAAGACCGCATCGAGGAGCTCTCGGCGCTCGCGCCGCTGCACAACCCGGCGAACCTCGAGGGCATCCGCGCGGCGCGCACCGCCTTCCCCGACGCGCCGCACGTCGCCGTCTTCGACACCGCGTTCCACCAGACCCTGCCGCCGCGGGCGTACACGTACGCGATCGACGCGAAGCTCGCCGAGCAGTACTCGGTGCGCCGCTACGGCTTCCACGGTACGAGTCACAAGTATGTGTCGGAGCAGGCCGCGGCGTTCCTCGAGCGGCCGCTCGAGGAGCTGCGCATCATCGTGCTGCACCTCGGCAACGGGGCATCCGCCACCGCCATCAGGGGCGGCCAGTCGATCGATACGTCGATGGGGCTCACGCCGCTCGAGGGCCTCGTCATGGGCACCCGCTCCGGCGACGTCGACCCCGCCGTGCTGTTCCACCTGCACCGCGTCGCCGGCATGGACTTCGACGAGCTCGACACCCTGCTCAACCGGCGCAGCGGCCTGCTCGGGCTCACCGGCAAGGGCGACATGCGCGACGTGCAGGATGCCGCGTCGCGCGGCGACGAGGTGGCCGAGGCCGCCCTCGACGTCTATCGCCACCGGCTGCGCGGCTACATCGGCTCCTATGTCGCACACCTCGGCGGCCTCGACGCGCTCGTCTTCACCGCGGGCGTCGGCGAGAACAACGCCCTGCTGCGGCGTCGCACGCTCGCGGGGCTCGAGTTCCTCGGCATCCACGTCGACAACGACCGCAACGAGCTCGCGGCCAAGCAGCCGCGCGCGATCTCCCCGGACGGCTCGCCCGTCTCCGTGCTCGTCATCCCCACGAACGAGGAGCTCGAGATCGCGCGTCAGGTGGTCGGCGTCACCGCGTCCTGAGTCTGCGCCGGCCTCTCGCCGGGCCACCGAAGAGGAGCTCGCCGAGCTCGAACCCCTGGTCGGGCGGCGGCGCGAGCAGCGCGTGCTGTAGCCCTTGGAACGACTGAGGGGCGGATGCCTCGCGGCATCCGCCCCTCCCGTAAGTCGAACGGTCAGCGCTTGCGGCGCTCCACGACCCGCCAGAACAGCCGGTCGGCCATCATGCCCGCGGAGCTGCCGAGGCAGAGCCCGAGGGTGATGCCGAGCGCCGGGTTTCCCGCGGCCCAGCCTGCGACGGCGCCCGCCGAGAAGCCCAGCGACAGGCCGGGGGCGAGGAGCGCGGGGAGCTTGCGGGGCTGCACCGTGGTGGTCACGATCGCGATGCTAGGGCGGCGCGCCCCCGTCATCCGGGAGCCGAAGACCCCCAAAGAGCGGGGTGGCAGCGGACGCGCGGAGCCCGTATGCACGGGTTTCCCGCAACCCGAGCCGATGTCGCCCCCGGCGCTTATCCTTGCTGCGTGGTCACCGCCCTCTATCGCCGATACCGTCCGGAGACGTTCTCCGAGCTCATCGGTCAGTCCCAGGTCACGGACCCGCTGCGCACGGCGCTGAAGTCCGACCGGGTGAACCACGCCTATCTCTTCAGCGGGCCGCGCGGGTGCGGCAAGACGACGTCCGCGCGCATCCTCGCGCGCTGCCTCAACTGCGCGGAGGGCCCCACCGACACCCCGTGCGGCACGTGCCCGAGCTGCGTGGAGCTCTCCCGCGCCGGCGGCGGCTCGCTCGACGTCGTCGAGATCGACGCCGCGAGCCACAACGGTGTCGACGACGCCCGCGACCTGCGCGAGCGCGCGGTGTTCGCGCCGGCCCGCGACCGCTACAAGATCTTCATCCTCGACGAGGCCCACATGGTCACGCCGCAGGGGTTCAACGCGCTGCTGAAGATCGTCGAGGAGCCGCCGGAGCACGTGAAGTTCATCTTCGCGACGACCGAGCCCGAGAAGGTCATCGGCACGATCCGCTCCCGCACCCATCACTACCCGTTCCGCCTCGTGCCGCCGGCGCAGATGCTGGCGTACACGCAGGAGCTCTGCGACTCCGAGGGCATCACCGTCGACGCCGGCGTGCTGCCGCTCGTCGTCCGCGCGGGCGGGGGCTCGGTGCGCGACACCCTCTCCCTGCTCGACCAGCTCATCGCCGGGTCGGAGGGCACCACCGTCTCGTACGAGCGGGCCGTCGCCCTGCTCGGCTACACGCACGGCGCCCTGCTCGACGAGGTCGTCGACGCGCTCGGCTCCCGCGACGCCGCCGGTGTCTTCGGCGCGGTCGACCGCGTCATCCAGACTGGACAGGACCCGCGCCGCTTCGTCGAGGACCTCCTCGAGCGGCTGCGCGACCTCATCATCGTGGCCGCGACCGGCTCGAGCGCGGCATCCGTGCTCCGCGGCATCCCGCAGGACGAGCTCGACCGCATGCAGACGCAGGCGGCGAACTTCGGCTCGGCCGAGCTCAGCAGGGCGGCGGATGTCGCCAACACCGCGCTCACCGAGATGACCGGCGCCACGAGCCCCCGCCTGCACCTCGAGCTCATGGTCGCGCGCATGCTCGTGCCCGCTAGCGACGAGACCGAGCGCGGTGCCCTCGCCCGCGTCGAGCGCCTCGAGCGCCGCGTCGGCGTCGAGGGTGTCGGCGGCGCTCCGTCGGGGGCTGCTTCGCTGGGTGGTGCGACCTCCGCGCCCGGCGGTCGAGTGGCCGGCGACGCCCCCTCCGGCGGTCGAGCAGCCGGCGACGCCGGCGTATCGAGGCCCGGCACCCCCGCGACCAGCCGCCCCGCCGCCACCGCCCCCTTCCCGACGGCCCCGTCCGAACCCGGCATCCCCGGCGCTCCGGAGCCGTCGTACCCGGGCCCGAGCGAGCCTTCGCCCTTCCCGGCGCCGGACCCGATCCCGGCCCCGCAGCCGATGCCGACCCCGGCCGAGCCGAACCCGACGCCGCCCGGACGCGACCCGATCCCCGAGCCGGAGACCGAGCCCGCCCCGAGCGGCGCGCACCGCACCGACCAGGGCGTCGCCCCCGAGGTGCAGGCGACCCCGCAGGCGCGGCCGACCGACCTTCGCGTGGGCGACGTTCCGGCCGGCGCGCCCGTCACGCTGCAGCAGATGAAGGACTCGTGGCCGCAGGTGCTCGAGTCGATCGAGCGCGCCAGGCGCACGGCGTGGCTCGTCGCCGTCACTGCGACCGTCCGCGACCTCAAGGAAGACGTCCTCACGCTGACGTTCCCGAGCGACCGCGACGTCGAGGAGTTCAAGAAGCCCCAGGGCGCAGGCGAGAGCGTCAGCGAGTACGTCCGCCGCGCGATCATCGAGGTGCTCGGACTGCGCGTGCGCTTCATCGCCCGCGCAGACGGCCCCGGCGCGCGCGCTCCGCAGCAGGGCGCTCCTGCTCAGACCCGCCCCGCGGTGGATCGGCCTGCAGCGCCCGAGCGCGCGGCAGCGCCCGCCGCGGACCGCGCTCCGGCCGCTCCGGCCTCGTCCGGCGGTCGCGCATCCGGTGACGCCGCCTCCTCCGGCGGTCGCGTAGCCGGCGACGCCGGCGCATCGCGACCCGGTACCTCGCACGGCTCCCGCTCCGGCACCCGAGGACCTCAGCAGCGCACGCAGAGCCGCCCGGTCGACGACGTCCCGCCGCCGACCGACGACGACGCCCCGCCGACCGACGACGACTGGGCGGTCGTCGCGATCCCGGGAGCGGACGAGCCCGTGCCGGCCGCCCCCGAGTTCGCGGCGCCGACGACGGTCGCCGCGCCCCCGGTCGCGGCGCGCCCGCAGGCATCCGCCCCCGCCGTCGAGAGCAGGGCGGCGGCCGCCGAGCGCACCGCACCGCCCCAGGAACGTCCGGCCCGCCCCGCCATGGAACGCAACCGTTACGGCGAAGCCGTCGTGCGCGAGATCCTCAGCGCGAACTTCATCGAGGAGCAGCGGCTGACCCCGTCGGTCGTACCCTCGCCGGCGGCCGAGTAAGGCATGTACGAAGGCATCATTCAGGAGCTGATCGACGAACTCGGTCGGCTGCCCGGCATCGGACCGAAGTCCGCCCAGCGCATCGCGTTCCACATCCTGCAGACCGAGAGCTTCGACGTGAAGCGTCTCGCCGAGGTGCTGCTCGAGGTGCGCGACAAGGTGCGGTTCTGCGAGATCTGCGGCAACGTCGCGCAGGAGGAGACCTGTGCGATCTGCCGCGATCCGCGCCGCAACCACACGACGATCTGCGTCGTCGAGGAGGCGAAGGACGTCGTCGCCATCGAGCGCACCCGCGAGTTCCGCGGGCTGTACCACGTGCTCGGCGGAGCGATCAGCCCGATCGACGGCGTCGGCCCCGACGACCTCCGCATCCGTCAGCTGATGACGCGACTCGCGGATGCCTCGGTGACCGAGGTCATCATCGCGACCGACCCCAACCTCGAGGGCGAGGCGACCGCGACCTACCTGACACGGCTGCTCTCCACGCTCGGCGTGCGCGTCACGCGGCTCGCGAGCGGCCTGCCGGTCGGCGGCGACCTGGAATACGCTGACGAGGTGACCCTCGGCCGGGCGTTCGAAGGGCGCCGGGTCGTCGAAGCCTGACCCGGAGCCCGATGAGAACCCGACTCGCCGCCGCCCTGCTGATCCCCGCCCTAGCCCTGATGTCGCTGACCTCCTGCACCACGGACCTCCCCGACGACGGCACCGCCACCGTGCCGCCCGCGGGATCGCCCGCGCCGACGACGGATGCCTCGCCGGGCAGCGAGCAGACGATCGCCGTCGCCTTCCTCGGTGACAGCATCACGTCGGGCTTCGGTGACATCGACTACGGCAACATCTGGCCGCTCATCGTCAGCCGCGAGTACGGCTTCCAGTTCGAGCAGTTCAGCGTCGCGGGCACCGGCTACGTCGCCGTCAACGAGTCCAACGACTTCGCCTCGCGGGTGCCGGCGATCCTCGAGGCGGAGCCCGACGTCGTAGTGATCGCGGGCGGGACGAACGACGTGTTCTACCCGCAGGAGCAGGTAAAGACGGCCGCCGCCGACGTGCTCGACACGCTGCGCGAGGGCCTGCCCGACGCGCAGATAGTGCTGATGAGCGCCTTCTTCCAGCCCGCGCTCATCGAGGGTTCCCTGCCCGACGGCAGGCCCATCGCCGACGTGGTCGACGAGCAGACGTCAATGCTGGAGCAGCTAGCGGAAGAGCGCGACATCCGCTTCATCGACACCCGCCCGCTGTTCGAGGGGCGCGACACCTCGGGCCTGATCCTGCCCGACGGGGTGCACCCGAACAACGCCGGCCACGAGCTCATCGCCGAGTACCTCGGGCCGCTATTGGCGGAGGCGATCGCGGTCGAGCAGTAGCCGGAGCGCCGGTTCAGGTTCGGCCACCACGGGTCCAATACGCTGACGCGTACCGCGGGCACCCGGCGCCCGACGATCGACCCGACCGGAGCCCGATGCGAGCCCGTTCAGCACGCGTGGCGATGCCACTCGTCGCTGCGCTGCTGATCGCGGGATGCTCGACGGAGATGCCGATGGCGGCCTCGGTCACCGCTCAGCCGGTGTCGTCCCCGGCGCCGGTCGCACGGACCGTGCCCGAGCGGTCGCTCTCCGTCGCGTTCGTCGGCGACAGCATCACCGAGGGCTTCGGCTTCATCGACTACGACCGAATCTGGCCGGCGCGGGTCTGCGCCCAGTACGGCTGGGAGTTCCAGCAGTTCAGCTCGGGAGGCACCGGCTACGTCGCGGTGGGGGAGACCGATATCTTTGCCAGCAGGATCCCTGCCATCGTGGCAGCGCGCCCCGACGTCGTCGTACTCGCCGGAGGCACCAACGACGTCTGGTATTCGCAGAGCCGGCTGCAGGCGGCGGCGGCGGGCATGATCGCCACGCTTCGATCCGAGCTACCCGAAACGCAGATCATCCTGTTGAGCGGGTTCCTGCAGCCGAAGTACGTCCACGGCAACCGCCCGGACGGACGTGAACTCGCTGACGTGATGCAGGAGCAGACCGACATGCTTCATGCCCTCGCCGTGCAGCACGAGCTGCATTTCATCGACACGCGGCCCCTGTTCCAGGTGCCCGAGGTCGGGCGCTACGTGCTGAACGACGGCATCCATCCCAACAACACCGGACACGCGCGGATCGCCGAGCAGTTGGGTCCGTTGATCGCCGAGGCGATCGCGGAGGAGCACTGACCCACCGCGTTCGTGACCGAGTGTCCCCCGAACGGGGGCCAACATCGATTGAAGGGTGCGCCTAGACAAAAACTTGTACCCCGTGCAATGCTCGAAACGGACGCAATGCCTTCGGGGGGAGGTGAGGCGCATGGGGGACGCTGCATCCCGCAGCACGTGCGCAGTGGTACGAGTCGCGTTGATCGCGCTCGTGATCGGCCTTTTCTGGGTCGCGCTGTCCCTCGTGCTCTCCGCCTCGCCGGCATCCGCCACCGAGCCCCGGTCGGGACTGCTGGGGGACGTCACCGACACGCTTGAGGACACGGCTGAGGAGACCCGCGGAGCCGTCGACGCGGTCGTGGCCCCTGTCGTCGAGCCGGTGAAGCCGGTCGTCGAGAACGTGACGAAGCCCGCGCAGGCAGTGACCGCGCCAGTTCAGGCGGTGACGAAGCCCGTCGTCACCGAGGTAGTCCAGCCCGTGGCCAGGCCGGTCGTCACCGAGGTCGTCGAGCCCGTTGCGAAGCCCGTCGTCCGCGAGGTCGTGAAGCCTGTCGCGGACGTCGTGGACCGCACCGTCGACGGCACCGGCGACCTCGTCATCGGCGTGACGGACGGCACCTCCGACCTGCTCGACGACGTCCTGCCGCTCGACCGGCTCACCGATCCGGTGGCCGAGCTGCCCGCCGATCTCGGCGGGGTGCTCGACGGCGTGCTCGACGAGACCGGCGACGTCGTGGCCGAGCTGCCCGGCGAGGTCGTGGAACTGCCGGGCAGGGTCATCGACCTGCCGGGCGGCGTCGTTGACGTGCCCGGCACGATCGGCGACCAGCCGGGCGTGATCGTCGACGGCCCCGACGGCGAGCCCCTGCCGGGCGCCGTCGTTCCCGGCCGCGACGGAACGAACGCGGTCACCCGCCCCGGTTCCAGCCCGGCGACGGGACTCGACGTGGCAGCTCCGATGCTCGCCGTTCCGGCACCCGCGCAGGCGCCGCTGGGCTCTGCGGCACCCTTCCGCATCGCAACCGCCATCGCCGTTCCGCTGAGCTCGTCGGCGCAGCACTCGGTCGCGACGCTTTCGGACCGGGCGGTGCAAGCGCCCGCCGGATTCGCCTCCGACGGTGTCGCCGGCGGCGACGTCACGGATGCCTCGGCGGGCTCGACCGCGGCATCCGGTGCTCCTGTGGCCGTGACCGGCGCCTGGGCCTCGCTGCGGCTGCTCATCGACTTCAGCCCCGTCCTCGCGGACGACGAGCTGCCGACCGTTCCTACTTTCGAATCCGTCGCCACTCCTGACTGAGTCCGGCGCGGCCGCGTTCCCACGCGGCATGCGCTGACCACCGCCGTCCGGCGGTGGGACGACTCGAACGATCAGGAGTAGGACTGTGAACAGATTCTTCACGCGGGGTCTTTTCGTGACCCTTGCGACCGGGGGACTGATGTTCCTCGGAACCACGGCGGCGAGTGCCGCCGAGGGAGACGGGCTGGATCTCCTCGGAGACGCCGGTGCCGTCGTGGAAGCCGTCGTCTCGGTCGACGACACGGTCGACGTCACCGCCGACGCGGTGCTCGACCTCGGAGGTGCCGGGGAGGCAGCCGACGTCGTCGCCGACGTGGACGTCACCGTGGGCGGCGACGACACGCTCGCGGATGTCGAGGCCGACGTGTTCGTGGACGACCTGCTGGGTGACGGCCAGCTCGTCGACGACACCGTCGTCGACGAGAACGTCACCGTCGGTGGCGAGGACACGCTCGCCGAGGTCGACGCCGACGTCGTCGTCGACGACCTGCTCGGCGAGGGCAGCGCGCTGGACGACACCGTCGCGGATCTCGATGTCACGGTCGGCGGCGCGAGCGATGCTCCGCTGGTCGACGCGGACGCCGACGTGACGATCGGCGGCGAGGGCGACTCCGGCCAGGTCGACGGTGTGGTCGGTGACCCGCTGCTCGACACCGAGCTCGACCTCGGTGTCGGAGGCGAGGACGCTCCGCTCGTGGACGCGGACGTCTGCCTGGTGATCGGCGCGACCTGTCAGGGCGCGGGGACGGGCACCGATGGCGGCCTCGTCGACGGCGTGATCGACGTCGTGGTCGGTGGCGGCGCCACTCCCGTGGTCGACACCGACGTCGACGCTGTGATCGGCCGCGACGGCTCGCTCGTTGACGGTGACGTCTGCCTCGTGCTGCTCGGCACCTGCGGCGATGGCACGACGGGTGGTGCCGGCGACGGCATCCTCGACGGTGACGTCGACCTCGGTATCGGCGGCGGCGGCGCGGGCGAGACCCCGATCTTGGATGGCGAGGTCGACCTCGGGGTCGGCGGCGACGGCTCGCTCGTCGACGGTGACGTCTGCCTCGAGATCCTGGGCGAGTGCACTACCGAGACCGGCGGCAACACCGGCGGTGGAATCATCGACGGTGACATCGACCTCGGTGTCGGCGGCGACGCCGAGACCCCGATTCTCGACGGTGACATCGACCTCGGTATCGGCGACGGCGACGGGAACGGCCCGATCGTGGACGGCGACATCTGCCTCGTGATCGGTGGCAGCTGCACCGACGGTGACAACGGCCCCGGCACTGACCCCGGCACTGACCCCGGCACTGACCCCGGTACTGACCCGGGTACGGATCCTGGCACTGACCCCGGCACGGATCCTGGTACTGACCCGGGCACCGATCCCGGAACTGACCCTGGTACGAACCCCGGCACCGTTCCCGGTACCGACCCGGGCACTGACCCCGGTACCGACTCGGGCACGGCCCCTGGCACGGACGGCAACCACACCGACGGCACCGACACCACGGTCGCTGCCGGCACCGTGGCGGCGCTCGGCTCGGACGACGACTGGACCGGCCGCGGCACCACCGGAGGTGAGCGTCTCGCCTACACCGGCACGGATGCCACCGGCTGGGCGGTCTTCGCAGGTCTCCTGCTCGCACTCGGGCTGGCGCTTCGCCGCCGCGGAGTGCGCATCGAGTAGGGGAACACGGCGGGGGAGCGGAGCCGTTCGGGTCGGTTCCGCTCCACCCGGTGTCTCGCAGCATCAGCTGAGGCGCGGAGCCGTTCGGGTCGGCTCCGCACCGCCAGGCGCGAGACCCCGATGAGCCCGGAGCGACCATGGGGGGCGCTCCGGGCCGTCGGCCTGCCCGGCGACCGGCGGCCGAGTAGCCGCGCAGCGGCGTATCGAGACTCAGCGCCCGAGGCCGGGAGAGGTGCCATGGGAACGGATGCCGCAGCGGCATCCGTAATACAAGGAGACGGGTCGCGGAGGCATCCGCCTCGCGGTCTACACTTGACGGGGCCCTCAGGGGGCCTCCATCCCCGTGTACCAGCAGGAGTCGTGCGTGAGCCTGATCGTGCAGAAGTTCGGCGGCTCATCGGTTGCCGACGCCGAGAGCATCAAGCGCGTCGCCAAGCGGGTCGTCGAGACCCGCAAGGCGGGTCACGAGGTCGTCGTCGTGGTCTCCGCGATGGGTGACACCACGGACGAGCTGCTCGATCTCGCCAAGGAGATCGTTCCCATCCCCGCCGGGCGCGAGCTCGACATGCTGCTCACCGCGGGTGAGCGAATCTCGATGGCGCTGCTCGCGATGGCCATCCGCAGCCTCGGCATGGAGGCCCGGTCGTACACCGGCAGCCAGGCCGGCCTCATCACGGACGCCCAGTACGGCAGCGCTCGCATCGTCGACGTGACCCCGGGGCGCGTGCGCGACGCGCTCGACGCCGGTGCCATCGCAATCGTCGCCGGCTTCCAGGGCTTCAACCGCGGCACCGGCGACATCACCACTCTTGGCCGAGGCGGCTCGGATACGACCGCCGTCGCGCTCGCCGCGGCTCTCGGCGCCGACATCTGCGAGATCTACACCGACGTCGACGGCGTTTTCACGGCCGACCCCCGCGTCGTGCCCAAGGCCCGCAAGATCGACCGCATCTCGAGCGAGGAGATGCTCGAGCTCGCGGCGGCCGGTGCGAAGGTGCTGTACATCCGCGCGGTCGAGTACGCCCGCCGGCACGGGGTGACCCTGCACGTGCGGTCGTCGTTCAATAACAGCGAGGGCACGTACGTCGTGACCTCCAACGAGGAGCAGAACGTGGAAGAGCCCATCATCTCCGGCGTCGCCGCGGACCTCAGCGAGGCGAAGATCACCGTCGTCGGCGTTCCCGACGTTCCGGGGAAGGCGGCAGAGATCTTCACGATCGTCGCGAAGACCGGCGCCAACATCGACATGATCGTGCAGAACGTGTCCGCCGCGGCGACCGGCAAGACCGACATCTCCTTCACCCTGCCGAAGTCCGAGGCGCAGACCGCGATGACGGCGCTCAACGCCGAGAAGGCGAGCGTGAAGTTCGACTCGCTGCAGCACGACGACCAGATCGGGAAGCTCGCGGTAGTCGGCGCCGGCATGCGGACGAACGCGGGCGTGTCTGCCCGCCTGTTCCGCGCGCTCAGCGAGGCTGGCATCAACATCGAGATGATCTCGACGAGCGAGATCCGTATCTCGGTCGTGACCCGCGCCGACACTGTCAATGAGGCTGTTCGCGTCGTGCACCGCGCGTTCGACCTCGACGGCGAGGACGAGGCGAAGGTCTACGCGGGAACCGGGCGCTAGAGCGCGGTCAACGCGACAAGCCGCCGGAGTTCTGTCGGCGAGCACCCGCCCGTTCCCGCATTACGAAGCGGCACTTCGTGTGGTGGCGCTCGACGCGCTCCAGCCATTGCAAGCGAAATCCCCGCTGGCGAAACCGTCGCCCCTTCCGCGACGCCACCTGCCGACGAGGTGATCGACCAAGGAGCTTCGCCCGCGTCGCCACTCGCTATGACGCATCAGGCAGGCGGTCCGCGTAGTGCCCCCGGCGTTCGGCCTTCACGGTGACAACTGCGGTCCGCTTGGAAAGCGCGCGTGAGCTACCCGCGTCGGTTGCTGCTCCGGGCTGAGCGTACGTGATCAGGGACGGCCGAGGGCGCGGTAATGCCAACCCGCCGCTCGCCACGCTTCCCGGTCCAGACAGTTGCGCCCGTCCAGAACATGGGCGCCCGAAACCAGGGTCTTCACGTGACTCGGATCGAGCTGCCTGTACTGCTTCCATTCCGTCAGAACGACGACTGCGTCTGCGCCGCGCAGCGCTTCCTCGGTGTCCTGGACGTAGACCAACTCCGGGTGCTTCTTACGCGACGTCTCGATCGCCTCCGGGTCGGTGGCGACGACGTCAGCTCCCAGCTCCGAAAGGCGCGCGGCGACGTCGAGCGCCGGCGACTCTCGGACATCGTCGGAGTCCGGCTTGAACGCGAGACCGAGCACGGCAATGCGCTTCCCCTCCACGTTCCCGTCCAGCACCTCGACCGCCAGATCGACCATCCGGGCCCGCCGCCGAAGATTGATGGAGTCCACGTCGCTGAGGAACTTGAGTGCCTGATCCACACCTAGTTCTTCGGCCCTCGCCATGAAGCCCCGGATGTCCTTCGGGAGGCATCCGCCGCCGAACCCGAGGCCCGAGTTGAGGAATCGGCGCCCGATCCGAGCGTCGTGCCCGATGGCGTCGGCCAACTGAGTCACGTCGGCGCCGGTCACCTCGGCCACCTCTGCCATGGCGTTGATGAACGAGATCTTGGTGGCAAGGAATGCGTTCGCCGCGACCTTCACCAATTCCGCCGTCGCAAGGTCGGTCACGATCCGGGGTGTCCCCGCGCTCAGGGCTTCCGCGTAGACCTCGTCGAGCAGCGGCGCTGCCGTTTCGTCGCCGTCGGTGACTCCGTACACGAAGCGATCGGGCGTCAGGGTGTCCATGATCGCGAAGCCCTCTCGGAGGAACTCGGGGTTCCACGCCAGGCGCGCGCCCGCTGCCTCGATGCGCTCCGCGAGCCGCGCCGCCGTGCCGACGGGCACCGTCGACTTGCCGACGACCAGATCACCCGGACGAAGGTGAGGAAGCAGACCGTCGACGGCTGCGTCGACGTAAGTGAGGTCGGCGGCATAACTTCCAGGCTTTTGAGGAGTCCCCACAGCGATGAAGTGCACCTTCGCGCCGGCGGCCTCGCCCGCGTCGGTCGAAAAGCGCAGCCGGCCGGTTGCCCCCGCCTCGGTCAGGAGCTCGGGAAGCCCGGGCTCGAAGAAGGGGGGACGGCCTGCCGCCAGCAATTCGATCTTCGTTTCGTCGACGTCGATGCCGACGACTTCGTGCCCCAGCTTCGCCATGGAAGCCGCGTGGACGGCACCTAGATAGCCGCACCCGATGACGGAAATTCGCAATGTCGCTCCTCTAACCGCGTGCAAGCGTATAGAACGCGAGACGGTGCGACGAACACCCCTCTTCACGGCACGGCTATCCTGTGCGGGGACGCGAGGAGGGTTTTCATGGCTGTCAACGTCGGTGTCGTCGGTGCGACCGGACAGGTCGGTGCCGTCATGCGGCGCCTGCTCGAGGAGCGCGAGTTCCCCGTCGGGCAGATCCGCTTCTTCGCGACCGCTCGCAGCGCCGGGACCACCCTGGCCTTCCGCGGCGAAGAGATCGTCGTCGAGGATGTAGCCACGGCTGATCCGTCAGGGCTCGACATGGCTCTGTTCTCAGCCGGTGCGACCGGTTCACGCGCTCACGCGCCGCGCTTCGCCGAGGCGGGCGTGCTCGTCATCGACAACTCGAGTGCCTGGCGCATGGACCCCGACGTTCCGCTGGTGGTCAGCGAGGTCAACCCCGACGCGATGAAGGATGCCCGCAAGGGCATCATCGCCAACCCCAACTGCACCACGATGGCCGCGATGCCGGTGCTGAAGGTGCTGCACGAAGAGGCGGGCCTCCAGCGACTGATCGTGAGCACCTATCAAGCGGTGTCCGGCTCCGGGCTCGCCGGTGCCGAGGAGTTGCTCGGTCAGATTCAGGCGACCGCCGACCAGGACGTGCTCGGACTCGTGCACGACGGGCGCGCCGTCGATTTCCCCGAGCCGCAGAAGTACGTGGCCCCCATCGCGTTCGACGTGATCCCGTTCGCCGGCAATCTCGTCGACGACGGCCTCAACGAGACCGACGAGGAGAAGAAGCTCCGCAACGAGAGCCGCAAGATCCTCGACCTCCCCGAACTGCTGGTCAGTGGCACTTGCGTTCGGGTTCCGGTTTTCACCGGACACTCACTCTCAGTGAACGCGGAGTTCGAACGGCCGATCACGCCCGAGCGGGCGACGGAGCTGCTGTCGGATGCCAGGGGCGTGGCGCTGTCTGAAGTGCCGACCCCGCTCGAGGCTGCGGGCGCCGACCCGAGCTTCGTCGGTCGCATCCGGCAGGATGAGGGAGTGCCGGGAGGACGTGGCCTCGCTCTGTTCATCAGCAACGACAATCTCCGCAAGGGCGCGGCGCTCAACGCCGTGCAGATCGCGGAGCTCGCGGCGGCCTCTCTGACGCAGCCCGCCTGATTCGGCGCGGGTAGAATCGGGGCGTGAATCCTCCGATCGACGTCGCGCTGATCGGCGGTGGCATCATGAGCGCCACGCTCGGCGCGCTTCTCAAGCAGCTCGAGCCCGATTGGCGCATCGAGGTCTACGAACGGCTCGGTGAACTGGGTCAGGAGAGCTCGAACCCGTGGAACAACGCGGGCACCGGCCACGCTGCTCTGTGCGAACTCAACTACACGCCCGAGAAGCCCGACGGTTCGATCGACATCACGAGCGCCGTCAAGGTCAACGAGCAGTTCCAGATCTCGCGCCAGTTCTGGTCGTTCCTCGTGTCCGAGGGTGTCCTGCCCGAGCCTCAGTCGTTCATCAACCCGACCCCGCACATGAGCTTCGTGTGGGGCGAGAAGAACGTCGAGTATCTGCGGAAGCGGTACGAGGCGCTCAAGGACCACCCGCTGTTCGCGGGCATGGAGTACAGCGAGGACGCCCGCGTCATCCGCTCCTGGGCGCCCGTCATGATTCCCGGCCGCAAGAAGAGCCAGCCGATCGCGGCGACGCGCACCACAGCCGGCACGGACGTCGACTTCGGCGCACTCACCCGCGAGTTGTTCGCCTATTTGAAGGCTAATGGCGTCGGCATCAACAAGAATCACGCCGTCCGCAACATCAAGAAGATGAAGGACGGCACCTGGCGTCTCTCCGTCAACAACGAAGTGGGTCTCACCCCCTCCACGATCCAGGCACGCTTCGTGTTCGTCGGGGCCGGAGGTGGCGCTTTGAGCCTCCTCCAGAAGTCCGGCATCAAGGAGATCCGCGGCTTCGGCGGCTTCCCGGTGAGCGGACAGTTCCTCCGCACCGACAACCCGGACGTGGTCGCGCGGCACCTGGCGAAGGTCTACGGCAAGGCCGCCGTCGGCTCCCCGCCCATGTCCGTGCCACACCTCGACACCCGCGTCGTCGACGGCAAGGCGAGCCTGATGTTCGGCCCGTACGCCGGCTTCAGTCCGAAGTTCCTCAAGAAGGGCTCGATCTTCGACCTGCCCTTCTCCGTTCGTCCGCACAATCTCTGGCCCATGCTCGCCGTCGCCCGCGACAACTTCGATCTCGTCAAGTACCTGATCGCGCAGCTGACCGCGAGCAAGCGCAAGAAGTTCGAGGCGCTGCAGGAGTTCTTCCCCGAGGCCGATCCGAAGGACTGGTACTTCATCACGGCGGGTCAGCGCGTGCAGGTGATCAAGCGGCATCCTGAGAAGGGCGGCGTCCTGCAGTTCGGCACCGAGGTCGTCGCGGCCGAGGATGGCTCCATCGCCGGTCTACTCGGGGCCTCGCCCGGCGCCTCGACAGCCGTGCCGATCATGCTCGACGTGCTGCAGCGGTGTTTCCCGGAGCGGATGTCGCGGTGGGAGCCTGCGCTCGTTCGCATGATCCCAAGCCGGGGTAAGCATCTCAGTGATGACAGAGCACTCGCCTCACGAACCGTCAACAGCACCGCCGACGCCCTCGCCCTCGTGTGAACGGCGAGTAACGCCCGCGTGACGTTCCGTTCACGTCGACGATGCGTGCGCATCATGTCGCCGCTTTTGGTTAGCATTCACGTCTAATGCCTGAGCGAGTAGTTAGCGCCCCAATCACCGGGCCGGTCTTCATCCAAGGACGTCAAGAGACGAAGGCGGCAGTCGCCGACACGGGCCCCTCCCCCTCGTGGGCGCGAGCGTACGGCCGCCGACTGCTGCTGACCGATCTTCTGTCGCTCGCAGTGGCAGTGTCCGTCGCGCAGCTCGCCCGTTTCGGTCTGGCCGGCGGAGCGCTGACGGCCCGTCACTCGGCTCTCAACGTCGAATACGGCGTGGTGTCCGCGCTCTTGTTCGTCGTGTGGGCGGGACTGCTGTGGGCGTATGGCAGCCGCGATCGCTCGATCGTCGGTTCCGGGTCTGCGGAGTACAAACGCGTCATCGACGCGACCCTCCTCCTGCTCGCTCTGGCGGCGATCGTCTCCCTGTTCCTGCAAGCGGAGCTGGCACGCGCCTACCTCCTGGTCGCCTTCCCCACCGGACTGCTGCTGCTGCTCGCGTCACGGTGGCTGTGGCGCCAGTGGCTGATCTGGCAGAGAAGCATCGGGAAGCTGGAGGAGCGAACGATCCTGATCGGCAGCCGCCACAGCGCCGAGCGGCTCGCCGAGGAGTTGCGCCGCAACCCAGCCTCCGCGTACGACGTGGTGGGGTTGTTGACGCCCGATGGTCATCACTCCGCCGCCCTTGCGGAGAAGGGACTCCCCGTGCTCGGCACTCCGCACGTCGTGCTGCGCGCGCTGCGTCAGACCGGTGCCCGGACGGTGATCGTGACGAGCAGCGACGAGCTGGCGCTCGACGCGGTGCGGGACATCAGTTGGGCACTCGACCCCACCGCGCATAACCTTCTGGTCGCGCCAAGCCTCATCGACATCGGCGGACCTCGCATCAGCGTGCACCCGGTGGCTGGCCTGCCTCTGCTGAACGTGGAGACCCCTCACTTCACCAACTCACGGCGTCTGATCAAGCGCTCCGTCGATCTGGTGGTCAGCGCGGCGGCCCTCGTGATCCTCGCTCCTGTGTTTCTGGTACTCGCCCTCTTGGTGCGGACGGACGGCGGACCTGTCTTCTTCCGGCAGGAGCGCGTCGGCTACAAGGGTGTGCCGTTCCACATGTACAAGTTCCGGTCGATGGTGGTGAATGCCGAGGAGAAGCTCGTGGACCTCGAGCATCACGCCGAAGAGCGCGTCAACGAGGTGCTGTTCAAGATGGTGGACGATCCGCGCGTCACTCGCGTCGGCCGGACTCTCCGTCGATTCAGCCTGGATGAGCTCCCTCAGTTGCTCAATGTGCTGAAGGGTGAGATGTCGCTGGTCGGTCCCCGCCCACCGCTCGAGCGCGAGGTCGAGCAATACGACGAGCGCGTGCACCGGAAGTTCTTCGTCAAGCCAGGGCTGACCGGTTTGTGGCAGGTGAGTGGTCGCTCGAACCTGTCGTGGGACGACAGTGTTCGCCTAGATCTCTACTACGTCGAGAACTGGTCTCTCGCCACCGATCTGATCATCCTGTGGCGCACGGTTCGCGCGGTCGTTCGACACGAAGGCGCGTACTGAGTCAGCGGTAGCCGTCCAGTTGCTGTCGCCTCCACTTCGGGTGACGCGGCCGCCGACGCAGCACGGGCAGCATTGCGGTCAGTACGCCGATGGTCGCGCCAATCGTGTTCGCGGCTACGTCGAGCGCGGACGCCGTCCGGTCGGCGAGCAGCGCCCCCTGCGTGAACTCGAACAGCGCGCTGGTCGCGGCGGCGAGCAGGATCGGCAGGACGAACGCGCGCCGTGGCACCAGCATCCCGCCCAGGAGCCCGATCGGGGCGAAGAGCGCGACGTTCGCCGCGAACTCGATGCGCTCGTACGTCACCCAGCCGAGCCCCCGCCGCTGCAGCGCCGCGATGACCCGGTCCAGGGGCCCGGCGAGGGGCGCGTCGACGGGAGTCGGCCAGAGCAGCACGACGACCACCAGGAGGCAATACGCCACCAGGCCGGTCAGCACTGCGCGGCGAAGCATCTCGCCATTCTTCCGGACGGACCGAGAGTTCCCCGCTGGTCGCCGCGGCCCCCCTCCTCTCACCTGAGCTACCTGGTTCTGGCCGCCGTGCCGAGCGACGACAGAACGAATTTCGGCGGAGTGGCGACGAGTACGGCTCGCCACAAGCTCCCGGGGCAGATCCCGGCGGCTAGCGGGTCTCGGTGATCTCCCTCCTTGATCTACTGCCAGAGGAGTCTCGTGAGCTGACGTCGTAGAGGGCGTTAGCAGCGAGGTGCAGGTGTCTCGAGACGGGTTGCGTTCTCATTGACGACCAGCATGACGAAGAGTTTGCAGCGGACATTTCGGCGGGATGCACGGCTGGCGACGAAACACGCGCCGGTTGTAGTTGCCGGGATCGGCGCTTGCGTGTGAGCCTTCCCCTGCCGAAGACCTGCTTGAGGATGAACGGCCGGACCGCTGACAGATTTCGCGGGTCCCTGGATCCAAATCTCCCGGAGCAGCTGCTGCGTTCGTCGCACCTCGTGGATGCCTATATGATCACGCACGATTGCTCCGTCTGGCGCATTCTATTCTGATGCAGTCGGAGGAATCCATTTTGCGTGCTGTCCTCGGTGTTATGTCGCTCGCCGCGTCTCTGATCTTGCTTCTGCCGATAGGCGCTCAGGCGGCAGGGCAAACAAGCGACACGGCTGCTCCTGTGGTTGGGGAGACGTCGGTAACGCCGCTTGAGGGGGATATCAGTGCTGGTCCGGTGCTGGTGACGGTGCGGGTCGCGGTGTCGGATGCGTCGGGTGTGGTGGCTCCGACCGTGACGATGAGTCATCAGTCTGGTCAGTCGCACGGGTTTGGGCGCCTGTCGCTGGTGGAAGGGAGCTCGCGGGCAGGAGTGTGGGAGCGGAATGTCGAAATCCCACAGGGGTCTGCGGCGGGCGAGTGGAAAGTGACGCTGTACCCGGTGGACGACGTCCTAGGTAATCGGGGCAGCGGTTTCCGGACGCTAGCCGTCGTCAACCTCACTGGCCTTGCTTCCGACACGGCTGCTCCTGTGGTTGGGGAGACGTCGGTAACGCCGCTTGAGGGGGATATCAGTGCTGGTCCGGTGCTGGTGACGGTGCGGGTCGCGGTGTCGGATGCGTCGGGTGTGGTGGCTCCGACCGTGACGATGAGTCATCAGTCTGGTCAGTCGCACGGGTTTGGGCGCCTGTCGCTGGTGGAAGGGAGCTCGCGGGCAGGAGTGTGGGAGCGGACTGTCGAAATCCCACAGGGGTCTGCGGCGGGCGAGTGGAGAGTGACGCTGTACCCGGTGGACGACGTCCTAGGTAATCGGGGCAGCGGTTTCCGGACGCTAGCCGGCGTCAACCTCACTGGCCTTGCTTCCGACACGGCTGCTCCTGTGGTTGGGGAGACGTCGGTAACGCCGCTTGGGGGGGATATCAGTGCTGGTCCGGTGCTGGTGACGGTGCGGGTCGCGGTGTCGGATGCGTCGGGTGTGGTGGCTCCGACCGTGACGATGAGTCATCAGTCTGGTCAGTCGCACGGGTTTGGGCGCCTGTCGCTGGTGGAAGGGAGCTCGCGGGCAGGAGTGTGGGAGCGGACTGTCGAAATCCCACAGGGGTCTGCGGCGGGCGAGTGGAGAGTGACGCTGTACCCGGTGGACGACGTCCTAGGTAATCGGGGCAGCGGTTTCCGGACGCTAGCCGTCGTCAACCTGACCTACGGTCCGCCGGCGCTGTCCTCGGTTCCGGTTCCGTCGGTGTCGGGGTCGGGGACTGTGGGGAGCACGTTGACGGTGGTGCCGGGGGCGTGGGGTCCGGCTCCGGTGGAGTTGGCGTATCAGTGGAAGCGCAACGGTGCGGTGATCGAGGGGGCGACGGGTTCGTCTTACAAGTTGGTGGCCGCTGATGCTGGTACGTCGGTCACGGTGGAGGTGACCGGGTCGAAGGCCGGGTACGAGTCCGCGACCAAGGCGAGTGCGCCGGTGGTGGTGGCCAAGCAGGTGTTGTCGTCGGTTCCGGTTCCGTCGGTGTCGGGGTCGGGGACTGTGGGGAGCACGTTGACGGTGGTGCCGGGGGCGTGGGGTCCGGCTCCGGTGGAG
>NZ_JAFIQW010000002.1:207169-591932 GCF_017355965.1 Desertivibrio insolitus
TGGTGGCCGCTGATGCTGGTACGTCGGTCACGGTGGAGGTGACCGGGTCGAAGGCCGGGTACGAGTCCGCGACCAAGGCGAGTGCGCCGGTCACTGCCCGCGCGCTGCCAGCGTTCTCCGACATTCCTGAGCAGAATATGTTCTTCCGGGAAATCTCCTGGCTTGCAAGCGAGGGCATCTCCACCGGCTGGACCGAGTCGGACGGCTCTCGTACGTATCGACCTCTCGAGACGGTCAAACGAGACGCGATGGCCGCGTTCCTGTACCGGCTTGCCGGCCGGCCGGACTTCACGCCCCCCAGCGAGTCGCCGTTCTCGGATGTGCCGCGCACGAACATGTACTACAAGGAAATCGCCTGGCTTGCCGACCAAAGAATCTCTACGGGTTATGCGGAAGCGGATGGCCGGCGCACATTCCGTCCCCTTGATCCGGTGAATCGCGATGCGATGGCGGCCTTCATGTATCGATTCGACAAATCGCCAGCCTATGAGCCTCCGGCTGCGGCCAGCTTCGCTGATGTACAAAGCAGTAATCAGTTTTACAAGGAGATCAGCTGGCTCGCCGCCAGAGGTGTTTCGACGGGCTGGCCGGAAGCCGATGGATCGCGTACGTACCGGCCTCTGCAGCCCGTAGCGCGGGACGCTATGGCTGCGTTCATGTACAGGTTGATGAAGAACTAGCCGTAGCGATCGGAAGAGAAGTCAAGCCGCTCCCAGGGGGTAGTGGTCCGAGAATCTAGGGCGGTAGGTCAGTGCCCGTCCTTGGCAGCGGGCGTCACTAGGTGGATCAGTCATGAGGTCGGC
The DNA here is from genome assembly GCF_017355965.1 of Desertivibrio insolitus. Taxonomy (GTDB): domain Bacteria; phylum Actinomycetota; class Actinomycetes; order Actinomycetales; family Microbacteriaceae; genus JAFIQW01. Next base: position 207,973 of record NZ_JAFIQW010000002.1, read on the forward strand.
CGAACGAGGGTCATGCTCGATCCAGCGCGACCGCTTCGTTCGTCCAATTCCTCCGCGCAGCGAGGTGGCTCCGCATCTCGAGTGACGACTGATGCTGTGAACTACGATCGATGGCCGAACAGCAGGGGGGCATCGCGATGCGCATCGGGGTTTTGGCCGACATCGGTCAGGCGGTCTATCACGTCGGTGACGAAGCGATCGGTCACGCGATCGCCCATGACATGCAGATTCGCGGTCACGAACCGGTGTTGTTCACGCGCGATCCTGCCCACACCAGGCTTTGGATGTCGGAGCGCTTCGCCACAGCTCCCTCGATGGCGTTTCCGTGGGATCCGGACGAGCGGCAGTCGCTGGTCGAGGACTTGCGCACCGCCCTCGCCGCCGGCGACGCGTACGGCTGGGGTATGCGGAACGGCTTCGCTGAGACCGTGCGGGCCATCCGCGAATTGGACGCCATGCACATCGGCGGCGGTGGGAACCTGAACTCTCAGTACGGGTGGCTGCTCAGCGAACGGATCGCGACAGCGTTGATTGCGCTTCATTTCGGAAAGCGCGTGACCCTCGGGGGGCAGACTCTGGGCCCCGCCCTCAACGAGAGAGACCGGGCCGACATCGCTCAGGTTCTTCCCCTGCTCAGCCACGTGTCGTTCCGGGACTACGCGTCCGTGCAGCTGGCGCGCGATCTGGCACCGGAGGTGGCTCCGTCGCTCTCCCTGGACGACGCCACCTACGTCGACCTGGCAGGAGACGGGTCCGATCCGGATCGCCGGCCCAAGTTGGTAGCGACGTTCTCCAGCGATCTCGAGGAGCGAGCGGGTCACCGGATCATTCCGGCCCTCGCCCAGTTCCTCATACGGCTTTCAAAGCATGCCAACGCGCCGGTCACATTCGTGCCGCACATGGCGACCCCGGGTGAGGGCGACGGCGACGAGGAGGTGCACCGGAGGATTGCGGCAGAAATGACTGCCGGAACAGCCGAGCTGATGACGATCACGGACGCGGTCACCTCCGCTCGAATCCTGTCGGATGCCGAGTTCGTCGTCACGTCACGCTTCCACCCTGCCGTCTTCGGGCTGCGCCACGGAGCCGCGGTGCTCGCGCTCGCCTCGACGGGCTACGCATACGCCCGGATGGAGGGCGTCATGCAGAACTGGGGCGTCGACGGATATGTGCTTCCGGCTCCCGCTCTCCTCAGTCACGAGTCCGCAAGGTTGACCGACGCCATGACACGGGATCAAGCCGATTACCGGCGTCACTTGTCGGGGCTGAAGGAAACGGCATGGGCGCGATCACGGAACGACCGTGATCGCTTGCTCGCTGCTGTCGACGGTCATTCGGGCACTTCCGAGCACCTCGAGAATGAGATTGTCGGGCACTCCGCCCCGCCGGAATTGCTCGAGGTTCGCGACGGCCACATGCCGTTCATGCGCCGCAGTGCACAGAGCGAGCAGGCCGAGGTCGATCGCGACTATTTCCGGTCGCTCGCGGCTGCTGCAGACAGGGAGATCACGGCATACCGCTCGTCCAGGACGTATCGCTCGCTCAATCTCCTCCACCGTGGTCGGGGTCGACTCCTTGGGCGCTGAGGAATCTGAGACCGTGATCGCCATCATCATGAGGACCAAGGACCGCCCTCTTCTGCTCAAGCGCGCGCTCGCAGACGTTCTGGCGCAGACCTCCGACGACTGGGAGCTACATCTCGTGAACGATGGAGGCGATCCGCACGCTCTGGGCCGCACTCTCGAGCCCTTCCGCGACGCGCTCGGCGAGCGGCTCCGAATCATCGAGAACCCCACGTCGATAGGGATGGAGGCGGCATCCAACGCCGCGATCCGCAACTCGCGCTCCCGCTACATCGTCGTTCACGACGACGATGACACTTGGCACCCACGTTTCCTCGAGCGCATGGTCGGTCACCTCGAGGATCATCCGGAGACCATGGGAGTCGTCGCGAGCACCATGCTTGTCTGGGAGCGCATCGACGGGAACTCGGTGGTCGAGTTCGAGCGCGAGCGATTCGGCGGCGGTGCGGTCGACCTCACCCTGGCGTCGGCTCTTCACTACAACCGGTTCGTGCCGATCTCGTTCGTGTACCGGCGCGCTGTGCACCAACAGATCGGGTACTTCCGCGAGGACCTTCCGGTCGTAGGCGACTACGAGTTCCACTTGAGATTCCTCTCCGCGCATCGCATCGACTTCGTGCCGGGAGAGCCGCTCGCGTTCTGGCATCAGCGTCCTGGACTCGGCGGCGTGATGGGCAACTCCGTGATCGTCGGACGGGATGACCACACACGTTTCGATGCGCTGCTTCGTGATGAGCATCTGAGGCGGTATGCGCAGGAGAACGGCGTCGGTCTGCCTCTTCATCTGACTAGCCTCATCGACCAGCGGACGCTCGATCTGCATCACCGCATCGACGAGGTGCTCCAGCGTCTCGACGCGGTCTCGCAGCGCCTGGATCACGTGACGGAGCTCGTTCCCCTGCACGGTCCCGGCGCTTACGTACGGCGCTTTCCCCGCAGCTTGCTCAATCGGCTCGTCAGGCTGTTTCGCAGGCGGTAGGCGAGGCGCTCTGAGGTCGCTGACCGAGATCGCAGGCTCGGAGTTGTAAGCGTCTAGAACGTATGTTCGAATAGCGTAATGAGATGGAGTGGGCAGGCTGTCGCCGCCGAGCAGGCAGGCGCCCTGCCGGGTCTGGTCAAGCTCTCCAACCTGGTGCGCTCGGTGCAGACTCCCGAGTTCGCCGGCATCACGTTCCACGAAGTGCTCGCGAAGAGTGCGATCAATCGTGTCCCCGGCGCGGTGAAGGCGCTGCCGTTCGGGCACACGATCAACCCGTATCGGGGCTGCAGCCACGCGTGCGCCTACTGTTTCGCCCGGCCGACCCACGAGTTCCTCGAACTCGACGCCGGTCGCGACTTCGACAGTCAGATCATCGTGAAGATCAACGTCGCAGAGGTGCTTCGCAAAGAGTTGCGCCGGCCGTCGTGGGAGCGGGTGCCGATCGCGCTGGGCACGAACACCGATCCGTATCAGCGGGCTGAGGGTCGGTACCGGCTCATGCCCGGCATCATCGAAGCCCTGGCCGAGAGCGGCACCCCTTTCAGCATCCTCACCAAGGGAACGCTTCTGAAGCGGGACCTTCCGAGCCTCGTGCGTGCCCGAGAGCGAGTGCCGATCGAGCTGGCCATGTCGATCGCGGTCTACGACGACGACTTGCAGCAGTCGGTCGAGCCCGGCACCCCGACGACGAAAGCGCGGCTCGCCACTGTGCGAGCGGCGCAGGAGGCCGGCTTCGAGGTGACCGTCTTCCTGATGCCGATCCTGCCGTGGCTCACCGACTCCGTCGCCCACCTCGACAGGGCGTTCGGGATGATCGCCGAGACGGGCGCGACCCGCGTCCTGCACAACGCCCTCTACCTGAAGCCGGGCGTCAAGGAGTGGTTCCTGCTGTGGTTGGAGCGCGAACATCCGCAGCTCGTGCCGAAGTATCGCGAGCTGTATGCGCGTGGCGCCTACGCGCCGAAGGACTACCGTGCTTGGCTCAGGGCGCGCATTCAGCCTCTGCTGAGAAAGCACGGACTCCAGCTCGGCCGCGAGGACCCGGTGACCGGGGGAGTGGCGATGCGCGAGGCGGCTGCTCCGCCGCAGCCCCAGCCCACGCTCTTCTGAGGGGGACAAGAGCGACGCAAACGACTGCGCCCTCGTGCGGGTCGCCCGACATCGTGCGGTTTCTCTTGCGGTTTCCCCCTCGTTTTCGGGGTACAGCCCGACTCGCATCGGTGTAATACTCGACAGATCGAGCAGGCGGAGGCGCGGTTGGGCGCACCTCCCGGGAAGCCCGACGGCGCGGGCATCCGGCTCACGCTGAAGCCCGACAGCAAAGGTTCCCTCATGACTGGCACTAACCCGAAGAGTGTCGCTCCGAGCGGTCGCCTCACCCCGATCCGCCTGGCGGTGCTGGATGACCACGAGGTGCTTCTCGACGCGCTGAGCAGCTGGATCGCAGCGAACGCGCCCGACTTCGAACTCGTGCTCAGCGCGAGCTCGTGGATCGAGCTCGTGCACAGTCCGAAGTTCCCGACGGACCTCGTGTTCATCGACTTCCAGCTGAAGGAGCCCGTCTCCATCGAGGCGCGCGTCCGCACCTGCCGCGCGGCCGGCGCGAAGGTGCTCGTGCTCAGCGGGCTCGACACCCCTGAAGCCCGCACCCGTGCCCTCGAGGCCGGCGCCTCGGCGTTCCTGCCGAAGACGATGTCGATGCGGGATGTCATGGCCGCGGCGCGCAACGTGATGGGCGTCGAGCCTGCGCCGGGCGAGCCCCGGGACTGGCGCCCGCTGCCCATCGGAGCCACTCTGCCGACCCGGCCGAAGCTGAGCCCCGGCGAACTCGACGCGCTGAAGCACTACGTCTCGGGGCTCTCGACTAACGAGGTCGCCCAGCGGATGGGTGTGCAGTACGAGACGGCGAAGACGTATCTTCGTCGGGTGCGAGAGAAGTACGCGAAGGTCGATCGACCCGCGAGCAAGAAGGCCGACCTCATCCGCCGCGCGGCGGAGGACGGCTACCTGCAGTAGTGGCGAAGCTGTACTTCCGCTACGGCGCGATGAACAGCGGGAAGTCGACGGCCCTGCTGCAGGCGGCCTTCAACTACGAGGAGCGCGGTCAGATGGTGCTGCTCGCCAAGCCGCTCGTCGATACGAAAGGCGACCGCCTCATCGTGTCCCGCCTAGGCGTGACGCGCGAAGTGGACTTCACGATCGGCCCGAACGACGACGTCTACGGCGAATTCCAGCGTCACCGGGTGAGGGTGCAGGAGGCGACGGGACACGGCGTGGCCTGTCTGCTCGTCGATGAGGCGCAGTTCCTCTCGGGAGACCAGGTCGACGACCTGCTTCGCATCGCGATTCTCGACAGCATCCCGGTGATGGCCTATGGCATCCGCACCGACTTTCAGACTGTCGCGTTCCCCGGCAGCCGTCGCCTGCTCGAGATCGCGCACTCCCTCGAAGAGCTCAAGACCATCTGCCGGTGTGGGCGCAAAGCCGTGTTCAACGCTCGACGGATCGGCGAGGCTTTCGTCTTCGCCGGCGACCAGGTCGCGATCGACGGCGAGAACGTCACCTACGAGTCCCTGTGCGGAGCCTGCTATCTCGACGAGTCCAAGGGCGTTCTGGCGAGCGACCGTCGTCGCGTTTCGATTTCGTAAATCGACCACCCTGGCGAATGTCGTCCGGTTAGGATGACCCCACCGCTTCCCAGGAGCTTCTCCGCGCCTCGGATCGGTTCATGGGGAGAGGACCGGCTCATAGAACTCGCAGACATCCTGAGGATCGCGCGTCAGTACTGGCTTACGCTGCTGGCGACCACGCTGATCGGCGGACTCGCCGCCTTCGCTTGGACCCTGATTCAGGACCCCGTGTACACCGCCAATTCGAGCGGGTTGGTGACCGCTAGCAGCGATACCACCGAGAACGCGTCGCTCGCGGTCCAGGCGGACCAGCTCGCCAAGTCGCGCGCTCAGTCCTACGTGACTCTCGCGCAATCCCGCACCGTCGCCGAGCGTGTCATCGAGCAGCTCGGCCTCGAGGACAGCCCTTCGGCGCTCACTTCGCGCATCTCCGCCTCGGTACCGCTCAACACCTCGGTCATGCAGGTCACCGCCGAGGGGAGCACGCCGGAGGAAGCCCAGCAGCTCGCTGACGCTTGGATCAACTCGCTCGCTGCCGAGATCTCCACCATCGAGGTGGCCACAGTGGTGGATGAGACGACAGGTGAGGAGACCACGTCGACGGTCACCGTTCAGTTGGTCGTCTACGAGCCCGCGGTCCTGCCCACCGTTCCGTCGTCGCCGAACACCCGTGTCATCGTGCCCCTCGGGCTGGCGCTCGGGCTTGCCGCCGGACTCGCCTACGCCTTCCTCCGGCAGACGCTCGACAAGCGGATCCGGTCGGTCGACGTGATCGAGCGCAACTTCGACGTTCCAGTTCTGGGCACGATTCCCGTCGACCCGAACTTCACTCATGAGGACCGTCTCGCGGCGAGCGCCTTCAAGCGGTCGCACACCGGCGGCCATTCTGGTGCCGAGGACCAGGCCGTGTCCGAGGCGCTGCGTCAGCTGCGAACGAACCTGCAGTTCACCAACGTGGACAACCCGATGAAGGTGCTCGTCGTCTCGAGTCCGCTTCCCGGCGACGGCAAGTCGACCATCACCTCGAACCTCGCCATCGCCCTGGCCGCCGCGGGTCAGCGCGTCGTCGTGATCGACGGCGACCTGCGCCGCCCGATGCTCGCCACCGCGTTCCACCTCGTCGAGGGCGCGGGCCTCAGCGATGTGCTCATCGGCCGAGCCGAGCTCGCCGACGTGCTCCAGCCCTGGGGCGACACGGGCAATCTCTACCTGCTCCCCGCGGGCTCCATTCCGCCGAACCCGAGCGAGCTGCTTTCGTCGCACGCGATGCAGATGCTGGTCAAGGAGCTCTCGCGCAGCGCTCTCGTGCTGATCGACGCTCCGCCGCTGCTGCCGGTGACGGATGCCGCCATCCTCACCGCCCGCTGCGACGGTGCCATCGTCGTGATATCGGCTGGCAAGACGCGCACGGACGAGCTGGAGAAGGCGCTCGGCAACCTGCAGCGCGCAAGCGGACACGCGATCGGTATCGTGCTCAACCGCGTTCCGCGCAAGGGCTCGAACGCCACTCAGTACGGCTACTACGAGTCGAACTACACCTCGAAGAAGACCGACGAGCTCTTCGTGCCGGCGGACTGGTGACCACTCCTGCTCCACGCCGCGAGGCGTTCCGGTTGTTGTTCGTCTGCACCGGCAACATCTGTCGGTCGCCGCTCGCAGAGCAGCTCCTGCGTCGCGATCTCGGCGGGCATCCGGATGTCATCGTCGCCAGCGCGGGCCTGCGCGCCATGTCCGGCTCGCCCATGGATGCACACCCCACGGAGATCTCGCGCCGGCTCGGCGGAGACCCGACGGGTGCGGTGGGTAAGCAGTTGCACGACCGATTCGTGGACGGGGCCGACCTCATCCTCGTGATGACGGTCGCTCAGCTCGGCGAACTCACGCGCGACTACCCGCGCGCGACGCGCAAGGCCTTCACCCTGCTCCAATTCGCGGAACTCGTCGAGACGCTCGCCCCGTTGCCTCCGGTCGCGCAGACGGTGCCCGAGCAGCTCCGCGAGCTGGTGTCTCTCGCGTCGCAGTCGCGTTTCCGGGTGAGCTCGGCGAATCCCGATATCGCCGACCCTTACAAGCAGAGTGCGCAGTTGCACGAGGACGTCGGCGCGACCATCGATCGCGCCGTGCGCACCGTCTCCGCCCGGCTCCGGGCTGAGATCTCAGCGGTCGCCTGATCGCGTGCGAAGAAGGTTTCGGCGCGTCGCCACGCAACGCTCGAACTCCGCTAGGTTGACTGCGTGGCTCGCTGGGGGAGAGGATCCGGGCTCGAGATGAAGGACTGGATCCGGGTTGCGCTCGGGGTGCTGATGTCGCTCGGCATAGTGGCCCTGCTTGTCATGGCCTTCCTGCCGCGTCAGGCGCCGTCCACGGCCGCCGGTGAGCCGGCTGCCGAACCTACGACTGCCGCGCCCATCGCATCCGCGCCTCCGTCGGAGCCCGCGGCACCGGTCGAGACCGCGCCGTCCGCGCCCGCCATCACGAACATCACCGTGATCGGTGACGGCTGGACGAGCGGCTCGAGCGCCAACTCAGGCCCGGATGCTCTTTGGCCCGCCCTCATCGGTCAGCAGTTCGCCGTCGAGACGAGGCCGGCCGGTGCTCCCGGAAGCGGCTACGTCGCGAGCGGCAGCAGCGGGTCGACCTTCCTCGACCTCGTGCAGGAGAGCGACCCAGCCACCGGAGCGATCGTGGTCTTCGGTAGCTCGAACGACAGCGGTGCCACCTACGACGAGCTCTACGCCTCGGCCGCTGAGCTGTACGAGGCCCTCGCGCAGCGTTCGCCAGATGCGCCCGTGCTGGTCATCGGCCCCGCGTACCTCGAATCCGCCGAGGGACTCTCGTCGGAGGAGATCACGAACCGCGACGCGATCCGAGACGCCGCCGTCGCCGCGGGCCTGACCTTCGTTGACCCGGTGGCTGAGGACTGGTTCGCCGCCGAAGATCCGGAGCTCGTCGCAGCCAACGGGGTCAACCCGAACGACGACGGCCAGGTTTATCTTGCCGAGCGCATCGCGCCGAGCATTCAGGCGCTGCTCGGCCGCTGAGGCGTTCTTCTCCGCCATCCGCCCTCGGAGCAGCGAGTGCACTCGTCGGCGCCTGAGGCGACAGTACAGCCTGCCTGAACGGCCGTCTGAGTTCCCTGGCTCGGCTCTGCCGGCTCTGCTGGCGCGACCTGCAGGAACGACGAAGGCCCCTCCTCGCGGAGGGGCCTTCTCATGTCGGGGTGGCGGGATTCGAACCCACGACCTCCTCGTCCCGAACGAGGCGCGCTACCAAGCTGCGCCACACCCCGGAACATCCGCACCGCGGATGAACCTCGTCAAGGATAGCCGAAGTTCACAGCGCGGATGTCACGCCCGCGCCGTGAGCGTGAGGAGCACGGCCTCGGGCTTGCAGGCGAAGCGGACGGGCGCGTAGATGGAGGTACCGAGCCCCGCAGAGACGTTGAGGTAGGCCGTGCGCAGCGCGTGGTGCCACACGCCGAAGCCGCTCGCTCTGTCGCGGGGGAGGTCGCAGTTGGTGACGAGGGCCCCGAAGCCCGGCACGTTCACCTGGCCGCCGTGCGTGTGCCCGGCGAAGATGAGCTCGGCGCCGTGCGTCACGAACGAGTTCAGTACCCGCTGGTAGGGAGCGTGAGTCACGCCGATCGTCACCGGCTCGGGACCTTCCTCGTCCTGCCAGCCGACGTTCTCGCGCAGCTCCTCGATGTTGCCGGGGAGCTTGTCGAGGCGGTCCCAGTTGCGGTGGGCGTCATTCACGCCGAAGAACTCGAACCGGGAGCCCCGGAGCTCGATGGCGCGCGCCTTGTTGTTCAGGTCGAGCCAGCCGAGGTCCTCGGTCAGCACGCGCTCGAGTTCGGCGGTGTCGAGGCGGGCGAGCTCCCGCGTCTGCTTCGACGGGCCGGTGAAGTACGTGAACGGGTTCTTCATCACCGGCGCGTAGTAGTCGTTCGAGCCGTGGACGAAGACGCCGGGCACGTGGGCGAACGGCGCGAGCGTGTGTGCGATCGCGCCGATCGCGTCCTCGTGTCCGAGCAGGTCGCCGGTCGAGACGACGAGGTCGGGTTCGAGATGCACGAGGCTGCGCACCCAGTCCTGCTTGTTCGTCTGGAACGGCGCGAGGTGCAGGTCGGAGAGGTGCAGCACCGTCACCGGGCGCGAGCCCGGCTGCAGCACCGGCACGGTCTCGTTCCGCACCGTGAACATGTTCCGCTCGACGACGGTGCCCCAGGCGAGGGCGCCGGCGGCACCGACCGCCAGCGCGCCCACGGCGAGTTGTGCGGCGGCGCCGCCTACTGAACGCTGACTGCTCAACAGTTCCCCGGATCCTGGCCCGCGGGGTTGCCGTGGACCGTGACGGTGAGTGGTGTGTTCGGGGCGGTGGCGCTGCCGGCGCCCGGGTTCGTTCCCGCGACGGTGCACTGCTGCTCGGGGGCGCCCGGCACGAACTGGGTCGTGAGTGAGCTGTAGCCCGCACCGCCCAGGGTGCCGACCGCCGCCGACAGCGGCTGCCCCGTGACATCCGGAACCTGTGTCTGCGCCTGCGTGCCGTCGCTCGTGTAGAGCGTGATGCTCGCGCCCTTGAAGACCGGGGTGCCTGCGCCGGGGGTGCTGCGAGTGACCGAGCCCGCGGGCAGTCCGCTCTGCTCGCTGCCGCCGTCGCTGACCTTGAAGCCCGCGCCCTGCAGCTGCGCGGCGGCGTCGGCGTAGCTGAGGCCCTCGACCGAGGGAACCGTGACGTTGTTGGTGCCGCGCATGAGGCTGGAGTCGGGTCCGGGGAACTGACCGCCGCCGTACCGCGCGGCGTAAGCGCCCATCAGCTCGCTCGTGATGCGGTGACGCATCGAGGTGCCGCCGGAGAGGTTGCGCATCGACACCTTGCCGGTGATGTTGCCGACCCACGTCGCGGTCGCGACCTTGGTCGTCGAGGTGACGATCCAGGTCTGGGTCGAGTTGTCGGTCGTTCCCGTCTTACCGATGATCGGGGTCGAGCCCGACGGGTTCGACGCCGCGCCCGTGCCGCCGTTCATCACGGCCGCCATGGCGTGGGCGACGGTGTTGGCGACGTTCGGCTCGATGCCCTGGTTGCACTGCTGGGGCTGACCCTGGCCCTCGACGCCGTCGGCGTTCACCACGCGGTCGACGATGATCGGGGCGCAGTAGACACCCTCGTTGGCGATCGCGGCGAATGCGGCGGCCATCGTGAGCGGGGCGATCTCGTTCACGCCGAGCGTCGCGGAAGGCACGGTCTCGAGCGGCTTGCCGTCGGCGCGGTGCACTCCGAGCGACTCGGCGGCGGTGCGGATGTCGCAGAGGTCGAGCAGCGACGACATGTAGGCGTACGCGGTGTTGACCGACTGCGACGTCGCGGTGAGGGCCGAAATGGAGCCGAACGTGCCGCCGCCGGAGTTCTTCGGGTTCCAGGTGCCGCCGTGGGTGCCTGCGCAGCTGTCCTCGAACACCGAGGCGTTCCAGGCCTTCTGCGTGCCGTCGACCTGCTCCTCGAGACCGTGCCCCGCCTGGAGCCAGTTCACCAGGGTGAAGATCTTGTAGGTCGAGCCGGTCTGGAAACCGCTCGAGCCGCCGTAGGCCTTGTCGGTGTTGAAGTTCAAGGCGGTCTCGGTGGCGGGATCGGCGTCCAGGGTGTTGTCGTAGTCCTTGTTCTGCACCATCGACAGGACCCGTCCCGTGCCCACCTCGACGCTCGAGACGGCGCCGCCCAGGTCGAGGGTGGCGACCGACTTCGGCACGTTGTCACTCATCGCGTTCTGCGCGACGACGTTCATGTCGGCGTCGAGCGTCGTGTAGATGTCGTAGCCGCCGAGCTTCCAGTTCGCGAGGCGCTCCTCGGGGCTGTTGCCGAGCCCCGGGATGTCCTTGACCGACTTGACGACGTAGTCGCAAAAGAACTGCGCGTTGTACGACGCCGACATGCAACCGTTCTTCGGGTCGGAGAGCGTCGGCTGGATCGGGGTCGCGACCGCCTCGTCGTGCTGCGCCTGGTCGATGTAGCCCGACTTCAGCATCATCCCGAGGATGAAGTCACGGCGCACCTTGTTGCCCTCGTAGTTCTCCTGCTTGTCGAGGCTCAGCGCGTTGGGGTACTGCACGATCGCGACGATGCTGGCGGCCTGCGCGAGCGTGACGTCCGAGGCGTTGACGGAGAAGTAGCGCTGCGCCGCCGCCTGCACGCCATAGGTCGCGGATCCGAAGTTCGCGATGTTCAGGTAGGCGAGGAGGATGTCGTCCTTCGAGTACGTCTTCTCGAGGCCGATCGCCAGCTTCATCTCCTCGAGCTTGCGCCCGAGGCTCTGCTCGACGGCCTCATTGTAGGCGGCTTCGTCACCCGACTGCTCCGCCTGCTGCACCTTGATGTTCTTGACGAGCTGCATCGTGAGCGTCGATCCGCCCGACTGGATGTCCCCGCTCGTGACGTTGCCGACTGCGGCGCGGGCGACGGAGTTCACATCGACGCCGCCGTGCTCGAAGAAGCGGCGGTCCTCACCGGCGACCGCGGCGTCCTTCAGGAACTGGCTCACCTGGTCGGAGGCGAGCTCCTCGCGGTTCTGGTCGTAGACCGTCGCGATCTGCACCGGACCGTCGGCCGTGTTCGCGTAGATCGCGTTGCGGGCCGGCAACTGGCCGATCTCGATGTACTCCGGAAGGTCTTCGAACAGCCCGATGGAGCTCGACGCCGCCACTCCGCCGACGGCGATGAAGGGCGCGATGAGCACGGTCGACAGCACGCCCGCGAGCGCGCTGAAGCCGAGGAAACCGACGACGCCGGAGAGCACGCCACTAGGCTTGGAGCTCTGGGGAGACATGGGCCACAGGGTACGCGATGACCACTGACCACGCTGAAGGAAGCGCCGTTATGCAGACATGGGAATACGTCACGACTCCGCTGATGATCCACAATACGGCCGCGATCCTCAACAACTGGGGTGAGCAGGGTTGGGAGCTGGTGCAGATCGTGCAGGGCCCCGAGGGCGGGCTCGTCGCCTACCTGAAGCGCCCGAAGGCGGCGTGAGCGTGAGCGTCACCACGCGCCTCGCCGAACTCGGCATCTCGATCCCCGAGCCGGTCGCTCCGGTCGCCAGCTACATCCCCGCCGTCGTCACCGGCAACCTCGTGTTCACGTCCGGGCAGATCCCGATCCGCGACGGCGCCGTCGTCGCGACCGGACTGGTCGGCGCCGAGGTCAGCGAGGCGGATGCCGCCGAGCTGGCCCGGCTCTGCGCGATCAACGCCCTCGCGGCGGTGCAGGGTGCGATCGGCTCCCTGGATCGCGTCACCCGCATCGTCAAGGTCGTCGGCTTCGTGGCATCCGCCCCCGGTTTCGAAGGCCAGCCGGCCGTCGTCAACGGTGCCTCCGACCTGCTCGGCGACGTCTTCGGCGAGGCCGGCCAGCACGCGCGCTCCGCCGTCGGCGTCGCCGCGCTGCCCAAGGGCGTGCCCGTCGAGGTGGAGCTCATCGCCGAGTTCGAGTAGGACCTGCAGAACGACGGATGCCGCGGAGCGCTCGCCCCGCGGCATCCGTCGTCTCCGGGTATCAGAACGGCTGGTACGTTTCGAGGGTGTCGCTGCGGAACGCCTCGCGCAGCTGCTCCCGCTTGCCCTCGTCGACGAAGACGACGGACTGCGAGCCGACCATGCCGGTGCCCGAGGTGGGGCCCGTGAAGAACGTCACGTCGGAGCTGCGGATCGAGGCCATGCCCGTGCCGAGGCCCGCGAGGTACTGCGCGGTCAGGCCGTCGTCGACGGTGAGGTACGGGGCGAACGCACCGAACACGTCGCTGATGCGGGCCGGGTTCGTCAGGGTCTCGGCACTCAGCGTCTTCTCGAGCACGGCCTTCATGTAGACCTGCTGGTTGCGCACGCGCTGGTAGTCGCCGTCGGTGAAGGCGTACCGCTCACGCACGAACGCGAGGGCTTCCTTGCCGCTGACCTGCTGCGGGCCCTCGGGGAAGGTCTTGCCGGTCATGTGCGAGGAGTTGAAGGGGACCTCGTTGTTGATGGTCACCCCGCCGAGGGCGTCCGTCAGGCCCTCGAAGCCCTCGAAGTCGATGATCGCGACGCGGTCGATGCGCACGCCGATGTACTCCTCGACCGTCTGCACCATGAGGGGGACGCCGCCGTAGGAGAGAGCGGCGTTGATCTTCGCCTCGCCGTGGCCGGGGATCGTCACCCAGTTGTCGCGCATGATCGACAGCACCTGCACGGCGTTCCGCTCGGCGGGGATGTGGGCGACCATGATCGTGTCGGCCCGGGCGCCGTCGACGGCGTCGAGGTCGTCGCCGAGCTCGCCTCGCGTGTCGGAGCCGAGCAGCAGGATGTTCTGCGCCTGCGCGGCCTCGCCCTCGACGGGAGCAGGACGGGCGGCCTCCTCGGGGAAGGCGGTCTCGATGTTCTTCGTCTGCTCGTCGAAGCTTCGCGCCAGATTGAAGGCGTACAGGCCGATGCCGCCCGCGACGAGCAGCACCACCGCGGCGACGCTCGCGAGCACGATCAGCAGCACGCGCTTGCGCTTCTTCGGCGGCCGGGTCTCCCGCCGGGGCGTGTCCTGCATCTCGAAAAGCTCGCTCACCACGCCGGACACCCTAGACGGTCACGCCAAACGCGTCGGCTTCCGTCGCAGCCCGAGTGTCGCGGAAACGACGGATGCCGCGGAGCGCCGGCCCGGCGGAATCCGTCGTCCCGCCTAGTCCTCCTCGCCGCCGCGCTTGCGGTAACCCTCGGCGATGACCTGCATGACCGACGTGTCGGCGAGGGTCGTCGTGTCGCCGACCTCGCGGCCCTCCGCGACGTCGCGCAGGAGTCGGCGCATGATCTTGCCGGAGCGGGTCTTCGGCAGCTCCGGCACGACGAAGACCTTCTTCGGCTTCGCGATGGGGCCGATCTGCTCGGCGACGTGCGCCCGCAGCTTCTCGCTCGCCTCCTCCGGCGTGACCGACTTCGCCTTCTTGGCCCGGAGGATCACGAAGGCGACGACGCACTGCCCGGTCGTCTCGTCGCTCGCGCCGACGACCGCCGCCTCGGCGACGATCGGGTGCGACACGAGCGACGACTCGATCTCGGTCGTCGAGAGGCGGTGGCCGGAGACGTTCATCACGTCGTCGACGCGGCCGAGCAGCCAGATGTCGCCGTCCTCGTCGAGGTGGGCGCCGTCGCCGGCGAAGTAGTAGCCGCGGTCGGCGAACTTCGACCAGTACGTCTCCTTGAACCGCTCCGGGTCGCCCCAGATGCCGCGGAGCATCGACGGCCACGGCTCGGTCACGACGAGGAGCCCGCCGCTGCCCGCGGGCACGGGCTCGCCAGAGTCGGTGACGATGCCGATCGAGATTCCGGGCAGCGGCACCTGAGCGGCGCCTGGCTTGGTCTCGGTGACCCCGGGGAGCGCGGAGATCATGATCGCGCCCGTCTCGGTCTGCCACCAGGTGTCGACGACGGGGGTCTGCCCGCCGCCGATGATCTCGCGGTACCAGACCCACGCCTCGGGGTTGATCGGCTCGCCGACGCTGCCGAGCAGGCGCAGCGACGAGAGGTCGCGGGCGAGCGGGATCTCGCGGCCGGCCTTCATGAACGAGCGGATCGCCGTCGGTGCCGTGTAGAAGATGGAGACGCGGTACTTCTCGATGAGGTCCCACCAGCGGCCGGGCTCGGGGTGGTCGGGCGTGCCCTCGTAGATCACCGAGGTCGCGCCGTTGGCGAGCGGCCCGTAGACGACGTAGCTGTGGCCGGTCACCCAGCCGACGTCGGCGGAGCACCAGTAGACATCCGCCTCGGGTTTGAGGTCGAAGACGTTGCGGTGCGTGTAGGCGACCTGCGTGAGGTAGCCGCCGCTGGTGTGCAGGATGCCCTTCGGCTTCCCTGTCGTGCCGGAGGTGTACAGGATGTAGAGCGGGTGCTCGGCCTCGAACGCCTCGGCCTCGTGCTCGGCGTCGACCTTGCCGAGCTCCTCGTGCCACCAGAGGTCGCGACCCTCGGTCCACTCGACGTCGTTCTCGCCGCGGCGCACCACGAGCACGTGCTGGACGGTGCTCTTGCCGTCCTTGAGCGCGGCGTCGACGGCGGGCTTGAGCGGGGCCACCGAGCCGCGGCGGTATCCGCCGTCGGCGGTGATCACGAGCTTCGCGGCCGCGTCGTCGATCCGCGCGCGCAGGCTCTCGGCGCTGAAGCCGCCGAACACGACCGAGTGCACGGCCCCGATGCGGGCGACGGCGAGCATCGCGACGACCGTCTCGGGGATCATCGGCATGTAGATGGCGACGCGGTCGCCGGCACGGATGCCAAGGCCGAGCAGCAGGTTCGCGGCGCGCTTCACGTCGGCGGTGAGCTCGGCGTAGGTGATCGTGCGGGTGTCGCCCGGCTCGCCCTCCCAGTGGAACGCGACGCGCTCGCCGTTGCCAGCCTCGACGTGCCGGTCGAGGCAGTTGTAGGCGACGTTGAGCTTGCCGTCGGCGAACCACTTCGCGAACGGCGGGTTCGACCAGTCGAGCACCTGCTCGAACGGCTGGTGCCAGTGCAGCAGATTGCGCGACTGCTCGGCCCAGAACCCCAGCCGGTCCGTCTTCGCCGCCTCGTAGAGGTCCGGGGTCGCGACGGCGGACGCCGCGAATTCGGGCGACGGGGCGAACCGCCGGTTCTCACGCAGAAGGCTGTCGATGGACTGTTCGGACGTCGTCATCCAGATTCCCCTCGGAGCGGGAGCGCTCGCGCGCCATCGTCATTGATGATTCCGATCCTAACCAGCGGACGCGGCCTGGGAACCGGCCGCGTCGCGAGCCGTCGCAGTTGGTGGAAATCCCTCCACTACTTCGGGTTCCGGTGTGAAATCTGCACCGGATGCGTCAATCCGCTGCGACGCGCCGGAGACTGCACTACCGTGATGCCGGTCGCGCTCTAGGCTCGACGCGGCGGTCCGGCGATACCCCCCAGTCGTCTCCGTCGTGGCGGCACCTGTTCCCCCCAATAGGTGCCGCCCCTTCTGTTTAACCGGCGTCTCCTCCACAGCCGTTCCGCGTCGAGTCCTCTCCGCAGTCGTCCGCCTCTTCGGTCCGCTGTTCGCGGTCGCTGCTTAGCGTTCCGGCGTGAGCACCGCGCCTGTTCCCGCGTTCGTCGCCCGCCGGCCGGGGCAGCCGGATGACGCGGGCCCGCCGCGCCGGGTCATCCCGCCTCCGCTCCTGACCGGCACGCTCGAACGGGTCGGCCGCCTGCTCGAGGATCCGGATGTCACCGACGTCTTCCTCAACGGCGGTGCCGGGGGCTGCTGGGTGGACCGGGGGAGCGGGGCGGTGCTCGAGGGCGCCGCGCCGGCCGAGCCGCAGCTGCGCGACCTCGCGGTGCGGCTCATCGCCCTGGGCGGGCGGCACATCGACGAGGCGACGCCCGCCGTCGACGTGCATCTCGCCGACGGCATCCGGGTCCACGCCGTGCTGCCGCCGATCGCGCCCCGCGGCACGCTCGTCTCCATCCGCGCGCCCCGGCCGCAGCAGCCGAGCCTCGACGACCTCACGGAGTCGGGCACGGTGACGCCCGACCAGGGCGCACTGCTGCGCGGTGCGATCGAGGCCCGGCGCAACGTGCTCATCACCGGAGGCGGCGGGTGCGGCAAGACGACGCTGCTCGCGGCGCTGCTCGGACTCGCGGCCCCGGGGGAGCGCATCGTCGCGATCGAGGACGTCGCGGAGCTCCGCGTCGCACACCCGCACTACCTGTCGCTCGAGACCCGGCAGGCGAACCTCGAGGGCGCGGGCGAGATCGGGCTCGTCCGGCTCGTGCGCGAAGCACTGCGGATGCGACCCGACCGGCTCGTGCTCGGCGAGGTGCGCGGCGCCGAGGTGCGTGAACTGCTCGCGGCGCTCAACACCGGCCACGAGGGCGGGGCCGGTACTCTGCACGCGAATTCCCTCAACGACGTGCCCGCCCGGCTGGAGGCGCTCGGCGCCCTCGCCGGCATGAGCGCCGAGGCCGTCGCGCGCCAAGCGGTGAGCGCGCTCCACCTCGTGCTGCATCTCGAACGGCGCGAGGGGCGCCGCACCCTCGCCGCGGTCGGGCGGCTCGCTCTCGAGGGCGACCGCCTGGTGGTGGAACCACTCGAACCGGCGGAGCCCGGTCCGCCGCCGGAGGCGCCGCCGCCGGAGCCGCAGCCGCTCACCCGACGGGAGGCGGCGGCCCGGCGGGGCTCGCCTCATGCGGGCTGACGAGGCGGCGCGCCTCGCGGGCGTCGCCGCGACCGTGCACCGCCTGGCCGTGCTGCTCGCCGCGGGCGTGCCGCCGGACAGGGCCTGGCGCTATCTCGCCGAGGGCGGCGACGACGCCGCGGTCGTCGTCACCGAGCGCGTCGCGGCGGGGGAGTCGTTCCCCGCGGCGATCGCCGAGGCCGCGGGGCCGTCTCCGCCGACGGCGCGCGAGCCGTGGCTGGCGCTCGCCGCGGCCTGGCGCGTGGCGTCGATCGCGGGCGCGCCGCTCGCCGCGACGCTGACGGACTTCGCCGGGTCGCTGCGCGCGCTCGCGCAGGCGCGCCGCGACATCCGCGTGGCCCTCGCCGGGCCCAAGGCGACCGTGCGGCTCGTGCTCGCACTGCCGCCCGTCGGGGTGCTGTTCGGCGCACTGCTCGGCTTCGACACGCTCGCCGTGCTGTTCACCACCCCGGTCGGCCTCGGGTGCCTCGTGGTCGGCGCCGTGCTGATGCTCGTCGCACTGCGGTGGAACCGCGCCCTCGTCGGCGCGGCGGAACGCGGCTCGACCTCACCGGGGTTGGGGCTCGACCTCGTGGCGGTCGCGCTCGGCGGGGGAGGGGCGCTCGACCGCGCCGTCGCGGTCGTCGACGAGACGCTCGCGCAACTCGGTCTCAATCCCGTGCCTCCGGCGGCCCTCGAGTCGGTGCTCCGGCTGTCCCGGCGCGCGGGCGTGCCCGCCGCGGCGCTGCTGCGGAGCGAGGCCGAGCAGGAGCGCCGGGAGACGGCCGCGGGCGCCGCCGAGCGCGCGGCAGCACTCGGCGTGCGTCTCATGCTGCCGCTCGGCGTCTGCGTGCTGCCGGCGTTCGTCGCGGTCGCGGTGCTGCCGCTGCTGTACTCCGTCGTCTCCTCAACAGTCCAGCTCGGATGAGTCGTCTCCACGAGCTGCGACCGGCACGGTTCGTCGCACCGACCCGACGCGAAGACTGACCCCGTTCCGCTGCCCGCGGAGCACGAGCACGGGCGGAGGCCCGGGAAGGAGATCCATGAACACCATCGACCGAGTCCGCCGGAGGCTCGTCGCGGAGGAGGGAGCCGCCACCGCTGAGTACGCGGTCGTCATCATGGCTACCGTGTGGCCGAAAGGACGTACTTCCCTCTCCTCTCCTCTTCGGGCGGCGTCAATCCCTCGTAGGGGGGTCGATCTCACCTCGCCTTGGGAGTGGGGTCGACCATCCGACCTGACCGGCGATGAATCCGGAAGAGAGGAACGGTGGCGAGCCCTCGGCGGTGCGGCGCTCCGCAAGAGAGGTCCCGTCGTAGGGATACCGTGGCAGCAGCAATCGCTTTGGGGGCACTAGCTTGACCGTCACAATTCACGAAATCCTGCGCCAACTGCGCTCAGCCGCGTATGACGAGCGAGACAAGGGCGACCGCTTCGAACGACTGATGCAGTCGTACCTGTCCACGGAGCCGCAGTACGCCCAGTTGTACGACGAGGTCTGGATGTGGATTGACTACCCGGAGCGCAACGGGAGGCGCGACACCGGCATCGACCTCGTGGCGAGAACGCGCGGCACAGGGGAGCTGACCGCAATCCAGTGCAAGTTCTTTGATCCCTCCACCACCGTGACGAAGCCAATGCTGGACTCGTTCCTTGCCGCTTCGGGCAAGACCTTGGAGGGAAAGCCCGAGTTTGCGGCCCGGATGGTCATCTCCACCAGTGACAACTGGGGCAGCAACGCCGAGGAGGCCGTCGAGAATCAGAATCCGCCGGTGGCTCGTCTCCGTGTACAGGACCTCGACGAGTCATCCATTGATTGGTCGAGATTCACCCTCAACGCACCGAGCGAGCTCAGCCGGAAGGCCCCTAAACAGCCGTTCCCTCATCAGGAGACGGCAATCCAGAAGGTGCTCGATGGCTTTGAGTCTGAGGACCGGGGCAAGTTGATCATGGCGTGCGGGACAGGGAAGACCTTCACGTCGCTCAATATCGTCGAGCGGATGGTCCCTGCGGGTGGAACCGTCCTGTTCCTCGTGCCAAGCATCGCGCTCCTCTCGCAGACGCTCAAGGAGTGGACGGTCGAGGCGAGCCGCCCCCTTCGTTCCTTCGCCGTCTGCTCCGATGTTTCGGTCGGGAAGAGGAAGGGCGACGAGGACACGCCCGTAGTTGACCTTGCCTACCCCGCCACGACAAGCACGCAGAAGCTCGTGGACAAGTTCTTCGTTCCCCCGCAAGACCCGGCCACTGTCACCGTCATCTTCTCGACCTATCAATCCATTGAGGTTGTTGCCCAGGCTCAGAAGCAGGGGCTGCCCGAGTTCGACCTGATCGTGTGCGACGAAGCTCACCGCAGCACCGGCGTAACGCTCGCCGGCGAGGAGGAGTCTGCCTTCGTTCGTGTGCACGACCAGAATTACGTGCAGGGCAAAAAGCGCCTCTACATGACGGCAACTCCCCGTATTTACGCCGACGTTTCCCGCACCAAGGCGGAGGAAGCTGGGGCGGTACTCGCGGACATGGACAACGAGGCCCTCTTCGGAAAGGAATTTCACCGGCTGGGGTTTGGGGAGGCTGTGTCCATAGGGCGGCTCACCGACTACAAAGTGCTCGTGCTCGCCGTGGACGAGAGCTACGTGTCCAAGCGCTTCCAGAGGCTCCTAGCCGACGAGAACAACGAGCTAACGCTGGACGACGCAGCGAAGATCGTGGGTTGCTGGAATGGGCTCTCCAAGCGCGCGCTCACCCAAGACGAGTTCGCTCTGGACCCAGAGCCGATGAAGCGCGCAGTCGCGTTCGCCCGCAACATTGCTGAATCGAAGAAGATTTCACGGCTGTTCGAGCACGTGGTCAATCGCGAGATCGAGCTCATTGATGCCGAGGAGGAGGGTTCACAGAACCTGGTCTCCGTTGAGGCCGAGCACGTCGACGGTACCTACAACGTGTTGCTTCGCAACCAGAAGCTGGACTGGCTCAAGGAGGACCCCGGGGAGGGGCAAGCTCGCCTACTCACCAACGCGCGCTGCCTCTCTGAGGGTGTTGACGTGCCTGCTCTCGACGCGGTCATGTTCCTCAATCCACGAGACTCGGTCGTCGACGTCGTCCAATCTGTAGGACGAGTGATGCGCAGGCTCGAGGGGAAGAACTACGGCTACGTGGTTCTACCTATCGGGGTTCCTGCTGATGTGGACCCGAGCGTTGCCCTGTCGGACAACAAGAAATATCGCGTTGTCTGGCAGGTGCTTCAAGCGCTCCGGGCGCACGATGAACGCTTCGACGCCGAAGTCAACAAGATCGATTTGACCAAGAGGACTGACCGCCTACAGGTGGGCCTCATAGGCAAGAAGGGAAGCTCTGAGCGCGAATCTGGTTCCAGCGCCGATCACGGCTCAGTCACTCTCGACTTCCCGGAGTTGGACCAGTGGCGGGAGGCAATCCTCGCCAAGATCGTCGAGAAGGTCGGCGAGCGACGCTATTGGGAGAACTGGGCGAAGGACGTCGCCGGCATCGCTTCCGATCACATCACCCGCATTCGAGCACTCGTTGACGGCTCAGACGCTGCCCTTCACGACGAGTTCGCCCGCTTCCTGAAGGGCTTGCAAGACAACCTCAACCCCTTCATCACAGAGCGCGACGCAGTCGAGATGCTCTCTCAGCACCTCATCACAAAACCCGTGTTCGACGCGTTGTTCGAGGGTTACGCGTTTAGCGATCACAACCCCGTGTCGCAGGTGATGCAGCGGATGGTCGATGCGCTCGAACAGCAGCATCTGGAGAAGGAGACCGAGCGGCTCGACAAGTTCTACGACTCCGTCCGTACTCGCGCCGCCGGCATCACTGATGCCGCCGCCAAGCAGCACATCGTGAAAGAGCTGTACGAGAAGTTCTTCCAGACCGCCTTCTCTGGCACCAGCGACCGCCTTGGCATCGTTTACACGCCCAACGAGATCGTGGACTTCATCATTCATTCAGTAGATGACGCGCTGAAGGCGGAGTTCGGCGCGAGCCTCTCGGACAAGGGGGTACACGTACTCGACCCCTTCACCGGAACGGGCACGTTCATCGTCAGACTTCTCCAATCCGGCCTCGTCAGGCCGGAAGACCTGTACTACAAGTACCGGTACGAGTTACACGCGAATGAGCTCGTGTTGCTCGCCTACTACGTCGCCGCCATCAACATCGAAGCGACGTACCACGACCTCGCGGGCGGGGACTACGTCCCCTTCGAAGGCATCGTCCTGACGGACACCTTCCAGATGAACGAGACTGATGACGAACTCGACGATCACGGCGTCTTCCCTGAGAACAACGAGCGCGCCGAGGCCCAGAAAGCTCTGGACATCAGAGTCGTCATCGGGAACCCGCCGTACTCGAAGGGGCAAGAGTCCGGTAACGACAACAATCAGAACCTGAAGTACCCGACTCTCGACGCGAAGATCGCAGCGACCTACGCCGCCCGATCTACCGCTCAGAACAAGAACAACCTCTACGACTCCTACATCCGTGCAATCCGCTGGGCGTCAGATCGAATCGGCGACCGGGGCATCGTCTCGTTTGTGTCCAACGGAGGCTTCATCGACGGCAACACCGCTGATGGCGTTCGCAAGACCTTCGGCATTGAGTTCAGCAGCATCTACGTCTTCAACCTCCGAGGGAACGCACGCACAGCGGGCGAGCAGCGGCGTAAAGAGAAGGACAACGTCTTCGGTCAGGGAACCCGCACTACCGCTGCGATCTATCTACTCGTCAAGAACCCCAACGACACGAGCCCCGGCAAAGTGTTTTACAACGACATCGGGGACTACCTGACGCGGCAGCAGAAGCTCGACGCGATCCGCGACGCGGGTAGCTACACGAGGGTCGATTGGACACGCATCGAGCCGAACGAACAGGGCGACTGGGTCAATCAGCGCAACAGTGCCTTTGACTCGTTCACTCTGTTGGCCTCGAAGGAGCGTCGCGATGCCAACCGAGCGCGAGCTCTTCAGACCTACTCTCGAGGCCTAGAATCGGGACGCGACGCCTGGGTATACAACTACTCGAAGACGCGGTTGCTTAGCAACGTGAATCGCAGCGTCGAAACCTACTCGAGCGAGGTTGATCGCTGGGTCCGTGCTGGTCGCCCGCTCCCGGTCGAGGACTTCATCACGACAGACTCAGCCGCGATCAGCTGGACCCGAAGCCTGCGAGGGCATCTGGTGAAGGAACGTGCTATCTCGTTCGTCGCAGCTCACGGCGAGTATCTTGCCAACTATCGCCCGTTCTCGAAGCAACACGTGTACTTCGACCCCTACCTCAATCACGAAAGGTCTCAGACGCCGCGCTTTTTCCCGTCTCCGGACGTCGAGAACTGGGGCTTCTACACCACCGCGCCAGGAGCCGGGCATCGCTTCTCGGTCCTCGCTGTCGGGCAACTTCCCGATCTTGCGTTCTGGGGTTCCGGGAGCGGACAGTTCTTCCCCCGATACAGCTACGAGGCGCAAACGTTTGAGGGCGACCTTCTCGCAAGCCTCGAGGACGACGTCGCGCCATACCGTCGCATCGACAATGTGACAGACGAGATTCTCGCCGACTACCAGGCGACCTTTGGGGCAGAGGTCACGAAGGACGACATCTTCTTCTACCTCTATGGGCTCCTTCACTCCAGCGACTATCGCGAGCAGTTTGAGGGCGACTTGCAGAAGATGCTGCCGCGCATCCCGAAGGTGCGGGAATTCCGTGCATTCAGCGATGCGGGACGCAAGTTGTCGCAGTTGCACCTCGACTACGAGCAGGTTGAGCCTTACCCGCTAAGCGAGCAACAGACCGTCGGGGCCAGCTACCACGTCTCGAGAATGAGATACGGCAAGCTCGGACGCGCCACCGACAAGTCGACAATCATCTACAACAGCGACATCACCGTCGCAGGCATTCCGGACGCGGCGCACGAGTACGTGCTCGGCTCCCGCTCGGCGGTTGACTGGGTGATAGAGCGATACCAGGCAAAGCCCGACAAAGCCTCGGGGATTATGAACGACCCGAATGACTGGGCGGCAGAGCAAGGTAATCCTCGTTACGTTCTGGACCTTCTCGCACGAGTCGTAACCGTGAGCGTCGAGACGGTGAACATTATCAAGGGGCTGCCACCCCTCGAGATTGTTTAGGCGCGCAACGCGCGATAGACGCTGGCGCGGCTGATGCCGACCTCGCTCGCGATGAGCGTTGCACCGATTCCGGTCGCGCGAAGCTTCCGAACCAGGTCGATCTTCCCCGCCGTGAGGACACTCTTCCCTCTCGCCTTATGAGTGCCTAGAGCTGTCCTCGCGGCACGGGCATCGGCGGCGCGTTCTCGGGTGTTCTCACGTTCCCACTCGGCGATAGCAAGCATTATCTGCCTCATTAGCACGCCTGTTGGCCCTTCGAACGACTCTCCGGGCTTCAGAGACCGCACATAAACGCCCTGAGTCTCCAACTCCTCAATGGTTCGAAGAGTGCCGAGGACTGTGCGTCCGAGACGGTCGAGGCTGGAGACGACTATCTCGTCCCCTGGTCGGGCGACGCGCCTCAACGCATCTAGCCCCTGGCGATTCATCGTTGATCCAGAGAGCTTGTCCTCGAAGATGTCGCCCTCGTCGATGCCGGCATTGTAGAGCGCAGCGGTCTGTCGCTCGTAGGACTGATGCACTGACGACACGCGGCGGTACCCAAATGTGCGCGAGTTTGCGTATTTCGTTGCCACGCGATAATTGTACCAATTTGTGCGACTGTGACTCCACCTGAGGCGATTGTTTCAGAAACTGCGCTTGTGACGCGAACAGCCGCGAGATTCCGCGCCCACTATCGCATCGCAACCCTGTCTCAACTGACTTGTCAGTTGAGACAGTCCCTCCCTCTCACTTATCGAGTCTTCCCGTTGAGTCGCTGGTACTTAGCGCTTCCGGTGACCCAGGAGCCGATATGCTTGAAATGGAAGCAGGGTATCCAATGAGGATTCAATACATCGCCGCTTTCTCGGGCGACAGTCACCATCACGTCGCCACCTACGCTCTCCTCGAGAACGCGCGCCTATACCTTCTGCTTCGTTGGAACGGTGCTGAATGGCTGGAGTGGAAGCCGACGTGGCTCGCCGACGCGGTTGCACGGTCGGAGGAATTCTTCGGCTTCGTTTCGCGCGGCGAACTCGCAGCCCTTGATCCGTGTGCGCAAGCCATGCCCGTTCCCGCCTGGATGCCTGGCGGTGTCACCACGCTTCCGAGGATTTGGACATGAGGCCGATCCGGTAGATGCGCTCCCGGCTCAATCTGGTCGTCGAGCAGAGAGCCTTCATGCTCACCCCTGCGTCGCGCGCGTCGCGAATGAGGTTGTCGCGCTCCAGCCGCGCTGCCTGCAGCTCTGCTTCCGCCTGATGTACGGCCTCGACCTGCTCCTTCAAAGATTCCAGTGCCATTCGCATGCTCACTCGCATAAGCTGCTTCCTCCTTTTTCGAACGGGCGTTGCGAGTACCGCGGTGCTCGAGCTTCGAGCACTCCGGGCCACTCATCCGGTGGGTCGCGACTTCCGCCGCCACCCGCCGCTGCCTCCGTAGGCGAGCGACGGTCGACTCAGAGCATCCCAAGATTCGCGCCTGATGGGCTTTGCTCAAGCCGTCCAGACCCGCTAGATCGTCAAGGGTGAACTTCGGTCCGCGACGACTGCGCCTCCCGCCTTCCGCGCCGGCCTGTGCTGCGTCCTTGATGAAGCTCGGGTCCCAGAGCTCGAGCGCCATGCGGGCTGCGGCTGCTGCCGTCGCTTCCGCGCGGTCCAAACGCATCGCTCCTCTAACGGACGGGCCGTCGTACGGATGCCAAACGTGCCCTCGCCGCTCTACAACCTCGCTGAACGCGTCGGCGAGCTCGTCTTCGGAAGGCATCGGCCCACCCAGTGCAGCCAAGTCGTTCAGTGCCCGGAGCCCGAGCTTGAGAAGGAAAACATAGACATCGCCTGAGTAGCTCCGTCCGGCGGCGACGATGACCCCATCCGCGTTGACCCTGCGTCTCGCGTAAGCCCGTCGGAGTGCCGGGAACCGAAGCGACTTCCTGGCACCTCGGCCACGACGGGCCGCGTCGAGGACCTCTGCGATGGGCATCATCCCTGCGGGATGATTAGCTTTTCTGACACCCCCCGCTCGCGCGCCATCCGAGACGATGGAAGCAACGATCACGACGTCACCTCCCAGGTTGAATCGGTGTACCGATGTGCTTACTCCCTACCATCGGCAGGAGACGTCCCCACCTCCAGACTTAGCTCTCCCGCGCGTCAATCGACGTTCGGATGTCCGAGGCGAAGCGCCCTGGCCCCGAAGCGCAGAAGCGCCTCTTGCCTTGGTGCACGTTGTGCTGACTCAAGTTGGTGCTCGGGCACGAGCCGGCTGGGGCCTGAAGAAGCACAGGTGCGGCTTGACGTACTCAAGCTTTTGCGCTCACCCGCGGGGTTCGATTCGCTCAAGAACGCAAGGTGCTAGCGTCGAGGCTCGCTGGTCAAGATGAGGAACGTGTGATGAGCGCGCCACAACCGATATCAACGTGGGATCGGCCCCGCTACACGAGCAACGGCGCGCCGTTCGGTGATTTGCATAGCGGGCACACGAAGGAGCAATACAGCGTTGCATTCGTGCACGCCCTAGCAACGCGAGCGCGGTGCAAAGTGCAGGGCTTGGAGGTTGACGACGAACAGGTCGACGTCACCATCCGCCAGAAAGCGAAACATCTGCACTACTCGCGCACCATGGTTGACGTGCAGCTGAAATGCACTAGTCGAGATGTCGTGAAGGATGACGGGGTTCATTTTCCCCTCACGCGCAAACAGTACGACGGCCTGCGTGAACGCGGCATTGCGGCGAAAATCCTCGTCGTCCTCGTAGTGGAGGACGAGTTTGACGACTGGTTCACTGTTACCAATGACGAACTGCTGATGCGGGGGTCCGCGTACTGGGTACTGATGGATGATCAGCCGGAGATCACAACTCAGTCCACTACTGTTCTGCTGCCCGCGGCTAATAGGTTCAACGTGGATCAGCTGCTCGACATGCTGCAGAGGATCGGTCAGGGAGGTAAGCCGTGAATGCCTTCCTGCCAGGAACCGCCGCCCGGTCCTTCGACGAGACACAGGACCTATCCCCCTGGTCAGTAGAACAATTCCTATCGCTGTCCGGATGGGTGCGCCAAGAGCTCCGAGCGGGCACTTTCGCCGTATGGTCAGCGGCAGACGAGAGCGCGGAAATTCTCCTGCCGTACGACGTCAAGCTCCGGGACTTTGGGAGACGTTATCGGGAAGCGCTCGAGATTCTAGCTGGTATCACGGGGCTGGAAGGTGAGGCCCTAGCGCTAGAGATTGTCGCTGCCCGTAAGGACATCTTCCTCTTGCGTGCCGATCAAATGACGGTTGACGGGTCGATTCCGTTTCTAGAAGCGAGGCGGCTTATTGATGGCGTTCAGACCATGCTGTCTAGCGCTGCCGCTTCAACTGTGAACCCCCGCGCGTCGACAGCCGGGCGAAAGCCCGCGATTGTGACCGAGTTCATGCGCGAGGACGTCCGAATGGGTCACACGCTGCGGGGCAGTTTCGTGATAACCGTCCTAGCTGCCGACGCAGCAGAAGAAGCCCGTCGCCGCAACGAGTGGCAGAACGCGATACAGCACCCTCAACCGACGAGGAGCGGCGACGACGATGTTCGGCACGGGGAGGACGACGAACTGGTGCCCTTCCCGCGACAGGTCATGTCCACCTTGGCCAGCGGCCTGTCGGTGGCCAAGGAGCTGCTGGGACCATCGGGGTCCTACGTGTCGTTAGAGGAGGCAGTGTCTGCCGGCGTAACCCTCCAGATGCTGGAGTCAGTCCGGGCCATGTCGCAGTCCGAGGGCTTACACGCCCTCGATATGGCGTTCCGCTGGTCAAAGACAGAGCCGGTCAGACCCGACGTTCCTCAGCGCATCGAACTCCTCCGGGGAGATGCAGTGGATGCGGGAGTGGTGATCGAGCGATTCTCGAAAGCACCCGAGATTGAGCACGACCAGATTCTGGGCCAAGTCGTGCGCCTTGAGCGTGCCGAAGGGTCCGAAGACGGCCAGGTCGTCGTTGAAGGCTATGTAGGCAAGGCGAAGCGGCGAGTGAAGGTTCCGCTCAGCGGCGAGGCCTATCGGGTAGCTATTGCGGCGCATGAAGAGTCTCAGCCAGTGGTCGTGACCGGGACTTTCGAGCGGAAAGCCCGCGGATGGCGAATGGAGCAGAACGCCTCCATCGCGGAGGTACGCTCCGCTGAGCCGGGAGAGCAGTAACGTCCGCGTCAGCTGCTACGCCACCCTGGCGAGTGGCTCCGCAGGCCGGCAACTCGTCAAGCTAGTGCGCGGTTCGCGAGCTCGAGTTGATCGTGATCGAGGGTTAGGGCGGCCTCAACGTCCTGCAGCACGTCGCCGTTCAAGCGGAATCCCACCAGTACATTGAAGCCCTCTGTGGAGTAACGAAGGCTTTGCGTCGTAAAGCGCTTCCCCTTGCCGCTGGGACCGATCTGGATCGCGGTGCCCAGACTGGTCAGAATTGATCGCTTCCGCGCGAGGGAGAGCGTGCCCCAGTGCTCCTCGATGTTGGCCGCGCTGACGATCTCTGCCAACGGATCAGAGCTTCGGACTCTCGCCAATGTCAGCTCCGCGTCTGCCAGCTCGGCATCGTACTCCGCCCGTTTTTGACTGATGTCATCGGCTGTATACCCGTGATCGAGCAGTTTGAGGAGCTCCAGGCGTCTGCCCCGAATCGATCTCATGTGGAGACGTAGGGCGGGAACATCAACGTCCCCTCGTGGCTGATCGAGTTGCGCCCGAACTTCGGGCATTGTCAGTCGCCATTTGACGACGCTCTCCACGTACTCATCGATGAGTCCCCCCATGCGTTGAAAGTGGCCCACGCGGCATCGGTACGCCCGGTGCCCATCCTTGGTGACAGCAGAGCGCACTGGCACTCCGCAAACTGAGCAGGTGGCTAAACCCGAGAGAAGCCATTTTCGGGCGTTGCCTGCATGAGTGAGCCGTGACGGATCGAGCAGCTTTTCGCGGGCAGCGCGCAGCTCATCCTCGCTCACAACAGCCTCCCAAGAGCCCCTCTGGCAGCGACTTAGATCGACGGCTTCAGCGCGATAGGTGCCGCTGCCCGGCCCCTGGGATTCAGGAAGGAGACCCGCGTGATAGGGCGATAGCAACAGCCGCCGCACGGTGCTCTTGCCCCAATCGGCTCCTGCGCGGGTACGAATCCCTCGCGCATTCAGCTCGCGAGCGATAGCCCCCAGGCTCGGCTTGTCGACCGCGTTCCACTCTCGAAAAATGAAGCGGACAACCTCAGCCTCCTCGGGGACCACTGCGTAGCGCGTCCCCGTCTCGTCTCGCTCGCTTCGTGGTACCCAGCGATAGCCGTAGGGCACTTTGCCTGCAGGCGGATGCCCCGCCTCGCGACGTGCGGCCCTGTAGGGCAGGTTGCGCTCCTCCTTGTTCTCGATCTCGGCCTCAGCAATGGCAGCGAGGATAGTGAGGAGGGCCTTCCCCATAGCTTCGTTGGTGTCTAAACCTTGACGCGTGATAACTATGCGCACCCCGCGGGACGTCAATTCGATGACGTCCACGACGCGGCGGAGGAGTCGGTCGACCGCGACCGCGACCACGGCGTCGATTCGTCCCGCGTCCACATCCCGCAGCATTCTCGCCCACTGCGACTGCTCCCCACGGCGCTTCGTCGCACTAGTCGCGTTGTCCAGATACTCGTCGACGAGGTGCCAGCCATGCTCCGCGACATACCTCCGACACGCTTCAGCCTGCTGAGCAATGCCCTCCGCAACCTTCGCGGACTGCCGTCCGTAGATCGCGACCCGAGTTGTCATCGTCCCAGTATGTTGCTTCGGCCCCACTGCGGCGGCCGTCGGGTTCGCCGGGCTCCTCGTCGTCATCATGTCGGGCGGCGAGGTGCAGGAGCTCCTCACCGGCCTCGTGCGGGATGCGCTCTCCTACGGCGGCTGACCGAGCCGCCGCGTCCGACCGGGGCGGCGTGTCGGCCGAGTTCGCGGCGGCGCTGCCGGCCGTCGCGCTCGTGCTGGCATGCTGCCTCGGTGGCGTCGCCGTCGCCGGAACGCAGCTGCGGTTGCAGGATGCCGCGGCGCTCGCCGCCCGAGCCGAGGCCCGCGGGGACAGCGGCTCGGCGGCGGTCGCCTCGGTGAGGGGCGCGTCGTACTCCGTCCGCTCCTCGGGCGAACTCGTCTGTGCGGATCTCGTCGCCCCAGGGCTCGGCGTGGGCGGCCCGCTCGGCGCGATCGAGGTGCGCGCCACCGGCTGTGCCCTGGCGGACGGGCGATGAGACCGAGCAGGGGCCGAAACGCGAAGTGGCGAGCTGCCCGCCCCCTGGTCGCCGGCCGGTCGGTCGCGACGTGGCTGGGCGACACGCGCGGGGCGGGCAGCGTCACGGTCGTCGGGATCGCGGCGGCGATCGCGCTCGCCGCGGTGCTCGTCATCGCCGTCGGCGGGGCTCTCGTCGTGCGACAGAGGGTCGCCGGAGCAGCGGATGCCGCCGCGCTCGCCGCCGCCGACACTGCGAGCGGTCGGCTGCCCGGCGTGCCGTGCGTCGCCGCCGCGGAAGTGGCGGCCGCGAACGGCGCCGAACTCGACGGCTGTCTGGTCGAGGGCCTGGTCGTGACGGTCCGAGCGGCCGCCGTCGTCGGTGCGCTTCCGGTGACCGCCACAGCGACCGCGGGGCCACCGAGCGAGGAGTGAGCGGAACGACACACATATATAAGGAGTGGCCGCAACCCTGGGGTCCGACGGTTGCGCAGGACGGCCCGTGGATGCCGACTGTGTATGGTGTCCAATGTTTTTCGAGGGAAGGAGAGCGGTGCCAGGCACGAAGAAGCTCGTCATCGTCGAGTCGCCCGCCAAGGCGAAGACGATCGGGCAGTACCTGGGCAACGACTACGAGGTGATGGCCTCGGTCGGTCACATCCGCGACCTCGTCGAGCCCAAGAACCTCCCGCCGGAGCTCAAGAAGGGCTCCCTCGGCAAGTTCTCCGTCGACGTCGACAACGGCTTCGAGCCGTACTACGTCGTCTCCAACGAGAAGAAGAAGACCGTCTCCGAGCTCAAGCGGGCGCTGAAGGATGCCGGCGAGCTCTACCTCGCGACAGATGAAGACCGCGAGGGCGAGGCCATCGCGTGGCACCTGCTGCAGGAGCTCAAGCCCAAGGTGCCCGTGCGGCGCATGGTCTTCCACGAGATCACCAAGGACGCGATCCAGCGTGCCAGCGAGCAGACCCGCGAGATCGACAACGCCCTCGTCGACGCGCAGGAGACCCGTCGCATCCTCGACCGCCTCTACGGCTACGAGGTGTCGCCGGTGCTCTGGCGCAAGGTCGGCCCCGGGCTCTCGGCCGGTCGCGTGCAGTCCGCCGCCACCCGCCTCGTCGTCGACCGCGAGCGCGAGCGGCTCGCCTTCGTCGCGGCGGTCTACTGGGACATCACCGCGCAGCTCGCGACGACCGCGGGCGAGGGCTTCACCGCCCGGCTCGCACGCCTCGACGGCCGGCGCGTGGCATCCGGCCGCGACTTCGACGACCACGGCAAGCTGAAGAGCGACGCGGTCGTGCTCGACGAGGCATCCGCGACGACCCTCGCCGACGCTCTGCGGGCGGAGAGCACCACGGTCGCCGTCACGAGCGTCGAGTCGAAGCCGTACACGCGCCGTCCCGCGGCGCCGTTCACCACCTCGACGCTGCAGCAGGAGGCCGCGCGCAAGCTGCGCTTCTCGGCCCGGCAGACGATGAGCCTCGCGCAGTCGCTGTACGAGAACGGCTACATCACGTACATGCGTACCGACTCGGCGAGCCTCTCGCAGCAGGCGATCAATGCCGCGCGTTCGCAGGCCGCCTCGCTCTACGGCGCCGACAGCGTGCCCGAGAAGCCGCGGGTCTACGCCGGCAAGAGCAAGAACGCGCAGGAGGCGCACGAGGCGATCCGCCCCTCCGGCGAGACGTTCCGCACCCCCGGCTCGCTCGAGGGTCAGCTCCGCGGACCGGAGTGGCGTCTCTACGACCTCATCTGGAAGCGCACCGTGGCGTCGCAGATGGCGGATGCCCGCGGCTCGACCGCCTCCGTCGTGCTGACGGCGACCACCACCGACAACAGGGCCGAGTTCACCGCCTCCGGCACCGTCATCACCTTCCGCGGCTTCCTCGCCGCGTACGAGGAGGGGCGTGACGAGGAGCGGCACGGCAACAACGAGCCCAGCGAGTCGAAGCTGCCCTCGCTCAGCGAGGGCCAGACCGTGACGGTCGCCGAGGTCGAGCCGAAGGGGCACGAGACGTCGCCGCCGCCGCGCTACACCGAGGCGAGCCTCGTCAAGGCGCTCGAGGAGCTCGGCATCGGCCGCCCCTCGACCTACGCGTCGATCATCTCGACCATCGTCGACCGTGGCTACGTCACGCCGCGCGGCACCGCACTGGTGCCGAACTGGATCGCGTTCAGCGTCGTGCGGCTGCTCGAGGAGTTCTTCACCGAGCTCGTGCAGTACGACTTCACCGCAGACATGGAGAGCGACCTCGACCGGATCGCCGAGGGCCAGCAGGACCGCGTCGCTTGGCTCCGCGAGTTCTACTTCGGCGGCGACAAGCACCGAGGGCTGCGCGAGGTCATCGACAACCTCGGCGAGATCGACGCGCGCGACATCAACTCGATCCGCCTCGCCGACGACGTGACCCTCCGCATCGGCCGGTACGGGCCGTACCTCGAGACGATGCAGGGCGCCGAGGGCGACACCCCGCGCCGCGTCAACATCCCCGAGGACCTCGCACCCGACGAGCTCACCCCCGCCAAGGCGCGCGAGCTGATCGAGGCGCCCGTCCAGGGCGACCGCATCGTCGGCGTCAACCCGGAGAACGGCAAGCAGATCGTCGCCCGCGACGGCCGCTACGGGCCGTACGTCACCGAGGTCGACATCGAGGAGCCGGCGGATGCCCCGGCAGCGGAGTCCTCGAGCGACGACGCCGACCCCGAGACGCAGCCGGTCGCCGCCAAGAAGACGACCCGGGCGAAGAAGACCGCCGACAAGCCGCGCACCGCGTCGCTGTTCAAGACGATGGACACCGCCTCGATCGACCTCGCGACCGCGCTCAAGCTGCTCGACCTGCCCCGCGTCGTCGGCACGGACCCCGAGTCGGGCGAGGAGATCCAGGCCGCGAACGGCCGTTACGGGCCCTATCTGAAGAAGGGCACGGACACCCGCTCGCTGGACAGCGAGGACGAGATCTTCGACATCGACCTCGCGGGCGCCCTCGAGCGCTTCGCCCAGCCGAAGTACGGCGCGCGCCGCGCCTCGAGCGCGCTCAAAGAGTTCGACGCCGACCCCGTCAGCGGCAAGCCGATCAAGGTCAAGGACGGCCGTTTCGGGCCGTACGTCACCGACGGCACGACCAACGCGACGATCCCGCGCGGCGAGACCGTCGAGGAGATCGACTTCGACCGCGCCGTGCAGCTGCTCGCCGACAAGCGTGCGAAGGGACCGGCCAAGCCGAAGGCGAAGACCACCCGCAGCACGACCAAGCGCGCCCCCGCGAAGAAGAAGTAGCGTGCGCGGACTCTTCGTCACCTTCGAAGGCGGCGACGGGGCGGGCAAGACCACGCAGTCGTCACGCCTGGCCGACTGGCTCACCGAACAGGGGCGCACCGTCGTGTTCGGCCGCGAGCCCGGCGGCACCGAGCTCGGCCAGGCGATCCGTGAGCTGCTGCTGCACGGCGATCACGTGGCCCCGCGGGCCGAGGCGCTGCTCTACGCGGCCGACCGCGCCCACAACGTCGCGACCCGCGTCCGTCCCGCCCTCGAGCGGGGCGACGTCGTCGTGCAGGACCGCTACCTCGACTCGTCCGTCGCCTACCAGGGCGCCGGCCGCGTGCTCGACGGTCAGCAGGTGCGTGACCTCTCGCTGTGGGCATCCGAGGGACTGCTGCCCGATCTCACCGTGCTGCTGGACCTGCCCGCGGATGCCCTGACGCACCGCCTCGCCCACCGCGGCGGCTTCGACCGGCTCGAGTCAGAGGCGGCCGACTTCCACGAGCGCGTGCGCGCCGGCTACCTCGCCCTGGCCGCGGCGGAGCCCGAGCGGTTCCTCGTGCTCGACGCCACGCGCGCGGTCGACGAGCTCGCCGCGGAGATCCGCGAGCGGGTCGCAGCGCTCCTCGCCGACTGAGGCGCAGGACCGGCGCCCCCGTCACCGGTCGCGCCTAGACTCCTCCGGGTGAGCGTGTGGGAGGACCTGACCGGGCAGGCTGAGGCCATCGCGGTCGTGCGCGCGGCCGCCGAGAGCGCCGCCCGGGGAGGACCCGTCGCTCACTCCTGGCTCATCACCGGGCCTCCCGGCTCGGGGCGGTCGAACCTCGCCTACGCGTTCGCCACGGCGCTGCTCGCCGGCGGCAGCGGCATGAGCGAGGAGGCGGTCTCCGCGCAAGTCGCCGCCCGCACCCATCCGGATCTCGCGGTGCTGAGCACGGAGCGCGTCATCATCTCCATCGACGAGGTGCGCTCCCTCGTCTCCTCGAGCTCGTACTCCCCGTCCGTCGCCCGGTTCCGGGTCATGGTCATCGAGGACGCCGACCGGATGTCGGAGCGCACCTCGAACGTGCTGCTGAAGGCGCTCGAGGAGCCGCCGCCCCGCACGATCTGGATCCTCTGCGCTCCGAGCGAGGCGGACCTCCTGCCGACGATTCGGTCGCGCGTCCGCACCGTGCGCCTCCGCGTGCCGAGCGTCGAGGACGTCGCGGACCTGCTCGAGCGCCGCACCGGGATCGACCACGAGCTCGCCGTGCGGGCCGCCCGCGAGGCGCAGAGCCACATCGGCATGGCGCACCGCCTCGCGACGAACGCCGAAGCGCGCGACCGCCGCGAGGAGACCCTGCGCGCCGCCCTCGGCATCCGGTCGGTCGCCGGCGCCGTGCTCGCGGCCGCGCGCCTGCTCGAGATCGCGGGCGCCGACGCGAAGGCCATCACCGAGGAGCGCGACGCGGAGGAGCGCGAGCAGGCGCTCCGCTCCCTCGGCGTCGAACCCGGCGGCACGGTGCCGCCCGCCCTCCGCTCGCAGCTGAAGGCGCTCGAGGAGGACCAGAAGCGGCGCGCGACGCGGAGCCTCCGGGACGGGATCGACCGCATCCTCGTCGACCTGCTCTCGCTCTACCGCGACGTGCTCCTCATGCAGCTCGGCGCCCCCGGCGAACCGATCAACGCGAGCCTCCGCGAGGAGCTCGAGGCGGCCGCCGCGGCGGCTCCGCCCGAGAAGACCCTCGCGACGATGGACGCGATCGCCACCGCCCGCGAGCGCATCGAGGCGAACGTCGCACCCGCCCTCGCGCTCGAGGCGATGCTCGTCTCGGCCGTCCGGCGCACTCCGGTGGACGGGGGCGGCCGCCGCTGAGGTCGGCGGGCTACCCTCGACACGTGGCTGCACGTCGTCGTCTCTCACTCCTCGCTCTCGGTGGGGCGGCCGTGCTCGCTCTCACCGGCTGCATCCCGCTGCCCCGCGTGGCTGAGACGCAGGCGGAGGACGTCACCGCCGGCGTGCCCGAGGCCCTGCTGCCGTACTACGAGCAGCAGGTCGACTGGCAGCCCGACTGCGAGGTCACCGGCTACGACTGCGCGACGATCACGGCGCCCATGAACTGGGACGACCCGACCATGGGCGACATCGAGCTCGCTATGGTGCGCTACCAGGGCGACGACGGGCCCGGCGGGCGCGGCAGCCTGTTCACCAACCCGGGCGGCCCCGGGGCATCCGGTGTCGACTTCGTGCAGAACGGCGCCGAGACCACCTTCAGCGGCGAGATCCTCGACGGCTACGACATCGTCGGCTGGGATCCCCGGGGGGTGCAGCGCTCGACTCCCGTCGACTGCTTCACGGACGAGGAGCTCGACGTCTACCTCTACGACGAGGAGGCGACGCTCGCGGAGCCCGGCACGCCGGAGTACGACGCCGAGGTCGAGGCCTACTACACGCAGGTCGGCCAGCAGTGCCTCGAACGCACCGGGCCCGTGCTGCAGTACGTCGACACGCTGAGCACCGTGCGGGACCTCGACCTCATGCGCGCGCTCGTCGGCGACCCCGCCCTCAACTATTTCGGCTTCTCGTACGGCACCCTGATCGGCTCGCAGTACGCCGAGATGTTCCCCGAGAACGTCGGCCGGCTCGTGCTCGACGGGGTCGTCGACGCGAGCGCGTCCCAGCTCGACCGCATCGTGTTCCAGAACCAGGGGTTCGAGGGGTCACTTCGCGCCTACGCCGAGGACTGTCTGTCGTCCCGGGACTGCCCGTTCTCCGGCTCCCTCGACGACGCGCTGGACTCGATCTCGCAGCTCTACGTCGACCTCGCCGCGTCGCCGATCCCCGGGTCCGACGGCCGCACGTTCTACGACTTCACCCTCGACACCGCGATCGCGAGCGGGCTCTACGACGAGTCGTCCTGGCCCTTCCTGTCGCAGATGTTCAGCGAGCTCGAGCAGGGCGACGCCGAGACCGGGTTCCTGCTCGCCGACTTCTACAACGGCCGCAATCCAGACGGCACGTACGCCGACAACTCCTCCGAAGCCTTCCCCGTAATCAACTGCCTCGACTACCCGATCGAGACCGATCCGGCGGTGCTCGAGCAGTTCTACGAGGACCTCAAGGAGGCCGCGCCGACGACCACCTCCACCCTCGAGGTGACGACGGAGACGAACGACCCGTTCTGCCAGTTCTTCCCGTTCCCGTCGAAGGATCAACTCGGTGCCGTGAGCGCCGACGGCGCCGCGCCCATCCTGGTGCTCGCCGCGACGGGCGACCCGGCCACCCCGTACGCCGAGGCGCTCTCCCTGGTCGACCAGCTCGACAGTGCGGCGCTTGTCTCGTTCGAGGGTGACGACCACATCGCCTACGACAACGGCGATGCCTGCGTGCTGGGCGCGGTGGACGACTACCTGCTCGACGGCGACGTTCCCGCGTCGGATCCGGAGTGCAACTTCTGACGCCTCGGTCTCGCTGCACGTTTCGCCACCCTTGTGCAACTCTTCAGGGTCTGCAACTATCGAGGCCGTGACCGATCAAGCAGTGCAGCCCGGGCTGCGTGAGCGCAAGCGCCTCGCGACGCGACGCGCCATCCGCATGGCCGTGCTGTCCCTCGCGCTCGAGCGCGGCTTCGAGAACGTCACCGTCGACGACATCTCCCGGCAGGCGGATGTCTCGCCGCGGACCTTCTTCAACTACTTCGCCTCGAAGGAGGACGCGATCCTCGGCGACCCGCCGCTCGTGGCGGACGACGCGCTCGTCGAGGAGTTCATCGCCGGTGGACGGGACACGGGCGACGACCCGCACGCGCTGCTCGACGACCTCGGCGATCTGCTCGCGACGGCCTCGCACGACGCGGAGCCCGAACGCGCCGTCGTGCAGCTGCGCAAGCAGCTGCTCCGGCAGCACCGTGAACTGATGCACCGCCGCCTCGCCACCATGCGGGCCTTCGAGGAGGCCCTCATGGAGATCGTCCTCCGGCGCCTCGAGGTGCAGACCGGCACGCCGGCGTCGGACCCCGCGCTGCGGGCGCGGGCGCACCTCGTCACCCTCGTCGCGTTCGCGGCGGTACGTCATGCCTGGGCGAACTGGGTGGAGCAGGAGGGCGGCGACCTGCAGGACTTCGTGCGCCAGGCGTTCACCGATCTCCGCACCGTCGTCAGCTGATCGAGGGGAGGGGCGTTGCACACGAGCCCCGCGTCATCCGCTACGCTGTTCTCTCGTGCCAGCCGCGTCAGCGGACGTCACGCCGCCTTAGCTCAGTCGGCAGAGCATCTCACTCGTAATGAGAAGGTCTGGGGTTCGATTCCCCAAGGCGGCTCCACAAGATCAATAAAATCCGGCCTGATCACACCCTTTCGGCCCTGGCAATCCCCTCGGTTCGTCTAACTGCTAGATGACTGAAAAACTTTGCTGACACCGATGTCTTGTTGTTCACTCCCTTTACCGCTATTTTTCCGCCCCACCCGGGCGGCGGTCGAAGTTGGGGAGGTTGGACATGACGACAATCGCCGATCCGGCTCCGCGGACCACGAAGTCCGATGAGCTCGTATTCCAGGCAGTGCAGGCAGGGCTCTGGATCGCCCGCCGCGACGGTGTGGTCGCCGGCATGATCGAGCAGCGCTGGGGCAAGGGCTTCGAGGTGACGACCTGCCTCGGCCGGTCGCTCGGTCTCTTCCGCACGCTCGACGAGGCGAAGGCCGCGCTCGGCTGACGACGCCGACCTGTAGGACGAGGCCGTGGGAGCGATCCCACGGCCTCGTCCTTTTCCCCCTAGGCTCAGCACCGGACATCCACTGACGGAGGGACGGGCATGAGCGGACGCGTGCGCTGGGGAATTCTCGGGCCGGGCGGCATCGCCCGCGCCTTCACAAAGGACCTGCTGCTCGCGGGGCACACGGTGACGGCGGTCGGCTCGCGCTCGGAGGACTCCGCCCGCGCCTTCGCCGACGAGTTCGGCATCCCGAACGTGCACGGGTCGTACGACAACCTCGTCTCCGACGCCGAGGTCGACGCGATCTACGTCGCCACCCCGCACCCGTTCCACGTCTCCGGGGCGCGCCTCGCGCTCGAGCACGGCAAGCACGTGCTCGTCGAGAAGCCCTTCACCCTCAACGCCCGCGAGGCCGAAGAACTCGTCACGCTCGCCGCCGAGCGGAACCTCGTCGTACTCGAGGCGATGTGGACGCGCTTCCTGCCGCACATGGTGCGGCTGCGGGAACTGCTCGCGGAAGGCGTGATCGGCGAGGTGCGGCTGATCCAGGCCGACCACGACCAGAGCCTGCCCCTCGATCCGTCGCACCGGCTGCAGTCGCCGGAACTCGGTGGCGGCGCACTGCTCGACCTGGGCATCTACCCCGTCTCGTTCGCGCACGACATCTTCGGTGTGCCCGACGTCATCCACGCGATCTCCACCCCGACGCCCACCGGCGTCGACCGGTCGACCTCGATCCTCCTCGGCTGGGCCGACGGACGGCAGGCGCTCCTGCACACAGCCCTCGACATGGCGCGTCCGAACCGTGCCGTGCTCATGGGTACGAAGGGCCGGATCGAGATCGAGCCCACCTGGTACAACGCGGTCGACTTCACCGTCTACGACGCCGACGGCACCGTGTTGCAGACCGTTTCGGGTGCTGTCGACGGCCGCGGCATGCAGTACCAGGCGGCCGAGCTGGAGCGGCTCGTCGCCGAGGGCAGGCTCGAGGGCGACATCCTCCCGCCCGCGGAGACCGTCGCCATCATGCGCACCCTCGACACCATCCGTGAGCAGATCGGCCTGACCTACCCGAGCGAGCGCTAGCCGTCCCGGGACCCGCTCCCGGGTGCCTACACTGGCTCGGTGACCGAGCCGGACGACCGACCGACGACGCCGCAGCAGGGGCCCCGAGCGGACGGCGAGGGGGCGGATGCCACGGGGCTGCGCGCCGCGTTCGCCAAGCACCGCGTCGCGTGGATCACCGCCGCGTCCGTCGCCGCTTTCGCGCTGCTGGGCTCCGGCGCCCTCGCGGCCGGAGCGTCCGTCGGCAGCGGGACCCCCGAAGCCGCCCCCACCCCCACGGCGACCGTCACGGTGGAACCTCCGCGGGCCGTGCCGACCGCGGCCCCTGCACCGGCGACCCTCCGCACCTGCTCCGTCGCCGAGCTCGCCGCCGACTCGCGGCTCGCGAACTTCCAGGGCCAGGTGCGCAACACCGAGACCGGTGAGGTGCTCTTCGACCGCAAGGGCGACGACCCCGAGCGCACCGGAAGCGTGCTGAAGGTGCTCACCGCGGCATCCGCCCTCGCCGCGCTCGGGCCCGACTACCGCATCCCGACCCGCGTCGTGCAGGGCGACCGCCCCGGCCAGATCGTGCTCGTCGGCGGGGGAGACCCCACGATCTCGGCAGTGTCGAACAGCTTCTACGAGGGAGCGCCGAAGCTCTCCGACCTCGCCGCGCAGGCCCTCGCCGCCTATCAGGCCGCGAACCCGGGGCAGCCGATCACCGAGCTCGTGCTCGACGCGACGCTGTGGAACCCCGACGACAACTACGACGAGAGCTGGGACGCCGACCAGCGCACCATCGGCTACAGCTCCCTCGTCACGGCGCTGCAGGTCGACGGCGACCGGCAGAACCCCTCGGTCGGCACCAGCCCGCGCAGCACCGACCCGGTCGGCCGCGCCGGTCAGGCCTTCGCCGACGCCCTCGGGGTGCCGAACGCGACGATCACCCGCGCCGCCGCCCCCGAGAACGCCGCCGTGCTCGGCGAGGTGTTCTCGCAGCCGGTGTCGACCCTCATCGGGCAGATGGAGCTCACGAGCGACAACACCCTCGCCGAGCAGCTCGCCCGCCTCGTCTCCCTCGACGCCGGCGGCGACGGCAGCTTCGCCTCGCTCACGCAGACGATCCCGCGCGTGCTGGCGGACACCTACGGCATCCCGACCGACGGCATGGTCATCCGCGACGGCTCGGGACTCAGCGAGTTCAACCGCGTGCCGCCGTCGTACGTCGCGCAGCTCATGGTCAAGGTGCTGAACGGCGAGAACGGGCTCGGGGTCGTCTACGACGCCCTGCCCGTGTCCGGTCAGACGGGCACTCTCGCCTCGCGGTTCACCGGCCCCAACGCGGTGGCCCGCGGCGCGATCAACGCGAAGACCGGCTGGATCGACACCGCGTACACGCTCGCCGGGATCGTCCACGCCGAGGACGGCAGCACGCTGTCCTTCGCCTTCTACGCCGTCGGGGACGGCGTGCAGGACTCGGCCCGCCAGGCGCTCGACAACCTCGCCACGGGGGTGTGGCGCTGCGGCGCCAACCTCGCGGCCAACTGACCGCCGCCCGTCCTAGGCTTGACCGCGTGACCAAGGCGTTGTTCATCATCGACGTGCAGAACGACTTCACGGAGGGCGGCGCTCTCGGCGTCGACGGCGGAGCAGCCGTCGCCGAGCACGTGACCGGCTACCTCCGCGACAACCCCGGTGTCTACGACGTCGTCATCGCCAGCCGTGACTGGCACGACGGCGAGAACGACAACGGCGGCCACTTCGCGAGCGGCGAGCCGGACTACGTCGACACCTGGCCCCGGCACTGCGTCGCCGGCACCTCAGGGGCGGAGTACCACCCCGCCCTCGACACCTCGCTCATCGACGTTCACATCAAGAAGGGGCAGGGGCGCCCCGCCTACTCGATCTTCGAGGGCACGACCGACGAGGGAGCGACCCTTCCCCGGGTGCTAGACGACCTGAGCGTCACGCACGTCGACGTGGTCGGCATCGCCACGGACTACTGCGTGCGGGCATCCGCCCTCGACGCGCTCGGCGCCGACCGCACCGTGCGCGTACTGACCGACCTCGTGGCCGGCGTCGCGCCGGAGTCGAGCGAGCGCGCTCTCGACGAGGTCGGCGCCGCCGGGGGAGAACTCGCATCGAGCGCAGACGTGGCACGGAAGGCGGCGGACCGATGAGAACCGAGACCGAACTGCTCGCGGATGTCCCCGAGGGACTCTTCATCGGCGGACGCTGGGAGACGACGGATGCCACGTTCGGCGTGCTCGACCCGTCGACCGGTGCCGTACTGAAGACCGTCGCCGACGCCACGCCCGAGGACGGCATCCGCGCGCTCGACGCCGCAGTCGCGGCACAGGCCGAGTGGGCCGCGACGCCGCCGCGCAAGCGAGGCGAGATCCTGCGCCGCGCGTTCGACCTGGTGCAGGAGCGGGCCGACGACATCGCCCTGCTGATGACGCTCGAGATGGGCAAGCCGCTCGCGGAGGCCCGCGGGGAGGTCGCCTACGGCGGCGAGTTCCTCCGCTGGTTCAGCGAGGAGGCCGTCCGCATCCACGGCCGCTACGGCATCAACCCGGAGGGCACCGGCCGCACGATCGTCAGCCAGCGCCCCGTGGGGCCGTGCTACCTCATCACGCCCTGGAACTTCCCGCTCGCCATGGCGACCCGCAAGATCGCCCCCGCGCTCGCCGCGGGCTGCACCGTCGTCATCAAGCCGGCCGAGCTCACGCCGCTCACGACGATGTACATCGCGAAGCTGCTGCAGGAGGCCGGGCTTCCCGACGGCGTGCTCAACGTCGTCACGACCACCTCGTCCGGCGCCGTGAGCGAGCCGATCATCGCCGACCCGCGGCTGCGCAAGCTGAGCTTCACGGGCTCCACGCCGGTCGGCGTCAAGCTGCTGAAGCAGGCGGCGGACAACGTGCTCCGCACCTCGATGGAGCTCGGCGGCAACGCGCCGTTCCTCGTGTTCGAGGACGCCGACCTCGACAAGGCCGTCGACGGCGCGATGCTCGCCAAGTTCCGCAACATCGGTCAGGCCTGCACCGCGGGCAACCGGTTCCTCGTGCACGAGTCCGTCGCCGAGGAGTTCGCCCGTCG
This sequence comes from Desertivibrio insolitus, assembly GCF_017355965.1. Taxonomy (GTDB): domain Bacteria; phylum Actinomycetota; class Actinomycetes; order Actinomycetales; family Microbacteriaceae; genus JAFIQW01. The sequence goes on from NZ_JAFIQW010000002.1 coordinate 249,767, forward strand.
CATCACCGAGCGGGTGGAGTCGCTGCGCATCGGCCGCGGCACCGAGGACGGCGTCACCGTGGGGCCGCTCATCAACGAGGCCGCGATCGACAAGGTGGGCTCGCTCATCCGCGACGCGCTCGACCGCGGTGCGACGCTGCACACCGGTGGCGACCGCGTCGAGGGGCCCGGCACCTTCTTCGAGCCGACGGTGCTCAGCGGCATCCGCCCCGGCAGCGAGATCCTGCGGCAGGAGATCTTCGGACCGGTCATCTCGATCACGACGTTCACCGACGAGGCGGATGCCGTGCGGCAGGCGAACGACACCGAGTACGGCCTCGTCAGCTACGTCTTCACCGAGGACTTCGCACGCGGTCAGCGGCTCATCGAGAGCCTCGAGACCGGCATGATGGGACTCAACATCGGCGTCGTCTCGAACGCGTCGGCGCCGTTCGGCGGGGTCAAGCAGTCGGGTATCGGGCGCGAGGGCGGTTTCGAGGGAATCAACGAATACCTCGAAACCAAGTACACGATGACGCCGAATCCCTTCGCCTGACCCTCGAACGGGGGCGATTTCGTCATTGTGAAATCCGCCGTATTTCCGCCACAATGACAGACGACACAGATCGCTCCGGGGGGTGCGAGCTGGCGACCCGAAAGCCATTCGACCTCCTCCGGATCAAGGCGATGGTGTCGTCTGCGGGGTGACCCGGCCTCGCAGGACGGAACGGATCCGACCGTGTCCCTAGCGCGCCCGCAAACAGGCGAGATTCCTCTCCCTGCCTTCCTGCATTCCCTCGCCGAGCAGAGCCCGGCCACCGCACCGACCCAGGTCGTGGTCGAGAGCCGCTCCACCACCGTCACCGGCGACCGCCGGAGCGCGATCGACGCCATCACCGCCGTCGCGGCCCACGGCTCCGAGAGCTCGCTGCTGATCCTGGGTGAGCGCGGCGCAGGCAAGTCGAACGCCCTGATGTCGGCCTACACCCGCTCCGCCATCCGGCCCGTGCTCGTGCGCGCCAATCCCGCCGAAGCGGCCGTGCCGCTCAGCGGCTTCTCCGCGGTCTTCAGCGCCGTCGGCGACCCGCAGATCACCCAGGCCGCCGCCGACCTCGCCATCGGCGCGCCCGACCGCACGGCGCTCTTCGGCGCCGCGAACGAGTTCCTCGCGCGCCTGCGCTCCCTCGACCTCCTGCCCACCGTGGTGTTCATCGACGACGTCGACCGCATGGACGCCGACAGCCGCGAGATCCTCGGCTTCATCGCCGGCCGCGTCGCCGGCACCGGCATCCGCCTGATCGCCTCGGCAACGGCTGCCGAGGGCGTGCTGGCCGGCATGACCTCCCTCACACTCGAGCCGCTGACCCCGCTCGAGTCGATGGAGCTGCTCGCGGCGGCATCGGGGCCGGGTGCGGACGAGGGCACGCTGCAGCTGATCGCGCAGGAGGGTGGCGGCAACGCGCTCGCCCTGGTCACGGCCCTGCGCAAGATCAGCGGCGAACAGCTCGCCGGTCGCGCGCCGCTCGAGCTGCCGATGCGACCGGGGTCGGCCGTGAAGGCGATCGTCGCCCACCGGCTCGCCGGCCGCAGCGAGAGCGAACTCGAGCTGCTGCGTGCCGTCGCGCTGTCGCCCGTGTCCGACTGGGACGACCTCCTCGAGCGCAGCGACGACGATGTCGATGCGCTCGAGGAGCTCTTCGACCAGGGACTGCTGGAGCGGCAGGACCGCTTCGTCTCGTGTGCGGATCCGCTCGTCCGCTCCGTCCTGTACTGGGGCATCCGGCACGCCGATCGGCGACGCATGCACGAGGAGATGCTCGAGCGGGTCGGCGGTGACGACGTCGTGGCCGCCTGGCACGCGGATGCCGCGGGGCACGGGGGAGCCGCCGAACTGGCTCGGGCGGCCGAGGTGCTGTTCACCGCCGGGCTCGAGCGCCCCGCCGCGGAGTACGCGGAGCGCGCGCTGATCGCGATGGAGAGCGGCCGCAGCGACGCCGCCGCCGTCATCCGGCTCGCCCAGCAGCTGCTCAAGGCCGGGGAGGCCGCGCTCGGCCAGCGACTCCTGTATTTCGCCCGCATGGACGACCTCGCTCCCGCGGAAGCGATCGGGCTGCTGCTCACGAGCGCGGCGGCCCAGTTCGTCCGCACCGGAGTGGCGCCCGACGACGACATCTCTACCGCAGTCGACCTGCACCAGCACCTCGACCCGGTCGCCTCGGCGAAGCTGCTCACCTTCGCCGCCGCACTGCACGCGGTGCGCTGGCGGACCGACGACGCGGAGTACAACCTCGCCCGCGCGAGCGTGCTGATGGAGGACGCCGGCCTCAAGCCGACCTCGCTGTGGACCGTCACGACGGCTCTCGTCGACCGTCTGCAGGGGCGCACCTCCTCGCTCACGAATCCCGTCGACGCGACGAACCTGGTGCGCCGGCCGACCGTCGAACTGCTGGTGCTGGCTCAGTTCCTCTCGCTGCAGGAGCGCTACACGGAGGCGCGACGCGTGATCTCGCTCGTGCTCGGCCGCAACCGCTCGGTCGCGCCCCTGTGGTCGGACTTCGTCAACCTCGTGGGCATCGAGAACGACATCCGCGCCGGCGAGCTGCACCGGGTGCTGGCGGTGGACGCCGACTGGCCGACCCGCGCCACCGCGCGATACGGCTCGCGCCGGGCCCTGCTGCGGGCCACCGCCGCGTCCCTCGCCGACGGCGCGCTGGTCGCCGACCTGCTCGACGTGAGCCACAGCCACGCCACCGCGGAGCACAACCCGGAGGTCATCGCGCGGGCCTTGTCGCTCCGAGCGACGCTGGCGGTGCTGGGGGCGCGCTTCGACGACGCGCTCGAGCCCCTCGAATGGCTCGAATCGCTCGTCGTGAACTACCCCGACCCGAACATGCTCCGGCACCGTGCCGACCTCGTGGAGACGTACGCCGGGCTCGACAGGATGAACGACGCTCGGGGGCTGCTGGCCAAGTTCGAGCAGAGTGTCACCCAGCATCCGTCCCGCTGGGCGACCCTCGCGCTCGCCCGAGCCCGCGCCATCGTGAGCAGCGATCTCGAGGCCGTGTCGGCGTTCCGCGCGGCGGTGCGCGAGTTCCAGCCGCAGGACTCGCCCCTGGAGTACGCACGCACGCTCCTCGCCTACGCCCGACGCCTGCAGTCGCTCGGTGTCGCCGCCGAGGCGGAGCGCACCTACGCGGCGGCCCGCGCCGCCTTCGAAGCAGCGGGCGCCCCTCGATGGGCCTCGCTCGTGACGGCGGCGTCCGTTCCGGCGACGGCCGTGCGTCGGGTGCAGGCGGTCGTTCCGACTCTCGCGGCGCTGACCGACGAGGAGCGCGAGATCGTCGAACGGGTACGGCTGGGCCACAGGAACGGGGAGATCGCCGCCGCGCTCTTCATCTCCCTGCGCACGGTCGAGCTCCGGCTGACCCGCGTCTACCGCAAGCTCGGCGTGAAGTCGCGGGCCCACCTGGTCGCCGTGCTCAGCGCCTCGCAGAGCGCCTGAGCCGGCTGCGGGGTCCCGCAAAGCACGAGGGGTCCGCAAAGGGTCCGCACGAAGGTGCGGCGGCGGTTGACCGGGCGGCCGACCTGGCGGGAACGTGGTGACACCCGAATCACCCGTCTGCCTCGTCCCGACGAGCAGGCGTTCCCTAGCGAGGCCCCATGTCCTTCCCCGTCCGTTCCGTCGTCACCGGTGACCTCGGTGAACTCGCCATCGAGCTCGCGCAGCGGCTCCTCGAGCAGGGCGACGACGTCATCCTGCTGGGCGAGACGCTGCCGCCCGAAGCGGAGCAGCGCGCCGCCGTCGTTCGGCACCACCGCTTCACCTTCGTGCGCACCGCCCTGCGTGAGCGCACCGAGGCTCTCGCCGAACTCGCGGGCATCGATCGCGTCTTCCTCGTCTCCGGGGCTCGCCGTCTTCCGGTGAGCGCCGAAGGAGCGCTCGAGCGGCTCGACGGGGTGGTCCGCCGCACGATCAATGTGCTCGACGGATGCCTCGAGGCCGGCGCCACCCTCGTCGTCGTGACCCCCTCCGGTGCCGACATCCCCGAGGACCCGAGAAGCTACAGGTCAGGCACCGCGCTCCAGCGCTTCGCGGCGTCGAGCGTCCGCCGGTATCACGAGAAGTACGGGCTCGCGGTCGCCACCGTGACGCTGCCCGAGCTCTCGGCGTGCACCGGGGTCGGATGCCTCGGAACCCTCCTGCCGCTGTTCGTCCAGCGCGCCCTGCGCCACGAGGACATCCTGCTGCCCGGGCACGCGACGCAGCCGGTCTGCTTCTCGTGCCTGCACGACGTCGTGCCGGTGATCGTCGCCGTCGCCGAGCGAGGGGAGGCCGCGGCAACCCCGTACCTGATCACCGAGGAGCAGACCTCGGTCATCGCCCTGGCGCAGCGGGTCGTCGCCTACACCGGTAGCCGCAGCACGATCGTGTTCGGTGGCGAAGGGGCCGACACGGTCGTGACGTCCATCGAGCGCCGGCCGGATGTCGACGAGTTCCTGCCCCGCACGGCCGTGGACGCGTTCATCCAGGCGACCCTGTTCGACATCCGGGTGAAGCCGCTGCTGCACCGCTCCGCCTGACCGCGCCGTCACGTCGCCCGGGTCAGCTCTGCGGGCCGACGCGTCGGGCTCGTCCAGCGCCCGGAGGACGTGCGGGTGAAGGCCTCTTCCAGCGCGCCCAGACAGAGGAACGCGTCGAGCATCCGCGTCAGGGGGAAGGCGAGCCCGAGCAGCAGGAACGACGGTCGTCTCGCCACGACGGCGGCGATGACGGTCAGCACGTAGTCCGGCAGCACGAGGCCGACGAGAAGCGCGAGCGGAGGGAGCGCGGTCACGAGAAGGTCGGCGGTGCCGACTCCCGGCGTCGAGGCGACGACCGCCGCGACGCCCGTGATGAGGATGGCGGGGATCAGCGCGAGCAGGATGGCGCTCGAGACCACGAGTTCGAAGGTGAACACCGCGAGTGCTACCCAGAACCGGCCACGCCGGAAGCCGTGCCGCCGGATGGTCTGCCAGAACCCCAGGTTCCACCGGAGCACCTGCTTGGCGTAGTCGCGCAGGGTGTCGGGGTCCTGGGTGTACGCCATCGCCGCACGCGGGTGGAACGCGATCCGACCGAGACGCTTCGCGTGCACCTCGAACGTCATGTTGTAGTCCTCGATCGCGAGGTTCTCGGCGGCGATGTCGATGTGCTTGAGCGCCCTCGTGCGGTACATGCTGGCGAAGCCGGGCGCGATGGCGATCACGTCGAGAGCCCGAGCGGCTTGACCGAACTTCAGGAAGTACTGCATGACGATGTAGACGCGTTCGCGATACGCGACGAGGATCCGGCCCAGAAGCGTGCGCGGCGCCGGGTCCAGCTGCGAACGGGCGCACCCCGCCACGGCGACGACGTCGTCGGTGAACAGGGGAAGACCGGTCTCGAAGTAGTCGGAGGCGAGACGGGTGTCGGCGTCGAGGAAGGTGACCACCTCGAAGCGGGAGTAGATGTCGAAGTGCTCGAGCGCCGCGAGCAGGGCCCCCGCCTTGCCGCGGTTCGGGTTCAGTTCGAGCACGTTCACCCCGGCGCCGCGGGCCAACTCCGCGGTTCTGTCCGTCGAGCCGTCGGATGCCACGAATATCTGGTTGACCGGCAGCAGCCGCGCCGCGGACTTCAGCGTCGAGGCGATGACCGCCTCCTCGTTGTGCGCGGCGATCACGACGGCGACGGCATGCAGCGGCACGCCGCCGGTCCTCGGCGGTCGGCGGTCCGCCAACAGGCGCACCACTCCCACGGCGCCCCAGAAGAGCGTGTTCAGGCCGATGACGAGCACCAGCACCACGAGCGCGGTGAGCATTGGTCTCCCTCGTTGATCTCCGGCCACCGTAACCACGGGTCCGGCGTCCGGCCCGCAAGATTCGTTGCGGTTAACCGCAACGAAAATCCGAGCCCGCAAACCCGCCCGCATGTTGCGGTTTTGCCCGTTGACCAGGTCGCTCCGCCCCCGGACGGTTGGTGTCGACAGACCCGAGCCCGATCGTCGGACCCGAACACGACCTTCGAAGGAGTCTCTTCGTGACCCTCACGACGCGACCTGGCGACGCGCAACCCACGCTCGCCACCCAACCCCTCCACATCCCCACGAGCCGGCGTCAGTTCGATTACGACGTCGCGATCGTCGGGCTGGGCTACGTCGGACTCCCGACCGCGCTCGCCTTCCACTCCACCGGCAGCCGCGTGCTCGCCCTCGACATCTCGCAGCGCCGGATCTCCGCCATCAGGTCCGGTGACGTCGACCTGCTCGACGTGGATCACCGGCGCCTCGCCGCCACCGTCGGCGACGAAGAGGGGTGGCTGCTCACCGACGAGCCGGCCGAGCTCGTGCGCGCGGCCGCCATCGTCATCTGCGTGCCGACTCCGGTCGACAGTCACCTCACGCCCGATCTGACCATGCTGAAGTCGGCCTGCGCGATGGTGGTCGACGTGGCGGTCAGCGGTCAGCTCATCATGCTGACCTCGACGACCTACGTCGGTAGCACCGAGGATCTCATCGTCGAACCGCTGCGCAGCAGAGGGCACGAGATCGGGCACGACGTCTTCGTCGCCTTCAGTGCGGAGAGGATCGACCCCGGCAACGCCCGCTTCGATCACGACGAGGTCCCACGGGTCATGGGAGCGGCCACGCCCCAGTGCGAGGAGCTCGCCTTCGATCTTCTGAGCAGGAGCACGAAGAACGTGCACCGGGTGCACTCGCTCGCAGCGGCGGAGATGACCAAGTTGCTCGAGAACACCTTCCGGGCGGTCAACATCGCTCTCGCGAACGAGTTCGCCGACATCTGCAACACGCTCGACATCCCCGTCACGGAGGTGATCGACGCGGCGGCGACCAAGCCCTACGGCTTCATGAAGTTCTCGCCCGGCCCCGGGGTCGGCGGCCACTGCATCCCCTGCGATCCCCACTACCTGCTCTGGCAGCTCCGCGAGCAGCGAGTCGCTGCTCCCGTCATCACGTCGGCGATGACGGAGATCGCGGCGCGCCCGCATCGCATCGTCGCGCGCGCCAAGGAGAGCCTGGCCGGCATCGGAGTGCCACCGGCCGGCGCGCGCGTGCTCGTCGTCGGTGTCACCTATAAGCCCGACGTCGCCGACCTGCGCGAATCGCCCGCGCTCGAGATCCTCGCCGGGCTGCACAGCGAGGGCTCCGTGGTCGCGTTCCTCGATCCGCACGCCTCGGCTCTCGAACTGCACGACGGCACGGTGGTGGAGAGGGTCGACGATCCGGTCGCCTTCGATCCCGACCTCGTGCTGCTGCACACCCGGCACTCGGACGCCGACCTCAGCTGGGTGCGACCGGACCAGCTCGTGCTCGACGCGACCTACCGCGAGGTCGGCGTCGGCCAGCGAATCGTTCCTTGAGAGGCGGCAGTCCCATGACCGAACTCCCCATCCGCTCCGTCGTCACGGGCGGCGCCGGCTTCATCGGCAGCCACCTCGTCGAATACCTGCTGCACCGTGGCGACGAGGTCGTCGTGATCGACGACCTCTCGACGGGATCCATGGCGAACCTCGCCGGCGTCGTCGCGCATCCTCGGTTCGGGTTCGTCGAGGCATCCATTCTCGATCGCGCCGCCGTGCTGGGCGAGATCGACGGCGCCGACCGCGTCTTCCATCTGGCCGCCGCCGTCGGGGTGCGCCGGATCATCGAGCAACCGCTCGACAGCCTCCGCACCAACATCCACGGCTCCGAGAACGTGCTCGACGCGTGCCTCGCGGCGGATGCCTCGCTGCTCCTCGCCTCGACGAGCGAGATCTACGGCAAGAACACCTCCGACGCGCTGCACGAGGACTCCGACCGGATCCTCGGGTCACCGCTCAAGTCCAGATGGACCTACGCCGCGGCGAAGGGGATCGACGAGTCGTTCGCGCACGCCTACCACCTCGAGCACGGGCTCCGCGTCGGGATGGTGCGTCTCTTCAACACCGTCGGACCGCGCCAGACCGGCAGGTACGGGATGGTCGTTCCGAACCTCGTCGGTCAGGCCCTGCGAGGGGACCCGATCACGGTCTTCGGGGACGGCCTGCAGACCCGGTGCTTCTCGTACGTCGGCGACATCGTGCCCGCGCTCGTCGCGATCGCCGAGCGACCGGAGGCGTACGGGCAGGTGTTCAATCTCGGCGGCGCCGAAGAGGTGTCGATCCTCGAGCTCGCGGAACGGATCGTCGCACGCCTCGGCAGCACGAGCGAGATCATGCTCGTGCCCTACGAGCAGGCATACGGACCGGGGTACGAGGACATGCGGCGCCGGGTGCCCGACAACACCCGCTCGGGGAGCCTCGTGGGATTCGTCCCGCGTACCTCGATCGACGCGATCATCGACGCCGTGGCCGAGGACCTCCGGACCCGGACTGAGTCGCCGGTGCCGGTATGAGATTCCGGCTCGCGGCCGCCTCCGTGGCGGTCGTGTTCCTGATCACGGGCGGCGCCGTCCTCACGGCGACGCAGCAGCAGCCTGCCGACACCGTGCCCTCGGCGCCGCCGGTTCCCGTGGTGAGCGACGGCTCGGACGAGACGGTCACCCTGCCCGCCATGGCGCCCCGCGGGACATCCGACGCTCCCCGTACGCGCGTGAGTCTCACCTTCGACGACGGCTGGGCGTCGCAGATGCTCGCCCTCGACGCTCTCAACGAGCACGGAATGCCTGCGACGTTCTACATCTCATCCGGGCTGATCGGCCTCGATCGCTACCTGACCCGCGGGCAACTCGACGCCATCCACGACGTCGGCCACGAGGTCGGTGGGCACACGGTGACCCACGCCGACCTGAGGGAGATGGAGCCGCGGGCGGCGAAGCTCGAGCTCTGCTCGTCACGCGCCACGCTCACGCGCTGGGGCTACGAGGTCACGAGCTTCGCGTACCCGTTCGCCGGCTGGACAGAGGAGATCCGCGAGCAGGTGCGCGAATGCGGCTACAACAGCGCGCGGGACCTCGGCGACCTCGCGAGCCGGGAGGGGTGCGCGGACTGCGGCGCCGCCGAGAGCGTGCCCCCTCCCGACCCGTTCCTCATCCGCGCGCCGGCGCAGGTGAGCGACCAGTGGACGCTCGAGGACCTGCAGAAGCTCGTCACCGACGCCGAGGCCGTGGGTGGCTGGGTGCCGATCACCTTCCACGAGCTGTGCGAGCAGCAGGGGTGCAGCGACATCGGGGTCACGGTCGAGCTGTTCGACGCGTTCCTCGACTGGCTGCAGCCCAGAGCCGGTAGCAACGGCACCGTCGTACAGACCGTCGACGAGGTCGTGGGCGGCGACGTGCAGCCACTCGTCGACGAGGCGTCGTACGCGCTCGAGCCCGTCTCGTCCGCTTCCAACGGCGTCCGCAACCCTGGCTTCGAGCAGGAGGACGTCGACGGCGACGTCGAATGCTGGACCCAGGGCGTGCACGGTGACAACGACGGGCGCATCACCTTCACGGAGGGCCGTCGGAGCGACGTAGGTGTCACGGTCGAGATCGAGGAGTACTCCGACGGCGCCGCCAACGTCGTCCCGGATCTCGACGTCGGCGCATGCGCCCCCGCCGTCGAACCCGGCCGCCGCTACGAGCTCGGCGCCTGGTACCGCTCCACGGCGGAGACCGGCTTCTCGGTCTATCTCAGGCATGAGGACGGCCGCTGGTTCCCCTGGGCCTACGGCCCGCCCCTGCCGGCGTCGGAGGACTGGCGCCGCGCCGAGTGGACGACGCCCGAGATCCCGCCCGGCTTCACCGGCATCAGCTTCGGACTCTCGCTGGCGCAGGTGGGCACGCTCACCGTCGACGATCACTCGATCTCGGTTGCTGCGCCGGGAGGGGGAGAGGGAGCAGACTCGGGGGCATGACCGGGCGTCGACGAGCCACCGCGATCGTCTTCGCGTCGCTGATGATCGCCGGATGCTCGGCGGAGGAGCCCGAGGTCGAGCGCGTGACCGAGGAACTGCCTGAGGGGCGTTACCCGTGGCACACCGACATCGTGTCCACGACGTTCTGGGTCGGGGAGATCCTCGATCCGGCGGCGTCCGACGGCAGCCAGGAGATCTCGGCCTACGACTCCCGGTGGATGGAGAGCTACGGCGGGTGCGACGGGATCGTCGTCGACGGGGTCTGCGGCACCGAGGCCCGCTCGGCCGAGAACGGGTGGTTCCCGACGAGCATGACGCCGCTGCAGAATCCCTTCTATCTCGACCTCCCCTTCGACGACGTCAACAACGATGCCGCTTTCGCCATGCGCGGGGACGTCGTGCCGTGGGCGGGGGAGGAGCCCTACGCATCGCGCGTCGCGGACCGCGGCTTCAGCCTCATGAAGAACCGGTGGGTCGAGCTGCGCAAGGGCGACGCGGTCTGCTTCGGGCAGATCCAGGACGCGGGTCCGGCCGTGTACGACGACGCCCAGTACGTGTTCGGCGACGACGATGCGCGCCCTGCGAGCACGCGTTTCAACAACGCCGGGCTCGACGTCTCACCCGCGCTCAACGGTTGTCTCGGCTTCGAGGACCTGAACGGCCAGAACGACCGAGTGCACTGGCGGTTCGTCGACGAGAGTGACGTGCCCGAGGGGCCCTGGACGAGGATCGTGACGACGAGCGGGGTGCAGTGAGTGCGGGTCGCCGCAAAACCCGACGGATGCCGCACGAACCCGCGATCCAGCTTGCCGGGACCGCTGCATCGACTGCATCTTTGGTGCACACCACCAACGTCGGAGGAATGATGAGCAGACGGTCCGCCCTCGCCTATGGCGCCCTCGCGTTCGGTGCGGCGTCGGTCGCGATCGCCGCCCCTCTCGCGCTCGCCTCTCCTGCGCACGCCGTCGTGATCACGCAGCACGTCGAGGCCGCCTCCGCCGCTGAGGCCGAGGCCGTCGTGCGGGACGCCGTGGTCGGCGGCTCGGTGCTCGCACTCGGCCTCCTCGGCTTCACGGCCATCAACGCGCGCCGCTCGCACTGAGGACCCCCGCGTAGCTGCGCGCCCGGAGTCGCCCTCGCGCGGCGTTCGCCCCGCTGTCTGCCGCCCTCCTTCGTCGCGGTTGCTGGCAGCTTCTCCGTGTCGCGCGCGTTCGCCGGTGGTCCCGGCATGCGGTCGCGCCCGTCGGCCGATCGCTCGCGGGGTTGCGGACTCCCGCAGCATCCGCCAGAAGCCCGCAGGCACCCGCACGAAGGCGCGGATTCCGTTGACCGTCCCCCGGCCGGCACGGGAGGTTGAAGTCGCCCGATCCGAAGGAGACCTAGCCACCCATGAGCACCGTCATCGATCCGATCGACGTGTTCGTTCCCCGCAGCCACTCGCTCGCGGAGATCGAGCAGGTCACGACCTACCAGCGCCGCCACGCCACGATCGCCTGCATCATCCCCGCCTACAACGAGGAGGAGACGATCGCCGAAGTCCTCCGCAGTCTGCTCGCCCAGACGCGGCCGCCGGAGGTCATCCACGTCATCGTCAACAACACGACCGACAACACGGTCTACGAGGCCCGCCAGTTCGAGGGCGAGCACAAGCTGCACTACCGCGGCACCGACTACGTGACTCACGTGCACGTGCACGACATCGGCAAGAACGCGGACCGCAAGGTCGGCGCGCTCAACTTCGGGTGGGAGCTCTCCCGCGAGTACGACTTCATCCTCGGAGTCGACGGCGACACGACGCTCGACCCCAAGTGCGTGCAGTGGCTCGAGGACGAGATGACGGATGACTCGCGCATCGGTGGCCTCTCCGCGATCTACTCGATCGACGATCAGAAGATCAAGGGCTGGGGCGCCAACTTCCTGGTCGCCGGCCAGAAGGCCCAGTTCGCGAGCTTCAACATGGACAACCTGGTCCGCAACCGCGACATGGCGGTGCTCGGCGGCCAGTGCTCGCTGTTCCGCACCACGGCGCTGAAGTCGACGATGGAGCACTACCGCCAGGACTACCCCTGGGTGCGTGACTCCGAGGTCGAGGACTCGCTGTTGTCGCTGCAGATCAAGTCCGTCGGCTTCCTCACCAAGATCAGCGCCCACGCCCGGGCGAACGTCGGCGCGATGACCACCGTCCGCGCGCTCAACGCCCAGCAGATCAAGTGGACCGTCGGCGCGATCGAGCTCATGCGCGCGAAGCCGTTCCACCCCAACCTGCGGCTGCGCTGGCGTGAGAACTTCCAGATGCTCTTCAACATCTCGACCCGCGTGATGTTCGCCCTGCTGCTCGTCGGTTCGCTGTCGATCAACGCCTTCGTCTTCAACTGGGTGTGGCTCGTGCCGCCCGTGATCGCGTGGCTGCTGAACATCCGCACGATGCTGTCGATGCAGAACCGTTCCGCCTGGGACGTGATCTACGCGGTGCTGTTCTTCCCCGCGGAGCTCTACATGTGGCTCAGGATCACTCACTTCGTGACGTCGTGGTACCGGTCGCTGGCGCGCGTCGAGCACGACAACTGGGGCGCCCAGGCATCCGCCGAGTCGGGCAGCGGCTCGAACGGTCTCACCTGGCCGATCATCGGGGCGGTCGTGACCGCCGCGGTCGCCATCATCAGCTGGAACATGATGGACCTCTTCACGCGGTCGCTCATCCTCGCCCTCGGCTGGCCCCTGCTCAGCGTTTTCACCGTCGGACTCACCGTCTCGATGTTCCGTCTGCTCGTTCGCCGCCACCGCGGCTTCAAGGTCTGAGAGAACCCGAACCTCATGCTCAACAAGAAGAAGCGCATCGCCCTGGCCGCCGCCGGCACCCTGGTGATGCTGACGATGACCGGATGCTCCGCGGCCGACGTGCTCGGCATCACCCAGGCTCAGGCCGCGCTCGACGCGGTCGCCGAGGAGCAGAAGCCCTCGGCCGAGCCCACGGCCGAGGAGACCGCCGAGTCCGCGACCGACGCGACGTCCGAGGAGACGGCGCCCGAGCCGACCCCGGCGGCGCAGGCCACCGAGAACGCGCTCGTCGCGCTGCAGGCGCCGACCGGTGACCTGGCGAGCGGCTCCGTCGCCCACACGATCCCCGCGGGCAGCGGCACCGTCCACCTCAACTACTGGACGAACCAGAACCCCGCCGAGTGGACGAACGACCTCTCTGTGCCGGTGTACCTCAACGTGACGATCGGCGACGCCGGCCCGAAGGCGCGCTACACGATCAACGCGTTCTCGGCGAAGACCACCGAGGCCCAGCTGGTGTCGGACATCGGGAACTACGAGATCACCCCGCCGTTCTCGTACTTCACGACGATCGTCGTCGGCCCCACGGCATCCGACAGTCTCGAGCTCATCGTCGAGATGGAGATCTCGATGGAGACCGCGGAGGGCACCGGCGACTACACGAAGGTGCGCGTCGCCGACAAGCTCACCATCGACTTCGCCTCGGCACCCGTCGAGACGACGCCCAAGGAAGCGGAGACCCGAACCGCCTCCACCCACTGAGAACAGTCCGACCGAGAACCGACGCGGACCCGAACCGCGTCGGCGCTCGGGGCGGGCGGTGCCGACCCGAACGGCACCGCCCGCCGGCACTGCTCGCCGGTACGCGCGATGTGCGCGGGCTCCTCAGGCTTCCCCCCGGGCCTGAGGAGCTCCGCGGACCGCGTGTCCCACGGGCTGCGGGACGGCACCCGTGCCGGACCGGGGAGAACCACCTCCCCGGTCCGACCCTCCCTCGGCGCTCGGGCGCCATCAGTCCCGGCGCGGAACGGACCCCCGCTGTTCCGCGCCGGGCACCTCGGCGATGCGGGGATCCGCACCTCCGCAAACCGCTTGCGCGCGGCCGCAGGAAAGCCCGTTTTCGCTTCTCCGGCGCTCCCCGGCCCGGCATGCTTGAGCCCGTCGCCGACCCGAACGGCGGCCCGGTCGCAGGTCACGCTGCCCGAGCTCCTCAGACGGTTCTCCCCCCAACCGCCTGAGGAGCACGCGGAGCGGGACCTGAGGACCAGTCGTGAAGTGCGCGGAACCCGAATGCCGAACTTCACGCTCTTCCGCCGGCGGTGCGCCCGAACGCACCGCCGGCGGATCGACGGGCGATCGCCTCCGCCGGACGCGACCGTAGCCCACACGCTTACCCGAAGCAGACCCGATGCTGAGCACCAAGACCGAGGCCGTCGACCTCGAACTCCTCCCCGCTCGACCGAGAGTCGTCGCACTGATCCCCGCGCACGACGAGGCTGCCGGCATCGCCGGAACCATCGAGGCGATGATCGACCAAACCTTCGTGCCCGAGGTCGTCGTCGTGCCCACCGGATTAGCGGGCGCCGCTTCACTCGTCGCTTCCTACCCCGTGGATGTGGTGGACGTCGCTCTCGCCTCCGGCGACGACGCCTCCGTCGCGTTCAATCAGGCGTGGGCGCAGTACGCGGCAGTAGCGGATGTCGTGTTGACCGTGCCCGAGGACGTCGCGCTGCCCGCGAACTCGGTCGAAGAATGCGTGCGCGAGCTCCTCGGCAGCGAACACAGCACCTGGTCGGGCGTCGGCGGCGCTGAGGCGATCCGGGGATCCGTCCTCCGCGATGTGGTCAACGGCTTCGACCGCCCCGGCCCTTGGTTCGGCGACCCCGCCGACTTCGACGCCGAGCTCACCGCCTGGCTGGCGGAGGTCGCCGACGGCAGTGCTCGCACCCGTGACCGTGCTGCGACCATCGTCGCTCTGCTTCCGGCGCACAACGAGGAAGACGGTATTGCGGACGCCATCCGCGGACTGCGGAATCAGACGCGGCCGCCGGACCGGATCGTGGTGGTCGCGGACAACTGCACGGACGGAACCATCGCCATCTCGCTGGCAGAGGGCGCCGAGATCGTCGAGACGAAGGGCAACCGTCACAAGAAGGCGGGCGCCTTGAATCAGGCTCTCGAGGCACTCCTGCCCACGCTGGCGGACGACGATGTGGTTCTCGTGCAGGACGCCGACTCGGCGCTCGACGAGGGCTTTCTCGAATGCGCGGAGGGCTACCTGCACGACCGCCGTTTCGGCGCGATCGGAGGTACTTTCCGAGGCGGCGAGGGCGCGGGTTTCCTGGGGCACCTTCAGCGCAACGAGTACGCACGATACGGCCGCGACGTTCGACGGCTGCGGGGCAAGTGTCTGGTCGTTACTGGCACGGCTGCAACCTTCAGGGTCAAGACGCTTCGCGAGATCGGCAGTGCCCGGGTCGCGGGGAAGCTGCCGCCAGGGGATCGCCGCGCAGGCGTCTACGACACTTCGGTGCTCACGGAGGACAACGAGTTGACGTTCGCGATCCGGCACTTGGGATACGAGGTGCTGAGCCCAGCGGGATGCACCCTGGTGACCGAGGTCATGGAGACCTGGAGCGATCTCTGGAAGCAACGGTTGCGCTGGAAGCGTGGAGCAGTCGAGAACTGCTTCCAGTACGGGCTTACAAGAGTGACGTGGCCCTATTGGGGTCGTCAACTGCTGACGCTTCTCGGAGTTCTGGTCACGTTCGTGTACCTCGGCACGCTCTTATGGGCCGGCCTCACTGGGAGCTTCACCCTTCAGCCCTTCTGGCTGGCGGTCAGCCTGATCTTCGTCGTCGAGCGCGTCGTCACCGTCAGAGACCGGGGCTGGCGGCACATGCTCGCCGCAGCCGTGATGTACGAGCTGCTCCTCGATCTCTTCCTCCAGTTCGTACACGCCAAGGCCTACTTCGATGCCCTAACCGGGCGTCAGCGCAACTGGTAGAGGAGGTGAAACATGTACAACAACGTCATTCCGTCTACTGGAGCAGGTGTGCTCGCTGCGACGGGGTTCGATTCGATCTGGCTCGGACTCGCAGCGTTCGCCCTGATCGCTGCCGGAACTGCGATCATGCGCATCGTTCCGAAGCGCCGGGTGAATGAGGCCTGACGGACGGTTCGCTCGTACCGGCAGGTACGAGCGCGACGCGGATCGCGGCCGAGAAGCCCCCACTTGCGGGACACCGCAAGCCTTAGGGGCGAAAACCCGCAACCACCGGGTGCCCCTATTGCAACCCCCTAATTAGGGGGATGAAGTGGAAGTAGTCGGAACCCGAACCGACTTCCGTTCCACCTCGCACCAACGAGTTCGCCGGACCCGAACCAGCGAACTCGACGCCTCCCCGAAGAGGCGGACACGACTGTGAGGCGCAGCCCTCGGCTGCGCCTCACAGCCATGCCGATGTGGCTCCTTCCGGCTCGGGTTCCTCCAACCCGAAAGGAAGCACCACATGAAGAGATTCCTGGCAGGCGGCACAGCCGCACTGCTTCTCGCGGGGGCGGCGGTCTTCAACGTCGCACTGCCGGCCGCCGCCACTGGTCCTGGTGACCAGGTCTGTAGTGGCCTCGACAGTGGAAAGATCGACACGACCGGCGACCCGCAGTCGGTCGTACTGAAGGCGCCCGAGGGTCAGGTCATCGTGCGCTACTGCGTCAAGGCCGGCTCCGCTCAGCAAGGTGACGGTCCGGTCTACGTCACAGTCGACGCTCCAGCCAACCAGCTGACGATCACCCACCCCTCTGGCAAGGCGATCTCGCACTACTCATTCGAATACGCACCGAAGCCGGTTGAGCCAGTTGTCATCGTTCCGACGGTGCCTACCCCCGTCGATGAATGCGGCACGGCGAACGACAAGATCAACGTCCCGGACAGCACCGACAAGTACTTCTACAGCGCCCCGGTCTACGCCGATCGCAAGGGCTCCGTGACGGTCACGGCGAAGGACGGGTACGTCTTCGAGGGCGGCAAGACTCAGCTGAACTACGACTTCACGTTCACGAACGTGCCGTGCGAGGTGCCGCCGACGGTGGTGACGCCCACGGTTCCGACCAAGGTCGACGAGTGCGGTACCGCGAACGACAAGATCGTCGTGCCGGCGGACACGGACAAGTACACCTATGGCGCCCCGGTGATCAAGGATGGCAAGGGTTCGGTGACGGTCACGGCGAAGGACGGGTACGTCTTCGAAGGTGGCAAGACGACGCTGACCTTCGAGTTCACCTTCACGAACGTGCCGTGCGAGGTGCCGCCGACCGTGGTCAAGCCGACCGTTCCCACGAAGGTCGACGAGTGCGGTACCGCGAACGACAAGATCGTCGTGCCGGCGGACACGGACAAGTACACCTATGGCACCCCGGTGATCAAGGACGGCGAGGGTTCCGTGACGGTCACGGCGAAGGACGGGTACGTCTTCGAGGGTGGCAAGACGACGCTGACCTACGACTTCACATTCACGAACGAGGCGTGCGAGGTGCCGCCGACCGTGATCGCGCAGCACCCACTCGCACCGGTCTTCCTCGACAAGTGCGGCACCGCGGATGACGAGGTGATCCTCCCCGAGGACACCGACGAGTTCTACTACCAGGCGGACCTCGAGGACGGCATGGCGGTCGTGACCGTCATCGCCCGCGACGGCTACGTCTTCGGTGACGAGGCGGTCACGAGCTGGGCGCACACCTTCACCGACGAGCCCTGCACCGTCCAGACCGTCGTCACGCCGCCCGCGCCTCAGGTGACGGTGACGCCGCAGGCGGCCCCGGCCCCGCAGGTGAAGGCCGTCGACCGGTCCGTCGAGCGCGAGGTGCTCGCGTACACCGGCGCGGACGACGCGGCCACGACGCGTGACGCCGCCATCGGCGGATCGCTCCTGCTTCTCGGTGTGCTCGCGCTCGGGTTCGCCCGACTGCGTCGTCAGCACCGATAGGAGGTCCCCGGCCTGGCGGGTAACAGGCCGGAAAGCGCGAACCCCTCGGGCATCCGCCTGAGGGGTTCGTCGCGTTCCTAGACGAGCAACTGATGCCGCGCGAGGTCCCGGTACAGCGGCGTCGACTCGAGCAGCTCCTCGTGAGTGCCGGTGCCGACGACCCGGCCCTTCTCGAGCACGACGATCTGGTCGGAGTCGACGACCGTCGACAGACGGTGCGCGATCACGAGCAGCGTGCGGTTCTCCGCGACGGCGTCGATCGCCTCGCGCAGCCGCTGCTCGTTGAGTCCGTCGAGGCTCGACGTCGACTCGTCGAGCAGCAGGATCGGGGGAGCGGCGAGCAGGGTGCGCGCGATCGCGAGCCGCTGGCGCTCGCCGCCGGAGAGCATGACGCCGTCCTCGCCGACCGGCGCGTCGAGGCCGAGCTCGTTCCGCTCGAGCACGTCGGTGAGGTTGACGGATGCCAGCACGCGGCGGCACTCGTCCTCCGAGGCATCCGGAGCGCCGAGCAACAGGTTCTCGCGGATGGTGCCGGCGAGCACCGGGGCATCCTGCTCCACGTAGCCGATGTTCGCCCGCAGCTCCTCGCGGTCGAGGCCGCGGAGGTCGACGCCGCCCAGGCGCACGACGCCGTCGGTCGGGTCGTAGAAGCGCTCGATGAGCGCGAGGATGGTGCTCTTGCCCGCGCCGCTCGGGCCGACGAGCGCGGTGCGCTTGCCGCGTCCGACGCCGAAGGAGACGTCGCGCAGCACGCCGCGGTGCACGTCCTCCTCGCCCTCGGCGATCACGTCGTCGGGGTAGGAGAAGGAGACGCCCTCGAAGGCGATGGCCTCGTCGGAGGAGATGGCAGGCACCCCGGAGGTGCGGGTGTCGCCCGCCGTCTCGGTGGGCAGCTCGAGGATCTCCTGGATGCGGCCGAGCGCGCCGAGCGCCTGGCTGACGCTCGTGACGGCGCCGAACACCGTGCCGAGCGGCATCACGAGCAGGAAGAGGAAGAGGATGAACGCGACGAGGTCGGCGATCGTCGTCGCGCCGCTCGCGACGAGGTACCCGCCGACGCCCAGCACGGCGAGCAGCGAGCCCTGCAGGGCGACGCCCGCGATCGGCACGACGAGAGCGGATGCCTTGGCGACCGCGACTCCGGACTCCCAGGCCCGGCCCGCCTGCGCCTCGATCACGGCGCCCTCGCGCTCGGTCGCGTTCGCAGCGCGCACCGTGCGGATCGCCCCGACGACGCGCTCGACACCGGCGGCGAGGTCGCCGACGCGCTCCTGCTGCTGCTGGCTGGCCTTGCGGATGCGGGTGCCGAGGCCGCCCACCGTCACGAGCGCGAGCGCGATCACGAGCAGGGTGATGCCGAGCAGCACCGCGTTGAGCACCAGCATCGCGATGAGCGCGCCGACGAAGACGAGGGCGCTGCCGACGAGGTCGACGAGCCCCTGCGTGATCGCGGCGTAGAGCAGGGTCGTGTCGCTGCCGACGCGCGAGACGAGGTCGCCGGTGCGGCGCCGGTCGAACTCGCTGATCGGCAGGCGCAGGATGCGACGCACGAGCTGCCGCCGCGCGGAGAGCACGACCGAGGTGCCGGTCCGCTGCAGCAGGTAGTGCTGCAGCGCGCTCAGCAGTGCGCTGACGACGAGCAGCGCGATCAGCACCCACACGATCGGCCCGAGCGGCTCGCCCGCCTGCACGGAGGAGATGATCTGACTCGTGAGCAGCGGCTGCGCGAGCGTCGTGCCGGCCGCGACGATCGAGAGCACGACGACCACCGCGAGCACACCGCGGTGCTCGAGCAGGTACGGCACGAGTGCGCTGAAGCGAGCGCGGGGGCCCTCCTCCTTCGGGGCGCGGCGTCCCAGTCGCCGGCGCGGAGCGGCATCCGTCATCATCGTCTCCCGTACTTCTTGTGGACGGCCTGCTTGCTGACACCGAGGGCGGTCGCGATGAGCTGCCAGCTCATGCCGTCGTTGCGGGCGCGCCGCACGGTGGCCGCCTCGAGTCGATCCAGTTCGCTCCGCAACTCTGCGATGCGCTGGAGTTGGGCGAATGGATGGCCGTCGCCGTCGTCTTCTGCGAGGGCCGTGATCGCGCCGAAGGTCACAGTACCCCTCCTCTCTCGAGGCCGCCGGAAGATCGTCAACCTTTGTTGACAGTCTCCTTCGCCCGGCGGATAGTGTCAACCCAGGTTGACGAGGCGGCGGAGGCGGTGTCGCTGTCGCACCCCTTCGCTAGGCTCGGGAACCGTGCCGCAACCCGTGATCAGAGCCTCGAATCTCGTGAAGAAGTACAAGGACTTCGCGGCGGTCGGCGGGATCGACTTCGAGATCGCGCCCGGCGAATCCTTCGGATTCCTAGGGCCGAACGGCGCCGGCAAGTCGACGACGATGCGGATGATCGGTGCGGTCTCCACTCGCACGGGCGGCGAGCTCGAGATCCTCGGTCTCGACCCGGACAAGTACGGCCCCGAGGTGCGGAGCCAGCTCGGCGTCGTGCCGCAGCAGGACAACCTCGACGTCGACCTCCGGGTGCGCGACAACCTCATCGTCTACGGCCGCTACTTCGGTCTGCCGACGCGCACGATCGCGCCGCGAGCCGACGAGCTGCTCGGGTTCGCGCAGCTCTCCGACCGGGCGAAGGCCCGCGTCGAGGACCTCTCGGGCGGCATGAAGCGCCGGCTCACGATCGCCCGCGCGCTGATCAACGACCCCAAGATCCTGCTGCTCGACGAGCCGACGACGGGCCTCGACCCGCAGGCCCGCCACATCCTGTGGGACCGCTTGTTCCGGCTCAAGGAGCAGGGCACCACCCTCGTGCTCACGACCCACTACATGGACGAGGCCGAGCAGCTCTGCGACCGGCTCGTCGTCGTCGACAAGGGCAGCATCATGGCGGAGGGGTCGCCCGCCGACCTCATCCGCCGGTTCTCCAGTCGCGAGGTGCTCGAGGTGCGCTTCGGCGGCGGCCGCAACGAGGAGGTCGCGTCCCAGCTCGGCGGCATCGGCGACCGGCACGAGGTGCTGCCCGACCGCATCCTCGTCTACAGCCAGGACGGTGAGGCGGAGCTCAGCCGCATCCATCAGCTCG
Source organism: Desertivibrio insolitus (assembly GCF_017355965.1). Taxonomy (GTDB): domain Bacteria; phylum Actinomycetota; class Actinomycetes; order Actinomycetales; family Microbacteriaceae; genus JAFIQW01. The sequence continues at coordinate 270,444 of NZ_JAFIQW010000002.1, forward strand.
GGCTCAAGCCGATCACGAGCCTCGTGCGACGCTCGAGCCTCGAGGACGTGTTCCTGCGTCTCACGGGGCGGAGCCTCATCGAATGAGCGCGTATCTACCGGTACTGCCGACGACCGGGACGGCCGTCGGCGCTGGGGTCGCGGCGACGGCCAGAAATGGCCGTCGCTTCGAGCTCCACCGCGCCGGGCGGAGCCTCATCGAATGAGCGCGGTGCACGAGGGGCGATCGACTCCGGATGTCGCGACGGCCAAGGCCCGCCGCTGGGGCTCCTGGTACGTCGCGGAGCACCGGCTCCGATCGATGCGCGCCTACGCGCAGACGATCCTCGCCACGAGCATCGGCAACCCCGTCGTCTACCTCTTCGCCCTCGGCGTCGGGCTCGCAACGCTCGTGCCGACCGGAGTCGGCGACGCGACCTACCTGCAGTTCGTCGCCCCGGCGCTGCTCGCGACCGCGGCGGTCACCGTCGCGACCGAGGAGTTCACCTACCCGGTGCTCATGGGCTTCAAGTGGAACCCAATCTTCTTCGGCATGAACGCAGCCCCCATCTCCGGCACGCAGATCGCCAACGGGCTCGCGCTATCGGTGCTCGCGCGCATCCTCGTCACCTGCGTCATCTACTTCCTCTTCATGCTCGCGTTCGGCGCGGTGCCCTCGCCCATCGGCTGGCTCGCGATCCTCGCCGCGACGCTCACCGGCACGGCCATCGGGCTGGCGATCATGGCCTACACGTGCACGGTCGAGGAGGACAAGGGACAGATGGCGGTCATCATGCGCTTCATCGTGACCCCGCTGTTCCTCTTCAGCGGCACGTTCTTCCCGCTCACGCAGCTGCCGCTGTACCTGCAGTGGATCGGCTGGATCTCGCCCCTCTGGCACGGCACGGAACTCGGTCGCTTGCTCACCTACGGCTACGAGGAGCCGATCTGGCTCACAGTCATCCACGTGGTCTACCCGCTCGCCCTCGCGGTGTTCGGCCTCGTCGCCGCGCAGCGCATCATCACGAGGAGGCTCGACAAGTGAGCGTCGCAGCGCAGCCCGCCGCGGCATCCTCGAAGGTGCTCGGCGACCTCTACGCCCGCAATGCGAAGAGCGTCATGTGGCGCGGCTACACCGCGACCAAGACGAACACCTACCTGGTGATCGTCAGCGGCTTCTTCGAGCCGGTGTTCTACCTGCTCTCGATGGGCATCGGCCTCGGCGCGCTCGTCGGCACCGTCGCCACGACGACCGGGCAGGAGGTGCCGTACGCCGCGTTCATCGCGCCCGCGCTGCTCGCGGTGAGCGCCATGAACGGCGCCGTCTACGACTCCACGTGGAACGTCTTCTTCAAGATGAACTACGCGAAGCTCTACGAGGGCATGCTCGCGACCTCGCTCGGCCCGCTCGACGTGGCCCTCGGCGAGATCTCGCTCGCGCTCGCCCGCGGCGCCCTCTACGCGGCGGGCTTCATGGCCGTCATGCAGGCGCTCGGGCTCAACCTCGCCTGGAGTGCGATCCTCGCCCTGCCGGCCGTCGTGCTCATCGCGTTCGGCTTCGCCGCGGTGGGCATGGCGATCACGTCGTACCTGAAGACGTTCCAGCAGATGGACTGGATCAACTTCTTCATGCTGCCGATGTTTCTGTTCTCGGCGACGTTCTACCCGATCACGGTCTACCCGGAGCCGATCCAATGGATCGTGCAGGCGCTGCCGCTCTGGCACGGCGTGGAACTCGTCCGCGGGCTCACCACCGGCGCCCTCAGCACCGCGCTGTTGGGGCACGCGCTCTACTACGTCGTGATGATCGCCGTCGGGCTCGTCGTCACGACCCGGCGTCTGCGCCACGTGTTCCTCGACTAGGGCGACGGATGCCGCGGGGGCCGCGGACTCCTCACTCGCTGGCGCGCCTGAACGACCGGCGCGCGCCTGACTGGCTCGCGGGCCCCTGACTGACTGGCGCGCGTGACGAGTGGCGCGCCCCAAGACGCGTGGCGCGGCCCTGACGAATGGCGCGGTCGAACACGAGTGGCGCGCCCGTGACGAGTGGCGCGATCAAGGACGAGTGGCGCGCCCATGACTGACGGGTGCGCTTCAGGACGAGTGGCGCGCTTTCGACCGTGTTGAGCACCCTGCGCGAGTGAGTGGCGTGCTTCTGACCGAGTGGCGCGGCCGTTTCCGCGCCACTCAGCGACGCGTGCTCCACTCGCGAACGACGATCGCTCCGACCCCGCCCCGCGCCCCGTCGTCGTGGTGCGCGGTTCTTGTCGAGCTGCGCGCCTATTACTGCGCCGCTCAGCAACAAGTGCACAACTCACGCAGATCGGCGATCAACTGAGGCTGGCGGACCGCCGAGCACCCAGCCCCGCGTCATCCGGAAACACAAAAGGGCCCCGTCCCAAACCGGACGGGGCCCTTCGCGTCACGAAGCGTCAGTACTCGACGTTCTTCGTCTCCTTCGAGAGGAACAGCGCGACGAGGGTGATCAGCGCCATCGAGCTCAGGTAGAGCCCGACGAGGAAGGTGCTGCCCCCGGCGGCGCCCCACAGGGCGACCGCGATGAACGGGGCGACGGCCGCGCCGAGGATCGACGCGACGTTGTAGCTGACCGCCGAGCCGGTGTACCGCACGTTGGCGGGGAACAGCTCGGGCAGCACGGCGCCCATCGGCCCGAAGGTGAGACCCATGAGGGTGAACCCGATCACGAGCAGGCCCAGCACGCCGACGAACCCGGCCGAGAACAGCGGCACGAACAGCAGGCCGAACACGAAGATGCCCGCGGTGACCGCGATGAGCATCTTGCGGCGGCCGAAGCGCTCGGCCAGCGGACCCGCGACGAGCGTGAAGATGCCGAAGAACACCACGCCGAAGATCAGCATCAGCAGGAAGTCGTTGCGGCTGTATCCGAGACCCGCGACGAAGGTCGCGGCGTTGAACGGGCGCCCCGCGGCCTCGGCGGCGGCCTGCGCCGTCGCGACGCTCGCCGGGGTGGTGCCGTAGGTCAGCGTGAAGGTCGTCATCAGGTAGAACAGCGTGTAGGTCGCCAGCATGATGAACGTGCCGAGGATGAGCGGCTTCCAGCTGGTGGCGAAGACGCGGCCGAGCGGCACGCGGACGACCTCGTTCTTCTCGACGACGCGCTGGAACGCGGGCGTCTCGACGAGCTTGAAGCGCACGTAGAGACCGATGATGACGAGCACCGTGCTCGCGAGGAACGGGATGCGCCAACCCCACGCGAGGAACGCCTCGGGGCTCATCGACAGGTTCAGGATCAGGAAGACGCCGTTGGCGATGATGAAGCCGATCGGCGCACCGAGCTGCGGGAACGTGCCGTAGATCGCGCGCTTGCCGGCGGGAGCGTTCTCGGTCGCGAGCAGCGCAGCACCGCTCCACTCGCCGCCGAGACCGAGGCCCTGGGCGAAGCGGCAGGCGACGAGGATCGCCGGCGCGGCGATGGCCCAGCCCGGCGTCGTCGCGGCGGGGATGAGGCCGATCACGATCGTGGCGATACCCATCGTCAGCAGCGAGCCGACGAGCGTGCCCTTGCGGCCGATGCGGTCACCGAAGTGGCCGAAGAGGAAGGCGCCGATGGGGCGCGCGATGAACGCGACGCCGAACACGGCGAACGACGCGAGCAGCGCGACGGTCGGGTCGGGGTTCGCGAAGAACAGCACGGGGAAGACGAGGACCGCGGCGGTCGCGTAGGCGTAGAAGTCGTAGAACTCGATCGACGTGCCGATGAGGCTCGCGATGATGACGCGCGACCGCGGATTCGTGGCGACGGCGTCGGAGGTGGGGGTTGCGGCGGGCGCAGACATGGTGCTCCGGAGACGGGGGGATGACGGAAAGGCGAAAGCGCACGGCCGTGGTTCACAGCGGTGCGCCATCGCAAGAAAGGGGAAGCGCCGGGTGGCGCTGAGAGAAGGTCGTTTGTGACGACCGTGTTACAGCGTACGCCGCCCGGCGCTTCCCCTGTTAATTCCCCGGGAACGGCTGTCAGAGCGCGGCGAGCACCCGCGCGGTCGCGAGCGCCGCGGTCGCGGCCTCCGCACCCTTGTCCTCCTTGGATCCCGGCAGTCCCGCCCGGTCGAGGCCCTGCTGCTCGTCGTCGAGGGTGAGTACGCCGAACCCGACGGGCTTGCCCGTGTCGAGCGACGCCCGCAGGAGGCCGCTCGTCGCGGCATCCGACACGTACTCGAAGTGCGGGGTGCCGCCGCGGATGATCACGCCGAGCGCGACCACCGCGTGCGCGGGGCCTTCGAGCACCCGCTTGGCGACGACGGGCAACTCGAAGCTGCCCGGCACCTTCACCTCGTCGAACTCGGCCCCGGCCTCGCGCAGCGTGCGGCGGGCGCCCTCGAGCAGCCCGTCGGTGATCCGGTCGTGCCAGCTGCCGTAGACGATGGTGACCTTCAGGCCACGGCCGTCGATCTCGAGGTCGGGTGATCCGGCGCCGCTCATGCGATGCGTCCTTCCTTGTCGACGCGCGCGGCGTCGAGCGTCTGGTGGTCGGGGAGGCGGTGACCCATGCGGTCCCGCTTGGTGTCGAGGTAGCCCTCGTTGATGGCGTTGACGCCGACGACGAGCGGCACGAGCGAGTCGACGGTGATGCCGCTCTGCTCGAGCTGCCGGCGCTTCTCGGGGTTGTTGCTGAGCAGGCGCACGTGCGACAGGCCGAGGTCGGCGAGCATCGCGCTCGCCGCGCCGTAGTCGCGGGCGTCGGCGGGCAGGCCGAGCGCGAGGTTCGCCTCGAGGGTGTCGAGGCCGTCCTCCTGCAGCCGGTAGGCGCGCAGCTTGTTCACAAGGCCGATCGCGCGTCCCTCGTGTCCGCGCAGGTATACGACGACGCCGGAGCCCTCGCGCTCGATCGCGTCGAGGGCGGCGTCGAGCTGCGGGCCGCATTCGCACTTGAGCGAGCCGAACGCCTCGCCGGTCAGGCACTCGCTGTGCAGCCGCACGAGTGCGCCGTCCTGCGGCCGCCCCTTCACGATGGCGACGTGGTCCGCGCCGGTGGAGAGGTCGCGGTAGGCGCGTATCTCGTACGACCCGTGCGTCGTCGGCACGGTGGTCGAGACCTCGAAGCGCACGCGCGGCGACTCGGTGGCCTCGACGGGCGCCGGCACCGGGGTGTCGCAGTGCCACTCCTGCAGGTAGGCGATGAGCTGCTCGATCGTGACGACGGGCACGCCCTCCGCCTCGCCGAACTTCAGCAGCGCGGGCAGACGCATCATCTCGCCGCGCTCGTCCATGACCTCGCTGATGACAGCGACAGGATTGAGCCCCGCGAGCTTCATGAGGTCGACGGATGCCTCGGTGTGGCCCGACCGCTCGCGCACTCCGCCGTCGACGGCGCGCAGCGGCAGGATGTGCCCGGGCCGGCGGAGGCCCTCCGGGGCGGATGCCGGGTCGCCGAGCACCCGCAGCGTGCGGGAGCGGTCCGCGGCGCTGATGCCGGTGCTGATGTTCTCGGCCGCGTCGACCGTCACCGTGTACGCCGTGGTGCGCGGGTCCTCGTTGTCGAGCACCATGAGCGGCAGCTCGAGCCGGTCGGCGATCGCGTTGGTCATCGGGGCGCAGATGAACCCGGACGAGTTGCGGATGGTCCACGCGATCCACTCGGGAGAGGCGAGCTGGGCGGCGAGCACGACGTCGCCCTCGTTCTCGCGGCTCTCGTCGTCGACGACGATGACCGGCCGGCCCTGGCGCAGGTGCTCGACGGCGGTGGGGATGTCGCTCAGGCTCATGACAGTGCCTCCTGTCCGACGCTGTAGCGCTCGGTCTCGGGGGCCGCGAGGTCGCGGGTGGAGAAGCGCAGCATCCGCTCGACGTGTCGGGCGAGGATGTCGGTCTCGATGTTGACCCGGTCGCCCGGCACCTTGGCGCCGAGCGTCGTGGCGGCGAGGGTCTCGGGGATCAGTGACACCTCGAACCAGTCGTCGCCGACGGCGCTGACGGTGAGCGAGATGCCGTCGACCGCGATGGAGCCCTTGCTCGCGACGAGCGGGGCGTGCTCGGGGTCGAGGCTCATCCGCACGACGCGCCAGGCGCCGCCCTCATGCAGCGACAGCACCTCGGCGGTGCCGTCCACGTGGCCCTGCACGATGTGCCCGCCGAGGCGGTCGCCCACCTGCGCGGCGCGCTCGAGGTTGACCTTGCGGCCGGGGGTCACGGCGTCGAGCGTCGACATCCTGATGGTCTCGGCCATGACGTCGGCGGTGAACCAGTCGTCGCCCTGGTCGATGACCGTGAGGCAGACGCCGTCGACGGCGATCGAGTCGCCGTGCTTGGCGCCCGTGACCGCGAGCGGACCGCGCACGGTCACCCGAGCGGCATCCGCCCCGGGTTCCCACGCGACGATCTCGCCGAGCTCTTCGATGATTCCGGTGAACATGGCTACCTTCCTGCGCCCGCGATGAGGGGCCGTGCCGTGATGAGCAGGTCGCTGCCGAGCTGCTCGAGGGAGTGGAGTCGGAGTCGGCGGGCATCGCCGATGCTGGTCGCGCCGATGTCGCCGAGGGCGAGGCGCGGCCCGCCGAGCAGGGCGGGCGCGAGATAGACGGCGTACTCGTCGACGAGTGACGCGGCGACGAGGGCGGATGCCAGGGTCGGACCGCCTTCGACGTAGACGCGCTTGACGCCGAGGTCGTACAGCTCGCGGAGACTCTCGTCGAGGTCGCCCCCGTCGAACTGCCGGAACTGGCGGGGGTGCCGCCGCAGCTTCGCGTCGGCGGGCACCTCGCGGCGGCCGATCACGACGGGAAGCGGCTGGCGGCCGAGCAGCTCGCCGGCGTCACCGCGGGCGGTGAGGCTGGGGTCGTCGGCGAGCACGGTGCCGGTGCCGACGAGGATCGCGTCGTTGTCGGCGCGCTGTTCGTGCACCCGCTGCCGCGCGGCGGTGCCGGTGATCCACTGGCTGGTGCCGTCGGCGGCGGCGGTGCGGCCGTCGAGGGTCGAGGCCCACTTCAGGGTCACCCAGGGGCGGTGCCGGCGCTCGGCGGTGAGCCAGGGGGCGAGGAAGGCCTCGGCCTCCGGGGCATCCGCCTGCTCGACGTCGACGCCCGCGGCGCGCAGGCGCTGCGCCCCGCCGCTGCTGTTCTCGCCCGGGTCGGCGACGGCGTGGACGACGCGGGCGATGCCGGCGGCGAGCAGCGCTTCGGCGCAGGGGCCGGTGCGTCCGGTGTGGTTGCAGGGCTCGAGGGTCACGACGGCGGTCGCGCCGCGGGCGCCGCCCTCGGGCAGCTTCGACAGGGCGTCGACTTCGGCGTGGGCCGTGCCGGCGCCGCGGTGCCAGCCCTCGGCGAGCACCTCGCCGGTGGGGGAGAGGAGGACGCAGCCGACCTGCGGGTTGCCGCCCGTGGTCGGGCCGTGCGCGGCCAGCGACAGGGCGTGGGCGAGGGCGTCTCGCTCCGCGGTGCTGATCATCCGGTCCTCTGTCTCTTCGAGACGGGCCCCGGGGCACGCGGTCGGCGTGGAGCGCACAGTCGTGCGCCCGTGCTTCCTCCCATCCGGACTTTAACCGTCGGTCCCGGAATTCCACCAGGTCAACCGCTTGCGCGGGTCGCGGACTATAACCGCCGGCTCGGACTTTCACCGACCCCGGAGCACGTATTGCTTGCTGCCGACGATAGCGCAGGGGGCCCACGCTTTATTCCCGGTTACCGAAGATGGCGCAGCGCCCCGGGTTCCGGATGCCGGTGGCCGGCGGTAGCGTCCGGTCATGGCTCTCGACCGGCGCGTGCTCGACTGGCTGCTCAACTCCGATCCCGCGCTGCGCTGGCAGGTGGAGCGCGACCTCGCGGGGGCGCCGCCGGAGGTCTGGCAGGCGAGCCGGGCGCGGGTGAACACGGAGGGGTTCGGCGCCGCGCTGTTGGCGAAGCAGGACCCGGACGGGCAGTGGGCAGGCGGGGCGTACTTCCCGGCGGGCTTCTTCGGCAGCGCGGAGCAGGACGAGCCGGGACAGCCCTGGGTCGCGACGACGTGGTCGTTGAAGGACCTGCGCGACTGGGGCGTCGAGCCGCGCATGCTCGAGGGGACGGTGCAGAAGCTCGCGGCGAACAGCCGGTGGGAGTACGACGACCTGCCGTACTGGGGCGGCGAGGTCGACGTGTGCATCAACTCGTTCACCCTGGCGACTGGCGCATGGCTCGGCGCCGACGTCTCCGCGCTCGCCGCCTGGTTCCCGTCCCACCGGCTCGCCGACGGGGGCTGGAACTGCGAGGCGGAGGAAGGGCGCTCGACGCGGTCCTCGTTCCACTCGACGCTCAACGCCCTGATCGGCCTGCTCGCGTACGAGCGGATGACCGGCGACGCGAGTGTGCGCGACGCCCGGCACGGCGGGGAGGAGTACCTGCTCGAACGGCGGCTGCTGTACCGGGCGACGACGGGGGAGCCGGTGGGCGACTTCGTGGCCGAGTTCGTCTACCCCAACCGCCACCGCTACAGCGGGCTCGCGGTGCTCGACCACTTCCGCGGCGCCGCGCAGTACGAGGGGCGCGCGCCGGATGCGCGGATGGCGGACGCGGTCGCGCTCGTGCGCGCCGCCCGACAGCCCGACGGCACGTGGCTGCAGGGTCGTCCGCTCGCAGGGCGGGTGTGGTTCCCGATGGACGAGGCCGCCGAGGGTCAGCCGTCGAAGTGGCTCACGCTGATCGGCACGCGGGTGCTCGACTGGTGGGACGGAGCGCAGCCGCAGGGGGCGGACGCGGCGGAAGCATTGCGGGGCGGGGCGGAGCCGGCGGTGGGCTAGACGACAGTAAGGGACCGGCTAGGCGGGGCCGCACCATGGCACCCGTCAGCAGTGGACCGCCCGGCTAGGCGGGGCGCCGCACCACCGCAGCCGTCAGCCTCGGAGCGGCCGGCCTAGGCGGGGCGCCGCAGCGCGGCATCCGTCAGCAGCGGCGTGAGCTCGTCGAGCGTGCGGATGACGGGCACGCCGGATGCCTCGGCGGCGGCGAGTTGCTCGTCGGTGGCGCCGTTGTCGCGATCGAGCCAGATGCCGCCCCCGAGTCCGGCGTCGACGGCACCGATCGCGTCGGTGCGCAGGCGGTCGCCGACGTAGACGGCGTCGGCGGGGGAGACTCCGATCCGGCGGCAGCCCTCGAGGAAGATCGCGGGGTCGGGCTTCACGACGCCGAGCTCGCCGCTCGCGACGAGGGTGTCGATGCGCTCGTCGAGGGCGGTGCGGCGCATCTTCAGCAGCTGCGCGTCGAGCACGCTGTTCGTGATGACCGCGAACCGCACGCCGGGTAGCGCGGTCTTGAGGGCGTCGAGGCAGGTGAGAGCGTCGGGCAGCAGCGTCCAGGCCGCCTCGTAGTGCGCGCGGAAGCCGTCGAACCAGGCATCCGGATCCTCGAGCGTCTCGCCGTACGGTTCGGCGAAGTCGAGCGCCCGCGCTCGCCGCTGGCCCTGGTAGTCGAGCTCGCCGGCGAGGTAGCGGTGGTAGTGCCGCTCCTCGAGCTCGTACCAGCGGCGGGCCTCGGCGGCGTCGTCGAAGCGCTGCCAGCCGGACAGCGTGCGCCGGTGCAGCGTGATACCGGCGGCCACGGCGCCGCGGTGGTCGAAGAGGGTGTCGTCGAGGTCGAAGAGAACGGCGCGGATCACGCGGGCCAGCCGTCCTTCGCGCCACGGTCATCCGTCGCCCGCAGCACGCCGTGCCACGCGAGGGGGCGCGAGCCGTCGCGGGCGGGGATGCCCGCGGGACCGGAGCCGACGTAGGTGAAACCCGCCCCACGGGCGACGCTCATCGACGCGAGGTTGCCCTCGACGCACTCCCACTTCAGCGTCCGGAGGCCGTGGGCGAAGCACCAGCGGATGACGGCGTCGACCGCCTCGCGCATGTACCCGAGGCCGCGGTGCGGCCCGCCGATCCAGTAGCCGAAGTTCGCCGCGCCCGGCTCCTGCTCGCGGCGCACGCCGATGACGCCGAGGAACTCCCCGTCGCGTCGCAGCGCCCAGGTGTACTCGCGGTCGCTCGCCCAGCCCGGCTCGACGACGCCCGTGATGAAGCCGGTCGCGTGCTTGGGCTCGTACGGCCACGGCGTCGACATGTACCGCTCGAACAGCGGGTCCTGGCAGTACTCGGTGATGAGATCCGCGTCGTCGAGCGTCGGCTGGTCGAGCACCAGCCGCGCCGTCGTCAGCGTCTCGGGGGTCATCAGCGTGCCAGCGGCAGGAACCCGACCGCGTCGTAGGCGCGGCGCAGGGTGGCATCCGCGATCTCGGCCGCCCGCTCCGCTCCGCGGGCGAGCAGCCGGTCGAGCTCGGCCGGGTCGTCGAGCAGCTCGAGGGTGCGCTCGCGCACCGGCCCGAAGACGCCGGTCACGACCTCGGCGAGATCCTTCTTGAGGTCGCCGTAGCCGCGGCCGTCGTACTCGGCCTCGAGATCCGGGATCGTGCGCTCGCCGAGCACCGAGTAGATCGTCAGCAGGTTCGAGATGCCCGCCTTGTTCACCGGGTCGTAGCGGATCTCCCGCTCGGTGTCGGTGACGGCCGAGCGGAACTTCTTCGCGGTCTTCGCCGGCTCGTCGAGCAGCCACACGACGCCGGCCGGGTTCGCGGCCGACTTCGACATCTTGGCGCTCGGCTCCTGCAGGTCGTAGACCTTCGCGGTCTCCTTGAGGATCTGCACCTCGGGGATCGTGAACGTCGGCGCGAAGCGCGAGTTGAAGCGGTTGCCGAGGTCGCGGGTCAGCTCGATGTGCTGGCGCTGGTCCTCGCCGACGGGGACGACGGCCGCGTCGTAGAGCAGGATGTCGGCGGCCTGCAGGATCGGGTAGGTGAAGAGGCCGACCGAGGTGCTCTCGGCGCCCTGCTTCTGCGACTTGTCCTTGAACTGCGTCATCCGGCCGGCCTCGCCGAACCCCGTGATCGTGTTCAGCACCCAGGCGAGCTCGGCATGCGCGCGCACGTGCGACTGCACGAAGAGGATCGACTTCTCCGGGTCGATGCCCGCCGCGATGTATTGAGCGGCGGTGCGCCGGGTCTGCTCGCGCAGCAGCTTCGGGTCCTGCGGCACGGTGATCGCGTGCAGGTCGACGACGCAGAAGACCGCGTCGTGGGTGTCCTGCATCTCCCGCCACTGCAGCAGCGCCCCGATGTAGTTGCCGATGTGGAGGCTCTCGGCGCTCGGCTGCATACCTGAGAAGAGGCGGGGCTTGGCGGTCATCCCTCTATTGTTCCGGATGCCACGGGCAGCGGTTTCCGCCCGGCGCTCACACCGTGTAGTCGACGACCACGGGCGCGTGGTCGGACCAGCGGGTGTCCCACGCCGAGGCCCGGTCGACCGCGTAGGCGGTCACGCCCTCGGCCAGCGCGGGCGTCGCGAGCTGATAGTCGATGCGCCACCCGGTGTCGGTGTCGAACGCCTTGCCACGGTTGCTCCACCACGTGTACGGCCCGTCGACCTCGCCGGCCCACCTGCGGCCGACGTCGACCCAGCCGAGGCCGACGCCGGTCGTGCCGTCCGCGCACTCGACCTGCTCGCCCTGCGGCGCGAGCCAGCGGTCGAAGTACGCCCGCTCCTCGGGCAGGAACCCCGCCTTCTTGACGTTGCCCTTCCAGTTGCGGATGTCGAGCTGGCGGTGGCCGACGTTGAGGTCGCCCATCACCGCCGCGAGCTCCGAGTGCTTCGCGATCTCGGGCAGCCGGTGCTGCATCCCCTCGAGGAACTGCATCTTGGCGACCTGCTTCTCCGTGCCCGCCTCGCCCGAGTGCACGTAGGCGCTGACGATCGTGACGACGCGGCCGCCGACCTCGTAGTCGGCCTCGAGCCAGCGCCCTGCGGTGTCGAAGTCGTCTTCGCCGATCGCGACGCGGTGGATGTGGGCCTTGTGGCGGCTCGCGATCGCGACGCCCGCGCGGCCCTTCGCGGTCGCGGCGTCGTGCAGCAGGTCCCACTCGTCGCCGAGGAGACCCTGCAGGTCCTCTGTCGAGGCGCGCACCTCCTGCAGCGCGAGGATGTCGACGTCGCGCGACTCGAGCCACTCGCCCATGCCCTTGCGGTAGGCGGCGCGGACGCCGTTGACGTTGACGGAGGCGATGCGGAGGCGCGTGGACATGCGCTCCATCGTAGGAGCGGCCTCCGACACGGCCGCCGCCTGCGGGAGCGGCCCCGAGTGCATCGTCACACGCCTGGGGAGAGACGGCCCCGAGGCATCCGTTCGCCCAGGGAATCCGTGGGAACGCGGCACCAGTGCGCAATAGGCTGAATCGCGCTTTCTCGAAAGGACTCAGCATGGAACTCACGGGTGTCGGCGTCGGACGCGGCGTGGCTGTCGGACCGATTCTCCGGATGCCGGATCCGCTGCCCGAACCCGCGGAGGGCCCGCGCGACTCGACCCGCACCGAGGCGGAGGAGTTCGCCCGCGTGCAGAGCGCGATCGAGGCGGTCGCGGCCGACTACAACGCCCGCGGTGAGAAGGCCGGCGGCGAGGCCAAGGAGGTGCTCGAGGCGGCCGCGCTGATGGCGCAGGACCCGACCCTCCTCGACGACGTGCGCAACCGCGTGGGCTCCGGCTCGACCGCCGAGCGCGCCGTGTTCGACGCGTTCCGTCAGTTCCAGGACATGCTCATCGGTCTCGGCGGCTATATGGCCGAGCGTGCGACCGACCTCGGCGACGTCGCCCAGCGCATCATCGCGAACCTCTCCGGCGTGCCCGCGCCGGGCGTGCCCGAGAGCGACACCCCCTTCATCCTGGTCGCGCCCGACCTCGCGCCGGCCGACACCGCCCTGCTCGACCTCACCAAGGTGCTCGCGCTCGTCACGAGCCAGGGCGGCCCGACCTCGCACACAGCGATCCTCGCCCGCTCGAAGTCGATCCCCGCGATCGTCGGCGTGACCGGCGCGCTCGAGCTGACCGACGGCACGATGATCGTCGCGGATGCCGCGTCGGGCCGCGTCACGGTCGACCCGAGCGACGAGGTCGTCGCCGAGGCGGAGCGCCGCATCGCCGAACGCAAGGCCCAGGCGGACGCACCCATCACCGACGGCGCGCTCGCCGACGGCACGAAGGTGCCGCTGCTCGCCAACCTCGGCAGCCCTGCCGAGGCGGCGAACGCCGTGCAGCTCGGCGCCGAGGGCGTCGGACTGTTCCGCACAGAGTTCCTCTTCCTCGACGCGAAGAGCGCGCCGACCGTCGAGAGCCAGCAGGCGAGCTACACCGAGCTGCTGTCGCACTTCCCGGGCAAGAAGGTCGTCGTGCGCGCGCTCGACGCCGGCGCCGACAAGCCGCTGAGCTTCCTCAACGACGCGCACGAGGAGAACCCCGCGCTCGGGCTCCGCGGCCTGCGCGCCCTCCGCGCGTCGGAGCAGATCCTGCGCGACCAGCTCACCGCGCTCGCGAATGCGCAGGCGGCCACCGAGGCCGACCTCTGGGTCATGGCGCCGATGGTCGCGGATGCCGAGGAGACCGAGTACTTCGTCGAGCTCGGCCGCGAGCTCGGGCTGAAGACCGTCGGTGTGATGGCCGAGGTGCCCTCGCTCGCGGTGCTCGCCGACCAGGTGTTCACCGCCGCGGACTTCGTCTCGATCGGCACGAACGACCTCACGCAGTACACGCTCGCCGCCGACCGGATGCTCGGTAGCGTCGCCGCCTACCAGGACCCGTGGCACCCCGCCGTGCTCCGCCTCGTGCGGATGCTCGGCGACGCCGGTGCACTGGCGGGCAAGCCGGTCGGCATCTGCGGCGAGGCCGCGGCCGACCCGCAGCTCGCGGTGGTGCTCGTCGGCCTCGGTGCGACGACCCTGTCGATGACGCCGGCCGCCCTCGCGGACGTCCGCGCGGAGCTCGCCACCGTCACGCTCGACCAGGCGAAGGCCAAGGCCGCCGCCGCGGTCGCGGCCACCACGGCCGCCGGCGCTCGCGAGGCGGCCGCCGCGCTCTGACGCTGCAGACAACGAAGGAGAATCCGCCCTTCTCGGTCCAAACCCGGCCGGAACGGGCGGATTCTCCTTCGTAAGCCTCGATCCGGCGGTCGAGTAGCCCGCGCAGCGGGCGTATCGCGACCCTCGCGCCGCTACGCCGTCCGAGCCGCCTCGCCCATCACCCCGGCCCACTCCGCGGCGAGCGAGTCCAGAGACAGTCCGAGCACCGCCGCGAGTGCGACGACCACGCCGAACGCAGGGCTCGGCAGGCGCCCGGTCTCGATCTTGCGCAGCGTCTCGGGCGAGATGCCGGCCTCGGCGGCCACCTCCGCCTGGGAGCGGGCGCCGCGGGCGCCCCGCAGCGTCTCCCCGAGGCGGCGGCCGGCGGCGAGCTGCTCGGGAGTGAGCGGAGCGCGGACCATCGGCATCCTCTCGTCGACCGGTATTACTATACCGGCATGGTCGAACTGCACACGCCGGCCGAGATCGAGCAGATGCGCGCCGCGGGCACGTTCGTCCGGGACACTCTAGCCACGCTGTCCGCGCAGGCGGCGGTCGGGGTGAACCTGCTCGAGCTCGAGCACGCCGCCCGCGCGCTCGTGAAGGAGCGCGGCGCCGTCTCCTGCTACTGGGACTACGCTCCGGAGTTCGGCAACGGCCCCTTCCGCAACGTCATCTGCCTCTCGGTCAACGACGCCGCCCAGCACGGCCTGCCGCACGACTACGTACTGCGCGACGGCGACGTGCTGAGTCTCGACTTCGCCGTGTCGGTCGACGGCTGGGTCGCGGATGCCGCGGTGACGGTGATCGTGGGCACGCCGAGGCGCGACGACGTGCGTCTCATCCGCTCGACGGAGGAGGCCCTCGCCGCCGGGATCGCCGCCGCAGTGCCCGGCAATCGGATGGGCGACGTCTCCGCCACGATCGGAGCCGTCGCCGAGCGCTACGGCTACCCGGTGAATCTCGAGTTCGGCGGACACAGCGTCGGCCGCGAGATGCACGGCGACCTGCACATCCCGAACGACGGCCGCGCCGGTCGCGGCTACCGCATCCGCCCGGGCATGGTGTTCGCCCTCGAACCGTGGTGGGCGAAGACGACCGCGCGCATCCGGATGGACCGCGACGGCTGGACGGTTCGCTCGGCCGACGGCAGCCGCGCGGCGCACACCGAGCACACGATCGCGGTGACCGAGGACGGCCCGCTCGTCCTCACGGCATAGCCAGCAGCGGCGCCGCTCGAAGCCAACAGGTGCGCCGCTTTCTGCGTTGCGTCGCGGAATCTTGCTTCGCAACGCAGAAACCGCGACCCGACCCGGATGGTGGTGGCGCGCGAGCGCGGCGCCCCGAGTCATCCGCGGAGCGAAACGAAGGGCCCGCAGCACGGATGCTGCGGGCCCTTCGCCGTGGTGGTCGTGTGCGGTCAGCCGCGGATGAGCGCCTGCTTGACCTCGGCGATCGCCTGGGTGATCTGGATGCCGCGGGGGCACGCCTCCGAGCAGTTGAAGGTCGTGCGGCAGCGCCAGACGCCCTCGCGGTCGTTGAGGATGTCGAGGCGCACCTGCGACCCCTCGTCGCGCGAGTCGAAGATGAAGCGGTGCGCGTTCACGATCGCGGCCGGGCCGAAGTACTGCCCGTCGGTCCAGAACACCGGGCACGAGGACGTGCACGCGGCGCAGAGGATGCACTTCGTGGTGTCGTCGAAGCGCTCGCGCTGCGCGACCGTCTGGATGCGCTCCTTCTCGGGCTTCGACGACGCGATGAGGAACGGCTGGATCTCGCGGTACGACTCGAAGAAGGGCTCCATGTCGACGATGAGGTCCTTCTCGAGCGGCAGGCCCTTGATCGCCTCGACGTAGATCGGCTTCGAGATGTCGAGGTCCTTGATCAACGTCTTGCAGGCGAGTCGGTTGCGGCCGTTGATGCGCATGGCGTCCGAGCCGCAGATGCCGTGGGCGCACGAGCGGCGGAACGTCAGCGTGCCGTCCTGCTCCCACTTGATCTTGTGCAGGGCGTCGAGCACGCGATCGGTCGCGTACATCTGCACGTCGAAGTCCTGCCAGTACGGCTCGGCGTCCTTCTCGGGGTCGAACCGGCGGATCATCATCGTGACGGTGAAGGACTCGACGCCGCTCGGGGGAGCGACCTGGCCCTCGATGACGGGGGCAGTCATCAGTACTTCCTCTCCATGGGCTGGTAGCGAGTCATGACGACGGGCTTCCAGTCGAGTCGGATGTGGTCCTCGGCGACCGACGAGTGCGGGTCGCCCGTGAGGTACGCCATCGTGTGCTGCATGTAGTTCTCGTCGTCGCGCTTCGGGTAGTCGTCGCGCATGTGACCACCGCGGGACTCCTTGCGGTTGCGCGCGGAGAGCACGACCACCTCGGCGAGGTCGAGGAGGAACCCGAGCTCGATGGCCTCGAGCAGGTCGGTGTTGAACCGCTTGCCCTTGTCCTGCACGCTGACGTTGCGGTACCGCTCACGCAGGTTCGCGATCACCTGGGTGACCTCGGCCAGCGACTCGTCGGTGCGGAACACCTGGGCGTTGCGGTCCATGGTGTCCTGCAGCTCCTTGCGGATCGCCGAGACGCGCTCGGTGCCGGTGGAGTTGCGGAGCTGCTCGACCATGTCACGCACGGCACCGGCCGGGTTCTTCGGCAGCGGCGTGAAGTCGACGGTCTTGGCGTACTCCACGGCGTTGTTGCCGGCGCGCTTGCCGAACACGTTGATGTCGAGGAGTGAGTTCGTGCCGAGACGGTTCGAGCCGTGCACCGAGACGCACGCGCACTCGCCAGCGGCGTAGAGACCCGGCACGACGGTGTCGTTGTCGCGGAGCACCTCGGCCTTGACGTTGGTCGGGATGCCGCCCATCGCGTAGTGCGCGGTCGGCATGACCGGCACCGGCTCGACGACGGGGTCGACGCCGAGGTAGGTGCGCGCGAACTCCGTGATGTCGGGGAGCTTGGTCTCGAGCACCTCGGCACCGAGGTGGGTGCAGTCGAGGAGCACGTAGTCCTGGTTCGGCCCGGCGCCGCGGCCCTCGGCGACCTCCTGCACCATGCAGCGCGACACGATGTCGCGCGGGGCGAGGTCCTTGATGGTCGGGGCGTAGCGCTCCATGAAGCGCTCACCGTCGCGGTTGCGCAGGATCGCGCCCTCACCACGGGCACCCTCGGTGAGGAGGATGCCGAGGCCGGCGAGACCGGTCGGGTGGAACTGGAAGAACTCCATGTCCTCGAGCGGCAGGCCCTTGCGCCAGATGATGCCGACGCCGTCACCGGTGAGGGTGTGAGCGTTCGAGGTCGTCTTGTAGATCTTGCCGAAGCCGCCGGTCGCGAAGACGATCGACTTGGCCTGGAAGACGTGCAGCTCACCGGTGGCGAGCTCGTAGGCGACCACGCCCGAGGGGGTCGGGACCTTCTTCTTGAACGGCCCGGGCGAGACATCCGTCATCACCAGGTCGAGCACGTAGAACTCGTTGAAGAAGTTGATGCCGTGCTTGACGCAGTTCTGGTACAGCGTCTGCAGGATCATGTGGCCGGTGCGGTCGGCGGCGTAGCAGGCCCGGCGCACCGGGTTCTTGCCGTGCTCGGCCGTGTGACCGCCGAAGCGGCGCTGGTCGATCTTGCCGTCGGGCGTGCGGTTGAAGGGCAGGCCCATGTTCTCGAGGTCGAGGACGGCGTCGATCGCCTCCTTCGCCAGGATCTCGGCCGCGTCCTGGTCGACGAGGTAGTCGCCGCCCTTGACGGTGTCGAAGGTGTGCCACTCCCAGCTGTCCTCCTCCACGTTCGCGAGCGCCGCGGCCATGCCGCCCTGCGCCGCGCCCGTGTGGGAACGCGTGGGGTAGAGCTTCGAGATGACCGCGGTCTTCGCCTTCGGTCCGGCCTCGATGGCGGCGCGCATGCCGGCGCCGCCCGCTCCAACGATGACGACGTCGTACTGGTGGTAGTGCACGCCGTCGACGAGCGTGCTCTCTGTGGTGTTATCAGCCATGTTCTAGGGGGCCGCGCAGAACGACGGCAGCAGGTCTGCCGAGGCGCCGGCCGGGCACGGGTCGAACGTGTAGATCACGAGGGTCCCGAGCAGGAGGAGCATCGCGGTGCTGAGGCCGTTGGCCCAGTGCAGCACGCGGCGGATGGTGGGGTTGTACGCGTAGTCGTTCGTGATGGTGCGCATGCCGTTCGCGCCGTGCAGCAGCGCGAGCCAGAGCAGGAGCGTGTCCCACACGATGAAGAAGGGGTTCGCCCACTTGCCGGCGACGAACGCGAAGTCGATCGCGTTGACGCCCTCGCCGGCGACGAGGTTCACGAAGAGGTGACCGAAGATCAGCACCACGAGCACGACGCCCGAGGCGCGCATGTAGATCCAGCCCCACTTCTCGAAGTTGGTGCTGCGACGGGCGACGCGCGCGCTGCGCGGGGCCTCGACCTGTTCGGTGGTCATCGTCGTCAGCCTCCGAAGACGTGCATGAGGTGGCGGGGGAGGAAGCCTGCGAGCAGGACCACCCAGAGGGCGATCACGGCCCAGAACATCAGGCGGTGGTACTTGGTGCCGACGCTCCAGAAGTCGATCAGGATGATGCGCAGACCGTTCAGGGCGTGGAACCCGATCGCGGCGACGAGGCCGGCCTCACCGAGACCCATGATCGGCGTCTTGTAGGTGTTGATGACCGCGTTGTAGGCCTCGGGGCTCACTCGCACCAGCGCGGTGTCGAGGATGTGCACGAGCAGGAAGAAGTAGATCGCGACGCCGGTGATCCGGTGCAGCACCCACGACCACATGCCTTCGCGACCGCGGTAGACGGTGCCCCGCGGCCCGCGGTGAGGAAGCGTTTCCCGCTTCGTCACAGTCTTCATCGGCGTCGTTGTGACCACGCCCAGAAGTGTATTCGGTACGTCCCCCATCCGCTGGTTAGGGGTCCCTAACTGTCTTGACGTCGAGACACCGTCTCCCTAGGGGTGAGGCGGGGGCGGATGCCGCGGGCTCGAGGCATCCGCGGGTCGGCTCCGACCAGCGCCATCAGCCCTGCCTGCCGACGCCCGCCGGCGTGCGCGCGTCCATCGCGACCCGGTACCACTCGAGCAGGTCGTCGCACACCGACTCCCACGAGCGCTCACGCACCTTGCGCCGGCCCGCCTCGCCCATCCGCGCCCGCAGCGCGGGGTCGTGGGTGAGCAGTGCGACGAACGTACGCATGCGCTCCTCGCCGATAACATCGAAGAGGAAGCCGTCCTCTCCGTGCGCGACGAGGTCGATCGGGCCGCCGGCGTGCGGCGCGACGACCGGAACGCCCGAGGCGTGCGCCTCCTGCAGCGTCTGCCCGAACGTCTCCTCGTTGCCGGTGTGCACGAAGAGGTCGAACGCGGCATAGGCGTCGGCGAGCTCGTCGCCGGTGAGCTTGCCGAGATAGGTGACGGGCATGTCGTGCAGTGCCCGCTCGACGGAGGGGAGTGCCGGGCCGTGCCCGACCAGGGCGAGACGAATGCCGCGGAGCCCGCGTAGCGCCGCCAGGCGCTCGAGCTGCTTCTCGGGGGCGACGCGTCCGACGTAGCCGACGACGATCTCCCCGTTCGGCGCGAGCTGCTGCCGCAGGGCGACGGCGCTCGGACGCAGGCGGTTGCGCGGGTGGTAGCGCTCGAGGTCGACGCCGCGGCCCCAGCGGTGCACGCGCTCCACGCCCGCCCGCTCGAGGTCCTCGATCGAGGCCGTCGACGGCGCGAGGGTGAGATCGGCGGCGTTGTGGATCCAGCGCACGACCTTCCAGGCGAGCCCGGCGGCGCCCGTCAGTCGATTGCGGCGCGCGTAGCCCGCGACATCCGTTTGGAAGATCGCGACGCTCGGGATACCGAGCTTGTTCGCGGCGGCGATGGCCTGCGCCCCCAGGAGAAAGGGGGAGGCGGCGTGCACGACGTCGGGCTTGAACTCGGCGAGCAGCCGCGAGACGGCGGGGTTCGGCAGCCCGACCGGGAACTGCCGGTACGCGATGGCCGGCACCTCGTGCACGGGGAAGCCCTCGAACTGCGCGGGCGCCCCGGCGGCCGGCACCACCACGATCGCGTCGTGGCCGCGGCGGCGGAGGTGCCGCAGCACCTGCACGACGCTGCCGGAGACGCCGTTGACGGTGGGAAGGAAACTCTCGGTGACGACGGCGACGCGCATGCGGTGCTCCCCTCGGCGGCGGTCGTGGGCGACGCTACGCAAGAGGCATGACGCGCGAGTGAACGGTCAGTGACCCGTAGATGCTCGTCATAAGGTGGCGGGCATGCCGAGGAACAACAAGCCCGTCGAGGACTTCTACGCGATCATCCCCGCCGGAGGGATCGGCTCCCGCCTGTGGCCGCTCTCCCGCGCAGACGCGCCCAAGTTCCTCCACGACCTGACCGGCTCCGGCACCACGCTGCTGCGCGGCACCTGGGACCGTCTCGCCCCGCTCGCCGGCGACCAGCGCATCATGGTCGTGACCGGTCGCGCCCACCGCGCCGCGGTCGAGGCGCAGCTGCCCGACCTCGCCGACCACAACGTCGTGCTCGAGAGCGAGGGTAAGGACTCCACCGCCGCGATCGGGCTCGCCGCCGCGATCCTGCACAAGCGGGAGCCGGATGTCGTGGTCGGCTCGTTTGCGGCCGACCACGTGATCAACGACGTGCGCGGCTTCCGCCGCTCCGTCACCGAGGCCGTCGCCGCCGCGAAGGCCGGCTACATCGCGACCATCGGCATCGAGCCGACCGAGCCCGCGATCGGCTTCGGCTACATCAAGGCCGACGGCGACCTCGACATCCAGGGCGCCCCGAGCGCGATCAAGGCCGACAGCTTCGTCGAGAAGCCCGACCTCAAGACCGCGAAGAAGTACGTCAAGGACGGCAACTACCTCTGGAACGCGGGCATGTTCATCGCCCGCGCCGACGTGCTGCTCGACCAGCTGAAGAAGGAGAAGCCCGAACTGCACGCCGGGCTCCTCGAGCTCGCCGCCGCCTGGGACACCTCCTCCCGCGGCGCCGTCGTCGACCAGGTCTGGCCGAACCTCGAGAAGATCGCCATCGACTACACGGTCGCCGAGCCCGCCGCCGCGCAGGGTCGCCTCGCAGTGATCCCCGCCGACTTCGACTGGGACGACGTCGGCGACTTCGCCTCGATCGCCAAGCTGCACTCCGGCGGACGCAAGTCCGACCTCGCGATCCTCGGCGAGAACGCGCGCATCCTCGCCGACTCCGCGAGTGGCATCGTCGTCAGCCAGAGCGACCGCCTCATCTCGCTGGTCGGTGTCGAGGGCATCATCGTCGTCGACACGGATGACGCGCTGCTCGTCACCACGACCGAGCACGCCCAGCGCGTGAAGAGCGTCGTCGACGCGCTGAAGCTCAGCGGCCGCGAGGACGTGCTCTAGGCCACGCAGCCGCCGAAGCGGGAGCCCTCGGGTCTCCGTCTGCGGGTTCGCCTAACACCGGCAAGCGCTAGCCCGAGTCATCCGGCTAACGGAACGGTAACGACTGCCTCCGGGGCTTGATTCGGCCGAGAAGCGGATGCCGCGTGCTCAGTAGGTTCAGCCGCATGCCTACGCTTCCCCGCGCTCTCGCCGCCACCGGCCTCGCCGGCGCCCTGTTCCTGACCGGCTGCGCCTCGGCGCCCGAGGCCGACAACAGCAACTCCGAGTCGGACTACTGCGCCCGCATGGTCACGAACTCCGGCGGCCTCGAGGACCGCTCGTTCAACCAGTCGAGCTGGGCCGGCCTCGAGCAGGCGCAGGAGGACCTCGGCATCGAGGCCGAGGTGCTCGTTTCCACCAGCGCGAACGACCTCCAGCCCAACGTGGACCAGGCCGTCGAGTCCGGATGCCAGTTCGTGCTCACCGTCGGCTTCGAGCTCGCCGACTCGACCGCGGCCGCCGCCGAGGCGAACCCCGACACCCACTTCGCGATCGTCGACGAGATCGTCGAGGCCGACAACGTCAAGCCGATCGTGTTCGACACTGCTCAGGCCTCCTTTCTCGCCGGCTACCTCGCCGCGGGCGTGAGCCAGACCGGCGTCGTCGCGACCTTCGGCGGCGGCAACCAGCCGCCCGTCACCCTCTTCATGGACGGCTTCGTCGACGGCGTCGCGAAGTACAACGAGACGCACGGCACCCAGGTGCGCGCCCTCGGCTGGGACAAGGCCGCCCAGGACGGCCTCTTCACCGGCGACTTCGAGAACGTGAACCTCGGCCGCACGACGACCCAGTCGCTCATCGACCAGGGCGCCGACGTCATCCTGCCGGTCGCCGGTCAGGTCGGCGAGGGCGCGGCCGCCGCGGCGCTCGAGGCCGGCAACGTCTCCATCATCTGGGTCGACAACGACGGGTACGAGACCCTCGACGAGTCGTTCCGCCCGATCCTGCTCACGAGCGTGATCAAGAACACGACCGACGCGATCATCGAGATCGTCGGCGACGACGTCGACGGCGACTTCACCAATGAGCCGTTCGTCGGCACGCTCGAGAACGAGGGCGTCGGCCTCGCGCCGTACCACGACCTCGAGAGCCGCGTCAGCCCCGAGCTCCAGGCCGAGCTCGACCAGCTCGAGCAGGACATCATCGCGGGCACCCTCGTGATCGAGAGCCCGAGCGCGCCGTAACCCCGTCGGTCGAGTAGGCGGCGAAGCCGCCGTATCGAGAGACCCGCGCGAGAGGGGCGGATGTCACGCGGCATCCGCCCCTCTTCCGCATCGAAGTGTCAGTTCCGCGGCCCACCCCCGCCGAATGACCCGTCGAACTGACATCTCGAGGGCGACTCGGCCTGCGGCGACCGGCGAGATGTCACTTGTGGTGGCTCGACGCCACCCTCAGCAACCGCAACTGACATCTCGACAAGGGTTCGAATGACTCGCGCATCAAGCGATGCCCCCGCACCCACGCAACACACCCCTCTTATTACGCACAGATTTCGCGACAATCGCGGATTCGTAACGCTTCCGGCACAGCGGGGCCGAAGGGGCAGAGACGGCCGTGACCCTCCCGTAACGTATGGAAACAATCGACCCGACGATGCCCGTCGGGCTGCACTTTGGAGGAAAACTTGAGGACCACTCCGCGTAAGGCCGCCCTCGGCGGTCTCGCCACCCTCAGCGCCATCGCGATGCTCGCCGGCTGTGCGTCGGCTCCCGAGGAGTCGGGCGGCGGCACCACCGAGGCCAGCGGCGACTTCCTGCCCTGCATGGTCTCCGACGCCGGTGGCTTCGACGACAAGTCGTTCAACCAGGCGGGCTTCGAGGGCCTCACGGCCGCGGCCGAGGAGTTCGGCGTGGAGCCGATCACCGTCGAGTCGGCGGATGACACGGTCTACGAGTCGAACATCAACAACTTGATCGACCAGGGCTGCACCATCATCGTGACGGTCGGCTTCCTCCTCGCCGATGCGACCGCCGCCGCGGCCGAGGCGAACCCGGAGACGCAGTTCGCGATCGTCGACGACGCGTCGATCGACGCCGAGAACGTCAAGCCGCTGACCTTCAACACGTCGGAGGCCGCGTTCCTCGCCGGCTACGCCGCTGCCAGCTACTCGGAGACCGGCGTCGTCGGCACCTTCGGTGGCATGCAGATCCCGACGGTCACCATCTTCATGGACGGCTTCGTCGACGGTGTGAACTACTACAACGAGCAGACCGGTGAGAACGTCCAGGCCATCGGCTGGGACGTCGCCGGCCAGACCGGCTCGTTCACCGGTGGCTTCGCCGCCGGTACCGAGGCCCGCAACGTGGCCCAGTCGCTGATCGACCAGAACGCCGACGTCATCATGCCCGTCGGTGGCCCGATCTTCCTCAGCGCCGGTGAGGCCATCCGCGACGCCGGTCGTGAGATCGCGCTGATCGGTGTCGACTCCGACGCGTACGAGTCCGCTCCCGAGCTGTCCGACCTCTTCCTCACCTCGGTGCTGAAGGGTGTCGCCGCCGGTGTCGAGGACGTCGTCACGGCGGCCGGCAACGACGAGTACTCGGCCGAGCCCTACGTCGGCACGCTCGAGAACGACGGCGTCGGCATCGCGCCGTTCCACGACTTCGAGGACGCCGTCGACCCCGAGCTCGAGGCCACGCTCGAGGACCTGCGCCAGCAGATCATCGACGGTGAGATCGAGGTCGAGTCGCCCTCGGCTCTGAGCTAACAGCTCCACCACCACCCGTCGGGGAGGCCAGCGATGCTGGTCTCCCCGACGGCGTTTCCCGGCGGACGCCCTCACGAGGGGCCGGACGCCCCGAGAGATTAGATTGGGCACCATGAAGCTCGAACTCCGCGGCATCACCAAGCGCTTCGGATCACTCGTCGCCAACGATCACATCGACCTCATCGTCGAGCCCGGTGAGATCCATTGCCTGCTCGGTGAGAACGGTGCAGGCAAGTCGACGCTCATGAACACCCTGTACGGCCTCTACCAGGCCGACGAAGGTGAGATCCTCCTCGATGACGAGGTGCAGCACTTCGCCGGACCCGGCGACGCCATGGCCGCCGGCATCGGCATGGTGCACCAGCACTTCATGCTCATCCCCGTGTTCACGGTCGCCGAGAACGTCATGCTCGGCAACGAGCAGACGAAGGCCGGCGGACGCCTCGACCTGAACGCCGCTCGCGCGAAGGTGCGCGAGATCTCGGCCCGGTTCGGGTTCGACATCGACCCCGACGCCCTCGTCGAAGACCTTCCCGTCGGCGTGCAGCAGCGCGTCGAGATCATCAAGGCGCTCAGCCGCGACGCGAAGGTGCTCGTGTTCGACGAGCCCACCGCCGTGCTGACACCGCAGGAGACCGACGAGCTCATCGGCATCATGCGCCAGCTCAAGGCATCCGGAACCGCGATCGTCTTCATCACCCACAAGCTCCGCGAGGTGCGCGAGGTGGCCGACCGCATCACGGTCATCCGCCTCGGCAAGGTGGTCGGCGAGGCCGAGCCCACCGCGACCAACGCGGAACTCGCGAGCCTCATGGTGGGCCGCGCCGTCGAGCTGACGGTGCAGAAGGATGCCGCCAAGCCCGGCGCCCCCGCGCTCGTGTTCGACCACGTCTCGGTCATCGACGACCTCGGCCACCTGGTGGTCAACGACGTGAGTTTCGACGTCAAGGCGGGGGAGATCCTCGCGATCGCCGGCGTGCAGGGCAACGGCCAGACCGAGCTCACCGAGGCGCTGCTCGGCCTGCAGCCGCGCGTCAGCGGCAGCATCACCCTCGACGGCAACGAGCTCACCGGACGCAGCGTGCACTCGATCCTCAACGCGGGCGTCGGCTTCGTGCCGGAGGACCGCAAGGAGGACGGCCTGGTCGCCGAGTTCACGATCGCCGAGAACCTCATGCTCGACCGCAGCGACTCGGAGCCGTTCGTCAAGCGCGGCACCCTGCAGCTGTCGTTCCTCGAGGACTTCGCGCGCGAGAAGGTCAAGGAGTTCGACGTCCGCGCGCAGGGCATCGACACGCACGTCGGCCGGCTCTCCGGCGGCAACCAGCAGAAGGTCGTGCTCGCCCGCGAGCTGAGCCGCGACCTGCGCCTGTTCGTCGCCGCGCAGCCCACCCGCGGACTCGACGTCGGTTCGATCGAGTTCGTGCACACCCGCATCGTCGAGACCCGCGACTCCGGCATCCCGGTCGTCGTCATCTCGACCGAGCTCGACGAGGTCGTCGCGCTCGCGGACCGCATCGCGGTGATGTACCGCGGTCGCATCGTCGGAATCGTGCCGGGCGACACCCCGCGCGACGTCCTCGGACTCATGATGGCGGGCGAGGTCCCGGCCGGAACGGAGCTCGCCGCATGACCAGCCAGGATCAGCAGGTCCCCACCCAGGGGCAGCCTCAGCTCGGCGGCCCCGAGCCGGGGCAGCAGCCGAACGTGAAGCCGGATGATTCGGGCTCGCGCTGGACGCAGACCGCGCGCGACATCACCGGCGGCACCGTCGGCGTCTCGATCCTCGCGGTCGTGCTCGCCCTCATCGTCGGCGCGATCCTCATCGTGCTCACCGAGCCCGACGTGCAGGCTACCGCGGCGTACTTCTTCGCCCGCCCGGGAGACACGTTCCGCGAGATCTGGAGCACCGTCTCCACCGCGTACAGCGCGCTGTTCCAGGGCGCGATCTACAACTTCCGCCGGCCGGAGTTCGCGACGGCAATCCGCCCGCTGACCGAGACGCTCAACTACGCGACCCCGCTCATCGCGGCCGGTCTCGGCGTGGCCGTCGCGTTCCGCGTGGGCCTGTTCAACATCGGTGGTCGCGGTCAGATCCTGATCGCGGCGGCGGCCGCGGGCTTCGTCGGCGCGTACGTGCCGCTGCCCCCGGTGCTGCACCTGATCGTCGCGCTCCTCGCGGGTATTGCGGGCGGCGCGATCTTCGCGGGCATCGCGGGACTGCTGAAGGCCCGCACCGGCGCCCACGAGGTGATCGTCACGATCATGCTCAACTACGTCGGCTTCTACCTGCTGTCGTACATGCTGCGCACCCCGGGTCTGCTGCAGGCGCCGGGCAGCAACAACCCCGAGGCGGCCGACACCCTGCCGACCGCGGTGCTGCCCGACCTGTTCGGCTCGGCGTACAACCTGAACCTCGGCTTCATCCTCGTCATCGCCGCGACAGTGTTCGTCTGGTACCTCTTCAGCCGCTCGAGCCTGGGCTTCCGGTTCCGTGCGGTCGGTGAGAACCCGGATGCCGCGCGCGTGGCAGGCATCAACGTCAAGAACACCTACGTGTACGCGATGCTCATCTCCGGCGCGCTGATCGGTCTCGCCGGGTCGCAGCAGGTGCTCGGCACGATCACGACGGGCTTCTCCTCGTCGATCGACGCGGGCATCGGCTTCGACGCGATCACCGTGGCGCTGCTCGGCCGCTCGCGTCCGCTGGGCGTGTTCCTCGCGGGCGTGCTGTTCGGCGCACTGAAGGCCGGTGGCTTCGCGATGCAGGCCGCCGCCGGCGTGCCGATCGACATCGTGCTCGTGCTGCAGTCGCTCATCGTGCTGCTGATCGCCGCGCCGCCGCTCGTGCGCACGGTGTTCCGCCTCCCAACGCCGGGGCAGAAGAAGCCCGTCAAGCCCCAGAAATCCGACAAGCACCGGAAGGCCGTGGTGACCCGATGACCGCCGTTGCCCCGCAGGCCGCCGCCGTTCCGGTTGATGCCGCCCGCATCCGCAGCTGGAAGACGCCGGTCATCCTGGCCGTCTTCTCCCTGATCGCGATCCTGCTGTTCGTCGCGCTCCGCCGCGGCGACCAGACCGGCTTCCGCCTCTCCCGCGGTGCCGACCTGCTGCAGCTGCCCGAGATCACCCTGCCGACGCTCGCCACCGGCGTCGTCGTCTCGCTGATCCTCGTCGGCATCACGGCGTTCAGCGCCTGGCTCACCAGCCGCTACGTGCGCACCCCGCTGTGGCTCATCACCGCGTTCGCGATCGTGTTCATGGTCGGCTTCCTCACCTGGACCGCCGCGGATGCCTCGCTGCCGGTGTACGGCCTCTTCGTCGGCACGATCGCGCTGGCCGCGCCCCTGATCTTCGGCGCCCTCGGCGGCGTGATCTCGGAGCGCGTCGGCGTCGTCAACGTCGCCATCGAGGGTCAGCTGCTGGCGGGCGCGTTCACGTCGGCCGTCGTGGCATCCGTCACGAACCAGCCGCTGCTCGGCCTCGTCGCCGCCATGGTCGCGGGCGTGCTCGTCTCGTTCGTGCTCGCCGCGTTCGCGATCAAGTACATCGTCGACCAGGTGATCGTCGGCGTCGTGCTCAACGTGCTCGTCACCGGGCTCACGAGCTTCCTGTACTCGCAGGTGCTCACCGAGGACGCCGCAACGCTCAACTCGCCGGAGCGCTTCTCGACGATCCCGATCCCGATCCTCAGCCAGATCCCCGTCATCGGGCCCGCGCTGTTCCAGCAGACGATCATCGTCTACCTCATGTACATCGCGGTCGCGGTGGTGTGGTTCGCGCTGTTCAAGACCCGCTGGGGCCTCCGGCTGCGCAGCGTCGGCGAGCACCCGACCGCCGCGGACACGGTCGGCATCAAGGTGAACCGCACCCGGTTCATCAACGTGTCGATCGCCGGCGCGATCGCCGGTCTCGGTGGCGCCTACTTCACCCTCGGCTCGGTCGGCACGTTCACCAAGGAGATGACCGCGGGCGCGGGCTTCATCGCCCTCGCGGCCGTCATCTTCGGCCGCTGGGACCCGATCCGCGCGACCCTCGCGGCGCTGCTCTTCGGCTTCGCGCAGAACCTGCAGAACGTGCTCAGCGCGATCGGTTCGCCGGTGCCGAGCGAGTTCATGCTCATGCTCCCGTACGTCCTCACGATCTTCGCGGTCGCCGGTCTCGTGGGTCACGCCCGCGGACCCGCCGCGAGCGGAAAGCCCTACATCAAGTCATGACGACAGCAGCAGATACCGCCGCCGCCCGTCCGATCGACCCCGTGTCGGCCGACGCCGAGGCATCCGTCATCAAGCACGCCGACGTCGACTGGCTCGCCCTGCGCGCCGCCGCCGTCGACGCGATGCAGAAGGCGTACGTGCCCTACTCGAAGTTCCCCGTCGGAGTCGCGGCGATCACCGACGACGGCCGCGTGATCAGCGGATGCAACGTCGAGAACGCCTCGTATGGGCTCACCCTGTGCGCGGAGTGCACGCTCGTCTCGACGCTCATGATGACCGGGGGCGGCAAGCTCACGGCGTTCACCTGCGTCGACGGCAACGGCGGGGCGCTCATGCCGTGCGGGCGCTGCCGTCAGCTGCTGTTCGAGCACTCCGCCGAGGGCATGCTGCTCGACACCATCTCCGGCATCCGCACGATCGACGAAGTGATCCCGGATGCCTTCGGCCCGCGCACCCTGCAGGAGTACCACTCGTGAGCTCTGTCGAAGCCTTCGACGCCGTCGACCTCATCCGCGTCAAGCGCGACAAGGGCGTGCTCTCGACCGAGCAGATCGATTGGCTCGTCGACGCGTACACCCGCGGCTACGTCGAGGACGCGCAGATGTCGGCGCTGACGATGGCCATCCTGCTGAACGGCATGGAGCGCCGCGAGATCCGCGACCTCACCCTCGCGATGATCGCCTCCGGCGAGCGGATGAACTTCGACGGGCTCGGCAAGCCGACCGTCGACAAGCACTCGACCGGGGGAGTGGGCGACAAGATCACCCTCCCCCTGATGCCGCTCGTCGCGTCGTTCGGCGTCGCGGTGCCGCAGCTCTCCGGCCGCGGGCTCGGTCACACCGGCGGCACCCTCGACAAGCTCGAGAGCATCCCCGGCTGGCGCGCGGCACTGTCGAACGAGGAGCTCTTCGCGCAGCTGCGTGACGTCGGCGGGGTGATCTGCGCGGCCGGCAGCGGCCTCGCCCCGGCGGACAAGAAGCTCTACGCGCTGCGCGACATCACCGGCACGGTCGAGGCGATCCCGCTGATCGCGTCGAGCATCATGTCGAAGAAGATCGCCGAGGGCACCGAGTCGCTCGTGCTCGACGTGAAGTTCGGCTCGGGCGCCTTCATGCAGGACCCGGCGCTGAGCCGCGAGTTGGCGCAGACGATGGTCGACCTCGGCAACGACGCGAGCGTGCGCACGCGCGCCCTGCTGACCGACATGAACGTGCCGCTCGGCCTGACCATCGGCAACGCCAACGAGGTGCGCGAGTCGGTCGAGGTGCTCGCCGGCGGCGGCCCCGCGGATGTCGTCGAGCTGACGGTCGCGCTGGCCCGCGAGATGCTCGCGCTGGCCGGTCAGCCCGACGCCGACGTCGAAGCCGCCCTCAAGAACGGCCAGGCGATGGACACCTGGCGCAAGTTCGTGATCGCCCAGGACGGCGACCCGGATGCCGCGCTGCCGCAGCCTCGCGAGACGCACACGGTCACGGCGCCGCGCTCGGGCGTGGTCGCCACGATGGAGGCGCTGCCCTTCGGCATCGCCGCGTGGCGCCTCGGCGCCGGCCGCGCCCGTGCGCAGGACCCGGTGGTGCACGCGGCGGGCATCGACCTGCACGTGAAGCCCGGCGACCAGGTGACGGAGGGCCAGCCGGTGTTCACGCTGCTCGCGGACGACGCGGCGCGGTTCGAGCGGGCGCTCGAGGCGGTCGAGGGGGCGTGGAGCGTGGCTGATGCAGCGCCGAAGCGTGGCCCGATCGTGGTCGACACCATCGGCTGAGCGGCTCACCCGGGATACACAAA
This sequence comes from Desertivibrio insolitus, assembly GCF_017355965.1. Taxonomy (GTDB): domain Bacteria; phylum Actinomycetota; class Actinomycetes; order Actinomycetales; family Microbacteriaceae; genus JAFIQW01. The sequence continues at coordinate 300,412 of NZ_JAFIQW010000002.1, forward strand.
AGCTGTGGCCCTTCCGCACTTACCGGAGGTAACCACCGCCCCCGCTCGCACTAGCGCTGTTTTGCCTCAGCGCGCGCGGCCCTCCTGCGTCAACTTCCGCTCAATCTGTGGAACTTGGGCTTGTTCGGGCAAGTCGTAGAAATGCCCTTTCGCTGCTCCGTCGAATCTCTTCAATGGCTAGTATTCGCCCGTGGCCGTTCTGCGAAGCCTGAGGCAAGGCACCAAGAAGTTCCGATTGCATCCCACTCGCGTGGATGGAGAGTGGAGCGTTGTTAGCGACTCCTCCTCGGGAGTGCTATTTCAGCTCACCACGTTCGGATCGGACGAGCGTGTTTCTGAGCCGAAGCCGAGCCAGACAATCCAGCTGGACGCCGACATGGCGCGGGAGTTGATCGCGGCTCTGCGCGCGACCTTTGGTTCTCTCGAGTAGCGCCCGTTCGAACGGCGTACCGTGTGGTGCCATCGGCGTCTGGAGGAGCGCGAACCGAGGCCGGGACCGGCGCTTGCAACTTGAGCATAAGCGATGCGCGGAACTCCGTGTATTGTGCGAAGTTCCACACGGGCGTGCGAGAGGAAATATGCGAACTCAACAGGAGTTTGACGATCTTGAGCGTCATTGGAGAGATCGTCTTACTGGACGCTCGCTCGTAATCGAAGCAAACGCCGACCCTGCCTATGCTGCCCGAGCCTTTGCTGTTCTCGGGCACAACTACGGTCTACTGCGGACGCGCCAGCAACGCGTGGCTCTGCTTGAGCGGTACAGGGGCGCACTCGCGGTGGGACTGTGCGCAGTTGGAGCGAAGAGTTACGGTGACGGCTCATTCTGGCCCGACGTAGCGAGGGCGTTCGGGCGGCCTCTTGCGCAAACAGATCAGGGCGAAATCTCGACTGCATTTCGTGCTGCCCTGGACTACTTCGGACTCTCTCGCTTCACCACGCCGTTGCGCAATATCGGCGAGATTCTTATGCACGCTGGGGTTCCCATAGCGAGCCTCGAATCGCTCGCTCGATTGCTGCAGCGGCGTAGCGCCGTCACCGCCGGACTAGACGGGCGGCTATTCGTTGCATGGGTCCGGACTCTCAATCAAGGTGCTGCAGCTGCCTACGGGATCGATGCTCCGACATGGCGGTTCCTCTCTGAGGGGGGCGAGATCGCGGAAGACTTCGCCGACCGATGTCTTGCCGTCTTGGAGGGAGCAGCGGTCTCGGACGTCGACAACAACTCGGCGGAGAGTCTCCCCGCTGCAGTGGTCGCAGAGCTCGGCCGGCTGCTGGACACCGGCTCGTTTGACCAGGTGAGGGTGCGCCCGACGGCGAAGGCAAGCGGCGAAGCGTTGTATCCGCGGCTTCGTTTCCGCGCGCGCGACGGTGTCTTCGTCGAGCTGCCGGCCCTGGAACACATCAGCGAAACCGACGTCACGTGGCGAATTTCGGCGGAGGGTCGCACGAACTTCATCGAAGTGCCCGCGCCATGGCCCGGAGATCCGGTGAAACCGCGCTCCTCGTCCGTCGGGCACCCTGCCAAACAGGTGAGCGTGACCGTGATGCCCGGGAACCAGACGTGGAACCTCGAGCTCATCGACGTTGAAGACCCCGTGGTGGTCTTTGACGCGGAGACCGGGCACCTTGTTCCGCCGAGAAGCGACCTTCCGAGAGGGAGTGTTTGGGTCGCGTTTGCGAATCAGGGCGGTTTGCCGCCCGGTCAGGTGATCGAAGCGGACGATGACATCCAGGTGCTCGGTATCGCGGATACACCGTACGGATGGCGCGGGTGGTCCTTCGCGGAAATCGCTACAAGCTCGCTGTCTCGACTTCGTTACCGCGGGACGGAGCGGTGGCGCTACGTTTCCACGACCGTTCGCCCGACGGTGACCGAGTTTTCGCCGATTCCGTTCCTTACGACGGCGAGTGGACAGCGCGTATCCTCCACCCGACCCAAGGTCGTTCTGCCGAGCGCCTACAACGCAGCAAGTGAAACAACGGCTGCTGTCAGCTGGGTCGTCACGGTGGCGTCGGTAAGCAACCCGAACAAGGCCTGGTCGCAGTCGTTCGAGGCTTTCACGAGCAGTCGAACAGTCGACCCTTGGCGCGACGAGGAAGCTTTGCTCGGCGAGTTCACAGTGACAGTTCGGGGGCCGCTTGGGCGCGGACTCTCGACTCGCGTGGCAATTGCCGAGGGTCTTCAGGTCAGCGCGTCAACGCAATTCAGGGAAATGGCTCAAGACGGCACCGGCCTGGTGCCGGCAACCGTGCGGCTCCGTTCGCTATCCGAAATTATGGCGACGACAGTCCCGGACATCACGCTCTCCCCGTCTGATCGAACCATCGACGCCATCGTGACGGCTGGCGGCGACACGATGGCAGTAACTGTGACGCTCCCGCACATGACGGTGGAATCACACGGCCCGGTCAGCCAGTCCCCGTCGATTCGGCCGCTGTCAATCAATCTCGAGGACCTTGGGTCTACGGAGCTCCTAGTGGGCTGCCTGCCGAATCGAGAGGCGGAGCTATACCTCGTTTCGGAGGGTGAGATACGCCAGACAGTCCGGGGCTCCGCTGCCGACAGCCGAGGAACCCGAACCTTCAATCTGGCGCAATTGAGCGAAACGGCGACGCAAGCGGGAAGTGCGAGCCTTTTGCTGCGGGCTGAGGGAAGGTCTATGCCCGTTGCCATCGTGCGCCCAAAGCGGCTCGCTCTCTCTGTTGCGATCGACGAGCAGCGTTGCCTGCGGGTCAATGGCGCGCTTGCAGGCGCCGACATCGCCTGTGCAATCTACCCGGCCTTCGCTCCGTGGCTGAAGCCCTACGTCGTCCCGCTTGAGGATGGGATCTCGGCGCCGTTGGAGGACAGCGTGATTCGCGAGGGCACCGCGAAAGTCATGCTGCGGGTCGAGGATCCGTGGGCACCGGAGCCGTGGCCGCGCATCGTGGATCCAGACAACCCCAACGTGTTCGACGTGTCGTTCGGGCCGGTCGTCGATGTGCCGGCGAAGTCCGACTCCGGGTTCCGTTCGTGGTTGGCACGAACTGAAAGATGCCCGAGCTCAGTCGAGACACTGCCTCTTGCTCTGAAGATGTACACGCTGCTGAGAGAGATCCGTCCGGCGGCACCGCGGCGAACCCTGAGGCGAGAAATCGCTGGAGCAGTATTCCCGAACCGGGAGTCCGTCGTCTCCGCGGTGCTGGCTATCGACGCGCCTGCAGCCAACTTGATGCGACTCTTCGTCGAGGGTGGGGTCGTGACGGTGCCCGGGGAAGCGTGGGCGTCCGAACCGCTGTTGTGGACGTACAGTGTTGCCCTCGGCATCCTGGCGGACAGCGACCAAATGCAGACGGAAGAGCGAGACCTCTTTCTCAACGCTCTCGCCACGCACGCTGGGTCCGCGGCCGTTTCCGTCGTTATGGAGGGTCGAGACGACCACGCATCCGTAGGCAAGTTCGCCCCTCACCTGCGGGCGATGCACATGTGGCCCCAGGAACGAGTTAACGAAGTTTGGGCGGCGGCGAGCCCCCTCCCAGGCCGGTTTCTCGATAAGGATCCTCGAGCGAGCGCGGCGAAGGAACTGTTCGACCACCGCAATGACCGCGAGCTGCGTCCGCTCATCGAACAATCCCGGCCGCTGCTCACAGCGATTCGCCAACTGCTCGCCGGCGAGGTGGGGTCACATGCCCTTGAACCGCTCACGGCACGCACGTCCGAAGGCGGCTGGATGGACCTGCCGGCTCTCTCGCTGGGTCTCGGTCTGTGTGCGCGGCTCGCCGCCATGGGAAGCGTTGAAGGGAACCGGCTGTACCTGGCGACGCGCACCGAGTACGCCGACCTCGCGCACGCGGCCCCCTCTATCGTTGAACGCGATCTCGGCCTCGCTGAACTGTGGCTGACCAAGTGGAGAGCTCAATGACGACTATCGATCCGCTGAAGGTGAGCGAGCGCGTCTCGGATGCTTATCGCCGTTATCTGGGCTCACTCATCGCCCCGAAAGATGCGGGTCTCGCATCTGGTTTGACCCGAGCCATTGACGAGGCCGTGGGCGAGGGGATCGTAAAGGGTCCGTATCTAGAAGCTACGCCTGCGTATCTTCCCGGCGCGAGTGCACGCACGCTCATCGAGGAAGGCGTCCTAGGCCAGCGCTTCGAACGGTTTAGCGGAGCAATGCCCTTGGACCGCCCGCTGTACTGGCATCAGGAGCAAGCGATCCGGAAGGTACGTGCCGGCCGCAACGTGGTGGTGGCAACCGGTACCGGTTCGGGTAAGACAGAGAGTTTCCTTCTGCCGATCCTCGATGCGTTGCAGCGAGAGGCCATGGCGAACACGCTCGGACCAGGAGTTCGCGCACTGTTGCTGTATCCGATGAACGCGTTGGCGAACGATCAACTCAAGCGGCTCAGAATGCTCCTTGCGGATACTCCCGAAATCACGTTCGGGCGCTACACCGGCGACACCAAAGAGAAGCCGTCAGATGCCGAGGCACGTTTTCGTGCACAGCACCCGGGTGAAACGCGGTTGCCGAATGAGCTGCTGAGCAGGCAGGAAATGCGCGATGCGCCGCCCAACCTGCTCCTCACCAACTACGCAATGCTCGAGTACCTTCTCCTCCGCCCACTCGACCTCGACCTGTTCTCCGATACACCTAGCGGGAACACCTGGCGATTCATCGTCGTGGACGAGGCGCATGTGTATGACGGGGCGACGGGCGCGGAGGTAGGTTTCTTGCTCCGGCGCCTAAAGGAGCGAGTCGCCTCTGGCAGCAGCATTCAATGCATCGCCACCAGCGCAACTGTTGGATCCGATTTGACGAGGGCTGCGGCTTTTGCCACAGATCTCTTCGGTGAGCCGTTCGAGCACGGCTCTTCGGAATCGGCGCAGGACGTCGTTACCGCAAAGCGTGCAACCCAGGGGAGCGCTGAAGCGTGGGGCGCGTTCGCGGCGGAAGATCTGGCCACGGGCGTGGACGATCTGTTGGACATCGGGAAGAAGCGCGGCGCGCCAGGTAGCACGCTCTTCGACGTGTTGGCTGGGGAGGAGAACGTTCGGGAGCTGAAGCGGCTCGCCTCCGAAAAGGCACGAACCCTGGGGGAGCTGAGTGCACTCTTGAGCGACCGGCAGACCGTTTCCCCACAGGACCTGGCACGGCTTGTGACCGCAAGCGCCCAGACTCGCGATTCCGCAGGTGAGCCCGTTCTGTCGGCGAAGTATCACCTCTTCGCGCGCGCGACGGAGGGGGCTTTCTCCTGCCTGTCTCCGACGGGTCCTCACGTCACCCTGGCCCGACATGAGGCCTGCCCCGTGTGTGACTGGACGAGCTTCGAGATTGCCGCGTGCCAGTCGTGCGGCGGAACCTACCTCGTCGGCTCGGAGGTCATCGAAGCCGGTGGCAGACGATTCTCCCCGAAGAACTCCGAACCCACCCGCACGGTTTGGCTTTCCCTCGAGAGTGGTACCACCGACGACTATGACGAAGACAGCGTCGTGCTCGACGAGGAGGAGTCGGTCGAGACCGCCGCGATCACGCTCTGTACTCGGTGTGGCTGGTTGGACCAGAAGAATGGCGACAGCTGCAAGAACCCGGAATGCAGAGGAAGCCGCGCAGTCACCGTCACTCGTATCAACCGGGCTGGGGAGTCAATCAAGAAGTGTGTCCAGTGTGGTTCAGCGCGCTCGCGAGTCATCCGCCGCTTCGAGAGCGGCAATGACGCATCCGTAAGCGTCCTGACTACGGCCCTGTATCCCGAGATCCCGGGTTCCACCGACGTCGAAGAGTCGCTACTGCAGGGCGGAGGGCGGAAGCTCCTCGTCTTCAGCGACAGCCGGCAACAGGCAGCGTTCTTCGCCCCGTATCTCGAGACGACCTATGGACGCCTGGCGCAGCGCCGGATCCTCTACTCCGCGGTCCAGAGGGCGCAGTTCGACGGAGAACCTGCACCGGTGGCAGACATCGCCACAGTCGCGCGAAAGCTTGGGACGGAGAGCAGGTTCTTCGATCCGAAGGCGACCGCGCTGGCAAATCAGACTGAGGTTGAGACCTGGCTGCAGCTGGAATTGATGGGCCTCGACGAGCGGATGTCGCTGGAGGGGACCGGTCTAGTCACCTGGCGGATGTCGGAAGCCGTCGGTGAGCTTCCCATCGCCCCTTTGACCGCGCTGGGCTTGACGGCGGCCGAAGCGGCGGACCTCTGCCAGACCCTGGTTCGAACGCTGCGGATGCAGGGGGTTCTCGCGGCCCAGGAGCACGTCAACCTGCGGGACGAGGTGTTCGAGCCGCGTCTCGGCCCGCTCTATGTGCGACCCAACGGGTCGGATCCCGCCCGGAAGGTCGTGAGCTGGTCACCCACCCGCGGAAAGAACCGGCGGTCCGAATTCCTCGAAAAGGTTCTCGCCTCGCTCGGCCGCTCTGAGGCGGAGGCCGACGAACTGCTCGCCGGCGTGTGGAGGGCACTCGTTCGCGATGCCGGCCCCGGCTGGTTCGTCGGACGCTCCGTCGGCACCCTTGGGCAGGTCTACCAAGTTGATCCGTCGATGATTCAAGCCCGCGTGGTGGACAACGGAACCCAGCTCTGGCGATGCAGCGTGTGCCGACGGGTTACGTCGCTAAATGTGCGGGCAGTGTGCTCGACGTTCAAGTGTGCCGGCCGACTCGTTGACTGGGCACTGCCGCCAGCCGGGGACGACGAGGATCACTACCGAACCATCTATCGGTCCGGTGAACCGACTCCGTTGACCGCGAAGGAGCACACCGCCCAATGGAACTCGGATAAGGCGGCTGAGATCCAGCAAAGTTTCATCAGCGGCCGAACGAACGTGTTGTCGTGCTCGACGACGTTCGAGCTCGGTGTCGATGTGGGCGACCTGCAATCCGTCGTCCTTCGGAACGTTCCGCCGACGGTTTCGAACTATGTTCAGCGGGCGGGACGAGCGGGACGGCGGACTGACAGCGCCGCTCTCGTTCTGACCTACGCGCAGCGGCGGCCACACGATCTGTCCATATTCGGCAACCCGAGTCAGTTGATCACCGGGGCCGTCCGCGCACCGGTCGTGCCCGTCGAGAACGATCGAATTGCACAGCGGCACATCTTCTCGATCGCCATTGCCGCCTTCTTCAAGAAGGAGTTCACGGCAAGCAACAGGGTCTACCGAACAGCGGACGCGTTCTTCTCGCGCCCGGACAATGGCACCTCTGGTGCCGACCGGCTGGTCTCATGGGTGAAATCCCGGCCGGTCGATGTCGAGCTTTCGATTCAGGGGGTGCTTCCAGAGTCACTGAAGGCGGCCGCCGAAACGGAGTGGACCACGTGGTCGACCGCGCTGGAAAAGCTGGTATTGGAAGTCTCCGAGGAGTACCTCGAAGAGAGCAACTTCTACGAGAAAGCTACTGACGAGGCATTCGCGGCGCGGAACGGCAGGCTCGGCGACCTCTACAAGCGGATTCTCAAGACGATCAACGAGCGCGAGCTGCTCGGTTTCTTGGCGAACAACAACGTCCTTCCGAAGTACGGCTTCCCGGTGGACACCGTTGAGATGAAGACGCCGTGGGGTGAGGCGGCCGGTGCCGCCGACCTGGAACTGTCGCGGGACTTGTCCCAGGCGATATTCGAGTACGCGCCTGGCGCCACGCTGGTGGCGGGCGGGTACCTCTGGGAATCGGCCGGCCTGGCACGGCGAAAGGAACGCGAGCTTCCGCCGAAGTACTACCGCATCTGCAAGAAGTGCGACCTTTACACGGAAGGTCTCGAACCAGAGGAGGAAGCCTGCCCGGACTGCGGCACCTACCCCGACGGCACCCCGCGCAAGTACGTCGAGCCGCGGTTCGGCTTCGTCGGCGAGGGCGGAAAACAGAAGCCAGGGGATGCACCGCCACGGATCAGTTGGCGCGGTGAAACAAGGATCGCCGAATCGGGTCAAGTAGCCGACGAGCGAGTCATCGAGTTCGCCAGCTCAGCGGTGACCTGTTCCATCCTTGAGCGCGCCAAGATGGTGCGGATCAACACCGGGATCGGGGATGCAGGATTCCGCGTCTGTGACTGGTGCGGCCGTGGCCTCTCTGGGATCGAGAAGGCACCCTCCTCGCATACCAACCCGTTGAACGGCAAGCCGTGTAGTGGTCACTTCAGCACGCTTTCGCTGGCCCACAAGTATGAGACCGACGTCGTCCGCCTGCAGTTCACTGCTACCTGGCACGGTGCAGATCCGGACCAGACGGCGCAGTCTCTTCTCTATGCCGTGCTGCAAGGTGCATCCAACGCGCTCCAAATCTCGCGAAGCAACATCGACGGAACCGTCGGCGGCATCGCCGCCGGTTCGCCGGAGATCCACATCATCGATACAGTTCCCGGCGGCGCAGGTTACGCACGACTGATCGCATCGTCCATCGACCAGGTGCTGGCGGCGGCTCTCGACGTCGTAGATGATTGCGAATGCGGTCCAGAGACGACGTGTTACATGTGCTTGCGCACTTTCTCGAACCAGCGTGTTCATGACCTTATGTCTCGGGAGAGCGCCGCGGCTTATCTCCGAAGGGTGCTGCTTTCGTCGCTAACCAACGTGGTCGACGCCGGAAACTCCAACGTTGATGTCCCGCCGCCACTTTCTGGTTGGGATGCGGTCATGACGCTCGGCGACCCGGCTTTGGCCGGACTGGCGAACGTACTCCGTGCAGCGGGCGTTCAGCCGCCGATTGTGGGAATTGACGTAGGCCCTAAGAATGACTGGCAGGTCGAGTGGGCATGGCCTGCCGAGCGCATCGCGGTCACTACGGATTTTGACTCAAAGCGGGACGACTGGTTGGTTTCGAATGGCTGGCGGCTCCTCGAGGCGCATGAGGGCTTCAACGCTGAAGAAGTGCAGCACCATGCGCTCGAGGTACTGGCAGTCGCTGTTGCCTGACTCCAGCCAGCTTCGTCGCGCACTGCTTCTTGTCGCGGGGTCGGCGGACGCGAAGAAGGGTTCGGCGCGGTCAACGAATCGGGAATGCCGGATACCGCGGCGGCGTGATCGATATGCGAGCGTGCGAGGGGACAAGTGACGTATCAAATCCGAGAGGTGTGGTATGAGTGACGTAGATCGGAGCATCGAGGGCGTCGCAAAGACGGTTGCCGCCGTGCTGGCGAATCAGAAGTACTCCATCGACTATTACCAGCGCGAGTACAAGTGGGAGTCGAAGCAGATTGCCGAGCTCGTTGCCGACCTAACCACCAAGTTCCTCGACCTGTACGAGCCCGACCACGAGCGAGAAGACGTCGCGAAGTATCCGGGTTACTACCTCGGGTCGATCATCGTATCCCAAAAGGGAGGCGAACCATTCATTGTCGATGGTCAACAGCGGCTCACAAGTCTGACTCTGCTGCTTACGTTTCTTCGTCGCCTGCAGCAAGACAGAAGTGACAGGGTCGATGTCGACTCGTTGATCTTCTCCGAGAAATTCGGGAAGAAATCCTTCAACCTTGACGTCGCCGACCGCGTCGACTGCATGAGGGCGATCTTCGATCGCGGAGGTTATGAGCCGACTTCTGCGGACCCTGAATCGGTGCACACGCTTGTGGCGCGGTATGAGGAGCTCGACGGGCTCTTCCCAGATGAACTGCGTGACGCCGCGTTGCCTTACTTCATCGACTGGCTCAAGGACCGCGTTCAGCTGGTGCAGATCACCGCCTATGCCGACGATGATGCCTACGCAATCTTCGAAACGATGAATGACCGCGGGCTCAAGCTGACCCCAGCCGACATGCTCAAGGGATACTTGCTCGCCAACATCCAAGACGGGATGCCGCGCACGAAGGCGAATGAGCTCTGGCGGAAGCGCCTGCGTGAACTCGACGACAAGGCGGAGGACGCGAGCTCCGACTTCCTGAAGACCTGGCTTCGAAGTCAGTATGCGGACAAGATTCGTGAGCGAAAGAGGGACGCCCGACCGGAAGACTGGGACCGGATCGGCACGGAATTTCACCGCTGGCTCCGAGCGAATTACGAGCGCGTCGGCCTCACGAACCGCCAGAGGTATTACGACTTCATCGCGGTCGACCTGGAGTTCTATAGCCGGCAGTACGAGCGCATCCTCGTCGCCTCGCAACGAGCTCTCGACGTGGCCAGTCCCTTGAGGTTCGTTCGTTACAACGCGGATCACCGCTTCACGCTGCAGGATCAGTTGCTGCTTGCTCCGTTGCAGGTGGGGGACAGCTCGACGACCATCGATCGCAAGCTTGAGCTAGTCGGCCGATTCGTGGATATCTTGCTCGCCTGGCGCATATGGAATTTCCGCGCGACGGACTATTCGACGATGCAGTACGCGATGTTCACGGTGATGCGAGACATACGGAGCCTTAGCGTCGAGGATCTAGCGGAGGCGCTGCACAAGTACCTAACGAACGTCACGGAGACCTTCGACAGCAACGACGACCTCTACGTGCACCAACAGAACCGTAGGCCATTGCACAAAATGCTCGCCCGGATCACTGATTACATCACCGTCGCTTCGGGGCAAGCTTCCAACTATGTCGAGCTGACCAACGGCGCGAAGGTGAAGTACGAGGTCGAACACATCTGGGCCAACCACTTCGAGCGTCATACCGACGAGTTCAGTCATGAATCCGACTTTGCTCGCCACCGGAACCGCATCGGGGACCTTCTTCTGCTGCCCAAGCAATTCAATGCCAGCTACAACGACGATCCCTATTCACAGAAGCGACCGCGTTACTTCAGTCAGAACCTCCTCGCCGCAAGCCTCGACCCCCAGGCATATGAGAAGAACCCCGGCTTCGTCGCTTTCGCGCAGTCCACCGGCCTTCCGTTCAAGCCTTTCGTCGACTTCAAGGCAGCTGACGTGGTGGAACGCGGTGAGCTTTACCGCGCGATCGCTAAGAAAGTGTGGAACCCCGACGACCTGATGGCGGTCGCCGAGGAAGACGGTTGATCCCCTGCGTTGTGAGAATAAAGGCTCTCGCGGGTCCTCCTTCTGGGGGTCGTTCGCCCCGCCGAGCCGCTCTAAGTTGTCCCTCGGACATCGAAAACTTCCCTATCATCGTCCGAATACGGCTCCACCAGAACCAGGGGCCGCTGGGGGTACTTGAGTGACTGCCGTGATTGATGAGGACCGCCGCGCCCTGAACGTGGCGCCCGGATCCGTCGTCGTGGTGCGTGACGAGGAATGGCTCGTCACCTCCGTCGACGAAACGGACGACGGCCCCCTGCTGCACGTCTACGGCCTGAGCGAGCTTGTCCGCGACACCACGGCGAGCTTCTACCCGAGCATCGAGGGCGACGGCATCGAGGTACTTGACCCTCGAGAGGCGAAGGTCGTTGCAGACGACTCGTCGGGATACCGGCGCGCTCGCCTATGGGTCGAGTCCACCCTCCGCAAGTCGGCACTGCCGCTCAGCCACTCGGAACCCACCGTGAGTACCCGGATGCTCGCCAACCCGCTCGGATATCAGCAGGCGGCCGTCCGCCAGGCGCTCAGCCCAGAGAATCTGCGCCCCCGCATCCTGCTCGCCGACGCCGTTGGGCTCGGCAAGACCCTCGAAATCGGCATGATCCTCGCCGAGCTAGTGCGACGCGGACGTGGCGACCGCATCCTTATCGTCACCCCGAAGCACGTGCTCGAGCAGATGCAGCAGGAGATGTGGACCCGCTTCGCGCTGCCGTTTGTGCGCCTCGACTCGCTTGGCATCCAGCGGATCCGCCAGCTGCTGCCGGCGACCCGGAACCCGTTCACCTATTACAAGCGCGTCATCATCTCCGTCGACACGCTCAAGAGCGAGCGGTACCTCGCGCACCTGCGCACGCAGAAGTGGGATGCGGTCGTCATCGACGAGTCGCACAACCTCACCAACACCAACACGCAGAACAACGCCCTCGCCCGGGTGCTCGCTCCGAACACCGAGGCGCTCATCCTCGCGTCGGCGACCCCGCACAACGGAAAGCCGGAGTCGTTCGCCGAGCTGGTCCGTCTGCTTGAACCGACAGCGGTGCGACCCGACGGGTCTCTCATCGAGGAAGAGGTGCGCCGCCTGGTCATCCGGCGTCACCGCCAGAGTCCCGACGTCAAGGCTGTTGTCGGAGCCGACTGGGCCGAGCGGATGCCACCGCAGCATCTCCTCGTCCCGCCATCGCCCGAGGAAGACGCGATCGCGCGAGAGCTGGACGAGGTCTGGCTGCACCCCACCACATCGTCGCCATACTCCGGGGCAAACTCAGCCCTCTTCCCCTGGACGCTCGCCAAGGCGTTCCTCTCATCGCCCGAGGCGCTCGCTGAAACCGTCAAGGAGCGGCTCTCCCGAATCAAGTTGAACGCCGGCCCGGAAGCGGCACGGGAGCGGGACGCCCTCGAACGCCTCGCCCACCTGGCAGCGGCTGCACTCGGCACCCGTGCCGGCAAGTTCGCGGCGCTCGCGACGCACCTCAAGTCGATCGGTGTGGGCAAGGGATCGGACACGCGGGTCGTGATCTTCGCCGAGCGTCTTCCGACCCTCAACTGGCTCGCGAAGGCGCTGCCCGAGGAGCTCAAGATGCCGACGGCGGCGGTCGACATCTTGCACGGTGGCCTCACCGACGAGCAGCAGATGCAGGTCATTGAGCGGTTCAAGCTCGAGTCCGCACCGGTCCGCATCCTCGTCACCGGTGACGTTGCGTCCGAGGGCGTCAACCTCCACAAGCAGTGCCACCACCTGGTGCACTACGACATCCCGTGGAGCCTAATCCGCATCGAGCAGCGCAACGGCCGCATCGACCGTTACGGGCAGAAGCACCGCCCGCAGATCACCACACTTCTTCTCGACCCATCGAGCGAGCGGTTCAGCGGGGACCTCAGGGTGCTCAGCCGCCTCCTCGACAAGGAGGAGCAAGCGCGACTTGCGCTGGGTGACTCCGCGGCCCTCATGGGCGAGTACGACGTGGCTCGCGAGGAGGAGAAGATTCGTCAAGCGCTCGCCGGGAAGGTCTCGTTCGACGAGGTCGTTCCCGAAGTAACCAGCGCACTCAACGATGACCCGGTTGCCGCGTTTCTCGCGTCGTTGGGGCAGCTGTCGAACGCTCCAGCACCGGACCGGCCGAAGCAGGCCGAAGTCGGCACGGGCCTCTTCGGCAACGACGTCGAGTTCCTGCGCGAGGCACTGGAGGAAGCCTTCATCACTCCCGGATCGCCCGCCCGGTCCGGCGGTGTCGACTGGCGCGAGTTTCCGAACGATCAGGTGGTCGAACTTGCACCTCCGGCCGATCTTCGGCAGCGCCTCGAGGTCCTGCCACAGTCATACCTCGCCGATCGTCGGGTGGTGGAGAAGCTGACCCTCGCAACGAACGTCGAGCGCGCGCAGCAGATCCTGTCAGCCGCGCTGACTCAGGGGTCGACGTGGCCGGAGGCGCACTTCCTCGGCCCGCTGCACCCGGTTCTCGACTGGGCCGCGGATCGCGCACTGTCGGCGCTGGACCGCAACCGCGTCTTCGTCGTCCGCGGTGCGGTCGATGCGCCCCGGGTGCTCCTGCTCGGCACACTGACCAATCAGCGCGGACAAACGGTCACCGCCGCCCACGTCGCCGTCGACTTTCCCGCCGGCCCTAGTGGTTTCCATCCCCAGACACCGTACGGAAGCGCCGCGGAGATGTTGGCGAGTGCCGGCGTGCAGCCTGGTTCGTTCAATCCGGGGCCGGTGCCGGATGAGAGCGGGTACTCGGAGCTGATCGCGCCGGCGGTCGACGCGGTCGAGCAATGGATGCTGAGGACCATGGAGTCCGCGCTCACTGCAACCGATGAGCGGGTTGACAGCTGGGCCCGCCGGGTTGAGGCGTGGGAGCACGACGCCGGCGCCCTCGTCCAGACAGCGCAGGTTCGGCAACGGCGCTCGACTGTCGACCGGGAACGGGAGCTGCTCGAGCAACTGCGCCCCGCTCGGCGCGCGCTCGTCACGCCGCTGCTCGTCGTCGTTCCTCAGGGGGTTCCGGCATATGCCGCTCAGTGACGCATTCCTCGTCGGCGAGGACTGGATCAGCGAGGCGTACTTCACCTCCGACGCGACCAAGCAGTCCTTCCTGGCGCGCGTCATCGAAAGGCGCAAGGACTGGGAGGGGCGCAAGGAGTCGAACGCGGAGAGCCCACTCACCCGCTTCTCGGCGGTCCGAGGCGACCTCACCGCCCTGCTCATCCGCGCCTCGGACGAGAACTCCACAGAAGAAGCACGGAGGGCGGCAGCTGCGGAGGCCGCCGACCTCCTTGAGGCGGCTCTCGGATTCCGGGACGCCGGCCGCAGCTGTCACCGCGACGGTCCCATCACCCGCGTGCAGGCTACGGACATCGAGAAGGATGTCGTCGCGCTCGTGCGCGCAGCTCCGGTCGACAGCATCGAAGACCTGCTCAGCAAGGAGACCGGCCGACTGGCCGAAGCGTGGGTGGATGAGGATGGCAAGGAGATCGCACAGGCTCCCGCTCGCGCGCTGTCCGCCGTTTTCGCCGACCCGGATGCGCCGGCGTACGCACTGGTCTTCGCCGGTCGTTGGGCGCTTGTGGCCGAGCGAACCCGCTGGGCGGAAGGGCGGTACCTGGCCGTCGACCTGCAACTGGTGCTCGATCGAAACGAGACGAAGCGCGGGGGAGAGGTCGACTCCATCGTTGCCGCCATCCACTCCGAGTCGTTCGTTCCCGAGGCGGACGGGACCGTCTGGTGGGATCAGACTCTCGACGACTCAGTGAAACACACTGTCGGTGTCTCGCAGGACCTCCGTGAAGGCATCCGCCACTCGATTGAGGTCATCGCCAACGAGGTCGTCAACCGGCGCGCAGCACGCGGGCTCGAGCCGCTGCCGGCCGAGCAAGCGCAACCGCTGGCGATTCAGTCCCTTCGGTTCCTGTACCGGATCCTGTTCCTTCTCTTCGCTGAGGCGTCGCCCGAGCTCGAGGTGCTACCGGTCAACGCCGCCGACTACGAACGTGGCTACTCACTCGACCGACTCCGCGAGCTCGTGCAGGTCAAGATCGAGACCCCGCGCGCGAAGGCGGGCACGCACTTCTATGAGTCCTTGGCGGTGCTGTTCCGCCTCGTCGACAAGGGGCACTCGCCCACATCCGGTGATGCATCCGAATCGGATGGTTTGACCTTCAACGCCCTGCGCGCCGACCTCTTCAAGCCCGAAGCGACCGCCCTCATCGACGAGGTCGGGCTCGGCAACGCCGCGATGCAGCAAGTGCTCGACCGGCTGCTGTTGAGCCGCGCCCAGTCCGGGAAGCAACGAGGCTTCATCTCGTACGCGGAGCTCGGCATCAACCAGCTGGGTGCGGTGTACGAGGGCCTCATGTCGTACACGGGGTTCTTCGCCACCGAGCCGCTGTATGAGGTCGCCCCGAACGGTGATTCGAGCAAAGGCTCGTGGGTGGTTCCGGTTTCGCGTGTCGACGCCACGGCGGATGGCGAGGAGCAGTGGATCCAGCCACACTTCGTGCTCCGCGAGGATGAGATCACCGGAGCGAAGGTTCCTGTCCGCTATGACAGCGGCGAGTTCGTATTCCGCCTCGCTGGCCGCGAACGGCAGCAGTCGGCGTCCTATTACACCCCCGAGGTCCTCACTCGGTTCACCGTCTCTCAGGCGCTCGAGGAACTCCTCGACCAGGACGGCAAGCGGACCAGCGCCGAGGAGATCCTCCAACTGACCGTCTGCGAGCCGGCGCTCGGCTCCGGCGCCTTCGCCATCGAAGCGGCGCGGCAGCTCGCTGAGCAGTACCTCGCCCGGCGGCAGGAAGAGCTCGGCGAGCGAGTCGATCCGGAGGAGTACCCGCGCCAGCTGCAGCGGGTGAAGGCGTACATCGCCTTGCACCAGGTCTACGGAGTGGACCTCAATGCGACGGCCGTCGAGCTCGCGGAGATCTCGCTCTGGCTCGACACGATGGCACCGGGCCTGCATGCCCCGTGGTTCGGCCTTCACCTACGTCGCGGAAACTCGCTCGTCGGTGCTCGACGAGCCGTGTACTCGAGGGACCAGGTGGCCAGCAAGTCGTGGCTGACGGCAACCCCACGCGAAGTCCCGCTCTCCAGTGAAGCTGGCATCAACGGCGCCATCCATCACTTCCTTCTTCCCGCCTTGGGATGGGGATCGGCAGTCGAGGCAAAGGAAGGCAAGACGCTGGCGCCGGACGACGTCGCCGCGCTCAAGGCGTGGCGCCGGTCCATCACGGCAAGGCAATCGAAGAAGCAAGTCGAAGCGCTCCAGGAACTGGCGCATCGAGTTGAGGCGCTGTGGGACCTTAGCCGACGGCGACTCGCGATCGCGGACCGGGAGATTCGGCGCGCGATACCCCTCTGGGGCCGGGAGGCAGATGAAGCCGGCATCGTGACGCGTGAGCAGATCGAGGCGTCCCTCGCTGACGAGGATGGGGCCTACCGCCGCCTCCGTCGAGTGATGGACGCGTGGAACGCACTGTGGTTCTGGCCGCTTTCTCGCGCGACCACCGATGGTGTGGCGCCGCCCACACTCGAGGATTGGATTGATGCGTGTCAGCGGCTGCTCGGGCGTCATCGCGAGGTGAAGGCCCGGGCGGCGGCTCAAGGGCAGACGATGATTGGTCTGGGGTCGGACTGGACCGCACTGGAAGACGAGGAGCGGCTCGATCTCGGCTTCGCGGGTGCAACGAGTGTCGAAGACGTGCTCACCATGCACCCGTGGCTTCGAGTCTGCGATCGAGTGGCTGGGGAGCACGGTTTCTTCCACTGGGAAGTCGAGTTCGCCCCCGTTTTCAGGCGAGGAGGGTTTGACCTCCAGGTTGGGAACCCGCCGTGGGTCAGGCCGAAAGCCGACACCGAGCTACTGATGGCTGAGGCGGACCCATGGTGGAAGCTGGCGGGGAAGCGTACTGAGGTTGAGCTGAAGGAGCATCAAGACAAGGCGCTTTCTGATTCCGGTGTGCGGGCGTTGCTGCTGGAATCGACGGGAGCGACAGCCGCAACAAGCAGCTGGATGTCAGACCGGTCAAACTTTCCCGAGCTCTCGGGACAGACTGACCTGTACAGGGTTTTCATGTCCAGGACATGGTCGCTGATGGCGCCACAGGGTGTCGTGGCTTTGATACACCCCGATTCGCATTTGACGGACATTAAGACGGGCGTGCTTAGGTCGCACGCTTACCAACGCCTCCGACGACATTGGCACTTCGAGAACGCCCTACGCCTGTTCGAGATCGGTGGGACACGCCAGTACGCCGTCAATGTGTACGGGAGTAAGGGGCAGGCGGTCAGCTTTCTGAGTGCGTCCGCCCTTCGGCCGGAAACTATTGCTGGTTCATTGGTTCACAATGGCGACGGACCGGTACCGGGCGAGCGGGATGATGACAATCGTTGGGATCTTCGCTCACATGCGCAGCGAATCCTCACGATTACGCCAGATGTTCTCCGTGCGTGGAGCGACCTGCTCGAGAGCACCGCTCCCCACATGGAGACGCCCATGGTTTTCCTACCGAATGCCGTCTTCGGCCGGTTGCTGGCGAGGATGAGCACGTTGCCCCGCTTCAAGGCGAGCAACTTCGAATTCTCGCCTGGTTGGCATGAGCGAGACGACAAGAGGCGCGGGCGCTTCGATGTGGATTGGGGACGGCCCGAGTCTGCGGACGATGTGATCCTGCAAGGCGTGCACATTCGCGGAATGAACCCCCGATTCAAGTACCCTCGCGAAACCCTTAAGAGCAAGGGAGACTGGGTGAACGTCGACTTGGAGCGACTCGGGCCGACGGAACTGCCTGTGACCTCGTTCAAACCTCGTATTCCGATGGAGGACTATCGGGCCGCCTACGACAAATTCAGCGGCCGAAGCGCGTTGGACTTCTACCGCATCGCTTGGCGGAACATGGTCGCCAAACAAACCGAGCGGGCGCTGATGCCTGCGTTGATTCCGCCTAAACATGGTCACGTTGACGGCATCTACTCCATGGGAGGCGATGTCCCCGCGACGCTGCTGGCGAGTGCGGCTGGCCAGCTGTCGTCCATGCTCAGTGATTTTCTCGTCCGGGTAGTCCCGAAGTCGACCATTAGATCGGGGACGATCGCTCGACTTCCCCTCGTGGTCTCGCACCCGCTGGATGACGAGCTGGTTCTACGTGTGCTTCGTCTCAATTGCGTGACGTCCGAATACGCTGACCTCTGGGCTGCGGCCTGGCGGCCCCGTATGGCGGAGCTCCAATGGACTGGCGGATTGGACTATCCCGGCCGCCGAACTGTGGGCGCCGTGGAGCGCGAGTGGACACCTGCCTCCGCACTCCGGATCGCAAGTGATCGGCGACAAGCGCAAGTCGAGATTGACTGCCTCGTCGCTCTGATGTTCGACGTGTCAATCGACGACCTCTGTAACTTGTACGCAACTCAATTCGCAATTCTTCGGAAGTATGACCGAGTTCGCGATTACTTCGACCGCCGGGGCCGTTTGGTGCCCACGAGTGTTCTAGCTCAGATGCGTACCGAGAAGCGCGATGTCCGAGGAGGTTCGTATCCGCACTGCAACGAGGACGGGTTCGAGTACGTATATGAAGCTCCGTTTCGAACGCTGGACCGTGAGTCGGACATGCGTCAGGCTTACGCATGGTTTGAGCGGGTTATGCAGGAGCGGTCATGAGCGAACTGCTGCCATCCGAGCTCACTCAACGCATCCGAGAGTCGCTCATCGACTACTTAACGACGACCTTTGCGCTTGCAGACCAAGACGCACAGAGGGAGCTCGAGCGATTCCTTGAACGCGATGGAGAAGGACTCTTCCGTGGTCCATTTATCAGGACGCGCCTGCCTTTTCGCCCAGCCGACCGCGGTTGGGATCGCACCCTCGATTGGATGCCGGACAGTTTCGTTCCCTATGGCCATCAAGCCGCTTCGTTCTTGCGGTTGAGCTCGACGCCCTCCGTCAATTCGCGACCGATGCCAACCCTGGTAACCACTGGGACAGGGTCCGGTAAGACAGAAGCATTTCTCATCCCGATCATCGACCACGTGCTCCGCGCGAAGCGCGAGAACGTCGGCGGGGTCAAGGCACTCATCCTCTATCCGATGAACGCTTTGGCGAACGACCAGGCGAAGCGTCTCACCGAACTGCTGACCAAGGATTCACGCCTCTCGGCGGTGACCGCCGCGCTGTACACCGGTGAGCAGATCGAGAAGCGAACTCGTGTCTCGGTGAAAGGCCTCATCACAGACCGGACGGTGATCCGACAGAGCGCACCGGACATCCTGCTCACCAACTACAAGATGCTCGACCAGCTGCTGCTGCGTCACCAGGATGCGAAACTGTGGGCCGACTCGGCCACGAGTCTCCAGTACATCGTGCTGGACGAATTCCACACCTACGACGGCGCGCAGGGCACCGACGTGGCGATGCTGTTGCGCCGGCTCGGTGCGACGCTGAAGTCGTACTGGACCGACGCCAGTCCCGTCACGGACGAGGATCGTTCGCGCCCTCTCGGGATGGTAACGCCGGTTGCGACCTCCGCGACCCTTGGCGACGGCGGCGACCCGACCGCGATGGTGAACTTCGCGCGAACCGTCTTCGGCGACGCCTTCGACGCTGACAGTGTCGTCACCGAGTCGCGGCTCTCATTGGATGAGTGGGCGCAGGAGTCCACGGAAGCGGGTGCCGCGTTCCACCCAGGCACACTCGCCGAGATGAACGCGAAGGTGCGAGAGCTGGGCGATTCTCCGGACGGACGTGCGATCGCCGTTGCGGTTCTCAGCGCCCTGACGGCCGAGGACGTCAGCGCCGCGACTTCTGCGGAGCTGCTTGGTCGGGCTCGGCGGCATCCCGTTGTGTTGCGGTTCGTCGAGTGCACCGCCGCAGCGCAACCGCTGAGCGACCTCGCGGATCTCGTATTCAAGGATCAGCCGGCCGGCGCAGCTCCGCAGGAAGACCGCGTCGAGGGTGTCCTCAATCTGCTCTCGATGCTGAGCCACCTGCGCGCGGCCTGTGGTCGCGAGGCTGTCAGCGTCGACGTGCACCTCTGGGTACGGGAGCTGACGCGCATCGACCGCGCGGCCGCCGCGACACCGCAGTTCCGCTGGTCGGACGACGGCGTCGTGCTGGGTCACGAAGCGCTCGACGCGTCCGATGCGGGGGCCCACGAGTCGTTCCCCGCCATCTACTGCCGGCACTGCGGCCGTTCCGGCTGGGGCGTCGTGCTCGGCGCCACCGGCACGGATCTCGACTCCGACGACACCGACATCCGCCGTCGCCACCTCCTGGGGGACGACCGCTTCCGCCCGCTGATCTTCGCGCCGAAGGAAGCCGACTACCTGTATTTCGATCGTGCCGGGCGGCGGATCGACGGGCTCCTCTGGCTCCACACCCGGAACCGGCAACTCACCGCGAACATCCCACGCGGCGGTGACCGCGATTTCGACGCAGGCTACGTCCTGCCCGTCCTCACCCATGTCGGGCCGGACGCGGGGGAGCACTCGAAGAGCGATCTCTGTCCGTCGTGCCAGAAGCCCGACGGCATCCGCTTCCTCGGCAGCGCCATCGCGACGCTGCTGTCAGTGACCTTGTCGACGCTGTTCGGTGACCCCAACCTCGACCCACAAGAAAAGAAGGCGCTCGTCTTCACCGACAGCGTCCAGGACGCCGCGCATCGGGCTGGCTTCGTCCAGTCCCGGTCACATGCGCTTACGCTCCGCGCGGTCCTTCGAAACGCACTCGGCGATGGGGCGATGAACCTCGACCAGCTCGTCGACTCGGCTATCCGGCAAGCGGGCGGCGACTCGTTCGCCCGGTATCGACTCGTCCCGCCCGACCTCAACGCCAACGAATTGTTCCGCGAGTACTGGTCGCCTGGCAGCACCGGCAGCAGCGCGCGGAGGGCCGCTGCCGCGGTCCGCGCCCGGTTGCTCTTCGACACCCTGCTGGAGTTCGGCCTGCAGTCCCGGGTCGGTCGCACCCTCGAGCTGACCGGAAGTGTCACCGCCGAGGTGGATGCCGGGTCGGCAACCGCGCTCGGCGCAATCGGGCAGGCGGTCTGGGAGGCATACGACCAGTCGGACGTGCTCCCCGGAGCGGAAACCTCCATCCCTGACGCCTCAGCGCGGATTCGTTGGGTTCGGGGCGTGCTGGAGCGGATGCGGGAACAGGGCGCGATTCAGCACCCGTGGCTCGACTCGTATGTCAAGGAAGACGGCAACCGCTATCGCATTTGGGTTGGCCGGAACCGAGCCATCGGCGTCCCGGCATTCCCTTCCGGGCGCCCGGCGCCGGCCTTCCCGCGAGTCGGTCCCAAGACGACCGGGGCGAAGTCCGACAACCTGGACACCGTCACCTCGTCGCAGAGCTGGTACGCGCTGTGGACGTCGAAGTGCCTTCCCGGCGTGACGCCGGGGGAAGGGGCGAAGCTGGCTCGCATGCTGCTCGCCGAGCTTGAGCGCCGTGACGTGATCGGGTCGGTCAAGACGACGTCCAGCGCGGATGTCTACTTCCTCCGCAGCGATCAGATCGTGATCGACGCTGTGAGCGAGAACGATCTCGACGGTGAGCGGGTGCTGCTTCGATGCAACGTGTGCGAAGCGCTGGTCCCCGGCAGTGCGACGGTCATCGACCAGCTTGCAGAGGGCCCATGCACCGTTCAGCGCTGCCCAGGCCAGCTGGTTCGCCGACGTGGGGAAGAGAACTTCTATCGGAGTCTCTACTCGTCCACGGACATGCGTCGGGTTGTCGCCCGTGAACACACAAGTCTGCTCGAGTCGAAGACTCGCCTGGAGTACGAGACGGCGTTCAAGCAGAGCGCTGACAACCCCGACGCCCCCAATGTGCTCGTAGCAACGCCAACACTCGAGATGGGCATCGACATCGGTGACCTCTCGGCCGTGTTCCTTGCTTCGCTCCCCAAGACGGTCGCCTCGTATGTGCAGCGCATCGGACGTGCCGGCCGCCTCACCGGCAACTCGCTGAGCATCACGTACGTCACCGGCCGCGGCGAGCAACTGCCGCGGATCGGCGACCCGCTCTCCGTCATCAACGGCAGCGTTCGCCCGCCCGCGACATACCTCTCGGCCGAGGAAATTTTGCGGCGTCAATTCGTGGCGTTTGTCGCAGACGACATCGGGCGGGATGCGGCATTCGATCACCCGACCACCGCTCAGGCGGCGCTCGGGTCGACGAGTCCGGGAAGCTACCTCGGCGAAATCGCCGCCCGTGCCACCGAAGAGATGCTCAACCGATTCCTGGCAACTTTCGACGCCGTGGCGCCAGATGTCGACCGACGGCTGCGCGAGTGGATCTCCAGGAACGGCGACGCGACCCAGCTCGAGCGCTTCCTCGCCGAGGCCGCCGGACGGTGGCGCGCGACGATCGACGAGCTCAGTTTCCGCAAGGCTGCTCTCCTGCAGACCATTCCGACACTCGAGGCCAAAGCTCAGTCGCCGGCGGCCACCGACGAGGACAAGCGCGCCGAACGGGTGGCACGCGCGACGCTGAAGATGACCGATGGCCAGCTCGGCCGCCTCAAGGGCGAGTACTGGATCAGCGTGCTCGAGGAGTACGGCATCTTCCCCAACTACACACTGCTCGACGACTCCGTCACGCTGGATGTGGCGCTCAGCTGGTTCGACCCGGACACCCAGAGCTGGGAGTCGGACAGCATGAGCTACCAGCGCGGCTCCGCCAGCGCGCTCACCGAGTTCGCGCCCGGCGCGACCTTCTACTCCCGCGGCTTCGTCGTCAATATCGATGCGATCGACCTGGGCCAGGACTCGACGGTGCCGACACCCTGGTCATACTGCCCTGCTTGTGGGTATGCGCGGGCGGAGCTTCCGGGGCAACCCGCGCTGAGTGAATGTCCGCGATGCAAGGCGAAGGCCATCGGGGACGTCAAACAGCGGATCGACACCGTGCAGATGACGAGTGTGTCCGCGCAAGTGCGACGTGACGACGCCCTCATCAGTGATTCCCGAGACGAACGTGAGCGCACCCGATACACCGTGCTCACCGCCGCGGACATCGACCCGCACAAGGTCAAATCGCAATGGTTCATCGAAGGCTACGACTTCGGCATGCGCCACCTGCCCGACGTTGACCTCCGATGGGTGAACCTGGGGCCGGCAAGTAAGCAGGCGACCTCCCGACCGCTCGCCGGCCGCGACCTCATGGCTCCGCTGTTCCGAGTCTGTGACACCTGCGGCAAGCTGGACGACTCGAGCAGGTCGAACAGCCGCGAGGAGCACCGACCGTGGTGTCCGCGTCGGAGCTCTCACGAGGAGCACACCCGCACCGTTGCGCTCATGCGCCAGCTGCACACGCAGGGCGTGTTGGTGCGGTTGCCCTCCACGTTGAAGTACGACAAGTTCGCCGTTCCGAGTCTGTCGGCCGCGCTCCTTCTGGGGCTCCGTGAACTCATGGGTGGCGCTCCGGACCACATCGAGATCGCGCGGATCACGGAGCCGGTCGGGGACGACGGCGAAGTCGCGGACGCCCTGCTGCTCCACGACGTCGTGCCCGGCGGAACCGGTTACCTCGCAGATCTGGCCGACCCGGCCCGGGTGTGGTCACTTTTGCATGCCGCGTGGCGGACGGTGCGGGATTGCGCCTGCGCCGACGAGGAGCGGCTGGCGTGCCATCGCTGCCTGCTCCCGTTCGCCCCGCCGTGGGATACCGGAACTGTGGCCCGCGAGACAGCCGAGGTACATCTGCGACGGATCCTGGCCGCCGGTGAGGATGACGTGCCGGATGTTGCGCAGGGTGAACACGGATGGATTCTCGCGGAGGTGCCGACGGTCCCGGACACCTCTGAGCCGGCCATTGAAGCACGATTCCGGGCACAGTTCGCGAAGCGGCTGAAGGCGATCGGTGCGACCGTCAAGGAAAAGCCGACGCCGCACGGCAACATGCTGACGATCACGCTTCCCGGCGACGCCCGCGTCTGGAGTCTTGAACCGCAGGTTCACCTGGGCGCTACCGTTCCTGATTTTGTGCTCCGTTCGACGGACACGACCATCCCGCGAATCGCGATATACACGGACGGGCTCGCGTATCACGCCTCCTTAACCCACAACCGGATCGCCGACGATGCGCAAAAGCGGGCGATACTTCGCTCCCAGGGCTACGGAGTGATCGCCGTCACCTGGAAGGACCTCGACGACGAGTCGGGCCAGCCGGGGACACCTTGGTGGTACAGCCAAGCGGCGGTGCAGAACGCGCTTTCTCTCAACACCTCTCTCGCACCAGGAGTCATCGACGCCGCCCGCGGCGGACCGATGACCATGCTCCTCCGGTGGTTGCAACAGCCGGATGTCGACGCCTGGCGCAAGTTCGGAGACAGCCTGCCGTTGATCTGCGCAGGCAGTGCGCCTGCAGCGCTCCCGGCCGGCGTGTCTGCGGCCACTATCGCAGTCGCTCAATTGACGTCAGCGGCCGTGCAGGCGGGAGCGGCACACGGGGTCTCATCGTCGGTGGGCGACCGACTTCGATTCCTTGCCCTGCTCACGGCCCCGAACGGCGTCCTGTCCACCGACGCGGCGCTGGTTCTCGACGATCGAAGCGAAGCACTTCTCGGCGATGGGTTCGCTAACGACTGGCGCAGGTGGCTGACGCTCTCCAACCTCATGTTCCTCCGGCAGGCGCCGCTTGTCGTCGGTGCGCTGACCCACAGCCAGGCAGGCGTGGATTCGCTGTCTGAAACCGCTCCTGTCGTGTCGTCGGATTGGGATGCCCTGATCAAAATGGCTGTGGGCGACCTGGAGCGCGAACTGCTTTCCGAGCTTGCCGCGCTTAATGTGCCGCATCTTCCCGAGCTGGGAGAGGAGATTGGCGATGGCATACCGCTCGCGATTGCCTGGCCTGAGCGGCAGCTCGCGGTGGAACTACGGCTTGACCCGTTCGAAGTTGAGCAGCTCAGAATCGCCGGTTGGACCGTCGTTCCCGCGCACGCGAAGCACATTCTCGCCGCGCTCGGTCTAGTGGAGGGAGCACGATGACGAACATCATCATGACGAAAGCGACCAACTCGGTTGATGGCGCCATCAAGAAGAAGGTTTGGGCCTTCATGGAGAAGCTCGCGCAGAGCGACGAGCTGCCGGGGCTGCACATTGAGCCGATGAAGAATCCGACGGATCCCCGTGCCCGCACGGGCCGCGTGGACGACAACTTCCGGGCTGTTCTGTTCCGGCTTGAAGGGCAGGCAGGCGAGCCGACCTACGTGTATGTGGGCACTTGGCCACACGACCGAGCGATCGAGATTGCTTGCTCCAGGCGTTTGCAGGTGAACCCGATCAATGGTGTGGCGGAGCTCATCGCCGAGCCGTTGCCGACGTCAGAAGACCTGTTCAGCGCAGCTCCGTTGCCTTCGCCCTCCCGCTCGAGGTCACGACGCGAGGAGGCGGAGACCGAGGTATCGCTCCTGCGAGCTATTGGCATTAGCCCCCGTGATCTAGTTGACCGTCTTGGTATGGAATCCGGGATTGCCGAGCGCGCGTTCGCCGCCCTGACCGAGGATGCGCTCCTAGAGGTCGCGGGTCTAGCGCCAGACTGGCAAGGAATGGCACTACTCGACATTGCGGCCGGAACGGCTATTGACGAGGTTGTCGCTGCCCTCGATGTTGCCCCACGGGCGACTCCGGATCGGAAGAGCGATCAGACGCTCATCGATGCGATGCGTCATCCCGCGTCACAGATGACCTTCGCCTTTGTCCATGACAACGACGAATTGCGTCGAGTGATTGAGGAGGGCAGTTTCGCGAATTGGCGAATCTTCCTTCACCCGGAGCAGCGGCGGTACGTAGAGCGCAATTTCAACGGCCCATTTCGTCTCTCGGGTGGGGCTGGCACCGGTAAGACGGTTGTGCTGCTCCATCGCGCTGCTCGGCTTGCGAGGCAGAACCCTCAAGCGCGCATCATCTTGACGACGTATACCGTCAATCTCGCTGAGAACATCAAGCGAGATCTCCGGGCGCTGGACGAGCAAATCCCGCTGGCGACGGCACTGGGTCAGCCGGGCATCTACGTCAATGGGATTGATGCTCTCGCCAGTGCCGCCCTGAAGCTGCGCCCCGAAGCCGTGCCAGCCGCGACTGAGGCCATCTTTGGCGAGCCGCGTCTAATCAAGGGCGTGGATGCCGCCTCCGATCGCTGGTCTTCTGCACTCGCCGCGAGCGGAGTGAGCGGGCTGCCGGCGGAGATTGCGTCGCCGACGTTCCTGGCTGAGGAGTACGAATCGATCGTCTTGCCAAACACAATCTCGACCCGGGAACGATACTTCACGGTACGTCGCCCGGGTCGTCACGTCGCTCTAGACCGTAGCAAGCGCGATCAGATTTGGAAGGTAATCGCCGCCTATCGGGCGCTTCACCGCATGGAAGGCACCGCGGACTTCGACGAGATTGCGGCCGTGGCAGCGCAAGTTTTTGATGCGGCGGGCGTGCCGCGACCGGCTGACCATGTCCTCGTCGACGAGGGGCAGGATCTAGTGCCCGCAAAGTGGCGTCTTCTTCGCTCCTTGGCCCCGGAAGGCGTCAACGATCTGTTCATAGCCGAGGATTCGCATCAGCGGATCTATGGTGCCCGAACGGTCCTCTCCCGGTGGGGTATCCGGGTCGTCGGTCGGTCCCAACGATTGACGCTCAACTATCGAACGACGGCGCAAAATCTTGGCTACGCGGTGGCTGTGCTCAAGGGCGGAGACTACGAGGACCTTGAGTCCGAGGCGGAGTCGACCGCGGGTTACCGGTCGTCACGCATTGGGCCGCACCCGGAGCGCCGAGGCTTCACGAGCCTCATTGAAGAGTTGGATTACGTGGCCAATCTCATCAAGGGTTGGATAGACGACGACCCCAAGGGGTCGCTCGCAGTGCTCGTTCGTACGCAAGGGCTCAGGGACACCGTTGCCCGCGCGTTATCGGAGCGAGGCGTTCCAGCGTCCGCTGTGGACCGGGTAGAGCGGGGCGGCTCGAACGTCGCCGTGATGACTCTGCATCGGGCTAAAGGTGTCGAGTTCTCGCGCGTCTGCATTGTTGGGGCTGGAGCGGACAACATCCCGAATCCGGCCGTGATGAAGTCGGCGGTGGCTCACGGGGCCGAAGGAGACGCTGAGCTCCGTGAGCGCTCTCTCCTGTATGTGGGAGCGACTCGCGCCCGGGACGTGCTCTCGATCACCTGGACCGGCGAACCGAGCAGGTTGCTGAGTTCGGTAGAAACAGGAGCCTAAAAGCTTTAGCGGTTGCCGCTCGGCGCTCGCTTCCCCCGACCCAAGCTGAACGTCCGGTTCAATGCGACGAACGCGGCCGAGCCTGTTGCGAGGGCGAGCGCAACCCGTCGTCCCGTCCGCTTCTTGCCCTTCCAGCCGCCGGTGATGCTCGCCTCCTCGACCGAGGTGATCGGCGCATAGAGGATCCCGGTCCCGTTCGGGGCGCTCTTTTCGAGCGACAGATGCCCTGTGGCGGTCTGGACGGCCATCGACGCCTCGACGCTCGTTGGCGACACCTTGTGCTGCTTCACCATGCTCTTCGCGATGGCGCCGACCACGACCTCGTGCTTCGGTTTTGCCGCCGCCTTGAGGATCGCCTTCGCTACCAGCTCCGGGGGATACACCGGAGGCATGGCCTTCACCTGTCGACCGGTGTAGTTGCCGGAGTGCTGGAAGAAGCGGGTGTCGATCGCCGCGGGCAGGATCGAGACGACTTCGATCTTCGACTTCTGCAGCATCAGTTCCGACCGCAGGCTCGTGCCGAGAGCACGCACCGCCGCCTTCGCCATCGAGTAGGGCGCAACGTACGGCTGCGGAACCACTCCGGACACGGATGACACGTTGATCAGCACGCCGTGACCCTTGCCCGGTTTGCCCTGCTTCTGCATGATCGGCAGCGCGGCTCGGGCGCCGTGAACGTAGCCCATGACGTCGACGGTCAGCACGCGGCGGAAGTCGTCGAGGGGCATGTCCAGGAACGGGGAGAACACGGAGACCGCGGCATCGTTCACCCAGACGTCGATCCCGCCGAACTCCTCCACCGCGGCGAGTGCGAGCTCGTCGACGGCGTTCATGTCGGTAACATCCGTCGGAACGGCCAAAGCCTGCACCCTGTGCCTACGGCACTGCTGGGCGACCTCTTCCAGAGCGTCCTCGCTGCGCGCGGCGAGTACCAGGTTGGCCCCCTCCTTCGCGAAGCGTAGGGCCGTGGCCCGCCCGATTCCGCTGGAGGCTCCCGTGATCACGACAGTGGCGTTCTTGAGCTTCATTCTTCGACGCTATGACCGGCGGCGGTGTCATCCGTAGGGCTGGCGGGAAACGCGGAACGGTCTCTCAGGTGCCGCCCGACCTCGAGGGGCGGCTGACCTACTCGTGCCAGAAGAGCCTGGCCGGCTTGCCGACCCGGCCGGTGCTCATCTGACCCGTTGCGCTGAGTTGGGGTTCCATGAGCCGGCGGAACGTATCCCGGGCTAGCGGTTGACCGGCGACCGCCTCGTGGAGCTTGCGCAGTTCACGCAGGGTGAACGGCCGCTGCAACAGGCGCGCCGGGTCCGGGTGCTCCTCGTAGGAGGCGCGGAGCGCGGCGACGGCGGCTTCGATGATCTCGCCGTGTCCGTAGGGGAGGCCTCGCAGCTCGTCGGCGTCGACGGGCACCAGTCGTGCGTCCGACTCCGTCAGGTCGAGTCTCGACGCGGGAACCGCGTCGACGTGGGCCACCGACAGCACCCAGCCGCGGTCGTCGCGGCCGGGCTCGTCGAACACCTTCAGCTGGCGAGGCGCGAGACCCGTGACGCCCGCCTTCTGGCGCAGCGAACGCAGCACCGCGTCGGCGAGACGCTCGTTCTCGTGCAGGAACGTGCCGGGAAGCCGCCACCCCTCCTTGTTGTGCACAAGCAGGACTGACAGTGCCTCGTCGGGCGGCACGGTCAGCACGGCAGTGTCCACCGCGACCGAGGGGCGCGGATAGTCCTCGAGCGTCTTGCCTGATGAGTCGCGGTACACGAGTCGATTATCGCACTCTTGCGCAAAGTCGGTGGTAGCCCCTACTGTCGGGATTAGAGCATATGCGAGCTAATCAGGAGCCAATGATGACCACGACGAATACCCTGCATGTCGGACATGGCATGCACGAAGGCGCCCTGTCCCTCTTCCCGGTCTGGATCGACGGGCCGGCCGTTGCCGGAGTGAGCTGGAACGCCGGTCGGCTGCAGGTCGACGAACAGGAGAACGGGCCCTCGGTAGGGCACCTGACGGTCTCCAACTCTGCCCCCCGCCCCGTCGTCGTGCTCGAGGGCGACCTGCTCGAGGGTGGATGGCAGAACCGCATGCTCGCCCAGAGCGCCGTGATCGCGGGCGGGGAGCGACGTCGCGTAGACGTGGTGTGCGTCGAGAAGGGTCGCTGGGGCGGCGACTCCGGACACTCGGCGCGCGGCCGCAAGGCGGCGCTGCGGGTGCGCCACGGCAGCGTGAGCCGGCGATCCGATGACCGGCAAGGCGAGGTGTGGCGTCGGGTGGGCCGCTACGAACGGGAGCTGGGCAGTACCCGGACCTCGTCGATGGTCGAGCACCTCGACCGCGCGCAGGGATCCGCCCTTCGCCTCATCGAGGGTCAGCGGGGCGTCGTGATCGGCATCGGAGGCGCGATCGTCGGCGCCGAGCTGTTCGGCAGCTCGAAGGCGCTCGCGAGCAGATGGCAGGGTGTCGTCGACGCCGCGAGGCTCGACGCGCGGCTTGCTTCGGCGACCCGCACGACGTCGGCTGACGCGCGCCGCTTCATCCGCAAGCTTGGAGCTCTGCCCCTCGAACGAGGCGACGCGGACGGCGCCGCACAGCGGCTAGCGTCGCGACACGAGCAGCTGACCCTGTCCGGACTGGCGCTCGCCTCACCCGAGCAGAGCTCGTTTGAGGACGCCGTCGGACGCATGTTCGCGGAAGTCGACGCGGTGCTGCACCTCGCGGTGTTCAACGAGGCGCATCCGCTGCTGGCGCAGGACTGAGTGACGACATACGAACGAAGGGAGTGATCATGGCGAAGAAATCGAGCTCGGCCCAGATGGACCGTGCGGTCGGAGTGCTGCTCGGTCTGGCATCCGGAGACGCGCTCGGCGCCGGCTACGAGTTCGGCCCCGCCCTCGACGACGATGTCGCGGTCACCATGAAGGGCGGCGGACCCTTCGGCTTCGAGCCGGGGGAGTGGACGGATGACACGAGCATGGCGATCCCGCTCGCGCAGGCCGCGGCTCGCGGCGAGCGGTTCGACGACCCGGAGATACTCGGTCGCGTTGTCGCCGAGTGGCTCGACTGGGCGCGTGACGCGAAGGATGTCGGCGCCCAAACCCGTGCCGCCTTCCGGCGAATCGATGAGCCGACCGAGGAGCAGGCCCGCGCGGCGGCGCGGGCAGTGCATGAAGCGGCAGGACGATCAGCGGGCAACGGTTCGTTGATGCGCACGGCGCCGGTGGCGCTCGCATACCTCGATGACGAGAAAGGCTTGGCCGCCGCTGCGCGGCGCGTCAGTGACCTCACGCACTTCGAGCAGGATGCCGGCGACGCGTGCGTGCTCTGGTGTCTGGCGATCCGTCACGCGGTGCTCGAGGGGGAGTACGACCTGCGGACGCAGCTGACGTGGCTTCCGGAGGACCGGCGAGCCGTGTGGGGCCAGCGCATCGACGAGGCTGAGGCGAAAGAGCCTCGGGACTTCCATCACAACGGCTGGGTCGTCGAGGCGCTGCAGGGCGCCTGGTCGGGGCTTGTACACGGCGGCGGCTTCGTCGACAGCGTCGAGCGCGCCGTCCGCGGCGGCCACGACACCGACACGGTCGCGGCGATCGCAGGCTCGCTCGCCGGTGCACGCTGGGGCGCGTCCGCGGTCCCCGCCCGCTGGCGCCGGGTGCTGCACGGGTGGCCGCGGCTGCGCGCCCGCGATCTCGTGGCGCTCGCCGCACTTGCGGCGCGGGGTGGCCAGCCTGACAGTCACGGCTGGCCGACCGCGGAGCGGATGGACTATCCGGACTGGGGTGATGTGTCGGCGCTCGTCCAGCATCCGCACGACGACGGTGTGTGGATCGGCGCGGTCGGATCTCTCGACGTTGCGGACGTCGACGCGGTCGTCTCGCTCTGTCGGGTCGGCACCGGTCAGATCCGCGTCGATCCGGCTGATCATGTCGAGATGTGGTTGATCGACCGCCCCGACAGCAACGAGAACCTCGAGCTCGTGCTCGCCGACGCGGCGGATGCGATCGCGGCGTTCCGGGCTGAGGGGAAGCGGGTGCTGCTGCATTGCGTGCAGGCGCAGAGCCGCACGCCGTCGGTGGCGGCGCTGTACTCGGCACGGCACCTTGGGGTGCCGCTCGAGTCCGCGTTCCGCGACGTTGAGGCCGTACTTCCGACTGCCATGCCGAAGCCGTTCCTCAGGAGTGCTGCGGAGAGGGTACTGCTGACTAACCCGCGTGCAGCCCAAGCTCGGTAAGCAGCTCCTGCACCTTCCCGCCGGCCTCGGACGATCGAACCTCCTCCGTCCACGATGCGTGCAGTGCGAGCAGCGTGCGGCGGAGCTCGAGCTCCGGCTCATCAAGTCCGTCTTCATAACCTTTGGCCAGTAGATAAGACTGACTACGGCTGGCGAATGCGAGCAGAGCGTCGAGAAATATCTCGAGGGAACGCGCGCACGCGATCACGGACTCATCTTCCGGCATGGCCACGAAGTGAAGGTCCTTCTGCCACAGGGCTCGGTTCAGAGGGTCATCGTGAAGAGTCAGCGCCGTCCCTACTGGGCCTGCATCCGGTTGCCCAGCCATGGCGCGGCGGACGTCGTGCACAATCTCGTGGAAATGGTCGTCCGAAAGACCGAAGCCCACGAATAGCAGGTGTCGCGTCATCAAGGTGGCTTTCACGAGCGCACTGAGCGCGGCCCTTTCGTTGTTGAAGCCGAGATAGTCCTCCCGAGTAAGCACGATCGAATCGGGCTGATCAACAGAGCCGTGCAGCTTCAGCAGCCAGCGCTCAGTGGAGCTATGACCGCCTGGGATCACGCGTCGAGGGGCGCCAGCATCTTCGCAAGCGATCTCGAAGAGGCGGTCGTAGTTGAGCGTGATCGCCTGCTCGCTAGCGATAGAGGCGAGCAGGGCGGGCGCGAGTCCGTATTGAGTGACACCGACTGACTCCGAGATCGCGGCGCTGAAACCGCCGTCCGATGCGCTCGAGATGGGGCGCGCCAAAAACGCGGATCTCAGATAGGCCGCTTGATCCAGCGGACTGCGCCCTTCTTTCAACAGACTCTTCAATTCACTGCCCGCCAGGTCGAGGGCAGCTGCCAGCTGTTCGATCAATACCTTCCAGGTCGGCGCCCCGGCGCTGACGCTGACGCCCGCGCCCATGAAGGGCACGAGCCTGCCTGCCGCAGCGATCGCGGCGAGGTTGCGCGCTTCCGCTAGCAGGCGTGGTTCCAACTCCCCGCTCCATGCGTCGTCCGAGCGCTGCCGGATGTATTGAGCGAGCGCATAGCTTCGCTGGTCCTTGAAGATGAGCGCGATATCCACTCCGTTCTTCCGAGCGGCTGTCCCGGCCTCGTCCAAGATCACTCCGAGAAGTTGACCGAGTCGAAGTCGTCCACCCCCTTCCTTGCTGCCGAAAAAGGGCATTGCGAGTAGGGGATTGGGGCGCCTGCCGGAGGTTCCTTCGCCAGACTCGCGCCGTCGTTCCGCGATAGCCGCGCCTGCTTGAACGAAGGCTCTGATCGCAGGGCGGAGATCGTTGGGATCGTTGAAGCCGGCGAGGGGTACGGCGGTGAGTACGGGAATCGGTGACGAGCTTCCGCGTCGAACCTCCGCGGTGAGCGATTCGCCCACGCGCAACTTGCTCGTATCGCTGGCCGCGATCCACGCACGAAGGTCGGGCAGGCTCGCATGCCATGGATCGGTGACATTCATCCGCCGGTCGGTCGGTAGAAGCCAGGCATCGCAGGCGAGATGAGTGATGTCGGCATGTGCAACGAAAAGGTGCGAGGACACACTTGATTCTCCTACTGATGAGTGGCGAGATCAGGTCGGCTGCTCGCGGCTCTTCTCGCGTTCCCGGGGCACATCGAGCCAACCCCTGCCAGCGCAATGACTCAGACGAGCGACGAGACGGCTGTACAGCCCGAGGCAATAGCGGGCACTGCCAGTTCAGGCGTGCAAGAAGCACGCGTCGAGCTGCGGTCCGGCCCGCCCGATCGCCTAAATTGCCAACATGCGCAAGAGCAGGAAACTTGAACAGCACATCGCGGTGTTCGGTGAGAGTGGCAGTGGCAAGACCGTGATGGTGTCGTCCTTCTACGGAGCGACGCAGGAACAGGCATACAAGAGGGATGCTCTGTTCGACGTCGTTGCTGACAGTCAGGCTCAAGGGCGCTTCCTGCATCAGAACTACCTTGGGATGCGAGGCTCTGCGCGGTTGCCAATCGCTACGAGGTTTGCCTCCGACTCCTACGCCTTCTCCATGAATCTGAAGAACGAAGGCAAGCAGCGTGAACGACGCCGAGCGTTCGACGCGTTGCGGCTCGTTTGGCATGACTACCCCGGCGAGTGGTTCGAGCAGGACCTGGACGGGGCTGAAGCCATCCGGCGAGTGGAAACTTTCAGGAACCTGTTGCGCTCCGATGTCGCGCTCCTGCTCATCGATGGCCAGCGGTTACTTGATAACACGGGAGAAGAAGAGCGTTATCTCAAGGCACTGCTTACCTCGATCAGCAACGGCCTGCGGCTGGTCAAAGACGAAGTCCTGACCGGCGGACGCCGGCTGGTTCAATTTCCAAGGATCTGGGTCTTCGCGTTATCGAAATGCGATCTCCTGCCCGATGTGGACGTCTTCCGATTCCGAGACATACTCGTCGAGAAAGCGAGCAATGAGATTGACCGTCTTCAGGAGGTTTTGTCGGAATTCGTAGAGAGCAGCGAGGCGCTTTCTGTCGGGGAGGATTTTGTGCTGCTGTCCTCCGCCAAATTTGATGGCGGGAAGATTGAAGTGACCGAGCGGGTAGGGCTGAATCTGGTTCTGCCCATCGCCGCGATGCTTCCCTTCGAGCGACACGTTCGATGGGCTAGGGCGATGCAGGGTGGGGGCAAGGTGTTCGAGCACCTGATCCGTGGTGCTGGTGCGATGGCCGCCGCGGCCGGAGGGATCGGCGCTCTCGCAGTGAAGCTGAGTCAAGGCGACAACAAGTTGCTCACTTCTCTCGGTCTCATTCTCACCCACTTCGGCTCCGCTCTCGAGGATGCTGCCGAAATGGGCGCGGAGAAATTGAAGAGAGCGAACGAAGACGCGCTGGCGAAGAAAGAGACACTTCGCGCGGTGCTCACTGGGTTTCAGTTGAGCCTGATTCAGGGCGAAAGCGAGCGGATCCTCCTTCGGGGCTCCAGGTGACTTTCATCTGGGCGACACGTGGCAGGAGCTGGGGGTTCCGCTTCCTACGGAACGGGGGATTTCTCGATCCTCTCGAAGAGTACGAGAAGGCCTTTGGAGACGCGCGAGGTGAACACGTATTCTTTCGGCAAGTCAACCAAGTGACGGCACTGCGACTTCCCGATCCCCTAGGTCGGCAGGACTCCGCTGGGAGGTTGATACAGCACGACTTTGTTGTCCTGAGCCCGTTGAGTTCGGCCGTCGATTCCGTCGAATCTGGGTTGAGGTTGATCTGGCCTGGGTGCGCCGCCGAGTACGAAGCGATCTGGAACATCCCGGCGCCGCCTCGGCGTGGGACCGAGGCGTAGTGGACGCTCGAGGCTCGGTGATGACGTCGGCCGCCCTTCTGAGCGGGACAAAGTCGAGGCATTGCAACACAGTCGAGCGTCTTCTCGTCAGCAGAGCCGCCGCGGCAAGCGCAGAGAGTAGAGGGCGCGACCTGACTACATTCAAAGAATGACCAGCGCAGTTCCCGCCCTTCCCCTCAACTCCGGCACCGCCATCCCGCAGGTCGGGTTCGGCGTCTTCAAGGTCGCACCCGAAGACACACAGCGTGTCGTCGAGGATGCGCTCGAGGTCGGCTACCGCCACATCGACACCGCCACCGGCTACGAGAACGAGGCCGAGGTGGGCGCCGCAATCCGCGCCTCCGGCATCGCCCGCGAGAAGCTCTTCGTCACCACGAAGCTCCGCAACGACCACCACAAGGCGCAGGATGTCGAGCGCGCGTTCGATCGCAGCCTCGATGCGCTCGACATAGGGCACATCGACCTCTACCTGATCCACTGGCCGATGCCGGCGAACGACGTCTTCGTGCCCGCCTGGCGCGCATTCGGCGGCTTCTTCGAGGGCGGACGCGCGAAGGCGATCGGCGTCAGCAACTTCCTCGTGCCGCACCTTCAGCGACTGATCGACGAGACCGGCGTCACCCCGGCCGTCAATCAGGTCGAGCTGCACCCGATCTTTCAGCAGCGTGAGCTGCGCGCCTTCCATGCCGAGCACGGAATCGTCACCGAGGCGTGGGGTCCGCTCGGGCAGGGCAAGTACGACCTGTTCGGCATGGACGCGATCCAGACTGCCGCGGCGGCGCATGATGTGTCGCCCGCGCAGGTCGTGCTGCTCTGGCACCTGCAGACCGGCAACGTGATCATTCCGAAGTCGAGCAGTCGCGAGCGCATGGCGGCGAACCTCGACCTGTTCGGGTTCGAGTTGACGGCCGACGAGATGGCAGCGATCGACGCGCTCGACGAGAACCGACGCGTCGGCGGCGACCCGAACGAGGTCAACTAGCCGAGCGAGTCATCAGCCCTGGAAGTCCTCTGGGTCGACCTCTTCGAGGAAGCGCTTGAACTCCTCTACGCTCTCGTCGTCGTCCGCGGGCGCTGACTGCGATTCATCCGGAATGCCGGCCTCGTCGAGGACGTCGTCGGCGACCCAGATCGAAGCGCCAGTGCGGGAGGCGAGGGCGATGGCATCCGAGGGGCGGGCGTCGAGCACGCGGCGGCCCGTGCGGGTGTCGACGGTGACCTCCGCGTAGAAGGTGCCCTCCTCGAGGCGGGTCACCTCGACGCGCTCGACCTCGCCGCCGAGCGTCTCGAGCAGGCTCTTCATGAGATCGTGCGCGAGCGGGCGCGGGGCCTCGGCGCCCTCGACCGCGATCACGATTGAGGTGGCCTCCTGCGGACCGATCCAGATCGGCAGCATCTTGCCCTCGCCAAGCGGCTCGTCGACGGGCTTCAGCAGGATGAGAGGCTGCGACCTCGGATCGAACGCGACGCCGACGACACGGACCTGAACCATTCCGTCACCCTCCCGACCACCCGGAGTTGGGGCTGAGGCTCATCGTAAGCCTGCAGGCGGGAGGCATCCTCAGGTTGCGGGGCGGTGGTCAGGCGCAGTAGAGCGCCCCGCGGTGGGGCGGTCCGGGGTAGCAGTGCGGCTCGGGCCCGGAGTTCGTCGCGCGAGGTCAGGGGCTGCCGTCGGTTGAGCGCGGAGTCGACTGTCTGTTCGAGGGCGAGCTCGTCGAGGGTCGCGGCGAGGTCGAGCAGGGTGCGGATGGGGGAGGTGACCGGGACGCCGCGCACCCAGCTCTGGTCGTCGTTGCGGAGCTTCGCCTGGTGCGTGGCCACGCCGAGGCCCGGGTGTTTGAGACGGGCAGGTGCGGTCACGTGCAGGAGAGTCGGCG
Source organism: Desertivibrio insolitus (assembly GCF_017355965.1). Lineage (GTDB taxonomy): Bacteria > Actinomycetota > Actinomycetes > Actinomycetales > Microbacteriaceae > JAFIQW01. The sequence continues at coordinate 336,919 of NZ_JAFIQW010000002.1, forward strand.
CCGCCTGCGGGAGGGGGAGTCGCCAGAGGAGAGCGGCGGTCTCGTGGGAGATGACGGCGCCCGGGTAGCGGGGGAGGGTGAGGCGGCAGAGGTCGGCGAGGGTGTCGACGTCCGGGGCGGGGCGGCGGGTTTCGGGTAGGAGGAGGGACATGTCCCTACCGTCCGCCGGGGCGAGTGACGGGAATCGAACCCGCGCTATCTCTGTGGATGGATCGCGGGTGTTAGTAACCGCATAAGTGCGAGGGTCTCGATACGCCCGCTGCGCGGGCTGCTCGACCGCCGGGTGGGGGAGGGCCGCCGAGGGTGGGGGTTACGGCAGCCGCGACACCGCGTCGAGCACCAGCGCCCAGAACCGGTCGACGTCGAGGTCGAGCGCGACCGCGGTCGGGCAATCGGCCGGGGCCGGACGGCGGAGGTCGGCGACCGTCATGCCGAGGGTCAGCGTTCCGGTGAGCTCGACGTCGAGCGGCGCTCGCCGCACCTCGAGCAGGGTCGGGTCGATCACGTAGGCGAGCGCCACCGGGTCGTGCACCGGGGGAGAGGCGAAGCCCTGCGACTCGAGGTACGTCGAGCCGTAGAAGGCGAGCATCTGCTCGGTGAAGCGCGCGGTGCGGGTGTCGAGGCCAGCGAGCGCCGAGAGCACGGCCGGCGTCGCGAGGGCCTTGTGTGTGACATCCAGCCCGACCATCGTCACCTGCCAGCCGGCGTTGAAGACGACGGATGCCGCCTCCGGGTCGACCACCACGTTGAACTCGGCCGTCGCCGACCAGTTGCCGCCGGAGACCGCGCCGCCCATGAGCACGACCTCCTTGACGCGCTCGACGATCCGCGGCTCCTTGCGCACCGCGAGCGCGATATTCGTGAGCACGCCCGTCGGCACGAGGGTGATCTCGCCCGGCTCGTGCGCCATGACCGTCTCGATGATGACGTCGACCGCGTGCCGCGGGTCGAGCTCGATCGTGGGCTCGGGCAGGGTGGGCCCGTCGAGCCCCGACTCCCCGTGGATCGACGGGGCGATCTCGATCTGCCGCACCAGGGGCCGGTCCGCCCCGGCGGCGAAGGGCACGCCCGAGATGCCGGCGACCGTGCCGACGGCGAGCGCGTTGCGGGTGACCTTCTCGAGGATCTGGTTGCCCGCGACCGTCGTCACCGCGACGAGCTCGATGTCGGGATTGCCCGCCGCCAGGAACAGCGCGATCGCGTCGTCGTGGCCGGGGTCGCAGTCGAGGATGATCTTCGTCACGCCGTCGAGCCTATCGCTGCCCCTGTGAAAAGCAGTTGCGGATATGAAACACTCGCCGGATGACCGACCTCGCCGAGCGCGGTGCCGCCCGCGTCACCTGGATCCGCTCCCGGATGCCGCTGCTGAGAGACATCCGGAACGAGTTCGCCGAGCGCCGCCCCTTCGCGGGCCGGCGCATCGGTATGTCGCTGCACCTCGAACCGAAGACGGCGGTGCTGCTCGAGGCGCTGCAGGCCGGCGGTGCCGAGGTCGTCGCGACGGGCAACCACGGCTCGACCCAGGACGACGTCGTCGCGTGTCTGCGCGAGCAGGGCATGACCCTCTTCGGGCGCCGCGACGACGACCTCGACCAGCACGCCGGCAACGTCGCCCGCGTGCTCGACGCCGAGCCCGACATCCTGCTCGACAACGGCGCCGACCTCGCCGCCGGCGCGATCGAGCGCGGGCTGCCCGTGATCGGCGGCACCGAGGAGACCACCTCTGGCGGAGACCGCCTGCGCCGCGACCTGCCCACGCCCGCCTTCCCGATCATCGTCATCAACGACTCGCTGCTGAAGGCGATCGGCGAGAACCGGCACGCCGTCGGTCAGAGCGTCGTCGAGAGCTTCATGCGCGTCACCAACCTGATGGTGCCCGGCCGCCGCTTCGTCGTCGCCGGCTACGGCTGGTGCGGGCGCGGCATCGCCCAGTACCTCCGCGCCCTCGGCGGCAAGGTCGCCGTCGCCGAGATCGACGAGCTCAAGGCGTTCGAGGCCGCCCTCGACGGCTACCGCGTCGACACTCTCGAGAACCTCGCCGGGTGGGGCGACACCTTCATCACCGCGACCGGCGCCCCGAACGTCATCTCTCTGCCGGTCATCGAACGGATGACGGACGGCGCCGTGCTCGCGAACGCCGGTCACTTCCCGTGGGAGATCGACACCGCCGCCCTCTACGCCGCGGGCGAGACCACCGAGGTCACCGACGGCATCGAGCGCGTCGACCTGCCGAACGGCCGCCACGTCGTGCTGCTCACCGGCGGACGGATGCTCAACCTCGCCGGGCGCGAGCCCAAGGGCAACTCCCTCGAGTCGATGGACCTCGGCTTCCTGCTGCAGACCCTCTCGCTCGAGCGCGTCGCCACGCGCGCCGCCGAGCTCGCCCCCGGTGCGCAGCCCGTGCCCGACGACCTCGAGCGCGAGATCGCCCGCCGCATGCTCCGCGCGATGGGGGCGCACCGATGAGCGAGCCGCAATACGCCGTGCCCGCCCTCGACAAGGGGCTCGACATCCTCGAGCTGCTCGCCTCGGCGTCCGGCACGCTCAGCCAGAGCGAGATCGCCTCGGCGGTCGGCCGCAGCGTCAGCCAGATCTTCCGCGTGCTCACCACGCTCGAGCGCCGCGGCTACGTCGTCCGCGACGCGGGCGGCCAGTACGCGCTCTCGCTGCGCATGTTCGAGCTCGCCCACCGGCATCCGCCCCTCCGCGGACTCGTGCAGGCCGCGCTCGCCCCCATGCGGCAGCTCGCCGGCGACCTGCGCCAGTCGTGCAACCTGGGCGTGATCGACGCCGACCACGTGCGCATCGTCGCCTCGGTCGAGTCGCCCGCGCCCTTCGGCTACCGGGTGCGGGTCGGCGCGGAGTTCGGCATCGACGAGGGCGCGCCCGGCCGCGTGCTGCTCGCGGGGGCACCGGACGACGTGCGGCAGCGCCTCGGCGAGCGCGCCGAGCACCGCGGCATCCGGATCCGCGGGCATCTCGTCGCGCCCGACCCCGGACAGCCCGGCATCACCGACATCGTCGTGCCCGTGCGGGGCGCGGATGACGCGTGGGTCGCCGCCCTGCACGTGCCCTACCTCGCGGCGTCGTTCGCCCCCGCCACCGAGCGGGCCGCCCTGCAGGCGGCTCTTCATGCGGCCGACGCCATCTCGCAGCATCTCGGCAGTCCGGGGGACGCCGGTCGCCGGTAGGTTTGTGTCCATGAGTGCCGACCCCGCCGAGCCGATCGACGACGACGCCGACATCGCGGCGCTGCCCAAGATCTCCCTGCACGACCACCTCGACGGCGGGCTGCGGCCCGAGACCATCATCGAGCTGGCCGACGCGATCGACCTCGAACTCCCCGCGACGGATGCCGACGAGCTGGGCGACTGGTTCGCGGAACGCTCCGACTCCGGCTCGCTCGTGGAGTACCTCAAGACCTTCGACGTCACCGTCGCCGTGATGCAGACCCGCGAGGGACTCATCCGGGTCGCCCGCGACTTCGTCAACGACCTCGCCGCCGACGGCGTGATCTACGGCGAGGTGCGCTGGGCGCCCGAGCAGCACCTCGGCCGCGGGCTGACGCTCGACCAGGCCGTCGAGGCCGTGCAGGAGGGCCTCGAGCTCGGCGCCGACGATGCCCGCCACCGCGGCCACATCGTGCGCACCGGGCAGCTCATCAGCGCCCTCCGCCACAACGACCACGGCCGCGAGCTCGCCGAGCTCGCCGTGCGCCACCACGGCCGCGGCGTCGTCGGCTTCGACATCGCCGGCCCCGAGGACGGCTTCCCGCCGAGCCGCTTCGCCGACGCGTTCCGCTACCTCGCCGAGAACCTCGTGCCCACGACCGTGCACGCGGGCGAGGCCGCCGGGCTCGACAGCATCCGGGGTGCCCTCGTCGACGGCCGGGCGCTGCGCCTCGGCCACGGCGTGCGCATCGCCGAAGACATCACGATCGAGGGCACCGACGCGGAGAACACCTACGTCACCCTCGGTCCGCTCGCCCAGTGGGTGCGCGACCGCGGCATCGCCCTCGAGACGAGCCCCTCGTCGAACCTGCAGACCGGGGCGATCTCGCCCTGGGGCGAGGACATCGAGGACCACCCCTTCGACCTGCTGTACCAGCTCGGCTTCCGGGTGACGGTCAACACCGACAACCGGCTCATGTCGGCCACGTCGCTCACGCAGGAGCTCGCCCTGCTCGCCGACGCGTTCGACTACGACCTCAGCGACTTCGAGGTGTTCCAGCTGAACGCGGCCGAGTCCGCGTTCCTGTCCGTCGAAGACCGCGAGGAGCTCGCCGAACTGATCACGCGGGGGTTCAGCGAGGCCTGATGCCACACCGACTACTCCGCGACGACGCGGTGCTGCTGGGCATGCGCGTGCGCGACTGGCAGGACGCCGTCCGCACCGCCGGGCTCGCCCTGTCGCGCGCCGACATCGCCACCCCCGCCTACTCCGACGAGATGATCCGGATGATCGAGGAGCACGGCCCCTACGTCGTCATCGCCCCGGGTCTCGCGCTCGCCCACGCCCGCCCCGGGCCCGCCGTGAAGGCCGACGGCCTCGCCGTCGTCACCCTCGCGGAACCGGTCACGTTCGGGCATCCGTACAACGACCCGGTGCGGGTCGTGCTCGGACTCGCGGTCAAGACCCGCGACACCCACCTCGGGATGATCGCCGAACTGGCCAACGTGTTCAACGACAAGACCGCCGTCGACCGGCTCGCCGCCGCTCAGACCGTCGACGAGGTCCACAGCATCATGGAAGGTGTGGCGTGAAGATCGTCGCCATCTGCGGAGCGGGCGTCGGCTCCTCCGGCATCCTCAAGGTCAACGCGGAACGCGTGCTCGACCGGCTCGGACTCGAGGCGGATGTCACCGCCACCGATCTCCGCTCGATCGCCGTCCAGGGCGCCAACGCGCAGATCATCCTCACGAGCCCCGAGTTCGTCGAGGCCATAGGCAAGACCAACGCCGACGTCATCGTGATCAACAACTACTTCGACCTCGAGGAGCTCGAGGAGAAGTTGGACGCTGCGCTCGGGTAGGGCGCGGCCGTTGGGGTGCTGCTCGGTGGCATCCGGGCTTTTCCTGGTCTACCAGGCGCCGCTCCGTGGCATCCGGCTGCTTCCTGGGTCTGCCGGGCGCCGCTCCGTGGCATCCGGCTGTTTCCTGGGTCTGCCAAGCGCCGCTTCGTGGCATCCGGCTGCTCGTCGGGCCGCCGCGGTTGTGCTGCGCCTAACGGAGGAGAAAACGGGCTTCCCGGTCGGAAACCGACCTGAACGTGCGATTTCTCCTCCGTTAGGTACGCGCCGGCCGCGCGGCGTCGAGTCGCGACGGCGCGGCTCCTAGCGGTAGGGCGGCCACATGAGAAAGCCCGCCGCCCCGGCCGGTGTCCGGCGTGGGCGGCGGGCTCTTCCGCGTCGGAGGCGGGCCGCGTCAGCTCCTCGCCGCGGAGGCGTCGACGGCGGGCACGGTGTCGCGCTCGGCGGCATCCGGAGCTGGCACGGACTGCTCGGCGACGACGCGCTCGTCGTTGTAGACGTCGCGGTCGATCTCGTCGTCGGCATTCGCGACCAGCATCGCGACGAGGGTGTCGCCGTTGACGTTGAGGAAGGTGCGGAAGATGCCCGTGAACCAGTCGACGGCGATGAGCAGCCCGACCGCCTCGATCGGCAGCCCGAGCGTCGCGGCGAGGAAGAGGGCGACGACGGGGAACCCGCCGGGCACCGTGATCGTGCCCATGTTGAGCAGGATCGCGAGCCCCATGCCGAACACGATCTGCAGCGGGCTGAGGGTCACGCCTCCGGCCTGGGCGAGGAAGAACACGACGATCGTGTAGTTGAGCACCGCGCCGTACGACCCCATGGTGAGTCCGACCGACAGTGCGAAGTTGGCCACGCGGGGGCTGACGCCGACCTTCTCGACGGTGTTCTTGAGCACCGTGGGGTAGGTCACGGCGGAGCTCGTGGTCGTGACGGCGATGGCGGTCTGCTCGCCGAGCTTGCGCGGGAGCTTGAAGGGGTTGAGCCGGGTGCGCGCGGCGACGATCGCCACGAACAGCACGGTGAGGATGACGACCCCGAGCAGCGTGGTGCCGAGGTAGGACAGCGCGGTCGTCACGACCGCGAACCCGACGTCGCCGGCGAGGGCCGCGAGCAGGGCGAACACCCCGATCGGGGCGACGACCATGACCATCCGGATCAGGATGAGCAGCACCTGCTGCAGCTGCTGGAGTCCCTTGAGCAGCTGCGGGTTGCCGGTCGAGGCGACGTACTTGTTGAGGGCGACGCCGAACAGCAGCGAGAAGATGATGATCGGCACCATCGTCGCGGTCGACATCGAGCCGATGATGTTGGTCGAGAAGAAGCCGAGGACCGTGTCCTGCCAGGTCGCAGCCGCGGCCGCGGACTCCTGCAGGGCGGGATCGATCTCACCGGCGAACGTGGCGCCCGCGCCGGGCTGGAACAGCAGGCTGAGCAGCACCGCCAGGGCGGCTGCGACGATCGAGAAGCCGATCATCCACTTGAAGGTGCGGAACGCGAGCTTGCCCGTGCCGGCTCCGCCCATCGACCCGGTCGCGACGATCACGGACGCCATCACGAGCGGGACGATCGCCATCTGGATCAGCCGGATGAAGACGTCGCCGACGACCTTCAGATTGGCGGCCCAATCGCCGACTAGGACGCCGAAGACGATGCCGGCGATGGCCGCGAGGCCGATCAGGATCGCGGGGTTCTTCAGGGATGCGAGTTTCACGACGGTCTCCGATGTGGGCGGGACGGGGTGAGTCCATTCACTCCCACCGGTGTTTCCCACTCGGTGCGGCCGTGTTTCCGCTGCGTGAAGATGCGTTGGATCCGGCTCCGTTGCGTACCTGACGGAGGAGAAATCGGGCCCCTCGGTCGGTAACCGACCTGAATGGGCTATTTCTCCTCCGTTAGGCACGCGCGGGCGTGTGCCGCCAGTGCACTGGAAACCCGCATTGATAACGGAGGCGTTCCACGCACCCGAGGTCGCATGGCGACCGGATGCCGCGGAAACGCCTCCGCTATCGATAGGGCTTTAGACCGCGAGCAGCGCCCGCACGCCCCGGTCGAGCGTCTCGAGGGTGCGCTGCGCCGCGGCGATGCGCTCCTCGGCGGAGCCCTCCTCGCTGGCGGCGTCGAGGTACACCTTGAGCTTCGGCTCCGTGCCGCTCGGGCGGACGATCACGCGCGAGCCGCCCTCGAGCGTGTACCGGAGGATGTCACCCTTCGGGAACTCGCCGACTCCGACCGCGAAGTCGTCGACCTGCACGACGGCCACCCCGCCGATCTCGGTCGGCGGCTCGGTGCGCAGGCGCGACGTGATCGCGGGGATCTCCTTGAGGTCCTTCACCCGCACCGAGATCTGCCCCGACGCGAACGCCCCGAACTTCTCGGCGAATGTCCGCTCGTGCTCCTCGAACGAGACGCCGGCTGCCTTCAGTTCGGATGCCAGCGACAGGAACGCGACCGCGGCCGAGATGCCGTCCTTATCGCGGATCTTCACCGGGTCGACGAGGTAGCCGAGCGCCTCCTCGTACCCGTAGGCCAGGCCGGGCACCCGCGACACCCACTTGAAGCCCGTGAGAGTGTCGGCGTAGCCGAGGTCGTAGCCGCGCGCGATGCGGGAGAGGGCCGGGCTCGACACGATGGATGCCGCGAGCGTGCCGTCCTCGGCGCCCTGCGACATCCGCTCGGCGACGCGCCAGCCGAGCCACGCGCCGACCTCGTTGCCGGTCAGGCGGCGCCAGCCGTTCTCGGAGGGGATCGCGACGGCGAGGCGGTCGGCGTCCGGGTCGTTGGCGATGATGAGGTCGGCGCCCGCCTCGGTCGCGACCTCGAACGAGAGATCGAGCGCGCCGGGCTCCTCAGGGTTGGGAAACGCGACGGTCGGGAACTCGGGGTCGGGGGTGAGCTGCTCCTCGACGGCGACGATGTCGTCGAAGCCCGCGGCCCGGAAGACGGCGGACGCCGTCTCCCACCCGACGCCGTGCATCGCGGTGTAGACGAACTTCAGCGGCGCGGGAGCGTTGCCGATCGCGGCGGTCTGCGCGATGTACTCGGTCACGACGGACTCGTCGGCGAGCTCGAAGTCGGTGCTGCGCGGCAGGTCGGCGATCGACCCCGCGGCGACGCGCTCGATCTCGGCGGCGATCTCCTTGTCGGCGGGCGCGACGATCTGCGAGCCCTCCGAGTCGCGGCCGAGGTACACCTTGTAGCCGTTGTCGCGGGCCGGGTTGTGCGAGGCGGTCACCATGACGCCGGCGCTCACGTCGAGGTGACGCACGGCGAACGCGAGCACGGGCGTCGGCAGCATCCGGGGCATCAGGATCGCGCGCACGCCGGCGCCCGCCATCAGCTCCGCGGTGTCGCGGGCGAAGACGTCCGAGTTGTGGCGTCCGTCGTAGCCGATGACGATGCTCGGCTGCTCCTCGCGGGCGAGCAGGTACGCGGCGAGGCCGGCGGCCGCCTGGCTGACGAGCACCCGGTTCATCCGCATCGACCCGGCGCCGAGCTCGCCGCGCAGGCCGGCGGTGCCGAACTCGAGGCGCCCGGCGAAGCGGGTCTGCAGCTCCGCGGATGCCGCGGCCTCGCCGTCCGTGGCCTTCGTGACGAGCTCCTCGAGCTCGGCGCGGGTCGCGGGATCGGGGTCCTGCGCGAGCCAGCCGCGGGCGGTCTCGAGAACGTCGGCGGGGTTCACAGCTTCTCCACGATGCTGGCGAGCAGGGGTCCGATCACGGTCTCGGCCTGGCGGCCCGCCTCGATGACCTCGGCGTGGCTGAGCGCCTCGCCGGTGATGCCCGCGGCGAGGTTGGTGATGAGGGACATGCCGAGGATCTCCATGCCCGACTGGCGGGCAGCGATCGCCTCGAGCGAGGTCGACATGCCGACGATGTGGCCGCCGATCGCCTTGGCCATCTGCACCTCGGCCGGGGTCTCGTAGTGGGGTCCGCGGAACTGCACGTAGACGCCCTCGTCGAGGTCGGGGGAGACCTCCTTGGCGAGCGCGCGGAGGCGCTGCGAGTAAAGGTCGGTGAGGTCGATGAAGGTCGCGCCCTCGAGCGGGCTGTCGGCGGTGAGGTTGATGTGGTCGGTGATCAGCACGGGGGTGCCGGGCTTCCAGTGCGACTTGATGCCGCCTGCACCGTTGGTGAGGATCATCGTCGTCGCCCCGGCGGCCGCCGCGGCGCGCACCGAGTGCACGACCCGGCGCACGCCGTGGCCCTCGTAATAGTGCGTGCGGGCGCCGATCACGAGCGCGCGCTTGCCGCTCGGTAGCAGGATGCTGCGCAGCGACCCGGTGTGCCCCGAGAGCGCGGGCTTGCTGAAGCCGAGGATCTCCTCGGCGGGGATCGTGGCGGTCGTCTCACCGATGAGGTCCGCGGCCTTGCCCCAGCCGCTGCCGAGGGTCAGGGCGATGTCGTGCCGTTCCACGCCGGTCTTCTCGGCGAGCTGTGCGGCGGCGGTCTGCGCGATCTCGAAGGGGTCGGCGTTGGGGTCGTCGAGCGGATGCTGCGTGGTCACGTGCCCACTCTAGGACGCACCCGCGACGAGTCATCCGGCCCTCTGCTGCTGCCGACTGTCAGGCGCAACCCCTGGTCCCTCCCAGCAACATGGTGTTCGCATCGAGGTATGGCGAAACCGATCTCACGTGATGTGCACGCTCTGCTCGACTACGGCTTCGCGGCCACGAACCTCGCGGTGCCGAAGCTGCTGGGCATGTCGGCGAAGGCGTGCCTGCTCTACGGCGGCTTCGGGCTGGTGCAGGGCGCGGTCAACTCGCTGACCGAGCACAAGTACGCGATCAAGAAGGTCATCCCGTTCGCGACGCACGGCAAGATCGACGCCGTTAGCGCCCCGGTCGCGATCCTCGCGCCGCTGCTGCTCGGCCTGCACCGGGAGCCGGCGGCGCGCGCCTACTGGATTGGCTCCGGCGCCGCGCTCGTGGCCGAGTACTTCCTCACCAACTGGGACTCGAACCGGCCCTTCAAGGGCCAGGGCGGCGCACTGGGCGATCGCTACTGAGACACCCCGGGGCATCCGTCGATTCGGGCGGCGGATGCCTCGGGTTCCTTCCCTCTGATGCGGATGACTCGGGCGCCGAGCGCCTGATGTTCCTCCGCTCCATCGCGGCGCGGTCGACGCGCGGATGACGCGGAGGCGCGCCCTGCTGTAGGCCGCCGAGCGCCCCAGGCGAACACCCCAGCCAGCGTCGGCGGCATCTGCGCTATTACGCGAGAATGTGTCGCATGGCCTATGAGTTCGAGCGCAAGCATCGCATCGCGATCCTCGGCGGAGGGCCCGGCGGATACGAGGCCGCCCTCGCGGGAGCTCAGCTCGGCGCGGAGGTCACGGTCGTCGAGCGCGCGGGCGTCGGCGGGAGCGCCGTCATCACCGACGTCGTTCCGTCGAAGACGCTGATCGCGACCGCGGAGGCGTCGAACTCGATCGGCGAAGCCGCCGACCTCGGCGTGCAGTTCTTCTCGCGAAACGACGCCGGACGCCCCGTGCGCCCCGACGTCGCCGTCAACCTCACCGCCGTGAACCAGCGGCTGCTGCGCCTCGCGCGCCAGCAGTCCGAGGACATGCGCTCGCACCTTGTACGCAACGGCGTGCGCATCGTGCAGGGCGAGGGCCGGCTCGAGGGCACGTCGAAGATCGTCGTGGCCGCCGGCTCCGGTGCGCGCCGCACCGACTTCGAGGAGATCGAGGCCGACACGATCGTCGTCTCGGTCGGCTCGCGCCCGCGCGAGCTCGACTCGGCGAAGCCCGACGGCGAGCGCATCCTCAACTGGAAGCAGCTCTACGACCTCGACCACGTGCCCGAGCACCTCATCGTCGTGGGGTCCGGCGTCACGGGCGCCGAGTTCGCCTCCGCGTACAACGCGCTCGGCTCGAAGGTGACCCTGATCTCCAGCCGCGACCAGGTGCTGCCCGGCGAGGACGCCGACGCCGCCGCCGTGATCGAGGGCGTGTTCAAGCGCCGCGGCATGAACGTGCTCAACAAGTCGCGCGCGCAGAGCGTGGTCCGCACCGAGAACGGCGTCGTCGCGACCCTCTCCGACGGACGCACCGTCGAGGGCAGCCACTGCCTCATGGCGGTCGGCGCGATCCCGAACACGGCGGGCATCGGCCTCGAGGAGGCGGGCGTGCAGCTCACCGACTCCGGCCACATCCGCGTCAACCGCGTCGCGCGCACCTCGGTGCCGTCGATCTACGCGGCGGGTGACTGCAGCGACTTCCTGCCCCTGGCATCCGTCGCCTCGATGCAGGGGCGCACCGCGGTCTACCACGCCATGGGCGACGCGGTCACCCCGACCGAGCTGCGCAACGTGACGAGCAACATCTTCACCCAGCCCGAGATTGCCACGGTCGGCTGGTCGCAGAAGCAGATCGAGGAGGGCATCGCGCAGGGCGAGATCTACAAGCTCCCGCTGTCGCAGAACCCCCGCGCCAAGATGCAGGGCATTAAGGACGGCTTCGTGAAGCTGTTCGCCCGCACGGGCTCCGGCACCGTGATCGGCGGAGTCATCGTGGCCCCGCACGCCTCCGAGCTGATCCTGCCGATCGCGCTCGCAGTCGAGCACCGCCTCACGGTCGACCAGGTCGGCCGCGCCTTCAGCGTCTACCCGTCGCTCTCCGGCGCGATCACGGATGCGGCGCGGGCGATGCACATCGTCAGCTGAGGCTGCCTCGGGGCATCCGCCCTCGGCGTGCTCCCGGGCGAGATCACACCGAACCGACGAGTTGACGCCCTATCGGGTGGTGACCTCGTCGGGTTGATGTGACCTCGGCCACTCCTTCCCATCCCCGGCCGTGTGCCTCGCATGCACCGAGGCGGCCGGGGTTAGGGCGGTGCCGCGGTGCGTGGGGCATCGTCACTGCATGCCGCTCTCCCTGCTCGTCGAGCCGTGGGCTCAGGCTCTGCTGCTCGCCGCCGACGAGTCGAACCCGTGGCGCCGGGTCGGCGTCGACGACACCGAGCTCACCCGGATAGCCCACGGCGTCTATCTGCCGTCCGAGCTGTGGCGGGCAGCGGATGACGACGAGCGCTTCCTCTGGCGACTTCGAGCGATCGCGGTGGCACATCCTCGTCATGTCGTCTTCTCGCACCTGTCCGCTGCACGTATCTGGGGGCTGTCGACGGTCGGCGCGTGGCCCCTGAAGCCGCACATCACCTTGAGCGGACATGCGCACAGCGGGTCGACTACGGCGGTGACGCGCACCCTCGTGCGTGATCCGTTCGCCCATCAGACGCGCGACGGTCTGCGTGTCACGAGTCTGGCTCGGACGGTGGTCGACATCGCGCGCACTCAGGCGCTGCCGGTCGCGCTGGCCATCGCCGATCAGGCGCTGCGGCCCGCCTTCCATCGGCCGGCCGCGACACGCGAGGAGCTCGACGAGGAAATCTCGAGCTCGTCGAGTCGCGGGAGAGCGATGGCCCGGACCGTGCTCGAGCTCGCCGACAGCGCGGCCGAGAGCGTCGGTGAATCGGTGAGCCGCGCGAGCATCCACCTCGCCGGATTCCCGGCCCCACAACTACAGGCGCGCTTCGTCGATGCCGAAGGACGCATGTTTGCCGACTTCTACTGGCCGGAGTTCGAGCTGATCGGTGAGTTCGACGGCAAGGGCAAGTACTTGAAGCCGGAGTACCTCGGGAACTTCAGCCCGGGCGAGGCGGTGTACCGCGAGAAACGCCGCGAAGACCGGCTGCGTGCGCTCGGGCCGTGCGTCACGCGTTGGGACTGGGCCACGGCGCTGTCACCGCGCCTCCTCCGCGCGCACCTGCTACGCGCCGGGCTGCCACTGGCGCGAGGTCACACGAGAACGACGAGACCGAGCTCCAGGGAGGAGTGATCTCGTCGGTTCCGTCTGACCTCGAGCGGCGGGCGCGCGGCGGACGCTCCCGGTCAGTCGACGATGTCGAGCAGCACGTGCCCCGCCGACACGGTCGCGCCGACCGCACCGTTGACGCGGGCGACGACGCCGTCGCGGTGCGCCATCAGGGGCTGCTCCATCTTCATGGCCTCGAGCACGACGACGAGGTCGCCCTTGACGACGCGGTCGCCCTCGCCGACGGCGAGCTTGACGATCGTGGCCTGCATCGGGCTCTTGACGCTGTCGCCGGTCGCGGTGACGACGGAGCTGCTGCCGCCGCGGCGACGCGGGGGAGTGGGGCGAGCGGATGACTGGCCGCCGAGCATCCGCCCGGGCAGCGACACCTCGATGCGCTTGCCCCCGACCTCGACCACGACGTTGCTGCGCGCCGCCTCGGCGACGAGGCCGTCGGGCGAACCGAGCGAGCCGCTCCACGGCTCGATCTGGTTGTCGTACTCGGTCTCGATCCAGCGGGTGTAGACGGAGAACGGCTGCCCGTCGGCCGGGGCGAACGCGGGGTCGCGCACGATCGAGCGGTGGAAGGGCAGCACGGTGGGCAGGCCCGCGACCTCGAACTCGTCGAGCGCGCGGCGGGAGCGCTCGAGCGCCTCCTCGCGGGTCGCGCCGGTGACGATGAGCTTCGCGAGCAACGAGTCGAACGCGCCCGAGATCACGTCGCCGGCGGCGACGCCGGAGTCGACGCGGACGCCGGGGCCGCCCGGCGCCTTGAAGACGTGAACGGGGCCGGGGGTCGGCATGAAGTTGAGGCCCGGGTCCTCGCCGTTGATGCGGAACTCGAAGCTGTGGCCGCGCACCTCGGGGTCGTCGTAGTCGAGCGTGCCGCCCTCGGCGATGCGGAACTGCTCGCGCACGAGGTCGAGGCCGGTGACCTCCTCGGAGACGGGGTGCTCGACCTGCAGGCGGGTGTTGACCTCGAGGAAGGAGACGGTGCCGTCCTTGCCGATAAGGAACTCGCAGGTGCCGGCGCCGAGGTAGCCGACCTCGCGCAGGATCGCCTTCGAGGCCGAGTACAGCAGCTCGCGCTGCTCGTCTGTGATGAACGGCGCGGGCGCCTCCTCGACGAGCTTCTGGTGGCGGCGCTGCAGCGAGCAGTCGCGGGTCGAGACCACTACTACGTTGCCCTGGGCGTCGGCGAGGCACTGCGTCTCGACGTGTCGCGGCTCGTCGAGGTACTTCTCCACGAAGCACTCGCCGCGGCCGAAGGCGGCGATCGCCTCGCGGGTCGCGCTCTCGAAGAGCTCGGCGACCTCCTCGCGCTCGCGGGCGACCTTGAGTCCGCGGCCACCGCCCCCGTACGCCGCCTTGATCGCGACCGGCAGCCCGTGCTGCTCGACGAACTCGAGCACCTCGTCGGCGGATGCCACGGGGTTGAGCGTTCCGGGGGCGAGCGGGGCGCCGACCTTCTCTGCGACGTGCCGGGCGGAGACTTTGTCGCCGAGGCGCTCGATCGCGTCGGGCGAGGGGCCGATCCACGTGAGCCCCGCCTCGATCACGGCGCGGGCGAAGTCGGCGTTCTCGGCGAGGAAGCCGTAGCCCGGGTGCACGGCGTCGGCGCCGGAACGGCGGGCGACCGACAGCAGCTTGTCGATCACGAGGTAGGTCTCGGCGCTCGTCGCACCGTCCAGGGCGTACGCCTCGTCGGCGAGCTTGACGTGCTGGGCGTCGCGGTCCTGGTCCGCGTAGACGGCGACCGACGCGATGCCGCTGTCCTGCGCCGCCCGGATGATGCGGACGGCGATCTCGCCCCGGTTCGCGATGAGGACCTTCGTGATTCGCGGCATAGGTTTCACCCTATTGACGCTCGAATGACCCCTGTTTGGGCACCACGGCCAAAAAGCGAGGCGAAAGGGCTGGGGTTCCCTACAACGAGGTCAGTCCCAGAGCTCGTGCCAGGCGACGCCGAACGACTCGCGGAGCACCCGGCGCACGAGCGGCACCGACAGTCCGACGACCGCCGAGGGCGCTCCCGTGACGCTCGTGATGAACGCGGCGCCGCGGGCGTCGATCGTGAACGCCCCGGCGACCTGCAGCGGCTCACCGGTCGCGACATACGCCTCGAGCTCGGCGTCGTCAAGATCGGCGCCGAACGAGACATCCGCGGAGTCGACGCCGCCGGCCGCGCCGTTGACGCTGCCGCCGCGGTGGTCGATCAGCCAGTGGCCTGAGTGCAGGCGCCCGGTGCGGCCGCGCATCGCGCGCCAACGCTCGAGGGCGACGGATGGCTCGTGCGGCTTGCCGTACACGGCGCCGTCGAGTTCGAACGCGCTGTCGCCGCCGAGGATGAAGCCGTCGATGGGCTCGCCGTCCACCGGCATCCCGACGACGGCCTCCGCCTTGGCCCGGCCGAGTTCGAGTACGACCTCCTCGGGCGTGAGCGGGCGGCCGAGCGAGTGCCCGAGCGAAGCCACGTGGGCGGGCTCGTCGACGCCGGGGGAGAGGAGCGCGAACGGTCGCACCCCCGCCGCGGTCAGCGTCGCGAGGCGGGCGGGAGACGTCGAGGCCAGGTACAGCCGCATCCGCGCTCCTATGCTCGTCGGGTGGACGTGGGAGATGAGCTCGAGCTCGAGGTGTCAAACGTAGCCCACGGGGGTGTCATGGTCGGCCGGCACGAGGGCCGCGTGGTCTTCGTCGCGGACGCGATCCCCGGGGAGAGAGTGCGGGCACGCATCGGCGAGGTGAAGAAGTCGTTCGCGCGCGCCGACACCCTGGAGGTGCTCGACGCGAGCCCGCACCGGCAGGAGCACGTGTGGTCGGCGGCGTCGGTTGACCGCGCTCCCGCGGACCGCGCGGGCGGCGCCGAGTTCGGTCACATCGATCTCACGCACCAGCGCGACCTCAAGCGCCACGTACTCGAGGACTCCCTCAAGCGGTTCGGCGGCGTCGAGACGGATGTCACGGTGCAGCCGCTGCCCGGCGACGACGAGCACCGCGGGCTGCACTGGCGCACCCGGGTCACGCTGCACGTCGACGACGACGGCCGCGTCGGCCCCTACGCCGCCCGCTCGCACCGCGTCATCGCGGTGTCCGACCTGCCGCTCGCGACGGAGGCGGTCGAGCGGACCGCGCCGCTCACCGAGCGCTTCCCCGGCACCGACCAGATCGGCGTGCTCGAGCCGAGCGAGGGCGGCGCGCGCCTCATCATCGGCAAGCAGTCTCCCTCGACGATCGTCGAGCGCGTGGGGGAGCGGGAGTTCCGCCTCGACGACGGCGGCTTCTGGCAGGTGCACCGCCACGCGGCATCCGTGCTGTCGAAGGCCGTGCAGGAGGCGATCGACGACGCGACGTTCGACCCGCGCGCCGCGAACCTCGACCTCTACGGGGGCGTCGGCCTGCTGGCCGCGGCCGTCGGCGACCGCTTCGGCCCGACCACCCGCATCACCACGGTGGAGAGCGAGGAGCGGGCGACCGACCACGCGGCCGAGAACCTCGCCGAGTGGGTGGGCGCGCAGGCCGTGACCGCCCGCGTCGACCGCTACCTGCGCGACCTGCTGCGCACCTCGAGCGCCGGCGAGCGCGACCGGCTGCGTCGCGGGACCGTCGTGCTCGACCCGCCGCGGTCGGGGGCGGGCAAGGACGTCGTCGCCAGCCTCGACGAGCTCGCGCCCGCACAGCTCGTCTACGTGGCGTGCGACCCCGTCGCGCTCTCCCGCGACGTCGGGCTGCTGCGCGAGCGCGGCTGGAAGCTCGACGGCATCCGTGGGTTCGATCTTTTTCCCAACACGCATCATGTCGAGGCCGTGGCTTCCCTCAGCAAGTAACATGCGGGGCATGTCCCGTGCGCCCTCCGTAGCCGTGATCGACGACCACGAGACGGTCCGACTCGGTCTGAAGATGGCCGCCATCGACGCCGGGTACGACTTCGTGCTCGCCGCCTCGAACCTCGACGAGTTCGAGCGCGAGCGCGGCGACCGCGAGATCGACGTGACCGTGCTCGACCTGTCGCTCGGCGACGGGTCGCAGGTCACGGACAACGTCAAGCGCGTGCAGGCCACGGGCTCGGCCGTGCTGGTGCACTCGATCGCCGACCGGGTCGCGCTGGTGCGCGAGGCGCTCGCCGCCGGCGCCGCGGGCGTCATCCCCAAGGCCTCCGCGACGAGTCAGGTCATGGCAGCCGTCGCGACGGTGGCGCAGGGCAACGTGCTCAACAACCTCGAGTGGGCCAGCGCGATCGACGCCGACCCCGAGTTCACCCGCGCCTCGCTCGGCCGCCGCGAGCAGGAGGTGCTTCACCTCTACGCCTCGGGCCTGCCGCTCAAGGCCGTCGCCGAGCAGCTCGGCATCGGCGTCTCGACCGCTCGCGAGTACCTCGACCGCGTGCGCGCCAAGTACATCGAGGTGGGCCGCCCCGCCCCGACGAAGGTGGAACTGCTGAGACGCGCGGTGGAGGACGGCATCCTGCCGCGCAGCAATGACGACCGCGTCTGAGGCACCGGTGGTCGCCCCGGCGGTCGCCTCCAGTGTTCCGCGCCTCGAGCGCGTCTTCTCCCGCATCTCCGCGGTGCTCGCGGTCGTGCTGGGCGTGCAGGCGTTCCCCGGCTACCTCGCGCAGGCGCCGTCGCTGCATCCGCTGTGGAGCTACGGCTTCAGCATCTCGATCGGCATCGGCGTCAGCGCGTTCGTCGTCGCCGTGCTGCTGCAGAAGGCGGTGCGGCTGACGGCCCTCGTGACCGCCGGTCTCTTCCTCGTGTCGCTCGTGACCTGGCCCCTCGCGCTCGTCGACCACGCCGCGCTCGCCGGCGAGCGTCCGGCGCCGTGGCTCTGGATCACCGTGGGCGCGGTGCTCGCGGTGCTCGCGGCCCCGCCCGTCGCGGCCGCCGTCTACGTCGTGCTGCTGCCGCCGGTCTTCGCGGTCGCCCGCATCGCGACCGGGGGCGGGATCGACGTGGTGCAGGGCGCGCTGCTCGATGCCGTGTACCTGCTCGTCGTCGACGTCGTGGTGCTCGTGCTCGTGCTCGTGCTGCGGGAGTCGGCGGCATCCGTCGACACCGCTCAGGCCCGCGCGCTCGAGCGGTACGAGGGCGCCGTTCGCCAGCACGCCCGCGAGGTGGAGCGCAGCCGCGTCGACGCGCTCGTGCACGACGAGGTGCTCGCGACCCTGCTCGCGGCCAGCCGTGCCCACACCGAGGAGGACCGCGCGCTCGCGGTGTCGATGGCGCGCTCGGCGATCAGCGAGCTCACCGCCGCCGAGACGAGCGACCCCGACGAGGCGAGCGCCGTGCCGCTCGCCGAACTCGCCGAGCGCCTCCGTGACGTCGCCGCGACCCTCACCGAGCCGGTGTCGGTGACCGCGACCGACATCGAGGGCGTCGAGCTGCCGCTGACCACCGCCGAGGCGATGTACTCCGCCGCCGTGCAGGCGCTCGTCAACAGCCAGCAGCACGCCGGACGGCACGTGCCCCGCTGGCTCACGGTCACCGGCACCGACGGAGGCGCCCTCGTCGAGGTGGGCGACCGCGGGCGCGGCTTCGACCTGAGGGGCATCCCGCCCGAGCGGCTCGGCGTGCGGGTGTCGATCATCGAGCGCGTCGCCGCCGCCGGCGGGCGCGCCGAGCTCGACTCGAGCCCCGAGCGCGGCACCGTCGTGAAGCTGAGGTGGCTGCCGTGAAGACCGTCTTCCGCACGACGATCCTGATGCTGCTCGCCGCGCTGTTCGCGGCGTACCACGTCGTGCTCGCACTGACGAGCCTCAACCGCGTAGCCGATACGCGCTTCGTCGTCGTCGCGCTCGCGCTCTACGTGGCCGCGATGGCGGCGAGCCTCTCCGGCACGAAGCGGCTGCGGCTCGAACTCGTCGTCGCCCTGTTCAACCTCGCCGTCGCGATCGCCGTGCCCCTCCTCGTCACGAGCCAGCTCGACCCCGCGGATGCCACGAACGGCGCGTACTCCACCTGGTACGTCGGCGCGATCGGCATGCTCCTCGCCGTCACGGCCGCCCGCTCGCGGGTGCCGTACGCGTGGATGGGCATGGCGTTCCTCATCTTCCACATCGTCGTGTGGGCGGGACCCGCCGCCCTCGTGCCCATCGGCATCACCGGCGCCCTCGCCTGGACCGCCGCGGCCACCGCGATCTCCCGCGCCCTCGAGAACGCCCGCCGGGAGCGCATCACCTACGCCACCGCCGAGCGCGGCGCCGCGCAGTGGAAGGCCGCGCAGGACGCGCGCCTCGTCGAGCGCCGTGACCGCCTCCAGCAGACCAGCGGCCGCACCCTGCCGATGCTCTACCGCATCGTCGACAGCGCGGGCCGCCTCACGAGCCGCGAGCGCGACGAGTGCCGCTACCTCGAGCAGGCCATGCGCGACGAGATCCGCGGCCGGATGCTGCTCAACGACGCCGTCCGCGACGTCGTCATGGACCAGCGCCGTGCCGGCTCCACCGTGACCCTCCTCGACGAGGGCGGCCTCGACGAGCTGCCGACCCCGCAGCTCGAGCGCGTGCGCGATGCGCTTGCGGAGTCGCTCCGGCCGCTCAGCCCGGGCAAGATCGTGATCCGCACCGCGGGCGAGCGCTCGCCCCACGCCGTCACGGTGGTCGCGCTCGAGCAGAAGGACGAGTCCGCCTCGCTCCTCGGCGACGACGACTCGGATGACTCGGTGCAGGCCTTCATCCAGATCCCGCGCGACCCGCAGACCGCGGCCTCCGTCGGCAGCAAGTAGCGGCAGGCGCGCCGCCGCGACCGTCTCGTCCTGACGCGCAATGCGCGCCTCCTGGCGAGATGCGCACCTAGAACTGCGCACGCCGACAACAGGTGCGCATCCGACGCAGCCGGCCCGACGGCGCCGGGGCCGGCGCGCGCGGAGCGCCGTTAACGGAAAGAGGGCCGGAGCGATGCTCCGGCCCTCAGAACCCCGGGTCGAGGAGGTAACCCGAATACCTCCTTGACCCGCCCCCGAGACGCGCCCGCTTACCCTAGTCGGCGACGTCTGGTGGTGTTACTCCGAGAGAGACACCTAGCACTGTCTTTCTTGCAGTGACTCAACGATAAACCAGCCCTCGCGTCTTTGGGAAGAGATCGGGGGACAATTTTTCCGCCGATTCCGCCGCTTCCCTGCGATCACGGGGGCCAGGCGAAGGGTCGCCCCAGCAACTGGGGTACAAATGAGGACACGAGGAAAAGTCGCGAGGGACAGGCCTCTTGCGCCGCAAAACCGCGCTGACGCGACGGAATCAGTGCAGCAGGAGCAGGAGTACGACGGATTCCGCAAAACACGCCGCGCGGAACTTCTGCTATCCGCCGAATCCGCGCCAAACCGTGTCACTCGAACTGGGGGTGCCCCGCAGGGCCCTCCGTGAGCGCTCCCATCCGTTGCGCGCGGGCCCGGATTCGCGGCGCTGCAGAGCGTCGTGCTCCTCCGCGAGCGCCTGCACCACGGCCGTGACCGCCGCCATCTCCTCCTCGGTGGGGGAGCCGGCGACGACCTCGATCGAGGCGGCGTCGAGGGGCTGCTCGCTCACAGCGGGATGTTCCCGTGCTTCTTCGGCGGCAGGCTCGCGCGCTTGGTCTTCAGAGCGCGGAGCGCCCTGATGACGGCGACGCGCGTCGCGGCCGGCTCGATCACGTTGTCGAGCTCGCCGCGCTCGGCGGCGAGGAACGGGCTCGCCACGTTGTAGGTGTACTCGTTCGCGAGCTTCGTGCGCACGGCGGCGACGTCCTCGCCGGCCTCCTCCGCGCGGCGCAGCTCGGAGCGGTACAGGATGTTCACCGCGCCCTGGCCGCCCATGACGGCGATCTCGGCGGTCGGCCATGCGAGGTTGATGTCGGCGCCGAGCTGCTTCGAGCCCATGACGATGTACGCGCCGCCGTACGCCTTGCGCGTGATGACGGTGACGAGCGGCACTGTCGCCTCGGCGTACGCGTAGAGCAGCTTCGCGCCACGGCGGATGACGCCGGTCCACTCCTGATCGGTGCCGGGCAGGTAGCCGGGCACGTCGACGAGCGTGAGGATCGGGATCGAGAACGCGTCGCAGAAGCGAACGAAGCGCGCGGCCTTCTCGCCGGCCTCGATGTTGAGCGTGCCGGCCATCTGCGAGGGCTGGTTCGCGATGATGCCGACCGAGCGGCCCTCGACGCGACCGAAGCCGACGACGATGTTGGGCGCGAACAGGGGCTGCACCTCGAGGAACTCGCCGCCGTCGACGATGTGCTCGATCACCGTGTGCACGTCGTACGGCTGGTTGGGGGAGTCGGGGATCAGCGTGTTGAGCTTGCGGTCGGCATCCGTCACCTCGAGCTCCACCTCGCTGGCGTACTCGGGCACGTCGGCGAGGTTGTTGTCGGGCAGGAAGCCGAGCAGGGTGCGCGCGTAGTCGAGGGCGTCGTCCTCGTCGCTCGCGAGGTAGTGCGAGACACCGCTCGTGCGGTTGTGCGTCAGTGCGCCGCCGAGCTCCTCGAAGCCGACGTCCTCACCGGTCACGGTCTTGATGACATCCGGGCCCGTGACGAACATGTGGCTCGACTTGTCGACCATGATCACGAAGTCGGTGAGCGCGGGGGAGTAGACGGCGCCACCCGCGGCCGGGCCCATGATGATCGAGATCTGGGGGATGACGCCCGAGGCGGCGGTGTTCAGGCGGAAGATCTCGCCGTACTTGCCGAGCGCGACGACGCCCTCCTGGATGCGCGCGCCGCCCGAGTCGAGCATGCCGATGATCGGCACGCCCGTCTTGAGCGCGAGCTCCATGACCTTGATGATCTTCTCGCCCGCGACCTCGCCGAGCGAGCCGCCGAAGATCGTGAAGTCCTGCGCGTAGACCGCGACCTGGCGGCCGTGAATCGTGCCGGTGCCCGTGACGACCGCGTCGCCGTAGGGTCGCTTCGCGTCCATGCCGAAGGCGTGCGTGCGGTGCCGCACGAACTCGTCGATCTCGACGAACGAGCCGTGGTCGAGCAGCTGTTCGATGCGCTCACGGGCGGTCTTCTTGCCCTTGGCATGCTGCTTCGCGATCGCGGCCTCGCCGCTCGCCGTCACGGCCTCGTGATAGCGGTCCTTGAAGTCGGCGATCTTGCCCGCCGTGGTCAGCATGTCGTGAGCGGGTGCCGCGGAGCCGGCCTTGTCGGATTCGGTCACGGCCTTCACCCTACCGGCGCCCTCCTGTCGCCCCCGGTTGTGGAATCCCTACAGGAATCCGCCGAGACTCCGCACCGGTTGTTCACCCGCGGTTCACAGGACCCTCTTCTTCCCTGCCTACCGTGCCGTCCACTCGGCCGCGACGATCGTGGCAGGAGCAGAACGAGGGGAGCACGGTGAACGACGCGCGCAGGTCAATCCCGGTCGCCTGGGTCGAGTCGCCGCTCCAGCTGCTCTCCGCCGTCGAGTGGGCCGCCGCGAGCGGATCTCCCCTCCGGATCGTGCCCCGGGCGACGCACCGCCAGATGACCGCGACCCGCGGTGAACTGCTCCGCCGCGGGCTGCCCGCCGGCGTCACGATCGACCCGCCGACCCGGCTCGTGCCCGCGGGGCTCCTGCTCGACAGCGAGCACTGGGTGCTCGGCGACGCGTTCTCGGGCGTGGTGCGCGCCGCGCTGACCACCGGCTTTCCGGACCGGGTCACGCTGCTCGACGACGGACGGATGTCGCTGCACCTCGCCCAGGTGCTCGCCTCGAGCACCCCGTACTCCCGCCCCGGCCACACCGAGAGCACGCTGCACGCCGTGCTCGGCAGCGCCGCGCGACGCGTGCTGCTGCGCCTCGCCCGCCGTGGCGACCTCGCGTTCTTCAGCGCGTTCCCGGTGGCGGATGCCGCGGGCGACCGCGTGCGCGCCGAGGGCAATGCGTTCGAATGGCTCCGCTCGACCGCGGCCGGCGCCGCTCCCAGTCATCCGCGGGTGCTCCTCGGCAGCGCCGCCGCCGTCGACGGCCGCATCGGCGAGGGCGAGTACGAGAAGTGGGTGCGGCGGCACGCCCGTCCGGGAACCCTGTTCGTGCCGCACCGGCGTGAGGACCAGGAGCGTGCCGCCGCGCTCGCGCAGGAGACCGGGATGGACCTCGACCGCTCCGACCTGCCGGTCGAACTCGCGCTCTCGGGTCATCCGGGGCCCGTCGAGATCGTGAGCCTGCCCTCGAGCGCGCTCACCACGCTCGAGCTCGTGCTCGCCGACGCCCGGCGTCGATTCATCGTCGAGGAGGTGGCGCGATGAGCGTCGTCGCGATCATCCCCGCGCGGGGCGGCTCCAAGGGCGTGCCGGGCAAGAACCTGCGGCCGGTGGGCGGCGTGCCGCTGATCGTCCGCGCCGTGACATCCGCCCGGTCCGCCGCGTCGATCGACCGCGTCGTCGTCTCCACCGACGACACCGACATCGCGATGCTCGCCCGCGCGGCCGGAGCCGAGGTCGTCGCGCGGCCGGCCGAGCTCTCGGGCGACACCGCCTCGAGCGAGTCGGCGCTGCTGCACGCGCTCGACACCCTCGGCGAGGAGCCCGAGGTCACCGTGTTCCTGCAGGCCACCTCGCCGTTCATCGACCCCGCCGACCTCGACGCCGCCGTCGGGCGCGTGCTGACGGGGGAGAACGACGTCGTGTTCGCCGCGTTCGAGACCTACGCCTTCCTGTGGCGGGTCGGCGAGGGCGGCGCCGAGGGCGTCAACCACGACCGGCGCACCCGCCCCCGCCGGCAGGACCGCGAGCCGTCGTTCCAGGAGACCGGCGCCTTCTACGTGCTCCGCACCGCGGGCTTCCGCGCCGCGGGCCACCGCTTCTTCGGCCGCGTCGGCGTCGCGCTCACCGACGAGCGCCGCGCCCTCGAGGTCGACACCCTCGAGCAGCTCGAGCTCGCCCAGGCCGTCGCCCGCGTGCTCGACGCCCGAGCCCCCGAACGTCCCACCCCCGAGCGGCCCGACGCGGCCGCCCGGCCCCTTCCCACCGAGAGGACCACAGCATGAACGTCAGCATCGGAGCCCGCACCGTCGGCGCGGGGCACCCCGCCTACGTCATCGCCGAGATCGGGCTCAACCACAACGGCAGCGTCGACGTCGCCAAGCAGCTGATCGACGTCGCGGCCGACGCCGGCGCCCAGGCCGTGAAGTTCCAGAAGCGCACGCCCGCGATCTCGACGCCCGAGCACATGAAGGGCGTGCTCCGCGAGACCCCGTGGGGCACGATGACCTACCTCGACTACCGCTACCGCGTCGAGTTCGACCGCGACGAGTACATCGAGATCGGCGACCACGCGACGCTCCGCGGCCTCGACTGGTTCGCCTCGCCGTGGGACGAGCCGAGCGTCGACTTCCTCGAGGACCTCAACGTCGTCGCGCACAAGGTCGCCTCCGCGTCGCTCACCGACCTCGGGCTGCTCCTCCGCCTCGCCGAGACCGGCAAGCCGATCATCCTCTCGACGGGCATGTCGACGCTCGAGCAGATCGACCGCGCGATCGACGTGCTCGGCACCGAGCGCCTCATCCTGCTGCACGCCACGTCGACCTACCCGCTGCCGCCCGCCGAGGCGAACCTGCGGATGATCCCCACGCTCGCCGAGCGTTACCCCGGCGTGCCGATCGGTTACTCGGGGCACGAGACCGGACTCGAGATCTCCCTCGCCGCCGTCGCGCTCGGCGCGGTGGCGGTCGAGCGGCACATCACCCTCGACCGCACGATGTGGGGCTCCGACCACGGCGCCTCGCTCGAGCCGCGTCAGCTGACCGAGCTCGTGCGCGACATCCGCACGATCGAGGAGGCCATGGGCGACGGGGTCAAGCGCGTCTTCCCCGGCGAGCTCGCGCCGCTGGCGAAGCTGCGCCGCGTCGGGGCATGACCGGCACCGTCGCGCCGTCGCCGGCGGACGGACCCGCGGCGACCGTGCGACGGACGACCGCGATGGTCGTGGCGGACACTGACTCCTACGTCAAGTGGGGCGCCGCAGTGCTCGACGGGCTGCCGGGTGGCTGGACCGCGGACCTCGTCGTGCTGCTCTCGGAGAACGCGCCGAGCGAGGCGCAGCTCGCCACCGCGCTCGCCGGCACGAGCCGGGCGGGCCGCCGCGTGCGGATGCTGCGCCTGCCAGACCTCGTCGCCGTGGTCACGGAGCACACGCCCGACCTCGTGCTCGTCGCCACGCGCGGGCCCGTGGCCCGGGTGGTGCTGCACGCGCTCAGCCGGCTCGAACGGCGTCCCGTGCTCGTGAGCGGATTCCCGGGCATCAGCTGGCCCGCGACCCGTCAGGCGATCGACTACCGGGCGCAGGCCGACCTCGTGCTGCTGCACTCGCACCGCGAGGTCGAGTCGTTCTCGCAGATGGCGGAGGAGCGCGGCGTGGAGTTCCGCGCGGGGCTGTTGACCTTGCCGTTCCTCCGCACCGCGGCATCCGGGAGCTCGGAGGTGCGGAACGAGGTCGTCTTCGCCGTGCAGTCGATCGTGCCGAAGGCGCTCGAGGACCGCCGCGCGGTGCTCGACATGCTGGCGGAGTACGCGCAGCGGCATCCGCGGCACCGCGTCGTGCTCAAGGTGCGGGCGGTCGGCGGCGAGCGACAGACCCACGACGAGCCCCATCCGTACACCGAACTGCTCGTCGAGCGGGGCGAGTCGCCCGCCAACCTCGTCGTCGAGGGCGGACCGATGGCGGAGCACCTGCAGCGGGCCGTCGCGCTGGTGACCGTGAGCTCGACCGCGATCCTCGAGGCGCTGGCCGCGGGCGTGCCCGTGCACGCGATCGGCGACTTCGGCGTCACGAAGCGACTGATCAACCCCGTGTTCGAGCACAGCGGACTGATGGGCGACCGGCGGCGGCTGCTCGCCGGGGACTTCCGCCCCGTCGACCCGGAGTGGGCGCGGCTGAACTACCTGCACCCCTCGGAGGACAACGACTGGCACGAGCACCTCGAGGCGCTCGTCGAGCAGCGCCGTCGCGAGGGGCTGCCCCTGCGGCCGCGCGCGGTGCCCGCGCTCGGGGGAGCGCTTCGCCTCGCGTGGGAACGGCAGCGAGCCCTCGGACGCCACGGGTCAACCCCCCTGGGGATCGTCGCGCTCGCCGTCGGCTACCCCCTGTATCGTGCCGCGAAGCTCCGTCAGAGGATCTCGCGCCGGTTGCGGCGGGAGCGCCCCGACGAGCTCGCGGTCTGACCCCGGCACCGAACGGCCCACCGTCGTTCACCCGCCGTACACGCGGCCGGATCGCGTGGCTCGTAGGGTTCGAGATCACCCCTGGTTCGTGATCGCCCGGACTCCGGTGCGGCGCTGCGGAAGGAGCTCCATCGATGCTCACGGCAACCCACGACCTGCGCCGCGCGCGGGCCGTCGCCCCGCGACTCGTCCTGCTCGACGAAGCCGGCTCGACCAACACCGAACTCGTCTCCCGCGCCGCCGACGAGCCCCACTTCTCCGTGCTCGCGACGACCAACCAGACCGCCGGCCGCGGACGGCTCGGCCGTCAGTGGGTCGCGCCCGCCGGCGCCTCGCTCGCCGTCTCGGTGCTCGTCCGGCCCGGCGCCGAGTCGGGGGAGCCGTTCCCCGCCGAGAGCCTCGGCTGGCTGCCGCTCGCCGCGGGTGTTGCGATGCTGCGCGCGGTCGAGCCCCTGCTGCCCGCGCGGAACGTGCACCTCAAGTGGCCGAACGACGTGCTCGTCGAGGGCGAGGACGGCGTGGAGCGCAAGGTCAGCGGGATCCTCTCCGAACTGGCATCCGACGGCAGCGTCGTCATCGGCGCCGGGGTGAACCTCACGCTCACCCGCGACCAGCTGCCGACGCCCACCTCGACGTCGCTCGCCCTCGAGGGGGCGCACGCCGACAACCTGCTCGACCGGGTGCTCGGCGCCTACCTCGGCGAACTCCGGGAGCTGCTCAGCGTGCTCGAGCTCTCGGCCGACTCCGGCGAGCTGCGCGACGCGGTGGTCGGATGCTGCGGCACCGTCGGACGCGACGTCTACGTCGACCTCCCCGACGGCACGCGCACCCACGGCCGGGCGGTGGACGTCGACCGGCAGGGCCGCCTCGTGCTCATGACCACGGATGGCTCGCGACTCGAGGTGTCGGCCGGGGACGTGACGCACCTGCGGTATGAATGACGCATGGCGGGGCAGGAGGGTGACGGCGAGCGCGTCATCGCCCGTCTCCGCCGCCACGGCCGGGCCCTCGTCTGGCCGACGGTCGCGCTCGCCGCGATCGCCTTCGTGCTCGCGTACTTCGGCGGGCGGCTGCCCGAGGAGTGGCAGAACGTCGCCCTGCTGATAGCCGCGGCCGTGCTCGCGATCGCGCTGTTCGTCATCCCGCTGCTGCGCTGGCTGAGCCTCAGCTACACGATCACGACGCGGCGCCTCATCCTGCGCCGCGGACTGCTCGTGCGCGTGCGCCAGGAACTCCTGCACAGCCGCGGCTACGACCTCACCGTGCGCAAGTCCGCGCTGCAGTCGATGTTCGGCAGCGGCGACCTGCTCATCAACACCGGGCTCGAGCATCCCGTCGTGCTCGAGGACGTGCCGAAGGCCGATCTCGTCCAGGACGCCCTGCACGACCTGATGGAGTCGAACATGAACCCCGTCGCTTTCCGGCGCCAGCAGAGCTCGGCGGCCGGCGAGACGGTGCGATTCGAGACGGACGAGCTGCCCTAGGCCGCCCGCCCCCACTGTTCACCTGCCCGACGACACCGTGTCGTGTCGTCGCCACCGGAACCGCGTCCCCCGCTTCCTACGCTGCCCGCGTGAAGATCTCGGTCATCGGCTGCGGGTACCTCGGCGCCGTGCACGCGGCCGCGATGGCCGACCTCGGTCACGACGTGATCGGCATCGACGTCGACGCCGCCCGCGTCGAGGTGCTCGCCGCCGGGCATCCGCCGTTCTACGAGCCCGGTCTGCCCGCGCTGCTCGCCCGCGCCGGGGCATCCGGCCGCCTGCGCTTCTCGACCGACATCGCGGATGCCGCGGGCGCGAGCGTGCACTTCGTCGCCGTCGGCACACCGCAGCGCTCCGACGGCAACGGGGCCGACCTGACCTTCCTGAACGCCGCCGTCGACGCGCTGCTTCCGCACCTCGCCCCGGGCGATCTTGTCGTCGGCAAGTCAACGGTGCCGGTGGGAACCGCGGCCGACCTGCTGCCGCGCATCGCCACGACGGGCGCATCGCTCGCCTGGAACCCCGAGTTCCTGCGCGAGGGCCACGCCATCGCCGACACGCTCATCCCCGACCGGATCGTCTACGGGCTCGTTCGGCCGGCCGACGAGACGCTGCTCGACGAGGTCTACGCGGGCGCGCTCGCCGCCGACGTGCCGAAGATCGTGACCGACCTCGCCACCGCCGAGCTCGTCAAGGTCGCCGCCAACGCGTTCCTCGCCACCAAGATCTCGTTCATCAACGCGATGGCCGAGGTCGCCGAGGCGACCGGGGCGGATGTCACGCAGCTCGCCGACGCGCTCGGCCACGACGAGCGCATCGGCCGCCGCTTCCTCGGCGCGGGCCTCGGCTTCGGCGGGGGCTGCCTGCCGAAGGACATCCGGGCGTTCATGGCGCGGGCCGACGAGCTCGGCGTCGACCAGGCGCTCGGCTTCCTCGGCGAGGTCGACGCGATCAACAACCGGCGGCGCGACCGGCTCGTCGACGTCGTGCTCGAGGAGTTCGGCGGCTCCGTCGCCGGGCGGCGGATCGCCGTGCTCGGCCTCGCCTTCAAGCCGGACTCCGACGACGTGCGCGACTCGCCCGCGCTCGACGTGGCCGTCCGCCTCGCGGGACTCGGGGCGGAGGTCACCGCGACCGACCCGCAGGCCGTGCAGACGTCGCTGCGTCGGCATCCGCAGCTCCGCTACGCCACCTGCGTCGGCGCTGCGGTGACGGATGCCGAGGCCGTGCTCGTCCTCACCGAGTGGCGCGAGTACCGCGAGCTCGACCCCGCCGCGGTCGGCATGCTCGCCTCGTCGAAGCTCGTCGTCGACGGGCGCAACTGCCTCGACCGCGACGAGTGGGTCGCGGCGGGGTGGCGGTACCGGGCGCTCGGGCGGCCGGCGGCGGGGCCGGCGCGGGTCGCGGCGCCTGCGCTCGTCGAGGCCTAGTCGATCGCGGCGACGATCCTCGGTCCGAGGTACTCCGCCAGCAGCTGCTGCCCCGCGGTCGTCGGGTGCACGCCGTCGGGCAGGATCAGCGCCGAGGTGTCCTCGAGCGTGAACACGGTGCGGGTGTCGATGAACGGGATGCCCCGATCCTCCGCGAGGTCGCGCAGCTCGACCGTCTGCTCGTCGACCAGCTGCGCCGACGAGCGACCGTCGGGCGTGAATCCGGTGACGAACGCCGGCGGCAGGAACGCGCTCAGCATGACGATGTCGGCGTCGGGCGCAGCATCCTGCAGCTCGTCGAGCAGGTCGGATGCCGCGACGCGCACGTCCTCCGCGGGGAAGGGGTAGTCGTTGGTGCCGCCCGCGACGACGATGACGTCGGGCTCGACCTCGGCCACCGCCGCGACCCGGGACGAGAAGTCGTCCTGGGGGGTGTGCGCGAGGTAGCCGGTGCCCGGCACGCTGAACTGCTCCATCCGCCAGCCGTGCTCCGCGCTCGCCGAGGCCGGCCAGATCTGCGAGTAGTCGATCTCGCCGAAGCCGGAGGTGATGCTGTCGCCGAGGAAGGCGACCGTCACCGGTTCGCCGGGTTCGACGGGCGTGACATCCGACACCTGCATCAGCTGGGTCTGCAGGACGACGCAGCCCGCGAGCGCGATCGACAGGAAGGCAGCGCTGAGCGCTGCGAGGAGTTTGACCAAGAGTCGGGTGCCCTTCGGGTGAGCTTCCGTTCGCCGGGTGCTGGCCGGCGCTTCGACGCTACCGGCGTCGCGCGGACGGCCGTCGCCGCAAACCCGCACGCTCTCCGCAGTCCTGGCGTCAGGAGGCCCGGCTGCAGCGGATACCCTCATGGGGTGACGTTCCGAATCGGCGTGATCGGCGGCGGACAGCTCGCCCGCATGATGATCCCCCCGGCGGTCGCCCTCGGCATAGAGCTGAAGGTCCTGGCCGAGACCGAGGGTTCGAGCGCGGCGCTCGCCGCGACCCAGGTGGGTGACTACACCGATCTCGACACCGTGCTGCGCTTCGCCGAGCAGGTCGACGTCGTGACCTTCGATCACGAGCACGTGCCGACCCCGATCCTCGAGGAGCTCGTCGCGCGCGGCATCCGCGTCTCGCCCGGCCCGCACGCCCTGCGCTTCGCGCAGGACAAGCTCGACATGCGTGCGCGCCTCGCCGAGCTCGGCGTGCCGATGCCCGACTGGGCGAAGGTCACCTCGCACGACGAGCTCGCCGCCTTCCTCGCCGATCACGGCGGTCGTGCCGTCGTCAAGACGCCGCGCGGCGGGTACGACGGCAAGGGCGTGCGCGTCGTGTCGGATGCCGCCGAGGCCGCGGACTGGCTCGAACGCGGACCGCTGCTCGCGGAGGAGCTCGTCGACTTCCAGCGGGAGCTCGCCCAACTCGTCGCGCGTCGCCCGAGCGGCGAGCTGCGGGCCTGGCCCGTCGTCGAGACGGTGCAGCAGAACGGCGTCTGCGTCGAGGTCATCGCCCCGGCGCCCGGCTCGACCGGCCGTGTCGAGGACCTCGCCGCCCGCATCGCGACGACGATCGCCGAGGGGCTCGACGTCACCGGCGTGCTCGCGGTGGAGCTCTTCGAGACGACGGATGCCCGGGTGCTCGTCAACGAGCTCGCGATGCGCCCGCACAACAGCGGGCACTGGTCGATCGACGGAGCCGTTACGAGCCAGTTCGAGCAGCACCTGCGGGCCGCCCTCGACCTGCCCCTCGGCGAGACCACTCCGCTCGCCGACGTCAGCGTCATGGTGAACATCCTCGGCGGGCCGTCGCACGGGCCGATGTCCGACCGTCTCGCGGGCGCCTTCGCCGACCAGCCCGGCGCGAAGATCCACCACTACGGCAAGGACCCGCGGCCCGGCCGTAAGGTCGGCCACGTGACCGCGGTCGGCAGCGAGCTCGACGACGTCGCCTTCCGGGCGCGCGCCGCCGCCGCCTTCTTCACGTTCTGACCCGTACCATTCTCGTCGTGCCGAACCCCGTCGTCTCGATCATCATGGGCTCCGACTCCGACTGGAGCGTCATGAGCGCGGCCGCAGACGCCCTCACCGAGTTCGGCATCGAGCACGAGGTCGAGGTCGTGTCGGCGCACCGCACGCCCCGCAAGATGGTCGACTTCGCCTCGGATGCCGCGGGCCGTGGCATCCGCGTCATCATCGCCGGCGCCGGGGGAGCGGCTCACCTGCCCGGCATGGTCGCGTCGCTCACGACGCTGCCCGTCATCGGGGTGCCGGTGCCGCTCGCCAAGCTCGACGGGCTCGACTCGCTGCTGTCGATCGTGCAGATGCCCTCGGGCGTGCCGGTCGCCACGGTCTCCATCGGCGGGGCCCGCAACGCGGGACTGCTCGCCGCCCGCATCCTCGGCTCGACGGATGACGCGATCGCGGCGCGCCTCGCGGAGTTCGCCCGCGGCCTCGAGGACCTCGTCGAGACCAAGAACGCGGAGCTCAAGTCGCGCCTGTGAGCACGATCCCGACTCCCGTCCGCAACCCGGACACGACGTCGCGTCCGCTGATGACGAAGCGGGCGTGGTGGCTTCTCGCGCTCAATCTGCTGCTGCCCGGGTCGGCGCAGGTCGTCGCGGGCAACCGCCGCCTCGGCCGGGTCGGCATCGTCGCGACGCTCGTGCTGTGGGGGCTCGCTCTGCTCGGCGTCCTGCTCTGGTTCGTGTGGCCGGTCGCGATCTTCACGGTCGCCACGAACGTCGTCGCGCTCACGGTGCTGCAGTGGGCTCTGCTCGCGTACGCCGTGCTGTGGGTCGTGCTGACGCTCAACACGCTCGTGCTCGTGCGGCTGGTGAAGGCGAACCCGCAGCGGCGGCTGCCGCTCGTCGCGTTCGCGCTCGTGCCGCTGCTCGTGCTGTCGGGCGGTGCGGCCTACGGCGCCTATCTCACCTCGGTGCAGCGCGGGCTGATCGGCGACGTCTTCGCCGGCGGGAACATGGCCTCCCCGGTCGACGGTCGCTACAACATCATGCTGCTCGGCGGCGACGCCGGTGCCGACCGCATCGGCCTGCGCCCCGACAGCATCTCCGTCGTGAGCATCGACGCTTCGACCGGGGCCGTGACCACGATCGGCATCCCGCGGAACCTCTACCGCGTGCCGTTCTCCGAGGGCTCCCCGCTCTGGGACGCCTACCCCAACGGCTACAACTGCGGCGACGAGTGCCTCATCAACGCGCTGTACACGTACGGCGAGGAGCACCCGGACATGTACCCGGAGGCGCTCTCCGCCGACTCGTCGCCGGGCATCGAGGCAATGCGTGACGCCGTCGAGGGCGTGACCGGCCTGACGGTGCAGTACTACACGATCGTCGACATGCAGGGCTTCGTCGAGCTGATCGACGCGCTCGGCGGCATCGACATCGAGTCGAAGGGCCGCTACCCGTTCGGCGGGCACTTGAACGAGGACGGCGAGCTCGAGGGCGTCGAGCGTTGGGTGGAGCCCGGCATGCAGCACATGGACGGCATCACCGCCCTCTGGTACGCCCGCGCCCGCTACGGCACGAACGATTACGACCGCATGGAGCGTCAGCGTCAGGTGCAGGCCGCGATCCTGCAGCAGTTCGACCCGTGGAACGTCATCACGAAGTTCGAGGGCATCGCCCACGCCGGCGCCCAGGTCGTCAGCACCGACATCCCTCAGGGCATGCTCGGGACGTTCGTCGACCTCGCGCTCAAGGCGAAGGGCAAGGAGTTCACCACCCTCGAGCTGACGCCGCCCGACAACGTGCCGGACGTCGTGCACCCGGACTTCGAGAGGATCCGGGAGCTGGTGGCGGAGGCGACGGCGACGGGCTAGCTGCGGTGGTCGCGCGTCGCTTCGTAAAGGTCGTCGAGCAGATCGCTCGAGCTCGCGAGGAGGAGATATCCCTCCGGAGTGATGAGGTGGGGACTCGTCATCCCTCCGTACGGTCCCTCCCCGAAGTACTCGACGCGGTGGCCGCGCGAATCCTCTGTCTCGTCGTAGCCGGCTTCTAGTAGCGCGGTGATGACGGAGTCGCTCTCCGCGGCGGATACGGTGCCGATCCCGTACCAGAAGGAGTAGTCCGTGAACTGCTCTCCCCACAGGCACAGGCGACTGTCCTCGCTCGTGAGCAGGACGGCATGCGGAACCCACTCGGCGGAGAGCCGCGTGACCTGCTCGTAAAGCGGCTCGAGGCCGTCCGCCGACCAGTGCTCGTAAACGGCGGAGGGGAGAAGGTGGTCACAGTCCGGAAGGCCGGCCGGCGTCACGTCGATCGGCGTGGGCTCAGGCAGGGCTGGCGCGGGGGAAGGCTTGGATGAGCGGCCTCCTGTCGCCCCCGCCGCCTTCCGAACGGTCGGCACGGCGTCCGTCTCCGCTGACGGCGAGGAGCTGACATGAGGGGAGGGGTTGGAAGCCGGAGCGGAGGCGCACGCGGAAAGCGACAGAACCACGGTGGTCAGCAGGAGGCCGTTGAAGCGACGCGAAGCCATGGCCGAAACGTAGCGCGGGAAAAGCCTCT
The DNA here is from genome assembly GCF_017355965.1 of Desertivibrio insolitus. Taxonomy (GTDB): domain Bacteria; phylum Actinomycetota; class Actinomycetes; order Actinomycetales; family Microbacteriaceae; genus JAFIQW01. The sequence continues at coordinate 370,296 of NZ_JAFIQW010000002.1, forward strand.
GAGGGCGCCTTGGATGTATCGGGTATATAACGGATGCCGCGGCTCACGCGAGCGTCGTCGGTGTTTTCAGAAGATGCAGCACCCGGGCGATCTGCCGACGCGTGACCGGCACTTCGGCATACGAGAAAGCGGATTCAGGAGCGGGATGTCCGAGCGCGACGAGGGCGTCCCGGAGATCGCTCTCGAGGAAGGGCCCGTCAGGCTCGAAGCGTTCGCAACCGCGGAGCCCGCGGCTGGTGAGGTACCACCCGATCTCGCGACTGAAGGGATGGCTTGCGGGAACGTCGCCCGCCGGGTCCGCTTCCGGTGCCGATGATCCTGCCGTGGAGAAGGCGCGATACAGGAACGCTGCAGCGGCTTGACGCGAGACGACTTCGTCCGGACGGTAACTGCCATCCGGGTAGCCACGGGAGATGCCGACTTCCGAAGCCCAACGGATCGAATCATGGTCCGGGTCGGACTCGCGCACATCAGAGAACGCCGTCGGACGGTTCTCACGCAGCATCCGAACGGCTTCCTTCGAGTCGCCGTCGAAGACGATCTGACCCTTTCTGAGCAGGATCCCGCGCTGACAGAGCTCCGCCACCGTATCGAGGTCGTGACTGACCACCACCATCGTCTTGCCCTGCTCCTGCAGTTCGCGGATCTTTGCGAGGCACTTGCGCTGGAAGGGCTCGTCGCCCACCGACAGCACCTCGTCAACGAGCATGATGTCGAGCTTGGTGTGGATCGCGACGGCGAAGGCCAGACGGACGAACATGCCGGAGGAGTAGTGCTTGACCTCGGTGTCGATGAACTGCTCGATCTCGCTGAACGCGACGATCTCGTCGAACTTCTCGTCCACCTCGTCCTTGGACATGCCGAGGATCGCCGCGTTGAGATACACGTTCTCCCGGCCGCTGAGGTCCGGGTGGAAGCCCGCGCCCACCTCGATGAGACCTGCGACGCGCCCCCGGGTGAGCACCTGCCCGGCATCCGGCACCAGTACGCCCGAGATGAGCTTCAGCAGCGTCGATTTGCCGGAGCCGTTGAACCCCAGCAGAGCGACCGACTCGCCCTCGCGGATTTGAAAGTCGACACCGTGCAGAGCGTCGAAGGTCTCGGACACCTTCTTGCGCTTGATCAGCGCGATGAAGGTCTCTTTGAGCGAGTGCGTGTGACGGAGGTGGAAGCGCTTGTCGACACCGGACACGACGATGCGAGTGGTATCGGTGAGCTCAGAGGTCTTGGGCAAAGCGGCGCTCCAGCTTGCGGAAAACGAACTGGCCGAGCGCGAGCACCGCGAGGGAGATCGCGAGCGCGATGAGCCCGTTCATCCAGAGGTTCGGGGGGAGGGGCTGACCGCCGTCAGTGGTGGGGTACCAGAATCCCGCGTGGAAGAGCTCGACCGCGGCGGTCAGCGGATTCAGCAGGTAGAGCTCGAGCGCCCAGTCGGGGATCCGCCCCTGCACCATCGTCCATGTGTAGAGCACGGGCGAGGCCCAGGTCGCGACGAGCGTGATCAGTTCGACGAAGTTCTGCGAGTCGCGGAAGGACACGTTGGCCGACCCGAAGAGCATGCCCAGGCCGAGCGACAGCGTGATGACGATGAGCAGAGCCAGCAGGATGCCGAGCACCTGCAGGATGTTCGGTGTCCACCCGACGAAGAGACAGACGATGAGGGTGATGAGCGCCTGCGGCAGGAAGTTGACGAACGCGACCACGACGGATGCCACGGGGAAGAGTTCGCGCGGCAGGTAGATCTTCTTGATCAGGGCCCCGTTGTCGACGAGGGACTTGGTGCCGTTCGAAAACGCCTCGGTGAAGAAGTTGATGACGATGAGACCCGAGAACAGGTAGATCGGGTAGAACTCGTAGTTCTCGTTCAGCCGCAGGAAGACTCCGAGCGCGAGGAAGAAGACGAGGAACTGCGCGGTTGGCTTCACGTACGACCAGAGCCAGCCGAGCACGGAGCCGCGGTAGCGCACCCGCGTCTCCTTGCGCACGAGCAGAGCCAGGAGATAGCGCCGACGGAAGACGTCGACGAGTCCCGCGCCCTTGCCCGGGGTGCTGAACCCACGCGGCTGGGAAGGGGTGATGAGTTGGGTCACTCTCGTCCGTTCGGTAGAAGAACCGTCCGATTGTAACGGTGGGGTCACTCGCAGGCGGTGAGGCGGTACAGGGCGGCGTCGCCCTCTCGCGCGACCTCGGTCATGATTCCGGGTACGTCGATCGCTCGGTCGATGCCCGAATAGAACGCCGCTGCATCGCCGCCGTCGCCAAGGATCTCGTCCGTGGTGAACACGAAGGTCGCCCCTAGCTGACGAGCCGCGTCGCAGACAGCGGGATCGTCGAGAGCGGCATCGAGGCGCTGAGCGATTAGGACACGGGGAGCGTCCCAATCGCCGGTGAGGTGAGGGAATACCGGCTCGCGGTCCCCGAGCGGCCATGTGAGGGCGCCTCCCCTCCAAGGGTTGCCGATCACGAGATCCCCGTCCGGCACCACATCGTCCATACGGGCGAGAAGACTCAGAGCGTCCTCGTCCACCAGCGCTGCGGACGCTCCGTCCTCTGGTGCTGTGAACACCGTCCGCGTGGCGGACACCACACCCCCGATCGACGGGCCGAACCATGACGACAGAGCGACCGCTGCAACGAGAAGAGAGCTCGTTGCGCGGATGCGGTTCCGCGCCCGGCGGCCCAATAACCGAGCCGAAGCCGTTGCGACGGTCAGCACGCCGAATGCCGCCAGTGGAGCGGCGAGCACCGGAATCGCGGCCATGAGGCGGTACTTGTCCTTGTACCACAGTCCGGTCAGTATCTTCGCCGCGTCCGCATCGCTAGAAGCAGCGCAGACGTAGAGGACCACAAGAGCCGCCCAGCTCGCGACGATCCAGAGCAGTCCGGGTCGCCGCAGACACAGCAGTAGGCCGAGCAATACGGCGGCCGCGAGCAGAAGCGACGGGGGTACGGGGGACTCCGCGGGCGAGACGACCGGCCCGAGTCCGACGGCTTGAGCCACGGCATCGGTCACCGACTGGTTGGCACGCGCTGGTCCCCCGTTCAGTCGATCGGAAATCGGTCGGCCTGGTTCGTCGAAGAAGCGGAATAGCGACACCGCCGCCAGTGGCAGCGCGACGATCGCGCCGGCGACGAGTGAGACGGCGAGCACACGCGCCCGATTCCGTGTCTTCTCGCGCCCGTGCATCCGCACGAGCGTCGCGACGACGACGTTCACCAGCAGGGGGACAGCCAGTACCGCGAATGTCGGGAGTGAGCGGGGATGAGCGAAGATCTCGGCCACCAGCCAGGCGCCGAAGAGCCCACCCGTAAGAAGGGGGCGCTCGCCGCGGAGAAGCAGGAGGAGCAGGGCGAGGCCCGCGGGCAGCAGAGAATACGCAAGGTAAGTCGGATAGAGCGTTCCCCAGTCGACGAGTAGGTAGGGAAACGCTGCGAAACACGAAGCCAGCAGTGCCGCCGCAGCACGGAGCGACGTTCGCCGGCTGAAGCCGGGGAACAGCGTGTCCGTGAGTAACACCACGCCGGGTATCCACGCCGCCGCCGCGACGGCGAGCGTCGCCGCGTTGGTCGCCACAGGGATCCCGACGCCGGTCCCGCCGGCGAGGAGTGCCACCAACGAATGCCAGCCCGCCGGGTAGAAGTCGGACGCCGCTGTCCCGGGATTGCTGATCTCGTAGAGGGTGAGCGACGAAGCGTTGCCGGACTCGAGGACGGCAGCGCTCGCGGAAAGATGGAACACCGCGTCATAGCTGAGACTGACGCTCGATCCGGCACCGATGCCGGAGAGCAGAATCGCTGCCGACGCCGTCGCTGCGAGACCGGCGGCTGCGAGGAGTGGCCAATTCCTGTGCCGGCTCGGCTGAGGACGCATCAGGAGCGCCGTGATGGCCGCCAGTGCGATCGCGGCGAAGACCGGAAGCACGGTGAGGGGGCGGAACTCCACCCCGACTAAGGCGTATCCGACGCCGAGCAGGCCGAGCAGCGCGACGGACAACGGAGCGGCCGACGCCACAGCGAGGAGACGCGTTCGCCCACTCGGCAGGACTGCCGCACCAGGCAGGACGAGGAGGAATATGCCGGCGACCGTCGCCAGGATCAGCCCGGGCGTCAACGGCTCAGTCGCGCTGCTCTACGGAGACGGAGGACGTCCGCTCGGGGAAGACGACGTAGTGGTAGAAGGCGAAGCGGACGATCACAACGAGTCCGATACTGGCCGCGTTGATCAAGTTGAGGACGACTGGGCCGTGATCCGGGATGACCCAGACACCGAGTGCGACGATGGCGGCGCCGAGAACGAGACAGAGGATGTTGACGGCGAAGAAGAGGAACACTTCGCTCGTCCGGCCCCTGTTGTCGCTCGACCGGAACGCCCACTGCCGATTGCCGAAGTAGGCGTTGATCATCGCGACCCCCGTCGCGAGTACCTTCGAAGTCACGGGATCGAGCCCGAGCGCATAGACGAAGACGTTGAATGCGGTCAGTTCGATGACAGCGCTGATGGCTCCGACGACGAGGAACTTCCATCCTTTGGCGAAGAGGCCTCGCATTGTTCCTTCCGGGTCTTTGGACCGCACCAAAGTACCTCACCCGCTCTCGAGCTCCGCCTGCCGTCCGGCCAGGACTCAGGACAGCAGCCGCCGTAACGCCCCCCCCGTTCAGGGGGAACCTGGCGGTTCGCGTCAGGAATGTACCCCGTCCGCTCGTAGGGTGGGCGTGCCCAACGGGAGGTTCTCTTGACACACGGCAAGCGCGCGCGACTCGGGCGCGCCCTCGTAGCGATGATCGTGACGCTCGGTGCGATGCTTACCCTGTTCGTGGCGACGCCCGCCGCTCAGGCCGCGGACCTGACCCAGTTCCGTCCCGGTGCCATCATCAGTGACGAGGTGTTCTACAACAGCGGGACCATGGACGCCACCGCCGTTCAGCGCTTCCTCGACTCGAGGGTCGCTACGTGCAGCAGCGGGTACACGTGCTTGAAGGACTACCGCCAGGACACCTGGAGTCGTTCCGCCGATCCGATGTGCGGGGCCTACCAGGGCGCTGCCTCGGAAAGCGCGGCGGCGATCATCGTGAAGGTCGCCCGCGCATGTGGCATCAATCCACAGGTGCTCATCGTGCTGCTTCAGAAGGAGCAGAGCCTTGTGACCTCTACTCGCCCCACTTCCGGGCAATACCGGTCCGCCACCGGGTACGGATGTCCTGACACCGCGCCCTGCGACGCCCAGTACTACGGCTTCTACAACCAGGTATACAAGGCCGCCTGGGCGTTCAAGCGCTACAACAACCCGGCCGGCACCGGACCGGGCACCGCGTGGTCGACGGTCTACACGCGCTATGCGCCGGGCAAGTCCGTCGACGTGTACTACCACCCGTCGACGTCGTGCGGCTCGTCCAAGGTGTTCATCGAGAACAAGGCCACCGCCGCGCTCTACTTCTACACGCCTTATCAGCCGAATAGGGCCGCGCTGAACGCCGGATACCAGACAGGCGACAGCTGTTCCGCTTACGGGAACCGCAACTTCTACAACTACATGATCGACTGGTTCGGGGCGATCCCGTCGGTCGGGTCGGCATTCGCCGATTACTACAACGCCTCCGGCGGCACGAACGGCCCGTACGGGCGACCCACGACCCCGCAACTCACTCTGTCCTTCGGCAAGGTGCAGACCTTCGGGGGAGGCGTGATGTACGCCACGGGTCGCGGCGTGCTCGGCGTCCGAGGATGGATCGAGGACGTCTACGCGGCTTCCGGCAGCGAAAAGTCCCCGATCGGTCTCCCGACTGCCGATGAGAAGCCGTTGCGCGGCGGCGCTTGGCAGGAGTTCGAGCGGGGTCGGATCTACGCCTCCGCCAGCGGAGCCTTCATCACTCGAGGGTGGATCGGTGACGAGTACATCCGGCTGGGCGGAAGCACCTCGGCGCTGGGATTCCCGGTCGGGAACGAATACGGCGTCTCGGCTGGAGCTGTTCAGCAATTCCAGTTCGGGGCCCTCGTCGCCACCGCCACGGGCACGTACAGCGTGCGGGGCTGGATCGGGGACAAGTACCGTGCTCTCGGGGCGGAGAAGGACCTGGGTCTGCCGCTGGGCAACGAGTACGCGAAATCGGGCGTCGTGATCCAGGACTTCCAGAAGGGGAGCATCGTCTGCTGCACCCCTAACGCCTATGTGATGCGTGGCGAGATCGACAAGGCCTGGGACGCCGCAGGCGGTCCAGCCTCGGTCGTGGGAGTTCCCCGCGACGATCAGAAGAGCGCTCCGCCTTCCGGCAACTATCAGCAGTTCGCCAACGGTCGGATCGTCCAGTCGAACGCCGGCGCCTTCGTGGTGCGGGGCTGGATCGGTGATGCCTACAACTCGGTGGGCGGCTGGACCTCGGCGTTCGGCTACCCCAGGTCGAACGAGCAAGCAGCGGCGTCGTCCGCGAGTCAGCAGTTCACAGGAGGGATCTTCTACTCCACGTCCGCGGGCGCCTATGGGGTGCGCGGCTGGATCGGCGACAAGTATGCGACCACTGGTGCTCTGACCTCTCCCCTTGGCGCTCCCACCTCGTTCGAGCGCAGCCTCTCCGGCGGAGCTGTCCAGACGTTCCGGGCCGGACGGATCTACTCGAGTTCCGCCGGCGCGTTCGTGGTTCGTGGGTCGATCGGTGACAAGTACAACTCTGCCGGTGCCGAGTCGTCCCCGCTGAGGTACCCGCGGGGCGATGAGAAGCAGGTGACCGCGAGGAACGGCACGGTGGGGTACCTCCAGCAGTTCCAGGGCGGACGGGTTTACGTCAGTCCCGCAGGTTTCGCGATCACTCGCGGATGGTTGGGCGACCATTACGTCTCTCTGGGCGCGGAAGCATCGGGACTCGGTTTCCCTCGGGGAGACGAGTACAGCCGTAACGGTGTCTTCATCCAGGAGTTCCAGAACGGACGCATCGAGCTGCGCGGCTCCACCTTCACGGTCGTGCGATACTGACTCACCGACGTTCCACCCACCGACATGATCGCCCGGAGAGCCAGTGACGACGGAGAATCGGCGATCTCGAGTCGTCGCGGTCATCGTCTCCTACAACCGACAGGAGTTGCTGGCTGAGGCGCTTCGGGCGGTCGATGCTCAGAGCCGTCCTGTCGACGCCCTGGTCGTGATCGACAACGCCTCCACAGACGATTCGGTTGCGGTCGCCCGACGGGTCTCTCCGCAGGCCGACGTGATCGCCCTCGAACGGAACGTCGGCGGTGCCGGTGGTTTCGCCGTGGGCTTGGCCGCCGCCCTTCAGGACCACGGCGCAGAGTACGTATGGCTGATGGACGACGACACCATTCCCACCCCGGGGGCGCTCGCGTCGCTGCTCGCCGGCGCAGCGCGGGAGAGTGCGGTGGTCGCTGCATCCAGAGTCGTATGGACGGACGGGTCCGACCACCCGATGAACACGCCTCGTCGGCATCCTTTCCAGCGTCGGCGGACGGGTGGCGCGGTGCCGGTACGCAGCTCATCGTTCGTCTCCATGCTGGTGCGGGCATCCGCAGTGCGGGCCGAGGGACTGCCGATCGCCGACTACTTCATCTGGAACGACGACTTCGAGTACTCGACGCGGCTGATCCGCTCCCGCAGGGGCGTCTACGTGCCCGACAGCGTCGTCGAGCACCGCACGAAACGGCTCGTCTCGACGGACGACGATCCAGGAGACCGCTTCTATTTCGAGGTCCGCAACAAGCTGTGGATGTACCGTCTCTCGCGCTCCCTGGCGCCGGGGGAGAAAGCGGTCTACGGCGCCTCCACGGCAGTGCGTTGGGTTCGGACCTTCCGACGTTCCCAGGACCGACGGACTCTCGCACGAGCCCTTCGCGCCGGGGTTCGCGACGGTTCACGCACTCGTCCCCGCCCCAACTCGGAAGTGATGCGCGACCTTCCGAGAGCCGAAGGACTGGTCAAGGCGTTCGAATCATGACCGAGACGAACTTCTCTCTGCTGCTGCCCGTCTACGCCGGAGACAAGCCCGAGTACCTCGAGAAGGCCTTCCTCAGCTCCACGGCGGAGCAGACGCTGAGGCCGTCGGAGGCGATCATCGTGCGCGACGGTCCGGTCGGGGCCGAGCTAGAGCGACTGATGGACGCCCTCGCCGCGGAGAGCCCGATACCGACGCGCGTCGTGCGGATAAAGGAGAACACCGGTCTCGCGCGTGCTCTCGAGCGGGGACTGGACGAATGCGCGCACGATGTGGTGGCACGCATGGATGCGGACGACATCTCCCTTCCTGAGCGGTTCGAGAAGCAGCTGGAGAAGATCCGCGACGGCTTCGACCTGGTGGGCTCCGGGATGCTCGAGTTCGCTGAGACGCACGGGGCGGTGCTCGCGCGACGCGTGCCGCCGACGGATCCTGCCGCTATCGTGCGGTACTCGCGTTTCCACGATCCGTTCAATCATCCCACCGTGGTTTATCGGCGTAGTGCCGTCCGCGCTGCCGGTGGATACCGCGACCTCGGACTGATGGAGGACTACTGGCTGTTCGCTCGGATGATCCAGAGCGGAGCGAGCGTCATCAATCTCGCCGACCCGCTCGTGATGTACCGGGTGGGGGACGGAGCGTATGCCCGCCGCGGCGGCTTCGGACAGTTCGTCGCGGAATTGCGTCTGCAGCGTGAGTTCCGGCGCTCCGGATTCACGACGCGCTGGCAGGCGGCACGCAACGTCGCGCTTAGGGCTCCCTACCGGCTGGTGCCCCAGGCGGTGAGGCGGGCCGCCTACCGTCGCGTCCTGGCGCGTTCGGTCGAATGATCAGCCGTCCCGCTCGGCACTGACGAGCAGGGCCGTCGGTCCGAACGGGTCCACCCACCCGGGCAGCGTGACGCGCGCAACCCTCAGGTCATACGCTGCGGGGGCGACGTCGTATCGAAGCAGTTGGATGTTGCCCCAAGCGGTGCCGGCCGTATCGAACTCGGTATAGGGCACGGAGACGCTCGCCGTCCTAGCCGGCGCGACCATCTGCCCGCCCCTCGCCTCGACCCAGATGTTGTCGGGCGCTCCGGTTCCCCACGACGTCGCCATGACGGGGCGCTCGAAGATGCCGTTCGAGACGGACATCGGGCGCTGGCAGGGGAACCAGAACGAGGAGGTCCAGGAGACCGCGGTGGCAGCGCCCGGGGGCACGACCGCCGAGAGCGGCCTCCCGTTCACGACGAGCGGGGACGAGACCGCTAGCCACTGATTCTCGAGCGTGGTGGCGTCCTCGGCGACCACCCGGAGGACTCCTCCGTCCTGCGCGAGCTGCGGAGGGAGCGGCACGTTCAGCGTGCGCCAGCCTGGCTGCTCACCGGGGAAGTCGACTTCGAGCTGCTGCATCGCACTCGAGCCGCGCGCGGCGTATTCGATGCGCACGGAGTTGGGCTCCGCGGCATTGAGGTCGCCGCCGACAAGCAGGACCAGCCGCTGATCCGGATCGAGCGCCGGGATGTCGTATACGGGCGTTGTGAGCGTACCGGCGCTTTGGGTCGCCTGGTTCGCGCTACCCCAAACGGTCACGCCGGCCTGAGTCGGTGGCAGGGGATCCGCTTCCGGCCAGCCTGCGTTCTCCTGCCACGTTCCCGTCAGTCGAGATTCGCCCTCCGCGACGGCGAGCGGAGTCCCCTCGGACGCGTCCCAGATCTCGATCGCCTCGTCGATCAAGCAGTTTTCGGCGAGGGGGTCCGCGAGATTGGCGCCTCCCGGCGTGTAATACCCCGAGCCCCTGAAGGCTGAGAGAGCGAAGGTGGCGACGAGGTATCCCGTCGTCAGAAGTGCGAACACGGTGACCAGGCCCGTGGCGGCGAGGAGTGCTCGCGCGCTACGCGCCGTTCCGAAGCGGCGACGAATCACCACCACCGCCACGGCGAGACTTACGACCGCCACGAGGAGCCAGAGCCCGAGGGAATCGAACCGAACGGCGTTGAAGCCGGGCACATCGCCGTGCCGGAACATGCCCTGGTCCCAGGAGTAGGCCCAGGAGTTGGGGCCGCTCAGGCCGACCACGATCGGGGGAATCAATGACGCGACGGCGAGTGGGGCCAGCCACGAGGGTACGGAGCTTTCTTCGGAGCGCGCCAGCAGACGTGGCGTCACAATGAGCACGAGGACGATCATCAGCGGCCCCACCGTGGCAAGGGCGCCGAAGTGATGCGTCCATTTGCTCGGGGTGATCCAAAGCAATACGAGCGAGAGCGCGAATGTCCACCCCGTCAGCCGGTACACGGGAGGAAGCGAGAGCCTGCCTTTGGCGAACACGGTCGCGACGACGAACCACAGGAGCAGCACCAGCCCGACGAGGACGAAACTCCGCTTGGCGTAGCTGCCCATCGCGATAGGACTCATCAGGAACGAATAGCGGTCCCATTCGTCCATCCACGTCTGCGGCGTCTCGACCGCGGCGAAGGTGGCGCGACCCGCCAACACGTCGTTCAGGCTCGCGTCGCGGAAGGCCACGAACAGTGCGACCGCACCGGCCGAAAGTACCCCCGCGGTACGCGCCGCCGCCCCCAGGAGATCGGTGCCCGTCCGGGCGACAGTCCATAGCGATGGCAGAGCGAGCAGAAGAGGGGCGAACGTGACGACCCCCGTGGGGTGCGCCGCGAACGCCAGGCCCGCGACCACGGCGGCGGCGAATGCGGGCACGAGCGTGTTTCGCGAGATGGCGCGGAGCACCAGTGCGATCACCGCCACCGAACCTGCTGCGCCCACAATCTCCGGTCGAGAACCGATGGAGAAAGCGAACCACCAGCCGCAGAAGACAAGGGCGAGCAACGCGACCGCTGCTGTCCGGGTCCAGCGGCGGGCATCGGCGAGCTGACTGCTCAGGAGGGTGCGAGCGACCAGCCAGGCGACGATGCCGGCGATGAGCGCCGGCACGCGCAGCCAGACGGGCGACCGACCGCCGATCTGCTGCCAGTAGTAGAGGAACTCCCAGAACCAGGTGAACGGGGCGAACGGCTGGTTGTACATCTGGTAGTAGTTGCCGACGTACCCGGCGTCACCGTAGCTGAGCGACATCGCCGCGTAGTAGCCGTCGTCGTCCGTCATCGGTCCGATGAACACCCACAGCACCAGACCTGCGACGACGGCGATGTCGACCGCGCCCAGCGTTCGCAGCCAGGCGAAGGCGCGAACTCGGAGCGGAGCGGACACCCGGGAGTGGCGGAACTCGATCACGAGCAGGATGAAGGTCAGCGCGACTGCGAGCCAGAGGATCACCATCAGCGCGAGCTTGAGCGGCGTGGGGGTCGAATCGTAATCGTTGACGACCTGCAGTTCGACTGACAGGGCTCCGGCCGGTAGCGCATCCACGTCGGTGAACAAGCCGTCCACCTGAGGCGGCAGCACGTCGGGCCATCTGACGGCCTCCTGCCCGTCGATCCGAACGACCGTGCCGCCGGTCGTCGTGGCGTGCACCACCCATTCGCTGGTGTCGGCCCACTCCCGTGTGAAGGACTCGCCGCCTCCGGCGATCGTGGCGGCCGCATCGGTGGCGGTGATCTTGAGCCCGGCCCGGGCGGACGATTCATCCGCGGCGTCGATCGTCGACAGAAGCAGGCCCCCGCCGCCAGCGGCGGCACGAAGCGACTCGTCATCGAACCCGACCTCGATCGAGTACGGGGTCTGGTTCGCGAGCATGAGGCTGGTGGGCTCGGGTGCGGACGCGTCCTGCGGCCACGACACCCGTACCTCCGACACGTCGACCGGTGCTATCGCCAGACCGAAGCCAGCGACCATCGCCACCAGTGCCGCCAGGAGGATCGCGAGTGGGCGCCTCGCTCCGCCGGGGTCGCTTCCCGTGTCGTGAGCGCGCAGGAATGGGCGAGAGATTGGCATCAGGTCTGTGGCTTCCGCTGTCCGAGGGCGAGGGGCGTCGGGCCGCCGCCGAGGCCCGGATAGTCTATGGCGCATGGTGGGGGAGGGGTCGCGACGCGCTCCGTACGTCACCGCCCTGGCCGCAACCGTCGTGTCGGGGTTGCTCACCTATGTGTTCCTCGCCCTCGTGTCCAGGAGCCTCACCGCGGCGGCGTTCGACGATTTCTCCGTCTTCTGGTCGCTTTCGCTGCTGGTCGGCTTCGGCCTCTTCGTGCCCCTGGAACAGGAGCTCGCGCGGGACCGGCGCGGGGGAGATCAGGCGCGCGGCGTCCACGAAACCTTGGCCGTGGGGTTACTGCTGAGCGGCGTCGCCGTGATCGTGCTCACGGTGCTCGCTGGCTCCGGGGTCGTGCAGCTACCCCCTGCGATCTTGTGGATCGCTATCGGGCTGGCCCTGCTGTCTCCTCTGCAGTACACGGCGAAGGGGCATCTGGTGCAGCAGGACAGGATCGTCCTGCACTCCGTGACAACCGTCGTCGAGAACGTCGTACGTACCGGAATCGCCGCAGTCGCCTTCCTGATGGCACTCTCGTCGGGCCGCGGGGACGATGCAGGCCTGGCGTCATTGGCCGTCGCGATCGCACTGGTGACGGCGTACGTATGGGTGCTGCTTCCCGCGCTTCGTCGACCACGGCTGTCCTTGAGAGGCACGGTGTCGCGCGTTCGAGTCGTGCTCGCAATCCTCGTTCCGTCGCTGGCCGGGCAGGTGCTTCTCAACTCCGGTCCGCTCGTGATCGACGCCCTGGTGGACGCAGCCGGATCGACCGGTGCCTTCCAAGCGACCTTCAATCTCGCCAGGCTGCCGCTGCTCGTCGTGTTGCCCCTTCAAGCTGTCCTCATCGGGCGGATGGCGCCCCTCGTCCGGGCGGGGCGGGTGCAGGAGCTGACCACCGCTTTGTCCCAGTTCGCGGTCGCCGTTCTGGGGGTCGCTCTCCTCGGCGCTGCTCTCGGCTGGCTCGTGGGGCCCTTCTTCGTGGAGCTCCTCTTCGGTCCTGGCCGCTCCCTACCTCCGGCCGGCGTAGCACTACTCATCGCCGCGGTGTGCATCTATGTGGGTCTGGTCATCAACACGCAGGCGCTCATCGTCAATGGCCGGACTCGCTCCGCCGCCTACGCGTGGCTGGCGTCGCTGGCGGCTGCTGCTGTCGGGTTCGGGCTCGGATTCGCACTGGAGGTCCCGCTCGCCGTCGCGCTCGGTCTGCTGACGGGGGCACTGGTCGCCTGGGTTGTCAGCATCCTGCAGCTACGATGGCGAACCGCCCATTCCGCGAGCTGAACGGAGTTCCCGTGGCATCAGTGGTGATCGCGCTCAACTACTACGCGCCGTACGTCAGTGGACTGACGAACGTGGCCCGGGACGAAGCCGAAGGGCTCGCGGCCCGCGGTCACCTCGTCACCGTGGTGACGAGCAGGCACGATGACGCACTGCCCCTGGAGGAGACGCTCAACGGAGTGCGCGTGGTCCGCTGCCCGGTGCGGCTGCGATTCGGCAAGGGCGTCGTCGCTCCGTCCTTCGTCGCGACCGTCGTGCGCGAAGCCCGGCGAGCGGACGTCGTCAACGTCCACGCCCCGATGCTCGAGGCGGGAGCAGTCGCAGTGCGGGTGCGGCGCGCGACCGGGGCCGCGGTCGTCACGACCTATCACTGCGACGTCAGCCTTCCCCCGGGACCCGTCAACGCTCTGCAGACGCGCGTGATCGACGCTTCCTCTCGCTCAGCCGCGCGGAACAGCGACGCAGTGGTGGTCACCAGCGACGATTACGCAGACCACTCACGTATCGCCCCGGCGCTCAGAGCGCGTCGCGTCGTGATCCCACCCGGGTGTCACGACCGACGCGGCGGCCGTCCGACGTACCGGGAGTCCTCGGGGCTCACCGTCGGGTTCCTCGGGCGCATCGTGGAGGAGAAGGGCATCGAGTACTTGGTCGCGGGATTCTCGGCCTTGGAGGATCCGGATGCAAGGCTGCTGATCGCCGGCGATTACGGCGCGGTCGCCGGAGGATCCGTCGTGGATCGTGTCCGTGCCGCGATCGGGAGGGACGAGCGCATCAAGGTGCTCGGGTTCGTGCCGGAGGACCGCATGGCTGACTTCTACGCGTCACTGGACCTTTTCGCGCTCACCTCCGTCAACGCGTTCGAGGCCTTCGGGATCGTACAAGTGGAGGCGATGATGACAGGTGTCCCCGCAATCGCGTCGGACCTCCCCGGAGTCCGTCAACCCGTCCGTGCGACGGGCTTCGGAAGGATCGTTTCCGTGCGGGATGCTCGCTCGATCACCAACGCCCTCCGTGAGTTCGAACCTTCGCAGTTCGACGCCGAGGCGCAGGCGACGAAGGCGCGCGAGCTCTTCGGCCTCGACACGGTGATCGATCGGTACGAGGACCTCGTGAACCGGTTCGCGGGTCAGCCCAGCGCGGGCACGAGGTAGAGCCCGACACCGAGGACTGCGAGCCACAGCAGCGCGAGGACCTGCAGCAGACGATCGCTCAGCGCGATGTCCTCGGGTGCTTCCGCGTCGCCGCGGTCGATGTGCTGCACGTATCGCAGCACGGCGAGGATGAACGGCGCGACCGAGATGGCGATCCACGGGTTCCGCACCGAGGTCTGAAGTTCGAACGCCCAGAGGCTGTACCCGAGTACGAGGATCGTGGCTGCGGAGTGCCAGACGAACCCGAGGTAGGAGTCGGTGTATCCCCGCAGCGAACGCCGCACCTCGCCCTCGAGATCGGGGTTCGCCTTGATCTCCGCGAAGCGCTTGCCTGCCACCATCAGCAGGGAGCCGAAGACCGCGACGAGGAGGAACCACTGACTGAGCGCCACTTCGGCAGCCACACCGCCGGCGATCCCGCGGAGCAGGAAACCGGATGAGACGACCGCGATGTCGAGGATCGGCTGATGCTTCAGCCAGAGGCAGTAGAGGATCTGCACCACGTCGTAGACAAGGATGACCGCGACGAGCTGGACGTTGGCCACCGACGCGAGAGCGACCCCTCCCGCGAGCAGCAGCACCGACACGGTGAGGGCGATCGGGATTGGCACCACGCCGGCAGCGATCGGACGATGCCGCTTCCGCGGGTGATCCCGGTCGGCCTCGACGTCGAGTGCGTCGTTGAGGAAGTAGATCGCCGACGCCGACAGCGAGAACGCGCCGAATGCGACGAGCGTCGCGAGGATGACGTCGGCCTGGAACACCTGTCCGGCGGCGAGCGGCGCGGCGAACACCAGGACGTTCTTCACCCATTGCCGGATGCGAGCGGTCTTGATGATGCCGCGGGTCATGGAGTCGGACGCCGACGGCGCCGGGATGAGATCGGGGGTGCTGATCGGACTCTCCTCGTCGATGGACTAACCCAGCGTAGCCGCCGGACGCACCGCCTCTCGTAAACTCGGGCTGTGCCAGCGACCACTCTGCACCTCGTCCGCCACGGTGAGGTAGACAATCCGAACAACGTGCTCTACGGGAGACTGCCGGGTTTCGGATTGACAGCCAGGGGGCGGGCGACGGCGGCGGCGGCGGCCGAGCTGCTTCGCGAGTACGACATCCGCCGACTCGTGGCTTCGCCTCTGGAACGAGCCGTCCAGTCGGCCGAGCCGATCGCGGCCCTGACCGGGCTGCCGGTGGAGACGTCCGATCGGCTCCTCGAAGCGACGAGCAGACTCGAGGGCGGGCCGTACCAGATGAATCTCTCCATCTTCGGCAAACCCGCGGCCTGGCCCTACCTGATCAATCCGCTCCGGCCGAGTTGGGGCGAGCCGTACCGGGACGTGGCGGAACGCATGCTTGCGGAGCTCCGTCATGCGTGGGCGAGCGTGCCGGAAGGCGACGTGGCTCTCGTGTCGCATCAGATGCCGATCTGGATGGCGCACCGGATCGCGACCGGGAAATCCCTCGCGCACCTTCCGACGAAGCGGCGGTGCGCGTTGTCGAGCATCACGCAACTCCGATTCGATGGCGACCGACTGGTCGAGGTCGGCTATCGGGTGCCCGCGCCGAAGCTCGCCGACGAGTCGAAGGACGTCGGCGCGGTCTAGCCTCGAGCCCGTCCGGGTACCCTTACCCGGACACTCTTCCTGATCCCTCTAAGGAGAACTGTGACTGACCTTCTCGTCGTAGGGTCCGGCTTCTTCGGTCTCACGGTCGCCGAGCGCGCAGCCGAAGAACTCGGCATGAACGTGACGATCATCGATCGGCGTTCCCACCTCGGCGGCAACGCCTACAGCGAGAACGAGCAGGAGACGGGTATCGAGGTGCACCGCTACGGTGCGCACCTCTTCCACACGTCCAACACCCGCGTCTGGGAATACGTCAACCGGTTCACCCGGTTCACCGGCTACCAGCACCGCGTCTACACCAACTATCGGGGAGAGGTCTTCCCGTTGCCGATCAACCTCGGCACGGTGAACCAGTTCTTCCGCGCCGCGTACTCGCCTGACGAGGCGAAGGCGCTCATCGCCGAGCAGGCAGGCGAGATCGCCGGTACCGAGGTCACGAACCTCGAGGAGAAGGGCATCTCGCTCATCGGGCGACCGCTCTACGAGGCGTTCATCAGGGACTACACCGCGAAGCAGTGGCAGACGGACCCGAAGGAGCTACCGGCCGAGGTCATCAGCCGCCTTCCTGTCCGCTACAACTACGACAACCGGTACTTCAACGACAAGTACGAGGGACTGCCCGTCGACGGCTACACCGCGTGGCTCACCCGTATGGCCGATCACCCTCGTGTCCAGGTGAAACTCGACACCGACTTCTTCGACACGTCCCAGCCGCTGAACAAGACCGCAACGGTCGGGCAGCTGCCCATCGTGTACACGGGGCCGGTGGACCGCTACTTCGACTATGCCGAGGGGCGCCTCAGCTGGCGCACGCTCGATTTCGAAGAGGAGGTGCTGCCGATCGGCGACTACCAGGGCACCTCCGTGATGAACTACGCAGACGCAACGGTGCCTTACACCCGGGTCCACGAGTTCCGGCACTTCCACCCGGAACGCGACTACCCGACGGACAAGACGGTGATCATGCGGGAGTACTCGCGCTTCGCCGAGGGCGAAGACGAGCCGTACTACCCGGTGAACACCCCGCAGGACCGCGAGGGGCTGCTGCGCTACCGCGAGCTCGGGAAGGGTGAGAAGGACGTCTTCTTCGGCGGGCGACTCGGCACCTATCAGTACCTGGACATGCACATGGCGATCGGATCGGCGCTGTCCATGTTCGAGAACCAGCTGCTCGAAGTGCTGACGCCGAAGGCTGCGTAGCTCAATCGTCTCCGGCCCCAGCGGCCCCGACTCATCACGAGGTTTCCAGGTGTCAACGAGCGCGTTCGCCCGTAGCCCGCTTCAGCGGGTCGTCTTCCCGTCCGATCACGATCCGGACATCGTGCCGCTTTACGTCGACGCGGATTTCTGGACGACGCTGCCGGTGCATCAGGAGCGCGAAGCGCTGGAGCACCAGCGCGGCTTCGTCTACTCCGATCCCGGTCAGGCGGTGGTCCGGATGTCGGATGTGAGCATGTTCAGCGCGATCCGCGGCGATCGGGGATTCCAGATCCCGCACCAGCGGAAGGTCTCGTTCGGAACGTACTTCAACGCGTTCCCGGCCTCGTACTGGCGCCATCACACCACCCTGGATGCGGTCGTGCTTCGCGTCACCACCCGCGGCAGTGGGCAGGTGCTGGTGTATCGCTCCAACGCGCGCGGTGTGATCCAGCGGATGGACACGGCCGACGTCAACGGTGAGCAGACCGTCGAGTTCTCTCTTCCGTTCACCTATTTCGGCGACGGGGGATGGCTCTGGTTCGACCTCGTCGCCGAGGACAGCGACTTCGCTCTCGTCGAAGCAGGCTGGTACGCGCCCGAGGGCGCGGAGCCCAACGGCGGCCGGCAGTCGACCGTCAGCATCGGGATCACCACTTACAACCGCGCGGAGTACTGCGTGCAGCTGCTCCGCGATCTCGCGAGCGTCGACGCGGTTCGCCAGTCGATCGACAAGGTGTACGTCGTCGATCAGGGCACCCAGAAGATCCGCGACGCAGCGGACTTCTCCGCAGCCGAGACGGAGTTGGGCGGCCGGCTGCAGCTGATCGAGCAGGCCAACCTCGGCGGCAGTGGCGGGTTCTCCCGGGCGATGTACGAGACGCTGCAGGCGGGCGTCTCCGATCACGTCCTGCTGCTCGACGACGACATCGCGATCGAGCCGGAGGGAGTCCTGCGGGCGCTCCGGTTCTCCGACTACGCGCTGCGACCGACCATCGTCGGCGGACACATGTTCGACATGTACGACAAGACGAAGTTGCACGCCTTCGGCGAGGGCATCGATTTCTTCAACTTCATGTGGGGGCCGAAAACGCCTCACCGTCACGACTTCGCTTCGTCCAACCTCCGGCAGACGCGCTGGCTGCACCGGCGTATCGACGTCGACTACAACGGCTGGTGGATGTGCCTGATCCCGGTCTCGGTCATCAGGAAGGTCGGGCTCTCGCTCCCCGTCTTCATCAAGTGGGACGACTCGGAGTTCGCGCTCAGAGCGGGCGATAAGGGTGTCCCGACCGTCTCGCTGCCCGGCGCCGCCGTATGGCACGTCTCCTGGGTCGACAAGGACGACTCCCAGGACTGGCAGGCGTTCTTCCACGCTCGGAACCGCCTGGTCGCCGCACTGCTGCACTCCCCGTTCGAGAAGGGAGGGCGTCTGACCCGTGACAACCTGGCCCTCGACGTGAAGCACCTGTTGTCGATGCAGTACTTCGCCGTCGCCGCTCGCCACGAGGCGTATCGCAACGTGCTCAGCGGCCCGCGACAGCTTCACGACGACATCCAGACCCGTCAGGGGGAGGTCCGCGAACTCGCCAAGCGGTTCCCGGAGACCCAGCTCATCAAGAGCAAGGTCGACCTGCCCGAGATCGTCGACGACGCGGAGACGCCGGATCCCAACGTGCTGCGACGTAACCCCCCTGGCAAGGTCTGGGCATTCCGCTGGTTGCTGCGCAACGTCCCGAAGCACTTCTTCAGCACTGCCCGCGCCAAGGACAAGCGGCCTCCGGAGGTGCATCTCGCCTTCGAGGAAGCGCGCTGGTGGGTGCTGCCTCTCTACGACAGCGCGTTGGTCACGAACGCCGAAGGATCTGCCGTCGCGTGGCACCGGCGCGACGGACGGCTGTTCCGGAAGATGCTCATCGAGAGCTTCCTGTTCCGTCGGCGGATCCGGCGCGAATGGGCCGAGCTCAGCAAGCGATACCGGGCCGCGCTGCCTGAGATCACCAGCCCGGACACCTGGGCCAAGACGTTGAAGCTCGACGACGAGTCGCGTTCGCGCTAGGCGCCTGCGGTCAGGCGCTGCCGCCACGACCATCGCTGCGAGCTCTTCACCGCGACGATGACCACCAGGAGCCAGCCGACCTCGACGAGGGCATAGCTCTCGGCGAGGGAGGTGGCGGCGACCAGGATGATCGCGAGCGCAGGCCAGACGTACACCACGCTGAGCTGTGTGGAGGCGAGCAGCCATGCACGCACGGTCGCCAGCGCCAGCAGGACGACGAGCAGCGCGACTCCCACGAGCCCGACCTGGAACCATGCGTCGACGTACGCGCTCAGGGCCGAATCGTTGAGGCGCCCTCCTTCACCTCGCAGCGCGGTGAACGGGAAGGACCGCCGCCAGTAGCCGATCCAGCCCCAGCCCTCGAGGTTGTTCAGGTCGGCGAGGAACTCGACGCGCCTCCAGAGCCCGAGCCTGTACTCCAACTCGCTCCCCGCGCTCAGCAGGTTCACGACGGCGTTGCGGGCGAGGAGGACGATCACGCCCGTGACCACCGCCGCTCCACCCAGGAACAGCTGAGCGGTCATCCGGCGCTCGTGAGGCAGGCGACGGATGCCGGCGAGCGCGACCACGGCCGCCGCGAGCAGGACGAGCACGGCGCCCGTCACGGGGGACCGGGAGAATCCCAGCATCAGGGCCGCGACCACGAGGGAAGCCACGGCCGTCGAGCGTTGTACCGACCGGGTCGCGAACTCGACCGAGAACGTGACCAGCGCGAGCAATGCCATGAAGCCGAGCAGATTGCGGGTCTCGAAGATGCCCTGGATCGGACCACCGGTGGCGATCGAGCCCTGGATGCCGAGGAACGGGATCGGGACGTCCAGCAGGACGCCGGAGAGGACCTCCAGGAACAGAGACAACCCCAGCGCGAGTCGCAGCACGTCGCCCACGGCTCGGAGGATCTGGATGACGTCGCGAACGAGTGCCACGTAGAGCCCGATGAACCCGACGGTGAGCTGGTAGAGGACGCCCAGGAGCGTGGCGCTGGTGTACTGACTCCATCCGATGCTCATCGTGCACCAGGCCACGAACGCGAGCAGGGAGATGGGCAGGAGGCCGTGCCACTCGATCTCGCTCCGCCTGGCCACGAGCGAGACGGCGGCGAGCACGACGGTCGTCGCCAGCATGGCGGCGAGACCGGGCCAACCGATGAGGTTCTCGATCAGGTGCGCGGCGACCACGACTCCGATGCCGGCGGTGGCGAGAGCCGCCGCGAGCCGCGGACTCCGCGCTGCCGAGAGGAGCCACTCTCGGACGTGGTGCGACCCCGACATCCCCACAGGCTAGCGAGCGCGCGTCGAGGTGGCGGGGATGCCGGCGGCGCTGTGCGCCGCCGGAGCGGCGCCCCAGGACCGGTAGCGCTCGAGCTTGGTCTTGACGGAGAATAGGACCAGCAGGAACCAGCCGTACTCCAGCAGCAGGCGACTCTCGGCGAGCGACTGGACCAGCAGTGCGACGAGCAGCAGCAGCGGCAGCAGGGCGACGACGGGGTAGGGGAGCGGGGTGCGGTCCGCGCGGTAGGTGCGGTCGATTGCGAGGAACCACGACCGCCCGAGCGTCGTCAGCACGAGGAGGCCGAAGAGCACCAGACCGACCACCCCGAGCTGGAACCAGACGTCGAGCCACGCGTTGTGCGCGTGCAGTTGCACGACGCCGTTGCGGATGACGAGGTCGTCGAACGGTTCGCGCCAGGGCACCCAGTAGCTGATCCAGCCCCAGCCGAAGGCCGGACGCTCCTCGGCGAGCCCGATCACCGTCGACCAGATGTCGACTCGGCCGGTCAGGTCCTCGGACTTGCCCACGAGGGCGAGGAGCCGGGTGTCGAGGGCGACCGCCGCCACCGCCGCGAGCGCGACGACGAGGGCCGCACCGCCGCCGATCAGCCGACGTTCGCGCGGGGTCTCGTACCGCCGGAACAGCAGCGCGAGCGTGAGCACGAGGCCGACGGCGAGCAGGATGACGTAGACGGTCGCGGACCTCGTCAGGGCGAGGGTCAGAACGGCGATCCCCAGCCAGATCGAGGCCTTGAGTCGCCGGAGTTGACCGGCGGCGAATTGGAGCGCGATCACGATGATCGTGAGCGCCGCGGCCCAGCCGAGCAGGCTGGCGTTTCCCACCAGACCCTGGATCCGTTCGCCCTCGAAGATGTTGTTGCGCGACCAGTACGTGACGACCGGCAGGTCCTCGATGGGAATGCCGCCGTAGTCGACCCAGAAGGGCAGGATCGGGCGGCGGATGACGATCGACACGACCAGCTCGAACGCGAGCGAGAGACCGAGGATGAACCGCAGCGCCCGACCGAGATGCCGAAGGATCTCGTCCCAGCCGTAGGTCAGGGCCACGGCGATCGCACCGACCGCCGTGATGACCTGGATGACCGTGGCGGCAAGCGTCTCCAGCCGGTACTCCGACCAGAGAAGCGTGAGCGCGCAATATCCGACGAACGCCAGCAGCGTGAGCGGCAGATTCTTCAGCCGCGGGCGATTCTCATCGCGGACGATGAGCCAGACCGCGACGCCGAGCAGCGCGAGGTGCAGAGCGGCGAAGCCGTACCAGCTGATCGTGTAGCGCACGGCGTCGCCGGCGAGCAGTGCGAACAGCATCACCGTCAGGTAGGCCGCGCGGAGGCCCTGACGATCGATCACCCCACAAGGCTAGGTGATCGTGCGGGTGCCGCCGTCCGTTACGATGCAGTGCCCCTCTTCGAGGGCCAAGGCCAGGGAGAGGCATGGTAGAAGCGCGCGCGGCGGACTTCGCGCCATCGAAGGAGCGACTCGTCGTCCTCGACGGTCTGCGCTTCGTCGGTGCTCTGCTCGTCGTGCTGTTCCACTTCGCGGGCAGGCCGTCTCCCGCCTGGGGCACGGACCCGTCGATCGTGTTCCCGACGCTCAGCGGGTTCGCTCAGTACGGAAGTCTCGGCGTCTACCTCTTCTTCATCATCAGCGGTTTCGTCATCCTGATGAGTCTCTTCGGTCGCACGGCAGCCGGATTCGCCGCGTCCCGTATCGGTCGGCTCTACCCCGCCTACTGGTTCGCGGTCGTGACCACGGGAGCCCTGCTTCTCGTGGACAGGGGCTTCAACACGGCCACCTCGAACGTGCGCCTGCCCGACGTCATCGTGAATCTGACCATGCTGCAGACCGCCTGGGGGGCGCCGCATGTCGACGGTGTCTACTGGACGCTCTGGGTCGAGCTGAAGTTCTACCTGCTGCTCGGGTTGTTGGCGCTCATCGGCGTGACGAGGAAGCGTGTGCTGCTGCTCTGCGCGTTCTGGCCCGTCGCCGGTGCTCTCGCCACCAGCACGGGGTTCGGTTTCCTGGGGGCGTTGCTGGAGCCGAACTTCGCGCCCTTCTTCGCGTTGGGCATGCTGATCTACCTGGTCTGGCAGGAGGGGTGGACCCCGGCCACGGTCCTGCTGATCCTGCTCAACTGGGCGTTCGCGATGCGCGTGGCGTACTCGTTCATCCTGCCGTGGAACATCGGCGTCGCCGACAACGCCCTGCCCTACCCGGTGGTCGCCGTCATCCTCACCCTCATGCTGCTGGCGGTGATGGCCGCGACGCTGACGCCTCTGTCCACCGTGCGCCTGCCGGGCCTCACCTTCGTCGGAGCGCTCGCGTATCCGCTGTACCTGATGCACGAGCTGTGGGGCTGGCGCCTGATCGCGGCGCTGTACCCGGCCCTGCCGGCGTACGCCGTACTCGCGTTCGCGATCACGGCGTCGCTGGTGGTGGCGTGGCTGATCTGGCGGTTCGTGGAGAAGCCTCTCGGACCTCGGCTGCGCGCGGCCGTCGAGCGCTCGCTCACCCGGGGCGAGGGTGCCCCCGTCATCCGCTAGACGAACGCCGCCTGTCCGGTGATCGCGCGGCCGACGATGAGCGTGTTCATCTCGCGGGTGCCCTCGTAGGAGTAGAGAGCCTCGGCGTCGGCGTGGAAGCGGGCGACGTCGTTGTCGAGCACGATGCCGTTGCCGCCCATCGCCTCGCGGGCCCACGCGACCGTCTCCCGCATCCGCGACGTCGTGAACGCCTTCGCGAGGGCGGAGTGTTCGTCGCGCTGGCGGCCCTCGTCGAGCATCCGGGACACCTGGGTCACCATGGCGATCGATGCGGTGATGTTGCCGAGGCACTTCACGAGCAGGTCCTGCACGAGCTGATGTCCGGCGATGGGCTTGCCGAACTGGATGCGCTTCCCGGCGTACTCCAGCGCCGCCTCGTACGCGCCCATCGCCGTACCGACCGCTGCCCAGGCGACCTCGGCGCGCGTCAGCCGCAGCACGGCGGCGGTGTCTCGGAACGAGTTCGCGTTCTGCAAGCGCAGCGACTCCGGTACGCGCACGTTCTCGAGGGTGATGTCGGCGTTCTGCACGATGCGCAGCGACTGCTTGTTCTCGATCTTGGTCGCGGTGTAGCCGGGCGTCGAGGTCGGCACGATGAACCCCTTGACCTGCCCGTCCTCGGCGCTCTTCGCCCAGATGATCGTGATGTCGCTGAAGGTCGCGTTGCCGATCCAGCGCTTAGACCCGTTCAGGATCCAATCGTCGCCGTCCCGCGTCGCGATCGTGCGCAGGCCCTGCGCGCTGTCGGATCCCGACAGCGGCTCCGTCAGCCCGAAGGCGCCGACGAGTTCTCCGGATGCCAGGCGGGGCAGCCATTCCGCACGCTGCTCGGACGAGCCGGTGACGCCGATGGCGCCCATCGCCAGGCCGTTCTGCACGCCGCAGAACGTGGCGACGCTCGGGTCGACTCGCGCGAGCTCGAGTGCAACCCAGCCGCGGAACACGGCGGAGTTCTCGAACGGCCGGACCTCCTCCCACGGCATGGCGAAGATCTCCAGGTCGGCGAGGCCCTTGACGATCCGGTGGGGGAACTCGGCGCGCGCCCAGTGGTCGTTGACGAGCGGCTTCACCTCGGTCTCGAGATACGCCCGCAGCCGGGCGAGCACGTCCTTCTCTCGGTCGCTCAGATCCGACTCGAAGCCGTAGAAGTCGCTGCCCAACTGTTGCAGCTCGATGAGGTCGGTGGAAAGGGCGTCGATCGCCATGCATCGCTCCGTTGCTCGCGGGAAACCGCGACGAGGCTAGGCACGCGGCATCCGTGCACCAAGCCGGTTGTACTTTGGTGCCAGCCAGGCTCGAGAACAGGACGTCATGTTTGTAGGCATCACCAACACGCCCAGGCCCTTCGACTGGGGCTCGCACACCGCGATCGCGGAGTTGCTCGGCAGACTGCCGAGCGGTGCGCCGGAGGCGGAGTTGTGGCTCGGTGCGCATCCCGGTTCACCCAGCGTGCTGCACGGTGGGGGAGACCTCGCGAGCTGGCTGGAGCAGCAGGGCGACGAAGCCCTCGGGTCCCATCCGCGTCTGCCCTTCCTGCTGAAGGTGCTGGCGGCGGAGTCGGCGCTCTCGCTGCAGGCGCATCCGAGCCCCGAGCAGGCGCGAGCGGGCTTCGAGCGCGAGAACGCGGCGGGCGTCCCGATCGACGCGCCCCACCGCAACTACAGGGACCCGTACGCGAAGCCCGAGCTGATCGTCGCGGTGAGCGACCGGTTCGAGGCGCTCGCCGGCTTCCGCGACACCGACGACACGCGGCTGATCCTCGATCACCTGCTCGAGGCGGATGCCGCATCGGCGGAGCCGCGCCCGCGGGAGCTGCAGGAGCTGCGCGACCGACTCGGCGACCTGCGGGATGCGTTCGCGTGGCTCGCCACCCGCGGGCCGGGCGTCACCGAACTCGTCGAGCGGGTGTCGGAGCTCGTGGTCGACATCACGGGCGGGCCGTACGCGCGGGAGTTCGAGACCGTGCGCGAGCTCGCGGCGAAGTACCCGGGCGACCCCGGGGTCGTCGGTTCGCTGCTGCTCAACCGGGTGACGCTCGCCCGGGGCGAGGCGCTCTACCTGCCCGCAGGCAACATCCACGCGTACCTGCACGGGCTCGGCATCGAACTCATGAGCGCGTCCGACAACGTGCTCCGTGGCGGCCTCACGCCCAAGCACGTCGATGTCGACGAACTGCTCGAGGTGCTCGACTTCCGCCCTCTGCCTGCGCCCTACCTCGAGCCCGAGATCCCGGCACCGGGCATCCGCGTCTTCCGGCCCGACGTGCCCGACTTCGTGCTGGCGCACATCTCGCTCGTGCCGGGCGGAGCGACCGACGCCGGGTACGAGTTGACCGGCCCCGCCATCGCTCTCTGTACCCACGGCACCGTCGAGCTCGAGGGCGCGACGTCGTCGCTCACTCTCGAGCGCGGCGACGCGGTGTTCATCACGCCGGATGAGGCTGCGCTCACCTTCGAGGGGGCCGGCACGGTGTATCTGGCGACGACCGGCGCCTGATAACGGGCGACGCCGGTCAGGTGCCGACGGTGGCGACGAACGCCTCGACGAGTGCGGGAGCCAACTGGGCCGGGTCGCTCCCGTCAGAGAGGAACATCGTCCACTCGATCCAGGTCGAATCGACGAGCACGTTCAGCTCGCAGAAGTCGGCACCGCAGTCCAGCAGGCTCAGCGTCGCGTGCTGGCCGTCCTGCAGCTGTATCGGCTCTCCCGTCGGACGAGCCTGCTGCCATGCCCACTCGCCGTCCGGGATCCAGGAGAGAGAAGCCGTCGCCGGCGTATCCATTCCGGAGTCGGCCGCGTATTGGCATCCGATCGCGGCCCGCCGTTCCGCCTCCAACTGGATCGCCCACGGGCCGTCCACCCACCCGGTGGAGACGAGCTCGCGGCCGTAGACCGCAGCGACCTGGGTGGGCGTGATGACGGCCTCGCAGGCCTCCGTCGAGTACGCAGCCGAGGGGTTGTCGGTCGACGGGCGCTGCCCCTCGGGTGCGGCCTCGAGGGCTTGCTCCGTCCGCGCCAGGTACTCCTCGACGACCGGACGAGACGAGGGCAGGGCGTTCGGTGTGCCCCACGCGAGATCCACGACGATCCAGGTGTCGCGCACGAGCCGTTGGATGCTGCAGCCGTACCTGTCACCGCAGTGCCAGTCGATCTCGGTCGCGCCTTCGATCGCCTCGGTCGCCCATCTCCAGCCTTGGGTGGAGTTCGGCAGCAGGGAGATCTCGAGGCCGACGTATCCGGCTTCGGAACGTTCGGCCTGCCCGTTCGTCCACGCACAATCCAGCCCGCCCAGCTGCCGGTAGTGATAGGAGGAGGGACCGTGCTTCCGCTTGCCCAGGTGCCCTTCGCGATCCGTGACGGCGGTCAGCTCGACCCCCACCCGCGACGAGAGCTCCGCGGGGTCGACGAGATCGGAGCACTCGAAACCCCAGTAGGGCGTCGGGCGGGTGGCGGTGGGCGGGGCCGTGGTCGCCGTGGGGACGGGGGTGGGACTGGCGGGAGCCGTCGTGGGAGGTGGGGTGGGCTCGGCGACGGGCGTGCTCGTGCAACCCGCGAGTGCCAGCATCGCGAGTACCGCGGCGGAGTGCGCGATCATGCGTCGTCGGTTCATGAGCCGCAGGCTACGAGTCAGGAGGGCCGCAGCCGGCCCACCTCCGCGGAACGTGATGCAGTCGTTGCGCGCGGCGCGTCCGGCGGCCGAAGCGGCGGCGTCGCTACGACGCGACCGCCGCCCGCGCCCCGAACGTCCGCCGATACGCGGTGGGGGTCGTGCCGAGCACGCGCACGAAGTGACTGCGCATGACCGCGGCCGTGCCGAAGCCCGCCCGCTGCGCGACGAGCTCGAGCGGCTCGTCGGTCGCCTCGAGCAGCTGCTGGGCGCGGATGAGCCGCTGACGGCCGAGCCAGGCGGCGGGGGTGGTGCCGGTCTCCGCGCGGAAGCGGCGGGCGAAGGTGCGGGGCGACATGAGCGCGCGTCGGGCGAGCTCGTCGACCGAGAGCTCGCGGTGCAGGTTCTCCGCCATCCATCGGGTCACCTCGGCGAGCGAGTCCGACCGGTGCTCCGGCATCGGCGTCTCGATGAACTGCGCCTGCCCGCCGTCGCGCTGCGGCGGCACGACCATCCGGCGCGCGATCACGTTCGCTGCGGCGGCGCCGTGCTCCCGGCGCACGAGGTGCAGCGCGGCGTCGATCCCGGCCGCGGTGCCGGCGGATGTCACGATGCGGCCGTCCTCGACGAAGAGCACGTCCGGGTCGACCTCGACCCGGGGGAAGAGCGCGGCGAGGGTGTCGGCGTGCATCCAGTGCGTCGTCGCGCGTCGGCCGTCGAGGAGCCCGGCCCGGGCGAGCACGAACGCGCCGGTGCAGACCGAGAGGATCCAGGCCCCGCGGGCATGCGCGCGGCGCAGGAACTCGAAGTAACGGGGGTCGATCTCGGCGGCGCTCGCCGTGTGCGCCGGCACGGCGATGAGGTCCGCCTCCTCGGCCGCGTCGAGCCCCTCGTCGACGACGATGTCGAAGCCGAGGCTCATGGGGACGCGGCCCGGGTCCGCCGTGACGACGCGGAAGTCCCAGCTCGGTCCGCCGCTGTCGGTCCGGTCGATGCCGAACACCTCGCAGATGACACCGAACTCGAACGGCGCGGTGTTGGGAATCGCGAGCAGAGCGACGGAGTGGATCACGGGGGGCCTCCCGGCGAGTGGCAGAAGAACGACGATGTCCGGCAATCCTGCCACTCGTGGCATTCTCGAGCCAGTCGTAGCTTTCCTGCCATGGACATCTTCATCATCGTTCTCGGAGTCCTCGTGGTCGCGGGCATCGCGGCCACCGTGAAGGACCTGCTGCTCGACGGGTACCGGCCGCGGCCGCTCGACCCCGATCGCCTCCGCCTCCTCGACCGGAAGCCCGCGAGGAGGGAGGCGAGGAAGGCGCCGCGGGCGCGCCGCTCGCTGAGGCTTCCCGCCCCGCGTCATCCGCGCTCGCTAGGCTGAAACACCGTGGCATGGTTGGTGACCGGCGGGGCCGGATATATCGGGGCGCACGTCGTCAAGGCATTCGAAGAGGCGGGCATCGCAGCCGTCGCCCTCGACAACCTCGCGAGCGGACGTGAGGGCTTCGTGGGCCCGAAGACCCCGCTCGTGCGCGCCAGCATCCTCGACCGCGATGCGGTCGAGCGCGCGGTCACCGAGCACGGCGTCACCGGTGTCGTGCACCTCGCCGGCTTCAAGTACGCGGGGGTCTCCGTGCAGAAGCCGCTCCACACGTACGACCAGAACGTCACCGGTACCGTCCGTCTGCTCGAGGCGATGGCGGCGACGGGGGTCGACAAGATCGTCTTCTCCTCCTCGGCCGCCGTCTACGGCACGCCCGACGTCGACCTCGTCGTCGAGGACACGCCGAAGAACCCGCAGTCGCCGTACGGCGAGTCGAAGCTCATCGGCGAGTGGCTGCTGCGCGACCAGGCCGTGGCCACCGGGCTGAAGCACACGTCGCTGCGCTACTTCAACGTCGTCGGCTCCGGCGACCCGTCGATCTACGACACCAGCCCGCACAACCTGTTCCCGCTGGTCTTCGACGCCCTCGTCGAGGGGCGCACTCCCAAAATCAACGGCGACGACTACCCGACTCCGGATGGCACCAACGTGCGCGACTATCTGCACGTGTCCGATCTCGCGCTCGCTCACGTCGAGGCGGCGCGGCTGCTCGAGGCGGGCGAGGAGCTCGAGGTCGCCTACAACCTCGGCAGCGGCGACGGCGTGTCCGTGCGCGAGATCATGACGGCCGTCGCTCGCGTGACGGGCATCGACTTCGAGCCGGAGATCGGGCCGCGCCGCGCCGGTGACCCCGCCCGCATCGTCGCGAGCGGCGATCTCGCCGCGCGTGACCTCGGCTGGCAGATGCGGCACTCGCTCGAGGACATGGTGCGCTCCGCCTGGGACGCGCGCCGTCGCGCGGCCTGACTCTCGTGGCGGGCTCCCAGCCCGCGCGTGGTCGAATGTAAAAACCAGGTTTCAACACGCCGCGTCCGGCCACCCGAAGGCCGTCGCTCACCCTCATCCGATCGGTGCTCCGGCGAGCCTCGCCAGAGCACCGAGATCCGCGGAAGCAGCGGCGTGTCGGCCGATGCGAGGCATCGGCGGATGCCTTGCGCCCTCTGCAAATTCCCCCCAAAGGGGTGACACGCCGCGCGCGGCTAACCCTGCAGCACCGGTTGAGGTCGTATGGTTCCGCGGCTTGACTAGCCCCTGATTACACCGGTGTAATTACACAAGTGCTTGCGCCAGCCGCGCGGGCGTTGAGGGGAGAGTGTGCTAATGGCTATCACGGAGCTTCGTGCCGGTGTGCCCGACGACTGGTTCGTCGACCCGGTCCGTCTGGGAGTGCCCGGCGTTCGTCGCCCGGCCCAGGACGACGACGACAACCCGCTGGCGTGGCAGGCCGACTCCCTGTGCGCGCAGACGGACCCCGAGGCCTTCTTCCCCGAGAAGGGCGGGTCGACCCGCGAGGCCAAGAAGATCTGCGGTTCGTGCGAGGTGCGCGCGCAGTGCCTCGAGTACGCGCTCGAGAACGACGAGCGTTTCGGCATCTGGGGTGGACTGTCGGAGCGCGAGCGTCGCAAGCTCCGCAAGCGCACGGCGTAATAACGCCGAAAGGCTTTGAGCGGCTCGCCGCGGTCCTCTCGGGGACCGCGGCGAGCGGCGCTTAAGGTGCAGGCGATGCATCCGAGAGTCACTGCGATCCTCGTCGCCTCCACCGGGGCGGGGGTACTTCCGGCGACGCTCGACGCGCTCGCCGCTCTGACCCACGCTCCCGATCGCGTCGTCGCCGTCGACGTCGCGTCGAAGGATGCCACGCGGGCCCTGCTCGAGCGGGCCAACCCCGGTCACGTCGTCTCCCTGCGGCACGAACTCGGGTTCGGCGAAGCGGTCATGCACGGCGTGCGCTCCCTCGACGACCCCGCCTCCGACGCGGAGTGGGTGTGGCTGCTGGGGCACGACAACGCGCCGGAGCCCGGCGCTCTCCGCGCGCTGCTCGCCGCGGTCGAGCGGGCGCCCTCCGTCGGCGTCGCGGGACCTAAGCTCGTGCATGCCGCGCGCCGCGACACGATCGCCTCGTTCGGGCAGACCCTCACCCGCCTCGGCGCGACGGTACAACTGGTCGACGACGAACTCGACCAGGCGCAGCACGACGAGCAGCACGACGTGCTCGGCGTGAGCGCGCAGGGCATGCTGATCCGGCGTGACCTGCTCGAGCGGCTCGGCTTCGACCCGGCCCTCCCTCACCTCGACGCCGGGCTCGATCTCGCCGTGCGGGCGCGGCTCGCGGGCGTGCGGGTGGTCACGGTGCCCGACGCACGCGTCGTGACGAGCGGTTCCCCCGAGACCTTCGGACGCGGCCACGTCACGCCGGCACGTCGGCGTCGCTTCGTCCGCACCGCGGGGCTGCACCGTCGCCTGGTCTACGCGCCGTGGTGGGCCGCGCCGCTGCATTGGCTGAGCCTCCTGCCGCTCGCGATGGTGCGCAGCGTCTGGCACCTGCTCCGCAAGCGACCCGGTGCCGTGCCCGGGGAGTTCGTCGCCGCCCTCGTCGCGATGGCCCGCATCGGCGCCGTCGTGTCGGCGCGCACGCGGCTGCGACGTGGTCGCCGGCTCGGCTGGAAGGCGATCGCCCCGCTCCGGATGAGCCCCGCGGAGGTGCGGGAACGACGCGCGCAGCACCGCGAGGCGGCCGTGGCGTCGATCGCGGTCGAGCACGAGGAGCTGAACCCGGCGACCTTCGTCGCCTCCGGGGGGCTCTGGACCGTGCTCGGTCTTACGGCGCTCTCACTCGTGCTGCTGCACCCGTTCGTCGGTGCGGAGGCCGCCTCCGGAGGAGGCCTGCTGCCGCTGGCGCACGAGGTGAGCGAACTCTGGCGCAACCTCTACTCGGGCTGGCGCGACCTCGGCGCGGGCTTCACGGGGGCCGCCGATCCGTTCGCATGGGTGCTCGCCGCGCTGGGGACCCTGACCTTCTGGCAGCCCTCCCTCTCGGTCGTGCTCCTCGTGCTCGCGGCGATCCCGCTCGCCGGCCTCACCGCCTGGTTCGCGGTGCGCGACGTCACCGTCCACCGGGCGTGGGTGCCGGCCGTCGGCGCCGTCGTCTGGGCGCTCGCGCCGATGTTCCTCACCTCCCTCTCGGACGGTCGGCTCGGCGCGGTGCTCGCTCACGTGCTGCTGCCGGTCTTCGCGCTCGCGCTGCTGCGGGCACCCCGCTCCTGGCCCGCCGCCGCCTCCGCCGGGCTGCTCCTCGCCGTCATCGGAGCGGGAGTACCGGCGCTCGTCCCGCCGCTCGCGCTGGCGGTGCTCGTCCGGGCCGCGCTGCACGTGCGGCGCCTGGTGCGGGTGCTGGCGGTGCTGCTGCCCGTGCTCGCCCTGTATGCGCCGCTAGCGGTGGAGCAGACCTCCCGCGGGACCCCGCTCGGGCTGCTCGCGGATCCCGGCGCCCCCGCGGCGCTCGCGCCCGCGACCCCGTGGCAGCTCGCCCTCGGCTTCCCCGAACGCGGGGTGAGCGGCTGGTACGACCTGCTCGCCAACTTCGACGTCGCCGCGTGGACACCCGCGGTGGTCGCCGTCACGGTCGCGCCCGTGGCGCTTCTCGCTCTCGCCTCGCTCGCGACGGGACCGGTGCGGCGGGCGGTGCCCGCACTCGCCGTCGCGCTCGTCGGCTTCGCCACGGCGGTCGTCGCGTCGACCCTCGCGGTCGCGGTCGACGGCGCCGAGGCGCTGCCGCTCTGGACGGGCGGCCCCCTCTCGCTCTACTGGCTCGGCCTGGTCGGCGCCGCGGCCCTCGCGCTCGACGGCATCCGCGTGCCCAGCGCCCTCGGCACCGTCGCCGCCGTGGGCTCAGCGCTCGCGATCGCGCCCGTGGCCCTCGCCGCCGTCACCGGCGCCGCGCTCGTGCAGCCCTCGAACCCGCGACTGCTGCCGCCCTACGTCGTCGCGGCGGACGAGGCGACGCCCGGCCGGTCGACCCTCGTGCTGCAGCCCGACGGCGCCGGCCTCGCCGCCCGGCTCGAGGTGGGCGACGGCTCCACCCTCGACGACCAGTCGACGCTCGCCTACACCGCGACCGGCACCTCGGAGGACGGGCGCCGGCTCGCCGTGCTCGCCGGCAACCTGGCGAGCGAGAGCGGCTACGACCCGAGCGCCGACCTCGACGAGTACGCGCTGAGCTTCGTGCTGCTCACCCCCGGCGACACCGCGGAGGAGCAGGCGATCGCGCAGCGCGTGTCGGACGCGCTCGACGGCAACGCGCGCGTGACCCCCGTCGGACAGACGGTGCGCGGCCTCCTCTGGCGCTTCCCCCAGGCGACGGATGCCGCGATCGCCGCCGCCGCCCCGTCGACGCTCTCCGTCGGCGTGGCCTCCGCCCAGGCCGCGGTGCTGCTCGTGAGCGCCCTGCTCGCCGTGCCGACGTCGCGGCGCCGGGTGCGCAGGATCAAGCCCGAACCGCTGGCCCCCGCGCAGACCTTCGAGGTTGAGGACGATGACTGACCCCAGGACCCGCCGCCGCCACGCGCTCCGCGTCGCCGCCATCAGCGCCGCGCTCGTGCTGGCGGGCGGCGCCGTCGCCGGGGCGTCCTTCGCGCCGCTTCCCGAATACAGCGTCACCGCCGACGGCATCCTCGTCGAGCCCGTCGCGACGACGCAGCAGCGCGCCTGCCCGGGGCCGATGCTGACGGTCGGCGCCGACGGTGCCGTCTCGAGCAGCGGGACCCCCGCGACGCTCTTCGCCGCGACGTCCGGCGAGGTCACGAACGGCTCGCTCAGCGCGACGCAGAACTCCACCGGCACTCTGCCGGCCGTCGGCGCCCTCGCACCGGTCGACGCCGCCTCGCAACTCGCGGGCAGCCAGACCGAGACGCTGACCGGCGAGGAGCAGGCCGGCCTCGCCGTGGCAGCGTGCCAGGAAGGGTCGGGCGACGCCTGGCTCGTCGGCGGCGCGACGACCACCGGACGCACGACCGTGCTCACGCTGGCCAACCCGTCGCAGGTGCCCGCCACGGTCGACCTCGACCTCTACGGCGAGGGCGGCCCGATCACCGCGCCGGGCACGGAAGGCATTTCGGTCGCGGCCGGCAGTCAGCGGGTGCTCTCGCTCGCGGGCTTCGCCCCCGACGTGGTCTCACCCGTCGTGCACGTCTCCAGTCGCGGCGGCTCCGTCGTCGCCGACCTGCAGCAGACCACCGTCCGGACCCTCGAGGCCGGGGGAGTGGACCTCATCGGGCCCTCGGCGCCTCCTGCCACCGACGCGGTGATCCCCGGCGTCGTGCTCGGGCAGGTCGCCGCCGTCGAGAACCGGCTCGGCGAGGAGGGCTACGGCGACCTCGCGCCCACGCTGCGGCTGCTCGCCACCGGCGGGCAGCCGACGACCGTCTCGGTCACCGTCGTGCCGGAGGACCCGAACCTGGCCGGCGCCGTGTTCGACGTCCCGCTCGAGGCCGGGGTCGTCTTCGACCTCCCCGTCGAGGGGCTGGCCGAGGGCGCCTACGCGATCGAGCTCACGGCCGACACTCCCTTCGTCGCCGCGATGCGGGTCGCCACCGCCGACGACGCCGGCGTCAACGACTTCGCCTGGTCGACCACGACCGAGACGCTGGGCGACACGACGCTCGCCGTCCTCGCACCGGGCGAGGGTGCGGCGCTCCGCCTCGCGAATCCGGCGGACGTTCCCGCGACCGTGACCGTGGCCGCTCCCGGCGGTACGAGCAGCGTCGAGGTCCCGGCGGGCGGTGCCGTCGGCGTTCCCGTCGAGGCATCCGCGGCCTACACCCTGACGGGAACCGAGGGCCTGCACGCCGCGGCCTCATACGGCACGCCCGCCAAGGCCGGATGGCTCGCGCTCGGCCGTCCCGCGCCGGGCTCGTCGCCGATCACCGTGTACCCGGTGCCGCGCTGACGCACGCCCGCGACGCTCGGCGTCAGAAGTGGCGGTAGCGCTCCGGCGCTATGTCCCACGGGTCGCGGCCGAGCAGTTCGGCGACGGCCCGGAACACGCAGCTCTCGATCAGCGAGCGGCGATGCCACTCGTCGTTCTTGTGCAGGTGGGCCATCCGCTCGATCGGCAGCCGGTACAGCACGACGCGGCGCTCGGCACGCGACACCGCCCAGCGGTCGACTCCGGCGCGCCCCACGGTGCGCGGCACCCCGGCGACCTCGAAGCGCACGCCCTCGAGCTCGTCCGGCCACAGGTCGCGCACGTAGTCCACGGCCGACGCGACGGTCTGGTCGAACAGGTCGAGCCTGGTCCTCAGCAGCGGAAGGTGGGGTCCGGCGACGGACCCGCGGATGCCTCTGCCGTGCCGGTCACGGGACTTCAGACGGGCACTCGAGCGACGCGATCCCGATCTGGGCATGTTGCAATCGTAATCGCCGGGGCGGCACGTATCGTTGAGCCCTGATGTCCCCACGTCCGTGCAGCAAGGTCTCCTGCCAGGAGCAGGCGACGGTGACGCTCACCTACGTGTACGCCGACTCGATGGTCGTGCTGGGGCCGCTCAGCCAGCATCCCGAGCCGCACAGCTACGACCTGTGCGCGCGCCACTCCGAGCGACTCTCCGCCCCGCAGGGCTGGCAGGTCGTGCGGCACGCGGTGCTCGGCGATGTAGGTTTTGCGTCGTGACTTCGCAGACCATCGACCTCACCGCGTTCATCAAGGCCTACGACGTGCGGGGCCTCGTCGGATCCCAGATGACCCCCGAGGTCGTCGAGGCCCTCGCCGCGGGCTTCGTCGACGAGGTCGGCGCCGCCGGACGCGACGTGGTCGTGGGTCACGACATGCGCGACTCGTCCCCGGAGTTCAAGGACGCCTTCGCCTCGGGCGCGCGCAAGCGCGGCGCGAACGTCGTCTCGATCGGCCTCTGCTCGACCGACATGACCTACTTCGCGTCGGGCCGGCTGGACGCCCCGGCCGCGATGTTCACCGCGAGCCACAACCCCGCGACCTACAACGGAATCAAGTTCAGCCGTGCGGGCGCCCAGGGCATCAGCCTTTCCACCGGCCTCGGCGGCATCCGTGACCGCGCCCAGGAGTTCCTCGCCTCCGGCATCCCCGTCGCCGAGCAGCAGGGCGGCTACCGCGAGCTCGACCTGCTCGCGGAGTACGCGGGCTACCTGCGCTCGCTCGTCGACCTCTCCGGCATCCGTCCCCTCCGCGTCGTCGTCGACGCCGGCAACGGGATGAGCGGCAAGACGGTGCCCGCCGTGCTCGGCACGGCCGCCGGCCTGCCTGAGCTGCCGATCGAGATCATCCCGCTCTACTTCGAGCTCGACGGCACGTTCCCGAACCACGAGGCGAACCCGCTCGACCCGAAGAATATCGTCGACCTGCAGAAGGCCGTCGTCGAGCACCGTGCCGACCTCGGGCTCGCCTTCGACGGCGACGCCGACCGCTGCTTCCTCGTCGACGAGCGCGGGGAGGCCGTGAGCGCCTCGGCGATCGCCGCGATCGTCGCCAAGCGCGAGATCGACCGCGTGCGCGCGGCCCAGCCCGACGGCGAGATCGTGGTCATCCACAACCTGCTCACGTCGCGCTTCGTGCCCGAGACCATCGAGCGGTCTGGCGCGCAGCCGCTGCGCTCCCGCGTCGGGCACTCGTACATCAAGGACGAGATGGCGGCGAGCGGCGCGATCTTCGGCGGCGAGCACTCGGCGCACTACTACTTCCGCGACTTCTGGGGCGCCGACAACGGCATGCTCGCCGCGATGCACGTGCTCGCGGAGTTCGGCTCGCAGGAGCGCCCGCTCTCGGCGCTCTCCGACGCGGTCAGCCCCTACACGCTGAGCGGCGAGATCAACTCGACCGTCGAGGACATCCCGGCCGTCTACGCCCGCATCGTCGACCGGTTCTCCGGCCGCGGCGACTTCGACGAGCTCGACGGCCTCACCGTCACCGGCCCCGTGTCGACGGATGCCGACTGGTGGTGGTTCAACGTCCGCCCGTCGAACACCGAGCCGCTGCTCCGGCTCAACGTCGAGGCGTCGAGCCCGGCCGAGATGGAGCGGGTGCGCGACGAGGTGCTCGCGCTCATCCGCGCTTGAGTCGTTCCGTGAGCTGAAGGGCAGCCCGACGCGGAGCCGGTAACAGGGCGCCCTCGGATGCGAGAATTGCACACATGACCCTCGCGCCCCAGACATCCGTGCTGCCCTTCAAGGTGCGGGACCTCTCGCTCGCCGAGGCCGGACGCCACCAGATCCGCCTCGCCGAGAACGAGATGCCCGGACTCATGGCCCTCCGTGAGGAGTTCGGCCCGACGCAGCCGCTGAAGGGCGCGCGTGTCGCCGGCAGCCTGCACATGACGGTGCAGACCGCCGTGCTGATCGAGACCCTCGTCGCCCTCGGCGCCCAGGTGCGCTGGGCGAGCTGCAACATCTTCTCCACCCAGGACGAGGCCGCCGCGGCGATCGCCGTCGGCCCGACCGGCACCCCGGACGCCCCCGCGGGCGTGCCGGTGTTCGCCTGGAAGGGCGAAACTCTCGAGGAGTACTGGTGGTGCGCCGACCGCATCTTCGACTGGTCCGCGGAGGCCGCCGCTGCCGGTGAGGACTGGGACGGCCCGAACATGATCCTCGACGACGGTGGCGACGCCACCCTGCTCGTGCACAAGGGTCGCGAGTTCGAGGCGCAGGGCTTCGTGCCCGAGGCATCCGAGGGCGACAGCGGCGAGTACCGCATCGTGCTCGACCTGCTGCGCCGCTCCCTCGCGGCCGACCCCACCCGCTGGACCCGCGTCGGCGACGGCATCATGGGCGTCACCGAGGAGACCACGACGGGCGTCCACCGCCTGTACGAGCTCACCGCCAAGGGCGATCTGCTCTTCCCCGCCATCAACGTCAACGACTCCGTCACCAAGTCGAAGTTCGACAACAAGTACGGCATCCGGCACTCGCTGCCCGACGGCCTCAACCGTGCCACGGACGTGCTGATCGGCGGCAAGGTGGCGTTCGTCGCGGGCTACGGCGACGTCGGCAAGGGCGCCGCCGAGGCGCTGCGCGGCCAGGGAGCCCGCGTGATCGTCAGCGAGGTCGACCCGATCAACGCGCTGCAGGCCGCGATGGACGGCTTCCAGGTGGCGAAGCTCGAGAGCGTGATCGACCAGATCGACATCCTCATCACCGGCACCGGCAACACGCGCGTCGTGACCATCGATCACCTGCTGGGACTCAAGCACCTCGCGATCGTCGGCAACGTCGGCCACTTCGACGACGAGATCGACATGGCGGCGCTCGAGTCGCTCGAGGGCGCCGAGAAGGTCGAGATCAAGCCGCAGGTGCACGAGTGGCGGCTGCCCACCGGCCGCAGCATCCTCGTGCTCAGCGAGGGTCGCCTGATGAACCTCGGCAACGCGACCGGTCACCCGTCGTTCGTGATGTCCGCGTCGTTCTCGAACCAGGTGCTCGCGCAGCTCGAGTTGTACGTCGACGGCGCCAAGTACGAGAACCGGGTCTACGTGCTGCCGAAGAAGCTCGACGAGAAGGTGGCGCGCCTGCACATCGGCGCGCTCGGCGTCGAGCTCACGCAGCTCACCGAGGAGCAGGCCGCATACATCGGCGTGGACCCGGAGGGGCCGTACAAGGTGGACCACTACCGCTACTGAGCGCAGAGCCGCGCCGCCCGGTCAGGGCGGCGGCCGACGGTGCCGCGGGGCCGACGCCTCGCGGCATCCGTCGTTCCGGGCCGTGGTCTAGCGGTCGGGGAAGCCCCGGCGCGTGCCCTCGAGCACGGGGGAGAGCAGCTGCAGCCGCGTGCGCTCGCCCTCGAGGGCCGCGTACTCGCGGCCGCGGCGCACCGCCGACACCGCGACGAGGAACGCCTCGGGGTGGGCCTGCGGCACGGGGGAGACGAAGGCGGACGCCTCGTTCGCGAGCTCGCGCGCGAGCCGGTCCCGCGTCGAGGGCGACAGCTTCGGCGCCTGAGACAGGAACTGGCTGATGCGGCGGGAGAGCGCGTCGGGCATCCGGGCGACGTCCGCCAGCCGCGCCCAGTCGGTGAGCTCGGGTGGCACGTCGAGCGCGGGCGGCGGCAGCTTCGCGACCCGCTCGTACTGGCTGTAGGTGCCGGCGAGGAGGTCGCCGAGGCGCTTGGAGCGTCCGTTGAGCATCGCCGTGATCGCGGCGATGCCGCCGAAGGACATGAAGACCTCGATGACGCCGACGAGGCCGCGGATGAAGGCGTGCCGGAAGCCGATCGCCCCGCCGTCGTCGCGCACGACGCGGGCGCCGATCGCGTACTTGCCGATGGACTTGCCCTTCGTGGCGGTCTCGATCGTCACCGGCAGCACGACGATGCAGAGCACGAGCGAGGCGATCGCGACGGCGGCGGCGGAGGCGTTGTCGAGGAACTGCGAGAACAGCGGCGAGAACGCGATCAGCACGATCCCGATGTAGAGCACGACGACGCACAGAAAGTCGATGGCCGCGCCCGCGGCGCGGAGCATGAATCCGGCCGGACGGAGGTCGAGGGCGACCGCCTCACCGGTGATGAGTTCGCGCTCGTGGTCGGCGTAGGCGAGCGAGGACTGCTCCACCTGGGCCATGGGAGTATTACAGCAGATGGATCTCGACGCGTTCGCCCGGGCCCACCAGGACGAGTGGGACGAGCTCGCGCGCCTCGGCCGCAAGCGCCGACTCGAGGGCTCCGAGCCCGACCGCCTCATCGAGCGGTACCAGGCGGGCGCCGCCGATCTCTCGGCCATTCGCACGAGCGCCGGGCAGTCGATCCAGGGCGACCGGCTCTCCCTCGCGCTCTCCAGGGCCCGGCTGCGCTTCACCGGCGCGAGCTCGAACGTGCTGCAGCAGCTGCCGCGGTTCTTCCTCGCCCAGCTGCCGGCCGCGCTGTACCGCATCCGCTGGCTCACGCTCGCGGTGACCGTCGCGACGATCGTCATCGCCGTGCTGTGGGGCTACTGGGCCTACCGCGACCCGGCGGTGCTCGCGACGTTCGGCGACGAGGAGTTCCGGCGGCAGTTCGTCGAGGAGGACTTCGTCGCCTACTACTCGGAGAACCCGCCGTCGTCGTTCACGGGCCAGGTGTGGACGAACAACGCGTGGCTCGCGGCGCAGTGCATCGCCTTCGGCGTGCTCGGCGTGTTCGTGCCGTACCTGCTGTACAACAACGCGCTCAACATCGGGATGTCGGGCGGGCTGATGTTCGCCTACGACCGCGGCGACATCTTCTTCCTCTACATCCTTCCCCACGGCCAGCTCGAGCTGTACTCGATCTTCGTCGCCGGAGCGGCGGGGCTCCGCATCTTCTGGGCGTGGATCGCGCCGGGACCGCGCACCCGCCTGGAGTCGCTCGCGACCGAGTCCCGGGCGATCTTCACGGTCGTCGTCGGCCTCATCCTCGCCCTGCTCGTCTCCGGCGTGGTCGAGGGCTTCGTGACAGGCTCCGCGCTGCCGTTCTGGATCAAGATCCCCATCGGCACGATCGCGCTCGTGGCGTTCCTCGTCTACCAGTGGGTTGTCGGCCGCCGGGCGTACCGCGCGGGGCAGACCGGCGACCTCGACGAGTTCGAGGCGGGGGCGCGGCGGCTCACCGCGGGCTGAGCCGCGAGGCATCCGCGGAGTGCGCAGTTCTCGCCGACTGACGCAGTAGTTGCTGCCCATCCCGGTGAGAAGTGCGCGGCGTGGCGCCGCGGCGGCAACGAACGCCGGCACCGGATGCCTCAGAGCCGCCCGGCCGCCTTCAGCGCGATGTAGCGGTCGGCGAGCGCGGGCGGCAGGTCGGCCGGCGCGCCCGTGACGACCTCCGCCCCGAGCTGGCGGAGCGCCGCCGAGACGCGGGCGGTGTCGAGCAGCGCGCGCTCCGCGGCGGCGGCGCGGTACACCTCCGCGCGGTCGCGGCGCTGCTTCGTCGCCTCGAGCACGGCCGGATCGGTGACGGATGCCACGACGACCGTGTGCGTGCGGGTGAGCTGTCCCATGATCGACAGCAGCCCCCGGGAGGCGCCCGGGGCGTCGATCGCCGTCAGCAGCACGACGAGCGCGTGGCGCGAGGTGATCTCGCGGACGAGCGCGGGCACGGCCGACCAGTCGGTCTCGAGCAGCTCGGGCTCGACCGGCGCCATCGTGTCGACGAGACGGGAGAGCAGCTCGGCGCCGACGGCGCCCTGCACGCGTCCGCGCACCCGGCGGTCCCACATCGCGAAGTCGACGCGGTCGCCGGCGCGGGAGGCGAGGGCCGAGAGCAGCAGCGCGGCCTCGAACCCGGTGTCGATGCGCGGCTCGTCGGCGATGCGGGCGGCGGCGGTGCGGCCGGTGTCCTGGATGATCACGACGCGGCGGTCGCGCTCGGGGCGCCAGGTGCGCACGACGAGGGTCGGACCCGCGGCATCCGGGGCGGTGCGGCGGGCCGTCGCCCGCCAGTCGATCGAGCGCACGTCGTCGCCGCGCACGTACTCGCGCAGCGAGTCGAACTCCGTGCCCTGACCGCGCACCATGACGGCGGTGCGGCCGTCGAGCTCGCGCAGGCGGGCGAGCCGGGAGGGCAGGTGCCGGCGGGCGTGGAACGGCGGCAGCACGCGGATCGCGGCGGGCGCGTCGATCGTCGCCTGGCGCGCGGCGAGGCGGAGCGGCCCGAAGGAGCGCACGGTGACGTGCATCGCCCGCCGCTCGCCGCGGCGGAACGGCGTGAGGGGGATCGTGACCGCGCGCCGCTCCCCGGCGGGCAGATCGACGCGGGCGCGGGCGGTCGCGGCGCCGGCGGAGGGCTGCCACCCGTCGCGCACGATCCCGCGGATCGTCCGCGTGCCCCGGTTGGTGAGCAGCAGCGTCGACTCGACGGTCTCGCCGAGCCGCACGCGCGTGGGCAGCTGCCGCTCGATCCCGACCCGGCGCGGCGACCCCGCGAGCGCGAGGTCGACCGCGCCGAGCACGACGCACAGCGCGAGCCAGGCGAAGAACACGAGGGGTTCGCCCGTCGCGACGATCGGCACGACGCCGAGCGCGACGAGGAGGACGAACCAGCCCGAGACTGTCACTAGATCGGCACCCGCACCTGCTGGAGGATCGACGTGAGGATCGTGTCGGCGGAGACGCCCTCGAGCTCCGCCTCGGGGCGCAGCGCGAGGCGGTGGCGGAGCACCGGCAGGGCCATCGCCTGCACGTGGTCCGGCGTGATCGCGTCGAGCCCGTTGAGCCACGCCCACGCCTTCGACGCGGCGAGGAGCGCGGTCGTGCCGCGGGGGCTGACCCCGAGCCGCACCGAGGGGCTCTCGCGGGTCGCGCGGGCGAGGTCGACGATGTAGGCGAGCACGTCGGGGGAGGCGCCGACCCGCACGACCTCGGCCTGGGCGGCCTGCAGCTCCGCGGGTCCGAGCACGGGCGTGACTCCCGCGGCGTCGAGGTTGCGGGGGTTGAAGCCGCCCGCGTGCCGGTACAGCACCTGGAACTCGGTGTCGCGGTCGGGCACCTGCAGCACGAGCTTCAGCAGGAAGCGGTCGAGCTGTGCCTCCGGCAGCGTGTAGGTGCCCTCGTACTCGATCGGGTTCTGCGTCGCCGCGACGAGGAACGGCGACGGCAGCGGACGGGTCTGCCCGTCGGCCGTGACCTGCCGCTCCTCCATCGCCTCGAGCAGCGACGACTGCGTCTTCGGGGGCGTGCGGTTGATCTCGTCGGCCAGCAGCAGGTTCGTGAAGACCGGGCCCTCGCGGAACTCGAACTCGCCGAGCTTCGCGTCGTAGACCACCGAGCCCGTCACATCGCCGGGCATGAGATCGGGGGTGAACTGCACGCGCTTCGTGTCGAGGCTCAGGGTGCGGCTGAGCGTGCGCACGAGCAGCGTCTTGGCGACGCCGGGCACGCCCTCGAGCAGCACGTGCCCCTGGGCGAGCAGCGCGATCAGCAGGCCGGTCACCGCGCCGTCCTGCCCGACCACGGACTTCGCCACCTCGGTCCGCACACGCCCGAAGGCCTGTCTCAGCTCGCTCATCGCATCGTTCCCTTTCGTGTTGTCCGCATCCGGATGACTCGCGCTCAGTGCGCCCGGGTCGCCTGCTCGACCGCGCGCTCGAGGCGGAGCAGCTCGTCGGACAGCGCGACGAGGTCGGCGTCGTGCTCCGGCGCACGGTCGACGAGCAGCTGTCGGAGCCCGGCGGCGTCCGTGCCGAGCACCCTCGCCGTCGCGGCGACGATCTCGTCGACCCCGGCGCTGCGGGGCAGCCCCAGCCGGCCGGCCAGGCGCTCGAGCGTGCCGAGCCGCAGGGCGTCGAGCGCGCGCGTGCGCGCCGAGGAGTTCTCGTACAGCCGCGCGCGGCCCTCCATGGTCTCGCTCGACTTCACGACGACGGGCAGGTTCTCGACGACGAGAGGACCGAAGCGGCGCCCGCGCCACACCATCGCGGCGATGCCTGCGAGCACGAGCAGCCCGGAGGCGGGTGGCAGCCACTGCGGGGTCAGTTCGCCGAGCGTCGGTGCCTCGGCGATGTCGACGTCGAGCGGCGAGGGGAGGTACCAGACGAGCCGCCCGCTCCGCCCGAGCAGGCTGAGCGCGAAGGCGGCGTTGCCCTCCCGCACGATCGAGTCGTTCTGCAGCGGCAGCAGCGACCCCAGCACGACGGTGTCACCCGTCTCGACGACCGAGAAGCGGTCGTCGGCGAGCTCGTAGCAGCCGCTCGCGCCGCCGGTGTCGTAGACGGTTCCGTCGAGCCACAGCGTGCCGCCGTCCTCCGCCGCTCCGAGCGCGCAGCCGGGCTCCACGGCCTCGGGTTCCGGCGCGAACGCGTCCTCGTCCTCGTCGAGCTCCGGTGCGAGCGCGGCGAGGTCGGTGTCGTCGGGCTGCACGAGGATCAGCCGCGCCGAGGCATCCGCGAGCTCGTCGAACCGCGCATCGTCGAGGAAGTTGTTGGGGTCGTAGACGAGCACGTCGGCACCGGATGCCTCCCTGATCGCCTGCTCGAACGAGGCCGCGCCCGACACGTCGACGCCCTCGTCGCGCAGCACCTCGACCACGGCTCGGCTGCCCTCGGGGGCGGGGTTCTCGGGGCTGAGCGGCGAACCGTCGCCCCCGCCGGTGGTCAGCAGCAGCGTCGCGACGGCGACCACGAGCAGGAACGTGACCGCGATGATCCAGAAGCGCACGCGACGGAGTCCCGCGCGGACGGTCGGGGTGGAGACCGTCGTTCCCGGTGCGCTCACGCGGCGACCGCCAGGCGCGGGGTGGCGGAGCGGATGTCGCGCTCGAGCTCGGCGACCGACGCGTACTCGGCGGCGC
Source organism: Desertivibrio insolitus (assembly GCF_017355965.1). Classification (GTDB taxonomy): domain Bacteria; phylum Actinomycetota; class Actinomycetes; order Actinomycetales; family Microbacteriaceae; genus JAFIQW01. The sequence goes on from NZ_JAFIQW010000002.1 coordinate 413,553, forward strand.
TGCCGACGCGCCCGAGGTAGCGCACCCCGTCGAAGGTCGTCGCCGCGGCCTCGAGGCGCCAGCCGTGGTCGGGGAAGGCCTCGGCGGCGCGCCGGGCGAAGTCGTGCGCGGTCGATCCGGGGCTCGGCGTCACGATCGTGCGCTCGGCGAGGCCGCGGGCGATGGCGCGATACATCTCGGGGATCGCGGCGGCGAAGTCTCCTCGGGCGGCGGCGGCCTCGGCCGCCTCACGCAGTTCGTCGGCGCTCCGCCCGTCGCGGGCGCCGAACAGCTCGAACGACGCGACGCTCCTGCGATTGAGGCGCGGCAGTCCGAAGACCACGAACGCCACGACGAGCGCGGCGGCGACGGCGAGCCCGATCAGCAGCAGCGCGAGGGCGGGAGGGCCCTCGAGCTCGCCGAACTGCAGGCCCGCGAGCCAGTCCTGCACAGCCTCGGCCACGAGGTCGAACCAGGTCGGCCGGGCCGCCTGGTACTCGGGCTTCGACAGCTCCTCGAGCAGGCGGTCCCGCGCGTCCTCCGGCGTGCCGGGGTCGACGGGCACCTCGGCGGGGAGGATCACGCCCGCCCGCCCTGCGGCCGGGCCGCGTCGCGCGGGCGGAAGGGATCCGCGGCATCCGTCGCGCCCGCCTGCCGCGCCTCGACGAAACGCTGCAGGTCGAGGTCGAGCCCCTCCTTGCGCATCCGGAGGTCGAGGTAGAGCAGGGCGGTCGTGGCGGACTGCACGACGAGGGCGGCCGCGACGAACGCGACGGTGACGAGCAGCGTCAGCAGCAGCACCGCGACGCCGAGCACCCCCGCGAGGGCGGGGTTCGCCCCGGTCGGGTCGACGAGCAGGATCAGCATCGGTGCGAGGAGCGTCACGGGCACCGAGACGACGTTCGCGATGACGTTCACGATCACCGCGACGAGCAGGATGATGCCGAACGTGCGCCAGAAGTAGCCGCCGACGAGGGTCCACGACCGTCGCACGGCCGCGAGCAGCGGCAGGCGCTCGAGCACGATCGCGCTCGGCACGAACGCGAGCCGGGTGCTGAGCCACGCGTAGAGCACGACGAGGGCGAGCGTGCCCAGAATGCCGACGATCACGCCGATCGCGACCCCCGCGCCGCCCCCGATCACCATGAGCGGGATGACGAGGAGCAGCAGCAGCCCGATCGCGAGCAGCACCGCGAGCGTGAGCACGAACGCCCAGCCGATCAGCGCGCCGATGCGGCCCCGGGCGAGGGCCACGAGCTCGCGGAAGCGCAGCTTCTCGCCGAGGGTGCCGCGGGCGACCTCGAGCACGATGACGCCCTGCAGCACGCTCGTCACGATGAGCGACAGCACGGCGGGCACGAGCGAGGAGAGCAGCAGGATGCCGACCGAGCCGGCCTGCACCGCGTCGTAGTCGGCGGGGTCGGCGTTCTCGACGCGGTTGAACGCGGCGACCGCGACGAAGCCGACGAGCAGCCCCGAGATCACGGCGACGAGGCCCTGCAGCAGCAGCGACGCCCCGAAGGTCGGGCGCGGATTGCGGCGGAGCACCTGGAACGACGCCCCGAGCAGGGTGCCGAGGGTCATGGGGCGCAGCGGCACGAGGCCGGGCTTCGGCGGCGGGGCCCACCCGGGACGGGCGCCAGGGGCGGAGCCGAAGGGTTGCCCGGCGGGGGTGCCGAACGGCTGCCCGGCTGGAGCGGCGAACGGCTGCTGCGGCGCGCCGACGGGTTGCTGGGTCGGCGCCGCGAACGGCTGCCCGGTCTGCGGCTGCGACCAGCCGTACTGCGACGGAGCGGCGGGCGCGCCGAAGGGCTGCGGCGGGGCGGATGCCGCGGGCGGCTGCGGCGCCGCGAACGGCTGCGCGGGCGAGCCCTGCTGCTGCGGCGGGGCGGGCGGTACGGGCGGGGCCGGCGGCGGAGGAGGCGTCGCTCCCACGGGCGGGCGCTCGCGGTCGGCGCCCTCCTGTGCGTCGCTCACGGACCCTCCCTCCGCGGGCGATCCCTCCGCCCGGCAGTCATGTTCCCACAGCCCGCCGCGACCACGAAGCGGAGCGGGAGAGCGGGCGCCCGAGCCCCCGTGTCGCGGGACCGTTACTCTGGTGCCCAGCGCCGCGCGGGCGGCCCCGACAGAAGGACCAGATGAGCTCCCGAATCCTCGTCGTCGACGACGACACCGCGCTCGCCGAGATGATCGGAATCGTCCTGCGCACCGAGGGCTTCGAGCCGACCTTCTGCGCGGACGGCGACGAGGCGCTCGGCACGTTCCGCGAGACGAAGCCCGACCTCGTGCTGCTCGACCTCATGCTGCCGGGCACCGACGGGATCGAGGTGTGCGGCCGCATCCGTGCCGAGTCCGGGGTGCCGATCATCATGCTGACCGCCAAGGGCGACACGACCGACGTCGTGGCCGGCCTCGAGAGCGGCGCCGACGACTACGTCGTGAAGCCGTTCAACCCGAAGGAGCTCGTCGCCCGCATCCGCACGCGGCTCCGCCCGGCCCCGCAGACGCAGGCCGACACGCTGCAGATCGGCGACCTCGAGATCGACGTCGCCGGCCACGAGGTGCGCCGCGGCGACACGAAGATCGCGCTCACCCCGCTCGAGTTCGAGCTCCTCCTCGCCCTCGCGCTGAAGCCGCAGCAGGTGTTCACCCGCGAGATGCTGCTCGAGCAGGTGTGGGGCTACCACTACAAGGCCGACACCCGCCTCGTGAACGTGCACGTGCAGCGGCTCCGGGCGAAGATCGAGGAAGACCCGGACAACCCCAAGATCGTCACGACCGTGCGCGGCGTCGGCTACCGGGCCGGCTCCTCCTCGTCCTCCTGATCGGTCAGGCCATGACGGGTCGCCGCATCGTCGACCTCCTGCGCAAGGTGCCGGAGTTCTGGCGCACGTCGCTGCAGTTCCGCGCCGTCGCGTCGACGATGCTGCTCTCGGGCTTCGTCGTGACGCTCATCGTCTCGTCGATGGTCGTGTCGATCGGCACGAACCTCTTCGAGGCCCGGCGCGACCAGATCGAGACCGAGGCCGAGCGCGCGACGCTCCGCGCCCAGTCCCTCTTCGACAACTCGACGGCGACGCAGGGCACCGAGCTCGACACCCTCGGGGCGGAGGCGCGCAACGCGATCCTGCAGTCGACCTCGACCCCGTCGAGCACCGACATCGCGATCTTCCGCGTCGAGGGGCAGGAGGTCGGGCAGGCCGTCCTGCAGAACCAGACGAGCCCGGGCTTCCCCGACGACCAGCCGACCGACGACCTGCGCGCCTCGGTGGCCTCGCAGGCCGACCGGGTGAGCCTCGGCGAACGGGGCAGCCTCTTCCTGCAGTCGATCACGGTGCCTCGGGAGGACGCCCCGGACGTTCCGGGGCTTATCGTCGGCTCCCTGCTCACCGTCCCGGGCAGCGGCGTGTACGAGCTCTATCTCGTCTTCGACCTCAGTGACACCCAGGAGACGCTCACGACGGTGCAGCAGACGCTCGCGATCGGCAGTATCGCCCTGCTCGCGCTCATCGCGATCGTCACGTGGGTCGTCGTGCGGTTCGTCGTCGGGCCGATCCGCGAGGCCGCCGAGACGAGTGAACGGCTCGCTGCGGGGGAGCTCGAGGTGCGGCTGCCCGAGCGGGGCGAGGACGTGCTCGCGACCCTCGCCCGATCCTTCAACGGCATGGCCGACAGCCTGCAGTCGCAGATCACGCAGCTCGCGGAACTCTCGCGCGTGCAGCAGCGCTTCGTGTCGGATGTCTCGCACGAGCTGCGCACTCCGCTCACGACCATCCGCCTCGCCGGCGACGTGCTCTACGACGCCCGCGACGACTTCCCGCCGACGACCGCGCGCACGGCGGAACTGCTGCACGACCAGATCGAGCGCTTCGAGACGCTCCTCGCCGACCTGCTCGAGGTCTCCCGCTTCGACGCCGGCGCCGTGGAGCTCGAGACCGAGCCGACGAACCTCGTGCGGCTGGCCGAGGACGCGATGGAGCAGATGCGCCCGCTCGCGGTCGAGCACGGGTCGAACCTCCGCCTCGTCGCCCTCGGCGGCTACTTCGACGCCGAGGTCGACCCCCGTCGGGTGCGCCGCATCATGCGCAACCTGCTCGGCAACGCGGTCGAGCACGGCGAGGGCCGCGACATCGTCGTCACGGTCGACAGCAACGAGGAGGCGGTCGCGCTCGCCGTGCGCGACTACGGCGTCGGCATGGACGAGGACCAGGTCGAGCACGTGTTCGACAGGTTCTGGCGCGGCGACCCCTCCCGCAAGCGCACGATCGGCGGCACCGGCCTCGGTCTCGCGATCTCGCTCGAGGACGCGCTGCTGCACCGCGGCTGGCTCGAGGCGTGGTCGCGGAAGGGCGCCGGGGCGTGCTTCCGCCTGACCCTTCCGCGCGACATCGACGTGCCGATCACGGTCTCGCCGCTGCCGCTCCCGCCGGCCGACGCGGAGCCGCGTCCGGCGACCGCCCCGATCCCCACGCTCCGCGCGCCGCGGGGGGAGCGGGTGCGATGAGGCGCGTCCTGCTCGCGGTGCTCGCGCTGCTGCTGCCGGTCGCGCTCGTCGGCTGCGTCAGCGTGCCGACGACCGGCCCGGTGATGGAGGGGCAGGTCATCGACCCCGAGGTGCGGCAGGACATCACGTTCCTCCCCTCGCCCCCGCAGCGCGACGCGGAGCCCGACGCGATCCTCCGCGGCTTCGTCGACGCCGCCACCGGCACCGAGGACAACTACGCCGTCGCGCGCCAGTACCTGACGCCCGCGTTCGCCGAGCAGTGGCAGCCGCAGCAGAGCGTGCTCATCCGCGAGGGCATCGAGAGCTTCATCCCGACCGGGACCGGCGACGAGGCCTCCTCCGGCGTGCGCGTCGACTACATCGCGACGGTCGGCGGCAGCGTCGACGCGGCGGGGCACTACACCGAACTCCCGTCGAGCCAGTCCGTCACGCTGTCCTACACGTTCGAGCAGGATGCCGAGGGCCAGTGGCGCATCGCCGACGGCCCCGACGGCATCGTGCTCTCCCGTGCCGACTTCGACGTGCTGTTCTCGCAGCACTCGCTCTACTTCTTCGACCAGACGACCACGTTCCTCGTGCCCGACGTGCGCTGGTTCGCGAGCCGCTCGCAGACCTCCACCCGGATCATCTCGGCGCTGCTCGCCGGGCCGAGCGAGTGGCTGCAGGGCGCCGTGCGCTCCGCGTTCCCGGAGGGCACCGCCCTGTCGGAGCTCAGCGCCGTCACCGTCGACGACGACGGGATCGCCGTCATCGACCTCTCCGACGAGGCGCTCACGGCGAGCGACGCCCAGCTGCGGCTGATGCGGCAGCAGGCCGAGCAGAGCCTCCGCAACGTCCCCACGATCACCGGGGTGCGCTTCACCGTCGACCAGACGCCGCTCACGGTGCCGCAGGGCGGCTCCGAGGCGACGATCGACCCGGCCGTCGACGACCGCACGCTCGTGATGCGCGACGGCGAGTTCGGCTGGTACTCCGGCGGCGCGGTCGGCCCGATCGGGTCGCTGAGCGGCAAGGTCGTCGCACTTCAGGCGACCGCCGCGACCCTCAACTCGCAGATCACCGGCGCCGCGGTCCTCGCCCCGCAGGGGGTGTTCGGCGTGCGGACCGGCGACACCGAGCCCGTGCTGCTCGACGACCGGCCGGGTCTCGTCCCGCCCTCGATCGACCAGCAGGACTACGTCTGGAGCGTGCCCGGCGACAGCCCGTACGCCCTGCAGGCGCGGCCGGTCGACGGTGGCGACCCGATCGCGGTGTCGACGACGTCGCTGCCCGAGGCCTCGCGCGTGGTCTCGATCGACGTGTCCCGCGACGGGTCGCGGCTGCTCCTGCTGCTCTGGAGCGACAGCGGGCCGAGGCTCGTCGTCGCGGGCATCCTGCGGTCCTCGGGCGCCCCGACCGGCCTCACCCAGGCCGTGCTCGACATGCCGCTCGACGAGGGCACCGCGCTCGACGCGACGTGGGTGTCCGACCACAGCGTGGCGACCCTCATCGAGACCGGGGAGGGCCGGTTGGTCGAGCAGCGCACCCTCGGCGGCGGCTCGCTCCGCCTGGGCACGGTCGACGGCGCCACGCGGATCGTCGGCGGCAACAGCACCGCGACGGTGCCCGCCATCCGCGCGCTGAGCGGCAACGGCACGGTCTACGTCCGCGCCGCGAGCGGCTGGGCCGCCGTCATCCGCGACGTCTCCTTCATAGGCACGCAGCAGTAGCCGTTCTCCCCGGTCCCGTCGCGAGCGCCCCGGCCCGCCGGCTTGCGGGCGATGCTCCACGCGTGCCCCTCGCCGACGCCCTGCTCGACGCGCTCGCGGTGCTGTTCCCGGTCGACTGCGCGGGCTGCGGCGAGCCCGACCGCAGCGTGTGCGACGGATGCCGAGCCCAGCTCGTTCCGCACGTCGCACGCTTCGCCCTGCCCGACGGCACCCCGGCGGCGGCGGGCCTCGCGTACGAGGGCACCGTGCGCGCCGTCGTCGCGGGGCTGAAGGAGCGGGGGAGCGGCGCGCTCGCGGGCGCGCTGGCTCCGGCGCTCGCCGCCGCGTCCGCGGAGTTCGGCGGCGGCCGCACCTGGGCGGTCCGGGTTCCCCCTAGCCGGGCCGGCCTGCGCCGCCGGGGGTTCGACCCCGTCGCGATGCTCGCGTCCCGCGCGGGGCTGCCCGTGCTGCCGCGGGCGCTGAAGCCGGTCCGCGCCGCCGGGGAGCAGAAGCGGCTCGGCCTCGAGGAGCGCCGCACCAACCGGCAGGGGTCCCTCGTCGCGGCCCGGCCGCTCAGCGGCATCCGGGTGCTCGTCGTCGACGACGTCGCGACGACCGGCTCGACCCTCGCCGAGGCGGCGCGCGCCCTGCGCGCGGCGGGTGCCGACGTCGTGGGTGCCGCCGTCGTCGCCCACACGCCCCGTCGGCGAAGGTCGACGGATACTCAGGGAACTCCTCAGTGACTTCGCAGAAGGGGCCGGGCTAGCGTTGAACGACCGAAAGGCGTCGGAACCGCCTGATACCGCGGGCGGTGCGCCGAGGAGCAGGAGGTTGTCGTGGACACAAGCATCACGGGCCAGAAGGTCGAAGTCACCGATCGTTTCCGTGAGTACGCAACCGACAAGTCCGAGAAGATCGCGACTCTCGCCGAGAAGGCGCAGGTGCTCGAGGTCCGGCTCAGTCGTCACAGCCAGCCGAACGGCACGGCCGCGAACGACCGGGTCGAACTCACGCTGGTGGGGCCGGGACCGGTGATCCGTGCGGAGGCCGAGGGCCCGGACAAGTACGCGGCCTTCGACCTCGCGTTCGGGCGGATGCTCGAACGGGTGCGCCGGGGCAAGGACAGACGCAAGATCCACCGGGGGCAGCACCGGCCGACCTCGCTGCACGAGGCGAGCGGCGACGGGTTCAGCCAGATCGACATCACGCCGGCGACGACCGAGGTGCTCGACCGTGTCGCGACGGGGTCGATCGCCGTGGTCGACGAGTCGGCCGAGAACGAGGAGAACCCGTACGACGGCTACTCGCCCGTCGTCATCCGTCGCAAGGTGTTCGCCTCGACGCCGATGACGGTGGACGACGCGCTCTACTACATGGAGCTCGTCGGCCACGACTTCTACCTCTTCATCGACAGCGAGTCGAACCGCCCGAGCGTGGTCTACCGCCGCAAGGGCTGGGACTACGGGGTCATCGCGCTCGACGACGACGCCCCCGAGCTGCAGGAGGAGGCGGTCGCCGCGCGCAAGATCAACGCGTAGGACGACGGATGCCGAGAGCGCCCGGTCCCTCCTCGCGAGGAGCCGGGCGCTCCGCCGTTCCGGCTGGGCCTGAGCGGAGCGTTGGTCGCTTCATAGGATGCTCTTAGCTTCCTCCCCGATGGTGCTCCCCATGTCCTCCGCATCCGCCATGCCCCGCCTCACCCGCGCCGACGGCACGCCCGTGCGCGCGCTGGTCGTCGACGACGAGGAGTCGCTCAGCGATCTCGTCGCGATGGCGCTGCGCTACGAGGGCTGGGACGTCCGCACCGCGGAGACCGGCCAGAAGGCGATCCGCACGGCGCTCGAGTTCGCGCCCGACGTGATCGTGCTCGACGTCATGCTCCCCGACCTCGACGGGCTTGAGGTGCTGAAGCGCGTCCGCGCCTCGAACGGCGACGTGCCCGTGCTGTTCCTCACCGCGAAGGACGCGCTCGACGACCGGCTCGCCGGCCTCACCGCAGGCGGCGACGACTACGTGACCAAGCCGTTCAGTCTCGAGGAGGTCATCGCCCGGCTGCGGGGACTCATCCGGCGCACTGCGGTGGCGGCGGATGCCTACGACCCCGTGCTCCGCGTGGGCGACCTCGTCCTCGACGAGGAGAGCTACGAGGTGCATCGCGGTGACCGGCAGGTGTCGCTCAGCGCGACCGAGTTCGAGCTGCTCCGCTATCTCATGCGCAACCCGCGCCGGGTGCTCAGCAAGGCGCAGATCCTCGACCGGGTGTGGAGCTACGACTTCGGCGGCAGATCGAGCATCGTCGAGATCTACATCTCCTACCTCCGCAAGAAGATCGACGCGGGGGAGGAGCCGATGATCCACACCGTCCGGGGCGTGGGCTACATGCTCAAGCCCGCGTCATGAGACGCGGGGCGTGGTCGCTCCGGCGGCGGCTCGTCGTCGGGATGATCGCGCTGACGGTCGTCGTGAGCGCCGTCATCGGCACGATCAGCGTGCTCGCGCTCCGCGGCTTCCTGCTCGACCGGATCGACGACCAGCTCGCGTCCGCGGTCGGCCGAGCCGAGGCGGCGGTCGAGGTGCGCGGCGACGCGTCCGGCGCGCTCGTCGGCGCCGTCGGACAGCAGGCCGGCACCTTCGGCGCGGTGCTCGTCGACGGCACCGTCGTCCGCGCCGAGGTGTCGACGCAGCAGGGCCTCATCCGGGTGCTCGGGGTCGACAGCATCGAGGAGGTCGTCGCGCTGCGGCCCGGGGCGGAGCCGCGCACGGTGCAGCTCGGGACGCTCGGCGACTACCGGATGGTCGCGAGCGCGGGCCCCGGCGGAGCCGTGCTCGTCGTGGGGCTGCCGCTCGACCAGGTCGAGGGCACCGTCACCCAGCTCGGCTGGACAGTCTTCGGGGTGAGCGTCGCGGGGCTCGTGGCCGCGGGCGCGCTCGCGGTGCTCGTCGCGCGCCTCGCCCTCCGCCCCCTCGACCGCGCGACCGCGACCGCGAGCCGGGTGTCCGAGCTGCCGCTCGCCTCCGGCGAGGTCGTGCTCGACGAGCGCGTCGCCGACACCGACCCGCGCACCGAGGTCGGGCGGCTCGGGCTCGCGATCAACCGGATGCTCGGGCACGTGGCATCCGCTCTCTCCGCCCGGCAGGCGAGCGAGGCCAGGGTGCGACGCTTCGTCGCGGATGCCTCGCACGAGCTGCGCACGCCGCTCGCCGCGATCCGCGGCTACTCGGAGCTCACGCGCATGCGCGGCGGCGACCTGCCGCAGGACCTGCGGCACGCGCTCGGCCGGATCGAGTCGGAGTCGCTGCGGATGACCTCGCTCGTCGAGGACCTGCTGCTCCTCGCCCGGCTCGACGAGGGCCGCGAGCTCGACCGAGCGCCCGTCGACCTCGTCCCGCTCGTGCGCGACGCGCTGAGCGACGCCGCCGTCGCGTCGAGCGACCACGAGTGGGGCCTCGATGCGCCGGAGACCCCGGTCGTCGTGCTCGGCGACGCGCCGCGGCTGCACCAGGTCGTCGCGAATCTGCTCGCGAACGCGCGCGTGCACACCCCGCCGGGCACCTCGGTCACCGCCGGGGTGCGAGTGGAGGGGGAGGCCGCGGTGGTGACCGTCGCGGACGACGGCCCCGGGGTCGACGAGAGCGTGCGCGACACCCTCTTCGAGCGCTTCGCGCGCGCCGATTCGTCGCGCTCGCGGAACGCCGGCAGCACCGGTCTCGGGCTGTCGATCGTCGCCGCCGTCGTGGCGGCGCACGGAGGTTCGATCGGCGTCGACAGCAGGCCCGGCAGCACCGTCTTCACGGTGCGGCTGCCGCTCGCTCAGGGCGAATTCCAGGCGCGCGATGGGGCAGCCGCGCCGCAGCGAACCCGTCGCTAGCATTGCTAGAGTTACGGGCCGGTAACGGCCGGGTGCTGTCCGCCCGGAACCGACAGGTTGGGAGTTCAGGTGGCAAACGTTCTCGAACGCGTCCTGCGCGTGGGTGAGGGGCGCATTCTTCGGAGGCTCCAGCACTACGCCCAGGCGGTCAACGAACTCGAAAGCGACTTCTCCAGCCTCACGGACGAGGAACTGAAGAACGAGACGAACGAGCTCCGCGAGCGCTACGGCAATGGCGAGTCGCTCGACGACCTGCTGCCCGAGGCGTTCGCCGCGGTGCGCGAGGCCGCCAAGCGCACGCTCGGCATGCGGCACTTCGACGTGCAGCTCATGGGCGGGGCCGCCCTGCACCTAGGCAACATCGCCGAGATGAAGACCGGTGAGGGCAAGACGCTCGTCGCGACCCTCGCCGCCTACCTCAACGCGCTCGCCTCCCGCGGCGTGCACGTCGTCACCGTCAACGACTACCTCGCGTCGTACCAGTCGGAGCTCATGGGCCGCGTTTACCGCGCGCTCGGCATGACGACCGGCTGCATCCTCGCCGGGCAGACCCCGGCCGAGCGCCGCGAGCAGTACGCCGCGGACATCACGTACGGCACGAACAACGAGTTCGGCTTCGACTACCTGCGCGACAACATGGCCTCGAACACGAGCGACATGGTGCAGCGCGGCCACTTCTTCGCGATCGTCGACGAGGTCGACTCGATCCTCATCGACGAGGCGCGCACCCCGCTGATCATCTCGGGCCCCGCCTCGGGCGAGGCGAACCGCTGGTTCACCGAGTTCGCGAACATCGCCAAGCGGCTCAAGCCGGGCGTCGACTTCGAGGTCGACGAGAAGAAGCGCACCGTCGGCGTGCTCGAACCGGGCATCGAGAAGGTCGAGGACTACCTCGGCATCGACAACCTGTACGAGTCGGCGAACACCCCGCTGATCTCGTTCCTCAACAACTCGATCAAGGCCAACGCCCTGTTCAAGCGCGACAAGGACTACGTCGTGATGAACGGCGAGGTGCTCATCGTCGACGAGCACACGGGCCGGATCCTCGCCGGGCGCCGCTACAACGAGGGCATCCACCAGGCGATCGAGGCGAAGGAGGGTGTGAAGGTCAAGGCCGAGAACCAGACCCTCGCGACCGTCACGCTGCAGAACTACTTCCGCCTCTACAAGAAGCTCTCCGGCATGACCGGTACCGCCGAGACCGAGGCGGCCGAGTTCATGTCGACCTACAAGCTCGGCGTCGTGCCCATCCCGACGAACAAGCCGATGCAGCGCAAGGACCAGTCCGACCTGGTCTACAAGAGCGAGAAGTCCAAGTTCGACCAGGTCGTCGAGGACATCGCCCGGCGCCACGAGTCGGGCCAGCCCGTGCTCGTCGGCACCACGAGCGTCGAGAAGAGCGAGTACCTCTCGCGCCTGCTGGCCAAGAAGGGCATCAAGCACGAGGTGCTCAACGCGAAGAACCATGCGCGTGAGGCCTCGATCATCGCGCAGGCCGGTCGCATCGGCGCTGTCACCGTCGCCACCAACATGGCCGGCCGTGGAACCGACATCATGCTCGGCGGCAATGCCGAGTTCCTCGCCGTCGCCGAGATGAACGGCCGCGGGCTGAGCCCCGTCGAGACCCCCGAGGAGTACGAGGCCGAGTGGGACTCGGTCTACGAGCGGGTCAAGAAGGAGGTCGCCGAGGAGGCCGAGAAGGTCATCGAGGCCGGCGGTCTCTACGTGCTCGGCACCGAGCGCCACGAGTCGCGCCGCATCGACAACCAGCTCCGCGGACGCTCCGGCCGACAGGGCGACCCCGGCGAGAGCCGCTTCTACCTGTCGCTGCAGGACGACCTCATGCGCCTGTTCAACTCCGGTGCCGCCGAGGCGCTCATGACGCGCAGCAACGTGCCGGACGACCTGGCCATCGAGTCGAAGGTCGTCAGCCGGGCCATCCGCTCGGCCCAGGCGCAGGTCGAGGCGCGCAACGCCGAGATCCGCAAGAACGTGCTCAAGTACGACGACGTGCTGAACCGGCAGCGCGAGGCGATCTACTCCGACCGCCGTCACATCCTCGAGGGCGACGACCTCCAGGACCGCGTGCAGAAGTTCCTGACCGACGTCGTGACCGAGGTCGTCGACCAGCACACCGCCGAGGGCAACTCGGATGACTGGGACCTCGACGCCCTCTGGACCGAGCTCAAGACGCTCTACCCCGTGTCGATCACGATCGACGAGGTGCTGAGCGAGGCGAACGGCCGGCTCACGCCGAAGTTCCTGACCGACGAGATCCTCTCCGACGCCCGCGTCGCCTACAAGCGCCGCGAGGAGTCGCTCGGCGAGCCCGCGATGCGCGAGCTCGAGCGCCGCGTCGTGCTGAGCGTGATCGACCGCCGCTGGCGCGACCACCTCTACGAGATGGACTACCTGAAGGACGGCATCGGCCTGCGCGCGATGGCGCAGCGCGACCCCCTGGTCGAGTACCAGCGCGAGGGCTTCGCGCTGTACCAGAGCATGATGGCGCAGATCCGCGAGGAGTCCATCGGCTTCCTGTTCAACCTCGAGGTCGAGGTCACGGGCGGCGAGGGCACGGCCTCGGTCTCGGCGAAGGGCCTCGGCGCCTCCGCCCCGACCACCGGTCTCACCTACACCGCACCGGACGCCGACAACCAGGGCGAGGTCGAGGTGCGCAACCAGCGCGGCCAGCTGCAGCCCGCCGCGACGGCGCGTGCGCAGCAGGCCGCCGCGCAGGGCTCGCTCAACCCCGCGTTCGGCCGCTCCAACGGCGGACCCGCCACGGCGCAGGCACGCCCCGCCGCCGCTCGCGCCAGCCAGGCGGCGACCGCCCGCCGCGCGGCCGCTCCGCAGGGCGGCGCCCGCGGCAGCTTCGGTCAGCGCTCGGAGGAGGCGGCCCCCGCGGCGCCCGCCAACCGCGCGCAGCGCCGGTCGCAGGAGAGCAACAAGAAGAAGAGCTGACGTGGACCCGCTCGAGGCGCTCACCGAGATCGCGTACCTCCTCGAGCGGGAACGCGCGTCGGCCTTCAAGTCGAAGGCGTTCCGGCGGGCGGCGGACGCCATCGCGTCCCTGCCCGCCGACGTCGTCGCCGACCCGGTGCGGCTGAAGGCAGTGAAGGGCGTCGGCGACTCCTCGTACAAGGTCATCCGCCAGGCGCTCGAGGGCCGGGTGCCCGACTACCTCGCGGAACTGCGCGAGCGCACCGGCGGCGGACCGACGAGCGGACTCCGCGCCAGGCTCCGCGGCGATCTGCATAGCCACAGCGAATGGTCGGACGGCACCACGCCGATCGAGGAGATGGTGGATGCTGCGCGGGCGCTCGGCCACGAGTACCTCGCGCTCACCGATCACTCGCCCCGACTCCGGGTCGCCAACGGGCTGAGCGTCGAGCGGCTCGAGCGGCAGCTCGAGGTCGTCGCGGGGCTCGGCGGCGACGGCATCCGCCTGCTCTCGGGCATCGAGGTCGACATCCTCGACGACGGCGGGCTCGACCAGACCGACGAGATGCTCGGCCGGCTCGACGTCGTCGTCGCGAGCGTGCACTCGAAGCTGTCGATGGATCCCGCCCAGATGACGCGACGGATGATCGGCGCGGTCTCGAACCCGTACACCGACGTGCTCGGGCACATCACCGGTCGCCTCGTCGAGGGCTCCAGGGGCACGAGACCCGGCGCGACGTTCGACGCCGAGGCCGTCTTCGCCGAATGCGCGGCTCGTGGCGTCGCGGTCGAGATCAACTCGCGGCCCGAGCGGCAGGACCCGCCCGACGAGCTGATCGCGCTCGCCCTCGACGCCGGATGCCTGTTCTCGATCGACAGCGACGCGCACGCTCCCGGCCAGCTCTCGCTGCTCGACTACGGCGCGGAACGCGCCGAGCGGGCGGGGGTGCCGGAGGAGCGGATCGTCACGACGTGGCCCGCCGAGAAGCTCCTGGAGTGGACGACGAGGAAGCGCTGATTCCGGCCTAGGGTCGAAGCATGAGATTCGGACTCTTCATTCCCCAGGGCTGGCGGCACGACCTCGTCGGCATCGACCCCACGGAGCAGTGGGCGACCATGAACACCCTCGCGCAGCAGGCCGACGACGGCCCGTGGGAGTCGATCTGGGTGTACGACCACTTCCACACCGTGCCCGTCGCCACTGAGGAGGCGACCCACGAGGCGTGGACGCTCATGGCCGCGTTCGCCGCGACGACCAAGCGCGTGCGCCTCGGTCAGATGTGCACCTGCATGAGCTACCGCAACCCGGCCTACCTCGCCAAGATCGCCTCGACCGTCGACATCGTCTCGGGCGGCCGCGTCGAGATGGGCATCGGCGGTGGCTGGTACGAGCACGAGTGGCGCGCGTACGGCTACGGCTTCCCGCGGATCGGGGAGCGGCTCGGCCGCCTCGACGAGGGCGTCGAGATCATGCGCCAGGCGTGGACGCAGGGCGTCGCGACGCTGAACGGCGAGCACTACCAGGTCGACGGGGCGATCGTGCGTCCGCTGCCGCTGCAGCAGGGTGGCATCCCGCTCTGGATCGCGGGCGGCGGCGAGAAGGTCACCCTGCGCATCGCGGCGAAGTACGCCGCGTACACGAACTTCGCCGGCACCCCTGAGGAGTTCACGGCCAAGAGCGAGATCCTGCGCGCCCACACCCAGGAGCTCGGCACCGACTTCGACGCGATCGTGCGCAGCGCGAACTACAACACGGTCATCGCGGAGACCGAGGCGGAGGTCGCGGACCGGCTCGACGCGATCGAGGCGCGGGTGCGCCCGTTCATCGGCGAGGAGCGCGCGGCGGACTTCATCGCCGAGTACAAGACCGACAAGGCGCTCGCGGTGGGCACGCCCGAGCAGGTCGTCGAGAAGCTGCGCGGGATGCAGGAGCTCGGCCTCGGCTACGCGATCCACTACTTCCCGGAGGCCGCGTACGACCGCTCGGGCATCGACCTGTTCGAGCGCGAGGTCGTGCCGGCGCTGCAGTAGTCGCGTCCGCAGACGAGATGGAGCCCGGGCCACCGACGTGACCCGGGCTCCTCATCTTCGGTCGGAGGCGTTACCCGCCGATCAGCGCCCCTTTCCCTTGCCGGGCTCCGTCACGGTGACCGTCGCCGGCTCCGTGTACGCGCCGCCGAACTCGTTCTCGAAGAACGCTCGGTACTGGCTGCCGCTGTCCTTCTTGGTCGCGGTGATCGTGAGCGAAGTGCCCTGGCCCTTCTTCACGTCCTTCCACACGCCGTCGGCGAGCACCTGCCACTGCACGGTCGGGGCGGGCGCGCCCGTGGCCGCGGCGGTGAAGGTCACCTTCGAGCCGTTGCGCACCGTCGCGTCCTGCGGGTCGCCCGTCACGCGGACGACCTGTCCGGCGTCGCTGCGGTCACCGGCGCCCTGGTCAGCGACGAACGAGGCGACCCACGACAGCGCCGAGTTCCAGTTCACGGTGATCTCGTTCGTCGACCACGACTGGATGTCGTCGAGGTAGCAGAACTGCGGAGCGCACATCCGCTCGGGGGTGTAGACGCCCTTGATCACCGGGTCCCACGTGCCCGTGTCGGAGTTCGGGCCGCCCGAGACGGATCCGCGCGGCGGGTTCGGCAGGCTCGGCTCGATCGAGTGGGCGAACCACCGGCTGTGCTGGTTCTCGGAGAACACGTCGCCGTAGCCCGTGATGTACGAGTTGTTCAGCGCGTTGCGGCCGAGCAGGTAGTCCATCGCCTCGAGCACGGCGTCGGCGTAGCGCTGGTCGCTCGTGAGGTCGAACGCGGTCGCGAGGACGACCTGGTTGTTCAGCACCATGCTGTTCGAGCCCCACTGGTACACGCCGCCCTTGCCGGGGTAGGAGGTGCCGAAGGGCTGCTTCTCCTGCCAGGCGAGGTAGCGGTCGGCACCGCTGATCACCGAGGCGCGGATCTGCTCACGCCCGGCGATGTCGGACTCGACGGTGGCGAGGTCGAGGCGCCCGAGCGCCGCGGTGTGGCCCCAGTCGAAGCCGTCCGCGGTCCAGATGTCGGCGGTGTGGTACTTGCTCGCGAGCACGTGGTCCTCGAACTCCTGCTCGCCCGTGGTGAGGAAGAGCTCGGCCGCGGCCCAGTAGAACTCGTCACCGATCTCGGCGTCGTTGTAGGGACCGCTACCCGGGTTGGGGTCGGCGTTCGGCGCCGGCTCGAGCAGGTTCGGCGTGGCGACGGCGGCGTGCCAGGCGACCTCACCGGCGGCGAGCAGCTCCTCGGCGAACGCCGCGTCGTAGGGAGCCCAGAGACGAGCGCCCTGAGCGGCGACGGCGGCGAAGTTCAGCGTCGCCGCGGTCGACGGGCGGTGCAGGTAACGCGCCTGCGGATCCTCCGACGGCAGCAGGGGCAGCCCGGTCCAGTCGACGTCCGCGACCTTGTGGTGGATCATGCCGGCGTACTGGGCGCCCTCCGGCACCTGCATGCTCATCATCCACTCGAGCTCCCAGCGGGCCTCGTCGAGCACATCCGGGATGCCGTTGTCCGCCTCGGGGATGTTGAGGCTGCCGTCCTCGAGAGCCGAGGCGGTGCCCGTCGGGCTGTACAGCGTGCGCTCGTAGGTGCCGAGCAGCTGCGCGACGGCGATGCCGCCGTTCACGACGTACTTGCCGTGGTCACCGGCGTCGTACCAACCGCCCGTGACGTCGAGCGTGTAGTCGCAGGTCCAGTCGCCGTACTTCCAGTACTGGCCCTCCGTCTCGCGCGAGAGGCACGGCACGTCGTAGTCGCCCTTGTTCGGGCTGTCGGCGACGAGGGAGCTCTCGGGGTTCTCGACGTGGCCCGCGTCGCGGGTGTACTCGTCCGCGTGCGGCTGGCCGTCCATGATCGAGCCGTCGATCGCGATGCCGCTGCGTACGGGGTAGAAGTAGTTCAGCGCGTCGGCCCGCAGCTGCTGGTAGATGTTCTGCCCGATCTCGAAGGCGTAGCTCGTCTCGCCGTCCGCGACGAGGGTGTACTCGCCGGGCGCGGTGACGTTTCCGAAGTCGATGACGTGCACGTTGAGGCCGGCCGTCGGGTCGACGCCCGCCGGAGTCGTCTGGCCGGATGCCACTGCCGTGCCGTTCCGCTGCAGCTGCCAGCTCACGGCATCCGTCGCCTCGGTGACGAGGGTGGCCTGCTTGGGGCCCTCGGGCAGGTAGCCGACCTGGTTGACGCGCACTCGCGGCCCGGTCTCGGGGGCGTACGGCTCCTCCTCCGTGCCGCCGAGAAGCGACACGTTGTCGAGGCAGAAGGTCCAGGGCTCTGCCGAGCCGCCGACCTGGAAGGCCACCTGGCCACTTGCCGGGTCCTCGCCGGCCGCGGCGGGGAAGCCCTTGCCCGGCGTGAAGGTGTACTCGTAGCGCGTCAGCCCGCTGGTCAGCGTGGGGTTCTGCTCGAAGAGCACGTCGTACGGTGCGTCGTCGTCGCCGAGGATCGCCCGGATCGGGCGGCCCGTCGACGAGCTCGCGTCGAACGACAGCGTGTAGGTGGTGCCCGCCTCGACGACGATGCCGTTGACGCCGACGATCTGGTCCCAGCGGTTGGTGGTACCGCCGGGCAGGTCGACGCAGAGCACGCCGTCGGTGATCCTCGTCGTGCCCGCGGTGGCGAAGAACGGGTCGAGAGTGCCGTCCTGGAAGTCGCCGCCGGGCACCTGCTCGACCGCGGCGTCGCCCGGGGCGGCCGCTGCCGAATCGGCGATGAGAAGGGTGGAAGTCGCGAGGATGCCGGCCCCGAGGGCCGCCGTTGCGCGCGTCAGACTTCGTCTTGCTGAGACCACGTCGTCTCCATCTATCCGGTGAGAGGAAAGAGCGTCCCGCGCCTGTGGGAGCGCTCTCATGAACTAACCCGAGCCTCCCTCGGCTGTCCAGCGTCAATCCGAGAAGGAGGATCCGCTCGTCGTGAGGAAGGGCTCGAGCGCGTCGGCGACGGCGGGAGCGAGGGAGGCGGCGAAGTCGTCGGACAGGTGGTGATCGTCGGTGTAGACGAGGGTGCTGCCGATGATCGCCGGGCACCAGGCGTCGTCGCAGAACCGCTCGGTGAGGTCGACGAGCCCGGCGCCGCGCTCGGGCGCGACCGCGGCGAAGGCCGAGCGCGCCGCAGGGTTCAGCGCGGCGCTGCGTTCGGCCCCGCAGCGGTCCGCCGCGTCCAGGTTCGCCGACAGGCAGTACAGCGGGGAGCGGCCGAGGTCGGGGGAGTCCTGCATGACGACGACGCGCGCCGACGACGGCAGGCGGTCGATCGACTGCTCGAGCGCGTCGCGCCAGCCGCTCTCGCCCCGACTGCCGCCGACGCCGGTGTGATTGGCGAGCACGATGACATCCGGCGGGTCCGCGTGCACCGCCGCCAGCATGTCCGTGCGCCACGTCCCGCAGGTCGGGTTGTCGGGAGTCAGCCAGCCGTCGTCAGGGTCGACGGAGCGACACCCGGACTTCACCATCGTGCGAAGGGTGAAGCTCTCGGACTGCGCGGCGCCCTCGAACGCGCGGAACAGCCGCCCCGCGTGGGAGTCGCCGACGAGAGCGACGGTGACACCGGATGCCGCGGGCCCGAAGTCGCACGTCACGAGCCCCTCGCCCGAGCGGCTCTGCTGGCAGTCGAGGTCGGTGAGGTCGCCGCGCTCCTCCCTTGCGCCGGCGAGCGTGGGCGTGAGGTCGCTCGGCACGAAGCGCGCCGGCGCGGGCGCGCTCGCCGCCGCGCGGGTGCTGTGCAGCTCGGGCAGTCGCGCCGTCGCGACGATGCCGGCCGCCGCCACGGCGACCGCGGCGACGGTGAGGGCCGCCGCCGCGGCGAGCAGTGTGCGGGCGCGCGGCATCCGGAGGCTGCGCGCCGGTTCCTCGACGACGCGGTGCACCAGCCAGGCCAGGGGGAACGCCGCGGCCGCGAGCACGACGTCGAGCCAGCCGGGCAGGGCGTGCCACTGCACGGCCTCGTGCGGCAGCACGAGCAGCGGCCAGTGCACGAGGTAGAGCGAGTACGACAGGCCGCCGATGGCCACCATCGGGCGCGCGGCGAGCAGCACCCGTGCTCCTTGCTGCGCGTGGGCGCCGGCGATCACGGCCGTCGTGGCAAGCACCGGGAGCAGCGTCGCCCAGCCCGGATGCCGCGTCGCGTCGTCGAGCACGATCGCCGCGACGAGCAGGGCGCCGAGGCCGGCCCAGCCGGCGGCGCGGGCGGCTGTCTCAGGGATCCGTGCGAGGGGGAGCAGCGCGAGCACGCCGCCCACTGCGAGCTCCCACGCCCGGAACGGCGACTGGAAGAACGCCGTCGGTTGCGAGACCGGAAGCATGGCGAGGCATGCGACGAAGGACCCGACCGTCACCGCGACGAGGGCCGCGGCGAGCGCCGCTCTGCGCCGCGTCACGGCGCTCACCGCCAGCAGCAGCAGGGGCCAGACGAGGTAGAACTGCTCTTCGACGCCGAGCGACCAGTAGTGCCGGAAGGGCGACGGGAGGTCCTCGCCCAGGTAGTCGGTGCCCTGGATGCCGAAGAGCACGTTCGGCACCGAGAGCACCGCCGCCACCCCGTGCTCCAGTACGTCGGGCAGACGCAGCGGGGCGACGAACACGACGCTCAGCAACGCGGTGGCGAGCGCGACGACGAGCGCAGCCGGGAGGATGCGGCGCGCCCGCCGGGCGTAGAACGTGCCGAGGTCGACGCGGCCCGTGGCGTCCAGTTCCCGCACCAGCAGCCCGGTGATGAGGAACCCGGAGAGCACGAAGAACACGTCGACGCCGATCCAGCCGCCGGCGACCGGGAGCCCGGCGTGGTGCGCCACGACGAGTAGTACGGCGACCGCTCGGAGGCCCTGCAGGTCGCGCCGGAAGTGCCCGCGTCCTCGCACGCCCTCCGCCTCGCTCACGTCGGCGACGCTAGGGCGGGAGGATGACGCGCGGGTGAACGATCAGAGCACGTGGATCGCGGTCGCGCGCCAGCGTCGGTCGAGACCCTCGAGGCGGAGCGCGACCGCCCGGGTGCGGGCCCGCGCGTGCACGACGACCGTCGCCTCGACCACGCCGTCGCGGGGCTGGCAGACGAGCACGGAGCCGATCCGCACGGCCGGCCGGGTCGGCGCCTGCCCCTTCGCCTGCCGCGCCCGGGTGCTCAGCACGACGCGCTTCAGCAGATGCCGGTAGACGTCGTCGCTCACCCACCGGGCGATCTGCTCGAGGTCACGCGCCCCCGCGAGCACCTCGACGACGCAGCGGGCGAGATTCTCGAGCAGTGGCTGCGGATCGGGGAGCGCATCGCTCCCCGTCGGCTGATGGCCGAAGTACTCGTCCGTGTCGAGCTGCGATCGGAGCACGCGGGCGGTGGCTCCGGCGCTCGGCGGCGTCGCTCCTGTCAGTGGTGGTGCAGGCCTCATCGCGGCTCCTCGCATGTGGTCGAGGGACCCCCCGAAGGGGGTACACGTAGGCACATGAAAGCAGCCGGAGCGGCGGCGTGTAAACAGCGGTCAGTGCTTCTGTGGATAACCGGGACGGCGTGCTCGAGGCGTCGGTACGGTCGGCCGCATGCGCTTCGACCGTCTGTTCGACGACCTCGAGGGCCAGCTCGACCACGAGCTAGGCGCGGAGGCGGTCGACCTCGAGGCGGAGGAGGAGCGGCTGCGGCTCGGCCGGATGAGCGTGCGCGACCGCCTGCGGGCTCTCGCGGAGCGGCAGGCCGATCCCGTCCGTGTCGTGCTGCGGGGCGGGGACACGATCTCCCTGCAGGTCGCCTCGGTGGGGCGCGACTGGGTGTCCGGCCGGCTCGACCTCGGGGAGCGCCGTGACGCCCTGCTGCCGATCGCGTCGGTCGCGTCGCTCGTGCTCGGCAGGCGCCAGCTGCCCTCGAGCGTCCCCTCCGGCGAGCCGGACGGCGACCGCTCCCTCTCGGCGAAGCTGACCCTCTCGTTCGTGCTGCGGGACCTCTGCCGTCGCCGGCGCACGGTGGACCTGCGCTGCGACGGGTTCCAGGTCACGGGCACGATCGACCGGGTCGGGCGGGATCACCTCGACCTCGCGGTGCACGCCGTCGGAGAGCCCCGCCGCGAGCGCTCGGTGGCGCAGTGGCGGATCGTGCCGTTCGAGCAGCTCGTGCTGGTCCGGTACTAGCCGGGGTTCCTCGGCGCCCAGTCGCGGCGGCTGTCGCGCGGCGCGAACTCGGCGACGCTGCCCAGGTCGGACTGGTTCCAGAGGCTGAGGCGCCGGGCCTCCTCGTACTTCGCCTCGATGTAGGACTCGAGCACCGTGCGCTCGATCCGCCACTGCCCGTGCCCGCCGATCTTGATGGCCGGAAGCTCGCCACTGCGCACGAGGGCGTACGCCTGGCCGACCGACACGTTGAGCACGTCGGCGACGTCCCCGATCGTGAGGAAGCGGCCGAGGCCAGCGGCTGCCGAGTCGGTCATGGAGGCGATTATTCTCGGCCCGTCGAACCGCCGCGCCGGCCCTGTGGATAAGTCGAGCGCGGCGATCGCCGCGGGCGCACGATAAGCGCCATGGCCGCTCGACCGTTCCGCGCCTTCTGGCTCGACATCCGCTTCCTCATCGGGGTCCTCCTCGTCGCCGGCTCCGTCGCCGGGGTCGTGGCCGTCGTCGCCGCGGCCGATGAGACCGTCGAGATCTACGCCGCCCGTGACACCCTGCTGCCGGGCGACCGGGTGAGCGAGGCCGAGCTCGTCGCGCGGCCGGTGCGATTGGCGGAGGCCCACCGCACCTACCTGACGGTCGGGGAGCTGCCCGCCGACGGTGTCGTGCTGACCCGGCCCGTCGCGCAGGGGGAGCTGTTGCCCCGCTCCGTCCTCGGCGACGCGGCGGACGTCGACTCGGCCAGCGTGATGGTGAGCATCACGGGCGAGCTCGCGGAGGCCGTCGCGCCCGGTGCCGCGGTGGATCTCTGGTCGTCGCCCGGCGGCGCTGCGGGGGAAGACGTCGGCCCGCCTGCCGTGCTCGTGCCCGAGGCGACCGTCGCGAGGATCGCGGAGCCCGAGGGGATGGTGGTCGCGGGCGACACCGTGTCGGTCGAGCTGCTGGTTCCCGACGACCGGGTCGCGCGCGTGCTCGAGGCGGTCGCCGCGGAGGACGCCCTCGCCCTCGTGCCCGTCGGCGGAGGGCTCGGCTGATGGCCCGCGTGCTGCTCGCGCTGCCCTCCTGGCTCGCCGAACGTCACGCGGCGGAGGCCGCGCGACACGGGCATCTGGTGCTCGCGCGGCTCGGGGACGCGGACACCGCCGCCGCGGCGATCGTCGACCTCGCGCCGGACCTGCTCGTGATCGCCGCAGAGCCCGAGCTGCTGAACGACCGTGTTCTCGCGGCCTGCGACCTCGTCGGCACCCGTCCGCTCGCGCTCGCGGCCGACGATCGCGGCCGCCGCCTCGCCGGAGGCCTCGGCATCCGCGAGATCCACGACGCGGACAGCGACTGGAGCGAGCTCGATGCCGCCGCGTTCGGTGCACCGCTCTCTCCCGAGCGGCCCAGCGGACGCAGCGGTTCGGTGGTCGCGGTGTGGGGCCCGCCGGGAGCGCCGGGCCGCACGAGCGTCGCCATCGGCGTGGCCGCGGAGCTCGCCACGGCCGGTCACCGCGTCGTGCTCGCGGATGCCGACACGCACGGCGCCTCGATCGCGCCCGCGCTCGGGCTGCTCGACGAGTCCCCCGGCTTCGCCGCCGCGTGCCGGCTCGTCGACGCCGGCGGGCTCGATCACGCCGAGCTCGAGCGGGTGAGCCAGCGCTACGAGTCGGCACGCGGCGACTTCGAGGTGCTCACCGGCATCGGACGACCGAGTCGCTGGCCCGAGCTCGGCGCCGAGCGGGTCGCCGGCGTGCTGCGGCAGACGCGCACGTGGGCGGACTGGACCGTCGTCGACGTCGCGTCGAGCCTCGAGAGTGACGAGGAGATCTCGAGCGACGTGTTCGCTCCGCGCCGCAACGCCGCGACGCTCGCAGCCCTGCGCGACGCCGACGCCGTGCTCGCGGTCGGCGCCGCCGACCCGGTCGGTCTGTCGAGATTCCTGCGCGCTCACGTCGACCTCGTCGACCTCGTCGAGCCGGAGCGGATCACGGTCGTCATGAACCGCGTCCGCGCCTCCGCGATCGGGCTCAACCCGCACACGCAGGTGACCCGCACGCTGTCCCGCTTCGCCGGCATCGCGGAGGCGGTGCTGCTGCCCTCCGATCCCGCCGGCTTCGACGCGGCCCTGCTCGCCGGGCGCACCCTGCTCGACGTCGCGCCGCGCTCGCCCGTGCGGGTTCCCCTGCAGCGGCTAGTAGCCGAACGGCTCGCGCCACCGGCCGCAGCCCCGCGGCGGTCGCGCGGACTGCTGGGGCGGAGGGCAGCCGTGCCCGCGGTATGAGAGCGACGAGCTGCAGGCGTTCAGCTCAGGGGCGCCGAGCCGCGAGCGTCGAGCCGTGAGCGTCGCGCCGGGGCGTCGAGCCGGGGGCGTCGAGCCGTGGGCATCCAGCTCCGGCGGCGACCGAACGACGGTCGGCATCCGGCCTTCCGCGCCCAACCTAGACTGAGGGCGTGTCGACGCTCAGTGACCTCGTGCTCGCCCAGGGTCGCCCCGAGTCGGATGTCGAGTGGCTCCACCTGCTCGTCGGCGACTGGCAGCTGCTCGCCGATCTCGCCTTCGCCGACATGGTGCTCTGGGTGCCGTCCGCGTCCGGTCGCTTCGTCGCCGTCGCGCACGCGCGCCCCTCCAGCTCCGCCACGCTCTTCTACCGCGACTTCGTCGGACAGGAGATCCGCCAGGAGTGGGAGGAGCAGGTGCGCGAGGCGTTCGAGACCAGCCGCATCGTCGACACCGCCGCCCCGCACTGGTTCGAGGAGACCCCGACGCGCGTGCGCGCCGTGCCCGTGCTCCGCCGCATCGACCCGGCGAACAAGAGCGTCACGGGGCCGATCGCCGTCATCACCCGGCACAGCAACCTCGGCGAGGCACGCACGCCCAGCCGCCAGGAGCTGACGTTCAACGAGTGCGCCAACGACCTCTTCTCGATGATCGCGCTCGGCGACTTCCCCGACCTCGGCGCCCCGACCGGCCCGCGTCGCGGCGCCCCGCGGGCCTCTGACGGACTGCTCCGGCTCGACGTCGACGGCATCGTCACGTTCGCGAGCCCCAACGGGCTCTCCGCCTTCAACCGCATGGGCTTCGCCGGCGAGCTCGAGGGGGAGTCCCTCGCCGAGGTCACGACGAACCTGCTCACCGGCCGGCTCATCGTGGACGAGTCGCTGCCGCTCGTCGTCACGGGCCGCGCGCCCTGGCGCACCGACATCGAGTCGCGCGGCGTCACCGTCTCCCTGCGGGCGATCCCGATCCGCGCGAGCGGGGAGCGCACCGGCGCGATCGTGCTCTGCCGCGACGTCACCGAGCTCCGCCACCAGGAGCGCGAGCTCATCACCAAGGACGCGACGATCCGCGAGATCCACCACCGCGTCAAGAACAACCTGCAGACCGTCGCGTCGCTGCTGCGCATCCAGGCCCGCCGCGTGCACAGCGACGTCGCCCGCGAGTCGCTCACGCAGGCGATGCGTCGCGTCGGCGCGATCGCCGTCGTGCACGACACCCTCAGCGAGGGCCTCAGCCAGAACGTCGACTTCGACGCGGTGTTCGACCGCGTGCTGCTGCTCGTCGCCGAGGTCGCGAGCTCGCACTCGACGACCGTGCGCCCGCGCTCCCGCGGCAGCTTCGGCGTGCTGCCGAGCGAGTATGCGACGCCGCTCGCCCTCGCCCTCACCGAACTCGTCACGAACGCCGTCGAGCACGGTCTCGCCGGCCGCAGCGACGGCGAGGTCGAGATCATCGCCGAGCACGACGACGAGCACCTCGTCGTCCGCGTGCGCGACAACGGCGTGGGCCTGCCCGAGGGCAAGGTCGGGGCGGGACTCGGCACGCAGATCGTGCGCACCCTCATCCAGGGCGAGCTCGGCGGCACGATCGACTGGCACACGCTCGTCGGCAGCGGCACCGAGGTGACGATCGACGTTCCGCTCCGCTGGCTCGCGAAGCGCTGACGACCCAGGAACCCGTCGGGCAGGCTGAGTGTCCGTCGCCCGGGACGGGCGACGGCGCTGGCGCCGCGCCGAACTCGCTCTGCTAGGGGCCGCCCCGCCGGCCGTGCGTGCGCGGCGGCTCATAGCCGCCTTCGGGCGGCTCCATCTCGGCCCGCACCCCGAGCAGCCGGATCGGCCGGTCGTCGCCGAGAGCGTCGAGCAGTGCGAGTGCCGTCGCGGCGATCGCCGCGGGATCGAAGGTCGGCTCCGCGAGCTTGCGCACCCGGGTCAGCGTGTCGAACGGCGCGAAGCGCACCTTGAGGTGCACCCGCACGCAGGCGCGCTCCTCGCGCCGGATGTCGCCGACCACCTGCTCGGCGAGGGAGCGGAGGGCCTCGCCGACCTCCTCCCGCGTCGTCAGGTCACGCTGATAGGTCGTCTCCCGGCCGTGGGCCCTCGCCACCCACGGGGTGTCGTCGACGACGGCGCTCCCGTCGCCGCGCCCCAGCCGCCCGAAGTGCGGCCCGGTGTTCGGGCCGAACTCGGCGATGAGCGCGTCCTCGGGCGCCGCGGCGAGCTCGCGGATCGTGCGCACGCCGAGCCCCGCGAGCCGCTCGGCGATCCGGCTGCCGACGCCCCAGAGCTCCTTCGTCGGCCGGTCGCCCATCACGGTCATCCAGTTCTCCTGGGTCAGCCGGAACACGCCCCGCGGCTTGCCGAAGCCGGTGGCGTTCTTGGCCCGCACCTTCGTGTCGCCGATCCCGATCGAGCAGTGCAGCTGCGTCGCCTCGAGCACCGCGGCCTGCAGCGCTCGCGCGGTCGCCTCGGGGTCGTCGCTCTCGAGCCCGACGAAGGCCTCGTCCCAGCCCAGCACCTCGACCGTCGCCCCCGGAAACGCGCGCAGCGTTTCCATCACCCGCGCCGACGCCGCCTCGTAGACGGGGAAGTCGACGGGCAGGAACACCGCGTCCGGGCATCGCTTGACCGCGATCTTCAGCGGCATGCCCGACCGGATGCCGAAGGCGCGCGCCTCGTACGACGCGGTCGAGACGACCGCGCGCTCGGTCGGGTCGCCCCGGCCGCCGACGACGACCGGTCTGCCCGCCAGCTCCGGCCGGCGCAGCAGTTCGACCGCGGCGATGAACTGGTCCATGTCGACGTGCAGCACCCAGGCCGTCATGGACTCATCCTGACCGTGCCGGGCGGCGATGGCCAGGACGAGGAGCGGCGATGGCCAGGACGAGGGGCGTGGCGGATGCCACGGGCATCCGGTCGCGCTGCCGGTTAAATGCGGAACGGGCCCCAGCGGGGCCCGTTCACGCGATCCGTTGCTGCGTCAGGAGGCGCGGCGAGCGCGGGCGGCGCGGCGCTTGAGCGCACGACGCTCGTCCTCGCTGAGGCCTCCCCACACACCCGAGTCCTGGCTGGTCTCGAGGGCGTACTGCAGGCAGAGCTCGGTCACGCTGCACGACGCGCAGACGGACTTGGCCTTCTCGATCTGGTCGACGGCCGGACCCGTGTTGCCGACCGGGAAGAAGAGCTCGGGGTCTGCAGTGAGGCAGGCAGCCTTGTCACGCCAATCCATGAGGTTTTGGTACTCCTTGTATAGCGGGCGCGCTGATGGAGCGCGCATACGGTCGAACGACCGCCTTCGGTTCGAAGAGAGGGAAGTCTCAGCGCCGGCTCACTACACTGTGGGCGCGAAAATCAACGTCGTTTATGCTCACACATCGACCAAGTCGAGTCAATAGATCGGACGCGGATGAACGCTCCCGGCGAAACCCGCCCGTCACCTCTCGTTAACCTCCTGGTCGCCCTCCTGGCGCTCGAGAGCGCGGCTCTCGCGGTCATCGCGGGTTTCCTCGTCGTCGAGATCTTCGTCGCCGACGCGACCTCGCTCGCGAGCGCGATCGGGCTCGCCGTGCTCGCCGCGCTGGCCGCCGTCTGGCTGGGCGCGATCGCCGTCAACGCACGCCGCGGGCGCGCCTGGACGCGCGGCGCGGCGCTCACCTGGCAGGCGCTCCAGCTCGCGCTCGCGCTCGGCAGTTTCCAGGGCGTCTTCGCCCGCGCGGATGTCGCCTGGTACCTGCTCGTGCCGGCCGCGGCGATCATCGTGCTGCTCTTCACCCCGCCCGTCGTCTCGGCCCTCTCGTTGCGCGGAGAGGATGACGCGACGAACGACTGACGGCCTCACAGGTCGGCTCGACTAACGTTGTCGGCTTCGAAACGAAGGGAGAGCAGTTGATCCGACCCGACTCCTGGTGGGGCTTCCTGGTCCTTGTCGCCGCGGCGGTGGTCACCGCCGTCGTCCTCACGGTCGTCCTCGCGGCGACCCTGCGACTCGTCGGCAGGAAGCACGACTGGCCACGCCGCCTCATCAAGCACGCGCGGCTGCCGTTCCGGGTGTTCCTGCTCGTGATGCTGCTCTGGGCGGCCTTCGCCGTCTCGAATCCCGCGCCCGAGTGGCGCGCGGGCCTCGATCACCTCTTCCTGATCCTCGCGATCGCGAGCGGCGCCTGGTTCGCCGGCGGGCTGCTGACGTTCTTCGAGAGCATGTGGCTCAGCCGCTACCGCACCGACGTGCGCGACAACCGCGTCGCCCGCCGCGTGCGCACGCAGATCCTGATCCTGCGCCGGCTCACCGTCGCGGTCGTCGTCGTGGTCGCGCTCGCCGCGATCCTGCTGACCTTCCCCGGCGCCCGCGCCGCCGGCGCGAGCCTCCTGGCATCCGCCGGTCTGCTCTCGATCGTGGCGGGTCTCGCGGCGCAGTCGACGCTCGCGAACGTGTTCGCCGGCGTGCAGCTCGCCTTCTCCGGCGCGATCCGCGTCGACGACGTCGTCATCGTCGAGGAGGAGTGGGGCCGCATCGAGGAGATCACCCTCACCTACGTGGTCGTGCACATCTGGGACGACCGCCGCCTCGTGCTGCCGAGCACGTACTTCACGTCGACGCCGTTCGAGAACTGGACCCGCACCTCGAGCGAGCTGCTCGGCAGCGTCGAGTTCGACCTCGACTGGCGGGTGACCCCGCAGGAGATGCGCGAGGAGCTCGACCGCATCCTCGAGCGCACCGAGCTCTGGGACGGCCGGGTCAAGGTGCTGCAGGTGACGGATGCCACGGGCGGCTACGTGCGCGTGCGCGTGCTGGTCACCGCTATCGACGCCCCGACGCTGTTCGACCTGCGCTGCTTCATTCGCGAGGAGCTCGTGGCATGGCTGCACACCAAGAGCCCCGACGCGATCCCGCGCACCCGCGTGCAGATGGTCGAGGCCGAGCAGCCGCAGCCGAAGGGGCGCACCCGGCGCTCGCCCGCCCAGCCCTCGACCGATACCGCCCCGTCGGCGCTGTTCCACGGCACGGCGGGCGCGGAGGAGCGGGCGAGCCAGTTCACGGGCCCGATCCAGACGATCAGTAAGCAGCAGGAGCCGCCGCTCGACGACGGCTTCGAGCGCGACCGCGGGCGGGGCGACTCGGCGAACTGAGCGAGGCGCGGACAGCGACGCCGCGCGGCACGTCAGCCCGCGTCGATCCCGAGCTTCTTGCGGAGGCTCGCGACGTGGCCCTTGGCCTTGACGTTGTAGAGCGGCAGCTGGACGCGGCCTTCCTCGTCGACGACGAAGGTCGAGCGCAGCACGCCCGTCACGGTCTTGCCGTACATCGACTTCTCGCCGTAGGCGCCGTAGGCGTTGTGCACGGAGAGGTCCTCGTCGCTCAGCAGCGGGAAGTTGAGGTTCTGCTCCTCGCGGAACTTCTGCAGCGCGGGCAGCGGGTCCTTCGAGACGCCGAGCACCTGGTAGCCGGCCGAGGCGAGGGAGTTGATGTTGTCGCGGAAGTCGCACGCCTCCGTGGTGCACCCCGGGGTCGACGCCGCCGGATAGAAGTACACGACGACCTTGCGGCCGCGGAAGTCGGCGAGCGAGACGGGGGAGCCGTCCTGGTCGGGAAGCGTGAAGTCGGGGGCCTCGGCGCCGGCCTCGATGCGAGCGGTCATGGTGTCCTTTCGATCGCCAGTCGGCGCCATCCTATTGAGGCCTCTCGAACGGATGCCCCGGGCCCGATCGGCACGGCCGCCGACCCGATTGGCACGAAGGCCGGTCGAGGTGCTAACCTTGATCCTCGGCGCGGAGCTCTTCCACAGCTCTTCGTCGCTCGCACCTCTAGCTCAATTGGCAGAGCAACTGACTCTTAATCAGTGGGTTCTGGGTTCAAGTCCCAGGGGGTGTACCACCGAAAGCGCCCCGTCCATCCGGACGGGGCGCTTTTTCGTTCAACCCGTGCCCATTCGTTTTGCCGATAACCACGCGAAATTCTCGGCGCATGCTCCAGGTGCAATTCCGGCGGGGAATTGCTCGCCGCGGGGTTTCTGCCCTATATTCACGACCATGGTCAAGGAAATTGTCACGACTTACCGCGACGATCTCGACGGGTCGGAATTGCCGGACGACTTCCGTCCGACGCGTTTCTCGCTCGAGGGCACCGAATACGAGATCGATCTCTCGGAGGAGAACGTCGACCGCCTGCGCGAGGCGCTTTCGCCGTTCATCGACGCGGCTCGTCAGGTGCAGCCCCGCTTCGGCAACGCCCCGGCCCAGAGCCGCGGCAGCTCGACCAAGCGCCGCTCCTCGTCGTCCTCGTCGTCGGATTCGTCCCGCCTCGCCGAGATCCGCACCTGGGCGAACCAGAACGGATATCCCACGGGCGACCGCGGCCGGCTGCGCCAGGAGATCATCGACGCTTACGAAGCCGCCCACTGAGCTCCGCTCGATAACCGGGCGGAAACGCGAAACGGCCCCGACGCGGATGCGTCGGGGCCGTTCGTTCGTTTCTAGTGACGGGGCTGGTTTTCGTTCCCTGGTCCGTCCGGCTGATGGCGGTCGATGTAGAGCTGCGCGGCTTTCGTCGCCGTGAGCAGGAAGCGCACGAACAGCGCCGTGACGATCGCCGCGGCCACGAGCAGCACGACGTAGAACAGCGCCGTGCCGGTCGCGTAGAGCGCGTCGACGATCTCGAAATCGCCGCCCTGGTTCATCGGCCCTCGAGCTCCTCCTGGCGGTTCTCGATCACCACGGTGCCCACCGCGACGGCGAGCGTCGCCGCCCAGGCCACCCAGGTGAGCACGAGCCGCCAGTCGCGGGGCCCGGAGGTGGTGGATCGGATGGTCCCGATGCCGCTGAAGATCGATCCGATGATGGCCCCGTTGAAGAGGTACTTGCGCATTCCGGCTCCTCGCTCGTTCCTTCCTCCCCACGCTAGCGAACCGCGGCCAGCCCTCGTCCAGTCGGCGTTCAGCTTGAGCGGCGGCGGGGAGGAACTGACCGAACGGTTAGAAAACTGACCGATCGGACAGTAGACTCGCGGACATGGCCACGACCACCCGGGAACAGCTGCTGCGTGTCGCCCTCGACGAGTTCACGCGCGCCGGTTACGCGGGCACCTCTCTTCAGAGGATCGCGGATGCCACCGGCACGAGCAAGGCCAGCGTGCTGTACCACTTCGCCTCGAAGGAGGTGCTGCTCGCCGCCGTGCTCGAGCCCGCCTGCCTCGCGATCGAGGAGATCCTGAGGGGACTCGAGGGCAGGCCCTTCACGCGCGAGCGCCGCGAGGCCTTCGTCGTCGAGTTCGTCGACTTCCTGCTCGCGCACCGCCAGGCCGTGCACATCTTCGTCAACCAGTCGAACAGCGGCGTCGACGCCCCTGTTTTCGAGCGCACCGACGCTCTCGTCGCGCGCATCGCCGACGTCTTCGACCGCGAGGAGTACTCGGTCGAGACCCGCATCCGCTTCGGCATCGCCCTTGCCGGTTCCGCCTACATGCTCGTGCAGGGCGACATGCACGAGCAGCTTCCCCAGCCGCTCCCGACGATGCGCGCGGCGCTCATCACCGTGATGACCGAACTGCTCGCCCCCGTCGACCAGGAGTAACTCCGTGGCAACCCTGCTCTACCGGCTCGGCCGGTTCTCGTTCCGTCGCGCCTGGTACGTGATCGCCGCGTGGCTGCTCGCCCTCGCGGCGGTGCTCGGCGCGGGCGTGCTCGCCGGCGGCCAGACGGAGGAGTCCTTCGCGATCCCCGGCACCGAGTCGCAGGAGGCGCTCGACCGGCTCGAGGCGGTGTTCCCGCAGGTCGCCGGTGCGAGCGCGCAGATCCTGCTGGTCGCACCCGAGGGCGAGACGATCACCGCGGAGGACGACGGACCCGTCATCGACGAGCTCGTCGACGAGGCATCCGACCTCGACGGCGTCGACGGCGTCGTCGGGCCCTTCGACGAGTTCGCGGGTGACGCGGTGAACGACGACGAGACCATGGCGTACATCCAGGTGCAGTTCGACGGACCGGCGACGGATGTCACGGAGCAGACCCTCGAAGACCTCACCGCCCTCGCGTCGATCGGCGAGGACGCCGGGCTGCGCGTCGAGTTCGGTGGGCAGGTGTTCCAGGACAACACCTTCGGGATCACGATCACCGAGGTGTTCGGCGTGATCTTCGCGGCGGTCGTGCTGCTCATCACCTTCGGTTCGCTCGCGGCGGCCGGGATGCCGCTGCTCTCCGCACTCATCGGCGTCGGGATCGTCATGGGGGCGATCACGCTGCTCTCGGCGGTGACGACGGTGTCGAGCACGGCCCCGCTGCTCGCGCTCATGATCGGCCTCGCCGTCGGAATCGACTACGCGCTGTTCATCGTCTCCCGGCACCGCACCCAGCTCGCCAGGGGGATGGACCCGGAGGAGTCCGCGGCCGTCTCGGTCGGCACCGCCGGCAGCGCCGTGGTGTTCGCCGGCGTCACCGTGATCATCGCGCTGCTCGGCCTGCTCGTCGTGGGCATCCCGTTCCTCAGCGTCATGGGCGTCACCGCGGCGATCGCCGTGCTGCTCGCGATCGCCGTCGCGACGACGCTGCTGCCCGCGCTGCTCGGCCTCGCCGGCGGGCGCCTCGCCCCGAAGCCCGGCTCGCGCAGCCATCGCCGCGCGGTCGAGGGCGCCGAGGGCCGCCCGACGATGGGCCGCCGCTGGGTGCGCGGCGTCATGCGGCATCCCGTGCTCGCCTCGGTCGGCGTCGTCGCCGTGCTCGGCACGCTCGCGATCCCCGCGCTGTCGCTCGACCTCAACCTGCCCGACAACGGCTCGGAGCCCGCCGAGTCGACGCAGCGCCAGGCGTACGACCTTATCGGCGAGGGCTTCGGCCCCGGCTACAACGGCCCGCTCATCGTCGCCGTCGACATCACTCAGACCACCGACGTGCTGGAGGACCTCAAGGCCATCGGCGGCGAACTCGACGACCTCGACGACGTCGCGTTCGTCAGCCAGGGCATCCCCGACCCCGGGCTCGACACCGCGATCATCCGCGTGATCCCGGAGTCCGGGCCGGCCGACCCGGAGACGAAGACCCTCGTGCAGTCGATCCGCGAGCTCGCGCCGCAGCTCGAGGACGAGTACGGCACCGAGGTCTGGGTCACCGGCACGACCGCGGTCTCGATCGACATCTCGCAGCGGCTGAGCGACGCGCTGCTGCCGTTCGGCGTGGTCGTCGTCGGCCTCTCGGTCGTGCTGCTGCTGATGGTGTTCCGCTCGATCGTCGTGCCGGTCAAGGCCGCGCTCGGCTTCCTGCTGAGCGTCGTCGCCTCCTTCGGCGTCGTCGTCGCGATCTTCCAGTGGGGCTGGGGCGCCGACCTGCTGCACGTCGAGAACCCCGGACCGATCCTCAGCTTCATGCCGATCATCCTCATGGCGGTGCTGTTCGGTCTCGCCATGGACTACGAGGTCTTCCTCGTCTCCGGCATGCGCGAGGAGTTCGTGCACGGCGGCGACCCCCGACGCGCCGTCGAGGAGGGCTTCGCTCACGGCGCCCGGGTCGTCACGGCCGCGGCGCTCATCATGTTCTTCGTCTTCTTCGCGTTCGTGCCCGAGGGCTCCGGCACGATCAAGCCGATCGCGCTCGGGCTCGCCGCGGGCATCGCGTTCGACGCGTTCCTCGTGCGGATGACGCTGGTGCCGGCCGTCATGACCCTGCTCGGCCGCTCGGCGTGGTGGCTGCCCCGCGGCCTCGCCCGGGTGCTGCCCAACGTCGACATCGAGGGCGAGAGCCTCGGCGAGCACCGCGCGGCGAACGCGTGGGCCGCCGACAAGACCGACAGCGCGATCACGGCGGAGGGCCTCGTCGCGGGTGCCCCCGGCCACGAGGTCGGCCCGCTCGACGTCGACGTGCCGCCGGGCGGCATCCTGCTGCTCGACGGCTCCGGGTCCGCGCGCCGCATCGTCGGCGCGACCCTCGCCGGCCGGCTCGAGCCGCTCGCCGGGTCGCTGCAGGTGGCGGGCCACCCGCTCCCGTCCGAGTCGGGCAGGGTGGGGCGCCTGGTCGCGATGGCCTCCCTCGACCTCGGCGGCGACGAGGCACGGCGCACCGTCGGCGACGTGCTGGGGGAGCGGCTCGCCCTCCGGGCATCCGTGCTCCGCTCCGGCGCCGCCCGCAGGCAGTCGGACGCCGCGGTGCAGGCCGTGCGCGACGCGCTCGCCTCGGCCGGTCACCGCGCCCGCTCGCTCGGCGCGGGCGCGCGCCTCGCCGACCTGCCCGCGCTCGAGCGCACGACGGTGCTCGCCGCCGCCGCGATCCTCGAGCGCACCCCGGTCGTCGTGCTCGACCAGCCCGACGCCCTTCCGGCCGACGAGCAGAGCGCCTTCCTCGGCGCCGTCTCGACCCTGGCCGCGCCCGGGACGACCCTCGTCCTCGGCACCTCCGACACCGCGACCCGCACCGCTCCCGGCGGTCGCCCGGTCCGAAGCCTCGACATCTCCGAAGGAATCCGCGCATGAGCACGGCCATCCCGCGCCAGGGCCGACGCCCCGGCTTCCGCCGTCCGCTGGCCGTCGCCGCCGTCCTCGCCGTGCCGCTCGCGTTCGCGGGTCTCGTCGTCGGCGCGATCGGCGCCCTCGACTCCGACGACGGCCGCATCCCCGCCGCCGTCGTGAACGAGGACGAGCTCGTGACGCTGACGACCGCCGAGGGTGACACCCCGCTGCTCGGCGGCCGACAGCTCGTGACCGAGCTGACCGCGCCCGACACCGAGGGCTTCGCCTGGACGATCACGAACGCCGAGGACGCCGAGCAGCTGCTCGACTCCGGCGAGGTCAACGCCGTGCTCACGATCCCGGAGGACTTCTCGGCGTCGCTGAAGTCGATCCTCGAGGGCGGCACCGCCCAGGCCGGCATCGACGTGCGGACGGATGACGCGCACGACTACCTCACGGGCTCGCTCGTGCAGACGGTCGGACAGGGTCTCGCCGACGCGTTCGGCACCGAGATCACGAGCCAGTACCTCGGCGGCCTGTACACGACGCTCGGGTCCTCCTTCACCGAGGCGGCCTCCGGCGCCGGCGACCTCTCAACCGGTGCAGGGGAGCTCGCGACCGGGATCGACGGGCTCGGCACCGGGCTCGACACTCTCGCGAGCGGCGCCGCCGACGCCGCGACCGGCGCCGACGAGTTCGCCGCCGGGGTGGACGAGTACACCGACGGCGTCGACGCCCTGTCCTCCGGCCTGCAGCAGCTCGACCGCGGAGCCGCGGGCCTCGACGACCTCACCACGGGCATCGACGAGTACGACGCGGGGATCGACCAGCTCTCCGGCGGGCTCGGACAGGTCAACGGCGCGATCCAGGCCTACCCCGACGCCGTGATCCCGCCGCAGCTGAAGGCCTCGCTGCAGCAGATCACCGACGGCCTCTCCGCCGCAGCGGTCGGCGGCGACCAGCTCGTCACCGCGACCGGCACCGCCGTCGACGGCATCCAGTCCGGCATCGACCAGTCCGCCTCGGGCGCCGCGCAGCTGTCGGCCGGGTCCGCCGCCCTCGACTCGGGCGCGAGGTCGCTCGCGACGGGTCTCGACTCGCTCGCGACGGGAGCCTCGGATGCCGCGGGCGGCGCCGACCAGCTCGTGACGGGCGCCGACCAGCTCGCCTCCGGCGCGCAGCAGCTCTCCGACGGGCTGCAGGCCGGCGCCGACCAGCTGCCCGGTGCGGACGACCCGGAGGGCGCCGCCGATGCCCTCGCCGACCCCGTCGACGTCAGCGTCGAGCGCACGAACCAGGTCGACGACCCGACCCGGATCGTGGCGACGCTCTTCGTGCCGCTCGGCCTCTGGCTCGGCGCGCTCGCCGTCTTCCTGGTGCTCGCACCGCTCAGCCGACGTGCCCTCGAGTCCGCCGCGACCACCGGCCGGCTCGTGTCGGGCACCCTGCTCAAGGCCTTCGCGATCGTCGCCGCGCAGGCGGTGCTCCTCGTGGCCGTGCTGCACGGCACGCTCGATCTCGGCTGGCAGGCGCTGCCGGCGACGCTCGGCTTCGCACTCGTCGTCGCGCTCGCGTTCGCCGCGATCCACGCGGCGCTCACCGCCCTGTTCGGGCGCGCCGGCCTCGTCGTGTCGCTGCTGCTGCTCGCGCTGCAGCTGGCCTCGACGGGCGGGCTCTACCCGACCGCGGTGCTCTCGGCACCGTTCGAGGCGCTGAGCCCGCTGCTGCCGCTGAGCTGGGCGGTCGACGGCGTGCAGGCGATCGTCGCCGGGGGCGACCCCGCCCGCGTGGTGCTCGCGATCGTGCTGCTCGCGGTCACGGCCCTGCTGGCCGTGCTCGTGACGGTCGTCGCGACCGGGGCACGGCGCCGCCGCGACATCCGCCGGTCGGTGCTCGCGACCGCGTGATGCGACCGCCGGTCCGGGCTAGTCCGCTCCGTGAGCGGGCAGCTCGGCCGGCTCGTGCCGCTCGTGGCCGCGGCCGAGCTTGTCGAAGGCGTAGGCGCGGGTCTCCTCGAGCATCTCGAGGCGCGCCTGCTCGCTCTTCGCCTTGCGGGTGTTGACCTCGGCGACGACGGAGCCGTCCCAGTCGCGCTCGGCGAGCCACTCCAGCACCTCGGCGACGGGCTGGCCGCCGCGACCCGGCAACAGGTGCTCGTCGAAGATCTTGCCCTCGTCGAGCGAGCCCGAGCCGTCGCAGAGGTGGATGTGGCGCAGCTTGTCGCCCATCTTCTTCGCGACCTCGAAGCTGTCCTGTCCCGAGAGCGCGGCGTGCGAGAAGTCGAGCGTCATCGCGTCGCAGTCCATGAGGGTGGGGTCCCAGCCCGGCGCGTACGCCTTGACGGAGGTGCCGCGCACCTTCCACGGGAACATGTTCTCGACGGCGATCTCGACGCCCGTGGCGTTGGCCGTCTCGCGCACGATGCGCAGGAAGTTCTTGGCGTAGTTCGCCTGCCAGCGGAACGGCGGGTGCACGACGACGTTCGAGGCCCCGACGTTGTGCGCGAGCTCCGCGCTCTTCTCGAGCTTGACCTTCGGGTCGCGCCCCCACACGAAGTGCGTGAGCAGCAGCACCGGCGCGTGCACCGACAGGATCGGCAGCTGCCACTTGTCGACGAGGCGGTTCAGCTCATCCGAGTCCTGGGTCACCTCGTCGTTGGTGACCATGATCTCGACTCCCTCGAAGCCGGCGAGCTTCGCCAGGCGGAAGGCGTGATCGGGGCTCAGCGGGTAGACGCAGGTGGTGCTCATACCGACGCGGATCATCGTTCGAGACTAAGTCCTCACACTGAACGGTCGGTGTCCACTCGGTTGACTCACGCCCAGAACACGGTCAGAGCCAGCCGCGCCGCTTGAAGCCCGCGTAGAGGGCGACGGATGCCGTGACGATCAGCACCGACGACACGACGACGCCGCCCGGCTCGCCCGACCCGGGGAAGGGCACGTTCTGCCCGAAGAAGCCGGTGATCGCGGTCGGCACCGCGATGATGGCCGCCCAACTGGTGACCTGCTTCATGATCGCGTTCGCCCGGTTTCCCTGCAGCGCCACGTGCGTCTCGAGCACGGTGCCGACGACCTCGCGCATCGTGTCGGTCCACTCGATCACCCGCACGGTGTGGTCGAAGACGTCCTGGTAGTACGGCGCGATCTCGCGGGGGAGCACCGGCTCGCGGTGCAGCAGCGTCGCGACGATCTCGCGGGTGGGCGTCGCGACCTTGCGTAGCTGGGTGAGGCTCTTGCGCACCGCGAACGAGCGGCGCTGCACGTCGCCGTCGCCGCCGTCCTCGTCGAACAGGTCGTCCTCGAGCACGTCGAGGCGGGAGTCGAGCTCCTGCGCGGCGGCGAAGTGCCCGTCGACGACGTGATCGAGCAGTGCCCACACGAGCGCGGGCACGCCCGCGCTCAGCAGCCGGCGCTCCTTGTCCCAGCGCTCGGTGATGGGCGTCATGTCGAACTCGGGGCCGTGCACCGTCACGAGCGCGCGCTTGGTGAGGAACGCGGTGATCGGGGCATCCGTCACCTCGCCCTGCTCGTCGATCGCGATCGCGTGCAGCGCGAGGAAGCCGTGGTTCTCGAACCGGGTCAACCGGGTGCGCTGGAACTCGTGCACCGCGTCCTCGACGGTGAGCGGGTGGATGTCGAGCTCCTCCGCGATCGCGGCGAGGTGCTGCTCCGTCGGAGAGACGAAGTCCGCCCAGACGAGGCAGTCGTCGCTCGCGGCGTAGTCGGAGATGTCGGCGACGGGGAAGCCCTCCAGCGCGACGGCGCCGTCCCGCCAGAGTCTCGTCGTTCCCATTCCGCCGATCCTAGGAGGCGCGGATGCCAGCGTTCTTCCGGGCGGCGGATGCCAGAGTTGGGGCGTGCCCTCGACGATCGTGAAGACCAGGGCCGACGCGCCCGAGGGCTTCTTCGAGGCGGAGGCCGCGGGCCTGCGCTGGCTCGCCGAGGCCGGCGGCGCGGCCGTCGCACGGGTGGTCGCGGTGTCGCCCGGACGGATCGAGCTCGAGCGCGTGCCGGAGGCGCGCCCGACGGCCGCCGCCGCACGCAGCTTCGGGGCCGCGCTCGCCCGCACGCACGACGCCGGCGCGGACGCGTTCGGTTCCCCGCCAGAGGGCTGGAACGGCCCCTGCTTCATCGGTCGCCGCCCGCTGCGGACCGCCGGCGAGACGCGGTGGGGCGCCTTCTACGCCCGCGACCGGGTGCTGCCGTACGCGGAGATCGCGGTGCGGGCCGGCAACCTCTCGGCATCCGGTCTCGACCTCGTCCGCGAGGCGTGCGAGCGCATCGCGGCCGGCGACTTCGACGACGGCGACGCGCCGGCGCGCATCCACGGCGACCTGTGGAACGGCAACGTGCTGTTCGGGCAGGGCGGCGTGGTGCTCATCGACCCGGCGGCGCACGGCGGGCACCGGGAGACCGACCTCGCGATGCTCGCGCTGTTCGGCTGCCCGCACCTCGACGAGGTGGTCGCCGGCTACGAGTCCGAGCATCCGCTTCGCCCCGGCTGGCGCGACCGTCTCGGGCTCCACCAGCTGCATCCGCTCGCGGTGCACGCGGCCGGTCACGGGCCCTCGTATGGCAGAGCTCTCACAGAGGCTGCTCGGAGCACGCTGGAACTCGGCTGATACCCTGCCCCCATCGCGGCGCGGGAACGCGCTACGGAAACGGAAGACATGACCGAAGACACAACGACCTACGCCTTCGTCGTGGTCTCGAACCGACTTCCCGTCGACCGAGTGGTCGACGCCGACGGCAACGCCGGCTGGAAGAAGTCGCCCGGCGGCCTCGTCACGGCGCTCGAACCGGTGATGCGCGGCAACGACGGCGCCTGGGTGGGCTGGCCCGGCCAGGCCGACGTGGACGTCGAGCCGTTCACCTCCGACGGCATCCACCTCGTGCCCGTCGCGCTGTCGGCCACCGAGGTCGAGCGCTACTACGAGGGCTTCTCCAACGACACGCTCTGGCCGCTGTACCACGACGTCATCGCCCAGCCGAGCTACCACCGCGTCTGGTGGGACAGCTACGTCGAGGTGAACCAGCGCTTCGCCGACGCGGCCGCCCGCGTCGCCCAGCAGGGCGGCACGGTGTGGGTGCAGGACTACCAGCTCCAGCTCGTGCCGCGGATGCTGCGCGACCAGCGCCCCGACCTCACGATCGGCTTCTTCAACCACATCCCCTTCCCGCCCTACGGCATCTACGCCCAGCTGCCCTGGCGCAAGCAGATCATCGAGGGCCTGCTCGGGGCCGACGTCATCGGGTTCCAGCGCGGGGCCGACGCCGGCAACTTCTCCCGCGCGGTGCGGCGGCTGCTGAACTACACGACCCGGGGACTGCTGATCGACGTGCCGGAGGACGGCGGCCGCACGGTCGTCGCGAAGGCGTTCCCCATCTCAATCGACTCCTCCGAGTACGAGCGGCTCGCCGCGACCCCCGAGATCCAGGCGCGCGCGAAGCAGATTCGCGAGGATCTCGGCAACCCGAAGACGATCATGCTCGGCGTCGACCGACTCGACTACACCAAGGGCATCGGCCACCGCCTGAAGGCCTTCGGCGAGCTGCTCGCCGAGCACCGGATGACCGTGGAGGACGTGACGCTCGTGCAGGTCGCGAGCCCCTCCCGTGAGCGCGTCGAGACCTACCGCCTGCTGCGCGACGAGATCGAGCTCACGGTCGGGCGCATCAACGGCGACTTCTCGACAATCAGCCACACCGCGATCTCCTACCTGCACCACGGCTACCCGCGCGACGAGATGGTCGCGCTGTACCTCGCGGCCGACATCATGCTCGTCACCGCGCTGCGCGACGGCATGAACCTCGTCGCGAAGGAGTACGTCGCGAGCCGCATCGACAACGGGGGAGCGCTGATCCTCAGCGAGTTCGCCGGCGCCGCCGACGAGCTGAAGCAAGCCCTGCTCGTGAACCCGCACGATATCGACGGACTCAAGAACCGCATCGTCGAGGCGATCGAGATGAGCCCGAAGGAGCGCGCGAAGCGCATGCGCGCCCTGCGCAAGAAGGTGCTCGAGAACGACGTCGCCCGGTGGTCGAGCGCCTTCCTCACCGCGCTCGCCGCGAGCAAGTCGGCGTTGCCCGCCGAGCCAGGCGAGGTCGTCGACGACGAGGACGACCAGGACCTCGAGTGGTTGCCGCCGGGCAGAGGGCCGGCGCTGTGAGCGACCGCGCCCCCTCGACCGCGGGCCTGCCGGAGGATCTCGTCGGCGCCCTGCACGAGCTCGCCCGCGTGCGGCGGCTGCTCGTCGCGCTCGACTTCGACGGCACCCTCGCGCCCGAGGTCGACGACCCCGCCAAGGCGCGCGCGCTGCCCGAGGCGCACGACGCCGTGCTGCAGCTCCTCGCCCTGCCGAACACGCGCGTCGCGATGATCAGCGGCCGCGCGCTGAAGAGCCTCGAGGAGGTCACCGACCTGCCGGATGACACGCTGCTCGTCGGCTCGCACGGCATCGAGATCCGGCTCGACACCCCCGACCCCACGGTGCTGCTCGACCAGTCGGAGCTCGACAAGGTGCGCGTGCTCGACACCGTGCTGAGCGAGGTCGCGGGCGCGATCGACGACGTGTGGCTCGAGCCGAAGCCCGCGGGCTTCGCGCTGCACACAAGACTCGCGACCGAGGCGAACAGCCGCGTCGCCCACCTCGTCGCCACGAGCGAGGCGAAGGCCGAGATCGAAGACCTGAAGATCCGCAGGGGCAAGAACGTGCTCGAGTTCGCCGTGCGCTCGACGACGAAGGGCGAGGCGGTCGAGCACCTGCGGGAGTACACGCACGCCGACGCGGTCTTCTACGCCGGCGACGACGTCACCGACGAGGACGCGTTCGCGGCGCTGCAACCGCACGACCTCGGGCTGAAGAGCGGCAGCGGGGAGACCCTCGCGAGTCACCGCGTCGAGGGTCCGGAGCAGGTCGCGCAGGTGCTGAGCGTGCTCGCGTCGTTCCGCGCCGGCGGGCCGCACGAGCAGTAGCTCCCTGCTCCTCCCAGGGTGCCCCAAGCTAGACTCGGGGACCACGCCAGACCGCCCGCACCGACGGCCGACGTACAGGAGGACCCATGCTCGTCCTCCTCGCGGTGTTCGGGATCACGGCCCTCCTCGTGCCGTTCCTCGCGCGGCGACTGAACTCGCGGGTCTTCCTCGCGTCGGCGCTCGTGCCGGCCGCGGCGTTCGTGCACACGGTCGCGCAGGGTCCCGCCGTGCTCGCCGGCGACGCCGTCGTCGAGACGGTCGAATGGATCCCGCAACTCGGCCTCGCCTTCGCGACCCGGCTCGACGTGCTCTCCTGGGTGCTCACCCTCATCGTCACCGGGGTCGGCGCGCTCGTGCTGGTCTACTGCTGGCGTTACTTCCAGCACGTCACCGACGGACTGCCGCGGTTCTCCGGGTTCCTGCTCGCGTTCGCCGGCTCGATGTACGGGCTCGTCGTCGTCGACGACGTCTACCTCCTCTACGTCATGTGGGAGGCGACGACCGTCTTCTCCTACCTCCTCGTCGGGCACTACAGCGACCGCCGCGCTAGCCGCGTCGCCGCGCTCAAGGCCCTGCTCGTGACGACCCTCGGCGGACTCGCGATGCTCGTCGGGCTCGTGATCCTCGCCGTGGATGCCGGCACGAGCCGCCTCTCGGAGCTGGTCGCCGCGCCCCCGAACGGACCGCTCGTGCCGCTCGCGGTGATCCTCGTGCTCGTCGGCGCCGTCTCCAAGTCGGCACTCGTGCCGTTCCACTTCTGGCTGCCCGGCGCCATGGCGGCGCCCACCCCGGTGAGCGCGTATCTGCACGCCGCCGCGATGGTGAAGGCCGGCGTCTACCTCGTCGCCCGCCTCGCGCCCGGCTTCGCCGACAGCCCTGGCTGGCGCGAGACCATCGTCGTGCTGGGCGTGCTGACCATGCTGGTCGGCGGCTGGCGTGCGATCCGCGAGTGGGACCTCAAGCTCGTGCTCGCCTACGGGACCGTCGCTCAGCTCGGCTTCCTCACCCTGCTCGCCGGCTACGGCACCCGCGAGACAATGCTCGCCGCGCTCGCGCTGCTCGTCGCGCACGCCCTGTTCAAGTCGACGCTCTTCCTCGTCGTCGGCATCATCGACCACAAGCTCGGGACGCGCGACCTGCGCAAGCTCTCCGGCGTCGGCCGCTCGTCGAAGGCGCTCGCGACGATCTCCGCGCTCGCTGTCGCGTCGATGGCGGGCCTGCCCCCGATGGTCGGCTTCGTCGCGAAGGAGGGCGCGCTCACGGCGTTCCTCGACGACGCCGCGACCGGGCGCCCCTGGGGCGCGGTCGCCCTCGTCGGCATCGTCGCCGGCAGCGTGCTCACCGTCGCCTACAGCCTCCGCTTCTTCTGGGGCGCGTTCTGGTCGAAGCCCGGCGTCGAGTCGTCGCGGGTGCGCGCGACCGTCTGGTTCCTCGGCCCTCCCGCCGTGCTCGCGGTCGCCGGGCTCGTCGCCGGGTTCGCCGCGCCCCTGCTCGACAGCGCGTTCGCGCTCGTCGCCGACGAGCTGCCCGCCGCCGCCGAGAAGGACTACCACCTCGCGCTCTGGCACGGGTTCGAGACCGCGCTGTGGCTGTCGATCGTGACCATCGCCCTCGGCGTCGGCGTGTTCGCCGTGCGGCATCCGCTCTCCTCGCTGCAGGAGCGCTTCGCCGGGCGCATCACCGCGGACGGCGTCTACGCGGCCACCTCCCGGGGCGTCGACCGTTCCGCGGCGCGCACGACCGCGTTCATCCAGCGCGGCTCGCTGCCGGTCTACCTCGGCGTCATCCTGCTCGTGCTCGTCGCCGCCGGCGGCACGGCGCTCGCGCTGTCGCGGCGGTTGCCCGACGACATCCGCCTGTGGGACTACCCGGCCCAGGCCGTGATCGCGGTCATCATGATGGTCGCCGCCGTCGCGGCGGCCCGCTCCGCGAAACGGTTCCAGGCGGCCGTGCTCGTGGGTGTCACGGGCACCGGGCTCGCCGCGCTCTTCGCCTTCCACGGCGCTCCCGACCTCGCGCTCACCCAGGTGCTCGTCGAGATCGTCACGCTCGTCGCGTTCGTGCT
The DNA here is from genome assembly GCF_017355965.1 of Desertivibrio insolitus. Classification (GTDB taxonomy): domain Bacteria; phylum Actinomycetota; class Actinomycetes; order Actinomycetales; family Microbacteriaceae; genus JAFIQW01. Next base: position 456,365 of record NZ_JAFIQW010000002.1, read on the forward strand.
CGTGCTGCGGGTGCTGCCCGCTCAGCTCGGCACCAAGCACGGCAGCGTGTTCAAGCGCGGGCGGGCGATCATCGCCGGCCTCGTCGGCACGCTCATGGCGCTCGTGGCGGTCGTCGCCGTCGGCATCCGCACGGCCGAGCCCGTCTCGGTCGAGTACCCCCGGCTCGCCGTCGAGGAGGGGCACGGGCTCAACATCGTCAACGTGACCCTCGTCGACATCCGCGGCTGGGACACCCTCGGCGAGCTGAGCGTGCTCATCGTGGCCGCGACCGGCATCGCCAGCCTGCTCTTCGTCGGCGGACGCCAGGACGACCTGCCGACCGCCCGCGAGGCGCGACCGGACGCCGTCGTCGACCGTGTGCAGCCCCGGCGCCGCCGCGACGCCGACAACGACGACCAGCGGGCGTGGCTGCTGGCGGGGCGCACGCTCGCGCCCCGGCAGCGCTCGATCCTGCTCGAGGTGGTCGTGCGGCTCGTCTTCCACGCGCTCGTCGTGCTGTCGGTCTACCTGCTCTTCGCCGGCCACAACGCCCCCGGAGGCGGCTTCGCCGGCGGGCTCGTCGCCGGGCTCGCGCTCGTCGCCCGCTACCTCGCCGGCGGGCGCCACGAACTCGTGATCGCCGCCCCCGCGAACGCCGGGAAGCTGCTCGGGCTCGGTCTCGTGATCGCCGGCGGCACCGCGGCCGTGCCGCTGCTGTTCGGCGCGGATGCCCTGACGAGCGTGTACCTCTCCGGCGACCTGCCCGTGCTGGGTCACCTGTCGTTCACGACGTCGTCGATCTTCGACATCGGCGTCTACCTCGTGGTCGTCGGGCTCATGCTCGACGTGCTGCGCAGCCTCGGCGGCGAGATCGACCGCCAGCAGGAGGAGGAAGTGCCGAGTGAGGTCGCGACCCACCCCGGACAGGCGGAGGTGACGAAGTGACCGTCTCGCTCGTGCTGCTCGTCGCGATGGCCGTGCTCTACGCGTGCGGCGTCTACCTGCTGCTCGAGAAGAGCATGACGCGGGTGCTCCTCGGCGTGCTCCTGCTCGGCAACGCGACCAACCTCCTGATCCTCCTGATCTCGGGCGAGCCGGGGCTCGCGCCGATCATGACGGACGGCGTCGAGGAGTCGGAGATCGCCGACCCGCTGCCGCAAGCCCTCGTGCTCACGGCGATCGTCATCACGTTCGCCGTCTCGGCGTTCCTGCTCGCGCTCATCTACCGCTCCTGGCGCCTCGCGGCGGAGGACGACCTCGAGGTCGACGAGGAGGACGTGGCGATCGGCACGCGCGACACCAACGTCGACGAGCCCGACCTCGAGGAGCTCGCGACCGCGACCGACTTCGACCCGGTCGACGAGGACGAGGAACAGCGACAGGCGAGGAGCAGCACATGACCGCCCTCCTGCCGCTCGTCGTGCTCGTGCCGCTGCTCGCCGCGGGCGGCGTGCTCATCGCGAGCCGTAACCCCGTGGCCCAGCGCTTCGTCGCGATCGGCTCGCTCGCGATCGTGCTCGTCGTCTCGGCCGCGCTGCTCGTCGTGGTGGACGCCGACGGCACCCTCGTCATGCACGTCGGGGGCTGGCAGGCGCCGTTCGGCATCGTGCTCGTGGTCGACCGCCTGTCGGCGCTCATGCTCGTGGTCTCGGCCGCCGTGCTGCTCGCGGTGCTCGTCTTCGCCGTCGGGCAGGGTCTCACCGACGGCAACGACGAGACCCCGGTCTCGATCTTCTATCCGAGCTACCTCGTGCTCGCCGCGGGCGTCTTCAACGCCTTCCTCGCCGGCGACCTGTTCAACCTCTACGTCGGCTTCGAGATCCTGCTCGTCGCGAGCTACGTGCTCATCACGCTCGGCGGCACCGAGCTGCGCATCCGCGCGGGCGTCACGTACATCGTCGTGAGCCTGCTGTCGTCGCTGCTCTTCCTCGCCGCCGTGACGATGCTCTACGCCGCGACCGGGACCGTCACGATCGCCGAGCTGTCGGTGCGGATCGCCGAGCTGCCCCAGGACGTGCAGATCCTGCTCCACGTCATGCTGCTCGTCGCGTTCGGCATCAAGGCCGCGGTCTTCCCGCTGTCCTTCTGGCTGCCGGACTCCTATCCGACCGCCCCGGCGCCGGTCACGGCGGTGTTCGCCGGCCTGCTGACCAAGGTCGGCGTCTACGCGATCATCCGCACCGAGACGATCCTCTTCCCGACGCCAGAGCTGAACCCCGCGCTGCTCGTCGTCGCGCTGCTGACGCTCGTCGTCGGCATCCTCGGCGCCGTCGCGCAGACCGACCTGCGGCGACTGCTGTCGTTCACGCTGGTCAGCCACATCGGCTACATGATCCTCGGCGTGGGCCTCGGCACCCCCGAGGGCACGGCCGCCGCGACGTTCTACATCGTGCACCACATCATCGTGCAGACCACGCTCTTCCTCGCGACGGGCCTCATCGAGCGCGAGGCGGGATCGACGAGCCTGCTGCACCTGGGTGGACTGCTCAAGGCGGCGCCGGTCGTCGGGGTGCTGTTCTTCGTCCCGGCGCTGAACCTCGCCGGCATCCCGCCCTTCTCGGGCTTCATCGGCAAGCTCGGACTGTTCGAGGCGTCGGTGCAGGAGGGCTCCCCGCTCGCGATCGTCGTCGTCGGCGCCGGGGCGCTCGTCTCGCTCCTCACGCTCTACGCGCTCGCCCGAGCCTGGAACCTCGCGTTCTGGCGACCGCTCGACCAGGTGCGGCACACGCCCGAGGAGCCCACCGAGGACTTCGACGACGCCCGCTGGACCGGCGGCACGATGACCGAGACGAGGCAGCGCTCGCCGCTGATGATCGCGTCGACCACCGCGATGGTCGTGCTCAGCGTCGCGCTCACCGTGGCCGCCGGGCCGCTCTACGCGATCTCCGACCGCGCGGGGGAGAACCTCGAGGGCGCGAGCTACTACACCGACTCGGTGCTGGGAGGCGGGCGATGAGCGAAGAGGGCGAGCGCCGGGCCATCCTCCGCGGCGTGCTGCACCAGCTGCCGCTGCTCGGAGTGCTCGTCGCGCTCTGGATGCTGCTGTGGGGCAGCGTCAGCGTGCTCACCCTGCTCACCGGCATCCTGCTCGCGATCGGCGTCACGCGCGTGTTCTACCTGCCGGCCGTCGCGCTGTCGGGCCGGTTCCACCCCGTCGCCTTCACGCGGCTGCTGTTCGTGTTCCTCGGTCAGCTCGTGGCCGCGAGCGCGGAGGTCTCGGCGAAGGCGCTCTCGCCGCGGGGCATCCGCTCGAGCGCCGTCGTCGAGGTGTCGCTGCTCAGCCGCAGCGACTTCGTCGTGACCCTCACCGCCGTGCTCACGTCGCTCGTGCCGGGGTCGCTCGTGCTCGAGGTCGACCGCGAGCGGTCGGTGCTCTTCCTCCACGTGCTCGGCGCCGAGCGCCCCGAGGACCTCGAGGACATGCGGCGCCGCGTGCTGAAGACGGAGGAACGGCTGATCCGCGCCGTCGGGTCGAACCGCGACGTCGAACGCCTGCAGGGGGAGGGGGTGGCCTGATGGTCGAGCTGCTGCACACGGTCGCGGTGGCGCTCTTCGCGCTCGCCGCCCTGCTCGTGCTGGTCCGACTCGTGCGCGGTCCCGGCATCCTCGACCGGATGATCGCCACCGACGTGCTCCTGACGACCCTCGTGCTCACCGTCGGCGCGTACTGCGTCTTCAACCGCACCACGGTCGGCGTGCCCCTCATGCTCGTGCTCGCCGGCACGAGCGCGCTCAGCGCGATCGCCGTCTCCCGCTACGTCTCGCGCCGCGGGGTCGAGCGGACGGGGGAGGAGGAGTGAACCTCGTGCTCGACGTCGCCGCCGGGGTTCTCCTCGTCGTCGCCGCGCTGCTCTCGGTCGCGGCGGGCGCCGGTCTCGTGCGCTTCCCCGACGCCCTCAGCCGGATGCACGCGGGCACGAAACCGCAGATCCTCGGGCTCATCTGCGTCGTGCTCGCCATCGCGCTCTCGCTGCGCGAGTGGGCGGTGCTGCTCACCCTCATCCCCGTCGTCGTGCTGCAACTGTTCACGGCACCGATGTCGGCGCACATGATCGGCCGCGCCGGCTACCGCACCGGCGACTTCCGTTCGGAGCTGCTCGTCGCCGACGAACTCGAGGACGACATCGCCCGCGCCGACCACGTCAGCAGCGAAGAGGCGGGCGAGCCCGTCGGCCGCACTCTCGACGACCGCGAGGGGGACGACGACCGCGCGCGGTGACACCGCGTCTGCCCGGGCCCGCGCCGCCGCTTAGACTTCGTGCCATGCCCGAAACAGACTGGAAACCTCGCTCGCGCGTCGTCACGGACGGCATCGAGGCGACGACATCCCGCGGCATGCTCCGCGCCGTGGGGATGGGGGACGCCGACTGGGACAAGCCCCAGGTCGGCATCGCGTCCTCCTGGAACGAGATCACCCCCTGCAACCTCTCGCTCAGCCGCCTCGCGCAGGCGGCGAAGGAGGGCGTGCACGCGGGCGGCGGCTACCCCCTCCAGTTCGGCACCGTCTCCGTCTCCGACGGCATCTCGATGGGCCACGAGGGCATGCACTTCTCGCTCGTCAGCCGCGAGGTCATCGCCGACAGCGTCGAGACCGTCATGCAGGCCGAGCGCCTCGACGGCAGCGTGCTGCTCGCCGGCTGCGACAAGTCGATCCCCGGCATGCTCATGGCCGCCGCGCGTCTCGACCTCTCGAGCGTCTTCCTCTACGCCGGGTCGATCGCGCCGGGCTGGGTCAAGCTCAGCGACGGCACCGAGAAGGACATCACGATCATCGACTCCTTCGAGGCCGTCGGCGCCGTCAAGGCCGGGCGGATGTCGGAGGAGGACGCCAAGCGCATCGAGTGCGCGTTCGCACCGGGCGAGGGCGCCTGCGGCGGCATGTACACCGCGAACACGATGGCGTCGGTCGCCGAGGCCCTCGGCCTCTCGCTGCCCGGGTCCGCGTCGCCCGCCGCGGCCGACCGCCGCCGCGACTACTACGCGCACCGCTCGGGCGAGGCCGTCGTCGAGCTGCTGCGCCGCGGCATCACCGCGCGCCAGATCCTCACGAAGAAGGCGTTCGAGAACGCCGTCGCCGTCGCGATGGCGCTCGGCGGCTCGACCAACGTCGTGCTCCACCTGCTCGCGATCGCGCACGAGGCCGAGGTCGACCTCACGCTCGACGACTTCAACCGCATCGGCGACAAGGTGCCGCACCTCGGCGACCTCAAGCCGTTCGGCAAGTACGTCATGAACGACGTCGACCGTCACGGCGGCCTCCCCGTGCTCATGAAGGCGCTGCTCGACGCGGGCCTCATGCACGGCGACGCGCTCACCGTCACCGGCAAGACCCTCGCGGAGAACCTCGCCGAGCTCGACATCGACCCGCTCGACGGCGAGGTGCTGCGCACGCTCGACAACCCGATCCACAAGACGGGCGGCCTGACGATCCTCTCCGGCTCGCTCGCCCCCGAGGGTGCCGTCGTGAAGACCGCCGGCTTCGACCGCGCGACCTTCGAGGGCCCCGCGCGGGTGTTCGAGCGCGAGCGCGGCGCCATGGACGCGCTCACCAACGGCGAGATCAAGCCCGGCGACGTCGTGGTCATCCGCTACGAGGGCCCCAAGGGCGGCCCCGGCATGCGCGAGATGCTCGCGATCACCGCGGCCATCAAGGGCGCAGGGCTCGGCAAGGATGTACTACTGTTGACGGACGGTCGATTCTCAGGCGGCACAACCGGCCTCTGCATCGGCCACATCGCTCCTGAGGCGGTGGACGCAGGTCCCATCGCCTTCCTGCGCGATGGCGACCCGATCCGCGTCGACATCGCCGCTCGCACGCTCGACGTACTGGTCGATGAATCCGAGCTGGAGGCCCGCCGAAACGGCTGGGAGCCTCTGCCTCCCCGCTACACCCGCGGCGTGCTCGCGAAGTACTCCAAGCTCGTGCGTTCAGCCGCGCACGGAGCAGTGACGGGCTAGCCGCCCTCCATCCCCACCTCACGCAAAGGACGAACGATGGCCACCGACGTGACGCCGCGCTCCGCGGCGCGCACCACGACGACGGAGCCGGAGGTCCTCACCGGCTCCGGTGCGATCCTCCGCTCGCTCGAGAAGCTCGGCGTCAAGGACGTCTTCGGGCTTCCCGGCGGGGCGATCATCCCGTTCTACGACGAGCTGATGGCCTCGACCACGATCCGTCACATCCTCGTCCGGCACGAGCAGGGCGGCGGCCACGCGGCCGAGGGCTACGCGACCGCGTCCGGGGGAGTGGGCGTCGTCATCGCGACGAGCGGCCCCGGTGCGACGAACCTCGTCACCGCGATCGCCGACGCGCACATGGACTCCGTGCCGCTGCTCGTGATCACCGGCCAGGTGTTCTCGACGCTCATGGGCACCGACGCGTTCCAGGAGGTCGACATCGTCGGCATCACGATGCCGATCACGAAGCACTCCTTCCTCGTCACGAGGGCTGAGGACGTGCCCTCGACCCTCGCCGCGGCGTACCACGTCGCGTCGACCGGTCGTCCCGGCCCCGTGCTCGTCGACATCACGAAGGACGCCCAGCAGGGCAGGGCCCCGTTCGTCTGGCCGACCAAGCTCGACCTGCCCGGCTACCGTCCCGTCACCAAGGCGCACGGCAAGCAGATCCAGGCGGCGGCCCAGCTGCTCGCCGAGGCCGAGCGCCCCGTGCTGTACGTCGGCGGCGGCATCATCCGCTCCGGCGCCTCCGCCGAGCTGCTCGCCTTCGCCGAGGCCAGCGGGGCCCCCGTCGTCACGACGCTCATGGCCCGCGGCGCGTTCCCGGACTCTCACCCGCAGCACCTCGGCATGCCCGGCATGCACGGCACGGTGCCCGCGGTGCTCGGCATCCAGGAGAGCGACCTGCTCATCTCGCTCGGCGCGCGGTTCGACGACCGCGTGACCGGCAAGGTCAGCGAGTTCGCGCCGAACGCGAAGATCGTGCACGTCGACATCGACCCGGCCGAGATCTCGAAGATCCGCGTCGCGGACGTGCCGATCGTGGGCGACGCGAAGGAGGTGCTGACCGACCTCATCGCGGCGTACGGCCAGGCCTCCGCCGGCGGCCGGTCGGACATCGGGCCGTGGTGGAAGCGCCTCAACACGCTCCGCGAGAACTTCCCGCTCGGCTACACCGAGCCCGAGGACGGGCTGCTCGCCCCGCAGGCGATCATCAAGCGCATCGGTGAGCTCACCGGACCCGAGGGCGTCTACGCCTCCGGGGTCGGCCAGCACCAGATGTGGGCGGCGCAGTTCATCAAGTACGAGCGCCCCAACTCGTGGCTGAACTCCGGCGGCGCGGGCACGATGGGCTACGCCGTCCCCGCCGCGATGGGCGCGAAGGTCGCCGAGCCGCAGCGCACCGTGTGGGCGATCGACGGCGACGGCTGCTTCCAGATGACCAACCAGGAACTCGCGACCTGCACGATCAACGACATCCCGATCAAGGTCGCGGTCATCAACAACTCCTCGCTGGGCATGGTTCGGCAGTGGCAGACGCTCTTCTACGAGAGCCGGCACTCCTTCACCGACCTCGAGACCGGTCACGAGACGCGGATGATCCCCGACTTCGTCAAGCTCGCGGACGCGTACGGCGCGCTCGGGATCCGCGTGACCCGGCCCGAGGAGGTCGACCCCGCGATCAAGCTCGCGCTGGAGACGAACGACCGTCCGGTCGTCATCGACTTCGTCGTCAGCCGCGACTCGATGGTGTGGCCGATGGTGCCCCAGGGCGTCGGCAACTCGTCCGTCCAGTACGCCCGCGACCACGCCCCCGAGTGGGCGGAGGAGTAATCCGTGAGCCACGTCCTCTCCCTGCTCGTCGAAGACAAGCCGGGTCTGCTGACCCGTGTCGCCGGGCTCTTCGCCCGCCGCGGCTTCAACATCGAGTCCCTCGCGGTCGGTAAGACCGAGGTGCCCGGGCTCTCGCGCATCACGGTCGTCGTCGACGTCGAGGAGCTCCCGCTCGAGCAGGTCACGAAGCAGCTCAACAAGCTCATCAACGTGATCAAGATCGTCGAGCTCGAGCCCTCGCAGTCCGTGCAGCGCGAGCACCTGCTCGTGAAGGTGCGGGTCGACAACGCCACCCGGTCGCAGATCATCGAGGCGGTCAACCTGTTCCGCGCCCGCGTCGTCGACGTCGCGCCCGACGCGCTCGTCATCGAGGTGACCGGCGACTCCGGCAAGGTGCAGGCCTTCCTCCGGGTCATCGAGCCCTACGGCATCCGCGAGATCGCCCAGTCGGGCCTGCTCGCGATCGGCCGCGGCCCCAAGAGCATCAGCGAACGGGTCGGCAAGAACTAGTACTTCCGGCCGCACGGCCGGGCACGACCAACAGAAAGGGAAACCTAAATGGCCGAGATCGTCTACGACAACGACGCGGACCTGTCGATCATCCAGGGCAAGAAGGTGGCCGTCATCGGCTACGGCTCGCAGGGTCACGCCCACGCGCTCAACCTGCGCGACTCGGGCGTCGAGGTGCGGGTCGGCCTGAAGGAGGGCTCGAAGTCCCGCCTGAAGGCCGAGGAGGCCGGCTTCACGGTGCAGACGCCGGGCGAGGCCTCGGCCTGGGCCGACGTCATCGTCATCCTCGCCCCCGACCAGGTGCAGCGGCACGTCTACGCCGACGACATCCGCGACAACCTCGGCGAGGGCAAGGCCCTGGTCTTCGGCCACGGTTTCAACATCCGCTACGGCTACATCGAGGCGCCCGAGGGCGTCGACGTGATCCTCGTCGCCCCCAAGGGCCCCGGCCACACCGTGCGCCGCGAGTACGAGGCCGGCCGTGGCGTCCCCGTCATCGCCGCCGTCGAGAAGGACGCCTCCGGCCAGGCCTGGGACCTCGCGTGGTCGTACTCGAAGGGCATCGGCGGCCTCCGTGCCGGCGGCATCAAGACCACCTTCACCGAGGAGACCGAGACCGACCTCTTCGGCGAGCAGGCCGTGCTCTGCGGCGGCATGTCGCAGCTCGTCCAGTACGGCTTCGAGGTGCTCACCGAGGCCGGCTACCAGCCCCAGATCGCCTACTTCGAGGTGCTGCACGAGCTCAAGCTCATCGTCGACCTCATGTGGGAGGGCGGCATCGCCAAGCAGCGCTGGTCGATCAGCGACACGGCCGAGTACGGCGACTACGTCTCCGGCCCGCGCGTCATCGACCCGCGCGTCAAGGAGAACATGCAGGCGGTGCTCGCGGACATCCAGAACGGTGCCTTCGCCAAGCGCTTCATCGAGGACCAGGACGCCGGCGCGCCCGAGTTCCTCGCGCTCCGCGAGAAGGCCCAGGGTCACCCCATCGAGGCCACCGGCAAGGAGCTCCGCGCCCTCTTCGCGTGGAAGCAGCAGGACGCCGACTACACCGAGGGCAGCGCCGCGCGCTGACCCATCCGGCGGTCGAGTAGCGGGCGCAGCCCGCGTATCGAGACCCGCTGAACCGCGAGGGGGCGGATGCCACGAGGCATCCGCCCCCTCCGTCTTCCCCCGACGCGCTTCGGGCCACCCGCGGCGCCCCACCACGAGCCGGCACCGCCGGAAGGAGCACCGTGCGCCTCCTCGAGCGCGTCCCCGCGACCCTCCTCGTCGTGCTCGCCGTGTTCAGCGTCCAGTTCGGCAACGCGACCGGCCGCTCCTTCTTCGGCGACACGTCGCCCACCGGCGCCGCGACGCTCCGGCTCGTGCTCGCCGCCGTCATCCTCGTGCTCGTCGTGCGCCCGCGCGTGCGCGACTGGGACCGCCGCACCTGGGCCGGGGTGGCGGCGCTCGGCGTCGCGCTCGGCGGGATGAACCTGCTCATCTACCTCGCGATCGAGCAGATCCCGATCGGCGTCGCCGTCACGATCGAGTTCGTCGGCCCGCTCGCCGTCGCCCTCGTGCAGGTGCGCCGCTGGCTCGACGCGGGCTGGGCACTCCTCGCCTTCGCGGGCGTCGCGCTGCTCGGCCTCGACACCACGGGAGCGATCGCCCCGCTCGGCGTCGTCTTCGCCCTCGCGGCCGCCGCCTGCTGGGCCGGCTACATCGTGCTGAGCTCGCGCGTCGGCCGTCGCGGCAGGGGGCTCGACGGGCTCGCGGTCGCCATGGTCGTCGCGATGCTGGTCTCCCTGCCGTTCGGGGCCGCGGATGCCGCGGCGTCCGTCGCGGCCGACCCGACGCTGCTCCTCGTGTTCGCGGGCGTCGCGCTCGCGACCAGCGTGCTGCCGTACTCCTTCGAGTTCACCGCGCTCCGCCGCCTCGAGACCCGCGTCTTCGGCGTGCTGTCCGCGCTCGGCCCAGCCGTCGCCGCCCTCGCCGGGCTCGTCGTGCTGGGGGAGGCCCTCGGGCCGCTGCAGCTCGTGGCTCTCGTGCTCGTGACCGCGGCGACCGTGGGCGTGCAGGTGACGCGCGCTCGCAGCATCCGCCCGGACTCCCAGCCCGACCCGAGCGACGGGCTCAATAGGATCGAAGGGTGACCAAGACGGCGGTGCACTTCGGTGCGGGCAACATCGGGCGGGGGTTCGTCGCGCAGTTCCTGCACGCGAGCGGATACGAGGTCGTCTTCGCTGACGTCAGCGAGGAGTTGATCGGGGCGCTGCAGGCGCAGCCCTCCTACGAGGTGCACGAGGTCGGCGAGGGCGCGCAGACGCACGTCGTCGACGGCTACCGCGCGATCAACAGCCGCCACGACGAGGCCGCGGTGGTCGAGGCGATCGCCGCCGCGGAGGTCGTCACGACGGCGGTCGGCGCCCGCATCCTGCCCTTCGTCGCGCCCGTCATCGCCAAGGGGCTCGAGCTGCGAGCCCCGGATGCCCCGAAGCTCACCGTCATCGCGTGCGAGAACGCGATCGGCGGCACCGACATCCTCGCCGGCGAGGTGCGCAAGCAGACCTCGGGTGACAACGCGATCTTCGCCAACTGCGCGATCGACCGGATCGTGCCCGAGCAGCACGGCGGGCTCGACGTGACCATCGAGTCGTTCCACGAGTGGGTCGTCGACCGCACCCCGTTCGGCGGCGCGGAGCCCGACATCCATGGCGTCACCTGGGTCGACGACCTGACCCCGTTCATCGAGCGCAAGCTGTTCACCGTCAACACCGCGCATGCCGCGGCGGCGTACCACGGGCACGACCGGGGCTGGACGAGCATCCGCGAGGCGCTCGCGACCCCCGAGCTGCAGGCCGAGGTGCGCGCCGTGCTCGAGGAGACGAAGACCCTCCTCGTCGCCAAGCACGGCTTCGGCGAGGACGAGCAGCAGAAGTACATCGAGAAGACGCTCGCCCGCATCTCGAACCCGCACCTGCCCGACACGACAGAGCGCGTGGGCCGCGGGCCGCTGCGCAAGCTCAGCCGCAACGAGCGATTCGTGTCGCCCGCGGCGCAGCTCGCCGAGCGCGGCCTGCCCGCCTGGGACCTCCTCAACGCGATCGGCGCCGCCCTCCGCTTCGATGTGCCGGAGGACGCCGAGAGCGTCGAGCTGCAGGAGCTGCTCCGCAGCGGACGTACGCCCGAGGACCTGGCGCAGACGATCACGGGCGTCGAGCCCGAGCACCCGCTGTTCCCGCACCTCGTCGAGGTCGTCCGGCTCCGACTGGAGCGCTAGTGCCCGACCCCGACGATGACGCCGCCCTCAGCTGGGGCGACGCCGGTGACCCGAGCCATGTCGACGGCGCCCGGCCGGTGCGCCCGCGCGGCGAGGCATCCGGAGCCCTGGCCGACGACGAGGATGGGCGGGCGGATGTCGCGCGCGCGAGCTCCGCGGGACTCGTCGGCCTCGGCATCCTCGCCGGCGCGTACCTGCTGTACACGGTCGGCTGGGTGCTCTCGGTCGTGCAGGACCCCTTCACGCTCGCCGATCCGCTCGCGCAGGTGATGGCGACGGTCGGCGACGTGCTCGCCGTGCTCGCGCCGGCGCTCTGGTTCGGCACGACGTACCTGCTCACCCGTGGCCGCAGCGTCGCCCGCTTCGCCTGGCTGATCGGCGGAGCGGTGCTGCTCGTGCCGTGGCCGTTCGTGCTGGGAGGGCTCTCGTGAGCGCCCGCCGCCTCTCCGTCGCCCCCGCCGTGCTGGCCGTGCTCGTCGGCTTCGGGCTGCTCTACGCCTGGGACCTCTACGAGGCGATCGCGAACATGGTGCTGACGGTGCAGCAGCGCACCGCCGAGATCGACGCCGCGCGGGAGTTCCTCTCCTCGACCCTCGATCTCGACCTCGAGACCGCCGACCCCGCCGTGCTCGAGGCGCTCGGCATCTCGACCGCTATCCCGTGGAGCGCGCTCACGATGAACGTGCTCGCCCCCGTGCTCGTGTTCGTGGTCGCGGCGATGCTCGGCCGACGCCGTCCGCTCTGGCAGCGGGCGCTGCTGCTGCTCGCGGGTCTCGCGGTCGTCGCCGTCGTCACGCTGTCGCTCACCGCCTACGTGCGGGCCGGCGGACTCTAGGGACGCTCTCGGCGGTGCGCCGCCGCGGGCGGAAGGGCGGGGCCGCCGGCGGCGTCGCTACCTGCCACCGCTCAGGCTGGGCGGGGCCGCAGAGCGTCGCACGGCGTGTCGCCGCTCAGGGCTTGACGCAAGGCGCACCACGTCCACTACGCTTCGAATCGGTCAACCGGTTGCTTGATTAGGGCCGCCGGGAGTCGTGATTCGAAGGAGAATCGATGCCTCACCCCCGTGTCCCCGCCGCCGGCACCCCCTGCCCTCGTCTCTCGCAGCGGGCTGCAGGCCCGAGTCGTGGCCGGCGTGCTTCTGCCGCGTCGATCGACGGGCGGCCCGTGCCGCTCGCTGCCGGCACGTCGTCACGTCGTTAGTCGCCCCCACCACCCATCTGCGAAGGAGCAGCACCGATGGCTCGACCAACCCGCCCACGCTCACGCGTCCGGCCCTGGATGATCTGGAGCGCGGTCCTCGCCGTCCTCGCCGTCTCGGCCGTGACGAGCACGAAGTTCGTCAGCCTCCAAGAGGCGGAAGCGGCGGCGAGCGGTGAGCGGTTCGACGCGGCGACGTACGCGGATGAACGATTCGCCTCCGAGATCGCGCCCCAGATCGAAGCGGACGCGGTCGATCTCGCGACCCTGTTGACGTCGCTGGCCGAAGGCGCGGACGAGGCGGAATTCGGCAACACGCCCGGCTCGGGTAGCGCCTACAGCTTCCCGGTCGAGTTCACGGCGGTCGCCGGCGAGTCGGCGGGCTCCATCCTTCCCGTGACGGTCGAGGGGGTCCCCGCGGAGATCACGACTCAGGTGCAGATCGGGCCGGCCATCAACGGCACGGCGCTCCGCGACGTCACGGGCACGATCTCCTTCAACGAGTTCACGAACCAGCTGGAATTCCAGGAGGTCGCCACCGAGCTGAACAACTCCGTGCGCGAGAGCGTCCTGGCCGACGTGGACCCGGCCACGCTGCCCGGCGCCACGATCCGCGTTGTGGGCGCCTTCACCAGGGTGAACCCCGAACTCGTGTCGGTCGTTCCGGTGGTCTTCGAGGTGCAGCAGTGACGTCCCACGCCCTCGCGAACCGGGTCGTGATGCGCGCGCGGGGCATCACGAAGACCTACGGTCCCACTCGCGCCCTCAAGGGCGTCGACTTCGAGATCCGCAGCGGCACGGTGACGGTTCTCTTCGGTGAGAACGGGGCGGGCAAGTCGACGCTGATGAAGATTCTCTCCGGGGTGGAGACCCCGACGGACGGGGTGCTGGAGCTCGACGGCGAGGAGATCCGTCTGCAGGACACCGTGGATGCCGCGCGCCGGGGCATCGCGATCATCCACCAGGAGTTGAGCCTCTGCCCCAACCTCAGCGTCCGAGACAACATCTACATGGGGCGTGAACTCGTCCGCGGGATCGTGGTCGACGAGCGCGCGGAGAACGCCAAGGCGCGTGAGCTCATGGCGAGGCTCGAGGAGGACCTGGACCCACGCACCCTGGTGGCCGACCTGCGTCTGGGCCAGCAGCAGGTCGTCGAGATCGCCCGCGCCCTCGCGGGCGAGGCCCGGGTGCTGATCATGGACGAGCCCACCAGCGCGCTCTCGGGCAGCGAGGTCGAGGTGCTTTTCTCGCTGATCCGGGAACTGACGGCCAACGGCGTCGCGATCGTCTACATCTCCCATCACCTCGAGGAGGCGCTGGAGATCGCCGATCACGCGGTCGTCTTCCGCGACGGCGAGTTGGTGGCGAAGGGAGACCGCGGCGAGATCGACATCAACTGGGTCATCTCCAACATGGTCGGTCGCTCGGCCGACGACCTCGCCCCCGACCTGCTCGACGAGTTCGGAGAGGTGGCGCTCTCACTGCGATCGGTCACCGTGGCCGATCCGGCCAACCCGTCGCGTCTGGCGGTGGAGGAGCTGAGCCTCGACGTACGCAAGGGCGAGGTGGTGTGCCTCTACGGGTTGATGGGCGCCGGGCGGACGGAGCTGCTCGAGGCGCTCGCCGGCCGCGTACCCATTCAGAAGGGCACAGTCGTCGTCAACGGCCGCGAGCTGCGCGGGGAGTCGATCGGCGAGCGGATCCAACTGGGGCTCGCGCTGGTGCCGGAGGACCGTCAACGGGACGGACTCGTGCAGACGATGTCGGTAGGCGAGAACAGCTCGCTGGCGAGCCTGCTGAGCTTCGTGAAGGGGGCGTGGATCCGTCGCCGCGGCGAGAACGAGGGGATCGCCAAGGGCATCGCGGATGTCCGGGTGAAAACGGCCGGGCCGGGGGCCTCGATCACGTCGCTGTCGGGCGGCAATCAACAGAAGGTCGTCATCGGCAAGGTGCTCATGACCGAGCCCGACGTGATCCTCCTCGACGAACCGTCCAGGGGCATCGACGTCGGAGCGAAGGCCGAGATCTTCGCCCTCATGGCGCGGGAGGCCCGCCGCGGCCTCGCCGTGCTCTTCGCCACCTCCGAGGTCGGCGAGGCCCTGGGCGTATCGAACCGCGTCGTGGTCATGTCCAAGGGCCGCATCGTGCGCGAGTTCGATCCCCGCACCACCACACGTGAAGACCTCATGGTCGCCTCGGGCGAGACGACCGACGACGACACCATCGGGAGCACCACAGCATGAACGCGATCAGGATCGAAGAATCACGAGCAGCCAAGACCCCGCTCCCCGGCGGGCCGAACGGGCGCAAGAACGTCGACATCTGGTCGCTGCTGCTCGAAGGGCGAGCCTTCATCGCGCTGATCGTCCTGATCATCATCTTCGCGCTGCTGTCGGACTCGTTCCTGACGGTCAACAACCTGATCACGATGACGAAGCACGTGGCGTACAACGCCATCCTCGCGCTCGGGATGCTCTTCGTCATCCTGAAGGGCGGCATCGACCTCTCGGTCGGGTCGACGGTCGGGCTCTCGGGCGTCGTCGCCGGAACCCTGCTGCAGGGTTGGCAGCTCACCCTGTTCGATGTCGTCGTCTACCCGCCGGTGTGGGTGGTCGTCGCGGCTTCGCTGGCGGTCGGCACACTGGTCGGTTTCATCAACGGCGTGCTCGTGACCCGGTTCAACGTCGCCCCGTTCATCGCGACCCTGGGGATGCTGTACGTGGCACGCGGAGCCGCGCTGCTCATCTCGAACGGCACGACGTATCCCAGGCTGGCGGGCAGCGAGGAGCTGGGGAACCAGGGCTTCCTGCTGATCGGCGGTGGACGCATCCTCGGCATCCCGACGGCGATCTGGATCATGGTCGTCTTCGCGCTCGCCGCGTTCTTCATCCTGCGCAGGACGCCCTTCGGACGATGGGTCTACGCGACGGGCGGCAACGAGCGGGCCGCGGAACTCTCCGGGGTGCCGGTGCGGAAGGTCAAGCTCCGCGTCTACATGATCAGTGGTTTCTGCGCCGCGGTGACCGGCCTCATCATCTCCTCCGAGCTGACGAGCGCGGCCCCCCAACTCGGCGAGACCTTCGAGCTCAACGCGATCGCCGCAGTCGTGATCGGCGGTGCCGCACTGACGGGGGGACGTGGCAACGTCCGCGGAGTGCTGATCGGCGCCTTCGTGATCGGCTTCCTCAGCGACGGTCTCGTGCTCCTGGGGGTGTCGACGTTCTGGCAGATCACGATCAAGGGCGCGGTGATCATCCTCGCCGTCATGCTCGACCAGGCGCAGCAGCGCATCACGCGTTCGAAGAACGCCGCACTCGCGGCTGCGGACAAACAGTCTTCGCGCCAGGCCCCCACCGGCGCCTGAGCGGAGTACCCGTCGGCTGCACGGCCGGCGGGCACCAAGAGAACACAACCACTCGAAAGGTAGGAACACATGCGACGCAGGATCATCGCTGCTGCTGCGGCCACGCTGACGGCATTCGCTCTGGTCGGCTGCTCGGCGGATGCCGGGTCCGGGGGATCCTCTTCCGGGGGAGGAGGGGGCGAAGCAGGCGGTCTGATCGCCATCATCACGCCGCCGCTGGAGAACCCGTTCTTCAAGGCCGAAGCGGACGCCGCCCAGGCGGAGGCCGAGGAACTCGGGTACGAGACCTCGGTCGCGTCGCACGACGACGACCCGAACAAGCAGAGCGAACTCATCGACGCCGCCATCAACAATGGCGCGAAGGCGATCATCCTCGACAACGCCGGGGCGGACGCCTCCATCGGGCCCGTTCAGAAGGCGACCGATGCCGGTGTGCCGGTCTTCCTCATCGACCGTGAGATCAACGAGACCGGGATCGCGAAGGCCCAGATCGTCGCCAACAACGCTCAGGGCGCTGCAGCGGTCGCCGAGGAGTTCGTCGCCGCCCTGCCCGACGGCGGGAAGTACATCGAGCTGACCGGCAAGGAGTCCGACACCAACGCCGGCGTGCGCTCCGAGGCGTTCGCCAGCGTGATCTCCCAGTACCCCGACCTCGTGCAGGTCGCCAAGGAGACCGCCAACTGGAGCCAGGACGAAGGCTTCACCAAGATCGAGACGCTGCTCCAGCGCGACCCCGACATCCAGGGGATCATCGCGGGCAACGACACCATGGCTCTCGGTGCCGTGGCTGCCGTCGAGGCCGCGGGGTTGACCGGCAAGATCGTGATCGCCGGATTCGACGGCAGCCCCGACGCCGTCGAGGCGATCAAGGAGGGCAAGCTGATCGCCACCGGTCTCCAGCCCGCGGTGCTCATCGCCGAACTCGCGGTGCAGCAGGCGGACAGCTTCATCCGCACCGGCGAGACCGGCGCGGACGAGAAGCAGTCGATCGACTGCGTCGTCATCAACGCCGAGAACGCGGACTCGTACACCCTGTTCGCGATCGAGTGAGCGAAGGCGGTGAGGGGGAGCGATCCTCCTCACCGCAACCGCGGCCGGGGACCCTCCCGACTCCGCGCTCAGCAGTGAGGCCCTTCATCGTCCGCGGACGATGAAGGGCCTCACCCGTGTGGGAAGGGTCAGGCGTGGGGGAGTGACACCCGCGCGGCTGCGCCCGGCGCCAGCTCGATCCGACGGCCGGCCGAGGCATCGGCCCCGTCCGCGAACACGACCTCCGCGTGCCCTTGCAGGTCGACGGAGACCGGCTCCGCGGCGAGATTGCCGAGCAGGATCACGTCCTCGGCGTTCTGCCGGACTCCGACCGCGTGCAGGCCGGGCGCCGAGACCTCGAGCAGAGGCGCTCCGCTGAGCTCCGCCGCCCATTGCAGGATCAGGTCCGCGGGGGTCCTTCCGCCGCCCTCGGTCACGGTGCCTCGGGGGCCGCTGGTCTCGAAGTACGTCAGGGACGCGACGTCGCCGGCGGCGAGGGCGGCGAGGCTGCCCACGACCCAGGCGCCGAACGACGGCGCGTGCTGCCTCGGGTCGGTGGCCCCCGCCACGAATTCGGGGCCGTACCCGTGCCGCATGGTCTCGTCGCCCGTCGCCTCGAATGCGCTCGTCGCGACCGCGTTGAATCGGGCACCGAGGGTGATCGGACCGATGTGCATCCGGCGTCCGTCGGCGATGACCCCGGCCGACTCGACGACCACCCGTTGCACGGGAAGGGACTCGATGAGCTGGTGGCCGCTGATGTCGTGCATGAATGGGGTGATGCTGAAGGTGAGCGCCCCGGGCCAGTCGCTCAGCTTGCCGTGGTGCCGGTTCAGCTCCGTGAAGTGCGCGCGGGTTCCGGCGACGACCTCGGCCCGCCGACCCCGGTTGCGCAACTCCTCCGAGATCAGGGGAAGCAGCGCGGCGTCGGTGGCGTGGGTGCGGGAATCGAAGACGGCGACCCGGGCGAGCGGCAGCGACTCCTCGGCCGGGAGGGCATCGAGCACGGTGCGGAGCCCCGCGACGTCGTCCGCGACGAGGCGCAGGTCGATCGCGGTCGCGCCGGTTCCGCAGGCTCGTTCGAGCATCGCCCGCCACCCGGGGAGTCTGAGATCGAGCTCGACGAGAACGGTTCCGCGAAATTCCGTCGAGAGGGCGGAGGTGTCCGGCGCGCTCGTCGCGGATCGGGCGATCTCCGGCATCCGTCCGGGAGTCACCCCGGATACCCGAAGGACCCGCGGGTCATCCGCGCCGGCCGCGGCACGTGGGGCAACCCGTGACGCCTGCACCGCGATCGACTGCTGCACCGATTCGCCGGACTGAAGTTCGACGGGGAACGGCAGCGAGAGCGGTGTGGAGTACGTCTTGAAGGACGCATCCGTCCAGTTCCGCTGGTCCTCCATCTCGAAGACGTCGCCGCCGAACTGGACCCTGAAATCGACGCCGTCCCGCTGCCACCCGAGCGATGCGATGTCGCGGGCGGGCTGGTGCGGCGCCACCGTGGTCGGGAACTGCGTGGTCTCGGTGGATCCGTCGGAATGACCGACGACGAGCTCCCGTCCCGCCAGATCGGCGGGATGCAGCACGATCAGGCCGATGCGGTTCCGCAGGAAGGCGGTGGTCGAAGTGGCGGCCAGATCGACGGTGAGGCGCTCCTCGTCGGCGCGCACCCGCAGCTCCCAGGGCACCACGACGTCGGACCGGGCGGCCTCACCCTTCACCATCAGGCCGTCCTCGGTGACCTCGAGGCTGCGGAGCCCGCTCGGCACGGTTCCCCAGTCCCGGTCGCGTACGACGAAGCGGATGCTGCGGAGGCCCACGGCCCCGTCGAAGACGATGTCGTCGAGTTCTCCCCGACGCACCGTCAGCGACCAGGGGCCGCTGCGGTACGTCGTCTCCTGTCGCTCGGCGGGCAGGAGCAGGTCGCGGGGAACGCCGGCAGGTGAGGTGATCATGCGCGTCAGAGCGTCGTCATTCCGCCGTCGACGCGGAATAGCGCGCCGGTGGCGAAATCGGATTCGTCGCTGGCGAGGTAGACCATGATGCCCTCGACGTCGTCAGGGCGCCCGGCCCGCCCCCGCGGGATGCGGGAGATGATCGCCGCCCGTGACTCCGGGTCCTCGGAGATGGCGGTCACCAGGGTCGTCTCGGTGTAGCCGGGCACGACGGTGTTGACCCGGATGCCCTCGTGCGCGTAGGCGGCCGCGACGGTGCGCCCCAGACCGTGGATCCCGGCCTTGGTCGTGCTGTACGCCGTGAAGTCCTGCCCCTCGCCGTTCAGACCCGTCGGGCTGCCGGTGAGGATGATCGAGCCACCGCGGCCGAGCATCGCCCGCACCCCGTGCTTGACGGTGAGGAACGTGCCGGTGAGGTTGATGTCGACGGTCTTGCGCCAGGCCTCGAGGTCGAGGTCGGCGACGCGCGCGTCCTGGCCGAACAGTTGTACTCCTGCGTTCGCCACCACGACGTCGGGGAACCAGTTGCGCTCGGCGAGAGCCGCGAAGGCGCCCTCGACGCTCGACTCGTCCGCGATGTCCATCCGCAGGGCGAGGGCCTCGCCGACTCCGTCGGCTTCGCGCGCCGCGGCCTCGGCGGCGCTCTCGTCGCGGTCGGTGAAGACGACGCGGGCACCCTCCCGCACGAAGCGCTCGGCGACCGCGCGGCCGATGCCGCTTCCCGCGCCGGTCACAAGGGTGGTCTTGCCGTGGAGGCGGGGCTGGGTCATCGGGTCAGTCTCCTTCGAAAGCCGTGAGGCTCCGATTCAAGCACAAACCGGTTGACCGGTAGAACCGCGACTTAGCGACACCACCGCGCGGGTCAGGAGGGGGCGGCCGGAGGGTTCAAGCTGTGTTCGAGGCGCTGGCCGGCCGTCGTCATGTGCGCCGACATGGCGGTAGCGGCCGCCTCGGGATCCCTCGAGCGGATGGCATCCAGTACGTGCGCGTGTTCCTCGAGAGCGGCGCGGTACTCCTCCGGCTCCCGCAGGGCACGGTCGACCCAGATCCGCAGCATCGCCCGCAGGCTCTGGAGCAGGTCGAGCAGAACCTTGTTGTTCGCCGCCCTGGCGATCTGGAGATGGAACTTCAGGTCGGCTTCGACGAAGCGCGACCGGTTGCTCGTGCTCGCGCGCATCGTCTCCACGTGCTTCTCGAGGGCAGCGAGATCGGCGTCGGTGGCGCGCTCCGCAGCGCGGCGCGCGGCCACGATCTCGAGGTCGCCGCGCAGTTCGATGAGCTCGCGTGTGCGTGAGGCGTTCAGCATGAGGCCCCAGCTGAGGGTCTCGGGGAGCAGTTCGCTCGCCGACCCGCGCAGGTACGTGCCGGATCCCGGTCGCACCTCGACGATGCCGAGGATCTCGAGCGCCGCGAGCGCCTCGCGCACAGCCGACCGGCCGATGCCGAGCGTCGCGGCGAGGTTCCGCTCCGGCGGGAGCCGCGAGCCCGGCTCGATCTGGCCGCTCGTGAACACGTCGAGAAGGCGTTTCGTGACGAGGGCCACCGCGGAGCCGACGGGCACCGAGCCGATCACATCTTCGATGTGAGAGACGTCGTCGGCGAAGGCGGGCACAGCGGTAACGCTAACAGCGGGAGGCGAGACACGCCTATTGGTCAACCGGTTTGACTCTGAGGGTGCACGGTTCGATACTGGTCGCGCCGCGACAGCGGCTGCACAACGACGTACAGGCCTGAAGGAGTCAACGTGGACCTGGAAAACGCTCGAAGGAGCGTGAGCGGGATCGAGAGATCCGCCATCAAGAAGATCTCGATCCGTCTGGTGCCGTTCGTGGCGCTGATGTTCTTCATCAACTACCTCGACCGCACCGCGATCGGATTCGCCTCGCCGAACGGGATGAACGAGGACCTCGCGCTCTCGGCCGCTCAGTTCGGGTTCGCGTCGGGCGTCTTCTTCATCGGCTACATCCTGCTCGAGGTCCCGAGCAACCTCGCCCTGCACCGCTTCGGTGCTCGTCGCTGGCTCGCCCGGATCATGGTGACCTGGGGCGTCGTCGCGCTGCTGTTCACCTGGGTGCAGAACTTCGAGCAGCTCGCGATCCTCCGCTTCCTGCTCGGTGTCGCCGAGGCCGGCTTCTTCCCGGGGGCGATCCTCTTCCTCAGCCTCTGGGTGCCCGCGCGTCACCGCAGCAAGATCCTCGCGCTCTTCTACCTGGCGCAGCCCCTGACCACCGTGATCGGCGCCCCGCTCGCGAGCTGGCTGATCCAGCAGGACGGCGTCTTCGGGCTCGCCGGCTGGCGCTTCATGTTCTTCGGGGTCGCGATCCCGGCCATCGTGGTGGGCATCATCGCCTGGTTCTACCTCAAGGACAGCCCGAAGGACGCCAAGTGGCTGACCGAGGAGGAGCGCGCCTGGCTCGTCGGGGAGCTCGAGGTCGAGCGTGCGCGAACCGAGTCGCAGAACACCAAGGGACACAGCGGCCTCCGCCAAGCGTTCGGAAGCGGCCGGGTCTGGATGCTGTCGTTCATCTACTTCGGCTTCATCTACGGCCTCTACGCCCTCGCCTTCTTCCTCCCGACGATCATCGGCGGGTTCCAGGAGACCTTCGGCACCGAGTTCGACATCATCCAGCGCGGTCTCATCACCGCCGTGCCGTACGTTCCCGCCGCCATCGCCCTGTGGCTCTGGTCGCGTGACGTGTCGCGCCGGGGGCTGCGGACGTGGCACATCGTCATCCCCGCCGTGGTCGGCGCCGTGACCATCCCGCTCGCGCTCTTCGCGAACTCGCCCGCGCTCACGATCGCGCTCGTCGCGCTGACCGCGATGGCGATCTTCTCGGCCCTGCCGAACTTCTGGACCCTGCCGACCCAGTTCCTCACCGGCGCGGCGGCCGCGGCGGGGGTCGCGCTGATCAACACGATCGGCAACCTCGCCGGGTTCTCGGCGCCGTACATCTCGGGAGCGGTCGCCGACGCCACCGCGGTGAACGGCGAGCCCCAGTACGTCGTCCCGATGATCATCGTCGGCGGCTTCATGGGCCTCTCGGCGATCCTCATGGCGCTCCTCGCTGCCAAGGGTCGCGTGAACACCTCCGCCGACACGCCTCAGGCCGAGACGGTCCCCGCGGCCTGACGACCCTGCCGCGGCGGTGGCACATTCCACCGCCGCGGCATCCACCCATCCAGTGACAGGAGACCGAAGATGACCCGCCTGTACAACGACCCCTCGGCGTTCGCCGACGAGATGATCGATGGCTTCGTCGCCGCCAACCGCGCCTATGTGAGGCGGGTGCAGGGCGGCGTCGTCCGAAGCACCCGCACCGCCGAGAACCAGGTCGCCGTCGTCGTCGGCGGCGGCTCCGGTCACTATCCCGCGTTCGGCGGCCTGGTCGGCCCCGGACTGGCGTCGGGAGCGGCGATGGGCAACCTCTTCGCCTCGCCGAGCTCGCAGCAGGTCTACTCCGTCGCAAGCGCGGCCGAGCGCGGCGGGGGAGTGCTCCTCACCTACGGCAACTACGCCGGTGACGTGCTCCAGTTCGGTCAGGCGCAGGAGCGGCTGAGCGCCGAAGGCGTCCGCACCGCCACCGTCGTCGTCACCGACGACATCTCGAGTGCGGGGATCGACGAGATCGAGAAGCGCCGCGGCATCGCGGGCGACCTGTGCGTCTTCAAGGTGGCAGGGGCGGCAGCCGAGGCGGGAGCGGACTTCGACGAGGTCGTCCGCATCGCCGCCAAGGCGAACGACCGCACCCGTTCGTTCGGGGTGGCGTTCTCCGGATGCCGGCTGCCGGGCGCCGACCACGATCTGTTCGACGTGCCGGAGGGCCGCATGGCGGTCGGCATGGGTATCCACGGCGAGCCGGGCATCAGCGAGACGGACGTCCCCACGGCCGACGAGCTCGCCGAGCTGTTCGTCGCCAAGCTCCTCGGCGAGGTCCCGCCCGCGGTCGACCGGGTCGAGGGCAGCCGCGTCGCCGTAATCCTCAACGGACTCGGCTCGGTCAAGTACGAGGAGCTCTTCGTCGTCTACCGCCGGGTCGCGCAGCTGCTCGAGCAGGCGGGTCTCACGGTCGTCGAGCCCGAGGTCGGCGAGCTCGTGACGAGCTTCGACATGGCGGGCGCTTCGCTCACCCTGTTCTGGCTCGACGACGAGCTCGAGCGGCTCTGGGCCGCCCCCGCCGATTCCCCCGCCTACCGCAAGGGCTCGGTGGGTGCCGTCGAGGTCATGGACGAGAGCGAGTCGCGCGCCGAGGCCGCAGCCGACGAGACGGTGCCCGAGGCCTCCGAGCAGTCGCGGGCCGCGGCGGCCCTGGTGGTCGACGTCCTCCGGGCGCTCAGCGGAACCATCGACGAGAACGTCGAAGAACTCGGCCGGATCGACGCCGTCGCGGGCGACGGCGACCACGGCATCGGGATGCAGCGCGGCAGCGCCGCGGCCGTCGACGCGGCCGTCGCTGCAGCGTCACGGGGTGCCGGTGCCGGCACCGTGCTGCTCAAGGCGGGCGACGCATGGGCGGACCGCGCCGGCGGCACCTCCGGGGCGCTCTGGGGCCTCATCCTGCGAAGCGTCGGCGACGAGCTCGGCGACGACTCCGCCCCGGATGCGGCCTCCGTCGCCGCCGGTGTCACCTCCGGAGCTCGCGCCGTCGTCGACGTCGGTAAGGCCGAGCTGGGCGACAAGACGATGGTCGACGTCCTGCAGCCCTTCGCCGACGCACTGGCCGCGGGAGTGCAGTCCGGCAAGGGCCTGCGTGCGGCATGGCGTGACGCCGCCGAGCAGGCGAAGGTCGCGGCCGCGGCCACCGCCGACCTGCTGCCCAAGCGTGGGCGTGCACGCCCGCACGCGGAGAAGAGCCTCGGAACGCCGGATGCCGGCGCCCACTCGCTCGCACTGATCACGCTGGCGATCGCCGGCGTCCTCGAGACCTCGAACTGAAGGAGAACCATGGCTGAGGGACTGCGCCTCGTCGTCGGAAGCGACGACGCGGGCTACGAGTACAAGGAACGAATCAAGGCCGACCTCGAGGCCAACGGGGCCGTCGTCTCCGTGGTCGACGTCGGTGTCGACGCCGACAGCCACACCAACTACCCGGCGGTGGCGACCGCCGCGGCGGAGATCGTCGCCCGCGGCGAGGCCGATCGCGCCATCCTCATCTGCGGCACCGGGCTCGGCGTCGCGATCGCGGCGAACAAGGTCAAGGGCATCCGCGCCGTCACCGCTCACGACAGCTTCTCGGTGGAGCGGTCGATCCTGTCGAACGACGCGCAGGTGCTGTGCATGGGGCAGCGGGTCGTCGGGCTCGAGCTGGCGCGTCGCCTCGCCAAGGAGTGGCTGACGTACACCTTCGACAAGTCGAGCGCCTCGAACGACAAGGTGCAGGAGATCTGCGCGTACGAGGGCGTCTGACGACGTGATCGGCACGAGCACCTACGCCTACTTCTGGCGATGGTCGGAGCGGGCCCCCGAGCCGATGACGCTCGAGGCGATGCTCCGCGACACGGCGGAGGAGGGCGCGGAGGTCTTCCAGATCTGCGACTACCCGCAGATCGAGGGGCGCACCCGGCCTGAGCTCGAGCAGTTGAAGACCGTCGCCGACGAACTCGGCATCGTGCTCGAGCTCGGCACCAAGGGCCTGCGGCCGGATCACCTGCTGCGCTACCTGGAGCTGGCCGAGCCGCTCGGCGTGACCCTCGTGCGCAGCATGGTGTTCTCGCCCGACTTCCGGCCGTCCCTCGACGAGGCCGAGCGTCTGCTGCGCGAGGAGATCCTGCCCGCCTACTCGCAGCGCGGGGTGACCCTCGCGCTCGAGACGTACGAGCAGATCCCCTCGGCCGACCTCGTCGCGCTCGTCGAACGGGTGGGCAGCGAGCACCTGGGGATCTGTCTCGATCCGGCGAACGGCGTCGCGGGGCTCGAGCACCCGAACGACGTCATCGATCGTGCCGGCCCCTTGACCGTCAACATCCACAGCAAGGACTTCGCCTTCTCGCGTCGCGGCGGCTGGGTGGGATTCACCCTCGCCGGGACGGAGATGGGCACGGGCCTGCTCGACTACGACCGCCTGCTGGACAGGACGGACGCCAAGGCGCGCGGGCTGAGCCAGGTCGTCGAGCACTGGCTTCCGTGGACCGACGACTACGAGACCACCGCTCGCCTCGAGCGCGAGTGGACCACCGCAACACTCGAATACCTAAGGAGCAAGAACAATGACTGACCTCGTGTCGACGGGAACCCTCACGATCGCCGTGATCGGCGCCGGCGGGAAGATGGGCATGCGCGTGTCCAACAACCTCGCGAAGACCGATCACACCGTGTTCTACAGCGAGGCCTCGCCCGCGGGCCAGGAGCGCGTGCGCGAGGCTGGGCGTGAGATCACCGAGACGGCCGACGCGATCAAGGACGCCGACGTCGTGATCCTCGCCGTGCCGGATGTCGTGCTCGGCGCCGTCTCCGAGACGGTCGTGCCCGACATGAAGACCGGGTCGATCGTGCTGACCCTCGACCCCGCCGCGGCCTACGCCGGGCTGCTGGCACGACGCGACGACATCCACTACGCCGTGGCGCACCCCTGCCACCCCTCCGTGTTCCTCGAGCGCACCACCCCCGAGGAGTGGGCCGACACCTTCGGCGGCATCGCCGCGCCCCAGGAGGTCGTCGCCGCCCTCGAGGAGGGCGACGACGAGGTCCGGGCGATCGCCGAGACCGTCATCGCCACGATGTACTCGCCCGTGATCAAGGTGCACTGGGTCACCGTGAAGCAGCTCGCCGTGCTCGAGCCGACGCTCGTCGAGACGATCGCGTGCATGGTCGGTGAGTTCCTCAAGGAGGCGCTCGACGAGACCGTCAACGGCGTGGGCGTTCCCTACGAGGCCGCTCGCGCGATGCTCTACGGCCACACCTGGATCGCACTCACCAACGGTCTGCGCGGTTCCAACCCGTTCTCCGACGCGTGCCACATCGCGATGGACTACGGACGCGAGTCGATCGTGCGTGACGACTGGAAGAAGATCTTCTCCGACGACCAGCTCGACTACGTGATCGGCCGCATGCTCAAGCTCGAAGGTGGGATCACGCGCTGAGCACGTCCAGCCGCATCGTCGGCGTGAGCCTGAAGATGTACTTCAGCCACGCCAGGACGCTGGAGTGGTGCGCCGCGGTCGCCGCGGCCGCGCGCTCCACCCCGGCCGTCGGCGACGGCACCGTCGAGGTGTTCGTCGCCCCCACCTTCCCCGCGCTCGTGCCCGCGCGCGACGTGCTCGCCGGCTCCGGCGTGGCTCTGGCGGCGCAGGACCTCGCGACCGACGACGCAGGAGCGTTCACCGGCGAGGTCAGCGGTGCCGAACTCGCCGAGATCGGCACGCGACTCGTCGAGGTTGGGCACGCGGAGCGGCGCCGCCTCTTCGGCGAGACCGACGAGGTCGTCGCCCGCAAGACGGATGCCGCCCTGCGCAACGGCCTCGCCCCCGTGCTGTGCCTCGGCGAGCTGCAGGACGGCGATCCCGAGGAAGCGGCGCGCGAGACGATCGCGCAGTTCGACAGCGCGGTGCGGACCGCCGAGCAGAGCGGCCACGGCGGCCGGATCGTCGTCGCCTACGAGCCCGTCTGGGCGATCGGGGCAGCGGAACCGGCGGGCACCGACCACATCCGCGCCGTGTGCGCCCGGCTCAAGGAGCACGTCGCCGCCCGACCGGCCTTCGCGGGCAGCTCCGTGATCTACGGCGGCAGCGCGAAGCCGGGCCTGTTCGGAAGGCTCGGCGACGAAGTCGACGGGCTCTTCCTCGGTCGCTTCGCGCACGATCCGGCCGCGTTCGCGCAGATCCTGGCCGAGGCGGCCGCCGCCTAGGTCGGCGGCGCCTCGCGCCGGGTCTGACTCAGAGGTCAGGGCGCCTCGGCGTCATCCGGGAACACGACGCCCTTGTGCAGCACGAAACAGCCCCAGGGCGCCGGATCGAGCACGTGCACGACGGCGAAGGCGCCCTTCGCGCGCTCGTAGAAGTTGAGGCGGGGGATCACGCCCCACTCGAGAGGTTTCGGATGAGAGGCCCGCGCGAGCTCGAGCACGGCGTCCTGCTCGGCCGTCGTCCGCGCGGGATCGCCGTCCACCTCCATGCGCTCGAGCGGTGTCTCGAGGAACACGTCGAGCGGGAAGACGCTGAGGATCGCGCCGATCGCGCGCGACATCGTCGCCTCTCCCAGACGCACGACCGGCTTGCCGGTCGCCACGGCCGGGAAGTTGCGGTCCACGACCAGCAACTGGTCGCCGTGTCCCATGTCGTCGAGCAGGTGCAGCAGCGCGCCTCCGAGCAACGGATCGATGCCCTTGAGCATGCGTCCTCCTCCTCCCGCGGGCGCAGCCCGCATCCTCGTCGTCGAGTCCGGGCGATCAGCCCGTCGCGATAGTAACGGTGCGCAGC
Organism: Desertivibrio insolitus; assembly: GCF_017355965.1. Taxonomy (GTDB): domain Bacteria; phylum Actinomycetota; class Actinomycetes; order Actinomycetales; family Microbacteriaceae; genus JAFIQW01. The sequence continues at coordinate 483,868 of NZ_JAFIQW010000002.1, forward strand.
ACGCCCGTCGGCGCGGTCGACCCCACCTCGTGTTACGTCGGGCGAACGGATGCCGCCGAGCCTCTGCTCCGCCTGCACTAGGGTTTTTACGGCCGGACCGCGTCCGGCCAGACCCGCCGGCCCAGCAGAGGAACATCCCGTGGCAAAGCCGATCGTGCTGATCGCAGAAGAACTGTCCCCGGCCACCGTCGAGGCTCTCGGCCCCGACTTCGACGTGCGCAACGTCGACGGCACCGACCGCGCGGCGCTGCTGTCCGCGCTCGACGGAGCGGACGCCGTGCTCATCCGCTCCGCGACCAAGATGGATGCGGAGGCGATCGCGGCGACGAAGACCCTCAAGGTCATCGCCCGCGCCGGCGTCGGCCTCGACAACGTCGACGTCAAGGCCGCGACCGCAGCCGGTGTCATGGTCGTCAACGCGCCGACGTCGAACATCGTCAGCGCCGCCGAGCTCGCGATCGGCCACCTGCTGAGCCTCGCACGCTTCATCCCCGACGCCAACGCCTCGCTGAAGGCGGGGGAGTGGAAGCGCTCCAAGTTCACGGGCGTCGAGCTCTACGACAAGACGATCGGCATCGTCGGCCTCGGCCGCATCGGCGCCCTCGTCGCCCAGCGCCTGTCGGGCTTCGACGCCCGCATCATCGGCTACGACCCCTACGTCTCGCCGGCGCGCGCCCAGCAGCTCGGCGTCACCCTGGCGAGCCTCGACGAGGTGATGGAGCAGTCGGACTTCATTACGATCCACATCCCCAAGACCCCGGAGACGACCGGCCTCATCGGCGCCGACGAGTTCGCCAAGGCCAAGCCGACTCTCCGCATCGTCAACGCCAGCCGCGGCGGGATCATCGACGAGCAGGCGCTCTTCGACGCGCTCTCCACCGGCCGCATCGCGGGTGCCGGTCTCGACGTCTTCACCAAGGAGCCGCCGACCGACTCGCCGCTGCTCGGCCTGCCGAACATCCAGCTCACGCCGCATCTCGGCGCCTCGACCGAGGAGGCCCAGGAGAAGGCCGGCATCGCCGTCGCCCGCTCCGTGCGCCTCGCCCTCTCGGGCGAGCTCGTGCCCGACGCGGTCAACGTCGCGGGCGGCGTCATCGACGAGTACGTGCGCCCCGGCATCCCGCTCATCGAGAAGCTCGGCCAGGTCTTCGCCGGCCTCGCCGACAGCCCGCTCGTCTCGATCGACGTCGAGGTGCGCGGCGAGCTGCAGCAGTACGACGTCAGCGTGCTCAAGCTCGCGGCGCTCAAGGGCATCTTCTCGCGGATCGTCGACGAGCAGGTCAGCTACGTCAACGCCCCGCTGATCGCCGAGCAGCGCGGCGTCGAGGTGCGCCTGCTGACGGATGCCTCGAGCGACGAGTACCGCAACCTGCTCACCATCAGCGGCGCCCTCTCCGACGGCAGCCAGATCTCGGTCTCCGGCACGCTGACCGGCCCGAAGCAGGTCGAGAAGATCGTCGGCATCAACGGCTACGACGTCGAGGTGCCGCTCGCCGAGCACCTGATCGTCATGGTCTACACCGACCGCCCGGGCATCGTCGCGGTGTACGGCAAGGAGTTCGGCGAGGCCGGCATCAACATCGCGGGCATGCAGATCGCCCGGCGCACCGCGGGCGGCCAGGCGCTCAGCGTGCTGACCGTCGACTCCCCGGTGCCCGACCACGTGCTCGAGACGGTGCGCGCGAGCATCCAGGCCTCGCTCATGCGCGAGATCGACGTCGAGCTCGACTGAGCCCAGAGACGACGAAGGGCACGGTCCGTGAGGACCGTGCCCTTTCTCGTTCCCGCTGCACCGCGATCAGGATGCGCAGCTGTTCGCCGGATGCGCAGCAGTTACCGCGCAGCTCGCGAACAACTGCGCACGCCGGCGGCGCCGATGCTCAGAGCGGGTCGACGTCCGAGCTGCGGCGGGTGATGCGGTTGCCGTTGGCGTCGTAGCCCGTGCGGGTCTCGCTCACCGCGCTGCGGCGGCGGAGCACGAGGATGATGCCGAGGATCGTGACGAGCGCGCCGGCGATCATGAGGATGATGCCGATGGTGTCGAGGTCCGCCCACGACACCTCGACGTTGAGGGCGTAGGTGAGGATCGCGCCGAGGGCGATCAGGAAGATTCCGAAGCCGATGCTCATGTTCGGCACGTTACTCCTAGTTCTCCAGCGCGCATTCGGCGGACACTCAGCATCGGCCGCGGCGATACGCTGGTGCCCTCGACATTCCAGGACGGAGAACGGATGCCACGCACGATCAGCCTCGCCGTGATCTCGGGCGACGGCATCGGGCCCGAGGTCATCCGGGAGGCCATGGGCGTGCTGCGCGCGGCCGTCCCCGATGACGTCACGATCGACGCGACCGAGTACCTGCTGGGCGCGGGCCGCTACCTCGAGACGGGGCAGATCCTGCCCGACGAGGAGCTCGAGGCCATCAAGCAGCACGACGCGATCCTGCTCGGCGCGGTCGGCGGCGACCCGCGCGATCCCCGCCTCGCCGGCGGCCTCATCGAGCGCGGCCTGCTGCTGCGCCTGCGCTTCGCCCTCGACCACTACGTGAACCTCCGCCCGACCCGCCTGTTCGACGGTGTCGGCTCCCCGCTCGCCGCGCCCGGCGACGTCGACTTCGTCGTCGTGCGCGAGGGGACGGAGGGCCCCTACGTCGGCAACGGCGGCGCCATCCGCGTCGGCACGCCCGAGGAGGTCGCCAACGAGGTCAGCGTCAACACCGCGTTCGGAATCGAGCGGGTCGTGCGCTTCGCGTTCGAGACCGCGTCGAAGCGTGCCCGCAAGAAGCTGACCCTCGTGCACAAGACGAACGTGCTCACCTTTGCCGGCGGGCTCTGGCAGCGCACCGTCGACCGCGTCGCCGCCGAGTTCCCCGACGTCTCGGTCGACTACCTGCACGTCGACGCCGCGACGATCTTCCTGGTCACCGATCCTGGTAGGTTCGACACGATCGTCACCGACAACCTCTTCGGCGACATCCTCACCGACCTGGCGGCCGCGATCGGCGGCGGCATCGGTCTCGGCGCCTCGGGCAACATCAATCCCGACGGCCGCTTCCCCTCGATGTTCGAGCCGGTGCACGGCTCCGCTCCCGACATCGCCGGCCAGCAGAAGGCAGACCCCACCGCCGCGATCCTCTCGATCGCCCTGCTGCTCGATCACCTCGGCCTGACGGATGCCTCGGCCTCCGTCACCCGCGCAGTCGCCGCCGACCTCGCCGCCCGCGCCGGGCAGACCCGGACGACGGCCGAGATCGGCGCCGCCATCACCGCGGCCCTCACGAACTAGAAGGACACCCCATGACGAGCACCGCCTTCCCGCTCACCTTCTCCCACACCCCCTCCCCGGCGGCGCGCGCCGAGGCCGAGCGCGAGGCGATCCTCGCCAACCCCGGCTTCGGCAAGCACTTCACCGACCACATGGTCCAGATCGAGTGGACGCTCGAGGGCGGCTGGCACGACGCCGCCGTCGTGCCGTACGGTCCGCTGTCGCTCGACCCCGCGGCATCCGTGCTGCATTACGCGCAGGAGATTTTCGAGGGGCTCAAGGCCTACCGGCACGCCGACGGCTCGATCTGGAGCTTCCGTCCCGAGGCCAACGGCGCCCGCCTGCAGCGCTCCGCCCGCCGCATGGCGCTGCCGGAGCTCTCGGTCGAGGATTTCGTCGAGTCGCTCAAGCAACTCATCCGCGTGGACGGCGAGTGGGTGCCCTCGGCCCCCGACACGAGCCTCTACCTCAGGCCGTTCATGATCGCGACCGAGGTGTTCCTCGGCGTGCGCGCGGCGCAGAAGGTCGGCTACTACGTCATCGCGAGCCCCGCGGGCTCGTACTTCGCAGGCGGCGTGAAGCCGGTGAAGATCTGGCTGTCGACGAACTACAACCGCGCGGGCAAGGGCGGCACGGGCGCGGCGAAGACCGGCGGCAACTACGCCGCGAGCCTGCTGCCGCAGGCGGAGGCCTACGAGCAGGGCTGCGACCAGGTGCTGTTCCTCTCCGACGGGTTCCTCGAGGAGCTCGGCGGAATGAACATCGTGCTCGTGAAGAAGGACGGCACGCTGCTCACCCCGGCCTCGGAGTCGATCCTCGAGGGCATCACGCGCGACAGCGTGCTGCAGCTCGCCGAGGACCGCGGCCACCGCGTGGAGCGCCGGCCGATCTCGCTGCAGGAGTGGCGCGAGGGGGCCGCATCCGGCGACATCGTCGAGGCCTTCGCGTGCGGCACCGCCGCCGTGATCACCCCCATCGCGCTGCTCAAGGGCGAGGACTTCGAGATCGGCTCCGCGGATGCCGAAGCCGGCGAGCTCACGATGTCGCTCCGCAAGGAGCTCACCGACATCCAGTACGGCCGCATCGCCGACCCGCACGGCTGGATGACGAGGCTCGACGCATGAAGATCGCCCGTTTCAGCCATGACGGCGTCCTGCGCTTCGGCGTGCTCGACGAGGACGAGCAGGAGCTCGTCGTCCTGACCGGCGACCCCATGTTCGCTGGCTACGACACGACCGGCGACCGCGTGCCGCTCTCGGAGGCGAAGCTGCTCTCGCCGGTGCTGCCCCGCTCCAAGGTCGTCGGCGCCGCGTACAACTACGGCGAGCCGACGGATGCCACGGGCGACCCGTTCCTCTTCCTCAAGCCGAACACGTCGGTCATCGGCCCCGGCGACCCGATCGTGCTGCCCCCGGGCGTCGGCCCGATCTGGATCGAGGCTGAGCTCGCCGTCGTCATCGGCCGCATCGCCAAGCAGGTCAACGTGGGCAACGCGCTCGACTACGTCTTCGGCTACACGGCCGCGAACGACGTGACCGCCATCGAGCTGATGAAGGACCGCGTACCGCAGGCGAAGGGGTACGACACCTTCACCCCGCTCGGACCCTTCATCGAGACCGATCTCGACCCGGAGGACGTCGACCTCGTCGGCCGCGTCGACGGGGAGGAGCGGCAGACGGGCAACACCTCGCAGCTGATCCACTCGGCGGCCGAGCTCGTCGCCTTCGCGAGCACCATCTGGACGCTGCTGCCCGGCGACGTGATCCTGACCGGCACCCCTGGCGGCAACCGCGTGATCGAGTCCGGCCAGAGCGTCGAGGTCGAGGTCGCGGGCATCGGCGTCCTTCGCAACCCCGCGATCGCCCGCCCGTAGCCGGGCAGCGGCGCCGCACTCGGCGGTCGAGCGGCGCCGTGCCTCAGCCGACGGTCGAGTGGCGGAGCGCAGCGGCGCGTATCGAGACCCTCGCGCCCGCTTTTGGCGGCACCGGCCCCTCCATCCCCGCTCACTAGAATCGGTGCCGATGTCTGCTCCCTTCTCCACCGCCAGCGGCGCCGACGTGCGCGTGCGTTTCTGCCCCTCGCCGACCGGCACCCCGCACGTCGGGCTCATCCGCACGGCCCTGTTCAACTGGGCCTACGCCCGGCACACCGGCGGCAAGCTCGTGTTCCGCATCGAGGACACCGACGCCGCGCGCGACAGCGAGGAGAGCTACCAGCAGATCCTCGACGGCCTGCGCTGGCTGCACATCGACTGGGACGAGGGCATCGACGTCGGCGGCCCGCACGGCCCGTACCGGCAGTCGCAGCGCGGGGAGATCTACCTCGACATGATCGAGCGGCTCAAGGCATCCGGGCACCTCTACGAGTCCTTCGCGACGGCGGAGGAGATCGAGGCCCGGAACATCGCCAACGGCCGCGACCCGAAGCAGGGCTACGACAACTTCGAGCGCGACCTGACGGATGCCGAGCGCGAGGCGTTCCGCGCCGAGGGGCGCCAGCCGGCGCTGCGGCTGCGGGTGCCCGACACCGACCTCAGCTTCGACGACCTCGTGCGCGGTCCGATCACGTTCCCCGCTGGCTCGTTCACCGACTTCGTGGTGGTGCGACCGAACGGCGCTCCGCTGTACACGTTCGTGAACCCGGTCGACGACGCGCTGATGGGCATCACGCACGTGCTGCGCGGCGAGGACCTGCTCTCGTCGACCCCACGTCAGATCGCGCTCTACACGGCGCTGATCGAGATCGGCGTCACCGACGTGATCCCGCGCTTCGGGCACCTGCCGTACGTGATGGGGGAGGGCAACAAGAAGCTCTCCAAGCGCGACCCCGAGTCGAATCTCTTCCACCACCGCGACCGCGGCTTCGTGCCCGAGGGGCTCGTCAACTACCTCGCGCTGCTCGGCTGGTCGCTCAGCCACGACCGCGACGTCTTCACCACCGACGAGATGGTCGCCGCGTTCGACGTCGTCGACGTGAACCCCAACCCCGCCCGCTTCGACCTGAAGAAGGCCGAAGCGATTAACGGCGACCACGTCCGCCGGCTCGATCCCGCCGACTTCGCCCAGCGCCTGCTGCCCTACCTCGACGGACTCGTCAGCGACCCGCTCGACCCGGAGGAGGAGGTGCGCCTCACCAAGGCCGCGCCGCTCATCCAGGAGCGCATCGGCCTGCTCGGCGAGGCGCGCGGCATGCTCGCGTTCCTCTTCACCGACGACCTCGACCTCACCTACGACGAGGACGCCCTGAAGGCGCTCGCCGCGGACGCGAAGACCGTGCTCGCGGCCTCCGTCACGGCCCTCGAGCCAGTCGTCGAGTGGAACGCCGAGAACATCGAGGCAGCCCTGCGCAAGGCCCTCGTCGAGGACCTCGGACTGAAGCCGCGCGTCGCGTTCGGTCCCGTGCGCACCGCCGTGAGCGGCCGCCGTGTGAGCCCGCCGCTCTTCGAGTCGATGGAGATCCTCGGGATGACCTCGTCGCTCGCCCGCATCGCGCGGCTCGAGAGCGAGCTCTAGCCGCCCGCGTCAGCCCTTCGGCTGCCGGAGCGCGGGCATCTCGCGCACGTTTCCCGTGCGCTTCGCGAGCGCCGTGATGCGCTGCCGGAGGAACCACCACGCGCCCGCGATCACGGCGAGCGAGAGCAGGAACATCACGACCCCGAGCCATCCGTCGCCGTCGTTCGAGGCGTACATGGTGTTGAGGTTGTGCCGAGCGCCCGTCGTGAGCACGAGGAACACGTGCACGACCGTGAACGCGATGTAGTACCAGAGCACCCCGTTGTGCGCGAGGCGGGCGGCGCGGTCGCCGAGTACGCCGTTCGGGCGGGTCCACTTCGCGGGCCAGGCGGGGGAGAGGCGGAGGCCCGTGAGCAGTGCGAGCGGCCCGGCGACGAACACCGTGGCGAAGTACGACAGCTGCTGCAGGCTGTTGTAGTTCACCCAGCCGTCGTGCACCGGCCAGTCGAGCGAGAGGTACTGGATGCCCGCCGACAGGGCGTTGGGCACGACCTCCCAGCTCAGGGGCGCGATCCGCAGCCACTGTCCGGTCGCGAACAGGAGCACGAGGTAGGCGAGGCCGTTCAGCACGAACAGGGTGTCGACGACGAGATGCCACCAGGTGTGGATGCTGAGCCGCTTCGGGCTGCCCGAGAGACGGGGAAAACGCGCGGGGTCGCGGGTCCAGAAGGCCGGAGGGCGCTCCTTCGACCGGATGCGCAGTCCCGAGGTCACGATGAACAGCAGGAAGAACGAGTTGAGGAAGTGCGCCCAGTTGAGCCAGGGCGGGATGCCGACGGGCATTCCCTCCGGCGGCGGCAGCTCGCCGGGGTAGGCGGAGAAGAACCCGGCGAAGGCGGCGTCGGCGCGAACGGCACGGGCGAGGAGGACCGCCACGACGAGCAGCACGACGGCCGAGGGCACGAGCCAGAGGAGCGATCGCCGGAGTCGGACGGTCGGCTGAGGCACGGCCTCCAGCCTACTGACGTGCGCGCGAGGCGGCCGTCGTGGAGCGGTCGTCGGGCGTACGGATGACGGCGCGGTCACGAGCACCCCTTCGGATGCGGTATCGTTGTCCCTCGGTTCCGGCCTCGGCTGGAAGCCCCTTGGGGTATGGTGTAATTGGCAACACGGCTGATTCTGGTTCAGTTGTTCTTGGTTCGAGTCCAGGTACCCCAGCTTCGAGAAGCCCCGTTTCGACGGGGCTTTTTCCATTCAGGCTCCGCGTTCGGCGCGCTCGCGCTTGCATAAAAGATGACGACGGGGAAGTCCCCCGGGGCGAGTATTCCTCACGCCTACTCTTTCTGACCGTGAAACACATTTCGGTGGCCGAGAAGTCGCTGCTCGTGGGTGACGAGGCGGCCGACACGTTGATCGAGTACGCGGCGCTGCTGGGAAAGCTGAACTCGGCGGACAGCGTCCAGCTGAACGCCGTGGGAATCGACGGCGAAGAGGTGACCGCCTCGTTCCTGCTGAACAGCGGCAGCGTGTTCGTCGTCCAGAGCACGAACTCGACCCTGCCGGAACCCGACAACGACGCCGTCGTCGCGTACATGCGGGAGAAGCTGGACGGCTACCGCACTCCCGACCTCGAGGCCCTGAGCGAGGGTTTCGCCGCCGGCACCGACTGACGTGGGGACATTGACCTACAACGGCTCGCGGGTGCATTTCGACGACCGGGTGCTCGCGCACCTGCACATCGTGATCATTCAGCAGTTCCGCCGCAACCAGAGCTTCGCGATGTCCTGGCGCGACGACGTCGCCGTGGGCAACGGGCGGAGCTCGATCTGGCTGCACCCCGGCTGCGAGCTCTCGTTCAAGTTCGCCGGCTCGCGGTTGCCCGCCATCAGCCAGAAGTGGCTCGCGCAGTTGAGTGCGAGCGCCGAGAGCGCGACCGGCCTCATCGTGACGAACGAGGACGGCTCGCTCGCCTACTCCGTCGGCAGCAACCAGCCGTACTGACGCCGCCCTCGGGCGAGGCGCGGCGCAGCGCTTCACGACGCGCCCGTGGCTGCGGCCCTCTTCACGCCGTCACTGGATAGCGTCCCCCTTCGGCTGCCACAGTGCGGCCGACGAGAGGATGACGATGGAAACGGCTGCGATCACCGAGTGGACCTTCGTTCAGGAGGTTCCCGTTCCGGACGACGTGTCCGCGCTGCTCATCGAAGGGGAGACCGCCTGGACGGCCTTCAAGACCTTCCGGGACAGCGCGATCTTCACCAGTAAGCGGCTCATTGTGCGGGACGCGCAGGGGCTCACCGGCAAGAAGGTCGAGATCTACTCCCTGCCGTACTCGACGATCAACATGTGGTCGTCGGAGAACGCGGGCACGCTCGACATGAACGCCGAGCTCGAGATGTGGACGCGTGCCGGGCGGATCAAGATCAAGGTCGGCAGGGGAGCCGACATCCGGCGCATCGACCAGCTGATCGCACACGCGGTGCTGACCTCGCGCTGAACCAGGCCAGGCGGGGTCGCGCAGCGGACTAGAAGTCGAGCGACTCCGCCGGCTCCAGCGGGTAGAACGTGCCGCCGCCCTGCTCCGTGACGGTCCTGATCCGGTCGTAGTGGATGTTCTTCCCGTTGACCGAGAGTGTCATCTCGTGCGCGGGGAAGCTCCGGCGCGGCTTGACCTCGGCGAGGTAGTCCATGACCTCGCCGATCTTCAGCCACGGTGCGCCCGCCGGTACCGCGAGGGTGTCGACCTCGACGCCCTCCGGAACGGTGAACGAGTCGCCGGGGTAGAACAGCCCGTCGTTGACGAGCACGCCCACGTTGTCGATGACGGGGATCGAGGAGTGGATCACCGCGTGCCGCCCGCCGAAGAAGCGCAGCGTGAACGGCCCGACCTCGACGCTGTCGCCGGGCGAGACGACCTCGACCTCGAACTCCGGCGCGGCCGCGGCGGCGACCCCGGCCGGGCCGAGGATCCGCGCCTCCGGGCTCTGCGCGATGATGCGGCGCAACTGCTCCGGCGTCCAGTGGTCGGGGTGCTCGTGCGTGATCACGACGGCGACGACCTCGACCGCCTCGGTGATCGGGGTCGTGAAGTTGCCCGGATCGATGAACAGCCGCGCGCCGGTCTGCTCGAGCAGCATCGCCGAGTGTTCGAACTTGGTGAGCCTCATGAACCGACAGTACCCACGGGTGCCGCAGGCTAGGCCATGACGATCTCGACGCCGCGCTCGCGCAGCCGCGCCAGCTGGGAGGGCGGCGCCGAGACATCCGTCACGACCGTTGCGAGCTGATCGACGGATGCCAGGCGTGCGGATGCCGGGCGGCCGAACTTGCTGCCGTCCGCGAGCACCACGAGCCGCCGCCCGGCGGCGAGCAGCGCCCTGTCGGTCTGGATCTCGGTCAGGTTGGTGCGGCTGACGCCACCCTCCGCGTCGATCGCGTAGGCGCCGGTGAAGACCTGGTCGATGCACAGCTCGGCGAGGGCGGCCACGGTGAGGTGCCCGAGCGTCGTCATCTCCCGGCGCCGCAGCACGCCCCCGAGCACCACGAGCTCGACGTGCTCGGCGTGGGCGAGGCGGTTGGCGACGACGAAGCTGTTCGTCACCACCGTCAGCGCGCGGTGCTGGGCGAGGTGGGGAAGCATCGCCTCGGTCGTGGTGCCGCCCGTGACGAGGATCGTCGAGCCCTCGGGCACCAGCCCGGCGGCCACCCGTCCGATCCGCTGCTTCTCCTCGGCCCGGGAGGCGGAGCGGGCGGGCCAGGTGAGCAGCATGTCCGACCCCGTCGCCGAGGCGCCGCCGTGGTGGCGCTCGATCAGCCCACGGGCGTGCAGCTCGTCGAGGTCGCGGCGCACCGTGGAGGCGCTCACCCCGAGGGTGCGGGCGAGCTCGGTGACATCCGCCGCTCCGTGCGTGCGGAGGTACCCGACGAGCTCGCGCTGCCGTGGCACCATGCCCGCGGGGACGTGCTCGGCGTCGCCGGCGACCCTGCTCACTTGATGCCGCTCCGGGTGAAGCCCTGCACGAAGTAGCGCTGGAAGACGAGGAACAGCAGCACCATCGGCAGCGTCGCGAGCAGGGCCATCGCCATGATCATGTTGAAGTCGACCGTGTACTGCCCGCGCAGGAACAGCAGTCCGATCGGCAGCGTGAAGAGGTAGTTCTCCTTCAGCGCGATGAGCGGCCACGCGAAGTCGTTCCACGTCGACATCGCGGTGAGCAGGATGAGCACGGCGATGAGCGGCTTGCACAGCGGAAGCACGATCTTGAGGAACACCCGCACGTGGCCGGCGCCGTCCACTCGCGCGGCCTCGATGATCTCCTGCGGGATGCCGATGATGAACTGCCGCGACAGGAAGATGCCGAACGCGGTCGCGGCCGACGGCAGGATCACCGCCCAGTAGGTGCCGTAGATGCCGAGGCGGGTGACCAGCTGGAACTGCGACACCATGATCACCTGCACCGGCAGCATCAGGGTCGACAGCGCCAGCAGCAGGATGACGTTGCGCCCGCGGAAGCGCAGACGGGCGAACGCGTACCCGGCCATCAGGTTGAGCACGACCGTCAGCACCGTCACGAAGACGGTGATGACGACGGAGTTGCCGAGCCACGTCACGACCGGGTACTCGGTGAAGATCCGCGTGAAGTTGTCGAGCGTGAACGTCGAGGGCCAGAGGCGCAGCTCACGTGAGAAGAGCTCCGCCCGCGGCGAGAACGCCACGACGACCATCCAGTAGAGCGGGAACAGCAGCAGCCCGGCCGCGACCACGGCCAGCACGACCCGCAGTGCGTACGCGCCGCGGCCACGGCGCCGGCCGGCGCGGCGCTGCGGGATCTGCCGCGCCTCGGCAGCGACGGCGAGCGGGGGAGCGGTCGTCACGGCGTCCTCCTAGTCGGTGAGGTCACGGGCACGGCTCGCCCTCCAGTACAGGGCGGTGAACACGAGCGTGATGATCAGCAGCACGATGCCGAGGGCCGCGGCGTAGCCCTGCTCGCGCGTCACGAAGCCGTTCTGGTACGCGTACGTGACGAGCACGGAGGTCGAGTAGCCGGGGCCGCCGCCGGTCATCACGAAGATGATGTCGAACACCTGGAACGAGTAGATGACGTTCATCACCAGCAGGAAGAAGGTCGACGGGCCCACGAGCGGGAGCGTGACGTTGCGGAACTGCTGCCACGCGTTCGCGCCGTCGAGACGCGCCGACTCGTACAGCTCGGGGGAGACCCCCTGGAGCCCCGCGAGGTAGATCACCATGTTGAAGCCGACACGCACCCAGAGCGTGATGATCACGACCGAGGCGAACGCCTCGGCGCCACCCGACTGCCACGACAGCGCCGGGCCGCCGATCGCTCGCAGCAGCTTGTTGAGGATGCCGGTGCCCTCGTCGAAGATCAGCACCCCGACCAGAGCGGTCGCGACGCCTGACACGACCATCGGCAGCACGATGATCGTGCGGAAGAGACCGCGGGCCGGCAGCACGGAGTTCATGAGCACCGCGAGCCCGAGCCCGAGCGCCATCGACAGCGGGACGGTGATCGCCGTGAACAGCACGGTGTTGGCGGTCGACTGCCAGAACGCGGCATCCGACAGCAGCCGGGCGTAGTTGCCGAGGCCGATGAAGTCGCCGTCGCCGAAGCCGCGGGCGTCGCGGAGGCTGATGAGGACCGCCGAGACGACGGGGTAGAGCAGGAACAGTCCGATGAGCACCAGGTTCGGCGCGGCGAAGCTGTAGCCCGCGAGCGCCTCCTGCAGCCGGGCGCTCCGCCCGCCCGTGCGCGGGGCGGGGGAGCGCCCGGCGAGGGGGCGACTAAGGGAGCGGGTGTCCGCCGTCACGCGCCGGTCGCCTGCCCGATCGCGTCGGAGAGGTTCGCGAGCGTCTGCTCGGTGGACTGACCGCTCGTGAACGCGAGGTCGAGCTGGTCCTGCAGCGCGGTGGTGACCGAGGCCATTCCGGGGATCGTCAGCTGCGCGACATCCGACTCCTCGAGCGTCGTCGCCTGCTGCACGAAGACGGGCATCACGTCGGGCCGCACGGCGTAGTCGAGCTCTGTGTCGACGAGGCTCGTCAGCGTCGGCAGCTCGTTGGTCGCGGCGCAGAACTCCGCCATCGCCTCCTGCTCGACCATGAAGCGAAGGAACTCGGCGGCGAGGTCGGGGTTCGCCGTGCCGGCGGTGGCCACGAGCGCGTTGCCGCCGAGGTCGGTCGCGCCGCGCTGGTCGCGGGGGAGGTAGGTGGTCGCCCACTCGAATCCCGCGGCGTCGAGGCCGGGCACGACGAAGCTGCCGGCGGATGCCATGACGGCGGTCTCGGCCAGGAACACCGCGTCGGCGTAGGTCGACGACTTCACCGCGCTGTTCGCGGGCACCCACGACTGCTCGAAGAACCCCTTCGTGTAGTCGAGCGCGCGGCGACCCGCGTCGGAGTCGATCGCCGGCGTGACGAGGTCGTCCTCGACGAAGCGGCCGCCCGCGGCGAAGAGGAAGCTCAGCCAGCGCGGCGCGCCGCCGAGCTGCCAGTTGTAGACGAAGGGGTACTGCTCGGGCGGGAGCGAGCCGCGCAGCTGCGCGAGCACCCCGGAGAACTCGTCCCACGTCCACGCGCTCTCGAGGCTGTCGGGCACGCTCGTGATGCCCGCCGCCTGGAACGCGGCGACGTTGTAGACGATCGCGGACACGTCGGTCTGGTGCGGCACCCCGAAGGGGGTGCCGTCGAACTGCACCGCCTGCCAGAACGCGGGGATGAAGTCGTTCCCGTTGTCGACGAGGTCGGAGAGGTCGAGGAGCTGCTCCTGGCTGGAGTAGACGCCGAGGTTGCCGTAGTCGACGCGGAACACGTCGGGCGCGGTGCCCGACTGCAGCTGAGCGTCGATGTTGCGGAAGATCTGCTCGTACGGGACGACGTTGAGGTTCACGGTGACGCCGTTCGCCTCCTGGAAGCGGTCGACGAGGGAGCGGAACACCACCTCCTCGCTCTCCGAGGCCCACGTCGTGAAGGTGAGGTCGGCGCCACCCTCGCCGCCGCCCGAGTCGGGGCGGCTGAAGCCGGCGCAGCCGGCGAGCAGGGCGGACGCGGAGAAGACCCCCGCGGTGCCCAGAAGCTGTCGTCTCGTGAGGTCCATGGGGGTCCCTTCCGCAGGTGGCGCTCGTGCACGCCTCTGCTCCCCATTCGAGGGCGCAGGGAGGAGGATTTCAAGGCTTTCCAGCGGATGCCCGGTTCTGATCGTTTCTGCTCACTTGTGGTGGTTTCCCTGCTCTCCGCCGCCGCGGTAGGGTCCCCAGCGTGCCCCACCGCAAGCGCGTCGTCGTCGCCGCGAATCCCCGGGCGGGCTCCGGCGCGGCAGTCCGCGCAGGAGCGCGCACGATCGACGCTCTGCGCGCCGACGGACACGACGTCGTCGTGGTCGACGCCCCGGACGCGGACGGGCTCGAAGAGGCGCTGCGGGCGCAGGTCCTCGCCGGCGCGGACGCACTCGTGCTGGTCGGCGGTGACGGCACCGTGCACCTCGGGATCAACGCGGCCGCCGGCACGGAGACCGTCGTGGGCATCGTGCCCACCGGATCCGGCAACGACCTGATCAGATCGCTCGGGCTGCCGGTCGGCGACCTCGACGCGACCCTCGCCCAACTGCTCGTCTCGCTGCAGATGGCGCCGCGGGTGATCGACACCGTGCAGGTCGACGGCGGCCCACGGGAGCGGCGGTACGGCACGATCCTCTCCGCCGGCTTCGACGCCTACGTGCACGAACGGGCCGAGCGGCTGCGCTACCCGACCGGCGGCTCCCGCTACGCGATCGCCGTCTTCGTCGAGCTCGCGATGCTGAAGCCGCGGCACTACCGACTGCAGCTCGACGACGAGACCCTCGAGTTCGACGCGATGCTCGTCGCCGTCGCCAACAGCAGTCACTTCGGCGCGGGCATGCACGTCGCCCCGCAGGCCGAGATGGACGACGGTTTCCTCGACGTCGTGACGATCGCCCCCTGCTCGCGCCTGGAGTTCGTGCGGGCCTTCCCCCGGGTCTACCGGGGCGACCACCTGACCCACCCGAAGTTCTCGGTGCGCCGCGCTCGCCGCGTGCGCATCGAGTCCGACGACATCGTCGCCTGGGCCGACGGGGAGCGGATGGGCTCGCTGCCCCTCCAGGTCGAGGTCGTGCCGCGCTCGCTCCGCCTGCTCGCGTGAGGGCGGGGGCGGCTCGATTTGGAGGCCGCCCGAAACGTGTGGCATACTCTTCGAGTTGTCACTTCGGCCCCATCGTATAGTGGCCTAGTACGCCGCCCTCTCACGGCGGTAACGCGGGTTCGAATCCCGCTGGGGTCACAACAGGAAAAGCGCCCGCTGGTCGGGCGCTTTTCTGTTTCCCGGACGTGATCGGCGGCGGGTGCCGCCCGCCCCGATCTTGCTCGGATCCGCGGATGCCGGCGCGCCGAGCCATCCGATCCGTGTCAAGCCCTGCCTCGGAATCTCCTGCGAGGTAGAGTCGGGGGTCGCGAAGGGGAGTATCCCGTCTTCGTCATCCGGTCAGTACGGGCCTCGTCGTCGAGCCCTCGGGTGGCGGCGCCGTGCGAGGCGTGGGAGAGACTTTCGAGTCTTCCGCCTACCCCCACGAAGGATCCTCCTTGGAACTCGCCCTGCCCCTGTGGTTCGAGATCGCCGCGTTCGTCGGCCTCACCGCCATCCTGATCACCGATCTCGTGATCGTGTACCGCCGCCCGCACATCCCCTCGACCAAGGAGTCGAGCCTCTGGGTCGGCTTCTACGTCTTCCTCGCGCTCGCCTTCGCCGCGCTGATGTTCTTCATCGCCGGGCCCGAGCACGCGGGTCAGTTCGTCGCGGGCTGGCTCACCGAGTACAGCCTCAGCGTCGACAACCTGTTCGTGTTCCTGCTGATCATGGCCCAGTTCTCGGTGCCCCGTAAGTACCAGCAGGAGGTGCTCATGGTGGGCATCATCCTCGCGCTCGTGTTCCGCGGCGCGTTCATCCTGCTCGGCGCCCAGCTCATCGAGTCGTTCAGCTGGATCTTCTACCTCTTCGGCGCCTTCCTCATCTACACGGCGATCAAGCAGGCGTTCTCGCACGATGACGACGTCGAGCAGCGCGAGAGCGGGCTCATCCGCCTCCTCCGCCGCCGCGTGCACATCACCGACCACTACGACGGCGCGAAGATCCGCACCATGGTCGACGGCAAGAAGGCCTTCACACCGATCCTCGTCGTGTTCATCGCGATCGGCACGACCGACCTCCTGTTCGCGATCGACTCGATCCCCGCGATCTTCGGCATCACGCAGGACCCCTTCATCGTGTTCACCGCCAACGTCTTCGCGCTGATGGGTCTTCGCCAGCTGTACTTCCTGCTCGGCGACCTCGTCGACAAGCTCGAGTACCTCAAGTACGGCATCGCGTTCATCCTCGGCTTCATCGGCGTCAAGCTCGTCGCGCACGCCCTGCACACGAACGAGCTGCCCTTCATCAACGGTGGCCACCACATCGAGTGGGCGCCCGAGATCGGCACCACGACCTCGCTCGGGGTCATCGTCGCCGCGATGACCGTCGCCGTGGTCGCGAGCCTCATCAAGCTCCGTCGCGACGGCCGCAAGGTCGAGGTGGATGCCGCGGACGACACGTCCTCGGTCACCGTCGAGAGCCGCGACTGACCTGCTCCGCCGTGTGACATCCGGCCCTACGCGCGCGGGGGCCGGATGTTACCCTCGGGGGATGCAGATCGATCGGCGACTTCTTACGCGCCGCGGCGAGTCCTGATCCAAGGCCTCTCTCGTCGCGGAGTCCAACGCGGGCCGCAACAGATCTAGAACAAGGACTGCATCCATGAGCATCGAAGAGACTCGACGGCCCCGAACCCTGGCAGAAAAGGTCTGGGACGACCACCTGGTCGCCAAGGGTGAGGACGGCGCACCCGACCTGCTGTACATCGACCTGCACCTCGTGCACGAGGTCACGAGCCCGCAGGCGTTCGACGGCCTCCGCGCCGAGGGGCGCCCGGTCCGCCGGCCCGATCTGACGATCGCGACCGAGGACCACAACACCCCGACGATCGGCATCGACCGGCCGATCGCCGACCTGACGAGCCGCACCCAGATCGAGACCCTGCGCAGGAACGCCGCCGAATTCGGCATCCGCCTGCACTCGCTCGGCGACAAGGAACAGGGCATCGTGCACGTCGTCGGGCCCCAGCTCGGCCTGACGATGCCCGGCATCACCGTCGTCTGCGGCGACTCGCACACCTCCACGCACGGCGCGTTCGGCGCGATGGCGTTCGGCATCGGCACGAGCGAGGTCGAGCACGTGCTCGCCACGCAGACGCTGCCGCTCAAGCCCTTCAAGACGATGGCGATCACCGTCGAGGGCGAGCTGCGGCCCGGGGTCACCGCGAAGGACATCATCCTCGCCGTCATCGCCAAGATCGGCACCGGCGGTGGCCAGGGCTACGTGCTCGAGTACCGCGGCAGCGCCATCCGCTCGCTCTCGATGGAGGGCCGGATGACGATCTGCAACATGTCGATCGAGGCCGGCGCCCGCGCGGGCATGGTCGCCCCCGACCAGATCACCTACGACTACCTCAAGGGCCGGCCGCACGCCCCCGAGGGCGCCGACTGGGACGCCGCCGTCGAGTACTGGGACACCCTCGCGACCGACGACGACGCCGTGTTCGACGCCGAGGTCTTCATCGACGCGAACGAGCTCGAGCCCTTCGTCACGTGGGGCACCAACCCGGGCCAGGGCGTCTCGCTGAGCCAGACCGTGCCCGACCCGACCACGATCATCGACCCCAACGAGCGCGCCGCCGCCGAGCGCGCCCTGGAGTACATGGACCTCGAGGCCGGCACCCCCATGAAGGAGATCCCGGTCGACGCGGTCTTCATGGGCTCCTGCACCAACAGCCGCATCGAGGACCTGCGCGCGTTCGCGTCGATCATCCGCGGCAAGAAGAAGGCCGACGGCGTGCGCGTCATGGTCGTGCCGGGCTCCGCGCGCGTGCGTCTCGAGGCCGAGGCGGAGGGCCTGAACAAGGTGTTCGAGGAGTTCGGTGCCGAGTGGCGTTTCGCCGGCTGCTCGATGTGCCTCGGCATGAACCCCGACCAGCTGGCTCCGGGGGAGCGCTGCGCCTCGACCTCGAACCGCAACTTCGAGGGGCGCCAGGGCAAGGGCGGCCGCACCCACCTGGTCTCTCCGCTCGTCGCCGCGGCGACCGCGATCCGCGGCACGCTCTCCAGCCCCTGGGATCTCGAGAACGACCAGACGGATGCCGCCGCGTCGCGCACCGAGGAGGTCAGCGCCTGATGGAGAAGTTCAGCACCGTCACCGGCGTCGCCGTGCCGCTCAAGCGCTCGAACGTCGACACCGACCAGATCATCCCCGCGCAGTTCCTCAAGCGCGTGACGAAGACAGGCTTCGACGACGCCCTCTTCCACGGCTGGCGCCAGGACCCCGAGTTCATCCTCAACCGGCCGCCGTTCGACCAGGGCCGCATCCTCGTGGCAGGACCCGACTTCGGCACCGGCTCGAGCCGCGAGCACGCCGTCTGGGCTCTGCGCGACTTCGGCTTCCGCGTCGTGCTGAGCGCACGTTTCGCCGACATCTTCCGGGGGAACTCCGGTAAGCAGGGTCTGCTCGCCGCCGTCGTCGCCGAGAGCGACATCGAGCGGATCTGGGACGTGCTCGACGCGAACCCGGGAATGGAGATGACGGTCGATCTGGTTGCACTAACCGCCACGGCGGGCGACCTCACGGTCTCGTTCGAGATCGATGATTACACTCGCTGGCGGCTGCTCGAGGGTCTCGACGACATCGGTCTGACCCTGCGCGACGAAGCGCGCATCACGGAATTCGAAGCCCGCCGCGAAGGCTGGCGCCCCACGACCCTCCCGGTCAGATAGGACTGCCTGTGAACTCGATCGCCTCGCCGAAGCCGGCACCGCGGAGCCCGCTCACCACCATCGAGAGCCTCACGGTGTGGGGTGGCAAGCCGCTGCAGGGCACGGTGCACGTGCGCGGTGCCAAGAACCTCGTCACCAAGGCGATGGTCGCGGCGCTGCTCGGTGAGACCGAGAGCCTGCTGAAGGACGTCCCGGCCATCAGCGACGTCGAGGTCGTCCGCGGCCTGCTCGAGGTGCACGGCGTCGTCGTCACCGAGCCGGAGCCGGGCGAGCTGCTGCTCGACCCGCGCAACGTCAAGAGCGCGAACTTCGTCGAGATCGAGGTCCACGCCGGTTCGAGCCGCATCCCGATCCTGTTCTGCGGTCCGCTTCTGCACCAGCTCGGCGAGGCGTTCATCCCCGATCTCGGCGGCTGCCGCATCGGCGACCGTCCGATCGACTTCCACCTCGACGCGCTGCGCAAGTTCGGCGCGGTCGTCGACAAGCAGCCCAACGGCATCCACCTCACGGCGCCGAACGGCCTCAAGGGCGCGCACATCGAGCTGCCCTACCCCTCGGTCGGTGCGACCGAGCAGGTGCTCCTCACCGCGGTGCGCGCCGAGGGTGTCACCGAGCTGAAGAACGCCGCGATCGAGCCCGAGATCATGGACCTCATCGCGATCCTGCAGAAGATGGGCGCGATCATCACGGTCGAGCCGAACCGCGTCATCTTCATCGAGGGCGTCGAGAAGCTCGGCGGCTACAGCCACCGCGCGATCTTCGACCGCAACGAGGCCGCGAGCTGGGCCTCCGCCGCGCTCGCGACCGAGGGCGACATCTTCGTCAAGGGCGCGAAGCAGCAGGAGCTGCTCACCTTCCTCAACATCTTCCGCAAGGTCGGCGGCGCGTTCGACGTGGAGGAGGACGGCATCCGCTTCTACCACCCCGGTGGGGCGCTGAAGCCGATCGTCGTCGAGACCGACGTGCACCCCGGGTTCATGACCGACTGGCAGCAGCCGCTCGTCGTCGCGCTGACGAAGGCCGAGGGCGTCTCCGTCGTGCACGAGACCGTGTACGAGAACCGCTTCGGCTTCACCGACGCGCTCAACCAGATGGGCGCCGACATCGTCGTGCACCGCGACGGCCTCGCCGGCGTCACCCGCCGCGTGCCGCGCCGCCCGCTCGAGCAGGCCGCCGTCGTCACCGGTCCGTCGAAGCTGCACGGCGCCGACGTCCGCGTGCCCGACCTGCGCGGTGGCTTCAGCCACCTCATCGCGGCGCTGACCGCCGAGGGCGAGTCGACGATCACCAACGTCGGCATCATCAGCCGCGGGTACGAGCACTTCGGCGAGAAGCTGCAGGCGCTGGGCGCGGACTTCCGCGTGAACGCCTAGCCCCGGGCCGCCGCCTAAACTCGAACGGTGCAGAACCGAGCGACGACGCGCGCCAAGTCGGAGAAGACGCCTCTCTGGCTCGGGCTCGCGTCCGTCGCGCTGCCCTTCATCCACGGCATCGCCAAGCTCAGCATCCGCGGCAAGGAGAACGTCCCGGCATCCGGGCCGTTCATCCTCGCGCCGAACCACTACTCCGAGATCGACCCCCTGATCATGGGCGTCGCGATGTACCACTGCGGGCGCATGCCCCGGTTCCTCGCGAAGGCGTCACTGTTCAAGGTGCCCGTGGTGGGCGGCATCCTGCGCGCGAGCGGTCAGGTGCCGGTCGAGCGCAGCGGGTCGACGCGCACGGCGGACCCGCTCGCCGGGGCCGCCGACCTCATCGCCAAGGGCCACTCGGTCATCGTCTACCCCGAGGGCAGCCTCACGCGCGATCCGGACCTGTGGCCGATGCGCGGCAAGCTCGGCGCCGTCAAGGCGGCGCTCGCCCACGACATCCCGATCGTCCCCGCGGCGCACTGGGGCACGCAGCACGTCATGCCGCGCTACGGCAAGCGCATCAGCCTCTTCCCCCGCAAGCGCATCGACATCGCCTTCGGCGAGCCCGTCGACCTCAGCGAGTTCGCCGGACGGTCGTCCGATGCCGCGGCGCTCGCGGTCGCGACCGACCGGGTCATGGCGCGGATCGCCGCCCTCCTCGGCGAGCTGCGCGGCGAGACGCCGCCGGCCGAGCGCTGGGACCCCGCGAAGAACGACCAGACGGAGACGGGACGCTTTTGAGTACCACCAACCCGGGCGCCGCGGCGCCCCGCGTCGCCGTGCTCGGCTCCGGGAGCTGGGGCACCACGTTCGCCAAGGTGCTCGCCGACGGCGGCAACGAGGTCGTGCTCTGGGCCCGCCGCGCCGAGCTCGCCCGCGAGATCACCGAGAGCAAGCGCAACAGCGACTACCTGCCGGGCGTCAACCTGCCCCGCTCGCTCCGCGCGACGCACCACCTCGAGGACGCCCTCGCCGGCGCGACGCAGGTGTACCTGTCCGTGCCGAGTCAGACCCTGCGCGAGAACCTCCGCGCCGCGCTGCCCGTCATTCCCGACGGCGCCGTGCTCGTCAGCCTCATGAAGGGCGTCGAGAAGGGCACCGGCCTCAGGATGAGCGAGGTCATCGCCCAGGAGGCGGGCGTCGGCCCCGAGCGGATAGCCGTGGCATCCGGGCCCAATCTCGCCCTCGAGATCGCGCGCGAGCACCCCACCGCCGCCGTCGTGTCGAGCGCGAGCATCGACACCGCGACGACCGTCGCGGCCTCCGCGACCAACGGGTACTTCCGCTCGTTCGTGAACACGGATGTCATCGGCACCGAGTTCGGCGGCGTGCTGAAGAACCTCATCGCCGTCGCGATCGGCATCGTCGACGGCGTCGGCTACGGCGAGAACACGAAGGCCTCGATCATCACGCGCGGCCTCGCCGAGATGACGGACTTCGCCGTCGCGTACGGTGCCCAGGCGGGCACCCTCGCCGGGCTCGCGGGGCTCGGCGACCTCATCGCGACGTGCGAGTCGCCGCTCTCGCGCAACAACACCGCGGGCCGGCTGCTCGGCCAGGGCTACAGCTACCACGACGTCGTGCGGCAGATGAACCAGACCGCGGAGGGCCTCGCCTCCGTCGCACCGGTGCTCGAACTGGCCAAGGCGAAGGGCGTGGACATGCCCATCGTCGCCCAGGTCGCCGAGGTGCTCGCCGGTACGCTGGCTCCGCGGGACATCGCCCCGCACCTGACCAGCGACCCGACCCCGCAGGGAGAGTAATGCCCAAGCTGACCGTCGTGATCCTGTTCGGCGGCCGCTCGAGCGAACACTCCATCAGCTGCGCGACGGCGGGCGGCGTGCTCGGCGCCATCGACCGCGAGCGCTACGACGTGATCCCCGTCGGCGTCACCCGCGACGGCGCGTTCACCCTGCAGCCGGACGACGCCGACCTGTTCGCGCTGCGCCCCGAGCAGCTGCCCGAGGTCGCCGACAACGGCACGCGCGTGCTCTGGCCGGAGTCCGCGACGACGCGGGAACTCCGGGTGGCGGAGGACTCCGGCATCCGCTCGCTCGGCGAGGTCGACGTCGTCTTCCCGATCCTCCACGGCCCCTACGGCGAGGACGGCACCGTGCAGGGGCTCCTCGAGCTGACCGGCCTGCCCTACGTCGGCAACGGCGTGCTCGCGTCGAGCGTCGGCATGGACAAGCACTTCACCAAGACCGTGCTCGAGGCGGCCGGCATCGACGTCGCGCCGTGGATCACGGTCGACCCGCGCGGCTGGCAGCGCGACAACGACCTGTGGCGCCGCCGCGCGCAGGCGCTCGGGCTGCCCGTGTTCGTCAAGCCCGCCCGCGCGGGCTCGAGCGTCGGCGTGACCAAGGTCTCCGAGTGGGACGAGCTCGACGCCGCCCTAGAGGTCGCGTTCGCCGAGGACAGCAAGGCGCTCATCGAGCAGGCCGTGCCCGGCCGCGAGGTGGAGTGCGCCGTGCTCTCCGGCCGCGACGGTGCCGAGCCGCGCGTCAGCGTCGCCGGCGAGATCATTGTCACCGGACGTGACTTCTACGACTTCGAGGCCAAGTACCTCGACGACACCGTCGTGCAGCTCGTCTGCCCCGCGGACCTCGCCGAGGGCGAGCTCGCCGAGATGCAGCGCGTCGCCGCGCGCGCCTTCGAGGCGATCGGCGGCTCCGGCCTCGCCCGCGTGGACTTCTTCTACACGGGCGACCGCTTCGTCGTGAACGAGCTCAACACGATGCCGGGCTTCACGCCGATCTCGATGTTCCCCAAGTGCTGGATCGCGTCGGGCATGACCTACCCGGAGCTGATCGACGAGCTCATCGCGCTCGGGCTCGAGACGGTGCGCTAGGCGGGCGGTCCCGCCCTTCGAGGCATTCCTCCGACGCTTCTCAGGGCGCACAGTGTGCGCCTCTCGAGTGCTGAGGAGCGCTGGGTGCCCTCCCGCGTCGTGAGGAGCCGCGAAGCGGCGTCTGGGACGACGCCCCACCCCACGCGCGGTTCCTTCAACAGGACATCGCGCGCGACGCGCCGTTCCGGGCGCCGCCGTGTCCGGCGAGTCGCGCGCTCTGTCCTGCTGGCGGGATGCGCGTGGCGTCTGTAGGAGGCCGAGACGCGACGCGCCGTCGGCGGCCACTGGTGCAAGGTGTGTCGCGGCGCGCTTTCCTACAGACGCCACCGCGCCGCTTCCGATGCCGCAAGCAGAGCGACCTCCGCGCGCGGAGCGGCTGCGCCCACGCTGCCCGAGGCATCCGCGGCTGGGCCCACGCCCGGACCCGCCACCAGGCGGAGCCCCACTCCGCCCACAGACGGATGCCACGCGCATCCGCCTCTCGGTACTTTCTCAGCATGAGTGACACGACGACCCCGCCGAGCCCCTCCCGCGAGCACCGCCGCCGCGCCGCCGCCGACCGTCAACGTGCCCGCAACGCCGAGGCGCCCGCGATCCCCACCACGGTGCCGTGGCGCGCGGTCGCCGTCTTCGCGGCCGTGTCCGTCGGGCTCGCATGGCTCGTGCAGCTCCCGGTGTGGCTGTCGGGGGAGGGGCTCGCGAGCCCCCTGTTCACTCCGCTGACGCTCGTCATGATGTTCACGCCGGCCGTCGCCGCGCTCGTCGCGGTGCGGGTGCAGCGCCCGGCGGCCCCGGCGCGGATGCTCGGGCTCGTGCCGATCCGGCCGGCCTGGCGCACGTTCGGCTTCGCCGCCGCGATGCTCGTCGCCCTGCCGCTGATCTCCTTCGCGGCGCTCGCGCTCGGGCAGGTGCTCGGCTTCGTCGAGTTCGACTTCTCGTTCGCGGCGCTCGCGCAGCTGCTCGAGTCGCAGGGCGGCCAGCCCGTTCCGCCGGAGCTGCTGCCGACCCTCGCGATCGTGTCGCTGATCGCCCTCCCCGTGAACTCGCTCGTCACGAGCGTCGCGACCTTCGGTGAGGAGCTCGGCTGGCGCGGCTGGCTGCTCCCGGCGCTCCGCCCGCTCGGCACCTGGCCGGCCCTCGTGCTCTCCGGCGCCTTCTGGGGCCTCTGGCACACGCCCGTCATCCTGCTCGGTTACAACTTCGGCGTCACGGATGCCTCCGGCGTGCTCTTCATGACGATCGCGTGCGTCTTCCTCGGCGTCCTGCTCGGCTGGACCCGTCTGCGCACCGCCTCGGTGTGGCCGGCCGTGCTCGCCCACGGCGCGATCAACACGGCGACGCCGCTGTTCCTCGTGACCTTCCTCGTGCCCGAGCCGGGCAGCGTGCACGGCACGATCCTCGGGGTCGCGGGCTGGATCGTGCTGGCGGTCGTGATCGCGGTGCTCGTGCTGCTCGGTCAGTTCCGCAAGCAGCCGCAGCCGGGACTGACGCTCGCGGAGTCCGCGGAGTAGCTCAGCCCTCGGCGGGAGCCGACGGGGAGGGCGACGGCGTCGCGCCCTCCTGCCCCGGCGTCACGAGGCTGTCCTCGACGTCGGTGCACTCCTGCCCGGTGGGCTCGGTGAAGGAGAGCACGTCGTGCAGCTCGAAGAGCACGAGCCCCGGCGACGTGCGGTCACGGTCGACGACGACCTGCACGGCCGGGTCGCGGCCGAAGGTCGTGAACGTGACGGTGCCCTCCTCGCCCTCGCGCAGCCAGTAGACGTCCTCGACCTGCACGCAGGGCAGCGGGGACGCCGCGACCGGCTCGAGCCCGCAGCGCAGCAGCACCGCGGCGGGGTCGCCCCACGCCGACGTCGCCTGCGCGTTCGTCTCGCGCTGCTCGAGCTCGTCGATGACCTCGGGCAGGCGCACGACGACGTCGGCGCAGCGCGGATCGGTCGCGTTCTCCGCGGCGGTCATCGCGACCGGGGCGCTGCAGCCCGACAGGGCGAGCGCGGCGAGGAGAGCGGCGACCGCCCGGCGGGAACGGAGCGAGCGGGACATCGCACTCAGGCTACCGTTCAAGGGTGGACACGACGGATGCCGCGACCCTCGGCGAACTCGGCGAGCTGGCCGTGCTCGCGCGGCTGTTCCCGAGGCTGCCCGCCGCGTCATCCGCCCTGCTCGGTCCAGGCGACGACGCCGCCGTGATCGCCTCGCCCGACGGCCGCGTCGTGATGACGACCGACCTCATGGTGCACGGCCCCGACTTCCGGCTCGCCTGGTCGGCACCCGAGGAGCTCGGCTGGAAGGCCGCGGCCACGAACCTCTCCGACGTGGCGGCGATGGGCGCCCGCCCCACCGCGCTCGTCGTCGCGCTCGCCGCGCCCGCGGCCACGCCGGTCGCGCTGCTCGAGGGCATCGCGGACGGACTGCGCGAGGCGTGCTCCGCCCTCGCTCCCGGCTGCGGCGTCGTCGGCGGCGACCTCTCCGTCTCCTCGACCCTCACGGTCGCCGTCACCGCGATCGGCGACCTCGAGGGTCGCGCGCCCGTGCTGCGCTCCGGCGCGCGCCCCGGCGACGTCGTCGCGGTCTCCGGGCCGCTCGGCGAGGCCGCGGGCGGACTCGCCCTGCTCTTCGAGCGGGGCACGGATGCCGCGGGCGAGCCCTCCGCGCAGGCCGCCGCCCGGCTCCGCGAGGAGGCCCCCGCCCTGCTCGCGGCGCAGCTCGCCCCGCGCCCGCCGATCGCCGACGGAGTCGCCGCCGCGGTCGCCGGCGCGACAGCGATGCTGGACCTCAGCGACGGTCTCACGAAGGACGCCCGCCGGGTCGCCCGCGCGAGCGCGGTCTCGATCGACCTCGACTCCGCCGCGGTCGGCGGGAGGCTCGCCCTCGACGGGGGCGAGGACCACTCCCTCTTCGCGACGTTCCCCGCCGACGCGGCGCTGCCCGGCGGCTTCCGGCCGCTCGGCCGCGTCGTCGACGCCGGCGCCGCGGGTCCGCAGCTGCTCGTCGACGGCCGCCCCTACGAGGCCGACTCGGGCTGGGACCCGTACGCGGGCTGGAACGGAGGCGCCGGATGACGCGGCGCGAGCGCACCGAGGAGGCGCGATGACCCGGATCATCGCCGGCTTCGCCGGCTCCCTCACCCTGCGGGTGCCGCCCACCGGCACCCGCCCGACGAGTGACCGCGTTCGCGAGGCGATCTTCAGTGCCCTCGAGGCGCGCGACGCGATAGAGGGCGCCCGCGTGCTCGACCTCTACTCCGGCACCGGGGCGCTCGGGCTCGAGGCGGCGTCGCGCGGCGCGGCATCCGTCACCCTCGTCGACCGCAACAACCACGCCACCCGGATCGGCCGCGACAACGCAGAGCTCGTGCGCCGCCGCGCGCCGAAGGGCAGCGACCTGGAGATCGTCGTGACGAGCGCGCCCGTGCAGACCTTCCTGCAGGGCACGCAGGGGGAGTGGGACCTCGTGTTCCTCGACCCGCCCTACGACCTCGGCGGCGCGGAGCTCGGCCACAACCTCGACATGCTCGTGCGCAGGCTGGCCCCGGGCGCGACGGTCGTCGTCGAGCGCAGCGCCCGCGACCGCGCGCCGCAGTGGCCCGAGGGGCTCGAGCTCGACCGGCGTAAGGACTACGGCGAGACCGCCGTCTACTGGCTGAGCACGCCAGAGACGGGCTAGGCGGGCGCCACCGGCGTCGTGTTCTCGCCGAGCGACTCCCGGGCGAGGATCGTCGCGCCGACGACCGCGGCCGGCATCGCGACGACCGAGAGGATCGGCACCAGGAACATCAGGTAGGTCACCATGCCGAAGCCGAGCGTGCGCGCCCGGCGCTGCCGGAGCAGCCGCCGGCGCTCGCGGAAGCGGATGCCTCTGGCATCCATCGCGTAGCCCGACAGCTCGAGCGAGAGCACGTGCCCGCCGAGGACCGCGCCGAGCACGATCGACAGCGGGGCGCCGACGACGGGTACGAGGCCGAGCGCGAACAGCAGGAGCCCGAGCGGCACCGAGATCGCCGTGAGGCTGAGGAAGCTACGGAGCCCCCGGCCGACGCCCGCCCAGAACGTCGTCTCGTCGGCGGGCGCGTCGCCGAGGCGGGCCTCGATGTCACGCCAGATGCGCTCGTAGAACGGGTCGCCGATCGCGAGCGTGAGCCCCGTGTACGTGCGCACGAGCAGGAACGTCGCGAGCACGAGCACCGCGAGCCCGACGAAGATGCGGAAGATCGTGAGCCACGGCTCGTCCCAGCCCTCGGCGAACGGCGTCGCCCAGAGCACGATCGAGTCGAGCGCGAGCACGAGCACCACGACGGCCGCGAGGTACAGCAGCCCGACCACGAGCGCGGGGATCGCGCCGAGGAGCATGAGCTTCGGCGAGTCGGTCCACATGCCGAAGCCGCGCCCGATGAGGCGCACGCCGGCGAAGAACTCCCGCACGACGGACTCGCGGGACACGGCGGGGGAGGTCACCTGTGCAGGCTATCGAAGGCCGGGTCGGTCGCCGCGACTACCCTTTCTTCTCGTGACCGGGCCGCTCGACCAGAAGCTCTCAGGGGCCCTCGGCGGCCGCACCGCGCAGGCGCTCGAGAAGGCCTTCGGCATGCGCACCGTCGGCGACCTGCTGAGCCACTACCCGCGCCGCTACGCCAAGCGCGGTGAGCTCACGGGCCTCGCCGAGCTGCCGGTCGACGAGAACGTGACGATCGTCGCGCAGGTGCTGCGCTCGACCGACCGTCCCATGCGGCAGCGCCGCGGCTCGCTGCTCGAGGTCGTGATCGGCGACGGCACCGGGCAGCTCACACTGACCTTCTTCAACCAGGCGTGGCGCAAGAACGAGCTGCGGGTGGGCGCCCGCGGCATTTTCGCCGGCAAGGTCGGCGAGTACCGCGGCACGCGGCAGCTCGCCCACCCCGACTACAGGCTCTTCGACGAGGAGGAGCAGGGGGCGGATGTCGCGGTCGAGTGGGCCAACACGCTCATCCCGATCTATCCGGCGACCTCGAGCGTCTCCTCCTGGCAGGTGCAGGAGTCGGTCAAGGTCGTGCTCGACGGGCTCGGCGAGCTCGACGACCCGGTGCCCCCGGAGGTTCGCGAGGAGCGCAAGCTCGTGCCCTACGGGCGCGCTCTCGAGCTCATCCACCGGCCGCAGCGGGATGCCGACTACGGCATGGCGCGGAAGGCGCTGAAGTTCCAGGAGGCGTTCGTGCTGCAGGCGGCGCTGCTCCGCCAGCGCGAGGAGGTCCGCTCGCTCGAGGCGACGCCGCGCGTCGCGGGGTCGATCGCGCAGGGCTTCGACGCCGCGCTCCCGTTCGAGCTGACCGGAGACCAGCGCACGGTCGGCGAGGAGATCGCCCGCGACCTCGCCGGCTCGCAGCCCATGAACCGGCTCGTGCAGGGCGAGGTCGGCTCGGGCAAGACGCTCGTCGCGCTGCGCGCGATGCTCGCGGTCGCCGACACCGGCGGCCAGTCCGCGCTGCTCGCCCCGACCGAGGTGCTCGCCGCCCAGCACCTGCGCTCGATCGTGCGCACGCTCGGCCCCGACCTCGCCGCCAGGCTGCATCCGGTGCTGCTCACGGGGCAGCTCGGCGCGGCTGAGCGACGCAAGGCGATGCTCGCGATCGTGAGCGGTCAGTCGCGCATCGTCGTCGGCACGCACGCGCTCATGGGCGAGAACGTCTCGTTCTTCGACCTCGGCCTCGTCGTCGTCGACGAGCAGCACCGCTTCGGCGTCGAGCAGCGCGAGGCTTTGCGGGCGAAGGGCGCGAAGCCGCCGCACGTGCTCGTGCTCACGGCGACGCCGATCCCGCGCACGGTCGCGATGACGGTGTTCGGCGACCTCGACGTCTCGACGATCTCCGAGCTGCCCGGCGGCCGCGCCGGCATCAGCTCGTTCGTCGTGCCGCTCGCCGACAAGCCCGGCTGGGCGAACCGCGTCTGGGAGCGCATGAGCGAGGAGCTCGCCCAGGGGCGGCAGGCCTTCGTCGTGTGCCCGGCGATCGACGCCGCGGAGGTGGAGGACGATCCGGATGCCCCCGAGCCCGAGTCATCCGCCGGCCCGCCGCCGGCCTCGGTCACGGCGACGCTCGCCGAGGCCCGGGCGAACCCCGTGCTCGCCGGGCGGCGCATCGAGGCGCTGCACGGGCGGATGCCGGGCGAGGAGAAGGACCGCATCATGCGCGCCTTCGCCGCGCGCGAGATCGACGTGCTCATCGCGACGACCGTGATCGAGGTCGGCGTCGACGTGCCGAACGCCTCGACGATGGTCGTGCTCGACGCCGACCGGTTCGGTGTCTCGCAGCTGCACCAGTTGCGCGGCCGGGTGGGCCGGGGGAGCGTTCCTGGGCTCTGCCTCTTCGTGACCCGGGCGCCCGCCGAGACCCTCGCCCGTGAGCGCGTCGAGGCCGTCGCGTCGACCCTCGACGGCTTCGAGCTCGCGCAGATCGACCTGGAGCTGCGGCAGGAGGGCGACGTGCTCGGCAGCACGCAGTCGGGCGGCCGCTCGTCGCTGCGGCTGCTGCGCGTCGCGAAGGACGGCGACCTCATCGCCGAGGCGCGCCACGCGGCGGCATCCGTGCTCGCCGACGACCCGACCCTCGCCGCGCACACCGCCCTGCGCGACGCGCTCGCGCGGCGGCTCGACGAGGAGTCAGAGGCCTTCCTCGCGAAGAGTTGACGCCGACCGCGCGCCCAGCGGCGCGCTGCGAGACTGGAACCGCCCGCCCGCCCGCCCACTCACGGAACGAGGAACCACATGACGATCACGCTCGGATACAAGGCGTCGGCGGAGCAGTTCGCCCCGCGGGAGCTCGTCGAGCTGGCCGTGGCCGCGGAGGGCCACGGGATGGAGAGCGTCGCGGTCAGCGACCACTTCCAGCCGTGGCGGCACGAGGGCGGGCACGCGCCGTTCTCCCTCTCCTGGATGGCGGCCGTGGGCGAGCGCACCTCGAGCATCCGCATCGGCACCTCGGTCATGACCCCGACGTTCCGCTACAACCCGGCCGTGCTCGCGCAGGCGTTCGCGACGATGGGTGTGCTCTACCCGGGCCGGATCTTCCTTGGAGTCGGCACCGGCGAGGCGCTCAACGAGATCGCGACGGGCTTCCGCGGCGCCGGCGAGCAGACCTGGCCCGAGTTCAAGGAGCGCTTCGCCCGGCTGCGCGAGGCCGTGCAGCTCATGCGCGCCCTGTGGACCGAGGACCGCGTGAACTTCGAGGGCGAGTACTACTCGACCCACGACGCGTCGATCTACGACCGGCCCGAGGGCGGCGTGCCCGTCTACGTCGCCGCCGGCGGACCGGTCGTCGCGCGCTACGCGGGCCGCGCGGGCGACGGCTTCATCTGCACCTCGGGCAAGGGCATGTCGCTCTACACCGACGACCTCATCCCCGCCGTCAAGGAGGGCGCCGAGAAGGTCGGCCGCGACTACGACTCGATCGACCGGATGATCGAGATCAAGCTGTCCTACGACACCGACCACGACGCCGCGCTCGAGAACACCCGCTTCTGGGCGCCGCTCGCGCTGTCGAAGGAGCAGAAGCACGACATCACCGACCCCGTCGAGATGGAGAAGGCCGCCGACGCGCTGCCCATCGAGCAGATCGCGTCGCGCTGGATCGTCGGCTCCGACCCCGACGCCGTCGTCGCCGACATCGCGAAGTACGTCGACGCGGGGCTCAATCACCTCGTCTTCCACGCCCCCGGTCAGGACCAGCGCCGCTTCCTCGAGCTCTTCGAGCGCGACCTCGCCCCGCGGCTGCGCGCGCTGTGACCGAGCCGGCCGGATGCCGGGGGCGGCGCCTCCCAGGTTCGGCGTAGCCGGATCGATAGGGTTGGAGCCATGAGTCGGATCGCCGTCGTGCCCGGGTCGTTCGACCCCGTCACCCTCGGTCACCTCGACGTCATCGAGCGCGCGGCGAAGCTCTGGGACCAGATCCACGTCGTCGTCGTGCACAACCCCGGCAAGACCGCCCTGCTGCCGATCGCGCAGCGCGTGACGCTCATCGAGCAGTCGATCCGCGACGCGCGCATCAAGGGCGACATCGTCGTGACGGGGTGGAGCGTCGGGCTGCTCGTCGACTACTGCACGGACGTCGGCGCGAGCGTGCTCGTCAAGGGCATCCGCTCGCAGCTCGACGTGTCGTACGAGACGCCGATGGCGATCGTCAACCGCAACCTTGCGAATGTCGAGACCGTGTTCATGCTGCCCGACCCCGCCCACGCGCACGTCTCGAGCTCGCTCGTGCGCCAGGTCGCCTCGCTCGGCGGCGACGTCTCGCCGTACGTGCCGCGTCCGGTCGCCGAGCTGCTGCAGACCAACGAGGTCGACTGACGCACGGGCGCGGCCCGCGCCGGTGCTTGGATTGAGGGCATGACGAACGCTCTCCGCATCGGCTACGCCGCCATGCTCGAGCAGTTCCATCCGACCGAGGCCGTCGAGCTCAGCGCCTACGCGGAGTCGAAGGGCTTCTCCGGCGTCATGGCCGCCGACCACTTCCAGCCCTGGGTGCCGCAGCAGGGGCAGTCGTCGTTCGTGTGGAACGTGCTCACCGCGATCGCCGAGCGCACCCGCGGCGACGTCGGCCCGGGCGTCACCGCGCCCACCTTCCGCTGGCATCCGGCGATGGTCGCCCAGGCGAGCGCGACGCTCGCGGCGATGTACCCGGGCAGGCACTGGCTCGGCATCGGCAGCGGCGAGGCGCTCAACGAGCACATCGTCGGCCAGTACTGGCCCGAGGCGCCCGAGCGGATCAACCGGATGTTCGAGGCCGTCGACATCATCAAGAAGCTCTTCGCCGGATCGCTCGCCGGCAAGGACGTCAAGCACTCCGGCCAGTTCTTCAAGCTCGAGTCGACCCGGCTCTGGACGATGCCCGAGACCGCGCCCGAGATCCTCGTCGCGACGGCCGGACCGGTCACCGCCAAGCGTGCGGGCCGGCACACCGACGGCCTCATCACGGTGGGCGCCCCCGTCGAGAAGATCGCCGGGCTCTTCGCCCGCTTCGCCGAGGGCGCCCGGGAGAGCGGCCGCGACCCCGACCGGATGCCGCGCGTGCTGCAGCTGCACCTGTCGTGGGCGCCCACCGACGAGGAGGCGCTCACGAACGCGCTCGTCGAGTGGCCGAACGGCGGCATGCGGTTCCCGAAGAGCGACATCCGCTCGCCCTTCGAGTTCGAGCAGCTCGCCAAGCTCGTGCGACCCGACGACTTCGAGGGCCGCATGGTCGTGTCAGCCGACCCCGACGTGCACCGCGCGCACATCCAGCGCTACGTCGACCTCGGCTTCGACCGCATCTACCTGCACAACGTCGGCCGCAACCAGCGCGAGTGGATCGACGTGTTCTCCCGCGACGTCCTGCCGAAGCTGGTGCGCTGATGCTCGCGATCTGGGCGCTCGAGGGCATCGGCGAGATCCGGCCGGGCGACGACCTCGCCCGCATCGTCGGCGACGCCGCCGGCACCCTCGAGGCGGGCGACATCCTCGCCGTCACGAGCAAGATCGTGTCGAAGGCGGAGGGCCGGATCATCCGCGCCGACTCCCGGGAGCAGGCGATCACCGACGAGACCGTGCGGCTCGTGGCCTCGCGCACGCACCCCGGCGGCGTGACCCGCATCGTCGAGAACCGGCAGGGCCTCGTGCTCGCGGCCGCCGGCGTCGACGCGTCGAACGTCGACGAGGGGCTCGTGCTGCTGCTGCCCGAGGACCCGGATGCCTCCGCGCGCGCCCTCTGCGTCGCGCTGCGCGAGCGGTTCGGCGTGCCCCTCGGTGTCGTCATCACCGACACCCTCGGCCGGGCCTGGCGCGAGGGCCAGACCGACCACGCCATCGGCGCCGCCGGGGTGCGCGTCGCCCTCGACCTCCGCGGCACGACGGATGCCTCTGGCCGCCCGCTCGAGGCGACGATCACCGCCGTCGGCGACGAGATCGCCGCCGCGGCGGACCTCGTCAAGGGCAAGGCGAGCGGCAACCCCGTGGCGGTAGTCCGCGGGCTCGGCCACCTCGTCACGGACCTCGACGAGCCCGGGGCGCGCGCCCTCGTGCGCCCCGCGGAGAAGGACATGTTCCGGCTCGGCAGCGACGAGGCGTATGCGGCGGGCTTCGAGGCGGGCCGCGCCGCGGTGGGTGGCGGGGAGTAGCGGCGCCCGTCGCCACAGCGTGAGCGCCGCGGGTCGCAGCGGGGGAGCGCCGCCCGTCGCCGAGGAGCAAGCGCCTCGCGGCCTCCGCGGGGTCGTGCCCAGCGGAAATCATGGACCGCCGCGCGACACACCGCGCCGCTCCCGCGTGTCGGCCCGCCACTCATGAGTTCCGCCGATGGGAAGCAGGCAGAGGCAGCATCCCCAGGAAGCAGCACGGGCCGCCCGAGCTGCCTAGCGGGGCGCGCACGCGACATCCGCTCCACGCATAGCGAGAAAAACTCACGACGCAAGCGGATGATTTTCCCCAGCGCCCCGGCGGTCTGTCGTGGCAGACTCGGCGCTCTATGGACGCCTCGACGTTTCACGGGTTCGCGCAGGGGATCCTGCGTGCGGTCGGCACCGTCATCGACGGCAAGCCCGACGCCGTGCGCACCGCCCTCACGGTCCTGCTGGCGGAGGGGCATCTCCTCATCGAGGACGTGCCGGGCGTCGGCAAGACGATGCTCGCCCGAGCTCTCGCCCGCAGCGTCGACGGCACCGTCACACGCATCCAGTTCACGCCGGACCTGCTGCCGAGCGACATCACGGGCGTCTCGATCTTCAACCAGCAGACCCGGGCGTTCGAGTTCAACCCCGGGCCGGTGTTCGCGAACATCGTGATCGGCGACGAGATCAACCGCGCGAGCCCGAAAACGCAGTCCGCGCTGCTGGAGTCGATGGAGGAGCGCCAGGTCACGGTCGACGGCCGCTCGCACCGGCTGTACTCCCCGTTCACCGTCATCGCGACGCAGAACCCGGTCGAGATGGAGGGCACGTACGCGCTGCCCGAGGCGCAGCGCGACCGTTTCATGGCCCGCATCTCGATGGGCTACCCCGACCTCACCGCGGAGCTCGCGATGCTGCGCGACCGCGAGACCGCGAGCCCCCTCGACGCGCTCGCCCCCGTCGTCGACCTGCCGACCCTCGCCCGGATGATCGACTACGTCCGCACCGTCTACGTGTCGCCCGCGGTCGAGCAGTACGCGGTGCGCATCGTGCAGACCACCCGCCGCGACGCGGCGCTGCGCCTCGGCGCGAGCCCCCGCGCGACGCTGCAGCTCGTCCGCGCGGCGAAGGCGGCCGCGGCCCTCGACGGCCGCGAGTTCGTGCTGCCCGACGACGTCGACGCGCTCTCCGTGCCCGTGCTCGCGCACCGCCTGCTGCCCACCGGTCGCTCCACCTCCAGCGGCACCGACTCGCTCACCGTCGCCACCGAGGCCGTGCGGCGCATCGTCGCCGCGACGAGCGTGCCGGTCGGCGCGCCGGTGCCGAGCTGACGATGACTGGGGAGCGTCCCGGCCGGGTGAGGCTCACCGGGCGGGGCTGGGGCATCCTCGCCGGCGCGGTCGTGCTCGGCGTCGCCGCCTACGTGGCCGGCGTGCACGAACTGCTGCTCGCCGCGTGCTTCGCGGGGCTCCTCGTGCTGGCCGCGCTCGCGCTCGTCATCCTCGGCCGCCCCGGCGTCGACGTGCGGCGCGACGTCGTTCCGCCATATCCCATGACCGGGATGCCGCTGCGCGTAACCCTCACGCTCCGGCCGCCGTCCGGCCGCCCCGCGCCCCGAGGGCTGTGGCGCGAGTACGTGCCCTGGGACGAGGTCGGCGGAGAACTGCCGCCGCCCGACAAGAGCCGCACCCAGGTGCTGCGGTACGAGACCGTCCCGCCGATGCGCGGGCCGGCGCGGCTCGGCGCGGTGTCGCTGCGGGTGACCGACCCGTTCGGGCTGGCGACCAACACGCGCACCGCCGGCACCGAGACATCCGTCACCGTGCTGCCCTTCCTCGCGGCGCTCGACGACTCCGGCTTCGAGGTTTCGGCCGGCGAGGGCGTGACCCGCCTGCGCGACAACCGGGTGAGCCCGAGCGACGACGACCTCTCCACACGGGAGTACCGCCGCGGCGACCCCATGCGCCGGGTGCACTGGCGCGCGAGCGCCCACCACGGCGAGCTCATGGTGCGCCAGGAGGAGCAGCACAGCGTGCCAGAGGCGCGGCTCGTGCTCGAGACCCGCCGCGAGTGGCACGTGCCGGCGATGCTGCCGCCGTCGGCCGACCGCCCCGAGAGCGACGCGTTCGAGTGGTGCGTGTCGATGCTCGGCTCGGCCGCGGTGCACCTGACCCGTCTCGGCTACCGCATCGCGACGTTCGAGACCGCGGGGGAGCGTCAGCTCACCGACCCGCTCCCCGACGAGGAGCTCGCACCCGGCTCGGCGTTCCTCACCGCGCTGGCCACGGTGCAGTTGACCGAGGCCTACGACCTGCACGAGATCCCGGCGGCGTCGTCGGATGCCCAGGGCCCGCTCGTCGCAGTCGTCGGCAGCGTCGACGTCGCGCTCGCCCGCTGGCTGCGCGCGGTGCGCGGCCGCGGCCGCGTCGGCCTCGTCTTCGCCGCGGGTCCGGTCGAGCCGCAGGCGGAGGAACTGCTCAGCGGACCCGGCTGGTCGGTGCGCGCCGTCGACCCCGCCGACGACCTCGGGGCCGTGTGGGTGGGCACGAGGGAGCTCAGCCGTGTCTGAGCGCACCCCCGCCCGTCCCCGCGTCGACTGGGGCGTGGTCGCCGCCGTCACCCTGACGCTCCTCGTGTCGATCGGCGGTCTGCACACCGTGCTGCAGGGCTCCGGATGGCTCTTCGCCGCGGGCGTCACCGTGGTGACGGGCCTCGTGGCATCCGCCGCCCTGCGTGCCATCCGCGTGCCCTCCGGTCTCGCAACCCTCGGCGGCACCCTCGCGCTCGTCGCCGTCGTCGTGCTGCTGACGGCGCCGCAGACCGCGATCGCGGGGCTCGTGCCGACCCCGGAGACGCTGGAGCGCTGGGGCGCGCTCGCCGCGGGAGCGCGGCAGTCGCTCGCCGAGCAGTCGGTGCCCGCGGTCGCCGGGCCCGGCCTCGTGTTCCTGCTCGTCGCCGGGTCGGCCGTGCTCGCGGTGGTCTTCGACCTGCTCGCGTTCGTGCTCAAGGTGCCAGCCCTCGTGGGCTTCCAGGCGCTCGTGCTCGTCATCGTGCCCGTGCTGTTCCCCGGCGGCTCGATCGACCCCGTCGTCGTCGTCGCGACCGCGGCGGCGTGGCTGGCGGTGCTCGTGCTCACCCGCGACGAGCGCAGGCGGCCGCTCGCGGCATCCGTGCTCGGCGCCGGAGCGCTCGCCGGGGCGCTCGCACTGACGGTCGCGCTGCCGTCGGTGCCCTCCCGCGCCCTGCCGGTCTCGGGCAGCGGCACCGGCATCAACCCCGTCATCTCGCTCGGCGACAACCTGCGCCGCGGCGCAGACGCCCCCGTGCTCGCCTACACGACCGAGGACGGCAGCGGGCAGTACCTGCGCATGCTGACGATCGACGACTTCTCCGGTGATGAGTGGGGGCCGTCGGGGCTCGCGACCGAGGTGTTCGAGGTCTCCGAGCTGCCCGACCAGGCGCCCGGCGTGGCGCCCGAGGTGCCGTCGGCGCCCGTGCGCACCGCGATCACGATCGGCGCGCTCGACACCCGCTGGCTGCCCGCGCCTTACGCGGCGACCCAGGTCGACGGACTCACCGGCGGCTGGACGTTCGAGCCGAACACCATCACGATCTCCACCGGCAGCGGCGGCACTCGCGACCAGGACTACGAGGTCACGTCGCTCGTCGTCGCCCCGACGCCGGATCAGCTCGAGGGGCGGACGACCCCACGGGAGGGGTTCGAGCCCTACCTCGAGATCCCCGAGGGGCTGCCCGAGATCGTCGGCGCGACCGCCCGCGACGTCGCCGGCGACGAGGGCTCCGCCTATGCCCAGGCCATCGCGCTGCAGGACTACTTCCGCGTCGGCGGCGGATTCGTCTACAGCGAGCAGGCGCCGCTGAACGGCGACTACGACGGCGCCGGCATCGGAATCCTCGAGGGCTTCCTGCAGGCGAAGTCCGGCTACTGCACGCACTTCGCCTCCGCCATGACGCTCATGGCCCGCACCCTCGGCATCCCGGCCCGCGTCGCGATCGGATACCTGCCTGGCACCGCGCTCGGCGAGGGCGCCTTCCAGGTCAACGCGAACGACCTGCACGCGTGGCCCGAGCTCTACTTCGAGGGCGCCGGCTGGGTGCGCTTCGAGCCCACTGTGAGCCGCGGCGAGCTGCCGCAGTACGCGCAGGGTGCGAGCCCGTCGGAGCCCGGCGCGGAGCCCTCGGTGCCGCAGAACGACGAGGTGCCGAGCACCGCCCCGAGCAGCGGTGCGACCGTCAGCCCCTCCGCCTCGGAGACGCCGTCGGCCCCGGCCGTCGCCGGTGCCACGCCCGGTGCCCGCGACGACGAGTCCACGCCGACCTTCGTGCTCGCCGGGCTCCTCGTGCTCGCGTTCGTGCCGCTCGTCGTGCGGCGGCTGCTGCGCGCCCGTCGTCTCGCCGCGCTGCGGAGCGGGCGCCGCGGTGCCCGTCCCGCCTGGGACGAACTCGTCGCGACCGCGCGCGACGTCGGCATCGACCTCGAGACGGGCGAGACTCCGCGCGCGTTCGCGGCGCGGCTCGCCCCGCGCGCCCCCGAGGACACCCTCGACCGGCTCCTGACGGGCATCGAACGCGACTTCTACGGTTCTCCGGCCCCGGCGGCGGGCCTCGAGGGCGACCTCGTCGAGGTGACGCAGGCCCTGCTCGACAACTCCTCGCCGGCGACCCGCGCCGCGGCGATCGCGATCCCGCGCTCCCTCGTCGGCGGGCGGCGGGAGTTCCAGGCGCCGCTCGCCCCGGTCCGCGGCGGCTAGCCTCGACGGGTGACCGCCTGGACGCTCGTGCTGCCGCTCAAGCGCCTCGCGATCGCCAAGTCGCGGCTGCGCGCCGAGGTGGCGGGCGCCGACCGGGTCGCCCTCGCCTTCGCGACCGACACGCTCGACGCCGTCGCCGCCGCGCGACATGTCGGCCGGATCGTCGTCGTCACCGCCGACGACGCGCTCACCGCCGCCGCGACCGAACGCGGCGCCGAGGTCGTGCCCGACACCGCATCGGGACTCGACGCCGCGATCGCGCTCGGGCTCGCCGGCCGCCCCGCGCCGCTGGCGGTGCTGCTCGGCGACCTGCCCGCCCTGCGCGCCGCCGACCTCGACGACGCCCTCACTCTCGCCCTCGCGCAGCCGCGCGCCATGGTTCCGGATGACGCGGGCACCGGCACCACCCTGCTCGCCGCGACCGACGGCGCACCCGTGCCGCGCTTCGGCGAGGGCTCCCGCGCGCGGCACGAGGCGGCCGGTCACACCGTGCTCGAGGCCGCCCCTACGCTCAGGCGGGACGTCGACACGGCCGGGGATCTCGCCGAGGCGCTCCGCCTCGGGGTCGGCGCCGCGACGGCCGCCGCCGTCGCGGAACTTGCGCTGTAGCGGCGGCTCAGCGGCTGACGAGCGCGAGCGCCGCCCGCGCGATGCGGGCCGACTCGGCGGCATCCGTCATCCACAGTCCGGTCGCGTCGGCGGCGAAGCCCGAGCCGCGCAGCCCCGCGACCGACGCCGCGTCGGCGTCGTCGACGAGCCAGCCGTCTAGCAGCCCGCCGTCGCGCCGGGCGCCGTAGTGGCGGGCGACCGCCGCGGCATCCGTTCCCACCCCGATCGTGGCGAGGCAGGCGTCGGCCATGCCGCGCACGACGGCGCCGCCGATGATCGGCGAGACCCCGACCACGGGCGCCTCGGTGTCGCGCAGCGCCGAGCGGATGCCGGGCAGCCCGAGGATCGTGCCGATCGAGACCACGGGGTTCGAGGGGGCGAGCAGCACGACGTCGGCGTCGGCGATGGCGGCGAGGGCCTCGGGCGTCGCGTGTGCGCGCTCGACACCGCGCTGCACGAACCGCCGGGCGGCGGCCGCGGCGCGGGTGCGCACCCACCACTCCTCGAAGTGCAGGTCCTGCCCGTCGGCGGTCACGACGTGGGTCTCGACCTCGTCGTCGGTCGCGGGCAGCAGCCGCACCCCGAGCGGCCAGCGTGCGCTCAGCCGCTCGGTCACCTCGGTGAGCCGGAGTCCCTCCCTCAGCAGCGACGTGCGGGCGATGTGCGTCGCGAGATCGAGGTCGCCGAGGGTGAACCACGGCCAGCCGAGACCCCACTCGGCGAGCTCGGCGCTGATGCGCTCGGTCTCGCCCGCCCGGCCCCAGCCGCGCTCGGTGTCGCTGACGCCCGCGAGGGCATACATGATCGAGTCGAGGTCGGGGCAGACGCGCAGGCCGGTGAGCCACAGGTCGTCACCGGTGTTGACGACGACCGAGACCTCGGCGTCCAGCTCGCGCACCCCGCGCACGAAGCGGGCGCCGCCCACTCCGCCCGCGAGCACCGTGATCCTCATGCGGCGTCCTCCGGAAGGTCGAAAGCGATGCCGTGCTCGCCGACGCGGGAGCGCACGCGCCACACCGGGTCGACGACGGCGGGAACGAGTACGGATGCCGCGGGCCCGGCGGCCGCGACGCGTCCGGCGTCGAGCACGACGGCGTCGTCAGCGTGCCGCAGCGCGAGCCCGAGGTCGTGCAGCGCGACGACCACGGTGAGGCCGCGCTCGGCGGTCAGGCGCCGCAGCAGGGCGAGGAGCGCGAGCTGCGCGCGCACGTCGAGGTGGTTCGTCGGCTCGTCGAGGAGCAGCAGCTCGGGTTGCTGCGCGAGGGCGCGGGCGAGGTGCACCCGCTGTCGCTCGCCGCCGGAGAGCTCGGACAGCTGCCGGGACGCGAACCCGGTGACATCCGCGTCGCGCATCGCCCGCTCGACGGCGGGGTCGTCGTCGCGTCCGCCGCCGAACCCCGACTCGTGGGGGATGCGGCCGAGCCCGACGGCGTCGCGCACCGTCAGGGGCACGTCGACCGGCGCGTCCTGCTCGACGAGCGCGGCGACCCGGGCCCGCTCGCGCCGCTTGAGGGCGAGCCAGTCGATGCCGCTCCACGACACGGCGCCCGCATCGGGCTGCTGCACGCCGGCGAGCACCCGCAGCAGGGTCGACTTGCCGGCGCCGTTCGGCCCGAGCAGCGCGAGGATGCGGCCGGGGCGGGCCTCGACCGCGACGTCGTCGAGCACGGCACGGCCACGCACCGCGAGCCGGATGCCGCGGGCCTCGAGCGTCATCGCCGGGCCCCCGAGCGCAGCAGCAGGAGCGCGAAGACGGGCGCGCCGAGGATGGCGGTGACGACGCCGACGGGCAGCTCGCGGGGGTCGAACGCCGAGCGGGCGAGCGTGTCGCACCAGACGAGGAAGATCGCGCCCGTGAGCGCGCTGAGGGGGAGCAGCATCCGGTGCCGCGCACCCACGACGAGCCGCACGAGGTGGGGGAGCACGAGCCCGACGAAGCCGATCGCGCCGCTGACCGAGACGAGCGCCCCGGTCAGCAGGGCCGTCGCGCCGAGCAGCAGCCAGCGGGTGCGGGCGACGTCGACGCCGAGCGCGGCGGCGGCGGTGTCGCCGAAGGTGAACGCGTCGAGCGTGCGCCCCGACGCCACGAGCGGCAGCCCGACGACGAGCACGGCGACGGCGGCGATCGCGAGCTCCGGCCAGCGGGCGCCGGCGAGCGAGCCGAGCAGCCACGACAGGATCTCGCGGTACGAGTCGCCGGTCGCGGTCCAGAAGATGACGAGGCTCGTCAGCGCCCCCGTGAGGCTCGACACCGCGACACCGGCGAGCACGGTGCGGGTCGGGGTGAGGGCGCCGCCGACCCGGGCGATGCCGAGGGTCGCGACGAGCGCGAGCGCCGCGCCGAGGAACGCCGCGACCGGCAGCAGCAGCGACGCCCCGAGCAGCAGCACCGACACGGCCCCGAGGGACGCCCCGCCGGAGAGCCCGAGCAGGTACGGGTCGGCGAGCGTGTTGCGGGTGATCGCCTGCATCACGCAGCCCGCGATCGCGAGACCCGCGCCGACCGCGGCGGCCGTCAGCACGCGGGGCAGCCGCAGCTGCCAGACGATCCCGTCCCGCAGCGGGTCGAGCGGCGTCGCCCCGAGGCCGAGGTGCGCCGCGATCGAGCGCAGCACGTCGCCCGGCGCGAGGTCGGCCGCGCCGATCGTCACGGCGACGACGACGGATGCCGCGAGCGCGAGCCCGAACGCCCCCGCCGCCGTGACGCGCAGCGCGAGCCGCGCCGCGGCACTGCGCGGCGCCCGCAGGGCGAGGGGGAGCTCGGTCACTCGGGCAGGGCCTCCAGCTGCTCGACGATCGAGGCGGCGGCCTCGACGTTGCGCACGCCGCCCTCGCCCGCCGCGAACGGCACGATCACGTAGCGGCGCTGCTGCACGGCCTGCAGCGCGGCGGTGGCCGGGTCGGCCTGGAGCGCGGCGATCTTCGACTCGGCGGTGTTCCACTCGGCGTCCACGAGCACGAGCACGTCGGGGTCGGCCTCGACGATGGCCTCGAGGCTGAGCGACGACCACGTCTCGGGGATGTCCTCGGCGATGTTCGTGAGCCCGGCGGCGTCCAGGATCATCTGCGGCGCACCGATTCCGGCGCCGACGTAGGGGGTGTCCTCGCCGCTCGACCACCACACGGCGGTGAGCCCGCGGTCGTCCGGCTCGATCGCCTCG
This sequence comes from Desertivibrio insolitus, assembly GCF_017355965.1. GTDB lineage: Bacteria > Actinomycetota > Actinomycetes > Actinomycetales > Microbacteriaceae > JAFIQW01. The sequence continues at coordinate 525,380 of NZ_JAFIQW010000002.1, forward strand.
AGCTCGGCACGCTGCTCGTCGACGAGCCGCTCCGCGGCATCCTCCGCACCGAACACACGCCCGGCCTCGAGCAGCTCGTCGAAGAGCACGTCGAAGGTCAGCGGGTCGGGCTGGTAGCCCTCCTCCTGGCACGCCGCGGGGGAGACGTAGGTGCGGATGCCGAGGGCGGCGAGCTCGTCGCGCTCGCCGGCGCCGTCGGCGCTGAAGTTCGACTCCCAGCCACCGAACACGAAGTCGGGCTCGAGCTCGAGCACGGCCTCCTGCGAGGGCACGAAGTCGCTGATCACGGGGATCGACTCGGCCTCGTCGGCCCACTCCTCGGGCACGGGTCCGTCGGGGAACGCGCGACCGACGACGCGGTCGCCGAGACCCAGCGCGAGCAGCAGCTCGGTCGAGGTCGACTTGATCGTGACGATCCGCTCGGGCGCGGTGCCGAGCGGCACCTCGGTGCCGCAGTTGTCGACGGATGCCGCGGCGGCGGTCCCCTCGGCGGCGGGCTCGGCGGGCGCGGCCACGGTGGAGCAGCCGGTCAGCAGGAGGAGGGACGCCGCGGCGAGCACGGCGGAAACGGGACGGGGCACGGAGGACTCCGGAGGGGCGTGGCGGGTGGCAGGCAGGGGCATCCGCTCGCAGGGAAAGGGCGAGGGAGGAACCAGCCGCCTCACATCCGAGGACGACGCACCGCTCCACAGCCCGGAGCGGGGGTTCCCCTCCACCTTACGCCCGCCCGGGCGGGCGCCGCCCGCGCCGGCGCCTGCCACGGAATCCGTCGCCGACCGCGGAAAAAGCACTCGTTACAGACGCGAAACGGGAGGAAACTCGGCGGAAACCTCATCACTCCAAGATGAGCCCACCGCATCAGCAGGAGGACCAATGACAGTCGTTCGAGCCGCCATCACCCAGACCACCTGGACCGGCGACAAGGAGTCCATGCTCGACAAGCACGAGGGGTTCGCCCGCCAGGCGGCCGCTGAGGGCGCGCAGGTCATCTGCTTCCAGGAGCTGTTCTACGGCCCGTACTTCGGAATCACCGAGGACGCGAAGTACTACGACTACGCCGAGCCCGCCGACGGCCCGATCGTGCAGCGCTTCGCCGCGCTCGCGAAGGAGCTCGGGATGGTCATGGTCCTCCCCATCTACGAGGAGGACATGCCCGGGGTGTACTACAACACCGCGGTCGTCGTCGACGCCGACGGCACGATCCTCGGCAAGTACCGCAAGCACCACATCCCGCACCTCGACAGCTTCTGGGAGAAGTTCTACTTCCGCCCCGGCAACCTCGGCTACCCGGTCTTCGACACCGCGGTCGGCAAGGTCGGTGCCTACATCTGTTACGACCGCCACTTCCCGGAGGGCTGGCGGGAGCTCGCCCTGAACGGCGCCGAGATCGTGTTCAACCCGAACGCGACGAAGCCCGGGCTCTCCAACCGGCTGTGGGACCTCGAGCAGGCGACCGCGGCCGCCGCCAACGGCTACTTCATCGGCGCGCCCAACCGCGTCGGCCGCGAGGACAACGAGTACGGCGAGAAGGCCGTGACCTTCTACGGCACGAGCCAGTTCTGCGACCCGCAGGGCAACTTCGTGGGGGAGCGGGGCTCGAGCGAGCACGAGGACGTCGTCATCCGGGATCTCGACCTCGGCCTCATCCGCGAGGTGCGCAACGCCTGGCAGTTCTTCCGCGACCGCCGGCCCGACAGCTACACGGCCATCACCAAGCCCTGACGCGACCGGCGACGACGACGAGGACCTGAGAGATGAAGACTCTGATCAAGAACGGGACGGTCGTCAACGCGACCGGAACCGCGACCGCCGACGTGCTCGTCGACGGCGAGACGATCGCCGCGGTGCTCGCACCCGGCTCGACCCTGCTCGGCTTCGACCTCGAGGCGAACGTCGACACGGTGATCGACGCGGCGGGCAAGTACGTCATCCCCGGCGGGATCGACGCGCACACGCACATGGAGCTGCCCTTCGGCGGCACCGCCGCGAGCGACACGTTCGAGACGGGCACCCGGGCCGCCGCGTGGGGCGGCACGACGACGATCGTCGACTTCGCCGTGCAGCGCTACGGCGAGCGCGTGCAGGACGGCCTCGCCGCCTGGCACGAGAAGGCCGCAGGCAACTGCGCGATCGACTACGGCTTCCACCAGATCATCGGCGGCGTCGACAAGGACGCCCTCGCCGCGATGGACGGCCTCGTCGACGAGGGCATCACGAGCTTCAAGCTCTTCATGGCCTACCCCGGCGTCTTCTACTCGGATGACGCGCAGATCCTCCGCGCGATGCAGAAGTCGGCCGATCTCGGGCTGCTCACGATGATGCACGCCGAGAACGGGCCCGCGATCGACGTCCTCGTCGAGCAGCTCGTCGCCGAGGGCAAGACCGACCCGTACTTCCACGGCGTCGCGCGCGCCTGGCAAATGGAGGAGGAGGCGACGCACCGGGCGATCATGATCGCGAACCTCACCGGCGCACCCCTCTACATCGTGCATGTCAGCGCCAAGCAGGCGGTCGCGCAGATCGCCGCTGCGCGCGACCAGGGGCAGAACGTCTTCGGCGAGACCTGCCCGCAGTACCTCTACCTCTCCCTCGAGGACCAGCTCGGCGCCTCGAGCGACGAGTGGGGCGGCTTCGAGGGCGCGAAGTGGGTGTGCTCCACGCCGCTCCGCTCCCGGGAGGAGGGCCACCAGCACCACATGTGGCGGAGCCTGCGCACCAACGACATCCAGATGGTCTCGACCGATCACTGCCCGTTCTGCATGAAGGGTCAGAAGGAGCTCGGCCTCGGCGACTTCTCGAAGATCCCCAACGGCATCGGCGGGGTCGAGCACCGGATGGACCTCATCTACCAGGGCGTCGTCACGGGCGAGCTCACGCTCGAGCGCTGGGTGGAGGTCACGTCGACGACGCCGGCGCGGATGTTCGGCATGTACGGCAAGAAGGGCGTGATCCAGCCGGGCGCCGACGCCGACCTCGTCGTCTACGACCCGAACGGCCACACGTCGATCGGGGTGGGCAAGACCCACCACATGAACATGGACCACTCCGCGTGGGAGGGCTTCGAGATCGACGGACACGTCGACACGGTGCTCAGCCGCGGCCGGGTCATCGTCGACGAGACCGGCTACGTGGGACGCAAGGGCGACGGCGCCTTCGTCAAGCGCGGCCTGTCGCAGTACCTGATCTGAGAGGCCGACCATGGATTTCGGCGTCGTCCTGCAGACCAATCCGCCCGCCTCGCGCACGGTGCATCTCGCCAAGCTCGCGGAGCAGTTCGGGTTCAGCCACGTCTGGACCTTCGACTCGCACCTGCTCTGGCAGGAGCCCTACGTCATCTACAGCCAGATCCTCGCCGAGACCCGGCGGATCACGGTCGGGCCGATGGTGACGAACCCCGCCACGCGCGACTGGACCGTCACGGCCTCGACGTACGCGACCCTCAACGAGCTCTACGGCAACCGCACCATCTGCGGCATCGGCCGTGGAGACTCCGCGGTGCGCGTCACGAACAACGCCCCGACGACGCTGAAGACGTTGCGCGAGTCGATCCACGTCATCCGCGAGCTCGCCAACAGCCGCAGCGTCGAGTACAACGGCGCGACGCTCCGCTTCCCGTGGTCGCATGGCTCGACGCTCGACGTCTGGGTCGCCGCGTACGGCCCGATGGCGCTCAAGCTGACGGGCGAGGTCGGCGACGGCTTCATCCTGCAGCTCGCCGACCTCGACATCGCGAAGTGGATGATCGAGACGGTGCGCACGGCGGCGTCGGATGCCGGGCGCGACCCGTACGCGGTCAAGTTCTGCGTCGCGGCGCCGATGTACGTCGGCGACGACGTGCAGCACATGCGCGACCAGTGCCGCTGGTTCGGCGGCATGGTCGGCAACCACGTCGCCGACATCGTGACCCGCTACGGCGCCGACGGCGCCGTGCCGACAGCGCTGACCGACTACATCGCCGGTCGTGAGGGCTACGACTACAACGAGCACGGGCGCGCGGGCAACTCGCACACGACGTTCGTGCCCGACGAGATCGTCGACCGCTTCTGCGTCCTCGGCACCGCGGAGGAGCACATCGAGAAGCTCCGCGCGCTCAAGGACCTCGGGGTCGACCAGTTCGCCGGCTACCTCCAGCACGACAACAAGGAGGAGACGATGCGGGTCTACGCCGAGACCGTGATGCCCGCGCTGCGCGACCACGTCACGGCGAAGGCATGACGACCGACGGTCTCGCGCCCGCGCTGCGGCGGCGACGGAGCCCCGGCGTGTGGCTCCGCCGCTCCCTGCTCGGGGTCGGCGGCGTGCTCCTCGTCGCCCTGCTGTGGGAGGGCTACAAGCTCCTCGGACCCGAGGAGGGCGTGCTCGTCGGCGACGCCCGCGTGCTGCCGCGCACGACCGACCTCGCGATGCCGCACGTGTGGGAGATGCTCGCGCGCCTGGCATCCGGCACCACCCGCGCGCCGAGCGCCGACCCGCTGTGGTTCACCGTCGGCGAGGCCGCGCTCGTCACCTTCGGCATCGCCGCGGCCGGATGGCTCGTGGGCGTCGCGGTCGGCATGGCGCTCGCCCTCGTGATGCTGCGCTGGCGACTCGCGCAGGCGAGCCTGCTGCCCTGGGTCGTGCTCAGCCAGACCGTGCCGCTCATCGCGTTCGCGCCGCTCGTGCGCAGCTGGGGCGCCCGGCTCGAGCTCGGCGCGTTCGAGTGGCAGGACTGGATGAGCGTCGCCCTCATCGCGAGCTACCTCGCGTTCTTCCCCGTCGCGGTCGGCGCGCTGCGCGGCCTCGAGTCGCCCGACACCCTGCACGCTGAGCTCTTCCGCAGCTACGGCGTCGGCTGGTGGCGCACGGTGCTGCGGCTCCGGCTTCCCGCGAGCGTGCCCTACCTGCTGCCCGCCCTCCGGCTCGCGGCCGCGAACGCGGTCGTCGGCGCCGTCGTCGCCGAGGTGTCGACGGGGCTGCAGGGCGGCATCGGCCGCCTGCTCGTGCAGTTCGCGGGGCAGGCGTCCGGCGACCCCGCGAAGGCGTGGGGCCCCATCTTCGGCGCGGTCGTGCTCGGGCTCGTCGCCGCCGGCAGCGTCGCCCTGCTGGGCGGAACGCTGCGGAACTACCGCAGAGGAGAGGTGTCGGCATGACGACGACCATGACGACGGATGCCACGGCGACGCGGGTCGCGGTGCGCGCGGCATCCGTCACCAAGACCTTCGACACCCGCGGCGGCATCGTGACGGCGCTCCAGGACGTCTCGCTCGATGTCGCCGCGGGCGAGTTCGTCTCGCTCATCGGACCGTCCGGGTGTGGCAAGTCCACCCTGCTGAGGCTCATCGCCGACCTCGAGACGCCGACGAGCGGCGAGCTCAGCATCTTCGGCAAGACCGCCGAGCGGGCGCGGCTCGACCAGGACTACGGCATCGCCTTCCAGCAGGCCGGGCTGCTGCCGTGGCGCACAATCGCCGGGAACATCGAGCTGCCGCTCGAGCTGCACGGCGTTCCGAAGGCGGAGCGGCGGGCGAGGGCCACCGAGCTGCTCGAGCTCGTCGGGCTCGGCGACCTCGCGGGGCGCTTCCCCGACCAGCTCTCCGGCGGGCAGCAGCAGCGCGTCGCGATCGCCAGGGCGCTCGCCGAGCGGCCGAGCCTGCTGCTGATGGACGAGCCGTTCGGCGCGCTCGACGAGATGACCCGCGAGTACATGCAGACCGAGCTGCTGCGCATCTGCGCCGAGACGCAGGCGGCGGTCGTGTTCGTGACGCACTCGATCCCCGAGGCGGTGTTCCTCTCCGACCGGGTCGTCGTGATGTCGCCGCGCCCCGGACGCATCGCCGAGGTGCTGCCCATGCGGCTCGGCGCGACGTCGGGCCGGGCGGACGACCTGCGCGAGGACCCGCGCTTCTTCGAGATGGTCACGGCCGTGCGGGAGTCGCTGCACGGCGGCGCGCCGTCGGGCCGCGGCGAGGACCGATGACGCGGGCGACGCGCGTCGCCGCGCCGCTGCTGCTCGGCCTCGCCGTGCTCGTCGGCTGGCAGCTCGTCGTGTCCGTCGGCGGCGTCGACGACTACCTGCTGCCGAGCCCGCTCGCGATCGTCGCGGAGATGGGCGAGTTCCTCCCGACCCTGCTCGGCTCCGCCGGCATCACGGGCACGAACGCGCTCGTCGGGCTCGTGCTCGGCACGCTCGTCGGCATCCTGCTCGCGCTCGCCGCGTCGTTCAGCCGCACGGTCGACGCGCTCGCCGCCCCGGTCGTCGCCGCGCTCGCGGTCGTGCCGATCGTCGCGCTCGCCCCGGTGCTCAACTCGATGTACGGCGCCGACAGCGAGTTCGGCCGCCGGGCTATCGCGGGTCTCGCGACCTTCGTTCCCGTGTTCGTCAACGCCCTGCGCGGCTTCCGTCAGGCGCGGCCGGTGCATCGCGACCTCATGCACGTCTACGCCGCCTCGCGGTGGCAGACCACCCTGCGGTTGACGCTGCCCGCCGCGCGGCCGTTCCTCTTCACCGGCATCCGCATCGCCTCGTCGCTCGCCGTGATCTCCGCCCTCGTCGCGGAGTACTTCGGCGGTCCTCGCGGCGGCCTCGGCGGCCTCATCTCCACGTCGGCCGCGTCGAGCGCGTACCCCCGCGCCTGGGCCTACGTCGTCGGGGCCATCGTGCTCGGCCTCGTCTTCTACGTCGCCACCGCTCTCGCCGAGCGGCTGGCCGACCCGATGTCCTCGCGCCCCCCGCGCGCAGGCGGCACCACCAGCACCACCACGCAGTGATCCACCTGACCATCCTCCGAAGGGGCACCATGAAGCACAGCAGACGTCGGCTCACGACGCTCGCCGCGGTCGGCCTGACCGCCGCACTCTCCCTCACCGCCTGCGCCGGCGGCGGCACCGACTCCGCCGAGGCCGAGGGCGACCTCACGCCCGTCAAGCTGCAGCTGCAGTGGCTGCCGCAGGGGCAGTTCGCCGGGTACTACACCGCCCTCGAGCAGGGCTACTTCGAGGAGGAGGGGCTGGAGGTCGAGATCATCCCCTCGGGCGGCGACATCGTGCCCCAGGACGCGCTGGCCAACGGCGAGGTCGACTACGCCATCGCCTGGGTGCCCAAGGTGCTCGGCTCGATCGAGGCCGGCGCGAACATCACGAACGTCGCGCAGATCTTCCAGCGCTCGGGCACGCTCCAGGTGGCCTGGGCCGACAGCGGCATCGAGAGCGTCGCCGACTTCCCCGGCAAGCGCATCGGCAGCTGGGGCTTCGGCAACGAGTGGGAGATCTTCGCCTCGATGGCGGCGCAGGGCGTCGACGCGTCGACCGTCGAGATCATCACGCAGGACTTCAACATGAACGCCTTCCTGCAGGGCGACATCGACGCCGCGCAGGCGATGACGTACAACGAGTACGCCCAGCTGCTCGAGACCGTGAACCCCGACACGGGCGAGCTCTACCAGCCTTCGGACTTCACCGTCATCGACTACAACGAGGAGGGCGGCTCGATGCTCCAGGACGCCGTCTGGGCCGACACGGAGCGGCTCGAGAGCGACGAGGAGTACCAGGAGACGACGGTCGCGTTCCTCAAGGCCGTCGTGAAGGGCTGGATCCACGCCGCGGAGGACCCCGAGGCGGCCGCCGACACGACGATCGCCGAGGGCTCCGGCTGGGGCTACAGCCACGAGCTCTGGATGGTCAACGAGACCAACAAGCTGATCTGGCCGAGCGAGAACGGCATCGGCGTGATCGACGAGGCCGCCTGGGACCAGACCGTGTCGCTCGCGCTCGAGACCGTCAACGAGACCGGCGCCGCGATCATCACCGAGGAGCCGCCGGCGAGCGCCTGGACCAACGAGTGGATCCAGCAGGCGCTCGACGAGCTGGAGGGCGAGGACCTCGACCTGACGGGCGAGGGCTTCGAGCCGATCGAGGTCGAACTCACCGAGGGCGGCCAGTAATAGCCTGAGCGTGCGGGGGCCGCGTGCCGGCCCCCGCACCGTTCCGATGGAGGAATCATGACGACGACGTTCGACCCCGCCGACGGCGACCGGGCCCTGCAGCTCGACAGCTCCCACGTCTTCCACTCCTGGTCGGCCCAGGGCGCGCTCAACCCGATGGTTATCGCGGGCGGCGCGGGCAGCGAGGTCTGGGACTTCGCGGGCAACCGCTACCTCGACTTCTCGAGCCAGCTCGTCAACACGAACATCGGCCACCAGCATCCGAAGGTCATCGCCGGCATCAAGGCCCAGGCCGACGTGCTCGCCACGGTCGCGCCCGCGCACGCGAACCTCACCCGCGGCGAGGCCGCACGACGGGTGCTCGAGGCCGCCGGCCCCGCGTTCAGCAAGGTGTTCTTCACCAACGGCGGGGCGGATGCCAACGAGAACGCCGTCCGGCTCGCCCGCCTCGTCACGGGGCGCGACAAGGTGCTCTCGACCTACCGCTCGTACCACGGCAACACCGGCGCCGCGATCGTCGCGACGGGCGACTGGCGGCGGATGCCGAACGAGTACGCCCGCGGGCACGTGCACTTCTTCGGCCCGTTCCTCTACCGCTCGGAGTTCTGGGCCGAGACGCCCGAGCAGGAGTCCGAGCGCGCCCTGCACCACCTGCGCCGCGTCGTGCAGGCAGAGGGGCCCGGCACGATCGCCGCGATCCTGCTCGAGACCGTGCCCGGCACCGCCGGGGTGCTCGTGCCGCCGCCCGGCTACCTCGAGGGCGTGCGCGCGCTCTGCGACGAGTACGGCATCCTGCTGATCCTCGACGAGGTCATGGCGGGCTTCGGGCGCACGGGGGAGTGGTTCGCGTTCCACGGGTCCGGCGTGACCCCCGACCTCGTCACCTTCGCCAAGGGCGTCAACTCCGGTTACGTGCCGGCGGGCGGCGTCGTGATCCCGCCCGCGATCGCGGAGGTGTTCGACGAGCGCGTCTTCCCCGGTGGGCTCACGTACTCAGGGCATCCGCTCGCGATGGGCGCGATCGTCGCAACGATCGACGCCATGCGCGAGGAGGGCATCGTCGAGAACGCCAGGGCGATCGGCGCCGAGCATCTCGCGCCCGGCCTCGAGGCGCTCGCCGAGCGGCATCCGCTCATCGGCGAGGTGCGAGGCCTCGGCGTCTTCTGGGCGCTCGACCTCGTCACCGACCGCGCCACCCGCGAGCCGGTCGCGCCGGCCGTCGTCGGCGCGCTCAAGACCGAACTGCTGAAGCGCGGGCTGCTGCCGTTCGTCGCCGACAACCGCCTGCATGTCGTGCCGCCGTGCATCGTCACGGCCGACGAGGTGTCGCGCGCGCTCGAGATCTACGACGAGGCGTTCACCGCGGTCGCCGCCGCGGTGTGAGCGACCGCGTCGCGCCGGGTCGAGGACTGCGGCGCAACGCGGTCGCACCGCTACTCGGCGCTCTCGGACGTGATCGGCGAGAGCACGAACACCGGGATCTGCCGGTCGGTCTTCTTCTGGTACTCGGCGTAGTCGGGCCACACCTCGTTGGCGCGCTGCCACCACGCGTCGCGCTCGGCGCCGGTCACCTCGCGGGCGACGTAGTCGCGCTTGTCGGCCCTGTCCTGCAGTTCGACGCGCGGCTCGGCGAGCATGTTCCAGTACCAGGCCGGATGCGTCGGGGCACCGCCCTGCGAGGCCACGACGGCGTACTCGCCGTCGTGCTCGACCCGCATAAGCGCGGTCTTGCGGAGGTTCCCGCTCTTGGCGCCGACCGTGGTGAGGATGATGACGGGACGGCCGCGGAGTTCGTTGCCCTCCTCGCCGTTCGTGCGCTCGTAGAGCTCGGCCTGGTTGCGGGCCCACTCGGACGTGGACGGGGCGTATTCACCGGAGAGAGGCATGGCTCCATCATGCCCCGCGACCCGGCCCTCGCCCCTTCGCTCAGAGCGGAGCATCGCACAGGCGCGGAACGGTGGTCGCACCTAGACTTGATCCTCATGTCCACGCCTTCTCTCACTGCTTTCACGCTGCCCGTGCGCGATCTCGTGCACCGCGCCGGCGAGATGCGCGAGCGCGCCCTCGACGTGGCCGCCCCCGAAGCGATGGGCGACGGCCTCGTCTCCGTCAAGGAGGGCGCCGACGTGCACCTCGACGTGCGGCTCGAGGCCCTGCACGACGGCATCCTCGTCTCCGGCGACGTCAGCACCGACGCGACCGGCGTCTGCGGGCGCTGCCTGACCGACATCACCCTCCCGGTCGAAGTCGAATTCCAGGAGCTTTTCGCGTACACTGCCGACGACGCTTACGACTATTCGGTTCACGATGATCACGTGGATCTTGAACCGGTGGTCAGGGACGCAGTGGTTCTGTCACTGCCGTTCCAGCCGGTTTGCCAGCCGGACTGCCCAGGCCTCGACCCGGTGACGGGGGAGCGCCTCGCGGATGTCCCGGACCGGAAGCCCCAAGAGGTGCTCGACCCGCGATGGGCCGCGCTCCAGGGCCTGCTGGCACAAGACCCCGAAGCCGAGGCCACCGGAGACGGTGCCGAAAGAGAGAAGAGATAGCCATGGCCGTTCCCAAGCGCAAGCAGTCGCGGGCCAACACCCGCGCCCGCCGCTCGCAGTGGAAGGCGGAGGTCCCCACCCTCGTCAAGACCGTCGAGAACGGTAAGACCGTCTACAGCCTCCCGCACCGCGCGAAGGTCGTCGAGGACTCCGCCGGCACCCCGCTGTACATGGAGTACAAGGGCCGCCGCGTCGCCGACGCTTGAGTCATTCCGCACGGAAACAGGATCGGCCCGAGTCAGCGCACGTCGCTGACCGGGCCGATCTCGTGCGCGCGCTCGGGGTCACGATCGACCCCGGGCTGCTCGAACTCGCGCTGACCCACCGGTCGTTCGCGTACGAGCACGGCGGCATCCCGCACAACGAGCGCCTCGAGTTCCTCGGCGACTCCATTCTCGGGCAGGCCGTCACGGTCAAGCTGTTCCGCGACAACCCCGACCTCGACGAGGGCGCGCTGGCCAAGCGCCGTGCCGCCGTCGTCTCGACGATCGCCCTCGCGGAGGTCGCCCGCTCCATCTCGCTCGGCGAGCACCTGCGGCTCGGCCGCGGCGAGGAGCTCACCGGCGGCCGCGATAAGGACTCGATCCTCGCCGACACCGTCGAGGCGATCATCGGCGCCGTCTACCTCGACGCCGGCGGCGACGTCGCGACCGAGCTCGTGCTGCGCCTCGTCGCGCCGCTCATGTCGAACCCCGAGCGCTTCGGCGCCGCGATGGACCCGAAGACCGCGCTGCAGGAGTACGCCGCGCGCGAGTCCCGCGGACCCGTCTCCTACGCCGTCGAGGGCTCCGGCCCCGACCACCTGCGCACCTACCGCGCGGTCGTGTCCCTCGCGGGCGACGAGATCGCCTCCGGCGAGGGCACGAGCAAGAAGCAGGCGGAGGTGTCCGCCGCGCTCGCCGCGTGGATGCTCCTCACCGCCGATGCCTGACCGCGTCCCTCCCGAGGCGACCCGTGCCTGAGCTGCCCGAGGTCGAGGTCGTCCGCTCGGGTCTCGAGCCCGCCGTGACGGATGCCGTGATCGAGCGCGTCCTCGTGCGCGACGAGCGCTCGCTGCGCCGCCACCAGGGCCCTTCCGAGGACTTCGTCGACCGCCTCGTCGGGCGCACGATGCTGACTACGCGCCGCCGCGGCAAGTTCATGTGGATCCCGCTCGACGGCACGGGACCGGGCGGCGAGCCCGAGGCCCTCGTCGCGCACCTCGGCATGAGCGGGCAGGTGCTGCTGCGGAGCCCCGAGGCGCCGGACGACCGCCTCGAGCGCATCCGCTTCGACATCCGCTCGCCCGAGCACGGCGCGCTCCGCGTCGCCTTCGTCGACCAGCGCATCTTCGGCTCGATGGCGATCGACGTGCTCGTGCCGACGCCGGACGTGCCGGGCGACACCGTGCCGAGCCAGGTCGCCCACATCGCCCGCGACCCGCTCGACGAGCACTTCGACGACCGCCGCTTCCTCGCCGCGCTCGCCCGCCGGCGCACGGGCATCAAGCGGGCGCTGCTCGACCAGACGCTCGTCAGCGGCATCGGCAACATCTACGCCGACGAGGCCCTGTGGGCGGCGCGCATCCACTTCGACCAGCCGACCGAGACCCTGTCGCGGGCCCGGGCCACCACCCTGCTCGCCGAGGTGCGGCTCGTGCTCGGCAGGGCGCTCGCCGAGGGCGGCACGAGCTTCGACGCCCAGTACGTCAACGTCAACGGCGCGAGCGGCTACTTCTCCCACTCGCTCAACGCGTACGGCCAGCAGGGCAAGCCGTGCGCCCGCTGCGGCCGGCCGCTCAAGCGCGTGCAGTTCATGAACCGCGGCTCGCACTTCTGCCCGTTCTGTCAGCGCATCCGCACCCCGCGCACTCCGGCCTGACCTCCCGGCGGTCGAGCAGCCGCGCAGCGGCCTATCGAGACCCTCGCGCCGACGAGTTCACCGCGCCGCGAGTCATCCGGACGCACCCGATCGCAAAAGGCGCACGCGATCGCAAGCCCGTTCGGCGATCGGATGCCGGGGACGGCGCTCCGTCCGCTACTCGACCGCCGAGAGTCGACCGCAGCCGCTACTCCGCCGCGAGGTCCTTCCGCCACGCCCCCTCGTACGCGATCGGCACGAAGCCGACGGCCTCGTTGACCGAGAGCATGTGGCGGTTCTCCTCGGCGTTGAACGTGGTCACCGACGGATGCCCGGGATGCACGCGTTCGAGCTGGGCGAGGTTCGCGACCTTGAGCAGCATCCCGAGCCGGTGCCCGCGGTGCTCGCGCAGCACGAGGGTGTCGTCCTGCGAGGCGGGCCGGTCGAGCTCCGCGGGCACCTCGAGCACGGTGAACCCGGCGAGCCGGCCGGTCGGCACATGCTCGACGGCCGCGACGAGGCGGCGCCGCGGCGAGTCGGCGCGCGCCTTTTCCTCGTCACGGATGCGCTCGGCCGTGTAGACGACCTCGGGCTCCTCGAGGCCCGCGGTCGGGGCGTCCGTCGTCATCCGCGTCTCGAGCATCGCGATGTCGTCGAGCCACTCCTCGGGCGTGAAGTCGCCCCACTCGTGCACCCGGTAGTCAGCTCCGGATGCCGCGTGCGCGGCGTCCAGCCGGGCCCGCAGCATCACGGGGTCGAGCGGCAGCGCGAGCCGGCTGCACCGCTCGACCTGCTCCAGCTCGTAGCCCCTGGCGAGCAGGAAGCGCACCTCGGTGTTGCCCGCGGGCACGGAGCCTGCTCCGGTCGGCGGCGCGAGGCGCTCGCCCGGTCCCTGCTTCGACACGGTGTAGACGAGGGCCTTGGTCGCCCCGGTCTCGACCGCCTCCTGCTCCAGCCGGTCGGCGAGGGCGGAGCCGATGCCCCGTCCGCGGAACTCCGGCAACACCTGCACGCCGAGCCACACGGTCGAGCCCTCCGGCTCCCACTCGATGATGGCGCGCGCGACGATCCGCCCGTCGACTCTGGCGGCGTAGAGCTTCTTCGGCTCGTGGCTGTTGAGCCAGCTCGGCAGCAGCTCGGCGGCGCCGTACTCGAACTCCGCCGTGCCGAAGCCGTCGGTCTCGACGGCGTTCCGCACGTCGACCGTGGCGACGAAGTCCTCGGCCCCCGGGGCGTCGAGGGTGGCCGGGATGGCGATCTCCTCGATCGTCACGCTGGTCATCGGGCGCCTCTCCGCCGCCGCGACCGGGCCGGCAGCCGATCACCGTAGCGCGATCGCGCGCCGCGGCGCCACCGGCATCCGCGCACCCCTGCTATACCCTGTCCGCAGATTCGCCCGGAATCGCGCGGCAGAAGGGGGTGAGCGGATGTATCTGAAGAGCCTGACCCTCAAGGGCTTCAAGTCGTTCGCCCAGCCCACCACGTTCGCGTTCGAACCCGGCGTCACGTGCGTCGTCGGACCCAACGGCTCGGGCAAGAGCAACGTCGTCGACGCGCTCGCCTGGGTGATGGGGGAGCAGGGGGCGAAGACCCTCCGCGGCGGCAAGATGGAGGACGTCATCTTCGCCGGCACCTCGACCCGCGGACCGCTCGGCCGCGCCGAGGTCGTGCTCACGATCGACAACTCCGACGGCGCCCTGCCGATCGAGTACACCGAGGTCACGATCAGTCGCACCCTGTTCCGCAACGGCGGCAGCGAGTACGCGATCAACGGGCAGACCTGCCGCCTGCTCGACGTGCAGGAGCTGCTGAGCGACTCCGGTCTCGGCCGCGAGATGCACGTCATCGTCGGGCAGGGGCAGCTCGACGCCGTGCTGCACGCGAGCCCCGAGGAGCGCCGCGGCTTCATCGAGGAGGCCGCCGGGATCCTCAAGCACCGCCGCCGCAAGGAGAAGACGGTGCGCAAGCTCGAGGCGATGCAGACCAACCTGACCCGCTTGAGCGACCTCGCCGGGGAGATCCGCCGCCAGTTGAAGCCCCTCGGACGCCAGGCCGAGGTCGCCCGCGAGGCGCAGTCGATCGCGTCGATCGTGCGCGACGCCCGCGCCCGCCTGCTCGCGGCCGACGTCGTCGAGGTGCGCGAGGAGCTGCGCGCGCTCACGAGCGACGAGGCCGACCGGGCGACCGAACGCCTCGTGCTGCAGGAGCAGCTCGACCGGGCGGCGCTCCGCCGCGAGCGGCTCGAGAGCCAGCACACGGGCGACGCCGTCGACGAGGCCCGCCGCGTCGTGTTCGGCCTCGAGAACGTCGAGGAGCGCCTGCGCGGCCTCTACTCCCTCGCGAACCAGCGCCTCGCCCTGCTCGGCCAGGCCGACGACGCGCAGCCGGTCGCCCCGACCGTCACGCCCGAGATGGTGCAGGCCGCGCACGACGAGGCGGCGCGGCTCGAGGCGGATGTCGCCCAGGCCGAGGCCTCCGTCGCTCGCGCCGCCGCCGCGGTCGCGACCGCCCGCGCCGCGCTCGACTCCCTCGACGACGAGATCGCCGCCCAGTCGGCGCTCGTCTCCAAGCACGACCTCGAGGCCGCCCAGCTCCGCTCCCGCGCGGACGCCGCCGAGGCCCGGCTAGCCACGGCGAGGGAGACGCTCGCCCGGCAGGAGCGCGGCCTCGCCCAGGCGGACGAGCGGATCGACCAGGCCCGCGCCGCGTTCGACGCGCTCGAGGGCGAGGCGGGCGACCGCCCCGACCTCTCGGGGCTCGAGGACGAGCAGCGGGCCGCCGACGAGCGAGTCGCCGCCGTGCAGGCGGAGCTCGAGACGCTCCGCGACGACGTGCACCAGGGCGAGCGCGAGCGCGACGCCCTCGCCGCCCGCGCCGCCGCCCTGTCGCTCGCCCTCGACCAGAAGGACGGCTCGAGCGCGATCGTCGCCGCCGGGCTCCCCGGCGTGCGCGGCCTCGTCGCCGAGCACGTGCGCGTCGAGCCGGGCTACGAGCAGGCGATCGCCGCCGCGCTCGGCACCGTCGCCGACGCCGTGCTCGCCGACGACCGCGCGTCCGCCGCCGCGGCGATCGAGCACGCCCGCGACGCCGAACTCGGCCGCGTCGAGCTCGTCGTCGCCGACGCCGCACCCGCGGCGGCGACGGATGCGTCGGAGTGGGCCGTGCCCGCGGCATCCGTCGTCACGGCGCCCGGCGGCGTGCTCGGGCTGCTCGCCGGCGTGCTGCTCGTCGACGACCTCTCGGCCGCGACGACCGTGCTCACCGAACGCCCCGGCTCGACCGTCATCACCCGCGCCGGCGAGGTGCTCACCGACTACGTCGTGCGCGGCGGCACCGGCGCCCGTCAGTCGCGACTCGAGCTCGTCGCGGGCCGCGACGACGCGGAGGCCCGGCTCACCGAGGTGACGACGGCGCTCGAGGAGAGCAGGCACGCCCTCGCCGAGAAGCGCCAGGAGCTCGCCCTCGCGAAGGCCGACGCGGGAGCGGCGCTGCAGGCGCTGCGCTCGCACGAGACGCAGGCGGCCGCCCACGACCAGCGCCTCGCCCGAGCCCGCACGCAGCGTGACGCCGCCGAGGCCGAGCGCGAGCGCCTGTCGACGGGGCTCGAGCCCGCGATCGAGGCCGTGCACGCCGCCGAGGCGGAACTCGACCGGGCCGTCGCCGCCCGCGACGCGCACGCCTCCACGCCGCGCCCGATGCTCGACGTCAGCGCCCGCGACGCCGTGCAGGCCGAGGTCGAGGCCGCCCGCGCCGTCGAGCTCGAGCAGCGGGTCGCCCTCGAGACCGTGCGCGAGCGCGTTCGCACCGAGCGGCAGCGCGCCGCCGAGCTCGCCAAGCAGCTCGAGGCCGAGCGCGCCGCCGCCGAGGAGCGGGCGCGCCGCGCCGTGCTCCGCGCCCGCCAGGTCGAGGCCGCCACCTCCGTGACCGACGCGCTGCCCACCGTGCTCGCCGCCGTCGGGCGCTCGGTCGCCGAGGCGCGCGTCGCGCTCGCCGCGGCGGAGGCGGAGCGCGCGAAGCAGAACGAGGAGCTGTCGGGCCTCCGCCGCGAGGAGACGACCCTGCGCGAGCGGCTCGCGTCGATCACCGAGCGCGTGCACGGCCTCGAACTCGAGGTCTACCAGCGCAAGCTCCACCTCTCCGCCCTGCTCGAGCGGGCGGGCGGGGAGCTCGGGCTCGTCGAGGACGTGCTCGTCGCCGAGTACGGGCCGCACGTGCCGGTCCCGCTCGACCCCGGCCCGGTCACGGCGGCGAGCCTCCTCGCCGAGGACGACGAGGTGCCGACCGTGCCGTTCGACCGCGAGGAGCAGCAGCAGCGGCTCGCCCGCGCCGAGCGCAAGCTCTCGCAGCTCGGCAAGGTCAACCCGCTCGCGCTCGAGGAGTTCGCGGCGCTCGAGCAGCGGCACAGGTTCCTCACCGAGCAGCTGACCGACCTCACGAACACCCGCAAGGACCTCCTCACGATCATCGAGGAGATCGACGAGAAGATGCAGCACATCTTCGCCGAGGCCTTCGACGACACGAAGGCGGCGTTCGACCGCGTCTTCCCGATCCTGTTCCCCGGCGGCACCGGCAGCCTGCACCTGACGAACCCCGACGACATGCTGACGACCGGCATCGAGGTGACGGTCAAGCCCGCCGGCAAGAAGATCGAGCGGCTGTCGCTGCTCTCCGGCGGAGAGCGCTCCCTCGCCGCGGTCGCGCTGCTGATCGCGATCTTCAAGGCCAGGCCCAGCCCGTTCTACATCATGGACGAGGTCGAGGCGGCCCTCGACGACGCCAACCTCGGCCGGCTGCTGACGATCTTCGAGGACCTCCGGGAGTCGAGCCAGCTCATCGTCATCACGCACCAGAAGCGCACGATGGAGATCGCCGACGCGCTCTACGGCGTCTCGATGCGGCAGGACGGCGTGAGCGCCGTCATCGGCCAGCGAGTGGCGCAGCCGGAGGAGAAGGCCGGGTGACGGCCGAGCCGGTGCAGCCCGCCGCGCCGCCGCTGCCCGGACGCCCCGTCATCCGGCAGCACTGGGGCGACGTCGCGTTCCTGCACTGGCGCGTCGACCCCGCCGAGGTCGCCCCGCTGCTGCCGCCCGGCACCCGCCCCGACACGTTCGACGGCTCCAGCTGGGTCGGGCTCATCCCGTTCCGGTTGTCGCGCAGCGCGTTCCTCGGCGGCCCGCCAGTGCCCGTGCTCGGCACGTTCCCGGAGATCAACGTGCGCCTGTACTCCGTCGACGACGAGGGCCGGCGCGGCGTCGTCTTCCGCACCCTGGAGGCGTCGCGGCTGATCCCCGTGCTCACCGCACGGGTGCTCTTCGGACTGCCGTACCGCTGGTCCCGGATGTCTCAGGGTCGGCGCGACGACGAGTTCGCCTACCGCTCCCGCGGCCTCGGCCGCCCCGGCGCCCGCACCCACGTCGTCGTCCGGCCCACCGGCGAGCGCGTGACGGGGGACCCGCTCGCGGAGTTCCTCACGGCCCGGTGGGCGTACCACCAGCGCCACCTCGGGCGCACCTGGTACGCCCGCAACGTGCACGAGCCGTGGCCGCTCGAGCGCGCGGAGCTCGTGCACCTCGACGACACGCTGCTCGAGGCATCCGGCGTTCCCGGCCTCGCCGGGCGGGCGCCCGACTCGGTGCTCTTCTCTTCGGGCGTCGACACCGTGTTCTCGGCGCCGCGCCCGATGGGTCAGCGCAGCCGCTTCGTGCCGGGCTCCAGCACGCGCAGCCAGCGGTAGCCGTAGCCGTCGAGCTCGACATCGAGCAGTCCCGCGTCGTCGACCCGCGACTCGCCCTCACGCAGCAGGTCGGCGAACACGAAGCTCCCGTCGACGTCGGCGATGCGCGCCCGCACCCGCCGCGGCTCCGGCGAGAAGTTGTGGAAGGCGACCATCCGCCCCTCCTCCGCGCGCAGTTCGTGCGCGAACACGGCAATGTCGCGCTCCTCGGTCTCGAGCAGCCGCACCTCGCTCCAGCCGATCTCGTTCGACGCGCGGTAGCGCGCGATCAGCAGCTTCATGAAGTTGAACAACGAGTCCGGGTCGTGCCGCTGACGCATCGCGTTGACGTGCTCGGACCCGAAGGGCCCCTCCGTCACCGGCACGCTCAGCTCCTCCGAGGGCGCGCGGGAGAACCCGCCGGCCGGGCTGTCCGACCACTGCATGGGCGTGCGCACGGCACCGCGGCCGCCGACGTCGAGGTTCTCGCCCATGCCGATCTCCTCGCCGTAGAACAGCACGGGGGTGCCGGGCAGCGAGAACAGCAGGCTGTAGACCATGCGGATGCGGCGGGGATCGCCGCCGAGCATCGGGGGCAGCCGGCGCACGAGGCCGCGGCCGTACACCTGCATCCGCTCCTCGGGGCCGAACGCGTCGAACACCTCCTGGCGCTCGTCGTCGCTGAGCTTGTCGAGCGTGAGCTCGTCGTGGTTGCGCACGAAGTTCGCCCACTGCGAGTCCCGCGCGGGATGCGGCCGCGCCGCGAGCGTCTCGGCCAGCGGTGTCGCGTCGGACCGGGCCAGCGAGAGGTAGAGGCGCTGCATGCCCACGAAGTCGAACTGCATCGTGAGCTCGTCGCCCTCCACGCCGCCGAAGTAGCGCTCCTGCTCCTCGTAGGGCAAATTCACCTCGCCGAGCAGCACGCCCTCGCCGGAGCGCCGGTTGAGGAAGCTGCGCACCTCGCGCAGGTAGGCGTGCGCCTCCTTGCCGTCGCCGCCGGGGAAGGACTCGAGCAGGAACGGCACCGCGTCGACCCGGAAGCCGGAGAGCCCGAGCTGCATCCAGAACCCCATGATCTTCGCGATCTCCTCGCGCACGACGGGGTTCGCGAGGTTGAGGTCGGGCTGGTGGCTGTAGAAGTTGTGCAGGTAGTACTCGCCGGTCTTCTCGTCGTACTCCCACGCCGTCGCCTCCTCGCCGGGGAAGACGGTCTGCCGGTCCTTGTCCGGCGGGTCCGGATGCCACACGTAGAAGTCCCGGTAGGGGCTGTCCTTCGAACTGCGCGCGTCGAGGAACCACGGATGCTGGTCGGACGTGTGGTTGAGCACGAGGTCGGCGATCACCCGCATGCCGCGGTCGCGGGCGGTGCGCACCGCCTCGACGAGGTCGCCGAGGTGCCCGAGGCGCGGGTCGACGGCGTAGAAGTCGGTGACGTCGTAGCCGTCGTCGCGGTCGGGCGTCGGATAGAACGGCATGAGCCAGAGGCAGGTCACCCCGAGCTCGGCGAGGTAGTCGAGCCGGTGCGCGAGCCCCGCGAAGTCGCCGACGCCGTCGTCGTCCCAGTCGAGGAACGTCTCGACGTCGAGGCAGTAGACCACCGCGGTCTTCCACCAGAGATCGCTCGTGTCGGTGACCCTCATGCCCGGGCGACCTTCGGCTTCACGTCGAGCTGCGGAAGCACGTGGGTGCCGTACGTGTCGAGGAACGCGTCCTGCTGCTGGCCGACGTGGTGCACGTAGATCTCGTCGATCGGCAGGTCGGCGACCTCCCGCAGCCACGCCACGTGCTGCGCGGGATCGCTCGAGATCAGCGCGGCCTCCCGCACGGCGTCCTTCGGCGCCTTGGCGGCGGCCTGGTCGAAGATGCGCACGTCGTCGACGTCCCAGTTGAAGGGCTGCCCGAAGATGTTGGTGCCCCACTGGTCGTGGGCGATGTCGAGCGCCTCCTCGTCCGTCGGTGCCCAGCTCACGTGCACCTGTACGGCGATGGGGCCGCGCCCGCCCGCGCCCCGGTACGCCTCGATCATCTTCTGCAGCTCCTCCTTGGGCTTGTAGATCGTCGCGAGCCCATCGGCCCACGACGCGGCCCAGCGGGCGGTCTGCTCGCTGACGGCCGTGGCGAGGAACGGGGGAGGGGTCTCCGGTCGCGTCCAGACCCGGGCGCGGTCGACCGTGACGAGGCCGTCGTGGCTGACCTCCTCGCCGGCGAGCAGGGCGCGCATGATCTCGACGCACTCGAGCAGGCGCTGGTTGCGTACCTCCTTGCGCGGCCACTTGTCCCCGGTGATGTGCTCGTTGAGGGCCTCGCCCGAGCCGAGCGCGACCCAGTACCGGCCGGGGAACATCTGCTCGAGCGTCGCGACGGCCTGAGCGATGATCACCGGGTGGTAGCGCTGGCCCGGCGCGTTGACGCAGCCGAACGACAGCGATGTCGAGGCGAGCGCGGCGCCGAGCCACGACCAGGCGAAGCCCGACTGCCCCTGACGCTCGCTCCACGGCACGAGGTGGTCGGAGCACATGCCGGCCGTGAAGCCCACCTCCTCTGCTCGCTTGGCGGCCTGCAGCAGGGTCCGCGGGTCGATCTGTTCATGGGAGGCGTGGAATCCGACGACGGGCATGGCTCAACCAGAGCAGTGCCCGCGACCGCTCCGCCACCCGTCGTGGGTGGGAGAACGCTGGGAGGACGGTGGGGTCGGATGCCGCGCGGGGCCGCCCGGGTCATCCGGCGCTCGTTCTATAGGCTTGCCGCATGGCCTCGTTCTCCCTCGGCAACGCGCTGCGCGGGATCTTCGCGACGCGCACGATCGACGAGGGGACGTGGGAGGACCTCGAGGACGCGCTGATCCGCGCCGACTTCGGTCCGGCGATCACGGAGCAGACCATCGAGCACCTGCGCGAGCAGGTCGAGCGCTACCGCACGACCGATCCGGAGGACCTGCGGCGCATGCTCCGCGAGTACCTCGAGGAGCGGTTCGCGAAGCTCGATCCGACGCTCAAGCTCACCAACCGTCCCGCGGTCGTGCTCGTGGTCGGCGTCAACGGCGTCGGCAAGACGACCACGATCGGCAAGTTCGCGAAGTTCCTGACGAACTACGGCCGCAGCGTCATCGTCGGCGCGGCCGACACGTTCCGCGCGGCGGCCGTCGAGCAGCTCGCGACCTGGGCCGAGCGCGCGGGCGCGGGCGTCATGCGACCGCAGCAGCAGGGCCAGGACCCCGCCTCGGTCGCGTACCAGACGGTCGACCAGGCGCAGCGCTCCGGGTTCGAGATCGCCATCATCGACACCGCCGGCCGGCTGCAGACCAAGGCCGGCCTAATGGACGAGCTGTCGAAGGTCAGGCGCGTCGTCGAGAAGCTCGCCCCGATCGCCGAGGTGCTGCTCGTGCTCGACGCGACCACCGGGCAGAACGGCGTCGCGCAGGCTCAGGCTTTCATCGAGCACGCGGGCGTGACCGGCCTCGTAATCACCAAGCTCGACGGCAGCGCCAAGGGCGGCTTCGTGCTCGCGGTGCAGGAGCAGACGGGCATCCCGATCAAGCTGCTCGGTCAGGGCGAGGGCATCGGCGACCTCACCGGTTTTTCCGGCCCGGCCTTCACGGCGCAGCTCGTCGGCTGACCCGCCCGTTCTCCTCGCCGCGGACGCGGCCGGGGTGGGGGAGCCCGCGCGGCTAGAATCGACGCACCATGGCAACCTTCGGCACGCTCTCCGACCGCCTCACCGAGACCTTCCGCAACCTCCGGAACAAGGGCCGGTTGAGTGCGGCCGACGTGGACGGCACCGTCCGCGAGATCCGGCGCGCGCTGCTCGACGCCGACGTCGCGCTCGACGTCGTCAAGGAGTTCACGGGCAAGGTGCGCGAGCGCGCGCTGAGCGACGAGGTCAACCGCGCGCTGAACCCGGCGCAGCAGGTCGTGCAGATCGTCAACGAGGAGCTCATCGCGATCCTCGGCGGGCGCCAGCGCCGCCTCGAGTTCGCGAAGCAGCCGCCCACCGTCATCATGCTCGCCGGCCTCCAGGGTGCCGGTAAGACGACCCTCGCCGGAAAGCTCGCGAAGTGGCTCGCGAAGGACGGGCACACCCCGCTCCTCGTCGCGGCCGACCTTCAGCGCCCCAACGCCGTGCAGCAGCTGCAGGTCGTCGGCGGACAGGCGGGCGTCGCGGTCTACGCGCCCGAGCCCGGCAACGGCGTCGGCGACCCCATCCGCGTCGCCCAGGACGGCGTGCGCCTCGCCAAGGACCGCCAGCACGACGTGGTGATCATCGACACGGCCGGCCGCCTCGGCGTCGACGCCGAGCTGATGCGTCAGGCCGGCGACATCCGCCGCGTCACCAACCCCGACGAGGTGCTCTTCGTCATCGACGCGATGATCGGTCAGGACGCCGTCGCCACCGCCCGCGCGTTCCAGGAGGGCGTCGACTTCACCGGCGTCGTGCTCACGAAGCTCGACGGCGACGCCCGCGGTGGTGCCGCGCTCAGCGTCGCAAGCGTGACGGGCCGCCCGATCATGTTCGCCTCGACGGGCGAGACGCTCGACGCCTTCGAGCCGTTCCACCCCGACCGCATGGCGAGCCGCATCCTCGACCTCGGCGACATCCTCACCCTGATCGAGCAGGCTCAGCGCGCCTTCGACGAGGAGGAGGCCCGCAAGGTCGCCGAGAAGATGGCGACCGACACCTTCACGCTCGAGGACTTCCTCGCGCAGATGCAGCAGCTGAAGAAGGCCGGCTCGATCAAGAGCATGCTCGGCATGCTGCCCGGCGCGAAGGGCATGCGGGAGCAGCTCGAGAACTTCGACGAGCGCGAGATCACCCGTACCGAGGCGATCATCCAGTCGATGACCCCCGCCGAGCGCCGCACGCCGAAGCTCCTCAACGGCTCGCGCCGCCTGCGGATCGCGCGCGGCTCGGGCACCACGGTCACCGAGGTCAACCAGCTCGTCCAGCGCTTCGAGCAGGCCGCGAAGATGATGCGCACCGTCGCCCGCGGCGGCGTGCCCAACATCCCCGGCATGGGCCCGATCCCGGGCGCGCGCCAGAAGAAGCAGCAGCCGCAGAAGAAGAGCGGCTCGCGTTCGGGCAACCCGGCGAAGCGCGCGCAGGAGAACGCCGCGCTCGCGGCCGGCGCCGGCGCGAAGGCGTCGTCCGGCGGCTCGAGCTTCGGCCTCGGCGGCGGCCAGGCGGGCGGGCCCTCGGAGGAGGAGCTCGCCGCCATGCAGAAGCTGCTCGGGCGCTAGTCCCGGCAGGGCTGCGCGCCTCCGGGGCTCAGCGCCCGAGGCATCCGGCCCCGACTACTGCGGCGTCTGTAGGAGTCGGGCGGATGACACGCCGCTGACGGCCGCCAGGACGCGGCGGGTCGCGCGAGCGCTCCTAGATACGCCACGGCCGGGGCCGCTTCCCGGCCGACGTATCGTGAGGGTATGACCACCCCTTCCCGTACCGTGCGCCTCGGTGTGCAGGTGCAGCCGCAGCACGCGCTGTATCCGAAGATCCGCGAGACCGTCGCCGCCCTCGAAGACCTCGGCGTCGACATCCTGTTCAACTGGGACCATTTCTACCCGCTGTCCGGCGACCCGGACGGGCTCCACTACGAGTCGTGGACCGAGCTCGCCGCGTGGGCCGAGCAGACGAGCCGCGTCGAGTTCGGCTGCCTCGTCAACTGCAACAGCTACCGCAACGCCGACCTGCAGGCCGACATGGCCCGCACGATCGACCACATCTCCGGCGGCCGCTTCATCTTCGGCACCGGCGCCGGCTGGTTCGAGAAGGACTACGACGAGTACGGCTACGAGTTCGGCACCCCCGGCAGCCGCATCGCCGCCCTGGGCGAGTCGCTCGAGCGCATCGAGCAGCGCTGGACCAAGCTCAACCCCGCGCCGCTCCGCGACATCCCCGTCATGATCGGCGGCGGCGGCGAGAAGAAGACCCTCCGCCTCGTCGCGAAGCACGCCGACATCTGGCACAGCTTCTCGGACGCCGAGACGCTGACCCGCAAGCTCGGCATCCTCAAGGAGCACGGCGAGGCCGTCGGCCGCGACACGAGCGTCATCGAGGTCTCGACCGAGCTGCGCAACCGCAGCGAGCAGGAGGCCGACGAGATGCTCGCCGCCGGCGCGACCCTGTTCACGCTCGGCATCACCGGCCCCGACTACGACCTCGAGCCGGTCAAGAAGTGGCTCGCCTGGCGCGACAAGCAGCGCTGATCCACGCAGAACGAAGGGCCGGCTCCGGATGACTCGGGGCCGGCCTTCCGCATCTGGAGGACCCACCAGGGCCCGGCGGGCGCCCCTACGCGGGCTCGCCGTTGCGGAACTCGGCCACGAGCGACGCGACCACCGCGCGCAGCTCACCCTTGTTGCGCGCCGCGACGTCGAGCTGGCGCTGGTACGAGGCTCCACGGTCGAGGATGACCTCGACGTCGTGCAGCTCCTTGAGGCAGCCGAGCCGCTCCGCGACCGGCTCCAGCCGCGTGATGAGCGCGCGCGTGTCATCCGTCACGAGCGACTCGTCGCCCTGCGCGTTCTGGATGATGATCGCCTCGAGCCCGTACCGCGCCGCGCGCCACTTGTTCTCGCGCACGAACCACGGCTGCATCGCGTGGATCTCCTCGCCGTCGTCGAGGCGCTGCGACAGGTCGTCGACGAGGCACTGGGTCAGCGCGGCGATCGCGCCGACCTCGAGGATCGTCGGCAGCCCGTCGGAGACGCGGTTCTCGATCGTTCCCCAGCCGGGGGAGGGGCGGATGTCCCAGCGCAGCTCCGAGTGGTCGTCGATGACCCCGGTGTGCACGAGGTCGGCGACCATCCGCTCGTACTGGTCCCACCGGGTGAACTGCGGCGGCAGGCCCGCCGTCGGCAGCTGCTGGAACAGCATCGCGCGGCTCGACGCGTACCCGGTCGCCTCGCGCTGCCAGTACGGGCTCGACGCGCTGAGCGCCTGCAGGTGCGGGTAGTAGTGCAGCAGCCCGTCGAGGATCGGCAGCGCCTTGTCGCGCGCGTCGATGCCCACGTGCACGTGCACGCCCCAGATCAGCAGCTGCCGCCCCCACCACTGGGTGCGGTCCATGAGCGTCGCGTAGCGCTCCTTGTCGGTGATCTGCTGCGCCCCGGTCGAGCTGAAGGGGTGCGTGCCCGCGCACATGAGGTCGACGTCGTACGGGGCGGCCGCGCGGGTGACCCGGTCGATGCAGCCCTGCAGGTCGTCGAGCGCCGGCGCCACCCGCTCGTGCACGCCGGAGACGATCTCGACCGTGTTGGTCAGCAGCTCCGCGGTGATCCGCGTTTCCGGGTCCTCCCGGTTCAACTGCTCGAGGATCGCCGGCGCGTGCGGCGCGAGCTCCCCGGAGTCGCGGTCGACGAGCGCGAGCTCCCACTCGATGCCGAGCGTCGAGCGGGCGGAGGGGGCGAAATCGATACGCACAGAAGAACTGTGCCCCACGAAGGCCGCGTCCATGCTGAACGAGGTAGCCGCAGCGTCCGCGGATCTGGCACAATGGTCAGTCGAGTCTCGCCCGCCCGACCCTCTAATCAGGCTGGCTGAGGTCCCCTTTGAGCTTTCAGCCGAGTGTGCCCCCACGCTCCCGGCACGAACTCGTCCGAATTCACACACTTCCAGGAGAACTGTGGCTGTCAAGATCCGCCTGAAGCGCCTCGGCAAGATCCGTGCGCCCTACTACCGAATCGTCGTCGCCGACTCGCGCACCAAGCGCGACGGTCGCGTCATCGAGGAGATCGGTAAGTACCACCCCACCGAGGAGCCCTCGTTCATCGAGGTCGACTCGGAGCGTGCCCAGTACTGGCTCGGCGTCGGCGCGCAGCCGACCGAGCAGGTCGCGGCCATCCTCAAGCTGACCGGCGACTGGGGCAAGTTCAAGGGCGACGCGAACGCCGTGAGCACCGTCAAGGTCAAGGAGGCCAAGCCGGAGTTCCAGGCCGACTCGTCCAAGAAGCCCGTCCTCCGTCCGAAGACCGAGGCGCCGGCGCCGACCAACGCCGTCGCCGAGGCCGACGCTGCGGCTGACGCTCCGAACGTCGACGCGGCTGACAGCTCGTCCGCGACCACTCAGGAGACCCCTGAGCAGGTCGAGAACTCCTGAGTTCCATGCTGGCCGACGCACTCGAACACCTCGTCAAGGGGATCGTCGATCACCCTGACCAGGTGCAGGTCGACGCGAAGGCCTCGTCTCGTGGCGAGGTCCTCGAGGTGCGCGTGCACCCCGAGGACCTCGGCCGCGTGATCGGACGGTCGGGCCGCACGGCCAAGGCCCTCCGCACGCTCGTCACCGCGCTCGCCGACGGGCGCCGAGTCCGGGTCGACGTCGTCGACACCGACTCCTGACGCGTGGCATCCGTCAAGCCGCCGAAGCCGCCGCGCACGCAGTTGCGCGTCGGCCGGCTCACGAAGGCGCACGGTCTGAAGGGCGCCCTCAAGCTCGAGCTCTACACCGATGAGCCCGAGAAGCGTTTCGTGCCCGGCGCCGTCTTCTCGCTGCAGGTGCCGACGTCCTCGCCGTGGCACGGCAAGACGCTCGAGCTGACCGAGCTGCGCTGGTACAACTCGCACCCGGTGGGGTTCTTCAAGGACGTCGCCGACCGCTCCACCGCCGAGACGCTCGTCAAGGCGATCCTCTGGGTCGACCACGACACCACGCAGCTCCCCGAGGAGGAGGACGCGTGGTACGACCACCAGCTGGTCGGCCTCGACGCGATCCGTGACGGCGTGAAGGTCGGCACCGTCGTGCGCGTCGACCACCTCCCGGCGCAGGACCTCCTCGCCATCAAGACCGCGGATGACGAGGTGCTCGTGCCCTTCGTCAAGGCGATCGTGCCGAGCGTCGACATCTCCGCCGGCACCGTGACCCTCACCCCGCCCGCCGGGCTCTTCGAGGCGCTGCCGGATGACGACGAGCCGCGCCCCGCGGCATCCGAGGACCCGGTGGCGGATGCCGCCGAGTCCGACGACTCCGCCGAACCCGACTCCGCCGAGCCCGACGACTCCGCGGAGGACGACGGCCCCGAGCCCGAGCCCCGCGGGTAGGCGCCGATCGTGCTGATCGACGTCGTCACGATCTTCCCCGCGTACTTCTCGGTCCTCGACCTCTCGCTGCTGGGCAAGGCGCGCACCGCCGGCCTGCTCGAGACCCGGGTCACCGACCTGCGCGACTTCACCCACGACCGGCACCGCACCGTCGACGACACCCCCTACGGCGGCGGCGCCGGCATGGTGATGAAGCCGGAGCCCTGGGGCGAGGCGCTCGACCAGCTGCTGACGGAGACGTCGGTGCTCGTCGTCCCGACGCCCGCAGGCACCCCGTTCACGCAGGCCCTCGCCCGCGAGCTCGCCCTCGAGCAGCACCTCGTGTTCGCGTGCGGCCGCTACGAGGGCATCGACGCGCGCGTCGCCGAGCACGCCCGCACCCGGGCCCGGGTCGTCGAGGTGAGCCTCGGCGACTACGTGCTGAACGGGGGAGAGGTCGCCGCGCTCGCGATGATCGAGGCCATCGGCCGTCTCGTGCCGGGCGTCGTCGGCAACCCCGAGAGCCTCACCGAGGAGAGCCACGAGGACGGCCTGCTCGAGTACCCCAGTTACACCAAGCCCGCCTCCTGGCGCGGCCTCGACGTGCCGCCCGTGCTGCTGAGCGGCAACCACGGCCTCGTCGCATCCTGGCGCCGCGAGCAGCAGCTCGAGCGCACGCGCCGCGTCCGTCCCGACCTGCTGCCGGACGACCCCGCCGCCGCGGAGTAGCGCGTTCCGTCAGTCGAGTAGCGGCGCAG
The DNA here is from genome assembly GCF_017355965.1 of Desertivibrio insolitus. Classification (GTDB taxonomy): domain Bacteria; phylum Actinomycetota; class Actinomycetes; order Actinomycetales; family Microbacteriaceae; genus JAFIQW01. Next base: position 553,170 of record NZ_JAFIQW010000002.1, read on the forward strand.
CCGCGTATCGGCTCCAGGGCCCCTTCGGCTACTACCCGCCCAATGGGTACGCACTCGCGCCGAACCGCTCCATCTCTCCCGCAGCCTGCCGCAGCAGGGCGGGCGATCCCGCGGCGAGCTGCCGGGCGAACCCCGGCTCGCCCGCGGCGCCGAGCCGCTCGACCGCCTGTGCGAGGGAGCGCACCCGCCGCACGGCCGCCGCGACGACCTCGCGCTCGGAGGCATCCGAGCCGTACTCGTCGAGCAGCAGCCGGAGCCGGCGTGGCCGGTCGCGGTCGTGCTCGGAGTCGAACAGCGGCACCCACGAGAACGCGAGGAAGCCGAGATCCTGGAGCGGCGGCATCGGCCCCGCGAAGTCCCAGTCGAAGAAGCCCGTGAGCCGGCCCTCGTGCCACGCCGCGTTGTACGGGCCCTCGTCGTTGTGCGCGACGACGTGGCCCGGCCGCCACTCGGTGCCGAAGCGCCAGACGCTGCCCTCCGGTGGGACGAACGAGGCGACGGCGTCGTGGTACTCGCGCAGCCACCGGCCGGCGTCGACGAGCGCGGCATCCGACCGCGCCCAGCCTGGCCAGGGATCGGAGTCGGCGGTCGTCTCGCCGGGCAGGAAGCTCAGCACCTCGCGCCCCTCGTCGTCGATGCCGAGCACCCGCGGCGCGCGCTCGAAGCCGACCTCCTCGAGGTGGTGGAGCAGCGCGTGCACCGACGGGGTCCAGCGCTCGACGCGGCGTCGCACCGTGTCGCCGACGCGCACCGCACCCGTGCCGTTGCCCCCGGGTAGGCGCGCGTCGGTCATGTCAGTCGCCGGTGCGCTCGCGCCGGCGGCCCACCCGCTGCACCTCTCGGGCGAACCCGGCGGCGAAGAGACCGAGGCCGAGCAGGGGGAAGGCGAGCGTCACGAGGAACCAGGCGCCGACCGCGAGGTCCTCGGCGGTGCGCTGGAGGCGGGAGAAGGGGGTCACGACTCCAGTGAAGCGAGCGCACGGGACGCGCGCAAACGCGGCCGGTGCGGCCTGCCTTAGCGGCGAGCGGTGAGCACGAGCGGTCCGTCGGCGGTGATCGCCACGGTGTGCTCGACGTGCGCGGCGCGCGAGCCGTCCTTCGAGCGGAGCGTCCAGCCGTCGCGGTCGGTGTAGATCTCGTCGGTGCCGCGCATGAGCCACGGCTCGATCGCGAAGACGAGGCCCGGCTTGATCGGCAGCCCGCGGTGGGGGCGGCCGGCGTTCGGGATGTGCGGGTCGCCGTGCATCTCGCGGCCGACGCCGTGTCCGCCGAAGTCGGTGTTGACGCCGTAGCCGTCCTTCGTCGCGACCTGGCCGATCGCCGCTGAGATGTCGCCGAGCCGGTTGCCGGGGCGCGCGGCGGCGATGCCGGCGGCGAGGGCTCGCTCGCACGTGTCGATGAGCGCGAGGTCCTCGGCGGCCGCGGTGCCGACGACGAGCGACAGGGCGCTGTCGGCGACCCAGCCGTTCACCTTCGCGGCGAAGTCGAGGCTCAGCAGGTCGCCGTCCTGCAGCGCGTAGTCGTGGGGCAGCCCGTGCAGGGCCGCGTCGTTGACCGATGTGCACAGCACCTTGCCGAACGGCGAGGCGCCGAACGAGGGGTGGTAGTCGATGTAGCAGCTCTCCGCGCCTGCGCTGCGGATCATGTCGTGGGCGAGCGCGTCGAGCTCGAGCAGGTTCACGCCCACCTTCGCCTCGGCCGCGGTGGCCTCGAGCACGCTCGCGACGAAGGCGCCGGCGGCCTTCATCTGCTCGATCTCGGCCGGGGTGCGTAGCTCGATCATGCAGACATTCTCCATGAGTGCTCGCTACCCTTGCCGCCATGTGGCTCCGGCGGAAGCTCTACACCGCGCAGTTCGGCGCGGCCGTCCTCCTGCCGCTGTGGCTCCTCATCGGCCGTGCGATCTTCGGCGAGGGCCTCGACGGCGACCTCCTCGCACTCGTCGTACTCGCCCCGCTCGTGGCCCTCGGCCTCGGCGGGCTCTCGGCGGTGACGATGGCGCGGGCCTCCGTGCGCCGCAAGCGCGCACTCGAGTGGACGGATGTCGCGGTGCTCGGCGTCGTCTGGGTGGCGTTCGTCGTCGCGGGCGCGCTGCCCGCCGTGACGGAGGTGCTGATCCTCGCGATCGCGCTGCTCTTCGGGGCGTTCTGGCTGCAGGTGTGGCGGCTCGTCCGCGAGACCCGCACCCGCGTGCGCACCGCGCTCGCCGGCTTCGAGCGGCTCCGCGCGGGCGGGAGCGGGTCGGCGCACAAGCCCGAGGTCATCGTCATCGAGTCGGGCGAGCATCAGCGCTGAGGCATCCGTCGCTCGCCGGTCGGAGATGCGTGCGGGTGCGGGGGAGCGGGCGCCGAGGCATCCGGTACCCCGACGGGCCTTTCTGTGGCAGAATGAGCGCTTGTGCCTGCGCACGGCTCTGCCACAGGGGACCGGCGAATCCGCGGCACGATCCATTGTCTTCCGTGACCCGTGATCGACCTGTGGCGGTCACAGAGAGCGAATCATCATGAGCCACATCCTCGACCAGGTGGATGCCGCCTCCCTCCGTACCGACGTCCCCGACTTCCGCGCGGGTGACACCGTCAAGGTGCACGTCAACATCATCGAGGGCAACCGCTCGCGTATCCAGGTCTTCCAGGGCGTCGTCATCGGCCGCTCCGGCGAGGGCGTCCGCGAGACCTTCACGGTCCGCAAGGTGAGCTTCCAGGTCGGCGTCGAGCGCACGTTCCCCGTGCACTCGCCGGTCATCGACCACATCGAGGTCGTCACCCGCGGTGACGTCCGTCGCGCGAAGCTGTACTACCTGCGCGAGCTCCGCGGCAAGAAGGCCAAGATCAAGGAGAAGCGCGACGCGTAAGGCGCGACTCGGCCTCTAACGAATCTCATCCGGACTCCCCGACGCTTACACTGTGTCGGGGAGTTCGGGGTTTAAGTGGCACAAGAAGACGACGACACGTCGGCGGGCGGAGTCGCCGTGGAGAAGCGGGGACGAGGGGTCCGGCTGTTCCTGCGGGACGTGCTCCTGATCTTCCTCGCCGCGCTGCTCATCTCCTTCCTCATCAAGACGTTCCTCATCCGGTCGTTCTTCATCCCGTCGGCGTCGATGGAGTCGACACTCATCGAGGACGACCGCATCATCGTCAATCAGCTCGTGCCCGACGTGACGCCGATCGTGCGCGGAGACATCGTCGTCTTCCGCGACCCGGGCGGCTGGCTCCGGGGCGTGCCCAAGGAGGAGCGGCCTCCGATCGTGGAGTTCTTCGAGAACGCCCTGTCGATCGTCGGCCTCACCGCGCCCGACAGCGACGAGCACCTGATCAAGCGCGTCATCGGCCTGCCGGGCGACACCATCAGCTGCTGCAACGACTTCGGCCAGATGTCGGTCAACGGGGTGCCGGTCGACGAGCCCTACGTGCAGCTGCCGGAGGGCGTGCGCCGCGTCTCCGAGAACGACTTCGAGGTCACCGTGCCCGAGGACTCGATCTGGGTGATGGGCGACAACCGGTACTTCTCCGCCGACAGCCGAGAGCACGTCGGGCCGGATGCCGCGACCGCGTTCGTGCCCATCGAGGATGTCGTGGGCCGCGCGATCATCGTCACCGCTCCCGTCTCCCGCTGGGGCTGGCTCGACAACCACTCGGAGGTGTTCCGCGGGGTGGAGGACCGTTCCGCGTCCGCGCCCACCCGCGAGGAGGTCGGCGACCAGTGACCGTCGCGGACCCCACGATGCGCGTCGAGGGAGCCCTCGGCCGCAGCGGCGTGACCTACGTGATCGGCTGCGACGAGGTGGGCCGCGGCGCCCTCGCCGGGCCCGTCGCGGTCGGCGTCGCCGTGCTGGAGACGAAGCGCCGCAAGGTGCCGGACGGCCTGCGCGACTCGAAGATGCTGAGCGAGAAGCGCCGCGAGGAGCTCGCGCCCGTCGCCGCGAAGTGGGCCGTCGCCTCGGCGGTCGGGCTCGCGAGCGCCGACGAGATCGACACGATCGGGCTGACCGCCGCGCTCGGCCTCGCCGGGGCGCGCGCGATCGCCGCGCTCGACTTCGACGCGTTCGACGAGTCCGTCGTGCTGCTCGACGGTCACTTCGACTACCTCAGCCGGCACCTCGCACGCCCGGTGCGCGTGCAGCACCGCATCAAGGCGGACCGCGACTGCGGCTCGGTCGCCGCGGCATCCGTGCTCGCCAAGGTGCACCGCGACGGGCTCATGATCGACGCGCACGCCGGCGCCGAGATGTACGACTGGCGCAGCAACAAGGGCTACGCGTCGCCCGTGCACATGAGCGCGATCGACGCCCACGGGCCGCACGGGCTGCACCGCAAGACCTGGCTGCGCACGCCGTCGCTCTTCGACGGGCTCGACGCCGAGCTCGGGGCCTGAGCGCTCGCGTCAACCGGCGTCGCCCTTCCCCCGCGGCGATTAGACTGACGGGGCTATGGACGAGGACGAGTTCGAGGATTACGACCGCGAGGTCGAGCTGGCGCTGTACCGGGAGTACCGGGACATCGTGGGCCAGTTCAAGTACGTGGTCGAGACCGAGCGGCGGTTCTACCTCGCCAACGAGGTGTCGCAGACGATCCGCGACATGGGCAACGACTTCTACTTCGAGATCGAGATGCACGACGTCTGGGTCTGGGACGTGTACCGCGCCGACCGCTTCGTGAAGAGCGTGCGGGTGCTGACGTTCAAGGACGTCAACATCGAGGAGCTCTCCTCAAAGGAGCTCGAGCTGCCCAAGGAGCTCGCGCTCGACGAGTGACGCCGCCGCGTCCCTTCCCGGCCGCGGTTCAGTCGCCGGGTGTTCAGGCTCGCGGCGCGACGCGATTCGCGCGCCTCGGCGCCGAGCGCACGAGGAACGAGCGGATAGCCGTGCCGACCTCCGAGGGCACCGCGGCGCCGTCGGCGTGGGACGCCGTCATGACGACGAACTCGCACTCCGGGATGTGGCTGCGCAGATAGCCGGCCACGCCGTCGGCCTCGAGCATCTCGAACGCCGACTGCAGGATCAGCGTCGGCAGCGGGAAGTAGTGGTACGACGCCGACGGGGCGGCGGCGCGTCTCCCTCGCGGCGCGGCGAACGCCGACTCCTCGCCTGACGCCCCCGCCTGGATCTCCGCTGCCATCGCCCGCAGCGTCCCGAGCGTCTCGTTCGACAGCGCGCCGAACATCGTCGAGATGTCGGGCTCGTCTCCGTCGTACTCGTTGAACGCCCGGCCGAGGTGGCGGAACGACGGGCTCACGAGCACGAGCGAGGAGAACAGGAACGGCTGCTGCACGGATGTCAGCGCGCCGACGACCGCGCTGGCCGAGTGCCCGACGAACACGGGGTCGTCGAGCTCGAGCTCGGTGACCACGCGCACCAGGTCGGTGACGCCCGCGGCGAGCAGTTCGTACTTGTCGCCGACGGCGTCGGGTGCGAGCGCCGAGTGGTCGACGAGCACGACGCGGTGGTCGTCGAGGAAAGCGGGGACGATCTGGCGCCACACGGTCTCGGCGCTTGACCCGTGCCCGAAGACCACCGGCCGCCCCGCGGGGTTGCCGAAGACCTTGACCCCGGGCATCCCACCGTCCAGGTCGAACTCCGCCATTCCACCCCTCACGTCGACTTCCGCGAGTGTATGGCCTGACGGTTGCGTAACCCGGTAGGTGGAGCAGGCGGCAGAGTCTCTTCTCCTTCCCACCCGCCACACCATTGCCGCACTGCACCGATCGGCTCGAGGCGGCTAGACGGGGCATCCGTCCGGGCGACCCTCGACGCATGGCAGCGAAGGACGACCTCGGGCGGCGCGGTGAGGCGCTCGCCGGCGAGTACCTGGCGGCGAAGGGCCTGACGATCCTCGACCGCAACTGGCGGTGCTCGCAGGGCGAGCTCGACATCGTCGCCCGGGACGGACGTGACCTCGTGTTCGTCGAGGTCAAGACCCGGGCGGGAACGGGCTTCGGTCATCCGTTCGCCGCGATCACCGCGACGAAGCTCGCGCGGCTGCGGCGCCTGGCGGCCGCCTGGTGCGAGGCCCACCCGCTTATGCACGGCCACGTGCGGATCGACGCCGTCGCCGTGACCGGCGCCGGACGGACCCCGACGATCGAGCATCTCGAGCGGATCTTCTGATGCCCCTCGCCCGAACCACCTCCGTCGCCCTGCTCGGGCTCGCGGGCAGCCCGGTCGAGATCGAGGCGGACATCTCCGCCAACGTCCCGCACTTCGTGCTGATCGGCCTCGCCGACGCCGCCCTCGGCGAGGCGAAGGAGCGGGTGCGGTCCGCGGCGACGAACGCCGGATGCCCGTTGCCCAACCGCCGCATCACGGTGAATCTCTCGCCCGCCGCGCTGCCCAAGCACGGGTCCGCGTTCGACCTCGGGATCGCGCTGGCGGTGCTCGCGGCCGCCGGCTCGGTGTCGGCCGAGTCCGTCGGCCGGGTCGTGCATCTCGGCGAGCTCGGCCTCGACGGCCGGCTGCGGCCCGGAACGGGTGTGCTCCCCGCGACACTCGCCGCCCGGAGGGCCGGTGCCTCGACCGTCATGGTTCCCGCGGCCGACGCCGAGGAGGCCGCGCTCGTGCCCGGCATCCGCGTCGTCGGAGTCGCCTCGCTGCGCGACGCCGCGATCTGGCACGGAGCGGAACTCGAGCCCGAGCCCGTCCACGTCGTGACGCGCGCCGCCGCTCCGCCGCGTCCGGACGAGACGCTCGACCTCGCCGAGGTCGTCGGCAACGAGGAGGCGGTCGACGCGCTGCTCGTCGCCGCCGCGGGCGGTCACCACCTCTTCCTCCTCGGCCCGCCGGGGGCCGGCAAGACGATGCTCGCCGCCCGCCTGCCCGGGCTGCTGCCCGACCTGGAGACCGAGGCGGCGATCGAGGTCACCTCCGTCCGATCACTCGCCGGGCTCCCCGTCGGCGCGACGCTCGCGACCCGACCTCCGTTCGAGGCGCCGCACCACACCGCGACCCCGGCCGCCCTGGTGGGCGGCGGCAGCTCGTGGATCAGACCCGGCGCAGCTCCGCGCGCCTCGCACGGCGTCCTCTTCCTCGACGAGGCGCCCGAGTTCACCGCGGCCGCACTCGACACGTTGCGGCAACCGCTCGAGTCCGGGCAGGTGTCGATCCACCGCGCGAACGCCGTCGCGCACTTCCCGAGCCGGTTCCAGCTCGTGCTCGCGGCGAATCCGTGCCCCTGCGGTCAGTTCGGGGCGACGGATGCCTCGTGCGAGTGCCCGCCGGCTCTCCGGCGCCGCTACCTCGGGCGGCTCTCCGGGCCGTTGCTCGACCGCATCGACATCCAGTTGCGGGTGCAGCGCATCACCGCGGCGCGGCTCCGCCTCGCCGACGCGGACGCACCGCGGCTCGACACGGCGACGGCGCGCAGGCGGGTGGAACGAGCCCGCGCCGCCGCCGCCGACCGCCTCCGCGAAAGCCCCTGGCGGTTGAACTCGCACGTGCCCGGCTCCTGGCTGCGCTCCGGGCCGCATCGGCTGCAGCCCTCCGTCACCGCGCCGCTCGATCGAGCGCTCGAGCGCGGCGGCATCACGATGCGCGGGTACGACCGCGTGCTCCGCGTCGCGTGGTCGGTCGCCGACCTCGACGGCGCCGACCGTCCCGGGCCCGACCACGTCGGCCGCGCCCTCTACCTCAGAAAGGCCCTCTCGTCATGACGATCCTCGGCGTCAAGGAGACCATCGCCGGACCCCTGATCCGGGCGGTGGCCGCACACGGACTCGACGGCGACGCCGTCGCGCATCGTTTTGCGCTGGCCGTCTGGTCGGGCGTCGCCGAGCCCGGCGACCGCCTCGCGGGTGCGCTCGTGGCCGCCCTCGGCCCGCGCGAGGCGCTCGAACTCGTCCTGGCGAAGGCCGCCCCCGACGCGCTCCTGACCCGATTGCACGAGGGCGGGGAGGACGCCTCGGTCGCCGAGGTGACCGCCGCGCTCGACCGCTGGGCTCCGCGGCTCGCGACGACCACCGCGCTCGCCGCCCTCCGGCAGGCCGGGCGCATCGGCGCGCGCCTCGTCGTGCCGGGCGACGAGGAGTGGCCGGTCGGTCTCGACGATCTCGGGCACCACGCCCCGCTCGCCCTGTGGGTGCGCGGCGACTCGGCCGCGCTGACCACCCTGAGTGCGTCCATCGCGATCGTCGGCGCGCGCGCCGCGACCGGCTACGGGGAGCACGTGACGATGGAGGCGTCCGCCGGGCTGGTCGATCGCGGCTACACGATCGTCAGTGGCGCCGCCTACGGCATCGACGGGATGGCGCACCGGGCCGCGCTCGCGAGCCGAGGCCGTACCGTCGCGTTCCTCGCGGGCGGGGTCGATCGGTACTACCCGAGCGGGCACGACGGTCTGCTCACCCGCATGGTCGAGAACGGGGGAGCGGTCGTGTCGGAGGTGCCCTGCGGCAGTGCGCCCACCAAGTGGCGCTTCCTCCAGCGCAATCGCCTGATCGCCGCCGCCGGCCTCGCGACCGTCGTCGTCGAGGCCGGGCGTCGGTCGGGTTCGTTGAACACCGCCGGCCATGCCGCTGCGCTCGGCCGCCCTCTGGGTGCTGTACCGGGACCCGTGACCTCGCCGGCATCCGCCGGGTGCCACAGGCTGCTGCGGGACTTCTCCGCGGAGTGCGTGACGACGCCGGACGAGATGGCCGAACTCGCGCCGTTGGATCGCGGCTCGGGCGGCGTGGACGTCCCGATTCCGGGCCCGTCGTCGGAGGAGACCCGGGTGCTCGACGCGCTCGGGCAGAGGGCGCGCAGCGTGGACGACATCGCAGCGCGAGCGGGCCTCGCCCCGGCGATCGTGCGCTCGACCCTGGGGCTGCTCGCCCTCGACGGTCGCGTCGCGGAGCGCGAGCACGGCTGGGTCCGCCGCACGCGCGTGAGCACCTGATCGCCCCTGGACGGGACCTCCGTGAACGGTGCCGATCGCCTGCGATCCCTCGCCCGCGCTTCCGGCGCCTCCTAGCGTCGGACGAGACCACCGCGGAATCGGAGGTCGACGGACGGGAGGACGCGGCATGACGACGGCGAGCAACGACGAGCTCGAGAAGATCACGGCGATCGTGAAGAGCGCGAAGATCGGCGTGCTCACGACCTCGACGGAGGACGGGCGGCTCGTCAGCCGTCCGCTCGCGACCGTCGACGTCGAGTTCGACGGCGACGTGTGGTTCTTCACCTACGACCCCTCGAACAAGGTGCACGAGATCGAGCACGACTCGCACGTCAACGTGTCGTACGACTCCGGCAAAGGGTACCTCTCGCTCTCCGGGCGCGCCTCGATCGTGCACGACCGGGCGAAGATCGAGCAGTACTGGAGCCCGCAGATCGACGCGTGGTTCGAGAACGGCAAGGACGACCCGAAGGTCGCCCTCATCAAGGTGACCGCCGAGAGTGCCGAGTACTGGGCGAACCTCGATCCGAAGCCCGTCACCCTGCTCAAGTACGTGAAGGCGCGGGTGACCGGCAGCACGCCCGACCTGGGGGAGAACAAGACGGTCCAACTCTGATCGGCGACCCGGGTCGGATGACTCCCGGCCCGACCACTTCGGCGTGCCCGCGCCCAGGCTGGGAATTCAGCCCGCTCCCCGGATCCCTCGCAGATCCCCGCAATAGGCTCGATTCTCTCGGTTTCGGAAGGAGGGAGTCCCGGTGAGCGTGCCGCAGACTCTCCTCGCCGATCGCTACCGCCTCGTGCGAGTGATCGCCGGCGGCGGCATGGGCGTCGTGTGGGAGGGCTGGGACGAGCGGCTGCAGCGCCCCGTCGCCATCAAGGAACTGCGCACGGGTGCTGGTGTCACCGAGGACGAGGCCGAGGAGGCCAAGAACCGGGCGATGCGCGAGGCGCGCATCACGGCGCGGCTCCACCATCCGCACGCGGTGCCGGTGTTCGACGCCGTCGAGCACGAGGGCAAGCCGTGCCTCATCATGCAGTACCTGCCCTCGACTCCGTTGTCGGCGATCCTGCGCGAGCGTCTGCTCACGCCCCCGCAGGTCGCTCGGATCGGCGCCGAGATCGCGTCCGCGCTCGCCGCCGCTCACCGGCTCAAGATCGTCCACCGTGACGTGAAGCCCGGCAACGTCCTCATCGACGAGGAGGGCAGCGCCCACATCAGCGACTTCGGCATCTCGCACGCGCTGGGTGACGCGACGCTCACCCGCACCGGCATGGTCTACGGCACCCCCGCCTACCTCGCCCCCGAGGTCGCCCGCGGTAGCGACTCGACCTACGCCTCGGACGTCTTCTCGCTCGGCTCGACGCTGTACGCCGCCCTGGAGGGCCAGCCGCCCTTCGGGTCGGACCCGAACTCCATCGCCCTGCTCCACAAGGTCGCGACGGGACGCTTCCCGCCGCCCGCCAACGGCGGGCCGCTGACCCCGTTCCTGCTCGACATGCTGTCGCTCGACCCGAAGGAGCGGCCGTCGATGAAGGCGGTCGCGTCGCTGCTCGCCGGGCTGCAGAAGGGCCTCGGCTCCGAGAAGCCGACGCTGCCCATCCCACCCGTGCCCGATCCCGCCACCCGCGTCCGCTACGGCGGCGCGGTGGCAGGCGGGGGAGCTCCGGCGATGCCACCTGCGGCTGCAGGCGCAGCCGGAGCGGCGGCAGCAGCGGGAGCGGCGGCCGCCGGAGCCGGCGCTGCCGCAGCCGCGTCCGTGCCGACCGAACGGATGGCCGAGCCGACGGGTGCGAGAGTCGCCCCGGCGGAAACCCCGGAGGCGCAGGAACAACCGCGGTCGGACGCGACCGCCGGGCAGGAGCATCCGGAGGCGGAAGCGCCGGTAGCGCAGGAGCAGACGGCGACCGAATCGCCGACAGCGCCGGAACCCTCGACCGCAACGGCCGCGGAGGAGACGCCCACACCGAAGCCAGCCCCCGACGAGGCACAAGAGTCCCCAACCGCGCGGGGAACCGAGCCCGACGCGACCGCTTCGGGAACCGAGCACGACGCGACCGCCCCGGGAGCCGAGCCCGCCGCGACCGCGCCGGTGATCGCGCACGACCCAGCGGCGGCGGAAACCGAGGACGGCGCCGGCACCGAGACCGGTGCCGCGACCGAGCCGTGGACATCCGAGGGCGACACCCTCCCACCCACGGCCGCGATGACCGCGCCCGCCCCACGCAGCGAGCAGCCCGCCCCGGCGGCGCCGACCGGCACCGATGCTCCGACCGCCCGCGCTCCGCGTGCCGCTCCCGCCGCGTCGACTGCCCAGCCCGACACCCGGCGGCTGCCCGCGGCGCCGCCGCTTCCGCCCTCCCAGCCGACCGCCCCCACCGTCGTCCGACCTGGCGCCCCGGCTCCCGCCGCCGCGCCGCCCGGCGAGGACGAACCTCGACGAGGTCGCCGGCGCGCCCTTCTCGCGTTGCTGCTCGTCGCGGCCGCCGTGCTCGCGGCGCTCTTCCTCGTCCCCTCGCTGCTTCCCGGGGGTGGCGAGGACCCGCAGAGCGCGCCGGACGCCACCACCTCCGAGCCCAGCGACGCCGCGCCGTCGGAGTCCGAGTCCGACGAGGGCGGCGGGGGAGCGAGCGCCCAGCCGGAGCCGTCTCCCGAGACTTCGAGCGAGCAGCCCAGCGAACAGCCCAGCGAGCAGCCCGAGCCGCAACCCGCTCCCGAGGACCGCGGTCAGGCGACGACTCCCGAGGGCGCGGTCGCCGGCTACTACGCACTGCTGCCCGAGGACACCGACGGGGCATGGGAGCGACTGACGCCGAACTACCAGAGCGGCGAGCCGATCGACAAGGCGTACTTCGACGAGTTCTGGAGCCAGTTCAGCGACGTCACCGTGAGTGACGTCGCGGTCGTGTCCGGCACCGAGGTCGAGGCGACGGTCACCTACGTCTACAACGACGGATCGAGCGAGTCGGAGCGCCGCCGCTACGTGTTCGTCGAGCAGGACGGCATCCTCAAGATCGACCGGTCGATGACGCTCTGAGGCCAGCGCGCGACAATGGCCGGATGACCTCCGACGCCCCCTGTCCCTGCGGCAGCGGCACGCCGTACTCGGGGTGCTGCGGGCCGCTGCACGCCGGGGCGCCAGCGCCCACCGCGCTCGCGCTCATGCGGTCGCGGTTCAGCGCCTTCGCGCTCGCCGACGCCGCCTACCTCTCGCGCACGTGGCATCCGTCGACCCGCCCCGACCCGCTCGAGCTCGACGACGACGTCGTGTGGCGGCGCCTGCAGATCGTCGACACCACGGCGGGCGGCGAGGCCGACACTGACGGCGTCGTCGAGTTCCGTGCCTCGTACCGTTCTGCCAAGAGCGCCGGGCTGATGCACGAGCGCAGCCGCTTCACGCGGCACGAGGGCCGCTGGGTGTACGTCGACGGCGACCAGCTGAACGACGACCTGCCGCGTTGACGCGGCATCCAGCACGCGGTTCTACTCTCGGCGACGAGGAGGACGGATGCCCGAGCGACCCGATCCACGGCTGAGTGCGGCCCGCTACCGCGTCGACCGCGAGACGCCGGACCAGGCGGAGGACGAGGAGCAGCCGGCCGCCGGCCGGGCGACGCCGGAGCAGCGGGCCATGTACGTCGAGACGGTCGTCGCGCAGGCGATTCGCCGCGGCGACTTCGACGACCTGCCCGGCGCCGGCAAGCCGCTCGACGGGCTGGGCCGCCCGCACGATCCCGACTGGTGGATCCGCCGGAAGATCGAACGCGAGCAGCTGACCGGCCTCGGCCCGCCCGCCCTCACCCTGCGCACGGAGCACGCCGAGCTCGAGCAGCGCCTCGACGCCCTGGCCTCGGTGGCCGCAGTGCGCGAGTACCTCGAGGACTTCAACCGCCGCGTGATCGAGGCGCGCCGGCAGTTGCAGGGCGGTCCGCCCGTCGTGACGCCGACGCGCGACGTCGAGCTCGAGCTCCAGCATTGGCTCGAGCGACGCGACGCGCGGCGCCGTGAGCGCGAGGCCGAGCGCGAACGGGAGGCCGCGGAGTACGCGCAGCTCTCGTGGCGGGAGCGCCGTCGCCGACGCCGTCAGGAGCGACGCGGCTAGTCAGCGAGCCAGGAACTCCAGCGCCGCGATGCGGAAGTCGCGGGCGGTCGGGGCGTTGAAGTGGTTGCGCTCCGGGATCTCGTGGAACGAGCCCTGCGGGCACCCGGCGGCCAGCGCGCGCGACTTCTCGAGGATGCGGTCCTCGCTGCCGGTCGCGAAGAGCACGGGCTGCCGCGGCGGGTTCGCCGGGTCGGGCTGCGGCCCGCCGCGCATCCCTTCGACGAGGCTCACGAGCGCGGGCAGCTCGTTGCCCCGGATGCGGGACGCCATCGTCAGGTACGCCTGGGTCAGCGGATCCTGCACGGGCTCACCCGACTCGACGAACGCGCGGGCCTCGTCGACGCGGAAGCGGGTGAGCGGATCGCCGTCGGGGATCCCGCCGAGCACCGCCTTCGAGATCCGCTCGGGCAGATCGACGCACGCGTGCCAGCCGACGCGGGCGCCGAGCGAGTACCCGACGAACACGACCTCGTCGAGCAGGTAGGTGTCCATGACGGTGAGCACGTCCTGCACGAGCAGTTCCATCGAGTAGGCGCTCGGCTCGTCGGGCTTGTCGCTGCGGCCGTGCCCGCGCTGGTCGATCGCGACCACCCGGTAGCCGGCGCGTCCGAGTTCCCGCGTCCAGCCCGTGGCGTGCCAGTTGGCGATGCCGCTCGAGGCGAAGCCGTGCACGGCGAGCACGACGGGGGCGTCGGCCTCGCCGCCGAAGTCGTACGTCGCGAGCTTCAGCCCGTCGGGGGACATCACGGCCTGGGGCGGGGGAGAGCTCGGCACGAAGGACGGCATGTCCCCATCATGGCGAAAACGACAAGCTTTCCCCGGAAGGTCCTGCAGGATGCCTCAAGTTTGCACAGCCCGCAAGGGGTGCGAGAGTGGAAGGCATGAGTGCTGAGACCGAGACCCTCCCCCCGCAGATGCGACGCCGGGTGACGGGTCTCGCCATCGCCGCGGCCATCGGCGGCTTCCTCTTCGGTTTCGACTCCTCCGTCGTGAACGGTGCGGTCGACGCGATCGAGAGCGAGTTCTCGCTCGACCCCGCGCTGACCGGATTCGCGGTCGCCTCCGCCCTGCTGGGCTGCGCGGTCGGCGCCTACCTCGCCGGGTCGCTCGCCGACCGCATCGGGCGCATCAAGGTCATGCTCATCGGCGCCGCCCTGTTCTTCATCAGCGCGATCGGCTGCGCCGCCGCGTTCGCGGTCTGGGACCTCATCCTGTGGCGTCTCGTCGGCGGTCTCGGCATCGGCATCGCCTCGGTGATCGCCCCCGCGTACATCGCCGAGGTCGCGCCCAAGGGCGTCCGCGGCACGCTCGCCTCCCTCCAGCAGCTCGCCATCACGCTCGGCATCTTCGCCGCGCTGCTCAGCGACTTCTTCATCGACCAGGGCGCCGGCGGCGCGACCGAGCCGTTCTGGTTCGGCTGGGATGCCTGGCGCTGGATGTTCCTCGTCGGTGTCGTCCCCGCCGCCGTCTACGGCTACCTCGCGTGGCGCCTGCCCGAGTCGCCGCGGTACCTCGCGGCGGAGGGCCGCCAGGACGAGGCCCGCCAGGTGCTCGAGACGATCCAGCCGCCGGACACCGTGGAGACCACGCTCTCCGACATCCGCCGCGCCATCAAGGCCGACGAGCAGCAGAAGAAGGCCTCCGTGCGCGGACCGGCCTTCGGGCTGCAGCCGATCGTCTGGGTCGGCATCGCGATCGCGATCTTCCAGCAGTTCGTCGGGATCAACGTCATCTTCTACTACTCGACCTCGCTGTGGACGAGCGTCGGGTTCGAGAACAACGCCGCCCTCTTCTCCGTGATCACGGCGATCACCAACGTCGCCGTCACGTTCGTCGCGATCTGGCTCGTCGACAAGGTCGGCCGCAAGCCGCTGCTGCTCGCCGGCTCGATCGGCATGATGCTGTCCCTCGCCGCGATCGCCGTCTCGTTCAGCCAGGCGACGGTCGACGGCGACGCGCTCAGCCTCCCGCAGCCCTGGGGCGCCATCGCCCTCGTCGGCGCGAACCTGTTCGTGGTCTCGTTCGGCGCGACCTGGGGCCCGATCATGTGGGTGCTGCTCGGCGAGATGTTCCCGAACCGCATCCGCGCCGCGGCGCTCGGCATCGGCTCGGCCGTCAACTGGATCGCCAACTTCGTGGTGACCGTGACGTTCCCGATCCTCAGCGACTTCTCGCTGCCGTTCACCTACGGCCTGTACGCGTTCTTCGCGCTGCTCTCGCTCGTCTTCACCTTCTTCTTCGTGCGGGAGACGAAGGGGCGGGCGCTCGAGGAGATGGACACCGAGAGCGAGCGCCCCGCTCGGCGCCGCTGACGCCTTCCGCTAGCGGCCGAGCGCGAACGCGACGACCTCGCCAAGGTCGCGCAGCACCGCGTCGGGGGTGACCGGGGGAGCGCTGCCGCCCTCCGCGGCGCGCACCGCGTCGAGGAAGCCGGGGAGCGCGGATGACTCGGCCGGGGCATCCGGTCGCAGCAGCACCGCGACGGCTCCGGCGGCGAGCGCGCCCGCGACGTCGTGGTCGAGCCGGTCGCCGACGTGCACGTGGCGGTCGGCGCCCGCGCGGGCCGCCGCGAACATCGCGGCATCCGGCTTGACGGCACCGACGTCGTCGCAGGCGACGAGCGCGTCGACGGCGGGGAGCAGCCCCGCAGCCTCGAGCACCGGTTGCTGGAACTCCCGGCGCCCGTTCGTCAGCACGACGACGCGCGCCCCTGCCGCCCTGAGCGCGGCGAGGGAGCGGTGGGTGTCGTGGTGCACCAGGCGGACGCCCCGCTCCGCTATCGCCTGCTTCAGCGGGGTCACGAGGTCGCCGTCGAAGCGGTGGCCGCGCCTGGTCGCCTCCCGTCTGGCGAGCTCGGCCCAGTCGTAGGCCGCGAGCTCGCCCGCCCGCAGCAGCCGCTCGTGCTCCGCCAGGACCGCGGCCCAGGCGTCGTCGCCCCAGCCCGCCGCGACCGAGCGGAACGCCACGCCAGCCGGACTCCGCACGAGCGTGCCGTCGAGGTCGAAGCTCACCGTGAGGCCGGCCGCGGGAAGGGTCACGCCTCAGTCCAGCACGTCGGCCGGGCCGTCGGCGGCGCGTTCTAGGCTGAGGGCATGACGGGGGAGTCGCAGCAGGAGCAGCGGATGACGCCGCTCGGTCAGCATTCAGCACCGCAGCGCGTGATCGCGCACCTCAGCGACCCGCACCTGCTCGCGGGCGGCCGGGGGCTGCACGGCGTCGACAGCGAGGGCGTGCTGCGGCGCGCGCTGGCCCAGCTCGAGGCATCCCGCCTGCCCATCTCGGCGCTCGTCTTCACGGGGGACCTCACCGATCTCGGCGAGCCGGAGGCCTACGAGACGCTCCGTGCGATCGTCGAGCCCACCGCCGAGCGGCTCGGCGCGCAGATCGTCTGGGTGATGGGCAACCACGACGAGCGCCCGGCCTTCGCGGATGCGTTCTTCGGCGGCGAGGCCGGCGACCGCGCGCAGGACCGCGTCTACGACGTCGACGGGCTGCGCATCGTCGCCCTCGACTCGACCGTCACGGGCTACCACCACGGCGGGCTCGACCCCGAGCAGCTCGACTGGCTGCGGGGCGTGCTCGACGAGCCCGCGCCGCTCGGCACGATCGTCGCCCTGCATCATCCGCCGCTGCCGAGCCTCGTCGAGCTCATGAACGTGCTCGAGCTGCGCGACCAGCATCAGCTGGCCGACGTTCTCGCGGGCACCGACGTCCGCGCCGTGCTCGCGGGGCACCTCCACCACGGCGTGACGGGCCAGTTCGCCGGGGTTCCCGTGTCCGTCGCGGCGTCTAGCTGCTACACGATCGACGCCGGTGCGCCGCGTCCGTCGCTCGCCGGCCTCGACGGCGGACAGACGATGAACCTCGTCGCGGTCTACCCGTACACCGTCACCCACACGACGGTGCCGATCGGGTCCTTCCCCGTCGTCGCCGGCTTCGAGGCGGCGTTCGCCGAGGAGCTCGCGGCCCTCGACGACGCGGGCCGGCTGGAGCGCTTCTCCCGCAAGCGCTGACCGGGTCCGGCGCCGGCCGGGTCGGCAGGGCGCGTCCGCGGTGCGGCCTCAGGCCGAACCGCTCCACGGCGCGGGCGACAGGATCCAGCACACCTCGGCGGGCGCGTCGTCCTCGACCTGCCACGTGTGCGGCGTCCGGCCGGGGAACGTCAGCGCGTCTCCCGCGGCGACCCGCACCGCGCGGTCGGCGAAGCGCACCGTGAGCGCGCCCGAGAGCACGTGCAGCACCTCGACGTCGCAGTTCATCGTGTAGAGGTCGCCGCCCCCATGCGCGCCCGGTTCGAGCGTCGAGCGCAGCAGCTGCACCCGTGACTCGCCCCGCGGCGACATGAGCCGCTCGGTCACCCCGGTGCCGCCGAAGTTGACCAGCGGCGCCTCCTCCCGAGTGACCAGCTGGATCTCCGGCTCCGCGAAGAGGGCGCCGACGGGCAGCGACAGCACCTGGCACAGCTGCACGAGCGTCGCGACGCTCGGCGAGGTGTCGTCGCGCTCGACGCGGCTGAGGAAGCCCTTGCTCAGCCCGGTCGACTCGGCGATCTGCGCGAGCGTCAGGCCCTGAGCCATCCGGGTGCTGCGCAGCTTGGCACCGATCGAGAGCTCGACGGTGCCGGCGGCGGGAGCGGTCGGGCGCACGGTCCTCCTTGACGACGGCGGGGCGCGGCAATACAGTTGCCGCAAGTTTCCTGAATAGTAACGGAAGTTGTCAAATATGCAACACGAGCCGGGTCTGCCGAGGGTGATGGGCACGGAAGGGACCGTGGGTCCCGTCGACGCGAGCGTCGTGCCGCGCTTCGCGGGCATCGCGACGTTCGCGCGCCTGCCGCGGCTCGACGAGGTCGGGCGGGCCGACGTCGCCGTCGTCGGCGTTCCCTTCGACTCGGGGGTCAGCTACCGACCGGGTGCCCGCTTCGGTCCGGCCCACGTCCGCGAGGCCTCACGCCTGCTGCGCCCCTACAACCCCGCGCAGGACGTCTTCCCCTTCGGCGACCAGCAGGTCGCGGACGCCGGCGACATCGCCGTCAACCCGTTCGACATCGGCGAGGCGGTCCGGCAGGTCGAGGAGGGCGCCCGCGCCCTCGCCGGCAGCGCGGACCGGCTGCTCGCGATCGGTGGCGACCACACGATCGCGCTGCCCCTGCTGCGGGCGGTGCACGCGAAGCACGGGCCCGTCGCGGTGCTGCACTTCGACGCCCACCTCGACACGTGGGACACCTACTTCGGCGCCCCGACGACGCACGGCACCCCCTTCCGGCGGGCGTCGGAGGAGGGCCTCATCGACCTCACGGCGAGCATGCACGTCGGCATCCGCGGTCCGCTCTACGACAAGGGCGACCTCGAGGACGACGCGCGCCTCGGCTTCGCGATCGTGACGAGCGAGTACCTCGAGGAGCACGGCGTCGGCGCCGCGATCGAGCGGGTGCTCGCCCGCATTGGCGACGCTCCGCTCTACATCTCCATCGACATCGACGTGCTCGACCCCGCGCACGCCCCCGGCACCGGCACCCCGGAGGCGGGCGGCCTGACGAGTCGCGAGCTGCTCCGGATTCTGCGGGCGCTCGCCGACCGCCGGATCGTCGGCGCGGACATCGTGGAGGTCGCCCCCGCCTACGACCACGCGCAGCTCACCGCCGTCGCCGCGAGCCACGTGGCGTACGAGCTGCTGAGCGCGATGTCGCCCGCGCACCGCGGCCGCGACGAGGCCTGACCCCCGATCGGATGCAGGCGAAGGAGCCGAGCATGACCCAGACCGAACCCACCCGCGACGCCGTGCTCGCGGCCGCGGACGAGATCGTCGAGGCCTTCGCCGCGACCGACGACGCCCGATACTTCGCGGCGTTCGCGCCCGACGCGACCTTCCTCTTCCACACGGAGGCTGAGCGGCTCGACGACCGCGCCGCCTACGAGCACCTCTGGCAGGAGTGGACCGACTCCGGCTGGCGCGTCCTCTCCTGCGAGTCGAGCGACCGCCTCGTGCAGACCTTCCCCGGCGGGGCGGTATTCACCCACACGGTCGACACCACCGTCGACACCGGCGAGGAGCGGGAGTCTTACCGCGAGCGGGAGACCATCGTCTTCCGCGTCCCCGCCGAGACGGATGCCACCGGCACGGGCCTCCTGGCCGTGCACGAGCACCTCTCGCCCCTGCCCGAGTCATCCGACGTCCCCGCGTCCTGATCGCCCTCAGCACCCGCAAGGAGAAAACAGCAATGTCGCTCTACTCCCGTCTCTCCGACTACCTGGAGGAGCACTCCGACGACGCCGGCCCCGTGCGCGGCTCGTTCTCGCTCCCGCGCATCGGGATGATCTGGCTCGCCGCGAACCTCGTGGTCACGACGCTGCTCACGGGCACCCTGTTCGTGCCCGGCGTGGAGTACGGCCTCGTCGTCGTGCTCATCGTGCTCGGCACGGTGATCGGCGCCGCCGCGCTCGTGACCATCGGCAACATCGGCACGCGCACCGGGCTGCCGACGATGGCGCTCACGCGCGGCCCGTTCGGCACGCGCGGCAGCCTGCTGCCCGTGGCGGCCAACGTGATCATCCTCATGGGCTGGAGCTGGGTGCAGGCGATGCTCGCCGGCATCGCGCTCGACTTCCTCGTGCAGTCGCTGACGGGCTTCTCGAACCCCGTACTGTTCGCGCTGGTCTGCCAGACGCTGGTCGTGATCCTCGCGATCTTCGGGCACACCGGCATCGCGAAGGTCGAGCCGTGGCTGGCCGTGCTGATCCTCGCGATCGTCGCGTACATCTTCGTCATCGCGTTCACGACGTTCTCGCCCGCCGAGTTCGCCGCCATCCCCGCCGACCCGTCGCTCGGCTACACGCCGATCCTCGTGCTCGACGTCGTGATCGCGACGGCGATCTCGTGGACCGTGCTCTCGGCCGACTTCAACCGGTTCGCGGCGACGAGCCGCGCCGGCGTCATCGGCTCGGGCGTCGGCTACACGCTCTCGACCGTGATCTCGATGATCGTGGGCGCGACGGCGATCGGGTTCGTCGTGCTCTCCGGCGGAGAGGCGATCCCGTTCGACCCGGTGACGATCGTCACGCCGTTCGGCGCCCCGCTCGCGCTCGTCATCTTCCTCTCGGTGATGGCGACCAACACGATGGTCGTCTACGGCATGGTCACGACGGTCGTCAACGCGGTGCCCGGCGGCAAGAAGCTGCGCTTCCTGCCGACCGCGCTCGTCGTCGGCGTCATCTCGATCATCGGCGCGTCGTGGTTCGGGCTGCTGGAGCAGTTCACGACGTTCCTCGTCACGATCGGTGCTCTCTTCGCCCCGGTCTTCGCGATCATGATCGCGGACTACTACATCGTGAAGCGCGGGACCTACACGAAGGACATCCTCCGCCAGCGCGACGGGCGGTACTGGTACTCCGGCGGCGTCAACTGGGTCGCCGTCATCGTCTGGGTGATCGGGGCCGTCACCGCGTACGCCTTCACCTACCTGCTGCCGACGCCGATCGGCGCCACGATCCCCGCGTTCGTGCTGACGTTCGTGCTGTACCTCGCGGTGTCGCTGCCGTCCCGCTCGAAGACCCCGGCCGAGCGCAGCGTGCACCTGACGGAGGCGACCGCGCGGGACGGCGCGCGTGCGTGACCTCAGTCACCCGCTGAGCACGGGGATGCAGGTCTACCCGGGGGACCCCGGCGTCGACCTCCACCCCGCGCTCGACCTCGACAGCGACGGCGCAGCGGTGACCGCGGTCAACATCGGATCGCATTCGGGAACCCACATCGACGCGCCCTCGCACACCGTCGCGGGTGGCCGGGGCATGGAGGACGTGCGCCTCGACGAGCTCGTGGGCGACGCCCTCGTCCTCCGGGTCGAGGGGCTCGGGACGGCGCGACCGTCGGGCTCGGCGACCTCGCCGAGCTGCCGGACCGGGTGCCGCCCATCGTCGTGTTCGACCTCGGCTGGGCCCGGTACTTCGGCGGGGAGCGGGCGGTGCGGCATCCGGCGCTCGCCGCGGAGGTGGCCGAGCTGCTGATCGCCCGGGGAATGCGGGTTCTCGCGGTCGACACCCTGAGCCCCGACCCGACGGATGCCGCCGGCACGAGCGACTTCCCCGTGCACCAGATCGTGCTGGGCGCCGACGCGCTCATCGTCGAGAACCTCACGAACCTCGAGGGGCTGCCCGAGCGCGTGCGCATCGGCTTCTTCCCGCTCCGGCTGCCGGGCGACGGCGCCCCGGTGCGCGCGGTCGCCTTCGACTGATCGATCTCGCAGTCGCGTCGCCGGCGCCGGCTCGACGAAGCAGCACGGCGGCCGGTGGTTCCCGGCCGCCATGCCGCGCGTTCTCGACCGAGCAAGCCACCCGTCGTTCCCGCCGCCGGCCGCGTCGCTCGATCGGCGGCGCCTGCGCGTGCGCGACCATAGTCGCGTGGAACTGGAGCGGGCCGTCGACGCCTTCCTCGAGCACTTCGAGCTCGAGCGCGGTGTCAGTGCCAACACCCTGCGCTCCTACCGCACCGACCTCGCCGGACTGGTCGCGTTCGCCGAGTCGCAGGGCGTGACGGATGTCGCGGGCCTCGGCCTCGAGCTGCTGCGCGACTGGCTCTGGCACGCCTCGCAGGCGGGGGCGGCGAAGGCGACGCTCGCCCGCCGGTCGTCCTCGGCGCGCGCGTTCACCGCGTGGCTCGCGCGGGAAGGGATCGCCCCCGACAGCGGCGCCCGGCTGCGGGCGCCCAAGTCCGACTCGCACCTGCCGCGCGTGCTCACGCGCGGTCAGATGGACGACCTGCTGGTGCGGCTCGAGCAGCGGGCCGACGCGGGGGAGGCCGGCGCGCTGCGCGACCTCGCCGTCGTCGAACTGCTCTACGCGAGCGCACTCCGGGTGAGCGAGTTGGTGGGCCTCGATCTCGAGGGGCTCGACCTGGAACGTCTGACGGTCCGCGTGCGCGGCAAGGGCGACAAGGAGCGGATCGTCCCGTTCGGCGTGCCCGCCGCCCGCGCGCTCGCCAAGTACCTCGAGTACGGCCGGCCGGTGCTCCAGGCGCGTGCGCCCGACGGCGCGGCCGGGTCCACCGGTGGAGCGGGCCCCGACTCCCGCGCGCTCTTCCTCGGAGCCACCGGCCGCCGACTCGGCTCCCGCGCCGTCTACTCGCTCGTCAGCTCCCTGCTCTCGACGCTGCCCGGCGGGGGACCCGCGGGCCCGCACACCCTCAGGCACAGCGCCGCGACCCACCTCCTCGACGGGGGCGCCGACCTCCGCAGCGTGCAGGAGCTGCTCGGCCACGCGAGCCTCGGCACTACGCAGATCTACACCCACGTCTCGGCGGAGCGGCTGCGCGAGAGCTACCGCACCGCCCACCCCCGCGCCTAGCTCGCGCGTGGGCAGGAGCACCGCCGGCGGCACGTCGCCGAGGAACAGCATCGGCGAGACGTACTCGCCGTCGATCCTGGCGCCGAGGTGGAGACAACCGTCGGGGCAGTGACCCGGTTCGAGCACCCCGACGACCTGCCCGCGAGTGACGGCGTCGCCGCGCGCCAGTTCCGAGCGCACGGGCTCGAGGCTCGAGAGCAGCCCGCCGCCGTGATCGATCGACAGCACCGGCCGGTCGACCACGACCCCCGCGAACCAGATCACGCCGTCCGCGGGGGCGAGCACCTGCACCTCCGGCGCCGCGACGAGATCGACGCCGCGATGGCCCGCCGCGTAGGGCGTCGGCGGCGCCTCGAAGGCACGCGCCACGGAGTGCGGGGGAGGCGTCGGCCACGTCCAGGGCGGCTCCACCGAGGCCGCCGACCGGGTCGACGACCCGGCAGCGGAGACCGCTCCCGGCGGAAGGGTGAGGAGAAGCACGGCGAGAAGCGCGGCGCGGACGAGCACGACGCCAGCATCCGCCGCGGGAGGCGCACGAGGGGAGGGCGGTGCGCGGTCGGTGCAGAGCCGGGGACCAGGGACGGCGGGGGAGGACGGGTGGTAGCATGAGCACGCACCTCGACATCGGGGTGACTACGCGCGCCCACTCGGGCACCACCCCCATCGGTCCTCCGCCGCAGTGCGAGGGGCGGGAGTGCGCCCGGGCGCCAGGAGGAGCGGCACCCGCCGCGACCTGACAAACCGGAAGAACGTGCACGTCCGCGTGCACAGAGAAGGAGAACGGCTCATGGCCGTCGTCACCATTCGCCAGCTGCTCGACAGCGGCGTCCACTTCGGGCACCAGACCCGTCGCTGGAACCCCAAGATGAAGCGATTCATCTTCACGGAGCGTTCCGGCATCTACATCATCGACCTGCAGCAGTCGCTCGCCTACATCGACAAGGCGTACGACTTCGTCAAGGAGACGGTCGCCCACGGCGGCACCATCCTCTTCGTCGGCACGAAGAAGCAGGCCCAGGAGACCATCGCCGAGCAGGCGACCCGCGTCAACCAGCCCTACGTGAACCAGCGCTGGCTCGGCGGTCTGCTCACCAACTTCACGACCGTCTCGAAGCGCCTCGCCCGCATGAAGGAGCTCGAGGAGATCGACTTCGACGACACGACGCAGGGCTTCACCAAGAAGGAGCTCCTCCTCAAGCGTCGCGAGCTCGACAAGCTGCACAAGACGCTCGGCGGTATCCGCAACCTCTCGAAGACGCCGTCGGCGCTCTGGGTCGTGGACACCAAGAAGGAGCACCTCGCCATCGACGAGGCCCGCAAGCTCGGGATCCCCGTCATCGGCATCCTCGACACCAACTGCGACCCCGACGAGGTCAACTACCCGATCCCGGGTAACGACGACGCGATCCGCTCGGTCGCGCTGCTCACCCGCATCGTCGCCGACGCGGCGGCCGAGGGCCTGATCCAGCGCCACCAGAAGCCGGAGGAGGGCGCCGAGCCCGCCGAGCCGCTGGCCGAGTGGGAGCGCGAGCTGCTCGAGTCGGGCAACGCGTCGACCCCCGCCACCGAGGAGCGCGCGCCGATCGAGGAGAACAACGCCGACGCCGTCGCCGCCGAGAACCTCGAGTCGGGCGACGCGGACGTGACCCCGCAGCACCAGCCGGAGAGCCAGGCCGACGTCGAGGCCAAGATCGAGTCCACCTCGACCGAGGACGAGAAGACGCCCGCCGGCAAGAAGACCGCGAGCAAGTAAGGAATCACCAGATGGCCAACTTCACCGCCGCTGACGTCAAGACCCTGCGTGACCGCCTCGGTGCGGGCATGCTCGACAGCAAGAACGCGCTCGTCGAGGCCGACGGCGACATCGACAAGGCGATCGAGATCCTCCGGGTCAAGGGCCTGAAGGGCGTCGCCAAGCGCGAGGGTCGTACGACCACCGCCGGTCTCGTCGCCGCCAAGGCCGAGGCCGGATCCGCCACGCTCATCGAGCTCGCGAGCGAGACCGACTTCGTCGCCAAGAACGACAAGTTCGTCGCCCTCGCCGACCGCGTGCTGGAGGCCGTCGCGGCCGCCGGTGCCGCGGACGTCGAGGCCGGCAACGCCGCGACCGTCGGGTCGCAGACCGTCGCCGAGCTGATCAACGACGAGGCCGCTCTTCTCGGTGAGAAGGTCGAGCTGCGTCGCGTCGCCCGCGTCGAGGGCGACGAGTTCGCGATCTACCTGCACAAGACCTCGAAGGACCTGCCCCCGCAGGTCGGCGTGGTCGTGGCCTACTCCGGCGGCGACGCCGAGACGGCCCGCAGCATCGCGCAGCACATCGCGTTCGCCGACCCGAAGTACCTCTCGCGCGACGAGGTGCCCGCGGCCGACGTCGAGAAGGAGCGCGAGATCGTCACCGAGACCGCGAAGAACGAGGGCAAGCCGGAGGCCGCGCTGCCCAAGATCATCGAGGGTCGCCTGACGGGCTTCTTCAAGGAGATCGCCCTTCTCGAGCAGCCCTACGCGAAGGACTCCAAGCAGTCCGTGCAGAAGGTGCTCCAGGACGCCGGTCAGACCGTGTCGGGCTTCGCCCGCATCAAGGTCGGCGCGTAACGACCGAATGGAAGGGGTCCGGGATTCTCCCGGGC
This sequence comes from Desertivibrio insolitus, assembly GCF_017355965.1. GTDB lineage: Bacteria > Actinomycetota > Actinomycetes > Actinomycetales > Microbacteriaceae > JAFIQW01. The sequence continues at coordinate 578,105 of NZ_JAFIQW010000002.1, forward strand.
CCCTTTCTTCTGCCCGGGGGATGACCCGGGCGACTGCCCCATAATCAGGACGACGACCCACATGAGGAGCGCGATGACCGGGAACCGCAAGCGACGGGTGCTGTTGAAGCTGTCGGGTGAGGCGTTCGGAGGTGGCGCGCTCGGGGTGAACCCCGACGTCGTCAGCCGGATCGCCCGCGACATCGCGGCCGCGACCGAGGACGCCGAGATCGCCGTCGTCGTCGGCGGCGGCAACTTCTTCCGCGGCGCCGAGCTCAGCCAGCGCGGCATGGACCGCGGGCGCGCCGACTACATGGGCATGCTCGGCACCGTCATGAACTCCCTCGCCCTGCAGGACTTCCTCGAGCAGGCGGGCGCAGCCACGCGCGTGCAGTCGGCGATCGCGATGACGCAGGTCGCCGAGCCCTACATCCCGCGCCGTGCCGAGCGCCACCTCGAGAAGGGCCGCGTCGTCATCTTCGGCGCGGGCGCCGGGCTCCCGTACTTCTCGACCGACACCGTCTCCGCGCAGCGCGCGCTGGAGATCGGCGCCGACGTCGTGCTCGTCGCGAAGAATGCGGTCGACGGCGTGTACTCGGCCGACCCCCGGGTCGACCCGGACGCGCACAAGATCGACGAGATCACCTACCAGGAGGCCCTCGTCAAGGGACTCAAGGTCGTCGACTCCACCGCCTTCAGCCTCTGCATGGACAACGACATGGAGATGGTCGTCTTCGGCATGGACGGGCCCGGCAACATCACGGCCGCCATCCGGGGCGAGCGGATCGGCACCCGGGTCTTCAACTGAGGCCCGCACCCTAGACTTCAGAAGAGACGTAAGGAGTCCCATGATCACGGATGTCTTGGCCGAGGCCAGGGAGAAGATGTCGAAGGCCGTCGACGTGGCGAAGGACGATTTCTCGACGGTGCGCACCGGCCGGGCGAACCCCCAGCTGTTCCAGCGCATCCTCGTCGACTACTACGGGTCGCCGACGCCGCTCGCGCAGCTCGCGTCGCTGCAGAACCCCGAGGCCCGCACCCTCATCGTCACGCCGTACGACAAGAGCGCGCTCAAGGAGATCGAGCGGGCCATCGTCAACACCCCGAACCTCGGCGCGACCCCGACGAACGACGGCAACATCATCCGCATCACGATGCCGGAGCTCACCCAGGACCGCCGCAAGGAGTTCGTCAAGATCGTCCGCGGCAAGGGCGAGGACGCGAAGGTCGCGGTGCGCAACATCCGCCGCCGCGCGAAGGACGACCTCGAGGCGCTGAAGGGCGAGGTCGGTGACGACGAGGTCGCCCGCGCCGAGAAGGAGCTCGAGGGCGTCACCAAGACGTTCATCGACGCGATCGACGACGCGCTGAAGAAGAAGGAAGCGGAGCTCCTCGAGGTCTGAGGCGACGGCGCCATGAAACGCGACATCGAGTCGCAGCTGCGCAGCACGAAGGAGCAGCTGCGGGCGACGAAGGACCAGACGAAGCAGCAGCTCCGCGCGACGCGTGAACAGACGCGCGAGCAGCTGCGGGTCCAGCGCGCCAGGCTCGAGGCGCAGAACGAGAAGCTGACGAAGCGCACCGGGCGGAACCTCCCGCTCGCGATCGGCGCGGGACTGCTGCTCGGGCTCACGATGCTCGCGAGCCTGATCTTCCTCAAAGAGCTGTTCATGGTCGTGGCCGGCGCGCTGCTGGCCTTCTGCGCCGTCGAGCTCGCCACCGCGATGCGGCAGGGCGGGCGCGACGTGCCACGGCTGCCCTCCGTGCTCGGGGTCGTGGTCGTGCTCCCCATCGGGTTCTTCTGGGGGCCGGATGCCCTCTGGCTCGCGTCCCTCGCCGCGATCGCCGTCGTCACGGTCTGGCGGCTCGTCGAGGTGCTGCCCCGGGCGAACCGCGTGCCGCGCGACGCGCTGCTCCGCGACCTCGGCGCCGGCGCCTTCATCCAGATCTACCTCGGCGTCGCCGGCGGACTCGCGCTCGTGCTGACGGCCGAGGACGGCGGGCAGTGGTGGGTGCTCGCGTTCCTGCTGCTGAACATCGCCGTCGACATCGCCGCCTGGGGCTCCGGGGTGCTCTTCGGCCGGCACAAGATGGCGCCGCGCATCAGCCCCGGCAAGACCTGGGAGGGCTTTGCCGGCAGCATGGTCGTCGGCGTCGTCACGGGCGTGCTGCTCGCGACGCAGCTGCTCGGTCAGCCCGCCTGGATCGGCATCCTGTTCGGGCTCCTCGTCGGCGTCACCGGCACCGCGGGCGACCTCATCGAGTCGCTCATCAAGCGCGACCTGGGCGTGAAGGACATCAGCTCCTGGCTGCCGGGCCACGGCGGCTTCCTCGACCGGCTCGACTCGATCATCCCGTCGGCCGTCGTGACGTACGCGCTGTTCCTGGCGGTCGCCTGAGCGTGGCGGCCTCAGGCGCGCCCGCCGGTGTGCACAATGGGTCGCGTGAGCACGTTCCCCCGCGTCCGTAAGTCGCGGCTCGGGTACGACGTCGCCGAGGTCGAGGCCTTCCTCGAGGAGGCACGCCGCGCCTACACGACCGAGCGCGGGCAGAGCGCGTCGCTCGATGCCGAGCGCATCCGCCGCACCGCCTTCGGCATGCAGAAGGGCGGCTTCTCGACGACGCACGTCGACGCGGCTCTGGAGCGCCTCGAGGACGCCTTCAGCGCTCGTGAACGCGAGCGGGCGCTCGCGACCCGCGGTGACGCCGCCTGGTACGCCCACGCGCGCGAGGTGGCGCAGGACGTGCTCGACCGGCTCGCCCGTCCGCGCGGGGAGCGGTTCGACCGGGCCGGCCTGCTCACGACCGGGTACAACCGCCGCGAGGTCGACCTGTTCGGCGACCGGCTGGTGCGCTACTTCCAGGACGGCCGCGCGATGAGCATCGAAGAGGTGCGCACGGTCGCGTTCCGGCCGCAGAAGAACGGCTACCGGGAGGCCCAGGTCGACCTGCTGCTGGACGCCGTCGTCGACGTGATGCTCGCCGTACGGTGACGTCTCGTGGCCGTTTCGTTATCTATCGGGTAGGCTCGGGCAATCGTGGGTAGGCATTCCGTAGAACTGAAGTCCTCCTCCGCCGCGGCCATCGCCGCGATCGCCGAGGGGAACTCCTTCACCAGACGACCCCTCCGCCGGCGCTACACGCTTCCCGTGTCGTCGTTCGTCGCGGCACTGGGCTTCGTCTTCGTGTCCATCGTCGATCCGTACTCGGGCGCCTACGCCACCGAGTCCGCCGCGCCCGTCGTCGCCCCGGCTCCGCCGCAGCACATCGACATCGCCGGCGAGTTCAGCAACAGTGTCGCGGTCGGCGCCTACGGCGTGACCGAGGCTCCCGAGCCCGAGCCCGTCGTCGTCGTGACGCCCGAGATCGAGACCGAGTCGGACGACTCGTCGTCGTCGTCGGAGGAGTCGACCTCGAAGAAGAGCAGCAGCGCGCCGGTCTCCGGCAAGCCCGACCCGGGCACCGCCAAGGCCATCGCCTACGACATGGTGCTCGCCCGCGGCTGGAGCAGCGACCAGTACGACTGCCTCGTCTCCCTGTGGAACAAGGAGTCGAGCTGGAACGTCTACGCCCAGAACAAGTCGAGCGGCGCGTACGGCATCCCGCAGGCGCTGCCCGGCAGCAAGATGGCGAGCGCCGGCTCCGACTGGCAGACCAACCCCGCCACCCAGATCAGCTGGGGCCTCGGCTACATCTCCGGCCGCTACGGCACCCCCTGCGGCGCCTGGGGCCACTCGCAGTCCGTCGGCTGGTACTGAGTCCTCCGCCTGAGGCGCTCGCCAGCCTGTGTCGCTCGCTAGGCTGAGGCAATGCCGCGCAGCAACCGCCCGAGGAATCGGCGCGGCAAGGCGGAGGAGGACGAGGGTCTCGACCTGAGCCGCGTGCTCTACGGCACCCGCCGGGTCGAGCAGAAGCACGGCGTGAGCTGGAACGTGCAGCCGCTGTCGCCGACGAACGCCTCGAAGGTCTACATCTGCCCCGGCTGCTCGCTCGAGATCGCGCCGGGCACCGCCCACCTCGTGGCCTGGCGCGCCGACGGGCTCTTCGGCGAGGCGAACGACCTCGCCGAGCGCCGGCACTGGCACACGCACTGCTGGAGGATCACATGACCGAGATCCGGGGCAACACCGAGCTCCCCGCCGTCCGCGAGGACGTCGAGTTCACCACGAGCGACGGGCTGCGTCTCGTCGGCGAGCTCGCCATGCCGCTCGGGCGTCCGCCCGTCGCCACGCTCGTGACGCTGCATCCGCTCACGACGCACGGCGGCTTCATGGACTCGCACATCTACCGCAAGGCGGCACTGCGCCTGCCGGAGCTCGCCGACCTCGCCGTGCTGCGGTTCAACCTGCGCGGCGCGACGAGCCCCCGCGGCACCTCCGAGGGCGCGTTCGGCGAGGGCGTCGGCGAGGAGCACGACGTCGAGGCCGCGATGTCGTTCGTCGAGGAGCGCGGGCTGCCGAACGTGTGGCTCGTCGGCTGGTCGTTCGGCACTGAGCTCGCGCTGAAGTACGGGCTGCGCTACTCGATCGAGGGCGCGATCCTGCTGTCGCCGCCGCTGCACCGGGCCACCGAGACCGAGGTCGCCGCGTGGCACGGCGCCGGCGTGCCCGTGACCGCGCTCGTGCCCGAGTTCGACGACTTTCTCCGGCCCGCCGAGGCGGCCGAGCGCTTCGCCTCCGTGCCGGAGCTCGAGCTCGTCGCCGTCGAGGGCGGCAAGCACCTGTGGGTGGGGGAGACCCAGACCTACCGCGTGCTCAACGAGATCGTCGCGCGGGTGAACCCCGCGAAGGCCCCGCTGCCCACCGAACTGCCCTAGGACGATCCGGATGCCTCGCGGCGAGGCATCCGGCGGCTACAGCTCGTTCTGGCGGGGGATCAGCACCTGGCGCACGATGAGCAGGATGCTCGCGGCGACCGGGATCGCGATGAGCGCCCCGAGCACGCCGAGCAGGGTGCCGCCGACGAGCGCGGCGATCACGACGAGCACGCCGGGGATGCTGACAGCCCTCGTCATGATGCGCGGCGTGAAGATGTACGCCTCGATCTGCATGTAGATGACGTAGTAGACGATCGCGGTGATCCACTTCCACGGTTCCTCGAGGCTCGTGACCACCGTCACGAGCACGATGAGGGTCGACCCCGTCAGCGTGCCGACGAGCGGCACGAGCGAGCACAGGAAGGCGATCACCGCGAGCAGCGGCGCGTACGGCACCCGGAGGATCAGCGTGAGCAGGATGAGGCTCAGCACCCCGTTGATCGACGCGAGAGTGGCCTGCCCGACGACGTAGTTGCCGACCGCCTCCGAGATCTGCTCGGTGAGGTCAGCGAAGCGCTCGCGCTTGGAGGCGGGCACGAGTTGATACAGGCTGCGCTTGATCGAGCCGAGCGACGCGACGAAGTAGAGCGTCAGGATCAGGATGATCACGGCGCCGAAGGTGCCGGTGCCGATCGCGATCCCGGTCTGCAGCACCCCGCCGCCGATCTGCGAGACGTTCGCGGGGTCGCTGAAGAAGTTCGTGATCTCCCTGAGCACCAGGTCGACGTCGAGCAGGGGGAAGTTGCGCCGGATGTCCTCGACGAAGCTGTTGTCCTCGATGCTCGCGATGAGGGTCGGCACCTGCTCCACGAGGGTCGCGACCTGCGCGACGATGAGCGGCACGATCGCCCCCACGATGCCCGCGAACACGAGCAGCACGGCCGCGAGCACGATGAGGATCGCGACGGGCCGGCGCACCTTGCGCAGCTCGAGCCAGCGCACCGCCGGGTCGATGCCGAGGGCGAGGAAGAGCGCCGCACCGACGTAGGTGAGGATCGTCGCGAGATTCGTGACCGCCTGCCCGATGCCGATCGCGACGATGACGCCGAGACCGCCGAGCAGCCCCATCGTGAAGGGGTTGTGTACTCTCACTCATCACTCCGGATCGGACGGATGCCGTCCCGGGGCGGGATCACGGCTCTGCAGTGATCTTCTCAGCTTGCGAGAGCACTCCGCGCAGGTTCTCGAAGTACCCCGCGACCGCGTCGCGCTCGATGCGGATCTCGGCGAGGCGCTCCTCGGCGTCCGTCACGAGCTCCCGCTCGCGCTCCTCCGTCTCGGCGACGAGGGCGTTCGAGCGTTCCTGAGCGGCGGCGACGAGCTCGTGCGCCGTCGTCTCCGCCTCGGTGCGGATGCGGCGGGCCTCGGTCCGGGCCTCGTCGACCGCGTGGTCGGCGACGCGGCGCGCCTCGGCGGCGCGCTCGGTCGCATCCGCGAGTTCCGCGTTCGCGTCCTCGAGGTACTTCTGGGTCTGGGCTACGGCCTCGCGGTGCTTCTCGAGCAGGTCGCGCTCGGCCTCGTCGCGGCGGGCGGTGAGCTCGGCCTCGAGGTCGGTGCGGGCGCGCTGCACGTCGGCGGCGAGGGTCGACTCGGCCTCGGCGCGCTCGTGCTCGAGCCGCGCGCGGAGCGCCGCTGCCTCGGCCTCGAGGTCGGCCCGCTGCTGCGCGAGGTCGCGTTCGAGGTCGGTCCGGCCGCGTTCGCTGTCGCGCTCGAGCGCCGCCCGCGCGTCGTCGATCTCGCGCTCGAGCCGGGTACGCGCCGCGTCGAGCTCGGCCTCGAGGTCGCGGTGCGCCTGCGCGCTCGTCGCCGCGAGGGCCTCGCGGCGGGTGCGCTCCTCGTTCTCGAGGTTGCCGCGCACGGTCGCGACCTCGGTGTCGAGGTTGCGCTTGGTGGTCTCGACGTCGCGGGCGAGCGCCTCGCGCGCGGCCGTCAGCTCGGCGTCGAGGGCGGCGCGCGTGGACTCGACCTCGGCGGCGAGCGTCGAGCGCACGGTCTCGGCCTCGGCGTCGAGGGCGGCGCGGGTCGACTCGACCTCGCCCGCGAGGCCCGTCTTGGTCGTCTCGACCTCGGCGGCGAGAGCCGCGCGGGTGTTGGCGACCTCCTCGGCGAGGGCGGCGCGGGTGTTCTCCACCTCGGCGACGAGCGCGGACCGGGTGTTCTCCACCTCGGCGGCGAGGGCGGCCGTCGTCGTCTCGACCTCGGTCCGGAGCGAGGCGCGGGTGTTCTCCGCCTCGGCGGCGAGGGCCGCGCGGGTCGACTCAACCTCGCCGGCGAGCTGCGCCTTCGTGGTCTCGACCTCGAGCTCGAGGGCGGCTTTCGCCGAGCGCACCTCCGCCTCGAGGGTGGCGCGCGTCGAGGTGACGTCGGCGTCTAGCGCCTCGCGCGTCGAGGTGACCTCCTGCTCGAGCGCGGCCCTGGTGGTCTCGACGTCGGTGGCGAGTCGCGCCCGCGTCGTCTCGACCTCGGTCGCGAGGCTCTCGCGCGCCGCCGTCACTTCGGCCTCGAGGTCGGCACGGGTGCGCGCCGCCTCCTGCTCGAGCGCGGCCCGCTGTTCGGCGACGTACGCGTCGACGTCCGTGCGCTGCTGCTCGACGTAGCGGGCGAGGTCGCCGCGCTGCTTCTCGTCCTCCGCCTCGAAGTCGGCGCGGCGCTTCGCCGTGTCGCGGGCGAGCGCGTCCGCGGCGTCGCGGGCCTCGGCGGCCTCGCGCTGCGCCGCGACACGCAGCTCCGCCGACTCGCGCTCCGCCTCCGCCCGCAGGGCGGCGGCCTCCCGCTTGCTCGTGGCGCGCGCCTCGGCGGTCTCGGTCGCGACCGCGCCGCGGATCGACGCGGCCTCGCGCAGCGCCTCCTGCACGAGCACGTCGGCCTCGATGCGGGAGCGGGCGAGCAGGTCCTCCGACTCGCGGTGCGCGTCGTCGAGGGCGATCCTGGCGCGCTCGGTCGCGTCGCCGAGCACCTTGCGCGCGTGCTCCTCCGCGTCGGCGCGGAGCTTCGCGACCTCGTTGTAGACGTCGCCGCGCAGCCGCTCGGCGTCGATGTCCGCCTGGCTGATCAGCCGCGTCGACTGCTCCTCGGCCATGCGCAGCGTGCTCTCGAGCTTGACGCCGAGACCGGCGTACGTCGGGTTGCCCACCTCGTCGAGCTCGGCCTGCAGGTCCTCGACCTGCACCGACAGCCGCTTGATCTCCTTCAGCGCGTCGGTGCGTTCCGCGTTGGCACGGATGAGGTCGCGCCGCAGCTCCTGCAGGGCGGAGTCGACCTCTTCCTTGCGGTAGCCACGCAGTTCGGTCCCGAACTCAGGTGCCTCGTTCGCCACGCTGTCTCCTGTCGTCGCCCGCGCGTGCGCGGACTCGTGTTCTTCGCTCGCGCGCGAGCGCGCGGGATGGGACTGGTCGAGTTTACGGCGCGCCCCTCGCATCCGTACCCCGGATGCCTCGTCGGCAGCGCTACCTGGGAGAACCCGGTAAGCCCCGACGCGCCCACTTCGCTATTCTTGACTGTCTTTGTCCGCCGCCCCTCCCGTGGAACCCGGCGCGGTGGCACGCAGACTCGCCCTCGCGCTAACCGCGGGGGACCGGGCGCGGCCCGGCAGAGTTGGAGAGTGCCCGGGCGGCGCGGAAGGAGTACGTCTCGTGAGATTCCTGCTGGCGATCGTCAGTTTCATCGTGGCCGCGGCCCTGATCGGCTTCGGCATCGCTCAGCGCACCGTCTTCGCGCCGCCGGACGCCCTCACCACCGAGGTGACGACCGAGGGCGACGCCGCGTTCACGCTGCTGAGCGGTGAGACCCTGACGTCGAACCCCGGCAACCAGGACGTCCGTATCTCGGGCGAGGGCACGGTCTTCGCGGCGTACGGCCGCACCACCGACGTCGTCGCGTGGCTCGGCGACGAGCCCTACAACGCGATCGCCTTCGACGAGGAGACGCGCGAGCTGACCTCGAGCCTCGTCGAGCCCGACGAGTCCGAGGAGGAGTCGGGCAGCGGCTCCGAGCCCTCGGACGAGGGCGCCGGCGCGGGCGGCACCGAGGAGGGCGAGACCGCCGAGGCGGAGGAGCCGGCCGCGGACGCCCCGAACCCCGCGGGCAGCGACCTGTGGCTGCAGGAGTACACCGGCGAGGGCGAGGCCTCCTTCACCGTGCGCCTGCCCTCCGATGTGTCCCTGCTCATCGCGTCCGACGGCGCCGCTCCGGCCCCGGCCGAGGTCGCCGTCACCTGGCCCCTCGACCAGCGCACCCCGCTCGCCGGACCGCTGATCGTCGGCGGACTCTTCTTCCTCCTGCTGGGCATCGGCTTCTACCTGTGGGCGATCTCGCACCTGCGCCGGTCGCGCCGGCCGCGCCGCAAGACGCCGAAGATGCCCAAGGTGCCGCGCCAGCGCGGCTACGGCAGCCGCCGCCGCTCGATCCCGTTCGTGCGCTCCGGCGCCGGGCGCCGCTCCTTCGTGGCGGCCCCCGTGCTCGTCGGCTCGCTCCTGCTCTCCGGCTGCACCGCCGACTTCTGGCCCGACCTCTCGCAAGGCATGCCCGCGGCGAGCCCGTCGGCCAGCGCGGACGCCGACGGCGCGGATGCCGAGGAGGAGCTGCCGCCGCCCGCCGTGACGCAGCAGCAGCTCGAGCGCATCGTCGCCGAGATCAGCGAGACCGTCACCCAGGCCGACAACGAGCGGAACGTCGACCTGCTGCGCACCCGCATGGACGGGCCCGCCCTGCAACTGCGCGAGACCAACTACACCGTGCGCGGCGCCGACGAGGCCGCGATCCCTGCGCCTCAGCCGATCCCGGCGGAGCCCGTCGCCCTGACGCTCCCGCAGCAGACCGACACCTGGCCGCGCACCGTGTTCACCGTGCTGCAGGACGAGAACGCCCCCGAGGCGGCCGCGATCGCGCTCATGCTCATCCAGGACGGCCCGCGCGACCCCTACAAGGTCGAGTACCAGATCACCCTCGAGCCGTCGGCGTCGCTGCCGCCCGTCGCACCCGCCACGATCGGCGCGGCCCGCCTGACCGTCGACAACCGGCTCCTCCTGACCCCGCCGAACGAGATCGGCCCCGCCTACGCCGATGTGCTGCTCAACGGCGGCAACAGCCAGTTCAACGCGCTGTTCACGACCGAGGGCGACACTCTGCGCACCCAGGTGGGCGCCGAGGCGAAGCAGCAGCGCCGCGACCAGCTGCCCGACACCGCCGAGATCGAGTTCCAGGCGGCCGTCGCCGACACCCCGCCCATCGCGCTCGCGACCAACGACGCCGGTGCCCTCGTCGCCGTCACGGTCTACGAGACCGAGATCGTGCGCCCGGTCGAGGAGGGTGCCTCGGTGAACGCGGAGGGCGCGGTCGCCGCGCTCGTCAACATCGACGGGTCGACCCGTGGCATCACGGCGACCTACGGCGAACAACTACTGTTCTACGTGCCGAGTTCCGTCGAGACCGAGGGGCAGATCCAGCTCCTCGGGTACAGCCAGGGACTCGTCTCAGCAGCGGAGGTGACCGGATAGTGACGAATCTGCCGCCGAACCTGCGCGGAGCCGTGGATCTGTCCTCGCTCGTGCGCCCGGCCCAGCAGCAGCGCCCGGCGGAGCAGCAGGCGCGACCCGACGGGGGAGAGGCGCCCGCGTCATCCGTCGTCTTCGCCGCCGACGACGCCTCGTTCCAGGCGATCCTCGAGTTGTCGAACACCGTCCCGGTCGTCGTCGAGCTGCACGGCCAGGGTCAACCGCCGACGCTCACGGGCATCGTGCCGTCCTACGGCGGGCGCCTCGTGCTGGCGACGGTCGACATCGACCACGCGATCCAGCTGCGCCAGGCGTTCCAGGTGCAGCAGGTGCCGACCGTCGCCGCGATCATCGCCGGGCGCCCCGTGGCGCTCTTCGCGGGCGAGCCGCCGGAGGATCAGGTGCGCGCCGTGCTCGACCAGCTGCTCCAGCTGGCCGCGCAGAACGGCGTGACGGGCACCGTGCCGGTCGGCGACGCCGAGGCGGGCGAGGAGACCCCCGCCGAGGAGCCGCTGCCGCCGCACCACCAGGAGGCGTACGACGCGATCGCCGCGGGCGACTACGAGACCGCGATCCGCGAGTACTCGACCGCCATCGCGCAGGACCCGCGCGACCGGCTCGCCGTCGCCGGCCTCGCACAGGTGAAGCTCCTGCAGCGCCTCGAGGGCGTCGACGCGCAGACCGTGCGCTCCGCCGCGGCCGCCTCGCGCACCGACGTCGAGGCGCAGCTCGCCGTGGCCGACCTCGACCTCGCCGGCGGACACGTCGACGACGCGTTCGACCGGCTGCTCGAGGTGTTCCCGGCCCTGCCGCAGGGCGACAAGGACGCCGTGCGCACCCGGCTGCTCGACTACTTCGAGATCGTCGGCGTCGAGGACCCGCGCGTCGTCGCGGCCCGTCGCCGGTTGACGATGCTGCTGTACTGACGACGCTGCAACCCCGGAGCCGTTAGCGCGGCGTCCGGGAACGACGAAGCGGCCGCCCCCTCTCGGGGAGCGGCCGCTTCGTCGTTCTGGGCCTGCTGCTCTGTGCGGCCCTACTGCTCGGGCAGTCCGAGCGAGAGGTCCTCGCTCGAGGCCGTCGGCACCTCGTCGCTCTCGCGCTCCGCCGACTGCTCGGGCTCGGCGGGCCGGCGAAGCTTGAGCCACAGGCTCGCGAGCGGCGGCACGGTGAGCTCGGCGGAGGCGGGGCGGCCGGCCCACGGCTCGGGCAGCGCCTCGATCTGGCCGAAGTTGCCGACACCCGAGCCGCCGAACTCCTGCGCGTCGGAGTTCAGCACCTCGTCCCAGGTGCCCGCGAACGGCAGGCCGATGCGGTACGGGCTGATCGGGTGGCCGGAGAAGTTGGTGACGATCGCCATCGCCTCGCCCTCCTTCGACCAGCGCACGAACGAGATGACGTTGTTCGCCGCGTCGCCGCCGTCGATCCACTCGAAGCCCGCCGGCACGTTGTCCTGCTCCCACAGGGCCGGGTTCTCCTTGTAGAGCCGGTTCAGCTGGCCGACGAAGCGCTGCAGGCCCTGGTGCACCGGCTGGTCGAGGATCCACCAGTCGAGGCCGCGCTGCTCGCTCCACTCGGAGGGCTGGCCGAACTCCTGCCCCATGAACAGCAGCTGCTTGCCCGGGTGCCCCCACATGAAGCTGAGGTACGCGCGCAGGTTCGCGAGCTTCTGCCACTGGTCGCCCGGCATCTTGCCGAGCAACGAGCCCTTGCCGTGCACGACCTCGTCGTGACTGATCGGCAGCAGGAACTGCTCGGTGAACGCGTACACCAGCGAGAAGGTGATCTCGTTGTGGTGGTAGGAGCGGTAGGCCGGGTCGCGGGAGATGTACTGCAGGCTGTCGTGCATCCAGCCCATGTTCCACTTGATGCCGAAGCCGAGACCGCCGGATGACGTGGGCTTCGAGACGCCGGGGAACGCGGTCGACTCCTCGGCGATCATCACGATGCCGGGGTTGCGCTTGTAGGCGGTGGCGTTCGCCTCCTGCAGGAAGCTGATCGCCTCGAGGTTCTCGCGCCCGCCGTACTTGTTGGGCACCCACTCCGTGCGGGAGTAGTCGAGGTAGAGCATGCTCGCGACGGCATCCACCCGGAGTCCGTCGATGTGGAACTCCTCGAGCCAGTACAGCGCGTTGGCGACGAGGAAGTTGCGCACCTGGCTGTCGCCGAAGTTGAAGACCTTCGTGCCCCAGTCGAGCTGCTCGCCGAGACGCGGGTCGGAGTGCTCGTAGACGGGCTCGCCGTCGAAGTTCGCGAGCGCCCACTCGTCCTTGGGGAAGTGGCCGGGCACCCAGTCCATGATCACGCCGATGCCGGCGTTGTGCAGACGGTCGATGAGGTAGCGCAGGTCGTCCGGATGCCCGAAGCGGGACGTCGGCGCGTAGTAGCCCGTGACCTGGTAGCCCCACGACCCGCCGAACGGGTGCTCGGCGAGGGGGAGGAACTCGACGTGGGTGAAGCTGGTCTCGAGGACGTACTCGATGAGCTGGTCGGCGAGCTCGCGGTAGGAGAGCCCGGGGCGCCACGATCCGACGTGCACCTCGTAGACGCTCATGGGGGAGTTGTGCGGGTCGCGGGCGGCGCGCTGCTCGAGCCACTCGGAGTCCGACCAGGTGAACTGGCTGTGGCTCACGACGCTGCCGGTCTTCGGCGGCACCTCGGTGTACATCGCCACCGGGTCGGCGCGCTGCACCCAGCGCCCGTCGCGGGTGAGGATCTCGTACTTGTAGACCGTGCCGGGGGCGAGCGCGGGGATGAAGAGCTCCCAGACGCCGACGTCGTCGAGGCGGCGCATCGCGTGCCCGAGGCCGTTCCAGCCGTTGAAGTCGCCGACGATGCGGACGGCCTGGGCGTGCGGCGCCCAGACGGCGAACGCGACGCCCTCGACGTCCTCGTGGCGTCGCAGGTGGGAGCCGAACACGTGCCAGAGCTGCTCGTGACGGCCCTGACCCCAGAGGTAGCGGTCGACCTCGCCGAAGGACGGCACGAAGCGGTACGCGTCGTCGGCGGTCCAGCTGCCGCCGTCCTCCCACTCGGTCTCGAGCGTGTAGGCGGACCCGGGGCCGTCGTAGTAGCCCTGCCACAGGCCGCCCTCGACGTGCTCGAGCTCGACCACGGAGCCGTCGGCACGGTGGGCGCGCACGGCTCGCGCGAACGGTCGCAGCGCGCGGATGACGAAGCCGTCGCCCACCTGGTGCTGACCCAGCAGGGAGTGAGGGTCGGGGTGTCGTCCCTCGGCGACGGCGTAGAGCCAGCCGCGGTCGATCTCGGGGAGCAGGTCGGTCATGCGCGTCCCTTCTCGTGATGCACCCGGAGGATGTGCACGGGTTCGGTGAAGGCGTCGAGCCTCACGTAGTTCGCCAGACCCCAGGTGTACGTCTGATCCGTGATCAGGTCGGTCACCTGGAACTGCTGGCCCGGATCGATCCCGAACTTCGCGGGGTCGAGGTAGACGGTCGTCTCGCGCACCGAGTGCGGGTCGACGTTCGCGACGACGATGATCGTGTCGGCCTCGCCGGTGGGCGAGAACCGCTTCGACAGG
>NZ_JAFIQW010000003.1 GCF_017355965.1 Desertivibrio insolitus
CATGCTGGCCTTCAGGGCAACTATCCAACACCACTCCCAGGACCACCACACAGTGGCTATCCGTTCAGGAGGGCTGTCAATCGTAACTCGACTCGAACCGGCTCGCAAGGAGCGTGGAACCGAGGTTCCGTTCGAGGGAGAGGATTGGTTCCCGCTTGAGGGCCGGTCAGCTTCCGCTTCCCGCACCCTTTGGGGCAACGAGGAGAAACATTACGTGGGATCCGCCGTTGCGGCAAGCCAGCGCCACATCCCGGGCGTGTCGCGCCGAAGAAGCCCGGAATCCCGCGGTTCTCGCCGCTGCGCGTCATCCGACCGCAGCGCCACCGGCCGCCCCGCGATCGATGCCTGGCCCCGCTCGCTCGGGTAACGGTTGCGCATCGCATCGTTCCGGGTACGCGAAAGGGGCGGCGGGGTCTCCCCCACCGCCCCTTCCGGCGCGTGCCGCCTAGGACTCGATCGCGGCGGCGCCGACCGTGAGCTCCTCACGGCCCGGCTGGCGCGACGTCGAGAACACGAACTCGCCCTCGGCGAAGTCCACGTGCACGTGGTCGCCGGCGTTGAGCTCGCCGTGCAGGATCTTCTCGCTGAGCCGGTCCTCGATCTCGTGCTGCACCGCGCGGCGGAGCGGGCGCGCACCCAGGGTCGGGTCGAAGCCCACCTTGATGAGCTGCTCCTTCGCGGGCGTGGTCAGCTCGACGGTCATGTCGCGGTCCAGCATCCGCTCGCCCAGGCGCTTGATGAACAGATCGACGATCTGCAGAAGCTCCGCGGGAGTGAGCTGCGGGAACACGATCGTCTCGTCGACGCGGTTCAGGAACTCGGGCTTGAAGTGCTTCTTGAGCTCCTCGACGACCTTGGCGCGCATGCGCTGGTAGCCGGTCGAGTTTTCGCCCTCGAGCTGGAAGCCCACCGGACCGTTGGCGATGTCCCTCGTGCCGAGGTTCGTCGTCATGATGATCACGGTGTTCTTGAAGTCGACGACGCGGCCCTGGCCATCCGTCAGACGTCCCTCCTCCAGGATCTGGAGGAGCGAGTTGAAGATGTCGGGGTGCGCCTTCTCGATCTCGTCGAAGAGCACGACGCTGAAGGGCTTGCGGCGAACCTTCTCGGTTAGCTGGCCGCCCTCCTCGAAGCCGACGAACCCAGGAGGGGCACCGAACAGCCGCGAGACGGTGTGCTTCTCGCCGTACTCCGACATGTCGAGAGAGATCAGCGCACCCTCGTCGTCGAAGAGGAACTCGGCGAGCGCCTTGGCCAGCTCCGTCTTACCGACACCGGTGGGGCCGGCGAAGATGAACGAACCGGAGGGACGACGCGGGTCCTTGAGGCCGGCGCGGGTGCGGCGGATGGTCTTGGCGAGGACCGAGATGGCCTCCTCCTGACCGATGACGCGCTCGTGCAGGGCCTTCTCCATGAAGATGAGCCGCGAGGACTCCTCCTCCGTGAGCTTGAACACCGGGATGCCGGTCGCCTGGGCGAGCACTTCGGCGATCAGGCCCTCGTCGACCTCGGCGGTCGTCGCGACGTCACCGGACTTCCACTGCTTCTCGAGGCGGAGCCGCTCACCGAGCAGCTTCTTCTCCTCGTCGCGCAGCGAGGCGGCCTTCTCGAAGTCCTGGTCCTCGATCGCTGCTTCCTTCTGGGCGCGGACACCGGCGATGCGCTCGTCGAACTCGCGCAGCTCCGGCGGCGCCGACAGGATCGACAGGCGCAGGCGGGCGCCGGCCTCGTCGATCAGGTCGATGGCCTTGTCCGGCAGGAAGCGGTCCTGGATGTACCGGTCGGCGAGGTTCGCCGCCGCGACGATGGCACCGTCGGTGATGCTCACCTTGTGGTGCGCCTCGTAGCGGTCGCGCAGACCCTTGAGAATGTTGATGGCGTGGGGCAGCGACGGCTCGTTGACCTGGATCGGCTGGAAGCGGCGCTCGAGCGCGGCATCCTTCTCGAAGTGCTTGCGGTACTCGTCGAGCGTGGTCGCGCCGATCGTCTGCAGCTCACCACGGGCGAGCAGCGGCTTGAGGATCGAGGCGGCGTCGATAGCGCCCTCAGCGGCACCGGCACCGACGAGCGTGTGGATCTCGTCGATGAACGTGATGATGTCGCCGCGGGTGCGGATCTCCTTGGTGACCTTCTTGAGGCGCTCCTCGAAGTCACCGCGGTAGCGGCTGCCGGCGATGAGAGAACCGAGGTCGAGCGTGTAGAGCTGCTTGTCCTTCAGCGTCTCGGGGACGTCGCCGCGGACGATCGCCTGCGCGAGGCCCTCGACGACGGCGGTCTTGCCGACGCCGGGCTCGCCGATCAGCACGGGGTTGTTCTTCGACCGACGCGAGAGGATCTGCATGACCCGCTCGATCTCCTTCTCACGGCCGATGACCGGGTCGAGCTTGTTGTCCCGAGCCGCCTGCGTGAGGTTGCGACCGAACTGGTCGAGGATCTGGCTTCCCTTGTCGGGCTGCTGCTCATTGCCGCCCACCGCCACGGCCTCCTTGCCCTGGTAACCACTCAGGAGCTGGATGACCTGCTGCCGCACCTTGTTGAGGTCCGCGCCGAGCTTGACGAGGACCTGCGCCGCGACACCCTCACCCTCGCGGATGAGGCCGAGCAGGATGTGCTCCGTACCGATGTAGTTGTGACCGAGCTGCAGCGCCTCGCGCAGAGAGAGCTCGAGCACCTTCTTGGCGCGCGGGGTGAACGGGATGTGACCGGTGGGCTGCTGCTGGCCCTGACCGATGATGTCCTGGACCTGCTCGCGGACCGCGTCGAGGGAGATTCCGAGGGACTCCAGCGCCTTGGCCGCGACTCCCTCGCCCTCGTGGATGAGGCCGAGCAGGATGTGCTCCGTACCGATGTAGTTGTGGTTGAGCATCTTGGCCTCTTCCTGGGCCAAAACGACGACACGACGGGCTCGGTCGGTGAATCTCTCAAACATGTGAACTCCTCGGGCGCCGTGCAGGGTGGCGCCGTACGAAGAGAGTAACCAGCGGATCCTGGCGAACCTGCCCCTGTTCGCTGGCGGCGTGACGAGTTGCAGCGGCTCTTCAGGGGGCTCTTGTCCGGGCGGCCGCGGCGGGCTAGCTTATCGACTACCGATAACAACGACATTCGATAAGGACGGCCATGACGACGGTCTCGAAGCTCGACCTCTACCTGCTGCGGGTCGTCGTGGGAGGAGCGATCCTCTTCGCGCTGCTCACCATCGTCGGTCTGGCGCTGTCCACGATCTCTCTGGCGGTCGACGACGAGCTCCGCATCACCGGGATGCCGTACACGGGCGAGGCCGAGGTCCGCGACGCCCCTCCCGCCCTCGTGCAGGCGGACGTCAGCAGTGCGGATGCCACGGTCGTCGGCCTCGACGGTGGCGCGCGCGGCCTGCTGATCGCCGAGCGTCTCGCCGAGGGGCTGCCGGCCCTCGGCATCTGCGCCGCGGTCGCACTTGTCGGGCTGAGGGTGCTCGACGGGCGTCCGTTCGTGCGCTCGGCCACCTGGGCGGTCGGTCTCGCGGGGGTGTTCCTGATGGTGGGCGGCCTGTTGCAGCCTGCCTTCGCCGCCTACGCACGCGCCGCGGTCGTCGACTTCCTGGGGCCGCAGGCCGTGACCGCCGGCGGCGATCAGTCCGGCTCCTACCCGGGCTTCACCCGGTTCGTCATGCTGACGGACCTCTCCCCCATCGGCTGGGGCCTCGCCCTCGCCGTCGTGGCCACCGCGTTCGAGCTCGGGCGGCGGATGCAGCGCGAGACGGACACCCTCGTCTGATGGCTCCCGCCGACGACGAGCCGACCGGCATCCACTGCCGGCTCGACGAACTGCTCGCGGAGCGCGGGATGACGGTGACCCGCCTCAGCGAACTCGTGGGCATCAGCGTCGTGAATCTCTCTGTACTGAAGAACGACCGGGCCCGAGCCATTCGGTACTCCACCCTCCGCGCGATCTGCGACGCCCTCGACTGCGAGGTGGGCGAACTGCTCGTGCTGTCACCCCCTGCGTCCGTCGCCGGCCGGGCGTAGTGTTCGCTGCGTGAGCAACCTCGAGAGGCAGCCCGGAGCCGTGCTGTGCGAGGCCGCCCCCGCGGACGGCGTCGAACTGCTCGAGCCCCGCGACGTCCCGCTCGGCGGACCGCGGGCGATGAGCGTGCGCCGCACCCTGCCGCAGCGCGCCCGCTCCCTCATCGGCGCCTGGTGCTTCCTCGACCACTACGGCCCCGACGACGTGCGGATCCAGGGCGGGATGCACGTGCCGCCGCATCCGCACACCGGGCTCGCGACCGTCAGCTGGCTGTTCGCCGGCGAGATCGAGCACCGGGACTCGACCGGCGCGCACGCGCTCGTGCGTCCCGGTGAGCTGAACCTGATGACGGCGGGGCGCGGCATCCAGCACTCCGAGGTCTCGACCGACGCGGTCACGATGCTGCATGGCGCGCAACTCTGGCTCGCGCTGCCCGACGCGCACCGCCACGATGCGCCGTTCTTCGAGCGCTACGTGCCCGAGCCCGTGCTGTTCGGCGCCGCGACGGTGCGGGTGTTCCTCGGCTCGCTCGTCGGGTCGACGAGCACGGCGACGACGTTCACCCCACTGCTCGGTGCACAGCTCGACCTTCCCGCGGGGGCGAGCGTCGAGCTGCCGGTCGACCCCCGCTTCGAGCACGGCTTGCTCGTGGACGCCGGGGCGCCTCGGTTCGAGGGCCACGCCGTGGCATCCGGAGAGCTCGCCTACGTCGCCCCCGGCCGCAGCACACTGCGCGTCGAGGCGACGGATGCTCCGCTGCGCGCGCTGCTGATCGGCGGCGAGCCGCTCGGCGAGCGCATCGTGATGTGGTGGAACTTCGTCGGGCGGAGCCACGACGAGATCGTCGAGTACCGCGCGAAGTGGCAGGCGGACGGGATCGCGCGGCGCGACCCGGCGGGGTGGTTCGGGCTCGTGGAGGGGTTCGACGGGGAGCCGCTGCCGGCGCCGGAGCTGCCGAACGTGCGGTTGTCAGCTCGGGGGTAGTGCGGCCTCGTCGGGAAGGGGTCTCGGCACGGCGGGCTTCGCCCTGCTACCGACCGGCGACGAACGGCTACTCCGCCGACTGGTGAGGGGCCGCTACTCCGCCGACTGGTGAGGAGCCGGGCCTCGGCGGCGGGCGCGAAGGACCGCGTCGCGCACGACGTCGCCGTGGTGGTGGCCGTGCTGGTGGTCGACCGGGTCGGTGCGCTGGAAGCGCTCGCGCGACTCGGCAGCCTCGACCACCCACTGCTCCTCGTCGAGCATTGCGGCGACGTCGACCGGCGACCAGTAGACGTCCTCGTCCTTCGGTCGCGAGACCGTCGAGTGCAGGTCGGACGGGTCGTGTCCGACGAGCAGCAGCGTCCCGCCGGGCGCGACGGCGTCTATCAGTCGCGACAGCACCCGGCGCCACTGGTCGCCCGGCACGTGCAGGAATTGCGCCGACACGAGATCGGCCTGCGGCAGTCGGGGGTCGTCCTCCGCCGTGACATCCGCGAGCCGCCAGAGAATCCGGTCGGCGACGTCGTCACCCGCCTTGTCGGCGCGCTTGCCGGCCCGCTCGAGCGCGTAGCCGGAGAAGTCGACGGCGACGACGGTCCAGCCGTGCTGCGCGAGCCAGATGGCATCCGCCCCCTCGCCGCAACCGACGTCGAGGGCGACGCCCGGACGGAGTGCGGATGCCTCGGCGACGAGCTGGGCGTTCGGCGCACCGCTCCACACGGCGTCGAGCGAGCGATAGCGGGCGTCCCAGAAAGCCGCGTCCCAGTCCGCCACGGTCGGGCTCCTAGCGGGCCTGGTCCTCGAGGCGGGCGCGCTCCTGCGCCTCGATCTTCGCGTAGGCGTCGCGCTCACCACGGTCGGCGCGGATGACCGAGCGCATGACGTACCAGAAGATGCCGCCGAGGAGGATGGTCGGCGTCACGGAGTAGAGCGCGTTCAGCCAGAAGTCCTCGATCACGGGCTCAAGGATACGCGGCCGGAGCCCCCGAGGCTGGGCCGTCGTCGGTCGCGACTGTACGGAAACTGCTGCCCTCTTCAGATCGGAAGAGCAGTTTGCGTACTCTCTCAGCGGCGCCGCGGCGGAGAGCGCCTCCTCGTCGCTAGAGCGGGTTGATGCCGAAGGCGCGGGCGAGCTTGTCGATCTTCTCGGCGCGGCCAAGGCGGGGCAGGTCGCTGCCGTCGCGGATGACGCGGCCGCGCGCCTCGAAGTCGGCGAGGAAGTCGCGGGCCCACGTGACATCCGAGGCGGTCGGGCTGATGACCTCGTTGATGACGGGCAGCTGCTCGGTGTCGAGGCAGAGCTTGCCGGTGAGACCGAGCGCGACGGCGACCTCGCTCGACTCGCGGAGCACCGGGTGCGAGCGCGAGGCGGTGGGGCCGTCGATCGGACCGGGCAGGCCGCCGATGCGGCTGGCGACGACGAGGCGGGAGCGGGGGTAGGCCATGGCGAGGTCGTCGGCGCTCGTGCCGGTGTCCTTGCGGTAGTCGCCGGAGCCGAAGGCGAGGCGGAACGCGCCGCGGGCGCGGGCGATGGTCACGGCCTCCTCGATGCCGAGGGCCGACTCGATCAGGACGAGCACGGGCTTCTCGCCGCGCAGGCGGTCGAACGTCTCGGAGACGTGCGCGGCGTCCTCGGTCTTGGCGAGCATGACCCCGAGGAGACCGGGGACCCCGGTCAGGGCGTCGACGTCGTCGGACCAGAAGTCGCTCGAGCGGTCGTTGATGCGCACCCAGGCACGGCCACCGCCGCTCAGCCAGTCGATGACCTTGCCGCGGGCGGCGTCCTTGTCGGAGGGATCGACCGCGTCCTCGATGTCGAGCACGATCTGGTCGGCTCGCGAGTTCGCCGCCCGGTCGAAGGCCTCGGCGTGGTTGCCGTTCACCAGGAGCCAGGAGCGGGCGATCTCGGGGTTGACCTCGTTGTGCACGCCTCGACATTAGCGGGCGCCGAATGGGCGTCCGCGTCGAGTACGCGGAGAAGTACGGGCTACCAGCCGCGGGTCAGCACCTCGTCGAGAGCGTCGACGACGAAGTCGGCGCTCTGCCTCGAGAGGCACAGCGGCGGCTTGATCTTCAGCACGTTCTGCCGCTCCGAGGTGGGCTGCACGATGACGCCGAGGTCGAGCATGCGGTCGCAGATCGCCTGGGTCTCGGCATCCGCCGGCTCGAGCGTCTGCCGGTCGCGCACGAGTTCCACACCGAGGTAGAGGCCGCGCCCGTGCACCGCGCCGATGAGCGGATGCTTCGCGGCGAGCGCCTCGAAGCGCTGCACGAGGTGCGCGCCGACCTCCGCCGCGTTCTGCTGCAGGCCCTCCCGCTCCATCACGTCGAGCACGGCGATGCCCGCGGCGCAGCTGGCCGGGGCGCCGCCGGCCGAGGAGAAGAAGTGCCCCTCGGTGGCGAGCGCTTCGGCGATCTCGCGCCGGGTGAGAACGGCGCCGAGCGGGTACGCGTTGCCCATGGCCTTGGCGGTCGTGACGATGTCGGGCACGACGCCCTGCCACTCGCTCGCCCAGAAGTGCGAACCGATGCGGCCGTAGCCGACCTGCACCTCGTCGGCGATGCAGAGTCCGCCGTTCGCGCGCACCGCCTCGTACGCCGCGGCGAGGTAGCCCTCCGGCGGCACGACGCCGCCGGCGTTGCCGAGGATCGGCTCGGCGACGAACCCGGCCACGCTCTCGCCCTCGAGGAACGCGGCGAAGTCGCGGGCGTACGCCTCGGCGGCATCCGGACCGCGGTGGGTGCCTCGGTAGGCGTTCGGCACGTCGGCGATGCGCACCCAATCCGGCCGGTTCGCGAGTGCGGAGGGGTTGTCGTAGGCGGAGGTCGTCACGGCATCCGTCGCCATCGACCAGCCGTGGTACCCCTCGCGCAGCGCAACGATCGTGCGACGCCCGGTCGCGAGCTGAGCGAGCCGGATCGCGAGGTCGACCGCCTCGGTGCCGCTGTTGACGAGCAGCACGGTGTCGAGCGACGGGTGCGGCGCGAGCGCGACGAGCCGCTCGCTGAGGTCGGCGAGCGCGCGGTAGAGGAACCGCGAGTTGGTGTTGAGCTTGGCCAGCTGCCGCGCGACCGCCTCGGTGAGCGCCGGGTGCCCGTGCCCGATGCCGGAGACGTTGTTGACCATGTCGACGTAGCTGCGCCCGGCCGTGTCGATGAGGAACTCCCGCCAGCCGCGCTCGATCTGCGGCGGGTGGGCGTAGTAGCGCTCCTGCGCGCTCGCGAACAGGCGCTCGCGGCGGTGCTGTTCCGCGTCCGGGTCGGCGCGCTGGGGCAGGGGGTCGAGCCCGAGCAGCGGTGCCGGGTCGGCGACGACGCGCGCCCAGGCGGGGAACCACGCGTCGGACGTGAAGTCGGGCGCCTCCAGTTCCGGCAGGCGCACGTGCCGCACGCGCAGCCGGGCGAGCGGATGCCCCGCGGCATCCGTCTTGCGCACGGCATCGGGGCACGACGAGGTGCGCCCGAGCAGCGTGCCGGCGGTGACCGGGCCGAGCGGCACGGCGAGCTCGAGCGGACCGACCTCGAGGTCGCCCGCCGCGCTGCGGAGGAGGAGGCCCGTGGCATCCGCCTCGACGATCTCGCCGTCGAACGGCGCGACGACCGGCGAGCCCGCCCGCAGCACAAGCTCAGTCACGAGGGCGGCGGTCTCGGGCGCAACGACCGAGCGGACGGGGGTGCGCGTCAGGCGGCGCTGCCCGAACGGGAGCACGACCGCGTCGTGACCGGCGAGCGCCTCGAGCGCGAGCAACCACTCGGCGTCGGGTTCGAGCCAGCGCCCCGCGGCGAGCGCGTCGGCGTCGACGGAGAGGTCGAGCACGGCCGTCTCGCCGAGCTCGGGAAGCAGCCGGGTGGCGGGGGCGAGCGGGGCGGGGGCTTCGGCGCCGGCGGCGGCTTGGACGGCCGCCTCGGCCAGGTCCGGGTCGACGGAGCGAGCGAGTTCGAAGATGCGCCACTCCCCCGCCATCCGCTCGGCCGCGTAGTCGTTGCCGGGCTCGAGCGACACCTGGTGCTCGCCGCTGACCACGAGCACGGCGCCGCGCAGCACGACGAGGGGCCAGAGCGCGCTGAGCTCGGCGTCGTCGAGCGGGGACTCCGCGTGGAAGGCGCGGACTGCCGCGAAGACGTCGGCGAGGTCGTCGGCGTGGGGCAGCAGCGACGACAGGGTCACCGCGAGCTCGGCGACGCGCCAGCCGAGCCCGAGGTCGCCGAAGTCGATGACCCCGTCGGGGATCGAGCGGCCCGAGGGATCGGGGGTGCAGACGACGTTGTCGTCGGTGATGTCGCCGTGGATCGGTTGCACTCTCAGGCGGTCGGCGACGGTGGCGACGCGCGCCCAGGCATCCGTCACGGCCCGCTCGATGAGCACCCGGCGGCTCGCGTCGGGCACGAAGGGCAGCAGCTCGCGCACGACGCCGGGCGCGACCCGCAGGTCCCACTGCAGCGCACGCTCGAGCCCGGGTGCCGTGAAGCCGGCGAGCGCGGATGCCACCGAGCCCGACAGCCGGCCGAGCGCGTGCATCGCGTCGCGCGAGACGTGAGCGGCACTCGCGAGCGGGCGCCCCTCGAGGAAGGTGAGGAGGCGCACGCGGTGCCCCTGCCACGACTGCCGCGTCGCGCCGTCGGGCCCGGGCACGGGAGCGGGCACGTGGAGGCCGAGATTGGCTAGGTGCGTGAGCGCGGTGTCCTGCGCGGCGAGCTCGTCGTCGGCGAAGGCGGCGTTGTCGATCTTGAGTAGGAAGCGCCCGCGGTCGGTCTCGAGCAGGTAGTTGCGGTCCTGCTGACTGCCGAGCTCGCGAGCGGATGCCTCGAGCCCGTAGACCTCGCGGGCGATGCGCACCGCGTCGTCGCCGCCCACCTCCGGCCGCACGAGACCCACATCGGTGAAGTCGGAGGCCGTCATGCTCGAACATTAGCGATCCTGCGGGGGCGGCGCGGTACCCCTCTATACGCGAACGAGGGGCCGGTTTCCCGGCCCCTCGCTGCGATGGCTACCTCAGAGTCCCTTGCCGTTCGGCGGGGTCACCGGGGTGCCGGCGTCCGCGGTCCACAGCAGGGCCCGCGCGATGTCGCTGAACGCGCCGACCGGGTGGGTGCGGAACGAGGGCGTCGTGCCGAACAGGAACAGCTTCGACGTGCCCTTCACGGCGGAGATCGCGGCGGGCTTGCCCGCGGCATCCATCTGAGAACGGCCCGTCTGGTCGGCCCAATGACCGCTGACGAACGGGTCGGTCGCGTCGTAGCTCTGCTCGACGGTGAGGCCGGTGCCTGAATACCAGGTCGCCGGATAGACGAAGGCGGTGTCCTGGGCGTAGTCGCCGAGGACGCCGCTCGCCGGCGTCGTCACGTTGACGATGCCGTTCGAACCGCCCGGCGCCGTCGTCGCGACGACCGCGGCGATGCCCGACGAGGTCGCCATGGTGGCGCCGGCGCTTCCGCTGCCCACGAGGTCGCCACCGCGGGCGACGAATTCGGCGAGCCCCGAGTTACCGGCTGCGATTTGAGCCGGCGTATAAGTGCGCGGGTCGAAGCTCACGTTGCCGAGGATGACGTCCACCTGCGCGGGGACCCCGCTCGAGGCGATCCCCGTCGCGGTGAGCTCGACGGTGTCGCGGTAGCCGAGCTTCGCGAGCACGTCACGGTACTCAGAGCCGACGTACCCGACGGTGGGCAGCGACAGCGCGACGGTGGTCGCGTCGCGCAGACCGGCGCCGTTGTGCGACTCGAAGACGACACCGAAAGTGTCGGCTGCCCGCTGCACGGCGTCGTTCTTGCCGGGTCCTACGACGATGGTGCCGTCGGCGAGCTGCGAGAGCGCGACACCCTCGGCGAGCAGCTCGATGACGGCCTGGTACTCGCTGACGCCGGTGGGACGGAGGGCCTGGTAGCGGCCGCCCTTCGCGGACCCGTTCTGCGCCACCGTGGTGATGGGCTGCGCCTTCAGCTTCAGCGCCGGGTCGGTCGTGTCCCCGACCGGCACGACGTCAGCGCCCCAGAGCAGCGACAGGCTCCAGGCGGAGATGTCGTACATCGCCGGCGTGCGCTTGGAGATGTCGGAGCCGTCGGCGAGGAGCACGTTGGCGAGCCCGCGCAGCGGCTGGTGCATGTCGACGACGAAGGAGCCCTTCGCGTAGGTCGTTCCGCCCACCTTCAGCGGCGCCGTGGTGCGCTGCACCTGGATGTCGTGCACCAGGAGCTGCTCGACGAGACGCTCGGCGTCGGAGTCGGAGCGCTGGCCCTCGCCCATGGGAATGACGTAGGCGCGCGGGATCTCGGTGGGGAAGACGTCCGTCTCGTCCCAGATCTCGGTCCACTCGGTCGGCGTGCCCGCGGGCAGGTCCTCAGCGCTGACATCCGCGGGGATCGGCGCGATCGGCTCGCCGGCGATGCCGCGGGAGAAGATCTCGATCTGGTTCGCGAGCAGGGTGTCGTGGTGCTCGGCGACGTAGTCGGCGACCGTCTCGACGACGATCTCCCCGACCGCGATGTTCACGGCTGCGTTGGCCTTGTTCTGCGTCGTGGACGTCACCCGACCGAGCGGCAGTTCGACGGTGTTCGTGATCGCGCCCTGGTACGCGACGTACTGCGGGGCGAAGATCGGGGGCCAGTCGTCCCATCCGCTGCGCTGATCACGGTAGGGGATGTTGATCTGGCCGGTATTCGTGGTCGTGTAGCGCGCGTTGCCGGTCTTCGTGCGGTCGTAGTAGGTGTTGCCGGGGATGTTGGCAGCGACCACCGCCTCTTCGATCGCGAGCGCGGTCGAGTAGGCGTGCGGCACGAACAGGTCGTACTCGTAGTTCTCGCCGTGCGGCGGGCCGCAGGGCTCCACCTGGAGCACGCCGGTGTAGCCGTGCAGGTCGATGAAGTAGGTCGGCTGGATGACTCCGGCGAGATCGCGGACGATGGCCGCCTCGGCCGTCGCGCCCGTGATGAAGTCGCGGTTGGCGTCGTAGCCGGTCGCCGTCGCACGCTGCCCGAGGGCGCGGCCGTCGGGGTTGTTCGTCACCGTGAAGTAGAGCCGGTGACCCGACAGCAGTGCCTCCACCTCGGGGTCCGCGGAGGTCGCGAGCTCCTCGATGTAGTTGAGGGTGATGTCGGTACCCTCCCACTCGTTGCCGTGGATGTTGCCGTTGTACCAGATCGGCACCTTGTAGCCCTCGGCGAGCTCGTCGTCTGCGGCGGCAGCCGCGGGCGAGTACTTGATGGCGTCGCGCCACTTCGCCTGCTGCGCCACCTCGGCGGCGGTCTCCGGCTTCGTGACGGTCACCAGGTAGATGTCGCGGCCCTGGGCCGACTTGCCGACGACCTGCGCGGAGACGCGGTCGCTCGACTCGATCAGGTCGTTGACGAAGGGGGCGATCTCGTCGTAGGGCATGACGCCGCGGTTGATCGACGCGTCGGCCGGGTTATCGGCTACCTCCGGCAGCAGCTGCTCGCTCGGCAGCGCCGCGGGAAGGCGGATGTCGGCGGCCGGACGGACGATCGGCAGAGCCGGCGTCTCGACCGCCGCAGTGGCGGGTGGGGCTGCGGCGAGCACGAGCGCGGCACTGAGGGCGCCGCCGATCGTCGCCGCGATGGCGCGAGAAGGCAAGGTTGCTCCGGAACTGTGGTGGACGGAAACGGACGCCGTGCCCAATACGGGGGACGTCCGCTCCGGACACTACGGAGCAGGTGTTTCGCGCTCGTGTCGGCGGTGTTGCCGAGAGTCGCTCAGGTGAGGATGCCGATGATCCCGCTGATGAGGAAGTACAGTCCCGCGGCCGCGCCCACGCCCCAGAGGATGAGTCGGCCCTTGGTCACGCCGTTGCCCTTGTCGTCCATCACGTCAGCTCACTTCACCAGGGGGAACAGGATGGTCTCGCGGATGCCGAGACCGGTGATCGCCATGAGCAGGCGGTCGATGCCCATGCCCATGCCGCCGCAGGGAGGCATCCCGAACTCGAGCGCGCGGAGAAACTCCTCGTCGAGACGCATGGCCTCGACGTCGCCGCGGGCGGCGAGGCGTGCCTGCTCGACGAAGCGCTCGCGCTGGATGACCGGGTCGACGAGCTCGGAGTAGCCGGTGGCGAGCTCGAAGCCGCGCACGTACAGGTCCCACTTCTCGACGACGCCCTCGACCGAGCGGTGGTCGCGCACGAGCGGTGAGGTGTCGACCGGGAAGTCCATGACGAACGTCGGCCGATCGAGCGAGCCCTTCACGAAGTGCTCCCAGAGCTCCTCGACGAGCTTGCCCTTGGTGGGCACGTCCACCTCGACGTCCACGGCATTCGCGAGCTTCGACAGCTCCTCGAAGCTGGTCTGCGGGGTGATCTCCTGGCCGGATGCCTCGCTGAGCGAGCCGTACATCGAGATGCGCGCCCACTCGCCGCCGAGGTCGTACTTCGTGCCATCGGCCCAGGTGACCTCGTGCGAGCCGGCGACCGCGACGGCGGCGTTCTGGATCAGCTCCTGCGTCAGGTCGGCGATCGAGTTGTAGTCGCCGTACGCCTGGTAGGCCTCGAGCATGGCGAACTCGGGCGAGTGCGTGGAGTCCGCGCCCTCGTTGCGGAAGTTGCGGTTGATCTCGAACACCCGCTCGATGCCGCCGACCACGGCGCGCTTGAGGAACAGCTCGGGCGCGATGCGCAGGTAGAGCTCGGTGTCGAACGCGTTCGAGTGCGTCTTGAACGGGCGGGCCGAGGCGCCGCCGTGGATCGTCTGCAGCATCGGGGTCTCGACCTCGAGGAACCCGTGCGACGCGAACGTGGAGCGGAGCGACGCGACGGCGGTGGCCCGAGCGCGGACGGTGGTGCGGGCCTGCTCGCGCGCGATCAGGTCGAGGTAGCGGGCGCGCACCCGCGTCTCCTCGCTGAGCTCGGAGTGCAGGTTGGGTAGCGGCTGGATCGCCTTCGCCGCGATCGCCCAGTCGGTGGCCATCACCGAGAGCTCGCCGCGGCGGCTCGTGATTACCTCGCCCTGCACGAACAGGTGGTCGCCGAGGTCGACGAGCTCCTTGAACCGCTGCAGCGACTCCTCGCCCACCGAGGCGAGCGAGAGCATCGCCTGGATGCGGGACCCGTCGCCGGCCTGGAGCGCGGCGAAGCAGAGCTTGCCCGTGTTGCGGAGGTGCACGACCCGGCCGGCGAGCCCGACGGTCTCGCCCGTCGAGACATCCGGCTCGAGTCCGTCGAAGCGCTCACGCACGGCGGGGATGGTGTCGGTGACGGGCAGCGACACAGGGTAGGCCTGGGCGCCCTCCTCGAGCAGACGCTGACGCTTCGCGAGGCGCACGGCCTTCTGCTCGGACGCCTCGGCGGCGGCGAGGCGCTCGGCCTCGGCCTCGCGGGAGGTGGCGTCGGTGGTGGCGATCGGCGTTTCGTCCGAAGAAGTCATGGTGGCCCTCGAAGGCGTCAGTACAGATGGATGGTGTCGTTGTCGATCAGTCGCGTCGATCCGACCCGCGCGGCGACCAGCACGGTCGCAGGTCCTCGGTACCCGTCGTCGACGGGGAGGAAGGTCTCGGGGTCGACGACGACCAGGTAGTCAAGTGTAACGAGGGGCTCCTCGGCGAAGACGGCCTGGGCGGCGCGGACCACTCCGTCGACCCCCCGGTCGGCTGCGGACGACGCGGCCTCGAGCGAGACGGACAGCGCGAGGGCCGCGCGGCGCTCCTCGGGCGTGAGGTACACGTTGCGGCTGCTGAGGGCGAGCCCCTCGTTCTCGCGGACGGTCTCGACGACCTCGATCTCGATGGGCAGGTCGAGGTCCTTGACCATGCGGCGCACGAGGAAGACCTGCTGAGCGTCCTTCTGCCCGAAGACCGCGATGTCGGGGGTGACGATGTTGAAGAGCTTCGTCACGACGGTGAGCATGCCGTCGAAGTGCTTGGGCCGCGTCTTGCCCTCGTAGAGCCCGCCGACCTGGCCGGCGGTGACCCGCGTCTGGCTGGGCCCGTCCGGGTACATCGCGTCGACGCTCGGCGCGAAGACGAGGTGCACGCCCTTGGCGGCGAGCTTCTCGACATCCGCCTCGAGCGTTCGCGGGTAGCGGTCGAGGTCCTCGTTCGCGCCGAACTGCAGCGGGTTGACGAAGATCGTCACGACGACGGTCTCGGCGACCTCGAGCGCCCGGTCGACGAGCGCGAGGTGGCCGTCGTGCAGCGCGCCCATGGTCGGCACGACCGCGACGTGTCCGGTGCGGCGGGCGGATGCCACGTGCCCGCGGATCTCCGCGATCGTGTGCACGACGACGGGGGTGGTGCTCACTCGTCGTCCTCCGTGTCGCCCGGCAGTGCTGTCTCGTCCGCCAGGGCGGTCAGGTCGATCGTATCGGGTGGGGCGACGAGGGCGTTCTCGACCGACGAGCGCACGAGCGGCGCGAGCAGCCGTCCGGGGTCGGGCAGGCCGATGCCGTCGAGCAGCCCGACGGCCTGGGCGACGATCGCGGTGGAGAAGCTGGTCGCGGTCGTGATCGCCTCGCCGTAGGCGGCGCGGTCGGCCTCGGCGACGATCACGGGCTCGGCGCCCATCTCGACGACGAGCGCCTGACCGATGGGCTGCACGGGGGCCGGTGCGGTGACGGCGCAGTACGACTCGCGCAGCCGCACGAGGTCGATGCTCGTGCCCGTGAACGACATCGCGGGATGGATCGCGAGCGGGATGACGCCCTGCGCGAGCGCCGGCTTCAGCACCGAGACCCCGAGGCCGGGCGCCGTGTGCACGACGAGCTGACCGGGCTGCCACGCCCCGACGGCGGCGAGCCCCGAGACGAGCCCGGGAAGCTCGGACTCGGGGATCGCGAGGAGCACGAGCTCCGCGCGACGCACGACCTCGGGCACGTCGAGCACGGGAACGCCGGGCAGCATGGCATCCGCCCGGTCCTTCGACTCCTGCGAGACGGCGCTGATGCCGACGAGGGCGTGGCCGGCGCCGGCCAGGGCGGCCCCGAGAACCGGGCCGACGCGGCCGGCCCCGACGATGCCGACGCCGAGGCGCCCGGAGCGCTCGGTCACGAGGCGGCCTCGGCGGAGCGCCAGCGGTGCGACGAGTCGTTGCCCGCCGCGCGCACAGCGCCCGTGGCGACCTCGTCGAAAAAGCGTTGCGCGTCGGCGTCGTCGAGAGCGCCGATCGCGCTCGAGATCGGCCCGGCGACCGTGTGCACGTGCACGCCCGCGAGCCGGAGCGCGCGAAGGAGCGGTCCGCGGCGGATCGCCACGCTCTGCACGCGGGGCAGCGGCACGAGCACGAGCTCCCGCCAGAGCCAGCCGCGGCGCAGCGCGACGACGTCGGGCAGCAGCGCGAAGCCGTTGCGGCGGCGGCTGAACCACCGCAGCACGCGCGCGCGGCGCGGCGAGTTGGTGAACGGGTCATCCGGCTCACCGCCCTTCGCGGCGGCGGCCCGCTGCACGGTCGCGGCGTCGAAGCCGGGCAGCATGAGCTCGAGCACGCGGACGGCGTCGTCGAGCGTGCCGACCGGCAGCACGAGCGAGCGCGTCTGCTGCTGCTGGGCGTTGGTCGACGAGCGCGAGGCGCGGTTGACGCGGATCGCCCACCAGCCGAAGGGGCGCCACAGCAGTCCCTGCGAGAGCTGCACGGAGTGCACGCGACCCGGAGGCAGGGTGTCGTTGGTGGTCGAGAGCAGCCCGTAGCCGACGCGGAGCCCGTCGCGGGTGCCGGCGACGGAGTAGCGCAGGCCCGAGGTGATCCGGTTGACGAGGTAGGTACCGAGACCGAGCAGCGCCGGAAGCGCGCCGAAGACGGCGATCGGCTCGCCCGTGACGAGCGAGACGATGCCGAGGCCGGCGAGCACGGCGAGCACCGAGAGCGTGCCGCTCGACAGCAGCACGGAACCGATCAGCCGGCCGGGGGTGATGCGCACGACCGACTCGGCCGCGGCCTCGGCGGGATCGAGCTCGGGCGCGAGCAGCTCCTGCACGCGCGCCTCGACGAGACCGGGCACGCCGTTGGGCGCCGCCGGGGCCGCGGCCGCCGCGGCGCGCTGCGCTCCGGATGCCAGGGCGAGCACGTCGCGGCGCAGCGCGTCGGCCTCGTGCCCGCGCAGGTACGACAGCTGCACGTTCGCGTCGTCGCCCGCCTGCTCGATCTCGAGCTTGGCGGCGCCGAAGAGTCGCGCGAAGAAGGGCCGCTGGATGTGCACGCCCTGGATGCGGTCGAGCCGCGCGCGCCGGTTCGTGCGCATGAGCACGCCCTGCCGCACCTCGACGATCTCCGCGGTGATGCGGAAGGTGTGGAAGCGCCACGACAGCCAGAAGAAGAACACGACGACGAGCACGACGCCGAGGGTCGCGAGCAGCGCCCAGAACAGGAGGCCCTCGCCCACGAGGAACTCGACGGGGTCGCCCGAGTAGTCCTCGTCGCGGTACATCGGTAGGAAGCCCTCGATGAACCGGTCGCGCAGGTTGGTGATGAGGAAGCCGACGATCGCGATGAGGGCGATGCCGCCGCGCAGCAGCGGGGTGGCCGGGTGCAGCCGGTGCCACTCGCCGTCGGCGAGCGAGGTCGTGAGCGGCGCGGTGGCCAGGGACTGGAGGGGCTGGGGCTGCTGTGCTTCGAAACCCGCACCCTCCGTGCGGGGGTTACCGGCTGGAAGCGGCCCCGCGAGGTCGGCTCCGCGTCCCTCGGTGAGCGGGCTGCCGAGTCCTTCGCGCTCCTCGGGGCGCTGGGTGTCCGAGCGCGGCGGTAGCGGCTCGGTCACAGGCCCGTCCGGCGGCTCTCGGCCAGGGCGACGAGGCGGTCGCGCAGGTCATCCGCCTCCTCTGCCGGCAGGCCGGGAAGCAGGATGTTGCTCGACGCCGCCGCCGTCACGAACTTCAGCTCGCTGAGCCCGAAGGCGCGGGCGATCGGTCCGCGGTTGACGTCGACGAGCTGCATCCGCCCGTACGGCACGGCGACGAGGCGGGTGAACATGATGCCGCGGCGCACGAGCAGGTCGTCGGCACGCAGGGCGTAGCGGATCGAGCGGATGCGGCGGGGCGTCAGCACGAGCACGACGAGGTGCACGAGCAGCACCGCCGCCGACGGGATCAGCGCCCACGGCTCCTGGATGAGCCAGTAGGGCACGGTCGCTGCGGCGGTGAAGATCAGCGCCGAGACCGCCGTGCCGATGAGGTCGACCGCGATGTACTTCGGGGAGACCCCGTGCCACTCGATCTCGGTGGGCCGGGTCACTGCCGTCTCTGTCACGTCCGCCTCTCCAGCGTGTACTACGGCTGCACCCTCACCGGGCGGCCGTCGTCATCCTCGTCCTCGTCCTCGTCGTCGGGTGGGACGCGGCACATCTGCTCGGCGAGCAGGCCGCCGGCGAGCAGCAGGATCGCGCCGATGACGCTCGCCCCCGCCTGCCCGACAGAGCCTACCGTCGGCACCGGACGGGTGAGCAGGTAGGCGAGCACACCGCCGGCGAAGCCGGTGAGCAGCGCGCCGCTGAGCGACGACGCCTTCGCCAGCAGCACGACGCGCGTCGCGTAGAGCGGGTCGATGCGCGCCTTCGTCCTGCCGCGGGCGACCTGCCGCACGGGCAGCGCGAGGCTCACGACGATCACGGCGACCGCGGCGAGGGCGAGGGCAAGCGTGTACGGCATCGGGAAGACCGGCTGACCGGATGCCGCGAGGGCGGTCTGCAGCAGCCAGCCGAGCCCCGCGCCGAGCACGGCGAGGAGCACCAGGGTGAGGGGACGCGTCGTGGTCACGGCTGGGCCTCCAGGGCGGCGAGCAGTCGGGCGACCGGGCCGCGCCCGGGCAGTTCGGCGGTGGGGTCGATCTCGAGCCACGGCCGGAGGACGAAGTCGCGCTCGTGCGCGCGCGGGTGCGGCAGCTGCAGCCGGTCGACGTCGCGGCGCTCGTCGCCGAACACGATGATGTCGAGGTCGAGCGTGCGGTCGCCCCAGCGCTCGGCGCGCACGCGCCCGAAGTGCTGCTCGATGTCCATGAGGCGATCCAACAGCTGCTCGGGCGTGAGCGCGACCTCCGCCGTCAGCGCGGCGTTGAGGTAGGCGGGTGCGCTCTCGTCGACGCCGTGCGGCTTGAGCGCGGCGGTCTCGTGGAAGGAGCTGATCGCGGTGAGCTCGACCCCGCCGAGTTCCGCGATGGCCCGGACCGCGTCGGCCAGGATGCGGGACCGGTCGCCGAGGTTGCTGCCGAGCGCGATGACGGCGGCGGTCATCGCGTCGCCTCCGCGCCGCGGCGCCAAGCGGCGGCCACGTCGAGCGCCGCGACCGTCGAGGCGACGTCGTGCACGCGCACCGCCCACGCGCCGGATGTCGCGGAGAGCGCGCTGACGACGGCGGTGCCGAGGTCGCGCTGCTCGACGGGGGCACCGTCCGGCAGCAGCGCGCCGAGGAACCGCTTGCGGGAGGCGCCGATCAGCAGGGGGAAGCCGAGACTCTGCAGTTCCGTCATCCGGCCGAGCAACTGCCAGTTGTGGTCGGCGTCCTTGGCGAAGCCGAGTCCGGGGTCAAGCACGAGCTTCGCCGGGTCGAGGCCTGCGGCGAGCAGCGCCTCGACCCGCGCGCCGAGTTCGCGGCGCACGTCGGCGACGACGTCGTCGTAGATCGCGCGCGAGGTCATCGTGTCGCTGTGGCCGCGCCAGTGCATCGCGACGAACGGCACCTGGGCGTTGGCCGCGACGGGCACGATGCCGGGATCGGCGAGCCCGCCGGAGACATCGTTGACGATCGTGGCACCGGCCTCGAGGGCGGCGGCCGCGGTCGAGGCGCGCATGGTGTCGATGGAGACGCGGATGCCGCGCGCGGCGAGCTCGCGGATGACCGGCACGACGCGGTCGGCCTCCTCCCCGGCATCCGTGCGGGCCGCGCCGGGCCTCGTGGTCTCGCCGCCGACGTCGATCACGTCGGCACCCTGGGCGCTGAGCTCCAGCCCGCGGGCGATTGCCGCGTCCGGGTCGAGGAAGCGCCCGCCGTCGCTGAACGAGTCGGGCGTCACGTTGAGCACGCCGAAGACCAGCGGGCGCACGAGAGCAGGCGACCCCTCGGGGGTCGCCTGCTGCGTCGTATGGACGGTCACCCTAGGCGGTGGCGATGCCCGGGTTGCGGCGCGGGATGCGCCGCGGACGGCTCGGCTCGGAGTCGACACCGCCGTCGACGGCCTCGCCGTCGACCGGAGCCTTGGCCGGGATCTGCACGGGCGGCAGGTCGCTGATCGGCCGGTTCCGGCTGGACAGCCACTGCGGGCGCTCGTCGAGCTTCTTGACATCCGCGAAGATCTCGGCGAGCTCGTCGTGGTCGAGCGTCTCCTTCTCCAGCAGCGCCGTCGCCAGGCGGTCGAGGATGTCGCGGTTGGCGGTGATGACCTTGTAGGCCTCGTCGTGGGCCTGCTCGATGAGCAGTCGCACCTCGGCGTCGACCTGCTCGGCGATCTGCTCGGAGTAGTCGCGCTGGTGCCCCATGTCGCGGCCGAGGAAGACCTCGCCCTGCGACTGACCCAGCTTCACGGCGCCGACGTTCGCGCTCATGCCGTACTCGGTGACCATCTTGCGGGCCGTCGCGGTGGCCTTCTCGATGTCGTTCGAGGCGCCGGTGGTGGGGTCGTGGAACACGACCTCCTCGGCGACGCGGCCGCCCATCGCGTAGGCGAGCTGGTCGAGCAGCTCGTTGCGGGTGACCGAGTACTTGTCCTCGAGCGGAAGCACCATCGTGTAGCCGAGGGCACGGCCGCGGGGCAGGATCGTGACCTTCGTGACGGGGTCGGTGTGCCGCATCGCCGCCGCCGCGAGGGCGTGGCCGCCCTCGTGGTACGCCGTGATGAGGCGCTCCTTGTCGTTCATCACCCGCGAGCGGCGCTGCGGGCCGGCCATCACGCGGTCGACGGCCTCGTCGAGGGCGCGGTTGTCGATGAGCTGGGCGCCGGCGCGCGCGGTGAGCAGCGCGGCCTCGTTGAGCACGTTCGCGAGGTCGGCACCGGTGAAGCCGGGCGTCTTGCGGGCGAGCACGGCGAGGTCGACGCTCTTGGCGAGCGGCTTGCCCTTGCCGTGCACCTCGAGGATGCGCTGACGGCCGGGCAGGTCGGGGGCGTCGACGCCGATCTGGCGGTCGAAGCGGCCCGGGCGCAGCAGGGCCGGGTCGAGGATGTCGGGACGGTTCGTCGCCGCGATCAGGATGACGTTCGTCTTGACGTCGAAGCCGTCCATCTCGACGAGCAGCTGGTTGAGGGTCTGCTCGCGCTCGTCGTGGCCTCCGCCGAGTCCGGCG
This sequence comes from Desertivibrio insolitus, assembly GCF_017355965.1. Taxonomy (GTDB): domain Bacteria; phylum Actinomycetota; class Actinomycetes; order Actinomycetales; family Microbacteriaceae; genus JAFIQW01. The sequence goes on from NZ_JAFIQW010000003.1 coordinate 21,185, forward strand.
CCGCGGTGACGACCGACGGCGTCGATCTCGTCGACGAAGATGATCGCCGGGGAGTTCTGCTTCGCCTGCTCGAACAGGTCGCGCACGCGGCTGGCGCCGACACCGACGAACATCTCGACGAAGTCGGAGCCGGAGATCGAGTAGAACGGCACGCCCGCCTCACCCGCGACCGCGCGGGCGAGCAGCGTCTTGCCGGTGCCGGGAGGGCCGTACAGCAGCACGCCCTTGGGGATGCGGGCGCCGACCGCCTGGAAGCGCGACGGGTCCTTGAGGAAGTCCTTGATCTCCTGGAGCTCCTCGATCGCCTCATTGGCGCCGGCGACGTCGGCGAAGGTAACCTTCGGGGTCTCCTTCGAGACGAGCTTCGCCTTCGACTTGCCGAACTGCATGACGCGGTTGCCGCCGCCCTGCATGCTCGAGAGCAGGAACCAGAAGATCACGCCGATGATGAGGAACGGCAGGATGATGCCGAGCAGCGAGGTGAACCAGTTCGTCTGCGGAACCTCGTCGTCGAAGCTCTGCAGGTTGGCGGCGTCGATCGCCGCGATGACGTCTTCGCCGCGGGGCTCGACGTAGTAGAACTGCACCTGCTGGCCCTGCTCGCCCGCCTCGTTGAGCGTGAGGTCGACGCGCTGCTCGCCGTCGACCACGGTGGCCGACTCGACGGCGCCGGACTCGAGGTACTCGAGTCCCTGCTGGGTGGTGATCGTGCGGAAGCCGGAGCCCGTCAGCAGGCTCGAGCCGACCCACACGGCGATGATGGCGAGCACGATCCAGACGATCGGGCCGCGGAAGATGCGCTTGAAGTCCATTAGTTCCCTCGGGGTGCGGGGACCCCGATCGCCTTCCTGACGAGAAATGTGCAGTCAGAGTACCCCGCCGACACTGGGCGGCCAGTGGGTGTTCGCTGGCGGCAGAGCGGGCGTTTACCCCGGTGACACCAAGAATGTCGGAGGCGCTGGGCCGCGCGCCAGCGGGCGTTCCGCGGCGCCGGCCGAGGGATTCTCGGCGCCTACGCCTCGGCGTTCTCGTACACGTGCGGCGCGAGCACGCCGATGCCGGCGAGGTTGCGGTAGCGCTCGGCGTAGTCGAGGCCGTAGCCGACGACGAAGGCGTTGGGGATCTCGAAGCCCACGTACTTGCAGTCGACCTGCACCTTCGCCGCCTCGGGCTTGCGCAGGAAGGCGCAGATCTCGACCGACTCGGCACCGCGGCTCTCGAGGTTCGCGCGCAGCCACGACAGGGTGAGACCGGAGTCGATGATGTCCTCGACGATCAGCACCTTGCGGCCGGTGAGGTCGGTGTCGAGGTCTTTCAGGATGCGCACGACGCCGGAGGACTGCGTGCCCGACCCGTAGGACGACACGGCCATCCAGTCCATCGTCAGGTGCAGCTTCAGCTCGCGGGCGAGGTCGGCCATGACCATGACCGCGCCCTTCAGCACGCCGACGAGCAGCACGTCGTCGTCATCGGTGTAGTCCGCCTCGATCTGACGGGCGAGCTCGGCGATTTTCGCCTTGATCTCCTCCTCGGAGATGAGCACCTCGGTGAGATCGGCCTCGACGGCGGCCAGGTCCATTCGTTCTCCTTTTTACTGCTTCGCGGCGGCGGAGAAGACGAGGCGCCCGCCGCGCCTCTCCACCCTAACGCCGGGCAGGTGCACGGCTCCCTGCCCCTTCCAATCGGTCACGAGCCGTGCCACCTCGAGCGTCTGCACCCTCGACAGCGACACGGCGAACTCGCTCTGCACGACGAAGCGGATGATCCGCTGCCGCACGGCCGCGGGATTCGCGGCGAGCCCCGGAACGCTCAGCGAGATGCCGGCCTCGGCGTGATCGGCGAGGTCCTCGGCGACCTCCTCGGCGAGGTGCTGCAGAGCCGCGTCGTCCTCGCGCAGTTGCTCGGCCGTGCGGGCGAGAGCCTCGGCCACGCCGGGACCGAGCGACTCCTCGAGCACCGGCACGAGGTCGTGCCGCACCCGCACACGTGCGTACGTGCGGTCGTCGTTGTGGGGGTCGCGCCAGGGCGCGAGCCCCGCGTCGGCGCAGGCCTGCTCGGTCGTCGCACGCCGGATGCCGAGCAGCGGCCGCCGGAGCAGCCCGTTCACCGCGTCCATCCCGTGCAGGCTCGCAGCGCCGCTCCCCCGCGCGAGACCGAGCAACACGGTCTCCGCCTGGTCGTCGAGCGTGTGGCCGAGCAGGATCGCGGCGGCGCCCGTCTCCGCCGCCGCCTCGGCGAGGGCGGCGTAGCGGGCGTCGCGAGCGGCGGCCTCCGGCCCGCCCGCCGAACCGACCGAGACGCGGCGCACGAGCACAGGCTCGAGCCCGAGGTCGCGGGCCTGCTGCGCGGCGCGCTCGGCGACCTCCGCCGAGTCAGGCTGCAGGGCGTGATCGACCACGATGGCGCCGGCGCGCAGGCCGGCGCGCGGGGCTTCGAAGGCGGTCGCGCCCGCGAGCGCGAGGGAGTCGGGCCCGCCCGAGAGCGCGACGAGGAGGAGCCCGCCCTGCGGGACATCCGTCACCGCCTCGCGCACGGCCCGCCGCACGTCGGCGACGGCCGGGGTCAGGCGGGGCCGGTCTGAGGGCATCCGATAACGTTATTGGGATTTTCCACCGGACATAAAAGGAGCAGCCGCATGGGCGCCTATGACGTCGTCGTCGAGATCCCGAAGGGGAGCCGCAACAAGTACGAGGTCGACCACGAGACCGGACGCGTCTACCTCGACCGCGTTCTGTTCACGCAGTTCGTCTACCCGACCGACTACGGCTACTTCGAGAACACCCTCGGCCTCGACGGTGACCCGGTCGACGCGCTCGTGCTGCTCGAGTACCCGGTCTTCCCCGGTGTCGGCGTCAAGGTGCGCCCGGTCGGCGTGCTCAACATGAGCGACGAGGCCGGCAGCGACGCGAAGGTCGTCTGCGTGCCGCACAAGGACCCGCGCTGGTCGCACATCCAGGACATCACCGATGTTCCGGAGCACATCAAGAACGAGCTGCAGCACTTCTTCGAGCGCTACAAGGACCTCGAGCCCGGCAAGTGGGTCAAGGTCGACGGCTGGGGCGACGCCGCCGAGGCCGAGCAGATCGTGCAGGACGGCTTCAAGAAGCTGGAGGCCGAGGGGCACTGACCCTCTGCTCGAGGGAAGCGGATGCTTCGGGGCTCGCCCCGGGGCATCCGCTTCCGTCGTTAACGGCGTGATCAGCCGGTCGGGCGGCCGACCATGCTCATCAGGTCGTAGTTGCGGACCCCGGTGATGCGGACGGGCACACCCGCGCGCGGGGCCTCGATCATCTGGCCGCCCCCGATGTACATCGCCACGTGGTAGAAACCGCCGCTGTTGCTGTAGAAGAGCAGGTCGCCCGCCTGCATCTGCGACTTGGGCACCAGCAGGCCGCGGCGCGACATCGTGTTGTACTGCGACGACACGAGGTGCTGCCCGATGTCGATGCCGGCCGCGCGGTAGGCGGCGCGGGTGAGCCCGGAGCAGTCCCAGGCATCCGGGCCCGCGCCGGCGAACTTGTAGGGGTCACCCAGTTGCGCCTTGGCGAAGTCGATCGCGGTCTGCACTGCGCTGCGGTTGGGCTGCGGCACCGGCGCCGGGCTTGGCGCGGGAGCCTTGGTGGGGGTCGGCGAGGGTGCAGGGGCCGGGGCTGGAGCGGGAGCTGGTGCCGGGGCGGGCGCTGGCGCGGGCGCCGGTTGCGCCGGCTGTGTCGGTCTGGGCTGGGTCGGGGCCGGCTGAGACGGCTGCGTCGGGCTCGGCACCGGGGCGCTCGGCCGTGCGGGCTGCTGCGGCCCAGCGGGTGTGGGCTGCGACGGCTGTGCGGGCACCGGCTGCTCGGGCTGCACGACCGGCGTCGGCTCGACGGGCACGGAACCGGAGCCGTCGCCGGACCAGTCGCGGTCGGCGTAGTAGGCCGCCTCGATCTCGGCCGTCGTCCCCTTCAGCTGCGCGAGCTGGGCGTAGAGCACCTCGGTCTGCGCGAGCTGCTCGTCGAGCGCGGTCACGGCCGCGACGTAGCTCGCCTCCGCGTCGGAGAAGGCGGCTTCGGCGTCGGCGGCGCGACGCTCGCGTTCTGCGCTCGCCCGGCTCGCCTGATCGGCGAGGGACTGCGCGCTGTTCCGGTCGAGCTCGGCCTCGTCCATGAGTTCGCCGGCCTGTCCGCTCAGGCGGTCCATCGTGCCGAGCTGGTAGAGCAGGTCGCTCGCCTCGTCGCCGCTCAGGAACAGCTGCATCGAGAGGTCCGAACCGCCGGAGCGCGAGAGCTGGGCGATCATCGCGCCGGCACGGTGCGCCGAGGTATCCGCCCGCTCCTGAGCCGCAGCCGCATCGGCGAGCAGCGACTGCTCCTCGGCCGTCGCGTCCTCGAGTTCGAGCTGCGCGGCCAGGTACGTCTCGTTCGCCTGCTGCGCCGTCTGCCCCGCGGCGATGGCCTGCGCGTCGAGCGCGGCGAGGCCGTCCTCGAGCGTGGCGATCAACGCGGCCGTCGCGCTCTCGTCGGCGCGGGCGTCCTCGACGTCGTCCCAGGTCGGCAGGTCCGGCTCGGCCCAGGCGGGCAGCGGCGAGAGCACCGTCGCCGAGAGAGCGAGGGCCGCCGTGAGGGCGGCCGCGCCCGTGGCGCGACGTCGACAGGTCATGGTGTGCCTAGACGCTCACCCCGCGGGCGCGGAGGAAGGCGGCCGGGTCGGTGGAGTCGCCGTACTGACGCACCTCGAAGTGCAGGTGGCAGCCGGTCGAGTTGCCGGTCGTGCCGACGGCGGCGATGTAGTCGCCGGAGCTCACCGACTGCCCGACGCGCACAGCGATGCCGCCCTGGCGGATGTGCGAGTAGGAGGTGGTGAGCCCGCCACCGTGGTTGATGCGCACGGTGTAGCCGCTGCCGCCGAGGTAGCCGGCGTAGTCGACGGTGCCGTCGGCGGCCGCGAAGATCGCGGCACCGCAGCCGGGGCCGAAGTCGATGCCCGCGTGCATGCGGAGGTAGCCGTACAGCTCGAGATAGCGCATGCCGTAGCCCGAGGTCACGCGGCCGCTCGTGGGACGGGACCAGCCCGACGCGACCGGCGTACCGCCCGCGCTGCTGCCACCGCCGGCGCTGCTGCTGCCGCCGCCACCGGAGCTGCTTCCGCCGCCGGAGTTCGCCGCCGCCGCTGCCGCTGCCGCCGCGCGAGCTGCCGCTGCGGCCGCTGCCGCCGCCTCGCGTGCCTTGCGCTCCTCTTCGGCCTTGATGCGGGCCTGCTCAGCCCGGTACTCGACGCCCGCCTGGTAGTCGGCCTCGGTCGCGGCGCGGTTCTCGCGCAGCACGGACAGCTGCGCCTCCATCTGCACCTCGTACTCGAGCTGCTCGTCGAGCTTCGACTGAGCGGCGGACGCCGCGGCCTGGGCTTCCTCGAGCAGGCGCTGCGCCTCCTCGGCGAGGGCCTGGAGCGCGTCACGGGCGACCTTGGCCTGCTCGGTGCGCTGCTGCGCGTCGTTCTTGTCCTGCACCGCGCGGGTGTAGATGCCGTCGGCCTGCTGCGTGACCTGGCTCATCGCGCCCAGCTGGTAGAGCAGGTCGTCCGCCTCCTCGCCGCTGAGGAAGAGGTTCGCGCTCATGTCGACGCCGCCGCTTCGGGCGAGCTGTGCGATCAGCTGGCCGGCCTGGGACATCGACTCGTCGGCCTTGACCTGCGCGGCATCCGCCTCGGCCTGCAGCTGGTCGGCCTCGTAGGCGGCGGTGTCGTAGGCCTCCTGCGCCGCGGCGTACTCCTCGCCCTTGCGCTGCGCCTCGGCTTCAGCGGCCGCGACCTCGCCCTGCAGCTGGGTGATGAAGCCCTCGAGCTCGGAGATCAGCGCCTGCTGGGCGGACTCGTTCGCCCGTGCCGCCTCGACCTCGTCCCATGTCGGGTAGTCCCGCTCGGCCCAGGCCGGGGACGCGCCGAAGAGCGATGCGCTCAGGGCGACGGCGAACGCGGCCGCGGAGGCGATGAGGCGATTGCGGTGGGTCTTCTTCATAGCTCTGCTGTCGCGCTGCTTTCGTTATGTCACGCCAGTCACACAGTCAACGCAAGCAACAGTAGCGACAGGCTCTCGTACCCCACACCCCACGTATGGGGGACGGGAGTCTCGAGAAGAGTACTTCGCGGGAGCGGAAGTCTCAACGACAGATTGAAGGTAAGCCCCGAGCTGCCGACGCGGCCGCAGGCGCGGATTCCGGCGTGTTCGAGGCCCTCGCCGGCTCGGTTTTGCGATTGACGGGATGGCACGTATGCTTGTCCCTCGGTTGCGTAGAAGACCTCTTCTGCCCGGCCCCATCGTTTAGTGGCCTAGGACACCGCCCTTTCACGGCGGCAGCACGGGTTCGAATCCCGTTGGGGTCACGGTCACGATTCGGGACGCAGCCACACAACGAAATATGCAAGGCCCTGTAGCGCAGTTGGTTAGCGTGCCGCCCTGTCACGGCGGAGGTCGCGGGTTCAAGTCCCGTCAGGGTCGCGAGAGCGACACGTCGCTCTTTTGGCTCTGTAGCTCAGTTGGTAGAGCGTTCGACTGAAAATCGAAAGGTCACCGGATCGACGCCGGTCGGAGCCACCAACGTCAGGAACCCCCGGTCTCGGCCGGGGGTTTCGTCGTTCCCGGCGAGCCCGCCCTGCTGCGGCCCGAGGGAACCTCGAATTGTCACCGGATGCAGCACCCGCTTGCAAGGCCTTTTTCAAGGGTCAGAGCAGATTTACGGTGATGCCACCGGTCGGACTTCCTTCCGGAGGGTTCGACAACCTCGCCATCCCGACGGGGCCGGACCTGACGGACGATCGGTCGTAAGTCGGAGCAGGCCCAGCTCCGGGATTGCAGTTCACACGGTGACGTTCGCCGACCCGACGCGCAGCAGCGCGCTTCTCGCCAGCCCCGCCGCCCCGGTCCGCGCCCTGCGGACCCCTACCCTCCTGCCCGTGGCGGAACCGGCACCGCCGGCCACGCCCGCCCAGGTCTCCTGGCATCACGTCGTCTCGGATTTCTGGACGGCCGATGACGAGACCGCCTATCGCGGATCGGTCGAGCTCCTCGGCAACCGGTTCCGCGTCCGTGATTCCGAGGGGTCGAGCGTGGGGGTCTTCCCCACGCTGACCGAGGCCCAGGCGCACCTGGAGCAGCGGGTACTCGCCGGCGACGCACCCGAGGCGTCGCCGAAGCGGGCGCCGCGCGAGGTTCTCCTCACGGTGCTCGCCTCAGCGACGGGCCTCGTCGCTCTGTCCACAGCCGTGAGCGCAGTGCTGCTGCTCGCCGCCGAGAGCTGACCCTCGACACGGCTGCGGGGCTGGAGGGAAGCCGGCCCCGCAGCCCCTCCCCCGACAGGATCTTCCCGAACGACGAAGGCCCGGAGCGGATGCCCCGGGCCTTCGTTCGTGAGTCGCAGTCAGCGCTGATCGCCCTCGTTCCCCGACCAGCGGCGCATCCGGCTCTCGCGGCTCTGCTCGCCGCCTGTGCGGCTCGCGTCGCCCCCGGTGCCGAAGCCGACGGACTCCGGGTCGTTCATCGGGCGGCCGAGGGTGTCGGTGTCACGTCCGCCGTCCTCGGTGTTGGTGATCTCGCCCTCGCGGTTGTTGCGCTCGTTCACCTGGTTGTCGAACTCCAGGTTGCTCGCGTGCCGGCCCGTGCCGGAGTCGACGTCGTGCACGGGGTCGTATGCGAGCGGGTCGCGGTGCGAGACATCCGACCCGGCGAGGTCCGTCGCGGTGTCGTCGGAGCGGTTGCGGGTCGCGGGATCGTTCAGCCCGCGGCCCTGGTCCTCGTCACCGAGCCCGGCGTCGCGCGTGGCGGTGTCGCGCTGCCCGCCGCCGACACCGTCGGGGCCGCTGCCGAGACCGGCATCGCGCGTCGCCGTGTCGCGGCCGGTCACGCCGTCGGACGAGGCACCGGCGTTGCTGCCGAGGCCCGCGTCACGCGTGGCGCTGTCGGTGTCGTCGCTGAAGGCGCTCCGCTTCTCGGCGTCGCCGAAGCCGGGCTGGTCGTTGCCGAGGCCCTGGTGCTCCATCGCCGAGCGCTGTGCGTCGCTGCCGAGCGCGTCCCTGCCGTCGCCTGCCGTCATGTCGTCGTTCCTTCCTGTCGAATGGCTCGAGCCGTCGATGGGCGCGGGCTCGCCGAGTCCGCGGTGTCCGAGCCCGTCCTCACTGCGCACCTCTCCCGCGGCGGCGGTGCCGCCGGCGGCGGCAGCGGCCGCACTCGCCGCGGTCGCGACGTGCCTGCCCCGACCACCGGAGTCGGAGTCGTGGCGGTCGTCGTCGCCGTGGCCGAAGAGGCCGTGCTTGCCGCGGCCCTGGCCGTCGTCGTCGCGCCGGTCGTCGCCGTGTCCGCCGCCGATCCCGAAGAGGCCGCGCTTCTCGTGGTCCCCGTCGCGGTCACGATCACCGTCGTGGCCGCGGTGGAACAGGCCGCCCTTGTCGTGGTCGCGGTCGTCGTTCCGGTCCGACGAGTCATCCGAGTCGTCGTCCTGCACGCTGTAGTAGCGGTAGAGCTCGTCCTCCTCCTCGGGGCTCAGCGCGCCGTCGGTGTCGATGCGGGGCGCGTGCTTGACGAACGCCTTGTCGAACGCGATGTGCAGCACGTCGTCGGAGTAGGTCGCGCTGTCGAGCGGCACGAACGACTCCTTGTTGCCGAAAAGGCCGGTCTTCACCGTCGCCCAGGTGGGATGCCCGTCGCGGCGGCTGACGAAGACCTGACCGACCGTGCCGATCTTGTCGTCGTCCTTGTCGACCACGGTCTTGTCGAACAGCCGGTCGATGAGGGAGTGGTTGATCATGGAGAACCTCCTAATTCGTCCCTGATCTCAGTGAACCGAGAGCGGATGCAGCGGGGCTGCGTTCCCAGCAAGGAATCAGACACTCTGCAGGGTGTGATCACGGGCGGACGAGAGAAGGGCCGGACGTCGTCCGGCCCTTCTCCGTGTTCTGCGACTCAGAGGCGGCGGTCGCCGTTAGTGTCGCCGTCGAGCTCGATCTCCTCGCGGCGGACGTCCTCGCTCACCTGCTGCTGGTCGGTGACGACGTCCTTGTCGAGGCGCACGCGCTCGACCGGGACGGCCTCCTTCTCCACCACGGGGCGCTCCTCGCTGAGGGTCACCTCGTGCTCCTCCTCGCTGATCGCCGGGCCGTCGTAGGCGGCACCGGCGTTGGCGTCGGTGATGGGCTCGCGCTCGAGGCGGACCTCCTCGCGCTCGACCGGAACGGTGACGGTCTGCTGCTCGGTCACGACGTACTTGCGCAGGCGGGCACGACCCGTCTGAACGCGCTCGGTGCCCACGTGCAGCTGCTCCTCGGAGCGGGTCATCGCGCTGTCGGTGTTCGGACCCGAGGTGTCGTGTCCGGTGTCGCCGAACCCGGCGGCCGTGCGGTCGCTGTCGACGCCGGTGCGCTCGTTGTCGAAGCCGCCGACGCCCGCGCCCGCGGTCTCGGTGGTGCCGTAGTCCGAGGCGGTCGTGTCGGTACCGGTGAACGTGCCGGCCGTGCCCGTGGTGGTGCCGAGGTCGGCGTCACGGTCGGAGGTGTCGGTACCGGCGAAGGTGTCGGCGGTGCCGGAGTCGGTCAGGCCCGCGTTGCTGCCCAGGTTGTAGTAGCTGTACAGCTCGTCCTCCTCCTGCGGGGTGAGGGCGCTGTCGGTGTCGATGCGCGGGGCGTCCTTCACGAAGTCCTTGGTGAAGGCGACGTGGAGGGCGTCGTCGGTGTAGGTCGCGCTGTCGAGCGGAACGAAGGTCTCCTTCGTTCCGAAGAGCCCGGTGCGGACCGTGGCCCACGTGGGGTGGCCGTCCTGCTCGTCGACGAAGATCTGACCGACGGTGCCGATGCGGTCGTCGTCGGAGCCGACGACCTTCGCGTCGAAGAGCTGCTCGATGTTGTTCGTGCTGATCATCTTTCCTCTTCCTCTTTATCTTTTTCGTGGCTCGTGGCCGTGTGCGGGCGCGCCGGAGACGCCCAGGTGAGGGTGGTTCTCGGATGTCCCGGATCCGGACGCCCGGGACTGGTCGAGCTGGTCTGGGTGAAGGGGCTGGGTCAGCCCTCGAAGCCGGCGCGGTCCACGCGACGGTGGAACCGCATGCCCGCGATGCCGCCGAGGACGGCGCCGACGAGTGCGACGACCGCGGCGAGCACGGCGGTCACGATGCCGCTGACGGTGAGGTCGTCACCGCTCACCGGGATGCGCGGGAAGCTGTTGAGGTTCTGCAGCAGGTTGAACTGCGTGCCGGCGATGGCGGCGAGGATCGCGACGATGACGGCGAACAGGAGTGCCCACACCCACACGGCGATGCCCTGCTTGGCTCCGTTGAAGCGCGCCATCCGGCCGGCGACGTAGCCGCCGGAGTAGTACGACACGAAGAGGATCACCAGCACCGCGATCGCGCCGATGATGCCCGCCGTCGACGGGTTCTGGGTCGCGGCCTCAGTGGCCTCCGCAGCGTCTCCGCCCGTGGCGTTCAGGCCGACGGCGGCACCGATGGCGGCGACGAGCGCGGTCAGCAGCACGGCGAGGCCGGTCGCGGCGAGCCATCCGAAGAACGCGGAACCGATCTTGACCCCGCCGAACTGCTCCTTCTCCCGCTCCACGGCCTCTTCACGGCGAGCGCGAGGCGACTGCGCCGGTACCGAACCCTCGGTGTTGGTGTTGTCGAAGCTCATCGCGCTCCCCTTTCGTCCGTCCCTTCATCAAGACAGTCACGGGAAGGGACGAGAGGCAAGCCCGTTCGAGGTTTCTTCAGTGGGGACGGAGGCCGCGCGCGGACGACTCCCAGGCGCCTACGGTTGCGCTGTTCAGACAACCCGCTTTCTGCCGGGAGAACGCTCCCATGGGGCTAGGGTCAGCGATCCGCGCGGCGGCGGCCGATGTCGGCGATGAGGATGTCGCGCATCTGAATGAGCACGTCGGAGGCGGTCGGCCGCGCCTCGGGATCGCGCGCGGTCATGGCGCGGATGACGTTGCGCCAGTCCTCCGCGAGAGTGTCGGGGATAAACGGGTCGCCCGTGATCCGCGCCTTCGCACTGGTCAGTGCGTCGCCCGGGAAGGCGATCTGCCCCGTGAGGCACTCGAGCAGCACGAGCCCGAGGGAGTAGATGTCGGTCGCCGGGGTGACCTTGCGTCCGAGCGCCTGCTCCGGGCTGAGGTACGCCGCCGTGCCCTTGAGCACCTCGCCCGTGCGGAGCTTGTCGAGCAGCTGCGCGATGCCGAAGTCGACGACCTTCGCGCGGTGTCTCGCGTCGGCATTGGCGTACCGGGTCATGACGATGTTCGCCGGCTTGAGGTCGCGGTGCACCACCCCGCGGTGGTGCAGGTACTCGAGCGCCTCGGCGACGTCGTAGCCCATGTAGCCCGTGAACCGCGTGCTGAAGGGAGCGGAGGCGGCGATCATGTCCTGCAGGTTGTCGCCGTCGATGAGGCCGAGCACGAGATAGACGCGCGGGTTGCGCCGGTCGGAGAGACCGACGCCGGCGTCGAGCAGCCACGACAGCGCGTGGTGGTTGAGGCCGGCGAGCAGGCGCAGCTCGCGCTCCTGCTCCTCGATCTGCTCCGGCGTGACCGCATCGCTGCGGAAGATCTTGACCGCGACGTCGCGCCCGAGCTGCTCGTCGCGCGCCCGCCACACGGTGGAGGCACCGCCGCTCGACAGCAGCTCTCCCAGCCGGTACCTCCTGAGCAGGAGCGTGCCGGTGCTCTCATCCCGCTTCGGGAGCTTCTCCGGGGGCGTCGTGGCGTCGATGGTTCAAGTGTAAGAAGTCCACCGATAACGGAACCCTGAACGATCGGGATCCGGATGCCGCGGGTGCCCGTGGCCGAGGCGACTGCTCCGGCCACTGGGCTGGACTCAGCGCCGCGTCATCCGCCTCGGCTCGGCGTCATCCGCCTCAGTTTTGGGGGAAGCCGAGGTTGATCCCGCCGTGGCTCGGGTCGAGCCAGCGCGCGGTGACCGCCTTCGTCTGGGTGAAGAAGCGCACGCCCTCGGCGCCGTGCGCCTTGGTGTCGCCGAACAGCGAGTCCTTCCAACCGCCGAAGGAGAAGGTCGCCACGGGCACCGGGATGGGCACGTTGATGCCGATCATGCCGACCTGCACCTCGTTCTGGAAGCGGCGGGCCGCTCCCCCGTCGTTGGTGAAGATCGCGGTGCCGTTGCCGAAGGCGCCCTCGTTGATGAGCTTGACGCCGTCCTCGTAGCTGGCCACGCGCACGACCGAGAGCACGGGGCCGAAGATCTCGTCGGTGTAGGCCCGCGAGGTGGTCGGCACCTTGTCGAGCAGGGTCGGCCCGAGCCAGAAGCCGCGCGGGTCGCCGTCGACCTCGATGCCGCGACCGTCAACCACGACGTCGGCGCCGTCCTCGGCGGCGATGTCGATGTACGAGGCGACGCGGTCGCGGTGCGCCTCAGTGACGAGCGGTCCCATGTCGCACGCGCGCCGTCCGTCGCCGACCTTCAGCTGCGTCATCCGGTCGCGGATCTTGCCGATCAGGTCGTCGGCGACGGGCTCGACGGCGACGACGACGCTGATCGCCATGCAGCGCTCCCCCGCCGAGCCGAAGCCGGCGTTGATCGCACTGTCGGCGACGAGGTCGAGGTCGGCGTCGGGCAGCACGAGCATGTGGTTCTTCGCGCCGCCGAGCGCCTGCACGCGCTTGCCGTGCGCCGTGCCCGTCTCGTACACGTAGCGGGCGATGGGCGTCGACCCGACGAACGAGATCGCCCGCACGTCGGGATGCGTCAGCAGCCCGTCGACGGCCACCTTGTCTCCGTGCAGCACCGTGAAGACGCCGTCCGGCAGGCCCGCTTCCTTCCACAGCGCCCCGAGCCAGTTCGCCGCCGACGGGTCCTTCTCGCTGGGCTTCACGATGACCGCGTTGCCGGCGGCGATCGCGATCGGGAAGAACCACATCGGCACCATCGCCGGGAAGTTGAAGGGCGAGATGATCCCGACGACGCCGAGCGGCTGCCGGAGGGAGTACACGTCGACGTCTGTCGACACCTGCTCCGAGAACTCGCCCTTCAGGTGGTGCGCGAGGCCGGTCGCGAACTCGACGACCTCGAGCCCGCGCTGGATCTCGCCGAGCGCGTCGGAGTGCACCTTGCCGTGCTCGCTCGTGATGAGCTCCGCGAGCTCGCCCTTGCGGGCGTTCAGCAGCTCGCGGAAGGCGAAGAGCACGGTCTGCCGCTTCGCCAGCGACGTGTCGCGCCAGGCGGGGAAGGCGGCGCGGGCGGATGCCACGGCGCGCTCGATTTCGGCGGCGTCGGCGAGCGCGACGTGCTTGGTGGTCACGCCGAGGGCGGGGTCGAACACCGGTGCCGTGCGCCCGCTCGACGAGGGCGAGGGCGCTCCGTCGATCCAATGCGGAACGACCGGAAGGGCGTCCTGGTCGGTGACGGCGGGGTCGAGCGCGGTGTCGGTCATGGGCGTCCTCCAGTCGGTGCTTGCATTATCCAGCAGCCGCTGTTTCCAACAAATGACACCGCGAAGAACGACGGATCCCGTCGGGGACCGCTCCTTCTGCTGCGGATTCCTCCGCTAGAGCTGCGAGCCGTCGACCGCGAACGTGTCACAGGCGCCCGGCCCGCCCTCGTAGCCCGTCTCGAACCAGCGCTGACGCTGCTCGCTCGAGCCGTGCGTCCACGTCTCCGGGTTCACCTGACCCTGCGTCGACTCCTGGATCCGGTCGTCGCCGATGACGTTCGCCGCGTCGAGAGCATCGGCGATCTGCTGCTGCGTGAGCGGCTCGAGGAACGGCGTGCCGCTCTCGTCCTCGGTGCTCGAGGCGCCCTGTGCCCACGCCCCGGCGAAGCAGTCGGCCTGCAGCTCGCTGCGCACGGCATCCGAGGTCGGACCGGTGTCCTGCCGGTTCATCCGGTCGAACACCCCGGTCAAGTTCGAGATGTGGTGGCCCCATTCGTGGGCGATCACGTACTCCTGGGCGAGCGGTCCGCCGCTCGCGCCGAAGCGGGTGCGCAGGTCGTCGTAGAAGCTCGTGTCGATGTAGACGGTCTGATCGCCCGGGCAGTAGAACGGCCCGACGGCGCTCGTGGCGTTGCCGCACGCCGTGGCCACGGCGCCCTCGAAGATGACGATGCCGGGCTCGACGTAGTCCTGACCGAGCTGCTCGGCCCAGAAGTCGTCGAGCGAGAGCTGCGTGCCGGCGACGCGGCACTCGACGTACTGGTTGGCGTCCTCGCCCGTCTGGCACTGCTCGAGGCTCTGCTCCTGCTGCGTGCCCCCGCCGCCCGCGCCGCCCTGGATGGCCGGGGCGAGGCCCGTGAGGTCGACGCCGAGCAGCTGCGACACGATGAACAGGCCCACCACGAGCAGGCCGCCGCCTCCGCCCGCGATCGCGGCATTGCGCCCGCGCTTGCGCACCCGGTTGCCGCGGAGGTTCGCATCGTCGTTGAACGTCATGACCCGGACGGTACCCAGGCGGGCACGGGGCGACACCGGATGGTTCGGGCCGGCCGCTCCCGCTCGCCCGCGCGGCACGTCGTCAATAGGCTCGGACGGGTGACCAACGAGGACTTCACCACGTTCCCGATCGACGCCGTCTCGCAGGAGCGCCTCGCCGCGCAGGGCCTGCGCCTCGGTCTCGTCGACACGAGCGACGCGGCCGCCTTCGACGCGTGGCTGCGCGCGGACCTCCGCGGCTTCCACCAGGGCGACCCGTCGGAGAAGGTGCTCAAGGAGCAGCGCGAGGGGCTCGCCTACCGCCGCACGACGGGCGTCTGGGACGAGACGGTCGACGAGCCGGTGGTGCCCGTGGCGACGGTGAACTCGTGGCCGGCCAACCTCACGGTGCCCGGTGGCCGCACCGTCCCCGCGTGGGCCATCAGCTCGGTGACGGTCGCGCCGACCCACCGCCGCCGGGGCGTCGCCCGCGCGATGCTGGAGTCCGAGCTGCGCACAGCGGCCGCGCTGGGGCTGCCGCTGGCGATGCTGACGGTGTCGGAGTCATCCATCTACGGACGCTACGGCTTCGCGCCGGCCGCTCTCGCTGCCGACCTCGTCATCGACACGAAGCGCGCCCGGTGGACCGGACCGGTGCCGGGCGGAAACGTGCACTTCATCCCGAACGAGCGGTTCGTGGACGAGGTCGCCGGCGTGCACGAGCGCTACCGGCTGTCGAGCCCGGGAGAGCTGCCGGTGTGGCCGCTGCGCTGGCAGCAGCTCGCCGGCCTGACGGGCGACGACGAGGCCCGCAAGCGCGGGCTGCGCACGCTCCGCTACGCCGACGAGCAGGGCGAGACCCGCGGCGTCGCGATCTTCAAGATCGACGGTGGCGACGCCGACTTCACGAAGCACACCCTGCACCTCGAGCACCTGCTGGCGGAGACGGATGACGCGTACGCCGCGCTCTGGCGCTTCGTGCTCGAGATGGACCTGGTGAGCGAGGTGCGGGCGGGCCTGCGCAGCGTCGACGAGCCGCTGCTCTGGCAGATCGCGGACTTCCGCGGCGTCAAGGCCGAGGTGCAGGAGCACCAGTACCTGCGCGTGCTCGACGTGCCCGTGACGCTCGAGTCGCGCTCCTACTTCTCGGACGGCGCGATCACCCTCGGTGTCACCGACGACCTCGGGTTCGCCACGGGGGTCTGGCGCGTCGAGGTGGCGAACGGCGCGGCGACGGTGACCGAGACGACGGATGCCCCGGAGCTGACGCTCACCGTGAACCAGCTCTCCTCGGTGCTGCTCGGCGGGGTGCGCCCGTCGACCCTGCTGCGGGCGAGCGGATCGCCCGTGCCCGACGGGATGGACGCGCTGTTCGCGTCGGATCGGACGCCCTGGTTGAGCGTCTGGTACTGACGCTCAGCGGTCGGGGCTGGTACTGACGCTCCCCGGTCGGGGTCGGGGTCGGACTAGCGGTCGCGGCCGCTGACGGCCTGCGCGAGCCCGCTCAGGCGGCGGTGACCGCCGACTGCCCGACGACCTCGAGCACGGCGTCGCCGTAGACCTCGAGCTTCTTCGCACCGACGCCGGAGATCGTGCCGAGCTCCTCGAGGCTCGAGGGGCGCGTCACGGCGATGCCGCGGAGAGTCGAGTCGCCGAACACGACATAGGCGGGAACGCCCTGCGCCCGCGCGGTGTCGGCGCGCCAGGCACGCAGGCGCTCGAACAGGCCCTGCGCGTCGCTCGGCAGGTCGACCCCCGTCGTGCGCATGGCCCTGGTCGTCTGCTTGACCGGGTCGCGGCGGAGGCGCACCTGCCGTGAGCCGTCGAGCACGCTCGCGCTCGCCTCGGTGAGCACGAGGGTGCCGTAGCCGTCGCTCGCGACGGCGAGCAGTCCCTGCGCCAGCAGCTGACGCACGGCGTCGCGCCACTCCTGCTCGCTCAGCTCGGTGCCGATGCCGAAGGTCTTCAGCTCGACGTGGTTCTGCTCGATCACGCGGGGCGTGCGCTTGCCGAGCAGGATGTCGATGAGATGGCCCGCGCCGAAGCGCTGGTGACGCTCGCGCCAGAGCCGCACGACGGTCGAGAGCAGCTTCTGCGCCGGGATCGTGCCGTCCCACGACTCCGCAGGGGTGAGGCAGGTGTCGCAGTTGCCGCAGGGCTCGCTCGCCTGCCCGAAGTAGGCGAGCAGCTGCACGCGGCGGCACTCGACGGTCTCGCAGAGCGCGAGCATCGCGTCGAGGTGCTGCTGCAGCCGCCGGCGGTGCGCCTCGTCGCCGTCGGACTCCTGGATCATCCGACGCTGCTGCACGACGTCCTGCAGTCCGTAGGCCAGCCAGGCGGTGGACGGCAAGCCGTCACGGCCGGCGCGGCCGGTCTCCTGGTAGTAGCCCTCGACGCTCTTGGGCAGGTCGAGGTGGGCGACGAAGCGCACGTCGGGCTTGTCGATGCCCATTCCGAAGGCGATCGTCGCGACCATGACGATGCCGTCCTCGCGGAGGAACCGCGACTGGTGCCGCGCGCGCGTGCCGGAGTCGAGACCCGCGTGGTACGGCAGCGCCGGGATGCCGTTGTCGACCAGGAACTGCGCCGTCTGCTCGACGGACTTGCGGGAGAGGCAGTAGACGATGCCGGCGTCGCCGCGGTGCTCCGTGGTCAGCAGCTTGAGCAGCTGCTGCTTCGGCTCGGTCTTCGGCTCGATGCGGTACTGGATGTTCGGCCGGTCGAAGCTCGACACGAAGTGCTCGGCGCTGCCGAGGTCGAGCCGCTGGGCGATCTCCCGGTGCGTGGCGGGCGTCGCGGTCGCCGTGAGGGCGATGCGCGGGACATCCGGCCACCGCTCGTGCAGCATCGACAGGCCGAGGTAGTCGGGGCGGAAGTCGTGGCCCCACTGCGACACGCAGTGGGCCTCGTCGATCGCGAAGAGGCTGATGCGGCCCCGGTCGAGCAGCGCGGCGGTCGACTCGACCCGGAGTCGTTCCGGCGCCAGGTAGAGCAGGTCGAGCTCGCCCGAGAGGAACGCCTGCTCGACGTCGCGGCGCTGCTGGCCGTCCTGCGTGGAGTTGAGGAACGCCGCTCGGACGCCGACGGCGCCGAGCGCGTCGACCTGATCCTGCATGAGGGCGATGAGCGGGGAGACGACGACGCCGGTGCCCTCGCGTACCAGCGCGGGAATCTGGTAGCAGAGGGACTTCCCGCCGCCGGTCGGCATCAGCACGAGGGCGTCTCCGCCGGAGACGACGCGGTCGATGATGTCGGCCTGCTGCCCGCGGAACGCGGAGTACCCGAAGGTGCGCTCGAGCACGGCGGAGGGGGTCGTCACGGAAGGCAGTGTAGGCGGGGCATCCGTCATCGGGCCGGGCCTTGCGACCTCAGGAGGAGAACGGCGGGCAGCGCGCGGATGGGGAGGAGCGATCAGATAGAGAACTCGGGGCCGTAGTCGCGGCGCTGCGGCCGCGGGTGTGCGGGCACGCCGACGAGGAGCGACCGCTCCGGGGCATCCCGCACGACGACCGCGCCGGCTCCGACGACGCTGTGCGCGCCGATCGTGATCGGCCCGAGCACCGTCGAGCCCGCGCCGAGCACGACGTGGTCGCCGATGGTCGGGTGCCGCTTCTCCGGCTCGGAGGTCACCCCGCCGAGCGTGACGCCGTGGTACATCATCACGTCGTCGCCCACCACTGCGGTCTCGCCGATGACGACGCCCATGCCGTGGTCGATGAAGAGCCGCCGCCCGATCGTCGCGCCGGGATGGATCTCGACGCCGGTGAAGAACCGGGCCAACTGCGACACGACGCGGGCGAGCAGCAGCAGGCGCAGGCGCCACAGCCGGCGCGCGACGCGGTGCGCCCAGACGGCATGCAGCCCCGGATAGGTCAGCCACACCTCGAGCGCACTGCGCGCCGCGGGGTCGCGCTGGCGGGCGGCGGCGATGTCCTCTCGGATGCTCACACCGAGCGCTGGATGTCCTCGTAGAGGACGGTGGAGAGGTAGCGCTCGCCGTAGCTCGCGACGATGACGACGATCGTCTTGCCCGCGTTCTCCGGGCGCTTGGCGAGTTCAACGGCCGCGTGCACGGTCGCTCCCGACGAGATGCCGGCGAGAATGCCCTCCTCGGCGCCGAGGCGGCGAGCCATGGCGACGGATTCGGTGATGTCGACGTCGATCACCTCGTCGTAGACGGTGCGGTCGAGGATCTCGGGCACGAAGTTGGCGCCGATGCCCTGGATCTTGTGCGGCCCGGGGGTGCCGCCGTTGAGGATCGGCGACTCCTTCGGCTCGACCGCGACGACCTGAACGCCGTCCTTCTGCTCCTTGAGGTACTTGCCGGCGCCGCTGATCGTGCCGCCGGTGCCCACGCCGGAGACGAAGATGTCGACGCCGCCGTCGGTGTCGTTCCAGATCTCGGGACCGGTCGTCGCGTAGTGGATGGCGGGGTTGGCCTCGTTGGCGAACTGCTTGGCCAGCACGGCGCCCGGGCGCTCGGCGACGATCTGCTCGGCGCGCGCGACGGCACCCTTCATGCCCTCGGAGCCCGGGGTCAGCACGAGCTCGGCGCCGTAGGCGGCGACCATCGTCTTGCGCTCGTTGCTCATCGTCTCGGGCATGGCGATGACGACGTTGTAGCCGCGGGCCGCACCGATCATCGCGAGGGCGATGCCCGTGTTGCCGCTGGTCGCCTCGACGATCGTGCCGCCCGGCTTCAGCTCGCCCGACTTCTCCGCCGCGTCAACGATCGCGATGCCCAGACGGTCCTTGACGCTCGCCGAGGGGTTGTAGAACTCGAGCTTCGCGAGGACCGTGGCGCCCGCGCCATCCGTCACCCGGTTGAGCTTGACGAGCGGGGTGGAGCCGAAGGCGTCGGTGATGGACGAGTGGATGCGTGCCATGTCGGGTGCTTTCGTCGGTGAAACAGGACAGGTGTCAGCCTAGAACTCAGTCGGCGGTCCATTACATTCCACCGGTAACACGACCGGGCAGCCCCCTTTCGAGGACTGCCCGGTCGGTGTCTGCGGTTCGGCTGGTGCTAGCCGCGCTTCTTCTTGTGCGGGTCCCACGAGATCGGGTAGGCGATCTCGGTGTCGGTGCCGGGCACGGTGATGATCAGGTCGTAGGTGCCCTTCTTGCCGGCGCCGTGCGCGGGGAAGCGGACGCTGGCCTGACCGACCTCGTCGGTGTTGCTGACGAGGGTGCGGGTGATCGGCGCGGTCGCGACGACCTCGCCGCCGAGGCTCACCTGCACGGTCGCGCCCTCCGGGAACTCGCCGCGGCTGAAGGTGAGCGAGGAGAGCTGCAGCTCGACCTTGTCGCTCGGGCCGTAGACACCGCCCTGGTTGGCGACGACGCCGACCGCGTGCTGCGCACTCGAGGGCGACGCCGTGCCGAACTCCTCGAACCAATCCACCATCGCCTGCAGGTCGACCTGCCCGGTGTCGGCGCGGTTGGTGCCCTGCGCGAGGGTGGAGAAGTTGTCTCCACCCGACGCGAGGAAGGAGTTGACCGCGACCCGGAAGACGTCTCCGTCGGTGACGCGCACGCCGTCGACGTAGATGCCCGTGATGTGGCTACCCGCGGGAGCCGTCGGGTCGTAGGTGTACTCGAGCGAGCCGCTCGTGCCGAGCTTGAGGAACGGTCGCGAGGCACCGGCGGGCTGCCACTGCTCCTCGAGCACGCGCTTCAGCTGGGCACCCGTGAGGTCGAGCGCGACGAGCGTGTTGGCGAACGGCTGCACGGTCGCGGCCTCGCGGTAGGTGACGAGCCCGTCGGCGTCACCGGCGGACCCGGTGGACGCGTAGAGCAGGTCGGAGCGGATGCCACCCGGGTTCATCAGGGCGAAGTCGGTGCCCTGCTGGCGCGTGGCCCACTCCTGCACCTCGGCGACAAAGTTGCCGATGGTGGACTCGCCGCCGCGGTTCTCGGTGCCGGCCGGCTGCACGGCGCGACGGAAGTCGGCCGTGATGTCGCCCAGGGGCTGCGCGCCCAGCACGTTCGCCTCGGCGACCGCCGCCGCCACGATCTGCGCGACCTCGGGATCGGGCTTGTGGCTCGTCGGCGACAGGTCGACGATGCCGCCGGTGATCCCGGTGGGCTCACCCGTGGCCGGGTCGACCGAGATCGTCAGGTGGCTGAGGTTCTGACCGTACTGGCCGCCCTGGATGATGGGCAGCCCGGCGACCTCGTACGAGTACTCCTGGTGCGTGTGCGACGAGAGCACCGCGTCGAACTCGGGGTCGAGATTGCGGACGATCTCGCCGAACGCGTTGTCGCCTGTGGCATCCACCGGGTTGGCGGTCGGCGCACCTTCGTGCAGCGAGAGGATCAGCACGTCGGCCTCGCCGTTCGCCTCGTTCCCGTCGGTCAGGTACTCGGCGACCCGGTTGACCTCGGTCGAGATGTCGGTGACCGAGACGCCCTCGAGCCCGGCCGGGCTGACGAGCGACGGCAGGTCCTCGGTGACGGCGCCGACGAAGGCGACGGTGGTCTCGCCGAACGTCTGCGCGTAGTAGTCGTCGAATATCCGGGTGCCGTCGGCCGCGTAGACGTTCGCCGCGACGTACGGGAAGTCCGAGCTGTCGCTCACGCGACCCGTGAGGTCGTCGATGCCGCGGTCGTACTCGTGGTTGCCCGTCACGCTGAACGCGAGACCCATCTCGTTCAGGACGTCGAGCGTGGGCTCGTCGTCCTGAATGAAGGAGGTGAACGTCGACGCTCCGATGTTGTCGCCCTGCGAGACGAAGATCGTCGCCGGGTTCTCGGCGCGGAACTGCTCGAGCGCGCCCGCGATCACGGCGGCGCCCGGGTCGGGGTTCGCGGCCTCGAGGTGCCCGTGGAAGTCGTTGATCGCGAAGACGTCGATCTCGGTCACGGGGTCGACGAAGTCGATGCCGACGAGCGACGGGTCGTGGTCGCTCGAGCGGAACACCGTGTCATCCGCGGCGACGCCGTAATAGGCGCGCTCGGACCACTCCGGAGAGTTGATCGACCATACGGCGGCGTCGGTCACCTGCTCGTCGAGCGAGGGGCTGAGGAGGATGTGGTCGAGCGACCCCAGCTCTCCGTCGAAGGTGTAGGTGTACGACCCGCCCGAGTGGGAGGATTCGGCGTCGACCCAGCCGGCGCCGGTGAAGACCTGGATCGGGTCCTCCTGGGTGTAGGCGTTGAAGTCGCCGATGAGCGCGATGTCCTCGGAACCGCTCGCCGCGGTGAGCTCGTCGGTGAACGCGAGCAGCGACTTCGCCTGGGCAACGCGGTCGGGCGTGAATTCGCCCTGCGGGTCGGTGCCGTCGATGGTGTCGGTGCCGGACTTCGACTTGAAGTGGTTGGCCACGACCGTGAAGACGTCGCCGTTCGCGTCGAAGGTCTGGGCGATCGGCTCGCGCGCATTGCCCCAGACCGACTCATCGACGATGGTGCGGGCGCTGCCGACGGGCTTCACGCTGCGCGTGTCGAAGATGATCGCGCTCGTGATGTAGTCGGTGTTCGCCGCGACGAGCTCCGCCGGCGTGCGGACGTAGTCCCAGCTGCCGCCCGCCGCGTTCAGCGCCTTGACCAGCGTCGCGAGGGCCTCGTCGCGCTCCTCGCCGAGCTTGATCGAGTTCTCGATCTCCTGCAGGGCCACGACGTCGGCGCCGAGGGCGTTGATCGCCTTGACGATCTTCTCCTCCTGCAGGGCGAACTCTTCCGCCGTCTCGGCGCCGCGGGCCTGCGTGTTCTGGCTGGTGAGCGTCGTGAAGTAGTTGAGCACGTTGAACGCGCCGAGCTGCACGTCGCCGCCGACGGCCGGTGCCGCTGCCGAGCGGGGGTTGCCGCTCGTGAACGTCGCCGCGTAGCCCTTCCGATCAGCCGAGGAGATCGGCGTCGTGGGCTGCAGGCGCCAGCGGTCGAAGCCGTAGCTGAGGATGAACGACTGGCCGGGGAAGCTCACGTAGTCCCCGTTCCGGGCGACGACGTCCTTCGACAGCCAGGGCTGGTCGGCCGTGTGCTGTGCGGTGTCGGTGCGGCGGCTCCAGCCGTCGTCGACGAAGAGAAGCCGCTCGGCGTTGGATGCGGCGATCGCGGCGGCCCGCGGATCGGAGACATCCGTGGTCTCGGTGTTCTTGACGAGCGGCGCATCGCCGGCGCTCAGCCAGAGCTCACCGAAGTTCACCGCGTTGTGGGTGGAGGCGAGGCGGTAGGTGCTGCCGAGCGTGACGTGCACGTTCTCGTAGGCCTCGCGAGCGGCGCCGACCACCGTGTCGGGAAGCACGACCGGGGCGGGCACGCCCACGGCCTTCTGCACGACGCTGACCGACGTCTGTCGAATCTGGGTGAGTCCGAAGTTCTCGCCGGCGACACCCGTGACCTCGACCAGGTCGCCGACGCCGAAGCCGGGCAGGGTCGCGGTGTCACCCGAGCTCGGGATGAACACGAAAACCGCATCGGACGTGGTGGGGTCGGCATCCGGCGTCTGCGACTGGATGACATAACCGTCGTAGTTGCCGGGGCCCATGAGGTCGGAGGTGACGATGCCCTGCACCGTGACCGACTGACCGCTCACCGGGGTGGAGGTACCGGAGCCCTGCACTCCGGCGATCGTGGTGGTGGGTGCGGCGAACGCCGAGGTGGCGGGCAGCAGGGAGAGAGCGATCGCGCTCACCCCTGTGATGGCGGCGGCGGCGAGCCCCCGTTTCGTGGTGCGGGCAGGCTGCCGCGTAGTTGAGCGCATGGGTGGCATGACTCCAGAGAGTGGTGGTGGAAGTACGGGAATGTGGCCCCCGTACAGGTGACGAAGGTAAGTGACGCCACCGACTTTGGCCACCACTCTCAGACAGTGGTTACACGCCGTTAACGTTCGCGTCATTAGCGTCGAAAGGACCATCACTCGGACGGGGAGGTCCACATGAATCGAAAGATCCGCGCCGCCGCGCTCTTCGCGGCGTCACTGATCGGTTTGAGCGCCGCCGGAACACTGCCGGCGGCGGCCATTACGGGAGGGACGCCGGATGGGAACGACCACCCGAACGTCGCGATGATCCTCTATTACGACGGAACTGGCGAGGATGCCCGGTACCGGTGCTCTGCAACGCTCGTATCGTCGACGGTGCTCCTCACCGCAGCCCACTGCACAGACGGCACGGCCGGACGCACACTCGTCACCTTCGATTCGGTGATCGCCGAGCAACCGCCGTCGGGGCTTCCGGATGCCGTCGATCCAATCGCCGGCTACACAGAGGAAGAGCTGGAGGCGGCCGGCTACCTGTCGGGCACGGCGTTCACGCACCCCGAGTACTCCGACTTTACGGACCTCGACACCTGGAACGACCTCGGCGTCGTCGTGCTCGACGAGCCGATCTTCGACATCGAGCCGGCCGAGATCGCTCCGGAGGGCACCCTCGACCCCCTGAAGTTCAACAAGACGATCTTCGAGGTCGTCGGCTACGGCACCGAGGTGCGCCAGCCGGAGACCGGGCCGCAGAAGCCGACTCCGCAGTCGTACCCGCTGATCCGTCGGCAGACGACGTCGCCCGGTCAGAAGCTCGACCCGCAGGTGTTCCAGCTGCAGGGCAACCCGAATGACAACCGTGGCGGCGGGGGCACCTGCTTCGGCGACTCGGGCGGCCCCGTGTTCCTCGGCGGCCAGATCGTCGGCGTCACGAGCTACGGCCTCACGTCGAACTGCCGCTACATCGGCGGCTACCAGCGGGTCGACATCGACGCCTCGCTCGACTGGCTGAAGGAGTTCGGACTGCAGCCCGCAGCCTGATCACGTACGAGGAGGGGGAGGTCCTGCGGGGCCTCCCCCTTCCGCATGTTCAGCACTCGACGACGTTGACGGCGAGGCCGCCCTCGCTCGTCTCCTTGTACTTCGTCGACATGTCGGCACCCGTCTGGCGCATCGTCTCGATCACCGCGTCGAGCGACACGACGTGCGTGCCGTCGCCGTGGATCGCGAGCCGCGCCGCCGAGATCGCGGTCGACGCGGCGATTGCGTTCCGCTCGATGCACGGATCTGCACGAGCCCCGCGATCGGGTCGCAGGTGAGGCCGAGGTGGTGCTCCATCGCGATCTCCGCCGCGTTCTCCACCTGCGGCGGAGTGCCGCCGAGCACGGCGCACAGCCCCGCAGCGGCCATCGCACACGCGGAGCCGACCTCGGCCTGGCATCCGCCCTCCGCCCCCGAGATCGAGGCGTGCGCCTTGACGAGCGAGCCGATGGCCGAGGCGGTCAGCAGGAAAACCCGCACCCCTTCGGCGGATGCCCCGGGCAGGAAGTTCCAGTAGTAGTGCAGCACCGCGGGCAGGATGCCGGCGGCACCATTCGTCGGCGCGGTCACGACCCGCCCGCCCGCCGCGTTCTCCTCGTTCACGGCGAGCGCGTACGCATGCAGCCACTCGATCGACGTGTCGTGGCCGTCCTGCGCCGCCGCCTCGAGGTGCCGCCGCAGCCCCGATGCCCGCCGACGCACCCGCAGCCCGCCGGGCAACTCCCCGTCGGCGTGCAGCCCCGCGGTCACGCACTCGCGCATCGCCGCCCAGATGGCGTCGAGTCCAGCATCCGTCTCCTCGTCGCTGCGGAACTCTCGCTCCGCCCGCCGGGCGACGTCGCCGATGCTCGAGCCCGTCGCCGCACACTCCGCGAGCAGTTCCGCGGCCGTCGTGTAGCCGGATGCCGTGCGCCCGCGCTCCCCCGGGCCGTCTCCCTCGCGCTGGATGAACCCGCCGCCCACGGAGTAGTACGTCGACTCGGCCAGCGGCAGCGGGGCGTGCGCCGACCAGGCACGCAGGGTGAGGGCGTTCGGATGCCGCGGCAGGCGCGTGAACGACTCGAACGAGACATCCGCCCTGTTGAACGGCACGGCGTGCGAGCCGGCCAGCGGCAGTGGCGCGCCGTCGGGGTGCTCGGACCACGCGCCGCGCACGTCGGCGGGGTCGCAAGTCTCGGGGTCGAGGCCGCGGAGTCCGGCGACGAGCGCGTCGGGGGTGCCGTGCCCGAGCCCGGTCGCGGCGAGCGAGCCGTAGAGCACCGCCTCGACGCGGGCGACCTCGGGCAGAAGGCCGGTCTCGGCGAGCTCGAGCACGAACGCCCGGGCGGCCCGCATGGGCCCGACGGTGTGGGAGCTGGAGGGCCCGATGCCGATCGAGAAGAGTTCGAGTGCCGAGACGTGCACACCCATGAGGGGCCTCCTGTTGCGCGGCGGACGTCGTCGTCTCCGCACCTGCCATCGTAACTCCGGGCCTCGCTAGGCTCAGGGTTCGTGCTGTCGGTGGTGATCGGACTCGCGAGCGCGATCATCTACGGCGCCGCCGACTTCCTCGGCGGGCTCGCGTCGCGCCGCATGAACACGATCGCCGTCACGCTGGTCGTCGCGGTGTCCGGGCTCGGGGCGCTCGCCCTCGCCTACCCCGTCGTGGGGGGAGTCTGGTCGCCGGATGCCGCCCTGTTCGGCGCCATCAGCGGCGTCACGGGCGCGATCGGCATCTCGCTGCTCTACGCGTGCCTCGCGATCGGGCCGATGAGCATCCTGTCGCCGCTCACCGCGGTCGTGTCGGCGCTCGTGCCCGTGACGGTGGGCCTCGCCCGCGGCGAGCAGCTCACCGCGGTCGGCTGGATCGCCCTGGCAGTGGCGCTCGCCGCGGTCGTGCTCGTCGGGTTCGTGCCGGAGCAGGGCGCGGTGCGGCCCCGCCCCCTGGCGCTCGTCATGGCGGTCGGCGCCGGTGCCGGCATCGGCGCGTTCCTCGTGCTGCTCGAGCTGACCCCCGAGGACTCGGGCCTGATCCCGCTGTTCTACAACCGCGGGGTCAACGCGCTCATCATGGGCACCGCGCTCGTGCTCGTGCTGCTGCGGCGCCGGGCGACGGATGGCTCGGGCGAGGCGCGCCCGCGCAACGGCATCCGCACCGGGCTGGCCTTCGCGATCGCCGCCGGGCTCGTGGATGCCGCCGCGAACCTCGGCTCGCTGATCGCGCTGCGCCTCGGTGACCTCGCGGTCACGTCGGTGCTCATCGCGCTGTACCCGGCCGGCACGATCCTGCTCGCCGCCGCCGTGCTGCGGGAGCGGATCGCTCCGCTGCAGTACGTGGGCCTCGCCCTCGCGCTCGGCGCGAGCGGGCTCTTCGCCCTCGCGTAGCCACGGTGTCACCGGCTGACGCTGTCACGGGCTGACGCTAGGGTCGCGCCATGGAGACGAGTTCGCCCCGGGTGGGGCTGCCGGTCGCGGTCGCCACGGTCGTCCTCGCCGGCGCAGCCGCCCTCGTGTTCGCGGTCGGCGACGCCATCGGATCGGCCGATGCGGTGACCGAGACGCTGTCGACCGGCGCGTGGGCCCTCGCCTGGACGCTGCTGGGCTTCGCCGCGCTGCTCGCCGTGGGCTGCGCGGTCGCCCTCGTGCGCGGGGTAGTTGCCCACCGGCATCCGACGCGGATCGAGGTCGTGCTGTTCGTCGTCGGCGTCGCGGTGATCGTGGCGGCCGCGGCGACGCATCCCCTCTGGGGAAGCGGCTCCGGCACCGGATAGCGGAACGGGCGAGCCCCGGACAGTCGGACTGTCGGGGCTCGCCCATTCGGTGCGAGGGAATCGATACGCGGCTGCGCCGCAACTCGAGCGCCGGATGGCGCCCCCGCGGTTACTGCGCGGAGGTGACCAGGTCGGAGACGAGCGCGTCGCCGGGGCGGGCCGCCTCGACGGTCGCCTCGATCTCGGCGCGGCCGAGCAGCTCCTCCATGCGGCGGCGGCGAGCACGGGTGATGAGCGTCACGACCGTGCCCTGCTTGCCGGCGCGACCGGTGCGGCCGGCGCGGTGCAGGTAGGTCTTGTACTCGTCCGGGGCGTCGGCCTGCACCACGAGGGTGATGTCGTCGACGTGGATGCCGCGCGCCGCGACATCCGTCGCCACGAGCACATTCACGCGGCCGCTCGTCAGCTTCTCGAGGTTGCGCGTGCGGCGCGACTGGTTGAGGTCGCCGTGCAGCGACACCGCGGGGATGCCCGCGTCGTCGAGCTGCTCGGCGAGCTCCTCGGCGAAGGCGCGGGTGCGGGCGAAGACGAGCGTCTTGTTGTCGCCCGAGGCGAGCTGCTCGATGATCTCCCGCTTGTCGCGCTGGTCGATGAGCAGCACGCGGTGGTCGATCGTCGACGACGCCTGGTCCTCACCGGCGACCTCGTGCACGGCCGGGTCGACGAGGAACTCATCGACGAGGTTCGCGACACCGCGGTCGAGCGTGGCCGAGAAGAGCAGCTTCTGGCCGCCCTCCTTGGTCTGCCGCAGGATGCGCTGCACCGGCTCGAGGAAGCCGAGGTCGCACATGTGGTCGGCCTCGTCGAGCACCGTGATCGCGACCTCGCTGAGGTCGAGGCGGCCCTGCTCCACGAGGTCCTCGATGCGGCCGGGCGTTCCGATGATGATGTCGACGCCGCGGTTGAGCGCACCCACCTGGCGCGCCTGGGGCACGCCGCCGTAGATCTGCGTCGTGAAGAGGCCGACGCTGCGGGCGATCGGCTGCACGGTGCGGTCGATCTGCAGCGCGAGCTCGCGGGTCGGCGCGAGGATCAGGGCGCGCGGCGCGCGGCCGGGCTTGCGGCCCTTGGCGCCGCCGTTCTCGAGCAGGCGCTCCGCGAGGGGCGCGCCGAACGCGATGGTCTTGCCGGAGCCGGTGCGGCCTCGGCCGAGCACGTCCTTGCCGGAGAGCACGTCGGGGATGGTCGCCGCCTGGATCGGGAACGGCGAGGTCGCGCCGAGCTCTCCGAGCACGCGGGTGATGTTCGCGCCGAGTCCGAGGTCGGCGAAGCTCACGCCCTCGACGTCCTCGGCCTGGATGGCCTCGGCCTCGAGGCGCTCGAGCACCACGTCGTCCTGCGGCTCGAAGCGCTCGGCGCGCTCCGGGTAGAAACGCGAGTCACGGCGGTCCTCGAAGCTGCGGGGCTCGCGCTCGAGGTCGTCGCGGCGCGGGCGGTCGCCGTAGGAGCGGCTGGGGTGAGCGGATGCCTCGCGGCGGGGACGCTCGAAGCGACGCTCGTCGCGGGGGCCGCGGTCCTCGCGGGGCGCGCGGTCGTCGCGGTCGAAGCGACGCGGGCGGTCGTCCTCGAAACGACGGGGACGCTCGTCGCGGTTGAAGCCGCGGGCCGGGCGGTCGTCACGAGCGGGACGCTCGTCACGGTCGAAACGGCGCGGGCGGTCGTCCTCGAAACGGCGGGGACGCTCGTCGCGGTCGTAGCCGCGGGCCGGGCGCTCGTCGCGGTCGCGGCTCGGGCGCTCGTCGCGGTCGAAGCGACGGGGACGGTCGTCCTCGAAGCGACGCGGACGGTCGTCACGCTCGAAACGCTGCGGGCGGTCGTTGCGCTCGAAGCGCTGCGGGCGCTCGCGGTCGAACCGCGTCGGGCGGTCCGGACGCTCACCGCGGGCGGCGGGGCGCTCGTCACGGTCGAAACGGCGACCACCGCGGGGCTGCTCGGCGTCGCGGCGGCCGCGCACGGCGCCGTCGTTGCCGCGGGGGCTCCAGTCGGGGCGCTCGCCCCCACGAGGACGCTCGGCGCCACGGCCACGGGCCACTCGCTCGTCGCTCGACCAGCGGGGCTTCTTCGACGAGGCATCCGACTCGGCGCGGAACCCGCGGTGCTTGGGGCTCTTGCTGCCCGCCTTGCGCGGGGCGTTGGGGTTGTTGCGGGCGTGCGAAGACGCCGCCTTCTTGAACTGAGGCATCAGATTCTTCCGGGTAGTGCACATGGCGGCGCGCAGCGCCTAACAAACCCGGGCATTCGTCGACCGGGGCCGTTCCACATGAGGATGTGTTCAGCAGCGGACTCGCTGCCGAAACCGGCCCACAGGACTACATGTTCACGCGGCTGCAACTCCGCGCCGTCCATGGCCGACCCTCCACCATACCCCGCGGGACCTCTGTCGCACCAGGGTCGGCGCGTGTGCGGCTATAGTTCCGCGCCATGAGGCGACGCGCGGGCGGTGGGCTCCTCGTCGCGGCATCCGTCGCCCTGCTCGTCGCGTGCGCGGGCGCGACCCCCACCGAGAGCGCGACCGTCGAGCCGGTGCTGCCGACCTATCCGATGACGCTCGAGTACCCCGAGGTCGCCGTCGAGGAGGACGTCGCCTATACGGAGGTCGACGGCGAGTCCCTCATGCTCGACGTCTGCCTGCCACCCGGCGCCGGCGACGACACCGACGCGACGGCGGAGCGGCCCGCCCTGGTGCAGCTGCACGGCGGCAGCTGGACGCGCGGCAGCAAGTCGGATGCCTCGCGGCGCAGCCTCTGCCAGTACCTCGCCCAGGCCGGGTACGTCGTCTTCAACGTGAACTATCGGCTCGCGCCGAAGCACACCTTCCCGGCGCAGTTCGACGACGCCCGCGCGGCCGTCGAGTTCGTGCGGTCCGCCGACACGCTCGAGCGCTACAACGTGGACCCCGCGCGCGTGGGCGCCGTGGGCGACTCCGCCGGCGGAAACCTCGCGGCGCTGCTCGGCACGAGCGGCGAGGGCTCCTACCGGGAGGGCACCCGCGTCGCGGCGGTGGTGGACCTCAGCGCCCCGACCGACCTCACCGCCGAGGGGCAGGAGCTCGGGCCGTACGGGCTGCCGTCGTTCGCCAAGCTGCAGCTCAACTACCTCGGCTGCGCCGACTTCGAGGGCTGCGACGCCGCCCGCGCCGCGAGCCCCGGGTACCACGCGGATGCCTCCGACCCGCCGTTCCTCGTCGTGCATGCCGAGGACGACTGGGTGCCCATCGAGCAGTCGGAGCGGCTCGTCGAGCAGCTCGGCGAGGCGGGGGCCTCCGCCACGTTCGTGCGCGTCGAGGGGCAGGCGCACGCCTCGGCGCTGCTCGACCGGAAGATCTGCGAGCGCATCGTGCGGTTCCTGGACCTGCACCTGTCGGTGGGCTGACGCGGGGCCGGTGCCCTTCGCGGCGCCCGCCCCTCGAAAGTGCACCCTCTCCCTGCTTCAGCCGCGGCCGAATGTACGAGAACTGCTGCCCGCACCGACCGGAGGCAGCAGTTTCCGTACACTCGCCGCCCGCTGTGGGCGGGGCTGGGCGGGGCAGCAGCCCCTACGCAGCCGCCGCCTTCACCGCGCGGCGCTCCGCCCGGCGCTCCTTCGCCCCCTCGACGAGCCAGTACAGCGCCGGCAGCACGATGAGCGTCAGCGCGGTCGACGACACGAGGCCGCCGATCACGACGATCGCGAGCGGCTGCGAGATGAATCCGCCCTGCCCCGTGATGCCGAGCGCCATCGGGGTCAGCGCGAAGATCGTGGCGAGCGCCGTCATGAGGATCGGCCGGAGCCTCCGCGACGCACCCTCGACGATGGCCTCGCGCGCCGGCAGCCCTCGTTCGCGGTACTGGTTCACGAGGTCGACGAGCACGATCGCGTTCGTGACGACGATGCCGATGAGCATGAGCACGCCGATGAGCGACGGCACGCCGAGCGGGATGCCGCTGATGACCTGCAGCAGGATCGCGCCGGTCGCCGCGAACGGCACCGAGATCAGCAGCAGCAGCGGCTGGCGCAGGCTGCGGAAGGTCGCGACCATGACGACGTACACGATGAGGATCGCGACGAGCAGGGCGATGCCGAGCTGACCGAACGCGTCGGCCTGCTCGGTCGTGACGCCGCCGAGTTCCGCCGTGACGCCCTCGGGCAGGTCCGCCTCGTCGACGGCCTCCTGGATCGCGGCCGACGCGCTCGTGACATCCGCGATCGACGGCGTCACGCTGATCGTCGCCGTGCGCACGCCGCGCTGCGCGGAGATGCTCGCGGGACCCTGCTGCTCCTCGACGCTCGCGAGGCTCGACAGCGGCACGAGTCCGGTCGCGGTCGGGATCGGGAAGTCGCGCAGCTCCTGCAGGGTCTGCGGCGCGTCGGGGTTGGTGATGTACACCGAGAGGGTGTCGCCGTCGAAGACGACGTCGCCGATCGAGTTGGGCAGCTTCGCCTCGGCGACGATGCCGCTGACGGCGATCTCCGAGAGCCCCGCGGCCGCGGCGGCCTCGCGGTCGACGGTCACGGCGATGAAGGGCTGCGACTCGGCGAGGCTGCTCGTCGCGTCGGCGGTGACGTCGAGGTCCTCGACCGCCGCGAGCACCGCCTCGGCGCCGGCACCGAGGTCGTCCTGGTTGGCCGCGCGCACGTCGACCTCGATGTCGCTCGACGCGAAGCCGCTGCCGGAGGCGGTGACGCGGATGTCGCCGGCGTCCGTGAGCTCGTCGAGGCGCTCGCGCACCTCGGCCTGCAGCTCGACCTGGTCGACCGTCTCGTCGGTCGTGACCGAGAAGGTGGCGTCGCCGCTGCCGAAGAAGGCGGCCTGCACGTCGCCCTCGCTCGAGCCGACGGAGGTCTGCACCGTCTCGATGCCCTCGATGTCGAGCAGGATGTCCTCGACCTCGGATGCGGCGGCGTTCTGCGCCTCGAGGCTCGTGCCCGGCTCGAGCTCCTGCGTCACGGTCAGGGTGTTCTGCCCGCTGTCGCCGATGAAGTTGGTCTGCAGGCTCGGCACGAGCGCCACGGTGCCGACGAGCACGAGGCCCGCGGCGAGCAGGGTGAGCAGCGGGCGCTTGAGCGAGAAGCGGAGCACCGGCAGGTACCCCTTCTGCAGCGGGCCGCGCCGCTCGAGGTCGGCGGGGCGGGGCACCGCGACCGAGCGGGTGAGCCGGGCCGGGGTGGCGCCGCCCGAGGCATCCGTCGCCGCGCGCTTGCGGGCGCGGGGCGCGCGGAGGAACCAGTAGGCGAGCACCGGAACGATCGTCAGCGAGACGAAGAGCGACGCGGCGAGCGCGATCGTCACGGTCAGCGCGAACGGGCGGAAGAGCTCGCCGACGATGTCGCCGACGAGCGCGAGCGGCAGGAACACCGCGACCGTCGTGACGGTCGACGCCGTGACGGCCGACGCGACCTCGCGCACGGCGGTGAGGATCGCCTGCAGCTTCTCCTCGCCGAGCGAGAGGTGCCGCTTGATGTTCTCGATGACGACGATCGAGTCGTCGACGACGCGGCCGATCGCGATCGTGAGCGCGCCGAGGGTCAGGATGTTGAGCGTGTAGTCGGCCGCGAGCAGGCCGATGAAGGTGATGAGCACGCTCGCGGGGATCGAGATCGCGGTGACCAGCGTCGACCGGATCGACAGCAGGAAGACGAGGATCACGATCACCGCGAAGACGAGGCCGAGCAGCCCCTCGGTCGCGAGCGACTCGATCGACTCCTCGATGTAGGGCGCCTGGTCGAACACGTTCGTGAACTCGGTGTCGCCGCCGACGGCGTCGGCGATCGCGGGCAGCTCGTCCTGCACGACGTGCGAGACGTCGACGGTGTTGCCTTCGGGCGTCTTGGTGACCGCGATCGTGAGGGCGGGCTCGCCGTTCACCCGGGAGTAGCCGGTGATCGGGTCTTCGACGACGTCGACGGTCGCGACGTCGCCGATCGTGGTGACCTCGCCCGGGTCGCCGACGAGCGGCAGCGCCGCGAGCGTCTCGGCGTCGCCGATGCGCTCGCCGCCCTGCACGGTGAGGGTGCTGTCGTCCTCGGTGATCGACCCGGCGGGGATCAGCACGCCGTTGGCGTCGAGCGCGTCGCGGATCGACTGCGTCGTGAAGCCGGCCGCGAGAAGGGCGGTCTGGTCGGGCGTGATCGTGACGCGCTGACCGGTGGTGCCGAGCAGTTGCGCGTCGCGCACGCCCTCGAGCTGCTGCAGGTCGGGGATCGCGGATGTCTCGAGGCGCGACGTCAGCTCGGTGGCGTCGAGGTCGCTGATGACCGCGATCTGGATGACGGGCAGGTCCTCGATCGAACCCGTGATGACCTGCGGGTCGACGTCGGCGGGCAGCTGCGACTCGATCCGGTTGATCGCGAGCTGCACCCGCTGCTCGACGGTCGTGATGTTCGTGCCGTACTGGAAGGACGCCGAGACGGTGGAGAGGTTCGTGGTCGAGGTCGACGAGGTCTCCTCGAGCCCCGCGACGCTCTGGATGGCGGTCTCGATCGGCTCCGAGACATCCGTGTTGACGACCTCGGGCGCGGCGCCGGGATAGGCCGTCACGACGACGAGCTGCGGGAACTGCACGGAGGGGATGAGCTCCTGGCGCAGGTTGGTCAGCGCGATACCGCCGAAGAGGCCGATGACGATGGTGACGAGCGCGATCAGCGCGCGGTTGCGCAGGCTGAAGACGGACAGCAGATGCACGGATGCTCCCGGGGATGTGGTGGCACCGGAAAGTGAACCAGACCGGACTGACCGATCAGTCAGTCCGGAGGATGATTCGCAGCAGTCCGTTACCTCAGACGACGGCTGCGAGGAGGCCCTGGTCCTCCGGCAGCACGACGTGGCCGACCCGGCGCCACGCCGTCTCGAGCGCGTCGACGGCCCGGTCGAGCTCGGCCGTCGGGTAGCTGAACGGGAGGCGGAGGAAGCGCTCGAACGCACCGTCGATGCCGAACTTCGGCCCCGCGGCGAGGAGCAGCCCCTCGGCCCGGGCGGCGAGGGTGAGCTGCGAGCTGACGGCCTCGCCCAGGTTGATCCAGAACGTCAGGCCGCCGCTGACGTCGGGCACCTCCCACTCCGGGAAGCTCCGGGCGAGCCGGGCGGTGAGGTGGTCGCGGCCGGCGCGCAGCACGTCGCCCCGCTCGCGGAGGATGTCGTCCATCTGCGGCAGGAGCTCGGAGACGATGAGCTGCTCGAGCGTCGGGGTGCCGAGATCGACCGCGGTGCGGCCGTTGGCGATGCGCTGGATGAGCGGCCGGCCCGCGCGGATCCAACCGACGCGCACCCCGCCCCAGACGCTCTTGCCGACGCTGCCGATGAGCACGGCGTCGCCGTACGCGGCGAGCGGCAGCGGCAGGGCTGGGTGGTCGATGTTCATCTCGGCCATGGTCTCGTCGGCGATGACGACGGTGCCCTGCCGCGACGCGAGGTCCAGCAGATGCGCGCGGACCGCGGCCGGCATGACCTGCCCGGTCGGGTTGTGGAAGTCGGGCATGAGGTAGGCGATGGCGGGGCTCGTGCGCTGCAGCGACTGCTCGAGGGCGGGCAGGTCCCAGCCGTCGTCGCTCACGCTGACCGGCACCATGCGGGTGCCCGCGAGCTTGAGGGCCTCGTACGCGTGCGGGTAGCTCGGGGTCTCGACGAGAGCGCGATCGCCGCGCGAGACGAGGGTGCGCAGCAGCAGCGTGATCGCGTGCTGGGCGCCGATCGTGACGAGCACCTCGTCGGGGTCGGTGGGCAGCCCGCGCTGGGTGTAGCGGTCGGCGATCTGCGCCCGCAGCTCGGGCAGCCCGACGCGGTCGAAGCCGGGGTCGCCGAGGTACTCGGGCAGCCGGGCCGCCGCGCGCTGAGCGGCCGCGGCGAGCGCCGGGGTCGCCGGCATCGCGGCCTTGGTGAAGTCGAGCACCCCGGTCGAGGGCGACTCCGTCAGGATGGGCGCCCGCTGGGGCAGGCGCGCGACGCTGCCCGATCCGCGCACGCTCGTGAGCCAGCCGCCCTCGCGCAGCGCGCCGTAGGCGGCCGTGACGGTGGTGCGGCTCACCGCGAGCTGCGTCGCGAGCTCGCGCTCGGCGGGCAGCCGGGTGCCGACGGGGATGCGGCCGTCGATGATGAGAAGCCGCAACCGGTCGGCGAGCGCGAGGTAGGCCGCGGCGGATGCCGCGTCGCGCCAGCCCGACAGCAGCAGGCCCGTCTGACGGGCGGAGAGCGTCGACATGGAGCCACCGTAGAACGATTGGCCTCTAGCAACAAGGCCAATAGAGCAATTGGATGTACGTCATGCCCCGCTTTGGACTCACCGGACGCCTCGTGCAACTCATCGTCGGCCTGTCGCTCTACGGAGTGGCCCTCGCCCTGATGATCCGCGCCGGCCTCGGCGTCTCGCCCTGGGACGTCCTCAGCCAGGGCGTCTCCGCCCACACCGGGCTGAGCTTCGGCCTCGTCACCCTGCTCATCGGCGCCGTCGTGCTGCTCGCCTGGCTGCCGCTGCAGAAGCCGGGCGTCGGCACGCTGCTCAACGTCCTCCTCGTCGGGCCGGCGGCGGATGTCGCGATGCCGTTCATCCCCGCCCCGACCGAGCTCTGGGCGCAGGCCCTGCTCTTCGCGTCGGGACTCGGACTGCTCGTCATCGCCACCGGCCTCTACATCGGCGCCGGCTTCGGCCCCGGCCCCCGCGACGGCCTGATGACCGCGATCAACGGCCGCTGGGGCTTCCGCATCGGCCGCGTGCGCGCCGTGATCGAGCTCACCGTGCTCTCCATCGGCTGGCTGCTCGGCGGCACCGTCGGCATCGGCACCCTCGCGTTCGCACTGCTCGTGGGGCCGCTGCTGCAGCTGACACTCCCCTGGTTCCTGACTCCCGGCGCCGCGGCATCCGCTCACGGCGCGCCCGCTCCCGCTCTCGAAGGGAGGCGATCATGACCGGCTTCCTGCTCGCGCTCGCGGTGCTCTCCCTCTGGGGTGCGCTGACGACCGTCGGCGACCTGGCCCGCGACGGCTACCGCGCGGTGCCCGTGCGGTACCTCTGACCCGCGAACGGCGGTCGAGTAGGCGGAAACAGCCGCATACTCGACCGCCGAACGGCTACCGCAGGTTCCGCTCCGCGTACGTGCGCATCGCGTCACGCACGAACTCGACGCCGCCGTCGCCCGGCTCGCCGTAGTTGCGGCCGAAGCGCGGGTCGGCGACGTACATGTCGCCGAGCCCGATGAACGCGTCCGCATCGACGGGCTTGCCGCCCCAGCCGATGCCGACCCACTCGTGATGGCGCGCGGCGATCGCCTGCGCGACGTCGCCGTCGGGCCGCTCGCCCGCCGCGTGCGCCGCGGCGAAGTCGCGCTGGATCGCCTGCTGGCTCGCCATGAAGCCGCGCTTCTCGTCCTCGGACAGGCTCGAGTACCAGCGGTCGCTCGCGGTCCACGCATCCTGCCCCCAGCGCTCGACCACCTCGTCCTTGTGCCGGCGGTGGTCGAAGCCGTCGAACATCTCCTCTGCCATGGGTTCCTCACCTCCCTCCAGTGCCTCGAGGGTTCTCCGCACGCTCGCGATCTGCCGGTCGAGCCGGTCCTTCTCGCGACCGAGCCAGGTCAGGTGCAGCCGCAGGGCCGCGGCGTCGTCGCGCTCGCCCTCGAGCACCTCCGCGATGGCGGGCAGGCCGAGCCCGAGCTCCCGCAGCAGCAGGATCCGCTGCAGCGCGGCGAGCGCGGTCGCGTCGTAGTAGCGGTAGCCGTTGCCGCCGATCCGCGAGGGGGCGAGCAGCCCGATGTCGTCGTAGTGCCGCAGCGTGCGCGACGTCGTGCCCGCGAGCCGCGCGACCTCCTGGATCGACCAGTCCATGCCATCTCCCTCTTTCAGCGACGACGGTAGAGGTTGACGCAACGTCAAGGTCAAGCCCGATAAGCGGGGGTCGGTAGGGTCGCGTCATGCTTCCCGCCGTCGTCGCCGCCCTCGCCTGCCCGGTGTGCGGCGAGCGGATGACGCAGCGCGAGCGCTCCCTCGTCTGCGAGCGCGGCCACACGCACGACCTCGCGAAGCAGGGCTACGCGTCGCTCGTCGCGGGCGGCA
This sequence comes from Desertivibrio insolitus, assembly GCF_017355965.1. GTDB lineage: Bacteria > Actinomycetota > Actinomycetes > Actinomycetales > Microbacteriaceae > JAFIQW01. The sequence goes on from NZ_JAFIQW010000003.1 coordinate 58,065, forward strand.
GGACGGCGACCTCCGCCGACACCGCCGAGATGGTCGCGGCGCGCGCCGACTTCCTCGGCTCCGGCCACTACGCCGCGATCGCGGACGCGCTCGCCGATGCGGTGCCCGACACAGACGGGCTCGTGGTCGACGTCGCCGGCGGCACGGGGTACTACCTCGGCCGGGTGCTCGAGCGGCATCCGCGGCTCGTCGGCCTCGGTCTCGACCTCTCCCCCTACGCCGCCCGCCGCGCCGCTCGCGCCCACGAGCGCGCCGCCGCGGCGACCGCCGACGCCTGGCGCCCGCTCCCCGTGCTGAGCGGTGCCGCGAGCGCGGCGCTCAGCGTCTTCGGGCCGCGTAACGGGGCCGAGCTCGCGCGCATCCTCGCGCCGGACGGGGTGCTCGTCGTCGTGACGCCGACGCCGCGCCACCTCACGGAGCTGCGCGGACCGCTCGGCCTGCTCGACGTCGACCCGCAGAAGGAGGAGCGGCTCGCCGCCTCGCTCGCCGCGTTCGAGCGACTGAGCGAGCGGTCCCTCGAGTACACCGTGTCCATGGACGAGCCTGACGTCTCGCGCGAGGTGCGGATGGGGCCGAGCGCGCACCACGTGACGGCCGACCAGGTGACCGAGCGCGTCGCCGCGCTCACCCTTCCCGTGGACGTCACCGTCTCGGTCGTGGTCTCGACCTGGGCGGTGCGCGCCGAGCGGTAGCCGCGGCAGGCGCTCGTCGCCGCGCGGGCGCTAGCCGCGCAGGCGCTCCGCGATCGGGCTCTCGTCGAGGTGCTCGAGGAGGTCGGCCGGGTCGGCGTAGACGGCGAGCGCTCCTGCATCCGTCAGCTCGCCCACGCCCCGACCGCCGGTGAGCACGCCGATCGTGTCGACACCGGCGTTGCGAGCGGCCTCGACGTCCCAGCGGGCGTCGCCGACCATGATCGCCTCGGCCGCGTCGGCGCCGACCTTCTGCAGGGCGGCCTGGATGACGTCGGGCTCCGGCTTCGCGGTCTCGACGTCGCTCGACGAGGTCGCCGCCTCGATGAGCTCGTCGGCGTCGATCGCCTTCAGCAGCAGCTCGAGCTCCTCCTGCGGCGCCGAGCTCGCGAGCACCACCCGCAGCCCGCGCTCGCGCAGCGCCGTGAACAGCTCGGTCACCTTGTCGAAGCGGTGCAGCCGGTTGGCGTGCTTCTCGTAGTACTCGCTGTGCAGCTCCTTCGCCCGGTCGCCGAGCTCCTCCGCGCGCTCCTGCAGCAGTCGCTCGAGCAGCTTGGTCGAGTCGAGTCCGATCGCGGCATGCACGTGCGCGGCCTGCACGTGGACGCCGAGGTCGGCGAAGGCCTGGTGCCACGCGTCGACGTGCAGGTAGTTGGAGTCGACGAGCGTGCCGTCGATGTCGAACAGGACAACGGAGAGCTGACGATCGGTCATTGTTCGATCTGACACGGGTGGCGTGTGAAACGTCTGGATGCACGGCGCGGCAAGGGTGCATAATTGCACTCGTGACGCCGAGTGCAACACCAGGGCTCCGCGAGCGGCGTAAGGAGCGCACCCGCGCCGACCTCATCGCCCGAGCCCGCGACCTGACTAGGGAGGTCGGCCTCAGCGGCTTCACGATCGACGAGCTGTGCGCCGAGGTCGGCATCGCGAGGCGCACCTTCTTCAACTACTTCGCGACCAAGGAGCACGCCGTCATCGGGCGCTCGCACGACGATGAGGACGACGAGATCGTCTTCGAGTCGCTGAAGCGCGACCGCTCCCGGCCGCTCGTCGACCGGATGGCGCAGGTGGCGATCGACCACTTCCACGAGGTCGAGGGGCGGCGCGACGAGGCGCTCGAGCTGATGAGCCTGCTCGAGGACGAGCCGAAGCTCCTCGCGACGATGCTCGAGGTCAACCGTGAGGGCGAGCGCAAGCTCACCGAGGCGATCGCCGAGGTCGAGCAGTTGCCGCCCGACGACCCGCGCCCCGCCCTTGCGGTGCAGTTCGGCGGCATCCTGCTGCACCGCTCGATGCAGCAGTTCCTGCGCCCCGACGAGGAGCGCTCCTTCGAGGAGCTCGTGCACGCCAACGCCGAGCTCGCCCGCTCCCTCTTCCTCCCCACCCACGAAGGACACTCCGCATGACCGCGACCGCCTCGGCGCCGCCCCAGCTGCTGCTCACCAAGCGCAGGATCTGGATCATCTTCTCCGCCCTGATCTCGGGCATGCTGCTCTCGAGCCTCGACCAGACGATCGTCTCCACGGCCATGCCGACGATCGTCGGCGAGCTCGGCGGAGTCGAGCACCAGGCGTGGATCACGACGGCCTACCTGCTCGCGACCACGATCGTGATGCCGATCTACGGCAAGTTCGGTGACGTGCTCGGGCGACGCAACCTGTTCCTGATCGCGATCGCCCTCTTCACGCTCGCCTCCATCGGCTGCGCCTTCGCCGGCGACTTCTGGTCGTTCGTGGTGTTCCGCGCGGCCCAGGGCCTCGGCGGCGGCGGGCTCATGATCCTCTCGCAGGCGATCATCGCCGACATCGTGCCCGCGAACGAGCGCGGCAAGTACCTCGGCCCGCTCGGCGCGATCTTCGGCCTGTCGGCCGTCGGCGGCCCGCTGCTCGGCGGTTTCTTCGTCGACCACCTCACCTGGCAGTGGGCGTTCTACATCAACATCCCCGTCGGCATCGCCGCCTTCACGATCGCCTGGTTCGCGCTCACGCTGCCCAACAAGCGCGCGACGAAGCGCATCGACGTCGCCGGGGTCGTGCTGCTCTCGATCGCCACGACGTGCCTCGTCTTCTTCAGCGACTTCGGCGGCGACTCCGACCACGGCTGGGGCGCGCTCGAGACGTGGATGTGGGGCGCGGGCTTCCTCGCCGCCGCGATCGTCTTCGTGCTCGTCGAGGCCCGCGCCGAGGACCCGATCATCCCGCTCGGCTTCTTCCGCAACGCGGTCTTCGTCAACGCCACCGCTATCGGCTTCGCGCTGGGCCTCGGCATGTTCGCGGCCATCGGCTTCGTGCCGACGTTCCTGCAGATGGCGTCGGGCACCTCTGCCGCGGAGTCCGGCCTGCTGATGCTGCCGATGATGGTCGGCGTGATGGGCACCTCGATCGCGTCCGGTATCGCGATCAGCCGCACCGGCAAGTACAAGCTGTTCCCCATCGCCGGCACCCTCGTCACCGCCGTCGCGATGGTCTTCATGACGCAGCTCTCGGCCGAGACCCCGATCTGGCTCATCTGCGTCTACCTGCTGCTCTTCGGCTCGGGCCTCGGCCTGATCATGCAGGTCGTCGTGCTGGTCGTGCAGAACGCCGTCGACCCGAAGGACGTCGGCACCGCGACGAGCACGAACAACTACTTCCGCGAGGTGGGCGCCTCGCTCGGCATCGCGGTGTTCGGCGCGATCTTCACGAGCCGGCTCTCCGACAACCTCAACGGCGCGTTCTCCGGCGCGGGCTTCTCGCAGGCGGATGCCGCGCAGTCCACCGCCACGCTCGACCCGGCCACCCTCAATGCCCTGCCCGAGGCGCTGCGCACCGACATCGTCGCCGCGTACGCCGACGCGCTCGCCCCCGTGTTCTGGTACCTGCTGCCGTTCCTCGCGGCCGCGTTCCTGCTGTCGCTCTTCCTCAAGCAGATCCCGCTGTCGGATGTCGCGGGCATGATCGCCCGCGGCGAGGCGGTCGGCGGCGAGGAGGCCGAAGCGCTCGAGGCCGAGCAGCGCGCGAACCGTCAGGCGCCCGCCGCCGCGACCGGCGAGCATCGGGAGAGCGCTCCTACGAAGGACTGACCAGGAGTCGGGAGTCCGGTTTGAGCCTCGGGCGAAACCGGACTTCCGACCAGGACTTTCGTCCTTGATTCCGTTGTCAATCGGCGTATAGTCGCCGCTCGTGACTATTGAGGGTCGGTCGCCGAAACGGTGGCTGCTCGGAGAACCTCTCCCGTCCGACAAGCTCGAGGGGCAACTTCTCCGGAAGAGATTCGCTCTCCCGATCTTCGCCAGTGACCCGCTCTCCTCCGTGGCGTACGCGCCGCAGGAGCTGCTGCTGATCCTGACGCTCGGAGGGCTCGCGTTCCTGTCGTTCGCGCCGTGGGTGGCGGCGGCCGTCGTCGTGCTGCTCGTCGTCGTCGTCGCGTCGTACCGCCAGCTGATCAAGGCCTACCCGTCCGGCGGCGGCGACTACGAGGTGGCGCACCGCAACCTCGGCGAGAAGGCCGGGCTCGTCGTGGCATCCGCCCTGCTCGTCGACTACGTGCTGACCGTGGCCGTGTCGGTCGCGTCGGGCGTCGACAACATCATCTCCGCGTTCCCGGAACTCAACCCGGCCCGCGTCGAGATCGCCATCGGCTTCGTCATCGTGCTCGCCGCCGTGAACCTCCGCGGCGTCTCCGAGTCGAGCAAGGCGTTCGCCGTGCCGACCTACCTCTTCATCGGCAGCGTGCTCGTCATGGTCGTCGTCGGCCTCGCCCGCACGCTCGCCGGCGACGCCCCGATCGCCGAGAGCTCGCAGTACACCGTCGAAGCGCACGAGCTCTCGCAGGCCGCCTTCGTGCTCCTGCTCCTCCGCGCCTTCGCGAGCGGATGTTCCGCGCTCACCGGCGTCGAGGCGATCAGCAACGGCGTGCCCGCGTTCCGGATGCCGAAGGTGCGCAACGCCCAGCGCACGCTCGTGCTCATGGGCGGCATCGCGATCACCCTGTTCGTCGGCGTCACCGCGCTCGCGCTCATCGCCCGCGTGCACTACGCCGAGGCCCCCTGCGACCTCGTCGGCTGGGCCGAGTGCGCGACCGAGCCGCAGCTCAGCGTCATGGCGCAGCTCGCCGCCGCCACGTTCGGCGCGGGCAGCCTGCCGTTCTTCGTCATCCAGGCCGCGACCGCCGCGGTGCTGCTCCTCGCCGCGAACACCGCCTTCAACGGCTTCCCGCTGCTCGGCTCGGTGCTCGCGAAGGACAGCTACGCACCCAAGTCGCTGCTCACCCGCGGCGACCGCCTCGTGTACTCCAACGGCGTCATCGTGCTCGCGCTCGCGGCATCCGTCATCCTGCTCGTCTACCAGGCGAGCGTCACCGGGCTGATCCAGCTCTACATCATCGGCGTCTTCGTGAGCTTCACCCTCGGCCAGATCGGCATGGTGCGCCACTGGCTCCGGATGCTGCGCGAGGGCTGCACCGACCGGCAGACCGTCGTGCGGTCGCTGTCGATCAACGCGGTCGGTGCGACCCTCACCGGCGTCGTGCTCGTGGTCGTGACTATCACCAAGTTCACGCACGGCGCGTGGCTCGTCTTCGCGATCATGCCGGTGCTGTTCTGGGTGATGCTGCGCATCAACCGCTACTACGGCAAGGTCGAGCGCGACATCGCGGTCGACGACGTGACCGAGTTCGGCTCGGCCGGCGACCACGGCATCGTGCTCGTCGGGCGCATGCAGAAGCCCGTGCTCAAGGCCCTCGACTACGCGATCGCCGCGCGGCACGCGTCGCTCGAGGCCGTGCACGTCTCCACCGACGACGCCGCGACGCAGAAGCTGCTCGCCGAGTGGGAGAAGCAGAACATCGAGGTGCCGCTCACGGTCGTGCCCTCGCCGTACCGCGAGATCGCGACGCCGCTGATCTACCACATCAAGCAGCGGCGCGAGGAGGTCGGCCCCGAGGTCGTCACCGTCTACACGCCGGAGTACATCGTCGGCCACTGGTGGGAGGAGCTGCTGCACAACCACCGCGCCCGCCGCATCCGCAACCGCCTCATGCTGTGCCCGGGCGTCACCGTCGCGGTCGTGCCGTGGCTGCTCGACTCGTCGCGCGCGCTCTACACGCGCACGTCGCGGCCGCTGCCCGGCCAGGACCGTCGCGGCGAGCCCCTGCGTCCTCCGCTGAAGCGAGCGCACATCCCGCTCGACGGGCGCCCGCGCGACCTCAACGCGACCCCCGGACGGCCGGAGAAGCGCGACGCCCTCACGGGGCAGGGACCGCACGGCCTGTGAGCCGCGCGGCCGACCTCGGCGCGGTCGCCCTCGGCGGACTCGCCGGGGGCGCGGTGCGTCTGGCGGTCGACTCGACCGTGCCGCCCGGCGCGTTCCCGTGGGGCACGCTCGCGATCAACACGCTCGGCTCGCTCGTGCTCGCGCTGCTCGCGGCGTGGCTGTGGCCCGTGGCGCCGCGGCTCGTGCGGCTCGGCGTCGGTCCTGGGCTGCTCGGCGCGTTCACGACGTTCTCCGCGGTCGCGGTGTCGGCGATCACGCTGCCGCTCGCGGCCGCGGTGACCTACATCGTCGCGACGCTCGTGCTCGGTTTCGCGGCCGCGCTTGGCGGGCTCGCGCTCGGGCGGGCGCTCACTCCCCCAGCGGACGCCGCATGATCGCGCTCGTCACCGTCGTCGCGGCCGCGCTCGGCGCGGTGCTGCGTCAACTGGTGACCGTCGCGCTGCCGGCGCCGTGGGGCGTGCTCGCCGTGAATGCCGTCGGCAGCGCGCTCGCGGGCGCCGTCGTCGCGATCGCACCCGCCGACCTGCGGCTCGTGCTCGTGACCGGGCTCGCCGGCGGCCTCACGACGTTCAGCACGTTCAGTCTCGAGACCGTGGAACTCGCGCTCGAGGGGCGGTGGCGGGTCGCCGTGGCATCCGTCGCCGCGAACCTCGTGCTCGGGATCGGGCTCGCGGGGGCCGGGTTCGTGGTGGCGTCGGCGCTGGTGTGAGGCGCGCGTGACCCGCTGGTTGCGGCGTCTGTAGGACGGGCGCCGCGACGCGCCGCGCGACCGGTGGCGGGGTGCGGCGTGTCGGTACGGGGCTCCTACAGAGGCCGCAGTGCCCGGCCGGTTCTCTCGGCAGGACAGATGCCGCGACGCGCCGAGTCTCCGCGCGCTCGGGCGGCGTGTCGCCGGGCTTGTCCTGTTGAAGGGACGCCCATGGCACGCGAGCGGGCTCCGCGGCAGCGCAGCGCCGAAGCAGCGCTAGCGACTAGCGGATGCCGTCGACCGCGGTGCTTGCGGACGGGGCGCTCACGGCGGCCTTCGCGTACGCGGGCTCGGCAGCGGCGAGGCCGGCGATCACGCCGGCGAGGGCGACGGCCGCGGCGAGCAGGCGCGCGCGGAGAAGAGGGGACTTGAACATCGGGACTGGCTTCCTGGCGTCGATGGCCCTCGAACGGGGGCCGAAGATGCGGACCCGATACGGTACTCGACCCCCGCCCCGCCGCGCTGGCCAAAGACGAGCAGCATGCGGATTTCGGATGCCTGGCCGGAACACTGCCGATCGCGCTAGCCCGGCACCACGACCGCCGCGGGGCCTCGAGGGGCACCGCGCTCCAGTCATCCGTCAGCCCTTCTCGGCTCCCGCGGTCGTGTTCATGATCCGGCGCTGGAAGATGAAGAACAGGATTGCGACCGGGATGGTCATGAGCACGGCGGCCGCGAGCTGCAGCGGGTACTGGTTGCCTTCGCCGAGCTGCCCCGAGACGAGCGAGGCGACCCCCGTCGTCAGGGTGTTGAGCTCGCTGCTCTGCCGTGACACGACGAAGTGCGCGAACTCGTTCCACGAGCCTTGGAAGCTGAGGATGAACAGCGTCACGAGAGCGGGCCGGGCCATGGGGAGCACGATGGTCCAGAACGTTCGGAAGACGCCGGCGCCGTCGATGCGTGCCGCCTCCTCGACGCTCACCGGGATCGAGTCGAAGAACTGCTTCATGATGAAGATGCCCGCGGCGGTCGACAGCAGCGGCACGATCATGCCGGCGTAGCTGTCGTACATGCCGAGCTGCTGCAGGATCAGGAACCGCGGGATGAGCAGCACGACGTTGGGCACGCTCAGCACGGCGAGGAACGCGGCGAACAGCAGCGTCCGCCCGCGGAACTTCAACCGCGACAGCGCGTAGCCCGCCAGCGAGTCGAAGAACATGCGGCCGATCGTGACGAACACCGTGATGAGCACCGAGTTGCCCGCCCACCGAGCGATGTCGGTGTCGTTGAACAGCCGGTCGTACGCGGCGAACGTCACCGTGCCGGGCAGCAGCGCGAGCGCGTTCTGGGTCGCCTCGGCATCCGTCTTGAAGCTCGACGCGATCGAGATGAGGAAGGGGTAGATGTAGATCAGCGCGAGGGCGACGAGCATCAGGTAGCTCAGGGTCGCGCCGGTCAGCAGCCGCGCGCTCGGGCGGCGCTTGCGCGGCGTGATGACGCGGCCGTCGTGCCCGCGCGGCTCGGTCGTGGTCGGCTTCTCCGCGATCGCGGTCATGTCAGTCCCTCCGTCCGGCCCCGGCCTCGAGCCGGATCGTGCCCTGCGCGAGCGCGGCCTCGTTCTGCCGTTGGTCGTCGCTCGGGTTGATGCGCCTGCGGTCGCGGCGCTTCTCGGTGTCGCGGTCGCGCAGGATCCAGCGCTGCAGCAGCGTCAGCGCGACGATGATCGCGAACAGGATGAACGCGATCGCGGCGCCTCGTCCCCAGCGCAGGTCCTCGAACGACGTGTCGTAGGCGAGGAAGGCGGGGGTGAGCAGCGTCTTGCCAGGGGCGCCGGCGCCGGTCAGGTAGATCTGGTCGAAGACCTGCCAGGTGCCGATGAGGCCGAGCGTCAGCACGGTGAACAGCGTCGGCTTCAGCATCGGCAGCGTCACCGAGAAGAACTTGCGGAAGACGCCCGCCCCGTCGATCTCGGCGGCCTCGTCGATCTCCTCGCCGATGTTCTGCAGCGCGGCGAGGAACAGCAGCATGAACGTGCCCGACGTCGTGAAGATCGCGAGCACGATGAGCGTGACCATCGCGACCGACGGGCCGCTCAGCCAGCTCCACCAGGTGAGGCCGAGCGGACCCTCGCCGGCGAGGAACGCGGGGGCGGAGGTGACGCCGACCGCACCCAGGAGGTTGTGGATGACACCGCTCGGGTCGTTGAACCAGTTCGGGCCGTCGATCGAGAGCACCGAGAGCAGCTGATTGACCGCACCCGAGGCGCTGAAGAGGAAGAGGAAGACCACGGTGATCGCGATGGAGCTCGTCACCGACGGGAAGTAGAACGCGGTGCGGAAGAAGCCGCGCCCCTTGAGCACTCGCCGGTTGACCTGCACCGCGAGGAACAGGGCGAGCGCCGTCTGCAGTGGCACGACGAGCAGCACGTAGTAGATGTTGTTGCGGAGGCTGGTGCCGAAGTCCTCGCGTGCGAGGCCGTCCTCGGTGAGCACGTCGGCGTAGTTCTCGGCACCGACGAACTGGGCGCGACCGCCGATGGGCGATCCGAGTCCGTTCCAGTTCGTGAAGCTCACCCACAGGGCGAGCAGGATCGGCAGGGCGAGGAAGACGCCGATGATGACGATGGACGGCAGCGTGAAGAGCCATCCGGACACCGCCTCGTTGCGGCGGATGCCTGAGCGCTTGGCCAACTGGCGCCCTCCTTTCTGGTGGGTGTCGGCGGTCGAGTAGGCGGTCGACGGATCGAGAGCCTCACGAAGTGAGCGAGGTTTCGATCCTCCATGCCGCGCTACCCGACCGCCGGGTCGGGCGTCAGCCCCGGCTCTCCTCGAGCGCCGCCTCGAGGTTCGACTGCAGGTCGGACAGGAGGGCCTGCGGATCCGCGGAGTCGAGCGACTCGAGCGACGCGTTGAAGTCGGCGATCACGTCGGCCGCGCCGGCGAAGGCGACGGGGCTCTCGGCGTACTCGGCACCCGCCACGAAGGCCTGGTTCTCCGGGTAGGTGGTCGCGTACTCCTGCGAGGCCGCCTCGGTCGACGGGATGACACCGAAGGCGTCGGCGAAGGCGAGCTGCTGCTCGTCGCTCGTCAGGAACTCGACGAGGCCCGTCGTGTCCTCGAGGTTCTCCGAGCCCGCCGGGATACCCCAGCAGTTGCTGAAGCTGTAGGTCGACTGCCCGCCAGGGCCGGCCGGGAGCTCGACGACCTGGTAGTTCACGTCGGGGTAGTCCGCCTCGAGCGCGCCGTTGATCCACGGGCCCTCGATCACCATGCCTGCCGTTCCGGTGCCGAAGGCCTCGCCGGCCCAGCCGGCGCCGAGGTCGGCCGGGAACTGCAGCACGCCGGCTTCGAGGAGGCCCTGCACGTACTCGAGCCCCTCAACGTTCTCGGGGCTGTCCGCCGTGACCTCGGTGCCGTCCTCGCTGACTATCGAGCCGCCGGCCTGGTTCATGAAGAGACCGATGCGGGCGTACTCGGCGCCGAACGAGAGGCCGGTGACGCCGCTGTCGGTCAGGCGCTGCGCGGCGTTCTGCAGCGACGCCCAGTCGGTCGGGATGTCGGCGTCCGTCAGCCCCGCGGCCGCCCACAGGTCGGTGTTGATGACGAGGCCGAGGGTCGAGAAATCCTTCGGCGCGCAGTAGAACTCGTCCTCGAACGTGAACGTCTCCGTCAACGTGGGGAGGAAGTCCCCCGAGTTCGCCAGGTCGGACGCGTAGGGCTCGAGGTACTGGTTCGAGGCGTAGGTCTGGAACTGGTCCCAGCTCATGTAGAAGATGTCGGGCGGGTTGTTGCCCGAGAAGCCCTGGCCGAGCTGCTGGGTGAGGTCGCTCGCCGCGACGACCTCGACGTCGACTCCGCTCTCCTCGCTCCAGGCGTCGACCGCGGACTGCACGGCCTGCGTCTCGGCGTCGCCGGAGGACCCGATGAGCATCGTGAGGCCCTCGTCGCCGGAGCCACCACCGGAGCCGGAACACCCGGCGAGCGCGACGGCGAGCCCGGAGGCCACCGCCAGCGATGCGACCCGCACCGCCGTCTTCTGCTGCTTCATTGCATTTCCTTTCATGGGCGCGAGCCCGTTTCCTGGTGCCTGCCCGGCAGCGACGCCGGACCGGGGTCTGGATGGAGAAGCGGCCTCGTCTCACGGACCACGAGGCGCGGGGTCACGAGCCGATGCGCGGAGTCGGCGCCGCGCACGACGGAGTCGCCGGTCTCGCCCAGCAGGAGCTCGAGCACGCCGGCAGCGACGCGGTCGAGCTGCTGCTCGACACTGGAGAAGCCGACGGCATCCGCGACCGGGGTGTCGTCGAAGCCGATGACCGGCACCTCGCGGTGCCCGACGGACGCGAGTCCGAGCAGGGCGCCGAGCGCGAGGGAGTCGCTCGCGCACACGACGGCGTCGACCTCGAGCACGGGGCCGAACGCGTCGACGACGGCGTGGCGGGCGAGCGGGGCGCCGTCCTCACTCGTGACGACGAGTTCCTGGAGCGCATGCTCGCCGACGACGGGACGCATCGCGTCCTCCCAGCCGCGGCGGCGGTCGTCGCCCGTGCCGGAACCGGCGGGCCAGCCGAGGAACGCGACGCGGCGGCGTCCCTGCGCGAGGAGATGTTCAGTCGCCGCGCGCACGCCCGCGCGCCCGTCCACGTCGACCCAGTGGTGGCGCGGATCGTTGATGTCGTCGACACCCCAGGGGCGCCCGAACGTGACGAACGGCACCTCGTTGTCGATGAGCCATTCGGTGCGCGGGTCGCCGTGGAAGGTCGAGGTCAGCACGAACGCGTCGACGTCGGCGGCGTCGTTCAGCCGCCGGATCTGCTCGATCTCGTCCTCGGGATCCTGCGCGGTGAAGAGCAGCACCCGCATCGACCGCTCGGCGGCCTGCGCGGTGAGGGCGTGCAGGAACCGGTCGTGGATGGAACCCGAGATCCCTGCGGCCATCGCGTCGAGCCGGATGCCGATCGTGGACGAGCGACGGGTCCGCAGTCGCCGGGCGGATGCGTGGGGGCGGTACCCCAACTCACGGATCGCCTGCTCGACCCGCTCCCGCGTGCCCTCCCGCACGATCGAGGGGCTGTTGAGCACGTTGGACACGGTCTGTCGCGAGACTCCGGCGACGCGGGCGACGTCCGCCACCGTGGGCTGTACTCCCATGCCCGCCTCCTCGCAAGCCGATCCGAAGAACTTTGATCGTTCAAATCGTGGTCACTATATTTGCTCGGGTACGAGGGTCTGTCAACGAGGCCGGCCCCGCCGACGAGCGCAGGGAGCTCCACCGGGATGGTCGAACAGGTGTCGACGACACGACTGCAACCGCTGCTGCACGACGGGATCGTGGTGCTCCGCGCCCCGTCGCAGGTCTGGTCCGACGAGCGGGGCGCCATCGGCACGACCCCCATCTCGGGCGCGTACCTCGGCGACGTGCGGCTCGTGCGCGAGGAGTCCGTCACGGTCGGGGGCGACCCCGGCGAGCACATCGCCACCGCCCCCGAGGGCGCCAGCGCCGTGCACTTCACCGCCCTGCACCGCGGCCTCGACGACCACGGCGCCGACCCCGACGTCCGCTCCCGGCTGACCCGTCGCGTGCACACGAGCGGCGTCGACACCACCTTCACCCTGACGAGCCGGCTCGGCCGCGAGCTCGCGACCGCGGTGCGCGTGGAACTCGTCGCCGATGCGACCGGTATGGACGACATCAAGGCCGGACTCGGCGCTCCCGCCGACGTGCAGGTCGTCGCCGGCGAGGAGCAGACGGATGCCACGTGGGCCGACGGCGCGGTCACGGCGACGCTCTCCGCTCCGGGCGCGACCGTCGACCTCGACGGCACGCGCATCACCCTGACCTGGGACCTGACCGTGGCGCCGCGCTCCGAGGCATCCGTCACCTGGTCACTCCGAGCGACCGACGCGGACGCCGTGGTCGCCGGCGTCGAGACCGACGTGCCGTGGAGCGTGCCCGTGATCGCGGCGGGCGACGACCGTCTCGGCCGCTGGGTCTCGCAGGCGCTCGACGATCTCGAGTCGCTGCGCCTCACCACGACGAAGGACCCCGACTCGGTGTTCCTCGCGGCGGGCGCGCCCTGGTTCTTCACCCTCTTCGGCCGCGACTCGATCTGGGCCGCGCGCTTCCTGCTGCCCCTTGGCACCGAGCTCGCCGCCGGCACCCTGCGCGTGCTCGCCGGGCTGCAGGGCGAGGAGCACACCCCGGCGAGCGCCGAGCAGCCGGGCAAGATCATGCACGAACTGCGCCGCGAGACGCTCGAGATCCCGGGTGAGGGCGTCGCCCTGCCGCCGCTCTACTACGGCACCGTCGACGCGACCGCCCTGTGGATCGGGCTGCTGTACGACGCGTGGAAGTGGGGCCTCCCCGACGAGGACGTGCGCGCACTGCTGCCCTCCCTCGTCGCCGCGCTCGACTGGATGCGCGACTACGGCGACAGCGACGGCGACGGACTCCTCGAGTACGTCGACGAGACGGGCCACGGTCTCTCGAACCAGGGTTGGAAGGACTCCGGCGACAGCGTGCAGTGGCGCGACGGCACGCTCGCCGACGGCCCGATCGCGCTGTGCGAGGTGCAGGCGTACGCCTACGAGGCCGCGATGCATGGCGCCGAGCTGCTCGAGGCGTTCGACTTCGCCGACGGCACCGAGTGGCGGCAGTGGGCGGCGCGGCTGCGCGAGCGGTTCCACGAGACGTTCTGGGTGGATGCCGAGGGCGGCGCCTACCCCGCGATCGCGCTCGACCGCGACAAGCGCCCCGTCGACACCGTCACCTCGAATCTCGGTCATCTGCTCGGCACGGGCCTGCTCGACGAGCGCCAGGCCGCCCTCGTCGCGCGGCGGCTCGTCTCGCCCGAGCTGTCGTCGGGCTACGGGCTGCGCACCATGTCCACCGACTCGGCCGGGTACTGGCCGCTCGGCTACCACGGCGGCAGCGTCTGGACCCACGACACCGCGATCGCGATCGCGGGCCTCGCGCGCGACGGCTTCGTCGAGGAGGCGGGCGTGCTGATGCAGGGGCTGCTCGCCGCGGCATCCGGCTTCGACTACCGCATGCCCGAGTTGCACTCGGGCGACCCCGCCTCGGAACTCAGCCGCCCCGTGCCCTACCCTGCCGCCTGCCGCCCGCAGGCGTGGTCGGCCGCGGCGGCCGTGAGCGTGCTCGCGAGCGCGCTCGGCTTGACCCCGGATGCCCCGGGCGGCGTGCTCCACGTCGCGCCCGCCGGGGCCACGGCGCTCGGCGCGCTCACCGTGCGAGGACTCCGCTTCGGCGAGGCCGTCGTCACCATCGCGGTGAACGCCGACGGCGAGGTCACCGGCGCGAGCGGCGCGCCCATCGAGGTCGGCTGAGCCAGCCCTTCCGGCGGCGGAGTAGCCCGCGCAGCGGGCGTATCGAGACCCTCGCACGCCCGCGTCATCCGGACCCCTTCTGCAGGTCCTGAGCAGTTCTGCCCGGGACCTGCCGAAACGGCCCGGGCCACCGTCACCGCCGCGGGTCGAGCACCGTGATGCCGGTCGGCGAGGCGGTGCCGGCCTGCGGCAGCAGCTCGGCGGCCTCGGCGAGCCCGACCGTTCCGGTGAGCAGCTCCTGCGGACGCAGGGCCCCGGATGCCACTAGCCCGAGCATCGACGGGTAGTCCGCCGCGGCCATGCCGTGGCTGCCGAGCACGTCGAGCTCCCAGGCGATCACCCGGTCGAGCGGCAGGGCGGTCATGCCCTCGGCGAGCAACCCGATCTGCACGTGGCGTCCGCGCCTGCGGAGCGACCGCACGCCCTGTGCGGCGGTGGCGGCAGCACCGACCGCGTCGATGCTCACGTGCGCCCCGCCTCCGGTCAGGTCGGCGATGCGCGCGGAGATGTCGTCCTCGGCGAGCACCGCGTGCTCGGCGCCGAGCCGCAGCGCGAGCTCGAGGGCCGCGGGCGACCGGTCGACGGCGATCGGGCGGCCGCCCCGGGCCGCGGCGATCATGATCGCGCTGAGACCGACGCCACCGGCGCCGAAGACCGCGACCCACTCCCCCGCCTCCACACGGGCGCGCTCGGCGACCGCTCGATAGGAGGTCGCGAAACGGCAGCCGAGGCTCGCCGCCGAGGCGTCGTCGAGAGCGTCCGGCACGGCGACGAGGTTGAGATCGGCGGCGCGAACGGCGACGAGTTCCGCGTGCGAGCCCCAGTGGGTGAAGCCCGGCTGCGTCTGGTTCGGGCACACCTGCGCCTGCCCGGAGCGGCACCAGACGCACTCGCCGCAGCCGTTGACGAACGGCGCCGTGACGCGATCGCCCACCCTCCACCGCTGCACTCCGGCGCCGACCGCCTCCACCGTGCCGACGAACTCGTGTCCCGGCACGTGCGGCAGCGCGACGGTGTCGTCGTGACCGACCCAGGCGTGCCAGTCGCTGCGGCAGAGCCCGGAGGCTGCGACGCGGACGACGGCGCCGCCCGGCGGCACGGCCGGCGCCGCCACGTCCGCGACGCCGATCGGTCCACCGAAGGTCTCGTAGAGCAGGGCCTTCATCGTTCGTCTCCCTGAGTTGCTTGTACCGATCGCATCGTCAGACGGCCTCCGCGCGGACGGGACCGGTGCGGCGCACCTTGAGGAACCCGTCGACACAATCCCAGACCACGATGCCGAGCGTGACCGCCGTGATCACCGCGACCAGCGGACTGCGCGCGTCGTCGAGGCCCGGCTGCCCGAGCGCCTCGAAGAACGCCGCGGCGAACAGCCGCTCGGTGAAGAGCAGCCACAGGGCTGGCACGGCGAACAGCACGTTCTGCGCGACGTTGATCCACGCGAGGCGCGTCGTGTAGCGGCCGGTGCACCATGCGGCGACCGCGATCGGGATCTCGGCGAGGATCAGCACGGCGAAGTAGGGCAGCCAGAAGCTCCAGAGCGCGGGCTCGAAGAGCGGGATCGGGGCGCCCGAGTCATCCGTGAAAACCGAGGAGAACTGCTGCCAGACCAGAGCGCCGACGGCGATGACCGCGAACACGGTCGTCGCGATGACGTCGGCGAGTCGCCCCTTGGCGGTCGGCATTTGCGGCAGGCGCTCCAGCGTCCAGGGCGCGAGTCCGCGCTTCTCGGGGGCGGTGCGCTCGACGAGCGCGAAGACCAGCGTGGTCCAGAACACGAGGTGCACGGCGACCGACAGCGCGATGCCGATCGCCGTGCCCACGATGCCGCCGGCGGGCGTTCCCGCGATGAGGTTGGCGAGCACGACGGCGAAGACGACGGTCGGCAGCACGACCGCGAGCAGCACCTTGAGCAGGCGCCACCAGTCGAGGAACACGTCGGGCCCGAGGAGGTACAGCGGCCGGTCGACGTACTCGGCGGCGAGGCGCACCGGGTCGCCGAGCTCGGTGAGCACGGCGCGCTCGGCCTGCTCCTCCGGCTCGCCGGCCTCGAGGCGGGCGTCGACGGCGTCGGCGATCGATCCCCGCAGCTCGCGCTCGATGTCGGGGCGCTGCTGCTCGGGCAACGCGCGCAGGGCGGCGTAGACGTAGCGGTCGGTGAGGGTGGTCATTGCTCGTTCCCTTCTCGAAGGGTGCTGATGGCAGTCGTGAGGGAGTTCCAGTCCTCGAGCAGCGCACGTAGCAGGCGCTCCCCGTCGGGGCTCGTGACGTAGAACTTGCGCGGACGGGACTCGTCCGTGTTCCAGACGCTCTCGAGCAGCTTCTGCTTCTCGAGGCGACGGAGGAGGGGATACAGGGTGTTGGCCTCCACCGGGAAGCCCGCCTGATCGAGCGACTCGAGCAGGGCGTAGCCGTAGCCGGGGCGGCGGAGCAGGGCGAGGCACGCGAGGACCACCGTGCCGCGTCGCAGCTCCTGGAGGTGCCCGGAGAGGAGGTCGTCGTCCATGTCGCTCACGATACTGTGTTAGGCACACCAATGGCGACGGCGCATTATCGTCCTCCTCCGTCTTCACTAGCGTCGGCGCGAGGAGGCCCCGATGATCCGAAGGACGCTGCTCGCGCCGCTACGAGTCCTGGCCCGTGCCGTGCAGGTGTTCCTCACCGCGCTCGCGGCGCCGCACGGGCGCATCCGGCCGTCGCAGGCCGAGACGGACCTGCGTCGACGCCCCGACGATTACCGCCCGTAGACGGTCAACGCCTGCGCCGGCACCGTGACCGGCACGACGTCGCCGACCGCGAGCCGCGCGGCATCCGCAGGTCGCACGTCGGCGGCGAGCGGACCGAGGTGCACGCGCACGTGGTCGCCGCGCGGCTCGATGAGCGTGACCGCGAGGTCGACCGAGGTGTCGGTTGCCTCGAGCCGCACCGCGTCGGGGGCGAGCGCACCCCACGCCGGGCCGTCGGCCGCGTCGACCGGAAGCGCGACACCGTCGACCTCGAAGGCCCCGTCGTGCATCCGCCCCTCGAGCAGCTCGAGGCCGGCCAGCTGCGCGGCGAAGCGGGTGCGCGGGCGGGCGAACAGCTCGGCGGGCGGCCGCACCTCGGCGACGTGACCGCGATCCAGCACGACCACGCGGTCGGCCAGCACGTGCGCGTCGTACACGTCGTGGGTCACGAGCACCGCGGTGCGATCGGCGAGCACGCGGGCGAGCATGCTCCGGATGCCAGGGGCGGCCGCGACGTCGAGGCTCGACAGCGGCTCGTCGAGCAGCAGCACCCCGGGCTCGGCGGCGAGGGCCCGCGCGACCGCGACTCGCTGCGCCTGCCCGCCGGAGAGCGAGCGCGGCATCCGTTCCGCCAGGTCCAGCGCGTCGGCCTCGGCGAGCCAGGTGCACGCGGCCGCCCGGGCCTCGAGCCGCGACATCCCGCGTGACCGGGGGCCGAACTCGACGTTCTCGAGCACGCTGAGGTGCGGGAAGAGCAGCGGGTCCTGGTGCAGGATCGCGACCGGACGCTGGTGCGGCGCGAGGTGGGCGCGTCCGTCGAAGAGCACGGTGCCGCCGACGGTCGCTCGCCCGGAGTCGGCGCGCAGGCCACCCGCCAGCAGCCCGAGCAGGGTCGACTTGCCCGCGCCGTTCGGCCCGACCACCGCGACGGTGTCGCCCGGCGCGACGTCGAGCGCCACCTGCCAGCCGCGGTCGGCGACGGATGCCTCGAGCGCGAGCGCGACGGGTTCCGGCGTGTTCCACCTGGCGGACTGTCTCTGCTGCTCCCGCTCGCGCGCCCGCCGCTCGACGCGGGCCGGCGCGCTCTGCAGGCGTGCGGCGCGGGCGTCGAGGCGCCCGGCGAGCGCGACCACCACGAGGGCGACCACGACGAGCAGCAGGGAGAGCGCGATCGCGGCATCCGGATCGAGTTCGCGCTGCAGGTAGATCTCGAGCGGCATCGTGCGTGTGACGCCCTGCAGCGACCCGGCGAAGGTGAGCGTCGCGCCGAACTCGCCGAGCGCCCGCGCGAACGACAGCACGGTGCCCGAGAGCAGCGCCGGCAGCGCGAGCGGCAGGGTGACGCGGCGCAGCACGCGCGTCGGGCGGGCGCCGAGGGTCGCGGCGACCTCCTCGTAGCGGGTGCCGATCGCGCGCAGGGCGCCCTCGAGGCTCAGCACGAGGAACGGCAGCGCGACGAACGTCTGCGCGATCACGACGGCGAGCGTCGAGAACGCGATCTGCACGCCGAGCACCTCGAAGGCACCGCCCAGCAGGCCGCGCCGGCCGAACGTGTAGAGCAGCGCGATGCCGCCGACCACGGGCGGCAGCACGAGCGGCAGGAGCACGATGGCCCGCAGCATCCGTTGCCCGGGGAAGCGCACGCGGGCGAGCACGAGCGCCATCGGCACCCCGAGCACGACGCAGAGCACGGTCGAGGCGAGCGAGGTGCGGAGGCTCAGCAGCAGGGCGTCGCGCGCCTCCGCGGAGGCGACCAGCGGCCCGAGCTGGGTCCAGTCGAGGCGCAGCGCCATCGCGACGATCGGCAGCACCACGAACACGGCGCCGACCGCGGCGAGGGCGAGCACCCACCGCGGAACGAGGGCGGTCTTCACGGCGCCCCGAAGCCGGCGGCGTCGAGCACGTCGCGCCCCTCGGGCCCGAGCACGAAGTCGACGAAGTCGCGCGCGAGGGCGCTCTCGCCGGTGCGCCCGATCAGGTAGCGGTTGACGGCACCGGATGACTCGGGGAACGGCACCCCCTCGACCCGGTCCGCCGCGGCGAGCACGTCGGTGCGGTAGACGAGGCCCGCATCGGCCTCGCCGGCGGCGACCTTGCCGAGCACGCTCGTGACCGACGGCTCCTCGCTGACCGGGGACAGGGCGATGCCTGTCGCCTGCTCGACGCGCTCGGTGGCGGCGCCGCACGGCACCTGCGGCGCGCAGACCACGACGGTGGCGTCGGCCAGGTCGGCGAACGACGCGATGCCGGCGGGATTGCCGACCGGCACGGCGATCTCGAGGGCGTTGGTCGCGAGCGACGCGGCCGGCTCCTGCAGCAGCCCGGCGTCGGCGACCCGCTGCATCGTCGCCTCGTCGGCGCTCGCGAAGACGTCGGCGGGCGCGCCCTCGACGAGTTGCACCGCGAGGTCGGAGGACCCGGCGAAGCTCAGCTCCACCCGCGTGCCGGGGTACTCGGCCTCGAAACGCTCGGCGAGTTCGGGAAACACGCCCGTCAGCGACGCGGCGGCGAAGACGGTGACGGATGCCTCCTGCTCGGCGGCCGCGGGCGCGCAGCCGGACACGACGAGGGCCCCCGCGACGGCCCCCGCGGCGAGCGCGGCGCGAAGCATGGGCTGAGCCTAATCGCGCGCGCCGAGGCATCCGGATGCGCGACGATCGAGGAATGGAAGAGCTCTCCCTCGCGCTGCCGGCCGCGACCCGCCCGCACCTCGTGCTCGTGCGGCACGGTGAGACCGAGTGGAGCCGCACCGGGAGGCACACCGGCGCGACCGACGTCCCGCTGACGGACGAGGGGCGCGAGCAGGCGCGGCGGGCGGGCATCGCGCTCGGCCGCCGCGAGTTCGGGCTCGTGCTGACGAGCCCGCGGCAGCGCGCCCGCGACACCGCGGCGCTCGCGGGTCATCCGGAGGCCGAGGTCGAGCCGGGCCTCGTCGAGTGGGACTACGGCGAATATGAGGGGCTCACGACCCCCGAGATCTCCGAGCAGGTGGGGCGGCCCTGGCTGCTCTGGACCGACGGCGTGCCCGGCGGCGAGACGCTCGCCGAGGTGGCCGAGCGCTGCCGCGACGTGATCGACCGGGTGACGCCGACCCTCGAGGCGGGCGAGGACGTGCTGCTGTTCGCGCACTCGCACCTGCTGCGGGTGTTCGCGGCGACGTGGCTCGGCGAGCCGATGCTCGGCCGCTCGCTCTACCTCGGCACGGGCGCGGTTTCGGTCCTCGGCCGCGAGCACGGCAACCCGGCCGTCGTGAAGTGGAACATCATCCTGCCGGCGCTCGACTAGGCAGCGGCCCGCCGGCCGTAGCCCGCGCCAGCTCTCCGTACCGGGGGCCTCAATGAGACCCCGCGCAGCTCTTACCGAGCCGCGCCCCTAGAACTTCGACAACTGCGCGACCACCTGGCGCGCGATCATCCGTCCGGCCCGGTTTGCGCCGATCGTCGACGCCTGCGGCCCGTACCCGGCGAAGAAGATGCGCGGATCTCGGTACGCCGCCCCGTTGCCGACGGTGACGCCGCCCGTCTTCTCGCGCAGCCTGAGCGGCGACAGGTGCCGCAGCTCGGGCCGGAACCCGGTCGCGAAGATGATCGCGTCGGCGTGCTGCAACGACCCATCGGAGAAGCGCACGCCGTCGGGCTCGATCGCCTTGAACATCTCGCGGCGGTCGAGCACGCCGCGTTCGATGCCGGCCTGGATGCGGCGGGTGCGCGCGACTCCGGTGCCGCTGACGATGCTCGGCAGGGCTCGCCCGGCGCGGGCGGCCTCGTCCTGCTGCTCGACCGCCTGCCGCCGGGCCTCGATGTCGAGCTCGCCCTCGTCGAGGAAATCGATGGGGCGGCGGCTGACCCAGGTGAGCGACTTCGCGGTGTGCTCGAGCTCAAGCAGGAACCCGATCGCGCTCGTGCCGCCGCCGACCACGACGACGTCCTGACCCTCGAAGTCCTCTGCCTGCCGGTAGTCGGAGGTGTGCACGATGCGACCGGCGAAGGTGTTGAGGCCCGGGTACCAGGGCACGAAGGGCGCACCCCAGGTGCCGGTCGCGTTGACGACGGCATCCGCGATGTACTCCTGGCCGCCCTCCGTCGCGACGACGAGGTCGAGCTCGCGATTGAACACCCGCGTCACCTCGACGGGACGGCGCACGGCGAGTTCGAAGTGCTCCTCGTAGAGGCGGTAGTACTCGGCGACGACGTCCTTCGCCGGCCGCTTGCGGTCGGCGGTCTCGAAGCTGAGGCCGAGCTCCTGCATCCCGGGCAGATCGTTGACGCGGTGCGCGGAACCGAGGCGCAGTGCCTCCCACCGGAACTGCCACGCGCCCCCGGTGCCGGGTCCGCGGTCGAGCACGACGAGGTCGTCGGGCGGCTCGATGCCGAGCCGCTTCAGGTAATACGCGGTGGAGAGTCCGGCCTGACCAGCACCGATGACGACGACCTTCGCCCTGTGCGGCGGAAGGGGTTCCGGCTCGGGCGGGGGCTTCGAACGGCTCCAGAAGGGCATCGCTTCAATCGTCTACTACTCGCGCGTGATACGCTAACGGCCAGGTTTTCATTCGATCAGGTGGTCCCGTCATGCCTTCAGGGCTCGGGCGCAAGACACGAGGGAGTCACGCATGGGGCGCGGCCGTCAGAAGGCGAAGCACACCAAGGTGGCCCGGGAGCTGAAGTATTTCAGCCCCGACACGAACTATGCATCGCTCGAGCGTGAGTTGAGCGGCGGATCGCACGCCGACGAAGAGAAGTGGCCGGAGTACGCGTCGTATGGCGCGAGCGACGACTACGACGACGAGGACGAAGGTCGCGGCAAGACCGCTTGACCGTGTCCTGACGGATGCATCTCCCGGCACGGGCGAATCCTGCCGTAGGCGGGTGTGCGTCGCCACGCCTGGCGGCCGTCCGCCTCGCACGCCAGCATGAGCATGCGCGGGTGTCCGCTCGCGCGCCCATCGGCGACGGGGAGTGCGTCATGCTGCGAGGACTCGCGACGATCAGCTTCTTCGCGGACGATCTGGATGCCGCGCGGCGGTGGTACGCCGAGTTGCTCGGTATCGACGCGTACTACTCCTACCCACCCGGGCAGCCTCCGGCCTACGTGGAGTTCCGCATCGGCGACTACCAGCACGAGCTCGGCATCATCGACCGGCGCTTCGCTCCCGGAGCCGGCGACGGCCAGGCGCGCGAGCCCGGCGGGGCCGTGGCGTTCTGGCACGTCGACGACGTGAGCGCCGCACTCGAACGGCTGCAGGATCTCGGCGCCGTCGTGTACGAGCCGCTCGTTCAGCGCGAGGACGGGTTCGTCACGGCATCCGTCGTCGACCCCTTCGGCAACGTGCTCGGCGTGATGTACAACCCGCACTACCTCGACGTGCTCGGCGAGCCGAGAGCGCGAACGGATGCCGAGGGCGGAACGGCCTGACCAACGCGAACGGCCGGCCCCCGAAGGGACCGGCCCTCGCTGCCGCAGAGCGTCAGTCCTGCGGGATGTAGTCGAACTCCTCGGGGTTCGGCCCGATGCGCTCGTTCTTGTCGAGACCGTCGATCGCCGACATGTCGTCGCCGGTCAGCTCGAAGTCCCAGAGCTCGAAGTTCTCGACCACGCGCTCGCGGGTGACCGACTTCGGGAACACGATGTCGCCGCGCTGGATGTGCCAGCGGAGCGTCACCTGCGCCGGCGTCTTGCCGAGGCGCTGCGCGATGCCGGTGATGGTCTCGTCGCCGAGCACCTTGCCCTGCGCGATCGGCGACCACGCCTCGACGGCGATGCCGTGCTGCTTGCTGAACTCGCGCGTCTCGTTGTTGGCGAAGTACGGGTGCACCTCGATCTGGTTGACGGCCGGCACGACACCGGTCTCGTCGAACAGGCGCTGCAGGTGCGCGGGCTGGAAGTTCGAGACACCGATGGCCTCGACGCGTCCGGACTCGAGGATCTTCTCGAGCGCCTTCCACGTGTCGACGTAGTCGATGTCGATCGTCGGCAGCGGCCAGTGGATGAGGAACAGGTCGAGGAAGTCGAACTTCATCACGTCGAGCGAGCGCTGGAACGCGTCGGCCGCGGCCTGCGGGTCGTGGTACCCGTTGTTCAGCTTGCTCGTGACGAAGACCTGCTCGCGCTCGAGCCCGGACTCGCGCACGGCCTCGCCGACCTCGGCCTCGTTCCCGTACATCTGGGCGGTGTCGATGTGGCGGTAGCCGATCTCCAGCGCCGTGAGGGTGGCCTGCTTGGTCTCCTCCGGCTTGATCTGGAAAACCCCGAAGCCGAGCTGCGGGATCTCGACCTCGTTGTTGAGCATGACGGTGGGGATGTCTTCAGCGGCTGTCATCTCGCTCCTTTCGCTCCTTCCACGCTAGAAGCGCCCAGCCCATGGACGCGAATCGAGGAGCACACGCACAGTCAACCGTCAGTGACGGGGTGCGGGCGCAACCCCGCCATCGACCCACGAGCCCGCACTCGGCAGATGACGGAGTCGCAGATTGATGGCGGGTTCGCGCTCCGCGAGCAGCGGAGCAGCGGGGGTGGGACCAGCCCGCGAGCAGCGGCGCCGGCAATGCGGCATCCGATCGCCACTCCGGCATACAACCGCATGCCGCTTTCACGTTCCGATGCGTCCCCGACCCGCGGCGCCGGCAACGCGGCATCCGATCGCCGCTTCGACATACAACCGCATGCGGATTCTCCGTTCGGTGCGTCCCGACTCGCGGCGGCGGCAACGCGGCAACCGACCGCCACTCCGGGATACAAGCGCGTGCCGCTCACACGTTCAGTGCGTCCCGCCCGCGGCGCCGACAACGCGGCATCCGATCGCGAAACCGGCATACGACCGCATGCCGCTTTCACGTTCGGGCGCGTCCCTGACCCTCGGCGCTGGCAGCGCGGCATCCGATCGCCAAGACGGCATACAACCGCATGCCGGTTTCGCGATCGGGTGCGTCCCGACCAGCGGGGAAGCCGCGGCAGACGGACGCAGCGCGCCCAGCCTCAGCTCGCCTGGTTCGCCTCGACCCAGTTCAGGTACTCGGGGCTCACGCTGCCCGTCACGTACTGCCCGGTGAACGGGCTCATCTCGAGGTCCTTGACGCTCGAGCCCTCGACGATCGCGGCGTGCATGTCCTCGACCTCCTGGTAGATCAGGTGGTCGGCGTGCAGGGCCTGCGCGATCTCGGGGATCTTGCGGTCGTGCGCGATCAGCTCGTGCCGCGTCGGCATGTTGATGCCGTACACGTGCGGGTAGCGCACGGGCGGGGCGGCCGAGGTGAACGTGACCTTGTTCGCGCCGGCGGCGCGGGCCATGTCGACGATCTCGCGAGAGGTAGTGCCGCGGACGATCGAGTCATCCACGATCAGCACGTTCTTGCCCTTGAACTCGCTCGACATCGCGTTGAGCTTCTGCCGCACGGAGCGGGTGCGCTGCTCCTGCCCCGGCATGATGAAGGTGCGGCCGACGTAGCGGTTCTTGTAGAAGCCCTCGCGGTACTCGACGCCGAGCTTCTGCGCGACCTGCATCGCCGCCGGGCGCGACGAGTCGGGGATCGGCATGACGACGTCGATGTCGCCGAGCGGTGCGTGCTTCGCGACGGTGTCCGCGAGCCGGTTGCCGAGCCGCAGCCGGGCCTCGTAGACCGAGATCCCGTTCATGATCGAGTCGGGGCGGGCGAGGTACACGTACTCGAACGAGCACGGCACGAGCACCGGGTTCTTCGCGCACTGACGCGACACCATCTCGCCCTGCATGCTGATGAACACAGCCTCGCCAGGCGCGACGTCGCGGATGACCTCGTAGCCGCCGGCCTCGAGCACGAGCGACTCGCTGGCGACGACCCATTCGTCGTGGTCGCGGCCCTCGCGCCGGCCGAGCACGAGCGGGCGGATGCCGAACGGGTCGCGGAACGCGAGCAGACCCTGCCCCGCGATCATCGCGATCGCCGCGTACGAGCCCTCGACGCGCTCGTGCACGCGCTCGATCGCGTTGAAGACCTGGTCGGGGTCGAGCTGCTCGCTCGTCACCTGGGCCTGCAGCTCGTGCGCGAGCACGTTGACGAGCAGCTCGGTGTCGGAGTTCGTGTTGAGGTGACGGCGGTCGACGTGGAAGAGCTCCTGCGTCAGCTCACGCGTGTTCGTGAGGTTGCCGTTGTGCACCAGGATGATGCCGTACGGCGCGTTCACGTAGAACGGCTGGGCCTCCTGCTCGCTGGACGCCGTGCCGCGGGTCGCGTAGCGCACGTGTCCGAGGCCCATCGTGCCGAGCAGCGAGCGCATGTCGCGCGTGCGGTACGCCTCGCGCACCTGGCCGCGCGCCTTGTGGATGTGGAAGGTGCGTCCCTCGGCGGTGGCGATGCCGGTGGAGTCCTGTCCACGGTGCTGCAGCAGACCGAGTGCGTCGTACACCTGCTGGTTGACGGTGCTCGAAGAGACGATGCCGACGATGCCGCACATTCGGGAGGGAGCTCCAGCCAATAGGATCGGTGACTGCCCCGGAAGCGGGACCGAGCACACATCCTCCCATGCTCTCGAGGAGCGCGCAGTCATGGCCAACCCCTACGCCGAGGCCGGCGTCGACACCGCTGCCGGCGATCACGCCGTCGAACTGATGAAGGCGGCCGTTGCGGCGACGCACGGACCCAACGTGTTCGGCGGGGTCGGCGGCTTCGCCGGCATGTTCGACGTCTCCTTCCTCAAGGACTACCAGCGCCCCGTGCTCGCGACCTCGACCGACGGTGTCGGCACCAAGGTCGCGATCGCGCAGGCGATCGACAAGCACGACACGATCGGGCAGGACCTCGTCGGCATGGTCGTCGACGACATCGTCGTCACCGGCGCGAAGCCGCTGTTCATGACCGACTACATCGCGTGCGGCAAGGTCGTGCCCGAGCGCATCGCCTCGATCGTCGCGGGCATCGCCAACGCCTGCGCGGCCACCGGCACCGCCCTCGTCGGCGGCGAGACCGCCGAGCACCCGGGCCTCCTCGGTCCCGACGACTACGACGTCGCGGGCGCCGCGGTCGGCGCGGTCGAGGCCGACGCGATCCTCGGCCCGCAGCGGGTGCGATCCGGCGACGTCGTGCTCGCGCTCGCGTCATCCGGCCTGCACTCGAACGGCTTCTCGCTCGTGCGCGCCATCCTCGCCAAGCGCGGACTGAAGTACACGGATGTCTCCGACGAGCTCGGCCCCGTCGGCGAGGCGCTGCTCGAGCCGACCCGGCTCTACACGACCCCCGTGCTCGACGCGATCGGCCAGCATGCGGGCATCCGCGCGCTGAGCCACGTCACGGGCGGCGGTATCGCGCAGAACCTCGCCCGTGTGCTGCCGCGCGGCTCCTGGGCCGAGGTCGACCGCTCGACGTGGTCGCCGTCGCCGGTGTTCCGCGTGCTGAGCGACTGGAACGGCATGAGCCTCGAGAGCACCGAGGGCACCTGGAATCTCGGCATCGGCTTCCTCGCGGTCGTCGATGCGGCCGAGGCGGACGCCGTCGCGGAGACGTTCACCGCGGGTGGCATCGACACGTGGCGCGTCGCCGAGGTGTCGACCGACGCGCGCGACCTCGACGGGTTCGAGCAGGGCGCGAAGGGCGTCGACGGCGGCGCCGTGCGCCTGGTCGGCAGCTACCGCGACTAGAGCCGCGGTGCGAGGCGGCCCTACTCCTCGATCTCGCCCTCGAGCGGCGTCGACACCGACTCGCGTGCGGCGGCGAGCTCCCGGGCGCGCTTGAGCGACAGCACGTCGAGCACGACGGCGATGCCGCCGCCGATCACGAGGCCGATCGAGACGCCCCACAGGGCGAAGTAGCCGAAGGTCGCGCCGAAGCCGACCTCGGGGTCGATCGGGAACAGCGAGGTCAGCAGGTACGCGGCGATCGCGCCGAGGCCCGCGCCGAGCACGAGGAACACCGGGATCTTCGGGGCGCGGCGCACCGAGACGCGCTGCTCCGACTCGGTGGCATCCGGGATCTCACGCTCGTTCGGGTCGGTCACGCATCCATTGTCCCGCGTTCCCGCGGGCGGCGCCGACGGCAACGGATGCTCGGAGCGAACGCTCTACGCCCGCCACTTCAGCGGCAGCAGCGCCCCGAGATCGGACCGCGACCCGGACGCGCTGATGCGCCCGGCGAGCAGAGCCTCCGACCAGAGGGCCGTGCCGGTCGCGATCTCGACCCACGTCGTCGGATCGGTCTCGACGACGTTCGGCGGGGTACCGCGCGTGTGCCGCGGGCCCTCGACCACCTGCACCGCGCCGAACGGCGGCACCCGCACCTCGACGGTGTTGCCGGGCGCCTCGTCGGAGAGCACCTGCAGCAGGTACCGCACGGCGAGCGCGGTGGTGTCGCGCGAGGCATCCGCGTCGAGCACGGCCTGCACGGCGACGGCTCCGGCGGCGGGATCGATGCGGGGGCGGGCCATGCTCCGACCCTACGACGGCCGCCGGCTGGGCGAGCTGCGCACTTCTTCGCACGCTGCGCAGTAGGAGGTGCGCACGCCGGCAAGACCTGCACATCGAGCGGCCCCGTCGGGCGAGTGGGGCCCACCTCGTCGGTCGAGCAGCGGGCGCAACCCGCGTATTGAGATCCGGCAGCACGCAAGACCCCGCCCGGAGGACCCCGAACCCCTGGCTACGCTTGTCCCGTGCGAATCCTCGTCCTCGGATCCGGCGCGCGCGAGCACGCCATCGTCACCGCGTTGCTCTCCGAGAACGCCGGCCACGACATCACGATCGCCCCCGGCAACGCTGGCATCGGCCTCGACGTGCCCGCGGTCGCGCTCGACGCCACCGACGCGGAGCTCGTCACCGAGTACGCCATCGACAACGACATCGAGCTCGTCGTCATCGGTCCGGAGGCCCCGCTCGTCGCGGGTGTCGCCGACGCGCTGCGCTACCGCGGCATCGCCGTCTTCGGTCCGGGCAGGGCCGCGGCTCAGCTCGAGGGCAGCAAGACCTTCGCGAAGCGGATCATGGACGCCGCGGGTGTGCCCACCGGCCGCGCCCACCGCGCCGAGACGCTCGAGGACGCGATCGCCGCGCTCGACGAGTTCGGCGCCCCCTACGTCGTCAAGGCGGACGGCCTCGCCGCCGGGAAGGGCGTGCTCGTCACGTCCGACCGCGACGCCGCCGTCGAGCACGCGACCTTCTGGCTCGCCTCGGGCGGCGTGCTCGTCGAGGAGTTCCTCGAGGGCCGCGAGGTCTCCCTCTTCCTGCTCAGTGACGGCCACGACGTCGCCCCGCTCTCCCCCGCTCAGGACTTCAAGCGCCTGCTCGACGGCGACGAGGGCCCCAACACCGGTGGCATGGGCG
Source organism: Desertivibrio insolitus (assembly GCF_017355965.1). GTDB lineage: Bacteria > Actinomycetota > Actinomycetes > Actinomycetales > Microbacteriaceae > JAFIQW01. The sequence continues at coordinate 86,047 of NZ_JAFIQW010000003.1, forward strand.
CCTACTCGCCGCTGCCCTGGCTGCCCGAAGGGTTCGTGCAGGAGGTCGTCGACACGATCGCGGTTCCCACGATCCGGCAGCTCGAGCACGAGCAGACCCCCTTCATCGGACTGCTCTACTGCGGCCTGATCCTCACGCCCGGCGGCATCCGGGTCATCGAGTTCAACGCCCGCTTCGGCGACCCGGAGACGCAGGTCGTGCTGCCGCGCCTCACGACGCCGCTGTCGACGCTGCTCTACGCGGCCGCGACCGGCACGCTCGAGGAGGCGCCGACCCCCGAGTTCTCCAGCGGCGCCGCCGTCACCGTCGTGCTCGCCAGCGAGGGCTACCCCGCCGAATCGGCGACCGGTCGCGTGATCGAGGGCCTCGACGAGGCGCTCCGTGTGCCCGGCGTCACGATCGCGCACGCCGCCACCCAGATCGTCGGCAACGACCTCGTCTCGAGCGGCGGCCGCGTGCTCAGCGTCGTCGCGAGGGGCGCGGATGTCGCCGAGGCCCGCGCTCGCGCGTACGAGGCGGTCGGCATGATCAGCCTCGAGGGCGTGCAGTTCCGCACCGACATCGCGGCGAACGTCTGATGGCCGGGCACGCGGCATCCGCCCTCGAGCTGCCGGGCTGGCGCCACACCTACTCCGGCAAGGTGCGCGACCTGTACGAGCCGGAGGACGGCGCCGCCGACCGGATGCTCGTGGTCGCGAGCGACCGCGTCAGCGCCTACGACCACGTGCTCGAGCCCGGCATCCCCGGCAAGGGCGAGCTGCTCACGCGGCTGTCGACGTGGTGGTTCGCGCGCCTCGACGTGCCCAACCATCTGCTCGACGAGCCCGTTCCGGCCGCCGTCGCGGGCCGCGCCTCGGTCGTCAAGAAGCTCGACATGTACCCGATCGAGGCGGTCGTGCGCGGCTACCTCACCGGCAGCGGCTGGGCGGAGTACCGCGAGCACGGCACCGTCTGCGGCATCCGGCTGCCCGAGGGCCTGCAGGACGGCGACCGTCTGCCCGAGCCGATCTACACGCCCGCGTTCAAGGCCGAGTACGGCGAGCACGACGAGAACATCACGTTCGAGCGCACGGTCGAACTCGTCGGCGAGGAGCGCGCCGCCGAGCTGCGCGACCTGTCGCTCGCGATCTTCGCGCAGGCCTCGGTAGTGTGCGAGGAGCGGGGCGTGCTGCTCGCCGACACCAAGTTCGAGTTCGGCGCCGACCCGGTCACGGGCGCGACGACCCTCGGCGACGAGGTGCTGACCTCCGACTCGTCGCGCTACTGGGACGCCACCGGCCCCCGCGGGCTGAGCTTCGACAAGCAGATCGTGCGCGACTGGCTGCGTGCCAACTGGGACGGCGAGGGCGTGCCGCCCACGCTGCCGCTCGAGATCGTCGAGCGCACGGCCCTCCGCTACGCCGAGCTGATCGACCGGCTGACCTCGCTCTGAGCCCGGCTGCCGCTCCGGCCCTGCCAGAATCTGTGCCGTGACTCTGCGGATCGAACAGGTGGACTGGGCGGATGCCGGCGCGAGCGAGCTGCGCGCGGAGCAGCGGGCCGAGATCGAGCTGCGCTACGGCACCCCCGACTCGGAGCCCGGCCCGGCGCCCAGCGCGAGCGACATCACGGCGTTCTTCGTCGCGTACGCGGAGGACGGCACCCCCGTCGGCTGCGGCGGGCTGCGCCAGCTCGATGCGTCGCACGGCGAGATCAAGCGGATGTACGTGCGCCCGAGCCACCGCGGCACGGGTGTCTCGGTCGCGGTGCTCGGCGCCCTCGAGAACGACGCCCGCGCCCGAGGCTGGGACCGCCTCGTGCTGGAGACCGGCGACGAGCAGCCCGACGCGATCCGGTTCTACGAGCGGGAGGGCTACGAGCTCATCCCGAACTTCGGCTACTACGTGGGCGAGCCGCTGTCGAAGTGCTACGGGAAGGCGCTGTAAGGGGCCTTGCCTTCCGTCAGGGGCCGAGGGGCCACGACCGGCGGCGGCAGGAATAGGCCCGAGTCATCCGCCGTTCCTCCGAGCATGACCGAGACGCTCGCCGCCGACACCTCGATGGGACCGGTGACTCTGCGCGTCGCCGACCTCGACCGGATGACCGCGTACTACCGCGACGCCGTCACCCTCGACGTGCTTGCGACGACCGAAAACGGGGCCGTGCTCGGCCGCGGCACCACGCCCGTCGTGATCCTCGAGCACGCGCCCGAGCTGAAGCACGCGGGGCCGCACGAGGCGGGGCTGTTCCACACCGCGATCCTGCTCGAGACGCGCGAGGCCCTCGCAGCGGCGGTGTACTCGGTCGCCTCGCGTCATCCGGGAAGCTTCACGGGCTCGAGCGACCACCTGGTCAGCCAGGCCTTCTACTTCGACGACCCCGAGGGCAACGGCGTCGAGCTCTACTGGGACCGCGACCGCACCCAGTGGAGCTGGGCGCACGGGCAGATCGAGATGTCGACGCTGTACCTCGACCCGAACGGGTTCCTCAACGAGCACCTCACCGAGGCGGCGGTCGCCGACCCGCGGATCGGCGGGGCGTCCGTCGGCCACGTGCACCTCTCGGTCGGCGACACCGCGACGGCGAAGCAGTTCTACGTCGACGTGCTCGGCTTCGAGCAGACGATCGAGATCCCCGGCTCGGCGGTGTTCGTCAGCGCCGGCAAGTACCACCACCACATGGCGATGAACGTGTGGAACAGCCGCGGCGCCGGCCGCCGGCAGCCGACCCTCGGGCTCGGACTCGTCGAGATCACCGTGCCCGCCGCCGACGACCTCGGCGCCCTCGGCGAGCGCCTGCGCCACTCCCGCATCCGGACACGCGACGACGGGCGCACCCTCGCCTTCGACGACCCGTGGGCGAACACGCTGCGGGTGACCGCGGCAGACTGAGGTCATGCTGACGACCCTCGACGAGGTCGCGGGCGTCGTGACGGATGCCGCGCGCGGCCGCCCCACCACCGTCATCGGCATCGCAGGCTCGCCCGGCTCGGGCAAGTCCACGATCGCGGAGCAGCTCGCCGCCCTCGTGCCGACGGCGACGGTGCTGCCGATGGACGGCTTCCACCTGCCGCAGGCGCGCCTCGTCGAGCTCGGCCGCCGCGACCGGATGGGCGCGCCCGACACCTTCCACGTCGACGGCTTCCTCGCGGTGCTGCGCGCGCTGCAGGGCGACGGGCCCGTCGTCGCGCCCGGGTTCGACCGCACGATCGAGGAGCCCGTGCCCGGCGCGATCACCATTCCGCCGGCCCCGCGGGTGGTGCTCGTCGAAGGCAACTACCTGCTGCTCGACCGCGGCGGGTGGGAGCACGCCGCCCCGCTGCTCGACCTCGCGCTCTTCGTCTCGGTGCCCCGCGACATCCGTCTCGCCCGCTTGATCGCCCGGCACGAGCGGTACGGCAAGGCGCCGGATGACGCGCGCGACTGGGCCCTCGGACCCGACGAGCGCAACGCGGTGCTGATCGAACCGACCGCCGCGCGGGCCGACCACGTCGTCGCCCTCGGCTGAGTGTCGTGGGCGGCGGGCAGGATGCGGCCATGAGCTCGCCGTTCTCCGTGCTCCCCGTCCGCCGGGTGGAGGAGCATCCGCTGACCCCGCTGCCGCGCGACTCGTGGCCGGGCACGCTGGCGCCCGTGCGGCAACTGCTCGACGAGGGCCTCGACCTCGCACCGGTCACCGTGCTCGTCGGCGACAACGGCGCGGGCAAGTCGACGCTCGTCGAGGCCATCGCCGTGGCGTTCGGACTGAACCCCGAGGGCGGCACGACGAACGCGCAGGTGCGCAGCAGGCCGTCGGAATCTCCGCTCGCCGAGCACCTGCGGCTCGTGCGCGGCGCGGGAGCGCCTAAGCGCGGGTTGTTCCTGCGCGCGGAGACGATGCACGGGCTGTACACGTACCTCGAGAACATCGGCTTCGGTGGCTTCCACGAGCGCAGCCACGGCGAGTCCTTCCTCGACATCGTGCTCGAGCGGTCGGGCATGCGCGGCTTGTGGGTCCTCGACGAGCCGGAGTCGGCGCTGTCGCTCTCCGGATGCCTCGCGCTCATCGGCCTGCTCCGCGACCTCGTCGCGGGCGGATCGCAGGTGCTCCTGTCGACCCACTCGCCGGTGCTCGCCGCGCTGCCCGACGCGGTGCTCTACGAGGTCGGCGAGTGGGGGCTGCGCCGGTCGGAGTACGACGACCTCGACCTCGTGCGCACGTGGCGGGCGTTCCTCGAGGCACCGCAGCGCTACCTGCGGCACCTCGACTGACTCGCGGCGCCGCTAGGCTCCGGCCATGAAGCGTCTGCTCGTCCGCCGTCCTTCGCCGCGTCTCGAGGACGGCGAGCTCACCCATCTCGACCGTCAGCCGGTCGACCCCGACCTCGCGCTCCGGCAGTGGGAGGCCTACGTCGACGCGTACCGCTCGCGGGGCTGGGACATCGTCGAGGTGGACGCCGCGGACCAGCATCCGGACGGCGTCTTCGTCGAGGACGTCGTCGTCATGTTCGGCGACCTCGCCGTGCTCACCAACCCCGGTGCAGAGTCGCGGCAGGGCGAGGTCGAGTCGATGGCGCGCACGCTCGAGCAGCTCGGCGTCGAGACTGCGCGCATCACGTCGCCCGGCACCCTCGAGGGCGGCGACGTGCTGAAGATCGGTCCGCAGATCTTCGTCGGGGCGTCGAGCCGCACCAACGCGGAGGGCATCGCCCAGCTCCGCGCGATCGTCGAGCCCCGCGGCTACGTCGTGACCGTCGTGCCCGTCACGAAGGTGCTGCACCTGAAGTCGGCCGTGACCGCGCTGCCCGACGGCATCGTGATCGGCTACCCGCCGCTCGTCGACGACGCGTCGCTGTTCGGGCAGTTCCTCTCCGTTCCCGAGGCGCACGGCAACGCCGTCGTCGTGCTCGACGAGCGCAGCGTGCTCATCTCCGACAACGCGCCCGAGACCGCGGAATTGCTGCGCGGCCGCGGCCTCGACGTGCTCGAGGTGCCGGTCGGCGAGTTCGAGAAGCTCGAGGGGTGCGTCACGTGCCTGTCGGTGCGGGTGCGCGAGCGGGAGTTCTGAGTTCGGCGGGGTGTCCGCTGCGGCGTTGAGCAACCGGGGTGAGCCGGGCCCCGGCTCACGGGCGCACCGGCTTCCCACTGCTCAGAGCACCCCGGCTGATCAGCCCGCAGCATCCGCGCTCTGCGGGTGCTGCAGCTTCCCGCGGCCCTCGGATGACCCCGGCCGAGCCTGCCCGCGGCATCCGCTTGAGCCGCTGTCTCCAGCTTCCCGCTGCCTCGGATTACCTCGGCCAAGCCTGCCCGCGGCATCCGCCCTACAATTGCAGCGGTCCCCCGCACTGAACCCCAAGGAGCCGCTGTGCCCACGATCGTCGTCGAGGTCATGCCGAAGGCCGAGATCCTCGACCCTCAGGGCAAGGCTGTCGCCGGTGCCCTCGAGCGCCTCGGCAAGTCCGCGTTCACGGGCGTGCGTATCGGCAAGCGGTTCGAGCTCACCACCGACGGCCCCGCCGACGAGGCGCTCCTCACCGAGGTGCGCGAGCTCGCGGTCGAGATGCTGTCGAACTCGGTCATCGAGGACGTCGTCTCCGTGAGCGTGCTCGACGAGAGCCCCGCCGGGGAGACCCACTGATGCGTATCGGCGTCATCACCTTCCCCGGCTCGCTCGACGACGTCGACGCCCGCCGCGGCGTGCGCCTCGCCGGCGCCGAGCCCGTCGCGCTGTGGCACGGCGACCACGACCTGCAGGGCGTCGACGCCCTCGTGCTGCCCGGCGGCTTCAGTTACGGCGACTACCTGCGCGCGGGCGCCATCGCGTCGCGCTCGCCGATCATGGCCGAGGTCATCGACGCGGCGAACTCGGGCATGCCCGTGCTCGGCATCTGCAACGGTTTCCAGATGCTCGCGGAGGCGCGGCTCGTGCCCGGCGCGCACACTCGCAACGCGCACCAGCAGTTCATCCGCCGCGACCAGGTGCTGACGGTCGAGAACGCCTCGACGGCGTGGACCACGCACTTCGAGCAGGGCGAGGAGATCATCGTCCCGCTCAAGAACGCCGACGGTCGCTTCGTCGCCGACCCCGCCACGATCGAGCGCATCGAGGGCGAGGGCCAGGTGGTCTTCCGCTACACGCACGTCAACCCGAACGGGTCGATCAACGACATCGCGGGCGTCTGCAACGAGCGCGGCAACGTCGTGGGACTCATGCCCCACCCCGAGCACGCGACCGAGCCGGGCTTCGGCCCCGACACCGAGGCCGCGATGGCGTCGGGCGTCGACGGGCTGCGGTTCTTCACCTCGGCGCTGGACGCGCTGCTCGCGCGGGCGTAGGCCCCCGGGCGGTCGAGCCCGCGTCCGCGGGCCGAGACCATCGACGCCGGGCCCGAAAGCTCAAGAATGCGCAGTGGCACCAAAGGCGCACTAGGCGTATCTGCGCTCTCGCGCGGGCGGTCCTCGTCCTCAGTCGTCAGGCGCGCGTAGTACCTCACAGGCAGCGACGCCAGGGCCGCCCTCGCAGTGGCGGCCCTGCACCCTGTCGGCGTGAACCAGCGATCCGCACTGCCGCCGACCCTCGGCCGGGCCTTCACCGTGGCGGAGGCCCGAGCTGCGGGTGTGACCCGGAATCGGCTCGCCGCCACAGACTTAGCAGCGCCCTTCCACGGGCTTCGCACCCCCGCTGCTCCGGCGGGCCTCGTCGGCCGGGCGGGTGCGAAGGCTCGCTGCCTCGCGCTCGAACCGGTCCTCCGATCGGGCGACAGGTTCTCGCATCTCACCGCGGTCGCGCTCCTGGACCTCCCGCTCCCTCTGGGTTTCGCCGACCCTACCGTGCACGTCTCGGCGGCCGCACCGCTCACGCCTCTCCGGCGACGCGGAGTGACCGGGCATCGGACGACCGACCAGGGCGCCTGGTCGCCCTTCGGGCTCCCCGTCTCCGAGCCGATTCGGCTGTTCGTCGAGCTGCACGCGCTTCCGCTGGTGGACATCGTGGCGGTCGCCGACGCCATGGTGCACGTGCCGCGGTACCGCCGCGCGACCGACATCCGCCCGCTCGCAACGGTCGAGCAGCTGGTCGAAGCGGCCGAGAACCATCGTGGTCGCGGTGCCCGCGCGTTGCGCACTGCCGCCGGCCTTGCCCGCACCGGTGTCAGTTCTCCGTTCGAGACCCGACTCCGGCTGCTCGCCGTCTCCGCGGGGCTGCCCGAGCCCGAGACGGACCTCGCAGTCAGGAACCGCAGCGGTAATCTCATCGGCTGGTTCGACATGGGGTGGCCCGAGCGCCGTCTGCTCCTCGAGTACGACGGCGAGCAGCACCGCACGGACAGTCGCCAGTACGAGCACGACCAATACCGGTTGGAGTCGGCTCACCTCGCCGGCTTCCGAGTGATCCGGGTGAGGAAGGCCGGGATTCTGGCGAGCCCCGGGGCGACGCAGCACCGGATCAGGGTGGCGTACGAAGACAGCAGGCAGTACGACGTTCGTTGAGAGCGCAGGGAGGCATAGTGATGCCTGCTTGCGACTGCTCAGACCCGAGCTCTCGGAGTCGGGAGGGCGGTTGCGGGAAGTCGCACCACCCGGTACCCCGACCCCCGCGCACCACCCCGCCCCGGTCCCCCGCCGCGCCGGTAGGATCGAGCCCCGTGAGCACCGAGACCAGCGGCCAGAGCGTGAGCGCCGAGACGACGCCGAACCCCGATGCGCCGGTGGTGCAGGTGGGTCCGGATGCCGGCACCGAGACCGGCCAGGCCGGCGACGGCGCCCGGCCGGGCAGCCGCCCCGCGGCATCCGTCGACAGTGTCGCCAACGCCGTCGCGACGCCCGACAAGGAGCAGCCCTACGCCGCCCTCGGGCTGAAGCCCGACGAGTACCAGCGCATCCGGGAGATCCTCGGCCGCCGCCCCACGAGCGGCGAGCTGGCCATGTACTCCGTCATGTGGAGCGAGCACTGCTCCTACAAGAGCTCGAAGATCTACCTGCGCCAGTTCGGCCAGAAGGTCAGCCCCGCGATGAAGCAGCGGCTGATGGTCGGCATGGGCGAGAACGCCGGCGTCGTGGATGTCGGCGAGGGCTGGGCGGTCACGTTCAAGATCGAGTCGCACAACCACCCGAGCTACGTCGAGCCGTTCCAGGGCGCGGCCACGGGTGTCGGCGGCATCGTCCGCGACATCATCTCGATGGGCGCGCGCCCCGTCGCGGTCATGGACCAGCTGCGCTTCGGCGCGATCGACCACCCCGACACCGCCCGCGTGGTGCACGGCGTCGTCGGCGGCATCAGCTTCTACGGCAACTGCCTCGGCCTGCCGAACCTGGGCGGCGAGACCTACTTCGACCCGGTGTACCAGGGCAACCCGCTCGTCAACGCGCTCGCGGTCGGCGTGCTCCGCCACGAGGACCTGCACCTCGCCAACGCCCGCGGCGTCGGCAACAAGGTCGTGCTGTTCGGCGCCCGCACGGGCGGCGACGGCATCGGCGGCGCGTCGATCCTCGCATCCGACACGTTCGAGGACGGCGGCCCGACCAAGCGTCCCGCCGTGCAGGTCGGCGACCCGTTCGCCGAGAAGGTGCTCATCGAGTGCTGCCTCGAGCTGTTCAAGGGCGAGCTCGTCGAAGGCATCCAGGACCTCGGCGCCGCCGGCATCAGCTGCGCGACCAGCGAGCTCGCCTCGAACGGCGACGGCGGCATGTACATCGAGCTCGACAACGTGCTGCTGCGCGACCCCACGCTCACCGCCGAGGAGATCCTCATGTCGGAGAGCCAGGAGCGGATGATGGCGGTCGTCCGTCCCGAGAAGCTCGACGCGTTCCTCGCGGTCACCAAGAAGTGGGACGTCGAGACGAGCGTGCTCGGCGAGGTCACCGACACCGGCCGCCTCGTCATCAACTGGCACGGCGAGGAGATCGTCAACGTCGACCCGCGCACTGTCGCGGTCGACAGCCCCGTCTACGAGCGCCCCGTCGAGTACCCGAGCTGGATCGACGCCCTCAACGAGGACACCGCGGCGAACCTCCCCCGCCCGACGGCCGGCGACGACATCAAGGGCGACGTGCTCGCCCTCGTCGCGAGCGCGAACCTCGCCGACAAGAGCTGGATCACGAACCAGTACGACAAGTACGTGCTCGGCAACACCGCGCTGAGCTTCCCGGATGACGGGGGCATGGTGCGCGTCGACGAGGAGTCGGGCCTGGGCTTCGCCGTCGCCACCGACGCGAACGGCCGCTACTGCCAGCTCGATCCGTATGAGGGCGCCCGCCTCGCCCTTGCCGAGGCGTACCGCAACGTCGCCGTCACCGGCGCCACCCCCGTCGCGGTCAGCGACTGCCTCAACTTCGGCAGCCCGGAGAACCCCGAGGTCATGTGGCAGTTCAAGCGGGCCGTCGAGGGCATCAGCGACGGATGCCTCGAGCTCGAGATTCCCGTGACCGGCGGCAACGTCTCGTTCTACAACCAGACCGGCGACCAGCCGATTCACCCGACGCCCGTCGTCGGCGTGCTCGGCATCGTCGACGACGTCGCCCGCCGCATCCCGTCCGGTTGGCAGGACGACGGCCACAACATCTACCTCCTCGGCACGACCGACCTCGAGCTCGACGGCTCGGCGTGGGCCGGGACCGTGCACGGACACCTCGGCGGCCGCCCGCCGAAGGCCGACCTGCAGCGCGAGAAGGACCTCGCCGGTCTGCTTCACGGCGCCGCGCAGGAGTCGCTCATCGGTAGCGCCCACGACCTCGCCGACGGCGGTCTCGCTCAGGCGCTCGTCGAGAGCGTGCTGCGCTTCGGCATCGGCGCGCGCGTCTGGCTCGGCGACATCCTCGACCGCGACGGCGTCGACGCCGCGACCGCGCTGTTCAGCGAGTCGACCGGCCGCGTGATCGTGTCGGTGCCGCGCGAGGACGACGTTCGCTTCCTCGGGCTCTGCGAGGGCCGCGGCTACCCCGTGCTCCGCATCGGCGTCACGGATGCCACGAGCGACACGCTCGAGGTGCAGGACCTGTTCACGGCCTCGATCGACGAGCTGCGCGAGGCCTCGCGCGGCACGTTGCCGCAGTACTTCGGCGCGACGATCGGCTGATCGACCCCGCAACCGACGAGGGCGCTCCCGCTGCGGCGGGGGCGCCCTCGTCGTTACTCCCGCACGGCGGCGCGACCCTACCCGCCCTACCGGCCATGCACCGCACGCACCCGCGCGCCGAAACACGGCCGCAACGAGACGCCGGTACGGTTCACCGGGCGCCACGGCGGCGTCGGGAAGGCGGAGCATCATGGCCATCTGGAAAACGCACGGAGACGGTCGCACCGTCGAGGCATCCGCGATCGTCCTTCCGGAGGAGCGACTGAGCTGGCCGCGCACGATCGGCCTCGGCGCTCAGCACGTCGTCGCGATGTTCGGCGCGACGTTCCTCGTGCCGCTGCTCACCGGGTTCCCGCCGTCGACGACGCTGCTGTTCTCCGGGCTGGGCACGCTGCTGTTCCTGCTGATCACCAAGAACCGGATGCCGAGCTACCTCGGCTCCTCGTTCGCGTTCATCGCGCCGCTCGTCGCGGCCGTCGAGTCGAACGGCCGCGGCGTCGCGCTCGGCGGCGTGATCGTCGTCGGCATCCTGCTCGCCCTCGTCGGTGTGATCGTCAACCTCTCGGGCACCCGCTGGCTCTCCGCGGTGATGCCGCCCGTCGTCGCCGGCACGATCGTCGCGCTGATCGGGTTCAACCTGGCACCCGCCGCGAAGAACAACTTCGAGGCCTCCCCGGTCATCGCGTCGATCACCCTGCTCACGGTCGTGCTCGTCTCGGTGCTGTTCAAGGGACTCATCGGGCGCCTCGCGATCCTCATCGGCGTCGTCGTCGGCTACGCGGTCGCCGCGCTCGCGGGTGAGGTGACGCTCGACCTGACCGGCGTCGCCTGGTTCGGCCTGCCCGAGTTCACCCTCCCGGTGTTCGACCTCGCCTACCTGCCCGTGTACCTGATGTTCGTGCCGGTCGTGCTGCCGCTCATCGCGGAGAACCTCGGCCACGTGAAGGGCGTCGGCCAGCTCACCGAGCGCGACCTCGACCCGCTCGCCGGACGCACCCTCTTCGCCGACGGCCTCGCCACGGTGATCGCCGGCATCGGCGGGGGCTCGCCCACCACCACGTACGGCGAGAACATCGGCGTCATGAGCGCGAGCCGCGTCTACTCGACCGCGGCCTACTGGGTCGCGGGAATCGTCGCGATCCTGCTCGGCCTCTCCCCCGTCGTCGGCGCGATCATCTTCTCGGTGCCCGCCGGCGTGCTCGGCGGCATCACGACGGCGCTCTACGGCCTGATCGGCATCATCGGCGTGCGCATCTGGGTCGAGAACCGCGTCGACTTCAGCCGTCCGAAGAACCAGTTCTCGGCGGGCGTCGGCCTCATCATCGCGATCGGTGACTTCACCCTCAACGCGGGCGCGGTGTCGTTCGGCGGCATCATTCTCGGCACCGTCGCGTCGCTCGTGATCTACCACCTGATGACGTTCCTCGGGCGGCTCCGGGGCACGGACGTCCCGGGCGCGGCGCACTAGCGTCGCGGAGCGATCGGGAGGGCCGGGCATTCACGCTCGGCCCTCCCTCGTTTCAGACCTCGAACGTCCGCCCGGTCCAGTCCTCCGACAGCTCCCACAGCCGCCGCCCGAACTCCGGCGAGGCGGATGACTCGACGGGCTGCTGCAGCACGGGCCGCCCCTTCAGCAGGTACTGCGGCCCGACGTACTCGCCGCCGACGAGTGACGGGTCGAGCGCGGCACGCACGATGGGCGCGGCGCCCCGGTTCTTGCCCTGGGCGGCGGCGGCCATCGGTGTGAGCGCGACGCGGGCGAGCGGGGTGACGTCGTTGATCCCTTCGCGGCGCTTGGAGAGCGTGTCGAGCGACAGCCCGGGGTGCGAGACGACGGTGGTGACGTCCCGTCCGGCGGCCCGTGCCCGGCGGTCGAGCTCGAAGCCGAAGCCCTGCGCCATGTGCTTCGAGAAGCCGTAGGAGCGCCAGAAGCTGTACTTGCGCTCGCTCTGCAGGTCGTCGGCGTCGAGCGGCACCTGCACGGTCGCGAGCGACCCGAGCGTGACGACGCGGCTGCCGGCCGTGCGGGCGAGCGCCGGCCAGGCGAGCGCCGTGAGCAGGAAGTGTCCGATGTAGTTCGTGCCGACGGTCATCTCGTGGCCGTCGCGGGTGATCTCGCGCCAGCGCGAACCCGACGTGATCCCCGCGTTGAGCACGAGGCCGTCGAGGCGCCCGTACTCGGCGAGGGCCTCACCCGCGCGCCGGATGGAGGCGAAGTCGGCGAGATCGAGCTGCACCGCGTCGAGCGAGGCGCCCGGAACGTTCTCGCGAATGCGCTGCTGAGCGGCCGCCGCCCGCTCGAGGCTGCGCGAGGCGAGCACGACGTGGGCGCCGGTCGACGCGAGCTGCTCGCTCACGAAGTAGCCGAGGCCGGCGTTGCCGCCGGTCACCACGAAGGTGCGGCCGGCCGAAGCGGGAAGGCGGGAGGGAAGCCAGGTCACCTGATCGACCCTAGGAGCGGATGCCTGGGGGTCGCCCGCCTGCCGCCTGTGAGACGGCCCGCGCCGGGTCATCCGTTCGCCGGACGCACCTCGTAGATCAGCCGGGCGAATTCGCCGACCGCGGTCGCGGACACCAGGTGCAGCCGATCCGACTCGATCCGCCGCGGGAACAGCGGCGCCCCGCCCGTCAGCGCGACCGGCGCCACCGAGATCGCGATCTCGTCGAGCGCGCCGGCGTCGAGGAACTGCCCGGCGAGGTCGCCGCCGCCGACGACCCAGATGTCGCCGTCGCCGGCCGCCTCGCGGATGGCGGGCAGCACGTCGGCCACCGACCCTGAGACGAAGCGGATGTCGGCGCCCTCGGGCTTCGGCAGCTGCCTGCTCGTGAACACGAACACGGGCTTGTCGCCGTGGAACTCGCGCCACTTCTCCGGGTTCGCGAGGATGTCTGACTCGGCGAGCACCCACTCGTACGACGTGGAGCCCTCGACCATCACGGTCGCGGTCTGCGGCAGCAGTTCCGCGTCGGCGGACTCGCCGCCGGGCACGGCGAAGAGCCATGCCAGCGAGTTGTTCTCGTCTGCGATCCAGCCGTTCAGGCTCGTCGCGGTGTCGAAGATGATCTTCCCCATGCGCGCAGGTTAGGAGCGACCACCGACACCGTCACTCGGCGGAGGTGGGGGCTCCGAGCGCCTCGTGGTGCTGGATCACCTCGGCGACGATGAAGTTCAGGAACTTCTCGCTGAAGTCGGGGTCGAGCCGGGACTCCTCGGCGAGCGAGCGCAGGCGGGCGATCTGCACACGCTCCCGCTCCGGGTCGCTCGCCGGCAGCCCGCTCGCCGCCTTGAGCCGCCCGACCTGCTGGGTCAGCTTGAAGCGCTCGGCGAGCATGTGCACGAGAGCGGCGTCGATGTTGTCGATCGAGTGCCTGATCTCGGTGAGCTCCTCGAGCACCTCGCGCTCGTCACCGCTCAGCGGCCTGCCGGTCAGATCCATCGGTCGAGCGTCCATGGGTCGAGCGTAGCGAAGCCCACTCCTTCCGCGGCGGTCAGGCCAGCGAGGCGAGGGTCGGCGTGAGCTCGTCCGCGAGTTCCCGCGCGAGGTAGCCGAGCGGGCCGATCCGCGCCGCGAGTCGGTTGCCGGCCGCGCCGTGCAGGTAGGTGCCCCAGACGGATGCCTCGAGGGGCGACGCCCCGCGCGCGACGAGCCCCGCCACCGCGCCAGAGAGCACGTCGCCGCTGCCCGAGGTGCCGAGCCCCGGACCGCCGACGGGGGCGGTGAGGAGGCGGCCCGAGCCGTCCGCGACGTAGTCGCGGCACGTGACCACGGCGTCGAAGCGGCGGGCGATCTCGGCGACATCCGCCGCCAGGTCGTCGACGTCGCGCCCGAGCAGGAACCCTGCCTCGGTCTCGTTCGGGGTGAGGATGAGCGGGCCGCGTACGGCCGAGCGCAGTTCGTCGTGCGTCGCCAGGCAACCCAGCGCGTAGGCGTCGAGCAGCACGGGCGTCTCCGCGTCGAGCATCGGCACCAGGTGCTCGAGCAGCGTGGCGGCCTCGTCCGGATCGTCGAGCCCGGGGCCGACGACGACGACGCCGGCCTCGGTCTCGCCCTTCAGCGCGTCGGCGGCGGTGCCCGCGACGCTGCCACCGGGTGTCTCCGGCAGCCCGACGACGCCGGCTTCGGGGAACGCGACGGCGAGGGCGGGCGCGACCGACTCGGCGACGGCGATGGTCAGCCGCCCGGCGCCGACCCGCAGCGCGCCGTGGCCGGCGAGGGCTGCGGCGCCCGGGGTCTTGCGGGCGCCGCCGACGACGAGCACGTCGCCGCGGTCGTTCTTCGAGCTGCCCGGCTGCGGCAGCGGCATCGAGGCGAGCAGGGCGCGGTCGACGGTTTCAGACGCGGGTGCCATCGGTCTCTCCTCGGTGGGTGGTGATCTCGGCCAGGTGAGCGACGTCGTTGACGCTCTCGGCGGTCCAGCCGCCGGCGGTGCGGGCCAGGCGGGTGAGGGCGGCGTTCGGCATGGGGTTCGCGCGCGCCTCGTCGAGCAGGGGGCGCTCCTCGAACCGCTCGCACACGTAGCGGAACAGCGTCACCACGGCGTCGTGGGTGACGACGAGCACCTCCCCGTCGACGTCGTCGAGGTCGCGCAGCAGGCTGCGCAGCCGCAGCGCGACATCCGCCCACGACTCGCCGCCCGGCGGGCGGTAGTAGAACTTGCCGTGCCAGCGCCGGCGCTCGGCCTCGGCGGGGTGGAGCGCGTCGACGCCGCGCGACGTCAGCGCATCGAGGATGCCGAGTTCCCGGTCGCGCAGCCGCTCGTCGACCGTGACCTCGGGGCTGAAGCCGGCGGTCTCCAGCGCGATCGCAGCGGTCTGACGAGCGCGGACGTAGGGCGAGACCCACACCTGCTGCGGCGCCGGCAGCGTGGCGAGGTGGCGGCCGGTCGCCTCCGCCTGCCGGCGGCCGAGCTCCGTGAGCTCGACGTCGGCGTCGCGGGCCGGCACGGCGATGCGCTCGTCGCCGCGGCGCTCCGCCTCGGCGGCGGCCACGTTGGCCTCGCTCTCGCCATGTCTCAGGAGCGTCAGCCGCGTGACCGTCATCCCCTCACGCTAGCCCTGGCGACCCGAAGGTTAACGCGGACGCGGTACGACGGGTCCGGATGCCGCGGCGAGCCGCTTCTCGAGGCCCGCCCGCACGCGCGGCCAGTCGTCCACGATGACGCTGAACACGGCGGCGTCGCGCCACGAGCCATCCGCCCGTCGCTTGTCGCGGCGCACGATGCCCTCGAAGGTCGCGCCGATGCCCGCGATCGCGGCGCGGGAGCGCTCGTTCAGCACGTCGGCCTGGATTTTCACGCGGCCGAAGCCCGAGTCGAACGCGAGCCCGAGCAGCAGCAGCTTCGTCTCGGCGTTCACCGCGGTGCGCCAGACCTCGGGCGCGTAGGCGGTCCAGCCGCGGTGGGTCGCCTCGTTCGGCTCGTCGAAGTCCCCGAGCGTCGAGGTGCCGACGACGAGGCCGTCGGCCGGTCCGCCGACGAGGCGGACGACGTAGGGGTTGTTGCGCTCCCGGTTGTAGTACGCGTCGGCGAAGGCGCGGAAGTTGGCGGCATCCGTGGGCAGCCCGGCCGGACCGCCGCCGTAGCCGCCGGCGAAGACCTCGGGCCGGGCGATGGCGGCGAAGAGGTCGCCGTAGTGCTCCTCGGTCAGCGGTTCGAGGCGCACGAAGCGCCCGCTCAGCGAAGCGGGCGTGGGGCGACGGGCCGACACGGTCGAGCGGGTCGCGAGCTCAGTTCGCGAGGGGCAGCTCGGCGGCCAGCGGCAGGTCCTGGTCGAGGATCACCTGGTTGCCGACCCCCGTCGTCGCGTTGACCACGATGGGCGCGAGCAGGTTGACCCGGATGCCGGCGTCGTGCGGCGTCGCGACGAGGAGCACGAGGGCGTCCTCCGGTGCGGTGATGCCGAGGCGCGAGGCATCCTCGTCGGAGAGCTCCGGCTGGTACGTCGCCGCGTGCACCGACGCGTCGAGCACGAACACGCGCAGCGGCCCGTCCGTCGACTCCATGGCGAAGACGCCGGGGGCGCCGTCGAGTTCTCGGAGTTCGAAGCTGCGGTGCGGGGCGAGCCCGGGCGGCGGCTCGAGCAGGCTGAGGGTGGCGCTCATCGGAGGTAGTCCAGGAGGGTGGCGGGCAGGGCTCGGGCGGTGACGGCGAGGGCGCGCTGGTAGGCGTTCTCCTGGAACTGCAGCTCGAGCAGCTGCTCGGCGAGGTCGAGGTCCTCGACGCCGGCGCGGCTCGTCTCGAGCTCGACGTTGCGGGCCATCAGATCCTCCTGCGTACGGAGCACGAGCGAGTGCCGCGAGCCGACCTCCGCGCTCGCGCCCACGATACCGGCGGTGACTTGATCGAAGCGCGCGATGTCGCCGGAGATCGAGGTGCCCAACTTCAACTTCGCGGCCAGATCGTCAAGCACCCGGAACACGCTGTTGTCGCCTTCGCCGAAGATCTTCGCGCCGTCGGCATCCACGCGGACGGTCACGCCCTCCGCGATCTCGCGGTTCACCACACCGGACACCGGTGTCGCGTCGTAGTCGGGGCCAGATCCGAACGCGCTGCCCGCGTCGCTGGTGCCCGCGAAGACGCTGCGGCCGAGGTACGTCGAGTTGGCCTGCTGAAGAAGGCTGTCGCGCAGGCCGGTGAGCTCTGCCGCGATCGCGTCGCGTGCCGTCTGCGACATCGAGCCGTCGTTGGAGCCCTGGAGCAGCAGCACGCGCGCCCGCCCAACGAGCTCGGTGCTGCGCGAGAGCGCCGAGTCGATCGTGGTGAGCCAGCCCTCCGCATTGTCGGCGTTGCGGGCGTGCTGCGCGTTGGCGGCGATGTCGGACCGCACCTGCATGCTCGTCACCGCGCCGCGGGGGTCGTCGGAGGGCTTGCCGATCGCGGCGAGCGACGAGGCCCGCTCCTGCGCGACGGCGAGCGTGTTCTTGCTCGACTGCAGGTTGCTCTGCGCGGCGCGCAGCAGCGACTGATCCGTGATCCGTCCGATCATCAGCGGCCCACCACTCCGGTGCGGTTGATCAGCACGTCGAGCATCTCGTCAACGGTCGTCAGCACGCGGGCCGCACCCTGATACGCGCGCTGGTACATCAGCAGGTTGACGTTCTCCTCGTCCATGTCGACCGCGGCCCCCGACTGCTGGGCGTCCACAGCGGTCGATGCCGCGAGATCGGCGAGTTCGCTCGCCTTCGCCGCGTCCCGCGCCTGCGTACCGATTGAGGAGACGAAGTCGGCCCAGACGCGACCGGCCCCGGCGTCGGTGCCGCGGAGTTTCGAGATCGACTCGGCGATCGAGCCGTCGAGGGCGCCCGTGCCGGCGGTGACGTCGGCCGCTTGTTCCGGCAGGACCCTCAGCGTTGCAGCGGTCACCGGCGCAGTCTCGTCGAAGAACTTGTAGGGCACGTTCTTCTCGGCGTACACACCGTTGACGGTCTCGACGAGCGCGGCAGCAACAGCGTCGTAACTGTTCACGGCCCCGCGTATCGGCCCGTCCTCACCGAGCACCGACAGCGCGCCGGCGACTTCGCCGCCGCTGACGGTCACTGCCACGCCGGTGCGGTGGGTCCATTCGATCCGAACGGAGGCCGTCGGGGCATCGCTGTAGGTCCTGTCGCCCGCGACGGTGAGGCTCCGCGCCGTTCCTCCGGACACAAGCGCGTCCCCGTCGACCACGACGTCGACGGTCCCGTCGGCCTGAGGCCGCAGCGTGGCGCCGAGGGTCGCGGAGAGGTCTGCGGCGAGCACCTCGCGTCGGTCGAGCAATTCGTTCACGGAACCGCCCGCCGCGAGCCCGTCGCGGATCTGCACGTTGAGTTGAGCGAACCGGGCCGCGGCGTCGTTCGCGGAGGCCACCAGCGCCTCGGCATCCGACCGCGCCTGTGCCCACTGCGTCGTCAGGGCCTCGCGCCCGGCAGCGAGCTGGGACACGAGCGTGCCGGCGGTCTGCAGCAGCACGGAGGCAGGCGCCGCCTCCCCGGGCTCGTTCGCAACGTCGGCCCACGCCGACCAGAAGGCATCGAGCCGAGCCGAGAGCCCGCCCTCGCCGGGTTCGTGCGTGCCCTTTTCGATCGCCGCGAGGGCGCCCGCGCGGAAGGACGTGTAGCCCGCGGTGGCGGCGGTGAGGCGCACGCGAGCGTCGAGCTGCCCGTCGCCGAGCCGAGCGATGGAGTCGACCGCGACTCCCGCCCCCGCGCGGGGCGACACCGACGGCGGTGCGGTGATCGCCGAGCTCACGACGCGCTGGCGCGTGTAGCCCTCGGTGGTCGCGTTCGCGACGTTCTGCCCGACGACGTCCATGCCGGCGCGCGCGGCGACGAGCGCGGTGTAGGCCGAGTTGAGGCCGGAGAAGCCGCTCACAGGTCCTCGTCGAGGAAGCGCGCGACGTCGCCGTCTCGGCGCGTGGCCGGCGGCTGGTGGTCGGCGATGGTCTCCTGGGTGGAGCGGAGCGACGACCGCAGCAGCTGCTCGTTGGAGGCGCGGAGCTGGGCGACCTGGTCGGCCAGTTCCACGAGGGCGCGGAGGTGCGAGGAGAGCAGGTCCGACCAGGTCGGCTGGTTCTTCACGTCGGCGAGGTCGCGCAGCGTGGCATCCGCCGGCAGACCCCACTCCTCGGCGAGGGCCTCGCTCTCGAGGGTGCGGGCCAGGCTGGCCTCGCGGAGGGAGCGCACGACGTGCTCGACCTCCCGGCTCGAGCGCTCGACCCAGCGCGAGCGGCCGGCGGTGAGCAGCAGCTGCTGCACCTCGAGCTTGAACACCAGCAGCTCGAGCCACTCGCGTTCGCGCCAGAGCAGTGCGGAGAGCTCGGTCGCGCCCATGGGATTCCCCCTCGTGTTCGCCGACGCGAGCCCGGGGATGGTCCCGGCCCCGATGTCCTCCATCTGCAGCTGCATGACGAGGACAATCGGCCGTAGTTCCCGGAATGTTAGCCCCGTCAACTGACAATTCCTGTACCCCGAATGTCCTCTTCGCGTGCCCTGTCCCACCAATTGGGAGGTCCCCCGTACTGGGGGGGTGGCGTTTCGTTGTAGCGGCACATCGGTACTGGTTCACTGACGCTCGCGCCTCGCGAAATACAGAGACACGCGCAACACCGTCTCTTACCGAGGCGCCGCAGCGTGATCTCCGATGACGGCGACGCGCGATGTCGGATGCGGCATGTACCCCATGCCGCATGCGGAGAAGCACGAACGGACGGGGAAACGCCATGGTGGACAGACGGGAACGCAACGCGCTCGTCGTCGAGAACCTGCCCCTCGTCGGGTATCTGGTCAGCGAGGTGGCCGCCCGCGCGACCCACCTCTCACGGGACGACCTCGCCTCGGCCGGGTCGCTCGCCCTCATCACGGCGGCGGACTCATTCGACGACACGCTCGGCGTGCCCTTCGGCGCCTACGCCCGTCGGCGCATCGTCGGAGCCCTCGCCGACGAGATGCGCGCCAACGACTGGGCCGGCCGCGGCACCCGCAAGCGCATCAAGGAGACGCTCGCGGTTCAGGACACCCTGACCCACGCCCTCGGTCGCACGCCCACCGTCGACGAGATCGCGGAGTCGCTCGGGGTCGACCGCGACACCGCGAAGGACACGCTGACGGACGCCGCGCGCACCGTCACCACTCTCGACGAGGTCGACACGGTGCTCGTCTCGCGGGAGACGATGCCCGAGGAGAGCGCCCTGCAGGCGGAGCGGCTCCGCCACCTGCGCGCGGCGCTCGAGGCCCTGCCCGAGAAGATGCGCTACATCGTCGAGCAGATCTACGTGCACGACCGCCCCGTCGGCGAGATCGCCGACGAGCTCGGCGTGACGCACTCGGCGGTGTCGCAGCAGCGCACGCAGGCGATGAAGCTCATGCGCGACGGGCTGACGCACCACTACGGCGACGAGGGCGTTCCCGCTCCCGCCGCCGCTGCCTCGACCGCCGCCCGGACCGCGTACCTCGCGCGCCTCGCGGAGAACGCGCTGCTGCGACTCGGTCCGCGCACGCCGCTCGCGGCGGGTCAGTCCGTCTCGTGAAAAAACTTCTGCTATCGCGCTAACGGCTCCCGCGCCGCCGCCGATAGCTCCCCTCGTCAGGCCACGGATGGCCTTTCGGTAACCGTCATGCATCAGGGAGGAAACCAATATGGGCATGCAGATCAACACCAACGTTGCGGCACTCAACTCGTACCGCAACCTCAGCAACACGCAGAACGACCTGTCGAAGTCGCTCGAGAAGCTCTCGAGCGGTCTGCGCATCAACCGCGCGGCTGACGACGCCGCCGGCCTCGCGATCTCGGAGGGCCTGCGCTCGCAGGTCAGCGGCCTCAACCAGGCCGCCCGCAACGCGCAGGACGGCATCAGCGTCATCCAGACGGCGGAAGGCGGGCTGACCGAGGTTCACACCATCCTGCAGCGTATGCGAGACCTGGCGGTGCAGGCCGGTAACGACTCCAACAACGAGCAGTCCCGCGAAGCTATCACCGCTGAAGTGACGGCCCTCACGGAGGAGCTCACCCGCATCGGCGAGACGACCAACTTCAACGGGATTTACCTGCTCGCCGGCGACACGGACGGAGCGGCAGGAGCGGTTAACGGAACCTCCCTCAGCTTCCAGGTTGGCGCGGGCGCTGACGAGTCCAACCAGATCACCATCAATCTCACGGGCGCCGACGTTGACACGGTGGTGACCGGACTCAATGGAGTCGACCTCACCACCGCTGGTGGCGCCGCGGATTCCATCGCCCTGATCGATGCTCAGATCACCGCTGTTTCCGCGGCTCGTGGCGACCTCGGTGCGGTGCAAAACCGCTTCGAGTCGGCCATCCGCAGCCTCCAGGTCTCCTCGGAGAATCTGTCGGCCGCAGGATCGCGCATCCGCGACACCGACATGGCGTCCGAGATGGTCAAGTTCACGCGTGCGAACATCCTGTCGCAGGCCGGCACCGCCATGCTCGCGCAGGCGAACCAGTCGAACCAGGGCGTTCTGCAGCTCCTCGGCTAGTAGCTGAGCAGGGGGCGATCGGCGACGGCACAAACCGCGTCGATCGTCCCTTCTGCCTTCCACGACCACCGGACGCACCGAGGAGGACGCGATGGTCTCGCTCGACGGCATCGCGAGCGGTCTCGACACGACCGCGCTGATCGACTCGCTCATGGCGGTCGAGGCGATTCCGCGCACGATCCTCACCAACAAGGTGAGCTCGACGCAGACGCTCATCTCCGCGCTGCAGACCCTCAACACCCGCGTCGCATCCGTCACGACGACCGCCGAGAACCTCGCGAAGGCCGGCTCCCTCGCGCTCACCAAGGGCACCTCGACGGATGACTCGATCGCCGTCGCCACGAAGCAGGGAGCCGCGCCGGGCTCGATGGCGATCACCGTCGACGCCGTCGCCGCACGCCAGGTCAGCGTCTCGAAGTCAATGACCTCTTGGGGCGGTGATTCGACACTCGACATCACCCGCGGCGGCACCACCCAGACCATCGCCCTCGATCCGACCAGCATCGACAGCGTCGTCAAGAGCATCAACGACAGCGCCACCGCCGGCATCACCGCATTGAAGGTCCGCAGCGGCACCGCGGCCGACGGCACCGCTCAATACCGGATCCAGCTCTCGAGCAAGGACACGGGCGCGGCCGCCACCTTCACCACGAGCCTCGATACCGACCTCGTAACTGCCGCCTCGGACGCGCAGCTCACCCTTTGGGCCGACTCACCCGACCCCGCCGTAAGAACGACGATTACGTCGTCGACCAACACCTTCGCCGAGGTCCTCCCGAACGTCGACATCACGGTGAGCAAGAAGACCACCGCCGCCGCGACGATCGCAGTCAGCTCCGACGTCGACGCGCAGACCGCGGCAGCGAAGAAGCTCGTCGACGACATCAACTCCGTCTTCTCGCTCATCACAGCGAACAGCACCGTCACGTCGACGACGTCGTCGACCGGCGCGAGCTCGACCAAGGCCGGCATCTTCACCGGCGACAGCACGGCGCGGTCAGTGCGCACGGGACTCACCGAGGCGATCTCTTACCCGGTGAACGACCGGTCGCCGAGTGAGATCGGCATCGAACTGCAGCGCGACGGCACCATCAAGTTCGACGACGCCGCCTTCAAGGAGGCGCTCGCGAAGGACCCCGCCGCGGTTCAGAGCACGCTCTCGGCGATCGCTGCACGCGTGCAGAAGGTGGGCGATGCCGCCTCCGACAAGTTCGACGGCACCATCACCGGCCGCATCACGGGGCAGCAGAACCTCGTGAAGTCCCTCGGCGACCAGGTGCTGAGCTGGGACGACCGCCTCGCGTCCCGTCGCAGCACCCTCGAACGCACCTACGCCCAGCTCGAGGTGCAGCTCAGCAACCTCCAGTCCCAGCAGACCTGGCTCCAGGGCCAGCTCGCGACCCTCGGTACGAACAACACCGGAGCCAAGAAGTGATCACCTCCCCCGTCGCCGCCCGCCGCGCTATAACCGAGGCCGCCGTGCTCTCCGCGAGCCCCGGCCGCCTGCTCGTCATGCTGTACGACCGGCTCCTCCTCGACCTAGCCCGCGCCGAGCAGGGCCAGCAGCGCGCCGACTGGGAGACCGCCCGCGTCAACCTGCTGCACGCCCAGGCGATAGTGGCCGAGCTTCAGTCCTCGCTCGACGTCACGAAGTGGGACGGCGCGAAGGACCTTCTGGCCATCTACGGCTACGTGTCGCAGGCGCTGATCTCCGCGAACATCGACCGCGACATTGAGCGCACGCGCGAGAGCATCCGCCTGCTCGAACCGCTGCGCGAGGCGTGGACGCAGGCCCTCGAACAGTCCGTGGCTCCCGTGGCAGTCGCCCGGGTCGGCTGATGACCGAGGCGGAGCGCCGCGACGCGTGGCTCGACGTGCTCGCGGAGCTCGAGACCGCCGCGGAACAGTACGCGGAGTCGACGCAGCCGTGGCAGCCACCGCAGGGCCTCGGGCGGCCACCGGCCGACCTGCTGGCACGCATGCACGAGGTGCGCGACCACCTCGCCGCAGCCATCCGGCGCACGAGCGACGAGCGCGCCGCGGTCGCGCAGCACCTCGCGACGGTGCGCTCCGCGTCATCCGGCGACACCTCTCCTCGCTACCTCGACATCCAGGGCTGAGTCTCACCTAACAGCGCTCGCGCACCTGCCGATAAGACACGACGAGCCACGGATGGCTCCACCTTCCCCAGGCCACGGACGGGCCCGCTCGGCGACGAGGAGACCATCCGCGTGCTGTCATCCGTGACCACCACCGCGCTCACGAGCGCCCTCGACGCGCTCGCGCAGCGCCAGCGGGCGATCGCGCAGAACATCGCGAACGTCAACACCCCCGGCTACCAGGCC
This sequence comes from Desertivibrio insolitus, assembly GCF_017355965.1. Classification (GTDB taxonomy): domain Bacteria; phylum Actinomycetota; class Actinomycetes; order Actinomycetales; family Microbacteriaceae; genus JAFIQW01. The sequence goes on from NZ_JAFIQW010000003.1 coordinate 109,392, forward strand.
CAGCGGGTGACGTTCGAGGATGCCCTCACGGCCTCGGTCGAGGCGGGAGACGGTCGCGCCGCCGCCAGCACCGCCCGTTCGCTCGAGCCCACGCGCCTCGACGGCAACAACGTCAACCTCGACACCGAGACGCTGTCGAACATCGACACGGTGCTGCGCTACCAGTTCGCGAGCACCGCGGTCGGCTTCGAGTTCTCCACCGTCCGCTCGGCGCTGAGGACGAACTGATGACCTTCGACGCGATCGGCATCGCCGGCAGCGCCCTCACCGTGCACCGCAAGTGGCTCGACGCCGTCTCCGACAACCTCGCGAACATGAACACCGCGACGAGCACGAACGAGGACGCGTTCCAGGCGCGCTACATCGTCGCGCAGGCGGGCGAGGGCACCTCCGGCGTGCACGTCGCCGGTGCCGCGTACGGCGACGCCGAGGGCCGGCTCGTCTACGAACCCGACCACCCGCTCGCCGACGAGGACGGCATGGTGCGCTACCCCGACATCGACATGTCGGAGCAGATGGGCGCCCTGATCATGGCCCAACGCGGCTACCAGGCCAACGCCGCCGTCGTCGACCGCGCTCGCGAGACCTACCTCGCCGCCCTGCAGATCGGACGCAGCTGATGACCTTCTCGATCGGCGCCATCGACGGGGCGTTCGCCGCCCCGTCGATCACCCGGCCTGCCGCGCCCAGCACCTCCGGCTCCGACTTCGCCGCGACCCTCGCCCAGGCCGTCGACGGCGTGCAGGGCCAGCTCGGCACCGCCGACAGCCTCGCCGTCGCTGCCGTGACCGGCGACCTGAGCGACATCCACGACGCCACGATCGCCGCCACGCGCGCGCAGGTCTCGCTCGAACTCATCTCGACCCTGCGCAACAAGGGCGTCGACGCGTTCAACGAGATCATGAGGATGCAGGCCTGATGCCGGCTGTCGTCACCGGCACCTGGGCGAAGTTCCTCGCCGCCGTTCGCTCGTTCTCGCTCGCCCAGAAGGTGCTCGCCGTGCTCGGCGCCGGCCTCCTCGTCGCGGCCGTCGTCGCCCTTTCCGCCTGGCTCACCGCGCCGAAGCTCGTGCCCCTCTTCTCCGGTGTCAGCGGGTCGGATGCCAGCGCGATCGTCGAGCAGCTGCGCGCGAACGGCGTCGAGTACCAGCTGTCCGACGGCGGGTCGACGATCCTCGTGCCCGAGGCATCCGTCTATGACCAGCGCATGGAGGCGGCGGCCGCGGGCCTGCCCTCCGACCAGTCCGACGGCTACTCCCTCCTCGACGACATGGGCGTCACGAGCTCGGAGTTCCAGCAGAACGTCACCTACCAGCGCGCGATCGAGGGCGAGCTCGCCAAGACCATCGAGGCGATCAAGGGCGTCGACACCGCGTCGGTGAAGCTCGCGATCCCCGAGGAGACGGTGTTCGCCGAGCAGACGACGCCTCCGACGGCATCCGTCTTCGTCGCGACGAGCGGCTCCGGCCTCTCGTCGGAGCAGGTGCAAGCCGTCACCAATCTCGTCTCGGCGAGTGTCGACGGACTGGCGCCCGAGAACGTCGCGATCACCGACTCGGCGGGCCGCGTGCTCTCCGCCGTCGGCGTCGGCGCGACCGGCGGCTCCGACCAGCAGCTCGCCGACTACCAGGCGCAGACCCAGGCCTCCGTTCAGGCGATGCTCGACGAGGTCGTCGGCGCGGGCAACGCGACCGTCGTCGTGTCGGCGACCCCGACCATGCAGTCCGGTCAGCGCACGACGGAGTCGTACGAGGTGCCGGCGGATGCCCCGGCGCTGAGTGAATCGACCGACACCGAGAGCTACACCGGCTCGGGCGCCGGCACCGGCGCGGGCGTGCTCGGCCCTGACAACATCGCCGTGCCCGAGGGCGGCACCGGCGACGGCACCTACACGTCGGAGTCGACCACCCGGAACAACGCGGTCGACAAGGTCACCGAGGTCATGACGATCCCGGCCGGCGAGATCACCCGCCAGACGGTCTCCGTGGCGATCAACTCCGACGCGGTCGGCATGGTCGACGTCGCCGGCATCGAGTCGCTCGTCGCCGCCGCGGCGGGCGTCAACATCGGCCGCGGCGACGTCGTCACGGTGCAGGCGATGCCGTTCAGCACGGCCGCCGCCGACACCGCCGCCGAGGCCCTCCGCGACGCCGCCGCCCAGGAGGAGGCCGACCGCATCGCCGGGCTCATCCGCACCGCGATCATCGCGATCGCCGTCGTGCTCGTCCTCGCGATCGGCGCGCTCATCCTCGTCCGCCGCAGCCGCCGCATCGCCGACCGCGAGCCGCTCGACCTCGGCGAGCTCGCCGTGATGCGCGAGGCCGTGGAGCAGCAGACCGCCCCGACCGTGCAGCTCCGCGCGGCGGCCGAGCCGAGCCCGCTCGAGATGCTCGACAACCCGCCGAGCCCGAGCGACCGCGCTCGCTCCGAGATCGCGTCGATGGCCGTCCGCGACCCCGACCGCACGGCCGAGCTCCTCCGCAGTCTCATGGAGGAGCGCAGCAACCGATGAGCCCCCAGCGCGATCTGACCGGCGTCCAGAAGGCCGCCATCGTCCTCATGCAGCTCGAGCAGGAGCGGGCGGCGGCGGTGCTGCAGCGCCTCGACGAGCTCGAGGCCGAGGAGATCGCCGCCGAAGTCGTGCGGCTGCGCCGCGTCGACAGCGACCTCGCGGCGACCGCCCTCGAGGAGTTCCAGCGACTCACGGTCGAGGGCCCGTCGCAGACGCGCGGCGGTCACGAGGTCGCCACGGCGCTGCTCGAGGCGACCTTCGGCACCGAGAAGGCCGCCGGCGTCATGGAAAAGGTTGCGACGTCGGTCGCCGGCGCCTCCTTCGAGTTCCTCGCCGACGTCGAGCCGCCGAAGCTCGTGCTGCTGCTCGACGGCGAGCTGCCCGCGACCATCGCGCTCGTGCTCGCCCAGCTGCCGGCTACCACCGGGTCGGTCGTCATCTCCGGGCTGAAGCCGTCCGACCGGGTCGGCGTCGCCCGCGCGATGGCGACCATGGGCACCCCCACGCCCGAGGCGGCGTCGATCGTCGCCGACGTGCTCAAGGACCGGCTGCGCGCCACCGTCGCCGCCGCGCCCAACGACGAGCAGATCGGCGGCATCGCTCCGCTCGTCGAGATCATCAACCGCTCCGACGTCGCCCTCGAGAAATCGCTGCTCGAGGACATCGAGGCGCTCGACCCCACCCTCGCGGCCGCCATCCGCGCCCAGCTGCTCTCCTTCGACGACATCCTGTTCCTCGCTCCGCGCGACGTGCAGAAGGTGCTGCGCGGGATCGAGCCCGCGGGCCTCGCCGCCGCGATGTCCGGCGCGGACGAGCGCATCGTCGAACTGATCACCGCGAACATCTCCGGACGCAACCGGGAGCTGCTCGCCGAGGAGATCGAGCTGCTCGGCACGCCGAAGCAGTCCGCCGTCGAGGAGGCCCGCGCCGTCATCGTCCGCTCGATGCGCGAGCTGCACGCCGAAGGCTCGATCGAGGTCGACCGGGACGGAGGCGGCTCGGATGTCGACTGACGCCTTCGCCGCTATCGAGTTCCCCGCCGTGAACTCGCGGTCGGCCTCGACGGAGCGCGGCTTCGCCGCGGGCTACGCGGAGGGACTCCGCCGGGCCGCCTCCGAACTCGACGCCCGCACGCGCGCGCTCGACGCCGCGCATGCCGCGCGCCACGCGGCCCTGGAGACGCGGATGCAGCAGCAGCTCGCCGCCCTCGAGGCCGCGACCGCCGCGATCTCCCGCGCCACCGTGCCCGCGCTCGAAGAGGTCGTCGACGCCCTCGCTGACGGAGCCGGTCGCCTCACCGAGGCGATCCTCGGGCACCGGCTCACCGAGCCCGAGGCCGCTGCCCGCGCCGCCCTCGACCGGGTGCTGCCCGACCGCGACTTCAGCGTGCGCCTCGAGATCGCACTGCATCCCGCTGACCTCGCGCTCATCGACAGGAGCGCCATCGAGGCACTCGGTCACAGCGTCCAGCCCGACCCGGCGCTCGAGCGCGGCGACGCGGTCGCGCGTTTCCCGGGCGGGTTCCTCGACGCCCGGGTGCGCACCGCACTCGACGCCGCTCTCGCGGCCCTCCGTGAGCAGCCCGCGCCGGCCGCGGCCCTCGACGAAGAGGAGGTGGCCGCGTGAGCATCGCCCTCCTCGACCGCCGCCTCGACGCGGCCGTCCGCGCCGCCCGCCCCCGCCGTGTCGGCACCGTCGCGGCCGTCGTCGGACTCGGCATCGAGGTGACCGGTCTCGACGGCGCCATCGGCGACCTCGTCGCGGTCGGCACCGCCGGTACTCCCGCCGAGGTCGTCGCGCTCACGCAGGACCGCCTGCGCTGCATGCCCCTCGGCCGGCTCGACGGCCTGCGCGTCGGCGACCCCGCCGTGCTCGGCACCCCGCCGCGGGTGCCGGTCGGCCCGCGCCTCCTGGGCCGCGTCATCGACGGCCTCGGCCGCCCGATCGACGGACTCGGTCCGCTCGGCGCCGACGAGATCGACTTCGCGGGCGAGCCCCCGAACGCGCTCGACCGGGCCCGCATCGACACCCCGCTGCACACTGGCGTTCGCGTGCTCGACACCCTCACCCCGATCGGACGTGGTCAGCGAATCGGCCTCTTCGCCGGCTCGGGCGTCGGCAAGTCGTCCCTGCTCTCGATGGTGGCCCGCGGCACGGAGGCCGAGATCTCCGTCATCGCGCTCATCGGCGAGCGCGGTCGCGAGGTGCGCGAGTTCATCGAGGACGACCTCGGGCCCGAGGGTCTCGCGCGCTCGATCGTCGTCGTCTCCACCTCCGACGAGCCGGCCGTGGTGCGCCTGCGGGCGGCGCAGCTCGCCACCCGCATCGCAGAGTCCTTCCGCGACGCGGGCGGTCACGTCGTGCTCATGATGGACTCCCTCACCCGCGTCGCGATGGCGCAGCGCGAGGTCGGCCTCTCCGTCGGCGAGCCGCCCGCCACCCGCGGGTATCCGCCCTCGACGTTCGCCGTGCTCGCGCGTCTGCTCGAGCGCGCCGGCACCGCCCGCACCGGCTCGATCACCGGCATCTACACGGTGCTCGTCGACGGCGACGACCACAACGAGCCGATCGCGGATGCCGCCCGCTCGATCCTCGACGGGCACGTCGTGCTCGACCGCAAGCTCGCCGTCGCCGGTCACTTCCCGGCCGTCGACGCGCTCGCGTCGGTCTCGCGCCTCGCGAGCAAGGTCACCTCCCGCGAGCGCCTCGCGCAGGTCACGGCCGTCCGTTCCGCCCTTGCCGCCCGCGACGGGGTGAAGGACCTGCTCGACATCGGCGCCTACCATCCCGGCTCGAACCCGCTCGTCGACCGCGCCCTCGCGAACGCCGACGCGATCGACGCCCTCCTCCGTCAGCGGATGGACGAGCCCGCCCCCGCCGCTGCGGCCTGGGCTCAGCTCGCCGCCCTCGCCGCCCGGTTGGAGGTCGCCGCATGAGCGCCCGACAGTTCCCGCTCGCGGGCCTCCTGCGGCTGCGCCAGATCCGTGAGGACGAGGCCCGCGCGACGCTCGAGGGTGCGGTGCGCCGTTCCCGCGAGACCTCCGCGAGGCGCCTCAAGGTGCGCGACGGCCTGCGCGAGAGCTTCGTTGACGTCACGGATGCCGCGGCGCTCAGCGCCGTCGCCGCCGGCCGAGCCACCGCGGGCAACATGCTCGCCGCACTCGACGAGCTGCAGCAGGCGGAGAGCGCTCGACTGGCTGAGGCCTCGAACGGCTATACCGCCGCGCGCGCCCGGACCGCCGCGCTCGAGAAGCTCGCGACGCGGCACGCCGAGCACCTCCGCGCCGAGGACGAGCGCCGTGAACAGCTCGAGCTCGACGAGTTCGCCCTTCGCCGGCCCCGCAGGGAGGATCAGCCGTGAGCGTCGCCGACATCGCAGCCCGCATGAACGAGCTCGCCGCACGCTTCAGCGCCACCCCGAGCACGAGTGGTGCGGCGTCGGCCGCCTCAGCGGCATCCGCCACCGAGTTCGCCTCCGTGCTCTCGGCTGCCGGCGTCGAGGACACCAACTCGCTGCTCCCAACGACCGGCGAGGCCACGGGCAGCGCCGTGGTCGCCGCCGCGAAGCAGTACCTCGGCGTTCCGTACGTCTTCGGCGGCACCACCCGCGAGGGCATGGACTGCTCCGGCCTCGTGCAGCGCGTGTTCGCCGACCTCGGCATCGACGTGCCACGCCTCGTCTCGGGGCAGGGCGCGCTCGGGCAGGAGATCCCCTCGCTCGCCGAGGCGAAGCCCGGCGACCTCGTCGTCGCCGACGACAACAGCCACATCGGCATCTACGTGGGCGACGGCAAGATGCTGCACGCTCCGCGCGCCGGCAAGGACGTGCAGATCGCCGACCTGTGGTGGAACGAGAACGAGATGACGATCCGCCGCCTCGTCCCCGCGGAGGCCGGCGCGACCGCACCGGCCGCCGCCTCGCAGGCCGACATCGCCGCCGCGCTCCGCTCGACGATGCTCGGCACCCTGTCGGGAGCGGGCCGATGAGGGTCGGGGCGGACGCCGCCCTGCCCCTCGTGACTCCCGCCGCGGGTTCGGCGACGGCGACATCGTCGCTCGAGGGCACGTTCGACGCGCTGCTCAGCACGCTCACCGACGCCCTCGCCGCACCGGCGCCTGCCGACGGCGCTCCCGCGCTCGCCGCCGGCGCCGCCGGGGCGGACGAGCTGGGAACGGATGCCTCGGCGCCCGCGCCGCTCCTGCCCATGCTGCCGCTCGGCATGACGCCGCCCGCTCCGCCGGTGGCAAGCGTTGCGCCCGCTCTGAGCACCGTCACCGACTCCGAGGCGACCCCGACCGAGGCACCCGACTCACCGGCAGCGGTGGCGCCCGCCTCGAACGAGCTCTCGCTGCCGGATGTCGCGGTGCCGGACGCGCAGGCAGCCTCCACGCCTGCCCCCTCGGCGGTACCGGCCGTGACGACGTCGGAGCCCGCCCCCTCCGTTGCCGCCGCCGTGCCGGCCACTGCGGCCACCAACCCCGCGCCGGCGGCCGTCGCACCGGCCCCCGAAGCGGCGACGACACCGTCCATCGCGGTCTCGGCTCCGTCCCCGGCGGTCGCTCCGCGCGCCGTGGCGAGCACCCGGGTCGCCGACGCTCCCGTCGAGCCCGCGCAACCGCAGGCGACGACCGCCCCCAGCGCACTGCCCGCGACGCCCGCACCGGCTGCGCCGGCCTCCGCCGCCTCGGTGGCGCCGCCGGCCCCCGTCGCACCCGCTGCGCCGGCCCCGACCCTCGCGACGCAACTCACCGGGCCAGTCGCCGCGGTCATCACGCAGGGCGACGGCGACCACGTCATCACGGTGCGGGTCGCCCCGGACGACCTCGGCCCGGTCACGGTGCGCGCGCATGTCGCGGGCGATCAGCTGCGCGTCGAGCTCTACGCGCCCACGGACGCCGGGCGCGACGCGCTCCGCTCGGTGCTCGGCGACCTCCGGCGCGACCTGGCGGTAGCGAGCGGCTCCGCGACCCTCGACCTGTCCGCGCACGACGGCCCCGGCCAGGACGCGGCCCGCCAGGACGCCGCCCGGCAGGACACTGCACGTCAGGACGGCGCAGGCGGCCAGAACGGCCGCGGCGGCGGCGCGCACGACGACCGGCGCGGGAACGCCGCACCGCCGCCGCGCGACCCGGCGGCCACCTCGACCACGACGGGCGCCGCGCTGCCGGCATCCGTTCCCCCGACCAGCCCGGCGATCGCCGGCCTCGACCTCTACGCCTAGGAGCGCCATGACCTCGTCGATCGACGGCCTCGCCGGTTCGTCCCTCTACACGCAGGGCACGAGCAGGACCGCGCCCAAGCAGACCATGGACAGCGAGGTGTTCCTGCAGCTGCTCGTCACCCAGCTGCGCAGCCAGGACCCGAGCTCGCCCATGGACACCAACCAGATGATCTCCCAGACGACGCAGCTCGCTCAGATGGAGCAGATCACGAAGCTCACCTCGCTGAACGAGGAGAACTTCTCGCTGCAGATGCGCATCGCCGCCTCCGGGCTCGTCGGCAAGACCGTCAGCTACCTCGACGCCGACGGCAAGGCCGTGACCGGCACCGCCAGCTCGGTCGACTTCGCCGACTCGGTGCCGATGGTCAAGGTCGGCGACGCCACCGTCCGCCTCGACGCCGTCAGCGCGATCACCGCCTGACCCCAGACCCCCACACCTCTTCCGTCCTCACCGAAAGGCAGCCGCCATGCTCCGCTCCCTCTACTCCGGCATCTCGGGCCTCCGTGCCCACCAGACGATGCTCGACGTGACCGGCAACAACATCGCCAACGTCAACACGACCGCCTTCAAGTCCTCCTCCACACAGTTCCAGGACACGCTGTCGCAGGTGGTGCAGGGCGCCGGCGGCGCCCAGGCCGAGGTCGGCGGCACGAACCCCGCACAGATCGGTCTCGGCGTGCAGGTCGCCGGTATCTCCACGAACTTCACCCAGGGCGCGACGCAGTCGACCGGCCGTGCGACCGACCTGATGATCGCGGGCGACGGCTTCTTCATCGTCAACGCGGGCGGCGAGACGCTGTACACGCGCGCCGGCTCGTTCGACTTCGATACCGCGGGCCGCCTCGTCACTCCCGACGGCGCGATCGTGCAGGGGTGGCAGTCGGTGAATGGGCAGCTCAACGAGGGCGGCGTGCTCGGCCCGATCACCCTGCCGACGGATGCCGTGAGCGCGCCGACCCCGACCACCGGCGCGACCGTCACGGGCAACCTGCCCTCGGACGCCCCCAACGGCACCGAGCTCGTGCGCGACATCGTCACGTACGACGCCAGCGGCGCGGAGCGCACCCTCTCCGTCAGCTTCTCGCGCGACGCCAACGGCGTCTGGAGCGCCGCGGCGGAGGACGCGAACGGCACCACGCAGACTACGAACATCACATTCGTGGACGGACGCGTAACCGGCGGCGGAGCCCTGACGGTCGACGGCATCGCTGTCGACCTCAGCGGCGTAACCAACTGGAGCGGCCCCGCAAGCGTGAGCATCTCCGACCAGAACGGCAGCCCCTCCGGCACCCTCACCAGCTGGAGCCTCGGCAAGGACGGCATCCTCACCGGCAGCTTCTCCAACGGCGACAAGGTGCCGCTCGCCCGCATCGCGCTCGCGAACTTCGTCAACCCCGGCGGCCTGGAGAAGACCGGCAGCTCGGCCTACCGTCCCACCGTCAACTCGGGCGACGCGACGGTCGGCGCTCCCGGCCAGGGCGGCACCGGCGCGCTCGTCGCGGGTGCGCTCGAGATGTCGAACGTCGACCTCTCCGCCGAGTTCACGAACCTGATCGTCGCGCAGCGCGGCTTCCAGGCGAACGCCCGCATCATCACGACCTCCGACGAGGTGCTGCAGGAGCTGACGAGCCTCAAGCGCTGACGCCGAAGCATCCGGAAGCGCCCGTCGACCACGTGTCGGCGGGCGCTTCGTCGTTCCGGGTAAGCCGCTCGCATGCCCCATCCGTGACCCCCGAGCGGGGATGCCACGCGGCGTGTCGAAGAAAAATCTGCGGCCTCACTAACGGATGCCACACGGCGGCCGACAGTGCAGCAAGTACCAGCGCCATGAATCCAGGGAAGGAGGCGCGGCACGGTGATTGTGGTGACCCGTCTTAACGACAGCCGGTTCGCAGTGAACCCCGATCTGATCGAGCGGATCCACGCCAGTCCCGACACCACTCTGGTGACGGTCGACGGCTCCAGCTACATCATTGCGGAGTCCATGAGCGACGTGATCGACATGATCGCCGACTACCGCGCCCGGGTGCTCGCCCGCGCCCAGGACATGCGCTCCAGCGGCCAGTACGGCGTCGTGCGCGAACTCGCCCCCGTGACCGAGCCCGGCGTCGTCCCGATCAGGAGGACGTGATGGACCTCGGCGTCATTCTCGGCATCGTCATCGCCTTCGTCGCGATGATCGCGATGATCTTCCTCGAGGGCGGCGACCCCACGTCGCTGATCCTCGTCCCCCCGATGGTGCTCGTCTTCGGCGCCACGATCGGCGTCTCGATGGCGTCGACCACGCTTGGCGACACCATCCGTGCCTTCAAGGCACTGCCCCGCGCGATCATGGGCAAGGTGCCGAAGCCGGGCGAGGTCATCGACCAGCTCGTCGGCCTCGCCGACACCGCCCGCCGCGACGGCCTGCTCGCACTCGAGAAGGAAGCCGAGAAGGTCGACGACCCGTTCGTCAAGCTCGCGCTGCAGAACATCGCCGACGGCACAGACCCCGAGGAACTCCGGATCATGCTCGAGGACGTCGTCGACACGACGACCCGGCAGAACAAGAGCGCCGCGAAGTTCTTCAACTCGATGGGCGGCTACGCGCCGACCGTCGGCATCGTCGGCACGGTCATCTCGCTCACCCACGTGCTGGAGAACCTCTCCGACCCGTCGTCCCTCGGCCACTCGATCGCCGCCGCGTTCGTCGCGACCTTCTGGGGTCTCGTCACCGCCAACTTCTTCTGGCTGCCGCTCGGCGGCCGCCTCACCAAGCTCGCCGAGCTCGACGCCGAGCGGATGACGCTCATCATGGAGGGCGCCCTCGCGGTGCAGTCGGGCGGCCAGCCCCGCATCGTCGGAGAACGCCTCCGCGCGATGGTGCCGGCGCACGCGCTGCCGGAGGCGGCCTGATGTCCAAGCCCTCCCGGCGCAAGCGCGAGGAGCACGAGGAGCACGAGAACCACGAGCGCTGGGCCGTCTCCTACATGGACATGGTCACGGTGCTCATGTGTCTCTTCATCGTGCTGTTCGCGATGGCGACGATCGACCAGGAGAAGTACGAGGAGCTCAAGAACTCTCTCGCCACCGGCTTCGGTCAGGAGCCGTCGGAGTCGACCGACATGTCCGAAGGCGTCGTGGTGCCCGAGGAGATGCTCGACGAGGAGGGCCAGGGCTTCTTCGCCACCGAGAACGCGGCACAGGCCGAACTCAACGAGCTCGAGGCGCTGCGCAGCCGCATCGCCGCGAAGCTCGCCGAGCTCGGGCTCACGGATGCCGTCGAGTTCACCCTCGACGAGCGCGGCCTCGGCATCCGCCTGGTCGGCACGCAGACGTTCTTCGCGAGCGACAGCGCCGAGCTGACCGACCTCGCGCAGCAGGCGCTCGACGTGATCGGCCCGGAGATCGCGACCACCGACAACCAGATCTCGGTCGAGGGCCACGCCGACCTGCGCCAGACCGGCCAGTACGCCGACAACTGGGAGCTGTCGTCCGCCCGCGCCACGAGCGTGCTGCGGCGCCTCGTCGAGGTGAGCCACATCGTGCCCGAGCACATCGGCGCCACCGGCTACGGCGATGCCCGCCCCATCGCGAGCGGCACGAGCCCCGAAGAACTCGCCGCCAACCGGCGCGTGGACGTCGTCGTCATCCGCGACGTCAAGGCGCAGGAGGAGGCGGCACCCGAGAAGCCCGCGGAGGCGGAGCCGGCGCACGACAAGGAGGTGGACGACCACTCGGATGCCGAGCCGGCTTCGACCGGACACTGATCCACCCCCGAACGGGGGACTGAACACCGACTAACCGGCCCTGCGGGTCGGTCGATAGTGCGTGCCGTGGGACAGGTGGGCACTATCGCGGCGACCCCTCCCCACGTCGAGCCCGTCGACTTCCGCCGGCCGGCCGTGCTCACCCGCGACCAGACCCGCCTGCTCGAGGCCGGCTTCGACACGTTCGCCCGCCAGTGGAGCACGCAGCTCACCGCCAAGCTTCGCGTCGTCGCGCAGGTCGAGACCACCGGCGTCGTCGTGCAGACCTACAGCGCGTACGCGTCGGTGCTGCCCGAGACCACCCTCATGGCCGTCTGCACCTTCGGCGACGGCGCCCGCGCCGTGCTGCAGCTCCCCCTCTCCGCCGCGCTCGCCTGGGTCAACCAGATGCTCGGCGGCGGCCTGCTCGCGGATGCCCCGGAGCGCGAGCTCACGACCGTCGAGGAGGCGATCATCCGGCGGGTGCTCGCCGACGCTCTCGAGGACGTGCGCTACTCCTTCGGCGGACTCCTCGTGGACGACCTGCGCCTGGAGTCGCTGCAGTACAAGGCCCAGGTCGCCCAGGCCGCTCCTACGACCGAGCTCATGGTCGTCGCGTGGGTCGAGTTCTCCGCCGGCGGCCACGTGTGGTTCGGCACCTTCGCGATCCCGACCGACCGGATCCTCCCCCAGCTCGGCGGGGTGCGCCGCCTGGCCCCTCAAAACGTGACCGAGCTGCTGCAGCGCGCCGTCGCCGAGGTGCCCGTCGAGGTCGGCCTCCGCCTCGCGCCCGTCACCGTCACCTCCGACGCCGTGCTCGGCCTCAGCGTCGGCGACCTGCTCCCCCTCCCCCATCCGCGTCGCCGCGCGCTCGAGCTGACCGTCGAGGGCGAACCCCTCGGCCGCGCGGCGCTCGGCAGCAACGGCGCCCGTCTCGCCTGCGTCGTCGTCTCCGCAGAGGAAGGATCCCGATGACCTCCACCTTCACGATCGAGGAGAACGTCGCCGCCACGATCGCGGCCGCCGTGCCGAACGTCGTCGCCGTGACCGCCGTCCCCACCACCGACCGCCCGGGGCCGGGCGTCTCCGCCGTGCGCGGCACCTGGGTCGGCGCCCGCTCGGCCGAGCTCGCGATCGCCCTCACCGACGCGGCGTCCCTGCTCGCGGTCGACGCCGCGCTCGGCGAGCAGCTCTCCCTCGTCGACGTGCTCCGCTCCTCGCTCGACGCGGCCGGCGCCGTGCTCGGCACCGGCGTGCTGAGCGACGCCCGCGAGGAGCCCGCCTCCCTCGTCTTCGACGCCCGCGGCACCGCGGTCTACGCCCTCACCACGACGCAGGGCCTGTTCGGCTGGTGCGCCGTGCGTCTCGCCGAGGACAACGCGACCGCCGTGCCCGTGCCGCCGATCGGCGAGGTCGCCTCCCGCCTCGGCCGCATCCGTGACGTCGAGATGACGCTCACGGTCGAGGTCGGGCGCACCCGGATGCCGGTGCGCAGCGTGCTCGGGCTCGAGCCCGGCGCCGTCGTCGAGCTCGACCGCTCGGTCGGGTCCCCCGCCGACATCCTCCTCAACGGCCGGCTGATCGCCCACGGCGAGATCGTCGTCGTCGACCAGGACTACGCCGTGCGCATCACCGAGATCCTCGACGTCACCGAGGGCACGGACTGAGCGTGGACGGCGACTCCGGCCTGGCGCTGCTGCGCGTACTCGTCTCGCTCGGCGTGATCGTCGCCGTGCTGCTGTACGCGAAGAAGCGCCTGGGCAAGGGAGGTCGCCCCCGCGCGCAGCACCGCGCCGTCACAGTCATCGGGCGTCAGGCGCTCGGCGGCAAGGCATCCGTCGCCGTCGTCGAGGCCGAGGGCCGCCGCTACCTGCTCGGCGTCACCGAGCACCAGGTCACCCTGCTCGAGGCCGTCGACGCGCCCGTGCCCGACTTCGCCACCGAACTCGCGGATGCCGCGCGCGTCACCACCCTGCCGCTGCGCCGCGACCGGATCCAGGCGCGGCACGTCGCCGAGCGTCCCCGCCGCGCGATCGCCGGCGGAGCCCGCCCGTCGCTGCTCGACCCCGCCACCTGGCAGGCCGCGGCGTCGAGCCTGCAGGGTCGCGGGTGAGGCTGCGTTCCGTCGCGGCGGTCGCGGGAGTGATCGCCGGGACGGCGGCCCTCGTGCTGCTCGCCCCGACGGCCGCGCTGGCCCGGCCGATCGCGCCGATCGAGCCGACCGCGCCCGCGACCCCCGCCGTGCCGGACGGCGGCGTCGTGTCGGTCGAGATCAACGGACCGGACGGCGCCCCGGCATCCGCGATCCTGGTGCTGCTCGCGGTCACGCTGCTGTCGGTCGCGCCCGCGCTGCTGCTGATGATGTCGTCGTTCACGAAGATCTTCGTGGTGCTCGCGATCACCCGGAACGCGCTCTCGCTGCCGACGATCCCGCCGAATCAGGTGCTCGCGGGGCTGTCGCTCTTCCTGTCGCTGTTCATCATGGGCCCGTTCCTCACCGAGGTCTTCGACACCGCACTGCAGCCCTACCTCAACGGCGAGATCACGTTCGAGCAGGCGCTCGCACTCGGGGTCGTGCCACTGCGGCAGTTCATGCTCTCGGTGACCCGCGAGGAGGACCTCGCCCTCATGCTCCGCGCCGCCGGGCAGCCCAACCCCGCGGACTTCGCCGACGTCGACCTGTTCACCCTGATCCCGGCGTTCATGATCTCCGAGCTGCGCGCGGCCTTCATCATCGGCTTCGTCATCTTCGTGCCGTTCCTCGTGATCGACCTCGTCGTCGCCGCGGTGCTGATGTCGCTCGGCATGATGATGCTGCCGCCGGTGATGATCTCGCTGCCGTTCAAGATCCTGCTGTTCGTGCTCGTCGACGGCTGGTCGCTCATCATCACGTCGCTGATCCAGAGCTACGGAGGCGGCTGATGGACACCGGCGCGGTACTCGACATCGCCATCGACGCCCTCATGGTCGGCGCGAAGATCTCCGCCCCCGTGCTCATCACGGCACTCGTCGTCGGCTTCGCGATCTCGCTCGTGCAGTCGATCACGCAAATCCAGGAGGTGACGCTCTCGTTCGTGCCGAAGGCGCTCGCGGTCGGCGTCGCGCTGATCGTCTGCGGGCACTGGATGATCACCGAGATCGTCGACTTCACCGGCTCGATGTTCGACCGCATCCCCACCCTGCTCGGCGGCTGATCGCCGTGCTGACGACGACGCTGAGCCTCGCCTGGCTCGAGACCGCCCTGCTCACGAGCATCCGCGTGGTGGCGTTCCTCGTCATCGCGCCGCCGTTCTCGCACAACAGCATCCCGCTGCAGATCAAGGGCATGCTCGCGCTGGGCCTCGGCCTCGCGATGTCCGCCCGCGCCGAGGGCGGCGCGTCCTCGCTCGACACCGCGGGCTTCGTCGGCGCGATCGTCGTGGAGCTAGTGACGGGCGCCGCGCTCGGTTTCCTCGTGATGGTCGTGTTCTCGGCGGTGCAGTCCGCCGGGTCGCTCATCGACCTCTTCGGCGGCTTCTCCCTCGCCCAGGCGTACGACCTGCAGTCCATGGTCACGGGCGCGCAGTTCACCCGCCTGCTGCACATGACGGCGCTCACGCTGCTCTTCGCCACCAGCGGCTACCAGTTCATCATCGCCGGCCTCGCCCGCTCGTTCGACGCGGTCCCGCTCGGCGGCGGTCTCGACCTCGGCATCACCGCCGAGCGCCTCGTCGACGCCGTCGTGCAGATGTTCATCGCGTCCCTGCAGATCGCCGGACCGCTCATCGTCGTGCTGTTCCTCGCCGACGTCGGGCTCGGCCTGCTCACTCGCGTCGCACCCGCGCTCAACGCGCTGAGCCTCGGCTTCCCGCTCAAGATCGCCCTCACCCTCGTGCTCGCCGTGACGTTGTTCACGAGCATCCCCGCCGTCGTCGAGGCCCTCACCGGCGACGCGCTCGACCTGCTGGGAGGGCTGGGCTGATGTCGGATGCCTCGGAGCGCAGCGAAGAAGCGACCCCCAAGCGCCGCAAGGAGCTGCGCGAGAAGGGGGAGCTCGCCACCTCGCAGGACTTCACCGCGTGGTTCGGCATCGGCGCGGCAGGGTTCGCCCTCACCGGCGTCGTGACAGCGGGCACGGACGCCGGCGTGGAACAGCTCCTGCTCGTCGACGCCGCCGTCGCGAACCCCGACGCCGAGATGGCCCTCACGGCGCTCAACCGGGGCTTCGACTCGATCCTCGGCACTGTCGGCCCCCTGTTCGCCGCCGCGGTCGTCGCGACCCTCGCCGCGGCCGTGCTGCAGGGAGGCATCCGGTTCCGCAAGAGCCGGCCGCACTACGAGCAGTTCAACCTGCTCACGGGGCTGAAGCGCACGTTCGGCACCCACGCGCTGTGGGAGGGCGCGAAGGCGCTGCTGAAGACCGCGGTCGTCGCCGTCGCCCTGACCCTCGTCGCGCTCGACCTCGTGCCCACCCTGATGAGCGCGGGCGGGCTGCCGCTCGGCGAGCTCATGTGGCAGGCCACCCGCGGCATGGTCGAGCTGCTGCGCGCCGCCGTCATCGCCGGCCTCGCGCTCGCCCTCGCCGACGTGCTCGTCGTCGCCCGCCGCAACCGCAAGAAGTCCCGGATGACGAAGAAGGAGGTGGCCGACGAGATGAAGAACTCCGACGGCGATCCCTTCGTGCGCTCGCAGCGCCGCGCGCGCCAGCTCGCGATGAGCCGCAACCGCATGATCGCCTCGGTCGCCGACGCCGACGTCGTGCTCGTCAACCCGACGCACATCGCCGTCGCCCTGCAGTACGAGCCGGGACGCTCCGCCCCGCGCGTCGTCGCCCGGGGCTCCGACGAGGTCGCGGCGCGGATCCGCGAGGAGGCGGAGGCGAACCGCGTGCCGATCGTCAAGGACATCCCGCTCGCCCGTACGCTGCACGCGGAGTGCGAGGTCGGGGCCGAGGTCCCCGCCGAGCTCTACACCGCGGTGGCGCGCGTGCTCGCGTTCGTCATGGCCCTCAAGCAGCGCGGCACGACATCCGGGATCCACATCGTGCCCGCCTTCCAGCAGCGACTCACGAGGAGGATCGCGTGAACCGCAGAGACCTGACCGGCTTCCTGGTGCCGGTGGCCGTCGTCGGCATCGTGCTGCTGCTCGTCGTGCCCGTGCCAGCGGGGCTGCTCGACCTGCTGCTGATCCTCAACATCCTGCTGTCGCTCGTGATCCTGCTCACGAGCATGTTCGTGAAGAAGCCGCTCGACTTCTCGGTGTTCCCGTCGCTGCTGCTCGTCGCGACGCTGTTCCGGCTCGGGCTCAACGTCGCCTCGACCCGGCTCGTGCTGGGCGACGGCTTCGCCGGGCAGGTCATCGAGGCGTTCGGGCACGTCGCGATCTCGGGGTCGCTCATCATCGGCTTCGTCGTGTTCCTGATCCTCGTCGTCATCCAGTTCGTCGTGGTCACGAAGGGTGCCGAGCGCGTCGCCGAGGTCGGCGCCCGCTTCACCCTCGACGCGATGCCGGGCAAGCAGATGGCGATCGACGCCGACCTGAACGCCGGCCTCATCACGGATGTCCAGGCGCGCGAGCGCCGCGCCGAGGTCGCCGCCGAAGCGGACTTCTACGGCGCGATGGACGGTGCCTCGAAGTTCGTCAAGGGCGACGCGATCGCGGGCATCATCATCCTGATCATCAACCTCATCGGCGGAATCGCCATCGGCATGCTGCAGGACGGCATGGCGATCGAGGAGGCGGTGGGTCACTACACGCTGCTGACGATCGGCGACGGCCTCGTCACGCAGATCCCCGCCCTTCTCATGGCCGTGTCGACCGGTGTCATCGTCACCCGCGCGAACGCCGACATGGAGCTCGGCACGATGGCGGGCGCCCAGCTCGCGCAGTCCCCGCTCGCGCTCCGCATCGCGGGCGGCGCGGCGATCGTCATGGGGCTCATCCCGGGGATGCCGTTCTTCCTGTTCCTGCTCGTGGGCATCGCGCTGATCGTGATGTCGCAGCGCGCCGCGGCGAGGCAGGTGCCGGTCGCGGAGCCCGTGCCAGTGGCATCCGTCGACCGTGCCGACACCCCCGAGGAGCTCATCGAGCAGATGAAGGTGCCGATGCTCGAGGTGCGGCTGTCGACCGACCTCGTCGGCATCGTCTCCGGCTCGAGCGACGACCTGATCGCGCGCGTGCGCGCCCTGCGCCGCAAGATCGCGGGGGACCTCGGCATCGTCGTGCCGCCCGTGCGCACCCGCGACCACATCGAGCTGCCCCCGTCGACCTACGCGATCCGCGTCGCCGGCGTCGAGGTCGGTCGCGGCATCGCGCCGAACGGCAAGGTGCTCGCGCTCGGCGACTACCTCGACGCGCTGCCCGGCGAGGTGACCGAGGACCCGGTGTTCGGGCTCAGCGGCAAGTGGATCCCCGCGGAGCTGCGGCAGAGCGCCGAGCTCTCCGGCGCGACCGTGATCGACCGCGTCTCGGTGCTCGTCACCCACCTGCAGTCCGTGATCGTGCAGAACGCCGCCCGGCTGCTCAGCCGCGAGGACGTCCGCGTGCTCACCGAGGCCGTGCGGCAGGAGAACCCGGCCGCCGTCGAGGAGCTCGTGCCCGCGCAGCTCAGCCTCGCCGAGGTGCAGCGTGTGCTGCAGGGACTCCTCGCGGAGGAGGTGCCCATCAACGACCTCGGGCGCATCTACGAGGCGCTCGCCCTGCGCGCGAAGGCGTCGCTCGACCCCGAGGGACTCATCGAGGCCGCCCGCGGCGCGCTCGGCCCCGCCCTCGCCGCCCGTCACCTCGAGAACGGCGTGCTGCGCGTCATCATGATCGCGCCCGAGCTCGAGCAGTCGATGCTCGAGGTGCTGCGCCCCAGCGAGCATGGCTCGCAGCTGCTGCTCGACCAGTCGCGGCTCGACGCCGTGCTCGGCTCGCTGCGCACCGCGGTGCAGACCGCCACCGCGGCCGGTTCGTCGGTCGTGCTCGTGTGCGCCCCCGCGCTGCGCCCCGCGGTGCAGCGGCTCGTCGCCGGTCAGGGCTTCGCGCTGCCGGTGCTCTCGTACCAGGAGGTGACGGTCGCCAAGCGACCGATCGACACGGTGGGGCTCGTCAATGCCGCCCAGACGATCGCGTCTTGACGGCCGTTCCATCCCCGAGGTGATCGAGCGCCTCCGGGAGGAACACCCCGGCCCCGTGCGCATCCTCTCCGCCGAGCGCGTCCGCGTTCCCGGGCTGCCCGGTCTGCTGGGCCGGCGCCGCGTCGAGGTGGAGATCGAGTGGGAGGAGCCTTCGGCGGCCGACCTGCTCGACGTCGCCGAGCCCGCCCTCTCCTTCGCGACCGCGCCGGCCCAGCGCGTCGGCATCGCGGCGCTGCTCGCCGACGCGGATGCCGAGGAGGCGCGCGACTTCGAGCGGTACACGCCCGAGGCGTCCGAGGGTTCCTCCGCCGCCGTTTCGCCCTCCGCCTCCGTTTCGCCCTCCGCCTCCGTCGAGTTCGACGACGTGCTCGCCCGGCTGCGGCACGACCTCGGTCTCGCCGCGGAGGCCGCCCCGCCCGCCGGACCGCGCCCGCTGAACGGACCCGGCGACCTCGTGCTCGTCGTGGGCCGCGGCAGCGACGTCGACGGCGTGCTCGACTCCATGCTCGGCGAGATGCGCCGTCCCGCCATCTACCTCGGCGGCGAGACGGAGGGCCACGACGCAGCCGTCGCCGACCGGCGGCAGTCGCTCGCCGCGCGGGCCGCGGCCGTGGCATCCGGAGAGACGGTCGTCGTCGGCTGGCGCCTGCCCGACCGCGCCGCGCTCTCGGTGCCGGACGCCCTCGGCGGGCTGCAGCCGGACCAGACCTGGGCGGTCGTCGACGCGGGGCGCAAGCCCGGCGACACCGCCGCGTGGCTCAACGCCCTCGGCGAGGTCGTGCCGGTCGACGCGCTCGCGGTCGTGGGAGCGGATGCCACGGCGAGCGCCGCCACCGTCGAGGACCTCGGCGCCCCGATCGGCTGGGTCGACGGCCAGTTCCGGGCCCGCCTCCGCGGCTGACCCGCGCCGCCGCATCCGTCGCGGGGTACACGCCCTAGAGTTGGTCGCATGCTCGTTCTGACCCGCAAGGCGGGAGAGCGCATCCGCATCGGCGATGACATCGTCGTCACCGTCGTCGAGGTGCGGGGCGACTCCATCCGCATCGGCATCGACGCCCCCCGCTCGGTGAAGGTGCAGCGCGGCGAGCTCATCGACGCCGTCTCGCAGGCCAACACCGCGGCGGCCTCGCCCGCCGACACCGAGGCGCTGCTGCGTGCGGCGCTCGGGGCACCGCGGCCCGCCGCGCGGCCGGAGGGCGACGAGAGCTCGCGCTGAGCTCGGCGTCGCCTCGGCTCAAGCGTTTTGACCTCGCTCGCTGAGCGGCGCCGCACGCTGGGCTCCGCTCGCTGAGCGGCGCCGCGCTCAGCCGCAACGTCTGCTTCCGCTCGCCCCGGAAGTGTGCACCCGTGATCTGGTCGCCCCTGGTCCACTGGCCGCCTCGGCAGCCACCCCACAACTCCGCCACGCCGACGCGCGGCGCGCCGCCGGATTGGTTCCGCGCACCCGCGTGGTGTATCGATGAAGAGGTGAGCAGCGTCGCCATGTTCAGCCAGTCCGCGGATGCGTTCCTCGGGGTCGTCTCCCGCATCCGCAACGACCAGTGGACCGAGCCCGGCCTCGGCGTCTGGGACGTGCGCGGCCTCGCTGGCCACACCGCCCGCGCGATCCTGACCACGGAGCAGTACCTGCAGCAGGACGAGCCCGGCCAGGTGTCGATCCCCGACGCGGAGACCTATTACACGGCGATCTACGAGCAGCTCGCCGCGGACGACGAGGCGATCGCCCGACGAGGCGTCGAGGCGGGCGTGTGGCTCGGCGACGACCCGGTCTCGCAGATCGCGGCGGCGCTCGGCCGCACCAGAGCGCTCATCGACGCGGCCCCGCAGAACCGGCTCGTCTCGATCGGCGGCATGGGCATCGCCCTGCACGACTACCTGCGCACCCGCGTCTTCGAGCTGGTCGTGCACACCATGGACCTCTCCCGCGCCACCGGCATCCCGCACAACCTGCCGCTGCACGCCATCGCCGACGCCGCCGCCCTCGCGGCGGGCACCCTCGTGGTGCGCGGCCACGGCGAGGAGCTCCTCCGCGGCCTCACCGGCCGCGAGCCGCTCCCGCCGGGTCTCAGCATGGTGTGACGGATGCCGCGGGGCGCTCCTTCCCTGTTCGAGATGTCACCTGTGGTTGCTGCGGGCACCGCTGAGCAACCACGGCTGACATCTGGGTCGCTAGCCCTGCGGCATCCGCTCCATCAGCCGCGGTTGTCACGGATAGCCGCGAACATCCGCGGCTCGAAGTAACAAGCCCAGTTGTGTCACCCGTGGTTGCCCCGCATCACCGCGAGCAACCACGACTGCCATCCGGGACGGGCGGCCCTGCGACACCTCGACGCACCCGCGCTCCCCGAGATGTCAGTTCCACGGGTCATCCGCCGGAATGAGCCGCACAACTGACACCTCGCCGAAGGGCGGCGGATGTCTGGCAGCCGGCCTCCCGCGCTCGTGAACGAGATGCTCCGAATGGCTGCTCTCGAGGCCGCAGAGCAACCACTCGCGACATCTCGACCAGGAGGCAGCGCCCCAAGTGTCAGTTCCACGGGTCATCCGCCGGGATGAGCCGCACAACTGACATCTCGCAGCCAGCGGATGCCGCGAGCTCGGCCAAACACGGACGGCCGGCACCCCGCGAGGGCGACCGGCCGTCCGAGTGCAAGCAGCTCCTACGTGAGCAGGTCGTGGCGCACCACGATCGCGTCGCGGTCGGGGCCGACGCCGATCGCCGAGATGCGCGAGCCCGACATCTGCTCGAGCGCGAGCACGTAGTCCTGCGCGGCGGGCGGCAGGTCGTCGAAGGCGCGGGCGCCGGTGATGTCCTCGGCCCAGCCCTCGAACTCCTCGTAGATGGGCTTCGCGTGGTGGAAGTCCGACTGCGAGACGGGCACCTCGTCGACCCGCACGCCGTCGACCTCGTAGGCGACGCACACGGGGATCTTCTCGAGGCCGGTCAGCACGTCGAGCTTCGTCAGCACGAAGTCGGTCACGCCGTTGACGCGGGCGCTGTAGCGCGCGATGGGGGCGTCGTACCAGCCGGTGCGGCGCGGGCGCCCGGTGGTGGTGCCGAACTCGAAGCCGCGCGAGCGCAGGAACTCGCCCCACTCGTCGTGCAGCTCGGTCGGGAACGGGCCGGCGCCGACGCGGGTCGTGTACGCCTTGACCACCGCGATGACGCGGTCGATGCGGTTCGGAGCGACACCGGAACCGGTGGAGGCGCCACCCGCGGTCGCGTTCGACGACGTGACGAAGGGGTAGGTGCCGTGGTCGACGTCGAGCATCGTGGCCTGGCCGCCCTCGAAGAGCACGGTCTGGCCGGCATCCAGCGCCCGGTTCAGCTCGAGCCCGGTGTCGACGACCATCGGACGCAGACGCTCGGCGTACCCGAGCAGCTCGTCGACGATCTCGTTCACCTCGATGGCGCGGCGGTTGTAGACCTTCACGAGCAGGTGGTTCTTCTGCTCGAGGGCGCCCTCGACCTTCTGCCGCAGGATGTTCTCGTCGAAGATGTCCTGCATCCGGATGCCGACGCGGTTGATCTTGTCGGCGTAGGTCGGACCGATGCCGCGGCCGGTCGTGCCGATCTGGCGCTTGCCGAGGAAGCGCTCGGTCACCCGGTCGAGGGTGCGGTGGTAGCCCGTGATGACGTGCGCGTTGGCGCTGACGAGGAGCTTCGAGACATCCACGCCGCGGGCGGAGAGCGCCTCGAGCTCGTGGAAGAGCACCTCGATGTCGACGACGACGCCGTTCGCGATGACGGGCGTGACGCCGGGCGACAGGATGCCGGAGGGCAGCAGGTGCAGGGCGTACTTCTCGTCGCCGACGACCACCGTGTGTCCGGCGTTGTTACCGCCGTTGAACTTCACGACGTAGTCGACGCGGCTGCCGAGGAGGTCGGTCGCCTTGCCCTTTCCTTCGTCGCCCCATTGGGCTCCGATCAGCACGATCGCGGGCATCGTCTCTCCCTATCTGGTCGGGGGATTGCACCCCATCCTATCCAGCGCTGCGACCAGCAATTTCTAGTGGCATTGGTCACTAGTCCCTCTAGTGGAACATCCTCCAGATCGATGGGAGACTTCCGGCGCAGCCTCCGCTGGACCTTTCCGATATTCCGTTGCAGTTGCACGGACCTTGAAGGTCATGGGCGAGGGGCTCCAGAACGGGGTCCAGGTGACTACCGATACGTCTTCCAATCCGACCGGCACCCCGATCATCGGCACCGCCGGCGGATTCGATCTCATCGACTATTCCGAAATGATGGCGCGGCTCATGGCCGAGCACCCGACGCTTTCCCGTCACTTCATCGAGGCGATCGCCGTGCGCGAGCACGAGGCGATGCTCGGTGCCATGCTCCTCGCCGTGCCCGCCGCCCTCGAAGACGGCGTCCGCGAGCAGTTGGTGCGGAGCGACGCCGGCGAGGTCGCGGCCTAACTACTCGGCAGCGTCGCGTGCTGGCGGATCCAGCCGTGCATAGTGATGGCCGCCGCCGCCGACGCGTTGATGCTGCGCGTCGACCCGAATTGTGCGATCTCGACGACGGCGAATGCCGCGGCGAGCGCCTCCTCGCTGAGACCCGGGCCCTCCTGGCCGAACAGCAGCACGCAGCGCTCCGGGAAGTCGAACGTCTCGACGAGCACCGACCCCTCGACGTTGTCGACGGCCACGATCGGAAGCTCGTGCTCGCGCGCCCAGGCGGCGAACTCCGCGACATCCGCGTGATGCAGCACGTGCTGGTAGCGGTCGGTGACCATCGCACCGCGGCGGTTCCAGCGGCGCCGGCCGATGATGTGCACGGTCTCGGCGAGGAACGCGTTCGCGGTGCGCACGATCGAGCCGATGTTCATGTCGTGCTGCCAGTTCTCGATCGCGACGGAGAACGGATGCCGCCGGGTGTCGAGGTCGGCGACGATCGCGTCCATCCGCCAGTACCGGTACCGGTCGATCACGTTGCGGGTGTCGCCGTGCTCGAGCAGCTCGGGGTCGTAGTGCTCGCCGGTCGGCCACTCCCCCGGCCACGGCCCGACGCCGTGCGTCGTCCACTCGTGGGTCGGGGTCGGCTCAGTCACGCGTCGATCCTGCCGCATCGCTGCCGCACCCGTCGGTCGAGCTCATGAGTGGGCGCGCGGCGCGCCGGGCGGCCGCGGCGTGTCATCCGCGTCGCTCGTGATCAGCGCCGGTTCCACCCGCGGGCGCGAGGCGGAGCAGATCATGAGCAGGCACGCGCCACGCCGGGCGGGCACGGCGAGTCATCCGCGTCGCACATGACCTACGCCGACCCGGCACCCCGTCCGGCCCCTGCCGGCGGCGTCACACGAACCTCGCCCTCGGGCGCGCCCAATACCATTGCGGCATGACTGCCCGCGAGGACATCGAGTGCTGGCTCACCGACATGGACGGCGTGCTGGTGCACGAGAACCGGCCGATCCCGGGTGCCAACGAGCTGCTGCAGCAGTGGCGGCACCAGGACAAGCCCTTCCTCGTGCTCACCAACAACTCGATCTTCACCCCGCGCGACCTCTCCGCACGCCTGCGCGCCTCCGGCCTCGACGTGCCCGAGGAGTCGATCTGGACCAGCGCCCTCGCCACCGCGGAGTTCCTCAAGTCCCAGGCCCCCGGGGCGAGCGCGTTCGTGATCGGTGAGGCGGGCATCCTCACCGCCCTGCACGAGGCCGGCTTCATCATGACCGAGACGAACCCCGACTACGTCGTCGTCGGCGAGACCCGCAACTACAGCTTCGAGGCCATCACCAAGGCCATCCGCTTCATCGGCGCCGGCGCCCGCTTCATCGTGACCAACCCGGATGCCACCGGCCCCAGCCGCGAGGGCCCGCTGCCCGCCACCGGCGCGATCGCCGCCCTCATCACGAAGGCCACCGGCCGGGAGCCCTACGTCGTCGGCAAGCCCAACCCGATGATGTTCCGCTCCGCGCTGAACAAGATCGGCGCCCACAGCGAGACCACCGGCATGATCGGCGACCGCATGGACACCGACGTCGTCGCCGGCATCGAGGCGGGCCTGCACACGGTGCTCGTGCTCACCGGCATCAGCGACCACGCCGAGATCGAGCGCTACCCGTTCCGCCCCAACGAGGTGCTCGACAGCGTGGCCGACCTCCTCGTGTCCGAGCCGTTCGAGACCGACGTCCTCTGAGAACGTGCGGCTGCGGGTCACCTCAGCCACCACCAGGCGGGTCTTCGGGTGCATCCGCCTGGCCGTCGCGCTGCTCGCGGTCGTCACGCTCTGGTCGTACCTCGCGAGCCTCGGTGGCACGGCCGGCCCGGTAATCGGCAACTTCCTGTCGTACTTCACCGTGCAGAGCGCGCTGCTCGCCGTGCTGCTGTGGATCGCGGGCGGCATCCGGGCGCTGAGGGCGCCGACCGACGGCGGATGGCTCGGGGCCGCCCGCCTGCTCGTGACGACGTACCAGGTGGTGTCGGGCCTCGTCTTCATCGGCATCACTGCGCAGGCGACGGCGAGCGGGTATCCGCTCTACGCGCCGTGGTCGAGCCACGTGCTGCACTACGCGTTGCCGGTGTACGCGATCCTCGACTGGCTGTTCGCTCCCGGGCGCCCGCGGGCGCGGTGGCGAGTGCTGCTGCTCGTGCTGGCGTTCCCCGCGGTGTGGACGGTCTACACCGTCATCCGCGGCGGCATCGTCGGCTGGTACCCCTACTTCTTCCTCGACCCGATCCAGGTGACGCCACCGATCACGGTCGGGGCGTGCGCGCTCGCGGGCGTGATCTTCGCGGCGGTGTGCGCGGCGCTCATCGCCTCGGGCCGGGTGCTGCCGCCGGAGGTGCGGCACACCGCCGCCGCGGTGTCGGAGGACGAGGTGCGCGAGCTGACCCTGTCCGCCCGGTAGCTAGGGTTCGCTCGGCTCCGCCGTCTCGGTCGGCGCGGTCGAGGCGCCGGGCGCCGCCCGGAACGGCACCAGCGCCGCCACGGCGAGGTCGAGCACCTGCTGGTCGCCGAGCCGGGCGAGGTACTCCGCCGAGTCGGCGGCGGCGACGCCGATCAGCACGGGTTCACCGGTCGAGGGCTCGAGGTTGATCCAGCACGCGAAGCGGCTGTCGGTGCCCGTGACGGTCCACAGCGTGGCATCCGTGTCCCAGAAGGGAGCCTCCCAGCGCAGCAGTACGCTCTCGCGGCTGCCGACGCCCACGAGGTCGAGCGCGTCGAGGTGCGCCTGCGGCAGCGGCGGGTCGAACGTGACTCCGCCGGCCTTGAGCACGCCGAGCGGCACGGCGACGACGACGCGGTGCCCGGACAGCGACTCGCCGGTGCTCAGCCGCACGCCGACGGCGTCGTCGCGCACGTCGACCTCCGCCACGCCGCTGCCGAGCCGCACGTCGAGGCCGTCGAGCAGCGACCGGACGAGGTTCTCGAGGCCGCCGGTCACCGCGACCGGGCGGCCGACGTCTTCGCCGTCGCCGATGAGCTCGAGGGGATCGATGCGCTCCTGCACGCCGTTCTTCGCCGAGACCGCTGTGCTCGCGGCGCCGGTGCGCGGCTCGATGACGGTGCGCAGGTACGCGCCGAGCGAGGCGGAGTCGACGCCCGGCTGCGCGGCGATCGCGGCGCCGAGCGCGGAGAGCAGGCTGACGTCCTCGGGAGCGTCCGCGGCGAGCGCGAGGGCGGATGCCACGACGCCAGAGCCGGAGACCGGTTGCTCCCCCGGGCGGCCGTCCGCGTCGCGCACCTCGCGGCCGAACAGCGGGGTGGTCTCGATGCCCTGCTCGAGGAGCACGGCGAGCAGCTCGGCATCCGCCTCGGTGTCGAGGAAGGCGGCGCCGCGCTCGACGGGGAAGGGCCACCGGTCGTCGGCGACCGACCCGATGCGCCCGCCGGAGCGGTCGCGTGCTTCCAGCACGATGACCTCGTAGCCCTCGGCGGCGATCTCGGCCGCGGCGGTCGCGCCCGCGATGCCGGCGCCGACGACGAGCACGCGGTCGCCATCCTCGGCCACGCCGAGCACCTCCTGCGCGGCGCGGAGCCCGGACCGCCAGGCGCCGGTGACCATGCCGGGGTGCTCGACCGCGGTGTGCTCGCCGGCGAAGAAGAGGCGTCGGCCGACGCTGGAGCCGAGGGTCGCGCGTGCCTCGGTGGTGCCGCCGACGGCGAGGAAGCTCGTGGCCCCGAGGAAGGCCTCGTTGGTGCTCCATGTCGACCGCTCGAACGCGGCGGGCGCGGGCAGCGAGTCGTTCGAGGGGCTGGGCTCCGGCTCGGTGGTCGGGGTCGGCGTCGCGCTCGGCTCCGGCTCGTCGGTGGTGCACGCGGCGAGCGCGAGCACGCCGACGCCTCCCAGCAGGAAGCCGCGTCGCGTGAACCCAGCCGTCATGCCTACGTTCTACTCCCCGCCGGCCGCGATCGAGCCCTCGAGGGGCTCACCGGAGCTGCGGCTCGCGAAGCAGTAGTAGTCGCGGTAGCCCGCGTCCCACTCCTCGGCGGTCACCGGGTAGCTGCCCTCGAGCTGCAGGTCGCGGTAGGCGCTCGCGAGGTCGAGGTCGATCGCGCCGGGGGTGCTGCACAGCGAGGCGATCTGCTGCTGCAGCGCCTCGACGCCGGGATACGCGGTGGGGTCGTCGTCGGCCAGGAACGCGCCGCGGAACACGAGCTGCGCCGGGTGCGACTCGTCGCAGTCGACGACCGTGAACTCCTCGGCGAACGGTCCCGTGTACGGGTCGAGGCACTCGCCGCCCGCGAGCTCGTTCCAGGAGTAGGTGCCGGGCTCGAGCGGGGCGTCGGGCAGCTCGTCGTCGGCGGGCGGCACCGGCAGCGCCGT
The DNA here is from genome assembly GCF_017355965.1 of Desertivibrio insolitus. Taxonomy (GTDB): domain Bacteria; phylum Actinomycetota; class Actinomycetes; order Actinomycetales; family Microbacteriaceae; genus JAFIQW01. Next base: position 136,728 of record NZ_JAFIQW010000003.1, read on the forward strand.
CACCGTGGGGGTCGGCAGCGACACGACCTCGGGCGCCGGGGCGAGCCGCGTGCCGAGGATGAACAGGCCGATCAGCGCGATCACGACGACGAGCGCGGCGGCGACCAGGCCCAGCCGGACCTCGCTCCTGGTGAGCGGCGGGCGACCGCTGCGGGGAACGGATGCCGCGGCGACGTCGGCCTCGTCCGTCCGGCGCGACCGCCGCGTCTGCTGCTCGACGATCGCGGGGTGCGTGAACGGCACCGGTTGCTGCGGGGAGTCGAAGACCGGCACCGGGCCGGTCGGGGCGCCTCCAGCGCTGAGGCTCCAGCTCTTGTTCGACACCGGGGCGGCGTCGGACTCGCGAGGCGCGCGGGGCCGCGGCAGGTGATGCGTCGGCATCGCGTGGGTCGCGTCGTCGTCCGGGTCGGCAGGCGCCGCGTCGCCCACGGCGGCCGTTCTCGCGGGCGGCGGGGTGGGGGCGGATGACACGGGAGTCGCCCCTGCGAACGGGATGCGGTGTTCGAGCAGCGGGGGCGGCGGCTGGTTCTCCAGCCGCTCGGCCTTGGGCGTCGGCACGTGGTGGGTCGGCAGCGCCTGCGTCGCGTCGTCGTCCGCGGGGGACGCCGGTCGGGCGGGGGCGGACGGAGCGGAGGCCGAGGGCGCGGGTGCCGAGGTCGCGGACGGCACCGGCGACGCGGACGGTGCGGGCGCGGCGGCCGGTGGATACGAGCGCGGCGGCATGGTGGGCGGCGGCGACGCGGCGGGTGGGGCGACCGGCGGGTACGAGCTCGGTGGCACCGCCGGCGGTGGGGTCGGTGCCGACTCGCGCGGCATGGGACGCGGTGCGAGCGGAACCGGACGCGCGGCGGGGGCGGTCGGCTGCTCGGGCGCGGCGGGCTCGTCGGCGTCGTCGGAGGACGACACGATCTCGGTCCACCACGTCGGGGGCGCGGCGGGATCGGAGGAGGTCAGCCCCGGGTCATCCGTCGCCCCGGTCTTGCCCTCGTCGCGGTCGGACGTCACGGGGCGAGCCCGAGGTCCTCGAGTCCGATGGCGGCGTAGTAGGGGTAGCCCGCGCCCTCGATGACCTCGCGCGCGCCGGTCGAGCGGTCGACGACCACGGCGACGGCGGCGATCTCGGCGCCGACCTTCTTCAGCGCCTCGATGGCCTTGAGCGGGGAGCCACCCGTGGTGGAGGTGTCCTCGAGCACGATGACACGCTTGCCGGCGAGCTCGGGGCCCTCGACCTGCTTGCCGCGGCCGTGGTCCTTCGGCTCCTTGCGCACGACGAACGCGTCGTACGACAGGCCGCGGGCGGCGCCCTGGTGCAGCACGGCGGCGGCGATGGGGTCGGCGCCCATCGTGAGCCCGCCGACCGCGGAGACATCCGGGATCTCGGCGATGAGGTCGACCATGACCTGACCGATCAGCGGCGCGACGCGGTGGTCGAGGCTCACCTTGCGGAGGTCGATGTAGTAGCTCGCCTTCTTGCCGCTCGTGAGCGTGAAGTCGCCGTGGAAGACGGCCTCGGCCGAGATGTGGTCGATGAGCTGCTGGCGGGCGTCGGTCACGAGTCAAGGGTAAGCGGAGGTCGGAGAGGTGACAGCGGGGGCCGCTACCGTGACCTCATGCGTGTCGCCACCTGGAACGTGAACTCGATCCGCGCCCGCTCCACCCGCGTCGTCGACTGGCTCGTGCGCGAGGACATCGACGTGCTCGCGATGCAGGAGATCAAGTGCAAGCCCGAGCAGTTCCCGGCCGAGGAGTTCGAGCAGGCCGGATACGAGCTCGCCATCCACGGCCTCAACCAGTGGAACGGCGTCGCGTTCGCGAGCCGGCTGCCGATGGAGGACGTCGTCGACCACTTCCCCGGGCAGCCCGGATTCCTCAAGGGGCAGGAGGGGCCTGACCTGCCGCTCGAGGCCCGCGCGATGGGCGTCACCGTCGAGGGCCTGCGCCTCTGGAGCCTCTACGTACCGAACGGCCGCAGCCTCGGCGACCCGCACTACGAGTACAAGCTCGACTGGCTGTTCCGGCTGCGCGACCACGCGAAGCAGTGGCTGCAGGAGAACGACGGCGCCCCGCTGGCGCTGATGGGCGACTGGAACATCGCCCCGCTCGACGTCGACAACGGCGACCCCGCGGTGGTCGAGGGCTTCTCGACACACGTCTCACCGCCCGAGCGCGAGGCGTTCTTCGCGTTCGAGGACATCGGGATGACCGATCCCGTGCGGCCGCTCGTGCCCGAGGGCCTCTTCACGTACTGGGACTACAAGCAGCTGCGCTTCCCCCGCAACGAGGGCATGCGCATCGACTTCATCATCGGCAGCGAGAGCTTCGGCGACCTCGTCACCGGCGCGACGATCCACCGCAACGAGCGCAAGGGCACGGCGCCGAGCGACCACGTTCCGGTGCACGTCGACCTCGAGCTCGAGGTGGGCGACGAGGACGACCGTCCGATGATCTTCTAGGCACTGTCCCCTGAAGACGGGCTCGCGTACCCCGCTGTCCCCCGTCTAGGCTTCGGTGGTGCCCGCCTCCACCCGTCTCGCACTCGGCGCCGTAACCGGTCTGCTCGCCCTCTCCCTCTCGGCCTGCGCCTCCCCCGCGAGTTGCCAGGTCGAGCCCACGAAGGCTCCCGACACGGGCGCGCTGTTCGGCGTCAACCTGAACTGGGGCGAGGAGACGCTGCAGGAGTTCAGCGAGCGGATGGGCTTCGCCCCCGCCGTCGCGGTGTCGTTCGCGGGCTTCCCCATGAGCAAGCAGGAGATCGAGTGGTTCGGCGGCGCCGTCGACCAGGTCGAGCAGGAGGGCGGCACGCTGCTGCTCACGCTCGAGCCGCACGACGGGCTCCGCCTCGACCAGGACGACGTCGACGCGCTCGCCGAGCGGCTGACCGAGGTCAACGAGCGCGGCGTGCCGGTGGTCGTGCGGTTCGCGCACGAGATGAACGGCTCCTGGTACGAGTGGGGCCAGCAGCCCGAGGCCTACGTCGCCGCGTTCCGGCAGGTCGCCGACGCCGTGCACGACACCCCCGCGTCGACGATGATGTGGGCCCCGAACTACGGCGGCGGCTACCCGTTCACCGGCGGGCAGTACGAGTCGAAGCCGGATGCCGCGGACTTCGGTCTCCTCGACCTCGACGGCAACGGGCGGCTGACCATGGCGGACGACCCCTACGCGCCCTATTACCCAGGCGACGAGTACGTCGACTGGGTCGGCATGTCGCTGTACCACTGGGGCGACGTCTACCCCTGGGGCGAGAACGAACTGCCGGAGGACGACAAGTTCGTGAGCCAGCTGCGCGGTGAATACCGCGGGGCGGGCGGCGACGACACGGTGCTGCCCGACTTCTACGGCACCTACGGGGAGCAGCACGGCAAGCCGGTGGCGATCCCCGAGACATCCGCCCTCTTCAACACCAACGCCGACGGGCCGGACGAGCTCGACATCAAGCAGCGCTGGTGGCGCCAGGTGTTCGGCGAGCAGACCGCCGCGCAGCTGCCGCTGCTGAAGATGATCAACTGGTTCGACTGGAGGAAGGACGAGGTCGAGATCGGCGGCGAGGTCGACTGGCGCGTCTCCGGCAAGGTGCGCGACGAGTTCCTCGCCGACCTGCCCGACGACCTCGAGTACGCGACGGGCAGCCCGCGCTGCTGACCCGTCCGGCGGTCGAGTAGCGCCGCCCTTCCGGCGTAGACCAGCCCCGCCGGTCGAGTACCGCCGAAGGCGCGTATCGAGGCCCTTCCCCTCAGCGGCACACGCGCGCCAGGCTGACCCCATGCCGGTGCACCGCATGACGAGAACGGATGCCGCGACCGCGGCCTCCCTGCTCGACGCGTTCAACCGCGAGTTCGACACCCCGACGCCCGGTGTCGACGCGCTCACGGCCCGGTTGGCCGTACTCGCCGGTCGCGACGACGTGGTCGTCCTCCTCGCGGGCGAGCACGACGGCGTCGCCGTCGTCTCCTTCCGCCAGAGCGTCTGGGCCGACGGCACGATCGCGCTGCTCGACGAGCTCTACGTGCGCCCGGCGCTCCGCGGTCGGGGCCTCGGCTCGGAGCTGCTCTCCGCAGCGTCCGACACCGCCCGTGCCGGCGGGTCCGAGGAGCTCGAGATCAACGTCGACGGCGAGGACCACGACGCCCGCCGCTTCTACGAGCGCCACGGCTTCACGAACATCGAGCCGGGCGCCTCCGAGCCCATGTACTTCTACTACCGCCGACTCGTCTGACTCCGTTCCGCTGCTTCTTTGCGCGGGAACCGGCGCCGACGCAACGATCGAGCGCTGCGCGCCGGTCGGCGGCCGTCGCGGCGTCACTAGCCTCGGAAGCGAGTCCAGCACCACCACGACCAGACGACGGGAGGGACACCATGACCAGCATCAATCTGCCTGCGGCCATCATCGGAGAGCCCGAGGTCGTCGAGGACGGCCGCATCGCGACCGCGGAGGAGGTGGCCACGCATCCCGCCTGGCTCGCGCTCAAGGCCGCCGCGCTCGAGCTGCGTCCCCACCAGATCAAGGACGGCTCGATTCCGGATGCCGCCGCGCACGGCGCCGCGCGTGAGCACGTCGCCACCGTCTCTCGCACCCTTCGCGAGCTCGCGCCCCTGCTCCCGCACGACGCGGCGTACCTCGAGGCGGCCGCGGTCGACTTCGAGCGCTGGGCGGCGGAGGGCTTCGGCGTGCCGGACTTCCACGACGCGCTCGTCGCGTTCCGGCCGGAGCTGACCCGCGCCGACGGGCTCGCGCACGTCGTCGTGTTCCCGATGTACACGCAGAACGGCTCGCCCGACCGGCTCGTCGAGGCGGTGCTCGTCGAGGTCATCTGGCCCGAGTTCGTCGCGCAGCTGGAGGCATCCGACTACTCCAACGCCCTGTTCGTGCCGATCCGGTTCGTGGACTTCACGCCGGGCTACGACACGAACTCGGCGGTGCTGTTCCCCGAGACGGTGCCGGTGCGCGAGATCCCGCCCTTCACGTGGGGCGCGATCTTCGCCGACCGGGAGGCCGCGCGGTTCCGCCGCGTGGTGAAGGCCGCCGCCGAGATCACGCACCTCGAGCTGCCGGAGGACGCCCAGCGGATGCTCGACGACCAGCGGCTCGCGGAGGAGACCTTCGTGATGTGGGACCTCATCCACGACCGCACTCACATGCGCGGCGACCTGCCGTTCGACCCGTTCATGATCAAGCAGCGGATGCCGTTCTTCCTCTACTCGCTGGAGGAGCTGCGCTGCGACCTGACCGCGTTCCGCGAGTCGGTGTCGATCGAGCGACGGCTGCGGGCGCAGGAGCTGCTGACCGACGAGGAGCGCACGCTGCTCGAGCGGGCGAAGCTCGTGCAGTACGCGGTGATCTTCGACCGGATCTTCCGGTTCGCGATCACCGGGTCGCGGGTGCGCAACTACGACGGGCTCGGCGGCCAGTTGCTGTTCGCGTGGCTGCACCAGCACCACGTGCTGCACTGGACCGACACCAAGCTCGCGATCGACTGGGACGAGGTCCCGGATGTCGTGAACGCGCTCGGCCGCGAGATCGAGGACCTGTACTGGCGCTCGATCGACCGTCCGAAGACGGCGCACTGGCTCGCCGCGTACGAGCTCGTGTCGGGCACGCTCACGCCGCACCCGGCGTCGAAGTGGGCCAAGCGCGAGCTGCCGCTCGACGGCCCGCCGAAGGGGCTCACCGACCTCGTGATGGACGACGAGTTCCCGCTGTCGATGTTCTACGAGGCGCTGATTAAGAAGATGAGCGACGTCATCGCGTCGACCGCCGGCATCACCGGACGCTCAGAGCTCTGACCGAGCTGCCGCCCGTGGCATCCGCACCAGGAACGGATGCCGCGGGCGGCCCCACCCCTACCGGAGCGGCGACTCCCGCGCCGTTCTGCTCAGGTCTCGCCGTTCTGGTCCGGCGAACGGACGAGCTGCGTTTTCTGCAATGCGTCGCGAACTCTCGTGACGTGACGCAGATTCCGCGGCTCGAAATGGCTCCCGCCCGGAACGGCCCGTCCGGTGCAGCTCTGCTCGGGATCCGCCGCATCGGTTCGGCCTAGATCCCGGATGCCCGGCACCGCGCCTCGGCGCCGCACCGAGTCATCCGCACCCCCGACCCCTGAGAGGATGAAGCACGTGGAACGACTGCACGACCCCGCCGTCCGAGGCTTCGCGAGCGACAACTACGCCGGAGTGCACCCCGAGGTGCTCACTGCGCTGGCCGCCGCAAACGAGGGCCACCAGGTCGCCTACGGCGAGGACCAGTACACGGCCCGCCTGCAGCAGGTGATCAAGGGGCACTTCGGCGAGCAGGCCGAGGCGTTCCCGGTGTTCAACGGCACCGGGGCCAACGTGCTCTCGCTGCAGGCGATGTCGCCGCGCTGGGGTGCGGTCGTCGCGACCACCAATGCGCACATCAACACCGACGAGAACGCCGCCCCCGAGCGCGTCGGCGGACTCAAGCTGCTGACGGTGCCGACGCCGGACGGCAAGTTCACGCCCGAGCTCGTGGCCGTCGAGGCGTGGGGCTGGGGCGACGAGCACCGCGCCCAGCCGATGGTCGTCAGCCTCACTCAGTCGACCGAGCTGGGCACCGTCTACACGCCCGACGAGGTGCGGGCGATCGCCGACTTCGCGCACGCGAACGGCATGCACGTGCACATGGACGGCGCGCGCATCAGCAACGCCGCCGCGGCCCTCGGGCTGCCGCTGCGTGCCTTCACGACCGACGCCGGCGTCGACGTGGTGAGCCTCGGCGGCACCAAGAACGGCATCATGTTCGGCGAGGCCGTCGTCGCCATCAACCCGGATGCCGTGGACGGGCTCAAGTTCCTGCGCAAGACCACGATGCAGCTCGCCTCGAAGATGCGCTTCGTCAGCGCGCAGCTGCTCGCGCTGTACGACGGCGACCTCTGGTACCGCTCCGCGGCGCACGCCAACGCGATGGCCGCGCGACTGCACGCGGCCCTCGTCGACGTGCCCGGCGTGACGTTCACGCAGAAGGTGCAGGCGAACGGCTTGTTCGCGATCCTGCCGCCCGGCGTCGCCGACAAGGTGCGCTCGAAGTTCCGCTTCTACGACTGGAACAACGCCACAGGCGAGGTCCGCTGGATGTGCTCCTTCGACACGACCGAGCACGACATCGACGCGTTCGCGGCCGCGATCCGCGAGGAGATCGGCCGCCTGTAGCGGCCACCGCCGGTTGCATAGCGGCGCAGCCACGAATCGACCCCGCACCCATCGAGATGTCAGTTCTGCGTGTCATCCGCCGCTCTGAACAACCACAACTGACATCTCGCCGCGCCCACCGCGAGACGGACCCCTCCCCCACAAGGCGGATTCCCCCGCCGTTCGCGCCCGTTACCGTGATGCCGTGACCACGACCCTGCCCGATCCCCTCGGCGAGGACTGGCAGCGCCCGCGACCGGACCGGCGCGGATACCGCCAGGACGCGATCCTCGCGGCCGTGCTGTTCGCCGGCGCCCTCGTGAGCTACGGCCTCTACTGGCGCGCGGGCTTCTACGAGGAGCCCGCCCCGCTCGGGCTGAGCCTGCTCGTCATCGCCCTGCACAACCTGCCGATCGCGCTGCGTCGCCGCGCGCCTGAGCTCGTGCTGATCGTTGTGAGCGTGCTGTTCGTCGCCGGACAGCTGCTCTACGTGCCTGAGCTGCTGTTCGCGAACATCACGCTGTTCATCGCGATCTACACGGTCGGCGCGTGGGGCCGCAATCGCCGGGTCGCGATGCTCGTGCGCGCCGCCGTCATCCTGGGCATGTTCGTCTACCTGCTCATCGCGCTGTTCACCACCGGCAGCAACGGCGGCATCGAGGGGCTCTCGATGGTCGGCACCCTCTCGCCGTTCGTCGCTTTCGGACTGATCCAGATCCTCACCAACCTGCTGTACTTCGGCGGCGGCTACTACTTCGGCGACCACGCCTGGCGGGCGGCCCGGGAGCGGGCGACGCTCGAGGTGCGCTCCGCGGAACTCGCCGCCGAGCGCGAGCGGACCGCCGCGCAGGCGGTCACGCGCGAACGGCTGCGCATCGCCCGCGAGCTGCACGACGTCGTCGCGCACCACGTCTCGGTCATGGGCGTGCAGGCAGGCGCCGCGCGACGCGTGCTCGCCCGCGATCCCGAGCAGGCCGTGCGCTCGCTCGAGGCCATCGAGTCGAGCGCGCGCGAGGCGGTCTCCGAGCTGCGCGGCCTGCTCGGCACCCTGCGCGACGAGGGCGCCGAGGGCACCGAGGGCACCGAGACGGATGCCACCGATGCGGCATCGACGCACGGCGTCGAGCAGCTGCCGCAGCTGATCGACGAGGCGCGGCGGGCCGGCCTCACGGCATCCGTCACCGTCGTCGGGCAGGAGCGCCCGCTCACCCCGACCGTCGCGCTCGCGCTCTACCGCGTCGCCCAGGAGGCGGTCACCAACACGGTCAAGCACGCCGGGGCGTCCGCGTCGCTCGACATGCGCCTGCGCTACCTCGACGGCGCCGTCGAACTCGAGGTCACCGACTCCGGCGGCAGCCCCATCGCCGGCGCGAAGGGCGCGGGGCTCGGCCACGTCGGCATGCGCGAGCGGATCGCCGCCGTCGGCGGCACGCTCGAGCTCGGGCCGCGCCCGCGCGGCGGCTACCTCGTGCGAGCGCACATCCCGACCGTAACGGCGGCGACGCCGCAGCCGGTCACCGTCGCGACGGGGGCGGGCGCGTGAGCGGCATCCGTGTGCTCCTCGTCGACGACCAGGACCTCGTGCGCGCGGGCTTCCGTGTCATTCTCGAGTCGGAGCCGGGCATCGTCGTCGTCGGCGAGGCCCGTGACGGCGAGCAGGCGGTCACTCGCGCGGCGGAGCTGCGCCCCGACATCGTCTGCATGGACGTGCAGATGCCCGGCGTCGACGGCCTCACAGCCACCCGGCAAATCATGGCGACGGACGATCCGCCGGCCGTGCTCGTGCTCACCACCTTCGACCGCGACGACTACCTTTTCGACGCGCTCGAGGCGGGCGCGAGCGGCTTCGTGCTGAAGAACGCGTCGCCCGAGCAGCTCGTCGAGGCCGTGCAGGTCGTGGCTCGCGGCGACGCTCTCCTGAGCCCGGATGTCACGCGGCGAGTGATCGAGCGTTCCGCGCGCCCCCGCGCCGTCACCCCGAGCGCCGCCGCGGACGACCTCACCGAGCGCGAGCGCGAGGTGCTCGGCCTCGTGGCCCGCGGGATGAGCAACGCGGAGATCGCGCGCGAGCTCTACCTCGGGGAGGCGACGGTGAAGTCGCACGTGTCGAAGGTGCTGCTCAAGCTCGGGCTGCGCGACCGCATCCAGGCCGTCGTGTTCGCGTACGAGCACGGGCTCGTCGTTCCCGGCGGTTGACGGGTTTCCCGCCGATCCCTGCCGCGCTCTGCCGGTGTCGCATGGAGCGCGTGGCGAGAACCGCTGACGCGCAGGCGAGGCGCGGCCGCGCAAAATCGGTCCCCCGTGCCGTCGCCCCCGGCGACCGCCGGGCGGAGCCCCCGACGCATCCCCTCCCCCTGCAGGCGGAGCCGACGAACCGTCGCACGGCTGATCCGCTGCATCCGCCCCTCTCCGTAGCGTGATCCACGACGGAAGGGAGCGGACATGCTCAAGGTCGATCAGGTGACCAAACGCTTCGGCGAGCGCGTCGCCCTCGAGGGGGTCTCGTTCGAGGTCGGCCGCGGCCGACTGACGGGCTTCGTCGGCGGCAACGGCGCGGGCAAGACCACGACGATGCGGATCATCCTGGGGGTGCTCGGCGCCGACTCCGGCAGCGTCACCCTCGACGGCACGCCGCTGTCGGCCGGCGACCGCCGGCGCTTCGGCTACATGCCGGAGGAGCGCGGCCTGTACCCGAAGATGAAGGTGCACGAGCAGCTCGTCTACCTCGCCCGGCTGCACGGCATCGCCGCGAAGCAGGCGGCGACCAACGCCGGCGACCTGCTCGAGCGTCTCGGCCTCGCCGAGCGCGCGAACGATACGGTCGAGAGCCTCTCGCTCGGCAACCAGCAGCGCGCCCAGATCGCCGCGGCCCTCGTGCACGACCCCGAGGTGCTCATCCTCGACGAGCCGTTCTCGGGACTCGACCCGATGGCCGTCGAGGTCGTGCTCTCGGTGCTGCAGGACGTCGCGCGCCGCGGCGCCCCCGTGCTCTTCTCCTCGCACCAGCTCGACGTCGTCGAGCGGCTGTGCGACGACATCGTCGTCATCGCCGGCGGCACCATCCGGGCGAGCGGGTCGCGCGAGCGGCTGCAGGCGGAGAACCGCGGCTCCCAGTACGAGCTGCTGACCGGCGGCGACGCGGCCTGGGTGCGTGAGGTCCCCGGCGTCACGGTGCTGCAGTTCGACGCCGGCTACGCCCTCTTCGAGGCGGACTCCGCCGCCGCCCAGACCGTGCTGCGCCACGCCCTCGAGCTCGGGCCGGTCGCGAGCTTCGCGCCGAAGCATCCGTCGCTCACCCAGATCTTCAAGGAGGTCGTTCAGTGACCACGCAGACCAAGGCGCCCGTCGCGGCCCCGTCGTTCGTGCAGAGCACGCTGCTCGTGGCGAACCGCGAGATCACGACGAAGCTGCGCAGCAAGTCGTTCCTGATCTCGACCGGCATCCTGCTGCTCGCAGTGCTGGCATCCATCGTCATCAGCGGGTTCGCCGCCCGCGACGCCGCGTCCTCGACCATCCCGGTGGCGACCACCGCCGAGACCTCGGACGTCGCCGACCTTCCCGGGCTCGACGTGACGCAGGCGTCGGATGCCGCGGAGGCCGAGCAGCTCGTGCGCGACGGTCATGTCGACGCGGCCGTGCTTCCGTCGTCGAGCGCGAGCGGCTACGAGATCATCGGCCTCGAGGACGTGCCCGACGGGCTCGTGCAGGCGCTGAGCGTCTCGCCCGAGGTGACGATCCTCGAGCCCGCGGACCAGGACGAGCTGATCGTCTACTTCGTCAGCATCGCCTTCGGGCTCGCGTTCTTCATGTCGGCGATCACGTTCGGCCAGATGATCGTGCAGAGCGTCGTCGAGGAGAAGTCGACCCGCGTCGTCGAGATCCTGATGTCCGCGATCCCCGCCCGCGCGCTGCTCGCCGGCAAGGTGCTCGGCAACAGCGCCCTCGCCTTCGCGCAGATCCTCGCGATCGCGCTGCTCTCGGCGGTCGGGCTGCTCGTCACCGGTCAGGACGTACTGCTCGGCGACCTCGGCCCGTCGATCGCCTGGTTCGTCGTGTTCTTCGTGATCGGCTTCGTGCTGCTCGCCGCGGCCTTCGCCGCGAGCGCCGCGCTCGTCTCCCGGCAGGAGGACGCGGGCACCGTCACCACCCCGGTGATGATGCTCGTGATGATCCCGTACTTCCTGATCATCCTGTTCGGCGACAACGAGTTCATCGTCGGGATCATGTCGTACGTGCCGTTCTCGGCCCCGGTCGGGATGCCGATGCGGATCTTCCTCGGCACCGCCGAGTGGTGGGAGCCGCTGCTCTCGCTCGCGATCATCATCGTCTCCACCGTCGTGGTCGTGCTCGCCGGGTCGAAGATCTACGAGAACGCCCTCCTGCGGATGGGCGCCAGGGTGAAGCTGCGCGACGCGCTCAAGGGCTGATCCCCGCACCGATCGAGGCGGTCGCTCCCACTCGGGGGCGGCCGCCTCGTCGTTCGTCGGCGGCCGGCGAGTACCCTCGAACCATGACGCAGCCCTCGCCGCCGAACCTGCCCGACGCGGGATCGCAGCGGTCGCTGAGCGAGGACATCGACCGCCTCTCCGCCGCCGCCGAGCACGCCGGCCCCGCCGACGTCGAGCTGCAGGACGCTCTGTGGAGCGCGGTGCACGGCCTCGAGTACTGGTTCTTCATTCCCCGCGGCGAGCCGCCCGTGGTGCAGCCGATGGCGATCGTGCTGGAGCAGGGGCCGATGCTGCTCGCGTTCACGTCGCTCGAGCGGGCGCGCGAGGCCGCGACCCGCATGGGCATCCCCGCGGAGCAGACGAGGCGGATGCTGGCGATGCCCTCCGCGGGCGTCGTGGGGCTCGCTGACGACTACGCGCAGATGGGCCTGTACGGCGTCATGTTCGACTCCGGCTGGTCGGGCTTCTTCGCGCCGGTCGCGGACCTGAAGGCGATCCGCGACCGCGTCCTGCGATGAGCGGACAGTTCCGCGAGGTCGACGTCCCCGAGCGACCCCGGATGTCACGAGCGGCGCTCCTCACGGGACTCCTGCTCGTCACCCTCGTCGTCTCGGCCATCTCCTTCGTCGGGTTCGGCATCGGGTACGGGCTCGTCACCCTCGCCTGCTCCGACCCGGCGGAGACCGCGTGCGACCTCGGCGCGCTGAGCGCCGGCATCCGGTTGGCCGTGTTCGGGCCCGCCCTCGTGACCCTCGTCACGGTCGTCGTCTCGATCGTGCTGCTCGTGCGCAAGCGTCGCGCGCTGTGGGTCGCGGCCGCGGGGCTCGTGCTCTCGATCGTGCTGTTCGCCGTCGGCACCGCGCTCGTCAACGGCGCAGCCCCGGGTGGCACCCTGTTCTGAGGGATCCCGAGCACGCCAGGGAACCCGCACCCGAACGGCAACCCCGCATCGGATCACGTGCAGGCTCGCCGTTCCGGTGCGGAGTTGCCAACCGCGCGCAGCGCCCATCCCCGGCGGTCGAGTAGCCCGCGCAGCGGGCGTATCGAGACCTCAGTACCGTCAGAGAAGGGTCTCGATACGCGGCTCCGCCGCTACTCGACCGTCGAGCGAGGCCGCTACTCCTGCGAGGCCGCGAGCGGCTTGAACCGGCGCAACCGCAGGCTGTTCGTCACCACGAACACGCTCGACAGCGCCATCGCGGCACCGGCGATCAGCGGGTTCAGCAGCCCCGCCATCGCGAGCGGGATCGCGGCGACGTTGTAGCCGAACGCCCAGAACAGGTTGCCCTTGATGACGCGCAGCGTGCGCCGCGAGAGGCGGATCGCATCGGCGACGGCGGTGAGGTCGCCGGATGCCACGGTGAGGTCGCTCGCGGCCTGCGCGGCATCCGTGCCCCCGCCCATCGCGACGCCGAGGTCGGCTGCGGCGAGCGCGGCCGCGTCATTGACGCCGTCGCCGACCATGGCGACGACGCGTCCCTCGGCCTGCAGGGCGCGGATGGCGTCGAGCTTGCCGGCAGGCGTCACCTCGGCGCGCACGTCGTCGATGCCGACCTCCGCGGCGATCGACTGCGCCGCCCCGGCGTTGTCGCCCGTGAGCAGCACCGGCCGGAGGCCGAGGGCGCGGAATCGGGCGATCGCGTCGCGGCTCGAGGGCTTAGGAGTGTCGCGGAGCGCGATGGTGCCGACGGTCTCACCGCCGCGGGCGACGACGACGACGGTGGAGCCGGCCGCCTGCGCAGCGGCGATCGCGGCATCCGGAGTCTCGGGCCGCCCGACCGTCACGGTCACGCCCTCGACGAGGGCGGAGGCCCCGAAGCCCGCGGTGGTGGTGAACTGCGTCGCCGACGGCACCGCGAGTCCGCGGGCCTGAGCGGCGTCGACGATCGCGCTCGCGATCGGGTGCTCGCTGCCCGCCTCGACGGCGGCGGCGAGAGCGAGCACGTCGTCCGCGGTGGCGGTCTCGACCGTCATCCGGCCGCTCGTCACGGTGCCGGTCTTGTCGAGCACGACGGTGTCGACGCGGCGGGTGTCTTCGAGCACCTCGGGTCCGCGGATGAGGATGCCGAGCTGCGAGCCACGTCCGGTTCCCACGAGCAGGGCGGTCGGGGTGGCGAGCCCGAGCGCGCACGGGCAGGCGACGATGAGGGTCGCGATCGCGGCGGTGAAGGCCGCCTCGAGATCGCCTGAGAGGAGCCACCACGCGATGAAGGTCAGCGCGGAGAGCACGAGCACGATCGGCACGAACACGCCGGAGATGCGGTCGGCGAGGCGCTGCACCTGGGCCTTGCCGTTCTGCGCCTCGGCGAGGAGGCGACCCATGCGGGCGAGCTCGGTGTCGGCGCCGACCCGCGTCGCCTCGACCACGAGGCGGCCGCCCGCGTTGATCGTCGCGCCGATGACACGGTCGCCCGCACCGACCTCGACCGGCACGGACTCCCCCGTCACCAGGCTCTGGTCGACGGCGGATGCCCCGTCGCGCACGATCCCGTCGGCGGCGATGCGCTCACCGGGCCGGACGACGAAGTGCTCCCCGACGCGCAGGTCGGACGCGGCGACGCGCACCTCGTAGCCGTCGCGGAGCACTGTCGCCTCGCGAGCCCCGAGCTCGAGCAGGGCGCGCAGCGCGGCGCCGGACTCGCGTCGGGCTCGCTGCTCGAGGTAGCGGCCTGCGAGCAGGAACGTCGTCACGGCGGTGGCGACCTCGAGATAGATCTCGTTCTCGCCGCTGCCGAAGAGGCGCCACTCCATCTGCATGCCGGGCTCGCCGGCGCCGCCGAAGAGCAGCGCCCAGAGCGACCACGCCGAGGCCGCGAGGACGCCGAGGCTCACGAGGGTGTCCATCGTGGCGGCGCCGTGGCGGGCGTTGACGGCGGCCGCACGGTGGAAGGGCCACGCCGCCCAGGTCACGACCGGCGCCGCGAGCACGAGGGCCACCCACTGCCAGTAGTCGAACTGGAGCGCGGGCACCATCGACAGCAGCAGCACGGGGACCGTGAGCACGGCGGCGACGACGAGCCGCGTGCGCAGGGCACGCAGCCGGTCTGGGGCGTCGCTCGGCTCCGGGTCGGGGAGGGCGGCGGTGTAGCCCGCCGCTTCGACGGCGGCGATCAGGGTCTCGGTGTCGAAGCCCTCCGGTGCGGTCACGCTCGCGCGTTCGGTGGCGTAGTTGACGGCGGCGCTGACGCCGGGCAGCTTGTTGAGCTTGCGCTCCACGCGGTTGGCGCACGCGGCGCACGTCATCCCGCCGATCTCGAGTTCGAGCATCGAGGTCTGGTCAGCCATGGGGTCTCCTGGATTCAGGGTCGACGATGACGGATGCCGGCGGGGCTGCCGGCATCCGTCATCCGTTGGCTGCTGCTACTCGGCCAGCGCGTAGCCGGCCTCGTCGATCGCCGCGCGCAGGGCGGCGTCGTCGAGGGGCTTCACGCTGGTGACCGTGACGGTCGAGACGCCGCCGGCGACGAGGGCGACGTCGACGTCCTGCACGCCGTCGAGCTCGCCGAGCTCCTCGCGGACGCTCGAGACGCAGTGGCCGCAGGTCATGCCGGTCACGGCGAGCTCCGTGCGGACGGCGCCGGGGGCCTCGGCCGCGGCCTGCTCGGTCTGGGCCTTCGCTCCGTGGCCGCCACAGCCGCAGGCGCAGCCGCCGTGCGAGGAGGCGGGGGCGTTGTTGGTGAGGGGCAGTTCGATCATTCTGATCTCCTTCGGTCAGGCCTTGACGAGACGGGCGATGGCGGCGGACGCCTCGCGGAGCTTCTCCTCCGCGACGGGTCCTCCGTTCGCGCTCGCCTCGGCGACGCAGTGGGTGAGGTGGTCGTCGAGCAGGGTGAGCGCAACGCTCTCGAGCGCCTTGGTGACCGCGGAGACCTGCGTGAGCACGTCGATGCAGTAGGTGTCGTTCTCCACCATGCGGTGGATGCCGCGCACCTGTCCCTCGGCGCGACGCAGCCGCGCGAGCAGCTTGTCCTTGTCGGCGACGTAACCGTGGGTGCCGTGGTCGTCCATGCCTGTCCCTTCTCGATACCCCCTAGGGGTAACAGCAGCGTAGCCGATGTCCGGGGGTTCCTGCTGAGCTGGCGGGACGTCGTGCAGAGGGCGCAGACTCGCGCGCCGCTCTCAGTTTCGACCTGCCACACTGACCGCATGTCGACACCGTTCGCCGACCGCCCCTGGCTCGCCTCCTACGCCGACGGCGTTCCGGCGGACATCGAGCTCCCGACGACGAGCCTCAGCGACGTCATCGACGAGACGGCCCGCCGCTACCGGCGGCGGCCCGCGCTGCAGTTCTTCGGTGCCGAGACGTCGTACGGCGAACTCGCGGAAAGCATCGAGCGCGTCGCCGAGGGCCTCCGCAAGCTCGGCGTCTCGAAGGGCGACCGGGTCGCCATCGTGCTGCCGAACTGCCCTCAGCACGTCATCGCGTTCTACGCCGTGCTTCGGCTCGGCGCGGTCGTCGTCGAGCACAACCCGATCTACACCGCACGCGAACTGCGGCACCAGTTCGAGGACCACGGCGCCCGCGTCGTCATCGCCTGGGACAAGGTCGTCGACACCATCCGTGCCTTCCCCGCCGACATCCCGGTCGACGCGATCGTCGCCGTGAACCTCACCGAGGCGATGCCGCTCACGACCCGCATCGCCCTGTCGCTGCCGGTCAAGCGCGCCCGCGAGTCCCGCGCCGCGATCACGACGAAGCTCCGCGGCACCGGCTTCACCCGCTGGGCGGACGTCGCCGCGAGCCGCCGCCTCTCTGCGTCGCAGCCTCGTCCGACGGTCGACGATCTCGCCGTGCTGCTCTACACCAGCGGCACGACGGGCACGCCGAAGGGGGTCATGCTCACCCACCGCAACCTGCGCGCTAACGCGCTGCAGGGTCGCGCGTGGGTGCCGGGCCTCACCGAGGGACGCGAGACGTTCTACGCCGTGCTCCCCATGTTCCACGCCTACGGACTCACGCTCTGCCTCACCTTCGCCATGTCGATCGGCGCGCGGCTCGTCCTCTTCCCGCGCTTCGACCTCGACCTCGTGCTGTCGGCAGCGAAGCGCACCCCTCCGACATTCCTGCCGGCGGTGCCGCCCGTCTACGACCGGCTCGCCAGGGCGGCTCGCGACGGGGCCTCGTCGCTCAAGAGCATCCGCTTCGCGATCTCCGGGGCGATGAGCCTGCCCGTCGCGACCGTGGAGCGCTGGGAGGAGGCGATCGGCGGCTACCTCGTCGAGGGCTACGGCATGACCGAGTCGTCGCCCGTCGCACTCGGCAACCCGATCGGACCGACCCGCCGCCCCGGCACCGTCGGCGTGCCCTTCCCGTCGACCCACATCCGCGTGATCGACGAGCACGGCGAGGACGTCGGCCCCGACACCCCCGGCGAGTTGCTGCTGAAGGGACCGCAGGTGTTCGGCGGCTACTGGCAGCGCCCCGAGGAGACCGCCGCGACCCTGACGCCCGACGGCTGGCTCCGCACCGGTGACATCGTGGTCGTCTCCCCCGACGGCTTCGTCAAGGTGGTCGACCGCGTCAAGGAGCTCATCATCACGGGCGGCTACAACGTCTCGCCCAGCGAGGTTGAGGAGTCGCTGCTCGGGCATCCGGACGTCCGCGAGGCCGCCGTCGTCGGGCTCTCCCGCTCCGGCGGGGCGGAGCAGGTCGCCGCGGCCGTCGTGCTGCGCGAGGGCGCCGTCTTCGACGAGGCATCCATCCGCGACTACGCCAAGCAGGTGCTCGCGGACTACAAGGTGCCCCGCCGCGTGATCGCGGTCGACGAGCTGCCCCGCTCGCTCATCGGCAAGGTACTGCGGCGCGAGGTGCGCGAGCTCTTCAAGCGATGACGGATGCCGCGGCGCTGCCCTTCCCGGTCGAGACGCCGGTCGAGGTGGTCGAGCTGCTCGTGTCGCCCGTGCACCGCTAC
Organism: Desertivibrio insolitus; assembly: GCF_017355965.1. GTDB lineage: Bacteria > Actinomycetota > Actinomycetes > Actinomycetales > Microbacteriaceae > JAFIQW01. The sequence goes on from NZ_JAFIQW010000003.1 coordinate 154,234, forward strand.
GAGGGCCGCCCCGCCGACGGGCCGCTGCCGGCCGGCGAGGCACCCGAGCTGCGCGACGAGCTCGAGGTGCGCGCTCACCTCGGCATCCCGGGCGACCGCTACTTCGGGCACTCCGCCCACCGCACCGCCGCGGTGACCTTCCAGTCGCTCGAGGCGCTCGAGGCCCTCGCGTCGGATCTCGGAGTGCCAGTGCCGGGGCTCGCTCAGACGCGGCGCAACGTGCTGCTGCGCGGCGTGGACGTCGACGCCCTCGCAGGCCGCCGCTTCACCCTCGACGCCGGCGCGGGCGGAGTGAGGTTCCAGGGCCACCGCCCGGCCCGCCCCTGCGGCTGGATGAACACGGTCATCGCCGACGGCGCGCACAGGGCGATGCGGGGCCGCGGCGGCATCCGCGCCGAACCGCTCGCCGACGGCGTGCTGCGGGTGGGACCCGCCCTGCTGCGCATCGAGTGACCCGCGGATGACTCTGAGCTGCCGCCCCTAGGCGTGACTCATGAGCCACGTCGCGACGCGCCGCCCCGCCACGGCGCGTCACCGTCGGCGTTCATGAGTTGCGCCGGCCGGTGACCCCACCCGGCCGCGCCCAACAAGAGCCGCGCGCAACCGGCGGTCGAGTAGCCCGAGCAGCGGGCGTATCGAGACCCACGCACCGACGGTGTGTAGGAGAAACGACGCGCCGCGCCGCGCCCTCACGGCGTGGCGGGGTCGCCGCTCCTACCCAACGCCACCGGGTCTCGATACGCGGGCTCCGCCCGCTACTCGACCGCCGAGGCGGCAGTGGCACAAGCCCCTACGGCCGCACGAAGCTCTTCACCGCGCGACGCTCGTCCATCGCGGCGTACGCCTCGGCGATGTCGTCGAGCGCGAACTCGGCGTCGAACACGCGGCCCGGCTTGATGCGACCCTCGAGCACGTCGGGGAGCAGCTCCTCGATGTAGTTGCGCACGGGCGCGACGCCGCCGCCGACCGAGACGTTCGAGCCGAAGAGGCGGCGGATGGGCAGCTCGGCGCCGCCGTTGGGCACGCCGACGTAGCCGACGCGTCCACCGGGGCGGGCGGACCGGATCGCCTGGTCCATGCTCTCGGCGGTGCCGACGCACTCCAGCACCGCGTCGGGGCCGATGCCGTCGAACAGCGCCTTGACCTTCTCGACGCCGTCGTCGCCGCGCTCCTCGACGATGTCGGTCGCGCCGAACTCCTTCGCGAGCGCCTGGCGGGCGGGGTTGCGCGACATCACGACGATGCGGCCGGCACCGAGTCGCTTCGCCGCGATGACGGCGCAGAGGCCGACGGCCCCGTCGCCCACGACGACCACGGTCGAGCCGTCGGTCACGCCGGCGGAGACGGCGGCGTGGTGGCCGGTGCCCATGACGTCCGCGAGGGTGAGCAGGTGCGGCACGAGCGCCGCGGAGGGCTTCTCCGGGGTCGCGACGAGCGAGCCGTCGGCGTGCGGCACGCGCACGAACTCGCCCTGCCCGCCGTCGGCAAAGCTGCCGTCGCGCTGCTCGGCGCCCCACCAGCCTCCGTTGAGGCACGAGGTGCTGACGCCGTTGAGGCAGTTCGCGCAGGTCATGTCGCAGTCGTAGAACGGGGCGATGACGAAGTCGCCGACCTTGACCTGCGTCACGTGCTCGCCGACCTGCTCGACGATGCCGACGAACTCGTGGCCGATGCGCCGCGGCTCGGTGGTGTCGGTGACCCCGCGGTAGGGCCAGAGGTCGGAGCCGCACACGCAGGCGGCGGAGACCCGCACGATCGCATCGTGACCGGTCGAGAGCTGGGGGTCGGGAACCTCTTCGAGGCGGATGTCCCGTTCACCGTGGATGAGAGTGGCACGCACCCTTCGACGCTACCCCCGCACGCCTGGGAGCCGCGCCCGCAATTCGTCGGACTCCCCCTTTCACGGAACTGGGTCGCGGGCGTACCGTGCCCCGAGAGATCCGCGAAGGAGGGGCCTCGTGCGCAGGGTGATCGTGAGCAACATCGTCTCGCTCGACGGCTACTTCGACGGGCCGGGCAAGTCGATGCTGTTCCTCAACATGGATGCCGCGTTCGACGCAGACAATCTCGAGCGCCTCGAGGCCGCCGACGTCGTGCTGCTCGGGCCGCGCTCGTTCCTGCTGTTCAGCGGCTACTGGCCGGGCATCGCGAACGCCCCGCACGACCCGGTCGACCGCGCGGTCGACGACGTCAATCGAGCCATCAGCCGGCGCTGGTCGCGGGTGCGCAAGCTCGTCGTGGCCGACGACTTCGCGGTGCCGGCCGACAACGCCTGGGCCGACAGCACCGAGGTGGTGGGCTGGGCGGATGCCGCGCGGCGACTCGGCGAGGTGCGGTTGCAGGGCGACGGCGACATCGTCGTCTTCGGCAGCCGCAGCACGTGGAACCGCCTCCTCGCCGACGATCTCGTCGACGAGGTGCATCTGACCATCTCGCCGACCGTCGTGGGCGGCGGCATCCCCGTCTTCGACAGCCCGCGCGGCACTCCGGTCGGCTTCGCCCTGCTGGGAGCGCAGAGCCTTCCCGGCTCGGACAACGTGCTCGTGCGCTACGCCGCTCATCCCGCGGTCAACTGACGATCGGAAACGGAAGGAGACGACGATGCGGCTCGTGGTGCACGAGTTCATGACCCTTGACGGCGTCGTGCAGGGACCGGGCAGCCCCGACGAAGACACGACGGGCGGCTTCACCCGGGGCGGCTGGGGCGTGCCCTACTTCGACGACGGGGTCGGCGAGGTCGTCGACTCCTGGTTCGCGCGCACCGAGGCGCTGCTCTTCGGGCGCACCACCTACGAGCTGATGGCCGCCTACTGGCCCCAGGTCGACGATCCGGATGACACGACCGCACGCGTGCTCGACACCGCGCCGAAGCACGTCGTGTCGTCGACCCTCACCGAGGTGGGCTGGACCAACGCCCGGCTGGTCGAGGGCGACCCGCTCGACGGCATCCGCCGGCTGAAGGAGAGCCCGGGAGGCGAGCTGCAGATGCACGGGTGCGCGACGCTCGCCCGCACGCTGCACGAGCAGGGCCTTCTCGACGAGTACCGCCTCGTCACGTTCCCGATCACGGTGGGCGGCGGCAAGCGGCTGTTCTCGACGGATGCCCCGGCGTCGGGCTACCGCTGCCTGGAGTCGCGGGCGCTGCCGAACGGCACCACCTACGTCGCGCTCGAGCCGGAGCCCTTCGACCCCGGCACGTTCGGGATCGAAGACGGCCGCGTCGTCGCGGACTGAGCGCCCCGGTCAGGGGAGCGCCGGCTGGCAGTGCGGGCACCACCAGGTGTGCCGCCGCTCGGGGTCGTTCGGCACCTCGTCCATCGACTCGATGACAGTGCCGCAGCGCCGGCAGGGCTTGCCCCCGCGCCACATCACCCAGTGGCTCTCGCCCTTGCGGGCGATGCCCGTCGTCACCTGATACAGGCCGGGCACCTGCGTCGAGGCACGCAGTGCCCTCGCCGCCGCCGTGACGACGGAGGGGACGTCGACGGTGCCGATGGGTCGCCACGGGTTCAGCCCGCGGAGGAAGCAGAGCTCGTTGACCCACAGGTTGCCGAGCCCGGCGAGGTTGCGTTGATCGAGCAGCGCCGCGTTCACCGGGCGGTCGCCGCGCGCCTCGAGCCGTCGCACCGCCTCGGCGGCGTCCCAGTCGGCGCGCAGTGGGTCGGGGCCGAGGTGACCGATCGCGTCGTGCTCCCGCTCCGTCGGCAGCAGCTCGACGACGGGCAGGTCGATGCCCCACGCGGTGTCGCCCCGGTCGGTTTGCAGCCGCACGCGCACCTGCTGCTCCACGCGGCGCGGTACCCGGCGCCCGAAGGACGTGAACGACCACGACCCCTGCATCCGCATGTGCGTGTGCAGGGTGGCGCCGTTGTCGAAGCGGGTGAGCAGATGCTTGCCGTGGGTGTCGTGCCCGAGCACGCGCCACCCGCCGACCTTCGTGCCGGCGGCGGCGCCACTGCGCAGCTCGCCGGCCACCAGCGCGCGCCCGTCGAGCACGGGCCGCAGGCGGCCGGCCAGCAGGAAGACACTGTCACCCTCGGGCACGGCCCGAGACTAGGCGGCACCACCGACATTCCGAGCGGTGCAAGCGCTGGGAGCGACGAAGGGGCGGATGCCCCGTGGCATCCGCCCCTCCTCTCACAAGCGCTACGCGGCCTGGAACTCCATCCGGCTGACCACGAGCCCGTCCGCGTCGAGGTCGACCCGCACGGTGTCGCCGTCGCGGATGTCACCGGCGATGAGCGCCCGGGCGAGCTTGTCGTCGATCTCGCGCTGCATGAGCCGGCGCAGCGGGCGGGCACCGTAGATCGGGTCGTAGCCCTGCTCGGCGAGCCAGCTGCGGGCATCCGGAGTGACGGCGAGCTCGAGCCGGCGGTCGGACAGGCGCCGGGCGAGCCGGTCGATGTAGAGCGACACGATCTGACCCAGGTCCTCGGTCGACAGCGGGGCGAACACCACGATGTCGTCGAGGCGGTTGACGAACTCCGGCTTGAAGGTCTGCCGCACGAGCTCGCGCACGTTGGCGTCCTTCTCCGCCCACGGCATGACCGGGTCGGTCAGGTAGTGGGAGCCGAGGTTCGAGGTGAGGATCAGGATCGTGTTGCGGAAGTCCACCGTGCGGCCCTGGCCGTCGGTGAGGCGGCCGTCGTCGAGCACCTGCAGCAGGATGTCGAACACGTCGGCGTGGGCCTTCTCGATCTCGTCGAGCAGGATCACCGAGTAGGGCCGACGGCGCACCGCCTCGGTCAGCTGACCGCCCTGCTCGTAGCCGACATACCCGGGAGGAGCACCGACGAGCCGCGAGACGCTGAACTTCTCGCCGTACTCGCTCATGTCGATGCGCACGAGGGCCTTCTCGTCGTCGAACAGGTACTCGGCGAGCGCCTTCGCGAGCTCGGTCTTACCGACACCGGTGGGACCGAGGAACAGGAAGGACCCGGTCGGCCGGCCGGGGTCGGCGATGCCGGCCCGGGTGCGGCGCACCGCCTCGCTGACCGCACGCACGGCGTCGCGCTGACCGATGAGGCGCTTGCCCAGCTCGGCCTCGAGGTTCAGCAGCTTCTCGGTCTCGCCCTGGCGCAGCCTGTCGACCGGGATGCCGGTCCAGGCCGCGACCACGGCGGCGATGTCCTCGTCGGTGACCTGCTCGTTCACCATGCGCGGGCCGCTCTGCTCGGCCTGCTCGGCGGCGGCGATCGCCTTCTCGATCTCGGGGATGGTCTCGTAGTTGAGCTTCGAGGCGTCCTGGTAGCGCTGCTCGCGCATGGCGCGGTCGAGGTCGATGCGCGCCTGGTTGAGCTTGGTCTTGAGGTCGCCGACGCCGTGCAGTGACGCCTTCTCGGCGGCCCAGCGCTGCTCGAGGTCGTGCAGCTCGGCCTCCTTCGCCGCCATGTCCTCGCGGAGCTTCTCGAGGCGCGCCTTGGAGGCCTCGTCCTTCTCCTTCTTGAGCGCGAGCTCCTCGATGCGCAGTCGGTCGACGGCGCGCTTGAGCTCGTCGATCTCGACGGGCGAGGAGTCGATCTCCATCTTCAGCCGGCTCGCGGCCTCGTCGATCAGGTCGATGGCCTTGTCGGGCAGCTGACGCGCGGTGATGTACCGGTTCGACAGCGTCGCCGCGGCGACGAGCGCGGAGTCGGCGATCGTCACCTTGTGGTGCGCCTCGTAGCGCTCCTTCAGCCCGCGCAGGATCGCGACGGTGTCCTCGACGCTCGGCTCGCCCACGTACACCTGCTGGAAGCGGCGCTCGAGCGCGGCATCCTTCTCGATGTACTCGCGGTACTCGTTGAGCGTGGTCGCGCCGATCATGCGGAGCTCACCACGGGCGAGCATCGGCTTGAGCATGTTGGCCGCGGCCACGCTGCCCTCGCCGCCGCCCGCGCCCATGAGCGTGTGCAGCTCGTCGATGAACGTGATGATCCCGCCGTCGGAGTCGTTGATCTCCTTGAGCACGGCCTTCAGCCGCTCCTCGAACTCACCCCGGTACTTGGCCCCGGCGATGAGCGCGGAGATGTCGAGCGCGACGAGCTGCTTGTCCTTCAGCGAGTCGGCCACGTCGCCCGCGACGATGCGCTGCGCGAGGCCCTCGACGACCGCGGTCTTGCCGACGCCGGGCTCGCCGATGAGCACGGGGTTGTTCTTGGTGCGCCGCGTCAGCACCTGGCTGATGCGCCGGATCTCGGCGTCACGGCCGATCACGGGGTCGAGCTTGCCGCTCTTGGCGATCTCGGTGAGGTTGACGCCGTACTGCTCGAGCGCGGTCTTCTGCTCCTCCTGGGTGGAGGGAGCGCCCTGCATGTTCGCCATAGTTCTCCTCAGAAGTTGAGTAGGTCTGACTCAAGTTTAGGTCGATAGGGACAACGGCACCAGGAGCCGCGGCATTCCCTCAGCGCGGCCGCAGCACGTGCGCCATCCACCACCACGCGAGCGCGCCGATGACCACGTTGACCGCGAGCGCGACGAGCGCCGCCACCACGCCGGCGGCGATCATCAGCTCGACCGGCACGTCGACCCGACCGCGGAACACCCCGAGCGGCAGGCTCGCGACGTTGCCCGCGAGCGACGTGATCGAGCCCAGCACTCCGGATGCCGTGACGGCGACGCCCCAGCCCGCCCAGGTGATCGCCCAGGGCTTGTCGACGCCGCGTCGGCGCAGGATGCGGGCGCTGAGCACGATCCCGAGCGCGACGAGCGCGGCGCCGAGGAAGAGCGTCGCGACGAAGAGCGCGACGACGGGCGGCGAGGCGAGCACCTCGAAACCGCGCAGCGCGTCGGTGAGCTCCGCGCGAGCCCCCGCCTCGCTCACGGCGGCGAGGCCCACGATCCACGTCAGCACGAGGCCGACGAGCAGGGCGGCGAACGCGAGCCCGATGACGCCGCCGCCGAGCGTCGAGAGGCCGAAGCCCCAGCCGCCGGCGAGGAAGGCGGCCCGCCGGTGCTCCGGCCGTAGCGGCGGGCGCGGCGGCAGGACGGAAGCCGGCGGATACGACGGGTAGGCGCTCATGCGCTCAGGCTAGGGGCCGCATCCGACGGGTCGCCGCCTCAGTCCTGCTCGCCGCGCGGCAGGGGGCGCCAGACGACGAGCTCGCGCGCGCGCTGCACCCGGGTGCCCGCGCGCAGCGAGACGACGTCGCCCGACTCCCCCGCCGCGAAGATGCGCATGCCCTTGCGCGCAATGACCTCGTCGGCGAGCGCCGACTCGAGTTCCCGCACCCGCGAGCGCAGACCGGTGACCTCGTTCTCGAGCTCGAGGATGCGCCGGATGCCCTCGAGGTTGAGCCCTTCGGCCGACAGCCGGGCGACCTCGCGCAGCTGCACGACGTCGCGCATCGAGTACCGCCGCGACTTGCCCGAAGTGCGCTGCGGCACCACGAGCCCGAGACGGTCGTACTGCCGCAGCGTCTGCGGGTGCATCCCGGCGAGCTCCGCCGCGACCGCGATCGCGAAGACGGGGGAGTTCTCGTCCATGGGCTAGACCCTCGCGCGGTCGAGCAGGTCGGCCCGGGGATCCTCCTGCGGCATCGCCGCGGCGAACGCCTCGAGCGCCTCGCGGGCGCCGTGCGGCAGGTGCGACGGCACCGCGATCTGAATGGTCGCGAGCAGGTCGCCCGTGCCCTTCGTCGTCGTGATGCCGCGTCCCTTGACACGCAGCACGCGTCCGCTCGGGGTGCCCGCCGGCACGCGCAGGCGCACCGGTTCGCCGCCGAGCGTCGGCACCTCGATCGTCGCGCCGAGCGTCGCCTCGACGAACGTGACGGGCACGTCGACGCGGAGGTTGAGCCCGTCGCGCTCGAACACGGGGTGCGGGCGCACGGTCACGGTGAGCACGAGGTCACCGGACGGGCCGCCGTCGAGCGAGGGCTCGCCCTTGCCCTTCAGCCGGATCTTCTGTCCGTCCGCGACGCCCGCGGGGATGCGGACCTTCATCGGGCGGTCGTCGACGCGCAGCTCGACGGTGTCGCCGCTGACGGCGGTCATGAAGTCGAGGGTCACAGCCGCTTCCGCGTCGCGTCCCGGGGTCGGGCCGCCGAAGCCGCGGAAGCCGCCGCTCGACTGGCCGAACCCGCCGCCGCCGAACATGCCGCCGAGAAGGTCCTCGAAGCCGCCGCCGCCCGCGGGGAACCGCTGGCCGCGGCCGCCGGCCGCCCCGCGGTTGAACATGCCGAAGACGTCCTCGAAGCCGCCGGGCTGGCCGCCCGCGGTGAAGCGCGCGCCGGAGCCCATCGCGCGCATCTGGTCGTACTCGGTGCGCTGCTCGGGGTCCGAGAGCACCGAGTACGCCTCGCTGATCTCCTTGAACCGAGCCTCGGCGGCAGCATCGCCCGGGTTGGAGTCCGGGTGATACTGCCGCGCGAGCTTGCGGTAGGTCTTCTTCAGCTCCGCGTCGGAGGCATCCTTCGAGACGCCGAGCACGGCGTAGAAGTCCTTGTCGAACCAGTCCTGACTAGCCATGGAGCGCCTCCCTTCCGATTACTCCGCCGCCGGTACCGCGACGGCGACCTTGGCCGCGCGGATGAGCCGCTCACCCAGCAGGTAGCCGGGCTCGATGACGTCCGCGACGGTGTTCTGCGTCGCATCCGGCGTGGGCAGCTGAACGAGCGCCTCGTGACGGTTGGGGTCGAACACCTCGCCCTTCTCGCCGACCTTGGTGAGGCCGTACTTGGCGAAGCCCGCGCGGAGCTTCGACGCGATGATCGCGAGCGGGGTGCCCTCCTCGAGGTCGCCGTGCGCCTCCGCGCGGTCGAGGTCGTCGATCGCCGGCAGCAGCGAGCGGATGACCTCGGCGATGACCGCCTCGCGGTTCGCTTGGCGGTCGCGCTCGACGCGGGCGCGGAAATTCACGAGCTCGGCCTGGGCGCGCAGCATGTCGCTGCGCATCTCGGCGACGATGTCCGCGGCCGCCTGGTCGAGCAGCGTCTGGTCGGCGTCGCTCAGCGGCTCGCCGCCGGGCTCACCGGCCGTGACGCCCTCCGCCGTGGCCGGCGAGTCGTCCTCGGGCGCGAGGTCCTCGGAGTCGGGGGCGCCGGCGTCGGCCGGCACCCCCTCGCCCTGAGGACGCAGTTCCTCGGGGTCGTTCTTGTTCTCGTCAGTCATCGGGTCACTTCTTGTCGTTGTCGTCGTCCACGACCTCGGCGTCGACGATGTCCTCGTCGCTGCCCGAGGCCTGCTGTCCGCCCGCGGCATCCGCCGTCGGCTGCTGCTGCGACTCGGTCGAGTAGAGCGCCTGGCCGAGACGCTGCTGGCTCGAGGAGAGCTTGTCGAACGCGGTCTTCACGGCCTCGTCGTCGTCACCGGCGAGCGCGGTCTTCAGCGCGTCGACGTCGCCCTGCACGTCGGTCTTGACGTCGTCGGGCAGCTTGTCGGCGTTGTCCTTGATGAGCTTGTCGACCGAGTAGCTCAGCTGCTCGGCGTTGTTGCGCATCTCGGCGGTCTCGCGACGGCGCTTGTCCTCGGCGGCGTGCTCCTCCGCCTCGCGCACCATGCGCTCGATGTCGTCCTTCTGCAGGCCCGAGCCACCGGTGATGGTGATGGACTGCTCCTTGCCGGTGCCCTTGTCGCGGGCGTGCACCTGCACGATGCCGTTGGCGTCGATGTCGAACGTGACCTCGATCTGCGGCACGCCGCGCGGAGCGGGGGCGATGCCCTGCAGCTCGAAGGTGCCGAGCGCCTTGTTGTCGCGGGTGAACTCGCGCTCGCCCTGGAAGACCTGGATCGCGACCGACGGCTGATTGTCGTCGGCGGTCGTGAAGGTCTCGCTGCGCTTGGTCGGGATGGCCGTGTTGCGCTCGATGAGCTTCGTCATGATGCCGCCCTTGGTCTCGATACCGAGGCTCAGCGGGGTGACGTCGATGAGCAGCACGTCCTTGCGCTCACCCTTCAGCACGCCGGCCTGGAGCGCGGCGCCGACGGCGACGACCTCGTCCGGGTTGACGCCCTTGTTCGGGTCCTTGCCGGTGAGGCTCTTCACCATCTCGCTGACGGCGGGCATGCGGGTCGAACCACCGACGAGCACGACGTGCGCGATGTCGCCCACCTGCACGCCGGCCTCGCGGATGACGTCGTGGAACGGCTTCTTGGTGCGCTCGAGCAGATCGGTCGTGAGCTGCTCGAACTGCGCACGGGTGATCGACTCGTCGAGGTTCGCCGGGCCGTTCTGCGTGAGCGAGAGGTAGGGCAGCTGGATCGAGGTCGAGGTCGAGCTCGACAGCTCCTTCTTCGCCTGCTCCGCGGCCTCCTTGAGGCGCTGCAGCGCGATGCGGTCGTTCGAGACGTCGACGCCGGTCGAGTCCTTGAAACGCTTGATGAGGTGCTCGACGATGCGCTGGTCCCAGTCGTCGCCACCGAGGCGGTTGTCACCGGCGGTCGCGCGCACCTGGATTGTGGAGAAGTCGTCGTCCTTGCCCACCTCGAGGAGGGAGACGTCGAAGGTTCCACCACCGAGGTCGAAGACGAGGATGAGCTCGTCCTCCTTGCCCTTGTCGAGGCCGTACGCGAGGGCCGCGGCGGTGGGCTCGTTGATGATCCGCAGCACGTTGAGGCCGGCGATCTCACCGGCGTCCTTCGTCGCCTGACGCTCGGCGTCGTTGAAGTAGGCGGGCACGGTGATGACCGCGTCGGTGACGGGCTCGCCGAGGTACTGCTCGGCGTCGCGCTTGAGCTTCGCGAGCGTGCGCGCCGAGATCTCCTGCGGCGTGTAGCGCTTGCCGTCGATCTCGGTCGTCCAGTTGGTGCCCATGTGGCGCTTGACTGACGCGATGGTGCGGTCGACGTTGGTGACGGCCTGGCGCTTCGCGGTCTCACCGACGAGCACCTCCCCGTCCTTGGTGAAGGCGACGACCGACGGGGTCGTACGGAACCCCTCCGCGTTGGCGATGACGGTGGGCTCGCCACCCTCGAGGACCGCCACCACCGAGTTGGTGGTTCCGAGGTCGATTCCTACAGCTCGAGCCATGTGCTCTGCTTCTCCTTCGTTGATTGGTGCAAGTCGAAGGCGGGCAACTTGAGTCCCGCACACTCAAGTTTCTGCAGGTCGCCCGAGGCTGTCAAGTCGCTCACGGCGAAACTTGAGCTAGCCCGGCTCAAGCTCTCAAGCCGGCACAGGTACGAGCCCGGCGGAAAGACGTCGTGCCGGCTCGACGATCGCCTCCCGAACGTTACGCATGCCGGCTGACCGGCACCCGGATGACTCGTGCGCGAACCCCCTCGGCTCGCGGCCTCCGAGCGCACGCTCAGACCGGTCCGCATCCTGCTCGCCCCTCGGACCGAGCGACCGGCGGAACCGGGGCGCAGACGGGGCGGCTAGCGGCGCGTGCTCGCGCGCACGACGAGGTCGATCGGCATCATCGTGACCCGCTCGACTTCGCGACCCTCGAGGCGGTCGACGAGCACCTCGGCCATGCGCGCGCCGAGCGCGACGGAGGGCTGCAGCACGGTCGTGAGCGGCGGCTCGCTCGTCTCGCCGTAGATGTCGCCGTCGAAACCGGCTACGGCGACGTCAGCCGGCACCCGCTTGCCGCGGGCCCGCAGCACCGACAGCGCGCCGGCCGCCATCTGGTCGTTGGCGACGAAGACGCCGTCGAACTCCTGGCCGCCGTCGAGCAGGCGGGTCATCGCCTCGGCGCCGCTGCGGGGCGAGAAGTCGCCGACCTCGACGAGGTCGTCCTGAAGGCCCGCGCTCTGCACGGCACGGCGCCAGCCCGACAGCCGGTCGACGCCGGGGGGCATGTCCTGCGGTCCGCAGATGGTCGCGATGCGGCGGCATCCGGCCTCGATGAGGTGCCGGGTGACAGCCTCGGCGCCGGCGGCGTTGTCGACGTCGACGAAGTAGCTGCCGCTCTCCTCGGCCGAGAGCGGGCGACCGCCGAAGACGACGGGCAGGCTGCGGCCGAGGCGGGCGTAGGAGTGGTCGCCCGAGTGGTGCGACACGACGAGCGCGCCATCGACGTTGCCGCCCAGCAGGTAGCGCCGGGTCTTCTCGGAGTTCGCCTCCGACGCGATCATCATCGTGAGCGTGTAGTCGGTGTCGGCCAGGTGCAGCGCGACGCCCTGCACGACCGAGGCGAAGAACGGGTCGGCGAAGACCTTGGCCGTCGACTCCGGTACGACGAGCGCGATCGCGTGGGTGCGCCGGCTGGCCAGCGTGCGGGCGGCGCGATTCGGCACATAGCCGAGCGCCTCGATGGCCTCGCGCACCGCGGCGACGGCCTCATCGGTGACGTGCGGCGACTCGTTGACGACGCGACTGACGGTCGAGCGCGAGACGCCCGCCCTGGCCGCGACTTGCTCGAGAGTGGGCGCGGAGGGAGTCGCATCGGTGGTCATCGCGACTCCTCTCCACGCCGTACTGCCCGCAGTCTAGATCCCGACGCCGACGGGGCTGATGATCCTCGCGTACTCGAGGGCGCTGTCCTTCGGGGTGCGCTCGAGGGTGTCGTAGTCCACCCGCACGATCCCGAAGCGCTTGTTGTAGCCCCAGGCCCACTCGAAGTTGTCGAGCAGCGACCACACGAAGTACCCGCGCACGTCGGCTCCGGCGTCGATCGCCTCGGCGACCGAGCGGATGTGCTCGCGGATGTAGTTCGTGCGCTCGGTGTCGTGGATCGCCCCGTCCTCGGACACCTCGTCCTCGTAGGCGGCACCGTTCTCCGTCACGTAGAGCGGCGGCAGCGTGGGGTACTCCTGGCCGAGGCGCACGAGCAGGCGGGTGAGCCCCTCGGGGTTGACCTCCCAGTCCATGGCCGTGCGGGGCAGGTTCCGCGTCGGGAACGTGAGGTGCTCCGAGCCGACGAACGGCGAGCGACCGGGCTTCTCGGTCGGACGGAGTCCGCGCGGGGCATCCGGTCCGAGCGGGTGGCCGCTCACGTTGTCGTCGTGGTAGTGGTTCACGCCGAGGAAGTCGATCGGCTGCGCGATCGTGGCGAGGTCGCCCTCGTGCACGAGCTCCTCGAAGCGGTGCTCGCGCACGTCCTCGAGGAAGTCGGCCGGGTACTCGCCGAGCACGAGCGGCTCGAGGAAGGCGCGGTTCCAGATCGCGTCGAGCCGGCGGGCCGCGTCGAGGTCGACGGGGTCGCTCGGATCGTTCGGGATCGCGTTCGTGAGGTTGAGCGTGATGCCGAGCTTCTCGGCGCCCGCCTCCCGCAGCGCCTTCACGGCGAGACCGTGGGCGAGGTGCTGGTGGTGCAGGGCCGCGAGGGCCGCGCGCGGCTCCTGGCGTCCGGGCGCGTGCTCGCCACCGGCGTAGCCGATGAGCGAGGAGCACAGCGGCTCGTTGAACGTGGTCCAGTGCGAGACGCGGTCACCGAGGACGTCGTGCACCGCGAGCGAGTAGTCGAGGAAGCGCGCGGCGGTGTCGCGGTTGGCCCAGCCGCCGGTCTCCTCGACCGCCTGGGGCAGGTCCCAGTGGTAGAGCGTCAGCCAGGGCAGGATGCCTGCTCCGAGCAGCTCGTCGACGAGGCGCGAGTAGAAGTCGAGCCCCTTCGGGTTGACCTCGCGATCGCCCGGCTTCACGCGGGCCCAGCTCACCGAGAAGCGGTAGGCGCCGAGCCCGAGCCGCTTCATGAGCGCGACGTCCTCGGGCATCCGGTGGTAGTGGTCCACCGCGACCTCAGGGGTGTCGCCGTTCGCGACGGCCTGCGGGACCCGGGCGTAGTGGTCCCAGACCGAGTCCTCCTTGCCGTCCTCGTGAGCGGCGCCCTCGATCTGGGCGGCGGCCGTGGCGGAGCCCCAGAGGAAGCCCTGCGGCCAGGTGTATGAGGTGGGGTCGAGCGTCATCAGCCCTTCACTGCTCCTTGCATGATTCCGGAAACCAGCTGGCGGCCTGCCGCGAGGAACAGCACCAGCAGCGGGACGATCGAGAGCACCGCACCGGTGAGCACGATCGAGTAGTCGACGTAGTAGCCCGACTGCAGCTGCGCGAGCGCCGTCTGCAGGGTGGGGTTCGTCGGGTTGAGCACGATGAGCGGCCAGAGGAAGTCCGTCCAGGCCATCATGAACGTGAAGAGGGCGAGGATCGCCATCGCGGGCCGGGCGGCCGGCACCGCGACGTTGAGGAACGTGCGGAACTGGTTCGCGCCGTCCATGCGCGCCGCCTCGATGAGCTCGTCGGGGATCGCGTCGACGAGGTACTGGCGCATGAAGAACACGCCGAACGCCGTGACGAGCGTCGGGATGATGACGGCGCCGAGCGTTCCGGTCCAGCCGAGCTGCCGCATCATGATGAACAGCGGGATGATGCCGAGCTGGGTCGGGATCGCCATCGTCGCCACGACGAACACCATGAGCCCGTCGCGGCCCTTGAAGCGCAGCTTCGCGAACGCGTAACCGGCGAGCGTCGAGAAGATCACGACCGACACCGTGATGACGGTCGAGACGATCACGCTGTTGGCGAGCGCGGTCCAGAACGGGATCGCGTCGAGCACGCGTGCCGCGTTGGCGAGGAAGTTGCCGCCGGGGATCAGCGGCAGGGTCTCGCCACGGGTCGCGTTGGTGCCGCTGCCGACGACGAACGACCACCACAGCGGGTAGGCCGATCCGAGCAGCACGGCCGCGAGGATGCCGTAGCTGAGGAACCCGGGGCGCCCGGCGAACCCGCGGCGCTTGGGGAGGGCGGCGGGGCGCCGCGCAGGGAAGATCCTGCTCTGAGCCGGGGCGGTCATGACTTCTCCTGTCCGTCGACGCCGGCGGCCTCGCCGACGAGTCCCTGCGAAACGCGGTGCGCCTCGAGGCGCTTGCCGCTGCGACGCTTGATCGCCCTCGCCTCGCCGGAGGCGATCCGGCGCGAGAGCAGGAAGTTGATGAGCCCGAAGGCCACGATGAGGATGAACAGCAGCCAGGCGATCGCGGCGGCCTCGCCGAAGTTCTGGCGGAAGAACGCCATCTCCCACAGGTAGAGCACCGTCGTCTGGAACTGCCGGTCGGCACCGCCGAGGCCACCGGCGCTCGCGGCGTCGAAGAGGCGCGGCTCGGCGAAGATCTGCAGCCCACCGATCGTCGCGGTGATGATGACGAAGATCAGGGTGGGGCGGATGCTCGGGATGGTGATCGAGAAGAAGCGGCGCGTGCTGCCGGCGCCGTCGATCGCGGCGGACTCGTAGAGGTCGCGCGGGATCGCCTGCATGGCGGCGAGCAGGATGAGGGCGTTGTAGCCGGTCCAGCGCCAGTTGACCATCGTCGCGATCGCGACGTGGCTCGCGAGCGTGTCGTGCTTCCACTGGATCGGGTCGATGCCGATGAGGCCGAGCAGGTTGTTCACGAGACCGTCCTGCTCGCCGAACATGCTCGAGAAGATGAGGGCGACCGCGACGGGGGCGACGACGTAGGGCAGCAGCACGCTCATGCGCCAGAACGTCTTGGCCTTGAGGTTCTGATCGAGCACGGCCGCGATCAGAAGAGCCACCGCGATCTGCGGGACCGAGGAGAGCAGGAAGATGCTGAAGGTGTTGAAGATCGAGTTCCAGAAGAACCGGTCCTGCAGCACGGCGGTGAAGTTGTCGAAGCCGACGAAGGCGCCCTGGCCCTGCAGCAGCTGCCACTCGTGCAGCGACACCCACAGCGTGTAGACGAGCGGGAAGAGCCCGATCACCGCGAAGGTGATGAAGAAGGGCGAGATGTAGAGGTAGGGCGACGCCTTGACGTCGAACCGGCCGAGGCGCTGCCGGAACGTGAGGTCGGAGCGACCGCGCGAGGGCTTGCGCTCCTCCGGCTGGCGAGCCGGCGCCGCCGGGCGGCTGATGGTCGAAGTCATCGTTGACGCCTTTCGAGAGAGTGGGAGGGGGCTCCCGGTGCACGACCGGGAGCCCCCTCGGTTCTGGGTGTTGCTACTCGACGACGAGCTCGTTCAGAAGGTCGAGCGCCTTCTGCCACGCCTGGTCGCCGTTCGCCTCGCCACGGTCGAGCGACTGCAGCGCCGGACCGAAGACGTTCTCCTGGATGACCGAGTCGTCCGGGCCCTTGAACTGGGCCTTCACGCCCTTGGCACGCTCGGCGAGGATCTGACCGGTGGGAGCGCCGTTGAAGAACTCCTCCGGCTCACCCTCGCTGGCGAGGGTCTCCTGCGCGTCGACCGTGCTCGGGAAGGGTCCCGCGGCCTCGAACGCCGCGACCTGCTGCTCGGGCTCGCTCAGCCACGACGCGAGAGCCGCGGCCTCCTCCTGGTGCTGCGAGCTCGTCGGAACCGAGAGCCACGAGCCACCCCAGTTGGCGGCACCGCCGGGGAACACGTCGGCGAAATCCCAACCGGTGCTGGCGTCACCGCCGCCGGCCTCGATCTGGCCCTCGACCACACCGAGCATCCAGCCCGGGCAGACGAAGGTCGCGAAGGTGCCGTCGACGAACGACTTGCCACCGTTCCAGTCCCACGCGGTCTGCGCGGCGGAGAGGCCGCTCTCGGCGCCGTCGGCGATCCAGCCGAAGCGCTCCTCGAGCTCGGCGTTGCCCTCGACGTTGAGCTCACCGTCGGCGGTGTAGTAGCCCTCGTCGAGCTGGTTCACCATGGCGTTCCAGACGAAGCCGGAGTGGTCGTACCAGGCCTTGCCCGTGGCCTCGTTGTACTGCTTGCCCAGCTCGAAGTAGCGCTCCCAGCTGGCGTTCTCGCCACCGAAGAGCTCGGCCACGGCCTCGCGGTCGCGGGGCAGGCCGGCGGCCTCGAAGGCGGCGCCGTTGTAGCAGAGGCCCTCGGGGCCGATGTCGGTGCCGTAGCCGATGACGCGGCCGTCGGCGTCGGTCACCTGCTCGTACTTCCAGTCGACCCAGTCGCCCTTGCGGTCCTCGATGCCGAAGTCGCGCAGGTCGACGAACTGGTCGGAGACCTCCATGATCGAGCCGAGCCAGCCCTCCTCGATCGCGACGACGTCGGAGAGGCCGGAGCCCGCGGCGAGCTTGGTGAACGCGTCGGTGCGGGCGTTACCGCCGGTGTCGATGTTGTTGGCGGTGATCTTGATGCCCGGGTTCTCCTCCTCGTACTGCTTGTAGAGGTCGTCGAAGCCCATGGTTCCGAACGTGGTGATGGTCAGCTCGATCTCGCCCGACTCTGAGCCTCCGCCGCCGGCGGAACAACCGGTGGCGAGGAGGGCGATCGAGGTCGCTCCGGCGAGAGCCGCAGCGACTTTGGTACGACGTGTGAACGGCACGGTCACTCCTTTGTGTGTGCAGGGGGAATAGAAATGGGAGCGCTCCCACGATGCGTGAGAGCGCTCCCATGCACTGTTTCGGCAAGGCTAAGAGGACGGATGCGGCGCTGTCAAGGCGAATTTGAGAGCGCTCTCACGATACGGCGATTCGTTACCCGTTCGTGAAGAAGCGGCAGTGGTGAGCAATTCTCCGCCCGGTTCCCGTCCCGTTACCCGCCGCGGTGTACCTTTCCGCTCATGAGCAGCACCGACGGCGCCTCTGCACGGGTCGCCGAGGCATCCGGAACCCCCGCCCCCCGCCGCGGGGTCGTCGCCTGGGCCTTCTGGGACTGGGCGACCCAGCCGTTCAACACGGTGATCCTCACCTTCATCTTCACGGCGCTGTACCTCACCTCCGACGCGTTCCTCGACCCGTCGGTCGCCGCTCTCGGCGAGGGCGACCCCACCTACGAGGCGGGCCTCGCCGAGCTCGCGAGCGGCCTCGGGCTCGCCGGCTTCCTCGCCGGACTCGTGATCGCGGTGCTCGCTCCCGTGATGGGACAGCGGGCGGATGCCGCGGGGCGGCGCAAGTTCTGGCTCGCGATCAACACGGCGGCGCTCGTCGCCTGCACGGCGCTGCTGTTCTTCGTCGAGGCCGCGCCCGCCTACTTCGTGCTCGGCATCGCGCTCGTCTCGATCGGCAGCGTCTTCAACGAGATCGCGGGCGTCAACTACAACGCGATGCTGCTGCAGGTCTCCACCCCTGCGACCGTCGGACGCGTGTCCGGGCTCGGCTGGGGCTTCGGCTACCTCGGCGGCATCCTCGCCCTCGTGCTCGTCGTCGTCGCCGACGCCGCCGGCTGGTTCGGCCTGCCGACCGAGAACGGGCTGCCCTATCGCGTCGTCGCGCTGGGGTGCGCCGTGTGGACCGTGCTCTTCGCACTGCCGATCCTCTTCGCCGTTCCCGAGGTGCCGGGGCGTCCCGAGCGCCGCGTCGGGTTCCTGCAGAGCTACCGGCTGCTCGCCCGCGACATCGCGCGGCTGTTCCGCGAGGCGCGGCAGACGTTCTGGTTCCTGCTCGCGAGCGCCGTCTTCCGCGACGGTCTCAGCGGTGTGTTCTCGTTCGGCGCCGTCATCGCCGCGCAGGTCTTCGGCTTCGAATTCATGCAGGTGGTCGTGTTCGGCATCGCCGCCAACCTCGTCGCCGGGATCTCGACGATCATCTCCGGGCGCTTCGACGACCGGTTCGGTGCGCGCCGGGTCATCCTGTCCGCCCTCACCGGTCTCGTCGTGACCGGGCTCGCCGTCTTCGTGCTCCGCGACATCGGCGACATCGCGTTCTGGATCGGCGGGCTGCTGCTCTGCTGCTTCGTCGGACCCGCCCAGGCTGCGTCGCGGTCGTTCCTCGCCCGGGTCACGCCCGCCGGGCGTGAGGGCGAGATCTTCGGCCTCTACGCGACCACCGGCCGCGCGGCGTCGTTCCTCTCCCCCGGGCTCTGGGCGCTGTTCATCGCGCTCTTCGGCGCGACGGCGTGGGGCATCCTCGGCATCGTCGTCGTGCTCGCGGCGGGTCTCGTGCTCATGCTCTTCGTGCGCGAGCAGGCGCCGGCGCCGCTCCCCTAGCCGCCGGCCGTCCGCCCGGCCATGCTGGGAGCATGACTCACCACCCCGACACCGCGGCCAAGGCCGCGATCCTGACGAGCCTGCACTGTCCCGGCGAACCGCTCATCGTCTGCAACGTGTGGGACTCGATCACCGCGCGCATCGTCGCCGCGGTGCCCGGGGTCGCCGCGCTGGCGACCGCGAGCCACGCCATCAGCGAGGCCCACGGGGTGAGCGACAACGAGGGACTCACGCTCACGCAGGCGCTGCGGGCGGCCAAGCTCGTCATCGACGCGACCGAGCACCCGGTGTCGATCGACTTCGAGAAGGGCTACGCCCCGGATGCCGCGGGTGTCGAGCACAACGTCACGCGGCTCGTCGAGGCGGGCGCGGCAGGCATGAACATCGAGGACTCGCTGCAGAGCGCGGCCGGATCTCTCCGTTCCGCCGAGGACGCCGCCGAACGCGTCGCCGCCGCCCGCCGTGCCGGTGACGCGCTCGAGGTGCCGCTCGCGATCAACGCGCGGGTCGACGTGCTCGCGGGCGACCCGACCGCGTGGGACGAGGCCATGGATCGCGCCAAGCGCTACCTCGACGCCGGCGCGACGAGCATTTTCATGCTCGGCCTCGCCGACGAGGACCGGATCGAGCGCGCCGTCGAGACCATCCCCGGTCCGGTGGCGGTGATCGGCGGGCCCGGCATGCCGTCGCTCTCCCGGCTGGCGGACCTCGGCATCGCGCGCGTCAGCTTCGGCCCGCGCACGATGGGGCTCACGCTCGCGCACCTGCAGCGGGCGACGCGGCAGCTGACGATGCTGGGCGACTACCCCGAGGAGCTCGGGTTCCAGTACTGACCGGGCCGAGGCTGCCGTCGTAGCCCTGCCGTCGCGGCATCCGGTGGAGCCGCCGCGCGTCGAGGCCGTCGTCGTGGGTTGCGCCGACCGAGGGGGCGCCGGCCGAAGCGGCCGACGCCCCGGGTCATCCGTCAGACCGTGACGGGCGCGGTGATGCCGCTGAGGCGGGCGACCTCGTCGTCGGCGAGCTCGAGGGTCATCGACTCGACGAGGGCGGGCAGCTGCTCGACGGTGCGGGCGCTCGCGATGGGCGCGCCGACCGTGGGCTGCACGCGCAGCCAGGCGAGGGAGACGGCGGTCACCGAGACGCCGCGCGCCGCGGCGATCTCGTCGAGGGCCGTGAGCAGGTCGGCGCTGTACGGCTTCTCGAGGTAGGCCTTCGCCGTGCCGCTGCGCACGGAGTCGACGTCCTGTCCGGGCCGGTATTTGCCGGTGAGGAAGCCGCTCGCGAGCGAGGAGTAGGGCAGCTCGACGAGGCCGAGCTCCTCGAGGGCGGCGACATGCTCGTGCTCGATGTCGCGCTCGACGAGGCTCCAGCGGTCCTGCGCGACGGTGAACGGCGTGAGGGCGTTCGCGTGCGCGAGGGCGTCGGCGCTGCGCAGCCGCTCGGGGCTGAAGTTGGAGGCGCCGATCTCGCGCACCTTGCCCGCCTTGACGAGGTCGTCGAACGCGGCGAGGTACTCCTCCTGCGGCACGGTCTCGTCGTCGCGGTGCGCGTAGTAGAGGTCGATGTAGTCGCTGTGCAGCCGGGCGAGCGAGTCGTCGACGGCCGCCTTGATGTTCGCGGCGGAGAGGCCCGGCCGCGTCTCGAGGGAGTAGACCTTGGTCGCGATGGTGACCCGGTCGCGACCGCCGCGGCTCGCGAGCCATCGCCCGATGATCGCCTCGCTCTCGCCGCCCGAGTTGCCCGGAGCCCACGAGGAGTAGACGTCGGCCGTGTCGATCGAGCGCCCGCCTGCGGCGACGAACGCGTCGAGCACCCCGAAGCTCTCCCGTTCGTCGGCCGTCCAGCCGAACACGTTGCCGCCGAGGACCAGGGTGCCGAAGTCGAGACCGGTCATGATTTCCTTCCTTGCACGGATGCGGGCGCTGCGCCCGCCATCCATCGGTAACCGAGACCCGTGACATCCGCTTCCCGTGCCCGGCGAACCCACAGTCACACCCGGCGTTCACCTGGCGGGAGAAGCATGGGCGGTATGAGCGATGCAGACGCCCCGATCATGAGCGGCGAGCCGGGAACCGGCGACGCCCGCACGACCCGCAGCGGCGACGAGGGCGTGCCTCAGGACGCGCTGATCGAGCAGGTCGAGCCGACGGGCGCCGACCCGGTCGACGCGCGGGTGCACCCCGACGCCGAGGACGAGTTCGCCGGGCGGGTGCACGCCGACACGAACTTCCGCACGCCGAACCCGGATGACGAGATGGACCGCGACGACGTGCGCCGACACATCGAGGGGTCGTAGCGGGGCGGTCAGGTGCGGCTGGCGGCCGGCTCAGGTGCGGCTGCCGACCGGTTCTGATGCGGCTGGCGAAGGAGAAACCGCCCCATCAGGTCGGAATCGGACCTGAACGGCCGGACTCTCCTTCGCAAGCCGCGGCCGCGAACCCCGCGACCGCCTCCGGGGACCCCGGCCGTGCAGCAGCCCGGCGTCAGCAGCCCGGGCGCTCCGGTCAGCGGACGAACGCCCACCAGATGAGCAGCATCGTGACGAGGAACCCCGTCACGAAGTTGAGCCACAGGAAGCGCTTCCAGCCGCGGTTGGCGTCCTCGCTCGTGGCATCCGTCGTGTTCCACCACTGCCCCGCGTTGATCGCGTAGGGAAGGGCGAGCACGGATGCCAGGGGCCCGGGCCACTCGGTGAACAGCAGCAGCGCCCCGCCGAGCACGTAGGCCGCGACCGCGAGCCGCACCGTCGCGCGGGCACCGACGACGGTGGCGACCGAGGCGATGCCGCCCTCGCGGTCGGCTTGCACGTCCTGCACCGCACCGAACGCGTGCGAACCGATCCCCCACAGGAAGAACGCGGCGAGCACCATCCACAGCTCGGGCGTGAACGCCGTGCCGGCGAGCACGAGTCCATAGAGTGCGGGCGAGACGAAGTGCGTGCTCGAGGTCAGCGAATCAAGGAACGGCCGTTCCTTGAAGCGCAGGCCCGGTGCCGAGTACGCGTAGACCGCGAACACGCTGATGGCGAGCACCAGCCAGGAGAGGGGGCCGCCAAGGGCGATCAGCACGACGAGGAACGGCACGTTCGACCACAGCACCCAGCGGAGGATCGGGCGGTGCAGCGCGGGGGCGAGCAGGGCACCCTCGACGCCACCCTTGCGAGGGTTGCGCAGGTCGGACTCGTAGTCGAACACGTCGTTGATGCCGTACATCGCGATGTTGTAGGGCACGAGGAAGTACAGGGTGCCGACGACGAGCGCGACGTCGATGCGTCCGGTCGACAGGACGTACGCGGCGGCGAACGGGAATGCCGTGTTCACCCAGCTGAGCGGGCGACTCGAGGCGAACACCGCCTTGAGCACGGTGCCGGCGGACGGGCGATCGAGGGCGGATGTCACGGGCGCTCCTTCCCGGCGCGGGTGGCGGCGTCGACCGGGCGGCGGTCACTCCGGCGCCGCGGGGGCAGCAGCGACCACAGCGCGGGTAGGAGGAGCACGGCGGCGATCGCGTAGGCGAAGTCCTCGACGGGCGCGATGCCGACGAACACGTTGCTGATGCGGGTCGGGTCGTAGCCGACGAGCCCGACGGCGATCATCACATTGTCGAACACCGCGGTCATCGCGAGCACGACGACCATCGCGCCGGCGACCGCGGCCCAGCGGACGGGGAGGCGGCGGAACACGGCGACCGCGACGACGACGGCCACGATGCCGAGGAAGACGGCGTTGAGCAGCCAGTAGGTCATGGCGTCTCCTCCCCGCCTCGGCCGCTGAACGCCCCGTAGAGGTTCATCGACAGGTAGCAGAGGAGGGTGAGGAAGAAGACCTCCTCGACGGGCAGCTCGGGTGCGAGCTGCAGTCCGGTCATGAACGACGTCTCGCCGCGGAAGAAGATGCCGAGGCCGATCCCGAACAGGTCCCAGACGAGGAAGAACAGGACTCCCGCGGCGAGCACGATGGCCGCGCGGCGGGCGTCGCGCCAGAAGAACAGGCCGAAGCGGCGGTCGAGCACGACCATGCCGGTGATCGAGATCGCGAGCGCGAGGAGGTACAGGATGCCCATCACTCGGCGGCGGGGGCAGGCTGGGCTGCACGTCGCGGACGGACCGTCGGCGACAGCGGCTCGGCGAGCGGGGTGGTCGAGATGTCCCGCCGCATCCGCTTCACGAGCACCTCCGCGCTGATGAGGCACATCGGCAGCCCGATGCCGGGGATCGTCGACGAACCCGCGTAGAAGAGGTTCTCGAGCGTGCGGCTGCGGTTGCCCGCGCGGAACATCGCGGACTGCGCCAGGGTGTGCGCGGGGCCGAGGGCCGAACCCTGCCAGGCGTTGATGTCCGAGGCGAAGTCGGAGGGCGCGATGACGCGCCGCACGCGGACGCGGGCGGAGAGACCGTGCACGCCCGTCCAGGCGGCGATCTGCTCGATCACGCGGTCGGCGAGGCGCTCGCGCTCGGCGTCATCCGTGCCGAGCGCGGGGTCGGCGGGCACGGGAACGAGCACGAAGAGGTTCGTCATGCCGTCGGGGGCGACGCTCGCGTCGATACCGGAGGGCTTGCAGACGTAGAGCGAGGGCGCGTCGGGCACGGAGGGGTTCCGGCCGAAGATCGCGTCGAAGTTCTCGGTCCAGTCCTTCGCGAAGAGCAGCGTGTGGTGCTCGAGCTCCGGCACCTCCCCTTCGACGCCGAGGAGCAGCAGCAGTGCGCCGGGTCCGGCTGTGCGCTTGCGCCAGTAGGCCTCGCCGTAGGTCTGCCGGTCCTCGGGCAGCAGCGCCGTCTCGGTGTGGTGCAGGTCGGCCGCCGACACGACGACGTCGGCGTCGAGCGTGCGCGTCGCGCCGTCGCGCCGGTACTCGACGCCCGTGGCGCGGGCACCGTCGGTGAGGATGCGGGTCACCGGGGCATTCGTCTCGATGGTGACGCCCTCGGCGAGTGCCAGTCGTTCGATCGAGCGGATGATGCCGACGAAGCCGCCCATCGGGTAGAGCACGCCGTCCTCGAGGTCGAGGTGGCTCATCAGGTGGTACATCGCGGGCGTGGTGAACGGCGAGGAGCCGAGGAACACCGCGGGGTAGCCGAGGATCTGCCGGATGCGCAGGTCGCGTCCGACGCGGGCGGTGTAGCCGTGGATGGGGCGCAGCAGCAGGCTGCTGAGCTTGCCGAGTCTGCTGACGACCTCACGGACGAAGAGCGGGGTGACGCTCTCGAACGAGGTGTAGAGGAAGCGCTTGAGCGCGATGTCGTACGTTCCCTTGGCGGAGTCGAGGTACTTCTCGAGCCGCCTGCCCGCGCCCGGTTCGAGCGACTCGAACAGCGCGACGTTCGCCTCCCGGGAGGACTGGATGTCGACGGGGTCGGGCTGGTCCTCGAAGTACACCCGGTAGCCGGGGTCGAGGCGCACGAGGTCGAGCTGCTCCGCGGCGCTCGTGCCGAGCAGCTTGTAGAAGTGGTCGAACACCTCGGGCATGAGGTACCAGCTCGGACCGGTGTCGAAGCGGAAGCCGTCCTGCTCCCACGAGCCGACGCGGCCACCGACGGTGAGCTGCTTTTCGAGCAGGGTGACGCGGTAGCCGTCGCGGGCGAGCAGGGCCGCGCTCGCGAGGCCGCCGATGCCGGCGCCGATCACTACCACATGCGGAGCGGGCGCCGGCGCGGAGTCGGATCCCGCGGTGTCGGGCAGCTCGTCGACGGGGTCGAGCCCGAAGCCGACGGCGGTCTGGTCGAGGTCGCCGCTCATCGGGCCGCCAGCCGTCCTAGCGAGACGGCCGCGGCGATGCGCACCTTCACGGGGTTGGGCACCCGCACCCGGCTCGCAATGAGCCGGTCGGCGGGGGTGCGGCGGAGGCGGCGGGAGAGCTCGTGGAAGAGCCCGTGGGCGAGGGCGACCGCGCGGCGGCATCCGGCGGGCAGGTCGGGGATCGTCTCGCGGGCGGCGCGCAGGTCGTCGTCGATGTCGTCGAGCAGCCGGTTCTTCGTCGCCTCGTCGAAGCTCTCGACGTCGACGCCCGGGAAGTAGCTGCGGCCCAGAGTCTCGAAGTCGGCGGCGAGGTCGCGCAGGAAGTTCACCTTCTGGAACGCGGCGCCGAGCCGGCGGGCGCCTTCGATCAGCCGCTCGTGCTGCTGCGGCGTGTACTCGCAGCCCAGCACGAACGCCCGGAGGCACATCAGCCCGACGACCTCCGCCGAACCGTAGACGTAGGCGGCGAAGCTGTCGGGCGTGTGGGTGGTCTCGGTGAGGTCCGCGCGCATCGAGGCGAAGAACGGGGCGGTGAGGTCGGGGCCGATGCCGACCTCGCGCCCGGTCGTCGCGAACGCGTGCACGACGAGGTTGGTGCTGTAGCCGCGCTCGAGGGCGGTGTGCGTCTCAGCCTCGAGCTCGTCGAGCAGCTGCCGCGCCACCTGCCGGTCGACGCCCGCCTCGGCGGCGCCGCCGTCGACGATCTCGTCCGCGAGGCGCACGAGCGCGTAGATGTTCTCGATGTGCGAGCGGGTCGCGCCGTCGAGCAGCTTGCTCGCCAGGCCGAAGCTGGTCGAGTAGCGGCGGATCACGACTCCGGCCGTCTCGTGCGCGACGCGGTCGTACAGAGGCAGTCGATCGATCATGACCACTCCGTCCAGCGTCTGTGCCCCATGCGCGGTTAGGCTGACTCGCGCTCGTTGCGCGTCGTCCGGATCGCGCAATCCACCGTCACGGAAGGCAGAGTACCCCCAACGATGACCGCCGTGACTGAGAGAGTCGTGCTCCTCGCCGAGGACGGCACCCCGGTCGGCACCGCTGACAAGGCCGACGTGCACACGACGGACACTCCGCTGCATCTCGCCTTCTCCTGCTGGGTCTTCGACTCGCGCGGACGCGTGCTGCTGACTCGCCGCGCGCTCGGCAAGCGCACGTGGCCGGGCGTCTGGACGAACAGCTTCTGCGGCCACCCCGGTCCCGACGAGGACATGGCCTCCGCGATCCGTCGGCGCGCGATGACCGAGCTCGGCATCGAGGTCGCCGGGGTAGAAGAGGTGCTCCCCGAGTTCCGCTACCGGGCGACGGATGCCTCGGGGCTGGTCGAGAACGAGATCTGCCCCGTGTTCCGCGCGGTGACGCTCGACGAGGTGCTGCCGAATCCCGACGAGGTCGCCGAGTTCGAGTGGGTCGAGCCGCACGCCCTCGTGCAGGCGGTGCGGGCGACGCCGTTCGCGTTCAGCCCGTGGCTCGGGTGGGAGCTGCAGGCGTGGGTGGGGTTCCCGAGGGCGCGCTGGAGCTAGGAGCGAAGGGCATTTCTGCCCTTCGCCGCGACGCCAGCGCCGTCGCCCGTCTCGGGCGACGGACTCGCACACGCCAAGCTGCCTAGCCGACGATCACCCCGCGCAGCGCCTCCGCCGCCCGGTCCGCGTCCTCCTCGGTGTTGTTCACGTGGAAGCTCAGCCGCAGCCGGCCGGCGCGCATCGCGGCGGCGATTCCCGCGGCCTGCAGCGTGCTCGCGGCATCCGCGGTCACCGCCGTACTGACGATCGCGGAGTCGCTCGGCGCGAGCCCGACCGCCGACCGGAAGCGGTTGGCGAGGTCGACGTCGTGCCGGTGCAGCGTCTCCACCCCCACCTCGGTGAGCAGGCGGAGCGCCGGGGCCTGCCCCACCCAGGAGTGCCAGGCCGGTGAGAGATCGAAGCGGCGGATGGTGGGGGCGAGGCGGAGCGGTCCGCCGTAGATGCTGTTCCACGGCTCGGCGCCCGCGTACCAGTTGGCCGCGTGCGGCAGCAGCTCGTCGGCGGCCTCGGCCGTGGCGGTGAAGAACGCCGTGCCGCGCGGGGCGAGCAGCCACTTGTAGCCGCCGCAGACGGTGTAGTCGAAGAGACTCGCGTCGACGGGCAGCCAGCCGGCGGACTGGGTCAGGTCGACGAGCACCCGCGCCTCCGCCTGCGCCGCCCGGGCGCGGATCGCGTCGAGGTCGGCGACGCGTCCGTCGGCCGACTGCGCCGCCGACACGGCAACGAGCGCGGTGCGCTCGGTGATGGCATCCGCGATCGACTCCAGCGGCACCTCGCGCACGGTGACACCGCGGGGCGCCTGCGCCAGGAAGGGGAACACGACGCTCGTGAACTCGCCCTGCGCGACGATCACCTCGCTGCCGTCCGAGAGGTTGGCGGCGACGAGACCCACGAAGGCGCTGACCTGACTGCCGATCGCGACGTCGTCCGCGGCGACTCCGACGAGCCCGGCGAACAGCGCCCGCGACTCGGCGATGTCGGCGTCGAACTGCGGCGGGCTCGACCGGCCGGTGCGCCAGTCCTCGAGCGCTCCCGTCACCGCGTCGAGCACCCGCCGCGGCGGCAGCCCGAGGGAGGCGGTGTTGAGGTAGACGCCCTCGGCGAAGAACTCGCGCTGGACGGTCTCGAGGGCGGAGGTCATGGTCGGCATGCCTCAAGGGTGGTGACCGCGGCATCCGTTGCCAAGGGCCAATCGCGATCGAGAGGCGTGCCGGCCACTCAGGCGGCGGCGATGCGGATGGTCGTGCCCGACGGGTCGCGGAAGGCGCAGTCGCGCGGACCCCACGGCTGGTCCATCGGCTCCTGCAGCACCTCCGCGCCCGAGGCGCGCACGCGCTCGAAGAGCCCGTCGAGGTCGTCGGTGGCGAAGACGATGATCGGCATGGAGCCCTTGGTGAGCAGGGTCTGCAGCGCGTCACCGTCGACCTCGGGTCTGCCTGCGTACGGGGTGGAGAGCACCAGCCCGAGTCCCGGCTGCGCGGGCGAGCCGAGCGTGACCCAGCGGTGGTCGCCGGATGCCACGTCCTGCTCCACCTCGAGCCCGAGGGCGTCGCGGTAGAAGGCGAGCGACTCCTCGACATCCGTCACCGAGACGTTGAAGTACCTGATCGAGATGGTCATGCCGTCACCGTACGGGCGCCGCGGATGCCGCCGCTTCTCGGATCCTGCTCGATACCGGGCGACCCTCCGCCATCGCGACGCGGGGCGGCATCGCGGCGAGCGCGGAGTGATCGAGCGTGCGGTAGATCGTCGGTGGCACGCCCACGATCTCCTTGAACTTGGCGCTGAAGGAGCCGAGCGACGTACAACCGACGGCGATGCACGCGTCGGTGACGCTCATGCCGGTGCGGAGCAGCGTCATGGCGCGCTCGATGCGGCGGGTCATGAGGTACGCGTAGGGCGTCTCGCCGTAGGCCTCCTTGAACCGGCGCGAGAAGTGCGCGGGCGACATGAGCGCGCGCCGGGCGAGCGTCGGCACGTCGAGCGGGAGGGCGTAGTCGCGGTCGATGAGGTCGCGGGCGCGGCGCAGGTGCGCGAGGTTCTCGAGTTCCGCGGCCGGCATCACGGCGCCGACGCTAGTGCGCTCCGCCGACGGACGCCACGGGTTGGCGCCGACGCTCAGTCGGTGCGCACGGTGACGACGAAGTCCTCGGTGACCTCGGGCAGGGGCGAGCCGTCGGCGCTGCGGAGTGGGCGGTCGCGATCCGTCATCCAGTGCTCGGAGGACGTGCCGGCGGGGAGCCGCAGCAGAGGAACCTCGCCGGCGTCGCCGAACAGACCGTCCACGGCGACGATGCGCCCGACCAGGGGCTCGATCCCCTCGACGAGGTGGTGGTGCGTCTCGTGAAGCTCACCGCCGAAGCGGTGCACCGTCCACTCGACCCGGTCGCCCAGTTCGCGCCCCTCGCCGCAGCACTGGTGCTCCCAGTCACCGACACGAACGCGCACGTCCGCCATGTCAGGCGCCCGTCGCTCCGGCATCCGTCACCGTCACGTCGGTGCGGTGGAAGTTCTGCCACGACCGCGAGGCGGTCGGGCCGCGCTGGCCCTGGTAGCGGTTGCCGTAGGGGCCGGAGCCGTAGGGCGACTCGGTCGGCGAGCTCAGGCGGATGAAGCAGAGCTGCCCGATCTTCATGCCGGGCCACAGCTTGATCGGCAGCGTCGCGACGTTGCTCAGCTCGAGCGTGACGTGCCCGCTGAAGCCGGGGTCGACGAAGCCGGCGGTCGAGTGGGTCAGCAGGCCCAGACGGCCGAGCGAGCTCTTGCCCTCGAGGCGTGCGGCGATGTCATCCGGAAGCGTGACGAGCTCGAACGTCGAGCCGAGCACGAATTCCCCGGGGTGCAGGATGAACGGCTGGTCGGGCCGCACCTCGAGCAGGCGGGTGAGGTCGGGCTGGTTCTCGGCCGGATCGATGTACGGGTACTTGTGGTTGTCGAACAGCCGGAAGAAGCGGTCGAGCCTGACATCGACGCTCGAGGGCTGCACCATGTCGAGGTCGAGCGGGTCGAGAGCGATCCGGCCCGAGTCGAGCTCGAGGCGGATGTCGCGGTCCGAGAGCAACACGCAGTCAGTGTATTGGTGCCGCTACAATCGAGAACCTGCCCGGGTTTCCGGGCTGCGCGAGTGTAGTTCAATGGTAGAACTCCAGCTTCCCAAGCTGGTAGCGCGGGTTCGATTCCCGTCACTCGCTCCACTTCACTTCATTTCGAACTGCGCGCGCTGCCCTCCGGGTCAGGAAGCGGTGACCTGCACCGTCCTCGTGGCCGCGATCCGGCCGGTGACCCAGTGCAGGAAGTCCACGTGGATCCGGTACTGCCCGGCCGCGGGCGGCCGCAGCAGCACGTCGTACTTCTCCGCCGCTCCCGACTTGATGAGACTCGTGAGCAGTCGGCTGCCGGAGCGCCAGACCGGCGTCGCGGGGCCGGTGGGGTTGTCGGTGTGCCAGAAGGGTCGGCCGTCGTGACCGACGAGCTCGGCCATCGGCACGGGCTGGCCCGCACCATCCGTGAAGCGGATGCGCATCGGGAAGTAGTCGGCGTTGACGAACCGGAGCAGCGTCGGGCGGCGGTCCCCACCGGGCAGGTTCGCACGCATGCTCGACAGGCTCCAGACCCGGTCTCCGCGCGGGCGGGTGGCGATCGCTCCGCCGAGCAGCACGAAGTGCCGCGGAACGAAGCGGTTGAGTCCGACGTCCTCCCCCGACAGCCCCGCAGCATGTGACAGTTCGTGCCACCGCGGGTCGACGGAGTACGGGATGAGCAGGGTCTCGGTAGCGACGTCGTATTCCGGCCCGTCGACGCTGTATCGGCGCACGCCCGCCGGCAGGGGCGCACCGGCCCCGGGTGGGGGATCGATGATGACCGGGCCGAACATCCCCATCTGCACGTGCAGCGTGGTGTTGACGTGACAGTGGTAGAAGTACGTGCCGGCCGTGCCCGTGTTCGGGTCTCCGGGCACGCCGACCTGCCCGCGCCACTGGTACGTGTAGCTGCCGGACACCTCGAAGGAGGTGTGCCCGACCCCGTCATTGCGCGGGTCCGGTTCGATGCCGTGCCAGTGGATGGTGTGCACCGCCTTGCTCGGCTTGATCGTGCCGTGCATCACCTGGCCCTCGGTGACGCGGACCAGGGGACCGGGCAGTCCGCGTCCCGAATCGCCGGACTCGAAGCTCCACACGTCGTGCTCGGAGCCGTCGGGGAAACGGAGTTCCCGTCCGAAGAAGTCGAGAGTCATCGCCACCGAGGGCCTGGTGCGGAAGCGGGTTTCGGGGCTCCCTTCATCCGGCTGGTCGGAGGCGAACTCGACCTGGCTGCGGTACCTGTGGTGCGGGGTCTCCTCCTGCTTCGCGGCGAGCACCCAATCGGCGACGAGACCGCCGGGATACAAGCCGCCCGCCGCCGTCTGCGACGGCTCGGCGTGGCAGTGCATCGGGTAGACCCAGTCCTCGCCGCGCGCGTTCCAGACCGCGTCGAGCACGTCCGGCGGTCGCTTGAAGGGCAGCATCGAGTCGGTGCGGTCGAGCGGATCGAGATCGACGGTGTCCTCCCAGTGCTGCAGGATGACTCGTCCTTCCGCGCTGACGCGTCCGCCGCTGCGCGGGAAGTCGGTGCCGTTGCTCCGCAGCGTCCACACGTGATTGCCGTGGAAGTGCAACTGATGTCCCACGATGCCGGCGTTCACCATCCGGATGAGCTGCCCCGTGCGCACCGTGCCTTCCTGCGGCGACCGGCTGAAGTCGCGGACGTCCGTGGCGCGAGGGAAACCCGACGGCAACGTGTCGAGCTTGCGCAGTGCGTTCAGTTCCTCGTCCACGGTGATCGCGAGCGACTCGAAGCCCGACCGGCCGTTCAGTGTGAAGTACCGCGGCACGGCCGGCATCGTCGCCGGATCCACGCGCTGCCCGCGGGACGCGGCTCGCGCCCACTCGGGCTCGACGTCGTGGCAGATCCACAGCCACTGACGTTCGAACTCGGGCCCGCCGCTGCTGAGTTGCCATGCGGCCGCCGCGTCCACGACGAGCAGCACCCCGAACAGCCCGAGCGTCCGTTCGACGGGCGCGTTGCCGGGATCGGAGTACACGTACGTGCCGGCGGGGGGCGCGGCGAAGCTGAGCTCCCGGGTGCCGCCCGGAGGGATCGGGCCCGTGCCGACGGCGCTGCCGCCCGCGCCGGCACCGTGGAAGGTCAGCTCGTGCGGCTGCGGAAGCCGGTTGTGCACCCGAAGGCGCACGGTGCTGCCCGTCTCGGCGATCAAGGTGCGGTCGGGGAAGTAGCTGGCCCAGTGCCGACGACGGGCGAGCTGATGCAGCGGGACCTGGGGATCGGGCGCGGCCGGAGCCGGCCGACCCTTGGGCGGCACCGGGGCGTCGAGCGGGTAGGAACTGCTCTGCACGATGCGGCCGTCGGCCGTGAAGACCCGCGGACGGATGACGAGATTTGGCGCCGCGGCATCCGGCGCGGTCTCCTCGTCGCCGAAGCCGCGGTGATAAACCAGTGCTCCATCGACCATGGGCACGTGCCCTTCGTTCACGAAGACATCGAGCACGGCCGCGCCGTCGACCAGGGCCGGCCCGGTTCCGACCTCGAACGCTCTCGGGTTTGCTCTCATCACGACCCCCGCGGTGACTTTCCGACTACTTCCACGACGCCCCCGGAGGGCGACGTCGCCGACAGGGCACACCCCCCGGGTTGCGGATTCCTTGGAGGTCGAACCCTATGGTTTTCTCAAGGACTCGCTCGTACCGTCCGGTCCAC
Organism: Desertivibrio insolitus; assembly: GCF_017355965.1. Classification (GTDB taxonomy): domain Bacteria; phylum Actinomycetota; class Actinomycetes; order Actinomycetales; family Microbacteriaceae; genus JAFIQW01. Next base: position 185,968 of record NZ_JAFIQW010000003.1, read on the forward strand.
CGAAGCCAGACGTGAGGTGGTACGGATGTCGGAGCAGCAGCACGTGCCGCCCGGGGTGACCCGGCGGCAGTTCGGCGTGGCCGTCGCGGGCACCGCGGCCGTCATCACGGCGGCCAGCGCCGCGAGCAGTAGCCGGTCGGAGACCGGCCAGGACGCCGCACCCGTCGCGGTCGCGACGTCGTTCGGCAGCGTCGCGATCGAGCGGGCGACACGAAGCCCGCGACGCGGCGGCAGTACGGCGCGGTCGGTCGACGGGCGAGGTCACGGACACGGTGGCGAGCGCTCCCCGCTCGCCAACCTGACCTGGGGCGACGTCGTCGTCGTTTGGATGGTCGTCGTGAACCAGAGCGGCACGCCGGTCCGGCTCTCGCCGGGGCAGGTGCGGCTGCAGATCGCCGGCAGCACGAGTGTCACTCCGCGAGGTGCCTCGGTCCGACGTCTCGATGTCGCCGCCGCCAGCACGGAGAGGTTCTGGGTCAGCTACCTCGCGCCGAGCGAGGCACCGGCAGGCTTCCTCGCCGAGTTCACCGACCCGGTGCTCGATCACCCGGTGGGTCTGGCGCTCCCGACCGCTCTTCCCGCGGCCCTGGCGTAGGCGCCGTCCGGGCGGTCGTGCTCACCGAGCGCTTCGGCTATGGAGCTCCGACGCCTATGGTCCCCGCGTTCACGAGAGTGCCGCGGAGGCCTCACGCGCGTTGCAACCCCAGCCTCTTCCGCAGGGTGACCGCCACGCGCCGCTCACTGTGCGCGAAGTCCCCGATCGTGCGGGAGGCCAGCTGTGCGGCACGCACCCGCAGCCCGCGGCTTCTCCGGTGCCGATCCACCGCCGAGTCGAGCCCGGCACCCACGGCCTCGCCCAGCACGACGGCGTCCTCGATCGCGAGGGCGGCACCGAGTCCGGTGTTCGGAGTCATGGCGTGCGCCGCGTCGCCGAGCAGCGCGATCCTCGGAACGCCCCAGAACGGCCGGTCCAATTCCCAGAGCTCGTGCCGCAACAGCGCCTCCCGGGGCAGGCTCCGCAGCGCCTCGACCGCGGTCGCGTCGCGCCGCGGCACCCCCGTAACGGGCGCCAGGTCGTCGCCGGCGTCCTGAGTCGACCGGGTGACGAAGACGTAGCTTCGGCCACCCGTCAGCGGGACGATGCCGATGCGCTCCTGCCCGGTCCACAGCTCGGTCGCCGCGTCGCCGAAGCGCCGAGGCACGATTCCTCGCCAGCAGACCTGACGGGCGGAGCGCAGCGCGACATCCGGCGCCAGAGCGGAACGAACCGTCGAGCGAATGCCGTCGGCCGCGACCACGAAGTCGAACGCCCGCTCCTCCCCCGCGACCGTGCAGTGCACCCGATCGCCGTCCCGCCGGATCCCCTGCAGCGCGGCGCCGAAGCGCACGTCGGCCAGCTCGCTCAGGCCGTCGGAGAGGGCGGTGATCAGTTCGGGCCGGGCGAGGGCGGACCGGTGCGCGACGCCGCCGAGGGAGCGACCGCGAGGACCGGTGACACGTAGAGCGGTCAACCGCTGGGCGATCGGGCCGACCTGCACTCCCGCTTCCGCGAGGCGGTGCACCGCGGCATCCGTCAGCACGAGTCCGGCGCCGACAGCGGATGCCGCGGGGCTCCGCTCGATCAGGGTGACGGCGTGCCCGGTCGTCGCCAGCAGTCGGGAGGCGAAGAGCCCCCCGATCCCTGCGCCCACGACGAGGATCTCGGCCATCAGGGCAACTTATCGCCGCAGCGGAGCCGCTTCGGCGGGGCGAGCACGCTCAGCGCTCCGTCACGTCCCGTCCGAGCCGCTGCGACACCCAGACCGGGATGAGCGAGGCGACGATGATCACCGTCGCGACGACGTTGACGACGCTCGCCTCGTTGGGCCGCGCCATCTGGTTCATGATCCACAGCGGCAGGGTGTCGACCCCGGGCGGGGCCGTGAAGATCGTGACGACGACCTCGTCGAAGCTCAGGGCGAAGGCGAGCAGGCCGCCCGCCGCGAAGGCGCTGCGGAACTGCGGGAAGGTGATGAACCGGAACGTCTGCCAGGGCCGCGCGCCCAGATCCATCGACGCCTCCTCCACGCTCGGGTTCAGCCGGCGCAGGCGGGCGAGCACGTTGTTGAACACCATGACGATGCAGAAGGTGGCGTGCGCGATGATCATGCCGAAGTAGCCGACCTGGATGCCGGCGGGCTCGAGGATCTGGTTGTAGGTGTTGTTGAGCGCGACGCCGGTCACGATGCCGGGCAGGGCGATCGGCAGCACGACGAGCAGGTTGACGGTCTGCTTGCCGAAGAAGCTGTAGCGCTGCAGCGCGAACGCCACGAGCGTGCCGAGCAGGAGGGCGATCGCGGTGGCGCCGAGGCCGACGATCACCGAGTTCAGCACCGCGAGCCGGATGGCCTCGCTCGTGAAGGCCGCCTCCCACCAGCGCAGCGAGAAGTCGGTGACGGGCCACGCGGCGATGCGGGCCCCGTTGAACGCGTTGAGCACGACGAGGAAGAGCGGCACGTAGAGGAACGCGAGCACCAGCGCGACGATCAATCCGAGGCCGATCTTGGCGGGGCGGGAGAGACGGAGCACGGGAGCCTCACATCCGGTCGAGGGCGCCTGTTCGGCGCACCCCGACGAGGTAGACGACGACGAACACGATGGGCACGACGGAGAACGCCGCCGCGATCGGCGGGTTGAGGTTGATGTTCGACGCGATCACGCTGCCGATCATCTGGGTCGTGCCGCCGACGAAGCGCGCGGCGAGGTAGTCACCGAGGCTCAGCGAGAAGGTGAAGATCGAGCCGGCGATGATCGCCGGGCGGATGAGGGGCAGCACGACGGTGCGGATGGTCCGCCAGCTGCGGGCGCCCATGTCGGCGGAGGCGTCGAACAGGTTGACCGGGATCTGCCGGATGGCCGTATAGACGGGGATCGCCATGTACGGGAACCACAGGTAGGTGAGCGTGAGCACGACCGTCGTGATGCTGAACCCCGGACCGCTCACCCCGAGCGGCGCCATCAGCCAGTTGAAGAACCCGCCCTCGGTGAAGGTGACGCGCATGGCGAGGATCTTCACCAGGTAGCCGGCCCAGAGCGGCAGCGTGACGGCGACGGCGAGCACCGCGCGCAGCCACGGAGCGGCGATCTTCGCCATGAAGATCCCGAGCGGCACCGCGAAGAGGATGCTCAGCGCGGTCACGAGCAGCGCGATGCCGAGCGTGCGCAACGAGGTCGAGAGGTAGGCGGAGTTCTGGAAGATCTGCTCGAAGTTGCGGAAGGTGAAGCCCGGCTTGACCTTCGATGTGAAGGGGTCGGTGGTCCAGAACGCCGTGACGAGGAGCATCACGAGCGAGAAGATGTACACCCCGACGAGCCAGGTCATCGGCAGTGCGAGCAACCCCACGAGACCGAGCGGTCCGGTGCGACGCGCGGGCGAGCTCTTGGGCGGCTTCGCCGCCTTGGGCGGACGGCGGACCTGAGCGGGCAGACTGGTGACCACCGTTTCCCCTTTCTTCGACGGTGACGACGGGCGGATGCGGGTGGGGCCGCGGCGCGGCCCCACCCGGTCGGATCAGCTCTTGACGGTGAGCCAGGCGTCCGTCCACTGCTGGAAGTTCGTGCAGGTCACGTCCGTGCGGCCGTCGATGCACTGCTCGATGGGCGTGGTCCAGAACCAGACCTTCTCGAAGTACTCCTCGTCGGTGGCGTTGTAGTACTCGCAGTGCGCCGCCGCCTCCTCGGAGGTCTCGCAGAAGGCCGCGTTCGCGGGCGCCATGCCGAAGTTCATCGCGATCGCGCCGTTGACCTCGGGAGCGCTGGTGTAGTCCATCCACTGGTAGGCGCAGTTGGGGTTCTCGGCCTCGGCCGCGATCATCCAGGCATCCGACCAGCCGGTCGAACCCTCCTCGGGCAGGACGCTCTTGAACTTCTCGTCCTCGGTCAGCTTGCGCAGCACCTCCCACGAGGTGCCGACGACGGTGTTGCCGCCCGTGAACGAGGTGATCTGCGCCACCGGGTCGGCCCAGTACTCCGACACGATCGAGTTGCGCTCCTTGAGCAGGTCGACCGCCGCGGCGAGCTGGTCCTCGTCGAGCGCGTAGGGGTTGGTGATGCCGAGGTCGGGCTCGTGCGCCATCAGGTACACGGCCGCGTCGGCGATGTGGATCGGGGCGTCGTAGCCGATGATCTGCCCGGCGTACGGGCTGTCGCTCTCCCACGTCACGTCCCAGCTCGTGGGCTCCTCGGTGACGACCTCGCTGTTGTACTGGAGGATGTTCGCGCCGCGGCCGATGGGCACGCCGTAGGACTTGCCGTTGATCGTGTCGTACAGCTGTCCCTTCATCCCGGGGACGATGTCGTCGCCGAAGTTGGGGATGAGGTCGAGGTTGATCGGCGCGACGTCGCCGCCGGCGATGAGTCGGAGGCTCGCGTCGCCGGAGGCCGAGACGAGGTCGTAGTCGCCGGTGCGCATGAGCTGCACCATCTCGTCGCTCGTGCCGGCGACACGGCGGTTGACGACGCAGCCGGTCTCCTCGGTGAAGGTGTCGCTCCAGGCGGGCTCGACGAAGCCGCTCCAGGCGATGATGTTGACCTCGCCCTCGCCCTCGCCGAGCTCTTCGAGCATGGGCACGTCGGGGACGTCGATGTTCAGTCCGCCCGAGGCGGCCGGGTCGCCCGAACCCTCCGAGCCGGAACACCCGGCGAGGACGAGGGCGAGCGAGGCCGCGATGGCCGGCACCGCGAGGTGTGCTTTCTTCATGTGTCGCTCCTTGCTGTTGTGGTGGTGGTTGGTGAGCCGACGCGCGGAGCCTCAGGCCGCTGGCACGACCGAGGCGTGGTCCTTCGTCCACGACACGCGCACCCGGTCGCCTCGGCCGAACGCCGTGGCGGATGCGGGGTGGTGGTCGTTGTGGCGTTCGGCGATCAGTCGCAGACCGCGCTCGGTCTCGACGATGTAGCGGGTGCTCGGCCCCGTGTAGACCGTTTCGAAGACCACGCCGTCGACGGCGACGTCGTCCTGGCCGATCGGCGTGCCCGGTGCGGACAGGCGGACGCGTTCCGGGCGGATGCTGATGAGCGCGTTGACCCCGGTGATCTCGCGGGCGTGGTCGGCGGGGATGAGGTTGGAGACTCCGAGGAAGCCGGCGACGAAGGCGGTCTGCGGATACTCGTAGACCTCGGTCGCCGTTCCGACCTGCTCGACGTGCCCCTTGTTGAAGACGGCGATGCGGTCGCTCAGGGTGAGGGCTTCCTCCTGGTCGTGCGTGACGAAGATGAAGGTGATGCCCACCTCGCGCTGGATCTGCTTGAGTTCGACCTGCATCTCCTCGCGCAACTGCTTGTCGAGGGCGCCGAGCGGCTCGTCGAGCAGCAGCACCTTGGGCTCGAGGATGAGCGCGCGGGCGAGCGCGATCCGCTGACGCTGGCCGCCCGACAGCTGGTGCGGCAGCCGGTCGGCCACGTTCCCGAGCCGGACGCGCTCGAGCGACCGCGCGACCGCCGCCGCCCGGTCCGACCGGTTCACGCCCCTCACGCGCAGCCCGTACGCGACGTTCTCGGCGATCGTCAGGTGCGGGAAGAGCGCGTAGTCCTGGAAGACCGTGTTCACCGCGCGGTCGAAGGGCGGCGTCGACGTGACATCCGCGTCGCCGAGCAGGATGCGTCCGCGGGTGACGTCCTCGAAGCCGGCGATCATGCGGAGTACTGTCGTCTTGCCGGAACCGGACGGGCCGAGCATCGAGAGGAACTCCCCCGGCTGGACCTCGAGGTCGAGCGAGTCGACGGCAACGAACTGCCCGAAGGCCTTGCTCACGCCCTGCAGGCTCACGCCCGCCGATGCCGTCGCCTGCTGCTCGCGCTTCGCAGAACCACTTCGTGTTGCACCCATGGGTGAGCCCCTCCAAGAACGTCCTCGGTCTCGTCGACGAGACTAAACATATAGAACCAGAGGTCATGTTTCATAGATGCTTCGCCGTTGTTTCCATCTCGAGACGAATCGGCGGTCGACGGGGCGGGGATGGGCCATGATCGATCCCGTGAGCTCAGCAGCGGCGCCGGGATCGGCGGGACCCACCCGCACCCAGCGCGCGCTCTTCCAGCCCATCGGCGACGAGGGCCGCGCCACTCTCGTCGAGCGACGCATCGCGGAGGCCATCCTCGGCGGCGTGCTGCGGGCCGGCGACCGGCTGCCGTCGGAACTCGAGCTGGGCCGCACCCTCGGCGTGGCACCGGTCACCGTGCGCGAGGCGCTGCAGTCCCTGCGGTCCCGCGGTCTGGTCGTCACGCGCCGCGGGCGAGGGGGCGGCAGCTTCGTCGCCGCGACCGCCGACCCGATTCGGTACGCGGAGCGCGCGCTCGCGGCCACCTCACGGCTCGCTCTCCGGGACATGCTCGTGCACTACGGCACGGTGACGGCAGGATGCATCCGCCTCGCTGCCGAGCGAGCCGACCCCCGCGAGGCACGGCAGCTCGCTATCCGCCTGAAGCGGGCGGACGCCGCCGACCTCGCCGGCTGGCGGCACCTGTTCGACGACCTGCAGATCGAGCTGGCCGCGCTCAGTCAGTCGGCGCGACTGACGCGCGAGCAGATCCGGCTGCAGCTCGAGCTCTCACCGTACCTCGCGCTGCTCGACACCGATCCGGAGTGGCGGTCGACGTCGTACCAGCTCATGTCGGCGCTCATCGAGACGATCGCGGACGATCGGCCCGCGGACGCCCCGGAAGCCTTCGAACGGATGCTCGACGCGACCGCTCAGGTGTTGATCGAGCGGCAGAGCGTGCTCTCGCGGAGCGCGCGCCGAGCCGTCGAGCCTGCGGCTGGGTCATCCGATGTCAGCTCATCACCCGAGGAGGAACGATGACACGCAGCGATACCGGCACGGCCACGCGCACCGCGGAGTTGGTCGGGGCGTACTTCGCGGACCCGCTCGAGGCGCTGCGCTCGACGACGTCGGCGGTGGCGGAGGCGATCGAGGCTGCTCGGAGGAGCGGCGACTACACGAGCGCGCGGCTCGACGCGCTGGCCGAACCCCATGCTCTCGCCACCTTCGAGGCGACCGTCGCGCCCGTGTACGGTGCCGGCTTCATCGCCGCCCTCAACACGCTCTCCGATGCGCCGAGCCACCTCGCCTGGTGGCAGGGCCCGCAGCGCAAGCAGCTCCAGCTCGCGGGGCAGTCGGTCAACAAGGAGCGCATCGACTACAGCGAACTCGAGTGGTACCGGATGCCGATGCTGACCCGCCAGCCGCATGTCGCCGGCCCCTACGTCGACTACCTCTGCAGCGACGAGTACACGATCACCCTCGCCGTTCCGGTGTTCATCGGGGAGGAGTTCCTCGGCGTGGCCGGGCTCGATCTGCTGGTCGAGGAGGTCGAGCGCGACCTCTCACCCCTGCTTGCGGAAGCGTCGGACGCGCCCGTCACGATCGTGAACGGCGCCGGCCGCGTCGTACTGTCCACCGACCTGCGCCGGGCGACCGGCGACTCCCTGCGCGGGCCCGCCACCGCCGGACTCGAGCGTGCCACGTGCGGGGGCATCGCCCTCGAGGTGTTCGTGGGGAGCTGAAGAACGCGAACCACAGCGACGAGCGACACCCGGTCAGCGACGACCAGGAGCAGACACCTGTGACCGGTGAGGAACGCCAGGGCGGCCCCGCGCGCACGGCCGACGGGCGCTACGTCGTGATCGACGGGCGGCGATGGCGCGCCTCCGACCCCGAGATCCCGGAGGACGTCGCCGCAGAGCTCCGCAGGGGACTGATGGCAGCCCGCCGAGCGGTGGGTGCCGCGCTCCGCCGACAGGACGTCGAGGGCGAGCGGGAGGCACGGCGACAGGTTCAGCGCTACAAGGTCGCGCTGGGCGAACGCGGAGTGCCCTGGTGGGAGCAGAGCGACGAGGAACGACGCAGGCGCTGGTCAGAGCCGTTCGAATAGGAGCGCCTCGGGCGGGTCTCTCGCGGCATCCGTCGTCCGGGCTCTTGTGCTGCTCCTGTGCCGATGGCACGATGGCCAGGAAAGCGCTTGCCAGCGGCGGCGAGACGAGATGGGACACCGATGTCTGCATCAGCGGCACGAGACGAGCTCGTGCACGACGAGGACCTGCCCCTCGCACTCGACTCGACCGCTCTGCCGGGCGCCCACCACACCGGCCCGTCCGCATCTCACCGTGCGAACAGGTCGCGCTCGACGGCGAAGGGTTCGACCTGAGACCGCGGAGAAGTCCCGGGACGCAGCAGTGACGCCGCACACCGGGCTTCCCGCCGGAAGCAGGTGAGCCACATCTCGCCTGCGCATGGCTCCCTCCGCCGGTGATCAACCGAGGAGAACAACAGTGAGACAGTCAGTGAGGAAATCACTGCGCACCACCATCGCCCTGCCACTGGCGTTGGCGGTCACCTGGTCGGGCTTCGGCCTGTCGACCGTGGCCGCGAACGCCGCGCCGACGTCACAAGCACGTCCCATGGAGTACCTGACCCGCGGACTCGTCGCCGCCGAGAGCCCGGAGGGGATCTTCCTCAGCTGGCGCTTCCTCGGTGACGACCCCGACGGCCTGTCCTGGAACGTCTACCGCAAGGACGGCGCCGGCGACTTCGCGAAGATCGCGACCGTCGCACCGCGCGACGTGCAGCCGGAGAGCGACTACAAGAGCAATCCCGGCATCGTCAAGGAGAACTCGACCCCGTCGAACTACACCGACCCGGACGGAAGCGTCGCGTCCGTCTACGAGGTCGCGCCCGTCATCGACGGCGTCGAGGGAGCCCGGGAGGGCATGAGTGCCCCGATGCTCTCGACGCTCGCGGGACAGGCGGGACAGTCGGGGCGAGGAGCCGCGCACTACATTCCGCTGAAGCCCGCCCCGGAACCGGTTCCGCTCGCGCACTTCACCTACCGCGGCCAGCGCTTCGGACCGGGCACCAACCTCAACGCCTCGACCATGGTGATCCCGAACACCGGCGGGCAGCACTGGTACACGGTCGACATGGACCTGCTGCGCGCCTTCCGTGAGGCGCACGACGAGAAGACCCCGGTCACCGCCGACGACCTCGCCGGGTGGGTGGACCGGCTCAACACCTACAACGGGGAGGACTGGCAGCCCGCTGCCGGCCTGGGTTCGGACGGAGTCGTGACCGACGCGCTGTACGCGGAGCTCGAGGGGAAGTTCATCCGGTACGTCGAGCAGCTCGACAGCGGCACCGAGCTCCCCTACGCGAAGACGGATGCCGGTGCGGTGCACACCTCGCAGAGCGCCCCGTACTCCACGCACGACATGACCGTCGGCGACTTCGACGGCGACGGCGAGTACGAGATTGTCGTCAAGTGGCGCAGCACCCAGCAGGACCCGATGTACTCCGAGCCGATCTTCGGGGGCGGCAACACCACCACCGCCCCGGAGTACATCGACGTGTACAAGCAGGACGGCACGCTGCTGTTCCGCGTCGAGATGGGCTACAACGTCCGGTCGGCGAATGACCACGAGACGACGCTGTTCGCCGGTGACTTCGACTCCGACGGCAAGAGCGAGCTCATGCTCAAGACCGGTCTCGGCACCCGCATCGGCAACTGGGACGAGGAATCGCAGTCGGTCGTCTACCCGGACACCCTCGACACCGTCGTCGGCGGCGAGGACGGGCTCAACTCGACGGTGGAGAAGTTCAAGGAGTACTTCGCGACGGGGAACGAGCAGGCGCTCGACACCTACTGGGCGCTGCTGAACAGCTTCACCATCTCCTACCGCAGCCCGACCATCGGTGGCGGGAACGACGGCGTGAACGACCCGGCGGTGAAGCGCTGGATAAAGACGTACCACGTCGGCCCGATCGGCCCGGCGAAGGACGGCCAGGAGTTCTTCTCGGCGTTCGAGTGGAACGCCGACGCCGGCCAGGGGGTGCTTGTCGACAGCGCGGACTACCCGCACAAGTACCAGGGCAGCGTCGACGGCGAGAACTGGGCGATGACCCCCGCCACTCAGCGCGGCAACTTCTCCTACCTCGCCTACCCCGGCCCCGGGGCCGGCAGCTCGTCCAGCGACTACAAGGCGCAGATCATGGCCGAGAAGGAGGCCTACTGGCTCGAGCACCCGTGGAAGGCCGCCTCATGGGGCGACGCCCAGGGCAACCGCGCCAACCGCTATCTCGGCGTGGTCGCCGCGCTCGACGGCGAGAACACGTACGCCGTCTCCCAGCGCGGCTACTACCAGCGCACCACGCTGGCCGCGTTCAACATCGTCGACGGCGAGGTGAACCTCCAGGCGGGGTTCGACTCGGCCGACCCCGAGTACTGGTCGCTCGGCGGCAGCGCCTACGACTACCAGAACCGCGGCAACCACTTCACCGACTCCGCCGACCTCGACGGTGACGGCTGGGACGAGGTCGTGCTGAAGGCGATGGTGCTCGGTCTGAACGAGGACAAGACGAAGATCCTGCCCAAGGTGCTGAACGGCGACGTCATGCCGACGATCGAAGGCCAGGGCGGGGTGCCGCCGGTGGCCGGCAGCTTCGAGTTCGCGACGGATGCCGTGCGGAACAACCCGCAGAACGAGTGGGCACCCCTGCGGCACGGTGACCGCAGCGCGCTGCTTCCGGTCGATGCGGAGAACAACGTGCGGCTGTGGTCCGGCAACGAGGAGCACCTGTACGACGACATCCGCAACGGGCGACACTACGGCTGGCTTCCGGGACCCGAGGCGCACGACCCGATGAAGGGCAAGCGCCTCGACGACCAGGGGGAGATCGTCTACGAGAACTCGCTCGTCTACGGCGTCTACGCGGGCAGCGACGCGGAGGGTGCCGTCGCGGGCAACTTCTCGAACCGCTGGCCGGGCGCGCAGGGGCACTCGCAGAACGGTGCGCGCAGCATGGTGACCGGCGAGCTGCTGAACGGAACGAACAACCTGCGTAGCGGGCAGTACGCGATCTGGTTCGGCGGAGGACTGACGGCGATGGCCGTGAGCGGTGCGACCGTCAGCACCGTGAACGACCTGACGTTCGCCACGACGCCCTACCTCGCCACGGGCTTCGTGTCGACGGGCAACAAGAGCACGCCGACCCTCAAGGCCGACCTGTTCGGCGACTGGCGCGAGGAGCTCGTGCTGCGCACGGGCGACAACCGCCTCGCCGTCGTCACGACGCTCGCGCCCACCGAGTACGGCATCCGCACGCTGATGCACGACCCGATGTACCGCAACGGCGTGGCCAACAAGAACACCGGCTACGACCAGATGGGCTTCGCGAGCTTCTACCTGGGTGACGAGGCCGAGCTGCCGGAGATGCGCGACGACATCGTCATCCTCCGGCCGCTGGTCGCGGGCGAGCCCGCCATCGTCTCGGCCGACAAGCACGGGCGACTGAAGTCGGGCGCCTGGCTGGGCGTCGACGAGGGCGAGTGGTCGCCGACGCCCGGCTACGGCTACCAGTGGCTGGCCGACGGCGAGCCGATCGCCGGGGCGACCGAGGAGCGCTTCCACCTGACCGGCAAGTGGAAGGGCAAGGACATCACCGTGCAGGTGACCGGCAGCCTCGACGGCTACCGCACCGCCACCGCTGTGTCCGATCCGGTCGGCATCGACTGATCCGGCGGATGCCAGGAGGGGGCGATCGACGCGAGTCGGTCGCCCCCTTCCTCGTTTGCGCTCCCAGCGACATCCCGGCCCGGCCGCCCCCTCCCGGGTTACCCTGGACTCACCGGACGAAATGGCCGGTCGGCAGGCGTCGCCTGTCGTGACACCGTGCATCTACCTCGGGTCCATCGCGGGCCATCTAAGGCGGCACCCGCGAACCCGGAGGACGCATGTCCACGACCGAGCAGGTCACCTCTTCCACGCCGTCGGCGACCGAGACGAGTCTTCGTCGCGCCGCCGGCGCCGGCTACTTCCCCGTCGCCTTCGTCGCGCGCTTCCCCTACGCGATGATGGTCGTCGGCGTGCTCACCCTCGTGGTCGCGGCCCGCGACTCGGTCGCGTTCGGCGGCCTGAACTCCGCCGCCGTCGGCCTCGGCACGGCCCTCTTCGGCCCGCTGCTCGGCATGGCCGCCGACCGGTTCGGTCAGCGGCCCGTGCTGCTGCTGGCCGGCGCGGCCAACAGCCTCGCCCTGCTGGCGATGGCCGCGATCGCCTTCAGCACCCTGCCGGATGCCGCCGTGCTGGCGACCGCGCTCGTCATCGGCGCCACGGCGCCGCAGGTCGCCCCGCTGTCGCGCAGCCGGCTCGTCGGCCTCATCGCCCAGAAACTTCCGGTCGAGCGCCGCGTGCGCACGGTGAACTCGGTCATGGCCTACGAGTCCGCAGCCGACGAGACCGTCTTCGTGTTCGGTCCCGCGATCGTCGGGCTGCTCGCGACGACCCTGAACCCGGTCGCCCCCGTCATCGGAGCCGCCGTGCTCACGGTCGTCTTCGTCACCGCGTTCGCGCTGCACCCGAGCGGCCGCGTGCAGGGCACCGAGAAGCACCTGCGGACGGACCCCGCGCCGGCCCGCGAGCTGGTGCGGCCGCGACTGCTCGTCCCGGTGCTCGGCGCCCTCGGCATCGGCATGTTCTTCGGCAGCACGCTCACGTCGCTCACCGCGTTCATGCGCGACCAGGGCGCGGGCGACGCGGCGGGACTCGTCTACGGCGCGATGGGCATCGGCTCGACGGTGCTCGCGCTCTCGGTCGCCGTGTTCCCGGCCCGGTTCACCCTGCGCGCACGCTGGCTGGTCTTCTCCGTCGTTCTGCTGGCCGGCGCGGTCGGCTACGCCGCGGCGGACGACGTCGTGGCCCTGCTCGCCGCGATGCTCGTCGCAGGAGTCGGCATCGGCCCCACCCTCGTCACCCAGTACAGCCTCGGCGCCGAGCGCAGCCCGTTCGGTCGCTCGGCGACCGTCATGACGATGCTCGGCTCCGCCGTGATCGTCGGGCAGTCCGCCGCATCGGCCGTGACCGGCGCGCTCGCCGAGTCGCTCGGGTCATCCGCCGCCCGCTGGTCGCCCGCGGTCGCCGCGACCGTCGTGGTGCTCGCCGCCCTGCTCAACGCCCGCCTGCGCGAGCGCGGTGCCGCGGCGGCCGCCTCACTTCCGCCGGCGCAGTAGCAGCGTCGCACCCACCCCGGCGGCACCCAGCGCGAGCAGCCTGACCGGGGCCGAGCGCCATCCTCCGCTGACGGCGTTGCTCGTCGGGTCGGGCTCGAAGACGGTTCCGGATGCCGCGGCGACCTGCGGCTCGCGCAGCGCGACCGACGGCATGAGCCGGGGCACGAACGTCTCGAGCAGCCACGGCGCGGAGGCGTACGCGGGGATCAGCAGCCCCTGCAGCCGACCGACGACGCGGACGCGGCGACGCCGCTCGGCCCCCTTGACGATCGCCCGGGCCACGCGCTTCGCGCTCACGATCGGGGGCAGCGGATGCACCGACGACCCCGTGTAGTTCGCGGCGTGCTGGTAGATCGGGGTGTCGATCGTCGCGGGCAGCACGAGGCGCACGTGGATGTCACGCTCGCGACGCAGCTCCTGCCGCAGCGCGAGGGCGAAGCCGAGCGTGCCGAACTTGCTCGTGATGTAGGGCGATGCCAGCGGCGAGGGCACCTTCGAGTACAGCGACCCCACGACCACCAGCACCCCGGCGCCCTGCCGCCGGAACTGCGGCAGCACCGCGCGGGCGCCGTGCACCTGGCCGAGCAGGTTGGTACGCAAAATCCCCTCGAACACGTCGGCGGGGATCCGCTCGAACTCGCCGTAGCCGAACACCGAGGCGTTGCCCACCCAGACGTCGATCCGGCCGAAGCGTTCGACGGCCGTGCGGGCGAGGTGCTGCACCTGCGCCTCGTCGCTCACGTCGGTCGGCACGATCGTCGCCTCCGCGCCGAGGCGGAGACACTCCCCCGCGACGACGACGAGGCTCTCCCGGCTGCGCGCGGCGAGCACCACGCGGTAGCCGCGCCGGGCGAAGGCATGGGCCGCGCTGCGCCCGATTCCGCTCGACGCTCCGGTGATGACGACGACGGGACCGCGCGAGGCGGTCACGCCTCGTCCGGGGTGGCGCCCGCCTCGTCGTAGCCGAACGCGTTGCGCTCGTCCTCGGGGTCGTACGGCGCGACGGTGTGCTGCGTGCCGAGCTCGGCCGCGAGCGACTGCCCGCGCTGCAGCGCCTCGTCCTTCGTCGTGAAGCCAGACGACAGCTCCGGCCGGCCCTCCACGCTGTTCTCCCAGTGCCCTCGCTTGAGCTTGGTGGTGACGTCGCCTTCGGCCATGACCGCTCCCTTCGACTCCCGCCAGTCGATCAGCCGCGGCTGAGCGTCGTCACCGAGCGGGCGAGGAGCCGTCCGAGAGAGCGGGGTCAGCGGGTGGGGTGCACGCTGCCCAGATCGATGGACGGTTCGTCATCCACCGACAGCGTCAGCACCGCCTTGCCGATGAACTGGTCCTGCTCGAGCTCGCCCTCGAGGCGCCGCAGCTGCGCGGCGACCTCGCCCTCGGGGCGGTCGCCGACGAGATCGACGGCGGCGACGAGGAAGAGCCGTCCGGGCCCGATGAACTCGAGGTAGAGCGCGGTCACCCGCTGGATCTCGGGGTGGTCGAGCAGGGTCAGGGCGGCGCGGCGGCGGTAGTCCTCGCCGGGGCCCGCGCCGAGCAGGAAGCGCCGGTTGCGGTTGATCAGCAGCAGCGCGACGGCGGCGAGCAGCAGGCCGATGAGGATCGACCCGACGGCGTCCCAGATCGGGTCGCCGGTCAGCTGGTGCAGCCCGATGCCGGCCGCGGCGAGCGCGAGCCCGGCGAGCGCGGCGGTGTCCTCGAAGAACACCGAGCGGAGCGTCGCGTTCGAGCCGTTGAGCACGTAGTCGAGGAAGCGGATGCCGTAGCGCTTCGACGCCCGGCGGGCCTCGAGCACCGACTGGGTGAGCGAGACGCCCTCGAGCACCGCAGCGACGGCGAGCACGAGGTAGTTCAACGTGTAGTCGGTGATCTCCTCAGGCTCGAAGATGCTCTGGATGCCGTGGTACACCGACACGACCGCACCCACCGTGAAGATCCCGAACGCCGCGAACAGGGAGAAGATGAACGCGTCGCGGCCGTAGCCGAGCGGATGGGCCGCGTCGCCGTGCTTCTCCGCCCGACGGTCGGCGATGAGCAGGAAGACCTCGTTGCCGGCATCCGCCCACGAGTGCGCGGCCTCGGCGAGCATCGACGCCGAGCCGGTGAGCGCGGCCACGACGGACTTGGCGAGCGCGACGAGCACGTTCGCGGCGAATGCGATGAAGACGGTCACCCTTGCGACGCTACGCCCGTCGGCAACCTTTCAGCGCTGCGAGGGGCGCCGCCTCCTAGAGTCGGATCGTGCGCGAACTGCAGAGAGAGATCATCGAGACGCTTCACGTTCAGTCCAGCATCGACCCGGCCACCGAGGTGCAGCGGCGCCGCGACTTCCTCGCGACCTATCTGCAGCGCACCGGCGCCCGCACGCTCGTGCTCGGCATCAGCGGCGGACAGGACTCCTCCCTCGCCGGCCGGCTCTGCCAGCTCGCGGTCGAGCAGGTGCGCGAGCAGGGCGGCGACGCCACCTTCGTCGCCGTGCGGCTGCCGCACGGTGTGCAGGCCGACGAGGACGACGCGCAGCTCGCGCTGACGTTCATCCGGCCCGACCGCTCGGTGACCTTCGACATCAAGGGCGGGGTCGACGGCGTCGCGACCGAGTACGCGGAGGCGCTCGGCACGACGCTGCCCGACTACGTGAAGGGCAACGTGAAGGCTCGCATGCGGATGATCGCGCAGTACGCGATCGCGGGCGACCTCGGCGGGCTCGTCGTGGGCACCGACCACGCGGCCGAGGCCGTGACCGGGTTCTTCACCAAGTACGGCGACGGCGGCGCCGACGTGCTGCCCCTCACCGGGCTCAGCAAGCGACAGGGCCGCGCGCTGCTCGAGTACCTGGACGCGCCCGCCCGCCTGTACGAGAAGGCGCCGACCGCCGACCTGCTCGACGAGATGCCGGGCCGCACCGACGAGAACGAGCTCGGCATCACCTACGCACAGCTCGACACCTACCTCGAGGGCGGCGACGTGCCCGACGAGATCGCCGAGTCGATCGAGAAGCGGTACCGGATGACGGAGCACAAGCGCCAGCTGCCCACGTCGATGTTCGACACCTGGTGGCAGTGAGCCTGCGGATGCCGCCGGTCTCAGCGGTCATCGGGCGCGTGCTCGAAGGGGCGTTCGCCGCCCTCACGGTGCTGCGCCACCCGAAGCCGATCCACGGCGCGGGCGTCATGCTGCACGGGACGGTGCGCCGGGTCGGACCGGGGCTCGACACCGGCATCCGCTGGGTCGACGAGCCGCCAGTCGAGCAGCGCGTGCTCGCGCGGGCCTCGCGGTCGGCGGGGCTCCCATCGCTGCTGCCCGACGTGCCCGGCCTCGCGCTGCGCTTCGAGGGCGACACCGGGCCGGCCGACATCGAGCTCGCCTCGACGGGGCTCGGCTTCCCCTCGCGCTTCTGGCTCGCCGCGCACCGCTCCCCCTCCCGCGCGTGGCTCGGTACCCTGTTCCCGTACGAGTCGCCGAGCGGTCCCGTGCTGCTCGCCGCGCGGACGCTCACCCCCGGCGACCTGCCCGCCTCGCTGCCCGCGCTCGCGGAGCGGCTCGAGCAGGAGCCGTGGCGGCTGCGGCTGTACGCCGCGTCGCCCCGCGGCCGGTGGCGCCCGTTCGCCGAGCTCGACCTGACGCGCGAACCCGGCGCGCTCGACGTGCCGATCCGGTTCGACGCCGTGCGGCATCCGGTGCCCGGCGCGGAGAACTACGACTGGGTCAAGCGCGTGCGCCAGCCGACGTACGAGCGCATCCAGGGGCCCGACATCGACGAGCCGCGAGCCGGGTAGGCAAGCCTTTCCTGGCTGGCGGTCCAGTCGTCGCGGTGTCACTCTGACGGAATGACGGCGGTGACGAACCCTCAGGAGGAGACGCGTACCGGCGGCGTCAACGGTCGGCTCAACCGGCTGCGCGCCGGAGTGCTCGGCGCGAACGACGGCATCGTGTCGGTCGCGGCGATCGTGGTCGGCGTGGCCGGGGCGACCAGCGAGATCGCGCCGATCGCGACCGCGGGTGCCGCAGCCCTCCTCGGCGGCGCGGTGTCGATGGCGCTCGGAGAGTACGTCTCGGTGAGCAGCCAGCGCGACAGCGAGCGCGCCCTCGTCGAGATGGAGCAGCGCGAGCTCGCCACCAAGCCCGACGCGGAACTCGCGCAGCTCGCCTCGATCTACCGCGCGAAGGGCCTCTCCCTCGAGACGGCCGACCGGGTCGCCCGCGAGCTCACCGAGCACGACGCGCTCGCCGCGCACCTCGAGGTCGAGCACGGAATCGACCAGGACGACCTCGTCTCGCCGTGGCACGCGGCCGCGGCATCCGCCGTCGCGTTTCTGCTCGGCGGGGTGCTGCCGCTCGCCGCGATCCTGCTGCCGGATGCCGTGCGCGTGCCCGTCACGTTCGCCGTCGTGCTGCTGGCGCTCGCCCTCACCGGGGCCGTGGGCGCCCGGCTCGGCGGCACGTCGGCCGCGCGGCCGGCGCTGCGCGTCGTGGTCGGCGGGGCGCTCGCGCTCGGGGCGACGTTCGCGCTGGGGTCGCTGCTGGGGACCGCGATCGGCTGAGACCTTCGCCGGGCGGCGTCGCATCCTCGTGGCTTGTGTAGGAGCGGCCGGCGCGACACGCCGGTGTTTCGGAGCCGCGGGGCGGCGTGTCGGTGAGCGCGTTCCTACAGACGCCACATGCAGCCGTGCTGAGCACGCATTCGTGTCCGCTGCGCCGGCGTCGCACCGCGTGGCTCGTGTAGGAGCGGCGGCGCGACACGCCGATGCTGCCGGCCGCGAGGCGGCGTGTCGGTGACCGCGTTCCTACAGACGCCACGTGGTGCCGTGTTCGGCACGCGTTCGTGTCCGCTGCGCTCATTGTGCAGGCGTGTCACCGCTCGACGTCGCGCGTTCAGTCACCCGCCCACGTTGCGCGTCCAGTCGGCCACGCGGTCGTGCGTCCGCACGCCCGCTCACGCTGTGTAGGAGGGATGGCGCGACCCTTCGGTGCTGCGGGTCAGGGGCCGGCGCGTCAGGGCTGCGGTCCTACACAACGTGACTGCGCCTACAGCAGGACAGATCGCGGGGACGCGCCGAGTGACTGATGCCGCGGGGCGGCGCGTCATCACGGATGTCCTGCCAAAGGAACGAGCCGCCTCACGAAACGGCCGGCCACGCGGCCTCCTCCGGGCACGAAGGGGCTACGCCGCCGGCACGCCGCCCGCGGCATCCGGACGCTCGTCGCCCGCGGCATCCGCCCGCTCGTCGTCGTGCGCGACGTGCCGCAGCTGCCGCCAGATGAGCACGACGAAGAGCGCCGAGCCCGCGAACGCGAACCAGAACGGTGCCGTGACGCCGTAGAGCTCGGCGAGCACTCCCCCGATGCCGGAGCCCACGACGAGGCCGCCGAACACGCCGAGCGTGTTGACGCTGCCGACGCGTCCCTGCAGCTTGCGCGGCACCGCGCGCTGCCGCACCGAGACGGCGGTCGTGCCCCAGACGAACGCGTGCGCGCCGAAGACGAAGAACACCGGCAGCGCGACGACCGGGCTCGTGGTCAGCGCGAGCGCGAGGTGGGTGAGCGTCTCGATGATGAGGCCGATGCGCATGAGGTTGCCGAGGCTCACATGCTTGGTGATCCACCCGTAGCTCGCGATGCCGAGCAGCCCGCCGACCGCGGTGACCGTGGTGATGAGTCCGTACCCGATCTCGCCGAGGCCGAGCCGCTGCCCCGCGTAGAGCACGAGCACCGACCACGCGGCGCCGAAGGTCACGTTGAAGATCGCGATCGTCAGCACGAGCGTGCGCACGGCGGCGTGCCGGAAGGTCCAGCGGATGCCCTCGGCGATGTCCCGCCAGAGGTGGCTCTTCGCGGCATCCGGATGCTCGTCGGGCGGCAGCGCCACCCGCACCACGAGCGTGGCCGCGAGCAGCACGAGCACCGCCTGCACGCCGAACGCCCACGCGGCGCCGACCGTGAACAGAGCCGCCCCGATCGGTGGACCGGCCATCTGGTTGAGCGTGAGGAACCCGGTCTGCAGCCGCGAGTTCGCCACGGCGAGGTCGTCGCGCGCCACGATCGTCGGGGTCAGCGACTGCGCGCTGTTGTCGGCGAACACCTCCGCCGTCGACAGCAGGAACAGCGCGCCGAGCACGATCACGATCGACACGGCATCCGTTGCGATCGCGGCCGTCAGCAGGGCGAGCACGACCGCCCGGACGAGGTTGACGGATGCCACGACGCGGCGCCGGTCGAGCCGGTCGGCGATGACGCCGGCGAGCAGCCCGAACAGCAGCGGCGGCAGCCACTGGATCGTCGCGGCGAGCGCGACGAGCACCGCGTTCTGCGTGAGGGAGGCGACGAGCAGCGGACCCGCGGCGAGCGCGATCCCGTCGCCGAGGTTCGACGTCCACGACGAGGCGAGCAGCCAGCGGAAGCCGCGGCCGAGTCGCTCCGGCAGGACGGTCTCGGTGATGCGGCGCGCGATGGTGCCCTCCGTTCCGCGCCGACTCACGAGGGTCGAGGCTACCGGGGGCCACGCCCGGAGGCATCCGCCCTATCGCCCCCGTACTGACGCCGAGTGGTCAGGGTGTCGGTGAGTGGCGAGTCGCTGCGGGCGCCGGTGAGCGGTGCGTTGACCAGTCGAGCCCTCACGCGAACGACGGCCCCTATCGTGAACACGTGAGCGCGAAGCCGGCCGACGGAGGGCTCGGCGCCCCGTTCTGGCGGCTCTTCGCCTCGAGCGGCGTCTCGAACCTCGGGGACGGGCTCGGCCGCACCGCTCTGCCGCTGCTCGCCGCGTCGTACACCCGCGACCCGGTGCTCGTCGCCGGCCTCACGTCGTTCGCGTTCGTGCCGTGGCTGCTCTTCGCGATCGTCAGCGGTGCCGTCGTCGATCGCGTGAACCGGCGCACGGCGATGGCGGTCGCGAACGGCCTGCGCGCCGTCACGCTGTCGGCGCTCGCGCTGCTCGTCGTGACGGATGCCGGGTCGATCGTCGCGCTCTACGTGGTGGCGTTCGTGCTCGGCACCGCCGAGACGGTCTACGACAGCGCGGCCCGCGCCCTGCTGCCGCAGGTGGTGACGCAACGGAACCTCGACCGCGGGAACAGCCTGCTGACCGTCGAGGAGGCGCTGGGGCAGACGTTCCTCGGCGCCCCGCTCGGCGCCGCGCTGTTCGCACTCTCCGCCGCATCGCCCCTGACGCTCAACGCGGTGGGCTTCGCCCTCGCGGCCGTACTCGTGCTCTCGGTGCGCGGCGTGCGGGCGCCGTCACGCGAGGGCGCTCTGCCGTCCATCCGCTCGGACATCGGAGAGGGCCTGCGGTGGCTGTGGGGGCACAGCGTCATCCGTCGCCTCACCCTCATCGCGGCGACGACGAGCCTCGCCCAGTCGGCGATCAACGGCATCCTCGTGCTGTTCGCCCTCGAGGTGCTGCGGATCCCGGATGCCGCGTACGGGCTGCTGCTGGTCGCGGCCGGCGTCGGCGGACTGCTCGGCGGTCTCGTCGCGCCCGCGGTCTCGCGGGCGATCGGCCGGCGGGCGGGACTCGTCGCGGGGTGCGCGGTCACCGGGCTCTCCGCCCTGGGCACCGGACTCACGACGAACCCGGTCGCCGCGGCGGCGCTGCTCGCCACCGGCGCGGGCGGCGTCATGGTGTGGAACGTGCTCACGATGTCGCTGCGGCAGACCCTCATCCCCGAGG
This sequence comes from Desertivibrio insolitus, assembly GCF_017355965.1. Lineage (GTDB taxonomy): Bacteria > Actinomycetota > Actinomycetes > Actinomycetales > Microbacteriaceae > JAFIQW01. The sequence goes on from NZ_JAFIQW010000003.1 coordinate 206,672, forward strand.
TGCTCTTCGGGCGGGTGCAGGGCGTCTACCGCACGCTCGTCTGGGGCGGGATGCCGCTCGGCGCGCTGCTCGGCGGCGTGCTCGCCGGCGCCGCGGGGGTGCCGGTCGTGTTCGTGGCGGCCGGCTGCGTACTGCTCGCCGCGAGCGTGGGGTTCGCGCTCGCGCTGCGGGGGATCGACGACGCCCGGGCGTGAGCCGACGGCATCCGTCGAGTCGGCACAGGGGGCCGAACGGCCCTACACTCGGTGCCCGGATCGGCGGAGGCTCGGTCCCGATCATCATGCGACGCTTCTTCACACGACTGTTACGCGGCCGAATCACGCCGGACCACGACCCGCGTGTACCGTCTCCGCATGCTTCAGCCGACAAGCACCACGACCCCATGAGCTCGCCGTGCGACTGCGGCGGCGGGCGCTCCGCCGTGAACGGCTTCCTGTTCTGCGCGCACTGCGACGGCGGTCACCCGAGCGAGCCGCAGTGCGGCGTCTGCCGTGACTTCAGCCACGCCGTGATGGCGCGGCTGGGGCACACGCCGCCCGAGCTGGCCTGAGCCGACCTCGCGGCTGCTTCCCTGCTGCGAGTGCGGCTGTCGAAGGAGAAATCGGCCGAGCCGGTTGGCATCCGACCTGGAACGGCGGAATCTCCTTCGTTGCCTGCACCCGCGATCGATTGCGGAGGCGTTTCGCCCCGTTCTGCGTCCACTCCCCACGCCACGGGCGCGAAACGCCTCCGTTATCGATCGGGCGGCGGCACCCGCGCCCAGCGGAGGAGAAATAGCCGCACCCGATCCGAATCAGACCCGGGTCGCGGGAATCTCCCCCGTGAGCGACCAACGTCAGCGAGCCAGAGCAGCGGCGGCGCCTAACAGAGGAGAAACGGCCACTTCCGGCCCAAATCCGACCCAGATGGCCGGAATCTCCTCCGATAGCGACCACCGCCAGCAAAGGGGCAGCGCTACACACCTTCCAGGTGCCCCGCCGCCTCCCGCAGCACCCGCGCGAACTCACGCATCGCGGGCGACGCCGCCCCCGCCCCCCGCTGCGCCGTGAAGATCTGCCGCCGCGGGGCATCCGCGAGGTCGACTAGCCGCGAGGTCGTGCCGCGGCCCGTCCAGATGAGGTCGGGCATGAGCGCGACCGCGTTGCCCGACTCCACGAGGCGCATCTGCGCCTGCAGGTCGGCGGTCTGGTAGCGCACGTCGGGCTCGAAGCCCGCCTGGCGGCAGCGCTGCTCCGCGAAGTGCCGCGAGGCGGCGCCGTAGGGCTCCATCACCCAGGCCGCGCCGCGGGCGTCGTCGAGCGAGCGGATGGGCGAGTCGGCGGGCACGGCGAGCCGGATGGCATCCGTCGTCAGCTCCTGCCGCTCGAGCCCCGGATGCCGCGGCGCCGCGTGCGCCGGGTACTGCTCCGCCACCACCATGTCGAAGTCGCGCGCCCACGTGTCGTGCAGCGCCTGCTCGGGCTCGTGCTGGGTCATCTCGATGCGCACGTCGGGGTGCTGCTCGCGCATCGCGGTGAGCGCCGCCGGCATGAGCGCGAGCGCCGCCGACTGGAACACGGCCACGCGCACGGTGCCGCGCACCGAGACGGATGCCACCTCGAGCGCCGCCTGCGCCCGCTCGAGCACGTCGAGCACCTCGGTCGCCGACGCGACGAGGATCTCCGCCTCCGGCGTGAGCTGCACCCGCCGCCCGGCGGGACGCAGGAGTTCGACGCCGGCCTCCTTCTCGAGCTGCGCGAGCTGCTGCGAGACGGCGGACGGCGAGAGGTGCACCGACTCCGCGACGGCGGCGAGCGTGCCGCGGATCGAGAGCTCCCGAAGGAGGGCGAGGCGGCGCACGTCGAGCACGAGGAAAGGTTAGCCCTGCTGATCGATATCGCTTAGAAACATCCGCTTTTGCTTACTCCTCGTGCTTCCGATACTGATCGCATGACCGACCTGCTGCCCGAGACCGACCGCACCGGCGCGGCCGACCCCCGCCCGGCGACCCCGGCCGACCCGCGTCCGGCCACCCCGGCCGACCCTCGCCCGGCGACCCCGGTCCGTGAGGCGACCGCCGACCGCACCACCCTCGACCGCGCCGAGCACCTCGCGCTCACCGACGACGTCGTCGCGCTCGTGCGCCGCTGGCTCACCGAGGCCGCGCAGTTCCCCGTCGACGGCTCCGCGAAGCAGCTCGCGGGCGTGCTGAAGGACCCCGACGGGCTCGACTTCACGGTCGGCTTCGTCGACGGAGTGGTGCGCCCCGAGGACACCCGCGTCGCCGCCCGCAAGCTCGCCGAGATCGCGCCGCGCGTGCCGAAGTTCCTGCCCCTGCCGATGCGCGCCGCCGTGCGCGTCGGCGGGCTGGTCGCCCCGGTGCTGCCCGACGTCGTCGTGCCGATCGCCCGGCGCGTGCTGCGCGAGATGGTCGGCCACCTCATCGTCGATGCGACCGACCGCAAGCTCGGGCCCGCGATCGGGCACCTCAAGCGCGAGGGCATCCGGCTCAACGTCAATCTGCTCGGCGAGGCCGTGCTCGGCAAGAGGGAGGCCGCTCGTCGCCTCGAGGGCACGCACCGCCTGCTCGCCCGCGACGACGTCGACTACGTCTCGATCAAGGTCTCCGCGGCGGTCGCGCCGCACAACCCGTGGGCGTTCGAGCACGCCGTCGACGACATCGTCGAGCAGCTCGCGCCCCTCTTCGCCCGCGCCGCCGCGGCGAGCCCGGCGAAGTTCATCAATCTCGACATGGAGGAGTTCAAGGACCTCGACCTGACGATCGCGGTCTTCACCCGCCTGCTCGATCGCCCCGAGTTCGAGCGGCTCGAGGCCGGCATCGTGCTGCAGGCCTACCTGCCCGACGCCCTCGCCGCGATGATCCGGCTGCAGGACTGGGCTGCCGCCCGGCGCGCCCGCGGCGGCGCCGGCATCAAGGTGCGTCTCGTGAAGGGCGCGAACCTGCCGATGGAGCGCGTCGAGGCCGATGTGCACGGCTGGCCGCTCGCCACCTGGCACAGCAAGCAGGACTCCGACACCAACTACAAGCGCGTGCTCGACTACGCGCTCGACGCCGAGCGCATCCGCAACGTGCGCCTCGGCGTCGCCGGCCACAATCTCTTCGACGTCGCGCACGCCTGGCTGCTCGCCCAGCAGCGCGGCGTGACCGGCGGCATCGAGTTCGAGATGCTGCTCGGCATGGCCCAGGGCCAGGCGGAGGCCGTGCGCCGCGAGGTCGGCGGGCTGCTGCTCTACACCCCGGTCGTCGCGCCCAGGGAGTTCGACGTCGCGATCGCGTACCTGATCCGCCGCCTCGAGGAGGGCGCCTCGCACGACAACTTCATGTCGGCGGTGTTCGAGCTGCACGAGAACGAGCAGCTGTTCGCCCGCGAGGAGCAGCGCTACCGGGCATCCGTCGAGGCTCTGGATGACTCGGTGCCGCCCTCGCACCGCACGGCCGACCGCTTCGCCGCGGTGACGCGCCCGACCCTCGGCCACTTCGAGAACACCCCCGACACGGACCCCGCCGTCGCCGAGAACCGCGAGTGGGGCGCGGCGATCCTCGCCCGGGTGCCGTCGTCGCGGCTCGGCGTCGACACCGTGGCGGCCGCGCGGATCACCGAGGAGCGCGCGCTCGACGAGATCCTTCGCGCCGCGGCATCCGCCGCCCCGGCCTGGGCCGCGCTGCCCGCCGCCGAGCGCGCGGCCGTGCTGCACCGCGCCGGCGAGGTGCTCGAGTCGCGCCGGGCGGAGCTGCTCGAGGTGATGGCCGCGGAGGCGGGCAAGACGCTCGACCAGGGCGACCCCGAGGTGAGCGAGGCGATCGACTTCGCGCACTTCTACGCGGATGCCGCGCTGGAGCTCGACCGCGTCGACGGCGCGCGCTTCACGCCCGCGACGCTCACGCTCGTCACTCCCCCGTGGAACTTCCCCGTCGCGATCCCCGCGGGCGGCGTGCTCGCGGCGCTCGCGACCGGCTCCTCGGTCGTGTTCAAGCCCGCGGCCCTCGCCGAGCGCTGCGGCGCCCTCGTCGCCGAGGCGCTGTGGGAGGCGGGCGTGCCCCGCGACGTGCTCGCTCTCGTGCAGGTCGACGAGCAGCAACTCGGTCGGCAGCTCATCGCGCACGAGCTCGTCGACCGCGTCATCCTCACCGGCGCGTACGAGACAGCCGAGCTGTTCCGCTCGTTCCGGCACGACCTGCCACTGCTCGCGGAGACGAGCGGGAAGAACGCGATCATCGTGACCCCGAGCGCCGACCTCGACCTCGCCGTCAAGGACGTCGTGACGAGCGCCTTCGGGCACGCCGGGCAGAAGTGCTCGGCGTCGTCCCTCGTCGTGCTCGTCGGGTCGGTGGCGAAGTCGCGCCGCTTCCGCAACCAGCTGCTCGACGCCGTCGCCTCGCTGGAGGTCGGCCCCGCGAGCGACGCCGGCACCAAGATGGGCCCGCTGATCGAGCCCGCGCAGGGCAAGCTGCTCGAGGGGCTGACCACCCTCGGCGAGGGCGAGCGCTGGGTGCTGAAGCCGAAGAAGCTCGACGCCGCGGGTCGGCTGTGGAGCCCCGGCATTCGTGCCGGCGTGCGCCGCGGCTCGGCGTTCCACCGCACGGAGTACTTCGGGCCGATCCTCGGCGTGATGACCGCCGACACGCTCGACGAGGCGATCGCGATCGTGAACGAGGTCGACTACGGCCTGACCTCCGGGCTGCACTCGCTCGACGCCGGCGAGCTCGTCACCTGGCTCTCGACCGTGCAGGCGGGCAACCTCTACGTCAACCGCGGCATCACCGGGGCGATCGTGCGGCGTCAGCCGTTCGGCGGCTGGAAGAAGTCGGCGGTCGGCCCCGGTGCGAAGGCGGGCGGGCCGAACTACCTCGTCGGCCTGGGTTCGTGGTCGCGCAGTGAGGCATCCCTCTCCGCGCCGGTCCCCGATCAGGTGGCGCGGCTGCTGCGCGCCGCCGGTGCGGGTGAGTCGCTGACCCGGGCGGCAGGCAGCGACGCCGCCGCGCTCGGGTCACACTTCGCCCCGACGGATGTCTCGGGGCTCGCCTCCGAGCGCAACGTGTTCCGCTACCTGCCGGTCGACGCGCCCGTGGTCGTGCGGCTCGCCGAAGGCGGCACGGTCGACGAGCTCGCCCGGGTGCTGCTAGCCGCGACCGCGGCCGGCGCGCCGGTGAGCGTGAGCTCGGCCCTGCCGCTGCCTCCTGCCCTCGCGGCGGAGCTGCCGGTGCCGATCGCGGTCGAAGACGACGCCGCCTGGCTCTCCCGGATCGCGGATGCCGCCCCGCACCGCATCCGCCTCATCGGTGCCCCCGCCTCGACCGTGACCGCGGCCACCGGTGGCCGCCCGGACATCGCGGTGTGGGCCGGCGAGGTCACCGAGTCGGGCCGGCTCGAACTGCTGCCGTTCCTGCGCGAGCAGGCGGTCAGCGTGACGGCGCACCGCTTCGGCACGCCCAACCACCTCTCCGAGGGAGTGCTCTGACGCTCCCGCGCTAGCTGCCGAGGCCCGCCTGACGCGCCCGCACGGCCGCCTGCGCCCGGTCGGCGACCTGCAGCTTGGCGAAGATGCTGGTCAGGTGGTTCTTGACCGTCTTCATGCTCAGGAAGAGCTTCGCGGCGATGTCGGCGTTGCTCAGCCCGTCGGCGAGCAGGTCGAGGATCTCGCGCTCGCGGGCGGTGAGGTCGGAGAACGGCGTCGGCGACGGGCCGGCCGTCAGGAAGCGGCTGATCCGACTGGCGACGCCCGGCCCGTAGACCGCCTCGCCGCGGGCGACCGCGCGCACCGCACCCAGGAAGTCGCCGCCGTCGCTGCCCTTGAGCACGTAGCCGCGGGCACCGGCGCGCAGCGCGGCGAACACCGAGGCGTCGTCCTCGCTCATCGTCAGCACGAGCACGCCCATGTCGGGGCGGGCGTCGATGATCGCCCTGGTCGCCTCGATGCCGCCCGCGCCGGGCATCGCGAGGTCCATCACGACGACGTCGGGCTCGAGCTCGAGGGCGAGCTCCACGGCCCGCTCCCCCGTCTCGGCCTCGCCCACCACCTCGGCGGCGCCGACCTCCTCGAGCAGACTGCGCAGCCCGTGGCGCAGCAGGGGGTGGTCGTCGGCGAGCACGACTCGCAGCGGCGTCTCGGTCACAACGGCAGCACCGCCTCCACGATGGTCCCTCCCGCGGCCGAGGCCTCTCGCCGCAGGCTGCCGCCGAGCTCGGCGGCGCGCTCCCTCATGCTGCCACTGCCGACGCCCTCGGTCACCGCGGCGGGCACGCCGACGCCGTCGTCGGTCACGGTGACGACGAGCGCGTGCGGCTCGCGTTCGACGCGGACGGCGATGGCGGATGCCCCGGAGTGCTTGAGCGCGTTGCCGAGGGCCTCCTGCGCGATCCTGTAGGCGGCGACCTCGACCGCGGCGGGCAGGTGCTGCAGCGCCTCCCGGTCGCCCTCGACGACGATCTGGGCGCCGGATGCCGCGAGCGCGAGATCCTCGAGTGCGCCGAGCAGCCCGAGCTCGTCGAGCGACGCGGGGCGGAGGTCGTGCACAATGCGCCGGACGTCGGCGACGAGCGAGCGGGTGAGCTGACGCACGCCGTCGAGGCCGACGTCGCGACCGGCCTTCGCCTGCGCGACGTCGAGTCCGAGGCCGATCGCCGCGAGCCCCGGCCCCAGCCCGTCGTGCAGTTCGCGGCGCAGCAGGCGCCGCTCCTCCTCCCGCGCGACGACGAGCTGCTCGCGCGATTGCTGCACCTCGTGGCCGAGTCGCACGGCGGCGAGCGCGACCCCGAGCTGCCGGGCGAGCTCGTCGAGCACCGCGAGGTCCCCCGCGGAGAGCTGCTCGCCCGCGGACCGCGGCGCCACCCGCAGCGTGCCCTCGGCACGGCCGGCCGCGGTGAGCGGAAGTTCGTGCGCCCGGGCGGGCACGGCGCCTGCCCGGGAAAGCACGCGGCCGGAGGCATCCGCGATCTCGACCCCGGGCAGCCGCAGCGTCGCGGCGAGCGCGTGCGCGGCGTCGTCGACCAGGCGCCCCGCGTCGGCGCTCGCCTCGAGCCGCCGGCCGAAATCCGACAGAGCCCGCGCCGGGTCACCCCTGCTGCCGAAGAGCAGGCGTGCGACCGCCCGCTGCACCGCATCGCGCAGCGGCGCGAACGTCACGGCGACGATCGCGGTGCCGACGAGCTGCACGACGACGTCGGTCTGCCGGCCGAGCAGGGCGTGCAGCGTCGTGACGACGAGCAGGTAGAGCGCGAGCAGCACGACGCCGACGACGGCGTAGACGACGGTGCGCCGCAGGTAGATCTCGATCTCGAACAGGCGGTAGCGGAACATCGACAGCGCGACCGCGATCGGCACGAGGGGCAGGGCGGTGGAGAGCAGCGCGATGCCGAGCGGCGACAGCGGCGGCAGCAGCGCGTCGGCGACGACCGCGAGGGCCAGGATGCCGACCGCCGCGAGCACCGGCACGAGTTGCCGCCGCTCGTTGCCGCGCGGACGACGCAGGCGCACCGACAGCGCGGCGACCGCCGCCACGGCGAGCGCGACCACGAGCACCCCGAACGCAGGTGCGATCACCGCGTCGGTGGACAGGAACCCGACCGGGTTCGGCGAGACCCGGCCCCACACCCAGAGCTCGTCGCGGAACATCAACATGACCTGCACGACCACGAGCAGCGCGACGAGCACCCGGAGCACGGGGCGCCAGCGCGGCGACGGCAGGCGGCCGTCGGGTACGAGCACCGGCAGCAGGAGCAGCGGACCGAAGCCGAGGAAGAACACCCAGTTGCTGACCCACGCGGCGAGCGCGGCGAGCGGCCAGCCCTCCTCCGCTCCGAGCAGGGCGTAGCCGCCCGTGAACGCCTGCAGCGCGAGCCCGGCGCCGCTCAGGCAGAACAGCCAGCCGACGGGGTTGCGGGGGCGGTGCGACGCGATCATCGCGCCGACGAGCGGGTAGCTGACCCCGACCACCGCGTCGAGCACGAGGTAGCCCGTCTCGGCCGCGCCGGCCGCGACGGCGAAGAGGCAACCGAGCAGCACGAGCACCGCCGTCGTCGCGGGGATCAGCCACGGCAGGCGGGTCGTCGCGCGGGTCATGGCCACATCCTGAGGCCTGCTCGCCTCCACCGGAATAGGACCAGGGTCCGGAATCACCCGGGACCCCTTTCGGTCGCGGTCCCGGTCGGCGGTCGAGCCCGGAAGGGGACCAGCGCCCGAGGCATCCGGGTCCGTCCGCTCGGTGGACTCGTCGGCATGACAACCTCACTCGACACCACCTCCTCCCCCGTCACCGCCGCACCCCGGCTGCGCCCCAAGGCCCAGTTCGCGGTGTTCGGCCTCACGCTCGCCGCGATCGTGCTGCCGGCCGTCGCCTACGCCCGCAGTCAGGGCGTCGACATGGCGCACCTCGACCAGGCGCCGGTCGGCGCGCAGCTCGCCCTGTTCGGGCAGTCGCTCGCCCCCGGCATCGCCGCCCTCGTCACCTGGCTCGCCGGCGGCGGCCGCCTCGACTGGGGCTTCCGCCGCGTCCCCTGGCGCCGCCTCGGCGCCGCGTGGCTCGTCGGCGTCGTCGCGTCGCTCCTCGGCTTCGCGGTCGTGTGGGCGACCGGTCTCGCCCGCTTCGACGCCGCGGCGCTCGGCGCGGGCGGGATGCCGCCGGCGCTCACCGTCGCGCTCGGGCTCGTGCTCGGCGTCGTGCCGTTCATGGTGCTCGCACTGTTCGAGCAGCTGGGCTGGAGCTCGTTCCTGGCCGTGCGGGTCGCGCAGCGCCGGTCGCGCGTAGCGACCTCCGTGATCGTCGGGCTCGCCTGGGCCGCGTTCCACGTGCCGATGATGCTGTTCGTGCCGGGCGCGGTCGCCGACTCCACCCCCGTCGCCTGGGCGGTCACGATGTTCGCCGTCTCGTGCGTCGCGCTCGCCTTCCCCCTCGTGCACCTGCGGCTCCGCACCCGCAGCATCTGGCCGGTGCTCGTGATGCACGCCGCGCTCAACGCGTCGCTCTACCTCGTGGCGGAGCCCGCGACCGTGTTCTCGGACTCGGCGCACCTGTGGGCCGGGGAGGGCGGCGTCGTCACGACGCTGTGCACCGTGGTCGGCGTTCTCGTGACGGCGCCGCTGTGGCGCTCGTCGAAGACCTACTGAATTTCCGACCCTCGGGCGGGGCGGGCACTGTCCGCCCCGCCCTTTCCGTGTTGCGACAGCCCTGGGCGGCGCAGGGGTAGAGGTGCATTGACGCCGTGCCGCAGGCAGGAGGAACCTGGGCGAGGTGGACGCGGATGTGCTCATCGTCGGCGCCGGCCCGACGGGACTCGCGCTCGCGCTCGAGCTGCGCCGGCAGGGCATCCCGTTCCGGATCCTCGACCGCGCCCCCGACGCCGTGCACGAGTCGCGCGCCCTCGCGATCCAGGCCCGCACCCTCGAGGTGCTCGACCGCCTCGGCGTCGCCGACGAGCTCGTCGCGGCCGGCAGCACCGCGACGACGCTCGTGATGCACGCCGGCGGGCACGACCGGTCGCTCACGCTGTTCGAGCCCTCCGTCGCCGACACCCGCTACCCGTTCCTGCTCTTCCTCTCGCAGGCCGAGACCGAGCGCATCCTCACCGCCCGCCTCGCGGCCGAGGGCGTCGAGGTCGAGCGCGGCGTCGAGCTCGTCGAGCTGCGGCAGGGGGCGGACGAGACCACGTGCACGGTGCGCACCGGGACGGGCGAGCGTGACATCCGGGCCCGCTACGTCGTCGGCTGCGACGGCGCGCACAGCGCCGTGCGGCACGCGCTGGGGATCGGGTTCGCGGGCGCCGCAATACCGCGGGCGTTCCTGCTCGCGGATGTCGAGGCGGAGGGCGTCGACCGCGGGCGCCTGCACTTCTTCGTCGGCGCCGCCGGACCCCTGGTGCTCTTCCCGCTCGGGTCGCCCGCCTCGTTCCGCCTGATCGTGGGCGCGCCCCGCGGCATGACCGAGCAGCAGGTCACGCTCGAGCGGCTGCAGGCGGTCGTCGACCGCTACCCGCGCGCGCGACTGCGGTTGCACGACCCGGTCTGGCTGACGATGTTCACGGTGCACAGCCGCACCGCGCAGCGGTTCCGGGTGCGCCGGGTCTTCCTCGCGGGCGACGCGGCGCACATCCACAGCCCCGCGGGCGGGCAGGGCATGAACACCGGCATCCAGGACGCCGTGAACCTCGGCTGGAAGCTCGCGCTCGTCTGCAACCGCCAGGCGGGCGAGCCGCTGCTCGACACGTACGAGGAGGAGCGGATGCCGGTGGCCCGGGCCGTCGTCGCCGCGACCCATCGCGCGTTCGCCCTCGCGACCTCGCGGAGTCCGCTCCTGCGGGTCGTGCGCCCCCGCGTCGCGGGGCTCGCGGTCGCGACGCTGCGGCGGTCGGCGCCGCTACGCCGACGGGCGTTCCGCATGATCGGCGAGCTCGACGTGCGCTACCGCCGCCGCGCGCTCACGCGAGAGGGGCAGCCGCGGCTGAAGCGCGGCCCGCGCGCCGGCGACCGGCTGCCGGATGCCCCGCTGCGCGACGGCACGCTGCAGCGCGCCCTTCCGGCGACGGCGTTCGCGATCGTGCTCGCCGGGCCACCGGGCAGCTGGCCGCAGGACGGCATCGCCCACGAGTGGGGCTCGCTGCTCGAGACCGTGCACGTCGACGAGGTGCGCGACCCGGCGGCGCACCACCGCCTGGGGCTCCGCCGCGGAGACGTCGCCCACTGGGTCATCCGGCCCGACGGCTACATCGGGTACCGCGCCGGCGGCGACGACGTCACCGGGGCGCTCGCCTACCTGCGGTCGGCGCTCCGCTGACTAGCGCAGGGCGCCGAGCTGCTCGAGCTTCTCCCGCAGCTGCGGGTCGGTCGGCTCGACCTGGTGGCTGCCGTCGGGGAAGACGATCACGGGGATGTTCGTGCGGCCGCTGATGGCGTGCGCCTTGTCGGCGGCGTCAGGCTCGGCGACGAGGTCGACGTAGGCGTAGTCCACGCCGAGGCCGTCGAGCAGCTTCTTCGAGCGGCGGCAGTCGCCGCACCAGTCGGCTCCGTACATCGTGATGTCAGACACGAGCGTCGAGCCTAGACGGATGCCTCGCGGCGCCGCTGGCCGCGGTCGATCGCCCTGCGCGATCAGCGCTCGCGCACGTCCCAGAGGTGGTGCACCGGGTCGTGCGCCGCGTAGCGGGCGAGGGTCGTCACTGTGAAGTCGGAGCCGTCCGAGCGGTGGCCGCTCCGCCCCCAGGCATCCGCGGGCACGGTCTCGAGCCGCTGCGCGAAGCGCTCCCCCGCGTCCTGCAGCTCGCGCGCGACGGTCGCCGGGTCCTGCTCGGCGTAGCGCTCCTCGAGCGCCGTCGCGTCCTGGTCCCAGTTCTCGAACTCGGGGTCGTCGGCGTCGAGCATGAGCTGCACGCGCCGCGTCATCACCCGGAAGACGTCGCGCACGTGGGCGCCGTACTCGAGGGGCGACCACGTGCTGTCATCCGGTCGCTCGCGCACGTCGGCGCGCCCGAGCACGGCGGGCCAGGCCGCGGCGTTCTCTCGCATGAGCCGGGCGACCTCGTCACCGTCGAGGCGGGAGGCGTCGAATCCGCACTCGGGGCAGGCGCGCTCGAGCACCCAGGTCCAGTTCTTCGTGTCGGGCGTGATCGGCATGGCCACATGCTGGCAGAGCGACCGCGGCGCGTCCGCGGCGGAAGGGCCACCGTTCCGTCGGATTCCTGCCGTTCGCCCGAGTCAGTCGCCGAGCGAGGTCGCCGCGAAGATGCGCCCCGCGTCGATGTCCACGGCGAGGGTGTCGCCGTTCTCGGCGTACGCGGCGAACCGCACGTTGTCCGCAGAGCCCTCCGGCACGCACAGCACCGAGTTCTCGACGCGCTCGTAGACCGCGATGAAGCAGAGGCGGTAGCCGAGCTCGTCCTCGGCGATGAAGACCCGCCACGGCGACCGCATCGTCTCCGAGGGGTAGAACGCGTCGACGATGATGCGGCTGGACTGCTGCACCACCCGCGCGGTCACCGACGTGGGCAGCCGGTCGCGGTCCTCCTGCTCCCGCTCGCGCACCTGCTCGAGGGTGTTCGCGTAGGGGTCGGCGTTCGCGAGGGGGTCGCCCGCCGTGGTCTCGGCGAGCCTGCCGCCGGCCCAGAACACCCCGGCGCCCAGCACGAACGCGACGACCGCGACGCCCGCGAGCAGCAGTCGGCCGCGGAGCACGGACGCCGTGGCGCGCTCCTCCCCCGGCTGTGTTCTCTCGCGGCCCTGTGCTCGCTCGCCCGCAGCCTCCTGGGGGCGGACATCGCCGCGCCCCGCGCCGTCGCCGCCCGAGTCGGGTGTGCGGACGGCCCGCAGCGCGGCCTCGACGGCCTCGTCCTCCTCCTGCAAACGACGCTCGAAAGCTGCGAGTTCGCTGGGATCTCCGTCGCGGGAGAACGCCCGTTCGCGCAGCATCCGGCGCCGCCGCTCGATCTCCGGATCCGGGCGGAAACGTCGCTCGAGCACCTTCAGCGGGTCGCCGGAGCCGCGGTAAACCGCGCGAAACAACGACAGCGCGGCGTCATCCGCGCCCAATCGTTCGTACTCGGCCTCGTCGCCCGTCACGTGGTGCATCCCTTCTCACGAAGGTCTAACACTCCGGTCCGCGAGGAAGTTTGGACTTGACATCGAGGGTTTCCCTAGTTTGTCTAGCAACAGACGTACAACTCGCGACTCGGTTATGTGCAGCACGCACTCAGAAATGACCAAACCGCAGGAACGAGGGGTACGAACTTGAGATGTGCGGCTACTTCGGTCGCAACTCAACTGCATTAGGAGGCAATGGAATGAGCAACACCGCAGCGCCTCTGAGCAAGTCCCCCAACCGTCTGCTGGGTGTCGTGTTCGGAGCTGTCTATCTTCTCGTCGGAATCCTCGGGTTCTTCGTCACAAGCGGAGTCGGCTTCTTCGACCCCGAGGGTGGCCTGCTCCTCGGCATCTTCGAGGTCAACATCTTCCACAACGTCGCGCACCTGCTGATCGGCGCGGCCCTGCTCCTCGCGGGCCTCTCGAGCGTCAGCGCGGCGAAGGCCACCAACACCACGGTTGGTGCCGCCTACCTGCTGCTCGGCATCGTCGGCCTCTTCATCACCGACAGCCCGGCCAACATCCTCGCGATCAACGGTGCGGACAACGTGCTGCACTTCCTCAGCGCCGCCCTGCTGCTGGTCGTGGGCCTCGGCGCCGAGCGCAACGCTCGCGCCGCGACCGTCTGATCCACCACACCCTCGGGACCGGGCCGGCGTGACTCCACGCCGGCCCGTCTCACTACTCGAACACGGGCACCGTCGCACCCAGCGGCGCCCACCACAGGGACGGAAGGAGAGCTGATGTCACAGATCGTCAAGGCGTGGCTCGCGACGGCAGCCCTCGGCGCCGGCGTGATCCACCTCTCGGTCGTCGTCAGCTCTCCTCTCCCCCTGGGCATCGCGATGTTCCTGGTCGGCGCGGCCGAACTCGCCTGGGCCCTCCTCGCGCTCACCCGGGACCGTCTCCCGCTCCCCCGCGCCACGCGGCTGCTGGCCCTCGTGCCCGTCGCGATCTGGGCGCTGCTGCTCGTCGCGAGCATCCTCGGCGCCGATGGCGCCGCCTCTCTGCTGCCGCTCGTGCCCATGGCGCTCGGCACGCTCTTCAACCTCTTCATCGCGATCACGCTGTCGATCCAGCTGCGGTCGGGACGGGCGGATGCCGTGCGGCCCGCGCCCGCCGCCGGGCGCTACCTGCTCGGGCTCGCCGCGGGCGCCGCGGTCGTCGCGGCCATCACGACCCCGGCGCTGGCCGCGAGCGAGGCCGGCCTCTACGCCGTCCCGCACGGCGAGCACGGCATCACCGAGCCCGCCGGGCACGGGCACTAGGCGCCGCCGGGCACGGGCACTAGGCGCACGCCGCCCCCTTCGCCGGTCAGCTCGCGGCGGGTGCCGCCGTCTTGACGCTCGACGCCGCACGGGCATCCGCCATGAACCGCCGCACGTCGAGGTCGACGATGATGTCCGCAGGACGCAGCGGCCGCGTCAGGTACAGCCCCCCGAGCGAGGTGATGCGGCTGAGCGCGACGTAGGTCTGGCCCGGGCTGAACACCCGGCTGCCGAGGTCGACGATCGCGCGGTCGTACGTCGCGCCCTGCGACTTGTGGATCGTCACGCCCCACGCCGCCCGCAGGGGGAACTGCGTGAACTCGGCGACGACCTCCTTCTTCAGCTCCTGCGTCGCCTGCGAATAGGAGTAGCGGTACTTCTCCCACGTCTGCGGCAGCACCTCGAACTCCTCCTGGCCGACCTCGACGAACACCGTCTGACCGATCTTCGAGACAGTGCCGACCGTGCCGTTCACCCAGCGCTGGTCCTGGTCGTTGCGCAGGAACATGACCCGGGCGCCGACCTTCAGCTGCAGGGCCTCGTCGGCCGGGTACGCGCGCCCGCCGAACTCGCCGTTGATCTCCGCCTTCGCCGTCAGCGCGCGCCCCGGCAGGCGCTCGAGGGCCGCCTTGTTGATGCGGTTGACGGTGTCGTTGCGGGTCGCGAGCGTGATGACGTCGTCGGATGGCGCGGGGCGGGCACCCGCGGCGTTCAAGGCGCCGGCGATGTCGGCGGTGACCCGGCCGTGCCGCACTGCCGTGAGCATCGCCTTGAAGTCGTCGTCGTGCTGGCGGTGGATCTCGCGCAGCTCGATGATCGTGAGCGGCGTCTGCTCCCACACCTTCGCGTCGAAGAACCAGATGGAGCGGTAGCGGTCGCGGAAGTACGCCCGCTCCTCGCCGTCGCCCGGCACCGGTGCCAGCTGGTACGGGTCGCCGAACAGCACGACCTGCACGCCACCGAAGGGCTCGTGCTTCTTCTGCCGCGCGAGCCGCAGGCTGCGGTCCATCGCGTCGAGCAGGTCGGCGTTGACCATCGAGACCTCGTCGATGACGAGGGTGTCGATCGTGTTGAGCAGCTTGCGGAGCTCCGGCGTCTGCTCGAGCTCGGAGTCGGCGACGACCCCGATCGGCAGCCGGAACAGCGAGTGGATCGTCTGCCCGCCGACGTTGAGCGCGGCGACGCCGGTGGGCGCGCAGATGACGATCTGCTTCGACGTGTGCCACGACAGGTGGTTCAGCAGCGTCGACTTGCCCGTGCCCGCGCGGCCGGTGACGAAGAAGTGCTCCCGGCTGTTCTCGATGAGGTCGAAGACGGCCTTCTGCTCCGGTGAGAGCGGCAGGTCGGTCACGACGATCCTCCGAGGGCGCGGGCGAAGCGCCGCCGGGCGGGCGGCGACGCGCCCCAGGGTACCCGCTCGTTCCGCCGCGGGGGCGGGAGCGGGCCGCGACCCTAGGATTGCGGCATGACGGGGGCTGGGGAGGACAGGCGGCCCCGGCGCACCCTCGTGCTCGTGCTGCTCGCGGCGCTCGCGCTGGCCTTCGCCGCGACGGTCACCGCCCTGAACCTCACGCTGTACAGCGCGTCCGGCTTCGTGTCGGGATACCTGCAGGCGCTCGCCCGCGGCGACGCGGAGGGCGCCCTCACGACCCCGGGCGTCGAGCTGCCCGACGGCGCCGACGACGCCCTCGCGGCGACCGGCGCCTTGAGCGGGCCCCGCGGCATCCGGATCACCAACGTCGCCGACGCCTCGGACGGCACCCGCGCGGTCACGGCCGAGTACTCCCTCGCCGGCTCGACGCATCGCACCCGGTTCACGATCACGCCGGAGTCCGCGCTGCTCGGCCTCTTCGCCCGCTGGAGCTTCGTCGACTCCCCCGTCGCGACGCTCGAGATCACCCCGCGCGGCATCGACGACTACGAGGTCGGCACCGTGACGGTGACGGATGCCGCCGCGCCAGCCGCATACGCGGTGCTGGTGCCCGCCGCGTACGAGCTCGATCACGAGTCACGGCTCGTGACCACGGACGACGTCGAGGTCGCCGTCACCGAGCCGGCGTCGACGGTGCGCACGGAACTCCAGGCGCAGGCCTCGGAGGAGTTCGTGGGGCTGATCCAGGAGCAACTCGAGAGCTACCTCGACGAGCAGTGCGCCACCCAGGAGGTGCTGCAGCCGACCGGCTGCCCGTTCGGACGGGTCATCGGCGACCGCATCCGCGGCGTGCCGCGCTGGTCGATCGCGCAGTACCCGCAGGTGAGCCTGCAGCCGGGCGCGGCGCCCGGGGAGTGGGTGATGCCCGCGGCATCCGGCGCCGCGCACCTCGTCGTCGAGGTCGTGTCGATCTTCGACGGCACGGTGTCGACGCTCGACGAGGACGTGCCGTTCCAGGTGGCCTACACGATCACGGTGGGCGACGACGGCGGGATCGACATCCGCGCGAGCTGAGCCCAGCCGGCAGCGGGCGCTACCGCCGCGACGTCGGCGTCTTCTGCATCCGCGCGAGCATCTCGTTGTACTCGTTCAGCTCGGCGTCGTTCGTCCGCTCGGCCTGACGGTCGAGGCGCTTCGTCTCGCGGGCGTCGCTGCGGCTCCACTGCACGGCCACGAGCACGGCCATCGCGAGCGTCGGGATCTCGCCGATGCTCCACGCGATGCCGCCGCCGGCCTGCTGATCCGCGAGGGCGCTGAGGCCCCAGTCGCGACCCATCGCGCCGTACCAGTCCGCGAGCAGCAGCCCGGTGCCCTGCATGAGGGCGAGCCCGAAGAACGCGTGGAACGCCATCGTCGCGAGCAACAGCACGAGCCGCAGCGGGTAGGGGGCGCGGTAGGGAAGCGGGTCGATGCCGACGAGCGCCTGCGCGAACAGGAAGCCCGACAGCAGGAAGTGCACGATCATCCACTGGTGACCGAGGTGGTCGGTCGTCGCCCAGCGGAACAGCGGCGAGTAGTAGAACAGCCAGAGCGAGCCGGCCCAGATGACGGCGGCGACGATCGGGTTGGTGAGCACGGCCGCGAACTTGGAGTGCACGAAGAGCAGCAGCCACTCGCGGCCGCCGCGGGTGCCGTCCTCGCGCTTGCGGATGGCGCGCAGCCCGAGCGTGATGGGGGCGCCGAGCACGAGCAGCAGCGGCACCGCCATCGTCAGCAGCATGTGCGCGAGCATGTGCACGCTGAAGAGGTAGCTCTCGTAGACGTTGACGCCGCCGTTGGTCACGTAGGCGAGCAGGGCGAGCCCGGCGAGCCAGGGGAGGGTGCGGCGCAGCGGCCAGCGGTCGCCCCGGCGGTGCAGGCGCACGACGGCGGCGACATAGAAGAACGCGAGGAACGCCGTCAGCAGCAGCCAGACGAGGTCGATCCGCCACTCGGTGAAGTACCGGGCGGTCGTGAGCTCGGGCGGCAGCGCCTCGCCGGTC
Organism: Desertivibrio insolitus; assembly: GCF_017355965.1. Classification (GTDB taxonomy): domain Bacteria; phylum Actinomycetota; class Actinomycetes; order Actinomycetales; family Microbacteriaceae; genus JAFIQW01. The sequence goes on from NZ_JAFIQW010000003.1 coordinate 223,921, forward strand.
AGCAGCTCGGCGGGCGTGGGGGCGGTCTGGTCGGTCGCGGCGACCTCGTCGACCGGGGGAGCGGTGCGGGCGAGGGCGGATGCCACGCCGCTCGCGATGCCCATGAAGGCGAGCTCGGCCACGACGAACAGCCAGAACGGCCGCCCCTCGTCGCCGCGCACGATGCGGTCGATGAGCACGCGGCGGTGCACGAGCCCGAACAGGCCGAGCGCGCCGAGGGCCGCGACCTTGACGAGCACGAGCACGCCGTACTCCGTGCCCAGGCCGTCGAAGCCGCCGACGCGGATCGCCGCGCTGACGTAGCCGCTGATCGCGACGACGACGAAGCTGACGAGCGCGACGGTCGAGTAGCGGGTGAGCACGCGACCGAGCTCGCCCTCCGCGAGCTGCTTGCGCACCAGCAGGATGACGAGCAGCCCGCCGAGCCACACGGCCGCGAAGATGAGGTGCAGCAGCAGGGCGCTCACGGCCTCGTCGTGGTTCTCCGTGCCGCCGGCGTGACCCTGCCGGGCCATCGGCACGAGCCCGATCACGGCGAAGCCGAACACGAACGCGAGCGCGGTCTGGTTGCGCACGGCGAAGCACAGCACCGTGACGCCCGCGGCGATGAGGATCGTGGCGAGCCAGGCCTGGCCGAGCTCGATGGTCGTGAAGAACGTCGACAGCTGCGCGCCGAACCGCTCGTCGAGCGTGACGGGCACCGCGTAGATGCTGAGGAACGTGAAGAACGCGGTGGCGGTGGCCGCGACGGTCCACAGGCCGGCGCCGGCGGCTGCGAGGTCGAGGGAGCGGTTGTACGCGGGGGAGTCGCGGCGGAACGCGAAGCACGTCAGCAGCAGCGCGCCGATCGCGAGCGCTGCCCCGAGGTTGACCACGAGCTTCGCCGCCGGGAGACCCCAGCGCACGACGGGCCCGGGATCGAGCAGCGCGAGCGGCGCCGCGCCCCCGCCGTAACCCAGCGCGAGCACGAGCGCGAGAAGGGCGGCGGCGAGCAGGGCGGCAGGCCCGGCCACGCGGAGCGTTCGAGGCATCACGACCATTATTCGTTCCACGGAGCCCGAGCGCTGGGCCCGGGTCATCCGTCGCTCAACGCGAAAAAGGGGATGTCATGGACATCCCCTTTTCGCGCGTGAAGCAGATTTACTTGGCGGCAGCCTTGAGCTTGCTGCCGGCGCTGATCTTGACGCCGTAACCCTCGGCGATCTCGATCGACTCACCGGTCTGCGGGTTGCGACCCGTGCGAGCGGCGCGGTGGGTGCGCTCGACGGCGAGCCAACCGGGGATCGAAACCTTCGTGCCCTCGCCGACCGACTTCGAGAGAACCGAGAACAGGCCGTCGATGACGCCGTTCACAGTGCTCTGGCTCTGGCCGGACTCGGCAGCGATCGCTGCCACGAGCTCGGTACGGTTGAGAGAGTTTTCAGCCATATTTGTCCTCCTCGGACCTAAGCAATCAGCTACTCCCCTGAGTGTCAATACTCAGAGAACCGCGGAAAACCTACCAGCTTGACTTCGTGATACCGGGAAGTTCGCCCTGGTGGGCCATCTTCCGGAAGCGCACACGCGAGATTCCGTAGTCGCGGAGGTTGCCCCGGGGGCGTCCGTCGATCGCGTCGCGGTTGCGGACGCGGATCGGCGAAGCGTCGCGGGGGAGCTTCTGCAGACCGAGGCGGGCGGCCTCGCGGGACTCGTCGGTGCCGTTCGGGTCGACGAGAGCCTTCTTCAGCTCGGCGCGACGCTCGGCGTAGCGCGCGACGACGGCCTTGCGCTGCTCGTTCTTGGCGATCTTGCTCTTCTTGGCCATTGTGGTTAGCGCTCCTCGCGGAATTCGACGTGCTTGCGGACCACCGGGTCGTACTTCTTCAGCACGAGGCGGTCGGGGTCGTTGCGGCGGTTCTTGCGGGTCACGTAGGTGTACCCGGTACCGGCGGTCGACCGAAGCTTGATGATCGGGCGGACGTCCTGCTGCTTGGCCATCAGATCTTCTCCCCACGGGCCAGAAGGTCCTTGACCACGGACTCGATGCCGCGGGCGTCGATGACCTTGATGCCCTTCGCGCTGAGCGTCAGCGTCACGTTACGGCGCAGCGAGGGGACGTAGTACGTCTTCTTCTGCACGTTCGGGTCGAACCGACGCTTCGTGCGGCGGTGCGAGTGTGAGATGTTGTGTCCGAAACCGGGAACGGCTCCGGTCACCTGGCAGACTGCTGCCACGGTTTCCTCCTAGCTACCGTAGGGCGATCGCCCTACCCAAGGTCACTTGTCGGCACGCGAGATCCCCGCTTCGAGAAGAGGGGGTGCGTACAGGTGAACGCGCGGATGTCCCGCGCGGCCAAACATCAAGAGTACGGCACCACGGATGCCACGGCAAGGCTGAGTCCTCCCGACGGTCGAGTAGGCGCGAAACGGCCGTATCGAGACTCCCGCGCCTCGCCGACTGTGCACTAAGTGCTGCTTCTGCCGCCGGATGCAGCACTTTCTGCACACTCGCCGGTCGAGTAGGCGCGAAACGGCCGTATCGCGACCCGCCCACCCCGCCGACTGTGCACCGAGTGCTGTTTCTGCCGCGGAACGCAGCACTTACCGCACACTCGCTGCTCGCTGAGGATGCCCCAGAGCTCACGGCACCCCCGGTGGCCGCGGCCGCCCAGCGGTCCGCGCCCATACCCGCCCGCCCGCGAGTGTACGGATTCTGCTGTCCCGCCCTGCGGCGCTTAGCAGTTTGGTACTCTCGGCGACCCCGGGCTGCCGCGGCCCAGGGTGAAGCCCGAAGGGGACGGGGCCCGAGGGGGACTGGGCCCGAGGCATCCGGATGCCGCCCAGCGGCAGCAGCGGCGAGAGGCTCAGCGCGTGGCGCCGGCGGCCGCGCACTTCGCGCAGACCCCGAACACGTCGACGACGTGCTCCGCCTGGGTGAAGCCGTGCTCGGCGGCGACCTGCTGCGCCCAGAGCTCGACGGGGTCGGCCTCGATCTCGACGGTCAACCCGCAGTTGCGGCAGATGAGGTGGTGGTGGTGGCTGCCGGGGGTGCAGGCGCGGTAGAGCGCCTCGCCCTCCTGCTGCAGCGAGTCCGCCTCGCCCTCGCTCGCGAGGTCGGCGAGCGCGCGGTACACGGTCGCGAGGCCGATCGACGAGCCCTGCTCACGCAGGCCGGAGTGCAGCGCCTGCGCGCTGACGAAGCCCTCGGACTCGCCGAGGGCGTTGCGCACCGCCTCGCGCTGCCACGTGTTCCGCTTCATGCCGCCTCGATGGTAGCCGTGCCGGGCATCCGGCGGCTGAGTACGGAGCGCCGCAGCCCGGCCACGACGAGCGCGACGAAGAACACCAGCGCGGCGGCCAGCGAGATGGCCGCGCCGGCGCTGATCGCGAACAGCGACGAGGCGTAGAGCCCGGCGATGCCGGAGAGCATCCCGAGCAGGGGAGCGACCACGAGGGTGCCGCCGATCGAACGGGTCAGCGCCCGGGCCGCGGCGGCCGGCGCGACGATCAGCGCGATCGCGAGGATCGAGCCGACCGCGGGCATGATGGTGACGACGGTCGCGGCGATGAGCAGCAGGGAGACGAGTTCCGGCACCCAGCCGCGGTAGCCGGCGGCGCGGTAGCCGATGCGGTCGAAGCTGTCGAACACGATCTCCTTGCCCGCGACGACGAGCGCGACGACGGCGACGAGGAGCACGGCGCCCGTGAGCACGAGGTCGAACGGCGTCGTCGTGAGGATCGAGCCGACGAGGTAGCTGTCGACGTCGACGGGGAGCGACGGGAAGAACGACTGCAGCAGCACGCCGAGCGCGAAGCCGAACGTGAGCACGATGCCGGAGGCGATCTGGGGGCCCTGGCCGCGCACGCGTCCGAGAGCGGTCATCATCGCCACGAGCAGCACGCTGACGACGGCGGCGCCGAGCGCGACGGGCACCCCGACGATCGCGGCCGCGACACCGCCGGGGAACGTCGCGTGCGTCAGCGCCGTCGTGAAGAACGCCCGTCGGCGCAGCACGACGAGGGTGCCGACGAGCCCGGCGAGGCCGCCGGCGAGCACGGCCTCGAGCAGCGCGCGTTCGAAGTAGCCCATCACGCCTCCCCGCGGGCGAGGGCGGGGGAGCGGCGCCGGTGCAGCAGCGCCGGGATGCCGCGGGTCGCCACGACGAGCACGAGGTAGGCGAGCACGAGGATCGCGACGACGGTCGCGCCGCCGGGCAGCGGCACGCCGTAGCCGACGGATGCCGCGTAGCCGGCGCTCAGCCCGAGCCATCCGGCCACGACCGCCGACACGACGGCGACGGGCACGAGCGCGCCGAGCCCGCGCGAGACCAGGCGGGCGATCGCGCCCGGCACGATGAGCAGCGCGAGCGCGAGGAGGTTGCCGATCGCGTTCGCGGCGGCGACGATCACGAGCGCGACGGCGACGTTGAGGGCGAGGTCGAGCGCGATGCCGCGGTACCCGGAGGCCTCGCTCGCCTTGGCGTCGAAGGCGCGGAACAGCTGCTCCTTGTAGGTGGGCAGCACGAGCAGCAGGGCGATGCCGCAGAGCACGGCGGTCGCGGTGACATCCGCGGCCTGCACGGTCAGCAGCCGGCCGAAGAGCAGCTCCTCGAGCTGTCCGGCGTAGTCGGACTGCCGCGAGACGACGATCACGCCGATGCTGAACATGCTCACGAGAACGACCGCGATGGCGGCGTCGCTGCCGACCACCCGTCGCGCGGCGAGCGTCAGAGCGACCGCGGCCACGACGGCGGCGATCGTGGCGCCGACGAGCAGGCCGGGGCGCGACGCGACCGCGAAGCCGATGACGATGCCGGGGAAGACCGCGTGCACGAGCCCGTCGCTGAGGTACTCGAGCGAGCGCAGCGTCACCAGCACGCCGATGATGCCGCTGGTGACGCCGAGGATCACGAGGGCGAACAGCGGCCACCGCATGAACGGCAGCTCGTACGCGGTGAAGAGGGCGTCGAGCAGGTCAACCATGGTCGTGCCCGGGCACCACGAGGGTGTGCTCGTCGAGCTCCACCTGCACGTCGCCGTAGAGCGCCTCGAGGTTCTCGAGCGTCAGCACCCGGTGCGTCGGCCCGAACGCGACCTGGTGCCCGTTGAGCAGCAGCGACTGCTCGCACGCGGCGCGGGCGAGGTCGAGGTCGTGAGTCGAGAGCACGAGCGCGGTTCCGGATGCCTTGAGCTCGGCGACGATCGCCAGCAGCGCGTCCCGGTTGGCCTGGTCGAGGCCGTTGAACGGCTCGTCGAGCAGCACGAGGCTCGGTTCGCTGACGATCGCACGGGCGAGCAGGCCGCGCTGGCGCTGTCCGCCGCTCAGCTCGCCGAAGCGGTCGTGGGCGCGGTCGGCGAGGCCGACGCGCTCGAGGGCGGAGGCGACGGCGTCGCGGTCCCTTCGCCCGGGGCGGCGGGCCCAGCCGATCGAGCGGTAGCGGCCCATCATCACGACCTGCGCGAGGGAGATGGGGAACTCGGGGTCGATCTCGTCGCTCTGCGGCATGTAGCCGATGCGCGAGCGGGCGGCGGAGGGCCGGGTGCCGAGCACGTCGAGCTCGCCCGCGGCGACGCCGACGAGGCCGAGCAGGCCGCGCAGGAGTGTGGACTTACCGCCGCCGTTCGGGCCGATGAGGGCGAGCGCGGTGCCGGCGGGCAGGTCACCGGTGACGCCGGTGAGCGCGACGGTCGACCCGTACGCGAAAGCCGCGCCCCCCAGCCTCACGGCGGTGGGGAGCGCGGTCTCGATCGGAGTCGGAGCGGTCACCGTACTCATTGTGACAAGACCTCGGGCAGCGGCGTGGGCTCGGCTCCCCAGGACTGCACGAGCAGGGTGACGTTGTGCTCGATGCTGTCGATGTAGGTGGCGCCGGAGCTGCCCACGGGGCCGAGCGAGTCGGCGTACAGGGCGTCGTCGCCGGCGTACACCTCGACGCCGGCCTCGCTCGCGATCGTCTCGGCGGCCGCGGGGGAGAGCGAGGTCTCGGAGAAGACGGCCTTGGCACCGGTGTGCTCGATCTCGTGCACAAGCTCGTCGATCTCGGCGGCGCTCACCTCTGCGTTGTCGTCGAGGCTGGGGATGACGGCGCCGACATAGGTCAGGCCGTAGGCGCTGACGAAGTAGCCGAAGGCGTCGTGGTTGGTGACGAGCAGTCGCTGCTCGGCGGGCACCTGCTCGACGCTCGCGGTGATCCACTCGTCGAGCGCCGTGAGCTTCGCCTCGTAGTCCTCGGCGTTCTGCGCGAACGCGTCGGCGTTGGCGTCATCCGCCTCGATCAGGCCGTCGGCGATGTTCTGCACCTGCACGAGCGCGTTGCCGGGGTCGGTCCAGATGTGCGGGTCCTCGGCGTGCTCGTGCGCCTCACCCTCCTCCTCGGCGTGCTCCTCGTCCGCGTGCTCCTCGCCCTCGTGCTCGTGGGCGTGCGCCTCGGCGCCCTCCGCGAGTTCGATGCCCTCGCTGGAGTCGATGAGCGTGCCGTCGAAGCCCGAGGCGCTGATCGCGTCGTCGAGCCACTCCTCGAGGCCCGCGCCGTTGACGACGAGCACGTCGGCCGTGCCGAGCGCGGTGAGGTCCGCGGCGCTGGGGTCGTAGCTGTGCGACGACTGGTTCGGCTGGATGAGCTGAGTGACGGATGCCGCGTCGCCGACGATGTTGCGCGTGAAGTCGGCGACCACGGTGGTCGTCGCGACGATGCTCAGGCCCTCGCCTCCGGCTCCCGCGGCGCTGCTCGAACCGCCCGCGGGGGTCGCGGACGTCGCGCAGCCCGCGAGCAGGAGGGCGGACGAGGCGAGCAGGGCGGTGGGAACGAGCCGGCGCATCGGAATCTCTCTAAGTGAGAACGATTATTGGACACGGCGACGATAGTCCTGCTGAGAACTGTTGTCAAAAACCGTTCTCACTAATGCGCGCGAGTCTCGGGCCTCACTCGAGCAGCAGCGCCGGCTCCTCGAGGATGCTCGCTACATCGGCGACGAACCGCGAGGCGACGTCGCCGTCGACCACGCGGTGGTCGAAGCTCGCGCCCACCGTCGTGACGAAGCGCGGCTGCACGACGCCGTCGACGACCCAGGGCTTCTGCTTGATCGTGCCGAGGGCGACGATCGCGACCTCGCCGGGGTTGAGAATCGGGGTTCCGGTGTCCATGCCGAAGACGCCGATGTTCGTGATCGTGATGGTGCCGCCGGCCATCTCGGCGGGGGAGGTCTTGCCCTCCCGGGCGCGGAGGGTGAGGCCCTGCAGCGCGGTCGCGAGCTCGAGCAGGCTCATCGACTGAGCCTCCTTGACGTTCGGCACGAGCAGACCGCGCGGGGTCGTCGCGGCGATGCCGAGGTTCACGTAGTTCTTGACGATGATCTCGTCGTCGGTCCACTGCGAGTTGACCGTCGGGTTGCGCTTGGCGGCCCAGATGATCGCCTTGGCCATGATGAGCAGCGGCGAGACGCGCACGCCCTCGAACTCGCTCGAGTTCTTGAGGCGCTTGACGAACTCCATGGTGCGGGTGGCGTCGACGTCGACGAAGAGGCTGACGTGCGGCGCGGTGAAGGCGCTCGCGACCATGGCACCGGCGATGGCCTTGCGCACGCCCTTGACCGGGATGCGCTCCTCGCGGCCGTCGCCCTGCGCGGGCTGCGGCGCGGGGGCGGGGGCCGCGGCGGCGAGCGCGCTCGCCTGGCGGGCGTGCCGCAGCACGTCGTCGCGCGTCACGTCGCCGGCCGGGCCGGTCGCGGTGACCGTGGCGAGGTCGATGTCGAGGTCCTTCGCGAGCTTGCGCACCGGCGGCTTCGCGAGCACTCCGGTCGGCGTCTCGGCGGGGGAGGACGCGGGCGCCGGAGCGGGCGCCGGAGCCGGGGCCGGAGCGACGGATGCCGCGGCGGGCTCGGTCGAGGGCTGCGCCCAGGTGGCGAGTTCCGGCTGCGCGGGCGGCACGTCGGGGTTGGGCCCGGTTGTGGGCTTGACGTCGCCGACGACCTGCGCGGCCGCGGCCGCGTGCGGCTCGGCATCCGGAGCGACGGTCGGGGCGGCGGGCACGGCGGTGCTGGGCGCGGCGGGTGCCGGGGCCGCGGCTCCGCGACGGCGGCGGGAGGTGCCGTGGCCGGCCGTGCCGTAGCCGACGAGGGTGGGCTCGGGCTTGGCGGGCGCTCCGGTGTCCTCGGCGGGGGGCGCCGAGACATCCGCCGCCGGTGCGCCGGAGTCGACGGTGATGATGGGGCGGCCGACCTCGACGGTGTCGCCCTCGGCGACGAGGATCTCGGCGACGGTGCCCTCGAACGGCGAGGGCAGTTCGACGAGCGACTTGGCGGTCTCGATCTCGACGAGCACCTGGTTCACGGCGACCGTGTCGCCGGGGGCGACCTTCCACGACACGATCTCGGCCTCGGTGAGGCCCTCGCCGACGTCGGGCAGGGGGAACTCGGACTTGGCCACGGGGCTCCTTCGGTGGTGAGTGAGCTGCGTCAGTACGCGAGCGAACGGTCGACGGCGTCGAGCACGCGGTCGGCGTCCGGCAGGTAGACGGACTCGAGCTTCGCGGGCGGGAACGGCACGTCGAACCCGGCGACGCGCAGCACGGGCGCCTCGAGGGAGTAGAAGCAGGCCTCGCTCACGCTCGCCGCGATCTCGCTCGCGACGCTGACGAAGCCGGGTGCCTCCTGGGCGACGACGAGGCGGCCGGTCTTGCGCACGGAGGCGAAGATCGGCTCCCAGTCGATGGGGGAGATGCTGCGCAGGTCGAGCACCTCGAGGCTCGTGCCCTCCTCGGCGGCGATGTCGGCCGCCTGGGTGAGCACGCTGAGCATGGCGCCGTGGCCGATCAGCGTGGCATCCGTGCCCTCGCGCACGACGCGGGTGGCGTGCAGCGGGAAGCCGCTCGCGGTCTCGTCGAGCTCGCCCTTGGGCCAGTAGCGGCTCTTGGGCTCGAAGAACATCACGGGGTCGTCGCTGCGGATCGCCTCCTGGATCATCCAGTAGGCGTCGTGCGGGGTCGAGGGGCTGACGACGCGGAGGCCGGCCGTGTGGGCGAAGTACGCCTCGGGACTCTCCTGGTGGTGCTCGACGGCGCCGATGTGACCGCCGTAGGGCACCCGGATGACGACGGGGAAGGCCTGCGTGCCCTCGTGCCGACTCGTGAGCTTGGCGAGCTGCGTCGTGATCTGGTCGAAGCCGGGGAAGATGAACCCGTCGAACTGAATCTCGCAGACGGGACGGTAGCCGCGCATCGCGAGACCGATCGCCGTGCCGATGATGCCCGACTCGGCGAGCGGGGTGTCGATGACCCGGCGGCCGCCGAACTCGGCCTTGAGGCCCTCGGTGACGCGGAAGACGCCGCCGAGGTCGCCGATGTCCTCGCCCATGAGCAGCACCTTGGGGTCGTCGGCGAGGGCGCGGCGCAGCCCCTGGTTGATCGCCTTCGACATCGACAGCTGCGTCATGCCAGTCCCGCCTCGTAGTCCTCGAGCCACTTCTGCTGCGCGGTCATGAGCGGGTGCTCCTCGCTGTAGACGTTGGCGAACATCGAGGATGCCTCGGGCGCGCCGACCTCGAGCGTGCGGCGGCGCACGTCGGCCGCGAGGTCCTTGCCCTCCTCGGCGATCTGCGCGAAGAACTGGTCGCCCTCGCCGAGGCCGCGGAGATAGGCCTCGAAGCGGGGGAGCGGGTCGAGGGCGCGCCACTGCTCGAACTCGGCGGGATCGCGGTACTTGCTCGGGTCGTCGCTCGTGGTGTGCGGACCGATGCGGTAGGTCAGCGCCTCGATGAACCGCGGGCCGGCGCCGCTGCGGGCGGCGTCGAGGTTCGCGGTCGTGACGGCGTAGCTCGCGAGCACGTCGTTGCCGTCGATCTGGATGCCGGGGATGCCGAAGCCGGTCGAGCGCAGGTAGAGCGGGGTGCGGGACTGCACGGTCACCGGCACCGAGATCGCCCAGTGGTTGTTCTGCAGGAAGAACACCTGGGGGGTGTTGTAGCTCGACGCGAAGACGAACGCCTCGCTGACGTCGCCCTGGCTGGTGGCGCCGTCGCCGAAGTAGACGAGCACGGCCTGGTCGACGTCGGGGTCGCCGGTGCCGGATGCCGCGTCGAACGCGACGCCCATCGCGTAGCCGGTCGCGTGCAGCGCGTGCGAACCGATGACGAGCGTGTAGAGGTGGAAGTTGTTGTGCGCGGCCGGGTCCCAGCCGCCGTGCGTCACGCCGCGCAGCATCCGGAGGATGTCGACGGGATCGATGCCGCGGATCATGCCGACGACGTGCTCGCGGTAGGCGGGGAAGATGTGGTCCTGGGGGCGCGCGGCGAAGCCGGAGCCGACCTGCGCGGCCTCCTGGCCGAGGCTCGGCACCCACAGCGCGAGCTGTCCCTGCCGCTGCAGGTTGGTCGCCTCGATGTCGAACGAGCGCACGAGCACCATGTGGCGGTGGAACTCACGGAGCTGGTTCTCGGTCAGGGCCTGGATGTACGGGAGGTACTCCTCGGCCTGCGCGTCGTTCCGCAGCGTGCCCTCCGGAGAGAGCAGTTGCACGGTCGCGGAGGGCTGTGCCGTCGTGGCTGCGGTTCCGGGCATCTTCACAATCTAACCGCCGGGTCTAGGCCCGCTTCAGTAGGTTGCGGACAACCTCACCGGCAGCCCTTAGGAGCGCATCGACAGATTCCGGCTCTCCGATGGAGATCCGCAAGCCCTCCGGCGCGAAGGCCCGGACGACGATCCCGTGCCGCTCGAAGACCTCCGCGGCCGCCTCGGTGGCGTCTCCCGTGGGCAGCCAGACGAAGTTGCCCTGGGGCTTCGGCACGTCCCAGCCCTGCTCGACGAGCGCCTGCCAGACGCGGTCACGGGTCTCGACGAGGGCCGCGACGCGCTCGAGCAGTTCGTCCTCGTGATCGAGCGACACGAGGGCCGCGCGCTGGGCGGGCTCGGTGACGCTGAGGGCGATCGCGGTGGAACGGGCCGCGTTGAGGATGTAGGCCGGACCGACCGCGTAGCCGATGCGGAGACCCGCGAGACCGTAGGCCTTCGAGAAGGTACGCAGCACGACGACGTTCGGGTGCCGCATCGAGTGGCCGTCGACGGCCGTGGGGTCGGTCACGAACTCGCGGTACGCCTCGTCGAGCAGCACGAGCACGGTCGGCGGCACCTTCGCGAGGAATTCGTCGAAGGCTGCCTGCGACACGACGGTGCCGGTGGGGTTGTTCGGGCTGCAGACGATCACGACGCGGGTGCGCTCGGTGATCGCGGCGGCCATCGCGTCGAGGTCGTGCGCGTGCTCCGGGGTGTTCGGCACCCGCACCGCCGTCGCGCCGGCGACCGTCGCGAGGCCCGGGTAGGCCTCGAAGGAGCGCCAGGAGAAGACGATCTCGTCGCCGGGGCCGCTCGCGGCGAGCACGAGCTGCGTCAGCAGGGAGATCGAGCCGGCGCCGACGTGCACCTGCTCGGCGCCCACCCCGTGCCGCTCGGCGAGCCGCTCGCGCAGCAGCGTCGCGGCGCCGTCGGGGTAGCGGTTGACGTTCGAGTGCGAGAGCGCCTCCATCACCGCGGGCAGCGGCTGGTAGGGGTTCTCGTTGCTCGACAGCTTGAAGGCGTCGGGGGCGGCCGGCTTGCCCTGCCGGTACGCGGCGAGCGCGAGGATCTCGGGGCGCAGCCGCACGTGCGGCGTCGTTTCGGTCACCCGGGAAGTCTAGGGACGCCGGATGCCCCGGGCTCGGCCCCTTCGGCTGCCATGCTGTGGCCATGTCGTTCCTCGTGCGCCTCGTCGTGAACGCGGTGGCCCTGTGGCTGACCACCCTGATCGTCTCCGGGGTCGACGTGCTGCCGTACCCGCCCGGTGACACGACCGCGACCGTGCTGACGTTCCTGCTCGTGGCGCTGATCTTCGGGCTCGTCAACGGGATCATCGGCACGCTCATCCGCATCGTGGCCTTCCCGCTGTATCTCGTGACGTTCGGGCTCATCGCGTTCATCGTCAACGGGGTGCTGCTGCTGATCGTCGCCGGGATCTCCGACGCGCTCGGGTTCGGTCTGCAGGTCGACGGGTTCTGGTGGGGTGTGCTCGGCGCGCTCGTGCTCGGCATCCTGAGCTGGATCATCGGCGTCGCGCTGCGGCCGCTGACCGCCCCGCGTCGCCGGAAGGACTGACCCGGCCACGCCCCGCTCACCCGCGCCTCGCGAGGTAGTCCTGCCGCGTACCCCCGGCCCCGGCGGGCAGGACGTCCATCGCGCCGATCGCCCGTACCAGGGCGTCGTCCTGTGAGGCGTCGGCCAGCTCGCCCGTCTCGCGGTACCGCTCGATCGCGTGCGCGTCCCACACGTCGCCCGGGGGAGCGGTGAGCGCCTCGCGGCCGACCACGACGACGTTCGGGTCGTCGGGGTATCCGCCGAGCGCCGGCACGAAGTCGTCGTCGTGCTGCAGAGCCACATGGGCGACGTCGGCGGGCAGGTGCACGTCGCCGGACGGACCGCCCGCCTCGAGCACCGCGTTGACGTTGTAGTCGCCACTCGCAGCGAGCAGCGCGGCGATCCGCGCCCCCTGCGAGTACCCGGTGACGTTGACCGGCGTCCCGGAATCGACGCCGGCCTCCTCGAGGGCCGCGACCGTCGCCCGATAGGAGTCGGATGACTCGTCGCCCACGGCCGCGACCGCGTTGCTCTCCCAGTCCCAGGGATTGTCGCCGCCGACGACCGGCGCCTTGCTGTCGGTGCCGGCGACGAACACCTCGACGACCTCGCTGCCGTCCTCCGCGCGGTAGGTCTCCACGCGCACCTGCGCGCCGGCCCCGGGCGGGATGCGGGCGAGCCGATCGGCCACGCCGGTCGGTGCCGTCGTCGCCGTGGCCCCGCCCGAGGGACGCACCGTGACGGGCGCGAGCACCGGGGTCACGGTGCCGGTCGCGACGGCGCGGTTCGGTGCGGAGGGGAGCGGCGCCACGGTCGCGGGCAGCGCGGTCCCCCCATGAGGGAGAGGCGGCGCGAGGGGGGCGCGCATGCCGCGGCTCAGGGCGAGGGCGGCAGCGGGCACGCCGAAGAGCGGCAGCAGCGCGTGCAGCAGGTCCACCCGGGCGGCCGCGTCGTCGGCGAGCGCCCGCACGCCCGCGAGGAAGCGCGGCTCGGCCACCAGTTCCGCGAAGTCTGTGCCAGGCGCCATGGCCGGGGGCACCGCGAGACCCGCCCGCTCGAGCAGTCCCCTCAGCTCGGGCGGCACCGGCACCGGCAGTCCCATCCGGTCGACGACGGCGTTCGCGCCTGCGGCGGGGCGGCTCACGAGCCACGCGGCGAGCGCGGTGAGCGTCCACGCGGCGTCGTGGGCGGACACCTCGGCGAAGTCGTACTGCTCCGCCGCGATCCGCACGCCCTGCGCGAGCTCGGCGGCCTCGACGGCGAGGCCGGGCAGCGTGACGAGCAGCTCGGCGAGCCCGGCCTCGGCGGCGAATGCGGTGGCGGGGGCGTCGACGAACCGCAGCCGCGCGGGGGAGACCTCGAGCTGCGCCGTGCGGGTCGCGGCGAGCGCCTCCAGCACCGCCGACTCCACCTTGTCGAGCTGCGTGGCGACGTGCAGCAGGTCGTCGGTCACGACCGAGACGCCGCCCGTCGTGACCGTGATGTCGCCCGGGGCCGCCATCAGCCGCCCAGGACGGTTCGGCCGGCGAGCGTGGCGCCGCGCGCGTCATCCGCCCGCTCCTCGGCGAGCAGCAGCCGGCGGGCCAGCTCGTCGCGTCGCGTCGCGAACGCCCGCGCGGCGGCGCCCTGCCAGGTCGACGGCACGGCCGGCGTCGACAGCACCGCGCGGTCGAGCGCGGTCACGACCCGGGCGAGCAGTGTCGCCTGCGCGGCGAGGTCGTCGACCACGGCCCGGCGCGCTCCCGCCACGAGTCCATCGGTGATCCCCCCGGTTCCTGCCACCGTTCCATGCTCGTCCGGGACCCCCGCCGACGGGCGGCCGATAGGCGGTCGGTGAAGACCGCCGCCGAGATCCCGACTGGGAAGGAGAGGGGATCTGCGACAGAATCGCGGGGTGGACTTCGACGGGACCGGCGACGAGCGCGCCCGTTTCCGCATCTGCTTCGTCTGCACCGGCAACATCTGCCGCTCGCCGATGGCCGAGACCGTCTTCCGCGCCATCGCTCGCGAGGAGGGGTTCGAGGACTCCGTCGAGGTGACGAGCGCGGGCACCGGCGACTGGCACGTGGGCGAGCGCGCCGACCCCCGCACGCTCACCGCCCTCATCCGCCGCGACTACGACGGGTCCGCGCACCGCGCGAAGCAGTTCGAGCCGTCGTGGTTCGCCGACCTCGACCTCGTCATCGCCCTCGACCGCTCGCACGAACGCGTGCTGCGGGCGTGGGCGCCCACCGAGCAGGAGCGCGCGAAGGTGCACCTGCTCACCGCCTTCGACCCCGACCGCGCCGGGCTCGACGTCGCCGACCCGTACTACTCGGATGATGCGATGTTCGACCACACGCTCGCCCAGATCGAGCACTCGGCCCGCGCGCTGTTCGCCCAGATCCGACCCGCACTACGACAGGGAGCCGCATGACGCTGCCCGACCAGCCCATCAGTCCGCTCGACGGCCGCTACCGCCCGGCGGTCGCCGAGCTCGGGGAGCACCTCTCCGAGGCCGGCCTCAACCGTGCCCGCGTGCACGTCGAGGTCGAGTGGCTCCTCTACCTCACCGGTCACGGCCTCTTCGGCTCGTCGCCGCTGAGCGAGGACCAGGCCCGCGCGCTGCGCGCCCTGGTCGCCGACTTCGGGCAGAAAGAGATCGACGAGCTCGCCACGATCGAGGCGCGGACGCGCCACGACGTCAAGGCCGTCGAGTACCTCGTGCGCGCCAAGCTCGACGAGCTCGGACTCTCGGCGATCGCCGAGCTCACGCACTTCGCCTGCACGAGCGAGGACATCAACAACCTCTCCTACGCCCTCACTGTCAGCGCGGCCGTGCGCTCCGTGTGGCTGCCGCGCCTGCACACGCTGCTCGAGAAGCTCCGCTCGATGGCGATCGAGCACCGCGAGGCCGTCATGCTCGCCCACACGCACGGGCAGCCCGCGACGCCCACCACGATGGGCAAGGAGTTCGCGGTCTTCGTCCACCGCCTCGAGCGGCTGACGAAGCAGATCGAGGAGACGGAGTACGTCGGCAAGTTCAGCGGCGCGACCGGCACGTTCGCCGCGCACGTCGCCGCCGATCCCACCCAGGACTGGCCCGCGATCTCGCGTGAGTTCGTCGAGTCGCTCGGCCTGGTCTGGACGCCGCTGACGACGCAGATCGAGCCGCACGACTGGCAGGCCGGGCTGTACCAGCGCATCAGCCACCTGGGCCGCGTACTGCACAACCTGTGCACCGATATGTGGACCTACATCTCGATGGGCTACTTCACCCAGATCCCGCAGCCGGGTGCCACGGGCTCGTCGACGATGCCGCACAAGATCAACCCGATCCGGTTCGAGAACGCCGAGGCGAACCTCGAGCTCGCGTCGGCGCTGCTCGACAGCCTCGCCGCGACCCTCGTCACCTCGCGCCTGCAGCGCGACCTCACCGACTCGACGACGCAGCGCAACATCGGCGTCGCCCTCGGCCACTCGCTGCTCGCGATCGACAACATCACCCGTGGGCTCGGCGAGGTCGCGCTGTCGCAGGAGATGCTGCAGGCCGACCTCGACACCAACTGGGAGGTGCTCGCCGAGGCCATCCAGACCGTCATCCGGGCCGAGGTGACCGCGGGCACGAGCTCGATCGCGGACCCCTACGCGGTGCTCAAGGACCTCACGCGCGGGCGCCGTGTCGGAGCGGCCGAACTCGCCGAGTTCATCGACGGACTCGACATCTCGGATGCTGCCAAGCAGCGCCTCACGGCGCTGACGCCCGCCGGGTACGCGGGCCTCGCCGCTCAGCTGGTCGACGCGATCGCGCGTCCGGAGACATCCGTCTGATCCTCGGGGTCGAGTGCCGGCACCTCGGGTTCGAGGAGTGCCGGCCTCGGCCGCGGCTCCCACTTCACGAGGGCGATGCCGACCAGGATCAGCAGTCCGCCGAGTGCCTGCGCGGGGGTGAGCGCCTCGCCGAGCAGCAGCCAGCTGTAGAGCGCGGCGGCGACCACCTCGAGCAGCCCCGCGAACGACGCGAGCTGCGAGCCGAGCAGCTCGGAGCCGGCGATGCTCGCCGCGTACGCGAAGCCGGTCGAGAGCACGCCGAGCACGAGTAACGGGATCCACCAGGGGAGCGCGGCGCCCGCGACGTCGACGTCGCCGAACGCGACCGTGAACGGCACGAGCCCGGTGAGACCGACCACCCCGAGCGCGATGCCGCCGATGAGCAGCCCGGCGGAGGCGAGCACGACCGGCGGCAGCCCCTCGCTCGGGCGCCCCGCGACGAGGTAGTAGACCGCGCAGCCGACGGCGGCGATCGCGGCGAAGGTCAGTCCGAGCACGTCGAGGGCGCCACCCGCGGGGGAGACGACGAGGGAGAGGCCGACCATGGCGACGACCGATCCGCCGAGCACGAGCGCCCGCGGCATCCGTCGCGTCGTCGCCCAGCCGAGCAGCACCAGCAGCACCGGCGCGACGTACTCGACGAGGATCGCGGTGCTCACGGGGATGCGCTGGACGGCGGCGTAGTACGCCAACTGCGTCGCGGCGACGCCGACGAGCGCCATGAGGAGGATGCGCGTGCGCCCCTGCCACACGAGCGACCAGCGCCCGCGCAGAGCGATGAGGGCCGGCACGGCGAGCGCGGCGCCGCCGATGATCGAGCGGGCCGTGACGGCGGCGGCAGGGCTCCAGCCGATCTCGAGCAGCGGCTTCGCGAGGGTTCCGGAGAGGCCGAACGCCAGCGACGCGGACACGGCGACGAGCAAACCCGTGGTGGTCTTCGAGCGCACGGCACACCTCCTGTCAGGAGCACGAAACGGTTACGCTCCTGACGGTAGAGTCAGCGCGATAAGGAGTCAAATTGCATTTCGCCCCTGACACGGAGGTGACGCTGGAGTTCATCGTGGCGCTCGCCAACACCGACCCGTCCGCCTCCCGCACGGGCGAGGACGAGCTCGCGAAGCCCGAGCGCCTCACCGAGCTGCTCGACGAGCACCGCTACACGGGACGGCGCGACAACGACGCCGCCGAGCTCGCCGAGGTAACCGCGACGCGCGACCTCGTGCGGCGGATCTGGCGCCTCGAGCGCGACGACGCCGTCGTGGAGGTGAACCGGATGCTCGTCGAGGGCAAAGCCCTGCCGCAGCTCGTGCGGCACGACGACTTCGACTGGCACCTGCACGCGACCGAGTCGGATGCCCCGCTCGCCGAGCGCATGCGGGTGGAGATCGCGCTCGCTCTCGTCGACGTGCTGCGCACCGACGAAATGGGCCGGCTCAGAGTGTGCGCGGCCGACGACTGCGAGGGGCTGCTCGTCGACCTGTCGCGCAACGGGTCGAAGCGCTACTGCAGCGTGCGCTGCGGCAACCGCATGAACATGGTCGCGTTCCGCGAGCGCCAGGCGGGCGAGCCGGGTCAGTGAGCGCGCGGGCCGTCCGGTCCGTCGGAGGGGTCCTCGTACAGGTGCGTGCGGCCGTCGGTGTCGCCGCGCACGGCGAGGGCGAGCATCGCGAAGATCACGAGCGCGACGATGAAGGCGACGCCGCCGAAGATGATGCCGAGCACGAGGTCGCGCGTGACCACCGTGACGACGAAGCCGGTGAACACACCGAAGATGGCGCTGAGCCCGACGAGCTCGAGAGGCCGGGTCTTGTCCCGACGGCGTGGCTCGCTCATGATGCTCCTCCTGCTCGTTCGACCGGATGCTTCCGCGCCCCGCGCACACTGAGCGCGCCGATCGCCGAGTACACGCCCACGATGGCGGCCCACGCGCCGAGCAGCCCGACGCCCACGATGGCGGCGGTGAGCTGGCGGGCGACCCCGTCGGGTCCGCTGAAGTCCTGTGCGAGATCCGGCGGCAGCAGCAGCAGGGCCACCGCGAGCAGGACCGTGAGCGCGCCCGCGCCGATCCACTCTCGGGACAGCGCTGACGTGCGTCGCTCGCGCAGTCCCGCGACGAGTTCCAGGGCCCCGGCGATCAACGCGTAGGCGGTGACGATCGCGAGGAAGACCCCCGTGCCGGCGTCGGCGAACAGCAGGGCGAGGGCGCCGCTCACGATCCCGACGACGGCCTGCACGAGCAGCAGGGTGGCGGTCGACCGGCGAAGTCCCGAGCGCAGCGTCAGCCAGAGCGTCAGGGCCCCGGATGCCACGGCGAACACGCCGAAAGTCACGAGCCCGAGCCGCGCGGAGTGGTCCTGCGAGAACGTGATGACGAGGGCGAGCGCGAGAGCGGCCGCGGCGCGCACGGCGAGCACGCGCCAGTACGCGGACCGCGCGGAAGCGGTGGGGAGGGAGATCGGCACTCGACCATCCCCTTCCGTTCGGGCGCTGCGGGCGCGAGCGCTGCGACAGTCTACTCGCGGCCTCCTGCACGCCGCCGGGGTGCGGCCGGGCGGCGAACGCCCAGGTGCGCCTCGGACGATCGGGACGTGCCCGCCGACCGTATCGCTTCGTTCACCCGCTCCGGACTGCGCTTCGACGTGACCGACGGCGGGCCGCTCGACGGCCCGGTGGTCGTGCTCCTGCACGGCTTCCCCGGCTCCCGTCAGACCTGGTCGTCGGTCGCACCCCTGCTGCACGACGCAGGCCTCCGCACCCTCGCCTTCGATCAGCGGGGCTATTCGCGGGAGGCCAGGCCGCCGAGGCGGAGCGACTACCGAGCCGCCGAGGTCTCCCGCGATGTGCTCGGCCTGATCGACGCCGTCGGTGCCGCGCCGGTGCACCTCGTCGGGCACGACTGGGGCGGCTTCGTCGCGTGGCACCTCGCCGCGGTCGCACCGGCCCGGCTGGCGAGCATGACCGTGCTGTCGACGCCGCATCCACGGGCGATGCTCGCGTCGCTGCCGCGGTCGGCCCAGCTGCTCCGCTCCGCCTACATGGGCTTCTTCCAGCTGCCACGGCTGCCCGAAGCGGCGCTGCGCGGTCGGATGACGCGGATGCTCGAGGCATCCGGGCTGCCTGCGTCCCACGCCACGGAGTACGAGCGATTGCTGCAGGAGCCGGGCGCCCTGACCGGTGCCCTGAACTGGTACCGGGGGATGGCACTGCCGGACCGCCGGGACCGCGGTGCCGCCGGTCGCCCCGTCAGAGTGCCGACGACGTACGTGTGGGGAAAGCGGGACTTCGCGTTGGGCCGGCATGCTGCGGAGCTGACGGAGCGGCAGGTGGCCGCCGGCTACCGGTTTGTCGAACTCGACGAGACGCACTGGCTGCCGGAACTCGCGCCGGAGCGCGTGGCGGCGGAGACGATCGCGCGGGTGCGGGGAGCTCGGGGGTGAGGTGGAATCGCTCCATCCCGCTACGAGCGCGGCGACAGTGGCGCCGCGCATTGCCCAATCGGAACGATTGCGCGACCTCTCCAATCTCCTCGATGGAGACGGTTCGCTGCCAAGTGAGACTGGTAGCGTCCGAGCGAGATGAGGGAGCGGCCGGAGGAACGACCGGGGCGAGGCCGCGGCGTTCTCTTCGGGACCCTCGCCGGCACCATCCTGGGCGCCCTCGTGGCAGGGCCAGTACTGGTCTTCATTCCCGCGACGTTGCCCGGCCTGATCACCGTGGCGTTTTGCACCTCGTACGTGACCGTCACGCTGCTGTGGTCACGGACGCGAGGGGCATTGGTGTCGTCGCTGATCGCCCTCGTCACCGGAGTGATCGTCGCCGCGCTCATCCCTCTGCAACTCGCCACGCTGTGCGCGGTCGTCGCCGCCTTCCTCACCGCGGTCGGGGGTCGGTCGGCGCGGCGGTGATGTGCGACGCCGCGATGTCCCAATCCGGATCGCTTCGTGCGCACCCGTTGCCGGTGTGGCCAGTAGTAACCGCGCATTTCGACAAGAGCTGCGCTCCCGCCGCTTCAATCGCTCCAATCGCTCCAATCGCTCCAATCGCTCGGAGCCTCGGAACAACGAGGACGCCCCGACCCTGCAAGGAGGGATCGGGGCGTCTCGCGTGGGCGGTCAGCCGGCGGCTGGGCTCGGCTCGGGGGCCGGACTCGGCTCCGCCGTCGGGCTCGCTTCTGATGCGGGTGAGGCCTCGGGAGTCGGGCTCGGCGCGGGGGCGGGGCTGGGCTCCGGCGTCGCGGTCGGCTCAGGGGCCGGGGCGGGCTCCGGAGTCGGCTCGGGAGTCGGCTCGGGCGTCGGCGTCGGGGCTGGCTGGGGCGTCGGCGTCGGCGTCGGCGTGGGCTCCGGCGTCGGGCTCGGGCTCGGCTCCGGCGTCGGGCTGGGGCTGGGCGTCGGGCTCGGGGTCGGCGTTGGCTGGGGCGTCGGCGTCGGCGTCGGGCTCGGGCTGGGCGTGGGGGTCGGCGTCGGCTCGGGCGTCGGAGTGGGTTTCGGCGTCGGGCTCGGATCAGGCGTCGGGCTCGGTCCGGGCGTGCGACCGGGTACTGGACCCGTGGCGCCGGAAGCAGGAGTGGGCCCCGCAGCAGGCGGTGCGCCGTTCTCGTACCCGGGTGCGGTCGTGCGCTGCGTGTCGAGGGTCCAGTCGGAGGCAGGTGCGTCGGCTCCCGAAGAGCCCGCCCCCGACCTCGGAGCAGCAGCGCCGTGGTCATGGGAGTGATGCCCCACAACCGTTCCGGCGCCCCCTCCCAGAGCGGAGCCGGCGTACTTCGTGAGCCAGGCGTAGGCGTCGATGGCCTCGATGCCGTTCAGGTGCAGCTCGAAGTGCAGGTGCGGGCCGGTCGAGTTTCCCGTGTTGCCCACGCGGCCCACGACGTCGCCGACCTCGACGGTCTGACCCACCACGAGCGGGACGGACCCGGTCTGCATGTGCGCATAGGTGCTGGTGATCATCTGAGAGTCGATCACGTGCTCGATCACCACGTGCACGCCGAGTCCGCCCTTGTCACTGACCACTCGAACGACCCCGTCGGCGATCGCGTAGACGGGGGCGCCATCGCCCGGCACGAAGTCGGTGCCCCGGTGGAAGCTCGAGCAGCCGGCGCACGGCGCCACCCGGGGACCGAAGTCGCTCGAGACCCGTACGGGGCCGTCGAAGGGCCATCGCACGGGATACTGCGTGGCGTTCAGAAGCTCGTCGACGGTGACGGGTCCTCCCGTTCCGTCGCCGACCAGCCCGTCACCCTCCGGCACCGGCGGAGTCTCGGCCGCGGCGTCCGTCGCCCGCGTGGCGACCGTCAGAGTCGGCATCCAGAGCGCTGCCGGAGCCAGCTTCCCCACAGCTGCACCTCCTGCGCTCACCGCAGGTGCAGAGGGCACGCTGAGCAGCACGGTGAGGCCCACGGCGAGGGCCGTCGCCCCGAGCGACCGGGCGGCGGCTCGCCGCAGTTGGCGACGCTTCCTCTTCGCCAGCTGATCGGCCTCTCTACGCTCCGCCCGGCGGGCGGGCTTCAGCAGGCTCCGGCGCCCGGTCGGCGTCAGCAGCCCCTTGTCTTGGGTGGCCGAAGCGGCAGTACTCGCGGTCATGCCTCCACGGTCGGGCGGCCGCCTTGGGAAAACCTCGCGATCGTTCCGACTGGGGTGCGTGACCGACGGCCTAGGGCACCCGAGTGCCGACAGGCAGCGCCGCCTCGAGCTGTGCGAGGAATGGGCTGCTCTCAGCCTGCTGAGCGTACGCGGCGGTGTCACGGACGCACTCCGGGCACCAATGTCCTCCGGTCAGCACAAGGCGAGGACTTCCTTTGAAGACGTGCCCCTGGGCGCAGGCCCAATCGAGGGGCGTGGCGATGTCACCGACGCGCATGCGGTCGGACAGCACTCGACCGCCTCGGAACCGCGCGGCATCCGCCATGTCGTTCAGCGTCCACTCGCTCTGCTGCTTGCTCTCGTCATAGCCGTGATCGAGGAGGGACGGAGTTCTCTCGGGCCGGGGCGGCCAGAACGTCGACCAGTCTCCGATGGCCTGCCATTCGTCAAGAGACCCGAAGTATGCCGCGATCTTCTCCTCGTCACCGTCGCGGATGAAGGACATCGTGCCGCGAGGCTTGAGGGTGAGCGGCTTGAGCACGAGGTTCTTGACGATCCACGCGGGTACGCGCCCGGCCGCGCGGAGCGCCGGGTTCGCGCGGACCGCGCGTTCGAGGGCAGCGTCGGGGGTGTCCTGCCGGAACGGCACGAGCTCCTCGAGGCGGTCGGAGTCGGTGTACCACTGGCCGTGGAAGTTCCGGGTCGCGAACCAGTTGCGGTCGTACCAGCGCTTCACGTCCTTGACGCCGAGCGCCCCGGAGATGCGCAGCTGCAGCTCCCAGTTGGTGAGGCGCCACCTCTCGCCACCGCCGATGTTGTAGATGCCGCCCCAGAACTCGTCGGGCACGTCGTTGCCGCAGACGTTCACCATGAGGCGGGCCGCGTCCTCGACGGACACCCATTCCATGACGCCGCCGAAGGGCGAGTGAGTCATGATCGGGTCGCGGATCTCGAGCACGCCCGGGTGGAAGATGCCGGTCTGCCGGAGCCACGCCCACTTCGGCAGCCCGGAGTCGACGAGCGCTTTCTCGGCGATGATCTTGCTCTGCCCGTATTCGTCGTACCTGGCGACGCGGAGCGGATCCCCCACTCGACCCCAGTGGTGGGGCGGATTGCGGTCGCCCGTTTCGGCGATCGTGCCGATGCCGACCACGGCGACCGCGGAGGGGTCGGGCTGGGCATGTACCGCGCGGATGATGTTCCGCATGCTGCCCACGTTCACCCGATGGGCGAGTTCGGGGTGCTCGTCCGCGAAGGGCGAGACCACCGCTCCCACGTGCAGCACGTAGTCTGCGCCCTTCACGCACGCCTCGACCGCGGCGTAGTCCGTCAAGTCGCCGAACCGCACCTGCAGGTTCGGCATGCCTTCGAACGCGCGGATCGCCGCGATGTCCTTCCCCGTCGGCAGCACGAGTGCCACGACGTCGAACTCGTCGGCGCGCTCGGCGAACTCGCGGAGGATGTAGCGCCCCCAGTTGCCGGCGGCACCGGTGAGGAACACACGCTTCTTCTCAGTCACTCAGACGCCCCCGCAGCCGATCCGCGTCGCCACCGTGAAACGCTGCGCGAAGCGTCGTCGTGGCGGTGCTCACCCGACGGTCCTCGGGGCCTTGCTCGCCTCGATGAGCTGCTCCAATGCCTCGATCGGGATCGCTCCGCCCAGGAAACCGAGGAACTGCTTCATCGGCATCGACTCGACCATCCGCAGCTGCTCCTGCTGGTCGGCCGCCTGTGCGCGCTGCTCCTCGCTCATCGCCGCCGTCATCCCCTGCATGAGGGCCGGTCCTGCGATCGGGTGCGCGAACCAGTCCCCGACGGTCGAGTCGAAGGAGAGCTCAGGGATGATCACGTCCCCGACGATCTGCACCGCAACTTCGGCGAGGACGGTGGCGGCGTCCTGACCGAGCTGGACCCGGTACTCACCCGGGGCGACTACCCAGCGCTGCAGCTCTACGTCCCAGTACGCGAACGAACGGCGATGGAGAGACAGTTCGACGACCCGGCTCTCTCCCGCCTCGAGCGCGACCTTCTTGAACGCCCGCAGCTCTCTCGCCGGGCGGCGCACCGGTCCCGCCTGTGTCGCCACATAGATCTGGACGACGTGCTTGCCCGCGCGCGAACCGGTGTTCGTCACGGTGACGGTCACCCTCGCGGTGTCGTCGCCAGTGATCTCGGCGGAGAAATCCCGGCTGTCGAACGTCGTGTAGCCGAGGCCGTGGCCGAACGGGTAGCGCACGTCGGTGCCGACGGTCGAGTAGCCCCGGTAGCCGACCATGACACCTTCGCCGTACCGGACGTGACCCTGCTCGCCCGGGAAGTTCAGGTAGCTCGGCACGTCCTGCAGACGAAGCGGGATCGTCTCAGCGAGACGGCCGCCGGGCTCGGCGATTCCGAACAGGATGTCCGCCAGGGCCGTGCCTCCGGCCTGCCCGAGCAGGAACCCCTCGAGAATCGCATCGACGTCGTCATGCCAGCCCTCGAGCGAGACGACGCCACCGTTGCTGAGTACGACGACCGTTCGCGGTGCCACCTGGGCGACCTCGCGGATGAGGGCGACCTGCGCCGCGGGAAGGGCGATGTCGGAACGGTCGAAGCCCTCGGACTCGTCCTTCTCCCCGAGGCCGGCGAAGATCACCGTCACGTCGGCTCCGGCGGCCGCCTTTGCGGCTTCAGCGCGGAGCGCGTCCTGATCACCGCGGTCGTCGATGGAGAATCCAGGCGCGTAGACCACCTCGATGTTCCGTGCTTGCGCGTGTGCCTTGATGGCGTCGAGAGGCACGTCGACGCGGGTCGGCCGGATGTGGGAGCTGCCTCCTCCTTGGAAGCGGGGCTTCTCGGCGAACTCGCCCAGCACAGCGATCGTCGCCCCGACGCCCTCCAGGGGAAGCACTCCCGCGTCGTTCTTGAGCAGCACGGCGCTCTCCGTGGCGAGGCGGCGGGCGAGGGCGTGATGAGCGTCTGCATCGAAGGTGTGGTCGTTCTTCGGCGCGAGCGCGGTGAGGGCGACGACTCGGCGGACGGCTTCGTCGACGACTGTTTCGTCGAGCGCTCCGGAGCGCACCGCGTCGATGATCTGCTGGTCCGTGCCTCCGCCGGAGCCGGGCATCTCCAGGTCGAGCCCCGCCGCGAGGGCCGCGACGCGGTCGCTGACGGCACCCCAGTCCGACACGACGGCGCCCGCGAAGCCCCACTCGCCGCGGAGCAGGTCGGTGAGGAGCCAGCGGTTCTCTGAGGAGTAGACGCCGTTGATCTTGTTGTACGAGCACATGACGGTGGCCGGATTCGCCTCGGTCACGATTCGCTCGAACGCCGGGAGATAGATCTCGCGGAGGGTTCGGTCGTCGACGTCGGCGCTGACGCGCATCCGCTCGGTCTCCTGGTTGTTCGCGGCGAAGTGCTTCACCGAGGCCCCGACGCCGGCGCCCTGCTGGCCCCGCACGTGAGCTGCCCCGAGGGCACCGGACAGCAGCGGATCCTCGCTGTAGTACTCGAAGTTCCGCCCGCAGAGGGGGGAGCGCTTGATGTTGACTCCGGGGCCGAGGAGCACGCTGACGCCGAGCGCTCGCGCCTCGCGTCCTACGGCTGCACCGACCTCCTGTGCCACCTCGGGGTCCCAGGAGGATCCGACCGCGACCGCCGGCGGGAAGCACGTCGCGGGAACGCTTTCGTTGATGCCGAGGTGGTCCGCTTCCCCTTCCTGCAGGCGGACCCCGTGGGGTCCGTCGGTGAGCACGATCGAGGGGATGCCCTCGTCCTCGACCGATTTCGTCGACCAGAAGTCGCGACCTGACAACAGGGACGCCTTCTGCTCGAGGGTCAGCGTGGACGGGTCGAAGTTCGTCATCAGCGGGCCTCTTCGAGGGTCAGTGCGCGGCGGAAGTCATCCTCGAGCGTCGGCGGCGCTCCCGGGATGTACTGCATGACGACGGCGAGGGACATCGCTGCCGCCTCCGGTGACTTGCCGTCCAGTGGGATACCGGGGAAGTGCGTCTGGAACACGTCCGTGATCTGCTGCCAGACGGCGGGATCGTCAGCCAGCGTCGCAAGCGGCGTGTCCATCGTGTACTGGGGTCGTTCGAGCTCGGGCACTTCGTAGTGCCACGAATGCGTGCCCGCACCCGCCTCTTCGATACGTCCTTCAGGATGCAACGGCAGTTCGACGACGGCCGTGACGCCGTCGGGCACCAGGACGTCGAGCCGCATCTCCCCGCCGTCGAGGCGCCAGGTCACCTCGGCTCGTCCATGGACGGTGTCGTGAGCGACGCGGGCGTAGGTGAGGCCACCGCCGGGCTTCGGGGCGATTCGGATGCGACGGTAGCCGGGCTCGAGGGCCGACAGCCCGCCAACGACGCGGTGCAGCCAGTCCGAGACGGCGCCGAGCGCGTAGTGATTGAGCGAGGTCATGCCGGTCGAGTTGAGGGTGCCGTCGGGGAGCACCGAGTCCCAGCGCTCCCAGATCGTCGTCGCCCCCATGGTCACCGGGTAGAGGAAGCTAGGGCGCTCCTTCTGCATCAGCAGCAGATACGCCTCGTCGAGGTGACCGGTGCTGCTGAGGGCATCCGTCAGCAGCGGTGTTCCGGCGAATCCGGTGGAGATCTTGTAACCGGCCTTCGCGACGAGCGCGGCGAGCCGCGCTCCGGCGGTCCGGCGCTGCTGCTCGCTGAGGATCCCGAAGGTGATGGCAAGCGCGTACGCGGTTGCGGACTCGTTCACGACGCGGCCGTTCGGGCTCACGTATTCATCGAGGAACGCCAGTCGGACTCGATCCGCGAGTGCACGGAACTCGACGCCGTCGTCACGCTTGCCGAGGAGCTCGGCGGTCTCCGCCATCTCAGCTGTGGTCTTGCACAGGTAGGCGGACGCGACGAGATGCCGATCCGTCTTGCCGCCGGCCGGATTGTCGACGGGGGCGTCGGGGTCGAGCCAGTCGCCGTACTGGAAGCCCGAGCTCCAGAGTCCGTTCTCGTCGAGCAATCCCGCGACCTGCCGGATGAACGTGGCCATCGAGTCGTAGCTGTGCCGGAGGATCTCGAGGTCGCCGTACTCGCGGTACATCGCCCACGGGAGACTGACCGCCACGTCGCTCCAGAGGGCCGTAGGAGAGGACGGGTTGGGAAGGATGTCGGGGACGACCCAGGGCACGAAGCCCTTCTCCTTCTGCTCGACGTG
Organism: Desertivibrio insolitus; assembly: GCF_017355965.1. Classification (GTDB taxonomy): domain Bacteria; phylum Actinomycetota; class Actinomycetes; order Actinomycetales; family Microbacteriaceae; genus JAFIQW01. The sequence continues at coordinate 250,552 of NZ_JAFIQW010000003.1, forward strand.
CAGATCCTCGAGCCAGGAGCCGAGAACTCCTCGGACGTCGTAGAGGAAGCTCGCGGTCGGCGCGAACGCATTGATGTCACCGGTCCAGCCGAGGCGCTCGTCGCGTTGCGGGCAGTCCGTCGGAACGCCGACGAAGTTGCCCCGCATCGACCACACGCTGTTCTCGTGGAGACGGTTGATGAGCGGGTCCGAGGTCTCGAACCAACCGGTACGCCGCATCTCGCTGTGCACTACGACGGCGCGGAGTGCGTCAATGGTGAGCTCGCCCGGCCAGCCGTCGACCTCCACGTAGCGGAACCCGTGGAAGGTGAACCGCGGCTCCCAGGTCTCCTCCCCGCCGCCGCGCAAGGTGTAACGGTCGGTGGCAGCGGCAGTGCGGTTGGTCTCGACCTCCAGCTCACCCGCCGGGTTCAGCAGTTCCGCGTGTCGCAGGGTCACGGTGCGGCCGGTATCGCCTGTCACGGTGAGCCGCACCCACCCGGAGATGTTCTGCCCGAAGTCGACGATCGGGTTGCCTGCCGCATTCGTGAGGATCTCGACGGGTGCGAGTTCCTCGATTCGCCGGATGGCGGGACCGGACGGTTCGATGAGGGCGTCGAGGTTCCAGTCGAACAGCTGTGCGGCGCTCCAGCCGGCCGCGTCGAATCCCGGCTGAGTCCAGCCGGTCGGTTCCAGCCGTGCGTCGAAGGTCTCGCCGTCGTAGATGCTGTTGCCTCGGACCGCACCGGCACCCACGGAGAACTTCTCGTCGGAGCCGATGATCTCGGTGCGGTCGTCGTACTCGAGCTGGAGCTGCAGGAACAGCGCGGGTCGGTCGCTGTAGTGCTGGCGCTTGTTCTCCCACCCGAGTCGTCCGACTGCCCAGCCCTCGCCGACGACGGCACCGAGGACGTTCTCCCCGTTCCTCAGCAACGCGGTCACGTCGTGAGTCGTCACGTTGAGGCGGTGGCGGTAGGAGGTCCAGCCGGGAGCGAGGACGTCCTCGCCGAGGCGGGCGCCGTTGAGATGAGTTTCGACGATGCCCAGTGCGGTGACCTGCAGGACCGCGCGGCGCACGTCCCCCTCCGTCTGGAACTTGCGCCGGAAGTAGACCGCCGGGTCGCCTTCCTGCGCGGGCTCGGAAGCACTGATGAAGGACGCGCGCCACGTGGTTGCTGCCACTTGAGATACCTCTCGGAGATTCGAGCGAATTGAGCCGACGACTGTCAGCGGACGGACTTGATGCGGAGGACGACGAGGCCGCCCAGCAGTGTGATCGCGGCCGCGACGACGTACAGCAGGGTGTAGTTCTTCGCGTCGCCGACAGCGCCGATCGCCAGGAACAGCGGAGCGATGAGAGGCGCGACGGCCTGCGGAATGGAGGTTGCGAAGCCGGTGATGCCCATGAAGCGGCCCGCGTCGGTGTCGCGCTCAGGAAGCACGTCGAGCAGGAGCGCCTGGTCCACGGCCGAGAACGCACCGATCCCGACGGACGTGAGGAGCGAACCGACGAACAGCAGCGGCAGGTCGGGGGCGAAGGCCATGAGGACCGCTCCTGCGGCGAACACGGCCCCGCCGGCGAGCACGAAGAGTCGGCGGCGCCGCAGGCGGTCGGAGAGGAACCCGCCACCGATCGCGCCGACCGTCACCGCGAGGATGCCGACCGCTCCGAGGGTGCCGATGAGTCCGGCGACGTCGGTGACGGCGACGCCCAGCTTCGAGGCGAAGAAGAACGCAGTGAACGTCGTGTTCAGGGTGAGACCGAAGTAGAAGAGGAAGCGCCCGAGCCAGTTCCACGAGAAGTCGGGGTATCGGCGGGGGTTGTAGAGGTACTTACCGAGCAGCGTGACCGCGTTCAGCTTGTCTCCGAAGGTGTTTCCTCGGCTGTCGTCCTCGTGAACCAGCGTGACGAACAGCGTCACGAACACCACTCCGACGATGCCCGGGAGGATGAACAGGAGGACGTTCTGCGTCGTGAACGATCCGGCGATGATCACGCCGAAGACCGGCGCGATCTGAGTGGCGAAGCCGGTGAGGCCGGCGACCTTGCCACGCTGGGACTCCGGCAGCCGGTCGGCGGTCGAGATCTGGAGATTACTGAGCACCTGACCCCAACCGAGCTGCGCGAGGATCCAGCCGAGCCCGAGAACGGGCACCGTGGGGGCGAGTGCCATCACGAACAGCGAGATGACGCCGACGAACATCCCCGCGATCATCCAGGGGCGCCGCCGGCCGATCCGCGTACGGGTGCGGTCGCTGAAGACGCCGAAGAAGGGGCTCGTGAGCATCACCACGAACGCGCCGGCGCCGGTGATGTAACCGAGGTACTCCTCGTGGCCCGGTGCCAGTTCCTGCACGCGGATCGCCAGGGAGATCGCCAGCGGTGTGATGAACGCCACGAACACACCGAACTGAGCGAGAACCATCAGCCAGATGTAGCGAGCCCCCACTTTCGGGACCTCGGGGGTCTCGGCGACCCGACCTCCATTCGGCGGCTCCTCGGTCGTGGAACTGGCGATGGGGAAAGCAGTAGCTGGAGGCGTGACGTGGAAGTTGTCGTCGCGAGTGCTCAAGGGGACTCCATTGTCGAAGGCGAACTAGCGCGGGCTAGCAATGGAGGCGATGCTAGCGTTGGCAACTAGCACGCGCAAGTAGCCGCTGCGTGAGGATGGAGGACGAGCACGGTGGCTCGATCAGATCTCTCGCACCGACGCGTCACTGCGGCCGACATCGCGCGGTCTCTCGGAGTCTCGCGAGCGACGGTGGGCTTCGTGCTCAACGAGACGGCCGGTCAGACGATCTCGGAGCAGACGAAGAAGCGGGTGCTGGACGAGGCGCGGCGACTCGGCTACCGCCCGCACACAGCCGCGCGAGCCTTGGCGAGCGGGCGCAGCCGCATCGTCCTGGCCGTTCTCCCCGATTGGCCACTCGATTTCAGCCTGCGGCGGCACCTGGAAGAGGCGTCGCTCGTTCTCGACGAAGCGGGCTACAGCTTCATCACCTACACGGCGCATCCCACGGGACAGGCGCGACCGCTCTGGGAGACTCTGGCGCCCGACGTGGTGCTCTCGGTCACCGGACGCTTCACAAGTGAGCAGATCGCCTCGCTGCGCGCCGCCGGCATTCCGGCGATCGTCCCGAACCCGGACGACCTCGGTGCGGAGGAGTACCCCGAGGAGGGTCCACTGCTCCAGATGACGCACCTCGAGAGCCTCGGGCATCGCAGGGTCGCATTCGCCGAATCTGCTGACTCACGGATCGCCGATCTGGTCGCCACCCGGCGAGCGCGAGCGGAAGGGGCCGCGAAGGTTCTGCAACTGGCCCCGCCGCTCACCCTCTCGGTCAGTCTCGACCCGGGTTCCGCTGAAAGTGCCCTGGACGAGATGCTTCGAAGAGGCATCACTGCCGTCGCCGCCTACAACGATGATGTCGCCGTCGCCTTGGTGGGCGCGGCACTGAGACGTCGACTCGACGTGCCACAGGACCTGTCCGTGGTCGGTCATGACGACGCGCCCGTCGCCGCCATCCTCGAGCCGCAGCTTTCGACAGTCCGTGTCGACACTGCCGGGCTCGGCCGGTACATCGCCGCGCTCGCCCTGAGCGCCGCCGAAGGCGCTGCTGCTCCCTCGATGCCGCCGGAGACCCGCGCCGAGCTGGTGGCTCGGGCATCGACAGGGCCGGCTCCGAAGCGCTAGCCCCGGCGCGGCCCGCCGCTTGATTGGGCCGTGAAGACTGGCGTCAGACGCGTCTGAGGGACGCGGCTTTCTGTCCGAACAGCATCAAGACTCCGCCCGCGACCCCGTCGGTCCTGCTTGAACACCGAAGGCGGCAGCGAAAGCGATGGCTCGGGAGCGTGAGAGGGCAGTCGACGAACGAGAGTGGCGTCGAGATCTGGAACGACAGTCAACAGAGCCACCACCACTGCCAACTCGAGCACCGCCTCAGGGACAGACATGGAGCCGCTGAAGTCTTAGTGGAGCGCTCCCCTTCCCGGGCGTCTGCCGCGAACCAGCGAAGCAGTATGGGCGGCGGGCAGGACCACGATGGTGAACGCTTCTGCCCACGTGAGTAGCGAGGGGTTTGGTGGGCGGGCGGGTCAGTAGCGTGCGCAACGATCTGATCTTCAGGAGGTCTTCAAATAGCGGGCCCGGAAGGCGGCAGGCGATTGCGTCTTCCGCTGCCGGAGCTCGCCCCCGTTGCGCCGATCGCCTCCGCGGGCGAAGCGGTCCCTACTGCGGCCGGTAGACGACGGAGCAGACACGAGCAGGCGACTGCATCGTCGCCCCAATTGCGAGCATGCGGCCAGTGAACCCGGACGCTACCTCGGTCGATAGATACCGACCATCGAGCCGCCCGAGCTCGCGCGTCTCGGCTCCGAGTCGTACGGACAGGACGATATCGTCGGGGCCAGCCTGACCCAGAGGGACCGAGGGCGTCGCTGGGGGCACCGATTCGATCACCAGCGTCACGGAATCAGCCGTCATCTCTGCGGAAGCAAGCGTGTGCCGGACGTCACCCATTTGTGCGCGCGCAGTCACTCGGCCCTCGTCGAGTTCCAGGCCGTACCAGTGGCGGTCGTCGAGACGGAGCGAGAACGAGCCAGCGCCCTCGACGACCGCCTCCGCGCGCCACCCGAGGTCGCGCACACGAGTGCACAGCAGTGCCGATGGCGCTGTCTGCAGAGCCAGCCCGCTCGCTCCGCGACGGAACACAAAGGAAGAGGGTTCCCCGCCTGGAACCACCCAGCGGAAATCGAGTTGGTCGGAGGAGAAGTCGTCTGTCCAGCTGAGATCCATTCGCGGCACGTCGAACCGCGACTCCTCGAAAACCGGCCAGCCATCCACCCAGCTGATTCCCGCAAGAAAGGTCTCGCGGCCAAGCACGTGGAACCCGGGCGTAGAGCCTCGCGCTCGTGCGCCGAGATAAACCGCTGCCCAATCACCGTGCTCCGTCTGAACGAGGTCAGCGTGACCCACGTTCTGAACCGGGTGCGTCACGGTGCTGCGGTGGGAGAAGATCGGGTTCGCCGGACAGGCCTCGAAGGGTCCCCACGGGTGGGGCCCGCGAGCGACGGTCACGGAGTGTCCGCGCTCGGTTCCACCTTCGGCGAGGACGAGATACCACCGGTCGGCGATTCGATAAAGGTGCGGACCCTCTGCCGCATCGAGCCCGCTTCCCTGCCAGATGGGATAGGGGGCGGCGAGGAGCTCGCCGGTAGCGAGGTCGATCGGTGCCTGCAGGATGCCCGTCTCGACGACGAAATCCATCGCCTTCCAGGTGATGAAGCAGGTTCCGTCCTCGTCCCAACAGAGGTCAGGGTCGATGCCAACAGCATCAGGCACGAAGGTCGGTTCGCTCCAAGGCCCTGACGGATCCACTGCAGACACAATGAGCTGTCCGGCAGCAAAGTCGCTCACGTTGGTGGTCACGTACCAAAACCGACCGTCGCGGTGCCGAAGGGTGCCGGCGTAGATGCCCGTCGACGGCCGGTCATCGCCGCGCCGGAACTGGCTGCGCCGAGTCAGGATGTGCCCAAGCTGAGTCCAGCTCACGAGGTCAGTGCTGTGGAACAGAGGAACGCCGGGGAAGTACTCGAAGCTCGAGTTGGCGAGGTAGTAGTCGGCGCCTACCCGACAGATGGTCGGGTCAGGGTAGAAGCCAGGGAGGATCGGCTCCTCGGCGGCTGAGAGAAGGCGTTGGTCCCCCTGCCGCAGCGCTTGATTGCGAGAACTTGCGCCGAGAGCGCCAGGCGTATCAGAGAGCGCTGGGCCGGAGTGGGTCTCGTGGGTAGTAGTCACGAAGTAGAAGTCCTGTCTCGAGTGTGGGACGTTTGGAGGCCAGCGCGCGGAACGGTCTGTGCCAGGCTCGGCTTTGTCGGTCGACCCACCTTTTGCCTGGTACGACGACACCGGCGAATGCGCCTCAGGCCGTGCTCCCGAACAGGACCGCGCGTCGGGCGGACCGCCGCTCCTTCTGGAGCTGAGGGTCGGCGACAGGGGCGGCCATCTGGAGTTTCCTGGTGTATTCGTCCTTGGGATGCATGGCAACAGTCCGGGCGTCGTCGAGCTCCACAATTTCGCCGCGATACAGCACCGCAATGCGGTCGCTGATGTTGTGAACGACGCCGAGGTCGTGGCTGATGAAAAGGTAGGCAACCCCGGTGGCGTCCTGAATGTCCTTCAGCAGCTTCAGGACTCGCGCTTGCGTGGTGACGTCAAGCGCGCTCGTCGGCTCGTCGCAGATGATGACCGACGGCTCCAACGCGAGCGCTCTCGCGATGGCGATTCGCTGCCGCTGCCCGCCTGAGAACTCACGCGGGTAGCGGCTAGCCGCGTCGCTGGGCAGGCCGACGGCGTCGAGCAACTCCCGCACCCGCGCCCGTCCTCCGCCGACGCCGGCCGCCGCCATCGGCTCGACCAGGATGTCCTCAATGCGCATTGAGGGGTTCAGCGAGGAGTACGGGTCCTGGAAGATCACCTGCACCTCGCGCGCGATCTTGCGTCGCGCGTTGCGCGAGATGTTGCTGATGGTTTCCCCGCGGTACCGGACTGTGCCTCCGGACACAGGAGCAAGCCCGAGGATCGCTCGTCCGATAGTCGTCTTTCCCGAGCCGGACTCGCCGACCATGCTCAGGGTCTCCCCGGCATGCAGGGCGAACGAGACGTCAGAGATCACCGTCTTGGCGTGCCGGCCATGGCCGAATGTAACGACGAGATTCTCGACCTCGAGGATCGGTTGGCTCACGACTCGACCTCCAACAGCTCGACGGCTCGCGATGACTCGAGGAGGTCCCGCGTGTAGGGATTCTTTGCTTCTCGGAAGATCTCGTCGACGGACCCGCGCTCGACGATCTCGCCGCCCTGCATGACGCTCACCGACTCGCAAAGGTCAGCGACGACGCCGAGGTTGTGAGTCACGAGGATCATCGCGAGTCCTCGCTCCCGACTGAGCTCTCGCAGCAGCTCGAGAACCTCGGCCTGCACTGTGACGTCGAGGGCTGTCGTTGGTTCATCGGCGATGATGATGTCGGGGTCTGGCGCGACCGCACCGCAGATGAGCACGCGCTGAGCCATGCCGCCGGAGATCTCGTGCGGATACATCTTCATCACTCGCTGAGAGTCGACGATGCCCACGCGATCGAGGAGTGTCAGGACGCGCTTGCGCGCTTCGCTCTTGGACATCTTTCGTGCGGCGCGCAGCCCGTAAATCAGCTGGTCGCCGATAGTGAAAGAGGGGTCCAGGTTCGACATCGGCTCCTGGGGGATGTATCCGATGCGCGTGCCCCGCGCCGCTCGCAGCGCCGCCTTGTCGCGTAGCAGATCCGCGCCGTCGAGCCAGATGCTTCCGCTGAGGACGACCGCCTCCTTGGGAAGAATGCCGAGGATTGAGAAGGCAACCTGCGACTTTCCGGACCCGGATTCGCCGACGAGACCGTGAATCTCTCCCCGCCGAAGATCGAAGTCCACACCGTGTAGCACCGCCCGCACCGTGTTCTGGCCGCTGGGATAGCCGACGCGTAGGTTGCGGATCGCTAGCACGGAGTCGGAGGAGCGCGAGTCGGCAGGAGCGGGCTGCGCCTCGCGGGCAAGCTGTCGGCGCCGCGAGGACGACAGGGGGTGCGCGGATCCGGCGGCCTGGAGAACGTCGCGAAGGGCGTTCCCGAGTAGCACCAGAGCGAGGATCGCGAGACTGATCAGGAGCGAGGGCCAGACGATGGCCACAGGATTGCGGAAGATGGAGCGGAACGAGTCCTGCAGCACGACTCCCCAGGAGGGTTTGCTCGGGTCGCCGAGCCCCAGGAAATCCACCCCGGCTTGGATGCTGATGCCCGCCGCGGCGACAAAGGCTGACTGAATGACGATCGGGCCGCGGACTGCCCAGAGGATGTGTCGTCCCACGATTCGTAGATCCGACAGCCCGACGACCTTTGCCGCGTCCACGTAGAGCTCGTTGCGCACGGAAACTACAACGGCTCGGACCAGCCGGAAGAAGTTCGGCGCAATGATGATGCCGAATACGAACATCGCGGCGACCATGTTGGGCCCCGTTAGCGCATACAGCGCGATCAGGAGAACGAGCCCGGGGAGCGTCATGATCGTGTCCGCGACGAACTCGAGGACCGTTTCGACCCTGCCGCGGTAGTAGCCGGCGATGAGGCCTCCGACGACTCCGAATGCCATCGACACCGCGAGCACGATGACGCACGCGAGCATCGTCTCTCGAGTGCCGTAGAGGAGACGGGAGAGCACATCCCGCCCGGATGAGTCGCCGCCGAGAGGGTGTCCGTCCGAGAACGGTGCCGCGTTTGTGGCCGCAAGATCGGTGAAGTTCGGGTCGACCGGGGAGAGCAGAGGAGCGAAGGCGCCAGCGGCTGCGACGATCAGCAGGAAACCGACCGAGAGAGCGCCGAGCGGATTGAGCAGGAGCCGGACGAGCAGCGGGCGAGGCTTCGCTCGCGGAGCCAGCACCGTCGCGAGCGAGGTCGTGGTCGGTCGGAGGCTCATCGCGCCCTCGCCTTCGGATTGAGTAGCGCGTTGGAGAAGTCGGCCAAGAAATTGACCACGAGCACGATCACGATGATCGAGAGGACGCCTCCCATGACCATGGGCACGTCGCCGGCGGTGGCGGAGAGAACCGCGAGCTGCCCGATGCCCGGGAGCGCGAAGACGAGCTCGACGAAGAGCGCGCCGCCGAGCAGCCCGATCATGATCAGGCCGAACGCGATGAGCCCTGGGCCGGAGGCGGTCCGCAGAACGTGCCGCAGAACTACTGCGCGTTCCGATAGGCCGCGAGCGCGTAACGTGCGGACGAAGTCGCGGGAGAGCGCGTCGAGCACGGCACCGCGGATTTGAGCGGCTCCGCCGGCGATCGAGCCGACGAGGAGAGCAATCACCGGCAGCGTGATCGAAGTGAGCCAGCCAGTGACGCTCTCAGCCGGTCGCACGTAACCCGTCGCAGGAAACAGGGGCGTGCTGACGGCGAACGCGAAAACCAGGATGACTGCGACGATGAATGGCGGCACAGCGGCCCCAATGCTCGCAAAGAATTGAACGACGCGGTCGATCCAGCCGCCGTAGTAGGCGGCGGCAACGCCCGCGAGCACGCTGATCACGATCGTGATCAGCACCGTCGCGATGGTCAAGGAGAGAGTGACCGGAACCCTGTTCGCGAGTGCCGAGGTCACGGCTTCACCCGTGAAGAAGGAGTTCCCTAGATTGCCGGTGAAGACCCCGCCGAGCCAGTCCAGGTACTGAATCAGGAGGGGGCGGTCGAGGCCCAGCTCCACCATGCGGCGCTGCACGTCTTCCTCCGTGGCACTCAGGCCCAGCGTGGCTCGGGCGACGCCCGGGCCGTTGCTGTACATAAGGCTGAACGTCACGATGGTGACCAGCAGAAACACTCCGAGTGAGCGTGCCAGCCGCGTGAGAAGAGTGAGAAGCATGAGCGGATCCGTTCCTCGACCGCCGCCGTTTACTTGAAGTCGATCAGGCGCGGGTGCAGCCCGAACGGGTCGCTGATCTCGTCGACGGTGACGCCGTCGCCGGAGGCGTACAGGTTGTCAGGCGACAGGATCGGCACGAACCAGGCCTGGTCGATGACGTACTGGTTGAGCTCCTGCTGCAGCTCGACACGCTGCTCATCGTCCGCCGTGAGGATCTGCTGCCAGAGTGCCTCGACGGTGGGATCGGACTGGTGAGAGACGTTCCAGAAGCCGGTGGGCAGAATGTGGATGCTGGCGTCCTCGAGCGACGAGATGCCGCCGACGGTCCACAGCGGAACCGGGTAGTCCCCGCTGAGCAGTTCCGCGATGGCGTCCGGGCCGCTCAGAGCCGTCTCCTCCACCGTGATGTTCAGTTCGGCTAGCTGCTGCTTGACGTAAGGCAGCATGACGGTCCACGCCTGGCCTTCCATCGTCGGAACCGTGAACGTGAACCCGTCCTCGAACCCGGCGTCCGCCATCAGCTGCTTCGCCTTCTCAACGTCGTACGGGTACGGCTCTTCGAGGTCCTCAATGTAGGCCTCGTGACCCTTTTGGAACGGCTGCCAGATCGGCTCGGCGTGGCCGTCATACAGGGAGTCAACAATCGACTGCTTGTCGAGAACCATGTTCATCGCACGCCTTACGTCGACATTGCCGAGCGCTGGGATCTTCTCGCCGAGCCGGTCGGTGAGGTGCAGCATGGTGAGCCCCGTGCCGGAGCTGGAGATGTTCAGCCCCGCGTTCTCCGCCTCTTCGTACGATCCCGCAGTGATGATGGTGCCGTCGATCTGGCCGGTCTTCAAGGCATTGAGACTCGCGGTCTCGTCGGCCAGGACGCGAAGCTCGAGGCGCTCGTAGGGGTAGGCGTCGGCGTTCCAGAAGTCCGGGTTCTTGACGAGCGAATAAATCGAGCCGCTGGTGGACGCACCCTGGTCCAGGGTGTAAGGCCCCGACCCGACCGGCGCTGCCGCTCGGTTTTCCGAGGCGAGGTACTCAGTGCTCGCGATCCACGGCAAGCAGACGCGAAGCTCCATGAGAGGCTGCGGGTCAGGCCAAGTGATGGTGATGGTCTTCTCGTCGGGGACATCGAACGTGATATCCCCGTAGCGGTCGGACGCGGTCTCCTTGATGACCTCGAACGAGGCCTGCACGGAGGCGGCATCCACAGCGCTACCGTCCGAATACTCCATCCCGTCCCGCAGAACCGCAGTGAACGAACGCCGGTCATCGCTGATCTCGAACGACTCGGCAGCCGCGGGCTCGAGACCACCGCCGGGCATGCACCGAACGAGGTTGTCGTACACAGCCTCCACACCCCAGCCCTGGTACGGCGGCTGGTCGACGACGTCCCAACCGCCCGTCAGGTCTGCGGTCATGCCGAGGCTAAGGGTGCTCGAGTCGCCCGAACCGTTGTTGTTCTCGGTTCCTCCGGCCGTGCATCCAGCCAGGGCGATGGCGGCCGCTGCCGGCACTGCCAGAACGGCGAGCGTGCGGCGCATTGTCGTACGCATGTCAACTCCTTTGTTGTGGTTGCGATTGCAGGTGTGGCACGTGACCGGGAAGGCCGGCCGTCCCGAGGCAAGGGTGACAAAACAGCGAAACCTCCGCCAACTGTTTGCGCAAAAACCGAACCCCTTTTCCATCAGGCCTTCCAGCAGCGACGATCGCCCGAAGCGCGGCGCCACTAGGGCCTCTCGGGGCGGTCGGCTCCGCCGGGTCTCGAGTCGACCCGACTGTTTGTCAGGCCACTCGACGAGCCGTCGGCGGCAACGTAGTTCCACTGTTGCGCCGGCGCCGGATAGTGCCGCGGCGCCGAAAGCGCGCCTCACCTGGCCCGCTCGCACCCGATCAATCGCGCCCAACGATCGAACGCAAGGCACACACGGGCAGCACAATCAGCGCGTGGCGGACGCCGAAGTTTGATGAGGGTGCTCGAAAGCACAAGCGCGAATCTCCTCCGCAAGCGTCATCTCACCAGTGTCGGTTCCACAAGCTTCTGAGGACGTACTGGAACTGCCCGCTGCATTGCCCTAGCGGCGATGGAGGCTCGCATTGAGCTCCTCTGCCCACCGATTGCTCGACGACCAATCTCGATCGGGCCCCGTCATTCATGCAGTTTCCGCCCGACGGGTCGGCACGGTCGGCACGACGACGATTCGACGTGTGAAGTGCGTGGTGCCTGCCTCAATCCGCTCGATGTGGCCGCCGACCTCGAGTGTCGCCGCGCATGCAGGGGGAAGGCGAACGTCTAGCAAGACCTCGTCACCGTCCCGATTCCACTCGACCGCGATCCTTCCGCGGACCGTGTCGATCCAGGAACTGGCCGATCCCAGCGGTCCAAGCACGTCCGGCGCGATCCTCACCTCCGAATAACCCGGAAGCATCGGCTCGATGCCGCCGAGCCGTCGAAAGAGCCAGTCGTCCACGGATCCGAACGCGTAGTGGTTCATGGACGAGCGAGACGGAGTACCGTCGGGCGCAACCGCTTCCCACGATTCCCACACAGTGGTGGCGCCAGCGTCGACGGCGTACAGCCAGGACGGCGCCGAGTTCTGCCAGAGCAGCGTCCTCGCGAGTTCCTTCTCTCCTGCTTCCCATAGGACGTCGAGCAGGTAGGGCGTCGACAGGAACCCGGTATCGAGGTGGTAGTCCCGTGCTTCAATCAGGCTTCGCAATCGACGGACCGCCGCGTCTCGCTGGTTGAGCGGGACAAGGTCGAAGGCGAGCGCGAGTACGTAAAGTCCCTGCAGGTCGAGCGGTAGTTCCCCATCTCGGACGTATTCGTCGATGAAGGCCGCGCGGATGTCGATCGCTCGAGTCGCGAGCCGTTCTGCGTCCTGGGTGCGGCCAAGAACGGAGGCGACGCGAGCCACAACGTCAGTCGTGTGGGCGTGAAACATCGCGGTGACAATCTCGCTACGGAGATGCGGCTGCGCCATGTCGACCGGATCGCCGCCCTCGGCCACGATGCTCGGAGCCAGCCAGTCACCGAACTGGAGGCCGGTATTCCACATCTTGCGGTGGCGCTGCACGGAGGCGGGGTCAGCCGAACCACCCGCGATCCGCTCGGGAAGTGTTGACGCCTGGTCCTGCTGGTAGTTGACCCATCGCAACATGGCCTCGAAGTTGTCGAGGAGCACTCGACGGTCGCCGTAACGCCCGTAGAGCGTCCATGGGACGAGCGCGATAGCGTCACCCCAGCCCGCGGCTGCGAGCACGTCGCTCGGTCCACCGTCGAGCATTGTCGGGATGATGGGAATCACCGGCTGAATGCTGCCGTCCGCCGCTTGCTCGGCACGGACATTCGCGAGCCACCTCTCGGCGAAGGCGCGGACGTCCATGTTCGTTGCCGCCGAGGCAGCGTATACCTGCACATCCCCGGTCCATCCTGCTCGCTCACGTTGCGGGCAATCCGTGGGGATGGAAAGGAAGTTGCCACGCTGAGACCAAACGACGTTACGGTGCAGCTGGTTGATGCGCTCGTCCGAGGTCCGCAAGTCCGCCGTGATTCGGAGATCGGACGCGATGACGATGCCTCGGGCATCAATCAGCTCGAAAGGCGCGGTAGCGGTGATAGCTGCATACCGGAACCCGTGAAAGGTGAAGGTCGGCTCGAACTCCTCGACCTCCACCCCGCCGGCGACGAAGAGATCGCGCTGATCCTTGTTCGGTCCGACGATGTTGTCGAAGAAGGAGCCGTCCGGAAGGATTACCTCCGAGTGTTGGATCGTCAGGACCGTCCCCACCTCGGCTCGCACGCGCAGACGCAACCGACCCGCAATGACTTGCTGAAGGTCGACAAGGTACGAGTCGGAACCGCGTCGCTCCACGGTTGCCTCTAGCTCCATAATCCGACGCACAGGCTCGCCTGCGAAGGGAACGAGCCCGTCCAGGTCGTCTCGCCGAACCTCCACAGCGTTCCAACCATCGGGCTTGAACGACGCGGTCGACCAGCCGTGCTGTTCGGACGCGGCGTCGAAACGCTCGCCGATGAAGAGATCCGAGTAGTCCCACCCACCGCGGTGCGATAGAGCCGCTCCATCGCCGGAGCACACGACGCGATGGCTACCGTCCGGGAAGCTAAGGGACAGCTGCCAGATCACGGCCAACTCGTCGCCGTACGGAGCGCTTGATCCCGTGATTCCGACACGTCCGGCGAACCAGCCGTCTGCGACCGTCATGCCAATGACGTTGGTACCTGCGGCGAGCAGCTCGGTGACGTCGTAGCACTGGAATGAGAGGCGCTGGGAGTACGCGTCATACCCGGGAGCCAGGACCTCATCACCGACCTCGGTGCCGTTGATGGCCGCGGTGTAGATTCCCCGCGCGGTCGCATAGAGGCGCGCCCGAGTCGGGGCAGACGCAAGTTCTAACTCTTGGCGCACGTGCTGCGGCGGGTGCAGCCGTTCCTCCGGTGGACCGATCGGGTGCGCGTTGTCGTCGACGATCTGGCGGATCGTGTACCTCTCCACGACTGTGCGTCGCTGATGCGGCACCAGCCACCGCGCCTTCCAGTCGTGCTTACGCAGAAGCGATGTTTCGAAGGTCGAAGCTGCTTCAGCTTCGGACCCGTCCGATGCCCAGACGCGCACACGCCAGGAGTAATGGGTGTCGGATTCGAGCGGGCTTCCGGCGTAGTTCACGTCGACGGAAAGCGAGCCTTCGCGGCGGCCTGTGGCCCAAACGACGTCATTCGCGGACGAGCGCACCTCAATGGCATAGGCCATTTGTGTGCGGCTTGCCGGGACCTTCCACCCGAAGAGAGGCGTCGCGGTCGCAACGCCGATGGGTTCTGTCATTCGCTCGACGGTGAGCTCGAACGGCTCCGCCCGATCGGTAACGCTGCCTTCGTCGGCGCTCGCGAGGAACATGGTCACCTTTCTGTCGAGTGTGCTCGAGTCGAACGAGCGGCCTTTGAGAGATGTTCTGGTCTCGACTCTCGAGACGCTTCTCAGGTTGACCGCGAAGCGCGAAGCACGGGTGGGCGGAACTCAGACGGTTCCACCCACCCGTCCGATCGTCAGGGAGAGACGACCACGCGCAGGCGTTCGATGTTGGAAACCAATGCGTGGACAGCGTCCCTGTCGCCGTCCCGTTGGGTCGTTACGCGAACGCTCACGAAATAGGTGCCGGCTGTCTTGAACTGGTGCTTGGTCGAGGCCGTCACGGTGCTACGCGGCTGCTTCACGGCCGGCCCGTCCTCGTACGTGCCGTCCCCGTCGAAGTCCCATTCGACCCTCACCACTTTCCCGACAGGTGCCTGGATTGTTGCGCTTAGCTTGACGGTCTCGTTCGCTTCGGCGCGAAGCAACCCTTCGCGGTCACCGTGCAGCTTGACGGTCGGCTGCAGCCCCTCCCGCTGGTTTGCCTTAGCGGGCAGGACGATCTGAGCATCCTCCACGGTGTAGACCGTGGAAGCGGGAGCAGGTTCGTCGTGCTCGACCCACGCTGACAAGTCACGCAGGGCCTGCTCGACAATCCCGTACCAGTCGACGAGACTCGCGGCCCGTTCGCCTGTGGGGGGCGCGTCCTGATGATCGGCGTGATCGTTGAAGTACACGCGGTAGGCGTCGTCGGCCGCGTCGCCGAGGCTCGCTTCTACTCGTTGGCGGTACCAGTCCGTGTGGATGGGCAACGCGTCCACGTCGTGAAGGTTGGAGACAACGATCATCTTTCCGTTGATCGATCCATCGAAGGCGGTATTGCCGGACACGAAGCCGGAGAAGCCTGGCTCTTTGACTGCTCGCTGTGGATAGAGCGGAGCGCCGTCTTCGTTCCGGAACTGGTCGAGCGCGATCCATCCGGCGTCCTCGGCCGGCAGTTGGTACCGGTAGGCGAAGCGCTTCGCAATGTTCCAGCGGTGGCCAGGCGTATCGCCCATTTCGGCGAGTTCCTGCCGGACACGCTCACCAAGGGGGGTCTGCTCGGTGCCGAGGTAGCCAGGCGCCTTCCAGAAGTCCTCCACGTAGGTCGGGTCGTAGGCGAGCGGTGAATCGGAGTCAAGACCCGTGCCGAAGTAGGCGGGGTCGTAGCCGAGTAGGTAGTTGGGGTTTTCCCAACCCTCCCACGGGATGCCGAGACGATGAACCTCTGTCAGCATGGCGCTCTCGGCGGCATCGAGTGTGGCGTACGGGTCCCCGCTGCCTCCGGGCAGCAGGGCGTCGCGGATGTCCGCGGCTTTGTCGGACAGGATGAGTTCGGCCGCAGCTCTGCCGTTGAAGTTGTAGCTGTTCGGTGTAGGCACCGCCTGCACCATCGGGACGAAGCCCTCCCACACGCCCGTCGTGTTCTCGGCCGCACCGACCGTCTGAAAGGACCCGCCGCTCGGACCGTACAGGTATCCGTAAATCTCGCGGTCGGTGCCGTAGTAAGCCGCCGCTAGCTTCTCCGCGAACTTGGCCGCAGCAGCACCATGGCGATACCCGAGCGAGACGGAACCGTTGCCAGCCTGTACGGCGTAGCCGCCGGTGGTCAGCGCGAAGCCGATGGCGCGGTCATCCGCCTTGGCCGTGTTCTGCTCCGGGGAGAAGGTCGTGGGATAGGTGAACTGGAAGAAGCGACCCTGCCACTGATCCTTTTGATTGCTGGCGTGTAAGTAGATGTTGAAGCTGATGTTGGTGCCCTCGAAATGACCCGAGATCCTCCGATGAGGAACGGGTGAGGCTACGTCTACTTCTTCGTCGACGACCGGCTTGTTGTACTGCTGGTCGATGCAGTCGTTTGTCACTTGCATCGCGCCTCGGCTGTCGACGGCGCAAGGGGCCGCGGCGGCGCTTGCAGCTGTAGCGGGCCCGAACGCTATCGAGGAGAGTATGAGTGCCCCAAGCGCCGTCGCAGCGCAGGCTCTCGTGTGGATTCGATTCATTGCGTCTTTCCATCGTCATTGGTGGATGTGGAGAGCAACCTTGGCGCGCGCGGCGCTTTGAAGGCGCATGTCGCAGTCAAGCTTGGGACGCGACCCGAAGCACGCCGCAGCTCGCTTTTTGCGCAAGCTGCTCATCGAGACCTCCCCTCGTTCACCCCGGGTCAGCACGCAGCGCGGAGGAGGCTGTACCGCTGGTGGAAGACGGAGGGCAACGGCCGACCTGAGGATCCAACCCGAAGCTCGCCGCAACAAACGACGGAATCGCTGCTAGGTGGCCGCGCGTCCACCGTTACAAAGAACTCGCAAGGGTGGACGAGCGGATTACTAGTTCGCTGGGAAGCTCGATGCGCTCGTAAGTCTCGCTCTCGTGCCCGCGAAGCTGCGCAACTAGTTCGACAGCTCGGCCCGCCATCGCCCGAAGCGGTTGACGCACGGAGGTGAGTGGTGGCTGCGCCCGAGCGGCACGTGGCTCGTCATTGAAGCCGACTACCCCGACATCTTCCGGGATTGCGCGCCCCGCCTGCCGCGCTGCTCGGTAGACCGTGAGCGCCATCTCGTCGTTGCAGGCGAAGACGCCCACGGGCGTTCGATCGGACGTGAGCGCTTGCAGCATCGCTTCCGTCACACGCGCATCTGTCCACTCCGAGTGCACCCGGATGATTTCGGCCTCGGGGTGCTGCTCCTTGATCGCGCGCCTGAACCCGTCTTCACGAGCGCGGCCGAACCGGTAACGCGGCTCGCCCGTCACGACGATGAACCGCGCGTAGCCGCTCGCGATCAGCACCCGGCCAGCGTCATACCCGCCCTGCTCGTCCGTGGTACCGATGCTCGCGAGCGCCCCTCCCGGATCGGATCGCGGCTCGAGAAGCACGATAGGAATTTGCAAGCCGCTTATCCGTTCCAATTGTGCCGACGTCGGACGGATGATTCCCAAGATCACTCCGGACGGTCGTCGCGTCGCGACGCGGGCCGGCCAGTCATCATCTGGATCTGCACGTTCGAGTGTCAGAACTAGGTCGAATCCCAGACGAAACGCGGCTTCCCTCGCACCGCTCGTGATGGCATCGGTCCACGCGTCGTCGAAGCTCCCAAGCACTACCTCGATGAGGCGAGGATCAAGAGTCGTCCGTCTGCCTCGAGCGCCCGTGGGCTTCTCATAGCCGAGCTCGTTCGCAGCTTGGAAGACGCGCTCTCGGGTCGTACGCGCCAGATCACCCCGTCCCGCCAACGCTCGAGACGCGGTCGCGACCGAAACGCCGGCACGGCGCGCGACGGCTTGCAGCGTGATCGACCCGTCAACCACCATCTTTGCCCCGTTTGCGCAACTCAGTCCTGCCACATTGAAGCACGCTTGCGGCGATGGGAGTGTTCTGGTGTTTGTCGCAGCATCTGCGTGCGGCTTTGGCTGCATCGCGCGAACAACGAGGGAGTTGGAGTGCTGAAGCCGGCTCAGACGCTCTGTGGACTGCATCCATCGGCTTGGCGGCAGAGGACCTTCAGCGCGCCTCGATCTCGTGGCGACAATCAACTTGCAGACCACGGAGAAAAACGATGAGCGGCACTAGTTTCGAGTCCAGTTGGACCGCGACCTTCATTTCGAATGGCGGCGTCGACGGCAACTTGCCCGTGTTCCGCCAGAGATTCACCGTTGCGAGTGAGGGAGCGGCCGCGGAGCTGCGGGCATCCTTTCACGGCATAGGTGTGATCCGTATCAACGGGGTGGTGGTCAGCGACAGCGTGCTGGAGCCCGGCTGGCAGAGCTATCGGCATCGATTGACGTACTCGACGACTGATGTCGCACAACTCCTGAGAGCCGGTGAGAACATCATCGAGGCCGAGGTCGGTCCCGGGTGGTACTCGGGACGAATCGGCTTCTTCGGGCAACGTGAGGTCTACGGCAAGAGTCCGGCCGTCATCGCCGAGTTGAGGATTGAGGAGCCCGAGGGGCAAGTGCACATCGTCGCCACTGACTCCTCGTGGTTCTGGCGACCCGGTCCGACGCTCTCCGCGGAGCTTTACGACGGCGAGCGCTACGACGCGAGGCTTGCGGCAGCGCTAGCCGCTGACTCGTCTGGATGGCTGCCCGTCACGGTGGTCGAAGAGAATCTCGCGCGTCTCGAACCTCCCACGGCTCCGCCTGTACGCCGAACCGAAACACTCCGACCGCAACAAGTCATCACAACACCAAGTGGCGCGACCATCATTGACTTCGGCAGAAACATCGTCGGGTGGACACGGATCCGCACTCGAGGCGCGGCCGGCACGCAAGTAGTCCTCAAGCACGCCGAGGTCCTCGAGGACGGTGAGTTGGGCGTGAGGCCGCTCCGATCGGCGGCCGCGACGGACTCATACGTCTTCAGCGGTCAGGGGGTAGAGCAGTGGGAGCCGTCATTCACCTACCACGGCTTCCGTTACGTGCAGGTCGAGGGCTGGCCGAACGAGCACTCCCTCGCCGACGGCATCGAGGCGGTGTTCGTTCACACCGATCTCACCCGCACGGGTTGGTTCCGCACCTCTCATCCGGGTCTGGCGCAGTTGCACGAGAACGTCGTAGCCAGCACGCGAGGCAACTTTGTCTCTCTGCCGACGGATTGCCCGCAGCGCGACGAGCGACTCGGCTGGACGGGGGACATAGCGATCTTCGCAGCGACCGCCATGTTCCTCTACGACGCATCGGGATTCCTACGCGGCTGGCTTCGAGACGTCGCGGCGGAGCAGCGCGACGACGGGCGCATCCCGATCTTCGTGCCGGAAGTTCCGTTTCCCGAGCGCGCGAAGGCGATTGACCAGTTCCAAGACGTTCGCGCGGCGGTCTGGGGCGACGCCGCAACCCTGGTCCCCGACGCCGTGTACGAAGCCACCGGCGACGCGGCATTTTTCGAGGAGAACTACGAGCTCATGCGGCGCTGGGTTGATGGTGTCGCCTCAGCCGTCGACGACGACCTCATCTGGCGGAATGGCTTCCAGTTCGGTGACTGGCTGGACCCGATCGCTCCGTCGGACGACCCGGCGGCCGGCGCTACGGCACCTGACCTAATCGCCACGGCGTACTTTGCGCACTCGTGCCGAGTCCTCTCGAAGGCGGCCGCAGTCACAGGCCGATCAGAGGATCGACTTCGGTATCAAAGGTTCGGCGACGAAATTGCGGCGGCGTTCCGTCGGAACTACATCACTACTAGCGGATTGATGACGAGTGACTCCCAGACCGCCTACGCGATCGCGTTGACACTCGACCTGCTCGACGACGACGACCAGCGCCGAGTAGCCAGCGAGAGGCTGGTCCAACTTGTGCGAGCTGCAGGTCACCGAATCGGCACCGGCTTCGTCGGCACCGCCCTCATCCTCGACGCACTCGCAGCGGCCGATGCCTTCGACGACGCGTACGCGTTGCTCCTGCAGACTGAGGTGCCGTCGTGGCTTTACGCCGTGGAAATGGGCGCGACGACCATCTGGGAACGGTGGGACAGCATGCTCCCCGACGGGTCGATCAACCCCGGTGAGATGACTTCGTTCAACCACTACGCCCTCGGCTCGGTTGCTCAGTGGCTGCACTCGACCGTGGCCGGGATCGCGCCTGCGGAACCGGGCTACTCGCGCATCCGCATCGCGCCTCGCCCGAGGGGTCCGATCGTCGATGCTGGCGCCACGCATCACACGCCCTTCGGCACCGCGTCCGTTGACTGGGCGGTGAAGGACGGGGAAATCAACGTGAGTGTCGTCGTACCCGATGGCACCGTCGCCTCCATCGAACTGGAAGGGCAGACGCCAGTCGAACGGGGCCCGGGAACACACGAGTTGCGCGCCCCTCTCCGCGCGCATATGGATTCAGCTGAAGAAGCTGCTTCGAACCCCGCTCGTCGATCTCTGAGGTGATCTCCTGGGACCACGGCCGCGCGTTGCTGATCGGTCCGACGGTTCAGCTCTCGCTCGTGTCGAGGTCGTCGTCGGAACACTGCAGATCAGTTCCCCCGGGCAGCGAGATCCGCGCCGGCGGTGATGGTTACCCCCGCTGTCGCGCCCTCCGAGGTCACCGTGACGGCAATCCGTCCTTCGCTGGTGGGCCGTACGACGGCTAAGGCGCGCCCGTCAAAGGTTGTGCACGCGGCGGCGTCGAAGCGCTCCATCGTCGACGGCCGAGCGGAGCCTAGGGCCACAAGGGCGCCCGGACCACTTACCGAAACCTCAACGACGCTGTCCCTTGCAGTGTTGAGGTATCCGAGCTGATCGCGGAACTCGACGGCAACGTAGGCGAGATCAGTGGAATCGGCTCGGATGTGAGGGCGGTCGACGCTGGCCACCAGGACACGGTCCTGTGCGGTGTGAAGGATCGTGCACTCACTGGCCCGACCTCCGCGGAAGGCGATCGCGGACAATTCGCCGGGCTCGTAAGCGACATCGAAACGCGCGCGGTACCCGTGTGCGGACCCTGCTGGTAAGCGCCCCAGAGAACGTCCATTCAGAACCAATTCGATCTCGTCCGCATCGCTGTAGACCTCGACTTCAGCGCGCGCGTCAGCTGGCAGGTCCCAGGTCCAGCTCGAGACCGAGTCGCTCCAGGCCCACTGCGACTCGAGTTTGCGCCGACCGTACTGCTGCGGGCGAAGTACGGCGATGTATGGCTCCTTCCGGAGCCCGTACACAATCTCCCGGTAGTACGACTGCGGACGGCGATGACCGGTGATGTCCAGATCGCCGGCCCATGCCGTGAGCCAGGGGAACTCCGGGTCGCCGCCTCCTCGAATCTCCGGGTCGTCGGTGTAGTCGGTGCGCCCTAGTCCCACTTCGCCGAGGTAGTCCCATCCCGTCCAGGTAAACCCGCCGATCACGTGGTCGTGTGCAAGAGTCGCCGCCCACGACTTGGCAGTCACGCGCGGATTCGTTTCTGTTCCGAGAACTACGCGGTTGGGGAAGATCGACGCGTCCGAGGCGTAGCGCGCCTCCGCGTAATTGAGGCCCGCAATGTCCACGGCGGCGTGGGACTCAGCGGTCCGAGTGGTCACGATGTCCGACACGGTGACTTCCTCGAAGAACTCGTTCATCTCGTTCATTACGTCGTTCACGCCGCGAGCGGTGGCGCTGGCCAACCGGTTCTTCAGGTCATCGATGACTTCACCCGCGACGGCCCAGAAGCTGCTGATCGCGGTGGTGACGAACCGCGTTTCATCACTGGAACGAATCCGCTCGGCGATCTCCCTCGAGAGCGAGCCACCGAAGCCTGAGCCGTACTCGTGAATCTCGTTGCCGATGCAGTACAGAACGACGCTCGGATGATTGAAGTCCTTTCGCACCATCGCATCGACATCGCGAGCCCACCATTCTGGGAAGTCAAGGGTGTAGTCGTACGGCTTGTTCATCTCGGTCCAAGCGTCGAACGTCTCGTCGAACACGAGCATGCCGAGCCGATCACACGCGTCCAACATCGCGGGGCTCGCTGGGCAGTGCGAGCTACGGATTGCGTTGAACCCTGCGGCTTTCAATAACTCGATGCGACGCTCGTCCGCACGACGGATGGTTGCAGCACCCAATGGACCGTTGTCGTGATGAATGCACGCGCCTCGGAGCTTGATCGGCTCGTCGTTGATGCGCAAGCCGTATTTCGGGTCCAATCGAAGGGTTCGGATGCCGAAGGTCGTGTCCACCTGATGATCGACTCCGCTCTTCTCGTCGTGCAGACGGGCTTGGAAGACGTACAGGTTGGGATCCTCGACACTCCAACGTTGCGGGTTCTGGACGTAGAGCCGGTTGCGCATCGTCGTCGTCGTATTGGGGCGAATCGTGACCGGGCTGTGATCGACTGCGACGACCCTCCCGTCGCCGTCTCGCAACTCCACCTGCAACGTCAGGGTCTGCGTAGTCGGGCTCGCGTTCCGTACCAGCACCGCCGTCTCGACCACAGCGCGCTCGGCGTCGACGTCCGGAGTCGTGACCCGGATCTCGTCGTCCACGATGTGTGTGAGTGGCGTGACGACGAGGTGAACGTCCCGGTAGATGCCAAGGCCGGTGTACCAGCGTGAATCCTGCCCCGCGCGCGCTTCCACGCGCACGACATTCTCCTGGCCGTACCGCAGCTGAGCGTCGAGGGGAACGCGGAACACTGAGTAGCCGTACTTCCACTGACCTGCGAACTCGTCGTTCACATACACCATGGCGTCGCGGTACACGCCTTCAAACTCCAGCGTCGCTCGCCGCTCACGCCATTCCACGGGCACGGCGAATCGCTTGGTGTACTCGACCTCTCCACCGGGGAAGAACGCGGCCGACGCGCCCCCGATGGCCTCGGCGGATCGTTCGAAATGAATCATCGCGTCGTGGGGAAGAGTGACCTTCTCCGATCCAGCGCCTCCCATCAGATCGGTGAATCCACTGATCTTTCGACGGACCGTCCAGTCGTCGTTGAACAGGTGCTTGCTCATGGTGCTCCGTTCGAGCTGATTCGTGAGCGCGCAGGCTCCAGGCTCATAGGTGTACCGACGGGAAGGCTCGGCCGGCTTGTTCCATCGTGCATACTCGTCAGCCTGGCCGTGGGCAACACGGCGAACGGCGCTTGCGCAAATCGGAGTCACATGGAGAGCGGTCTGTCAACCGCTCTGTAGCGTGGGAACCCCCGCCCCTTGCGGTGTTGCGCGCCTGCCAGCTTGAGCAGCGTCCAGGGTATGAGAAGGCAACCCGTGTCGCTCGTCGGCCGACTCGAACAACGCACACTTTCTGGCGCGCACTTCCCACGCCGAGGGCTGCTGATCCTTGCCGCTGCAATCTTCGTGTCCATGTCGACCGAGTTCCTGCCCGGCGGTCTGCTTCCCAACATCGCTGCTACTTTCGGGCGACCGGTGACCGACGTAGGCCAAATGGTCACGGTCTTCGCTGCCGCCGTAGTAATCACCACTACGCCGCTAGCGGGACTCACTCGTCGCGTACCCCGCAAAGCACTCGCCGTGGTCGCCCTTGTGGGCATCGCTTTTGCGACCGCGCTCACCGCTTTCGCTCCGACGTTCGAGATCCTGGTGATCGCGCGTGGGGCAGGCGGCGTGGCGCACGGCCTCTTCTGGTCTGTCGCCGCCGCTTACGCCGCCGACCTAGTTCCTCCTGATCAGCTCGGGCGCGCCACCGCGCTCACCGCGGCTGGAGGTTCCCTCGCGGGAGTGCTCGGGGTGCCGCTGGGCAATGCGCTCGGTCAGGCCTTCGGATGGCGGATGGCGTTCGGAACTCTCGCTGTTGTCGCGGGGTTGGTGGTAGTCCTCGTCGTCCTCTTGCTGCCGGCGGTCACGCACCCGACCGCCTCAGACGTCGCCGACCGGAATCGCTCGGGTCGAGGGTCTTCCGCCTTCCCTGCCATCTTCATCATCTGCTTGATGATTCTCCTTGTCGTAACAGGGCAGACGAGCTACGGCACGTACTCGGTGGTGTGGCTCGGAGAGATCGCATCGATTCCGTCCGACGCGATTCCACTGTTCCTTCTCGCCACAGGCCTCGCGTCACTCGTTGCCGTGTCCGTTATGGGGCGTGTCGCAGACCGCTACCCAGACGCTTCGTTGGTGGTGGCGATCGCGCTGGTAGCAGCCCTCAGTGCGCTCTTCCTCGTTACGGCTGCTTGGAGCGTCGCCGCGCTGGTGCTCCTTGCGCTGCTGCAGGCGATGGTGTTCGCGGTCGTGCCGATGCTGCTTCAGGCCAGGATGATGCGGATCGTTCCGCCGCGCCAGCGTTCGACGGCGGCCGCGCTGCAAACCACCGCTTTCAACATCGCGAT
This sequence comes from Desertivibrio insolitus, assembly GCF_017355965.1. GTDB lineage: Bacteria > Actinomycetota > Actinomycetes > Actinomycetales > Microbacteriaceae > JAFIQW01. The sequence continues at coordinate 274,621 of NZ_JAFIQW010000003.1, forward strand.
TGGGGGCGGCGCGGTAGTCGGCGGCGTTGCGATAGACGAGTTGGGGCTCCGGACGCTGCCCCTTACCGCTGCAGCCTTCGCCGCTGCGTCGTTGCTCGTCCTGTTAGTCGCAAGGCCGCTGATCGCGCCCCCCTCCGCCTCGTCCCGGACCAGCCTGGAAGCGCGCAATTCTCGTTGACCTCGCCCATCGCAACGCAGCGCTCCGTGCTGACGAGCGCGTAGTTCCGCCGCGCGACGACGGCGTGGTCGGTGGATATAGGCACGGGAGCCCGACGGACCCCTGCAGCGGTAGGCCCACCCCTGTCGCGCCACAGCAGCAGACACAGCAGCTGTGGTCGTCCAACTAGAGCGTCGTCATCCCGCCGTCGACGCGGAAGAGTGCACCCGTGGCGAAGTCGGACTCGTCGCTGGCGAGGTAGATCATGATGCCCTCCACATCGCCCGGACGCCCCGGCCGCCCGAGCGGGATGCGAGACACGATCGCCGCTCGGGACTCGGCATCCTGCAAGATCGCTCTTCGGACCGTGGAGCCCCGATTTCGCGATGGGATGGGCGCGGCGCGGCGCGGTTTCGACAGCCGTCATCGCGAACTTGAGGCGCGGCCGTTGCTACAGCATCCTGACTCGACTGCAACAGCAACAGCCGCCCGAGAGCTCGCACTCGCCTCTGCGCGACCTCGCGGAGCCTCTGCCAAGCAAAGTGTCGCTAGTGACACACAACGACACTTTGCATGGCTCAACGACACTTTGTGTGATCCGCCACAGACGCAGCTACACGCGCGGCATGTCCGCGAAGCGTGAGAAGTGCCCGTGGAAGCCGACCGTGATCGTCGCGGTCGGGCCGTTGCGGTGCTTGGCCACGATGAGGTCGGCCTCGCCCGCACGCGGGCTCTCCTTGTCGTAGACGCTCTCACGGTGCAGCAGGATCACCATGTCGGCGTCCTGCTCGATCGAGCCCGACTCGCGCAGGTCGGAGATCACGGGGAGTTTGTCGGCACGCTGCTCGGAACCACGGTTCAGCTGAGACAGGGCGATCACGGGCACCTGCAGCTCCTTGGCGAGCAGCTTGAGCGCACGGGAGAACTCCGAGACCTCCTGCTGGCGGTTCTCGACCTTCTTGCCCGACGTCATGAGCTGCAGGTAGTCGATGATGACCATCTTGAGGCCCGCCTTCTGCTTGAGGCGACGGCACTTCGCACGGATCTCCGGCAGGGTCATGTTCGGGCTGTCGTCGATGTACAGCGGAGCGTCGTTGATGCGACCGCGGGTCGACGCGATCGTCGTCCAGTCGCGGCTCTCGACCGTGCCCTTGCGCATGGCCTGCAGCGGCACGCTGGCCTCGGCCGACAGCAGTCGCATCGCGATCTCGCTGCGCCCCATCTCGAGGGAGAAGAAGATGCTCGGCATGTCGTTCTTGACGGATGCCGCGCGCGCGAAGTCGAGGGCGAGCGTCGACTTACCCATGGCGGGGCGGGCCGCCACGACGATCATCTGCCCGCCGTGGAAGCCGTTGGTCAACTGGTCGAGGTCGGCGAAGCCGGTGGGCACGCCGGTGAGACCGTCACCGCGGTGGGCGGCCGCCTCCATCTCGTCGAGGGCGGTGTGCACGGCGTCGCTCAGCGGGACGTAGTCCTCCGACTCCGACTCGCTCATCACCGAGTAGACCTCGGCCTGGGCGCTGTTGACGAGGTCGGTGACCTCGCCCTCGCTCGCGTAGCCCATCTGGGCAATGCGGGTGCCGGCCTCGACGAGGCGGCGGAGCACCGCCTTCTCGGCGACGATCGAGGCGTAGAAGCCCGCGTTGGCCGCGGTGGGCACGAGACTCGTGAGGCTGTGCAGGTACTCGGGGCCGCCGGCGCGGCTGAGCTCGCCCGACTTGGTCAGCTCGTCCGTGACGGCGATGACGTCGGTGGGCTCGCCGTGCGAGTACAGGCTGAGGATCGCGTTGTAGATCAGCTCGTGCTTCGGCATGTAGAAGTCGGCGGCACGCACGACCTCCAGCACGTCGGCCACGGCGTCCTTGCTGAGCAGCATGCCGCCGATCGCGCTCTGCTCCGCCAGCAGGTCGTGCGGCGGGGTCCGCTCCGCGACCGCGCCCTGCGGGCGAGGCGAGTCAGCGAGACCGAGATGTGCGATCGACACAGTGATTCCCTCCGTGCTCCCCAACACCGAAACGGATGTCTTCGGCTTCACGGGAAGGTGTAGCCGCACCCCACGACATCGGTTCCCGCGGCAGGCTCACCCCGTCCGAGTCGTGCGCCCACCGTACGGACGGCCCCGGCGCGGCGCCAAACGCGGCCTGTGGATAACTCTGGGGAGAAGTCTCCGGTTCATCCGCAGTTCACCGGATCGGCATGTGGGGAAGACTGGGGATAACCCCTGTGGGGAAGAACCCGCAGAGGTGCTTGACCAGGACTTTTCCTCGTCACAGGATGTGGAATGCACACACCTTCGACCTGTGGTTCAAGGTTGTGGGAAATCCGGTCACCCTGTGCACAAACAGGGGGATAAATGACCCCACAAAGGGGGGAACCTTACCCCCTCAAGGGGGGCTGGTGGGCCGCATCCTCGGAGCCGCTAGGGGCGCCGGATCCACGACGACGAGCGCCCCGACCGGGATCAGCATCGCCCGTCATCCGGGCACCTCGACGACGACACGCGGTGCCGGCGACCGGTCGATCGCCGGCGACTGGTTCAGCGCGAGCTGCGACGTGCGGTAGGGCGGTCCGGCCTCGACGGGAGGAATCGGCGGTCGCGCCCGCTGAGCCGCCCTGAGCGCCGCCTTGCAGGCTCATGGGCGGTGTGCGAGGGGGACGGCGGTCTGAACGCGTGAGAGGGCGGCCAGCGCCCGCTCTGGGCCGGAAAGAGCACACCCGGCTCGCTGCTCGTGCCCTCCGCTCACCCGACACTTCACCTCGAGCGACCGCGGCCACGCGGCATCCGGGTTAACGACAACCGGCGGCGGACCCGTGAGGGCCCACCGCCGGTTGCTGATCGTGTCGCGACTACTTCGCGGCGACGACCTGGAGGTTGATCGTCGCGACGAGGTCCTCGCGGAGACGGATCGTCGCCTCGTGGTCACCGGTCGACTTGATCGGCGTCGGGATCTCGACCTTGCGGCGGTCGATCTCGGCGATGCCGGCGGCCTTGACCGCGTCGGCGATGTCGGCCGGGCGGACCGAACCGAACAGACGACCCTCGGCGCCGGCCTTGACGGTCAGCGTGACGGTCGCGGCCGAAAGGCGCGCCTTGAGGTCGCGGGCCTCTTCGATCGTGGCGAGCTCGCGGGCCTCGCGGCCCGCCTTGATCGCCTCGACCTGCTTCTGGCCACCACGGGACCACGCCACGGCGAAGCCCTGCGGGATCAGGTAGTTGCGGGCGAAACCGGGCTTGACGTCGACGACGTCACCGGCGGAGCCGAGGCCGGAGACCTCGTGCGTGAGAATGAGCTTCGACATCGGGTGACTCCTAGCGTCCCGAGCCCGCGTACGGCAGCAGAGCCATCTCGCGCGCGTTCTTCACGGCGCGGGCGATGAGGCGCTGCTCCTGCACGGAGACACCGGTGATTCGGCGGGCACGGATCTTGCCGCGCTCCGAGATGAACTTGCGAAGCGTGGCGACGTCCTTGTAGTCGATGACGCCGACGCGGATCGACTTCGCGGGAGCGGCGTTCTTGCCGCCCTTGGCCCCGCGGAGCGGCTTGCGGCGGTCGCCGCTGCTCTTTCCAGCCATGTCTTTCTTCTTTCTGGTCTATTCCGTCTGACCGCTACGGATCAGAAGGGGGTCTCGTCGTTGTAGCCGCCGGGGTTGCTCCACACGTCCTGAGCGGCAGCGCCGCCCGAGGAGGACTGGGAGCCCCACGGCTCGTCGCTCACAGCGCCCTGCGAACCGCCGCGGCCGCCGAAGCTGCCGCCTCCGCCGCCACCCGATGCACGGGTGACCTGCGCGGTCGCATACCGGAGCGAGGGGCCGATCTCGTCGACCTCCAGCTCGATGGTGGAGCGCTTCTCGCCTTCCTTGGTCTCGTACGAGCGCTGCTTGAGGCGCCCGGTCGCGATGACTCGCGAGCCCTTGGTGAGCGATCCGGCGACGTGCTCGGCGAAGTCACGCCACACGCTGGCGCGGAGGAACAGCGCTTCGCCGTCCTTCCACTCGTTGCTGGCACGGTCGAACGTGCGCGGCGTCGACGCGATCGTGAAGTTCGCGACGGCCAGGCCGTTCTGCGTGTAACGCAGCTCCGGGTCGGCGGTGAGGTTACCGACGACGGTGATGACGGTCTCGCCGGCCATCGACTACTCGGCGGCCTTCGCGGGACGGGCGGGGGCGGCGGCCTTGCGGGCGGCGCGCTCGTCGGCACGCTTGGTCGCGGCGGCGACCTGCGCGATGGCCTCCTCGGCGCGGAGCACCTTGGTGCGCAGCACGGCCTCGCTCAGACCGAGCTGGCGGTCGAGCTCCTGCGTCGCGGCGGTGTTCGCGGTGAAGTTGACGACGGCGTAGATGCCCTCGGACTTCTTCTTGATCTCATAGGCGAGACGACGGCGACCCCAGATGTCGATGTTGTCGATCGTTCCACCATCGTTGCGGATGACGTTGAGGAACCGATCGAGGCTGGGAGCCACGGTGCGCTCGTCGATCTCCGGATCGAGGATCACCATGAGTTCGTACTGATGCGTCACTAACCCACCTCCTTTGGTCTTAGCGGCCACAGACGGTCTGTGACAGGAGGGTCATGCATCGTGCCCATGGCCATAGGGGCCCGGGCAACCTGCCTAGTGTAGTTCGGTACGCATCAGAACCTCAAGGAGCAACTGAATGAGCATCCGCCTGGCCATCGCGGGCGTCGGCAACTGCGCGAGCTCCCTCGTGCAGGGCCTCTTCCACTACGCGGACGTCTCGGACGACGAACTCGTCCCCGGTCTCATGCACACCGTGTTCGGGCCGCACCGCATCCGCGACATCGAGGTGGTCGCCGCATTCGACGTCGACGCGACGAAGGTGGGCACGGATGTCTCCGACGCGATCTTCGCCGGACATAACAACACCCTCCGCTTCGCCGACGTTCCCGAGATCGGGGTGCCCGTGCTGCGGGGACCGACGCTCGACGGACTGGGGGAGTACTACCGCGACGCGGTCGAGGAGTCGTCGGCGGAGCCGGTCGACGTGGCATCCGTTCTCCGTGAAACGGGTGCGGACGTGCTCGTCTGCTACCTGCCCGTCGGCAGCGAGGAGGCGGCGAAGCACTACGCGCAGGCCGCCCTCGACGCGGGGGTCGCGTTCGTCAACGCGCTGCCCGTGTTCATCGCGAGCGACCCGGAGTGGGCCGCGAAGTTCACCGAGGCCGGCGTGCCGATCGTGGGCGACGACATCAAGAGCCAGGTCGGCGCGACCATCACCCACCGCGTGCTCGCGCGGCTGTTCGAGGAGCGCGGGCTCGTGCTCGACCGCACGTACCAGCTGAACGTCGGCGGCAACATGGACTTCCGCAACATGCTCGAGCGGCAGCGGCTCGCGTCGAAGAAGATCTCCAAGACGCAGGCGGTCACCTCGAACCTCGACACGACGACGCTGCCCGCCGAGGGCGTGCACATCGGGCCGAGCGACCACGTGCCGTGGCTCGAGGACCGCAAGGTCGCGTTCGTGCGCCTCGAGGGCCACGGCTTCGGCGGTGCGCCGACGAGCCTGGAGTACCGCCTCGAGGTGTGGGACTCCCCGAACTCCGCCGGCGTCGTCATCGACGCGATCCGCGCGGCCAAGATCGCGGCGGATGCCGGGCTCGGGGGCCCCCTCGAGTCGGCGAGCGCCTACTTCATGAAGTCCCCGGCGAAGCAGTACCCCGACCCGGTGGCGCGGCAGCTGCTCGAGGAGTTCATCGCGGCGCATCCTGGGGCCTGAGCTCGGCCTCGAGAGTGCGGAAAGTGCTGCTTCCGGTGACGGATGCAGCACTTTCTGCGCTTTCGGGCGGGTAGCAGGGCCTCGATACGCCGCCGAGGCGGCCACTCGACCGCCGAGAGAGCGTCAGACTCGGGCGGCCCACCACTCGCGCAGGCGCTGCTCCGCGGCATCCGGGCCCAGAAGACCCTCCTCGAGGCGCAGCTCGAGCAGGAAACGGTAGGCCTCGCCCACCTCGCGGCCGGGCTTCAGCCCGAGCACCCGCATGATGGCCTCGCCGTCGAGCTCGGGGCGCATCGCGTCGAGCTCCTCCTGCTCGGCGAGCGCCGCGATGCGCTCCTCGAGGTCGTCGTAGGCGAAGGCGAGCCGGTCGGCCTTGCGGCGGTTGCGGGTCGTGACATCCGCCCGAACCAGGATGTGCAGGCGGTCGAGCAGGTCGCCGGCGTCGCGCACGTAGCGGCGCACGGCCGAGTCGGTCCAGGTGCCCTCGCTGTAGCCGAAGAACCGCAGGTGCAGCTCGATGAGCCGCGCCACCTGCTTGATGGTCGCGGTGTCGAAGCGCAGCTCCTTGAGCCGCTTCGTCGCGAGCTTCGCGCCGACGACGTCGTGGTGGTGGAACGTCACGGCCCCACCCGGCTCGAGGCGGCGGGTGGCGGGCTTGCCGATGTCGTGCAGCAGCGCGGCGAGACGCAGCACCAGGTCGGGGGAGCGGTCGGGGGTCCGCTGCTTCTCGAGGTCGATCGCCTGGTCGACGACGGTGAGCGAGTGCTCGTACACGTCCTTATGGTGGTGGTGCTCGTCGATCTCGAGCCGCAGCGCCGAGATCTCGGGCAGCACGAGTTCGGCCACCCCGGTGTCGACGAGCAGCCGGATGCCGCGGCGCGGCGCATCCGCCGACAGCAGCTTCACGAGCTCGTCCCGCACGCGTTCGGCCGAAACGATCGACAGCGACGGCGCGAGCTGCTCCATCGCGGCGAGGGTGCCCTCCTCAACCGTGAAATTGAGCTGACCGGTGAAGCGCGCGGCGCGGAGGATGCGCAGCGGGTCGTCGCCGAAGCTCGTCGCGGGGTCGACGGGGGTGCGCAGCAGCTGGGCGAGCATGTCGTCGAGGCCGCCGGAGGGGTCGACGAGCTGCTTCTGCGGCACCCGCAGCGCGAGGGCGTTGACGGTGAAGTCGCGGCGCACGAGGTCGGCCTCGAGGCTGTCACCGAATTTCACGACGGGCTTGCGGGTCACGCCGTCGTATTCGTCGGCGCGGTACGTCGTGATCTCGACGGTCTGGCCGTCGATGCGGGCGCCGATCGTGCCGAACTCGCGGCCGATGTCCCAGTGCGCGTCGGAGAGGGGCTTGACGATCCGCAGGATGTCGTCGGGCCGGGCATCCGTCGTCAGGTCGAGGTCCGTGAGCGGCCGATCGAGGAACGCGTCGCGGACGGATCCGCCCACGAGGGCCAATTCGTATCCGGCCGAGTCGAACGCGACGGCCAGCTTCGAGATGGACGGGGAGTCCGCGAGCCGGCCGAGGCGGTCGAGGGCCTGCGCGACGCTCACCATGGGCATCCATCGTAGTCAGGCGGGCCTCAGGGCTCGCACCGCGCCCGCCTCCTAGAATCGTCGCGGACCGGCGCCCACCCGTCGGTCCTCCTGTTGCCTATGACATTCCGCCTCGGCCACGCTCTGCGCGGCACCCTCGTCGCCTGCCTCGTCGCCGCAGGGACGACTCTGGCGACCTCTCCCGCGGCGGCGGCAGTCGAAGGCGTCGGCCTCTCCGTGAGCCCCGCCTCGAGCGGCGTGCTCGCGCCGAACACCGACCTGCAGCTCAGCCTCACCGTCACCAACTCCACGGGGCAGGCCCTGCCGGGCGGCGAGGTCGACGTCGTGCTCGACCGCGGCGAGATCGGCAGCCGCGAGGAGCTCTCGCGCTGGCTCGCGGTCGACAGCGAGGAGGAGGCCGACGGCGCGACCATCGCGACGGTGCCCCTTGTGACCGAACAGCTGCAGCCGGGCACCAACCGCATCGACATCACCGTTCCCGCCGCCGCGGTCGGGCTGTCGGGCGAACCGGATGACTGGGGCGTGCACGAACTCGCGATCGAGGCGGAGGCCGGCGGCGAAGACCTCGGCGTCGCCCGCAGCACGATCGTGTGGAACCCGGGTCAGCCCTACCAGGCCACGCAGGTCGCCGTCGTCTCGCCGATCGTCGTGCCCGCCAACTCCTCGGGGCTCATCGGCGCCGAGGCCCTCGAGACCTACACCTCACCGAGCGGCCTGCTCACCCGTCAGCTCGACGCGGTCGACGGCGAGCAGGTCGCCGTTGCGATCGACCCGATGATCATCGCGTCGATCCGCGCGCTCGGCGTCTCCGCACCCGAGAGCGCCCTCGCCTGGCTCGACCGCCTGGACGACCTCGGCAACGAGACCTTCCCCCTCTCCTACGGCGACGCCGACCTCACCGCCGCCAACCAGGCGGGCGTGCCCCTGCTGCCGACCGTGTCGAGCCTGCAGTTCGCGCTGGATCCGGCCGACTTCCCCGCCGATGCCGCGGATGCCGCTGAGCCCGAGGCATCCGCGACCCCCAGCCCCTCCGCGAGTACCTCGGCGACGCCAGCGCCCGAGCCGCAGGAGTCGACCCTGCCGACCTTGGAGGAGCTGCTCGCCTGGGACTGGACGCGCACCGACGTGGCCTGGCCGGTCGAGGACACGGTGCTACCCACCGACCTCGACTATCTGCGCGACAACGGCTACACGACGACGATCCTCTCGAGCGGCAACGTGGATGTGCCGCGCGAGGAGGACCTCACTCCGGGCGCCGCCGTCACCGCGAACGGTACCGGCGTCGCGATGGCCGACGGGGGAGTGTCGTCGCTGCTGCGGCAGGCCTCGACCGCGGCGTCTGATGCCGAGTGGGGCCAGACCATGGCCGAGCTCGCCGCGACCCTCGCGGTGATCACCGACGAACAGCCCGACTCCGCGCGCGCCCTGCTCGCCACGACCACCCGCATCGAGCCGACCTCCGCCCTGCGCTTCGGGCAGACGCTCTCCGCGCTCGGCGCCCTGCCCTGGGTGGACACCACGAACTTCTCCTCCGCGACGTCGGCCGCGCCGGTCGAGGGCGGCATCCGCACCGACCGCACGCAGTCGCCCGAGCGCCTGACCGCGGTCGCCGAACTCGCCCGCGACGTGCAGGCCGTCGATGCCTACAGCGTCATCGCCGAGGACCCGGCGGCCCTCACCGGCCGCACCCGCGCCCGGTACGCCGCACTGCTCTCGCCGGCGTGGTTCGGCAACACCACGGGATGGGAGTCGGCGCGCGCCGAGTTCCGGCAGGACGCGGCCGCGATCCTCGGCGGCGTGCGGATCCCCGAGAGCTCGACCGTCAACTTCTACAGCTACGGGGCCCCGCTGCCGATCTCGGTGAGCAACGACCTGCCCCAGGCGGTCACCGTCACCGTGTCGGTGGCGTCGTCGAGCGCGATCCTGCAGGTCGAGCAGCCCATCTCGCAGCTCACGATCGAGCCGAACTCGTCGGCGCGCCTGCAGGTGCCCGTCACCTCGGTGGCGAGCGGCAACGCGACGGTCACCGTGCGCATCACCGGCCCGTCCGGCCAGGAGATCGCGCCGCCGTCGATCGTCGCGATCAACGTGCAGGCCGAGTGGGAGTCCCTCGGCACCGCGATCTTCGCCGCTCTCGTCGTGCTGATCTTCACCGCGGGCATCGTCCGCACCGTGCTCAAGCGCCGCAGGACGCGTGCTGCTGTTTCACGTGAAACACCGGATGCCGCGGAGCCTGAAATCGAGGAGGCGGAGCGCCCCGAGGCATCCGTCGCTCCCGACCAGAACGACAAGGAGGCCGACCGTGGCTGAGGGAGGTCTCGGCCGCGCGGCCGCGGTGCTGGCATCCGGCACTTTCGTCTCGCGGATCTTGGGATTCGCGAGCGCGCTGCTGCTCGCGGGAACGCTCGGAACCGTGGGGGCGAGCGCCAACGCGTTCACCCTCGCGAACCAGTTGCCGAACAACATCTACGCGATCGTGGCGGGCGGTGTGCTGAGCGCCGTGCTGGTGCCGCAGATCGTGCGGGCGAGTTCCGACCCGGACGGCGGGCAGGGCTTCATCAACAAGCTCGTCACGCTCGGGCTCGTCGTGTTCCTCGCGGCCGCGACCGTCGCGACCCTGTGCGCACCGGTGCTCGTGCGGCTCTACGCGCAGCAGGGGAGCGGTGGCGTCGGCTTCACGGCGGAGCAGATCGAGCTCGCCACCGCGTTCGCGTACTGGTGCCTGCCGCAGGTGCTCTTCTACGCCATCTACAGTCTGCTCGGCGAGGTGCTGAACGCCCGCAAGGTGTTCGGACCGTTCACCTGGTCGCCGGCGCTCAACAACGTCGTCGTCATCGCCGGGCTCGTGGCGTTCCTCGTGCTCTTCGGTGGCCCGGAGCAGCACGAGGACCCCGGCACCTGGGCGCCGGGCAAGATCGCCCTGCTCGCCGGCAGCGCGACGCTCGGTATCGCCGTACAGGCGCTCATCCTCTTCTTCTTCTGGAAGCGCGCCGGCCTCACCTACCGCCCCAACTTCGCGTGGCGCGGCGTCGGCCTCGGCCGCACCGGCCGCGCCGCCGCCTGGGTCTTCGGCATGATCCTCGTCACGCAGCTCGCCGGCCTCGTGCAGTCGAACGTCGCGACGCTCGCCGGTAGCGGTGACGCGGCCTCGAACACGGTGCTGCGGTATTCGTGGCTGATCTTCATGCTGCCCCACTCGATCGTCACCGTGTCGCTCGCGACGGCCTACTTCACGCGGATGTCGACGCACGCCCACGAGGGCGCCCTCGATAAGGTGCGGGCGGATGTCTCCTCCTCGCTGCGCTCCGTGGGGCTGTTCATGGTGTTCGCCTCGCTCGGGCTGGTCGCGCTGGCCTATCCGATGGCGGCCGTCTTCGACCCCCGCAACGTCGCCGCGATGGGCAACGTGCTCATCGCCTATCTGCCGGGCCTCGTCGCGTTCAGCGCGCTCTTCGTGCTGCAGCGGGTGTTCTACGCGCTCGAGGACACCCGCACGCCCTTCTTCCTCCAGGTGGTGCAGTCCGGACTCTTCGTCGTGCTCGCGCTGCTCTGCGCCCAGCTGCCGGTGGAGTGGATCGCGGTCGGCATCGCCACGTCGACCACCATCGCGGGAACGGCACAGACCGTCGTCGCTCTCCTCGTGCTGCGCAGGCGACTCGGCGGCATCGACGCCGCCCGCGTGGTGCGCCGGTACGTGCAGTTCCTTGTCGCCGCGCTCGTCGCGGCGGCGGTCGGCGTGGGAGTGCTCGCGCTGCTCGGGGCGTTCTCCGGCGGCTTCGCGGTCGACTCGCGCCTCACCGCCATCCTGTCGATGCTGCTCACCGGCCCCGTCATGGCCGGGGTCTACGGCGGCATCCTCGCCCTGATGCGCTCTCCCGAACTGGCGGATGTCGCGGGGCCGGTCATCCGACGCCTGCGCCGCCGCTGACTCCGTCGGGCTGTGCTACTGGCGGGCTCAGCGGCGTCGTGACCGCGCCCGGTCTGCTGTACCTCGTGTTCGTCGCGCACTCGTCGGTCGTCCCTCCGTTTCGGGCTCGTCGGACAACGGCGGAGCTGTTGCCCGCGGCATCCGTCGACCTGGGATTCGACTGACCACGCTGCCGGAACCCCAGGAATAGGCTGACCCCGCACCGTGTTGAGGGCATCGAGAGCCGCAAGGGTCATGAGACCCTGTACCGGCAATCCCACGAAACAAGGAGATCGAGCATCGTGCGCCAGGTGATCATCATCGGATCCGGACCGGCGGGCTACACCGCCGCGATCTACGCGGCGAGGGCCAACCTCAAGCCGCTCGTGATCGCCAGCTCGGTCGAGGCCGGCGGCGAGCTCATGAAGACCACCGAGGTGGAGAACTTCCCGGGCTTCCCCGAGGGCATCCAGGGCCCCGACCTCATGACCGCCATGCAGGAGCAAGCCGAGAAGTTCGGCGCGGAGGTCGTGCTCGACGACGTCGTGGAACTCGACCTCAAGGGCCCGGTCAAGCGCGTCACCCTCGGTAACGGCGACGTGGAGGAGGCCCTCACGGTCATTTTCGCCACCGGCTCGGCGTACCGCCGCATCGGCATCCCCGACGAGGACCGCCTCTCGGGCATGGGCGTCTCGTGGTGCGCCACCTGCGACGGCTTCTTCTTCCGCCAGAAGACCATCGCGGTCGTCGGCGGCGGCGATTCCGCGATGGAGGAGGCCACCTTCCTCACCCGCTTCGCCGACAAGGTGTACGTGATCCACCGTCGCGACAAGCTGCGCGCCTCGAAGATCATGCAGGACCGTGCGTTCGCCAACGACAAGATCGAGTTCGTCTGGAACAAGGAAGTGCGCCACATCTACGGCGACACCCAGGTCAAGGGCGTCGGTCTGCTCGACACCGTCGACGGCACCGAGACGATCATGGACCTCGACGGCCTCTTCATCGCGATCGGCAACGACCCCCGCACGCACCTCGTGCACGGCCAGCTCGACCTGACCGCCGAGGGCACCATCGCCGTCGACGGTCGCAGCTCGCGCACCAACATCCCCGGTGTCTTCGCCGCCGGTGACGTGATCGATCCGCACTACCGCCAGGCGGTCACCGCCGCGGCATCCGGAACCGTCGCCGCGCTCGACGCCGAGCACTACCTCGCGTCGCTGCCCGAGACCGCGCTGAGCGCGCCGGCCGACACGGCCGCCGCGATCGCCTGATCAAAGAATCCAATCGGAAGGAACAGATATGTCCGCTGCCAAGGATGTGACCGAGGCGACCTTCGAGCAGGAGGTCCTGAAGTCCGATAAGCCCGTGCTCGTCGACTTCTGGGCCGAGTGGTGCGGTCCGTGTCGTGCGGTCTCGCCGATCCTCGACCAGATCGCCGCGGAGAACGCAGACGCGCTGACCCTCGTCAAGGTCAACGTCGACGACAACCCGCAGCTCGCGATGAAGTACCAGATCACCTCGATCCCCGCGATGAAGGTGTTCAAGGGCGGCGAGGTCGTGAAGAGCGTCATCGGCGCCAAGCCGAAGCCGGTGCTCGAGTCGGACCTGGCCGAGTACCTCGTGCCGAGCGACGCCAGCAGCCTGTAGTTCCACCTCACACGAAGGGGCTTGTCCGAAAGGGCGGGCCCCTTCGTCTTTCTCTGCTTCGGCTCCACCCTTGAAGACCCGCGGGAATTCGCGGGAGGGCTAGTGTGTTTCTAGCGCTGGGCCTTGACCCATCCGCTTTGAAGCGCGTTCCTCCGCCACTGTGAGGACGGACCGAGTTCTCCCTACCTGGGGTCCACCCGAGCAGCCCGTTTCCGGCCTGGTCCGGGCGCCGGCTTCGGGCCACGCTGGTGAGATGACCACTCCCGTCACCGTCACGGTCACCGGCGCCGCCGGACAGATCGGATACGCGCTCCTCTTCCGAATCGCCTCCGGCGCAATGCTCGGTGACCGGCCGGTGCGGCTGAGGCTTCTCGAGATCCCGCAAGCCATCCGAGCGGCCGAGGGGGTGGCGATGGAGCTCGACGACTGCGCATTCCCCTTGCTCGCCGGCGTCGACATCACCGACGATGCTCGCGCCGCCTTCGACGCCGCCTCGGTCGCCCTCCTCGTCGGGTCGCGCCCGCGAGCGGCGGGAATGGAGCGTCGCGATCTGCTCGAGGCCAACGGCGGGATCTTCGCGCCGCAGGGTCGCGCCCTCAACGAGACGGCGGCCGATGACGTCCGCGTGCTGGTCGTCGGCAACCCGGCGAACACGAACGCCCTGATTGCAGCGGCGCACGCTCCCGACATCCCGAAGTCGCGATTCACCGCGATGACGCGGCTCGATCACAACCGCGCCGTCGCGCAGCTCGCGAGGAAGACGGGCAGCAGCGTGAGCGAGATCACCCGTGTCGCGATCTGGGGCAACCACTCCGCGACGCAGTTCCCGGATGTCACGCACGCGCTCGTCCGCGGAGTTCCAGCTACGACCGTCGTCGCGGACCAGCCGTGGCTCGTCGACACGTTCATCCCGACGGTCGCGAAGCGCGGGGCCGCGATCATCGACGCCCGCGGCTCCTCGTCGGCCGCATCTGCGGCCAGTGCCGCGATCGACCACATGCGCGACTGGCACACCGGCACCGCCGAGGGGGACTGGACGTCGGCAGGCGTCTGGTCGAACGGCGAGTACGGCGTACCGGCAGGGCTCATCTCGTCGTACCCGGTCGTCGCCGAGGCGAGGGAGTGGCGCATCGTGGACGGGCTCGAGCTCGACGAGGCGTCGAGACGGCGCCATCGTGCGTCGCTCGATGAACTCGTCGACGAGCGCGATGCAGTAGAGGCGCTGGGCCTGCTCTAGGGGGTGGTCGCTCGCCGCCGGCGAAGCACCTCGGCGGCGCTCCCTCTCAACGCGCCCCGTGGTGGCAAGGACTGACGCCGGCAGGTGTACGCCCGTTCTGTCGTGCCACGTCGACAGTGGAGGTGCGGTTCACTCGCGCCGAACGGCGCTGCTTCGTCGCCTGCTCCTGTTTCACGTGAAACATCGCCCGCGGGCACCCAGGCCAGCACCTCGGCGGTGGCATCCCCGGTCTAAGCGGGGGAGCCCTGAGGCGGAAGTAGGGTTTATTCGTGCCGCCGCTTCGTTCGCTCGACCAGTCATCCAAGCTCAAGGACGTCCTCTACGAGATCCGCGGCAAGGCCGGCGTCGCCGCCGCGCAGCTCGAGTCCGAGGGTCACACGATCCTGAAGCTCCACACCGGCAACCCGGCCGCGTTCGGGTTCGAGGCGCCGTATCAGATCGTGCGCGACATGATCGAGGCGATCCCGAAGGCCCATGGCTATTCCGAGTCCCGAGGCATCCTCTCCGCGCGGCGGGCCGTCGTGACGCGGTACGAGACCATCCCTGACTTCCCGCGGTTCGATCCGAACGACGTGTATCTGGGGAACGGCGTCTCCGAGCTCATCACGATGGTGATGCAGGCCCTCCTCGACGAGGGCGACGAGGTGCTCATCCCCGCTCCGGACTATCCGCTGTGGACCGCGATGACGAGCCTCTCCGACGGCACGCCCATGCACTACCGGTGCGACCCCGACAACGGCTGGCAGCCCGATCTCGAAGACATCGAGTCCAAGATCACCGAGCGCACCAAGGCAATCGTCGTGATCAACCCGAACAACCCCACGGGCGCCGTCTACAGCCGTGAGGTACTCGAGGGGATTGTCGACATCGCCAGGCGACACAGCCTGCTGCTGCTCGCCGACGAGATCTACGACCGCATCCTGTTCGACGGCGCCGAGCACATTCCGCTCGCATCGCTCGCGCCGGACCTGCTGTGCCTCACCTTCAACGGCCTGTCGAAGACCTACCGCGTCGCCGGCTACCGCTCCGGGTGGCTCGTGGTCACCGGACCCCGCCAGCACGCCGAAGGTTTCATTGAGGGGATCAACCTGCTGGCGTCGACGCGGCTCTGCCCCGGGCCCGGCCAATACGCGGTGCAGGCGGCACTCGGGGGAGTGCAGAGCATCGACGCCCTCATCGCGCCCGGCGGACGCCTGCTCGAGCAGCGGAACACGGCCGTCGAGACGCTCAACACCATCTCCGGCGTCAGCTGCGTCACGCCGCGGGGCGCCCTCTACGCGTTCCCGCGCCTGGATCCCAACGTCTACGAGATCCACGACGACGCGAAGCTGATCTACGACCTGCTCGTTCAGGAGCACATCCTGCTGGTGCAGGGGACTGGCTTCAACTGGCCGACTCCTGACCACCTGCGTATCGTCACGCTTCCCGAGGCCCGGGTGCTGCGCGAGGCGATCGAACGGCTCGGCAACTTCCTGTCGTCCTACAAGCAGTGATGTTTCACGTGAAACAACCGACAAGTCGCGCGCGCCATTGGTGGGCGCGAGCAGCATTCGGTTGATGAGCACCCGCCGCTGATCGGCGCGGGCGTGACACGGCTTGGAGCGCATGCCCCCCAAATCCGCGCTTCCGTTAATCGGCTCGCACGCGCCCGGCGCTGGTCAGCGCGAGCGTGAGTACCCCTCGTGACGGCGTGCCGCTGATCCTTGCGAACGCGCCGTGATCGAGCACTCGCGAGCGCCGCTGACCCGCGAGCACATCTGACCTAGAGCCAGCCGTCGGACGCTGCGGGGGACCTGCTGAACCTCGCGCGGAACGGATGACCGCGGGCTCTCGCCCCGCAAGCCCGTCCTCCGGCGATGGGCTGGGAACGCCTCTACCGCCGCGGCTGCCTTGTTGGACCTCCGGTCGAGGTGCCGTGGCTCCGTCTGCGTCTTGCTGATCGTCCGCCCTAGGCGACAGGACGTCACCCGGGGGCTAGAGGCGCGATGCGATGGGAAGCGACGCGACGGGAGAGCCCGAGGTGTATGGCCGGACGAGCTCGCCTGAGAAATAGTCGTTCTTTGGACGTGCGGCCCTCCGTCCGTTCAGGTCTGTCGGCATAGCGCGGGCGTCAGTAGTGCCGTTCTCGCAGGCATGAACCGCCTCTTGGAGAGGGCGGACGGTGGTGACCGGTGTTTCACGTGAAACAGCAGTGAACGAGCCGACTCCGCGTACGAGCCTCGCTGAGTCGGGACGCCGTGCGAAAGTCCCAGTTTCGGTCCCTGCCGGACCTGAACCGCTGGCGGGGCTTGCACGCGAAGCGATCCGTCAGCGAGGTGCGCGGCGTCACACCTTCGGCGCTGGCCGGCCTCCTCACATTCGCCACGTCGCAATTGCCCCTTCGCGGCTCCGACCAGCGCATCGCCCCGCTGTACCCGCGCCGCCCGGCGGGTCGACCGACGTCGGGGGCCGGTTGCCGCTGCTTCCACTCCGTTCAGCCTTGGACCTTCTGCCCGCCTTCCGCCAACCCGCGCCACCTAGCCAGATCGCGTGAACGCTCAAAGCGGGCTCGACAACCCCGAGTCGCGGGTTCCTCGATCGGTGGGTCGTCCCATCCGGTCGTGTTCGGATCGGGCGGTAGCGCGGCTTCCTGGCCCGTAAACCTGATTGGCGCATTGCCGTCTCATCGGCAACGGCCGCGGCCGCGGCCGCCAATCGATTCACCCGGGGGAGTGGCGGCTCCTCTGATACGCGGCGCGATGAGCGCCCGACCTCCCCGGACGCCTGTCCGAACTCATCGTTTCACGTGAAACGTCGAAGGCGCGACGGAGCAGCGGTGGTCAGTCACACGAACGGCGGCAGCGGAAAAATGTCGGACCGAGGTCGGTACGCAATCTCCCCACCGCACCACGCGCTGAGCCGGGTGGTGCAGCTCGACAGAGCGCAATGACTCCAACTTCGATGCACAGGAACTCAGCCGCTGAGTCGACCCAACGTCCACACTGGCACGGTAGAGCCGGCGTCCAGCGGCAGGTCGACGACTAACGCCGCCCGGCCTGAACCGATGGAACGCGCGCGCCAGCTATCTCTGGTTGTTCAACCGAAGCCCGGCTCGCCGAGCTCCCCGAGAATACGGTTGAGGTCGCCGACCGTCGCGAAGTCGATGACGATCGTGCCCTTCTTCACACCGAGGTTGACCTTCACCCGGGTGTTCAGGCGGTCGCCCAGCCGGTCGGCGATCTCGTCGAGTTGGCCCTGCTTGCGGCCGGCGGCGGCCTTGCGCTTGGGCCCGGTCGACAACTGGCCAGCGGCAGCCTCGGCGGCGCGGACCGAGAGGTCTTCGTTGACGATCTTGTCGGCCAGCTTCTCCATCGCCTCGGTATCGGGCACGGCGAGGATGGCGCGAGCGTGGCCGGCGGTCAGCACGCCGGCGGCGACACGAGACTGGACCGACGGGGGGAGTCGGAGCAGACGGATCGTGTTGGTGATCTGCGGACGCGATCGCCCGATGCGCATCGCCAGCTCCTCCTGGGTGATGCCGAAATCGGCCAGGAGCTGCTGGTAGGCGCTCGCTTCCTCGAGGGGGTTGAGCTCGGCGCGGTGCAGATTCTCGAGGAGGGCGTCGCGCAGCATCGCGTCGTCGTCCGTCTCACGGATCACCGCGGGGATGCGCTCCAAGCCGACAGCCTTGCTGGCGCGCAGACGGCGTTCGCCCATGACGAGCTCGTACTTCGCGCCATCCGCCTTGGCACCCTTGATGGGGCGCACGACGATGGGCTGGAGCACGCCGATTTCGCGGATGGAGACGATGAGTTCGTTGAGCTCCTCCTCGCGGAACTCCTTGCGGGGCTGGTTCGCGTTCGGTACGACCTCGTGGGGAGAGATGCTCGCGAGGCGCGCGCCGGGCACGGCGACGAGTTCGGAGTCATCCGGGCCCTGCTCGGGAGAAGCCGACGAGGCAGCCGGCGCTTCCACGATTGCCGTCGCCGCGGTCGACCCGTTCGAGGGGAAGAACACGTCGACGGGACGGTGAGCGGTGGTGTCCTCGGGGGAGGGGATGAGGGCTCCGATGCCCCTGCCCAGACCGGTGCGCTTTGCCATCAGGCTTTCACTCCTCTTGCGGCGATCTCCTTCGCCGCCTCGAGATAGGACAGGGATCCGGGGGAGTTGGTGTCGTACGTGATCACCGTCTGCCCGTAACTCGGTGCCTCCGAGATGCGTACCGACCGGGGAATCAACGCCTGCAGCACCTGCTCGGGGAAGTGCTCGCGCACCTCCTGCACGACCTGATTGGAGAGGTTGGTGCGCACGTCGTACATCGTGAGCAGGATCGTCGACACCCGCAGCTCGGGGTTGAGGTGCCGTTCGATCAGCTCGATGTTGGAGAGCAGCTGGCTCAGTCCCTCGAGCGCGTAGTACTCGCACTGGATCGGGATGAGCACCTCGCGCGCCGCGACGAAGGCGTTGATCGTGAGGAGCCCGAGCGAGGGCGGGCAGTCGATGAAGACGTAGTGGAACGGGTCGTCCGCGGAGGCAGTGAGAAAGTCGTCGAGCGCGGTCCGGAGCCTTTGCTCGCGCGCGACCGTCGACACGAGCTCGATCTCCGCGCCGGCCAGGTGGATGGTCGCCGGAGCGCAGAAGAGCTGCGGGAACTCCGGGCTCTGCTGCACGACATCGGCGAGCGGCATGTCGTTGATGAGCACGTCGTAGATGCTTTTGGTGTCCTGGTGGCGCTCTGCACCGAGCGCGGTGGAGGCGTTGCCCTGCGGGTCCAGGTCGATCACGAGCACGCGGGCGCCGTTGCGCGCGAGGGCGGCGGCCAGGTTGACGGCGGTGGTGGTCTTGCCCACGCCGCCCTTCTGGTTCGCGACGGTGAAGACGCGGGGTTTCTCCGGCACGGGGAAGGTGCTGATCGCCAGGGCGTTCCGCCGACGCGTCAGGTCAGCGATCTCCCGCGCGAGCGGAGTGCTGTCGTCGAAATCGGTCGAAGAAGCCAAGTCGCGGGTGTCTTTCTCGCTGTTGTTTCACGTGAAACGTCTGTCGCGACGCTCACGCCGGGACCGGGGGGAGCGGACCCGTCAGTCCGTCGGACGCGTTCCAACTTTAGCCCTGAACACCCTCGTCACCTCGGGAAGCACACCCGTGCCGAGCTCCAGGACTTCGATGTCGTGCAGGTCCGCCTTGCGGATCGCTTTCGCGGCCGCCTCGATCTCCTTCTCCACGCTCGCACCCTTGAGGAAGACGAGCTCGCCGCCCTGCCGCACCAGCCGAGCTGTCATCGGAATGAGCTTCGAGAGTGCACTGACGGCTCGAGCGGTCACCTGGTCGAAGGGGTTGCCGAACGGGATCTCCTCTGCGCGGGCGCGGACGATCTCGACGTTGTCGAGACCCAACTCGGATGTCTGCTCCTGCAGCCACTCGATACGGCGCTCCATCGGCTCGACGAGCACCATCGTGACATCCGGGCGTGCGATGGCGAGCACGAGGCCGGGGAGACCGGCGCCACTGCCGATGTCGGCGACCCGCCCCGGTCGGAGCAGCGGTGCCATCAGCGCGCAGTTCAGCACGTGTCGCGTCCACAGGCGCGGAAGCTCGAGCGGACCGATCAGTCCGCGCTCCTCGCCGTGCTCCGCCAGGGCGGCGGTGAAGCGGCGGGCGAGGTCGATCCGGGTTCCGAAGAGCTCGGCGGCGGCCGCCGGCTCGGCCTCGACGACCGGGGGTTCGACGTCCGTCACGCCGGGGTGATGACCGTGTGCCGGTCGCGGCCTTCGCCCTCGGACTCCGACCGGTAGCCGCGCTCGGCCACGATGTCGTGGACGAGCTTGCGCTCGTAGGACGACATGGGCGGGAGCGAGGCGGACGCCGCGCCCTCCTCGAGCCGCTCGATCGCCTTCTCCACGAGCTTCGACAGCTCGCCACGGCGCGCGTCGCGCGAGCCGGCGATGTCGAGGATGAGGCGCGAGAACTGCCCGGTCTTCGTCTGCACCGCGATGCGGGCGAGCTCCTGCAGCGCGGCCACCGAGTCGGGGGTCGCCAGGATCGAGAGGTTGCTGCCCTCCGACGCCGTCACCGACAGGTAGGCACGCCCACCGCGGGTGTCGATGTCGATGTCGCCATCGAGGTCGGCGATGTCGAGGAGCTCCTCGATGTAGTCCGCTGCGACATCCGCCTCGCGGTCGAGGTCGGTGCCGGCTCCGGTCTCGTCGACGTGGGTCACTTCTTCGCTCCCTGCTTCTTCGCACGGTTCTTACCGACGGGCTGCTGACGCTGCGTGGTCACGGGCTTCGCTGCGACCGCGTGCTCCTCGTCGGCCTCGTCCTCGTCGGCGACGCTGCCGCCGCGGCGCTTCGCACGACGCTGCGCCTTCTTGGCGTCGCGCGCCTCCTTGGCGAGGGCGGCCTCCGAACCCGGCGTCGGCATGTTCCGGATGACGATGAACTGCTGCCCCATCGTCCAGAAGTTCGAGACGAGCCAGTAGAACATCACGCCGAGCGGGAACGTGAAACCGGAGAACGCGAAGACCAGCGGCAGCAGGTACAGCAGCACCTTCTGCTGCCGGTACATCGGGCTGGCCTTCATCTCGGCCGACTGGTTCTTCGACATGATCTGCAGCTGCGTGATGAACTGCGAGGCGGTCATGAGCACGACCATCGAGACCGCGATGATCTGCACGAGCGGCGTCGACGCGGTGACGAAGGTGTCGTGCAGCGGCGCGAGATCGAAGATCGACGCGCTGCCGAACTGAGCGGCGAGGCGGTCGTCGAGCAGGCCCACGCCCCGGGTGCCGTTCTGGGCGTTGTTGAGCACGGAGAACAGACCGAAGAAGATCGGGATCTGAACCAGCAGCGGGAAGCAGCCGGCCAGCGGGTTGGTGCCCGCCTTCTTGTACATGTCCATCGTCTCGCGCTGCATCGCCTCGCGCGAGAACTGGTCGGTCTTGCCCTTGTACTTGTCCTGGATCTTCTTCAGCTGCGGGGCGATCTCCATCATCCGCCGCTGGCTCTTGATCTGCTTGACGGTCAGGGGGATGAGCGCAGCACGCACGACGAGCACGAGCCCGACGATCGAGAGCACCCACGTGAGTCCCGCGGCGGGGTCGAGTCCGACGGCGGTGAGCAGCGTGTGCCAGCCGACCAGAATCGCCTCGATGACCCATTTGATGGGCCAGAGGATGGCGTCGATGATGTTCATAGCGAGGGGGAGACTCTCTCTCGGCCGGGGGCCACGACGAATCCGAACGGGGTCAGAGCGTACTTCGGACGACCCCGTTCGGGGATGTCGTCCACGCCTCCCGCCGCCCACGGGTGGCAGCGGGCGATGCGGAGAGCGCCGTACACGGACCCCCGGAGGAGCCCGAAGCGCTGGATGGCTTGCAATGTGTAGCTGGAGCAGGACGGGTAGTAGCGGCAGACGTCGCCGTACAGCGGGGAGACGACCGCGCGATACGCCTTCAACAACACCACCGCAGCATTGCGGGGGAGTAGGAGGAGGAACGTGAGCACGCGGGTCATGCGAGCGCGGCGCCCCTCTCGATGGCGGTCGTCAGTTCTCCCCGGAGGCTAGCCCAGGAAGCCGAGGCCGCGCCGGGAAGGGCGCGGACCACGATGTCGGTGCCGGGACGCGTTTCGGAGAGCAGTTCCCAGCTCGCGGCCTTCAGCCGCCGGCGCACCCGGTTGCGGACCACGGCGTTCCCGACGTTCTTCGCGACGATGAAGCCGAACCGCGGGGCGGCATCGGAGTCACGCGCGAGCACGTGCGTGATCGTGTTCGCGCCCGGATAACGCCGACCGCGCCGCACGACGAGGCGGTAGTCCGCCCCGCGTACGACGCGGTTGGCTTTGGCCAGCACAGGCCTGGATCAGGCGGAGAGCTCCGTGCGGCCCTTGCGGCGACGCGCCGCGAGGATCGCGCGGCCGGCGCGGGTGCGCATGCGGAGACGGAAACCGTGGACCTTCGCGCGGCGACGGTTGTTGGGCTGGAAGGTGCGCTTGCTCATGCTCGTATCTCCACTGGAAGAGGTGGTGTGGCCGGAAGGCCCGAAGTCAGGACAGCCGCGAGGGCTGATTTCAACTGATTTAACTTAGGCCACGAGCGCGCTGGGGTCAAACCCCGATGTGGACGGCAACGGACCAGTATGGCGACGGTGTGGAAGACCCTTCGGATGACGCGCCGACCGGCACTACAGTGGGGGCTTCTCCGGCGCTCGGGCTGCTCCGGCGCCGTGGCACACTGGTGCATCATTAACAGCCGGTGGATAAGTCTGTGAGTAACTCACGACGGGACGAGCGATCAGGGGAGCGATGACGAGCTCAGCGGATGTCACGACCCAGGAGGTCTGGAGGTCCGTCCAAGCCGCACTCTCGCTCGACGATCGCGTCACCCCGCAGGTGCACGGCTTCCTCAGCCTCGTGCTGCCGAAGGGCATCATGGCCGGCACCCTCTACCTCGAGGTGCCCAACGACCTGACCCGCGGAATGCTCGAGCAACGCATCCGCGTGCCGATGCTCGAGGCCATCTCGCAGCTCGGCGACCACTCCGTCTCGACGTTCGCGATCACGGTGAACCCCGAGGTCGAACCCGACCGGCTGTCCGAGCCGGCCCCCGTGACCCCGGCCACCCCGACGCCCGTGGTCGAGGACACCTCGAACTACACCGCGCCCATCCCTGTGATGGACACCCGCGCGACGAGCAAGCGCACCGACTCCCGGCTGAACCCGAAGTACAGCTTCGACAACTTCGTCATCGGCGGCTCCAACCGCTTCGCCCATGCCGCGGCGGTCGCCGTCGCCGAGGCGCCGGCCAAGGCGTACAACCCCCTCTTCGTCTACGGCGAGTCCGGGCTCGGCAAGACGCACCTGTTGCACGCGATCGGTCACTACGCGGAGAGCCTCTACCCGGGCGTGCGGGTGCGCTACGTGAGCTCGGAGGAGTTCACGAACGACTTCATCAACTCGATCGCCAACAACCGCGGCTCCCTCTTCCAGTCGCGGTACCGGGAGATCGACATCCTGTTGATCGACGACATCCAGTTCCTGCAGGGGAAGGCGGAGACGCAGGAGGCGTTCTTCCACACCTTCAACACCCTGCACGACCACAACCGGCAGGTGGTCATCACGAGCGATCTGCCGCCGAAGCACCTCACCGGGTTCGAAGACCGGATGCGGTCGCGATTCGAGTGGGGCCTCATCACGGATGTCCAGGCGCCCGACCTCGAGACCCGCATCGCCATCCTGCGCAAGAAGGCGCAGAGCGAGCGGCTGCAGGTGCCCGACGACATCCTCGAGTTCATGGCGTCGAAAATCTCCTCCAACATCCGGGAGCTCGAGGGCACGCTCATTCGCGTCACGGCGTTCGCGAACCTCAACCGCACGGCCGTCGACATGCAGCTGGTGCAGACGGTGCTCAAGGACGTCATCACGCTCGACGACGACAACGTCATCTCACCCGTCGACATCATCAATCACACCGCCGACTACTTCCGGCTCACGGTCGACGATCTCTACGGGTCGTCGCGCTCGCAGGCCGTGGCCACCGCCCGGCAGATCGCCATGTATCTGTGCCGTGAGATGACGAGCCTGTCGCTGCCGAAGATCGGTCAGCTGTTCGGCGGCCGCGACCACACGACGGTGATGTACGCGAACAAGAAGATCACGGAGCTCATGAAGGAGCGCCGCTCGATCTACAACCAGGTGACCGAGCTCACCAACCGCATCAAGCAGGGCAACCGCTACAAGTAGGAGCGGTGCGCAGCCCGCGCTCGTCGTGGCAACGAGCCCCGATCCCGCAGCGAGTGGTCGTCATGGCCTTGACACCCTCGCCGGTCGCGACGGTGTCGGCTCGAGCCCTGTTTCTGGGAGGAGCACGCCGCCGGCGGCGGCCGGTGACCGACCTCCCGCCTCTCTTTCTTGTCATTCGTCGACCGCTCTCCACAGGTGCCGCCGTGCGCCTGTGAGTCGCGCCCTGCCGATGCCATGACTTCCGCGGCTTTCCGCGGGACGCCCCGCCGATTCGGCTTTTTCCCAGACAAGGGCGCCTTCATCCACACTGTGTTGACAGCCTGTGGATAACCGTGGATAACGTCCACAGCTCTGGGGGTTATCGCCTCGAACCTGTGGAAGGCGCCGCCGGTCTCCCCAGTCGTGTGAATGACAAGAACCCGTCGACTCCCAACCGGCCAACAACTTGCACGCGTGTAGTTCCCGCTCGCCGACTGGCATCCGCCGGGTTACTCACAGTCTCCACAGTGGTTAAGACCGTTAATGAAGATCTTCATGTAATGACAAGTCCGATAACCCTGTGGGTGTGAGCAGCCGAGCCCGCGGCACGGATGACACGGGCCGGACGCTTCACGTGCGCGAGCGGGTGCTCGGAACTACAACGCGGAGGACGCGACGAGGCGCTGTGCCAGTATTAACCGGCGTTGTCCATGAGCCACAGGGGTGCCGGTGAGATTCGAAGTCAATCGCGACGTCTTCAGCGAGGCCGTGTCGTTCGCCGTCAAGCTCCTGCCGCAGCGAACCACACTGCCGATCCTGAGCGGCGTGCTGATCGAGGCCGGCCCTGACGGGCTCGTGCTCTCCTCGTTCGACTACGAGGTCTCGTCGCGCACGACGATCGCGGCGGATGTGAACGACGAGGGCCGCGTGCTCGTCTCGGGCCGTCTGCTCGCCGACATCGCCAGCCGGCTGCCGAACGCCCCGGTGCGCTTCTCCACTGAGGAGTCGCGCATCCTCGTCAGCTGCGGCTCCGCGTCGTTCACCCTGCTGAGCATGCCCGTCGAGGAGTACCCGACCCTGCCCCAGGTTCCGGAGAACCTCGGCCTGGTCAAGGCGCAGGACTTCTCCGACGCCGTCTCGCAGGTCGCCGTCGCCGCGTCGCGCGACGACGTGACTCCCGTCATCACGGGTGTCCAGCTCGAGGTCGCCGACAACAACGTGTCGCTCGTCGCCACCGACCGCTACCGCGTCGCGGTACGCGCCGTCGAGTGGGACTCCGGCACGAGCGGCCTCGACGCGGCATCCGCCCTGGTCCCGGCCCGCACGCTAGCCGAGATCGGCCGCACGTTCGGCCACAGCGGCGAGATCGGCGTCGCCATCACGAACACCGACGAGCGTGAGCTCATCGCGTTCAAGGCCGACAACAAGGTCGTCACGTCGCTGCTCATCAAGGGCAACTTCCCGCCCGTGCGCCGGCTGTTCCCCGAGAACGTCGACAACTACGCGGTCATGAACACCGCCGAGCTCGTCGAGGCCACCCGCCGTGTGTCGCTCGTGCTCGAGCGCGAGGCGGCGCTGCGCTACACCTTCACCTCCGACGGTCTGACGCTCGAGGCGATCGGATCCGAGCAGGCGCAGGCATCCGAGTCGATCGACGCGATCCTCACGGGCGGCGACACCGTCGTCTCGCTCAAGCCGCAGTTCCTGCTCGACGGGCTCGGCGCCGTGCACTCGGAGTTCGTGCGCATCTCGTTCACGAAGACCGAGAACCCCAACAAGCCGGGGCCGGTCCTCATCACCAGTCAGACGAGCCGCGAACAGGCGGGCTCGGACGACTACCGGTACCTGCTGCAGCCCAACCTGCTGCTGCGCTGATCCGCGTGGTGCCGCGACCCGCGGCATCCGTACATCGAAGGAGCATCCCCATGCACATCGGTCTCATCGGTCTCGGCAAGATGGGCAACAACATGCGTGCCCGCCTGCGTGACAAGGGCATCGAGGTCACCGGGTACGACCGCAACCCCGAGGTGACCGACGTCGCCGACCTCGGCGCCCTCGCCGCGGCCCTGCCCACCCCGCGTCTCGTCTGGGTCATGGTGCCCGCCGGCGAGATCACCGACGCCGTCGTGAAGGACCTCGCCGAGGTGCTCGACGAGGGCGACCTCGTCATCGAGGGTGGCAACTCGCGCTTCACGGAGGACTTCAAGCACGCCGAGGAGCTCTCGGCCAAGGGCATCCACTACGTCGACGCCGGCGTCTCCGGCGGCGTGTGGGGCCACCAGAACGGCTACGGCCTCATGGTCGGCGGCGACGCGGCCGACATCGAGCGCGCGATGCCCGTCTTCGACGCGCTGCGCCCCGAGGGCCCCCGCGAGGAGAGCTTCGTGCACGTCGGCCCGGTCGGCGCCGGCCACTACGCGAAGATGGTGCACAACGGCATCGAGTACGGCCTCATGCAGGCCTACGCCGAGGGCTACGAGCTGCTCGCCGCGCGCGACGACCTGATCAGCGACGTGCCCGGCACGTTCAAGGCCTGGCAGCGCGGCACCGTCGTGCGGTCCTGGCTGCTCGAGCTCATGGTGCTCGCGCTCGACGCCGACCCGGAGCTCAAGGACATCAAGGGCTACGTGCAGGACTCCGGCGAGGGTCGCTGGACGGTCGAGGAGGGCATCGCCAACGCCGTGCCCATGCCGGTCATCAGCGCCTCGATCTTCTCCCGCTTCGTCTCCCGCCAGGACGACTCCCCGGCGATGAAGGCCGTCGCGGCGCTGCGCAACCAGTTCGGCGGTCACGCCGTCGTCCGCAAGACCGACTGACCCTTTCCCTCACTTTGCGCGTCACCCACCTGAGCCTCACCGATTTCCGCAACTACACGACGGCGGAGATCGATCTCGGGACGGGGGCGAACCTGTTCGTCGGCAGCAACGGGCAGGGCAAGACCAACCTCGTCGAGTCCATCGGCTACCTCTCCACACTCGGGTCGCACCGGGTGTCGAGCGACCAGGCGATGATCCGGCAGGGCACGGATGCCGCGATCGTGCGTGCCCGGCTGAGGCACGGCGATCGCGAGCTCCTCGCCGAGGTGCAGCTCAACCGGTCGTCGGCGAACCGTGCCCAGGTGAACCGGTCGGCGATCAAGCCGCGGGAGCTGCCGCGGTACGTGTCGAGTGTGCTGTTCGCCCCCGAGGACCTCGCGCTGGTGCGCGGGGAACCCTCGGGGCGGCGGCGATTCCTCGACGAGCTGCTCGTGCAGCGTGCGCCCCGGCTCTCCGGCGTGCTCGCCGACTACGAGCGGGTGCTCCGGCAGCGCAACACCCTGCTCAAGAGCGCGCGCAACTCCGGACTCCGCGGCGGCAACCTCTCCACGCTCGACATCTGGGACGACCGCCTCGTGACGCTCGGTACCGAGATCATCGACGCGCGATGGGGACTGATCGAGGAGCTGCGGCCGCACGTGCGCGCGGCGTACGAGGCGGTCGCGGGCGAGCAGCACTCCGCCACGCTCGCCCCGGCGCTCTCGGTGCTGTCGAAGTCGGTCGACGACGAGGACGCGCACGACGCGGCATCCGTGCGCCTCGACGCCCCGGCGATCGAGGCCCGCTTCCGCGAGGCGCTCGCCACGGTGCGCCGGTCGGAGCTCGATCGCGGCGTCACGCTCGTCGGGCCGCACCGCGACGACCTCGTGCTCACCCTCAACGGGCTGCCGGCGAAGGGCTACGCGAGTCACGGGGAGTCGTGGTCGATGGCCCTCGCGCTCAAGCTCGCGTCGGCGCAGGTGCTGCGCGCCGAGTCGCCGCTCGGCGACCCCGTCATCATCCTCGACGACGTCTTCGCCGAGCTCGACGAGCGCCGGCGGCTCCGGCTCGCCTCCGCCGTGCAGGACTTCGAGCAGGTGCTCATCACCGCGGCGGTACTCGGCGACGTGCCGGGCGAGCTCGCCGGCACGACGGTGCGGATCGAACGCGGCCGCGTCGTCGAGAAGCTGGCGGGCGAACGCGACGAGGCCGGCGACCGTGAGGGCGCTTCGGATACCGAGGCGGCCCCCGCCTCCGACGACCAGGGCGACGGATGACGGAGCAGCCCGAGTCCGAGGCACGGCGCGTGTACGAGCGGTTCCGCGCCGTCTTCGGCAGTGCGGCCGGTCGCTCCGCCACCTATCGCAAGCGCCGGGAGAAGCCCGCGACGACCACGCCGTACGGCTCCGGCCGTGATCCGCTCGGGCTCGGCGACGTCATGGCCGCGATGACGGAGGAGCTCGGATGGAGCTCTCCGCTCGCAAAATCCGAACTGCTCGTGTCCTGGCCGCAGATCGTGGGGGAGGAGACCGCTCAGCACGCCCAGCCCGTCGGCATCGAGGAGGGCGTGCTCACGGTGCGCTGCGATTCGACGGCGTGGGCGACGCAGCTGCGGCTGATGCGCACGAAGCTCACGACGCAGCTGCTGCGCGAGTTCCCAGCGGCGGGCATCCAGCAGGTGCGGTTTTTGGGCCCTGACGCCCCTTCCTGGAAAAAGGGCCCCAGATCGGTTCAGGGGCGCGGTCCGCGCGATACCTACGGTTGAGCGGACAAAAGAGCCCTTCGAGCAGAAGAAAGGCGCTCAGACGGGCGTATATCCGACTCGGCCGTCCCTCCTCTTGATAGACTGGGAGGGCAGTGGGGACGGCTCTGGACGCCTGCGCGTCGAGCATGCGGTTCCCCCAGTGATCAGGCAGGAGCCGAATGTCAACGTCCGAAGCCCAGGGTACGCCTGCGCCTGAATACGGCGCGAACGAGATCCAGATCCTCGAGGGACTCGAGGCGGTGCGCAAGCGCCCCGGTATGTACATCGGCTCGACCGGCCCCCGCGGACTGCACCACCTGGTCTACGAGATCGTCGACAACTCCGTCGACGAGGCCCTCGCCGGCTACTGCGACAACATCGAGGTCACCGTCCTCGCCGACGGCGGCGTGCGCGTGCGCGACAACGGCCGCGGCATCCCCGTCGACATCCACCCCACCGAAGGACGCTCGACCGTCGAGGTCGTGCTCACCGTGCTCCACGCCGGCGGCAAGTTCGGCGGCGGCGGCTACGCCGTCTCCGGCGGTCTGCACGGCGTCGGCTCCTCCGTCGTCAACGCGCTCTCGAAGGAGCTCGCCGTCGAGGTGCACCGCCAGGGGCACGTGTGGCGCCAGCGCTTCGAGATCGGTGTGCCCGTCGCGCCGCTCGAGAAGGGCGAGACCGCGGATGACACGGGCACGATCATCACGTTCTGGCCGAGTGCCGACATCTTCGAGTCCGTCGACTTCGACTACGAGACGCTCCGCACGCGCTTCCAGCAGATGGCGTTCCTCAACAAGGGGCTGCGCATCTCGCTCACCGACGAGCGCGAGCCCGACGAGGAGGGCAACCTCCGCTCCGACGTCTTCCACTACGAGCGCGGTCTGCAGGACTACGTCGAGTACCTCAACTCCGCCAAGAAGGTGGAGGTCGTGCACCCCGAGATCATCGCGTTCGAGTCGGAGGACACCGAGCGGCACATCGCCCTCGAGGTCGCGATGCAGTGGACGACCGCCTACAGCGAGAGCGTCTACACCTACGCGAACACGATCAACACGCACGAGGGCGGCACGCACGAAGAGGGCTTCCGCGCCGCGCTGACCTCGCTCGTCAACCGCTACGCGCGCGAGAAGAACATGCTGCGCGAGAAGGACGAGAACCTCACAGGCGACGACGTGCGCGAGGGCCTCACGGCGATCATCTCCGTCAAGCTCAGCGAGCCGCAGTTCGAGGGCCAGACGAAGACGAAGCTCGGCAACACCGAGGCGAAGGCGTTCGTGCAGCGCGTCGTCGGCACCGAGCTCGCCGACTGGTTCGACCGCAACCCGAACCAGGCGAAGGACGTCATCCGCAAGGCCCAGCAGGCCTCGCAGGCGCGTATCGCCGCCCGCAAGGCGCGCGAGTCGACGCGACGCAAGGGCCTGCTCGAGTCCGGCGGGATGCCGGGCAAGCTGCGCGACTGCTCGAGCCGCGACCCCCAGATCAGCGAGATCTTCCTCGTCGAGGGCGACTCGGCCGGCGGGAGCGCGGTGCAGGGGCGCAACCCGGAGACGCAGGCGATCCTGCCGCTCCGCGGCAAGATCCTCAACGTCGAGAAGGCGCGCCTCGACCGTGCGCTCGCCAACGCCGAGATCCAGGCGATGATCACCGCCTTCGGTGCCGGCATCGGCGAGGACTTCGACCCCGCCAAGGCGAGGTACCACAAGATCATCCTCATGGCCGACGCCGACGTCGACGGGCAGCACATCACCACGCTGCTGCTGACGCTGGTGTTCCGCTACATGCGGCCGCTGATCGAGAACGGCTACGTCTACCTCGCGCAGCCGCCGCTGTACCGCATCAAGTGGACGAACGCGGAGCACGAGTACGTCTACAGCGACCGCGAGCGCGACGCCGTGCTGACCGACGGCCTCGCCGCCGGCAAGCGGATCCCCAAGGACAACGGCGTGCAGCGGTACAAGGGTCTCGGCGAGATGAACGCCGAGGAGCTGTGGGAGACCACGATGAACCCCGACACCCGCACCCTGCTGCAGGTCACGGTGGAGGACGCCGCGGCCGCCGACGGGATCTTCGCGACGCTGATGGGGGAGGACGTCGAGTCCCGGCGCACCTTCATCCAGCAGAACGCCAAGGACGTCCGCTTCCTCGACATCTGACCGAGGCGCTCGCGCTCGAGGCGCGAGCCTGCCCGGCATCCGTTCCCTCCTTCCGACAGAAAGGCCCTGAGTGGCTGACGACGACGTGACTCCTGAAGAGATCGACGTACCGATCGAGCGCAGTGTCGACCGCATCGACCAGGTCGACCTCCAGCTCGAGATGCAGCGCTCGTACCTCGACTACGCGATGAGCGTCATCGTCGGGCGTGCACTGCCCGACGTGCGCGACGGCCTGAAGCCGGTGCACCGCCGCGTGATCTACGCGATGTACGACGGCGGATACCGGCCCGACAAGGCGTTCTCGAAGTCGGCCCGCGTGGTCGGCGAGGTGCTCGGCCAGTTCCACCCGCACGGCGACTCGCCCGTCTACGAGGCGATGGTGCGCCTCGTACAGCCGTGGAGCATGCGCTACCCGCTCGTGCTCGGCCAGGGCAACTTCGGCTCGGCCGGCAACGACGGCGCCGCCGCCCCCCGGTACACCGAGGCGAAGATGGCGCCGCTCGCGATGGAGCTCGTGCGCGACATCGACAAGGAGACCGTCGACTGGCGCGACAACTACGACGGCCGCACCCAGGAGCCCGTCGTGCTGCCGGCGCGCTTCCCCAACCTGCTCGTCAACGGGTCGGTCGGCATCGCGGTCGGCATGGCGACGAACATCCCGCCGCACAACCTCCGCGAGGTCGCGGACGGCGCGCTCTGGTCGCTCGAGAACCCCGAGGCCACCCGCGAGGAGCTCCTCATGGCGCTCCTCGAGCGCATCAAGGGACCGGACTTCCCGACCGGGGCGCAGATCCTCGGCGTCAAGGGCATCCACGACGCCTACCGCACCGGCCGCGGCTCGATCACGATGCGCGCCGTCGTCAGCGTCGAGGAGCTGCAGGGTCGCACCGCCCTCGTCGTCACCGAGCTGCCCTACCAGGTCAACCCCGACAACCTCGCGCTGAAGATCGCCGAGCTCGTCAAGGAGGGGAAGATCGGCGGCATCGCCGACATCCGTGACGAGAGCTCCGCCCGCACCGGTCAGCGCCTCGTCATCATCCTTAAGCGCGACGCCGTCGCGAAGGTCGTGCTGAACAACCTGTACAAGCACACCCAGCTGCAGGAGAACTTCGGCGCGAACATGCTCGCGCTCGTCGACGGGGTGCCGCGCACCCTGCCGATCGACCAGTTCATCTCGCTGTGGGTCGCGCACCAGGTCGAGGTCATCGTCCGGCGCACGCAGTACCTGCTCAAGGACGCCGAAGAGCGCATCCACATCCTGCGCGGCTACCTCAAGGCGCTCGACGCGCTCGACGAGGTCATCGCGCTCATCCGCCGCTCGCCGACGGTGGAGGAGGCTCGCGAGGGCCTCATGAAGCTCCTCGACATCGACGAGATCCAGGCGCGGGCCATCCTCGACCTGCAGCTGCGCCGCCTCGCGGCCCTCGAGCGTCAGCGGATCCTCGAGGACCACGACCGCATCGAGCGCGAGATCCTCGACTACAAGGACATCCTCGCCAAGCCCGAGCGCCAGCGGCAGATCATCGCCGACGAGCTGCGCGAGATCGTCGCGAAGTTCGGCGACGACCGCCGCACCGAGATCATGTTCGGCTACGACGGCGACGTCAGCGTCGAGGACCTGATCCCCGAGGAGGAGATGGTCGTCTCCATCACCCGCGGCGGATACATCAAGCGCACCCGCAGCGACAACTACCGCAGCCAGCGCCGCGGTGGCCGCGGCGTGCGCGGTGCTCAGCTGCGGGCGGATGACGTCGTCGAGCACTTCTTCGTCACCACCACGCACCACTGGCTGCTGTTCTTCACGACGGCGGGCCGGGTGTACCGGGCGAAGACGTACGAGATCCAGGAGGCCGGCCGCGACGCGAAGGGCCAGCACGTCGCCAACCTGCTCGCGATGCAGCCGGGCGAGGAGATCGCCCAGGTGCTCGACATCCGGGACTACGGCGTCGCCCAGTACCTCGTGCTCGCGACCCGCAACGGCCTCGTGAAGAAGACGGCGCTGACCGACTACGACACGAACCGCTCTGGCGGCATCATCGCGATCAACCTGCGCGAGGGCGACGAGCTCGTCTCGGCCCTGCTCGTCGACGAGACGGATGACGTGCTGCTGGTGTCCCGCAAGGGCATGTCCGTGCGCTTCACCGCGTCCGATGCGGCGCTGCGCCCGATGGGCCGCTCGACGTCCGGCGTCATCGGCATGCACTTCCGCGGCGAGGACGCGCTGCTCTCGGCATCCGTCGTGCGCGAGAACGGCTACGTCTTCATCGCGACCGAGGGCGGCTACGCCAAGCGCACCGCGGTCGACCAGTACCGTCTGCAGAACCGCGGCGGCCTCGGCATCAAGGTGGCGAAGCTCGCGGAGACCCGCGGCGACCTCGCCGGCGCTCTGATCGTGGACGAGGACGACGAGATCCTCGTCGTGCTCGAATCCGGCAAGGTCGTGCGCAGCGCCGTGGCCGAGGTTCCCGCGAAGGGTCGCGACACGATGGGTGTCGTGTTCGCCAGGTTCTCGGATAGTGACAGGATCATTGGCATCGCCAAGAACAGTGAGCGGAACCTCGACCAGCAGAGTGCCGACGAGGAGCTCGAGGCACCGGTGGAAGAAGCACATGTCGTGCCGGTGACCGAGGACGGAAAGGACGAGTCGGGCAATGAGTAGCGTCGCGGAGAAGCTTCAGAGGAAGGCCCCGAAGCCCGTGAGCGGTAAGCAGGTACGCCTGAAGCTCGTCTACATCGACTTCTGGTCGGCGGTGAAGCTCGCGTTCCTGATCTCGGTGGCGGGCGGCGTCGTGCTGATCGTGGCGACGTTCCTGATCTGGAACATCCTCGCCCTCACGGGGGTCTTCGGATCGATCAGCGACCTGCTGCGCGACATCCTGGGCCAGGAGAACTTCAACGTCACCGATGTCGTGTCGCTGCCGCAGGTGCTGCTGTTCTCGATCATCGTGGCCGCTCTCAACGTCGTC
Organism: Desertivibrio insolitus; assembly: GCF_017355965.1. Lineage (GTDB taxonomy): Bacteria > Actinomycetota > Actinomycetes > Actinomycetales > Microbacteriaceae > JAFIQW01. The sequence goes on from NZ_JAFIQW010000003.1 coordinate 308,207, forward strand.
GTGGGCACCGCCCTCGGCGCCGTGATCGCGATGCTGTACAACTTCAGCGTCCGCATCACCGGTGGTCTGCTCGTCGGATTCACCAACAACTAGCCCGATTGGGCGAAACGGGCCGCTTGGGGTACTCTCTAATGCGGTTCACGGGGCTATAGCTCAGGCGGTTAGAGCGCTTCGCTGATAACGAAGAGGTCCCAGGTTCAAGTCCTGGTAGCCCCACCACCGTGATCCGACACCACGCACCGAACAGGTCGTAGAGTGTCGGAAGTCGCAACACAGCCGCGGATCGACGAGATCCGTTCGGGGCCTTAGCTCAGTTGGTAGAGCGCTTGCTTTGCAAGCAAGATGTCAGGAGTTCGATTCTCCTAGGCTCCACAGTTTCCCGGCCTCCTGTCGTGCTTGTCACTCCGCGGCATCCGGTGCCGGCGGCGTCTCGGCCCCCTCGCGCTCGTCGCGGTCGGCCCACTCGAGCAGCGGTGTGATGTCGAACACGACGTCGTCGATGCCGGCGTGCAGGTCGCCCAGGCGTGCGAAGCGCTCGGGCACGGTCGCGATCGTGAAGTCGCCCGGCTGCACGTCGTCGATCTCGTTCCAGCGGATCGGCGTCGACACGGTGCCCTCGGGGTTGCCGCGCACCGAGTACGCCGCCGCGATCGTGTGGTCGCGGGCGTTCTGGTTGTAGTCCACGAACACGGCGGCGGGATCGCGGTCGTGCCGCCACCATGTGGTCGTCACGTCGTGCGGCGCGCGCCGCTCCACCTCGCGGGCGAAGGCCAGGGCGGCGCGGCGCACGTCGTCGAAGCCGTGCTCGGGGGCGATCCGCACGTAGATGTGGATGCCGCTGCCGCCCGAGGTCTTCGGCCAGCCCACCGCGCCCAACTCGTCGAGCACCTCGTGCACGACGCCGGCGACCCGCTGCACCCGGTCGAAGGGGCAGTCGGGCATGGGGTCGAGATCGATCCGCCACTCGTCGGGCTTCTCGACATCCGCCCGCCTGCTGTTCCACGGGTGGAACTCGACGGTCGACATCTGCACGGCCCACGCCACGTGCGCGAGTTCGGTCACGCACAGCTCGTCGGCCGTGCGCTTGTAGCGGGGGAAGAACACCCGCACCGTCTCCATCCAGGGCGGGGCGCCGTGCGGCAGCCGCTTCTGGTGCACCTTCTCGCCGGCCACGCCCTCGGGAAAGCGGTGCAGCATGCACGGCCGCTCCCGTAGCGCATTGACGATCCCGTCGCCGACCGACAGGTAGTACTGCACGAGGTCGAGCTTCGTCTCGCCCCGGGCGGGGAAGTACACGCGATCGGGGTTCGAGATGCGCACGGTGCGGTCGCCGACCTGCAGCTCGACCGCGGGCGTCGCCTGTTTCGCCATGTCGAGAACCTACGACGCCGACCCGGAGGTGTCGATCGGCCCGAGGTGGCGGGCGAGGTCGAGGACTCCCGTCGCCGCGATGAGCGGCTGTCGGAGGTGAGGGGGATACCGGCGCCCCGAGCGGTCGATCCACGCCGTCCGCAGCCCGGCTCCCGCGGCACCGTGGACGTCCCACGGATGCACGGCGACCAGCCAGGCGTCGCCCGGTTCGACGTGTGCCCGTTCGACGGCGGTCCGGTACGCCGCGCGCGCGGGCTTCCACGGTGAGTTCCCCTCGACCGTGAGCAGGTCGTCGAAGGACTCGAGCAGGCCCGCGTCGCCGAGCAGCCGCTCCGCGTTCGAGCGGGGGCCGTTGGACAGGGTGAAGAGACGGTGACCGGCCTCGCGGAGAGCGTGGACGCCAGGAATCACGTCGTCGTGCGGCGGGACCGCGGCGAAGCTGTCGAGCACGGAGGACACCGCTTCGTCGAGCGCCTCGGCGGTCACGTGGCTGCGGAGCAGGTCCTCGGCGTGCCCCTGAGCCAGTTGCGGGAAGGAGGCGTCGTCACCGGCGGCGGTGAGCGCGAACCCGTTGCGGAGGATCGACGCGAACCACACATCCGCGAGCAGCCCGTCGCCGGCGACCTCGCCGAAGACGGTGGCGACCGGCGACAGATCGGAGAGGGTCTCGTTGACGTCGACCAGGAGGGAGGCCATGGGCCAACTCCCTCACACGCCGCTCCGAGTCGGCTGAGCCGGCGTCACCACCAGGCGGGGCGGGCGACCTCGAGCTGGCGGCCGAGGAAGGGGCGCGCCCGCTCGACGGCGAGCTCGATGCGCTCGGCGAGCTTCGGGTTCGAGATCTCGTAGTTCTGGAAGTCGGCGTCGCTCGCGTAGATGCCGAGCGGGAGCGTCACCGCCTGGAAGAACCCGAAGAGCGGACGCAGCTGGTGCTCGATGATGAGCGCGTGCCGGTCGCTCCCTCCGGTCGCGGCGAGGAGCACCGGACGGTCGACGAGCGCGTATTGGCCCACGAAGTCGAACAGGTGCTTGAACAGCCCGGTGAACGTCGCGCGGTACACCGGACTCGCGACGACGAGCAGGTCCGCCTGCTCGATGCGCTGCAGCTCCTGCTCGGCGACGGCGGGCAGCTGGTCGCGCTGCACGGCGCCGGCGAGGTGCGGCCCGAGCTCGTTGAGCTCGATGAGGTGCGTCTCGGTCTCGGCCCCATCGGCGACCTGGTCGAGGATCGCGCGGACGAGCGCCGTCGTCTTCGAGGGCGACTGCAGGCTCCCGGAGACCCCGACCACCTTGAGCGGCTCAGTGTGCGACATGGCTCCGACGCTAGGCCGACGGATGCCGCGGGCGGGAGGGCCACCGAAACACAACGTCACTCTGTGACGCCGTATTGCGGCAGCGGGTGACTCCCCGGGCGGGCGAGGCGAGCATGGGCGCATGCCCCGACACATCCGTTTCAACGCGTTCGACATGAACTGCGTCGCGCACCAGTCGTCCGGCCTCTGGCGGCACCCGCAGGACCGCTCGCGGAACTACAACACCCTCGAGTACTGGACCGAGCTCGCGAAGTTGCTCGAGTCCGGCACGTTCGACGGCATCTTCATCGCCGACGTGCTCGGCACCTACGACGTCTACGGCGACAGCAACGAGGCAGCCATCCGTCACGGCGCTCAGGTGCCCGTGAACGACCCCGTGCTGCTCGTCTCCGCGATGGCGCTCGTGACCGAGCACCTCGGCTTCGGTGTGACCGCAGGCACGGCATACGAGCACCCCTATCCGTTCGCCCGGCGGATGACGACGCTCGACCACCTCACGAAGGGCCGCGTCGGCTGGAACGTGGTGACGGGCTACCTGCCCTCGGCCGCGCGCAACATGGGCCACGACGACCAGATGGAGCACGACGACCGCTACGACCACGCGGACGAGTACCTCGAGGTGCTCTACAAGCTGTGGGAGGGCTCGTGGGAGGACGACGCCGTCGTCGTCGACCGGGAGCGCGGCGTCTTCACCGACCCAAGCAAGGTGCACGAGATCGGGCACGAGGGCAAGTACTTCAAGGTGCCCGGCATCCACATCTCGGAGCCCTCGCCGCAGCGCACGCCGGTGATCTATCAGGCGGGCGCGTCGCCGCGGGGCATCGCGTTCGCCGCCGGTAACGCGGAGGCGATCTTCGTCGCGGCCCCGACCAAGGAGGTGCTGCGCGGCACGGTCAAGCGCATCCGCGACGCCCTCGAGTCGGCTGGCCGCGACCGCTACGCCGCGAAGATCTACACGCTGCTGACGATCATCACCGACGAGACGAGCGAGAAGGCGCAGGCGAAGTACGAGGACTACCTCTCGTACGCGAGCGAGGAGGGGGCCCTCGTCTTCATGTCGGGCTGGATGGGCATCGACCTCTCGCAGTACGACCTCGACGAGCCGGTCGGTAACGTCAAGAGCAACGCGATCCAGTCGGTGATCGCGAACTTCGCGGAGTCCGCGGAGCACGGCCGCGAGTTCACGGTGCGCGACATCGCCCGCCACGGCGCGATCGGCGGCCTCGGCCCGTTCATCGTGGGCTCCGGCTCCGAGATCGCGGACGAGCTGCAGTCGTGGGTCGAGGAGACCGACGTCGACGGCTTCAACCTCGCCTACGCGATCACGCCCGGCACGTTCGAGGACGTCGTGAAGTACGTCGTGCCCGAGCTGCGCAGGCGCGGCGCCTACCCGGAGTCGTACGAGCAGGGCACGCTCCGCAACAAGCTGCACGGTCGCGGCGACCGGCTGCCGGAGGAGCACAAGGGCGCGCAGTACCGCTGGTCGTCCGTTCCCGCCTGAGCGCAGGCACGACAAAGGGCCGGCCCCCTCGGGGACCGGCCCTTTCTCGTGCCGTCAGCGGATCGACTTGCGTGAGGTGATCTGGCCCGTGTCGAAGCCGAGCAGGTGCAGGCCGCCGTGGAACCGGGCGTGCTCCACCTTGATGCAGCGGTCCATGACGACCGTCAGCCCCTGCTCCTCGCCGTAACGGGCGGCCTCCTCGTTCCAGATGCCGAGCTGCACCCACACGGTCTTCGCGCCGATCGCCAGGGCGTCGTCCATGACCGAGGGGATGTCGGCGGGCTTGCGGAACACGTCGACGATGTCGGGCACCTCGGGCAGCGAGGCGAGGTCGGGGTAGACCTTCTCGCCGAGGATCTCGGTGGCGTTCGGGTTGACGAAATACAGCTTGTAGTCGCTCGACTGCTGCAGGTAGGTCGCGACGAAGTAGCTCGAGCGCGCGGGGTTGGGGGAGGCGCCGACGATCGCGACCGACTTGGCCTTGCGCAGGATCGCGAGTCGCTCGCGGGCGGAGGGACCCACCCAGGTGCGCTGCGAGCGCATGAGCTTCGCGAGCGGCGAGGAGGCCGGGATCTCGCAGGTCAGACCGTTGACGAGGTGCGTCGTGACCGTGGCATCCGTGGTCATCAGTTCTCCTTCGCGGCCGCGGTGAGGGCCTGATCGAGATCCGCGATGATGTCGTCCACGTCCTCGAGGCCGACGCTCAATCGTACGAGGCCGGGTCCGACGCCCGCCTGCAGCAGCTGCTCCTCGGTGAGCTGCGCGTGGGTCGTCGAGGCGGGGTGGATGACGAGGGTCTTCGTGTCGCCGATGTTGGCCAGGTGGCTCGCGAGGTCGACGGACTCGATGAAGCGCCGGCCCACGTCTCGGCCGCCCGCGACGTCGAACGAGAACACCGAACCCGGTCCCTTGGGCAGGTACTGCTTCGCGCGCTCGTGATGCGGATGACTCGGCAGGCCCGCCCAGTGCACCTTCTCGATGCGCGGGTCGGCGTCGAGCCACTCGGCGACGGCACGCGCGTTGTCGACGTGGGTCTGCATGCGCAGGGGCAGCGTCTCGACGCCCATCGCGAGGAGGAATGCCGAGTGCGGCGCGAGGGTCGGGCCGATGTCGCGCAGCTGCTCGGCGCGGAGGCGCGTGAGGAACGCGTACTCGCCGAAGTTGCCGTGCCAGTTGAGGCCGCCGTAGTGCGGCACCGTCTCGTCGAAGAGCGGGAACCGGTGGTTCGCCCAGTCGAACCGGCCGCTCTCGACGACGACACCGCCGAGGGTCGTGCCGTGGCCGCCGAGGAACTTGGTGGCCGAGTGCACGACGACGTCCGCGCCCCACTCGATCGGGCGCACGAGGTACGGCGTCGCGACCGTGGAGTCGACGATGAGCGGGACGTCGTGGGCGTGGGCGACGTCCGCCAGGCCCGCGATGTCGGCGATCGCGCCGGAGGGGTTGGAGATCGTCTCGGCGAAGACCACCTTCGTCCTGTCGGTGATCGCGGCCGCGTAGTCGGCGGGGTCGGAGCTGTTGACGAACGTCGTCTCGACGCCGAAGCGGCGCAGCGTGACATCCAGCTGCGTCACCGAACCGCCATAGAGCGACGAGCTCGCAACGACGTGGTCGCCGGCGCCGACGAGCGAGGCGAACGTCACGAACTGCGCCGAGAGACCGCTCGCGGTCGCGACGGCGCCGAGGCCGCCCTCGAGCGATGCGATCCGCTCCTCGAAGCTCGCGACCGTGGGGTTCTCCAGGCGGCTGTAGATGTTGCCGTACTTCTGCAGGGCGAAGCGCGCCGCGGCATCCGCGGTGTCGTCGAAGACGAAGGCGCTCGTCTGATAGATCGGCAGGGCGCGGGCACCCGTGACCGCGTCGGGGATGTTGCCGGCGTGGATCGCACGCGTGCGGAAGCCGTATTCTCGATCAGCCATGACGCCACGGTAACGCGGCGCCGCAGCGCATCCGCGCCGCCGTGAAATCTCGCGTAACCGGGACCTTCGACCCAGCGCGGGGGACACCTGTCCCCTTACACTGCTGGTGTTGAGCTTCTTCCGGCCGCGAGCCGGGCTCCGCCGCCCCGGGCGTCAACGGGGACTTCTTCCCCTCCTCCCCAGCGCTTCGGCCGATGATGCGCGCGCTCGGGTGAGCCCACCAGAACGGCCGAGAACATGACCAGGATCATTCACCAGGACGCCTCGACGAACGATCTCCACTCGGCCGACACCCTGCTGCGCACGCTCTACGGCAGGGCGTCGCTCAAGGACCCCGGGCCCCGCCGCTTTCGCTATCGCCAGAAGATCGACGGTGACGACCGGATGAAGATCGCGCGACTCCGCACGACCGACAGCGTCGAGTTCTCGAACGAGCTCGACCAGATCACCATCGCGCAGGTGTCGGGTGACTTCCGTCTGGAGCTCTCGCCCGATCGCCGGATGTCGCCCGTGCAGCCGACTCTCGTGCCGCGCAACGTCGGGCACGAGGGCTGGGGCGACGACTTCGACCTGCTCATCGTCAATCTGAACCCGGCCGCGGTCGCGGTGTTCACCGACGTGCGCCCCGAGGCCGAGTCCCTGATCAACGGCCCGCAGGACTTCGTCCCCGCCCAGTCGCCCGAGTCGGCGCGCCTCTGGTGCTCGACCGTCAAGCACGTGGCTCGGGAGATCGTGTCGAACGACCGCGTCATGCAGAGCCCGTTGGTGCGCTTGTCGGCGTTCCGGTTGCTGACTGTCTCCGCGATCGAGGCGTTCGGCGACCGACATCGCGCGGTGGAGCCGCAGGCCGCGCTGCCGGATGCCGTCCGTCGGGCCCGCGCGTTCATCGACGACAACGCCCACACGGCGATCACGGTCGACGACGTCGCGCGCGCCGCGCGCATGTCGACCCGTGGACTGCAGTGGGCCTTCCGCCGCCACCTCGACAGCACCCCGACTGAGTACCTGCGCCGCGTGCGCCTCGAAGGGGCCCGGCAGGATCTGCTCGCGGCGGACCCGGACGGCGACGCGTCGGTCGAGTCGATCGCGCTGCGGTGGGGCTTCGCCCACAGCGGCCGCTTCGCCGGGTACTACCAGGACGCCTTCCACGAGCGGCCGAGCGCGACGCTGAAACGCTGAAGGGGCCGACTCCCTCGAGCCGACCGACCGCTGGCGTTCGGCGTCACGCGCATCACTCCGCGATCGAGCTGCACGTTCGCCAGGGTGGAGTTGTACTCAAAGAAGCCGGGTGGGGCGAGAGGCTCGCTCCCGCCCCACCCGGCGAAGTGGGGAGAGCTACTTCCCTGCTTTCACGGCGAACGTCGCCGCAGCGTCGGCGTCGACCGAGCCACCGACCGTCACCTCATAGGTGCCGGATGCGGTCTTCCAGTCGTCGGCCTTGGTGTCCCAGTACTCGAGGAGGTGCAGATCCGCGAGGTCGTCCGCGGTCAGGGTCACCTGCACGTTGCGGTGCTCACCGGGCTCGAGCGTCACGCGCTCCCACCCGATGAGACGCTTCGAGGGCTCGCCCGTCGAGCTCGGCAGCTCGAGGTAGACCTGCGCCACCTCGGTGCCCGCGACGTCACCGGTGTTGGTCAGACGGAACCGCACGCGGATCTCCTTGTCGCCCGTCGTCGACTTCGGCGTCACGTTCACCTTGTCGTACTCGAACTCGGTGTAGCTCAGGCCGTGGCCGAACTCGAACAGCGGCTCGATGCCCTCGGACTCGTACCAGCGGTAGCCGACCTTCAGGCCTTCCGAGTACTCAACCTGGCGGATCTCGGTGCTGCCCGCCGGGCGGGTGGTGGAGCCGTTGGAGAATACGCCCGGGTACTGCGCCGCGTCCTTGCCCGTGGGCGTGTCCGCAACCGACTTCGGGAACGTCATCGGCAGCTTGCCCGACGGGTTCACGTCGCCGTAGATGAGGCGTGCGAGCGCCGGTCCCACCTGCTCGCCCGAGTGCCAGGCGTGGAGCACTGCATCGACCTTGTCGAGCCAAGGCATCTCGACCGCGGATCCAGCGTTGAGGACGGCGACCGTGCGCGGAGCCGATGCGGCCACCGCCTCGATCAGCGCGTCACCGTTGCCGTCGAGCCGCAGGTCGGGCAGGTCCTTGGTCTCACCCATCTTGTAGTGCCCGAAGACGAGGGCGACGTCGGCCGCCGCGGCGACCTGGGCTGCCTTCGCCGGGTCGGCGCCGTTGTCGTAGACGACCGTTCCGCCGGCTTCCTCGACTCGCTCGGTGATGCCGGTCAGCGGGTCCACGATCGCGTCGCAGTTCAGCGCTTGGTTCCCAGGAGGGCCGAACGGGAAGTCCCACGCGCAGCCGGTCTTGGCGCTCACGCCGTTGGTGGGCGTCTTGGATGCCGTCTGGCCGATGACGGCGACGGTGAGGTCACCTTCGGCGAGCGGCAGCACTCCGTCGTTCTTCAGCAGCACCGTGCTCTGCTCGGCAATCTCCCGGGCGAGCGCCTTGTGCTCAGGCGTCGACACGTTCGCGACCGGCGTCGCGGGCACCGGGTGGTCGAAGAGTCCGCCCTCGATGTACGAGTGGACGACCCGGAAGGCGGCCTCGTCGATGCGCGCCTGGGTGATCTCGCCGGCGGCGAGCGCGGCGTCGAGTCGAGCGGGGGTGAACCAGATGGGGCGGTTCAGCTCCTGGTCGAGCCCGGCGTTGAGTGACTCAGCGGTGGAGTGCACCGACCCGAAGTCGCTCATCACGTAGCCCCGGAAGGGGTAGTCCTCGCGCAGGCTCGTGGTGAGGATGTCGTTCTCGCACGCGTACACCCCGTTGACCTGGTTGTACGAGCACATCACGCTGCCGGGGTCGCTCTTGCGGACGGCGATCTCGTACGGCAGGTCGTAGATCTGCTTGAAGGTGCGCTCATCCATGTTGGACGAGCTCTCCTCGCGGTCCACCTCCTGCTCGTTCGCGACGTAGTGCTTCAGGTTGGCGACGATCGGCTTGTCGGGGTTGCCGTCCTCGAGGCCGCGCACGTTCGCCGCGGCCATGAGGCCGGAGAGCACGGGATCCTCGCCGAAGTACTCAGATCCCCGGCCGGAGAGCGGGGTCCTACCCGACGCGATGCCCGGGCCGAGGATGACGGCGTTGCGCTTGTCGAACGACTCGCTGCCGTGCGCAATCGCCTTCTCCTCCCCGAGTTCGAGGTTCCAGGTCGCGGCCACCGCGATCGGGCCAGGCCAGGCGGTCGTTCCGGCGGAGCGATAGACGCCGTCGGGACCGTTGTTGTAGACGACCACCGGCGTGCAGGGCACCTGCGCCGGGTAGACCACGTCGGCCTCGCCGCGGGCCGTCCATGTCGTCTTCGTCGGGTCATTCGCCGGCTGCTCCACGAGCCACCGGTACTTCTGGTGCTGGCTGCTGGCGTCGAGCAGCGCGTTGGCGCGCTCGGTGGCACTCAGTGACGTGTCCATCCACGGCACCGTCGAGCAGTCCACGGTGGCGGCCGCTGCCGGTGCCGCGAGCAGGCCGCCGGCGCCCGTCGCGACAACGATCCCGCTCATGACCACGGCGAGACCCCGTGCTGTCCTCCGCCGCGAGCGCGGCTTCCGGTTCCCAATGCGTCGTTGCATCAATTCGTTTCCCTCATCGTCGAGAGTCGGTCCCCCAGGACCGGGTCCATCTTTGTGAACCGCTTCACACACTCACAGCGCGGTGGAGGGTTGTCAAGAATGTTTTGAAGCGCATCATTTCCGGAGCGGAGTACGCGGAGCGTACGCCGCTAGAGGCGCGAAAAAGGATAGGACACGAGCACCGGGCCCTCGTGGCGCTCCTTGCCGCGCACCCAGGTGGTCCCGGCGGGCACGTCGACGGTCAGCTCGTCGCGGGTCGCGGTGACACCGATGTGGCCCCGCGCCGTCGGTACAGTGACGGCGGCCCAGTCGAGGTCGCCGAGGTCGGGTTCGACGACGAACTCCGACCAGCCGTAGCCGGTCGGACGGATGCCCAGCACGATCTGTGGCAGCAGGGCAGCAGGCCCCGACGACCAGGCATGACACAGGCTCTTGCCGAACGGCCGACCGTACATCTCCCAGGGAGAATGCCCGGGTTCGGGGAAGTCCTCCCAGAACGTCTTGGCGCCCTGCTCGAGCATCGGCGCCCAGTCGGAGCGGATGCGATCCAGTGCCGACCTTAGCTCGCCGGCGTCCGCCAGCGCCTGGATCGCGAACGCCCGCATGAAGGGCGTCTGTGCGTCGACGTGCTGCAGCGACTCCGCCGTCCGTCCGTCGGGTGGTCGGACACCGGCGAGTTGCGCTAGGAAGTCCGCGTAGCCTCCGTCGTCGTCGACCACGGTGGTGCCGATCGTCGGTCGCCAGCGCCGCGCGTCGCCGTCCCAGGCGGACCGGAGGGTCTGGCGCAGCCGAGCAGCGAGTTCCGACCAAGTCCCTGCGCCGGGATGATCCACCGCGCCGAGCACTTCGGACGCGCTCTCGAGTGCCCAGTGCCAGAGCATCTGCAGGGCCGTCGGCACACCGTCGTGGTCGGACCGGTACCCCCAGTCGATGAACACGGATCCAGGGCCGGCACCCACGAAGGCGTCGGAGCCGCTGGCAGGACGGAAAAGTCCGCTGGCGTCGGCATGCTGTGCGAGCGCGGAGACGAAGTCGTGGAGCACGTCCGCCTCGCGACGGGTGAACTCGCGATCGCCGAAGTACTGCAGGTGGGCCCGGTGGGCGATCACCCACCAGAGCGAGTAGTCCGCGATGCCGTTGACGAACCCGTCGACCACGCGACCGAGGGCCGCGAGCCCGTCCTGCACGATCGCCTTGTCGCCGAATGCGAAGGCGTTGGCGGTGATCCCCAGCGCCTGATCGCCGATCCACGGCATCCGGTCCCGCTTGATCCCGTCGACGACGAGTCCCTGCATGCAGAGCCGCATCGTGTAGGCGCTCGTCGACCAGATGCGGTTGAGGGTGTCGTCCGAGGAGAGGAACGCCCCACGGCGAGGCACGTCCCGCACGAGAGCGTCGACCGCGACCTCGGATGCCTGGGTGCCGGTGATCCGGAGATGCGAGATCGCCAGCGGCAGCACGGTGGTCCACAGACCAGGCGCGACGGCCACGACCTCTGGTACGACCTCGGTGAGCCGTTCGTCCGCCATCGCCTCGGCGAGGGATTCGCCGGGCACCACCGTCGGACGCTCGGGAGCGGCGATCAGCGGGCGGCCCAGGACCGGTTCCGCGAGACTCCACACGTCGGCTTCGGTGGGGACCATCTGCCGGCGCTGTGTCGGTTCCTCGACCCGATGCGGCGGTGTCGAACCACCGGCTCGAGGCGCGACGGCCTGCCATTCGCCGTCCCGCGCCAGGAAGGCCCATTCGACGCCCGTCCCGCTCGCCTCGGCGACGGCGCACGGTTCGCCGTCCTCCGACGTGAGTGTGAACTCGAGCACGGCGCTCGCCGGATGCAGCACCACCGTCCGGAGCCCGGCGCCAGTGGCCGGAGCGGGCTCCGCCGTTCCGCCGGAATCCATCCGGACCGCACCCGTTGCCATCAACGAGACATCGCCGGCCGTGCCGTCGCGGGATGTCCTGCGGAACCGGACGTGCTCGGCCGGACGCCCGAAGTTCTCGCTGTAGTCGACGTGACGACCGACGCGGCGCCCCTCGCTGACGATCCGGGCCAGGATGCCGAGCTCGCGGTCCGCTTCCGCGTACACCCAGTCGTGCGTCGTCCCCCGCTCGCCGGAGACGTCCGGGAACGGATCAGGACCCAGCTCGCGCAGCGCGGCGAGCAACTCCTCCCGCCCGGACGGCGGCGCGAGCCGGGTCGGGGTCGAGGTCACGCGGGCGCCCCCGCGACCGAGGCGCGCTCGATGCGGATCGTGTGCCGCCCGTGGCCGAGTTCGCCTGCCGTGGCAGCACCGTCGACGGTGACTACCGACTCCGGGGTCAGGGGCAGGTCGAGGCGGGCACGCACACCGAACGGCACGTGCACCTCCGCCTCGAAGAGCCGCTGATCGTCGATCCGCCAGTCGATCGACAGCTCGCCGTACGCGGTGTCGATGCTCGCACGTGCGCGGTCCAGTCCCACGCCCGGCCGGGGTGCGATGGACGCGACCCGGTAGCCGGGCTCCGCAGGTGCCAGCCCGGCGACGGTGCGATAGACCCAGTCGAGCATCGCTCCGTAGGCATAGTGGTTGAACGAGATCATCCCGTCGCCCTCGGTCGTGTCCATGTCGCCGGTGTGGATGCTGCCGTCCTCGCGGATCGCGTCCCAGCGCTCCCACACCGTCGTCGCCCCTCGTTCCACCTGGTAGAGCCACGAGGGCGCCTCCCGGCGGAGCAGCATGGAGTACGCCTCGGCGAGGTGACCGGTGTTGCTCAAGGCGAACAGCACGAGCGGCGTCCCGAGGAACCCCGTGGCGATGCGCCCGCGCTCGTTCCGCACGTTCTCGGCGAGTGCGGCCGCGACGGCGGTGCGCTCTGCTTCGGGAGCCACCCGGAACTCGAGAGCGAGCGCCGCGCCCGTCTGGGTGCGGAAGGCCTCGTCGCTCCACTTCCGCCACATCTCCTCAGCGACTGTCGCGGCGAGGTCGTCCAGACGACGGGCCTCGGCCTCGTCACCGACGAGACGCTCGGCCTGCGCGAGCAGCCGCGCGGACTGCACGTAGAAGGCGTTCGCGACGTAGTCCGACGAGACCTTCGCCGCCCAGGGGCGGTCGGCCGGGGCGTCGGGATCGAGCCAGTCGCCGTACTGGAAAGGCTCGTGCGGCAGGAGCACCTCGGTGCCGGCGCGGCGCTCCAGGTGACCGACCCAGCGACGCATGCTCGAGAGCTGGCGCCGCACAATGTCCGTGCCGCCGTACGACTGGTGCACGGCCATCGGCACGATGGTCGCGGCATCCGCCCAACCCGCGCGCCCGTTGGGGTCGATCGCGATGCCGCCCATGATCATGTCGCCGTGCCGGATGATGTCGGGTACGACGGAGGCGACGCCCCCCTCGTCGGTCTGGTCCAGCTCGAGGTCGCGGAGCCAGGACGCCCAGAAGCTCCGCGAGTCCACGAGGGTGGAGGCGGTGGGAGCGAAGGCCTGCGCGTCTCCCGTCCAGCCGAGTCGTTCGTCGCGCTGCGGGCAGTCGGTCGGCACCGAGACGAAGTTGTCGCGGAGCGACCACAGGGTGTTCTCGTGGAAACGGTCGAGCGCCTCGTCGGACGACGAGAAGCTCGAGCGCCGCGGCAGGTCGGTGGAGATCGCGACGGCGGTCGCCTCGAGCACACGGTCGGCTCCGCTGACCTCGGCGTGCTGGAATCCGTGGAAGGTGAACACCGGCTCGAGCAGGATCTCGCCGTCACGGGCGAGGACGTACGTGTCGGTGGCCTTCGCGCTGCGGAGCGCGGCGGTGTGCAAAGCGCCGTCGGGCTCGAGCACCTCCGCGTGACGCACGGTCACCGTCTGGCCGGCGCGACCCTCGACACGCAGTCGCACCCAGCCGGAGATGTTCTGCCCGGCGTCCAGCATCACTCGGCCGTCGCGCTCCTCGGCGCGCATGGCGCGCTCGTCGATGACGCGCACGGGAGCGACGCCCCGCGGCTCCAGCACCGCCACGTCGAACGGCACCGCGTCGGCAGCGGTCCACGCGGAGTCGTCGAACCCGACGAGAGACGCGTCACCGGCGTCCTCACGGAAGTCGATCGCCGTGCCGTCGTAGATGCTCGCCGACCGGATCGGCCCGAATCCGCCGCGCCACTCCCGGCCGGTCGCCACGACCGTGCGGTCACCTGAACCGTCGACCGTCTCGAGCTGCAGGAGCGCGCCGATCCGGTCGCCGTAGATCTCGGTGTGACCGGCGAAGCCGAAGCGTCCTCGGTACCACCCGTCCGCGACGGACACGGCGATCGCGTTGCGGCCGCTCTGCAGCAGCTCCGTCACGTCGACGGTGTCGACGAGCACCCGTTCGCGGTAGCTGGTCCAGCCCGGGGTGAGCAGCGCCCCGTCGACGAGCCGTCCGTTGAGCCGGACCTCGGCCGTCCCGAGCGCCGTCAGGTACAGCCGTGCGCTCGAGACGGACTGCGGAATGTCGAACTCGGTGCGAAGGATCGGTACCGGACCGGCGACTTCGCTCGGCACGTCGATCATCGTCGCGGTGTAGTCCGCGGGGGAGAGCCCGCCTTCGACCTCCAGAGAGTCGCTCCACTCGCTCCATCCGGTGGCGGTGGCGACGCGGACGGCGTAGTGGCGTCGCTCGCGAGCAGTCAGGGCACCACCCGGTGCCGGCACCTCGATCGGATCGTAGCCGGACACCGGCTCGTCCTCCACCCAGTCGGAGTCGGGGCGTCGGTGACGGAGCTGGTAACCCGTGGGTTCCTCGTCCCCGTCGCTCGAGGCCGTCCAGGTGAGCAGCAGCGGAACGAGGGGGAGTCCGAGGAGCCCCTGGTCGAACTGGTGACGAAGGCGGGAGACGGAGACCGAACGGTCGAGGTCGGTCGCGGAAGGAAGTGACATGGCTCTCCGATTTTGAAACGCTTCAGCCTCGAAGCGCTCGATCATTCTTCCCATGAGGCGGCGTGCGGGTCAAGAAGCCCCCTGGAGGGGTCTCCGTTATCCGATCGTGCCCCTCGGAAGGCTTGACAGCGGTGCAGCCGCCTTTCTATCGTGAAGCCGTCTTGAACCGATTCAAAGACGTTGGCGCCGGGTCACCGGACTTTTACAAGGAGGTAAAGGATGACAATCCGTAGAACCCGCAGGTTGGTGGCGGCCGGAGCGCTAGCCACGACTGCCGCGATGCTGGTCGGCTGCAGCGGCGGCGGTGGCAACAGCGGCGGCGACGGCTCCGAGCTCTCGATCTACATCGACAGCGCGGAGTCCACCGTCGCTCAGTTCGAGGGCATCATCGCGGCGTACGCCGAGGCGAACCCCGACGTCACCATCACCACCGAGACCCACCCGGCCGGCGGCGAGGGCGACAACCTCGTGAAGACGCGCCTTGCCACCGGCGAGATGAACGACCTCTTCTACTACAACTCGGGTTCCCTCTTCCAGGCGCTGAACCCCGACCAGACGCTCGTCGACCTGTCGGACCAGCCGTGGGTCGACAAGCTCGAAGAGGACTTCGTGACGACGGTCTCGACCGATCAGGGCATCTACGGTGCCCCTGCGAGCGCCTCCTTCGCCGGCGCCATGGTCTACAGCAAGACCGTCTACGAGCAGCTCGGTCTCGAGGTCCCCACCACGTGGTCCGAGTTCATGGCGAACAACGAGGCCATCAAGGCGGCCGGGATCACCCCCATCGCCCAGACGTACGGCGACACGTGGACCTCGCAGCTGTTCGTGCTCGGCGACTTCTACAACGTGCTCGCGCAGGACCCCGACTGGGCCGAGAAGTACACGAACAACGAGGCCAAGTACGTCGACGAGCCCGCCATCGACGGCTTCCGTCACCAGCAGGAGGCGTTCGAGGCCGGCTACTTCAACCAGGACTTCGCGTCGGCGACGTACGACGACGGCGTGCGCATGCTCGCCGAGGGCACGGCCGCGCACTACCCGATGCTCACGGGCAACGTGGCCGGCAACATCGGCAGCAACTACCCCGACGCGGCCGACGCGATCGGTGTCTTCGGTATCCCGACGGATGCCGAAGGCGTCGAGAACGGCGTGACGGTCTGGATGCCGAACGGCATGTACGTCCCGAAGTCCACCGAGGGCGCTCAGCTCGACGCGGCCATGGAGTTCCTCGAGTGGCTGACGTCCCCCGAGGGCTGCGAGGCCATCGCCGACTCGGTGACGCTCGGCGGTCCGTTCGTCGTCGAGGGCTGCGAGCTGCCGAGTGACGTGCCGGCGATCGTCTCCGACCTGCAGCCCTACTTCGACGAGGGTCGCACCGGGCTGGCGCTCGAGTTCCTCTCGCCGATCAAGGGACCGGCCCTGGAGCAGATCACCGTCGAGGTCGGCTCCGGCATCCGCAGCGCCGAGGACGGTGCCGCGCTCTACGACGAGGACGTCGAGAAGCAGGCCCAGCAGCTCGGCCTCGAGGGCTGGTAAGCCTTCTCACCACCATCTGATGGGGCGGGCGCCCAGGCGTCCGCCCCATTTCTTCTACCCCGAGGAGCATCAATGAGCGTCGCGACTCAGGCACTGTCCGAGCCGACCAAGCCGAAGCCCGGGTCGCCGCAGCGTCGTGGCGGCCGGCGGGCGATGAAGAGCCCCTACCCCACCTGGTTCTACCTGCCCGCGGGGCTCTTCTACATCCTTCTCTTCATCATCCCCACGGGCGCGTCGTTCTACTTCGCGCTCACCCGCTGGACGCTGTTCGACATCGAGTTCATCGGGCTCGACAACTTCGCCCAGTTCTTCCGCGAGCCCGCCCTGCTGCAGGGCTTCACGAACACCTTCATCTACGCGTTTCTGACCTCCGGGCTCAAGGTCGTGATCGGATTGCTGCTCGGGGTGTTCCTCACGTCGCAGATCCTCGCCCGCGGTTACCTGCGGTCGGTCATCTTCTTCCCCGTGCTGGTCAGCACGATCGGTGTCGGCGTCACCTTCGAGGTGCTGCTCGACCCGTTCGACGGCCTCGTGAACCAGAGTCTCGCCGCGCTCGGCATCACGGGGCCCGGCTGGCTGACCGACCCCGCCTGGGCCCTGTTCTCGGTCGCGATGGTCGACGTCTGGAAGGGCGTCGGTCTCGCCACCCTCATCTACATCGCGGGGATCGTAGCGATCCCCGCCGACTACTTCGAGGCGGCCCGCGTCGACGGCGCGAGCTCGTGGAACAACTTCTGGCACATCATCCTGCCGCTCGCACGGCCGGCCACGGTGACCGTCGTGATCCTGTCGCTGATCGGCGGGCTCCGGTCCTTCGACCTCATCTGGGCCATGACCCGAGGCGGGCCGGGATTCACGAGCGACGTGATCGCCTCCGTCATCTACAAGCAGTACCAGGCCGGGTTCTACGGCCTGTCGACCGCAGGCAACGTCGTGCTGTTCCTCGTGATCGCCGCGATCGTCGTGCCTCTGTCGTTCTGGCTCAACAGGAAGGGAACCGAGGCATGAACGCCGCGCGCTCCAGAGGGACCTGGCTCGGACTCATCGCGATCGTCGTCACGACGGTGGTGTTCCTGGTCCCGTTCGCCTTCATCGTGCTCACCGCATCGAAGTCCCAGCAGGAGGCGTCCCTCCTGCAGTTCACGCTCCCCACCCAATGGCAGTTCTTCGAGAACCTCGCCGCCGTCGTGGAGACGCGGGACGGGATCATCCTCCGGGCGTTCCTCAACAGCACGATCCTGACGGTCGCGAGCGTCGCCATCATGGTCGTGCTCGCAGCGATGGTCGGATACGTACTCCAGCGGCGTCAGTCGAGGTGGAACCCGGTCGTCAACCTGCTGGTGCTCGCCGGCCTCATCATCCCGCCCGCCGTCGTGCCGACGATCTTCCTGCTCCAGTCGCTCGGGCTGTTCAAGACCATGCCGGGCCTGATCGCGGTGCACGTGGCGTTCGGGCTGTCGTTCTGCATCCTGTTGTTCAGGGCCTTCGTCGCGGGCATCCCTCGGGAGCTCGACGAGGCGGCGCTGCTCGACGGCGCCTCGCCCCTCCGGCTGTTCTTCTCCGTGATCTTCCCGCTGCTGCGGTCGGTGATCGTCACGGTGATCGTCGTGCAGGCGGTGACCGTGTTCAACGACTTCACCTACGCGCTGTACTTCCTGCCAGGGGAGGAGAACGCGACGGTTCAGCTGACGCTCTACAACTTCCAGTCGCAGGGCCTCAACCAGTGGAACCTGCTGTTCATGGATGTGCTGCTGATCACGGTGCCCCCGCTGATCATGTACATCTTCTTCAACCGGCAGATCGTGGCGGGAATGACCTCCGGCGCGGTCAAGGGTTGATTGCGGCCTGAGTATTCTCAAGCGAAGCGAGGAAGCAAGGGGGTGGGAGCGGTGGAGGCCAAGCGCCGGTCGACGAGGATCTACGACGTCGCCGAACGGGCAGGTGTCTCGGTCGGCACCGTCTCCCACGTCCTGAATCATCCGGCCCGTGTGACCCCGGCCACCCGCGAGCGCGTGCTGCAGGCGATCGAGGAGCTCGGTTTCGTCCGCAACGCCAACGCCAGCACTCTCGCGGCGGGGCATTCGCGGAACGTCGGTCTCGTGGCGATCGATCTCGGCAACTCGATGTTCGTCGACATCGCCAACGGTGCGCAGAGCGCCGCGCGCCCGGCTGGACTGGACCTCCTGCTGGCCGGCAGCGAGGACGACTACGAGACGCAGGCGTCGAAGGTCGCGTTCTTCGACGAGGCCAGGGTGAGCGGGCTCATCCTCGCTCCGATGCAGGACTCCGCCGAGCAGATCGAACGGTTCCGCAAGCACCGTCGCCCGGTGGTCGTCGTCAACTACGACCACAAGGACCCCGGGATCTGCAGCGTGATCGTCGACAACGAGCTCGCCGGTCAGCTCGCGGCCGAGCACCTGCTGTCGCTCGGTCGACGGCGGCTCCTCTTCGTCGGCGGTGACAATCCGGCGATCCAGCCGGTGCATTTCCGCTGGCTGGGCGTCGAGCGGGCACTACGCCGCTCGGGCGTTCAGGCGCAGGTCGAGATGCAGAACACCCCGGACCTCGAACCCGGCTCGGGCATCGCGGTCGCCGAACAGATCCTCGGACTGCCGGCCGAGGAGCGCCCCGACGGCGTCATCGCGGTGACGGACGGTCTGGCGGCCGGGGTGATCGAGGGACTGACAGCGGCCGGCGTGCGAGTACCCGTCGACATCGCGGTCATGGGATGCGATCACAACACCAGCGCCTGGACGGGCCGGCTCCCGTTGACCACCGTCGCGATGCAGGGCCGCGAGGTCGGCGAGACGGCGATGCAGCTCCTGCTCGAGGAACTCGACCAGGGCCCCGACCACGAGCACCGTCGGGTGGTGCTCGAGCCCCATCTCCTGGTGCGCGCCTCGACCGTGGGTTGGAACGGCTGAGCCACCCGCCCGTCATGAATGCTGCGCCGCCACCGATGCAGCGAGGCGCACCACCGGTTCGACCATCTCCGCTTCCGACGACAAGGAAGACCTCATGCCCTCAGGCCCCCGCCGCCTCATCCTCGACACCGACGCCAAGAACGAGGCCGACGACCAGTTCGCGATCGTTCACGCGCTGCTGTCCCCGACCCTCGACATCAGGGGGATCGTGCCCGCTCACTTCGGCACTCGCCGGAACGAGAACAGCATGCAGGAGTCGCGCGACGAGGTCGACCTGCTGTTGCGGATGCTCGATCTCCCGCATCCCGTCCGGGTCGAGAACGGCGCCGCCACTGCTCTCCCCGACCCCGCGACGCCGGTGACCTCCCCGGGCTCGCGGCTGATCATCGACGAGGCGCTCAAGGACGAGGGAACGCTGTACGTGGCGTTCCTCGGCCCGCTGACGGACATGGCGGCGGCGCTCCTGGAGGAACCGTCGATCCAGGATCGCGACGTGGTGGTCGTCTGGATCGGGGGGCCCAGCTACGACGGCATCCTTCCCGGCTACAGCCCCGAGTTCAACCTCTCCAACGACGTCCACGCGGCGAACGTCGTCATGGACTCGCGGGTGCCGGTGTGGCAGATCCCGATGTCGGTCTACACGATGATCGGCGTCGGCTACGAGGAGCTGCGCCACCGCGTCGAACCGCTCGGTGAGTGGGGTTCGTACCTCGTCCAGCAGGTGATCGACTACAACGCGCGCGAGCCGGACGAGATGATGGATTTCCGGTCGCTGGGCGACAGTCCCGCGATCGGGGTCGTCATGAACCCGCTCGGCGCGCAGTGGCGTGAGCGCCCAGCCCCCCGCTTCACCGCGGGAGGCGAGATGGAGCTCGTCGAGGCGGGGCGCCGCGTCATCCGTGTCTGCGACGCGGTCGACACACGGTGGCTGCTCGAGGACATGTTCCACAAATTCCGGCGCTTCCACGAGTCGCGCAGCCCGTCGCGCTGACCTCGGTCGGTCTCGATGAAGCCGTGCGCCGCGGCATCCGCGCGCACACGAGAAGAAGGAGCGAGCGTGCCCGCACGACTCGAAGGCAAGACCGTCCTCGTCACCGGGGCAGCGACGGGGATAGGCCGCGCGATCGCCGATCGCTTCGTCTCCGAGGGGGCGCGCGTCGCGTACGCCGACCGTGACGCAGACGGCGCCGGCGCGGCTGCCGCACACGACCGGGCGCTGGCGGTCGGGATGGACATCAGCGACGAGCGCTCGGTGGAGGCCGGCTACGCGGCCGTCGCCGCGGCCGGGTGGGAGCTCGACGTCGTCGTCGCCAACGCCGGCATCCAGCTCTTCGGGCAGGACGCGAAGATCGCCGACCTCGACCTGAGCACGTGGCAGCGCACCATCGACGTCAACCTCACGGGCACGTTCCTCACCGTCAAGCACGGCGTCCGTGCGCTGCGCCGGCACGGGCGCGGCGGTTCCGTCATCTTCACCGGCTCGCCCACAGCGCTGAACGGCGAGGGGAACGAGTTCACCGCCTACTCCTCGAGCAAGGCCGGGATGCACGGCATGGCCCGTGCGGTCGCGGGCGCGTACGCCGCCGAGAACATCAGGGCCAACGTGGTCGTGCCGGGCTACACCGAGACCACGCTCGTGGCGGCGATCGCCGACGATCCCGCCTCTCGCGCCGCGATCGTCAGCCGCATCCCGCTCGGTCGCGCCGGCAGCACCCGCGACGTCGAGGGGGTGATGGTGTTCCTCGCCTCCGACGACGGCGCCTTCGCGACGGGCGCCGAGTTCCGCGTCGACGGCGGCATGACGACACTCTGACCCGGGCGGCGCACACCCGCCGAGCGGCATCCGCGGCCCCGTCCTACGCTGAACGGATGGACCTCCGCCTCGGCGCCTACGCCGTGATCGTCGACGACGGCCGCATCCTGCTCACGCATTGGGTCGGCGGCCGCGCCTGGACACTGCCCGGCGGCGGGGTGGAACCCGGCGAGAGTCCGGCGGATGCCGCGGAGCGCGAGGTCTTCGAGGAGACCGGGCACACCGTCGAGCTGCTCCGGGTGCTGGGCGTCGACAACTACGTCATCCCGGCCGAGCGGCGGATGTCGCGGGAGGGCGTGCCGCTCAACGCCGTGCGCGTCGTGTACGAGGGCGCCATCACCGGCGGCACCCTGACCAACGAGAAGAGCGGGAGCTCCGACGAGGCTCGATGGTTCCCCATCGAGGAGCTCGCGGAACTCCCGCTCCTGGATCTCGTGCGCGTAGGGCTCGCTCTGCTGGAGAAGCCCGGCGCCGTGCGGGTCTAGACCCCGGTGGCGCCCGAGCCCGAGGTGCCAGTGGTCGAGGAGTCGGCCGGCGTCACCGTGGTGGTGCCGTCCGTCGTCGTGCCGTCGGGGCTCGTCTCGAGCTCCTCGTCGGCGATCCACAGCTCGTCGTCGGCGCGCAGCGTCTGCCACACGGCGTAGGCGACACCCGCGACGGCGACCAGCAGGAAGCTGCCGAGGATGAACTTGCCGGGTCCGGCGGAGCCCGAGCCCTTCTTCTTGCTCTTCGCGACCTTGCCCGCCGCCTTGGCGGCCGCCTTCGCGACCTCCTTCTTGCCGGCGGCCTTGGCGACCTTGGCGGTCTGCGGCGCGACGTCGGCCTTCTTGGTCACGGTCTTGACCGCGGTGTCGACGCCCTTCTCGCCACCCTCCCTGACGGTGGTGATCGAGGCGAGTGCCGTCGCGATCGCGGCCGAGAGGGCCGGGGCGATGTCGGTGACGACCTTGTCGCGGGCGCCGCTCACGACGACCTTCCCCGACTCGACGGCCGGACGCACGCGGGTGTCGTAGGCACCGCGCGCAGCGGTCAGGCCCTCGTTGCGGGCGTAGTCGGTGCCGGACACCTTCGCGTCACGGGCCAGTTCACGGGCGCGCTCCAGCACGAGCTTCTGCTCGCTCCAGACGTTCTGCGCGCGACCCTGCAGCTTCTTCAGCTCCCGCTTGCGCTTGCGTGTCAGTTCCATGCGTGACAAACCTCCGTCAATCGATGCGGCGAAAACCCATACTGGCACGCAGGGTGCCGTCGCGATATGGAGTTGACTGAACACTCGCTGAGTGCACCGCCAGCCTCGCGGGAGCCCGCTGTGGAAGAATCCGGGCATGCCGCTTCACACCGCTGTCGCCACCATCCACACCAATAAGGGCGACATCAAGGTCAACCTGCTCGGGAACCACGCCCCCAAGACCGTCGAGAACTTCGTCGGCCTCGCCACCGGCGCGAAGGAGTGGACCCACCCGGGCACGGGCAAGACGTCCACCGAGCCGCTCTACGACGGCGTCATCTTCCACCGCATCATCAAGCAGTTCATGATCCAGGGCGGCGACCCGCTCGGTCAGGGCATCGGTGGTCCCGGCTACCAGTTCGACGACGAGATCCACCCGGAGCTCACCTTCGGCGAGCCCTACATCCTCGCCATGGCCAACGCGGGCAAGGTCGCGGGCCGCGGCACCAACGGTTCGCAGTTCTTCATCACGACGGTTCCGACGCCGTGGCTGCAGGGCAAGCACACCATCTTCGGCGTCGTCGCCGACGACGAGTCGCGCAAGGTCGTCGACGCGATCGAGGCCGTGCAGACCGACGGGCGCGACAAGCCCCTCGACGACGTGCGCATCGAGAGCATCGACGTGGAGCAGGTCTGACCTCCTCCGCCCCGATCCTTCGATGACACAGCCCGGGTACGACCCGAACGACTACTGCTACCGGCATCCGGACCGTCAGAGCTACATCCTCTGCCAGCGGTGCGGGCGCACGATCTGCCCCGAGTGCCAGACCGCTGCACCGGTGGGCTTCCAGTGCCCGGAGTGCATGCGTGAGGCCCGTCAGTCGGCGCCGCGCACGAAGCCGGCGGTCGTGACCCGGATGCGCCCGAGCCGGCTCCGCTCGAGCGACGGACCCGTGGTCACGTACGCCCTGATGGGCGTCTCGGTGTTCGTGTTCCTGCTGCAGTTCGTCATCCCCGACGGCTACCTCCGGGTCTACCCGGGGGTGGCCGCCTGGGTCGTGCCGTGGGGGATCGTGACGGCGATGTTCGCGCACGGTGGTTTCCTGCACCTGCTGACGAACATGCTGTCGCTGTACATCTTCGGCAGGGTGCTCGAACCCCTGCTCGGCCGGGGCAGGTTCCTGACGCTGTATCTGCTGTCGGGGCTCGCGGGCTCGGTCGCCTACATCCTCTTCGCGACGAGCTTCACCGGTGCGGTCGGGGCGTCGGGGGCGATCTTCGGCCTCTTCGGCGCGTACTTCGTCATCGCGCGGAGCACCGGTGCGAACGCGACGCCGATCATCGCGCTCATCGCGATCAACCTCGCGATCGGCTTCCTCGTGCCGGGGATCGCCTGGCAGGCCCACCTCGGTGGCGCCGCGGGCGGTGCACTGGTCGCGCTGATCATGGGCCGGGTGCGCCGACGCGACCAGCGCCGGCACCTGGGGCTCCTGCTCGGGGCGGTCGCCGGCGGCCTGCTGCTGCTCGCCCTGCTGCCGCTCGCGGCCCCGAACCTGTTCCCGCTCGGGCTGCTGCTGACCCAGGGCTGACCGGGCGCGCGAACGAGAAGAGGGGGCGGATGCTGCATGGCATCCGCCCCCTCTTAGTTATCCACAGGGTTACTCACACTGGGGAGAACTACACCTGTGTAATTCACCGCCAACGAGTGGTCATGAGGAAGCCGATCAGCAGGATGCCGAACCCGATCGCGATGTTCCACGAGCCAGCCTCGGCGATCGGGAACTGCCCGTTGGTGATGTAGAAGACGATGATCCAGAGCAGGCCGACGATCATGAAGCCGAACATCACCGGCTTGAACCACACGGGATTGGGAACGGGCTCGCCCGATCGGTCCTCGGAGGGGACGGGCTTGCTAGAGGGACGCGCCATGCCCGTGATTGTATCGTGACCATTCCTCCGCCTCGGGAGGCTCAGGCGGCCGCCTCTAGACTGCCCGCATGAACCGAGCGCGCCGCGGCCGCACCCGGATCTCCGTCGTCGGCGTGCTGGGGGAGCTGCTCATCACGGCGGGCGTCTTCGTGCTGCTCTTCCTCGGCTGGCAGCTGTGGTTCAACGACATCGTCGCGGGCGGCGAGCAGAGCGAGCGCGCACACACGTTGACGGAGGAGTGGCTCGCGGATGTCGCGCCCGTCGAGCCCGCCGCGGACTGGGGCGAGCCAGTGGTCGCGCCGGAGCCCACCGAGACCGCCACGACCTTCGCCACGCTCTACGTGCCGCGCTTCGGCGCGGACTACGCGAAGCCGATCGCGCAGGGCATCGGCACGCGGACGGTGCTGAACCCGATCGGCGTCGGCCACTACCCGGGCACGCAGATGCCGGGGGAGGTCGGCAACTTCGCGATCGCCGCGCACCGCACGACGTGGGGAGCGCCCTTCGCGGAGATCGCGTCCCTGCAGCTCGGCGACAGGATCTACGTCGCCACCGCCGACGGCATCTACACCTACGTCTACCGCGGTTCTGAGTACGTGCTGCCCACCGGCGTCGGCGTGATCGACCCGGTGCCGCAGCTCGAGGGTGTCGCCCCGAGCGACCGGCTGATCACCCTGACCAGCTGCAACCCGCGCTACTCAGCGGCGGAGCGCATCGTCGCGTACGGTGTGCTGGAGTCGTGGCAGCCGCTCGGCGCCGAACCGCCCGCCGAGATCGCCCACCTGCTGCCGGCCGTCGGAGGAGCCTGATGTACGCAGCCCTCTGGCGAGCCCTGCCCGGGCCGTGGGTCGTGCGTCTGCTGATCCTGCTCGTGCTGGCCGCGGCCGTGCTCTACGCCTGCGTGACATGGGTGTTCCCGTGGGTCGATACGCTCGTGAACACCCAGGAGGTGACGGTCGAACAATGAAGGTCCTCGTCGTCGACAACTACGACAGCTTCGTCTACACCCTGAACGGCTACCTGCAGCAGTTGGGTGCGGAGACCGACGTCGTGCGCAACGACGCCTTCGAGGCGGATGCCGCGGGCGACCGCCTCGCCGACTACGACGCCGTGCTGCTCAGCCCCGGCCCCGGTACTCCGGCCGCCGCGGGTGTCTCGATTCCCGTCGTGCACGCGGCCCTCGAGTCCGGTCAGCCCCTGCTCGGGGTCTGCCTCGGCCACCAGGCGATCGCGGAGGCGCTCGGTGCGACCGTCACGCACGCCGAGGAGCTCATGCACGGCAAGACCTCCCTCGTCGAGCACGACGGCAGCGACTTCTACGAGGCGGTGCCCCAGCCGTTCCATGCGACGCGCTACCACTCACTCGCCGTCGTGGACGGCACGGTGCCCGAGGACCTCGTCGTCACGTCGCGCACCGTGGGCGGCGTCATCATGGGGCTGCGTCACAAGAGTGCGCCCGTCTTCGGTGTGCAGTTCCACCCCGAGTCGGTGCTCACCCAGGGCGGCTACCAGATGCTCGGCAACTGGCTGGCATCCGCCGGCCTCACCGACGCCCGCGAGGCGTCGCGCGAGCTGTCGCCGCTGGTCGCGCTGGACTGACGCCGCCCCTTCTCGACGGACTTCGCTACTCGACCGACGGGTGGAGGGCGCCGGGCGGGCGCTAGCGGTCGGCGCAGTAGGTGAGCGTGATCTCGCTGCGCTGCGGCTGCGGTCCGGGTTCGAGCGACTGGGCCGTGACGATGTTGCCCGCGCAGCTCCAGTCGGGGTCGAGGCGCGGCGAGAACTGCAGCGCCACGAGCGCGGCCTGCGCCGCTGCGAGATCCTGGTCGACGTAGTTGCCGAGCTCGACCTGTCCGTTGCTGACCTGCAGCCGCACGACGTCGCCCCGGGTGGTGACGTTGTTGCCGGCAGGAGTCGACGTGATGACCGTGCCGGCGCCGACCGTCGGGGAGAAGGTCGGCTCGACCTCGTAGGCGAGACCCGCCGCGGTCAGGGCGTCGATCGCCTGCTGCTCACCGAGTCCAGCGACCGGCGGCACCGTGACGGGGTCGGACCCGAGGGACACATAGACGTTGACCGTCTGGCCCGTCTCGACGTTGACGCCGACACCGGGCTCGACGCGCACGACCTGGTTCTGCTCGACGGTGTCGCTCGGCTCGGTGCGGCGCTCGGGCGAGAGTCCGAGCTGCTCGAGTTCGGCGGCGGCCTCGTCGTAGCTCTGCCCGACGACGTCCGGTACGGCGACGGAGTTCGGTGCGAACGCGAGGTTCGGCGCCTGCAGGTTGATGAGCCAGATGCCGAGCGCGCCGACCATGACGATCGCGAACACGATGCCGAGCCAGATCCAGGCGGCGGGCGGGCGGGACTGCACCCGCCGCATCCGGTCGTCCGACTCGGCGCGGATCTGACGCACGGCGGCGTCGTCGCTGTTGAGCGCGGGGTTGACGCCGAACAGTGTCGACACCGTGTCGGTGCGCACCTTCTCGCGCTTGCGCGGCAGCTCGCCCGCGGCGGCGGCCTCGAGGTCCTGGCGGAACTCGCCGGCGGTCTGGAAGCGGTCGTCGCGGTCCTTCGCGAGCGCGTGCAGCACGACGGCGTCGTAGGCGGGGGAGATCCCCGAGCGGTGAGAGCTCGGCGGAGTCGGCGCCTCGCTGACGTGCTGATACGCGACGGCCACGGGGGTGTCGCCGCGGAACGGCGGGCGCCCCGCGAGCATCTCGTAGAGCACGACGCCCATCGAGTACAGGTCGGTGCGCACGTCGATGCTCTCGCCGCGCGCCTGCTCGGGGGAGAAGTACTGGGCGGTGCCGAGGATCGCGCTCGTCTGCGCGACGGTGGCGGCGGAGTCGGAGATGGCTCGGGCGATGCCGAAGTCCATGACCTTCACCTGGCCGGACTCGGTGACCATGATGTTGCCGGGCTTGATGTCGCGATGGATGACGCCGGCGCGGTGCGAGAACTCGAGCGCGGTCAGCACGCCCTTCGCGATCTCGGTCGCACGCTCGGGCGACAGTGCGCCGTCCTTGAGGATGTCCTTGAGCAGCCGGCCGTCGACGTACTCCATGACGATGAAGGGCTGCTGGCGCTCGTAGCCCTCGTCGTCGAGCACCGTGTCCTCGCCGGCGTCGTACACGCGCACGATTGTCGGGTGCGTCATCTTGGCCGCCGCCTGCGCCTCTTGCCGGAAGCGGGTGCGGAACGCGGGGTCGGTCGCGAGCTCCGGGCGCAGCAGCTTGACCGCGACGCGGCGACGCAGCCGGATGTCAGTGCCCTCGTGCACGTCCGACATGCCGCCCCGGCCGAGCAGACGGCCGACGCGGTAGCGTCCGGCGAGGGTGCGGACGTCCTCCGAAACGCTGTCGGTCGTCACTGTGCCCTCCCCCCGGTCAGCTCCGGTGCGCGAGTCTAACTGCTCCCTCTGACTGTCAGGATCTCACCCGCCGACGACGCCCTAAGGCGCCGTCGACGGCGAGGGGGACGGGGTCGAGCTGGGCGCGGGCGCCGGCGCGGGCTCCTCGGCCGGCTGCACCGGCGCGGAGAGCGTCGGCGAGCCGCCCGTGGTCTGTCCGTCGGAGCAGGTCACGGTGTAGCTCGCGCTGAACTCGCTCGCCTCGTCGTCCATCTGAACCTCGGCCGAGGTCGTGCCGGCCGGGAACGGCGTGTTCGACCCGGTGAAGAAACCGCCCGAGATCGAGACGTTGTACTGCGAGACGCTCGCGCCGCCCGTGCACTGGTTGTACGCCGACCAGCTGAGCCGGTAGCTCTCGCCGGCCTGCGGGTTGCCGCTGTTCAGGGTCGGAGCCGACGACGGGGCCGGCGGAGCGCCGACGTTGCCGTAGTAGAACACCGTCACGACGGTGCCCTCCTCGAGCTCACCACTGCCGGGGTCGGTCTCGTAGACGATCCCGACCTCGTCGGAGGAGGGAGCAGCGGCGTCCTCGACGGCGTCGAAGCCGAGCCCGAGGCCTTCGATGACCTCCTGCGCCTCGTCGGGCGAGAGCCCGATCACGTCGTCCGCGTTGAAGTCGACGGTCGCCGGAGCCGTGGCCGACGGTGTGGCGCTCGGCGTCTGCGACGGCGTCTGCGACGGTGTGGACGACGGCCTGCTCGTCTCGACCGGGTCGCCGGAGTTGAGGCCGTTGATCAGGGCGATGAGACCGCCGATGAGGATGATGGCGAGCAGCACGATGAGCGCGATGAGCGGCCACGTCCACTTCGACCGCTCGCGCTTCTCGTCCGTCTCCTCGGCGGGCACCGCGGCGACGGCGTTCGCGTCGGTGTCGAAGAGGCCCGCGCCGACGGTGGCGCCGGCCGCGCCGGCCGCACCTGCGCCCGCGGCGGGCATCAGTCGGGTGGCCTCCGCGTCGTCGTCGAGACGGCGGGTCGGCGTCAGCAGCTGCGTGAACGTCTCCTCGTTGCCGACGACGGCGGGCACGGCCGCGGCCGCGGCGGAGACGTCGCCGCGACGCAGGGCGGTGGCGGCGCTGGCGAAGGCGGCGGCCGTCGCGGGACGGGCGGCCGGGTCTTTCGCGAGCGACGACATCACGAGGTTGCGCACGTGCTGGTCGATCGTGACCGGCAGCTCCGGCGGCGTCTCGTTGATCTGCGCCATGGCGATCGCGACCTGCGACTCCCCGGTGAAGGGGCGGCGGCCGGCGAGGGCCTCGTAGGCGACGATGCCGAGCGAGTAGATGTCGGTGGACGGGGTCGCCGGGTGTCCGCTCGCCTGCTCGGGCGAGAGGTACTGCACGGTGCCCATGACCTGACCGGTCGCGGTCAGCGGCACCTGGTCGGCGATTCGAGCGATGCCGAAGTCGGTGATTTTGACACGGCCCTCGGGCGTGATGAGGAGGTTGCCCGGCTTGATGTCGCGGTGCACGAGGCCCGCGGCGTGAGCCGCCGACAGGGCGCTCGCGGTCTGCGCGACGATGTCGAGCACTCGGTCGGAGGAGAGCACGCGCTCGCGCTCGAGAATCGATGCGAGGGGCTCGCCGGGAACCAGCTCCATGACGAGGAAGGCGCTGCCCTCCTCCTCGCCGTAGTCGAAGACGTTCGCGATGCCCTCGTGGTTGACGAGCGCCGCGTGCCGGGCCTCGGCGCGGAAGCGCTCGAGGAAGCCCGGGTCGCCGAGGTACTCGTCCTTGAGGATCTTGATCGCGACGGTACGCCCGATCACGAGGTCGGTCGCCTGCCAGACCTCGCCCATGCCGCCGATCGCGACACGGGACGTCAACTGGTAACGCCCACCGAAGGTGAGGCCACTTGTGGGTCTCATTGGTTCAGCACCGCCTCCATCACCTGGCGCGCGATGGGCGCAGCCACCCTGTTTCCGGAACCGGACTGACCCAGTCCGCCCCCGTTCTCCACGACCACGGCGACAGCGACCTGCGGATCGTTCGCAGGCGCGAAACCGGTGAACCAGAGCGTGTACGGCTCGTCGTTCCCGTTCTCCGCGGTACCGGTCTTGCCGGCCACGTCGACGCCGCCAATTCTTGCATTGCTCGCCACGCCGTTCCCGACGCCCTCGACCATCATCCCGGTCATCGTCGACGCGGTCTGCTGGCTGATCGGCGTGCTGAAGCCCTCTGGCTGGTACTCCTCGACGGTCTCCAGGTCGGGGCCGATGATGCTCTCCAGGAGGGTCGGGCGCATGAGCTCGCCGCCGTTGGCGATCGCTGACGAGACCATGGCGATCTGCAGCGGGGTGGCGCGCACGTCGTACTGACCGAACGACGAGAGCGCGAGCTGCGCGTCATCCATCTCGTCCGGGTAGACGCTCGGCGTCGACGACATCGGCACGTCGACCGACTGCCCGAAGCCGAACTCCTCGGCGAGGCCGCGGATCCGGTCTTCACCGACCGCCAGCCCGATCTGGGCGAACGCCACGTTGCAGCTGAGCCGCAGGGCCGTCGCGATCGTCGCGTTCTCGGTGCCGCCGCAGGAGCCCTCTCCGGAGTTCGAGACCGTCGCGGTGCTGCCGGGCAGGGTGAACGTCGGCGGGTTGGGGAACTCGCTCTCGGGCGTGAGGCCGTTCTCGAGGGCGGCGGCGGTGACGACGAGCTTGAACACCGAGCCGGGCGGGTTGAGAGCACCGCCGATCGCGCGGTTCTGCAGCGGGTCGCCCTCGTCGGCCTCGAGCGCCTCGTACGTGTCGATGACCGCCTGCGTGTCGTGCGAGGCGAGCTGGTTCGGGTCGTAGGTCGGCTTCGACACCATGGCGAGGATGCGGCCGGTCGACGGCTCGATGGCAACGACGGCCCCCGTCTGGTCGCCGAGGGCGTCCCACGCCGCCTGCTGCACGGCGGGGTCGATGGTCAGCTCGACGGAGGCGCCCTGCGCCTCCTGGCCGGTGAGGATCGCGTTGAGCTGCTCGAGGAACTGTTCGTTCGCCGTGCCGCTGAGGAAGTCGTTCAGCTCGCTCTCGACGCCCGTCGTGCCCTGGTTGAGCGTGAAGTAGCCCGTGATGGGTGCGTAGAGCGGCCCGTTGGCGTACTCGCGCTGGTAGTTGTAGCGGTCCTCGACGGGCACGGACTGCGCGATCGGCTCGCCGTTCACGAGGATCGACCCGCGCTGGGTCGAGTAGCTGTCGTAGAGCACGCGCACGTTGCGGCCGTCGGACTGCAGCGTCTCGCGCTGGAAGACCGAGATCGTGGTCGTCGAGAGGAAGAGGGCGAGAAACATCGCCAGCACCGCGAAGCTGACGCGCTTGAGTTCCTTGTTCACGGGCCGACCACCAGCTTCGGTCCACTCCTGATCGTGTCGGACAGTCTGAGCAGCAGCGCCACGATGATCCAGTTGGCGACGAGCGACGAGCCGCCGGCCGCGAGGAACGGGGTCGTGAGGCCGGTCAGCGGGATGACGCGGGTGACGCCGCCGATGACGATGAAGATCTGGAACGCGACGACGAACGCGAGACCGACGCCGAGCAGCTTGCCGAAGTCGTCGCCACCGGCGAAACCGATGCGGAAACCGCGGCTGACGAAGAGCAGGTACAGGGCGAGGATCGCGAACAATCCCGCGAGCCCGAGCTCCTCGCCGAGCGACGCGACGATGTAGTCGCTCTCGGCGAGCGGCACGAGGTTCGGGCGGCCCTCGCCGAGGCCGGTGCCGATGAGGCCGCCGTGGGCCATGCCGAAGAGGCCCTGCACGAGCTGGTAGCTGCCGCCCTGCTGCTCGTAGAACTCAGGGCGGAACGGGTCGAGCCACGCGTTGAAGCGACCCTCGACGTAGCTGAGGGTCTGGCTCGCGACGAGACCGCCGACAACGAACAGGCCGACGCCGAGGATGACCCAGCTCTCACGACCGGTCGCGACGTAGATCATGCAGAGGAACAGGCCGAAATACAGCAGCGAGGTTCCGAGGTCGCGCTGGAAGACGAGCACGACCATGGCGACGAGCCAGATGACGATGATGGGGCCGAGGTCGCGCACCCGCGGGAACTGCAGGAACAGGAACTTCTTGCCGACGAGCGCGAGCGAGTCCCTCGCGCTCACCAGGTAACCGGCGAAGAAGACCGCGAGGGCGATCTTCGCGATCTCCCCGGGCTGGAAGCTGAACGGGCCGAGGCCGATCCAGACGCGGGCGCCGTTCACCTCGCGGCCGATGCCCGGGAGCATGGGGAGCAGGAGCAGCGCGATCGCGACGAACATCGCGATGAAGCGGTACCGGGCGAGCACGCGGTGGTTGCGCAGGAACGCGACGACGAGCACGGCGACCGTGATCGCGAGCGCCGTCCACACCATCTGGCGCACCGAGGCCGCCCCCCAGCCCTGGTCGTTCCGGGCGAGGTCGAGCCGGTAGATCATCGCGATGCCGAGCCCGTTGAGCACCGTCGCGATGGGCAGCAGGAACGGGTCCGCGTTCGGCGCCGTGATGCGCAGCACGATGTGGAAGATCAGCACGAGCAGCCCGAGGCCGCCGGCGAGGCTCAGCACCTGCGGGTCGAGCGCGTCGAGCGCGCCGAGCTGCACGAGCGCGACGGCACCCGCGACGATGCCGCAGGCGAGCACGAGCAGCGCGAGCTCGAGGTTGCGGAAGCGCGCCGGGGTGCGCAGCCGCAGCTTGATCGTCTCGGTGAAGGTCGTCGTCGTGGGCGGCTCGTTCACCGCCGTCTGGCTAGCCTGCGACATCCGCCAACCTCTCCACGATCGCCCGCGCATCCGCGAGGTCGTCGGCGTTGATGGTGGCCTCGATGCGCTCGCGGCTGAACGTCGACAGGTCGTCGACGTCGATCTCGGTCTCCTCGTAGACGCTCGACAGCGGGATCGGGCCGATGCCCTGCTGCACGCCCTGGAAGATCGCCACGTGGCCGTCGTGCTCGCCGACGTAGAAGCGGGTCTGCGTCCACTGGATGAAGAACGTCACCGCGAGCGCGACGCCCGCGAGCACCAGCGCGATGCCGACGAGCCACGTGATGCGGCGGCGCAGCGCGCGGCGACGGTCCTCGGCGATGAGCTCGTCGAGGTACTCGTCCGACTCGGGTTCGAAGTGCGAGTCGGGCTGCGCGGCCTTGAGCGGATGCAGCAGCAGCGTCGGCAGCCGCAGCGGGCGCCGCCCGTGGTCGCCCTCGAAGGTGAGCGGCGTCGCGGCGGAGCCGACGGTGACGGGAGGGTCGGTCGCGGAGTCATCCGACTCGTCGACGTTGACGACGACGACCGTGACGTTGTCGGGAGCGCCGTTGTCGAGGCTCTCCTTGACGAGCAGGTCGCTCGCCTCGGCGGCATCCGGGGTCGACTCGAGCACGCGGGCAATGCGATCGTCGCTCACGTAGCTCGAGAGGCCGTCGGAGCAGATGAGCCAGCGGTCGCCGGGCACCGTGCCGAAGATGTCGGTGTCGATCTCGGGGGCGGCGTCGACATCGCCGAGCACGCGCATGAGCACGCTGCGGCGCGGGTGCACCGCGGCCTCCTCGGCCGTGATGCGGCCGGAGTCGACGAGGCGCTGCACGAAGGTGTGGTCGTTGGTGATCTGGCTGAGCTCGCCCTCGCGGAAGAGGTAGATGCGCGAGTCGCCGATGTGCGCGATCGCCACCTCGCGTCCCACGCGCAGCAGTGCGCTGACCGTGGTGCCCATGCCGCCGAGCTCCTGGTGCTCGAAGACGGTCTCGGCGAGGAGCTGGTTGGCCGCGATGATCGCCGACTGCAGCGCGAACTCCGCGTCCTGCGCCGAGGGGTACTCGCGGTCGGTCTCGGCGATGCGCTGCACCGCGATCGCACTGGCGACGTCGCCACCGGCGTGCCCGCCCATGCCGTCAGCCACGACGAACAGGTGACGCCCGGCGTAGCCGGAGTCCTGGTTGTTCGCGCGGATCTTGCCGACGTTCGAGACGGCAGCGCTCTTGGCGTTCGCCACGCGCTACCTCCGCAACTCGAAGGTCGTCGTGCCGATCTTGACCGGGGTGTTGAGCGGGACCGGCGTGGGCAGCGTCACCCGGCGACCGTCGAGGAAGGTGCCGTTCGTGGAGTCGAGGTCCTGGATGGCCCACTCGTTCTTCCACAGCATGAGCCGGGCGTGGTGCGTCGAGGTGTAGTCGTCACGGATGACGAGGTCGCTCTCGCTCGAGCGGCCGATCGTCAGCGGCTCGTTGCCGAGGGGGATCTCGACGCCCTCCCGGGCGCCCGAGGTTATGACGAGGCGCGTGGCGCGCTGCGAGCCCGGCTGGCTCGGCGGCGGCGTCTGCCGTCCGACGATCTCGGTCGGGGCCGACTGCGGCGGCGGCATCGGGGGAGCGGCCGCCGGAGCGGGGAACGGGGCGGATGCCGCGACCTGCTGCTGCTCGGCGGGCAGGCGACGCACCCGCTGCCCGAACAGGTCGGTGCGCAGGGCGTAGACCACGCCGAACACGAACAGCCACAGCACGGCGAGGAAGGCCAGCTGCAGCACCAGCAGAGTCAGTTCGCTCGTCAACGCGCGGCCCTCCCGGCATCCGTCGCCTTGGGCAGCACGCGGAAGACCACCCGTGTGCGGCCGATGTCGATGACGGAGTCGGGCTCGAGCGGTGACGCCTTGACCGGACGCCCGTTGAGCTTCGACCCGTTCGTCGACCCCAGGTCGTGCACCTCGGCGCGACGGCCGTCCCAGCGGATCTCGACGTGCTTGCGCGAGATGCCGGAGTCGTCGACTGTGATGTCCGCCTCGCTCCCGCGGCCGATGACCGTGCGGGAGTGCGTGATGGGGTAACGCTTGCCGTTGATGTCGAGCACCGGCGTCCACGATACGTGGCCCTTGACGCTCTCCGACTCGATCTGCAGGATGCCGTCGCTCAGGCTGTCGTCACGCTCGAGGCCGATGCGCACCGGGCCGGCGAAGGAGTAATGCTGCGTCGTGGCGTGCTGCTGCACGAGCTGCGTCAGTTCGTCGGTGAGCCCGCCGACCTGCGACATCCGGTCGAAGTCGTTCGGAGCGAGGAAGACGCGGAACGTGTTGGGGGCGAGGATGCGGTCGCGGCTGACCATCGTCGCCTTCGTGTCGACCTCGCGCTTGAGCGCCGCCGTGATCTCGAGGGGCTGCACTCCGCTGCGGAAGGTCTTGGCGAAAGCGCCGTTGACGGCGCGCTCAAGCCCTCGCTCGAAGTTGTCCAGCAGCCCCAACTGTTCGTTCCTCTCGGCCCGGCGGTCTGAAGGAATGCTAGAGGACCAGCCCTGGGGGAACCGGCATGAGGCGAGCGGGCGTCACTTCGGCGCGGCGCGATCGTGCTACCCTCTCGGAGGTTGGCGCGAGTGGCGGAATAGGCAGACGCGCACGGTTCAGGTCCGTGTGCCCGGAAGGGCGTGGGGGTTCAACTCCCCCCTCGCGCACCAAGAGCAGTTCAGTAATTGAGCTGGCACTGTTGAGCTTTTGACTCAGCAAAAGGCCCGGACGGTCGAAATGACGGTCCGGGCCTTCTTCGTTCCCGGTCGCGGCGATCTTGGCGCTCGCGGTGCAGACTCTGGGGACCCGGCGCTCGGGGTTAAACAGCAATCGCCCCTGCTTCTGGGCAGGGGCAATCGGACTGTGTTCGTTGATCTGGGATGGATATTTAGCTCGTCAGCTGCGTGACGTGTTCCGCGCGTCAGGCGGGCGGTGGCGGCGCGTTGGTTGCCAGCTTGAGGTTGACCCGGTTCTTGGTCCCCAAGCCCAGCTCGTGGTGAG
The DNA here is from genome assembly GCF_017355965.1 of Desertivibrio insolitus. Lineage (GTDB taxonomy): Bacteria > Actinomycetota > Actinomycetes > Actinomycetales > Microbacteriaceae > JAFIQW01. The sequence continues at coordinate 343,314 of NZ_JAFIQW010000003.1, forward strand.
CGCGGTTCATCGGCGTGACCTTGTCGCCAACAGCCTGCGCGCTGCGCATGGTGCGGAAGGCGATGATCTTCCGGATGTTCGCGGCCGCGACGATAAGTGCTGCGGCAAGGTAGGCGAAGGTGTTGCCCCGACTACGCCGCTTCGCGGAGTTCTCGAGGTCCTCCTTGGTGCTGTCCTTCATATGCGAGTAGCTGCTCTCCACGGTGTTGCGGAGGCCGTACCAGCGCTGCCACTTGTCGCTCTTGTGGACGTACTTCTGGCTGTACTTGGCACCGACTTCACTCGGAATCACGATCGTTCGTGCGGAGGCGTTCGCTTTGATTTCGCCGGTGATCTCGTCGTAGGCGATGACGCTGTTGGGATCTGGGTAGCTGAACTGCTGGCTACCGTTGGGTCGAACGCGGCCCTTTCTGAGGAGCCGGTACTGCTCTCGTTCGCGGAGCTGGTTCACGAGCAGCTTCTCGGCTGCGGCGGTCGCGGCGGGTGAGGAGAATCGAGTGTTCTCGAAGACCTTGCGGGCATTGACGAGTGTCTTCGGCATTGTTGCGAGGTACCACTGCCCCTCGACGAGGATGACGTCCTTGAACTGCTCCTTGCGACCGAGTTGATCTTTCCCGTAGTCGAAGACCGTAGTGAAACCTGCGTGGTTGAGCGGGAGCTGTAGCTCCTCGGCCTTGGCGCCGGGAAGGTATGCGCGGTCGCCCAGGATGTGTCCGGGGTTGTAGCCACGGGCGAGGTAAGAATCAATCATGCGCTTCGCTGCACCACGGATCATGCCCGGCTTGTGGCACCCGATGGCGAGCGTGAGCAGCGGGAACTCGGCGTCGGCGTCGGGGGTATTGCGCACCATGGTCATGGTCTCTAGCTCGAGTCCCCACTTCAGCTTCTCGCGGCGTTTCTCGCCGTCGCCGTCGTGGTTGCCTTCGCGGCGATACCAGCCGGCGTCGTAGTTGACCGACTTTCGCGGCTTCGATGTTTCTGAGGAGCTGGGGTTGCCTTCTCGGCCGTGCATAGCGATGAAGCTCGCGTCGATGGCCGTGTTTCCGACGAAACGCGCGCGCAGGGCTTTCGGCAGCGTCTCAACCGACCCCTGGACGATGGCATTCATCAGCAGGTCGGCGCGGACGGCTTTCTTCGCGCAGTCTTCGACGTCGCGCGCAGCAAGCACCTTCTCGTAGGCACCTTCGTCCTTGAGGATGTTGTAACGCGGCCCGGGGAACGCGTCGACGAGTCTCATGAGGCGGTTCACCGCTCGGTGGAGTCGGTGGTACCAGTCGGTCTGCTGCCCGTCGCCCCGGTTCAGTCCGATGAGTCGGCACTGCTCGTCGGTGAGCCGATGCGCGATGGTGTCGGACATCACGGTGTAGAGAATGCCGTCACCGCTTCTGACGTGCATGAGCATGAGGGTGAGCGCGGTGGCGGGCGCGATGGCGGGCTTGCGCCCTCTCGACTGTCCGCCGTCCTCGACTCGCCACTGCTCGAGCAGGGCGGCAGCGCCGGAGAGGCGAATAGTCTCTGCTGCTTGCCTGACCAGAGTGTTGTCGAAGGGACGGCCGGGCATCGAGCCAAAGGCATTGCGGTAGGGAGCGAAGATTGAGTTCGCCCAGTCCTCTTCCGCGGCCCACTTGCTGGCGGTCATCGCGTTGCCTCGAGTCGCAGGAGGGCGCGGTACTCGCGGGAGTTCAGCTCGGGGACGTAGGCGAGGTAGCGGGCGAGATTCTCGAACTTCTCGACGCCGGCGGCCTGCATCAGCGCTTTCATCGGGGTGCCAGCCGCGAGGTGCGTGACGATCCAGGTCGCGCGGAGGCTGTCGCTTCGCGGCTTGAGGACGCCGTCAGATTTGGCGACGAAGGTCGAGAACATGTTCCGGTGACTGCTTCGCGCCTCTCGGCCGAAGACCAGCTCATCGTCGGCGACGTCCTTCAGGGCATGACGTGCCCAGGGCTCCCATTCGGCAAGGAGTGGGACGACACGAGTGTTTCCTTCCCGAACGGTGATTAGACATCCGGCTTCGTCGAAGGTGACGTCGCCGCCCCTGAGTTCAGCGACCTCGATCGCTCTCAGCCCCGCACCTGCGCACAGGGCGAGCATCAACATGGCCCGCCGCTCGCGGAGATCGGTGCTTTGGCCTCGAGCCCAGAGCTTGAGCTCGCTCAGTTCGTCGACGCTGTACGGGGCGACGCTTGATCGTCCGTTGAGCGGCTTCATCGCTTTGACGTTGTGCTCCGGCAGGAGGATCTCCGCGACACGGAGGAGGACGGCGCGATAGTTGCGAAGGGTGCCTTGCGCCAATTCGCCCGGGTTGGCAGTGAGGTAGCTCTGGATGAGCGGGCGCTGAAAAAGAAGCTTTGCCAGAAGAGGACGACCCGCGACGTTGAACGAGTAGTCGACGTAGAGGGTCACGATCATCGCGACTCGCTGAGAGGTGTAAGCCGTCTGCGGAGCGGCAATCGTCACGCAGTCTCGAACGAACTCTGCGATGGGCTCCCACCGGTCAGCAGGGATGCGTGGAGTGAAGTGAGTCACTGCAGCCGCCGCTTCAAGCGAGCATCCGGCCGCGAGGAGACGTCGGGTCTTTTTGCGGAGCTGTCCGAGCTCCAAGGCGATCTCGGAGCGACGGGCGACCGCTGCGTGAGAGTCGCCATAGACCATCCGGGTGGCGCGGGGGGCGAGCTTCGCTCGGCGGCGCGACGCTGAGGCAGGGGACGCCAGTAGTGCGATCTGTACACGCGTGGGGGCCCGGTGCTGAGTTTGAGTTGGCGGCGCGACGTGCAGTGCACGACGGAGCGCGGAGGGGGTTGAGATGTCCATACGAACCCCGTGTGCGGCCGGTTCGCAGTCGGCTGGCGCAGAAGTGACGTGTACTGTCTTCCTCGCACACTCGCCTGCTCTTCATTGACACCAAATGTCAGTGAAGGCGTATATCCCGCTTTTCGCCTCGCTTGAGGAGAGGTCGTCCGATGCCTACGCAGCCGTTGCCGGGGGGCTTCGCGTTCGAGCCCCGCAAGCTCGTCGCGAACCCTCTCGCCTTCGGGAAGACCTCTCGCCTGTTGCCGCCGAGCCCCGCCGTCTCGGACCCCGAGGGGGATCCTCGCTACGCGGCGGCGATGCTGCAGCACCGAGTCGTCAACCTCGTGCGCGAGCAATTGGCGGAGACGGGGCACACGCTGGCCTCGTATATCGCGCTGGAGCCAGAACCCGTGCGGGGCCTCAACTACTCGCGGCTGGTGCGAATACAGCGCGGAGAGACGATGATGCAGTTGACCGACCTGATGCATTGGATGGCCACATTCCCTGCCATCGCACCAGCCGTTGCCGCCGTCGTCAGCGCTCGAGGAGGAGTGCGGAGCTAGGTCGGTACACGCAGCGCCGTGCGGGCCTGAACGTCATTGCGAGGTTGAGGCGACCGAACACCGGCCGGCGAAGGACCAGCCGGGCACAGCGCCAGTCACCGGGCCGCGACGTCGTCTCAACGATGTAGTCGAAGCCCTTCCTCGCCGCGTCGGTTATTACCATTACCGAATCTTGCTCCTCCTCCCCGCAAAAGAGAAGGAGGAGATGCGCCACTCGCGGCGACCGTACCCTTGGGGCATGGCGAACCGGGCTCGAGAGTTGCCCTTCCAGGTTGCGCCGGGCTGGCCAGACACACCGAGCCCGGACCCCGTAGCTGAGGTCGCCCGCCGGCTGGTGCTTAACATGACCGCCGCTATCGGCGATCGGAGCGTCCGATCGGTCGCGGCCGAAGCGGGCCTGAGTCACGTCACGCTACTCAAGGTGATCGGCGGTCGTTCCTGGCCCGACCTTGTCACCGTCGCGCGCCTTGAGAAGGTGCTCGGACCGTTGTGGCCCGGTACTCCGTAGCTCCTCCTAGCGCTTCGCCCTTGCCGGTAACTATAATTACCGCATGCTCAAGCGTGACCCGCGCTCCGTACTTTGGACGGACCTCGACTTAACGTCACGCGCGCGCGTCCTAGTCGCGTTCCTCCGCCGAGTCGAGGAGGTGTTGGACTCCGACCTCGAGTGGTTGCTCTATCGCTTCGGCAGCGTGGAAGCGCTCGCCGAGTACGTCCAAGCCGCCTGGCCTGAGCGCATCGACGACCCACCGGCGGGCCTTGTGTACACGATTGAACAAGTCGCGATCCGGCAGGAGGTGCAGCCTTCGACCATCCGCCGGCGAATCCAACGCGGCAAGCTTCTCGCCTTTCAACACGAGCGACGGTGGGTGATGCCAGCCGCGCAGTTCGACGACCGAACGTGGCCGAGCGAGTACTACCCCCTCGTGCGTGCCGAGGCGGGCATGGATGGCGCGCCGCCCCTCGAGCTAGCGCTCTGGCTGAATCGAGTCGACCCTCGGACAGGGATCCGACCCGCTGACCGAATCGCGCAGCTTGAGCGGGAGAACCTCAGCACCCGCATGCCGCTGAGCTGGGAGTTCCGCATTGTTCATCCGCCTTGGGGCGAGGACACCCCTGAGTGGATGGCGGAACGCAAGGCGCTGAAGCTTGCGCGCAACCTTCGGCAGGCGATGGAAGGGCGGACTTGGTACGAGTTGGAGCGGGAGGCGCAGCTGCCGCTCGGCACGGTACTTGGCGTGTGGGCGCTTAGCCCGAAGATCGACCTAACTGTCGTCGCCAAGCTCGAACGTGTCCTGAACAGGCGCCTCTGGCCAACCGACGAGGAGATCGCGCTCGACAGGTCTGACCAGGACGCGGATAGGGAGGACGAGGGTGCATGACAGACACCTGTGCATCGGTACCGTGACCGGCGTCTTCGTCGGCCTGATCGCCGGTCTGGCGGTTCGCTCCGGGCGCATCCAAGCCGAACAAGCCGAGCGGACCGGTAGGCCGATGCGGGTGCCGTCCGAGCGCGTCCGCACCCTCGCCGCACAGGTTCGCGCAGAGGCGGATAATCGTGCCAAGGTCGCGACACCCGCCTGGATCCTTGAGCTCGCCGAACGCGATCCCATGTGGAGGAGGCGGAGTGATGGGCGAAGACGCCGAGCCCGCGAGATTCCTTGACGAGATCCCATCGGGTAGTCAAGCGTCGTTCAGAGTGAGAACCGCCTCGGGCGCTACCTACGAGTTGGACCTCCGTGCTCAGACCGCGAGGCGCCTGCGTTGGGACGGCGAGCGACTCGAGATGCCAAGCGACGGGCTCCGGCATGACGGCGAGGTGCTTCCTCTGCTGCGGTTCGAGCGGTGCCGCGTGGGCGAGCACTTAGTGCTCCTGCTGGCCGGAGTCAGCGACGATCCGAGGATTATGTTCACAGTGCGTCGAACGACGCCGGTTGTCTCCATCCTCGAGATCAGCCACCGTTGAGATCCAAGCAGCGTCGAGGTCGCTGCTGGCGTCGGCCGCGGTAACAAGCGGCTGCGGACCAAGGTGGTAGGGACGCCCTGGCTTTTGGTTCACGCTCTCAAGTTAGGGGCGCTCGACTATCTCCACGAGACGACCCCGGTGAAACGCAGACAAGCACCTCCCTTCAGCGGAGAGAAAGGGGAAGGTGCCTGCCGCTCTGCCTACTTGATGGAACCTCGTGTGACGCCGGAGATGACCCAGCGCTGGGAGAAGATGTAGATGAGCAGCAGCGGTGCCATCGCCATCAGGTAGGACGCGAACGCGACGGTGTAGTCGGTGTTGTATTGCCCCTGGAAGACGTACTGCGCGAGTGACAGGGTGCGTGATCCGGGGTCGGTCAGCACCACCAGGGGCATGATGAAGTCGTTCCAGGCCCAGACGCAGGTGAGGATACCGACGGTCGCGTTCATGGGTGCGAGTAGGGGGAACACGACCTGCCAGAACACGCGCCACGTCGACGCGCCGTCAACCCGCGCGGCTTCCTCGAGCTCGATGGGGATCGAGCGGATGAAGGCGGTGTAGATGAAGATGTTCAGGCTCAGCCCGTAGATCGTGTAGAGCACGATCATCCCGGCCTGGTTGTCGAGTCCGAGCAGCGAGGTCTGCTTGACCAGCGGCAGCATGATGATCGGGAACGGGATGAAGAGCGCGGCCAGCAGGTAGAAGAACACGCCCTTGAAGAATGGGCGATGCATGTTCCGGGCGATCGCGTAGGAGACCAGGGAGCTGGTCAGCAGGGTGAAGATCACCGAGCCGACGGTGATCAGCGCGGTGTTTAGGAGCGCTGTGGAGAAGCTCGCCCGCTCCCAGGCCTGACCAAAGTTCTCCCACCGGATGGGCCACGGCAGCTCGAATCCGGTGCCGGACGCGAGCTGCTCGGGCGTCTTCAGGGCGACCGCGACGGCGAGGTACAGCGGAATCAGAACGGTCAGCGAGCACACGGCGATGAGCGCGGTGGCCCACCAGTTGGTGCGTCTGGTGTCTTCGTCGGGCGTGCCGCGACGACGTCGTGACGGGCGCGCGGTCACTTCCGTGCTCTCGGCCTCGAGGGGGACGGTGGTTGCGGTGGTCATCAGAAGTCGGCCTCTCTGCGCTGAAGGACCCGGAATTGGAGGAGGGAGACGACGGTGATGACGATGAAGAAGATCACCGCGTTGGCGGTTTGGTAGGCGAACTCTCCGCCCGTGAACCCGCCGCGGAAGATGAGGAGGGACACGGACTCCGTCGCCGTGCCCGGCCCGCCGTTGGTTAGGGCGACGATCGGATCGAAGACCTGAAGAAAGCCCTTGAGGCTCAGCACGACGTTGATCGTGAAAAATGCGCTGATCAGCGGGAAGGTGATCGAGCGGAACTGCCGTCGTGTGGAAGCGCCATCCAACGAGGCGGCCTCGTACAACTCCGCGGGGATCGTCTGGAGACCGGCTAGATAGATGATGATCGAGAAGGCGCACGCCTGCCAGACCGCAAGAGCCACGATCGCGGTCCACGCCCAGTCCGGATTGGTGAGGATGTTGTCCGCGATGAGCGGTATTCCGGACAGGATCCGTGGCAGCGAGTTCGAGAAGATGAACTGGAAGACGTATCCGATGACGAGGGCTGCGAGCACGTAGGGAACGAAGTAGACCCCGCGGAAGAAGTTCCTGCCCACGATCTTCGAGTTGAGGCCGAGCGCGATGGCCAGGGAGATGACATTCGTGAGCACCGTGGCTGCGATGGCGAATACGAACGAGAAGCCGTAGGCCTGGAGGATTCGGTCGTCGCGGAAGAGGTTGACGTAGTTGGCAAAGCCCACCAGGTCCCAGCCGCCGTAGCCGGCGTAGTTCGTGAAGCTGAAGAAGATGCCGACGATGACCGGGAGGGTGTGGAAAGCCGCGAATGCGATCACGGCCGGCCAGACGATCCAGTAGTAGGCGGGGAGCGCACGGTCGCGTGGGGAACGAGCCCGGGACGACTGCTCCATGCGCCTGTGCTTGACGGCTGAGGCTCGTACGGCCTGCGTTGTCGTTGCCATGTCAGTCCTCCGTAACGGGGATCGTGCGGGCGGCGACCTTCCGCCATTCGCTGTCGAGGGTGCCGAGCGCCTGGTCGACGTCGCCGTCGAAGACCGCCTGCTGAACCACGTTCGTCAGCGGGATGGCCGGCGGCACCTGATGGTCGATGAACCCCGTGATCCGGCCGGCGTCGAAATAGGGGGCGACGGATTGCAGTGCCGGGTCATCGCTCAGCTCTGCGCCCTCGACGGCCGGAATCATGGTCTGCGACGCCGCGTATTGCTCGACGATGTCCGGGCGGAACAGGAACTCCACGAAGCGCATCGCCTCCTCGTGCCGAGGCGAGTTCTTCGCCATCGTCACGACGAGGTCGACACCGGAGACGAGCACCCGATCGTCCGGGTTCTCCGGCACCGGGTAGGGGAAGATCGCGGCGTCGATGTCCGGGTTGATGGCCTTGACGGGGCTGAGCGCCCAGATGCCCTGCATCAGCATGGCGGCCTCGCCGTTGGCGAAGAGGGCGCTGCCGTCGTCGTAGTTGGCGCCTCGTGCGCCGTCCTGGGTGTACTCGAAGAGCTCGAGCTGGCGCTCCATCGCCTCGGGCAGAGCCTGCTGGAACGACGCGGACGAGTCCGCTCCCACATCCGCCCCTTCCGCACGCAACCTGTCGAAGAAGCCGTCCTGGGTGTAATAAGCGCCGATCGCGTTCCACGCCGGCATCACCGTCCAGCTGTCGGCGAGAGTACCTGCGAAGGGGGTGATCCCGGCGGCTTCGAGCTGCTCGCAGACTGCGAGGAGTTCGCCCCAGGTCTCAGGCACGTCGAGGCCCTGCTCCTCGAAGATCGCCCGGTTGTAGATGATGCCGTTGGCGTTATTGACGTAGCCGAGGCCATTGACCTCGCCTTCCGCGCTGCCCAGCTCGGCGAGGATCTCCTGAACGGCGGGGCGAATGGTGTCCAGCACCGGCTCATCGCTGAAGTCATAGAAGACCCCGGCTCGGGAGAGGGCGCCGAAGTTCCCGTTGGCGTTCAGTGTGATGACATCCGGTGTGCGGTCCTTGACCAGCAGCGTCCGGATGGCTGACTCCGAGTCCGCCACCTGGTTCTGCACGACCCGGATGTCGGGGTTCTCCGCTTCGAACTGGTCGATGATCGCCTCGAAGTCCTCGAGCGCTTCTCCTTTGTACTGGAAGAAGCTCAGCGTGGTCACCTGCTCCGACGGGCTCGTGGCGCATCCGCTGACTCCGAGAGCCAGGCTCAGGATGCCTGCGGCGAGTGCCGCGCGCTTGGTTCCGGTTCTCATATGCGCCTCCTTGCGCGTGTGGTGAGAGCAGCTGTTACGCGGTCAGTTCGATGACCGTAGCCTGCTGCGGATTCTGAACGGGGGGTCGAATGCCGGCGACGGCGAGTTGCCGGCCGGTGAGCACGGTTTGGTGGTGCGCCCACTCGAGTGGAGATTGGGCCGGGTGCTGCACGATGCCGCCGGGCGTCACGACCCGCAGCCGGTAGGACGCGTCGGGGTCGAGGCCGGGAAGCGTGACGCGGCCGCTGGGCGATGCCGGAAGGGTGCCGCTCTGCGTGAAGGTGAAAAACGCCTGGCGACGGTCGGCCGCGACGACGCCACGGACGTCGAGGGCGTCGTCGGCGAGATCCGCGTTGACCGATCGCCCGGTCGCGACGAGGGGACGTACGCGCCGGGCGAGTGCGACCCATTCGGCCACCGCGGCGCGCTCCTCTGCGGTCAGGGTGGTGAGGTCCCACTCGATGCCGAAGTGTCCGAAGAGCGCAACCGCTCCGCTGAATCCGAGGGAGACTGTGCGGCCGGTGGAGTGCACGTGCGGAGTGGTGAGGTGGGCGCCCATCATCTCCGGCGGAACGACGAGGGCGGTGTACCGCTGATTAGCGAGGCGCTCCACGGGATCGAGGCTGTCGCTTGTCCAGATGCGGTCGGTCCGATCCAGGATGCCGAGGTCGACCCGGGCGCCGCCGGACGCGCAGCTCTCGATCTCGAGCCCGGGGTGCCGCTCCTTGAGCTCATCGAGCAGTCGGTAAAGAGCGGCCGTGTTCGCGTGCACCCGCGGCGCCCCGCCAGGACCGCTGCCGGCGTCGACGAGATCCCGGTTGTGGTCCCACTTGAGGTAGGCGATCGGGTACTCGTCGAGCAGGGCGTGCAACCTGCCGGCGATGTGATCGTAGGCGTCCGGGCGGGAGAGATCGAGCACCTGCTGCTGCCGCCCCGACGGAGGAAGATCCTGACGTCCGCGGAGGATCCAGTCGGGATGCTGTCGCGCCAGGTCGCTGTCGGGGTTCACCATCTCGGGCTCGACCCAGAGACCGAACTCCATGCCCAGTGAAGTAACGCGGTCGACCAGGGGGTGAAGTCCTTCCGGCCAGACGGAGAGGTCGACTTCCCAATCGCCGAGACCAGCGGTGTCATCGCGTCGCCCGCGGAACCAACCGTCGTCGAGCACGAAGCGCTCGACGCCGATGTCGCTGGCGGCCTCGGCCAGCGCGGAGAGTTTGGCGAGCGAGTGATCGAAGTACACCGCTTCCCACGTGTTGAGCGTCACGGGGCGCGGCCGTGTCGGATGCTGGGGGCGCGCCCTCCACTCCTCGTGGAAGCGTGAGGCCAACTCATCGAGGCCCACGCCCCACGAAGCCAGCAGCCACGGCGAGGCGTACTGCTCACCCTGCTGGAGCACGACCTCGCCGAACGAGAGCAGCTCGCCGCCCCCGAGGAACGCTTCCCCATTCGTCGTCCGCTCGGCGAACACCTGATGGTTGCCGCTCCAGGCTGCGTGGATCCCGTGCACGACGCCGCTTCCGAATCCGAACCCGGGGCGTCCGGCGGCGAGCAGCAACGTGGCGTCGGCGCCGGAGCGCCCGCGTCGGCTCTCTCTCAGATGCGTGCCGAAGGTGAAGTTGCGGCGTTGCGGTGACCGCTCCCGCAGATGTCGCCCGGTCGTGTCGAGCAGCTCGGTTGCGTCCCACGGCACCGGGAACGACGGCTGCAGTCGTGTGACCGTGACCGGGGATGCGTCGTTGTTGCTCACGCTCAGCCGCTGACGGAACAGACCGGATGCACCGACGCTTAGTTCCGCGCGAGCGGACAGCCGGGCCTCTCGGTCGACGAGCTCCAGCGTGAGCTCGTCGTCCCTCACTTCCCAGCTGAGGAGGGTGAACTGCGCGCTGAACTCTCGTCCGTCGCGAGCGCCCTCGAAGGCTGGGGTGTTGAGCCAGCCGTCGGCGCGAGTGTTGAGAATGCGAAGGCGCGCTGTCGCGTCCAGCCCCCCGGAAACCCTTTGCGGTCGCGCCGAGATGGCTAACGACGAGAGGGCATCGGCATTCGGCTGCCCTAGATCGGCGCCCCAATGAAGAATCATCGGCCCTTGGTCTGAGCAGTCGATCACAACGCTCGTGCCACCGTTTCGGAGGTGTACCACCTCGCCCGCGGCTCTGTCTCGATAGGAAGACCCCATGACCTCGTCGTCAGTACTGGCTTGCACGAGTTAGTTCTATCACGGAAAAAACGCCCTGGCAACAGCGGCTATTGGGCCTGGTGGGAGCGGCAGGAGCTACTCAGAACGTTTCGCATTGAACGAAACGTCCTCCCGAATATGATCGAGCCGTGGGAGACACCGAGGCCGCGTTGACGCGGGCAGTCCTCGTTCACGGGCCACTGTCGCGAAGTGCCTTGACGACTCACCTCGCTCTTTCTCCTGCGAGCTTGACTCGCCTGGTGAAGCCCCTCCTCGATCGCGGCGTGCTGGTCGAACTGGACGAGCTCGCCGACGGCTCCATCGGGCGTCCCTCACGCCCGCTGGACGTCTCGCCGACCGTCGGCACCTTCGTTGGCATCAAGTTGACGGGGGACCACCTTTTTGCCGTGGTTACCGACGTACGGGCGAATCCAATTCGGAATCTCGATGTCGAGTTGTCGCAGACGGATCCGAGCGCGGTAACAAGGCGAATTGCGGATGTGATCGCCGATCTAGAGCCGACCAATCTGCGTGGCGTCGGAATATCGCTCGGTGGGCTGGCCCGGAAGGGCGACGTGCTTGAGGCGCCCTTCCTCGGCTGGCGAGATGTGCATCTGGCTCAACCGCTCGCGGAGCGTCTAGCGGTGCCCGTCGTCCTCGAGAACGACCTGGTCGCGCTCGCCGAGGCGGAGCGATGGTTCGGCCTGGGCCGGGGCCTGCCCGGCTTCGCTGTCATTACGATCGGCGCGGGAGTGGGCTATGCCCTGGTGATCAACGGGGAAGTCGTTCGCTCCCCAGATGCTGGTGTCGGAACTGGCGGCCACATTCCCCTGGATCCGCTCGGGCCGTACTGCGTCGAGGGACACAAGGGTTGCTCCCAAGCGATGCTCACCATCGGGGCGATCGCCGCTCAAGCATCTGCCGCCCTTCAGCGCACAGTGTCGTTCGATGATGCGCTCAAGCTCGCCGAGGAGGGTGAGCCAGCAGCTCGAGCCATTGTCGAAGCGGCAGGCGATGCGCTCGGGCGACTGATCGCTCTGACGGCTAACCTCACGCTGCAATCGTCCGTAGTGCTCGCAGGCGATGGCATTGCTGTCTACCGCCTAGTCGCGGACAGGGTCGCTCAGCGAATTGCGAGCGAACGGAGCAGCCGTGCGCAGACGGTCTCCATCCACGTCGACTCAAGCGGGTTCCGAGCTTGGGCGCGCGGGGCAGCGGCCGTCGCGATCCAAGACGCCGTCGGCAGGCTAACCGCCGAACACTGACCGAGCAGTAACACTTCGATTCCATCGCGTTGCTCGAAGTGCCCACGATCATCATGCAAGCCGGTCCCAGGTCTGTCGCGGACTGCGCGGACTGAGAAGCTCGTTCTCCTGATTGAGCCGGTGTCCTACTGAGTGCTCGAGGGCCGATCGCTTGCAGCGGCCAAAAGTGGGACCTCGGCGAGAAGGTGCCCAAGTTTGGGTGACCGATCAAGTGTTCATCGGTACTCAAAAGTCTGACGGCCCCGGTGAGACTCAGTAAACGCGCCGAGGACGACGGGCACGAGGCTACGAGTACTTTGTCTCGAGGTACTCGCTGAGGGTGCGCGGGGCAGCCCCGGTGATGTTCTCGATGGCGTGACTGACGGGTGCCATGACGTTGCTGGCGATGGCGGTGTAGGTACTGACCCAGGCGTCGAGCTGCCAGGCGGGTGCGCCGTACTTCGCTCGGGATGCGTAGGCTTCCTCGATGCTCTCGTCGTAGTAGCTGACTCCGGTTCCGCGGGCCGCGCTGATCGTAGCGGCGACTTCAGCGAGGGAGAGGGCTTCGCGGCCGGTGAGGTCGTAGGTCTGGCCGGCGTGCTTGTCGGGGGCGGTGAGAATCTCGGCGGCGGTGCGGGCGACGTCGATTCGGGCGACGATGGCGCATCGTCCAGCTCCGGCGGGGCCGCGGATGACGCCGTCCTCGCCCACGAGAGCTTCCATGAAGTCGATATAGAAGCTGTCGCGGAGGAAGGTCCAGTTCATGCCGGAGGCCTTGATGTACTCCTCGGTGACGTAGTGATCGCGGGCGAGGGTGAAGGTGCTGTCGGGAGCGGCGGCGATGAACGAGGTGTAGACGATGTGCTGCACTCCAGCGGCCGCGGCGGCGTCGATGAAGGCTCGATGTTGGTCCAGCCGGTCCGCGCTTTCGGAGGCGGACACCATGAACAGTGTTCCGACCCCATGGAGCGCGTCGGTGGCGGCGGCCTGGTCGGTGTAGCTGAATTGGTGCACGGTAGTGGCGGGCAGCTCTGGGGCCTTCGCAGGCGTGCGGACGAGGAGCCGCTGACGGATCCCACGGTCGGCGAGGTCACGGGCGACGAAGCCTCCGAGGACGCCGGTGGCGCCGGTGACGGCGATCGGGGTGGTGGTCATGCGCTTGGCCTTTCTACGGCGGTGATGAGGCGGTTGATGATGTCCCCGGCGTCGCCGCCGAGCGAGGCGGCGCGGCCGGTGAGCGATGCAGGTACCCCTGGGTGGTCGCGATTGACTCGTATGAGGGTCGCTCTGGGAATGAGGGTCGCGATGTGTTCGATTGGCCATCGGATGACGCTCGGGGTGTTGAAGCCGCTGCCGATCTCGACAATCGCCAGCGATTCGCCGCTGTCACGTGTGTCGGTCAGCCAGTCGTTGAGGGAGTCCAGTTGTGGTTGGAAGTGGTCGTTGATGTACCAGGAGCCGGCGAAGACGTTGAGGAACACCTCTCCACCACAGTTCGGGCACGACGGCACCGCATCCTCAGAGGTTTGACCGGTTAGGGGGTCGTAATTCTCGAGGACGTGGGCGACGATGCCGCGGGCATCCCAGACGCTGCGCGTGCATGGCTCGAGGCATTGGTAAAGCGCGTAGTCGCCCTGTGGGGTGTAGACGGACTCGGAAGCGAATCCGTTTCGGGTGAAGAGGGCGTCGACGTTGGAGGACATGACGAAGTGCTCGCGGTCGCCGACGGCGGACCGCAGTGCCTGGTAGAGCGCGTTCGGTCGGTCGCCGAGGCGGATGTCGTTGACGTGGGTGGCCCAGTACCCCCACATGTGTCGTGGCGGGAGGGGGTAGCCGATGAGTTGGTAGCGCGCAGTGAATCCGGCCGCGCTGAGTGCGGGGAAGAGCTCACGGAACCGTTCCCGGTCGGTGTAGTCGTAGCCAGCGGCGGCGGAAAGTCCGGCTCCAGCACCGATGAGGACGCGGTCTGCGGTGTGAATGGCGTCGAGCGCCTGGTCCTGGTCGAGCTCGCCGGCGGCGAGTTGGGGGAGGGACTGCTGATGGTGTCTCATGCGGCGCGGAGTTTCTGTAGGGCCGCGCGGTAGACCGCTTCATCGGCGGCGGTGAAGAGGCTGATGATGACGCGAAGGCGGCTTGAGGGATTTTCAGCGAACCACGCGGCGAGGACGGTGAGGCAGATTGTGGCGGCCGGGGCCTTGGGGAAGCCGAACACGCCCGTGGAGACGCTGCAGAGCCCGACCGAGTCGAGCCCTGCCGCTTCAGCTGCGGCGAGGATGCTGCGGTAGCTGTTGGCGAGCGCCTCCTCGTGCGCGGCGCGAAGCTCGCCGTGAACGATGGGGCCGACGGTGTGGATGACGTGCTTGGCAGGCAGGTGGTAGCCCCCTGTGACCGTGGCCGTGCCCGTGGGTTCGGGATGTCCTTGCTCGCTCATGTGGCGGGCGCACTCGGCGCGTAGCTCCGGCCCAGCAGCGGCGTGGATGACGTTGTCGATGCAGGCGTGCTCGGGCTGGAAGCAGCCCAGCATCTGCGCATTGGCGGCGTTGACGATCGCGCCGGCGCGTAGCCGGGTGAGATCTCCACGCCAGAGGGCAATGCGGTCGAGGGGGAGACCTGTGGCACCCACTTCTTCGTCTGCCAGCGTGGGTACCTTCATCGCTTCGATGACGCCGCGCTCGTCACGCTCCCGAGATAGCAGCAAGTCAAGCTCGTGGAGCACCTTGGCAGGGATGGGTCGTGGTGGCCGCATCGTCAGCATGGCCGCCAACAGCTTTCGCTGCCGCCCCCTGTCTCGCTCGCTGCGAACGTACTGCGCCTGATCGGAAGTCAGAACGTCGCCTGCGAAGTAGTCGATAAGACCGTCGAGCTGTTGGTTCATCACGCCGCAGCGAAACGTCGGCGCGCTTGCAGGATCGGTTCCATGTGCTCCTTAGCCCAGTCCTCGAGGGCCTTGAGCGGAACCTGGAGTGTGCGCCCGGCATCGCTCAACTCGTAGTCAACGCGCACCGGTACGGCGGCGGTGACGGTGCGGATGACCAAGCCGTCCTCCTCCAGGGCACGAAGCGTTTGCGTCAGCATCTTCTGCGATACCCCGTCGATGCGCGCCGCGAGCTCAGAGAAGCGCATCGGACCATCGGAGAGGGCTCCGATCACGAGCACGGTCCACCGATCCCCGATCCGATCGAGGAGCTTGCGCGTCGGGCAGTTGCGGTCGTACGGGTTCCACTCCACCTAGGCCTCCAGTTACTGAGAAACCAGCAAGGCACTTTTCGGTGCCTACTTCCGTCCAGCTTGTAACTCTCTTACGGTAACTCATGCGTTCGGCGGATGGAACCCTGCCGTTCGGCGCGACGTACCCCAAGGACGCTCGTTGGAGCAGCCCCGAAATGAGAAAGCACCGTCATGACCCGCACCTCCAGACGCCTCGCCGCCCTGAGCGGCCTCGTCATCGGCGCAACCGCCCTGGTCGGCTGCGCGCCCACTGCCTTTCCGCCCGCCCCTACAACCCCTGAGGAGACGACCATGAGCGACGACCAGACACCCGCCGAGATTGTTACGGCGGCGACCACCGCCGTCTTCGGCGACCGCGACCTGTCGGCGATCGACGACTATTTCGGCCCCACCTACACGCAGCACTCGACGCTCGCCACCGACGGTGTCGAGGGCCTGCGCGCCCTCGCCGGCTCGCTCGGCGACGACTTCCGCTATGAGCCCGCCCGCCTCATCGCCGACGGCGACCTCGTGATGACGCAGGGCACGTACTTCGGCTTCGGGCCAGACCCCCTCACCGGCTACGACGTCTGGCGCGTGGAAGACGGCAAGATCGTAGAGCACTGGGACTCACTCACGCCGGTCGTTACCGAGACCGTCAGCGGCCGTTCCCAGACCGACGGGCCGACCGAGGTCACCGACCTCGACAAGACCACGCAGAACAAGGAGCTCGTCACCGCGTTCGCCGAGAAGGTGCTGGTTGGGGCTGACTACAGCCTGCTGACCGACTACATCTCGACGGAGCAGTACGACCAGCACAACCCGGAAGCCGCAGACGGACTCGCCGGCTTCGGTGCCGCCGTGGAGAAGTGGGCCGCAGACGGCAAGAACCTGGCTTACAAGCAGGTGCATCAGGTCATCGCCCAGGGCAACTTCGTCTTCACTCGCTCCGAAGGCGACTTCGGCGTCCCGTCCATCTACAACGACCTCTGGCGCGTTCAGGACGGCAAGATCGTCGAGCACTGGGACGTTGTCATCCCCGTGCCGGCCGACCTTCCTCACAGCAACGGCGTCTTCTAAGCAAACGACGGGGGCGCCGCGCAAGATCGCAGGCGCCCCCTTTCCTCCCTCGCCTCCAATCCGCGATGTGAACCTCTCCGCCGAGAGACGCGCTCGAGGCGGTGCGGGGCTGCCGTTGGCAATCGCGAAGGTCGCTAGATATACGGACGTTCTGATAGTTTCGCCACGGACATGTGACTGGCTTGAAGAAGGTGCTCCTTGAATCGACCGCGGCGCAGCGATCCTGATCGCAGGACGCGCATCCTGGAGGCGACTCTGGATGTCATCGCCCAGCACGGATCCCCCGGAGCCACCTACCGATCAGTAGCCGAAGCCGCTGACGTGCCCCTCGGCTCGATGACTTACCACTTTCCCACCCGCGACGAGATGCTCCTCAGCGCCTTCCAGCTTCTCGCCGACGAGCAGCACCGGCGGTTCGACGCGATCCTTGCCGACCTTCACGAGGGGGAGGATCCCCGTGACCGGATCGTCGAACTCATCGTCACTCTCGGAGCGGGATACGGGCGAGACATGGTGCTGTCGGCAGAGCTCTATGCCTTGGCAGTCCGCGACGCTCGGTATCGAGAGTTGATCCAGGCGTGGATGCACAAGTCGCGGCGCTCGATCGAGCGGCACTTCCCCGCAGACCTCGCCGCCACAATCGACGCGCTTCAGGAGGGGCTCGTTCTTCATAGTCACATCTCGGCCGAGCCGTTCGACGCGGAACGTATCCGTCGAGCCGTCTACAGCCTCATTCCCGCGCCCTCTCGCTGAAACCACTCCGCTCGCCTCTACCCCCTGGACCGTCGTGAAAAATCACCCTGCCCTGACGCTTGCCCTGCTGATCTTCATTCCGGGCCTCGGGATCTCGTCTTGGGTGACGCGGTCCCCTGACCTTCGAGACACTCTCGGCGCTTCGACCGTCGAGATCGGCCTCATCTTGTTGGGACTGTCGCTCGGCTCGATGATCGGCATCCTGAGTTCGGGACCGTTGGTGGCGCGACTGGGCACTCGCCCGGTAATCCTCACTGCCACGGCGTCGATCGTCGGAGGGGTGGCGATAATCGGGCTGGGAGGAGCCTTCGCTCAGAGTTTCGTCGTGGCGGCCGGGCTCTTCTTCTTCGGGCTTGGGATGGGGGGCGGGGAAGTAGGGCTCAACGTCGCAGGCGCTGAAATCGAGCGCCAGCGAGGCAAGGATTTCCTACCCACCCTGCACGGGTGCTTCAGCCTCGGCACGACGGTAGGCGCCGGCGCCGGCATCGCCTGCACGGCACTGCAAGTGCCCGTGTCACTGCACCTGGGCGTCGCCGCCACTGTCGCAGCCGTGATGCTCCTCGCTGCCGCCCCCGGAGTGGTCGCCAACATCGGTCGGCAGACCCGAGGGATGCCGACTGGGCCTCGACCGCAGAGCGTGCTCCGGGATCCGAAGCTGCTCGTCATCGGCGCCGTGGTGCTAGCGATGGCCTTCGCCGAGGGAACGGCGAACGATTGGCTGCCGCTAGTCATGGTCGACGGTCACGGCTTCGACCCCGCCTCGGGATCGGCCATGTACGCGCTCTTCGCTGTCGCGATGACGGTGGGGCGCTTCACCGGCGGATGGCTCAGCGCCAAGATTGCGCGATCAGTGTTGCTCGCCGCAAGCGCAATGCTGGGAGCGATCGGACTTGCACTCGTGATCTTCGTCGACGGTAACCCCGGGGTCCTCCTGGGCGCGATCGTCCTCTGGGGGCTGGGGGCTTCCCTCGGATTCCCTCTAGCGCTCTCCGCGGCTGGCGCCTCGGGCGAGAACTCCGCGGCTCGCGTCAGTTTCGCCTCGATCGTTGGGTACATGGCATTCCTGGTCGGCCCTCCCCTCCTCGGGGCCCTGGGCGAAGAGGTTGGCTTGCGGAACGCGATGATCGTCGTACTCGTAGCGGTCGGTGCCGCGATCTTCGCTGCTCCCGCAACCCGCGCAAGGCAGAACGCCGTCCCCGCAGGTACCGAGCCGCGCGTCAGCAGCGACGTCTGAAGTCCAGCTTTCCCTGATTCCGGGCGACGGCACCGCACTGACCAACACCTTCGTCTCTCCCGACCCCGACACCAAGGAGTGATCATGTTCTCGCCTCTGCCTATCGGCGTCATGCTGCCACGCGACCTCACCGCAAGCGATGTTCTCCACTTCGCTCGGAGCGCTGAAGCGGCTGGAGCTGCCGAGCTCTGGGTAGTTGAGGACCTCGGCTTCCGCGGTGGCATTGCGCAAGCTGGAGCTGTGCTCGCGGCGACTACCTCACTACGAGTCGGCATCGGCATATTGCCTGCCGCCGTCCGTAACCCCGTCTACCTGGCGATGGAACTGGCAACGCTGGCCCAACTATTCCCCGGAAGAATCGACGCCGGCATCGGTCACGGCATGCCCGGCTGGCTTCGACAGATCGACGCCTGGCCCTGGCGTCCTCTGGCCCTTCTCGAGCAGACTCTCATCACCGTCCGGCGGTTGCTCGCAGGAGACGAAGCGGGCGGAGCACGTCTTGATCCGGCCGCCGTTCCGACGACACCACCCCCGCTGCTCGCGGGCGTTCGAGGCCCTCGATCCCTCGCCGTCGCAGGTCGCCTCGCTGACGGCACCGTTCTCGCTGAACCTGTGACGCCGGAGTACGCAACCGCGTCGCTGGCTCAGATCAAAGCCCGAGGGCCGCACCGCCTAGTCGCCTACAACGTTGCCAGTGTCGATGACGACGAGAGGAAAGCGTTCGCAGCAGCCCGCCCAGCTCTTGCTTGGATTGGCGAACCGGACTGGGACGTACACGTCGCTGACCTGATCTTCGCCGATGAGTTCCGGGCGTTACGAGCCGCCGCAGACGGTCCCGAGGATTTCGCTCGTCAACTCCCCGATGCGTGGGTCGCTGAACTCGCCCTCGCCGGAACAGCACAACGAGTTCGCAACCGACTCACCGCGCTGCGCA
Organism: Desertivibrio insolitus; assembly: GCF_017355965.1. Classification (GTDB taxonomy): domain Bacteria; phylum Actinomycetota; class Actinomycetes; order Actinomycetales; family Microbacteriaceae; genus JAFIQW01. The sequence continues at coordinate 362,593 of NZ_JAFIQW010000003.1, forward strand.
ACGCAGGCGTGACGGAAGTCGTACTCCAGCCGACACCCTCGTCACCTTTTGCTGCAATCGACGCACTCCACGCGCTGGCATAGGAGGCGCGGTGTTAGGCAGATTCTCTGGTGATCACTCGAAGCTGAGGTGTCGGCACGTCGTCTGACTGTTCACGATCGACTAGTTGCGCTATCTCAGCCACCCTGACCCGGTCGTGGTCGTGGTCGATCAAACTTACGCTGGTGAGGGCAGGGATCGCCGCCGCCGCAAGGGGTGAGTCATCGACGCCGATGACAGCAAGCTCTTGCGGCACGTTCAAGCCGAGACGTGAGGCTGCCGACAGAACGCAGAACGCGATTTCATCGTTGTAGGCAGCGATCGATCGTAAACCTGGCGATCGACGTCGAGCTGACACGAGGGCCTCTGCAATCGTGGCGACATCACGACTCGAGCAGACGTGGACCGCCTCCATCTCGAGGATGGTCGCTTCGTCAAGAAGCGAGGCGAGCCGCACCTCGTCGAAATTGGAGAGCTGATCGTCATCTGTTCCGCAGTATCCGATGACCGCGTGGCCGCGAGAGTGCAGATACCGCGCCTGAGCGCGGGCGGCAGCACCGACCTCGCGCGCCAACGCTGCTGAATCAGGGAACATCGAGAGGACTCTCTCCACACCGACCGATCGCAGTTCCTCCTTCAGCTCAGGGCTCAACGGGGTCACCGTAACCACCACTTGTGGGGCGAGCACGGTCGCAAGCGAGCGAAGCCGAGTGCGCGCTGGATCGCTGCTGAGACCAGGGAAGTCGACGACCGGTAGATAGCCGAGGCCGGTCAGTGCCTCGGCGGTCTCCCGCGCTGATCTCGCAACCAGGTCGCCATAGGGAATCTCGCTCAAGTCGATGACAGCGATCGTGGATTTCCCCACAGCGAGGGCGCGAGCGTGGGCGTTCGGCACATAGCCGAGCTCGCGGGCGACTCGCGTGACCTTGTCACGGGTGGCCTCCGGGATGCTCTGCCCCGGTGTGGCGTTGAGGACGTAGCTCACGGTAGCGCTGGACACCCCGCTCCGACGCGCCACATCTGCGGCAGTCGCCCGTTTCGCCGTTTCCTTCACGTGCACATGGTGACACAGGCTCCCGCCCCGCTTCGTCGTGTGCTAGCTTGACTCCCCGTTCCTACTTATGCGCTTAAGTAGCCCCGAAGGAGTGGCAATGACAACACCAATCGAACCGGCGAACTCCGCCGAAACTCTCGTCGAGCCGAGCAGGTCCGAGTCGCCCGTAAGCAAGAGAACAGTCGGCGCATTCCTCGGCGCCTACGTCGGCGCGTTCCTGGTTCTCATCGTTCCCATCGCTTCGACTCTCGCGTTGAAGGTCGCTGAGGTCGCACCGGACTCCCGCGAAGCGTCGCTTGGAGTCATCTCGGCGATAGGCGCTTTTGCTGCGCTCGTGGCGAATCCCATTTTCGGGGCACTCAGTGACCGGACCACTTCGAGGTTCGGCATGCGGCGCCCGTGGGTTCTCGGCGGCGCAATCGTTGGTTTCGCGGCGGTGCTCGTCCTTGCCTCCGCACCCAACGTGCTGGTTGTCGGACTCGCTTGGACGATTGTTCAGCTGGCAATGAACGCTGTCCTCTCGGGTCTGGCAGCTTTCCTGCCGGACCGAGTCCCGGAGCAGCAGCGCGGCAAAGTGTCGGCGTTCACCGGGGTCGCGCAGCAGCTAGCGCCTTTCATCGGCCTGCTTGTCGCCAACGTCGCGTTCGGTTTCGGCGGTGGACTGACCGGCATGTTCATCGTGCCCTCGGCCCTCGGTCTCGCGCTCATCGTCCTCTACGTTCTGACGACTAGGGACCGCGTTCTGTCCCCCAACCTCCGGCAGTCCTTCAGGGTCTCGACTGTTTTCAAAGCCTTCGCGTTCAACCCTCGCCGCAATCCCGACTTCGCTTGGGCGTGGCTCGGGCGTTTCCTCATCGTTCTCGCGTTCGCGGCGAACAGCACTTACCAGGTGTACTTCCTGAACGAACGCCTGGGCATCCCGCTCGAGCAGGCGGCGCTCTACCAGTTGGGTCTCGCCGTTCTGTCGGCAGTACTGCTCACAATCAGTGCGAGCGTCTCCGGAGCGATTTCCGACCGTCTGAAGCGTCGGAAGGTGTTTGTCTTCATCGCGTCGGGACTTGTTGCTCTGGGAAGCCTGATCACGGCCTTCTCCTTCGAGCTGCCGGTGTACCTGATCGCGGCTGCCGTCACCGCAATCGCGACGGGAACGTACTTCGCCGTCGACCTTGCTCTCGTGACCGACGTCCTGCCGAACAAGGAGACGGCGGCTGCGAAGGACATGGGGATCTTCAACATCGCGAACGCCCTTCCTCAGTCGTTGGCGCCGGCCCTCGCGCCGCTCTTGCTCTCTATCGGAGGCGGCGGCGGAAACTACACCGCCCTCTTCATCGGTGCAGCGATCGTCGCCGTATTGGGTGCGCTGACCGTCGTTCCGATCAAAAAGGTTCGCTGACCTCCGACCACGATTAGGAAGGCCTCTTCCATGCATCCCCACGTCTCACAACTCACACTCGAAGAGAAGGCAGGACTACTGTCCGGCGGCTCCTTCTGGAAGACCCGCGCCATAGACCGACTGGGCATCCCCTCCATGGTGCTGACCGATGGACCGCACGGCGTGCGCTATCAGCGGGAGGACAGCGACCATCTCGGCCTGTTCGACAGCGAACCCGCCACCAGCTTCCCGACGGCTTCGGCAACGGGATCTTCATGGGATCCCGAACTTGTCGAGGAGATGGGCCGAGCTCTTGGCGCTGAAAGCAGGGCCATCGGTGTCGACATCCTTCTCGGGCCGGGCGTCAACATGAAGCGCTCACCCCTGTGCGGACGGAACTTCGAGTACTTCGGCGAGGATCCGCTACTGGCCGGCGTGCTCGGCTCCGCGTGGGTAAGGGGCATCCAGTCCCAGGGAGTCGGTGCCTCGGTCAAGCACTACGCGGCAAACAACCAGGAGACCGACCGCATGCGGGTAAGCGCTGAGGTCGATGAGCGGACCTTGCGGGAGATCTACCTTCCCGCTTTCGAACGAATTGTTCGTGAGACACAGCCGGCGACGATCATGTGCTCTTACAACAAGGTGAACGGCGTCTACGCGTCACAGAACCGTTGGCTTTTGAGCGACACGCTGCGCGGGGACTGGGGCTTCGAGGGCTACGTCGTCTCGGACTGGGGGGCCGTTGTGGATCCGGTCGCGGCAGTGGCGGCCGGGCTGGATTTGGCGATGCCCGGCGCGGGAGAGAGTGTCCCAGAATCCATCGTGGAAGCGGTGCGTTCCGGAGACCTCGATGAGGTCAGCGTCGACACTGCGGTGTCGAACATACTCACCGTGCATGATCGTCTCCTCGCCGATCGCCCTGCGGTCACCCCCGATCACGCGGCGAACCACGCCTTGGCTCGGCGAATCGCAACCGAGAGTTCGGTGCTGCTGACCAACGAAGGCAGCATCCTCCCCCTGGAAGCAGGTCAAGGCGGAAACATCGCGGTCATCGGAGAGTTCGCACGGACTCCGCGATATCAGGGCGCGGGAAGTTCACACATCAAGCCCACTCGCCTGGACGACGCATTGAGCGCTATCACGGCAATGAGCGACCGCGAGATCGGCTTCGCAGCGGGGTTCAGCTTCGACGGAGCTGACGACTCGACGCTTCGCGCGGAAGCCGTGGAGCTAGCCTCCCGCTCTGAAGTCGTGGTCTTGTTCCTCGGTCTGTCCGACGCCGAAGAATCCGAGGGTTTCGACCGCAAGAATCTGTTGCTGCCGGAGACGCAACGCCTGCTCGTCGCGGACGTGGTCGCGGCGAACCCGAACGTCATCGTCGTGCTGAGCAATGGCGGCGTGGTCACCCTTGACGGGATCGCCGGCGTCGTTCCGGCAGTCCTCGAGATGTGGCTCGGAGGCCAAGCTTCCGGTTCAGCAGCGGCTGAGATCCTGTTTGGTGCTGCAGAGCCAGGCGGGCGTCTCGCGGAAACCATCCCGCTTGCTCTGTCACACAACCCCGCGCATATCAATTGGCCGGGGTCGGACGGGATCGTTCGATACGGCGAGGGGGTATACATCGGCTACCGCTGGTACGACGCGACCGACCGTGAAGTGGCGTTCCCGTTCGGGTACGGACTCAGCTACACCCGCTTCGAGTACTCCGACCTCGCCGTCAGGGTGGCCGACCGTACGGTCGCACAGGCGACGGTGCAGGTGACAATCGAGAACACTGGTTCCCGCGCCGGCTCCGACGTTGTTCAGGTGTATGTCGGAGACGTTGAATCCAGTGTCGATCGCCCCGCTCGCGAGCTTAAAGGCTTCGTCAAGGTGCACCTGGAGCCTGGAGAACGACGCACGGTGACCATCGACCTCGATGACCGCGCCTTTGCGTTCTGGCGTCAGGGATCCTGGGTGGTCGAACCCGGAGCCTTCACGATCGAGGTCGGGTCTCACTCGAGGAGTCTCCCGCTGTGCGAAGTGATCGAACTGGAGGTGCCCACGCCTGTGATCGTTCCGGACAGGGATTCGACGGTTGCAGAGTGGGCTGATCACCCTTCCGGCATGAAGGCACTCCGCGAGGTGCTCGGCCAGTTCGGCCCCGCGGCGGAAGCCATGGTGGGGGAGGAAACGTTGCAGATGGTCGGTTCTATGCCTCTGCGGACGATGCTGACCTTCGCAGCACAGGCGGCTCCGGAAACTGTTGACGTCGATGAGATCATCGAATCCCTCCTGTCAGAGGTACAGCAAGCCGGGCCGGTTCCCGCATAATGCCCCTCCCGAAGGACTTCCTGTGGGGGGCCGCCACTTCAGCCCATCAGGTAGAGGGCGGGAATTGGACGAGTGACTGGTGGCGGATCGAACGCACCTCCGGCGCCCCGCTGGAACCAAGCGGCGACGCGGTGGACCACTATCACCGCTACCCCGAGGACATGCAGCTGCTGGCAGATGCGGGCCTCAACGCGTACCGGTTCAGCATCGAGTGGGCTCGGATTGAGCCGGAGAAGGGCGAGTACTCGCGCGCCCAACTCCAGCACTACCGAAGGATGATTGACACCGCTCGCGAGGCGGGTCTCGAGCCAGTCGTAACTCTGCACCACTTCTCGAATCCGGCGTGGTTCGCCGCCGAGAGCGGATGGACCGCCCCAGGCGGGGTGGACCATTTCGCCATGTACGTCGAGACTGTGTCGTCGATCCTCGACGGAGTGGATTGGGTTGCGACGATCAACGAGCCCAACATCCTCTCCCTCATGGAGATGATGCGGCAGGCGAGCTCCTCCGGAGCTGTAGCGTCTGGATTAACCGCTGCTCAAATGCCAATCCCGGATGAGGAGACGGGACTAGTGCTGGTCGAAGCGCATCGACGTGCGGTAGAGATTCTCCGAGCGAACACGTCGGCGAGGGTCGGCTGGACGATCGCGCAGCAAGCATTCGTTGCAGGGCCCGGCAGCGAGGAGACCTTCCCTCGCATCTCGTGGCTCTGGGAGGACCTCTACCTTCAGGCGTCGCGAGGCGACGACTTCGTGGGTACTCAGTCCTACACGAGCCAGACAATCGACTCCAATGGCGTGGTGCCCCATCCCGACAGTCCTGACAACACCCTGAACGGATGGGCCTACCGCCCTGACGCACTAGGCATCGCGTTGCGTCATGCTCACGAGGTCACGGAGGGGGTCCCCCTCCTCGTGACCGAGAACGGGATAGCGACCGCCGACGACGAACGTCGAATCGCCTACACGAGCGCGGCACTGAGGCACCTAACCGCAGCCGTTGAGGACGGGATTGACGTACGGGGCTACCTTCACTGGTCCGCCCTCGACAATTTCGAGTGGGGAGACTGGGGGCCGACCTTCGGGTTGATTGCCGTAGACCGTGAGACGTTCGTACGACAGCCGAAACCGAGCTTGGCGTGGCTTGGCTCGGTGGCGCGGAGCAACGGGGTCACCTAATACCGCTCAACCCGAGACGAACCGGGGCGGCGAAGCACCTGCCTCCACCGCCCCGGCCTCTCGCCGGCAGCCGGACGCGAAGCGGTGGCTGTGGTGCGGCTGCAGGCGGGTTCCCTTCCGCTGGCTGGCAGCGAATCGGTGAAGCCTCGCCCGCCGACGAACATGCCGCCGGCAAGCTCCGCCACTCTGTCTACTCCAACTGTCGCAGCATCAGGTTAAGCCTGTAAGAGATCACCTCAGTGGTTGCAAGAGATGTGTTGCTCCGCTGGACGCCCTCGTTGCGCTGAATGAGTTGGGTCACGCGATGAAGGTCTGCGGTGTCGCGAGCGACAACGCGGAGGATCAGATCGGCGTTGCCCGTAATGGTGTGGGCTTCGAGGACCTCCGGAATGTCGCGGACGGCCAAGTAAACCGCATCGACATCACGTTGTGACACCGAAAGAGTCACAAACGCTAGAAGGGGACGACCCAACGCCGCGGGCGCGATACGGCCGCTCGTGGGCCCGAGGGCGCCGCCCTCCTGCATCCGACGCACTCTGGCGTGGACTGTATTGCGTGACACGCCGAGACGACTCGCGATGTCCAGGATCGTGGCGTCTGGGGCGAGATCGCGCGCGAGCAGGATGCGAGCATCGAGGCCGTCCAAGTTGAGCATGCGCACGAAGATAGTCGCTACCGATAGCCCTCTGTGTGCATCTGCACGTCGATATACGCATCGATTGTGCCGATGTAGGTCCGCATCTAACTTCTATGCATGGCCGCTCCCGATATCGCGTTCCCCTTGCCCACTATCGATCTGCGGGGATTCGTGTCCCCAGTTCAGCTGCTGCCCCGCCTGAGCGAGGAGATCGGGCTGGAAGTCTGGGCGAAGCGGGACGACGTAGGCTCCGTCGGGCTCGCTGGTAATAAGGTGCGGAAGCTGGAAACCGAACTCGCGCACGCGTTGTCGCTCGGGGCGACACACATCGTGACCGAGGGGTCGCGCCACTCGAACGCCACTCGTGCAGCCGCGGCGGCCGCTGCAGCGGCCGGCCTGAGATGCACGCTGGTTCTCTGTCACGACGAGCCGCAGGAGCCGGTGGGAAATCTGCTCCTCGATGCTCTCTTCGGCGCCGACCTCCGGCTCGTTGGCGACGTCTCCTGGATCGAACTTGCCGAGCTCACCCGGAAGGTAGCTGAGGAACTCGAAGCGGCCGGGGAGCGCGTCTATCGGTTGCCCATCGGCTCAGCTACCGGGAGGGGCGCCGCGAGTTTCGCGCGAGCCTACGCAGAGGCAGAACGGCAGATGGCGTCCCAGGGAGCGACTTTCCGCAGTATCGTGCACGCGAGTTCGGCGGGAAGTACCCACGCTGGCCTCACGCTTGGGCGAATGCTCCGCGGCCAGGACACTCGAATCATCGGCGTTGTTGTCGCCCCGGAGGTCTATGAGGATGTCCCGGGCAACTACTTGCGTCTCGCGAACGCCGCTGCAGAACATATCGCTGCCCACATCAAAGTCCGACTCGAGGACATGGAGATAACGGATCGTTACCTCGGCGAAGGATACGGGTTGCCCGCACCTGGGGTGAACGAAGCAATCGACCTGTTCGCAAGGCTTGAAGGTATTGTTGTCGACCCGGTCTATACGGCGAAGGCCGCCGCTGCAGTGATTGACATGGCGAGACGCGCTGAACTCGAGGGTCCCGTGCTCTTCTGGCACACCGGCGGCTATCACGCACTGTTCGATCCTGCGATGGCGGCGCGGGTTTTCGCGGACACACCTCGGCTGAACGCCCTTCAGCTCTAACAAGTCCGCTTACCGTACCGCTTGGTCCCCTCACTCTACGAAGCGCGGCCAGCACCACTGCATGAACGGTTATCTGGTGTGACACGCCTCGAGTGTTGCCGCTGGCGGCGTCGCGTATGTCGGCAGCAACCCGCCTGTCCTCTGGTCCTTATCTCTGGCCGGCAGCAAGTGCAAGAAGGCATCCGCCAGGACCGTTGCTGGAGGTGGTCAGTGAAGCGGGAGCTCGTTCCGTGAGGGGGCGGCGGACCGAGGAACGAAGAACGAGAGCGCGACGACTGCGAGACTCATGAACGCCCCGACAACGAACGCAGCGTGAATACCCGCTTGCTCTGAGAGGACCGGGCCTGCGCCGGCGTTAGCCGCCGCCGCCATGAGCAAACAACGAGCCCTGGCTCGCCCGGGAAGTTGATCGCGGGACTGGCTCAGTGGCTGCTGTAATTGATAGTCAGAATCGCGACTACGTGGTGGCTGTCGCTCCCCGTGGCATTCGAGTAGGCGTTGTTGTACTGATAATCCACGCGACCAGCGCCCGAAACCTCATAATGATGCGTTCGCGACCATCCGTCCGCCATCGGAAGGCCAGCCTTCCCCTTCAAAATCGTGATCGACGCGAGAGGGGAAGGTTGCCCCGGCGTCGCAGACACGTGATCCCAAAACTGCTTGGCCTGTTGAAGCCCGACGCGTTCAATCATCTCGTTCCAGTGATTCCGGAACTTACGATGAACAAGCACGCGATAGAGGGGCTTTTCGTCGGGCTTCCCGCCGGGCCGTCGCGCTGGCACAAAGGGCTGGTAGGCCCCCTGGTTCACTCGCTTGGCTCCAATACCTCGACGAAATCATCTGGTGTTGTGGCGCCAAGCAATACCGATCGCCGAAGAGGATCCTCAAGTTGCTTAGCGGTGACCCGCCAAGCTGCAACCGTTGCGTCGACCTCTTCCAGATCGTTGTCTGCGAGACCAGCGATTAGTGCGTCGTGTAATTCATCAGCGAAAGCTTGTTGGTCCTCTTTGTCGAACACTCGCAGCCATGCGAGATTGCCCAGTTCGCTGATCGACACCTCTCGCTCGGCGCGAATGAGGAAATTGAGCCTCTGCAGCGTTTGGGACCACTCGGCGTAACCTTCGAGGACGGCAAGTTGCGCTTCGGGCAGCATGACAAGTCCCGTTCCGTCTTTGTCTCGCACTAAAGCTCTGCCCGCTCTGGCGGCGTCTAGGACTCGTGTCCGTTCCTTAGCGAGGTCGCTTGCCTGGAAGATCACGCGCTCCATTTGATTGACTCTCTCCACTGGCTAAACTTTGCTACGATCGTATGCACGAACTTGATCTGAGTCTAGTGGGGAAGCCGTGGATCCGCTGAACTTGGTGCAGCAGGACACCTCTCCTTCCGTGCGTCGGCTAGTGCTATCGCTAGACAAGCTGCTCATCTCTATCCCGCAGACGATCGTTGACGCACAGAAGCGGGTAGCGGCGATCCAGCGTTGCGTACGCCTGCTAGCTGCGCTGGGTATCGATGGCGAAAGCCTTGTTAGGTACGGGATGCCTCAGCGGGCCACCCTGGCGATCTACGTGGCGGCCATCACGCCTCAGCGAAAGGCTCTGCTGACTCGAATGAACTTCGACGGTTGGCGGTCGCTTTTGGGGCTTGGTGTGACCAGCGACGATCTGCCCGGGACCTTGCTCACCGACGAGGGCGAGGGCGAGGGCGAGGAGAGCTCGGCAGGCGAAACCGGACCCGCTCCGCTCTTCTACGTCCCGGCTCGTCTCAACAAGTGGGCAGCGAATGCTCCGTTCTCGGACCTCATCCAGTGGACGCCCCCGGCTGTTGATGACTGGGAGCGCATGGCTCTCGAGCAGGCGCCTGCGGTCGATGTCACAGACGCTTACACCTGGCTGTGGCAGCGGAACGCGGTGAACGAATTGGATCGGTGGACGACGGCGTCCCTGCACCTGGAGTACCGGTGGCAGAACCTTCAACAGGTTGGTCTGTTCAGCGAAGCAGCTTTGGCCGGAGACGGCCCATCCCCCGAGCTGCTCAACGGCGTTATCGCGCAGCGAGCCGTTGAGCCGGGGGACACCTCGGAGATGGACTCGACCTTCTGGGCACTGCAAGACACCGCTGTTGAGTACCTGACGCATAACAAGTTCGCGGAGGCGGTGGCGCTCTTCGAGTTTCACCACAAGCGTTACCCGAACGACGCTCGAGCGATGAACAACATGGGCTTCTGCTTGATGGCAGTGAGTCCGAGCAAAGCGTTGCACTGGCTCGAGAAGGCTACGAAGTACGGTTACCCCGAGGTGACCATCAACACGTTTAACCAGTGCTGCTGCCTCGAGCGGCTGAACAGGGGAGCGGAGGCCCTCGACAAGGCTGAGGCGTACTGGCAGCGGGAGCGGGTGGCGCACGCTGCCCGGGGTTACCTCTGGGTCCTGACCGGCGCCGAGTGGCGGCTGGCAGCAGATCGGGACCCGGTGCACGAACTGGCCACCCTTGCTCTGCGCGTCGCGCGCGACCTCGGCCGCGACGACCGCGCCGCTCGATGGCGAGAACGGCTGGAGGGACTCGCCGCGTAATCGAACGAGCGGCAGCCAGGCGGCGCGAACTGAACCGCGCGCACAGTCATCTGTCGCGCGCTTCAACAGAGTTGACCACCTGCGCCGATCTCGGTAGCGATGTTGCAACGGTTCCGAACAAGTCCGGTCTCGACTTCGAACTGCCATCGCCTTGGCCACTTGCGGAGAGGAACGGCGAAGCTGGCAGCCGAGCCTGAGGTCGCCGCACACATAGGACGACGGGAGTTGAACAAGTCACTCCCTCGATCAGATGGAGTGCAGTGGATGTCCACCTACCAGCCCGAGATGCCGAAGCGTCAGTGGAACCAAATCAGCGCCTACGTTGAGGCCGCCGTTGGGGCCTGCGGCGGTAACACGAAGTACAGCGATGGCGAGCTGTTCAAGGCGGCTTCGCGCCTAGCTGCTTGGGCAAAGAAGCATGACCTGGCCCTTGAGCACGCGGTTCTATTCGACGCTGTGACCATCGAGCGGTTCGTCGCGGAGGGTCTCACGCAGTACGCGCCGGCGTCCAGAGGGAACCGTCGTTCCATGCTGCTTCGTATGAGCGAAGTGCTCCTCGGCGAGCAAGCGCGCACTCGGCTCGTCGCCCTGCCCGCGTCATCGCCCAGCAGCCCCTATACGCACGAAGAGTTGAAGCAGCTCCGGCTATGGGCGCGGACGAAGGGGCACGAGAAGTCGGATGCGAACGTGCTTCTCGCACTTGGGCTTGGAGCGGGGCTGTCGGCCAGCGAGATCACGGCCGCCAGGGCGGAGGACATTCACGATGACGGGGGCAGCGTTCTAATCGAAGTTCGCGGCGGTCGACCGCGGCGGGTGCCGGTTCGCGAGGAGTGGACGGAGAGGCTGTCAGAGGCTCGGAAACATCGCGAGGGTGACCAGTTTCTCTTCGTGCCCGGTCGCACCGGCGCTGGCAAGAACCTCATCACCAACTGGCTGGCGCGAAGCAGCGACAAGGGGCTCCGCCCGCACTCGCAGCGGATGCGGGGAACCTGGATCGTGACGCACCTTCGGGAGGGAGCGCCAGCGATCGGGCTGATGAAGTACGCGGGGGTCGCGTCGCTCGAGGCCCTCACTCGGTGGGTGCCAGCGGCTGAAGCTGCCTGATGCGGCAAGCATGAGCGGCGACGTCGCTAACAATCCGGCAGCGGCCTTTCAGGCGATTCTGCTGGCGCCCGTAACGGGTAGAACCAACCCCTTGCGAGCTGCCGCTAGCGGCGTCGAAGATTAGTTATGGCGGCGTTAAACAGCCTGCTGCTGCTTGAGAGTCCCGGATCTGCCGTTGAGGAGGCAGTGAGTAATCTCTGCGCGTCGTGCGGCTTAGGGCTTGTGCCTCGTGCCGGCGTCAAACGCGGCGAGACCACAATCTGGGTGCGTCCCACACCACCCGAACTTGCTGAGCACCCGGCCGCTAGCGCTGGCTACACCGCGTGGAGCGTCGAGTCCGCTCAACTGCGGCTGTCCGCCTCTGACCTACCGCGAGCGCTCACACTCGCAGCAATTCAGCTCGTCATCGCCGGCGGCCAAATACTCGTCGTTGATGAGCGGGGCTTGTTGCAGCGGGCCGTTGTGTTGGAGGCGCACTCGATACTGCCGAGTGCCGCTTCAGTGGGAGCGTCACTGTCGTATCAGGTCGAACTTGCGACTCGCCTACATCCTCTCGTCCACTATCCGGGCAGTGCGGTCCCAAGTTACGACTGGGGTGGTTGGCGGGCCCGCCTGTCGCCCTACGGCGATGCAGTCGAAGTAGAGATCCCTCTCAGCGGCAACGACTGGTTCACGTCCTATCTATCGCAGGACGAGACGACCGGGATTACCTATGCGTATGCGGCGCTCACAAGTGATGTCGAAGCCGAACTGGCCGCACTCGTTCCCGTCATAGTTCAGTTGGGGCCGGACGCAGCCGCCGTGCTGCCAACTTTGACAGGGTTGCTGACAAGCGGCAGTCAGGACGCTCTGGGTGTAGCTGGCCTTCAACGTCATAGCATCAGCGACGCGCTTACAGTGACCTGGAGTGACCTGGAACCAGCGGTCCTGGCGCTCGATGCTCACGCCCGTCTGTCCATCCGGAGTCTCGACAACGTCTGCGCCAACGTCTTCTCGGAGATGCTGCAACTTCGTGCTGTGCTCGGCGGCTCGAGTAACTCCGCTGCCGCGATAAGCACGCAACCCGACGGAGTGACCTCGGCTTTGGGGTGGATTGACGAGAACCTTGGATACGTGACGAGGATCATCGCCAACTTGAACGCTCTGTTCTTTTAACGCCGATGCCCTAGTCGGAATCACCCGAATTGACGCTCGGACTGGGCGTGACTGTCCCGATCGCCGGCGCTTGCGGCGAGGATTCGGGATCGGCAGCGGCGACAGCTGCGCCGGCGGCTAGCGACGCGACGATGATGATTAGCCCGCCGACCAGGACGAGCGCAGTGCCTCGTGCCTTAGAACTCTCCCCGGTGACTTTGGCTGCGTCACCGAGGAAGCTCGAGTTGTTGAAGAGATTGAGCGACCCGAGGTCGATAACGCTGCCGTCTGCGTTCGGCACAACTTCGACCACGGTGGGCTCCGCCTCCTTACGCAACCGCGCACGCAACTCCACGGCGGCCATCCATGACCCAATCAGAAGAAGGCAGGCGCCAACTAGAAGGCCCAACACGGCAATGGAAGCTATGAACCGTTCTCCGAAGGTGCCGTTCAACGGCGAATCCTCGCCAGTCGTTTGAGCGGCCGCTCGAAGATTGATGACGGCAAGCAAGTCTGCTCCGCGAGCGAATAGGAGCACGAGTACGACCAGCAGCACCAAGCCAGTGATAGCGGCGAACCGCCAGTCCCAGAGCCCGTCTCGAATCTCGAGAAGTGACGGGTCAGATGTTGAGGCAGGGGTGGGCGAGGTCTGCTCCTGCTGAGTTCCGTCAGGGGCCTCTCCGCCGGGCGGAGCTTCCGGAGGTGTCGGCGTTACCTCCTCACCTCCGGGTTGCGGCACCTGCGGCGACGGCGCGTTCTGACTCATCGTCCCTCCAGCGTCCTTGCGTTTGAGTCTTCGCCACATCGTCCCATCAGGTCGCAAGGACTTGTAGCCCCTCCTCAACGTCGGATGTCCGCGGCATCGGCGTGCCGAGCCGACAATTGCTGAGTTGAGCTCGAGATCACTTCGCCACTCGTCAATCGATCCCCTCCTTTGAAGGAGCGACGACGAGGCTGGGGTGAGGTGGAGACGCGCCCGAGGTGGAACTTTTGAGCGAACTCGATGGAATCGTGATCTTCAAACGCCCTGACGACCCGCTCGAACACTGGGGTCAAGGCAAAAGCTGAAGCCCTCACCAACGAGAAGAGGGTCCGAAAGGGCCCTCTTCTTCTTTTCCCGGCCGCTGTCGCGGCAGCCGATACCCCCGTTTCGGAGGCGTGAATTCCCGGCTCGCCCCGACGGGGCTTCGTCGGACAGCGGATTCCGCGCTATCGTCGGAGCGGCGCCCAGCGAAATCCCAGCCTCACGACGGTGACGATCCGCGGCAGCGGCGCCAGTTCCACCGGCTCGTCGATGAGTGCACCAGTGAACGCATAGACGAGGTTGCCACCCGAGCGACCTCACGGGACCGGCCCTGACAACATCACCGCACGTGGAGCGCGACGTATGAATGACAGACGTTCGGCCGAGCCGAGGCGTAAGTATCATTCGCCGATCCGCACCGCCGCGGCCGCCAGCACGAGGGAACGCATCCTCGAGGCCGCGGCCGCGAGCTTCGCGGAGGGCGGCTACGCGCCCACGACGCTCAAGCAGATCGCCGAGCGGGCGGATGTCTCGGTGCAGTCGGTCCACCTCGCCGGCCCCAAGCCCGTGCTGCTCATCGCCGCGTTCCGCAGTCAGGTCGAGTCCGTCGCGCTGCCCCCCGAGGTGCTCGACGCCTCGCGGGAGCAGTTGCTCGACCGCGTCGTCGACTTCGCCGTCGCGCTCGGCGCCAGGACGGCGCACCTCTGGCGCGCCCTCGACGAAGCGTCCCGCTCCGAGCCTCTCGTGCAGGCCGAGTACCGGGAGCTGCTGGAGAAGACCGACGCACCGCTCGCCGACGCGCTCGCCGCACTCGAGGTGTCGGGTCCGCGCCGCGACGACGTGTTCGAGGAGCTCCGCTTCGCGCTGTCGCCGGCGGCCTACCTGCACTTCGTCGACCACGAGGGCTGGGACCTCGAGCGCTACCGGGCGCGGTCGCGGCGCGTGGCGGCGACGCTCGTGGCATCCGCCTGACCCGTCGGCGTCACATGCTGGTGAGCAGCACGGTCGCGAGCGCGGCCACGCACGCCACCGTCGCGATGATCGTCACGACGACGAGGATCGCCCCGTCGCGGTCGCCGCTGCCGTCGTCCATGTTCAGCGCTCCGCTCCCGCGACCATTCCCTTGATGAAGTACCGCTGCAGCACCAGGTAGGCGAGCAGCACCGGGGCGACCGAGATGAGCGCGGCGGCCGCGGCCGCGCCGAGGGAGTTGCCCTGGCTCGCGAGGAAGGTGCTGATCGTCGGCGCGATCGTGCGCACCTCGGGGTCGCGGAGGAGGAAGACGCTCAGCGCGTACTCGTTCCACACCGCGACGCTGGTGAGGATGGCGACGGTCGCGGTGACGGGCTTGAGCATGGGGAAGACGATGCGGAACAGCATCTGCAACAGATTCGCCCCGTCCACGGCCGCGGCCTCCTCGATCGCGACCGGCAGCTCGCGCATGAACGCGGTGTAGAGGAAGACACTGAGTGGCAGTTGCGTGACGACCATCGCGACGACGGCCCCCCAGTAGGTGTTGGTGCCGCCCAGGTCGGTCAGCAGCGAGTACAGCGGCACGAGGATGCTCAGCGGCGGGATCATGATGAGCGCGACGATGCCGCCGAGCACCAGCCGGTTGAGCGTGGAGCGCCGCCGGGCGAGCGGGTACGCCGCGAGTGCGCCGAGCAGGCACACCGCGACCGTGCTGACGACGGTGACGATCGCGCTGTTGCCGATGGCCCGCAGGATGCCGCCGTCCTCGATCGCGATCCGGAAGTTCTGCCAGTACACGCCCTGCTGAGGGAGCAGCCACTGCGAGGTGAGCTCGGTGGGCGCCTTGAGCGACGTGGTGAGCGCGATGTAGAACGGCGCGAGCTGCACCACGACGGCCACGACGAGCCCGAGGGCGATGGCGACGTGCCCGAGGCGTGCCCTGTTCACGGCGCCCCCAGTCGTCGTCGGCGCAGGAGGGCGTCGACCACGAGGGTCGCCACCGCGATGAGCAGGAACAGCACGATGCCGATCGCGGAGGCGTAGCCGGCGCTGCGGTTGTCGAAGTACGCCGTGCTGATCAGGGTCGAGACGGATGACGTGGAGTAGCCCGGTCCGCCGCCGGTGAGCACGTCGATGACGTCGAACAGCTTCAGCCCGCCGATCAGGTTGAGCACGACACTCGCGGCGAAAGCCGGCTGGAGCAGGGGCAGCGAGATGTCGGCGAAGCGGCGCCAGTAGCCGGCGCCGTCGAGCATCGCGGCCTCGTGGAACTCGGCCGGGATGGTCTGCAGACCCGCGAGGTAGATGACCATCGAGATGCCGACGAACTGCGCCGAGTTCACGGCGACGATGATCGCGACCGCGGCGCCGCTGTCGCTCAACCAGGCGACGCGCTCTCCGCCGAGCGCGACCACGACGTCGTTGAGCCCGCCGTAGTTGTAGGAGAAGAGCAGGTAGTACATCGCGCCCATGACGACGGGGGAGACGAGCACCGGCAGGTAGATGATCGCGCGCGCGAGTGCGCGACCGCGCAGCGGCCGGTCGAGGGCCAGCGCGAGTGCGAGCCCGGCCACCTGCTGCAGAAGAGTGCTGCCGACGCCGTAGACGAGCGTGTTGCCGAGCGAGGTGTGGAACGCGGCGTCGGTGATCAGTCGCGCGTAGTTGGCGAGCCCGACGAAGTCGGAGTCGCGGCTGAAGCCGTTCCAGTCGGTGAGCGAGAGCAGCACGCCCTGCACCAGGGGATAGACGGTGAAGACGGCGAAGAGCGCGAGAGCCGGCAGGTACAGCAGATTGACGCGCCGGGTCGCGAGCGGGTTGCCTCCCGTCCGCCCCCGTAGGGTCCGCCGCGGGGCCGTCTCAGCAGCCGCGCGCGGCCGGACCGCCTCGTCGACCCCGCTCATCCGGCCGAGAGCGTCGCGAACTGGGACTCGATCTGGTCGACGGCGTCGTCGACCCCGGACTGCTGGACGATGACGGCATCGGTCGCCGAGACGAGCGTGTCCCACATGCCGTCCGGAAGGTGCACCCGGTCGAAGTACGGGAGCAGCGGCACCTCGCCGGGCTCGACGAAGCGCTCGTAGCTCTCCTCGAGCACGCCGAGGTCGGTGTCCGCCGTGGTGAGGCCCGGTGCCCCACCGATCGCGGAGGCGAGCGCCGAAGCGTTCTCCGGCTCGGCGAGGAACGCCACGAAGTCGAGGGCGACGTCCTTGTGCTCCGACGTCGCCGAGACCCCGTAGGCGTGGCCCTCGCCGCCCACGAGGTAGGGCTCGCCCTCGAAGGCCGGGATGGGCAGGAACCCGAGCCTGGCCTCCGGGTCGAAGCTGAGGGCGCTGGCGACGAGGTAGTTCTGCACGAACACGAACGCGGCGTCGCCCTGGCCGATCGCCCGGGCGAGATCGTCCTGGCTCGCCGAGCTGTAGTCGGGGTTGAAGTAGCCGGCATCCGACCACTCCGAGATCTTCTCGAGCACGGTCGCGAACCCGTCGGGTACGAACGTGCCGCTCTCGAGATCGGCGAGGCCGCCCTCGTCGAAGGCTCCGGATGCCATGAAGTCGGTCAGGTTGCCGGCGAACCAGTCGTCGCGGCCGGAGGCGGCGAGCGGTGTGATGCCGGATGCCGCGACGGTCTCGAGCGCGGCGTCGAAGCGTTCCCACGTCGTGAGGGTGGCGGGGTCGATGCCCAGGTCCTGCAGCACGGTCTGGTTGTAGACGATGCCCGCGACATCCGTGACCGCCGGGAACGCGTACAGGTCGCCCTCGTCGTCGACCATCACGGGTTCGAGCGCCGGGTTGAGCTCGGCGGCCCAAGGTTGGTCGGTGAGGGGCTCGAGGAAGTCCCTATAGCGGCTGAGCGACCAGCCGTGCGTGGCGAAGATGTCGGGCACGTCGTTGCTCGAGAGGCGCACCGTGAGATCGGCCTCGTAGCTGTTGGTCATCGGGACGAGGTCGATCGTGACGTCCGAGTCGCTCTCGAACTCGTCGGTGATGCGGGTGAGCTCGTCGAGGATCGGGTCGTTGGCACCTAGCCCGGTCTGGAACTCGAGCGTCGTGCCTCCGTCCGTGCCGCTGCATCCCGTGAGCACGAGCGCCACCGCGACGACGGCGGTAGCGCGCGTCAGCAACGTCGTCGTCATGTCGTGCTCCTGTGGTGAATCGATGCCGGCGGAGACATCATCGTCGCCCGCGCTGCCCGGCGCGAATCTACACGGGTAGAACGGCCACAGTCCGTAAGACTCGCCTTACACCGAACCTCGGTTGACGCGTGTAGACCCCCGTGCCAGACTCGCTCCGCACATCACGGCGGTGCACGGGAGGAGTCGCGATGTCACTCAGACTCGGCGTCGTCGGAGCCGGTCAGTTCGCGGGCCAGTTCGCGGCGCTCTTCCACGCCCACCCGGGCGTCGAGACCGTGCACGTCACCGACTTGCTGCCGGAACGCGCGCGACAGCTCGCCGACGACGAGCGGCTCGCGGGCACCTTCTCCTCGTACGAGCAGATGCTCGCCTCGCCCGAGATCGACGCCGTCGCGATCTTCACCCAGCGGTGGACCCACGGCCCGCTCGTGCTGCAGGCCCTCGAGGCCGGCAAGCACGTCTACTCCGCCGTGCCGATGGCCATCAGCGAGTGCGAGATCCGCGACATCGTCGAGGCCGTCGCCGCCACCGGCCTCGTCTACATGATGGGCGAGACGAGCTACTACAACCCGGCGACGGTGTTCGCCCGCCAGAAGCGGGCCGAGGGCGCCTTCGGGCGGCTGTTCTATGCCGAGGGCGACTACGTCCACGACATGGACCTCGGCTTCTACGAGGCCTACCGCTACTCCGGCGGCGAGAACTGGCGGGCGACCGCGAGCTATCCACCCCTGCTCTACCCGACTCACTCGATCGGCGGCGTGCTGGGCGCGTGGCCCTCGCACGCGGTCTCGGTGAGCGCGATCGGCGTGCGCGACACCCGCGGCGACGGCGTCTTCGACCGCTCCACCAGCCAGTTCGGCAACGACTTCTCCAACGCGACCGCGCTGTTCGAGCTCGCCGACGGCGGCTCCATGCGCATCAACGAGTTCCGCCGCGTCGGCTATCCGTCGCACCTGCGCGAATCGCGCTTCCGGTTCTTCGGCACCGAGGGCAGCTTCGAACAGCTCGCGACGGTCTCGATGTGGCAGACGAAGGACGGTGTGCACGACGTGAGCGAGCTCATCGACTCGCGCCCGTCGCTGTCGCCGGATGACCCCTCGCTCGCGCACGTCGACCCGGCCCTGCGCGCCGCGTTCGTCTCCGGCTACGCGGCGGTGCACGACGCCTCGCGCATCCCCGAGCAGCTGCGCGGGCTGCACAACGGGCACGAGGGCAGCCACCACTTCCTGGTCGACGACTTCGTGCGCGCCGTCCAGGCGAACACGCTGCCGACGGTCAACGCGTGGGTCGCCGCCCGGTTCACCCTGCCCGGTGTCATCGCGCACGAGTCCGCGAACGCCGGCGGCGAGCGGTTCGCGGTCCCGGATCTCGGCGACGCTCCCTCTGCGGCCTCCGTACCGGCCGGCGGCGTCGGAGCCTCCTCGTGACGACGGCATCCCCGCTGTCCGACCCGAGGGATTCCGGACGCAAGGCGGCGACCCGCACCGACGTGGCGCGCTACGCGGGGGTGAGCAGCGCGGTCGTCAGCTACGTGCTCAACAACGGGCCGAAGCCGGTCGCGCCCGCGACCAAGGCCCGGGTGCTCGACGCCGTCGCCGCCCTGCACTACCGCCCGAACGCGACGGCGCGAGCGCTCAAGCGAGGCGTCGCGGACATGATCGGCATGATCGTGCCCGACAGCCGCAACCCGTTCTTCGCGGGCTTCGTGCACGCCATCGACCGTGCCGCGAGCCGTCGCGGGCTCACCGTGCTCGTCATCAACTCCGACAGCCGGCGCGAGGACGGGTCGAGCCACATCAGCGCTCTCGCCTCGCACCAGCTCGACGGACTCGTCGTCGCCGACACCCTGACGGAGGAGGAGCGCGCGCTCGTCATGTCGCTCGGCGTGAACGTCGTGCTCGTCAACCAGTTCCGGCCGGACTCCCGGGTGGTCTCCATCGGCGTCGACTTCTACAACGGCGCGAAGGAGGCGGTTGCCCACCTCATCGAACACGGTCGCGAACGCGTCGCCTTCGTGGGCGGTGACCCCGGCGTCGACGAGCGCGAGCGCGGCTGGATCGACGCGCTCGGCGAGGCGGGCCTGCCGCCGGGTCCGCGGGTGCGCGGCTCGTTCAGCGTCGAGGCCGGGTACGCCGCCGGGCAGAAGCTCGCCGCGCAGCGCGACCAGCTCGACGCCGTGTTCGTGGCATCCGACCAGCTCTCGTTCGGACTCATGGCGGCGCTGCACGAGGCCGGGCTGACGATCCCCGCCGACGTCGCCGTGGCCTCGTTCGACGGGTCGAGCGAGTCGCGCTACCTGTGCCCGCCCCTGACGACGGTGCGGCAGCCGGTCGACGAGATGGCCGACGCCGCGATCGACGCCCTGCTCGACACGAGCCGTGGTGCGGCCTACGTGGACTTCCCCACCACCCTGATCCGAAGGCAGTCCTGCGGATGCCATCCCGCCTCGAGCTGACCCGAGCGGGGGCGGCGCTCAGCGCGCGCGCCTCCCGCCGTTCCGCCCTCCCCCCGCTCCCGAACGGAGGACTCACCGTGAGACGTCTGCTGCCGGTCGACTGGACCGTCGAGGGTCTGCTCGATGAACTGCTCGTCGAGCAGCTCAGCACCGCCGGTGACGGCCGCTGGTACCGCACCACCCGCGACGCGATCGACATCGGGCGGGGCGAGCTGCAGGACTCGATGACCTACGCGGCGCCGAGCCGGTGGCTGCTGCGCCGCGACGACGAGCACGGCGGCGACGCCCTGCTCGAGACCTCCAGCAGCTGGGCGCTCGGTCTGCACCTCACCTACGAATGGGTGCTCACCGCCGAGCGGCAGGCGGCGCTCCGCGCTCACCTCGCCCTCACCCGCCCGGACGGAGTCGTCCGGGTCGCCGGCGAGGACTGGATGCTGTGGGGCGACCACGACTGGCTGCACGTGCTGCCGCACGGGCGCCGGCGGGGTCACGGCGCCCTGCTCACCCGCATGGTGCACGCCTTCCAGGGCTCGACGATCGACGAGGTCGTCGCCTTCGTGCGCGCGCTGCCGCCCGCCGCGACCGACGTCCGGATCCCGGACGCGGAACCCCTCGACACGGTCGACGGTTTCGAGCTGCTGCTGCGGCGCGTCGACGCGCGTGTGCTCGACATGCTCGTGCCCGACGAGCGCTTCGGCGACGGCCGTCGCTACTTCGAGGACGTCGGCCGGCTCGTCTTCGCCGGTCCGGGGCAGTCGGACTACGAGGTGCGGCTGACCGACGACGGCCGGTACTGGGTGACCCTCGAGAGCAGGCACGGCCTGCAGGAGGTCATGCTGACCGACTCGCTGCGGGCCGTGGAGCTGTTCGCGCTGCTCTCCGACCTCGAGCCCGACGACCGGCGCAACCTCGAGCAGTGGGTGCGGGACCGGCGGGAGTCGCCGCAGCGGGATCGACGCTTCGAGCACCGCTGGAGCGACGGCAGCAGCCTGCGTGGCGGTCCGGCGGCGACGACGCTCCCCGAACTCGTCGAGGAGTTCGACGGCCACGAGCTCTCCGACGTCATGGAGGTCGTGGAGTACCTGCGCCGCCGCTGAGGCGAAGCGTCTCCGGCCCTGTCAGAGCAGTCGCCAGCGGATGCCCCCGTCGCCCAGCACCTCGCCCGGCGGCAGGTCGCGGACGGGCTGCGGAGCAGGGGGTGCGTCGCGCAGTTCGACCAGGGTCGCGCCGATGCCGGCGATCGTCGCGACCGTCATGAGGATCACGAATACGTCCATGGCAGGGACGCTACGAGCCCGGGCCACCATGTTCGAGTGGCAGTCACGCCGCTCTCCGTTCGATTACTGCCACGCCGGTGCGGCATGCACGACGAGTCCGTCGACCTCCTCGAAGCCGAGCCGGGCGTAGACGCGAGCGGCTTCGTCGGTGTCCGGATTCAGGTGCGCCAACACCGCGCCGGCCACGAACGCATGCTCGAGCAGCCAGGAGGACACCGCGGCGCCGATCCCGCGACGTCTCGCGCCGGGCGCCACTCCGACCCCGGCGAGGAACGCGGCCGGTCCGGCCCGCCCGTCGGAGCGCACGACGTAGCCGGTGCCGACGGCGGCGCCATCGAGCTCGGCGAGGGCGACCGCGATCCGCCGAGCCTCGAGCATCGGGGCGATCCACGGCCGCTCCGTTCCCCCGTCGCCGCCGAAGGCGGCGGCGTCCACGCCGACGACCGTGTCGAGATCGGCC
Source organism: Desertivibrio insolitus (assembly GCF_017355965.1). Classification (GTDB taxonomy): domain Bacteria; phylum Actinomycetota; class Actinomycetes; order Actinomycetales; family Microbacteriaceae; genus JAFIQW01. The sequence goes on from NZ_JAFIQW010000003.1 coordinate 384,461, forward strand.
GGCCCGGCGAGGCGCAGGCGCAGGCCGGGCACCGCGGGAGCAGGTGAGAACCCGTTCCGCGGCAGGCCCATCAGCCGCTGCCCGAAGAGTGGCTCGCCGTGGGGCCACCGGATGCCCCGCGGCACCCGCACGCCCCACGGCGTCTGCCGTGCCGAGTACCAGGCGCGGACGGCGTCGATGTCGACGAGGTCTGCGTCGGTGACATCCGCGTTGTTCCACTGCGGATGCGGCAGTCCGCTCGCCATAAGCCGGATGCCGGGCAGCTCGAGCACCCCGCCGCCGAAGGGCTCGCGGAGCTGCCCCTGCTCCTGCCAGGCGTCCGCGTGCGCGACCGGCACGAGCGGGCGCCACGGGGCGGTCACGTCCGCACCAGCTTCACGCCGGCCTGCTCGAGCGAGGACAGGGCGGGCCCGTCCTCGGCGTCCGTGATCACGCCGCTGACCGAGTCGAGCGGAACGACCTCGAACGCGGAGGCCGCCCCGATCTTCTCGGCGCTCGCGAGCACGTAGGTGTCCCCGGCGCGGACGGCGAGGGCGCGCTTCATCGCGGCCTCGTCGCGGTCGCCCGTGGTCAGTCCCGCCTCCGCGTGCACGCCCGTGACGCCGAGCAGGAAGAGGTCGGCGCGAACCTGCGATGCCGCCTCGACCGCCGCGGCGCCGCACGCGACCATCGAGTGCCGGAACAGTCGGCCGCCGATGAGCTCGACGTCGACGCGGGGATGGTCGACGAGGGCGACGGCGATCGTCGGGCTGTGCGTGACGATCGTGGCGGCGAGGTCGCGTGGCAAGGCCTCGACGACGGCGAGTGCCGTGGTGCCGCCGTCGAGCAGGACGACCGAGCCGGGGGCGACCAGCTGTGCCGCGGCCTGCGCCACCCGGCGCTTGCTGCCGGGTGCGACCGACGTGCGGGTGGCGTAGTCGGCGACGGCGGGGGAGACGGGGAGGGCGCCGCCGTAGACCCGCTGCACCTTGCCTGCCGCGGCGAGCTCGCGGAGGTCGCGGCGGATCATGTCCTCGGTCACTCCGAGCTCGGCGGCGATGTCGCGGGCCACCAACCGGCCGTCGCGACCGAGGCGCTCGAGCAGGAAATCGCGGCGCTGCGCAGTCAGCACGTGCTCCTCCTTGTTTTTCCGTGTTTATCCATACTATCGTCCTCTATCGTGAAACCTCTTCTGATCCTCATCGCAGGTCCATACCGCTCCGGCACGGGCGACGACCCCGTGCTTCTCGACCGGAACCTCCGCCGCCTGGAGGAGGCCGCCTGGCCGATCTTCGCCAAGGGTCACGTGCCCATGATCGGCGAGTGGGTCGCCCTTCCGGTGCTCTCGAGCGCCGGCGCCGAGGGCATCGCCGATCCGCTCGCCGAGCAGGTCATGTACCCGACCGCGCACCGACTGCTGCAGCACTGCGACGCCGTGCTGCGGCTGCCCGGCGACTCGCGCGGGGCCGACCTCGACGTCGCCATCGCACGGGAGCGCGGCATCCCCGTCTACCACTCGCTCGACGAGATCCCGAGCGTCGCGGATGTCCCCGTCGGCTGAACTCACGCTGCGCCCGGCCGCCGCCGCCGACCACCCGCGACTCCTCGCGGTCTGGCGCGCGGCGGTCGAGGCCACGCATGCGTTCCTCACCCCCGCCGACATCGAGGGGTATGCCGCCCGCATGCTCCCGGAGTTCCTGCCGGCGGTCGACCTCGTCGTCGCCGAGCGGGACGGCGTCGTCGTGGGCTTCCGTGGCATGGCCGGGCACCGGATCGAGATGCTGTTCGTCGACCCCGCCGAGCACGGCCGCGGTGTCGGCACAGCGCTGCTCGACGACGCGGCGCGGAGTCATCCGGTGGTCGACCTCGACGTCAACGAGCAGAACCCGGGCGCCCGCGAGTTCTACCGGCGGCGTGGTTTCGTCGAGGTCGGGCGCTCGCCGGTCGACGGCGAGGGGCGGCCCTTCCCCGTCGTGCACCTGCGGCGCGAGGCCGACGTGCGCCGGGAGGCGGCTCTCGGCCGGCGCTTCGGCTAGGCGGCTGCGGCGGCGGGCGTGCGTGCCTCGTGCGTCCTGGGCGCCTTCATCCCGAGCAGGAAGCGGAGGACGGGCACCCGCCGCGCCAGCTCGTAGGTGCCGAAGCTCGCCGCGGCTGACAGCGCCATGATCAGCGCGTACTGCAGCGGCGCCGTCGCCGGGAGTTGCAGCACCGCGTAGCCGGCGGCCACGACGAAGGTCTGGTGCAGCACGAACACCGGGAACGCGGCCGCGTTCAGGTACGTCATCACCCGTGAGCGACGGTTCAGGTGCTGCCGCGCGAACGCGAGCATCGCGAGCAGCGTGACCCACGTCACGAGCTGGTGGGCGAGCGCGAAGGCGGCGCCCGTCTGCCAGCCGATCGTCGCGTGCTCGGCGAGCACCGCGGCCATTCCGAGCAGTGCTGCGGCCAGCAGGATCCAGCGCCGTCGGGCGAGCGCGTCGACGATGCCGCCGTCGGTCGCGAGCAGGAAACCGGCGAAGAAGTAGCCGGCGTAGACGAACACGTTCTTGCCGCTGAGATCGGGCAGCGCGCTGAGTGCCGCGAGTGCGAGGGCCGGCGTGAGGGCCAGCGCCGGATGCGCGAGCCAGCGGGCGCGGTACCCGCGGCGACCGAGCCGCAGCATCAGGGGCAGGATCCCCAGCGAGATGACGAGGAGGAACAGGATGAACCACAGCTGCCCGGGCGTGAACGTGCCGAAGTACCCGCTGAGGTCCGACCAGTCGGCGAAGTACGAGCCGAGGAACGCCGTGTAGTCGGGGGCGACTCCGCGGTGGAAGAGCAGTCCCAGGTACGCCTGCGGGGGCACCAGCACGACGACGCCGAAGACGAGCGGCACGAGCAGGCGCCGGACGCGCTCTCCGGCGTACTTCCTTCCGCTCCGCCTGCGCAGCCCGAACAGACTTGCCATGCCGGCGAGGAGGAACAGCAGCGGCATGAACCAGTAGGAGGCCTGGATCAGCGCCGTCGTGACCGGGTGCGGGGCGCCCTCGACGTAGTAGGGCTCGGCGGCGTCGAAGACGCGCGCCGTGTGGAACGGGAAGAGGAAGAGGATCGCGAGGTTCCGGAGCCAGTCGATCCAGTTGTACCGGGGCGGAGCAGCGGGCGGCGTGCTGTTCAGGGTGGTGCCGGGGGTGCGGGCTCGGCTCAGAGCGCGGGCGCCGCGAGCGGGTGGTTGCGGAACCAGTGCAGCAGTGCGGCGACGAGCGAGCCGCGCACCGGCAGGTCGACCGCGGAACGCTCGGTGAGGTAGGCGTTGAAACCGGTCAGGCTGGCGGCGACCTCGTCGCTCTCCGGCTGGAAGCCCATCGACCACTGGCCGAAGCGCGCGGAGTCGATCGTCTCGTCGGCGAGCACCTTGAGGTCGGTGTGCCGCGGGTCGCGCTCGATCATGGCGAGACGCTCGTGCACCGCGGCATCCGGGCCCTCGAGCACCTGCAGGAAGCGCCCGTCGCGGTGGAGCAGCAGACCGCTCAGGCCCTCGCGCGAGTTGTTCTCGCGGCTGGTGCGCAGCAGGGCGGCGAGCTCCTCGTCGGAGAAGGCCGACGTCGCGGTGCTGAGATAGGCGATCGAGCGCATAGTTCCTTTCGAGGCGGTCGCCTCGATTCTGTCCCGAAGGCCGGAGCGCCCTCCCGCCCCAGTTCGGGCCACACGACGGATGCCTCGGGTGCGAACGACGACGGGCGGCCGGCTCGCGCCGACCGCCCGTTCGTTGCGGTGTGTCAGGAGTTCTGGACGTTGTCCTTCGCGTCCTGAGCGCGCTCCTTGACGCCCTGCGCCTCGGACTGGCCCTCGCTCTTGACGGCGTCGACAGCCTCGGTCGCGGTGCCCTTGACGGACTCGGCGGCCTCCTTGGCGGGCTCCTTGAGGTTCTGCGCGGCCTCCTTGGCGACCTGAGCGGCCTCCTGGGCGAGCGGCTGCGCTGCATCCTTCGCCTGGGTCGCGAGCTCGCGCTCCTTGCCGCTGGCGGGGATGAGCGACGCGGCGAGCCAGCCGACACCGAAGGCGATCAGGCCCACGGCGAGCGGGTTGCCCTTCGCGGTCTCGACCGCGCGGCCGGGGGCGTTACGGGCGGCGTTGCCGACCGTGCCGGCCGCCGACGAGACGCGGCCGCCGACCGAGGAGCCGGCGTGCGAGCCGGCGTCCTTCACGTCGTGAGCCGCTCCGGTCACGGAGTCCTTGGCGTCGTGTGCGGCACCCATCACCTTGTCCTTCACCGATCCGATCTTGTCCTTCACCTTGTCGGTCTGGCGCTGCGCGATCTTGGTGGGGTTCACCTTGTCCGCGAGAGCGTCGACGTCGTTCCCGAGCTCGGCCCGCGTGCGCTCGATGTCGCGGCGGATCGCGTCGGGGTCGTTGGGGTCGCTGACGACGGCGTCGCCCTCTTCGTAGGCGGCGGCGACGTCGGCGCGGTACTGAGGCTCACCCGAGCCGTAGGCGCCTGAATCGTTGAGATTGGTCATGTGCGGTCTCGATTCACTTGAACGTTTCGGGGATTTCTCTGATGGTCTCGGCCGTCTGCGGAGCGCCCTTGATCTTCTGGAACTCCTTGCGGCCCTGCAGGGCGAGGACGAGCGCCACGATGCCCCAGATGACGGCCACGATGAGGGCCGACCAGGCATTGCCGACGAGGTAGCCGAGCGCCCACCAGAGGGCGATCGACAGGAAGAGCAGGGTGAAGTGCCCCGCGACCCCCGCGCCGGCGAAGAGCCCGGCGCCCTTCCCTGCCTTCTTGCCCGACTCGGTCACCTCGGCCTTGGCGAGAGCGACCTCCTGCCGGAACAGCGTGGAGATGTCCTTCGTGACCTCGCCGAGGAGCGCGCCGAGCGACGTGCGGCTCGCCTTCTCCTCTGCGGGGTCAGGGTACGGACGGCTGCCTGATTCGGTCATAGCCGGTCACCCTCGGGGGCCTCGTAGCCGGTGCCCGGGGCGTAGCCGCCGGTCGAGTAGGGCTCGGTGCCACCGGCGGTGCCGGTACCGTAGGTGCCGGTCGTGCCCGTCGTGCCGGTGCCGTAGGCGCCCGTGGCCGGCGGAACGGCCGGGGGAACGTAGACGGCGTCCTCGGGGGCCGGGGCCGGCGGCACGTACTCGGTGCCGTAGCCGGTGGCCGGGGCGGCCGTGTCGTTCGCGGCGTCGCTCTTCGCCTCGCTGACGAGCGAGGAGGTCAGGCGGCCGGCGACCACACCCGCGAGGGCGGCGATCGCGATGAACGTGCCGGGGCGGCGGGCGGCGAAGCTCTTCACCTCACCGAGCAGCGAGCCCGGGTCGCGTCCCTCGAGCCAGCTCGCGACGGAGTCGGCGCGGTCGGCGACGCTGTTGACCAGCTGCGAGGCGGTTCCGCCGTTCTCCGAGCTGGACGCCATGGTCTTGAGCTCGTCGCCGACGGAGCGGATGCCCTTCGCGACGCGGTCCTGCTGCGTGCTCGCCTGCTGCTTGAGTTCCGACCCGGCCTGGCTCAGCAGACCACGGGCCTGCGACGCGGCTTCGGAGGTGACGTTCTTCGCCTGCTCCTTGGCCGTTCCCGCGACGCGCTTGCTCGCACCGGCGGCCTCCTGGGCGACGCCCGCGGCCTCCTGCTTCGCGGCGTCGGTCTTGCCGCCACCACTCGTCGAGGACGTGTCACCGACGGTGGTCGTCGTGTCGTAGGCGGTCTCGCCGTACAGGGGGGTGGTTGGGTCCGGAATGGATCCGTCCTGTGAATAGGTGCTCATTGCGTCCCTTCCTTCATGAGTTCCACACGACAGTCGCCGTGCCTTCGCACGGGTGTGGGCTCCATCTCCACATTGCTCTGACCGGTGGGTCATGGCACCCCCTGCTGATGCATCCTCAGCAACCTGCCGAGCGCCGGTCAGGTCACTGCCAGGCAATCGGCAAGGGCAACCGCTGGCATCCGGAACACCGTCTGCGCTATCACGCGCGCCAGCGGCATCCGGCCCCTTCGAGCTGGGCGAACGCGCGCCTACTGTCGGAGGAGGAGGTGCCGGATGACGCACACGACGGAGCACCGGGAGGGGCGCCTGACCGCGCGCCCCGCAGTGCCGACGCGCCCGCCGCTCGAGCCGGGCCTGCACTCGATCCGGGGGCGCTCGGGCGACCACCTGCTGCTCGTGCCGGCGGAGAGCCCGGACATCCCGGTGCCGCTCGTCGTGTTCCTGCACGGCTCCGGCGGCGAGCCGGCTCGCTCGCTCGCGTTCCTCGAGGCCGAGGCCGCGCGTCTCGGATTCGTGCTGCTCGTGCCGAAGTCGTCCTCCTACACCTGGGACGTCATCGTCGGCGGCTTCGGACCCGACGTCGCGGCACTCGACGACGTGCTCGCCGAGGTGTTCGACCGCTTCCCCGTCGATCCCGAGCGGGTACTGCTCTCGGGCTTCTCCGACGGCGCCTCGTACGCCCTGACGCTCGGGCTGCGCAACGGCGACCTCTTCCGCCGCATCCTCGCGTTCTCACCCGGATTCGTCGTGCCAGGCCCCCGTGAGGGCCGGCCGCCGGTCTTCGTCTCGCACGGCACGTCCGATCCGATCCTGCCGATCGACCGCTGCAGCCGGGAGATCGTGCCGCGCCTGCGGGCCGAGGGCTACGACGTGGACTACCGGGAGTTCGACGACGGCCACGTCGTGCCCCCGACCGTCGTCGCCGCGGCCCTCGAGTCCCTCGGCGAGACGCCCGCGGAGTAGCGCGACCGGCTCCGGATAGCGTGGAGCGACGGGCCGTCCGCGCCCGGGCTGGAGGAACGATGACGTCGGGTGCAGCGACGAGGCGAGTCACGCTCGGGCGGACCGGGCTGCAGGTCTCGCCCGTGACCGTCGGCACCGCCGCCTGGGGCGTCACCTCTCCCGACCACGGGCTGTCGGTGTCGGAGGACGACGCGGTCGAGACGGCGCTCGCCGCGTTCGAGGGGCCGCTCACCGTGCTCGACACCTCGAACAACTACGGGCGCGGCGAGAGCGAGCGCCGGATCGGGCTGGCCCTCGCGGAACGGACGCCGCCGGAGGGCTTCGTCGTGCAGACCAAGCTCGACCGCGACCCGGAGACGGGCTCCTTCTCCGCCGACCGGATGCGGCGCTCGCTGGAGGAGAGCCTCGACCGACTCGGGCTCGACCGGTTGCCGCTGCTCTTCCTGCACGACCCGGAGCACATCACCTTCGACGAGGCGATGGCCGAGGGCGGGCCCGTCCAGGCGCTGCTCGGCATGCGCGACGAGGGCGTCGTGTCCCACGTCGGTATCGCCGGGGGTCCCGCTTCACTACTGCGCCGCTTCGTCGACACCGGGCTCTTCGACGCCCTCATCACGCACAACCGCTTCACCCTCGTGGACCGCACGGCCGACGAGCTGCTGTCGGCGGCATCCGCGGCGGGCCTCGGCGTGTACAACGCCGCGGTCTACGGCGGCGGGCTGCTCTCGACGTGGCCCCGCATGAGCGACCGCTACGCCTACGGCACGGCGTCGCCAGAGCTGCTCGCGGCGGTGGATGCCATGGGCGCCGCGTGCGAACGGTACGGAGTGCCCCTGATCGCGGCCGCGCTGCAGGTCTCGGTGCGCGACGAGCGCATCCACTCGACGATCTGCGGGATGGTCAGCCCGCAGCAGCTCGACCAGACCGTGCGCCTGCTCGACGTCGAGATCCCGAACGAGCTGTGGCAGGAGCTCGACGCGCTGCGGCCCCACCGGTCGACCTGGATCGGCGACTGAGGCTCAGCGCGAGCGCCAGCCGCGCTCGTGCAGTCGCCGGCTCTGGGCGACCCGCGGCATCCGGCGTAGTCTCGGCCTCATGGCCACCGACGACCGACGCCCCATCGGGTTCTGGCTCAAGCTCGTCGACCGTCTGATCGACGAGGAGTTCGCCGCGACGATCGAGGAGCACGGCGTGACCCGCCGGCAGTGGCAGCTCCTGTCGCTGCTCGGCGACAGCCCCACCCCGCCGGAGGAGCTCGACAAGCGGCTCTCGCCCTTCCTCGAGGACTCGGAGACGACCACCGAGGACGAGCTGCGCGAACTGATCGAGAGCGACTGGGTGCGTGCCCAGCCCTCGGGCTTCGTGCTCACCGAGACCGGCGCCGTCGCGTTCGGCCGGCTCGGCGAGCGCGTGGCCGAGTTGCGCGACCGCGCCGCCGAGGGCATCGAGCCCACGGAGTACAACCGGGTCGTCGGCACGCTCGAGCGGATGGCGCGCAACCTCGGCTGGAACGCCTGACGACGCGGCGGCAGGATGACGGGGTGCTCGAGACCCCGCGCCTGATCCTGCGCCGTTGGCGCGACGCCGACCGCGCGCCGTTCGCCGCGCTCAACGCCGACCCCGAGGTCATGCGGTACTTCCCGGCGACGCTCGATCGGCAGCAGAGCGACGCGTTCGTCGACCGCATCGAGCAGCACTTCGACGAGCACGGGTACGGGCTCTGGGCCCTCGAGCACCGCGGCAGCGGCGAGTTCCTGGGCTTCGTGGGGCTCAAGCTCGCCCTCTTCGAGGCGCACTTCACCCCGGCGCCCGAGGTGGGCTGGCGCCTCGCCCGCGCGGCGTGGGGGCAGGGGTACGCAAGCGAGGCGGCCACCGCCGCTCTCGCCGCCGGCTTCGAACGGTTCGGGCTCGACGAGATCGTGTCGATGACGGCCCTGCTCAACGAGCGCTCGCAGCGGGTGATGCAGCGCATCGGCATGCACCGCGACCCCGCCGACGACTTCGACCACCCGCTCGTCGCGCCGAGTCATCCGCTGCGCCGGCACCTGCTGTACCGCCTCGGCGCTCAGGAGTGGCGCGGCTCTCGTTCCTAGGCTCGGCACTATGACGGATGCCGCGCTGCTCGGGCCCGTCGATGCGCCCGGGCTGTCGGTGATGACGTGGAACGTGCGGCGGCTGCTGCCCGTCACGCCGCCGGGCAGCCCCGACTCCTGGGAGCGCCGCCGCGGACCGCTGCGCGAGGTGCTGCAGCAGGCGCGGCCGCACGTGCTCGGCGTGCAGGAGGCGCTGCCGCAGCAGGTCGACTGGGTCGCCGGAAGCCTCGGCCACGAGTGGGTCGGGCGAGGCCGGGACGCCGACGGCGGGGGAGAGCACTGCGCGGTGTTCCACGACCCCGCTCGCCTGCGGCTCGAGCGCTGGCAGCAGTTCGCCCTCAGCCGCACGCCGGATGCCCCCGGGTCGCGGTCCTGGGGTGCGCCCTGGCCCCGCGTCTTCGTCGTCGCCGAGTTCGCGGACCTCGTCACAGGTGCGCGCTTCCGAGTGGTCAACACGCATCTCGACCCGCTGTCGCCGTGGTCGCGGGCCCGGTCCGCCCGGCTGCTGCGCGCGGTGGCGCTCGGCACGCGGCATCCGTTCGCCTCGCCACTGCCCACCCTGGTGATGGGCGACATGAACGCGTCGCCCCGCTCTCGCGCCTACCGGCTGCTGACCGCCGGGCTGGTCGACACGTGGGACGCCTCGACGCCGGAGTGGTCGACGTTCTCGCACTACCGCGCGCCGCGCGAGGGATCGCGCATCGATTGGATCCTCGCGACCCCGGACGTCGAGGTGGAGCGCGCCGCGATCGTTGCCGTGCGACCGGGCGGCATCGCGCCGTCGGACCACGAGCCGGTGCAGGTGATCGTCAGACTGCCCACCAGCAGCGCTCGATAGCCTGCGGACGTGATCGAGACCTTCCTGCGTCGGCCGGCGGACGCGGGCGAGGTGCTCGCCGACGTGCTGCGCCTCGTCGGGCTCGTCAGCGCCGTCGTCGCGGGCGTCGTCTTCGGTCCGGTCTACTTCTTCGTCTTCGCGCTGACCCTGCTCGGACTCGTGGTGCCCCGGTTCCTCGGGGTGCGGCCGGGCGTCGACATCGCGACCGGGGTCGTGCTGCTCGTCGCGGCGTGGTCCGCCGCGCTCGACCTGTACGTGACCGCGCCCCCGGTCGACATCCCCGTGCACCTGCTGCTCAACGGGCTGCTAGCGGCGCTCGCCGCGGTGCTCCTCGTCCGCACCCGGGTGCTGCCGAAGATGCCCAGGGTGGCAACGGTGCTCGTCACGACCGCCCTCGGGCTGTCGCTCGGCGTGCTGTGGGAGTTCGGCGAGTGGGCGGGCAACACCTTCGTCGACGCCGACATCTTCGTCAGCTACGACGACACGATCGGCGACCTCGCGGTCGGCGGGCTCGGCTCGCTGCTCGCGGGGCTCGCGATGCCGTGGGTGCTCCGCGACAGCCGGTGGCGCGGGACGGCGGCGGATGTCAGGGAGCGGCGCACCGCGCCCTGACCGGGTTCGCCGGTGGCCTACCTGCGCTCCAGCAGCACGATCGCCTCGTAGTGCTTCGTCTGCGGGAACATGTCGAGCACCCGGCCGCGCACGGGCGCGAGGGAGGGCATCGCCTCGAGGTCCTTCGCGAGCGTGACCGCGTTGCAGCTCGAGTAGAGCACCGTCCGCACGCCGGAGCGCTCCAGCCAGCCCGCGAGCTCGCGTCCGATGCCGCGGCGCGGCGGGTTCACGATCACGAGGTCGGGCGCCTCGGTCTGCGCGAGCGCGAACGCCGTGGCATCCGTCGCCTCGAAGCGAAGCCCCTCGAGGCCCTGCTGCCTCGCCGTCGTGCGTGCGCTCTCGATCGCGTCGGCGCTCGTCTCGATGCCGGTCACCTCGCGCCCGGGTGCCGCCGCGTGCAGCGCGAACCCGCCGACGCCGCAGTACAGGTCCCAGACCGTGCGCGGGTCCGCGGCGTCGATCCACTCGCGCGCCTGCCGGTACAGCGCCGACGCGATCGTCGTGTTCGTCTGCACGAAGCTGCGGGTGCGCAACAGCAGGTCGACGTCGCCGATGCGCATCGGCAGCGTCTCGCGCTCGGTGAGGTGCAGCTCGCGGTCGCCCTCGAGCGTCGCCTTGTGCTCGGGGTGGATGTTGGCCGACACGACCGCGATGCGGGGAAGCGCGTCGAGCAGCGCCGGCAGGTGCTTGCGGATGCGCGGCACCGCCTCCTCCGAGCGCAGCACGAAGCGCACCATGAGCCCGCCGTCGGGGGCCTCGGTCACGATGATGTGCTTGAGCTCGCCCCGGCGCGAGGGCACGTCGTAGGGAGTGAGGCGCGCGTGCCCGATGAACGCCGTCAGAGTGGGGAACGTCGCGAGGATGCCCGGCGCGATGACGCCGCACTCGCTGAGATCCACGCCGCGGCCCTCGTCGTCGAGGATGCCGAGCGTCGGGTCATCCGCGGTGCCGCCGACGACCATCTTCGCCTTGGTGCGGAACCCCTCCTCGGGACTCGCCACCGGCGGCAGCCACTCGAGCGACGGATGCCCGGCAAGCAGCGTCTCGCAGTGCCGCTGCTTGCCGGCGAGCTGCTCGGCGTACGTGGTGCCCATGAGTGCGCACGACCGGCAGATCCCGGCATCGAACGCGGCGCACTTCACGGGCGGCGAGTTTAGTTGCGGTGCGGGTCGATGCGCCGGGGCGGATGCCGGCGGGGCCGGCGCTCCGCTGGAGGTGCGCGGCCGGATACGGCGGAGGGGCCGGCCACTCCTGCAGTGACCGGCCCCTCCGAGGCATCCGTTCGACGACTAGGCCGCGACCTCGTCGTCGGCGTAGCGGGCGATGTGCGCCGTGAACGCCTTGAGCCACGTCGTGAGGAACTCGCGCGTCGACTCGTTGGTCACCGTGCCGTCCTCGGCGATGAGCCCCTCCGTCACCTGGATGTAGGCCTCGGGCTGTGCCAGTTCGGGCGAGGCGCAGAACGAGAGGATGCTGCGGAGGTGCTGCTGCGCGACCGCGGTGCCGATCGCGCCGATCGAGGCACCGGTCACCGCGGAGGGCTTGCCGGTGAGGGAGTTCTGCCCCCACGGACGCGACGCCCAGTCGATCGCGTTCTTGAGGGCACCCGGCACCGAGCGGTTGTACTCGGGGGTGACGAAGAGCACGGCGTCGACATCGGCGATCGCCTGCTTGAGCGCCTTGCCCTCGGCCGGGTACTCGGCGTCGTAGTCGTGGTTGTACAGCGGGAGGTCCTTGATCGGGATCTCGACGAGCTCGAGGTCCGCCTCGGGGGCGAGCTTCACGAGCGCGTCCGCCAGCTGACGGTTGATGGAGTTCGTGCTGAGGCTTCCGACGATGTAGCCGACCTTGTACGTCATCCGTGTTCCTTTCTGTCGCCGCGGGGATGGCACGGCGGTTCCCTGAGAAGTGATTCCTGGGGGTCGCCCCACTATTCCATGCGCTCGTATGAAGTCGGCTGAGAGCGGGCGCGGGCACGCCGGTGCAGAGGAGTCGGATGCCGAACGGATGCGGCGGGGATGGACGGCGGCGCTCGACCCTGTGTCCGGGCGGTTGCGGCAACTCTGGAGTGGACCTGCACCGGGCCTGCCGTTTCGGTCAGGAGTAAGCGCCCGGAACGAGGGCGCCCCGAGCGCCCCCGCGTCAGTCCTCGTCGTCGCCCGTCAGCTCATCGAGCTCGCGGCCCAGGTCGTCGTCCTCGAACGCGGTGCGCATCTCCGCGGCCTCGGTGGTGAGGCGGATGAGCGAGGTGAGCAGCTGCTCCATCGAGGTGCTGCGCAGCAGCGTGAACTGGTCGAGCTGCCCGAGCGGGGCCACGCCCGCGAGCTGCCACACGGCCTCGACGGGATCGTCGGACACCATGACATCCGGCGACCAGACGATGTTGCCGAACTCGCTCGCCCGGGCGAGCTCGCGCCGCACGACGCGCTCGGCCTCCTCGCGCAGCGGACGCAGCGACTCGTCCCACTCGAGCTCGGGCAGGTCGTGCACCCGCGCGCGGGGGTGCGGGTCGTCGGGCAGCCACTCGTCGACCTCGATGCGGCGCGTGCCTTCCGCGATGAGGTCGATCGTGCCGTCGGTGGATGACTGCAGCTGGGTGATCTGCGCGACGGTGGCCGTGCGGAAGCGGGTCTCCCCACCGCCGGCCTCGGTGCCGCGCTCGATCAGCACGATGGCGAACTCCGGCGGCTCCTGCTCGATGAGCCGGGACAGCATGATCAGGTACCGCTCCTCGAACAGGTGCAGTGCCGTCGGCATCCCCGGGAACAGCACGGAGCCCAGGGGGAACATCGCCATCTCCGCCATGGCAAGAGCCTGACACCTACCGCCGCGCCGATGGCGCCCGCCCGCGCCTCTCTCACGCAACGGTCAGGAGAGGGCGACGGATGACTCGGAGCGAGAGCATCCTGGTCCTCCAGCAGGACGAATGGCGCGCGACGCCGGCGTGTTCGCCCCGCCGGCGGCGTGTCGCCGCGTCCGTCCTGCTGAAGGAACGTGGCTGGGCGCCACCAGCCCGCCACCCGCGCCGGATGGAAGACTGACCCCATGACGGCGACCCCCACGGCAGCGCGCGTGGCCGCCGTCGAGCCGGGGCCCGAGCTCACGCTCGACCAGCGCCGCCGCTTCATCCGCCAGCTGACCCTGCCCGGCTTCGACGAGGTGGCGCAGCGCCGCCTGCTCGCCGCCCGCGTGCTCGTGATCGGCGCCGGCGGTCTCGGCAGCATCGTGCTCCCCGCGCTCGCCGCGGCCGGCGTCGGCACGATCGGCATCGTCGACCACGACGTGGTCGAGCCCTCCAATCTGCATCGGCAGACCATCCACACGGCAGTCGACGTGGGGCGGCTCAAGGTGGAGAGCGCGGCCGACCGGCTGCGCGCGCTCGCGCCCGAGGCATCCGTCGTTCCCGTAGCTGAACGGCTGACGCCGGAGAACGCCGGGCGGATGCTCGACAGCTGGCACCTCGTGGTCGACGGCAGCGACAACTTCGAGACGCGCTTCCTCGTGAACGACGAGTGCGTGCGCCGCGACGTGCCGCTCGTCTGGGGCGCGATCTCGCAGTGGGGCGGTCAGGTCGGCAGCGTCTGGCGCTCTCCGGAGTACCGCGACCTCTTCCCGCAGCCGCCCGCCGACGAGGACGTGCTCACGTGCGCGATCGGCGGCGTGCTGCCCGCCGTGTGCGCCGTGATCGGCTCGCTCATGTCGTCGGAGGTGGTCAGCCTGCTGACCGGCACCGGCGACGCGCTGCTCGGCCGCATCGCCGTGTACGACGCCCGACGGGCGCGCTTCCGCGAGCTCGAGTACGGTCCGACCGAACAACCCGCCCCCGACAGCCTTCCCCAGCCCCAGACCGAGGAGAACCCGATGACCGACAGCATCACCCCCGCCGAGCTCGCCGCCATGGACAAGGAGGGGCTGCAGCTGATCGACGTGCGCGAGCCCTGGGAGGTCGAGCTCACCGCGATCCCCGGTGCCGTCAACGTGCCGCTCGGCACCATCGGCTCCGCCGCCGACGAGCTCGACCGCACCGCCCCGACCGTGCTCTACTGCCACCACGGGGTGCGGTCCGAGCGCGCGCTGCAGCACCTTACGGCGATCGGCTTCGGCAACGTGCAGCACCTCGAGGGCGGCATCGACGCGTACTCGCGCGAGGTCGACCCCTCGCTGCCGCGCTACTGATGTTCCGGCTGAGCGTCGAGGAGTACGCCGAGCGCGTCGCCGACCTGCCGGTGCGGCCCTCGGCCGTGCAGGTGGAGCAGCTGCAGTGGGCGGTGCACCGCGTCGCCGCCGAGGACCTGCGCTCGCCCGTCGACCTCCCGCTCTTCCGCAACTCGCAGATGGACGGCTTCGCCGCCCGGTCCGCGGACGTCGCGGGCGCGCCGGTCGAGCTGCCCGTCGTCGCGGAGATCCCGGCCGGCGCGGTCGAGCCGCGGCCGCTCGCGCACGGCGGGGTCGCCCGCATCATGACGGGCGCACCGCTGCCCGACGGCGCCGACTGCGTCATCCCGGTCGAGGACACGACGGATGCCGGCGACGGCCGCGTCCGGATCGAGCGTGGCCGCGGGATCGGCGAGTACGTGCGCAACCGCGGCAGCGACGTGCACTCCGAGGAGGTGCTCGTGCCCGCCGGCACGCTGCTCGAGCCGCGGCACCTCGCAGCGCTCGCCGCGGCCGGGGTCGCCGAGGTGCCCGTGCTCGGCCACCTCAGCGTGCCGATCATCACGACCGGCGCCGAGCTGCTGCCGCCCGGCGAACCCCTCACCCCTGGCCGCATCTACGACGCCAACCGCGTGGCCCTCGAGACCGGCCTCGCCGTGAACGGCATCGGCGTCGGCCTGCGCCGCCGCACGAGCGACGACCCCTCGGAGTTCGCGGCCGCGTTCGAGGAGGTGCACCGCGCCTCGCTCGTCATCACCTCGGGCGGCGTCTCGAAGGGCGCCTACGAGGTCGTCCGTGACGTGCTCGAGCCGCGCGGCGTCGAGTTCGGCTCGGTCGCGATGCAGCCGGGCGGCCCGCAGGGCATCGGCGTCGTCGACGGCACCCCCGTGCTGTGCTTCCCCGGCAACCCGGTCTCGACGCAGGTGTCGTTCGCCGTGTTCGCGCGCCCCCTGCTGCGCCGCGTCGCCGGGCTGCCGCCGATCGAGGCGGATGCCGCGGAGCTCGCGCACGCGGTGAGCTCCGTGCCCGGGCGCCGCCAGTTCCTGCGCGGGCTCCGCACGGGCGGCATCGTCGAGATCGTCGGCGGACCCGGGTCGCACCTCGTCGCCGCCATGGCGCGGGCGAACGTGCTCGTCGACGTGCCCGCCGAGACGACCGAGCTCGCCGCCGGGGAGACCGTGAGAGTGTTGCCGCTATGAGCGAGCTCACCCATCTCGACTCCGACGGCCGCGCCCGCATGGTCGACGTCAGCCACAAGGACGTGACCGCCCGCACCGCGACGGCAGAGGCGGTGTTCGAGACCACCGCCGAGGTGCTCGCGCTCGTCGCCCGCGACGGCCTGCCGAAGGCCGACGTGCTCGCGACCGCCCGCCTCGCCGGTATCCAGGCCGCCAAGCGCACGTGGGAGCTCATCCCGCTCTGCCACCAGCTGCCCCTGTCGAGCGTCAAGGTCGACTTCGAGCTGCGTGAGAGCTCGATCCGCATCGAGGCGACCGCGAAGACCACCGCGCAGACCGGCGTCGAGATGGAAGCCCTGACGGCCGCCTCCGTCGCCGGGCTCACGCTGCACGACATGGTCAAGGCCGTCGACCCCGCGGCGACGCTGACCGCCCTCCGGCTCGTCGCGAAGGACGGCGGTAAGCGCGGTTCGTGGCGCCGCGACGACGACGCCGAGCGACCGCCGGCCCCGGATGACGCCGAGCAGTCGGATGCCGAGACCGCGCGCGACCTCGAGCCCGCCGCGCCCGCCCCGGCGCTCGGCGTCACCGCAGAACTCTCACCCGACGCTTCCGCCGAGGCGCTGGCCCCGGTGCCGCGGCGCACCGCCCGCGTGCTCGTGTCCTCGACGCGGGCCGCCGCGGGCGAGCGCGAGGACACGACCGGCCCGCTGATCGCCGAGTGGCTCGCCGGGCAGGGGCTCGAGGTCGAGGCGACCGTCGTCGTCGCCGACGCCGAGATCGCCGCCGCGCTCGCCGACGCCGTGGCATCCGCCCCCGCGCTCGTGCTGACGACGGGCGGCACCGGCGTCTCGCCCACCGACCGCACCCCCGAGGCGACCGCCGCCGTGCTCGACCGCGAGCTGCCCGGCGTCGCCGACGCGATCCGCCGCGCGGGGTCGGACGCGGTGCCGACCTCCGCCCTCAGCCGCGGGCTCGCCGGCCTCGCCGGCTCGACCGTCGTGGTCAACCTGCCCGGCTCGCCCGGCGGCGTGCGCGACGGGCTCGGCGTGCTCGAGCCGATCCTCGGGCACCTGCTCGGCCAGGTCGCCGGGGAGGGGCGGCATGACTGAGCGCGTGCTCGCCCGCATCGCCGACACCTCGATCGACGTCGCCGAGGTCGAGGACTTCGTCGCTGGGCGCGAGCACGGCGCCGTCGTCACGTTCCGCGGGGTCGTGCGCGACCACGACGGCGGCGAGACGGTCACCGCGCTCGACTACCAGGGGCACCCGGATGCCGAGGAGTTCCTGCGCCGCGTCTGCACCGCCGTCGCCGCGGAGTCGGGCCTGCCCGTCGCGGCCGTGCACCGCGTCGGCGCGCTGACGATCGGCGACGTCGCGCTCGCGGCATCCGTCGCCGCCCCGCACCGCGCCGAGGCCTTCGCCGCCTGCCAGGCGCTCGTCGACCGCATCAAGGTCGAGGTGCCCATCTGGAAGAAGCAGCACTACGACGGCCGGGCGAGCGACTGGGTCGGCCTGTGACCGAGCACGAGGAGCCGGACGCCGCCGAGGAACGTCGCCGTAAGGCGGAGGAGGCCGTGCACGCCATCTCGCAGGGCGCGAACCCGGGCGAACTCTCGCTCGGTCTCGCGAACGACTTCACGGATGCCATGACCGAGCGCATGAAGGGCCGGCTGCGGCGCAAGCGGGATTAGAACGGGTGCGTCGGCGGTAGAACGGAACATGACCGATCGCACCGTTCACCAGCTGCGCCTCGTCGTCGAGGCCCCCGACTTCGACGAGGCCGTGCGGTTCTACCGCGACGTCCTCGGACTGCCCGAGCAGGAGGCGTACGAGGGCGAGGACGACGCCCGCGTCGTGATCCTGGACGCCGGCCGGGCCACGCTCGAGCTCGCGAACCCCGCGCAGAAGCGGCTCATCGACTCCGTCGAGGCGGAGGGCCGCCCGAGCGACCGCCTCCGCGTCGCGCTCGAGGTGACCGACTCCGCGGGCGTGACGCGACGGCTCACGGATGCCGGCGCGGAACTCATCGCCGAGCCGCGCGAGACGCCGTGGCGCTCGCTCAACTCGCGCCTGCGCGGCCCCGCCGACCTGCAGCTCACCCTGTTCGAAGAACTGGACTGAGCCGCCACTCGGCGCACCTCCTCGCCGCAGGCAGCGCGCCCGCTACCGTGGAGGCGATGCGTTTCCTCCGTGACGGTGCGGTGTTCGCGGCCCTCGTGGCTCTGATGACCACGACGGGCTGCGTCGCGACGACCCCGGTGGAGGACGACGAGCGCAGCCGCGTGCCCGTGCTGCAGAGCGAGGGCGACGAGGTGCTCACCGCTCCCGGTCCGGATGCCGCCGCGGCCGCCGTGCAGACGAGCCGCGCCCTCTTCGAGTCGTCCCCCGCCGTGGTGATCGCCGCCGGCGACGACACCGCCGACCTCGCCGCGGCCGTCGCGGGAGCCGCCCTCGGCGTCCCGGTGCTCGAGGGGACCGGCGACGCCGTGCTCGACGAGCTCGAGCGGCTCGGGGCGGAGGACGTCGTGCTCGCCGGCGAGCCGGAGGACGCCGCGCTCGACGGGTACGACGTCGTGCCGCTCGAGCCGACCGCCGCGGGGATCGCCGACCTGCTCGGCATGCCCGTCGACGCGGCACCGCTCGAGGCGAGCGCCGTCGCCGCCCTCGCGGGCGCCGATCCGGGCGCGCCCGTGCTCTTCGGTTCCGACGCGGGCGCCGAACCCGAGGGCGACGCCGCGATCGTGGTCGAGCGGCCGGAGGCATCCGGCGTGCGGGTCGTCGCGGTCGACGCTCCCGAGCAGCTCGCCGCCGTCGCGACCGCCCGCGCCGCGGGCGCCGAGGTGCGGCTGCTGGCGCCGGACGCGCCCACGGTGCAGCGCTCGCCCGCCGCGATCGAGTTCCTCGCTGGCGGGGACGGCCCGGTGCTCGCGATCGGGGCCGGTTTCGCCGATGCTCCGAACCTCGACTGGCAGCTCGAGGCGGCCGCCGGCGGCCTGCAGCTGCCGGGCGGCGGACAGACGCTCTTCCCGGCGCACACCGTCGTCGCCATGTACGGCAGCCCGCACGTGCCGGTGCTCGGAGTGCTCGGCGAGCAAGGCCTCGAGGCGTCGATCGAGCGCGCCCGCGAGCTGGCGGAGCCGTACCGCTCCCTCACGACCGACACCGTGCTGCCGGCGTTCGAGCTGATCGCGACCGTGGCATCCGGAAGCGCGGGCGCCGACGGCGACTACTCCAACGAGCTCGACCCGGAGCTCATGTACGAGTGGGCGAAGGCCGCGGGCGACGCCGGGCTCTACGTCGTCGTCGATCTGCAGCCGGGGCGCACGGACTTCGTGACGCAGGCGAAGCGGTACGAGAAGGTGCTGGCGCTGCCGTGGGTGGGCCTCGCGCTCGATCCGGAGTGGCGGCTCGCGCCCGACCAGCGCCACCTCGTGACGATCGGCAGCGTCGGGGCGGCCGAGGTGAACGCGGTGATCGACTACCTGACCGGTCTCGTGCACGCGAACGGCCTGCCGCCGAAGCTGCTCGTGCTGCACCAGTTCCGCACGTCGATGATCACCGACCGTCAGGCCATCGACACGGGCCGCGATGAGGTGAGCGTGCTCATCCACGCCGACGGTCAGGGCGGTCAGGGTGACAAGCAGGCGACGTGGGCCAGCCTGCGCCGCGACGCCCCGCCGGTGGCCTGGGGCTGGAAGAACTTCTACGACGAGGACCTCCCGATGCTCACCCCCGAGCAGACGATGCAGCAGGTCGTGCCGCAGCCGGACCTGATCAGCTACCAGTGACCCTCAGGTCGTAGGTGACGTAGGGCGTCGCGGTCGCGACCGAGTCGTAGAGCCGTCGGGCCGTCTCGTTCGAGGCATCCGTGATCCAGCGCACGAGCGGTGCGCCCTCGTCGCGTGCCACCTGCTCGACGGCGCCGATCAGCGCCCGCCCGACGCCGCCCCCGCGCAGGTCGGGCGCGACGAAGAGGTCGTCGAGGTAGACCGCGACGCGGGCGACGATCGGCCGGTCGAAGTGCCGCCAGTGCGCGAGCCCGAGCAGCGTGCCGTCGCGGTCGGCGACGAAGCCGTGGAAGTCGCGCGCCTCGTCCATCAGCCACGACCAGACGCCGTCGATCACGGACTCGTCGGGGGTCTGCTCGTAGAAGTCGCGGTAGCCCCGGTACAGCGCGGCCCACTGCTCGCGGTCGGCGGGGTGGACGGGGCGGATGTCGAAGCTCACACCCCATTCTCCCAACCGGGCTACGCCGCCCGGCGCTCGAGCTCGAGCAACGTGCGCTTCGCCTCGAGGCCGCCGAGGTATCCGCCGAGCGAGCCGTCGGAGCGCAGCACGCGGTGGCACGGCACCACCACCGGCAGCGGGTTCGTCGCGCACGCCGTGCCGACCGCCCGCACCGCCCTCGGAGAGCCCGTGGCCGTCGCGACCTCGGTGTAGCTCTCGGTGTGGCCGTACGGGATCGAGGGCAGGTGGGCCTGCACCGCGCGGCGGAACCCGGTCGAGAGGCGGGTGTCGAGCGGCAGGTCGAACGCGCGCCGCTGGCCAGCGAAGTACTCCGCGAGCTCGCGCTCGACGTCATCCAGCCGGTCGGTGCCGCGCAGCACGCGCGGGCCCACCCGCCGGGCGAGATCGTCGAGCACGACGTCGAAGTCCTCCCGCTCGAAGGCGATGCGCACGAGACCGGCCGGCGTCGCAGCGAGCAGCAGCCGGCCGACGGGGCTGTCGATCACGCGGTACGCGACGTCGAGCAGCTCCTCCTCGGCGGCGCGCGCGGCGAGGCGCTCGCGCAGGGGAGCGAGGTCCACGGAGCCGAAGTCGATCACGATTCCTCCAGGGTGAGTCGGGTGCGGAGGGCGGCGATGCCGTCCGAGGCGGCGCGCCGGGCGGCTTCCGGTGTGCCGCCGAGCAGGGCGGCGACCTCCCGGTACGGCAGGCCGGCGACGTGGTGATACGCGACCGCGAGGCGCTGCTTCTCGGGCAGTGCGGCGACGCGGGCCCACAGCTCGAAGCCGTCGCCCGGCACGCCGTGCGCCGAGACCGGCTCGCGCGCGTGCTCGAGGGGCACGGTGCGGCGGGCGCGCACGATGTCGATCGCCTTGCGGTGCGCGATGGTGACGAGCCAGGCCTCGACGTTGGCGTCTGGTGGAAGGGTCGGCCACGCGCGCAGTGCCGCGAGGAACGTCTCGCTCCAAGCGTCGTCCGCGTCGTGCGGTCCGACGATCACGCGGCACACGCGCAGCACCGTCGCGCCGTGCTGCTCGACGACCGCGTCGAAGCTGCCCCGCACGGCGGTGCCGGCTCGCGGGGTGCTGGTCTCGGTCATGGTGCCCATCACACCGTAGACGGGCGACAGCGGCGGAATGTGAGGTCGGATGCCGCGACTCAGCGCATCACGGGTGCGAATTCGGTCGCGGAGTCGGTGAACGCCTGCCGTGGGACGAACGCGAGCAGCACGGTCGCGACGACCGCGGTGAGCCCGCAGACGAGCCACACGGTGACGTACCCGGCGAAGGAGCCGGCGGTTGCGGAGCCCGCGCCGGCGACTCCGCTCGCGAGCGCGATGCCGAAGACGCAGGACGCGATCGCGCCGCCGACGGTCTTCACCGAGTTGGTCAGCCCCGTGGCGACGCCGGTCTGCCGGGACGGTGCGGCGGCGGCGGCCGCTGCGGGAAGCGCGGCGACCAGCGCGCCGGAGCCGAGCCCCGCGACGAGCATGTTCGTGATCGCCTGCGCGTACGTGTCATGGAACGGCAGGAAGAGCAGGTAGCCGACCGCGACGAGCGACGAGGCGGCCATGAGCGTCACCCGCGGAGTCGTGCGCCGCGCAACCGCGGGATAGGCGAGGGCGCCCACGATCATCGCCACGAGGTACAGCCCGATGATGAGCGAGGTCGCGAAGCCCGTCGTGCCGAGGCCGTAGCCGACCTCGGCGGGGTCGGTGCGGGCGAACGTCGACAGCGGAGCCTGCGCCCCGAGCACGCTGACGCCGAAGAGTCCCGCCGTCACGAACACCGGCCACAGGGCGGGGGAGCGGAACAGGCGCACGTCGATCAGCGGGTCGGGGTGCCGCAGCTCCCACCGGGCGAACGGCACGAGCAGCAGCACGCCGAGCAGCACGAGCGCCCACGACAGCAGATCGCCGACGCCGTTCAGCCGCAGGAAGCTCAGGCCGCCGGTGAGCGCGACGAGCGACAGCGAGACCAGCACGAGCCCGACGGTGTCGAGGCGGCCGCCCGCGACCTCCGGGGACTCCTTCACCCCGAAGCGGATGACGACGAAGCAGACCACCACCGCGAGAGCCGGAACCAGCAGCACGACCTCGAGCGGCAGAGCGTCGATGAGCGCGCCGCCCGCGAGGGCACCGCTGATCGCGCCGAGTTCGAGCGCCGCGACGAGCAGCCCCGCTGCCTTCGCCGTGACCGCGGCCGAGTGCCCCGCCGCGCGCGACCGCGACCAGATCAGCGCGACCTCGAGCGGGAGCCAGACGACGTAGAAGCCCTGCAGCGCCCACGCGGTGAGGAACACGGCGAACGAGTCGGTGAACGGCAGCACGAGCGACGCGAGCGCGGTGACCGCCGTCGACCACAGCAGGATGCGCTTGTGCCCGACCATGTCGCCGAGCTTGGCGAGCGCCGGCACGACGAGCGCCGACAGCGCGAGCTGCGACCCCTCCAACCAGTTGACGTCGGCGTCCTCAATCCGCAGGTTGCGCGCGATGTCGGTGAGCATCGGCGTGTAGTAGCCCTGCAGGATGCCGCTCGTGAACTCCACGAACGCGAGGAACCCCACGATGACGCCCAGCGGCCCGAGCACGGGACGGGCGGGGCGGGTGGTGGTGGCACGGGTCATCCGGTGCTCCTCGCTCGGCGGCCTGCGGTGGCCGCGGTGGGGAAGGTGACGGAACTCTAGCGCCGCGCCGTCGCGCCGGGCGGCAGGCCGTCGCTCGCAGGAGCGCCGGCCGGGAGGGTGCGGAGCAGGGCGCGGTGGAAGCGCTCGCCGCGCTCGAGGCTGTCGATCGTCACGTGCTCGTCGACGCCGTGGATGCCCGCGCGCTGCGCCGCGGTCATCGCGAGCGGCGCGAAGCGGTACACCGCGGGGGCGAAGCGGTGGAACCAGCGCGAGTCGGTCGCGGCCATCATCAGGTACGGCGCCGGCACGGCATCCGGGTAGGCGACCTCGACGGCGGCGGCGATCGCGGCGAAGCGGGCGTCGTCGACGGGGGACTCGGGGGAGGGGTCGCTGCCCTCGATCACCTCGATCGTGACGAGGCGATCGCGCACCGCCCGGCGCAGCCGGCGCACGGTCGAGTGGATCGTCTCGCCGCCGGCGATCCGCAGGTTGACGACGGCGGATGCCTCGGCGGGCAGCACGTTGTGGGCGCTCCCGGCCTGCAGCATCGTCGGCGCCACGGTCGTGCGCACGAGGGCGGCGGGCTCGCCGCCGAGCGCCGCGAACAGGCGCGCGGTCAGCCACGGGGCGCCGGCGAGCACGCGCAGCAGCAGCCGCGCCGGCCCGCGCACGTGCGGGGCGAAGGCGGCGAGCATCTGGCGGGTGGAGCGTGGAGCGCGCGCGGGAAACACGGTGGGCCGCAGCCGGGCGAGCGCGCGGCCGACCCGGGACGCCGCCGTCAGCGGCGGTGGTGCCGAGGCGTGCCCGCCGTCGCTGCGGGCGCTCAGGCGCACCGTGAGCACGCCCTTCTCCCCGACGCCGATCATCGCGGCCGGCACGCGCACGAAAGGCAGCGGTGCGTCGACGACGGCGCCGCCCTCGTCGAGCACGAGCCACGGCACGATCCCGCGCTCGTGCAGCAGGTCGGAGATCGCGCGGGCGGCCGCGCCGTGGCTCTCCTCGTCGCCGCCGAAGGAGAGGTAGACGTCGCGGGGCGGCACGAAGCCCTCGGCGAGCAGGTTCTCGACGGCCTCGAGGATGACGAGCAGCGGGCCCTTGTCGTCGAGGGTGCCGCGGCCCCACACGGCGCCGTCCGCGATGCGGCCCTCGAAGGGCGGCACGCGCCAGCCGTCGCGCTCCGCTGCGGGCACCACGTCGAAGTGCGCCATGAGCACGAGCGGGTCGCCGCCGCCGCTTCCGCGCCAGCGGTAGAGCAGGCCCAGCTCCGTGACCTGCTCGAGCTCGAGGTGCTCGGTCACGAGCGGGTACAGCTCGCCCAGCAGCATCCGGAACCGCTCGAAGTCGGCGAGGCCGCGTTCAGCGAGTTCGGCCGAGACGGTGGGCAGTTGCACCATCCGCGCGAGGCGCTCGGCGGCGCCGGGTCGAGGGCCGGGCGCGGTCATGCTCGGGAGTCTAGGGCGGGCTCAGGCGGCGTCGATCACGCAGAAGCGGTTGCCCTCGGGGTCGGCGAGGATCACGTAGTCCGCGTCGACGGGGCGTCCGCTCCACTGCACCTCGGTCGCGCCGAGCGTCTTCAACCGGTCGACCTCGGCCTGCTGGTCGTCGGCGTAGAGGTCGAGGTGGATGCGCGGCGGCACGTGCACCTCGGAGCGCATCGTGTCGAGCGACACGTTCGGTCCGCCGCCGTGCTTCGGCCGCAGCAGCAGGAAGTCCGTGTCGGGCGTGATGGGTTCGCGCGGCACGTAGTCGAGCGCCTTCGACCAGAATTCGGCCTGCCGGCCGAGGTCTTCGACGCGGAGCACGATCGATCCGACCCGCAGCATCCTCGCTCCTTCCGTCGTGCCCAGGCTAGGACGGGACGGCGGCCGGGGCCAGGCGCGCGGTCTAGGCCGCGAGGCCGACGGACAGGCGCGCGGGCACCGGCGGCACGCGCAGCGCGGTCGCGCGCCGGGAGCCGTCGGGGTGGGTCCAGTCGACGAAGACCACGCCGACATCGGCGAGCACGGCGTGCTGTCCGGGCTCGGCGACGACCTGCTGCGCGCGGCGCTTTAGACGCGCGATCGACAGGGAGTGGCCGAAGGGCACGTCGAGCGTCAGGTCGCGGGCGGCCTTACGGCCGACGTTGCGGAGGACGAGTTCGTCCCCGTTCCAAGCGAGGAGGAGATCCACGCGGGAATCCGTGACGGTCGCCGAGTGGAGGACGGCGACGGTGGGCAGCGGAGCGCTGCTGATGATCGACATGACCTGGCCTTTCTTGATCACCCAAGTTTCAACCAACGCCTGAAGGTCGCGACAGGCCCCAGTGAGAGGGGGTCCGGTCCGGCGTGTCGGGTGAGCGTTGCCGGAGAGGCTGCTGAAAAGCGCTCCCCTTGCGGGGGCGGAGGCGTAGCGTCGAAGACCAGTTCCGATCGAAGGGAGTTGCCTATGGGTACCGATGACAAGGCTCAGAACACCGGCGAGAAGCTCGGCGGTCAGGCCAAGGAGGCATGGGGCAACCTGACGAACGACCCCGACACGAAGGCCGAGGGTCAGGCCCAGCAGGACAAGGCCGACCTCAAGCAGGCCGGTGAGAAGATCAAAGACGTTTTCAAGGGCTGATCGTTCAGCACCTGTGGGGAGCCCGGGCCGGAAAGGCCCGGGCTTTCTGCTGTCCGGGACACGTGCCGTCCCAGGCGACGTTCGCTCAGCCGCCGGCGAAGGGCGGCAGTACGTCGGCCCTCGCGCCGAGCGGCACGTGCTCATCACGCGTCGCGCGACCGTCGACCAGCAGCGACCCGGAGCGGAACACGCGTGCCATCTCGTCGCCGTAGCGCTCGACGAGCAGGCGCTTGAGGTCGCCCGTCGTCGCGCCCTCGGGCAGTGAGACGGTCTCCTCCTCGCGCCCGGCCGCATCGGCCGCGGCGGCGAAGTAGCGCACGAGAACGTCAGCCACCGATCGCTCCCATCGTCCGGGTCGGTGGCGCGAATGTCGCGGCGTCCATGCCGTGGCCCGCCTGCTTCGTCCACATCGCTCCGCGCCAGAGCGCTGCGAGCTCCTCGTCGCTGCCGCCGCCGCGCAGCACCTGTTTGAGGTCGGTCTCGTCGTCGCCGAACAGGCACGAGCGCACCGTGCCCTCGGCCGTGATGCGCGTGCGGTCGCAGTCGGCGCAGAAGCTGCGCGTCACCGACGCGATGATGCCCACGGTGAGCGGCCCGCCGTCGACGAGCCACTCCTCGGCGGGCGCCGACGGGTCCTCGCGGCCGACCTCCTCGAGATCGAAGCGCTCGCGCAGCACCGCGAGCAGCTCCTCCGCGGTCACCATGTTGTCGCGCAGCCAGGTGCGATCGGCGTCGAGCGGCATCTGCTCGATGAAGCGCAGCCACACGCCCTCGGCGAGCGCCCACGCCAGCAGCTCGGGGGCGCCGGCGAGCGTCTGTCGCATCATCACGGCGTTGACCTTGAGCGGGGTGAGGCCGGCGTCCGCCGCCGCGCGGATCCCCGCGAGCACTGCCGGCAGCCGGTCGCGGCGGGTCAGAGCGGCGAAGTGGTCGCGGTTCACCGTGTCGAGCGACACGTTCACGCGGTCGAGGCCGGCGTCGACGAGCTCGCCGATCCGCTTGTCCAGGCCGATCCCGTTGGTCGTGAGGGCGATCCGGATGCCGGGGGCGGCCGCCTTGCTGAGCGCCACGATCTCGGCGAGGTCGTGCCGCATGAGCGGCTCGCCGCCGGTGAAGCGCACCTCGCGCAGGCCGAGGTCGCGGGCGCCGAGCCCGATGAGCCGCGCGATCTCGGCGGCGGTCAGCAGCTCGGAGCGCGCGATCGGCGGCAGGCCCTCGGCCGGCATGCAGTAGGTGCAGCGCAGCGAGCACTTCTCGGTGACCGACACCCGCAGGTCGCGGGCGACCCGGCCGAAGCGATCGACGAGCAGAGGGGTGTCCGGCCGACCGGTCACGCCGACGAGACGTGCACCCCCGACCCCCGCGTGCGCGCCGGCGGAACGCAGCGTCGGAAGGCCGAGATCGGTCATTCGGCCACGATAGAGGCTCGAGGTCGCGGGCCGCCCGCTCCTCCCCACCCGGGCGGAGCTCGTCCGTCTCCACAGTCCGCTCGCACAGGGCGCCGGCGCACCCCGGACGCCTGCAGCATGACCGTGTTATGTTCCGGCCATGTCGAGAATCGCCGCCGTCTCCGCGGTGCTGCCGCGCTTCTCGTACGCCCAGGACGAGATCACCGCGGAGATCGGTCCGCTCCTCTCCGGCGACGCCTCGAAGCTCGCCGTGCTGCAGCGGATGCACCGGGGCGCCGGCGTCGAGCGACGGCATCTCGCACTGCCGCTCGGCGAGTACCGCGAGCTGCGCGACTTCCACCGGGCGAACGACACGTTCATCCGCGTCGGACTCGAGCTGCTCGAGGAGGCGACCGCCGACGCCCTCGACAAGGCCGGCCTCGCGGCCACCGACGTCGACCACATCTTCTTCACCTCCGTCACCGGGATCTCCGCCCCGTCGCTCGACGCCCTTCTCGTGCCGCGGGTGGGCTTCCGGCCCGACGTCAAGCGCGTGCCGAGCTTCGGGCTCGGCTGTGTCGCGGGCGCCTCCGGCCTCCGCAGCGTGCACGACTACCTCGAGGGGCACCCCGGCGAGGTCGCCCTGCTGCTCAGCGTCGAGCTGTGCTCGCTCACGATCCAGCGGCAGGACGACAGCGTCGCGAACCTCGTCGCGAGCGGCCTGTTCGGTGACGGCGCCTCCGCCGTCGTCGTCACGGGCGACCAGCATCCGGCCGCCCGCGGCCCCCGCATCGTCGACACCCGCAGTTCGCTCTACCCCGACACGATGGACGTCATCGGCTGGGACGTCGGCGGCAGCGGCTTTTCGATCGTGCTCGGCGCCGGGGTCCCCGCCGTCGTCGACGCGCACTTCGAGACGGATGTCTCGGGGCTGCTCGCCGCCAACGGCATCGACCGCGACGAGGTCACCGCGTACGTCGCGCACCCCGGCGGGCCGCGCGTGCTCGAGGCCTTCGCGCGGTCGCTCGCGATCCCCGACTCCGCGCTGCAGCCGAGCTGGGACCTGCTCGCGCGGGCCGGCAACCTCTCCTCGAGCGCCGTGCTGCACGTGCTCGCCGACATGCTCGAGCAGCCGCTGGGCACCCGCGGGCTGCTCTTCGCGCTCGGGCCCGGCGTCACGGCCGAGCTCGTCCTGCTCGAGTGGGACGCCGCGGCCGCACTGCCCGCCGCTCCGGTGCTGGAGGGCGCCGCGTGATCCTCTGGGTGCTGTTCATCCTCGCGACGGGCGTCGAACGCCTCGTCGAGATGGTGATCTCGCGGCGGCACGCCGCGATCGTCATCGGCCGTGGCGGGCGCGAGTACGGCCGCGGGCAGATGGCGTTCATGATCCCGCTGCACACGGCGCTGCTGCTCGGCTGCCTCATCGAGCCGATCGCACTCAACCGCGAGTTCACGCCGTGGACCGGGGTGCCCCTGCTCGTCATCGCGATCGCCTGCCAGCTGCTGCGCTACTGGTGCATCCACTCCCTCGGCGAGTACTGGAACACCCGCGTCATCGTGCAACCGGGCATGACCCTGTCGGCGCGCGGCCCCTACCGCTTCCTCCCGCACCCGAACTACCTCGTCGTCATCGTCGAGGGCATCGCGCTGCCGCTGGTCTACAACGCGTGGATCACCGCGATCGCCTTCACGGTGCTGAACGCGGTGCTGCTCTTCGGCTTCCGCATCCCGCTCGAGGAGCGCGCCCTGCGCGAGGCCTCCGGCACCGAGGTGGGACCGCGGCGGTGACTGTCGACGTCCTCGTCGTGGGCGGCGGGCCGATCGGGCTCGCGACCGCGATCGAGGCCCGGCTGGCCGGGCTCAGCGCGACGGTCGTCGAGCGGCGCAGCGGCCCGATCGACAAGGCGTGCGGCGAGGGGCTGATGCCCGGCGCGCTCGCCGCGGCCCGACGGCTCGGGATCGATCCGCCCGGCCGGCCGCTGCGCGGCATCCGGTACCTCGACGGCGAGCGGATGCTCGAGCACCGCTTCAACGGGGTCGAGGGTCGTGGGGTGCGGCGGCTCGCGCTGCACGAGGCACTGAGCGCGCGCGCCGACGAGCTCGGAGTGACCCGCCTCGAGGGCCGCGTCGACGACGTCGAGTTCGACGGCGACACCGTGCGGGCGGCGGATGTCACCGCGCGGCACCTCCTCGCCTGCGACGGCCTGCACAGCACGGTGCGCCGGCGCCTCGGGCTGGAGTCGCCGAAGCGGATCCCCGACGAGCGGCGCCGCTACGGACTGCGGCGGCACTTCGCGGTCGAGCCGTGGACCGACACCGTGGAGGTGCACTTCGGCCGGCGCGCCGAGGCGTACATCACCCCCGTCGACGAACGCACCGTCGGCATCAACCTGCTCGGACCGCAGGGCATCGACTTCGACGAGGAGCTGACGACGTTCCCGCGCATCATGCGTCACCTCGACGGCGCCGAGCCGGTCACGTCGCTCCGCGGAGCGGGGCCACTACGCCAGGAGACGACGCACCGGGTGCGCGGCCGGGCCGCCCTCGTGGGCGACGCGTCCGGCTACACCGACGCCATCACCGGCGAGGGGCTGCGCGTCGGGATGGCGCAGGCGCGCTCGGCCATCGCGGCGATCACGGCCGGCGATCTGCGCCGCTACGAGCGGGCCTGGGCGCGGGACACCCGCGAGTTCCGCATCCTCACGAATCAGCTGGTCGTGCTGGCGACGTCGCCGCTGCGACCGCTGCTCGTGCCCGCGATGCTCGCGGTGCCCGGTGTATTCGGCAGGATCGTCGACCGGGTCGCCCGCTAACGGGGCCTAGTGGCCGAGGTCGATCGAGCCCTGGTTGAAGATCGAGGTGCCGATGAGCAGCAGCGACGACGGCACGAGGATGAGGCCGATCCCCACGAGGATCAGAAGGCCGACCGCCGCGATCGCCTTGTAGATGCGGTCCATGTCCTCAGGGTACCCGGGCGGGCGACCGCCCGCGGTCAGGCGGCGGGCTTCTCCTCGAGCGCGACGCCCAGGGCATCCGCGAGCTCGGACGGCGTGCTCACCACGTCGACCGCGCCCACCTGCTCCGCGGGGGAGCCGTAGCCCCACTCGACGAAGATCGTCGGCACGCCGTGCACCGCGGCACCCTCGACGTCGTGGTGGCGGTCGCCGATGAGCACGGGATTCGACAGGTCGACTCCTCGGGCCCGCAGCCGGCGGAGGGCCTCCTCGACGACGTCCTTCTTCGCGCTGCGCACCTCGTCCTCCGAGGCGCCCGTGATGATGTCGAGGTAGCCGGTCAGGCCGGCGTGGTCGAGGATCATCGTCGCCGGGTACTCCGGCTTCGACGTCGCGAGCGAGGTCGGGATGCCCGCGTCGTGCACCGCCGCGAGCACCTCTGGCATGCCGGGGAAGATCGTCGAGTCGAGGGCACCCTTCTCGTAGTAGTGCGCCCGGTAGATCTGCAGCGCGCGCTCGGCCTGATCGCGCGTGAAGCCCTCGAACTCCTCGAACGCCTCGAGCAGCGGCGGGCCGACGTACTTCACGAGCTCCGCCGGCGAGGGCACCGGCAGGCCCAGCGTCTCGAAGGTGTGCGCGAGGGACGAGGTGATCCCCGGCGCACTGTCGGCGATCGTCCCGTCCAGGTCGAAGAGAATCGCTGACCAGGGCTTCATGCCGTCACTATAGGCGCGCGGGGGAACCGGATGCCTAGCAGTCGAGCTTTCCTCGTCCCCCGGCCGGGCCTAGAAGAGCCGCGACTCGGAGTCGTCGAGCCCGCGCATCGCGTCGTAGTCGAGCACGAGGCAGCGGATGCCGCGGTCTTCGGCGAGGGTGCGCGCCTGCGGCTTGATCTCCTGTGCGGCGAAGACGCCCTCGACCGGGGCGAGCAGCGGGTCGCGGTTCATCAGCTCGAGGTAGCGGGTCAGCTGCTCCACGCCGTCGATGTCGCCGCGGCGCTTGATCTCGACCGCGACGCTGCGGCCCGAGGCATCCGTCGCAAGAATGTCGACGGGCCCGATCGCCGTCATGTACTCGCGGCGCACGAGGCGGTGACCGTCGCCGAGTAGCTCGATCTGCTCCGCGAGCAGCTTCTGCAGGTGCGCCTCGACGCCGTCCTTGACGAGGCCCGGGTCGATGCCGAGCTCGTGGGCGCTGTCGTGCAGCACCTCGTGGATCGACACGACGAGCAGGTCGGCGGTCTTCGCCTGAGCGACGCGCCACACCTCGGTGACGCCGATCTCCCGCTGGTCGTCGTCGGGGTCCATGACCGTGAGCGTGCAGGGCGGGCTCATCCAGTTGAGCGGCTTGTACGAGCCCCCGTCGGAGTGCACGAGCACGCTGCCGTCGGCCTTGAGCATGAGCAGCCGGGTCGCGAGCGGCAGATGAGCGCTCAGACGCCCGGCGTAGTCGACGGAGCAACGGGCGATGACGAGACGCACCGGACGAGCCTAAACGGCGCCGGCGCCCTCGACGGTCAGGGCAGGGTGATTACGCGGGACT
Organism: Desertivibrio insolitus; assembly: GCF_017355965.1. Classification (GTDB taxonomy): domain Bacteria; phylum Actinomycetota; class Actinomycetes; order Actinomycetales; family Microbacteriaceae; genus JAFIQW01. The sequence continues at coordinate 415,363 of NZ_JAFIQW010000003.1, forward strand.
CATTGACCACCGTGCGCCCGCCGAGCTCGACCGAGCCGTCGGGCAGCAGCCGCGTGAACAGGCGGGAGCCCTCGCCCTGGCGGATCTCGAGGTCGCGGCCGAGCAGCGCCGTGAGCCGCACGGCGGCCGCGCCGGTCGCCTCGTCCTCGGGCACCCCGAGCTCCGGCGAGAACATCCGCGAGCGCACGACGCCCGCGTCTTCGTCGACCCACGCGTAGGCGTAGTGCGAGCCCGTGTCGAACCACGTCGGGTCGAGCTCGTCGACCTCGGCGACGGTGGCGTACGGATGCCACGCGAACTCGGGCGCCCACTCCGGCCGCGCGGTCACGTGCACCAGGTCGCCCTCGGTGCGCACCGTCACCGTGCCGGCCGGCGCGTCGAGCGCCTGGACGGGGGTGCCGCGCCAGCTCAGCCACCACGCGGTGCCCACGGTGGGGTGCCCGGCGAAGGGCAGCTCCGCGGCGGGGGTGAAGATCCGGATCGTGGCGCGGCCGCCCTCGACGCTGTCGACGAAGACGGTCTCGCTGAAGCCGAGCAGCGCGGCGAGCTCCTGCTCGCGCCCCGCCGTGGCGATGCGGTTGGTCACGATCCCGAGCGGGTTGCCGTGCGCCCCCTGCTCATCGGGGAAGACGGACACCACGGATACGTCGATACCGGCCATCCCCTCAGCGTGCCAGCAGTGCCGGGCGGGGTCGAGTCCGTGCCGCACCGAGAGCGCGCGAACGGACCGAAGAGCGCGCGGATGCGTCGATCTGCGCGCTCTCGCGGGCTAGTGCCCCGCGTGCTGCTCCGTGACGGCGGCGGCCGGCGGACGCACCGCGCGCACGCAGAGTCCGGCGAGGGCGATGAGGCCGAGCACGAGCAGCAGCGCGTTGAGGATGCCGACGCCGTCGCTCAGCACGCCGATGACGGGCGGGCCGACGAGGAACGCGAAGTAGCCGATCGTCGCGACGGCGCTCACTCGCGCGGCCGCGCGCGCCGGGTCATCCGACGCCGCCGACATGCCGACGGGGAAACCGAGGCACGCGCCGAGGCCCCACAGCACACTGCCGACGATCGCGATGGCGGGGTTCGGCGCGACGATGACGACCGCGAGGCCGATGATCGCGAGCACCGCCGATGCCGCGAGCACGCGCACCCGCCCGAAGCGGTCGAGCACCCAGATGCCGGCGACCCGGCCGACGGTCATCGCGACGGCGAAGACGGTGAAGGTGCCGGCCGCGAACTCCTCCTCGACGCCGTGGCCGTCGACCATCGCGATCGCGAGCCAGTCGTTCGCCGACCCCTCCGCGAACGCGAAGCCGAGCACCACGACGCCGATGAGCAGCGTGCGCGGTTCGAGCCAGATCGACAGACGCGCGGCGAGACCGCCGGACTTGCCGCCGTCCGCGTGCTCCTCCTCGATCACGGAGCGGGTGTTCCGCACGACCGCGAGGCTGCCGACGAGCACGACGGCGGCGACGATGCTCGCGTGCACCGCGAGGGGCAGCTCGATCGCCGAGGCGAGCGTGCCGCCGCCCGCACCGATGACGGTGCCGATGCTCCAGAGCGCGTGGAACAGCGGCATGATCGTGCGCCCGCTGGCGACCTCGACCCCGGCGCCCTCGACGTTCTGCGCGACATCCGCGATGCCCGTCGAGAAGCCGAACAGCACCATGCCGGCCGCGGCGAGCGCGAACGACCCCACCCCGGTGGCGATGCCGACGAGCGCGAGCGCGAGCGACAGCGCGGTCATCATCACGAAGAGCGTGCGCCGCGGGGCGAGCCAGGCGAGCACGTGACTCGACGCGATCAGGCCGACGACGGCGCCGACCGAGAGCGACGCGATGAGCACGCCGAGCTCGGAGTTGCCGATGCCGAGGCCCTCGCGCACCGCCGGGGTGCGCGACACCCAGGTGCCGGTGGCGATGCCGTTGAGGGCGAAGATCACGAAGACGGCGGTGCGCCAGGCGGAGACGCGCGGCTGGGAGAGCGTGGATGACACGGGGGAGGACTTCCTCGATCGAGAGCGGTGGCTCAACGCTAACGGTGCACTGGCCGACAACCCAGCCTCGAGGCATCCGCGGTCCTTATGGTGAGAAGCATGGCGACGATCCCCGACTCCCACCGCAATCTCCTGGAAGGGGCGAACATCGCCCACCTCGGCACCGTGCGGCCCGACGGGCTCGTGCACGTCAACCCGATGTGGTTCCTCTTCGACGGCGAGAACGTGCGGTTCACGCACACGCGCAAGCGCGGCAAGTTCCGCAACCTGCAGGAGAACCCGGCCATGACGATCTCCGTCGTCGATCCGGACGACGAGTACCGCTACCTCGAGGTGCGCGGCCGGCTGAGCGAGATCGTCGACGACCCGACCGGCGCTTTCTATCAGGAGCTCGAGCGCCGCTACTCCGGTTCGAGCGAGGCGCCGCCGCCGGATGCCGCCGACCGGGTCATCCTCGTCATGACTCCCGAGGCCACGTCGACCAAGTGATCTCGACCGAACTCGCCCGCGAGCTGCGCCGCGCGGGCCTCGTGTGGAAGCCGCAGTCGGGCGACCGGTTCATCATCGACCGGCCGACCTTCGACGCGGACGTCTTCACGGTCAGCGACATGACGATCGAGGCGCACACCTACCCGACCGGCACCGTGCTCGGGTTCAACGGCACGACCGAGTGGGCCCTCGACTCGGTGTCGCTCGGCGACGCCGTCTGGATGCCGCAGGAGCACCAGTTGCGCGACCTGCTGCGCACCGCGTTCCGATCGCTCGAGCTCGACGAGAACGGCCTCTACCGCGTGACCGCGCAGATCGGCGGTGAGGAGCGCGCGTTCGAGCAGGTCAGCGCGGCCGAGGCCTACGGGCAGGCGCTGCTCGCCCTCATCCGGCTCTCGCAGTAGCGGCGCGGCCGTTCCGGCCTAGTCGCTGTAACGCGCCCTTCGTGCCTACTGGCGGGCGCAGGTTGCCGCCGTAGGCTAGATCCTCGTGACTGCGAACTCGGCTTCCGGCATCGATCTGAACGAACTCGACCCGCAGGTCCGCCCGCAGGACGACCTGTTCCGGCACGTCAACGGCAGGTGGATCGAGCGCACGCGCATCCCCGACGACAAGGCGCGCTACGGCTCCTTCTACCAGCTCGCCGAGGAGGCCGAGAAGGCCGTCCGCGCGATCATCGAGGAGGCGCAGGGCGCCGAGCCCGGCACCGAGCAGCGCAAGTTCGGCGAGCTCTACGCGAGCTTCATGGACACCGAGCGCATCGAGGCGCTCGGCGCCGCCCCGCTCGAACCGCTGCTCGCGCAGGTCGACGCGGTCACCGACATCCCCTCGCTGCTCGAGACCGTCGGCGTGCTCGAGCGTCAGGGCATCGGCGGCTTCTACGGCGCCTTCGTCGACAACGACCCCGGCGACCCCGACCGCTACCTCGTGCTGCTCGAACAGGCGGGCCTCGGCCTGCCCGACGAGTCGTACTACCGCGAGGAGCGTCTCGCGCCCGTGCGCGACAAGTACCCGCCCTTCGTCGAGCGCATGTTCACGCTCGCCGGGCTCCCCGACGCGGCCGAGCGCGCCGCCCGCGTCATGGAGCTCGAGACCCTGCTCGCGGGCGCCCACTGGGACAACGTGCGAAGCCGCGACTCGAGCGCGACCTACAACCTGCGCACGTGGCAGCAGGTGACGGATGCCGCCGCGCCCGTCGACCTCGGCGCCTGGCTCCGCGGCCTCGACGTGCCCGCCGGCGCCCTCGACGAGGTCGTGCTCCGCCAGCCGAGCTTCCTCAACGGGCTGACCGCGGCGCTCGACGTGGCGAACCTCGACGCGTGGAAGGACTGGCTGCGCTGGCAGGTCGTCCGCTCGCTCGCGCCGTACCTCAGCGACGCGTTCGTCGAGGCGAACTTCGACTTCTACGGCCGCACCCTCACCGGCACCCCCGAGCTGCGCGCCCGATGGAAGCGCGGTGTCGGCTTCGTCGAGCACGCCATGGGCGAGGCCGTCGGGCGCATCTACGTGGAGCGGCACTTCCCGGCATCCGCGAAGGAGGCGATGGACTCACTCGTCGCGAACCTCATCGAGGCGTACCGGCAGAGCATCGACGGACTCGAGTGGATGGGCGAGGAGACCCGCGCCCGTGCCCTCGACAAGCTCGAGAAGTTCACCCCGAAGATCGGCTACCCGGTCAAGTGGCGCGACTACTCCGCGCTCGAGGCCGACGCGACCGACCTGCTCGGCAACGTGCGCCGCGTGAACGAGTTCGAGTTCCACCGCGAGCTCGGCAAGATCGGCAAACCGATCGACCGCGACGAGTGGTTCATGACGCCCCAGACGATCAACGCGTACTACAACCCCGGCTTCAACGAGATCGTCTTCCCGGCCGCGATCCTGCAGTTCCCGTTCTTCGACGAGACCCGCGACGCGGCCGCGAACTACGGCGCGATCGGGGCCGTGATCGGCCACGAGATCGGCCACGGCTTCGACGACCAGGGCTCGAAGTACGACGGCGACGGCAAGCTCACCGACTGGTGGACCGACGAGGACCGCGCCGCGTTCGAGCAGCGCACCAAGTCGCTCATCGCGCAGTACGACGCCCTCGCCCCGAAGCAGGTGCCCGACCACCACGTCAACGGCGCGCTCACGATCGGCGAGAACATCGGCGACCTCGGCGGTCTCGCGATCGCGTGGAAGGCGTACCTGCTGTCGCTGCACGGCGAGGAGCCCCCGGTCGTCGACGGGCTGCCCGCCGCCCAGCGCTTCTTCCTGTCGTGGGCGCAGGCCTGGCAGCAGAAGTCGCGCGACGAGGAGGTCATCCGCCTGCTCTCGATCGACCCGCACTCGCCCAACGAGTTCCGGTGCAACCAGATCGTGCGCAACATCGACGAGTTCTACGACGCCTTCGACGTGACGGAGGGGGATGCTCTGTGGCTTCCGCCGGCGGAGCGGGTGACGATCTGGTAGGCGTCGGAGCCTCCTCTTCGGGACCCTTGCGCCGCGACCGCCTGCGCCGTCCCCGCGACGGCCGGCATCGCGGTCAGCTCGTCGGCGGACGGTTCACGGGGAGCTTCGAGGCGCTGGGCGAGGTGGCGTACTCCGGGGCATCCGTCTCGGCGAGCGTGCTCGACGTCGAGTCGGGCGAGCAGCTGCTCTCGATCGACGACCGCATCACGCTGCCCACCGCGTCGGTCGGCAAGGTGCTGCTGCTCGTGGAGCTCTCGGCGCGCATGACCGCCGGCCGCATCTCCGACCTCACGGTGCTCGACCGCGCTCCCGTCGACGAGGTCGGCGACTCGGGGATCTGGCAGCACCTGCAGGTGCCCGCCCTGCCGGTGGCCGACCTCGCGGTGCTCGTCGCCTCGACCAGCGACAACCTCGCGACGAACGTGCTGCTCGGGCAGATCGGCCTCGAGGCGGTGCGCAAGCGCGCCGAGTCGCTCGGGCTCTCGCGCACCGCGCTGCTCGACCTCGTGCGCGACGAGCGGGGGCCGGATGACGCGCCGCAGCTCTCCCTCGGATCGACCGCCGAGCTCAGCTGGCTCTTCGCCGCCCTCTCGAAGGGCGAGATCGTCGACCCGGTGACCAGCCAGCGCGTGATCGGATGGCTCGGGCTCAACATGGACCTGTCGATGGTCGCGAGTGCCTTCGGCCTCGACCCCCTCGCCCACCGGTTCGCCGACCACGGACTGTCGCTCGTCAACAAGACCGGCACCGACACGGGACTCCGCAGCGAGGCGGGCCTGCTGCGCGGCAGCCGCGGCGCCGTGGCTTACGCGGTCACGGTGCGCTTCACCGACGGCAGCCTCCCCACGCGCCTCCGCGTGCTCGAGGCGATGCGCACCCTCGGCTCGGAGCTGCTGGAGCACGTGCACTAGGGGCTCCGGCGGCCCCGTCTCCCAGCGGTCGAGTAGGCGGCGCAGCCGCCGTACCGAGACCCTCGCACTCGTGGGCGTGCCCTAACGGAGGAGAAACAGCCCGATCCGGTCGGTTTCGGACCGGCGAGCGCCGATTTCTCCTCCGTTAGGCCCGTCCCCGGGGCTGGGCGAGCTGGACGCGGCGCCCCGGGTCATCCGTTACGTCGATAACGGAGGCGAAACCGCGGGCACAGGTCGGATGTCGACGCGTCAGCCCAAGAACGCCTCCGTCATCGATCCACGAGGGGCGCGCAGGTCTCGATACGCCCGCTGCGCGGGCTACCCGCGTGCTGGGAAGGGGGCCTCAGCCCGCGGCGGCGTCGTCCGTGCGCGCGACCTCGTGGCGGGTCACGGGGTGCAGCCCGAAGAGGGCCTCGATCGCGTCCTCGACGCGGCCGGCGTCGCCCTCGCGGGCGAGTTCGCGGGCGCGCACCGACGGGGTGTGCAGGAGCACCGACACGAGGTGGCGCAGGGCCTGCTCGGTCTTCTCGGACGAGTCGCCGCGGCTGCGGGCGCGGGCGATCTCGGCGTCGAGGGTGTCCATCATGTGCTGTCGCAGCGCGGTGACGGAGCCGGAGACTTTGGCGTCGGCGGTGGCGGCGGCGAACTCGGCGGCGGCCGATCCGACGATCTCGCGGGCCTCGGTCGCGGCGCGCAGCTCGGGCAGCGGGGCGTGCAGGCGGATGGTCTCGAGGTCGAGCAGTTGCACGTCGGGGAGGGTGGCGACGGCGGGGTCGACGTTGCGGGGCAGGCCGAGGTCGATGACGAGCGTGCGCCCGGCGGCCGGCATCGTGGCCGGGGTGACGACTGGGTTCTGCGCCGAGGTGCAGGTGATCACGACGTCGGCCGCGGCGATCCCGCCGGGGAGGCTCGTCACCGCGGTGATGCCGTGCTTGAGCGCGAAGCGGGGGGCGCGGCCGGAGGGGGAGAAGACGGTGATGCGCTCGACCCCGCGGTCGCGGAGCGCCGCCACGGTGGTCGCGGCGTACTGGCCGGTGCCGACGAGCAGCACGGACGTGTCCGCCCAGTCGCGGATGCGGCTCGACGCGAGCTCGAGGCCCAGGCGCACGAGCGAGCGGCCGGCCCCGCCGAGGGCGGTGCGGGTCTTGACGCCGCGCGAGGTGCGCGACGCTCTCTGGAACAGCCGCTCGAGGTTGCTCGAGGTGGTGCCCGACTCGCGTGCTGCGAGCAGGGAGCGCTTCACCTGACCGGCGATCTCGTCCTCGCCGACGACGACGGACTCGAGACCGGATGACACGGCGAACAGGTGCTCGGCGACGGCGTCACCGGTCAGCACGTTGACCGACTCGCGCAGCTCGGCCGCGTCGACGCCGCTCGCGTCGCTGACGACCTTCACGACGCGGTCGACGGCCGCGACCTCGTGCGAGAGCGGCTCGGCGACGTCGAGGTAGGCCTCGAAGCGGTTGCAGGTGGCGAGCACGACGGCGCCGGAGACGGCGTCGCTGCCCTCGACGAGCGCGGGAGCGGCTCCGGGTGCGCCGACCGACAGCTTCTCGAGGAGGTCGAAGCTGGCGTTGCGATGATTCGCGGTCAAACACACGAGCACCGTCCAATTCTACGAGCTTGTAGTAATCGGCGCAGCCGAGGGCACCCTTACCACAGGGATGTGAACCATCCGGGCACCGACACCGTCGGCATCCGTCCACCCTCGTCCCCGTACGCTGGAAACCGTGATCCTCCCGCCCGACCATCCCCTCGTCGACGGGCGCACGACCGCGGCGCCCCTCGTCCGCGCCTACCGCGGTGACCGACCCGAGCGTCAGCCCGTCTGGTTCATGCGTCAGGCCGGGCGTTCGCTGCCCGAGTACCGGGCGCTCCGCGAGGGCCAGGGCATGCTCGAGGCCTGCCTGACCCCGGATGTTGCGACCGAGATCACCCTGCAGCCCGTGCGCCGCCACCAGGTCGACGCGGCCATCTTCTTCTCCGACATCGTCGTGCCGCTGAAGCTCGCGGGGGTCGACGTCGACATCGTGCCCGGCCGCGGTCCGGTGCTCGCGAAGCCCATCCGCACGGCCCTCGACGTGACGGCGCTGCGTCCGCTCGACCCGGAGGCGCTCGATCCGATCCGGCAGGCGGTCTCGCAGACCGTCGCCGAGCTCGGGTCGACCCCGCTGATCGGTTTCGCCGGCGCCCCCTTCACGCTCGCGGCCTACCTCGTCGAGGGCGGTCCGTCGAAGGAGCACCTCGCCGCCCGCACCCTCATGTACTCCGACCCGCACACCTGGGCGGCGCTGCTGAACTGGGCAGCGGATGTCACGGGGCAGTTCCTCCGCGCCCAGGTCGACGCCGGCGCGAGCGCAGCGCAGCTCTTCGACTCCTGGGTCGGCTCGCTGTCGAAGCAGAACTACCTCAAGCGGGTCGCGCCGCACTCCAAGCGGGCGCTGCGCCACGTGATCGACACCGGCGTGCCGACTGTGCACTTCGGCGTGGGGTCGAGCGAGATCCTGCCCGAGATGAAGGGCATCGGCGCCGACACCATCGGCGTCGACTGGCGCCTTCCGCTCGACGAGGCGAACCGCCGCCTCGGCGGAACGACCCCGCTGCAGGGGAACATCGACCCCGCCCTGCTCGCCGCCCCCTGGCCGGTGCTCGCCGCACACGTCCGGGACGTGCTCGACCGCGGCCGCGAGGCCCCCGCGCACGTACTCAACCTGGGTCACGGCGTGCCCCCGGAGACCGATCCCGACGTGCTCACCCGCATCGTCGCCCTCGCGCACGGAGCCTGACATGCCCGAGGTGTTCCAGAAGACCGCGATCGTCGTCGGCGGGGGAGTGGCGGGCCTCGTCACCGCCCGGCAGCTCGCGCGCGGCGACGTCGACGTGCGCGTGTTCGAGGCATCCGACCGCCTCGGCGGTACCGTCGCCAAGCACACTGTCGCGGGCATCGATCTCGACGCCGGCGCCGAGAGCTTCGCCACCCGCAACGACTCCGTCGCGCGCCTCGCGCACTCCCTCGGGCTGACCACCGTGCTGCCCGCCGAGCTCGGCAGCTGGCTGCACGACGCCGACGGCCGCCCGGTGAAGCTGCCCGCGACGAGCGTGTACGGCATCCCCGCCGACCCGCTGGCTCCCGACGTCGTGGCCGTGATCGGGCAGGACGCCGCCAACCGCGCCGCCGAGGACGCGACACTCGACCGCCGCATCGGCGCCGACGTCGAGACGCTCGGCGACCTCGTGCGCGTGCGCATGGGCGCCGAGCTGCTCGAACGGCTCGTCACCCCGATCGTGTTCGGGGTGCACTCGCAGCATCCGAACGATCTCCCGCTCGACCGCGTCGCACCCGGTCTGCGTGAGGGGCTCGTGCAGAACGGCTCGCTGGCCGCCGCGGTCGCCAAGCAGCGCGAGAACAGCCCCGCCGGCACGGCGGTCGCCGGCATCGACGGCGGCATGTTCCGCCTCGTCGAGGAGCTCGCCACCGACCTCGAGCGCCGCGGCGTCGAGGTGCGCACCGGCAGCCGCGCGTGGGCGATCAAGCCGCAGAGCGTGCTCGTCGGCGGGGTCGCGCAGCACGCCGACCTCGTGGTCGCGGCCGGACCCGCGATGGGCGTCATGGGAACGCGCATCGCCCTCGTGACCCTCGTCGTCGACGCCCCCGAGCTCGACGCTGCTCCGCGCGGAACGGGCGTGCTCGTGCATCCGGATGCCCCGGGCGTGCGCGCGAAGGCGCTGACCCACTCCACCGCGAAGTGGCCGTGGCTCGCCTCGCGCGCCGGCGGCCGGCACGTGTTGCGCCTCTCCTTCGACCCGGACCGGTTCGAGAAGAACGAGGACCTGTTCGAGCTCGCGCGCACGGATGCCTCGACGCTGCTCGGCGTCGAGCTGCCGGCATCCGCGGTGCTCGGTGCCGACGCCGTCGAGTGGACGCGCCCGCCCGCCGGAACGGACCGCGGCTACCCGGTCGTCGGCGAGACCGTCGCGGGCACGGGGCTCGCCAATGTGGTGTCGCACGCCCTCCGTGAGTCTGAACGTTGGCTTGAAGAACTTTCCAAGTGAGGGGCCTCCGGGTAAAGGTGGACTCAGACCACCTACGAATTGGAGACAACATGCGAGGGAAGATCCTTCTGGTCGTCGGCCTCGGCGTCGGCTACGTGCTCGGCGCGCGTGCCGGACGTGAGCGCTACGAGCAGATCGTGTCGGGCGCCGAGAAGCTCTGGCGGGACCCGCGCGTCCAGAAGCAGGTGAGCACCGCTCAGACCTTCGCCAAGGAGAAGGGCCCGGAGGTGGCGCACGCCGCTTCGGAGGCCGCCAAGACCGCAGGCGAGAAGGTGTCGGCCACCGCGAAGAAGGTCCAGGGCAAGTCCTCCTCGAGCGACACCACCTCGACGCCGTCCATCTGACCGACCCCCAGACGTAAGGAGCCGCTATGTCGGTACCCGTCAACGAGCGGCGATCGGTCTTCAAACTCATCGCCGACATCCCCACGCTGCTGATCGACCTGATCAAGAGCGAACTGGCGAACCTCAAGAATGAGGTGACGGCCAAGCTCAAGGCGGTCGGCATCGGAGCGGGGCTGCTCATCGGCGCGGGCGTGCTCGCGCTGTACCTGTTCGGCGTGCTGCTCGTCGCGGCCATCTGGGGCCTCGGCGAGTTCCTGCCGATCTGGCTGTCGGCCCTCATCGTCGCCGTGCTGCTGATCATCGTCATCGCGGTGCTCGCGCTGCTCGGCGTCAAGAAGCTCAAGCAGGGCGTCCCTCCCACCCCGGAGGAGACGATCGACAGCGTGAAGAAGGACGTGAAGACGCTGTCCGGCACCCCCGGCTCGACCACCACCGGGAGGGTCTGATGACCGATCCCCGGGTCGACGCCGACATCAAGCTGAAGCGGGCCCGCCTGCAGGAGACGCTCGACGAGCTCGAGGAGCGGCTCGACGTCAAGAAGCGGGCGACCGAGGTGGGTGACAAGGCCAAGGAGTCGTACAACGACAACCCCGTGCCGTACTACCTCGTGGCCGGCGCGGTCGTCGCGGTCGTCGGCGGCCTGGTCGCGTGGGCGCTGTTCACGAACGACTGACACCCAGGTCTGGAACGAGGGCGGGTCCTACGGGATCCGCCCTCGTTCTGCGTCCGGCTCCGAATCCTGCAGGGGCTGCACGTCCGCCCGGCATCCCCGCCTCTGTCAGCGAGGCCCCGTGAAAGTGAGGACAATAGAGGCATGAGTTCCAGCGCCTCCGCGCGCCCTGACGAGGCATCCGCGAAGGAGCGCCTCGGCTACGCCCTCTGGGCGGTCTTCCGGCGCGATCCCGACCGAGCGGCCCTTGCCGACGACACCCTCGCCACTCAGGTGCAGGAAGTCGAAGCCCTCGGGGTCACCGTGCGCGGCTTCTACGACGTGTCGGGGCTCCGGGCCGACGCCGACCTCATGGTCTGGCTCACCGGCGAGGACCCGCAGATCCTGCAGCGCGCCCTCCGGATGCTGCGCCGCAACGCCATGCTCGCCGCGCTGCTGCCCACGTGGAACGCGCTCGGCGTGCACCGCGAGGCCGAGTTCACGCGCAACCACTCGCCCGCCTTCATGCGCGGCAAGGACCCCGAGGCGTGGGTCACCGTGTATCCCTTCGTGCGCAGCTACGAGTGGTACCTGCTGCCCGAGGAGGAGCGGCGCGCGATGCTCTCCGACCACGGCCGCAAGGGCTCGCAGTACCCGCAGGTGCTGTCGAACACCGTGGCCTCCTTCGCGCTCGGCGACTACGAGTGGATCCTCGCCCTCGAGGCGAAGGAGCTCGTCGACCTCGTCGACCTCATGCGGCACCTCCGCAACACCGAGGCCCGCCGGCACGTGCGCGAAGAGGTGCCCTTCTTCACCGGACGCAGAATCACGATCGAGGAGATCCCCGAGGTGCTGTCTTGACCACCATCACGAACGGCCAGCTGGTTCCGGGCGCGACGCCCGCCGCCGCCTGCGGACCCGAGCATGTCGAGGAGCCCGTCCAGTACGACGCGATCCTCCTGGCGAGCTTCGGCGGACCCGAGGGCCAGGATGACGTCATCCCCTTCCTGCGCAACGTCACCCGCGGCCGCGGCATCCCCGACGAGCGGCTCGAGGAGGTGGCCCACCACTACCGCGCCTTCGGTGGCGTCAGCCCGATCAACGAGCAGAACCGCGAGCTGAAGGCGGCCATCGAGGCGGAGCTCGCCAAGCGCGGCATCGACCTGCCCGTGCTGTGGGGCAACCGCAACTGGGACCCGTACCTGCGCGACGCGCTCGCCGAGGCGAAGGAGCGCGGCTTCACCAAGCTCATCGCCGTCGCGACGAGCGCCTACAGCTCGTACTCGAGCTGCCGCCAGTACCGCGAGGACTTCCACATCGCGCTCGACGAGACCGGCCTCATGGGCGAGATCTTCATCGACAAGGTGCGCCAGTTCTTCGACCACCCCGGCTTCGTCGCACCGTTCGTCGAGGGTACCCGCCAGGGCCTCGCGGATGTCGCGGCGCAGGGCATCGACCCCGTGACCGAGACCCGAGTGCTCTTCAGCACCCACTCGATCCCGTCGGCCGATGCGGAGCGCAGCGGTCCGAAGGAGCGCGGCTTCGACGAGAACGGCGCGTACGCGGCGCAGCACAACGCCGTTGCCGAGGTCGTCATGCAGGGCCTCGAGACCCCGTGGGACCTCGTGTACCAGTCGCGCTCGGGGCCCCCGAGCCAGCCGTGGCTCGAGCCGGACATCAACGACCGGATCGAGGAGCTCGCCGCCGAGGGCGTCAAGGCCGTCGTCATCGTGCCGCTCGGCTTCGTGAGCGACCACATGGAGGTCAAGTGGGACCTCGACACCGAGGCCCTCGAGACGGCGAAGGAGCACGGCATGTTCGCCGTGCGCACGCAGACCCCCGGCGTTCACGACGCCTACGTGGCCGGCCTCGTCGACCTCGTGCTCGAGCGCGTGAACGGCACCCCCAAGGCGGAGCGCCCGGCCCTCACCCCGCTCGGCCCCTGGTACGACGTGTGCCGCCCCGGCTGCTGCGAGAACGTGCGGCTCGGCTTCAAGCCGGCGCTCGCGGGACTGGCGCCCTAGTTGGCCGCACTCCGTCTCGGGACGAGGGGCAGCGCGCTCGCGCTGGCCCAGTCCACGCACGTCGCCGACCGGCTCTCCGCGGCGCTCAAGACCGACGTCGAGCTCGTCACGGTGCAGACCGAGGGCGACCGCAACATGGCCTCGCTCGCCTCGATGGGCGGCACCGGCGTGTTCGCCAGCGCCCTGCGCGAGGCCCTGCTCGCGGGGGAGTGCGACCTCGTCGTGCACTCGCTCAAGGACCTGCCGACCGCGCCGCATCCGGGACTCTCGATCGCGGCCGTGCCGAAGCGGGCGGATGCCCGTGACGCGCTCGTCTCCCGCGGCGACGTGCCCCTGGCCGAGCTGCCCGAGGGGGCCCGCGTCGGCACCGGCTCGCCCCGGCGCCAGGCGCAGCTGCGCTCGCACCGGCCGGACCTCGAGGTCGTCGACATCCGCGGCAACGTCGACACCCGCCTGCGCAAGGTGTCCGACGGGGAGCTCGACGCCGTCGTGCTCGCCGCCGCCGGTCTCGGCCGCCTGGGCCGTTCGGGCGTGATCACCGAGCTCTTCTCGCTGTCGGAGTGGCCGACCGCGCCCGGGCAGGGTGCTCTCGCCATCGAGGTGCGCGAGGGCGACGAGAAGACCGTCGCCAAGCTCGACCACAAGCCCACCCGCCTGCTCGTGCAGGCCGAGCGCGCCGTGCTCTCCGGCCTCGAGGCCGGCTGCGCCGCGCCCGTCGGCGTCACCGCCGAGCTCGAGGACGGGCTGCTGTTCGTCTCCGGCCGGGTGTACTCGCTCGACGGCTCGCAGCACCTCACCGCCTCGCACGCGCTCTACCCCGAGGACTCGAAGGACCCGGCCGACGAACTGTCGACCCGGATCGTCGACGAGCTGCTCGCGGCCGGCGCCGCGGACCTCGCGCCCCTCGGCGGCGGGCCGAGCGGGGAGCCGCTGTGAAGCCACGCGGTCCCCTGAGCGGCTGGCGCGTGCTCGTGCCCCGCGGCGGCAAGTGGGGCGACAACGTCGCCGCTGCCCTGCGCACCTTCGGCGCCCAGCCCGTCATCGCTCCGATGATCAACTTCGCGAGCATCCCGGATGACGGGGAGCTGCGCGCCGCGCTCGAGCGGCTCTCGCGCGGAGAGTACGACTGGCTCGTCGTGACCAGTGCCACCACGGTCGACGTGCTCGTCAGCCACGGCACCGTCGTGCCCGAGTCGACGCGCATCGCCGCCGTGGGCGAGACCACCGCGGCCGCGCTCGGCCTCGCCGGGTACCGCGTCGAGTTCGTGCCAGAGTCCGACAACAGCGCCCGCGGGCTCGTCAACGAGTGGCCGCGGTCCGACATCGAGGGCCGCGTGCTCATCCCGCAGTCCGACATCGCCGAGCCCACGCTCGTGCGGGGCCTCGACCAGCTCGGCTACCAGGCGGAGTTCGTCGCCGCGTACCGAACCATCGGCGTGGCCGTCGACCCGCAGATCAAGGCGGATGTCGCGTCGGGCGCGATCCGCGCGCTGCTCGTGACATCCGGGTCCGTCGCCCGTCAGGTCGCCGAGCAGCTCGCACCTCTTCCCGAGGAGGTCATGGTCGCCTGCATCGGACCGCGCACCGCCCTCGACGCCCGCGCCGCCGGACTGCGCGTGGACGTCATCGCCGAGACCCGCTCGGCCGACGGCCTCGTCGAGGCCCTCGTCGACCACGCCAGAACCCTGGGAGGCTCTCCTTCGTGAGCAAGAGCAAGCACTCGCTCGACCACCCGCTCGTCCGCCCCCGCCGCCTGCGGCAGACGCCCGCCATGCGGCGGCTCGTCGCCGAGACCCGGCTCAGCCCCGCGCAGCTCGTGCTGCCGATGTTCGTGCGTGAGGGGATCACCGAGGCCGTGCCGCTCGGCTCGATGCCCGGCATCGTGCAGCACTCGCTCGAGTCGCTGCCGAAGGCCCTCGCCGAGGCGGCGGACGCGGGCATCGGCGGTGTGATGCTCTTCGGCATCCCCGAGACCAAGGACGCGGTCGGCAGCCAGGCCACCGACGAGAACGGCATCCTCAACCTCGCCACCGCGGTCGCGCAGCGCGAGGTCGGCGGCGAGCTCGTCGTGCAGACCGACCTCTGCCTCGACGAGTTCACCGACCACGGCCACTGCGGCGTGCTCGACAAGAAGGGCGTCGTCGACAACGACGCGACGCTCGGCCGCTACCGCGAGATGGCGCTCATGCAGGCCCGCTCCGGGTCGCAGCTGCTCGGGCTCAGCGGCATGATGGACGGCCAGGTCGCCGCCGTGCGCGACGAGCTCGACGCCAACGGGTTCGAGCACGTCGTGCTGCTCGCCTACGCGGCGAAGTACGCGAGCGCGTTCTACGGGCCCTTCCGCGAGGCCGTGCAGTCGACGCTGCAGGGCGACCGCCGCTCGTATCAGCTCGACCCCGCGAACCGTCGCGAGGGCCTGCGCGAGGTCGAGCTCGACATCGCCGAGGGCGCCGACGTCGTCATGGTCAAGCCCGCGATGAGCTACCTCGACGTGCTCGCCGACACCGCCGCCACCTCCACCGTGCCCGTCTGGGCGTACCAGGTGTCGGGGGAGTACGCGATGATCGAGGCCGCCGGCGCCAACGGCTGGATCGACCGCGACCGCGCGGTCGCCGAGAGCCTCACGTCGATCGTGCGTGCCGGCGCCGACGCCGTGCTCACCTACTACGCGACCGAGGTCGCGACCTGGATCCGACAGGGGCGCATCTGATGGGCGGAAACGAGCACTACTTCACCCGCGCGAAGCAGTCCATCCCGGGCGGGGTGAACTCACCCGTGCGCGCGTTCCGCTCCGTCGGTGGTGCACCGCGCTTCCTCGTCTCGGCGAAGGGACCGCACGTCACCGACGTCGAGGGGCGCGAGTACGTCGACCTCGTCAGCTCGTGGGGTCCCGCCCTGCTCGGGCACGCACACCCCGCCGTCGTCGAGGCGGTGCAGGATGCCGCGGCACGCGGACTCTCCTTCGGCGCGTCGACCCCCGGTGAGACCGAGCTCGCGGAGCTGGTCAAGGAGCGCGTGAGCGTCGGCTCCGTGCATCCGGTCGAGCGCATCCGCCTCGTCTCCACGGGCACCGAGGCGACGATGACGGCCATCCGCCTCGCCCGCGGCTTCACCGGCCGCGAGCTGCTCATCAAGTTCGCCGGGCACTACCACGGCCACTCCGACCCGCTCCTCGCGGAGGCCGGCAGCGGCGTCGCGACGCTCTCGCTGCCCGGCAGCGCCGGCGTCACCGCGGCGACCGCGGGCCAGACCCTCGTGCTGCCCTACAACGACCTCGACGCCGTGCGCGCCGCGTTCGAGGCGCACCCGGGCCAGATCGCCGCGGTCATCACCGAGGCATCCGCCGCCAACATGGGCATCGTGCCGCCGTCGCGCGGCTTCAACCGCGCCCTGTCGCAGCTCGTGCACGAGTACGGCGCGCTGCTCATCGTCGACGAGGTGCTCACCGGGTTCCGCGTCGGCCCCGCCGGCTGGTGGGGACTCGAGGCGTCGCGGGTCGTGCCCGACGGTGCCGGCTGGACGCCCGACCTCGTCACGTTCGGCAAGGTCATCGGCGGCGGCATGCCCCTCGCCGCACTCGGCGGGCGGGCGGATGTCATGGAGCACCTCGCCCCGCTCGGCCCCGTGTACCAGGCGGGCACGCTGAGCGGGAACCCCGTCGCCGTCGCCGCTGGCATCGCGACGCTGCGGCTCGCGACCGCCGAGGTGTACTCGCACATCGACCGGGTCTCCGACACGATCGCCACCGCCGCCTCCGAGGCGTTGGCCGCCGAGGGCGTCGAGCACGTGATCCAGCGCGCGGGCAACCTGTTCTCGATCGTGTTCAGCGACACTCCGGCGACGAACTACGCTCAGGTGCGCGCCCAGCACGACTGGCGCTACCCGCCGTTCTTCCACGCAATGCTCGACGCGGGGATCTACCTCCCGCCGTCGGTGTTCGAGGCCTGGTTCGTCAACGCGGCTCACGACGACGCGGCGGTCTCGCGCATCCTCGAGGCGCTGCCCATCGCAGCCCGCGCGGCTGCGGCGGCACGCCCGACGGGGGCTGCGGCCGCGGGCTGAGCTGCTGCGTCTACCCACGCCGGCCTTACGCCCGGGGCTATCCACGAGTGACGGCTCCGCCACGCCGCCCGCCCCGGCGCGGCGGGGCCGCTACTCATGGCTTGCGCCGACGCCCCTCCGCCCGCGCAGGTTAGGAACGGCGCTGGCGACACGCGGATGCCACCGGCGCGTCGCCCCGCGGTCCCTAAGTGCCGCGGCACGAGCGCCCCCACTCGACGGGCCAGTAGCGGCGCGTATCCAGGCCCTCCCGCCCATGCGTCCCCGCTGGTTCGGCGTAACTCACGAGTCAGCGCTCCGGCACGCCGTGCCCTCCGGCGTGCCGCGCCCGCCACTCATGACTTACGCCGCCGCGCTCCTCACGCGGCTGAGCACACCGGCACAGCGACCCACCCAGGTGCCCGCCCCGAGCCATCCGCCGCCCTACTCGAAGTCGCGCAGGTCGCGCTCCATCCGACGGATGACGCGCTTGTCCTGGGCCCGCTGCTTGTCGGCCTTCGTGCGGTAGGTGTACGCGAGCAGCAGCCACATCAGGCCGACGAGGGGCAGCAGCACCACGATGCTCGGGACGCCCTCGAAGATCACCCTTCGAGGCTACGTCGCGTGCTCGAAGCAGGGGTAGGGGGCTAGGCGCGCACGTCGACGACGGTGCGTCCGCGCACCTGGCCCTGCAGGATCCGCTCGCCGACCCCGACCACCTCGCCGAGCGGCACGACCGTCGTCATCTCCTCGAGCAGCCCGAGGTCGAGGTCGGCGGCGAGACGGTCCCAGGCGCGCTGCCGCGACGCTGCCGGGTTCTCGACCGAGTTGATGCCGACGAGCGTCACCGCGCGCAGGATGAACGGCAGCACGGATGCCGGCAGCTCGGCGCTCTGCGCCAGCCCGCACGCGGCGACGGTACCGCCGTAGGTCGTCTGTGCGAGCACGTTTGCGAGCGTGTGCCCGCCGACCGAGTCCACGGCGCCCGACCACCGCTGGGACTGCATCGGCTTGCCCGGCTCCGACAGCGTGCCGCGGTCGATCACCTCGGCGGCGCCGAGCCGGCGCAGGTACGGCTCCTCCTCGGTGCGGCCGGTCGAGGCGACGACCCGGTGGCCGAGCTTCGCGAGCAGCGCGACCGCGATGCTGCCCACCCCGCCAGAGGCGCCGGTGACGAGCACGTCGCCGCCGGTGGCATCCGCGTCCTCGAGCGCGAGCACGCTCAGCATCGCGGTGAAGCCGGCGGTGCCGATCGCCGCCGCCTGCTGCGCGGAGAGGGCCTCGGGCACGCGCACGAGCCAGTCGCCCTTGACGCGCGCCCGCTCCGCGAGCCCGCCGTGGCGCGACTCCCCGATGCCCCAGCCGTTGACGAGCACCCGGTCGCCGGGCTGCCACTGCGGCGACTCCGACGAGGCGACGGTGCCGACGAGGTCGATGCCCGGGATCAGCGGATACGAGCGGATGACGCCGGGGCGCCCGGTCACCGCGAGGCCGTCCTTGAAGTTAACGCCTGAGTACTCCACGTCGACGACGACGTCGCCCTCGCCGAGTTCCGTGTCGGGGACGTCGGTCACGGACGCGGTGACGCCGTCGGCGCCCTTGCTGACGAGGATCGCTCTGGTCATACCGTCAACCTACGCAGGTCAGCTGACGGTGCCGACCTCGCTGCGGATGCCATCGAGCTCGACGGCGACCGTGAACGGGGGCGGCACGGGGGAGAGCAGTTCGTGCGTCATCGGGGCCATGTCGGCGGTGCACACCTCTCCGCCCGACTCCGCAAGCTGCACGAGCACTTCGGCACCGTCGGTCGTGATCGCCGTCGGGATGCGCGGGCACGACGAGCTGCCCCACAGCGTGAGGGCGAAGCGGCTGCCGCCGAGCGGCGTGACGAGCGGCTGCTCGAGCGCCTCGACGGCGGCCTGCTCGGGCAGTCCGCGGTAGCTCTTCTCGGCGATCGACCCCGGCTCGGCGGCGCCGGGGCCGGTCGCGCACCCGGCGAGCAGCACGACGGATGCCACGGCGACGAGCGCGATGCGCGCGTACCGCCCCGTCACTCGAGCACCCCGAGTTCCTGATCGCCGTGGGTGCGAGTACCGACGACCGTCAGAGGCCGAGCGGCGTCTGCCGGAGCGGTCAACTCGTACGTGATCGGCGTCGCCGATTCGCGACACGGACCGGTGCCGCTGGCGCTCAACTCGATTGCCAGCGAGTCGCCCACGACGCTCATCGCGGTCGGCACCGCGGGGCAGTCGGGACTCTCCAGGAGCGTGAGCGCGAACACCGGTTCGTCCAGCCATCGCACGCCCGGTCTCTGCTGTTCGGCGATCGGGACGCCCGGCGGATACCCGGGATAGCTGGCTTCCGCGATCGACGCGGGCTGCCCGGTCGCGCACCCGGCGAGCAGCACGACGGATGCCACGGCGACGAGCGCGATGCGCACCGCCCGAGTCCTCCGTCGCCCCTGTCAGTGAATGAGAACCGTCAGCCGAAGAGGACCGCGGCCTCGTCGTAGCGGAAGTCCGGCACCGTCTTGAGGGTGCCGAGCGCGTCCTCGAACGAGACGTGCGTGATGCTCGTGCCGCTGAGGGAGATCATGCGACCCCAGTGCCCGTCCATCACGCTGTCGGTCGCGGCCATGCCGTAGCGGGTGGCGAGCACGCGGTCGTACGAGGTCGGGGTGCCGCCGCGCTGGATGTGGCCGAGCGTCGTCGCGCGGGTCTCGATGCCGGTGCGCGCCTCGATCATGGGCGCAATGATCTCGCCGATGCCGCCCAGGCGCGGACGCCCGAAGGCGTCGAGGCCGCGCTCGGAGTGCTCGTCGTCCATCGAGTCGAGCTTGAAGCCCTCGGCGACGACGACGAGCGGCGCGCGGCCGCGGTCCATCGCGGACTGCACCCACTCGCAGATCTGCTCGATCGACGTCTTGCGCTCGGGGATGAGGATCGCGTGCGCGCCCGCGGCCATGCCGGAGTGCAGGGCGATCCAGCCGACGTGGCGGCCCATGACCTCGGCGACCATGCAGCGGCCGTGCGAGTCGCCGGTGGTGCGCAGGCGGTCCATGGCCTCTGTCGCGATCTGCACGGCGGTGTCGAAGCCGAAGGTGTAGTCGGTGGCGGAGAGGTCGTTGTCGATGGTCTTCGGAACGCCGACGATCTTGATGCCCGCGTCGGTGAGGCGCTTGGCCGCGGCGAGCGTGCCCTCGCCACCGATGGCGATGAGCGCGTCGATGCCGTTCTGCTCCATCACCTCGGCCACGCGCTCCGCGCCGCCGCCCTCGAAGGGGTTGGTGCGGGAGGTGCCGAGGATCGTGCCGCCCTGCTTGCCGATACCGATGATCTGTGGCCGCCCGAGCGGCATGATGTCGCCCTCGACGACGCCCTTCCACCCGTTGCGGAAGCCGACGAACTCCTGGTCGTAGACCTTGTATCCCTTGAGAACAGCGCCCCGGATGACCGCGTTGAGACCGGGGCAGTCACCACCACTGGTGAGCATGCCAATCGCCATGCGCACATCCTCCCTGTGGCAAACGCTTTCCGTGAATTCGGTTCGCGGATGACTCGGGCAGGAACCCTCACGGAACCGGGACCTTTCCGCAACAGTGGGCCCCTCGCCTGCCACAAGGGGGATCGATAGAGTCGGACTCTGCGGCGCAGGAGCGCCTCGAGACGCGCCTGAGCGCCCCGACCGAAAGGGACCCTGTGACCTACCCGCCACAGCAGCCGAACGACAACGAGCCCTCGTCTGACTCGGGCTTCCCGCCGCCCCCGCCGCCGCCCCCCGGATACACGCCCCCGCCGTCGTCGGCCCCGCAGCCGGGCTCCGCTCCTCAGCCGGGCTACACCCCGCCGCCCGCGCCGGGCTACGCGCCCCCGCCCGCATCGGCTCCGCAGCCGGGGTTCACGCCGCCGCCCGCATCCGCTCCTCAACCCGGGTTCACGCCGCCCCCGGCATCCGCTCCCCAGCCCGGCTTCACCCCGCCGCCCGCCTCGGCCCCGCAGCCGGGTCAGCAGCAGCCCGGTCAGCAGCAGCCCGGCGGATACGGTCAGCCGCAGGGCTCGCAGCCCGTGCCGCCGCCTCCGGGTGGCCAGGGCTTCCCGCCCCAGGGCTACGCCCCCGGCCAGACGGGCACCGGCAAGAGCAGCAAGGGTCTGCAGATCGGTGCGCTCATCGCGAGCATCGCGGGTCTGATCGTCTGGTACATCGCGCCGATCGTCGGCATCATCCTCGGCTTCGTCGCGCTCAACCGCGCGAAGAAGGCCGGTGAGAAGTCGGGTCTCGCGGTCGCCGCGATCGTCGTCGGCTTCATCGTGCTGCTGCTGAACATCCTGTTCACGGTGGGCATCGTCAGCCTGATCACCTACAGCGTCGGCCTCGCCGAGTTGTGTGCGACCTATGGCGACGGAGCACCGCTCGAAGACGGCGGCACGCTCGACTGCTCCGCCTTCCAGTAGGCCAGTTCCCTCGGACGCGCCGGTTCCCCTCGGGGGCCGGCGCGTTCGTCGTTTCCGGGCGTCGCCACGGGCCGGCGCACGTTGCGTCATCCGCAGCCCTCGTGGCGTCTGTAGGAGCGGGCGCCGGATGCCCCGGCGCGTCGCTCACTCGCTGCGGCGTGTCGCGTCGCCGCTTCCTACAGACGCCACGGGTTGTTCCTTCAGCAGGACGAAGCCCGGCGACGCGCCGCAGCTCATCCGAGGGCTCGGCGTGTCCGCTCAGATGTCCTGCTCAAGGAACGCACCGGAGGGCCGGGTGGCGTCTGTAGGAGCCGACGCCGGATGCCCCGGCGCGTCGCCCTCTCGCCACGGCGTGTCGCGTCGCCGGTTCCTACACACGCCACGGGCTGTTCCTTCAGCAGGACGAAGCCCGCGACGCGCCGCAGCCTGTCCCGAGGGCTCCGCGTGTCGGCCGCGGATGTCCTGCTGAAAGAACGCACCCCGGCAGCCCTGTGGCGTCTGTAGGAGCGGGCACCGGATGCCGCCGCGCGTCGCCCGCTCGCCGCGGCGAGTCGCACCGCGAACTCCTACAGACGCCACAGAACGGGCCCGCCCACGAGAACGGGCGGCAGGCCCGCGTCATCTGCGTTCCTGCCGCCCGTCCCGGCGGTCAGTCGACTAGTCCTGCTTGTCGTGCCCGTACGCGTTGCCGTTGCCCTGGCTGTTGCCCGGGCGCACCGTGATCTCGGCGGTGACCGTGGTCTCGATGCCGGCGTGGTTGACGGCGGTCGCCGTCAGCTCGTACGTGCCCTTGAGGTCCGCGACCGGCAGCTCGTAGCGTCCGTCGGTGCCCTCGAGCTCCTGACCGTCGAAGGTGACGGTGAGCTCGCGGATGCCCGACTCGGCGTCCTCAGCCACGACCTCGACCACGAGGCCCTGCTTCGCGGCGACCTCGGTGTCCTCGACACCGCTGATCGTCGGCGCGGTCTCGTCCTGCGCAGGAGCGTTGACGTACTCGATGCTCGGCGCGGCCGGCTGCTCCATGCCCGACCCCAGGAAGTAGCTCGTGTGCGGGGGCTGGTTGTAGGCCGTGTTCTGCCACGCGACACCGAGTCGGTAGACCGGGTCGTGCATCAGGGTGCGGAGGCGGTGCTCGGTGACATCCGTCGTGGTGAACACCTCGAGCGATGTGTGGTCGGCGCTGCGGTACACGAGCTCCTCACGCCAGTCGCCGAACAGGTCGGCCTGCAGCGCCGGGTTGCCCTTCGTGCCGTTGCCGGTGAGGGTGCCGTCGAGCGTGAGCAGCCGGTCCTCGCTCTGGGTCTCCCAGTTCCACTTGGAGATCGTCGGGGTCGCGCCCGTCGAGGTCTCGGTGGGGTCGGTGTAGTCGTGGTCGGTCACCTCGCGCAGCAGGTCGCCGTCCCACCAGGTGAGGAAGTTCGCCGCGGGGATGCTCGTCGAGATCAGCTCACCGTCGGCGGCGTGCAGGTTGCCGACCTTCGAATAGAACTTGTAGGTGCCGCCGATCGACCACGCCTCGTTGCCCTCGTGCGTGGGGTCGATGTCGCCGGCCGCACCGCGACCGGTGTCGCGGGTGCCGGGCGTCGCCCAGATGATCTCGCCGGTGGCCGCGTCGCGCATCGTGGCGGCGCGGTTGCCGCTGCTGCGCATGTCCTCGTGCACGGCGAAGACCTCGAGGCCCTCGCGGGAGGGGATGTGGTCGGTCACGTGCATGGCGTCACCGTGGCCGAGGCGGGTGTTGTAGAGCGGCGTGCCGTCGTCGTCGATGGTCATCGAGCCGAACACGATCTCGTCGGCGCCGTCGGAGTCGACGTCGGCGACCGACAGGTTGTGGTTGCCCTGACCCGAGTACTCGGGGCCCGCCTTGGTCGAGTCGAAGAGCCAGCGCTGCTGGATCTCGCCGTCGACGAAATCGAAGGCCGCGATGTAGGTCTTCGTGTAGTACCCGCGGCTGAAGATCATGCTCGGGGTCGCGCCGTCGAGGTAGGCGGTGCCGGCGAGGAAGCGGTCCATCCGGTTGCCGTAGGTGTCGCCCCACGACGAGAGGGTGCCGCGCGCAGGCACGTAGTCGATCGTGTCGAGGGCCTTGCCCGTCTCACCCTCGAACACGGTCAGGAATTCAGGGCCGGTCAGCACGTAGCCGCTCGTGTTGCGGTGATCCGCGGCGGCGTTTCCGATGACCGTGCCGGCGCCGTCGACCGTGGCATCCGCGGTCTTCATGGCGACCTCGGCCTTGCCGTCGCCGTCGTAGTCGAAGACCTGGAACTGCGTGTAGTGCGCGCCGGCGCGGATGTTGCGCCCGAGGTCGATGCGCCACAGCTTGGTGCCGTCGAGCTCGTACGCGTCGACGTAGACGTTGCCCGTGTAGCCCGAGCGCGAGTTGTCCTTCGCGTTGGTCGGGTTCCACTTGACGACGATCTCGTAGTCGCCGTCGCCGTCGAGGTCGCCGACCGAGGCGTCGTTGGCCTCATAGGTGTAGGCCTCGCCGGTCGGGGTGTTGCCTCCGGCCGGACGGTCGAGCGGGATGTCGAGGGACTGGTCCCCCCACGGGGTGAACTCGTCGGTGACGGTGACCTCCCGGTCGCCGATGAGGGCGGTGACCCGGTAGACCGAGTCGGCCGTGCCCTCAGGGTCGAGCAGGTTCGTGCTGCCCGTGATCGGGGCGTCGGTGATCCGCGCCCCGTCGCGATAGACGTGGAACGCGATCGAGTCGTCGTCGAGGCCGAGCATGCGCCAGCCCACGTAGACGCCTCCGTCGCTGACGACCGCGACCGGTACGCGGTCGAGGTACTCCGCCTGGCGCACCGGGGACTCCGGTGCCGCCGTCGCCGGCGTCGCGATGAACAGTCCGCCCGCGACCGCTGCTGCGGCCGCCGCGCACGTGGCCTTCCGTGCCGGTCGTCGACCGAGGAATGAACCCAAAACCATCTCCCTTGATGTTGTGGTGTCTCGGCGAAGGAGCCTCCCCGCTCCGCGCCCAGCTCCTGGAAATCGCTTTCCTGGAACGCGTTCCATCGTGAGTTGTACCCCGCACGGGTGTCAAGGGTTGGAGGGAAAACGGTTGCTCGACAGCGTTGTCGGGCGTGAGATGGCCGCGCTGATGGACCTTCAGCAGGACAAATCGCGGTGCCGGTCGGCGCGTCGCGCCCGTGGGGCGGTGTGTCGGGCCGGTTGTCCTGCCGAAGGAACAGCAGCCCTATGTCGCGAGCGCCCTGAGGCGTGAGGAGCTCGCTGCACCCCGGGCCCGGCTCCGGATGTCGCCAGCCCGTGCTTACACTTCCTGCACCATGACCACCATCGTCGAGGCCACCGCCGAGGCCGCCTGCGTGCGCACCGCGTACCGCCCGCGGCATCCGGTCGACCTGCGGCGCACGCTCGGCCCGCTCGGTCGCGGCGCGGGCGACCCGACGACGCGGTGGACCGACAGCGGGTACTGGCGCACGTTCCGCACCCCCGACGGGCCGGCGACGCTGCGCCTCGTCGCGACCGCCGACGGCGTCGACGCGACGGCCTGGGGCGAGGGCGCCGAGTGGGTCATCGACGGCGTGCCGGAACTGCTCGGCGCGGGCGACGACTGGTCCGACCTCGACGTCTCCGCGAACCCGTTCCTCGCCGAGGCGCTGCGGCGCTGCCCTGGCCTCCGCCTCACCCGCAGCCGCCTCGTGATCGACTCCCTAGTGCCCGCGATCCTCGAGCAGAAGGTCACGACGAAGGAGTCGTGGGGCGCCTGGCGCATCCTCGTCACGAAGTACGGCACCCCCGCACCCGGCCCCGCCCCCGCAGGGATGCGCGTCGCCCCCTCCGCAGACACCTGGCGGCGCGTGCCGTCGTGGGAGTGGCACCGCGCCGGCGTCGGGCCGCAGCGCAGCGACACCGTGATGCGGGCGACCGCGGTGGCATCCGGTCTCGAGCGCACCATCGCGCTCGGCCGCGGCGGCCCGGAGGTCGCCAAGCGCCTGCGGTCGATCCCCGGCATCGGTGTGTGGACGGCCGCCGAGACGACGCAGCGCGCGCACGGCGACGCGGATTCCGTCTCGGTCGGCGACTACCACCTGCCCGCCGTGGTCGGTTGGGCGCTCGCGGGCGCACCGGTCGACGACGACGGCATGCTCGAACTGCTCTCGCCCTGGGCGGGTCAGCGGCAGCGCATCATGCGGCTCATCGTTGCGAGCGGCTTCCGCAAGCCGCGCTTCGGCCCACGGATGACGGTGCAGGACCACCGCCACCACTGACAGGGGCGGCCCGCGATGGTCAGCGCCGCGGGTAGACGAGGCGTCGCAGCGCCCACTCCGCGGGTCCACGCAGCCCGCGTGCCTCGAGGATCACCGCGAGCGCGACGGTCGCGAGCCACGTCAGCACGGCGACGAGCGCGATCGACCAGCTGCTGAGCTCCGCCCCGAGGCCGAAGCCCCACGCGCTCATCAGCGGTGCGAACACCACGGACTGCGCGAGGTAGCAGGTGAGCGAGCGCTTGCCGACGGCCTGCAGGGCGGATGCCACGCGGTTGCCCGGTCGCAGCCGCGCGGCGATCAGCCCGAACAGCGCGACGTAGCCGAGGCCGCCCGCGAGCCCGGCGAGCTGATTGTTGAGCGCGAACGCCCAGTCGAGGTCGCGGGGGAGGAGCAGCCCCGCGTTCTGGGCCGCGACGAGCGCCCCGACGCCCCATGCGATCGCCAGGCCGATCAAGGCGACGCGGCGGAGCAGGGGACGGTGCTCGGCAGGTGCCTCGAGCACCCGGTGCCGTGCGGCGACGATCGCGAGGAGGATCGCGGCGGGGGCGACCAGCCCGAGCAGCCCCTGCGACGGTGCGAGCAGCAACCAGAAACCGAGCCGGTACGACAGGGAGACCAGGTAGTTGGGCTCCGCGATCGGCAGGCGCGCGTCGAAGCTCGACGTGTCGGCGATCGCGTCGGGCCCGAGGGCGAGCACGAGGGCGGCGCCGAGCACGGAGAACACCGCGCCGAGGGCGAGCAGCGACGCGAACACGATCGACCAGATCACGAGCGTCTTGTCGCGCCGGTCGAGGAACAGCCACGTGAGCACGAGCCCGGCGAGGCCCCACGCGCCGACGACGTCGCCCATCCACAGGAGGGCGGCGTGCACGGCACCGAACGCGACCATCCACCAGTGCCGGCGGCGGAGCAGGCGTCGTGCGAGCGCCGGCTCCGCTCCCGCGTCGAGCTGCCGGCGGTACAGCTGCCAGATGCCGTAGCCGAACAGGGCGGCGAACATCGGGTACGTGCGGCCGTCGATCGCGATCTGCGCGATGGTCTGCACGACGAGGTCGGCGCCGGTCGCTCCGATCGGATGCGCCGACGTGATGCCCTGCGTCTCGTCCCACAGGTACCAGGGCGCGTTCGCGACCGCGATGAACAGCAGCATGAGTCCGCGCGCGAGGTCGGGGGCGGCCGCCCGTGCGGTGGACGAGATCGGGGTGGCGCTCAGGACCATGGCCCCGATCCTCTCAGCCCACGATCCTTCAGCCCAGCAGCGTCGGTCATAGCCGGGCTCCGACGAAGCGCACGCGCTCTCCGGGACGCAACTGCGCAGCCAGCGGTAGATCCGCGGACGCGACGGCTCCGATGACGGGGTAGCCGCCGGTCGTCGGATGGTCGGCGAGGAAGAGGATCGGCTCGCCCGACGGCGGCACCTGGAGCGCTCCGGTGACCGTGCCCTCGCTCGGCAGCTCGTCGTGCACGCGGCGCTCGAGCGGCCGTCCGCCGAGCCGCAGCCCCACCCGGTCCGACTGCGGGCTCACGGTCCACGGCTGCCCGAGCAGAGCGTGCCAGGCGGATGCCGCGAACCAGTCCCGCCGCGGCCCAGGCAGCACCCGCAGGTGCGCGAGCCCGTCCGGCGTCGAGGTCGGCAGCCAGTCGATCGGCGGCACGGGATCGAGGCCGGCGGCGGATGCCACGGCGAGCACGTCCCCGGACCGCACGGGCGCCGGCCCAAGGCCCGAGAGCGTGTCGGTCGACCGGGAGCCGAGCACGGGCGGCACGTCGATCCCGCCGCGCGCGCTGACGTAGTACCGCAGCCCCAACTCGGCGCGCCCGATCGCGACGTCCTCGCCGACGTCGACGGGGACCGCGCGGTCGAGGGGCGCGGGGCGACCGCCCACGGTGACGGGGCCGCGTGCCCCGGTGACCGCAAGCCACAGGGGAGCTCGGGCGTGCAGCACGACGGGTCCGAGCAGCAGCTCGAGCACCGCGGCATCCGGCCGGTTGCCGACGAGCCGGTTCGCGTCGGCGAACGCCCGGGCGTCGAGCGCGCCCGAGGGCGGCACCCCGACGGCCGCGTGCCCGGGGCGCCCGGCGTCCTGCACGAGCGTCAGCGGCCCCGCATCCGTCACCTCGATCACGGCGGCACCTCGACGAAGCGCACACGCGTGCCCGGAGTCAGCAGCGCCGGCGGAGTGCGCGCGGCGTCCCACAGCAGCGCCTCGGTCCTGCCGATCAGCTGCCAGCCGCCCGGGGAATCGCGGGGGTAGACCCCGCTGAACGTTCCGGCGAGGCCGACGCTTCCGGCGGGCACCCGCGGTCGCGGCGTCGTGCGGCGCGGCACCTCGAGCCCCGACGCCGGCGCGCTCAGGTAGGCGAACCCGGGCGCGAAGCCGCCGAACGCGACCGACCACGGGCGAGCGGTGTGGCGGCGCACGACCTCCTCGACCGTCACCCCGAGCAGCGCCGCGACCTCCGCGAGGTCGGGCCCGTCGTAGCGCACGGGCAGTTCGACGAGAGCCGCGGATGACGCGTCGACCGCGTCCGCCGGCGTCTTCGTCAGCCACGCCCGCACGGCTTCGCGCGGGGCACCGGGCGCGTGCACCGCGAGCACGGTGCGGGCGCCGGGCACGAGCTCGACCACCTCGGGCGGACGCGTGCGCTCGAGCGCGGGCATCAGGGCGAGCACCGCGTCGAGGTCGTCGACCTCGAGCAGCACCGCCGAGTCGCCGTAGTCGAGCAGCCGCCGGGTCATGCGAAGGCGCGCACCTCGATGCCGGCGTCGGCGAGCGCGGCGCGCACCGCCTCCGCGTGCTGCACCGCCCCCGGGGTGTCGCCGTGCAGGCAGAGCGAGTCGGGCACGAACGCGAGTCCACCGGTGGCGAAGGCGACCGCGCGGTGGGCGATCTCCGCCGAGTCCGTGAGCACGGCGCCGGGTACCGAGCGGGGGAGCAGCGAGCCGTCGTCCGCGTACCCGCGGTCGGGGAAACCTTCCGTGCGCACCTCGAGCCCCTCCGCCTCGGCGGCGGCGAGCAGCCGGCTGCCGGGAGGACCGAGCACGACGAGCGAGGGATCGAACGCGGCGACGGCCGACGCGACGGCGGCGGCCTGCACGGCGTCGCGAGCCGCTCGGTTGTACAGCGCCCCGTGCGGCTTCACGTAGGTGACGGTCGCTCCGGCGGTCCGCGCGACGCCGACCGCGGCGGCGAGCTGGTACAGCACCTCGGCCCGCAGCTCCTCGGCGGGGAGGTTCATCTCGCGGCGGCCGAAGCCCGCCAGGTCCTGGTACGACACGTGCGCGCCGACGCTCACCCCGAGCTCGGCCGCCCGGCGGAACGTCGCGAGCATCGTCGACGGATCGCCGGCGTGGAACCCGCACGCGACGTTCGCGCTCGTGACGAGGCGCAGCATCACGTCGTCGTCGCCGAGGCGCCAGCGCCCGTACGACTCCCCGAGGTCGCAGTTGAGGTCGATCACGCCCTCACCATGGCACGAGCGGACGACGCGCGACCACCCGCGTCGTGGTGGAGAGGCAACCCCGTGGCATCCGTCGCCGCTCCGCGTTGTCGGGGAGCGACAGCGCGCTTCGAACGGGTCGGATGCCACGGCTAACGTGCACCCTCGTGAACAAGTGGCTGCACATGCTCTGGGTCATGCTCACGATGCGCCGGCGCTCGCCGTTGACGATCCGCGACGTCGGCCGCATCCAGCTCCGGGTGACGCCCGACGACCTCGACGTGCTACGGCACATGAACAACGGCGTCTACCTCTCCCTCATGGATCTCGGCCGCGTCGACCTGCTGACGCGCGCCGGCATCTGGCAGGAGTTCAAGCGCCGCGGCTGGTACCCGGTGGTCGCCGCGCAGACCATCACGTACCGCAAGTCCCTGAATCCGGGGCAGCGCTACACGCTCGAGACCGCGATCGCGGGTTTCAGCGACCGCGACGTCTTCGTCGAGCAGCGCTTCGTCGTCGGCGACGAGATCTACGCGCGCGGATTCGTGCGCGGCCGGTTCCTCAAGCGCTCCGGCGGCTCCGTGTCGATCGGCGAAATCGCGGATGCCTCGGGCGTCGACATCACCGAGTGGCGGGCGCCGGAGTGGCTCGTGCGCTGGGCGGACGACGTCGCACTGCCGTCGACCCGCGCCGAGGCGCCGAGCGAGTGGGCTCGGTAGGCTCGAACCCATGCCCGGTTTCGTCCTCCCCGCGACGCGCGTGGTCGACGACATCCCCGCCGCCGCGCTCGTGACGCGGCTCTCGAACGGCACCAACGGGTGCGTCAGCACCTGGGGTGCCGCCGACGCCGGCTGCCCGCCGCCCCGCCGCTAGGCGCCCGCGCGCCGCATCCGTCCCCTCCCGGTATCGAGAGAACGGCATCCCCATGAGCCTTCCCCCCATCGTCGAGCGCCACCGCCTGTGGCGCGGCATCTACCAGACCCTGCGCCAGGACATCTTCGGCGGCGCCCTCCTGCTCGGCGCGACGGTGCTCGCGCTGATCCTCGCCAACTCGCCGGCCGCCGGCTGGTACGAGTCGGTGCGCGACTTCCGCATCGGACCCGAGGCGCTGCACCTCGACCTCACGATCGGCACGTGGGCCGCCGACGGCCTGCTCGCGATCTTCTTCTTCGTCGTCGGGCTCGAGCTGAAGGAGGAGTTCGTCGCCGGGCGCCTCCGCGACCGGCGCGCCGCGCTGCTCCCGA
Organism: Desertivibrio insolitus; assembly: GCF_017355965.1. Taxonomy (GTDB): domain Bacteria; phylum Actinomycetota; class Actinomycetes; order Actinomycetales; family Microbacteriaceae; genus JAFIQW01. The sequence continues at coordinate 445,674 of NZ_JAFIQW010000003.1, forward strand.
TCGTCGCCGCGGTCGGCGGCGTGGCGGTGCCCGCGATCATCTACGCCGTCGTCAACGCCGGATCGGGCGACGCTTTGCGCGGCTGGGCGATCCCCACGGCGACGGACATCGCGTTCGCGATCGCGATCATCGCCGTCGTCGGGCGCTTCCTGCCCCCGGCGCTGCGCGTCTTCCTCGTCACCCTCGCCATCGTCGACGACCTCATCGCGATCACGATCATCGCCGTCGGCTACACGGACGGGCTGAACTTCGTGGCGCTCGGGCTCGCGCTCGTGCCGCTCGCCCTCTTCGCGGTGCTCGTGCAGCGCGGTGTCCGCGCCTGGTGGATTCTCATCCCGCTCGGCGTGCTCACCTGGGTGCTCGTGCACGAGTCCGGCGTGCACGCCACGGTCGCCGGCGTGCTGCTCGGCTTCACGGTTCCGGTCGTCGCGAGCGCCAGAGCCCGCGTCTCGTACGGCACGGATGACTCGGGCCGCGAGCACTGGGAGGGCCTCGCCGGCCACTTCGCCGACCGCTTCAGCGGCGTCTCGACGATCGCGGTCGCAGTGTTCGCCTTCTTCTCGGCTGGCGTCACGACCGGCGGGCTCGCCGGCTTCGCCGACGCGCTCGGCGACCCGATCGCGATCGGCATCATCCTCGGCCTCGTGCTCGGCAAGCCGATCGGCATCGCCGGCACGACGTTCCTGCTGACCCGCCTGCGTGGGCTCGCGATCGACCCGTCGCTCAAGTGGGTCGACATGCTCGGGCTCTCGCTCGTCGCCGGTGTCGGCTTCACCGTGTCGCTCCTCATCGGGGAGCTCTCGTTCGGGCTCGGCTCCGAGGCCGACGAGCACGTCAAGATCGGCGTGCTCACGGGCTCGTTCGTCGCGGCGCTGCTCGGCGGCGTCCTGCTCGCGCTGCGCAACCGCCACTACCGCGACCACGGGCCGAAGAGCGACCTCGACGAGGACGAGGCGGACCCGGCCTTCGGCTAGCGGGACGCCCTCCTCGGGGGCACGAGTGACGGGCGCCTGTTCTCGACCACCGGGTGGCGGGACGCCCTTCTCGGCGGTCGAGCAGCGGGCGCAGCCCGCGTATCGAGACCTCGGCACCACGAGGCATCCGCGTAGAACGAGCGCACGCACCGCGTCATCCGCGGTCGGACTGTCAGCAGGTGGGAACAGGGAGGAGGGCGCCCCCACCGGCTGACAGCTCGACCGCGGAAGCGCGATCGGCCTGACTCAGACGGCGGCGAGCAGGTCCTCGTCGTCGTACTCGGCGGCCTCGTCCTCCTCCGACCCGAGCGTGCGGATCACGAGGTAGGTGAGGGCGGAGAACGTGAGGATCGTGATGAGGCCCGTGGTGACGGCGACCTCACTGGCCGAGCGGCCGAACGCAGACGTGCCCTCGAGCACTGAGCAGGTCACGAAGAGCAGCCAGAAGGCGAGCACGGCGACCGCGCCCATGAAGGAGCGCTCGGCGGGGGTGACGGAGGAGTGGGCGAGCGCGTCGAGACGTCCGAGACGTCGCGAAAGAGCCGCCAGGGTAGCGGTAAGCAAGGGTTCGGGTTCCTTAGGGTGGGTCGGCTCCGACGGTCGGGATTCCGTCGGTTCGGGTAGCCGGTCCTCCATTTGTACCCCTGCACCCGGTACCCCCCGATAGTCCCCGTTCGGGGGTCACGCGAGGGTCGCAGTGCCACCCCTTGTGGATGCCCTGCCCGCGAACCCCCACAGGTTGGAGGGGCGCTCGGCCGAAGTGGCTTACGCGCCGCGCCGCACCTCGTCGCAGACGGGCGGCTGGATGGCGTGGAGCACCGACTGCGAGATGCCGCTCACGGCCGCGAGCTGCTCGGGGGTGAGAGCGTCGAAGAACAGCCGTCGGATCTCGGCGAAGTGGCCGCGCATGACCTTGAGCACGGCGCGACGGCCGTCGGCGGTCAGGGAGATCCAACTGCCGCGGGCGTCGTCCTCGCACTCGACGCGTTCGAGCAGTCCGCGCGACGACATCCGCGTCACCTGGTGCGACACCCGGCTCTTCTCCCAGCCGAGCAGGTCGGCGAGCGCCCCGGCACGGAGCCGGCGATTTGGCGCCTCGAAGAGCGTGATGAGGATGTCGAAGTCGGCGGACGAGAGCGAGCCGTCGCGCTGCAACTGCTCGGCGAGGGCGCGATCGAGCTGTCGCCGCATGGCGACGAAGTCGATCCAGAGGCGCCGCTCGTCGGCGCTGAGCCCGCTCATGGCACCCATGCTACCGAGTGGTTGACACATCACCAATAGGGAGTATGGTTGACGTGTCATCCATCAGTGAAGGGACAATCGTGACCGACCTCAAGATCGGAATCATCCTCGGCAGCACCCGCCCGGGGCGTAACGGCGCCGCCATCGCCCAGTGGGTGAAGGACCAGGTCGACCTCGACACCCGCGCCGAGTTCGAGGTCATCGACCTCGCCGACGCGAACCTCCCCATCTACGACGAGGCCATCCCCGCCGCCATGGGCCAGTACCAGGCCGAGCACACCCGCGCCTTCGCCGAGACCATCGCCAAGTACGACGGCTTCATCTTCCTCACCCCGGAGTACAACCACTCCATCAGCGGTGCGCTGAAGAACGCGCTCGACTTCGTCTACGCGGAGTGGAACAACAAGGCCGCCGCCATCGTGAGCTGGGGTTCGGTCGGTGGCGCCCGCGCCGCCGAGCACCTCCGCCTCATCCTGGCCGAGCTGCAGGTCGCCACCGTGCGCGCGCAGCTGACCTTCACGTTCGCGAACGACTTCGCCGACTTCTCCACCTTCGCCCCGAACCCGGGTGCCGTGAGCGCCGTCGAGCCCATGCTCGACCAGCTCATCGCCTGGACCGCGGCCATGAAGACGGTGCGCGAGAACGCGGCGGTCGCGGCCTAGTCCGCACCGCACCTCGAAGGCGGGTCGGCTCCTCAGGAGTCGGCCCGCCTTTCTGTGTCTGGCGGCGCCGCGCCGCGCCGGAAGCGCCCGCGCCCTGTCGACCCGTGCGCCCGCCATCGATGCGTGACCCGCTCTCAACCTGTGTCCCTGCCACCGAGCCGTAACCGCGCCAACTGCAGCATGGGGGCATGCAGGTCGAGTGCGAGATCGCGGATGCCTCGCGTGCTAGCTCTGCGGGTAGCCGCGCGCTCCGGATGCCGCTACGCGCCGAGCGCCGACCGCACGTAGCGCAGCGCGGTGGCGGCGTCCACGCCGAGGGCGGCGATGCGGTCGGCGTAGGCGCGGGCCGCCTCCTGCGCCGCGCGCTCGGTGGCGTCGCCCTGCGCGTTGACGTACGAGCCGCTGCGCCCGCGGGTCTCGATGAAGCCGTCGGCCTCGAGTTCGCGGTAGGCGCGGGCCACGGTGTTCGCGGCGATGCCGAGCTCCTCCGCGAGGCCGCGCACGGTCGGCAGTCGGTGACCCGCCGGCAGGATGCCGCCCCGGATGTCATCGATGATGCGCGTGCGCAGCTGCTCGAACGGCGGGGTCGAGGAGTTCGGGTCGAGCCTGATGTCCATCGGCGTCACGCTACCGCGCGGGGCATCGAAGAAGGATCAGCCGATCCGGGTCGGAAAGGGACCGGATGGCGCGGTTCCTCCTTCGTTGGCTGCGCTCCGCGGCATCCGACGGACGGATCGACAACGGAGGCGAATCGGCCGCTGCGGGTACGAAGTCGACGTGGCCAGGCAGGAACGCCGCCCGAATCGATCCCCCGCACGGCACGGCACCGAGCCTCAGTCGCGCGCCCGGTCCACGAGCCGCGACAGCACGATCGCGCTGCGGGTGTGGTCGACGTTCGGGGCGTTGCGCACGCGTTCGAGCGCGTCCTCGAGGGACGGGATGTCGCGCGAGCGCATCTGCACGATGGCATCCGCCCCACCCGTCACGGTGCCGGCGTAGACGACCTCCGGCACGGCCGAGAGGATGCGACGCAGCTCGCCCGGCGCGACGGTGCCCCGGCAGAACAGCTCGACGAAAGCCTCGGTGCCCCGGCCCTCGACGGTCGGGTCGACCTGCACGGTGAAGCCCTTGATCACGCCCTCCGCGAGCAGCCGGTCGACGCGGCGCTTCACCGCGGAGGCGCTCAGGCCGACCTTCAACCCGATGTCGCCGTAGCCCGCCCGGGCGTTCCGGCGCAGCTGCTCGATGATGCCGTAGTCGAGATCGTCCATGTCCGGAGCATATTGCGTGCGTAGCAGTAGCACTAGAAGCAGGATCGTTGCGTGAGAAGCACGGCGGCGAGCGCATCCGTGCACCCACAATGAGAGTCATGACGTTGACCGAGCCGCTCGTGACATCCGCCACCCGCACGCCCGCCACGAAGACCGTGCTCATGTGCCGACCCGACCACTTCACCGTGAGCTACCGCATCAACCCGTGGATGTTCCCGCAGAACCCTACCGACACCGCCAAGGCGGTCGCGCAGTGGGAGGTGCTCCACGACACGTACGTGGGGCTCGGCTTCGACGTCAAGCTCATCGACCCCATCCCCGGCCTGCCCGACATGGTCTACGCGGCCAACGGCGGCTTCACCCTCGACGGCGTCGCCTACGGCGCGAGCTTCACCTACCCCGAGCGTCAGCCCGAGGGCCCCGCGTACATGGACTGGTTCGCAGCCAACGGCTTCCAGGTCGCGGTGCCGAAGGAGATCAACGAGGGCGAGGGCGACTTCCTGCTCGTCGGCGACGTGATCCTCGCCGGCACCGGCTTCCGCAGCGCCAACGACAGCCACGGCGAGCTCGGCCGCATCTTCGACCGTCCCGTCGTCTCGCTCAACCTCGTCAACCCGAGCTACTACCATCTCGACACCGCCATCGCGGTGCTCGACGACCGGCCCGAGTCGGCGAACATCGCCTACCTGCCGAGCGCCTTCGACGAGCCCTCGCTCGAGATCCTGCGCGAGCGCTTCCCCGACGCGATCATCGTCACCGAGGAGGACGCCGCCGTGCTCGGCCTCAACTCCTTCTCCGACGGCTACAACATCGTTATCGCCTCCCGAGCCAAGGACTTCGAGCGCCAGCTGCGCGAGCGCGGCTTCAACCCCATCGGCGTCGACCTCTCGGAGCTGCTCCGCGGAGGCGGCGGCGTCAAGTGCTGCACCCTGGAGCTCCGAGCATGACCACCGCCACCGACACCGACTTCATCGGCCTCGAGCACGAGCACGCCGCGCACAACTACCACCCGCTCCCCGTCGTCGTGTCGCACGGCGAGGGCGCCTGGGTGACGGATGTCTCGGGCCGCCGCTACCTCGACTGCCTGGCCGCGTACTCGGCCGTGAACTTCGGCCACGGGCATCCGGCCCTCGTCGCCGCCGCCAAGGAGCAGCTCGACCGCATCACGCTGACAAGCCGGGCGTTCCACAACGACCAGCTCGGTCCGTTCGTGACGGCGCTCGCGGCGCTCGCCGGCAAGGACATGGTGCTGCCGATGAACACCGGCGCCGAGGCCGTCGAGAGCGCAATCAAGGTCGCCCGGGCCTGGGGCTACCGCGTCAAGGGCGTGCCCGCCGAGCGCGCGACGATCATCGTCGCCGACGGCAACTTCCACGGCCGCACGACGACGATCATCAGCTTCTCCAACGACCCCGACGCACGCGCCGACTTCGGCCCGTACACCCCGGGCTTCCGCAGCGTGCCCTACGGCGACCCTGCCGCGCTCGAGGCGGCGATCGACGAGACCACCGTCGCCGTGCTGATCGAGCCGATCCAGGGTGAGGCGGGCATCCTCGTTCCGCCGGCCGACTACCTGCCCGCGGTGCGCCGTATCACGAGCGAGCGCAACGTGCTCTTCATCGCCGACGAGATCCAGTCGGGCCTCGGCCGCACCGGCGCAACGTTCCAGTGCGAGAACGCGGGCGTCGTGCCCGACCTCTACCTGCTCGGCAAGGCGCTCGGCGGCGGGATCGTGCCCGTCAGCGCCGTCGTCGGCAACGCGGATGTCCTGGGCGTGCTGCGCCCGGGCGAGCACGGCTCCACCTTCGGCGGCAACCCGCTCGCCGCGGCCGTCGGCCACGCCGTCGTCGACCTGCTCGCGACCGGCGAGTACCAGCAGCGCGCCCGCGAGCTCGGCGAGCACCTGCACGCCCGCCTCCGCACCCTCATTGGCCGCGGTGTCGTGACGGTCCGCGGTGCCGGACTCTGGGCGGGCATCGACATCGACCCGGCCCTCGCCACCGGACGCGAGGTGTGCGAACGCCTCATGGAGCGCGGCGTGCTCGCGAAGGACACCCACGGCTCCACCATCCGCCTGGCCCCGCCGATCGTCGTCGAGCGCGACGACCTCGACTGGGCCGTCGACCAACTCGAAGGGGTGCTCACCGAACTCGGCGCATAGCACGGGCCGCCCTCCTCAGGAACCCGACGCATGCCCCTGCGTCCTGAGGAGGGCTTCCGCCTGCGCGCCTCGGCCGGGCGAAGCCCGGCGTATCGAAACCCCGCGCACCCGACGAAGGAGAATCCGCCAAATCCGGTCGGAAGCCGACCCGAGAGCGCTGATTCTCCTTCGACACCCGCGCCCCGCCCCTGTGAGTCGCGCCCTCCCCGGCGGGTGCTCACCGTCGATGTCGGTCGCCCCGCTTAGCGTTCCCGGCGTGAAGATCCTGCACACGTCGGACTGGCACATCGGCCGCACGTTCCACACGCACTCGACGCTCGAGCACCTCCGCCAGGTGCTCGACGCGCTCGCCGCGGTGGTGGCCGAGCGCCGCGTCGACGTCGTGCTCGTCGCGGGCGACGTCTTCGACTCCGCAACCCCGTCGGCGGATGCCATGAAGCTGCTGCAGCACGCCTTCCGCAGCATCCGCGAGGCGGGCGCCACGATCGTCGCGACGAGCGGCAACCACGACTCGATCACCCGGCTCGGCTTCCACGCGGAGTGGATCCGCCTCGCCGGCATCCACGTCCTCACCGAGCACGGGCGGCTCGATGAGCCGGTGACCCTCGAGGACGAGCACGGCGACGTGCACTTCTACGGCATCCCGTACCTCGAGCCGGCGCTCATCCGCCACGACTACCCGGGCGTCGAGCTGCGCACGCACGAGCAGGCGCTGACCTTCGCAATGCAGCGCATCCGCGACGACCGCGGGCGCCGCGGCAGCCGCTCGGTCGTGCTCTCCCACTGCTTCGCCGCCGGGGTCGCGGCGAGCGACGTCGAGCGGGACATCTCCTCAGGCGGGCTCGACCTCGTGCCCGCCTCGGTGTTCGCCGACGCCGATTACGTCGCGCTCGGGCACATCCACGGCCGGCAGACGATCAGCGAGAGCGTCCGCTACTCGGGTGCCCCGCTGCACTACTCCTTCTCCGAGGCGGGCAAGCCCCGCGGCGGATGGCTCGTCGAGCTCGGCCCCGACGGGCTCGGCACCGTCGAGTGGCTCGACCTCCCGGTACCCCGCACCCTCGTGCAGCTCACAGGCGAGCTCGACGAGTTGCTGACGGATGCCGCGCACGACGAGCACACCGGCTGCTGGGTCAAGGCCGTTGTCACCGACCGGGTGCGCCCCATCGACGGCATCCGCCGCCTGCAGGCCCGCTTCCCGCACTGCGTCGCATTCGAGTGGCGCCCGAGCGTGGTCGCCGAGGACAGCGCCGCGAGCTACGGCGAACGCGTGAAGGGTCAGTCCGACGGGCAGATCGTCGCCGAGTTCCTCGCCCACGTGCGCAACGGGGTCGGTCCGACCTCGTTCGAGACAGCGCTCGTCGAGGAACTGCTCGCGGGGGAGCGCGCCTCGGAGGTGACCGCGTGAGGATCCGCCGGCTGCGACTCGCGGGGTTCGGGCCGTACCGCGGGGAGCAGGTCGTCGACTTCGACCGCTTCGACGAGGAGGGCCTCTTCCTCATCACCGGCAAGACCGGGGCCGGCAAGTCGAGCATTCTCGACGCCATCTGCTTCGCGCTCTACAACACGATCCCTCGCTTCGAGGGGCGGGAGAGCAAGCCGCGCAGCCACCACTGCTCGCCCGACGACCCGAGCTTCGTCGAGCTCGACTTCGACGTGCACGGCGAGACCTACCGCGTGTGGCGCACCCCCGAGTACCAGCGCCCTGCGAAGCGAGGCGGCGGTCTCACGACCGCGAAGTCGGAGGCCAGGCTGTTCCGCCTCGACGGTGACGAGTGGGTCGGGGTCGCCGCGCGGGCCGTCGACGTCGGCACCGAGCTGACCGAGATCCTGCCCATCAAGGCCGACCAGTTCCTGCAGGTCATCCTGCTCGCGCAAAACCGCTTCCAGCGCTTCCTGCTCGCGAAGACCGACGAGCGCCGCGCCCTGCTCCGAGCACTCTTCGGCACCGAGCGCTTCGAGCGGCTCGAGTCCGCCCTGCACGAGCGCCGCCGCGCGCTCGACGCCCAGGTCGCCGACGCCCGCAGCCGGCTGCAGCACCTCGCGACCGTCGTCGCACAGCAGGCCGGAGTCGAGGAACGAGTCGAGCCCGACCTCGCCTGGTTCACCTCCACCCGGCAGGGGCTCGCCGACGAACTCTTCCAGGCCGATGTCGCCGCCCGCGCCGCGACCTCCCGCTCGGAGGCCGCCGAGCTCGAGCTCGCCCGCGTCACCGCCCTCGCCGAGCGGCAGGAACGTCGCGACCGTGCCCGCGGCAAGCTCGAGGACCTCCTCTCAAGGCAGGCCGACGTGGACGACGCCGCCGCGCGGGTGACCGCCGCCCGACGCGCCGCCGTCGTCTGGCCCCTGCTCACCGGATGCCGCACGGCCGACGCCGATGCCGTCGCGAGTGCCGAGCGTGCTGCCCGCCTCACCGCCGCATGGCGGGCGACCGAAACCACGGACGTCGCGGACCTCGACTCGTTCGTCGAGGAGCAGTCCGCTCGGCTCGGCGTGCTGCGCGCCGCGCTCGCCGACGAGGAGCGGCTGCCCGCGCTCGAGCGCGAGGTGACAGCGGCCGCCGCGGCCATCGAGCAGCACGACGGCGCCGCCGTGTCGATCCGCACGGCCCTCGACGAGGTTCCGCAGCGCTTCGCCGAGCTCGACGAGGAGTCGACGCCGCTCGCCGAACTCGCGGCCACGCTCGCCGACCGGAAGCGGGACGTGCGGCAGCTCGACGAGGTGCTCGCCGAGGCCCGCCGAGCCGAGAAGCTGCAGGGAGAGCTCGACCTCGCTCGCCGTGCCCTGCTCGACGCCAGCGCGACCAACGCCGCCGCGGCAGCCGCCTACGACGCGCTGCTCCGCCGCCGCATCGATCACATGGCGTTCGAACTCGCCGAGCAGCTGACGCCCGGCGAGCCCTGCGTCGTCTGCGGCGGCACCGAGCACCCGGCACCTGCCGCCACCGACAGCCCACTCGTCGCACCGGAGGACCTCGACGCCGCCGACGCGGCCGCCTCGGGTGCCCGCGCCGCCCTCGACCGAGCGCAGGACAGCTTGCGGGGGCTGGAGGCGGAGGTCGCCGCTGCCACCGCCCGGACCGAAGGCCGCACGGTCGGCGCGCTCACCGACGAGTGCGCCGCCGCGGCCGATCGCTGCGCCGCCGCCCGTGCCGCCGCCGAGCGGCTCGCCGAGCTGCAGACGCAGCGCGCCCAGCTCGAGACCGAACTCGCCGACCTGCGCGAGCGGTCGGAGCGACTCGCGGCCGAACGCGCGGAACTCGTGCAGCAGCAGAGCGACGCCGTCGCGGCGCACACGGCCGTAGCCGCCCGCGTCGCGGAGATGCGTGGCGACGCGGTGTCCGTGGCGCGATGCGTCGGCGATGCGGAGACCTCGCTCGCGGCCGCGCGCGACCTCGTCGAGGCCCGTCGTGTCGCCGAGGAGCGCGCCGCTGCCGCGACCACCGCGCGGGCATCGCTCGACGAGGCGCTCGAGGAGCAGGGCTTCGCGGGTGCCGACGCGCTCGTCGCCGCACACCTCACGGCGACCGAGGTCGACCGCCTGAGCCGCACCGTGGACGCGCACCGTGAGGAGCTCGCCGCGGTGCGCGCTCAGCTCGACGAAGCCCAGCTCGCCGAACTGCCCGACGACCCCGTCGACCCCGCGCCCGCCCGGGACGCCGCCGCCGTCGCACGCGCCGAGCGCGACGAGGTGCTCGCGGCCCGCGCCGCGCTCAACACGCGCCTCGAGTTCGTCGGCGGGAAGGTCATCGAGGTCGAGGACCTGCTCGCGCGTTCCGAGCGGATGCTCGAGGAGCACGCCCGGGTCAGCGCGCTCGCCGCGGTCGTGCGGGGGGACGAGCCGAACACGCGACGGATGCGTCTCGAGACGTTCGTGCTCGCCGGGCGGCTGGAGTCGATCATCGCGGCCGCGAATCGCAGGCTCCACACGATGACCTCGGAACGGTACGAGCTGAAGCTCGACGACGAGAAGCAGTTCCGCAACGCCGAGACCGGTCTCGGCATCGGCGTGCTCGACTCCCACACCGGGCTCGTGCGGCAGCCGGCGTCGCTCTCGGGCGGCGAGATGTTCCTCGCCTCGCTGTCGCTCGCCCTGGGGCTGGCCGAGGTCGTGTCCGAGCAGGCCGGAGGCATCCGGCTCGACACCCTCTTCGTCGACGAGGGCTTCGGGTCGCTCGACGGCGAGACGCTCGAGGTCGCGATGCACGCGCTCGACGCCCTGCGCGCGGGTGGCCGCACCGTCGGCGTGATCAGCCACGTCGAGTCCATGAAGGAGCGGATCCCGGCGAAGCTGCACATCCGCGTCGCGCCCTCGGGCGAGAGCGAGATCCTGACCAAGGAGACGGTGGGCGGCTGAGCCGGCGGGGAAGCGTGGGCGCGCGGGCCTGAGGCCCGGCGCCCATGCCCGCCTAGCGACTGCTGATCGTGCGGAACTTGCGGATCGACAGCGGCACGAACACCACGAGCAGCACCACGACGCCGATCAGCACGGTCAGCACCGGGTTCTGCAGCGGCCACGAGTCGCCGGGCTGGTAGCCCTCGGGGACGTTGCCGAACAGCTGACGTGCCGCCAGCACGAGTGCGGACACGGGATTCCACTCGGCGAACACGCGCAGGGGCGTCGGCAGGTTCTCGCTGGGCACGAACGCGTTCGAGATGAACGTGAGCGGGAAGAGGATCAGGAACGACACGTTGTTGATCACCTCGGGGCTGCGCACGCTCATGCCGAGGAAGGCCATCACCCACGAGAATGCGTAGGCGAACAGCAGCAGCAGCGCGACCCCCGCGACCGCCTCGAGGATGCTCGAGCGCACCCGCCACCCCACGAGCAGACCCGTGGCGATCATCACCACGAACGACAGCGCGTTGATGAACAGGTCGCCGTTCGTGCGGCCGATCAGCACGGCCGACGGGCTCATCGGCAGCGTGCGGAAGCGGTCGATGATGCCTTCCTTGAGGTCCTGCGCCATGGCGGAGCCGGAGTAGGTCGAGCCGAACACGACCGTCTGGGCGAAGATGCCGGCCATGATGAACTCGGTGTAGTTGCTGCCCGGGATGTCGATGCTGCCCGCGTAGACCTGGCTGAACAGCAGCACGAACATGATCGGCTGCAGCGTCGTGAAGACGAGGATGTCGGGCACGCGCTTGATCTTGATGAGGTTGCGCCGCGTCGTGATCCAGCCGTCGTTGAACCAGGTGGCGAGCGTGTTGTTCGGCGCCGGCTCCAGCTGCGGGGCACCGGTGGCTGTCGTGGGGCGGGTCGTGGTGGTCATGCCGCCGCCTCCTCCTTGTCGTCGTGGCTCGCCGTGCGGCCGGTGATCGTGAGGAACACGTCGTCGAGCGTGGGGCGCTGCATGCCGGCGTCGTGCAGCTGGATGCCCAGGGCCCGGACGTCGGCGAGCACCTGCTGCAGGGCGGCGGGCCCGTCGGCGACGGTGGTCGAGAGGGTGCGGCCGTCGGCCGTGACATCCGTCGACGTCGTGCCGACCCGGTCGAGGATCTCGACCGCCCGGTCGCGGTCGTCGCCGGAGACGAGGCTGATCTCGACCCGCTGACCGCCGACCTGCGACTTGAGCTCGTCGGCGGTGCCCCGGGCGATGACCTTGCCCTCGTCGATCACGACGATGTCGTCGGCGAGGCGGTCGGCCTCCTCGAGGTACTGCGTCGTCAGCAGCACGGTCGTGCCGCCGTCGACGAGGCTCGTGATGATGTCCCACAGACCGAGGCGGCTGCGGGGGTCGAGCCCGGTGGTCGGCTCGTCGAGGAAGAGCACGGGCGGATTGATCACTAGCGCGCCGGCGAGGTCGATGCGCCGGCGCATGCCGCCCGAGAACCCCTTCACCGGGCGGTTGCCCGCCTCGGAGAGGTCGAACAGGTCGATGAGCTCCCGCGCCCTCGCCCGCGACTGCCTGCCGCCGAGGTGGTACAGCCGCCCGATCATGTCGAGGTTCTCGAACCCGGTGAGGTTCTCGTCGACCGCGGCGTACTGCCCCGAGGCGCCGATCATCCGGCGGATGCGGTCGGGCTCGCGCAGCACGTCGATCCCGTCGATCGCCGCGCTGCCGGAGTCCGGGGTGATGAGCGTGGTGAGCACCTTCGCGGTGGTGGTCTTGCCCGCGCCGTTGGGCCCCAGCAGGCCGAGCACGGTGCCGCGTGGCACCTCGAGGCTGAGGCCGTCGAGCGCCCGCACGACCGGCGCTCCCTTGGGGTTGTAGGTCTTGACGAGGTCCGTCGCTTCGATGAACGCCATGCCGCCTCCTGGTCGGAACTACCTGCAGGTGGACAACGTACACATTGCCACCGACATTGTCGACGGACTTCCGGTGAACGATGCAGGGCGCGTGCCTACGCTGGCGGTATGGCAGGCGGCGTCGCGACTCTCGTGGTCGACGTCGCGCTGAGCCGCATCGACGCGTTGGCCGTGATCGCGCTCGCGATGGACGTCCCGGTGACCGGCGCGGGCACGATGGACGCCCACGTGCGGCTGCCCGGCGGAGAGCGCGCGTACGTCGAGATCCCGCGCTTCGGCGACCCGCCGCCGCTCGCGATCGACGTCGTCAGCGACGAGAGCGAGGAGGCGGCCCGCACCGCCGCTCTCGAACTACGGATGCTGCTGAGCAACACGGTCGGCTGGGAGCCGCGCCTGACGTTCTGACCCCGCCGGTCGAGTGACGCAGCCGCCTATCGAGACCAGGGCGAAGGTCGCGGTACGCCGCACCGCCCGGTGTGAAACGCGAAGAAGCCGCGCCCCCGAGGGAACGCGGCTTCTTCTACGACGAGGGTCAGTCGACGAGCCTGCCGCTGCCCACCTTCGCCGCCTCGCGGGTGCCCGCGGTGCGCGCGGCCGTCGCGGTGCCGCGGGGGCGCGACGACGCCACATCCGCCGCCGACACTGCTGCACCGTGCACGGCCCGCGGCGCCAGGCGCTCGAGCTGCGTGACGTGCGAGGGGTTGAGTTCCTCGAGCGAGTTGACGCCGAGCAGGCGCATCGTGCGCTCGATCTGCTCGCCGAGGATGGAGAGCGCGCGGTCCACCCCGTCGCGCCCGCCGGCCATGAGGCCGTAGAGGTAGGCGCGGCCGATCATCGTGAAGCGGGCGCCGAGGGCGACGGATGCCACGATGTCGGCGCCCGACATGATGCCGGTGTCGAGGTGGATCTCGTACTCGTTGCCGACCTCGCGCACGACCTCCGGCAGGAGGTGGAAGGGGATCGGGGCGCGGTCGAGCTGGCGGCCGCCGTGGTTCGACAGGGTGATGCCGTCGACGCCGAGGTCGGCGAGCTTCTTGGCGTCGTCGACGTTCTGCACGCCCTTGACGACGACCTTGCCGGGCCACTGGTCCTTGATCCAGGCCAGGTCCTCGAACGTGACGGTCGGGTCGAACATGGTGTCGAGCAGCTCGCCGACGGTGCCCGACCACTTGTTGAGCGACGCGAACGACAGCGGCTCGGTGGTGAGGAAGTTGATCCACCACTCGGGGCGGGGGATCGCATTGACGACCGTGCCGAGCGTGAGCTGCGGCGGGATCGAGAAGCCGTTGCGCTTGTCGCGCAGGCGCGCACCGGCGACGGGGACGTCGACCGTGACGAGGAGGGTATCGTAGCCCGCGTTGGCGGCGCGCTCGACGAGCGCCATCGAGCGCTCGCGGTCCTTCCACATGTAGAGCTGGAACCAGTTGCGCCCGTGTGGAGCGGCCGCCTTGACGTCCTCGATCGACGTGGTGCCCATCGTGGAGAGGGCGAACGGGATGCCCGCGGCCGCGGCGGCGGTCGCACCGGCGACCTCGCCCTCGGAGTGCATCATGCGCGTGAACCCGGTCGGCGCGATGCCGAAGGGGTAGGCGACGGGGGCGCCGAGTACGTCCCAGCCGGTGGTGACGGTCGAGACGTCGCGGAGGATCGACGGGTTGAACTGGATGTCCTCGAACGCCTGGCGGGCCCGGCCCAGGCTGAGCTCGGCCTCGGCGGAGCCGTCGGTGTAGTCGAAGGGCGCCTTCGGGGTGCGGCGCTGCGCGATCTGCTTGAGGTCGTAGATCGTCAGCGCCTTCGACAGCCGGCGACGCTTCGCGTTGAGGTCCGGCGTCTTGAACTGCATGAGCGGCGCGAGGTCGTGATAGGTGGGGATTCGGCGTTGAAGCGCCATTGCTGTTCCTTCCGAGCGCTGTGGTCTGACCACAGACGATACTAGCGTTGTGGCGATGCGTGCGCACCAGGTGGTCGTGGACTGGGTCGAGGAGGAGCTGTCCTCCGGGAGGCTCTCGGTCGGCGACCGCCTGCCGCCCGAGCGGGCGCTCGCCGAGGAGCTCGGAGTCTCCCGCGCCGCCGCCCGCGAGGGGCTCCGGGTGCTCGAGATGCTCGGCATCCTGCGCAGCGGCGTGGGCTCCGGACCGACCGCCGGCACCGTGGTGGTCGCCGAGCCGTCGCTCGCGCTGAGCGCCGCGTTGCGGCTGCACCTGGCATCCGCCCACTTCACCTCCGCGCACGTCATGCAGGCGCGTCTCGTGCTCGAGGGCTGGGCGGCGGGCAACGCCGAGAGCGACTCGCTCTCGCTGGTGCAGGCCCACGCCCTGCTCGACGAGATGGACCAGCAGGGGCTCGGCCCCGCCGACTTCCTCGAACGCGACGCCGCCTTCCACGTCGCGCTGTCGCAGGCGACGGGCAATCCGCTCGTTGGCGCGATGATGGCCTCGATCCGCGAGTCGATCCGCAACTACACCCTCGGCCTCGCCGACTCCGGCGGCGCGTGGACCGAGACCGCGCGTCGGCTGCAGGAGGAGCACCGCGCGATCCTCGTCGCGATCGAGGCGGGCGAGAGTGCGACAGCATCCCGCCTCGTGACCGAGCACATCGAGCGGTACTACCGCGCGCGCGCCGACTGACCCCGCGAGCTGAGCCGCCGGCGACGAGCCGACTCCGTGCTCGCGCTCAGCGCGCGGCTGACGGCCGTCACGGCCGCCCGGAACGCGAAGAGCGCGGACCGCCCGAAGGCAGCCCGCGCTCCCGACAGGGACGCGTCAGCCCCGCTGCGCCAGGGTCCGCGGCGCGTACGCCACCGGCGCGACGACGCTGCGCACGACCGCGCGCAGCGACTCGAGGTCGCCGCTGAGCGCGCCGACAGCCCGCGCCTGGACGAGCAGATTGCCCATCGCGGTCGCCTCGACGGGGCCGGCGAGCACGGGCAGCCCGACCCGATCGGCGATCGCCTGGCAGAGCAGGGCGTTCTGTGAGCCGCCGCCGACGATGTGCACGGTCGACACCGGGTGGCCCGAGAGTTCCGACGCCTGGTGCACGGCCCGCGCGAACGCCTCGGCGAGGCTCTCCACGATGACGCGGGCGAGGAACGCCCGGTCGTCGACGGAGACGCGGATGCCACGGGCACAGCAGTGCTCGACGATGCGCGTCGCCATGCGGCCGGGGGCGAGGAACTCCGTGTCGTTCGCGTCGAAGGTGGGGATCTCGCCCGTCACCGCCGCGGCCGCCTCGAGCAGCGAGGGCAGGTGGATCTCGCTGCCGTCGCGCTCCCACTCCCGCACGCTCTCCGTCAGCAGCCAGAGGCCCATGACGTTGTGCAGGTAGCGGATGCGCCCGTCGACGCCGCCCTCGTTGGTGAAGTTGGCCGCACGCCCGGCATCCGTCACGACGGGACGCTCGAGCTCGACGCCGACGAGACCCCAGGTGCCGCAGCTGATGTAGGCGTAGTCGGCGGATGCCGCGGGCACCGCGACCACGGCCGAGGCCGTGTCGTGCGAGCCGACCGCCGTCACCGGGATGGCCGAGCGCGCGCCGAGCTCGGTCGCGACCGACGGCAGCAGCGTGCCGATGGTCGCGCCCGGGTCGACGAGCCGCGGGAACAGCTCGCGTGGGTAGCCGAGCAGCTCGATGAGACTCGAGTTCCAGCCGCCCGAGGTGACGCTCAGCAGGCCGGTCGTCGACGCATTGGTGCGCTCGACCCCCTGCTCGCCGGTCAGCCAGTAGGCGAGCAGATCCGGGATCATCAGCATCCGGTCGCGCGGGTCGAGCTCCCCGGCGTCCGCTTGTTCGGCGGCGAGCTGGAACACCGTGTTGAACGGCAGGTGCTGCAGGCCGCTCTCGCGGTACAGCTCCTCAGCCCCGACCTTCGCGTGCACGAGTTCGACGCCGCGCTCCGTGCGCTCGTCCCGGTAGTGGAACGGCACCCCGAGCATCCGGCCGCCGCGCACGAGTGCGTAGTCGACGGCCCACGAGTCGATGCCGATCGAGGCGACCTCGTGCTCCCGCAGCGCGCCGGTCAGGCCGGCCAGCACGCTGCGGTAGAGCTCGAGGATGTTCCAGTGCAGCCCGTCCGGCGTGCGCACCGGCGTGTTCGGGAAGCGCGCCGCGATGTGCATCCGGAAGTCGGCGCGGTCGAGGTGACCGAGCACCACCCGGCCGCTCGTCGCACCGAGGTCGACGGCGGCGAGCGTCGTCGTCACCGCAGGGCCCCGCTCATCGCAGGAAGGCGGCGGCGACGCCGGCGTCGACCGGGATGTGCAGCCCGGTCGTGTGGCTCATGTCGCTCGTGCAGAGCACGAACACGGCGTTCGCGACGTTCTCCGGCAGCACCTCGCGCTTGAGCAGGGTGCGCTGGGCGTAGTACTTGCCGAGCTCCTCCTCCGGCACTCCGTAGACGGCGGCGCGCTTCGCGCCCCAGCCGCCGGCGAAGATGCCCGAGCCGCGCACGACGCCGTCGGGGTTGATGCCGTTGACCTTGACGCCGTGCTCACCGAGCTCCGCCGCGAGCAGACGCACCTGGTGGGCCTGATCGGCCTTGGTCGCCGAGTACGCGATGTTGTTCGGGCCTGCGAAGACGGAGTTCTTCGACGAGATGTAGACGATGTCGCCGCCGAGCTTCTGGTCGATGAGCACCTTCGCGGCAGCCTTCGACACGAGGAACGAGCCCTTGGCCATGACGTTGTGCTGCAGATCCCAGTCCGCGACCGTGGTCTCGAGCAGCGACTTCGACAGCGACAGGCCGGCGTTGTTCACGACGATGTCGAGCCCGCCGAAGGCGAGCACGGTCGCGTCGATGGCGGCCTGCACGGCCGCCTCGTCGGTGACGTTGGCGACGACGCCGATCGCGACGTCGGTGTTGCCGATCTCGGCCGCGGCGGCCTGCGCCTTCTCGAGGTCGAGGTCGGCGATGACGACGCACGCGCCCTCGGCCGCGAGGCGGGTGGCGATGGCCTTGCCGATGCCGGAGGCGGCACCGGTGACGAGCGCGATGCGGGTCGCGAGGGGCTTCGGCTTCGGCATCCGCTGGAGCTTCGCCTCCTCGAGCGCCCAGTACTCGATGCGGAACTTCTCCTCGTCACTGATCGGCGAGTAGGTCGAGATCGCCTCGGCTCCGCGCATGACGTTGATGGCGTTGATGTAGAACTCGCCGGCAACGCGTGCGGTCTGCTTGTTGGCGCCGTAGGAGAACATGCCGACGCCCGGGATCAGCACGATCGCGGGGTCAGCACCGCGCATCGCGGGTGAGTCCTCGGTGGCGTACGCCTCGTAGTACGCGGCGTAGTCCTGGCGGTACTGCTCGTGCAGCTCGGTGAGGCGCTCGATCGACTCCTCGACGGATGCCGTGGGCGGCAGGTCGAGCACGAGCGGCTTGACCTTCGTGCGCAGGAAGTGGTCGGGGCAGCTCGTGCCGAGGGCGGCGAGACGCGGGTGCTCCGAGTGCTCGAGGAAGTCGAGCACGACGTCGGCGTCGGTGAAGTGACCCACCTGCGCGCGGTCGGTGGAGGCGATGCCACGGATGACCGGGGCGAGCGCGGCCGCGCGGGCGCGGCGCTCCTCCGGCGCGAGCGGGGCGTAGCCGTCGAGCCTCTCGCCGAACGGGTTCTCGCGGCCGTGCTCGGCGATGTAGCCCGCCGCGGTCTCGATGATCCAGAGGCTGTTGCGCTCGGCCTCGTCGGAGGTGTCGCCCCACGCGGTGATGCCGTGCCCGCCGAGGATGCAGCCGATGGCATCCGGGTTCTGCGCCTTGATCTCGGCGATGTCGAGCCCGAGCTGGAAGCCGGGTCGGCGCCACGGCACCCACACGACCTTGCCGCCGAACGCTTCGGCCGTGATGCGCTCGCCGTCGGCGGCGGTCGCGATCGCGATGCCGGAGTCGGGGTGCAGGTGGTCGACGTGTGCGGCGTCGACGAGGCCGTGCATGGCCGTGTCGATCGACGGCGCGGCGCCGCCCTTGCCGTGCAGCGTGTAGTCGAACGCCGCGACCATCTCGTCCTCGCGCTCGACGCCCGGGTAGACGTCGACGAGCGCGCGGAGGCGGTCGAGGCGGAGCACCGCGAGGCCCGACTCCTTGAGGGTGCCGAGGTCGCCGCCGGAGCCCTTCACCCAGAGCAGCTCGACGTCCTCGCCCGTGACGGGGTCGGTCGCGGTGCCCTTGGCGGAGGTGTTGCCGCCGGCGTAGTTGGTGTTCCTCGGGTCAGCACCCAGCCGGTTGCTGCGCGCGATGAGTTCTTCGGCTGCTGTCGCCATCGTGGTTCAGGCTCCCCATCCGGCCTGCGCGCCACCGACGCGCTCGGCCTCGATCTTCTGCTGGTATCCGCTCTCCTTGAACGCGGCCATCGGGTCGCGCGGCAGGCCGCGGCTCTCCCGCCAGTCGGCGAGCGCCGGGCGGACGTCGGTGTAGAAGGCGTCCATGAAGACCGCGTTCGCGGCGAGGACGTCGTTCTCCTGGCGTGCCTGCTCGAGCGCCTCGTGGTCGAGCAGCAGCGCGCGGGCGGTCATCTCCTGCACGTTCAGCACGCTGCGCGTCTGGCCGAGGATCTTGTTCTCGATGTTGTGGCACTGGTCGAGCATGAACGCGACATCCGGGTTGCCGTAGCCGCCGCCGCGGACGACCTCGACGATGATGCGGAACAGCTGGAACGGGTCGGCCGAGCCCACGATGAGGTCGTCGTCGGCGTAGAAGCGCGAGTTGAAGTCGAACGAGCCGAGCTTGCCGAGGCGCAGCAGCTGCATGACGATGAACTCGATGTTGGTGCCGGGCGCGTGGTGCCCGGTGTCGAGGCAGACCATGGCGCGCTCGCCGAGGGCGGCCACCTGCACGTAGCTCGTGCCCCAGTCCGGGACATCCGTGTGGTAGAACGCCGGCTCGAAGAACTTGTACTCGAGCACGAGGCGCTGCTCCTCGCCGATGCGGGCGTAGATCTCCTGCAGCGACTCCTGCAGGCGGTCCTGGCGGGCGCGCATGTCGTTCTGGCCGGGGTAGTTGCTGCCCTCGGCGAGCCAGATCTTGAGGTCGCGCGACCCGGTGGCATCCATGATGTCGATGCACTCGAGGTGGTGGTCGATGGCCTTGCGGCGGATGCGGTCGTCGTGGTGGGTCAGGGCGCCGAACTTGTAGTCGTCGTCCTGGAACGTGTTGGAGTTGATGGTGCCGAGCGCGACGCCCTGGTCCTCCGCGAAGCGGCGGAGCGCGTCGTAGTCGTCGCTCTTGTCCCACGGGATGTGCAGGGCCACCGAGGGGGCGAGCCCGGTGAGCTTGTGCACCTGCGCGGCATCCGCGATCTTCTCCTCGACGGTGCGGGGCGTGCCCGGCGTCGCGAAGACCTTGAAGCGGGTGCCGGAGTTGCCGAAGGCCCACGAGGGCAGTTCGATCGCCTGCTTTTCGAGCTCGGCGGTGATGTCGGCGAAGCTTGTCATCGTCATTGATCCTTGTGCGTTGTGAAACGTTTCAATGAGGCTATCAGCGCGACTCGTTTTCCTCAACAGCGGCGAGCTGGTCCTCGAGGTTGAAGATCACCGGGAAGGCGACGAAGCCCTGGTCGGCGCGCGCCCCACCCGTGTCGAGGAAGTGCACCATCTCCGCCTCCCAGCGGGCCGCGACCTCCGACTCGGCGAGGTAGCGCTGCGAGCCCTCGAGGTCGTCGGTCTCGAAGTAGCCGATCAGCTGCCCCTCGCCGGCGTGGAAGAGGGAGTAGTTGCGACGGCCGGATGCCGCGATCTCGCGCAGCATCTCCGGCCAGACCGGGTCGTGGCGCTCGAGGTACTCGTCGAGCTTTTCGGGGTGGACGCGGAGGGTGAAGCAGACGCGCTGCATGGTGTTCCTTTCGGGGGAGCGTGGCGTGAGAACGGCGCCCCGCCCGAGAGTCTCGAGCGGGGCGCCGGGGTGCACGGTGTGGACGGCGACTTAGAAGTCGAAGTCGCCGATGTTGTCGGCGTTGAACTCGAACGGGTCGCCGAGGAGCACGACGCCGTCGGCGCCGACCTCGTACTCGCCGAGCTTGCCCGCCTCGAAGGTGTCGCCTTCCTCGCCGGTGATGTCACCGTCGACGAGGGCCTTCGCGGCGTAGGCCGCGAGGTAGCCGAGGTCGGCCGGGTTCCACAGCGCGAACGCGGTGACGGTGCCGTCCTCGACGTACTCGCGCATCTGGTTCGGGGTGCCGAGGCCGGTCAGCGCGACCTGGCCCTTGAACTCCGAGGTGGAGAGGTAGCGGGCGGCCGCGGCGATGCCGACGGTCGTCGGCGAGATGATGCCGGCGAGGTCGGGGTAGGTCTGCAGCAGCGCCGCGGTGCGGTCGAACGACGTCTGGTCGTCGTCGTCGCCGTAGACGACGTCGACGAGCTCGATGTTCGGGTGGTTGGCCTCGAGCTCCTCCTGCATGAGCTCGATCCAGGCGTTCTGGTTGGTCGCGTTCGCGGAGGCCGAGAGGATCGCCACCTGACCCTGGTCGCCGATCTGCTCGGCGATGAGGTCGACCTGCACCTTGGCGATGCCCTCGGCGCTCGCCTGGTTGATGAAGATGTCGCGGAACTCGGGGTCGGTGTCGGAGTCGAAGGTGACGACCTTGGTGCCGGCGTCGCGCGCCTCCTGCAGGGCGTCGCCGATGGCCGTCGGGTCGTTCGCCGAGATGACGAGCGCCGAGGTGCCCTGCTGCGCCGCGGTCTGGATGAAGCTCACCTGCGAGGTCGGGGTCGCCTCGGTGGGGCCGACCTCGGCGAAGGTGCCGCCGAACTCCTCGACGGCCTCCTGGCCGCCGGCGTTGGAGGTGTCGAAGTACGGGTTGCCGAGGTTCTTCGGCAGGAAGGTGATCGTGGTGTCGCCGCCACCCTCGCCGCCGCCTTCGCCTCCGCCACCGGCGCTGGAGCAACCGGTCGCCGCGAGGGCGACCGTGACGGTCACTGCCGCGATCGCCGCGAGGCGACCCCGGCGCTGGAACTGCTGGAACATCCTTGTTTCCTCTCTGATGGGTGATTGCGGACGCCGGCCCTACGGTGCGGTCGGAGTGGCGTCCTTCTTCCTCGCGCCGATGCGCGCACGGCGCGCCAGGGCGAGGAGGCTCGAGCCGACCACCGAGAGGACGAGCAGCACCCCGGTGATGACGTTGATGATGTCGGATGACACGTTCGACAGCCGCAGTGCGCTGCCGAGCACCCCGATGAGCAGCACGCCGGCGAAGACCCCGTGCAGGGCGCCGCGGCCGCCGAAGATCGAGACGCCGCCGAGCAGCACCGCCGCGATGACGCTGAGCTCGAGGCCGGTCGCGTTGTCGCCGCGCGCGCTGCCGTAGTTGAGCGTGAAGAAGATGCCGGCGAAGGCCGAGACCACGCCGCTGAGCACGAACAGCGTGAACTTGGTGCGCCCGACGTGCACGCCCGAGAAGTGCGCCGCCTCCTTGTTGAGGCCGATCGCGTAGATGCCGCGGCCGAAGGGCGTGAAGTGCAGCACGAGCGAGAAGATCACGAACAGCAGCACGATCGGGATCGCGATGAGCGGGATCGGCGTGCCCTCGATGCGGTCGCGGGCGAGGTCGGTCCAGAACTCGGGGAAGTCCGTGATCGCGGTCGTGCCGAGCAGGCCGACGGCGATGCCGCGGAACAGCGCGAGAGTGCCGATCGTGACGGCGAGCGACGGCAGCCCGACGACGGTGATGAGGAACCCGTTGAGCGCTCCGGCGACGAGGCCGACGGTGAGCGTGAGCAGGATCGCGGCGGGCATCGGCACCCCGGCCTGCACGGCGAGACCGAGCGTGACGCTCGCGAGTCCCACGATGCTCGCGACCGAGAGGTCGATCTCCTCGGTGACGATGATGAGGGCCATCGGCAGCGCGATCAGCAGGATCGGCGCGATGTCGAGCACGAGGTAGGTCACCGTGAGCGGGCTGTCGAAGTTGCGCACGGTCGCGAGCGACACGGCGATCACGATCAGCAGCGCGGCGATGACTGCGCTCTCGCGGGTGAGCAGGATGCGCTGCCAGAGCGGCCGCTGATGCGGCTGGTAGGAGCGTGCGGCGGGTGCGGCCGCGATGGTGTCGGTCATTCCGTCTCCCTCGCTTCGAGCAGCTTGCGGGACTGGCGCAGGGCGAGGAGGCGATCCAGCACGATCGCGCCGATGATGAGGACGCCGACGACGGCGCGCTGCCAGAAGTCCTCGATGCCGAGGATGGGGAGCGCGCGGTTGATGGTCAGCAGGAGGAAGGCGCCGATCGCGGCGCCCCAGAGCGTGCCGCTGCCGCCGGAGATCGCGACGCCGCCGATGACCGCGGCGCCGACCGCCTGCAGCTCCCAGCCGGTGCCGGCGCCGGAGCTGACCGTGCCGTAGCGGGCGGCGTAGAGCACGCCGGCGAGCCCGGCGAGCGCGCCGCCGACGACGAACGCGGTGATGATGCGGCGGTTGACGCGGAGGCCGTAGAGGCGGGCGGCGTTGGGGTCCGACCCGATGGCGTAGAACTCGCGGCCGCCGCGGGTGTTGCGCAGGTAGAACGCGGCGGCGATCAGCACGAGCACGGCGATGATCGTGAGGATCGGGATCGTCGCGATCTGGCCCGTGCCGAGACCGCGGAAGTCGCGCGGCAGGTCCGAGGCGTTGATGCGGTCGCTGCCGGCCCAGGCCACGTTGAGCCCGCGCAGGATGTAGAGCGTGCCGAGCGTGATGACGAGGGCGGGCACTCCGGCGTAGGCGACGAGGGCGCCGTTGACGAAGCCGATGACGGCCCCGAACAGGATGCCGGCGGCGAAGACCACGATCACGGGGATGCCGGGCACGTCGATGAACAGCCGCCCGGTGAGGTACGCCGTGAGACCGAGCGTCGAGCCGACCGAGAGATCGACGTTCCGCGTGATGATGACGATGGCCTGACCCACCGCGACGAGCAGCAGGATCGACGGGGTCAGCAGCAGGTCGCGGTAGCCGTCGGCGCTGAAGAGGAAGCTCGGGTTGCGCACCGTCGCAGCCAGCACGATGAGCACGAGGGCGAGCAGGATGCCGAGCTCGCGGACTTTCAGGCCGCGGCCGAGCGCCGCGAAGCGGGGCGTCTGGCGGGGAGGGGCGGCGGTGGTCATCGGGCAGGCTCCTGCTCGTGGGTCGCGGCGAACATGACCGACTCGGGGGTGGCCTCGTCGCGGGTGAGTTCGGCGGTGATGCGGCCCTCGCGCATGACGAGAACGCGGTCGGCCATGCCGAGCACCTCGGGCAGCTCCGACGAGATCATGAGGATGCCGAGGCCGCGGCCGGCAAGCTCGGAGAGCAGCCGGTGCACCTCGCTCTTCGTGCCGACGTCGATGCCGCGGGTCGGCTCGTCGATGATGAGCACCTTCGGGTCGGTGGCGAGCCACTTGCCGAGCACGACCTTCTGCTGGTTGCCGCCGCTCAGGGTGCCCGCCTCGGTGTCGAGGAAGCTCGTCTTCACCTCGAGGCGGCTCGCCCACACCTGCGACGCGGTGTTCTCGCGTCCGGTCGTGAGGATGCCGAGCCTCGACAGCCGGTCACGGATCGCGAGCGTCGTGTTGCGGGCGACGGATGACTCGAGCACGAGACCCTGCTTGCGCCGGTCCTCGGGCACGAGGGCGATCCCGGCCGCCATCGCCGCGCGGGGCTGCCGCTTCGGCAGCGGCTTGCCACCGACGGTGACGCTGCCGCTCGTGTAGCCGTCCACGCCGAAGATGGCGCGGGCGACCTCGCTGCGGCCGGCGCCCACGAGTCCCGCGAGCCCGACGATCTCGCCGGCACGCACGCTGAAGCTGATGTCGTGAAAGACGCCGGGGGAGTCGAGGCCCTCGACGCGCAGCAGCTCCTCGCCGACCGTCGTCTCCTGCTTCGGGAACAGCTCCTGGATGTCGCGGCCGACCATTGCGCGCACGATCTCGTCGACGCTGGTCTCGGCGATGGGCGTGGTGAAGACGTAGGCGCCGTCGCGCATGACGGTGACGGTGTCGCACAGGTCGAAGACCTCGTCGAAGCGGTGCGAGATGAAGAGGATCGCGCGGCCTTCGTCCCGCAGACCGCGGGCGACGGCGAAGAGGCGCTCGACCTCGTTGCCGCTGAGCGCGGCGGTCGGCTCGTCCATGATCAGCACGCGGGCATCGAGCGAGATGGCCTTCGCGATCTCGATGATCTGCTGGTCGGCGATCGAGAGACCCTCGGTGATGCGGTCGGGGTCGAGGCGCACGCCGAGCCGCTCGAAGATCTCCTGCGTCTCGCGGCGCATCGCCCGGCGGTCGATCCGGCCGAAGCGGCCGGTCGGCTGGCGGCCCATGAAGATGTTCTCGGTGACCGAGAGGTCGGGGAAGAGGGTCGGCTCCTGGTAGATGACCGCGATCCCGGCCTCCTTGGCCTGGGCCGTCGAGGTGAAGTCGACGCTCTCGCCGCGGAGCGTGAACTCGCCGGCGTCACGGCGGTACAGCCCCGCGATGATCTTCACGAGCGTGGACTTGCCGGCGCCGTTCTCGCCCACGAGCGCGTGGATGGAGCCGGGCTGCAGGGTGAGGGAACCGGATCGCAGGGCGACCACCGGACCGAAGGATTTCACCACCTTCGAGAGCGTGAGCTCCGGGACCCGCGCATCGCGGTCCAGCTGAGACGTCACCTGGCGGCTCCTCTCCGTCGAGGTAATCGGCCCTGAAACGATTCAGGCGCCTGTTCACGGTCACCCTAGGGGCAACGGCGACGCAAGGTCAAGCGCCGTAGATGAACCGATTCATGTATGTTCACAGCAGCATCTAAGACGAGGGAGTCTCCTGTGCCACCGACGAGCATCCGCGATGTCGCGAAGCTCGCAGGCGTGTCCGTGGGCACGGTCTCGAACGTCCTGAACCGCCCCGAGGGCGTCTCGCAGGACGCGCTGACGAGAGTCAGCCACGCGATCGAGCAGCTCGGCTACGTGCGGAACGACGCCGCCCGCCAGCTGCGCGCGGGCGTGAGCTCGAGCGTCGGCTTCGTAGTGCTCGACGGGCAGAACCCGTTCTTCAACGAGGTGGTGCGCGGCGCCGAGGACGAGGCGTCGAAGCACGGCATCGCGATCCTGCACGGCAACACCGACGAGGATGCCGGGCGCGAGGGCATGTACCTCGACCTGTTCGAGGAGCAGCGCGTGCGCGGCGTGCTGATCTCGCCGTACGGCGACATCGTGCGGCGGCTCGAACGCCTGAAGGCCCGGGGAATTGCCGCCGTGCTCGTCGACCGCTTCAGCGGCAACGGCCGGTTCAGCTCCGTCTCGGTCGACAACGTCGCCGGTGGGCGGATGGCGGTGGAGCACCTGATCGAGACCGGACGCCGCCGCATCGCGTTCGTCGGCGGGCCGTTCAACCTGCGCCAGGTCTCCGACCGCCTGGCCGGCGCCCGCGTCGCCGCCGAGAGCAGCGGCGAGCGCGTCGACATCGAGGTGCTGCCCGTCGAGGCGCTCACGGTCGACGAGGGGGTTGTCGCCGGGCGCCGCATCCTCGACCGGCCGAAGCGCGACCGGCCCGACGCGATCTTCGCGGCCAACGACCTCATCGCGCTCGGGCTGCTGCAGGCGCTCGTCGTCTCGCGCCAGGTGCTCATCCCCGACGAGATCGCCCTGCTCGGCTTCGACGACATCCCCTTCGCCGCCGCCGCGGCCGTGCCGCTGTCGTCGATGCGCCAGCCCAGCCGCGTCATCGGGCAGACCGCGCTGCGCATCCTGCTGGAGGAGACGAACGACCCCGAACTCATCCCGCGCCAGACGGTGTACCTGCCCGAGCTCGTCGTGCGCCAGTCGACCGTGAAGGATGCCGGGTAGCGGGCTGCTCGTGCGTCGGCCGGCGCTCGCCGAGCCGGCCGTTGCCGAGGTGCGGCGCCTCCGGGAGACGGCCGCGCCGAGGCATCCGCTCGCTGGCTACACTGCGGCGAATACGGCCTGAGGGAGGTGGCGCGCGTGGCGGTGAGCGTTCGTGACGTCGCGGAACGCGCCGGCGTCTCCCTCGGCACCGTCTCGAACGTGCTGAACCGCCCCGACAAGGTGTCGGCGGCCACCCTCGAGCGCGTGCGCGCCGCGATCGACGACCTCGGCTTCGTGCGCAACGACGTCGCCCGCACCCTGCGCGCCGGCCGCAGCAACACGATCGGTCTCGTCGTGCTCGACGCAGGCAACCCGTTCTTCACCGACCTCGCCCGCGGCGCCCAGGAGCGCGCGGCCGAGGAGGGTCTCAACGTGCTGCTCGGAGACAGCGGGGACGACCCCGAGCGCGAGCAGTCCTACCTCGACCTGTTCGAGGAGCAGCGCGTGCGCGGCGTGCTCATCTCGCCGATGGGCGACGTGGGGGAGCGGCTGCGGCGGCTCCGCGCGAGCGGCACCGCCGCCGTCTTCGTCGACCGCTCCGGCGCCGATCTGGCCTTCTCCGCCGTGTTCGTCGACGACGTGCAGGGCGGCCGCATCGCCGTCGAGCACCTGCTCGAAACGGGCCGGCGGCGCATCGCGTTCGTCGGCGGACCGCTCGGCCTGCAGCAGGTGGCCGACCGCTGGCAGGGGGCGCGCGCCGCGGTGGCATCCGTCGCCGACGCGTCGATCGAGCTGCTCGAGACCGCCGCGCTCACGGTCGAGCAGGGGCGCGAGGTCGCCGCGGCGCTGCTCGCCCGCCCGGCGGACGAGCGCCCAGACGCCGTCTTCGCCGCGAACGACCTGCTCGCGATCGGGCTGCTGCAGGGCGTCGTGATGCTGGGCACCCTGCGCGTGCCCGAGGACCTCGCGCTCATCGGTTACGACGACATCGACTTCGCGTCGGCGGCCGTCGTGCCGCTGTCATCCGTGCGCCAGCCCAGCCGCGAGATCGGGCGCACCGCCGTCGACCTGCTGCTGCGCGCCGCGGACGGCGACGAGGAGCCGCGGCGCATCGAGTTCGAGCCCACCCTCGTGGCCCGCCGCTCGACGCAGGCCTGAACCGCCGGCTCGACGGCGGCAGCACGCCCCGCTAGTCTCGGGCGGACGGAAAACGCTTTCTCAACGACGAGGGGACCCATGCACTACGGCGGCGACTACAACCCCGAGCAGTGGCCAGAGGAGGTGTGGCGCGAGGACGTCGAGCTCATGCAGCGGGCGGGCGTCACGATGGTCAGCCTCGGCATCTTCTCCTGGTCGCGCATCCAGCCCGCCGAGGGCGAGTTCGACTTCGAATGGCTCGACACCGTGATCGACCTGCTGCACGAGGGCGGCATCGCCGTCGACCTCGCGACCGCGACCGCCTCGCCGCCCGCCTGGGCCATCGAGAGCTACCCCGACATGCTGCCGCGCGACGCCGACGGCACCCTCTTCGGCCCCGGCAGCCGCCAGCACTACGCGCCGACCTCGCCGGACTACCGGCGCCTGGCATCCGCCCTCGTCACCGCCATCGCGGAGCGGTACGCGACGCACCCCGCCATCGTGATGTGGCACGTCAACAACGAGTACGGATGCCACCTGAACTACGACTACTCCGACAACGCCCGCGACGCCTTCCGCGTCTGGCTGGAGAAGAAGTACGGCACGATCGACGCGCTCAATCGCGCCTGGGGCACGGACTTCTGGTCGCAGCGCTACACCTCGTTTCGGCAGATCCTGCCGCCGCGCAAGGCGCCCTACAGCCTCAACCCCGGCGGCATGCTCGACTTCAAGCGCTTCACCTCCGACGCGCTACTTGAGTGCTACCTCATGGAGCGCGACATCATCCGGGCGGCCGGCGCCACGCAGCCGATCACGACGAACTTCATGGGCGCGTTCGCCCCCGCCGACTACTTCTCGTGGGCGCCGCACCTCGACCTCATCACCGACGACAACTACCCCGACCCGAACGACCCCGAGTCCTTCCGCGCCTCGGCGTTCGCGCGCGACCTCATGCGCTCGCTGAAGCCCGGTGTGCCGTGGATGCTGATGGAGCAGTCCACCAACGCGCTCAACTGGCGCCCGACCAACGCGCCGAAGGCGCCGGGGCAGATGGCCGCGCTGAGTGCGCAGGCGATCGGGCGCGGGGCGGACGGCATCCTCTTCTTCCAGTGGCGCCAGTCGCGCCGCGGCAGCGAGAAGTTCCACTCGGCGATGGTTCCCCAGGCGGGCCTCGAGACGCGCACCTGGCGCGAGGTCACCGAGCTCGGCGCGCAGCTGAAGCGTCTGCCCGAGCTGCCGCGCGAGGGGCAGGATGCCAGGGCCGCGCTCGTCTTCGACTGGCACAACTGGTGGGCGGTGTCGAACACCGACCACCCGGTGGCGATCGACTACCTCGAGCTCGTGCAGCGCTGGTATGCCGCGTTCCACCGTCTCGACGTGCCGGTCGACCTCGTCCGCCCGACGGACGACCTCTCCGCGTACGACCTCGTCGTCGCGCCCGAGCTGTACCTGATCACCGACGAGGGCGCGGCGAACCTCACGACGTTCGCAGAGCGCGGCGGCACCCTGTTCGTCACGGCGTTCTCCGACATGGTCGACGGCGACGATGCGTTCCGCGAGGGCGGCTTCCTCGTGTCGCTGCGCCGCGCGCTCGGCGTGTGGCTCGAGGAGTCCGGCGCGCTCGTGCCGCCCACCCGCGTCGTCGGCGCGACCTCGGCGGGCGAGACCGCGAGCGCCGTCGGCGCCGCCGGGCCGGGGCAGTCGTCCGCGACGGTGCGCACCCCCGCCGGCGACCTGCGCGGCGAGTTCTTCGCCGAGGAGATCCACCCCACCACCGCCGAGGTGCTCGGCGAGTTCACCGACGGCCGCACCGCCGGCATGCCCGCCTTCACCCGCAACGCGGTCGGCGAGGGTCGCGGGTACTACCTCGCGACGATCCCGGATGCCGCGGGCACGAACGCCCTCGCCCAGTGGCTCGTCTCGGAGCTCGCTCTCGACCCCGTGCTGCCCGGCCTGCCCGAGCGCGTCGAGGCAGCGCGCCGCGGCGACCTCGTCACCGTCGTCAACCACGACAGCGCCCCGGCATCCGTCGCCATCCGCGGCGTCGACGTGCTGACCGGCGAGCCGGTCGACGGCGTCGAGCTCGGTGCCTACGGCTACCGCTTCGTGAGCGTGCAGGAGGAGTCGTGAGCTTCGGCGCCGCCTTCGACCTCATCCGCGGCGAGGTCGAGCGCGGCCGGATGCCGGTCGCGATCCTCGGCGTCGCGGATGCCTCGGGCGTGCTCGCCCTCGACGCGTTCGGATCGGTCGACGGGCGCGCGGCCACGACCGGCGACTTCGTGCCCGTGTTCAGCGTGACGAAGCCGCTCGTCGGCCTCGCCGTGCTGCGCGCGCTCGAGCGCGGCCTGCTCGGGTTGCAGGACCCGCTGCAGGGCGTGCTGCCCGAGTTCGGCCGTGGGCGCGAGGACGTCGTGCGGCTGGTGCATCTGCTCACCCACACCGCGGGAATCGTCGAGCCGGCGCTCGACGCACCGGAGGGGCTGTCGGCCGCGCTGCTCGCTCCCGGCCGCGACTTCGCCGCCGGCACGGTCTCCCGCTACTCGTCGGTCGCGTTCGAGGGTGCGCGCGTCATGCTCGAGGCCGCGACCGGGCGCGGGTTCGAGGAGCTCGTCGCCGAGGTCGGCACCCTCGTCTCGCCCGAGGTGCGCTTCACCTTCGACGCGGACGTCGACCCGCTGCCGATCGTCGAGACGGCCGAGAACGGGCTCGACTGGGCGCGGTTCGCCGCCCTGCGGCATCCGGGCGCCGGGGTCTACACGCGCGCGGCCGACCTGCTGGCGCTCGGGCAGAGCCTGCTCGCGGGCGACGGCCGCATCGTGCATCCGGGCACGCTCGCCGCGTCGCTGCGCCCGCAGACCGCGGGCCTGCCGAAGCTCGAGCCGTACCCGGTCGAGCGCGGACAGGACTGGGGCCTCACCTGGAACGTGCGGCACTCCGACCCCGCCCTGCTCGAGCGCGGCCTCTACGGGCACGGCGGCTGGGCGGGCTGCGAGTGGTGGATGTATCCGGAGCTCGGGCTCACGTTCGTGCTGCTCACCAACCGGCCGGCGCTCGGCTCGCACGGCTGGGACGCGTCGCGGCTGCACAACGCGGTGGCATCCGGGGTCTGAGCGCCGGCGTGCCGCCGCGCTGACTGGCCAGCCGCTTGCTGAGTGGCCAGCGCATCGCTTGGTCACTCGGCGATGAACGCACCACTCACCGTCCCGTCGGTCGAGTAGCCCGCGCAGCGGGGGTATCGAGACCCGTCGCCGCGCGTGCGTCTCGGTACGACAAGCGGGCGGAAGCGAAACACCCCCGCAACATCCGCCACCTATGGTCGGAACATGGCGGACCTGTTCGAGGGCTACGGGCTCACCGCGCAGAAGCGGCGGGCTCCGGCGGTGCCCGCGTGGGACGAGATGTTCGACGCGTCCGGCGTCGCGCGCGACTCGTACCGCGACATCCATGCGTCGCTCGGGCGGATGACTCAGGCGGAGCTGCGCGGGCGGACCGCCGCGCTCGCCGACTCCTACCTCGCCCAGGGCGTCACGTTCGACTTCGCCGGCGAGGAGCGGCCGTTCCCGCTCGACGCGGTGCCGCGGGTGATCGACCAGGCCGAGTGGGTGCGGGTCGAGTCGGGCATCAAGCAGCGGGTCAAGGCGCTCGAGGCGTTCCTCGACGACGTCTACGGCCCGCAGCTCGCCGTGCGCGACGGGGTGATCCCCGCCCGGCTGCTGAGCTCGTCGACGCACTACCTGCGCGAGGCGGCGGGGGTGCGGCCGGCGAACGGCGTGCGCATCCAGGTGAGCGGCATCGACCTCATCCGCGACGAGGCCGGCGAGTGGCGTGTGCTCGAAGACAACGTGCGCGTGCCGAGCGGCGTCAGCTACGTCATCTCCAACCGCCGCGTCATGGCGCAGACGCTGCCGGAGCTCTTCGTCTCGATGCGCGTGCGCCCGGTCGGCGACTACCCGCACCAGCTGCTCCGCGCCCTTCGCGCCGCGGCGCCAGAGGGCGTCGACGATCCGACCGTCGTCGTGCTCACGCCCGGCGTCTACAACTCCGCCTACTACGAGCACACCCTGCTCGCCCGCCTGATGGGCGTCGAGCTCGTCGAGGGCCGCGACCTCTTCTGCTCCGGCGGCCGCGTCTGGATGCGCACGACCGCGGGCCCCACCCGGGTGGACGTCATCTACCGCCGCGTCGACGACGAGTTCCTCGACCCGCTGACCTTCCGCGCCGACTCGATGCTCGGCTCGCCCGGGCTCATGCTCGCCGCGCGCCTCGGCAACGTCACGATCGCGAACGCGGTCGGCAACGGCGTCGCCGACGACAAGCTCGTCTACACCTACCTGCCCGACCTCATCCGCTACTACCTCGGCGAGGACGCGATCCTGCCCAACGTGCGCACCTGGCGCCTCGAGGAGCCCGAGTCCCTCGCCGAGGTGCTCGACCGGCTCGACGAGCTCGTCGTGAAGCCCGTCGACGGCTCGGGCGGCAAGGGGCTCGTCGTCGGCCCCGCGGCATCCGCGTCGGAGCTCGACCAGCTGCGCAAGCGGCTGCAGCGCGACCCGCGCGGCTGGATCGCCCAGCCCGTCGTTCAGCTCTCGACCATCCCGACCCTCGTCGACGACGGGATGCGACCGCGGCACGCCGACCTGCGCCCGTTCGCCGTCAACGACGGGAAGGACGTCTGGGTGCTGCCCGGTGGACTCACCCGCGTCGCCCTGCCCGAGGGGCAGCTCGTCGTGAACTCCAGCCAGGGCGGCGGGTCGAAGGACACCTGGGTCGTCGGCACCGAGCCGCTGCGGGTGAGCGAGCAGAGCGTGCAGGAGATCGTGTTCGACCAGGCGACGCCGACCTCGTCGATCCCGATCATCACGGCGTCGCACAGCCCCGACCATTCGCCGCAGGACGCGCCCCAGCAGGATCAGCAGCAACAACAGCAGCAGAGCGCCGAGGCGCCGAGGGGAGGTGACGCCGGATGCTGAGCCGCATCGCCGAGTCGTTGTTCTGGATCGGCCGCTACATCGAGCGCTCCGACGGCACCGCGCGCATCCTCGACGTGCACCTCCAGCTGCTGCTCGAGGACCCCTGGATCGAGGAGGACGCCGCCTGCCGTGCCCTGCTCAGCGTCATGGGCAGCGCGGCACCGGATGACACGGAGCTCACCCGCGCCGACGTGCTCGCGATCCTCGCCATCGACCGCCAGCACCCGGCATCCATCGCCTACTCGCTCGGCGCCGCCCGCGAGAACGCCCGCCGCGCGCGCGAGATCGTGTCGACGGAACTGTGGGAGGTGCTCAATACGACGAGGGCCCGGATGCCGCGCCGCGTCGCCTCCGACAAGGTGCACGAGTTCTTCGCGTGGGTGCGCGAACGCGCGGCGCTCGCCGTCGGAATCATCGAGTCGGCCACGAGCCGCGACGAGGCGTGGAGCTTCTTCACCCTCGGCCGCAGCCTGGAGCGCGCGGACATGACGGCGCGGCTGCTCGCCACGCACTCGCTCACCGAGGCATCCGGCCCGTCCTGGACCACGATCCTCCGCTCCTGCGGGGCCTACGAGGCGTACCTCCGCACCTACCGCGGGGTGCCGAGCGCTCGGAACGCGGCGGAGTTCCTGCTGCTCGACCGGCTGTTCCCGCGGTCGATCCTGTTCTCGGTCATGCGGGCCGAGGAGTGCCTGCGCGAGCTCGAGCCGCGCAGCAGCCACCGGTCGGCGACGAGCGACGGCGCCCTGCGCCTGCTCGGCCAGATCCGCTCCG
Organism: Desertivibrio insolitus; assembly: GCF_017355965.1. Taxonomy (GTDB): domain Bacteria; phylum Actinomycetota; class Actinomycetes; order Actinomycetales; family Microbacteriaceae; genus JAFIQW01. The sequence continues at coordinate 478,844 of NZ_JAFIQW010000003.1, forward strand.
AGCTCGAGTACCGGCCGGTCAGCGAGACCCTCGACGACCTGCCCCGCTACATGGACGAGGTGCAGTCCGCGATGACCGCCGCGAGCGAGGCCGTGCGCCACCGCTACTTCCCGACCAACGCGGCGCCGAGCTGGGTGGGGGAGTCGTCGTGAAGCGTCTGCGCATCCGGCACGAGACCGGGTTCAACTACCAGGGCGAGGTCAGCGCGTCGTACAACGAGGCGCGGATGCTGCCCGCGAGCGCCGACCGGCAGTTCGTGCTGCACTCCAACCTCGAGATCCGGCCGATCTCGTCGAGCCACACCTACGTCGACTACTGGGGCACCCGGGTGTCGTCGTTCGAGATCCTCACGCCGCACAAGGCGCTCTCGCTCACGGCCACGAGCCTCGTCGAGGTGCGCGAGCAGCAGCACTCCGACCACGCCGTCGGCTGGGACGAGCTGGCGGGCGAGGTCGAGAGCGCGACCGCGTTCGTGGAGCAGCTGACCTCACGCCGCCGCACCGATCCGCCCGAGGAGGTCGTCGACATCGCTCGCCGCCTCGCCGCGCAGGCCGCGAGTCCGTGCGAGGCCGCGCTCGCCATCAGCACCGAGATCGGCCGCCGCATCGAGTACATGCCGGGCGCGACGAGCGTCACGAGCACGGCCGTCGATGCGTGGGAGGCCGGCAAGGGCGTCTGCCAGGACATCACGCACCTCGCACTCGGGGCGCTGCGCTCCGTTGGGATCCCCGCCCGCTACGTCAGCGGCTACCTGCACCCCAAGCCGGATGCCGCGATCGGCGAGACCGTGAGCGGCGAGTCCCACGCGTGGGTCGAGTGGTACTGCGGCGAGTGGCGCGGCTTCGACCCCACGAACCTCATCGACATCGGCGACCGGCACGTCACGGTCGGTCGTGGCCGCGACTACGACGACGTGCCGCCGCTGCGCGGCGTCTACGCGGGCCCGTACTCCTCGAGCCTCTTCGTGCGCGTCGACATCACCCGGGAGGCATGACCGGCACGCTGTCCACTTTCCGCAAGGTCCTCCGTTTTCGCCGGTCACGGGACGTTCGACCCGGGATAACGGCGCGTTTCGTTGCAGAATGATCCTCGACTTCCGAGCCCAGAAGGATCGAGATGAGCACCACGACGTCAACGCGCCCCTACAACTCCCCGCTCCGCAAGGCGGAAGCGGCGGCGACGCGAGCGCGCATCCTCGACGCGGCGGCGGCGCTCTTCGAGGAGGAGGGCTACGCGCTCACGACGATGAAGCAGATCGCCGACCGTGCCGGCGTCTCGCTGCAGACCGTCCACCTCGCCGGCCCCAAGGCGGCGATCCTCCTCGCGGCGTACGACCGCCGGATCCAGCAGGGCGGCCTCCCGCGTCGCGACCCGGCGCACGCGCCGCTCGAGCGGCTGTGCGTCGCCGCCGGCACGAGCATCGCGGTCAACTCCCGCTCGGCGAAGCTCTGGTACGCGATCGAGGCGGCCTCGCACTCTGATCCGCTCGTCAAGGAAGCCTTCCGCGCGATGGTCGAGGGGCACAGCGGTGCGGTGCGCGACGTCGTGTCCGCGCTGGACGTCGACGATGTCGATGCCGCGATGGCCGAGGTGCACTTCCTGCTCGCGGCGACGACCTATCTGCACTTCGTCGAGCAGCACGGCTGGTCGCACGAGCGGTTCCGCGGATGGCTCGAGCGGCGGCTGTTCGCGACCGTAGGCCGCTGACCCGAGACTTTCGTCTTGTCCGCGCATAAGCGGATGCTGTCGATTCTCTCAACAGTGTTGAGAAAAGGGCGCCCCGGCGGCGAGGGGACGGCAGAATAGCGGGCAACTTCCGAGCCGATGGGGACCGAGATGACCACGACGTCGACGCGCCAGTACAACTCGCCGCTGCGCAAGGCCGAGGCCGCCGCCACGCGGGCGCGGATCCTGGATGCCGCCGCCGAGCTCTTCGCCGACCAGGGCTACGCCCTCACGACGATGAAGGAGATCGCCGACCGGGCGAGGGTCTCGCTGCAGACCGTCCACCTCGCCGGCCCGAAGGCGTCGATCCTGCTCGCCGCCTATCAGCGCGTGATCGAGAGCGCCGCGCTCCCGGAGCAGCTGCGCATCGAGACCGCGGCCGACAAGGTGCGCGCGGCGGTCGAGGTCAGCGTCGAGTTCGACTCGCGTGCGGCCAAGCTGTGGCGCGCGGTCGAGGCGGCGACGCACTCCGACCCGCTCGTCAAGGAGTCGTTCACGACGATGATGAACGGCAACAACGAGCCGCTGCGCGACGCGCTCGTGGAGCTCGGGGTCGAGGATCCCGACGCCGTGCTCGCCGAGCTCGTCTTCGAGATGTCGCCGGCCGCGTACCTGCACTTCGTCGAGCTGCACGGCTGGACGAAGGAGCAGTACCGCGAGTGGCTCCACCGCCGCGTCGAGACCGCCGCGGGACTCTGACGCCTCCGCGCATCCCGCCGGTCGGGTAGTCGCCGCAGGCGACGGATCGAAAGCCCGCGCCCCGCGAGCGCGCTACCCCCGGTTCGCCGCCGCTTCCGCGCTGCCGAGGGCGTCGCGACTGCCCGTGGCATCCGGCCGCAGCGCGTCGCTGACGAGGTAGAGCCGCTTCGCGCGGCGGTCGAGGCGCACGCGCAGCTCATGCCAGCGCACCATCCAGAACACGGCGACCGCGGCGGCGAGCAGGCCCGAGACCGCGGCGATCCACAGCGTCGCGCGGGGGCCGGCGATGTTGCCGATCCAGCCGACGACGGGTGCGCCGATCGGGGTGCCGCCGACGAAGATCGCCATGTAGATCGCCATCACGCGGCCGCGCAGCTGCGGCGCGGTCGTGGTCTGCACGAGCGCGTTGGCCGTCGTCATCATCGTGAGCGACGAGAACCCCACGGCGACGAGCACGACGCCGAACGTGACGGGGCCTGGCGCGAACGACGCGACCGCGCATGCGACGCCGAAGGCGGCGGATGACACGACGAGCCAGCGCATGCGGGGCCGCTCCCGCCGCGCGGCCTGCAGCGCCCCGGCGACCGACCCGATCGCCATCACCGACGACAGGACGCCGTAGGCATCCGCCCCCAGGCCGAACTCGGTCGAGGCCATGGTCGAGGTGAAGATCGGGAAGTTGAAGCCGAAGGTGCCGACGATGAACACCATGATCAGCACGACGATGATGTCGGGCCGGGTGCGCACGTAGCGGAGCCCCTGCCGGAACTGGCCACGCTCCTTCTTCGCGCGCGGCGCGTGCCGCAGCTCGGAGGTGCGCAGCAGGTAGACGGCGGCGATCGTCGCGATGAACGTGAGCCCGTTGATCACGAAGACCCACCCGGCGCCGACGGCCGCGGTGAGCAGTCCCGCGATCGCGGGCCCGGCCAGGCGCGCGCCGTTGAACGACGCCGAGTTGAGCGCGACCGCGTTCGAGAGGTTCTTCTCGGGCACGAGCTCGGCGACGAAGGTCTGCCGGGCGGGGGCGTCGATCGCCGCGGCGATGCCGAGCCCGAGCGCGAAGGCGTAGACGTGCCAGAGCTCGGCGACGCCGGTCACCACGAGGGCGCCGAGGCCGAAGCCCAGCAGCGCCATGACCGTCTGGGTGAGCACGAGCAGCTTGCGCCGGTCGAAGCGGTCGGCGATCGTGCCCGAGATCGGCACGAGCAGCAGCTGCGGCCCGAACTGCAGCGCCATGGTCACGCCGACCGCGGCGGCATCCTGGTCGGTGAGCTCGGTGAGGACGACCCAGTCCTGGGCGGTGCGCTGCATCCAGGTGCCGATGTTGCTGACGAGGGCACCCGCGAACCAGACGCGGTAGTTGAAGAAGCCGAGGGACCGGAACATCGGACTCACTTGCCGGCGAGCTCCTTCATGATCGCGGCGGCCTCGCTCAGCACCCGACGCTGCTCGGGCGAGAGCTCCTTGAGTCGCTGGAACAGCCACGCGTCGCGGCGGCGACGGGTCTCGCGCACGACGTCGCGCCCGGCGTCGGTGATCGAGAGCAGCACCTTCCGGCCGTCGTCGGGCGACTCGGTGCGCTGTAGGTAGCCGGCCTGCTCGAGCGCGTTCACGGTGCGGCTCATCGACGGCGGGGTGACCCGCTCGAGGTCGCTGAGCTGGCTGAGGGTGTGCGCGCCGTCGCGGAAGAGGATGGCGAGCACGCTGACCTGGCCGTCGCTGAGGTCGCTGTCGGCCTTCTCCGCACGCAGCCGGCGCGAGAGCCGGCCGACGCCGACGCGGAGCTCGGCACTGAGGTCGTTCGTCTGCACCCGCTTGAGGGCGCTGGTGATGGTGGGGGGCTCGAAACTCACGGTTGTTTAGCTTAGCAAATTAGCCTTGCTAAGTACCTGGCCGGATGCCTGGAGAGCGCTGTGCCCGCCGCGCAGGAGCGCTACCGTCGCTGCATGACTCCGCAGCGCAGCGAGCACACGTTCACCGACTCGTCGGGCATCCACGTGCACTACACGTCCTGGCGCGTGCCGGAGCCCCGCGGAGTCGTGCAGGTCGCGCACGGGCTGGGGGAGCACTCGGGGCGCTACGAGGAGCTCGCGCTCGCGCTCGCCGAGGCCGGCTACACGGTCTACGCCGACGACCACCACGGGCACGGCCGCACGGGCCTCGAGCAGCACGGCGGTGACCACGCCAAGCTCGGCCGGCTCGGCCCGGGCGGCATGCACGCCGCGGCCCAGTCGCTCGCCGACCTCGCGGAGCTGCTGCGGAGGGAGCACCCGGATCTACCGCTCGCGCTGATCGGCCACAGCTGGGGGTCGCTGCTCGCGCAGATCACGCTCAACCGGCATCCGGAGCTCTGGGACGCCGTCGTGCTGTCGGGCTCGGCCCACCGCTCCATCACGGGCATGAACGGCGGAGACCTCAACAAGCAGCACCATCACCTCGGCAAGACTGGCTACGAGTGGCTGAGCCGCGACCCGAAGGTCGCCGAACGCTTCGCCGCCGACCCGCTCTGCTTCGGCACGCGCGCCGCGAAGGTGTGGGGCGCGGTCAACACGGTGCGGGTGCTCGGTCGCCCGTCGAAGCGGCTCGGCCGCGACATCCCGCTCTACCTGATGGTCGGCGACGACGACAGCTTCGGCGGGGTGCTGAGCGTCGAGCGCCTCGCCCGCGACTACACGGTGCGGTCGGGGCTGACGGATGTCTCGCTGCAGATCTATCCCGGCGCCCGGCACGAGATCTTCAACGAGACCAACCGGCGGGAGGTCTTCGCCGACCTCGTCGCCTGGCTCGATCAGCGTCTCGCTCCCGCGCCGCGATAGCCTCGGCGCATGCACGGCGAATACAAGGTGCCCGGCGGCAAGCTCGTGGTCGTCGACCTCGAGGTCGAGGGCGGCGTCATCCGCGACTTCCGTCTCGCAGGCGACTTCTTCCTCGAGCCCGACACGGCGCTCGACGCGATCAACCGCGCCGTCAACGGGCTGCCCGCCGACGCGGAGGCGACGCGCATCACCTCGGCGATCACCAACGCCCTGCCGAAGGATGCCGTGCTGCTCGGGTTCTCGCCGGAGGCCGTGACCACGACCATCCGCCGCGCGCTCGCCAAGGCGACCGACTGGCGCGACTACGAGTGGGAGATCGTGCGCGGGCCCGCCGTCGACCCGCAGATCCAGATGGCGCTCGACCAGGTACTCACCGAGGAGGTCGCCGCCGGTCGCCGCAAGCCGACGCTGCGCTTCTGGGAGTGGGAGCGCCCCGCCGTCGTCATCGGCAGCTTCCAGTCGCTGCGCAACGAGGTGGACCTCGAGAACGCCGACCGGTTCGGCTTCACCGTCGTGCGCCGCATCTCGGGCGGCGGAGCGATGTTCATGGAGGCCGGCAGCGTTGTCACCTACTCCATCTACGCCCCCACCGACCTCGTGCAGGGCATGAGCTTCGCCGAAAGCTACGCCTACCTCGACGACTGGGTGATCAAGGGCCTGCAGGGCCTCGGCATCGACGCCCAATACAAGCCGCTGAACGACATCACGTCGCCTACCGGCAAGATCGGCGGAGCCGCGCAGAAGCGCCTCGGCGCGGGCGCCCTCGTGCACCACGTGACCATGAGCTACGACATGGACGGCCAGAAGATGGTGCAGGTGCTGCGCATCGGCCGCGAGAAGATCAGCGACAAGGGCATCACGAGCGCCGCCAAGCGCGTCGATCCGCTGCGCAGCCAGACGGGCAAGCCCCGGTCCGAGATCATCGACCACCTGATCGGCACGTTCCGGCAGCTGAACGGCGGCACCGACGGGGCGATCACCCCGGAGGAGTGGGCGAAGGCGGAGCAGCTCGTCAAGGAGAAGTTCGGCACGGAGGAGTGGCTGCAGCGGGTCCCGTGACGCGCGCGGCCGGCGTCCTCCCGTCGGTCGAGTAGCTTGCGCAGCGCGTATCGAGACCCTCGCGCCTCTCGCCTGCGGTCGAGTAGCCCGCGCAGCGGGCGTAACGCGACCCGCGCGACCGTTCCCGGTGCCTAACGAAGGAGAATCCCGGCCTCCCGGTCGAGAACCGACCGGATACGCCGATTTCTCCTCCGCTAGCCCCACTCCGGATCGACAACGGAGGCGTTCTGCCCTCCCCGCGTCCACTCCCGACGTGGCATCCGCGAACCGCCTCCCGAATCGATCCGAGATTCACGGCCCCCTGTCCACCGTCGGGCGGATCGCGTATCCTCCTGGAGGCTGATTTCGCACACCCGAAGGCGACGGCCGAGATTCTGGCCCGTACCCTCGAAGGGTGGACCCCATGCTGTGGCTTCTCATCGTCGTCGGCGTCATCGCGCTCGGCTACGTGGCTCAGCATTTCGGCTGGATCGACCTCAGCAACAAGCGTCGCACCGGCAGCGGGGGCGGCGGCATCATGTCGATCGGCGACGAGGTCTTCAACCCGACCAAGCACGAGGCGCAGGTCGAGCTCGACCGGCAGACCGTGCTGCCCGCACCGGCCCCGGCGCCCGGCGACGGTGACCTCGGCGTCTACAAGGGCGCGGTGCGCATCGAGCTGAGCGACGAGGACGAGGACACGCAGCCCCGTCCGCGAGTCCGCCGCCGCTGAATCTCGCCGCCGTGGTCGAGGGGGCTCGTCCCTGCGAGCCACGCGGTTCGCAGCGAGCTGCCGCCTCTGCGCGCCGCCGCTGAGTCCTTGCCGCTGACCCGCGCCGTCAGCGCTCGGTGAGCTCCGAGTACTCGGGGTGCTCGTCGATGAACGCCGCGACGAACGGGCACGCCGGACGCACGCGGTAGTCGGTGTTCGCGCGCACGTCGTCGAGCGCCGACTGCACGAGCTGCGAGCCCATGCCCGACTCGCGCTTCTCCGGGTCGATCTCCGTGTGCGTGAAGATGATCTCGCCGTCGCGGATCACGTACTCCGCGAACCCGGCGAGCTCGCCGTCTTTGTGCAGTTCGTAGCGGCTGTTCCCGGACTCGTTGCGCACCTCGGTCGTCATGCCGTCCACGTTACGGCGGCGACCCTTGGGATGATGTGGGCATGCAGCCGACGTCCACGCAGAATCTCGTGCTCTTCGGCGACAACCTCGACGCGGTGGCGGGGCTTCCGGATGCCTCGTTCACGCTCGTCTACCTCGACCCGCCGTTCAACACCGGGCGCGCCCAGGTGCGCCGCGCGGTCACGAGCACGCGGACGACGACGGGCGGGCTGCGCGGCTTCAAGGGGCGCACGTACGAGCGCGTGCGCGGCGACATCCTGAGCTACGACGACGCGTTCGAGGACTACTGGAGCTTCCTCGAGCCGCGCCTCGCGGAAGCGTGGCGGCTGCTCGCCGACGACGGCACCCTCTACCTGCACCTCGACTACCGCGAGGCGCACTACGCGAAGGTGCTGCTCGACGCGCTGTTCGGCCGCGAGTGCTTCCTCAACGAGATCATCTGGGCCTACGACTACGGGGCCAAGAGCAAGAACCGCTGGCCCACCAAGCACGACACGATCCTCGTCTACGTGAAGGACCCGGCGAAGTACCACTTCGACTCCACCGCCGTCGACCGCGAGCCGTACATGGCGCCGGGGCTCGTGACCCCCGAGCAGGCGGAGCGCGGCAAGCTGCCCACGGATGTCTGGTGGCACACGATCGTGTCGCCGACCGGCCGCGAGAAGACGGGCTATCCGACTCAGAAACCCGAGGGCATCCTGCGCCGCATCATCCAGGCGTCGAGCCGGCCGGATGACCGTGTGCTCGACTTCTTCGCCGGCAGCGGCACCACGGGCGCGGTCGCCGCCGCGCTCGGCCGCCGCTTCGTGCTCGTCGACCGCAGCGCGGAGGCGATCGAAGTGATGCGCCGCCGCCTGCCCGAGGACACGGTCTTCGAGACGGTTGCTCCCGCCGCGGGCGGCGTCGCAGCCGCGGGAGCTTGAGCGAGACGTCGAGCGAGCAGCCGCGGAAGTCACTCCTAGCCGCGAACGTTCGCGGCTGGGGAGTGACAACCGCGGCTGGGCCTCGAACGCAGAAGGGCACCGCCGGGGAAAGTTGCATCGCGTCGCGAACGTTCGCGGCTGGTTGCAACAACGCCCGGCTGGAGGGGCAGCGCGCCGGAAGACGCAGAAAGGCCCGCCGGGGAAAGTCGCATCGCGTCGCGAACGTTCGCGGCTGGTTGCAACAACGCGCGGCTGGAGAGGCAGCGCGCCGCGAGACGCAGAAGGGCCCGCCGGGGAGGCATCCGGCGGGCCCTTCGTTGTGCCAGCGCTAGGAGCGCTGGGCCTTCTCGGCGTCGGCGTGGTCCGACTCGACGTTCGGCTCGACGAGCGCGCCCATCTGGTTGCCGGCCTGCTGCGCCTGCATGGCGACCTGCGCCTCGTGCGCCTCCTGCACAGCCGACTTCGCGCGGAGCGGGGTCGCCTTGAGGAAGAAGCTCAGCAGGAACGCGACGAGGATCACGAAGAACCCCACCCAGAACACGGTGACGGATGCCTGCGCGAAGCCGTCGAGGAACGGGGCCGCGAGCCGCGGGTCCGCGCCGGTCAGGAACGAGGTGTCGCCGCTCAGCGAGTCGCCCACCGAGCCGCCGGACTGCGCCTGCTGGTAGATCTCGAGGATGCCCTTGTTCGCGGGGGCGGCGAGCACGTCGGGGTCGGCGAGCGCCTCGGCGATGCCCTGCTGCATCGACGACTTGCCGAACGCCGCGGCGATCGTGTCGGGGATGCGGGCGAACAGCACGGAGAAGATCACGGCGGTGCCGAGGGTTCCACCGATCTGGCGGAAGAACGTCGACGCGGATGTCGCGACGCCCATGTCCCGCACACCGACCGAGTTCTGGCTGGCGAGGGTGAGGGTCTGCATCAGCTGGCCGAGGCCGAGTCCGATGATGAACATCCCGATCATGGTGAACCAGACCGGCTTGTCGTAGGTCTGGAACGTCAGGAAGAGGAAGCCCCCGGCGAGCAGCGCGGAGCCCAGGATCGGGAAGATCTTGTACTTGCCGGTGCGGGCGATGAGCTGCCCCGCGACGATCGACGAGGTCATCAGGCCGATGATCATCGGGATGGTCAGCAGACCGGCCTCGGTCGGGGTCGCTCCGTTGACGAGCTGCAGGTAGAGCGGCAGCGACATCATCGCGCCGAACATGCCGAAGCCGACGATCACGCCGAGCACCGACGCCATGGAGAACGTCGACGACCGGAACAGCTTGAGCGGGATCAGTGCGGCGTCGCCCATGGCGCGCTCGACGACGACGAACGCGACGATGCCGAGGGCACCGATCACGTAGCAGGCGATCGCGCCCGGGGAGCCCCAGCCCCACTCGCGGCCCTGCTCGGCGACGAGGATCAGTGGCACGACGGCGACGGCGACGAGGGCAGCGCCCCACCAGTCGATGCGCACGTCGTGACGGGTGTGCGGCACGTGCAGGAACTTCCACACGATGAACAGCGCGACCGCGCCGATCGGCACGTTGATGAAGAACACCCAGCGCCAGCCGTCGGTGAAGAGGATCTCGTCGATGCCCGAGAGCAGGCCGCCGACCAGCGGGCCGATGACGCTCGAGATGCCGAAGACGGCGAGGAAGTAGCCCTGGTACTTCGCTCGCTCACGCGGCGCGAGGATGTCGCCCATGATCGTGAGCGGCAGCGCCATGAGGCCGCCGGCGCCGAGGCCCTGCACCGCGCGGTAGGCGGCGAGCTCGTACATCGTGTTCGCGAAACCCGAGAGCACGGAGCCCACCAGGAAGATCGTGATCGCGAGGATGAAGAGCGGCCGGCGACCGAAGATGTCGCTGAGCTTGCCGTAGATGGGCGTCGCGATCGTCGAGACGATCAGGAACGCGGTAGTGACCCAGGCCTGGAGGCTGAGGCCCTGGAGGTCGTCCGCAATGGTGCGCATCGAGGTGCCGACGATCGTCTGATTCAGGGACGAGAGGAACATGCCCGCCATGAGGCCGAAGATCACGTAGAGGATCTGGCGGTGGCTCATGACGGCGCCGTCGGACGGCGCGGGGGCTGCGGGTGAAGCTGCTGACAAAGGAGACCTGTTTCGACGAGGGGAAGGACTTCGGAACATCCGGATGACAAAGTTGCGTAGACTGCAAACTTACAGACCGAGCGATATAACAGCAAGGGTCCGGCATCTCTTCCCGCTCGCGCTGGTGGTTCCCCACGCGCGTCGGAGGAGGTCTCGCCTAGGCTGGCGCGCGTGACACGCGACGCCCGACTCCGCCGACTGCCCGTCGTCGCCGCCGCGCTCGCCGCGGTGCTGCTCGCGGGCTGCACCTCCACGAACACTCCGGCGCCCGTCGCCGAGTCGACCGCCCCGTCGGCGTCGCCCTCCGCAGAGGCCGCGCCCGCGCCCGTCGCCGAGGCGGTGACGCCCGCCGCGGGCTCCGTCTCGGGCGGAGACACCATCACGATCACCGGAGCCGGGCTCACGGATGTCACCGCGGTCTCCATCGGCGGCATCGCCGCGACCGACGTCGTGGCCGTGAGCGACGCCGAGGTCACCGCGAAGGTGCCGCGGGCCGCCGAGTACCAGCCCTCCGCCGCGACGGTCGAGGTGTGGGCGGGGGAGGAGCTGGTGTCATCCGCGGCCCCGCTCGGCTACGAGTGGCAGGTGCTCACCCCGGTCGACCGGCAGCTGAGCTACGCGTTCAAGCACTGGGCGCGTGAGAACTACAACCTCGCCGAGTTCGGCACCATGAACCCGATCGGCGGCGACTGCGTCAACTTCGTCAGCCAGACCCTCCTGCAGCGCGGCTGGGAGATGACGGATGACTGGTACAACCGCAACGCGGGCGCCGACTGGACCGGGGCGTGGATCCACGTGCCCACGTTCGACAACTGGCTGCGCGCGAACCAGGAGCGCCTCGGCGTCACCGAGCTCTCGCTCGAGCAGCGCGACCAGGTGAAGGTCGGTGACATCGTGATGTTCGACTGGAACCTCAACGACTCGCTCGACCACACGCAGATCGTCTCCGACGTCATCCACAACGCCGACGGCACCGTGTCGATCAAGATGATCGGCCACAACCTCGACACCAACTGGCGCGACCTCGACGAGACCATCACGGTCGACCACCCGGGCGGGTACGCGTTCTTCTGGAGCGTGCCGTAACGGCTGCCCGTACCCAACGAAGGAGAATCCGCCCTCTTCGGTCCGAACTGGACCAGGAGCGGCGGATTCTCCTTCGTTACGGCACGCGCGGGTCTCGATATGCCGCTCGCGGCGGCTACTCGACCGCGGAGGGAGCGAGTCGCGCATCACCGGGTCGAGTAGGCGGCGAAGCCGCCCCATCGAGACCCTCGCACCCTCCCCGCAACCCCCGGCCCCGCGGCATCCGCCTGTACCCCGGTTTGCTACGTTGAAGAGCGAACCACCACATCCGTGCAGCCTCGAAGGAGAGACGCATGTCAGACAGGTCCGGCACGCCACGAGCAGAGCTGACCGAGGATCCCGACCTCCCACCGACCGCCGTCCCAGACGACGTGCGCGAGGCCGAGGAACGCCGCTGGCCCCCGACCAAGATCGCCGTATGGGCAGCCATCGCCCTGCTCGGCGGGGTCGCCTGGTCGGTGCTCGCGCTGTCGCGCGGCGAGACGATCAACGCGATCTGGTTCGTCTTCGCGGCGGTCTGCACCTACCTCATCGCGTACCGCTTCTACTCCAAGCTCATCGAGCGCAAGCTCGTGAAGCCGGATGACCGGCGCGCCACCCCCGCCGAGTACAAGGCCGACGGCAAGGACTTCGCCGTCACCGACCGCCGCGTGCTCTACGGGCACCACTTCGCGGCGATCGCCGGCGCCGGACCGCTCGTCGGCCCCGTGCTCGCCGCACAGATGGGCTATCTGCCCGGCACGATCTGGATCGTCGTCGGCGTCGTGCTCGCCGGCGCCGTGCAGGACTACCTGGTGCTGTTCTTCTCGATGCGCCGCGGGGGACGCTCGCTCGGCCAGATGGCGCGCGACGAGCTCGGCGTGGTGGGCGGCTGGGCCGCCGTCATCGCGACGCTCACGATCATGGTGATCATCGTCGCGATCCTCGCGCTCGTCGTCGTCAACGCCCTCGCCGAGAGTCCGTGGGGCGTCTTCTCCGTCGCGATGACCATCCCGATCGCGCTGTTCATGGGCGTGTACCTGCGCTTCCTCCGACCCGGCAAGGTCACCGAGGTCTCGGTGATCGGCTTCGTGCTGCTGATCCTCGCGATCATCGGCGGCGGCGTCGTCGCCGAGACCGAGTGGGGCGTCGCCCTGTTCACGATCGACCGGGTGCCGCTCGCGATCGGCGTCATCGTCTACGGCTTCATCGCTGCCGTGCTGCCGGTGTGGCTGCTGCTCGCGCCGCGCGACTACCTCTCCACGTTCATGAAGATCGGCACGATCGTCATGCTCGCCGTGGCGATAGTCATCGTGCGCCCCGAGATCGCCGGACCCGCCGTCACCCAGTTCGCCGTCGAGGGCACCGGACCCGTCGTCGCGGGCACGCTGTTCCCGTTCCTCTTCGTCACGATCGCGTGCGGCGCCCTCTCCGGGTTCCACGCGCTGATCTCCTCCGGCACGACGCCGAAGCTCGTCGAGAAGGAGCGCCAGACCCGCTTCATCGGCTACGGCGGCATGCTCATGGAGTCGTTCGTCGCGATCATGGCGCTCGTCGCCGCCCTGTCGATCGATCGCGGCATCTACTACGCGATGAACGCCTCCGCGGCGGTGACCGGCGGCACCATCGAGGGGGCCGCGGCCTTCGTCAACGGGCTCGGTCTCACCGGCGTGAACCTCACGCCCGAACAGCTCGCGCAGACCGCCGAGAACGTCGGCGAGGAGTCGATCGTCTCGCGCACCGGCGGTGCCCCCGCCCTCGCGGTCGGCCTCGCGCAGATCATGCAGGGTCTCGTCGGCGGTCCCGGCATGATGTCGTTCTGGTACCACTTCGCGATCATGTTCGAGGCGCTGTTCATCCTCACCGCCGTGGATGCCGGCACGCGCGTCGCCCGCTTCATGCTGCAGGACTCGGTGAGCAACTTCGTGCCCCGCTTCCGCGACACCTCGTGGCGCACCGGTTCCTACATCGCGACCGCGATCATGGTCGGCGCCTGGGGCGCGGTGCTCGTGATGGGCGTCACCGATCCGCTCGGCGGCATCAACACGCTGTTCCCGCTGTTCGGCATCGCGAACCAGTTGCTCGCGGCGATCGCGCTCGCCGTCTGCCTCGCGATCGCGGCCAAGCGCGGCCTGTTCAGCTGGCTGTGGATCATCGCGCTGCCGCTCGCGTTCGCGGCGGTCATCACGATCTACGCGTCGTTCCTGAAGATCTTTTCGCCGGTACCCGCGGTCGGGTACTTCGCCCAGCACGCGGCGTTCCGCGACGCGCTCGCGGCCGGCGAGACGAGCTTCGGCACCGCGGCATCCGTCGAGGCGATGCAGGCGGTCGTGCGCAACACGATGATCCAGGGCATCCTGTCGATCCTGTTCGTCAGCCTGGCGATCATCGTGATCGTGACGGCGGTGATCAGCGTCATCCGCTCGTACCGCCGCGGCAGCGACGAGAGCAGCGAGGACGCGTTCGTGCCCTCCCGGCGCTACGCCCCGGCGGGGCTCGTGCCGACGAAGGCGGAGCGCGAGCTCGAGCAGCAGTGGGCCGACGTCCCGGATGACTCGCGTGTCAGGAGCGGGCACTGATGACCGTGCTCGAGGGGCTCGCGCGGGGTGCCCGCGGCGTCGCGTGGTTCGTGAAGGGGGTGATGGGCGAGGACGCGTACGACAAGTACCTCGCCCACCACACCGCCACGCATCCGGGAGTGCCGCCGATGACGGCGAAACAGTTCTGGCGTGACCGCACCGACCGGCAGGACGCGAACCCGGGCGCGCGCTGCTGCTGAGCGGGGCGCAACGGAGGAGAATCCGCCCTTTCCGGTCCGAATCGGACCAGGAGGGGCGGATTCTCCTCTGTTAGGGCACAGCCCGGATGAGGTGCCTCAGCCGCCGAGCGCCGCGTCGACGATGGCCTTCGCCTCCGACTGCACCTGCTTGAGGTGGTCGGCGCCGTGGAATGACTCCGCGTAGATCTTGTAGACGTCCTCGGTGCCGCTCGGGCGGGCCGCGAACCACGACTTCTCCGTGCGCACGACCACGCCGCCGATCGCGGCGCCGTTGCCGGGCGCCTCGCTGAGCTTCTCGGTGATCGGGTCGCCCGCCAGCTCGGTCGCCGTGATCGCGTCGCCGTTCAGCTTGCCGAGCGCCGCCTTCTGCGCCTTGCTGGCCGCGGCGTCGACGCGCTCGTAGACGGGGGCGCCGAACTCCTCGGTCAGCTCCGCGTACAGCTCCGACGGGCTCTTGCCGGTGACCGCGCGGACCTCCGAGGCGAGCAGGGCGAGCAGGATGCCGTCCTTGTCGGTCGACCACGGGGTGCCGTCCATGCGCAGGAAGCTCGCGCCGGCGCTCTCCTCGCCACCGAACGCGACGCTGCCGTCGAGCAGCCCGGGCACGAACCACTTGAAGCCGACGGGCACCTCGAGCAGGCGCCGGCCGAGCGACTTCGCGACGAGGTCGATCATCGTGCTCGACACCACGGTCTTGCCGATCGCGGCGTCCTTCGCCCAGCCGTCGCGGTGCGTGTAGAGGTACCGGATCGCGACCGCGAGGTAGTGGTTGGGGTTCATCAGCCCGGCGTCCGGGGTCACGATGCCGTGCCGGTCAGCGTCGGCGTCGTTGCCCGTGAGGATGTCGTACTGCCCGGCGCGCGCGACGACCGACGCCATCGCGGAGGGGCTCGACGGGTCCATGCGGATCTTGCCGTCCCAGTCGAGGGTCATGAAGGCCCAGCGCGGGTCGACCTCGGGGTTCACGACGGTGAGGTCGAGGCCGTAGTGCTCGGCGATGAGCTTCCAGTAGTTGACGCTCGCGCCGCCCAGCGGGTCGGCGCCGATGCGGATGCCGGAGTTCTTGATGGCGTCGATGTCGATGATCGACCCGAGGTCACGCACGTACTCCCCGCGGAAGTCGTACGTGTCGACCGCGCTCGCCTCCTGCTGCTTCACGTCACGGTTGCCGTCGGCGAGCAGCTCGTTGGCGCGCGCGGCGATCCACTTCGTGGCATCCGTGTCGGCCGGACCGCCGTGCGGCGGGTTGTACTTGAAGCCGCCGTCGCGGGGCGGGTTGTGGCTCGGGGTGATGATGATGCCGTCGGCCTGGCGGCCGCCCTTGCCGCGGTTGTGCTTGAGGATGGCGTGGCTGAGCGCCGGCGTCGGCACCCAGTCGTCGTATGCGTCGGTCAGGGCGTGCACGCCGTTGGCCTCGAGCACCTCGAGCGCGGTTGTCTCGGCGGGGCGGCTGAGGGCGTGCGTGTCCTTGCCGATGAACAGGGGGCCGGTGATGCCCTGCGCGGCCCGGTACTCGACGATCGCCTGCGTCGTCGCGGCGATGTGCGCCTCGTTGAACGCAGTGTCGAGGCTCGACCCGCGGTGACCGCTCGTGCCGAAGACGACCTGCTGCTCGGGGATGCTGACATCCGGGGTGCGGTCGTAATACGCCTTGACGAGCTCCTGGACGTCGATGAGGTCCTGCGGTTCGGCCGGCTTCCCTGCGCGATCAGTCATAGGCCCATATTGGCATCGCGGTCCCTGCAAGCGACCAGGAATGTTCCAGCCTCACGGTATTGCGGCGGCCGGCGAGGCTCCGCACGACGACGAGCGGCGCCCCGGATGCCGCAGCGCGGAGGCATCCGGAGCCCGACGGGTGCGTCGGTAGGCTGCACCTCATGCGAACGGACGCCGCCGACACCTACTCCTACCTGGGTCCCGCGGGCACGTTCACCGAGGCCGCTCTGCGTCAGGTGCCGGAGGCCGCGGGCAAGACGTGGCGCAGCGTCAACAACGTCGGCGAGGCGCTCGACGACGTGGTCACGGGCCGGAGCATCGCCGCGATGATCGCGATCGAGAACAGCGTGGAGGGCGGGGTGAGCGCCACCCAGGACGCCCTCGCGACCATCCCGGGCCTACGCATCGTCGGCGAGTACCTCGTGCGCGTGAACTTCGTCCTCGTCGCCCGCAAGGGCACGACGCTCGAGCAGGTGAAGGTCGTCAACGCGCATCCGGTCGCCTACGGCCAGTGCCTCGAGTGGCTCGACAAGCACCTGCCCGCCCACGGCCACCTGCCCGCCGCGTCGAACGTGACCGCGGCCGCGTCGCTGCTGACGAGCGAGGTCGCGGATGCCGCGCTCGCCCCGCCGAACATCACCGAGCACTATGACCTCGACGTGCTCGCCACCGGCGTCGAGAACAACCCGAACGCGGTGACCCGCTTCGTGCTCGTGTCGAAGACGCGGGAGCTGCCCGCCCGCACGGGCGCCGACAAGACGAGCGTGATCGCCGAGCTTCCGGATGACACGGCGGGCCGCCTGCTCGAGATGCTCGAGCAGTTCGCGACCCGAGGCATCAACCTCAGCCTCATCCAGTCGCGGCCGATCGGCGACGCTCTCGGGCGGTACCGGTTCGTGCTCGACCTCGACGGGCACGTGCACGACGAGCGGGTCGCCGACGCGCTGCTCGGGCTCAAGCGGTTCAGCCCGAACGTGGTCTTCCTCGGGTCCTACCCCCGTGCCGACAAGCAGCGCGTCGAGGTGGTCACGCAGTACGACAACGACGCGTTCGTCGAGGCCCGCGACTGGCTGCGCGGCCTGCTGAGCGGCGAGCCCGCGTCACCGGCGGGCGAGTAAGAAACCTCCGGCGGTCAGTAGGTAACCTCCGGCGACCGAGTGGGCAGACTCCGCGCGGGCGAGTAGGCAACCTCCGGCGGTCGAGTAACGCCGCAGGCGCGTATCGAGACCCTCGCACTCCGCCGGGGACGCCCGGTGGTGACCCTTCAGTCCCGAACACGCACTCGATCGCGAAAACGGCATGCGATCAACAGCGCCCGCGGCGATCGAGTGCATGTTCACGCACGCCAACGAGCGAACCCGCACGGAGCCCGCCACCAAGCCACGCCCCCGCTGCTGAGCCACGAACCCGCCTTCAGGAGACGGCGGGTTTGCCTCTCCATGGCGGGTTCACGCAGGCGGCGGTCTCACGAGTGCGAGTCGCACCGGTTGCCGCGCAAGCCCGGCACCAAGCCACGAACACGCCGCCAAGCCGCAACCCGCCTTCAACCGACGACCCCGCCACCAACCCACGACCCCGCCACCAACAAGCGGCGGGGTTGCAACCTCATGGCGGGTTCGCGTGCAGGGCAGCGCCGCACCTCACACCGAGTCGGCGGGCACCTTCACCTTGAGCGCGCCCGGGTCGACCACGGCACGCAGCGCGCGCACGTGTCCGAACGCGTCGCCGTCGAGCTCGAACTCCTGGGCTCGCTCCAGCCGCAGGGTGATCGACTTGCCCTTCATGTAGCGGAGGGTGCGCACCTCCTTGCGGTCGCCCATGATCTTGCGGCCGACCTCGGTGCGTCGGAGGATCCCGTTCTCCCAGATGACCTTGGTCCAGATCTGCAGCCAGCCCATGAGGCCCTCGGGGCGCAGGGCGACCACGTCGAAGATGCCGTCGTCTACCGCGGCATCCGGCAGCAGCAGCACGTTCGCGGGCAGGAGCCCGCAGTTGCCGATGAGGATCGTGTGCGCCTGCAGCACGCGCGGCGCGGAGTTGTCGACCTTCACGCGCATGCGCAGACGGTTCTTGTCGCGTAGGGCCTTCACGATGGCGTCGACGTAGGCGATCCAGCCGACCTTCGCCTTGAGGTCGTCGTTGGTGTTGGCGAGCATCTTGGCGTCGAGCCCGAGGCCCGCCATGACGAGGAAGGCGTGCTCGCTGCGCGAGCCGTCCTCGCGCTCGGCGGTGGCGACGCCGAGGTCGATCGCGCGGTCGACGCCCTCGAACGCGGTCGCGACGGACTCGTCGAGCCGGTCGAGGGTGAGCTTGAGGTTGCGGGCGAGCAGGTTGCCCGTGCCGCTCGGCAGCAGCCCGATGGGCACATTCGAGCCGCGCAGCGCTTCGGCGACCGCACGCACGGTGCCGTCACCGCCGGCGGCCATGACGACCGCCGCGCCCTCCTCGATGGCTTGCTTGGTCTGCCCGCCACCGGGGTCCTCGACGCTCGTCTCGTAGAAGCGCGACTCACCCCAGCCGGCGGCGCGGGCGTGCTCGTCGACCGAGGCTTTGAGTGCCTCGAAGTCGACCTTGACGGGGTTGTACACGACGGCAGCGTGCCGCGTGCTCTGGCTTTCGGCGGAGGATGCGGCCATAGCCTCACGTTACCGGGGGTCTGGCAGACTGAACGCTGTGATCGACCCCCAGCTTCTGCGTGAGAATCCCGACACCATCCGCAGATCGCAGGAGGCCCGCGGCGCCTCCGTCGAACTCGTCGACAGGGCGCTCGAGGCGGATGCCGCCCGCCGCACCACCCTCGCGACGTTCGAGTCGCTGCGCGCTGAGCAGAACGCGTTCGGCAAGACCGTGGCATCCGCGCCCAAGGAGCAGAAGAAGGAGCTCGTCGCGCAGGCGCAGCAGCTCGCCGCGAAGGTGAAGCAGGCGCAGGCCGATGCGAACGCCGCCGAGGAGGAGTTCGGCCGCACCGTCGGCGCGCTCGCGAACCCGATCATCGACGGCGTCCCCGCCGGCGGCGAGGAGGACTTCGTGACACTGCGCGAGGTCGGCGAGGTGCCGAGCTTTGACTTCGAACCCCGCGACCACGCCGATCTCGGCGAGCTGCTCGGTGCGATCGACATCCCGCGCGGCACCAAGGTCAGCGGCAGCCGCTTTTACTTCCTGCGCGGCGTCGGCGCGCGCCTCGAGCTCGCGCTCATGAACCTCGCGCTCGACCGGGCGATGCAGCAGGGCTTCACGCCGCTCATCACGCCGACGCTCGTGCGCCCCGAGGTGATGCAGGGCACCGGGTTCCTCGGCGAGCACGCGGATGAGATCTACTACCTGCCCGCCGACGACCTCTACCTCACGGGCACGAGCGAGGTCGCGCTCGCCGGGTACCACTCGGGCGAGATCATCGACGTCGAGGCCGGCCCCATCCGGTACGCCGGGTGGTCGACCTGCTACCGGCGCGAGGCCGGGGCCGCGGGCAAGGACAACCGCGGCATCCTGCGCGTGCACCAGTTCAACAAGCTCGAGATGTTCAGCTACACCCGGCCCGACCGCGCCGAGGAGGAGCACGAGGCGCTGCTGTCGTACCAGGAGGGCATGCTGCGCGACCTCGGGCTCGCCTTCCGGGTGATCGACGTCGCCGCGGGCGACCTCGGGCAGAGCGCCGCCCGCAAGTTCGACATCGAGGCCTGGGTGCCGACGCAGGGCACCTACCGCGAGCTGACCAGCACCTCGAACTGCACGACGTTCCAGGCCCGCCGCCTCGACACCCGCTACCGCACCGAGTCGGGCAAGACCGCCCCGGTCGCGACCCTCAACGGCACGCTGGCCACGACCCGATGGATCGTCGCGATCCTCGAGACGCACCAGCAGGCGGATGGCTCGGTGCTCGTGCCCGAGGGGCTGCAGCCCTACCTCGGCGGACTCGATCGGTTCGTGCCCGTCGCATGAGCGATCGCTGGCTGATCGCGCTCGACATCGACGGGACGGTGCTCACCGAGGACGGTGAGATCACCGATGCCGTGCTCGCCGAGGTCGCCCGCGTGCGCGACGCCGGCCACGAGGTCATGCTCGCCACCGGACGCAGCGTCGCCATGACGCTGCCCGTGCTCGAGCGGCTGGGCCTCACGAGCGAGTTCGTGGTGACGGCGAACGGCGCCATCACGCTCAAGCGCGATGCGGATGCCCCGGCGGGCTACCGCCGCGAGAACGTCGAGACCTTCGACCCGACCGACGCCCTGCAGAAGATCGCGCGCTGGCTCGAGTCGGCGCACTTCGCCGTCGAGGACGAGAACGGCTTCTACCGCTACACCGGCGAGTTCCCGGAGGGGTCGCTCGGCGCCGCGGGGGAGCGCGTCGAGTTCGAGGAGCTTTTCGGCCACCGCGCCACCCGTCTCGTGGTCATCGCGCCCGAGACGGAGGAGGACGAGTTCATCGACACCGTCGAGCGGATGGGGCTGCACAAGGTGGCCTACAACATCGGCTGGACCAACTGGCTCGACATCGCCCCGCACGGCGTCACCAAGGCGTTCGCGCTCGAGCGGGTGCGCGAGGCGCTCGAGATCCCGCGCTCGCAGGTCGTCGCGATCGGCGACGGCCGCAACGACATCGAGATGCTGCAGTGGGCCGCGGCCGAGGGCGGACGCGGTGTCGCCATGGGATCGGCCCCGCCCGAGGTCGTCGAGGCCGGCAACGAGCAGACCGGCTCGGAGTACGAGGACGGCGTCGCGCAGGTGCTCGCGACGCTCTAGCCCCCCGCCGGCGTCTGGCGGCGTCGTGCCGGTGTCGCGGATGACGCTTCGAGGCGCGCCGCATTGCGTCATCCGGAACGGCGCGCGCGGGGGAGAGCCCCGGCTAAACTCGCCCCTCGGAGGGCTGTCCGAGCGGCCGATGGAGCTGGTCTTGAAAACCAGTGGGCAGAAATGTCTCGTGGGTTCGAATCCCACGCCCTCCGCCACTCACGGCGAGCGCGTGTTCCCGTCGCCCGGGACGGGCGGCGGCGCTGGCGTCGCGGCGAAGGCCAGAGATGGCCTTCGCTTTGTGCTCCAGCGCGCTGGGTTCGAATCCCACGCCCTCCGCTCTGTGCTCCAGCGCGCTGGGTTCGAATTCCATGCCTTCCGCGAGTGAGGCCGGCGGGCTGTGTTCGATCGGGCGCCCTGGCCCCTGGTCGACCGATCGGTCAGAACCTGACTATTCTTCAGCGGTGGCCCTCTTCTCCGCCGACACCATCAACGAATGGCTCGATGACTTCCGCGAGCTCGGACACCGGATCCCGATGGGCATCCGCACCCTCGAGCGCGACCTCGATGCGCGCGACCTCGACGCCGGGCTCGTGCTGATCGAATTCCAGTTCACCTCAGCCGAGGCGTACCTCGAGCGCCCGAGCCACGAGCGGCCGCAGTGGTGCCTCCACATCGGCGCCCGTGACGAGGAACTGCGGATGTTCACCGCCGACGTCTTCAACCTGACGGACGAACTGCAGACCGTTGCGCGCCTCTCCGCCTACCTCGAGGCCCGCACCGCGGAAGCGCTCGCCCGCAGCTGATTCGCTGCTCCGCCAATGCCGTGAATCGGCCTGGCTGTCAAGCCCTTTCCGGGGCGATTCCCGCTCCTCTAGGCCGAAGCTTTATGGTTCTGCCGTGCCGAACCTCGCCCGCCGACTGTTCCTCGCCAGGACGGCCAACGATCTGAGCCATGATCAGCTCGCCGTGCTCACCGGCGGCGCGATCACGGCGGAGCGACTGGCCGCGGTCGAGGGCGACCCGACGTCGGACGTCGAGGTCGCGCAACTGGTGCGGCTGGCCGAAGCCCTCGACGTGCGACCGCACGACCTCTCGCCCGTGCTGGAGAAGTTCTACCTCGAGTGAGCCGACGGCTTTCAGCGCGATTCCGAGTCGAGCACCCCGGTGACGCGGCGCAGGAACCGCGCGACGACGGCGGCCTCTTCCGGGTCGAGCTCGTTCGCGACCTCCGCGATGCGGCGCGAGAGCTCGTCGCCGAGGTCCAGCGGGCGACCCGTGGGATGGATAGTGATCGCGCGGCGGTCGGTCGGGTGAGGGCGACGCATCACGAGGCCCGCCTCCGTGAGCCGGTCGAGCAGGATCGTCGTCGACGCGGTGGAGATCTCGAGGCTGCGGGCGAGCTCCTTCGCGGTGAGCGGGCGGCCGTCGTCGTGCGCTTCGGCGATCAGCCGGAACGCGCGACGGTCGATCTCACGCGGCCCGCTCGAGGCCTGCCGCCGACGACGCAATTGCGCGTCGGCGAGCCGCAGTTCCTCGACCGCCGACGCCGCGTCGGCGTTCAGGGTCGACCCGCGGTCATGGTCGGTCATCCTCGCTCGGTACTCCACCACTCCTGACCGGCGACGCCGGCCCTCACCCCCACCTGTGTGATCTTTCGTCTCTTCCACGCTACGTACCGCGGGTCGAAATCGAGGATCTTTCAGTGGATGCCCAGCGGTGGCCAGCCGACGGGTGGAAGTGTCGAAGCATGAGACGTGCCATCACCGCCCTCGGACTCGCCCTCGTCGTCACCTCGACGCTCAGCGGATGCGTGCTCGTCTGGTGGGGCTGACGCTCCGCTGATCCTCCGCGCACCGGTCGGTCGGGCGCGCGCGTCAGGAGGTCATCGCGTACCATTCCGCGAGAGCTTCTGGCGCGCCGCACCCGCGTGCCAACGACCGGAAGGGACTGCGTGAGCGACGAGCTTCGACGACGCCGCGACCGAGGGCCCCGTATCAAGGGCATCGCGCGGCACGGTCGGCTCCCTCGCCGCGGTCCCGTCGGCTCCCTCTTCCGCTTCGTCGCCGCCGCGACAGCCGTTCTGCTGGTCAGTATCGTCTCGGTCGGCTCGATCGCCCTGTGGCAGCTGCAGAGCGGCATCCAGGTCATCGCCCTTCCTGGTCAGGAGCCGGGTGAGGAGTTCAACGTCGCCGACTACGAGGGCGGCTTCAACGTGCTGCTCGTGGGGTCGGACATCCGGGAGGGCCAGAGCGGCAGCTACGGCAAGTCGGAGGGCTCGAACCTCAACGACGTCAACATCCTCGTCCACGTCTCCGGCGACCACACGCGCGCGACCGCGGTCAGCATCCCGCGCGACCTGCTCGTCTCCATCCCGGCGTGCCCGAAGGAGGACGGCTCGGGCAACTACCCGGCAATGACGTCGCAGCAGATCAACTCGTCGCTGCAGTACGGCGGCATGCCCTGCACCGTGCTCACCGTTCAGGCGCTGACCGGGCTCGAGATCCAGTTCGCCGGCCTCATCACCTTCGACGGCGTCATCGCGATGTCGAACGCGATCGGCGGCGTCGACGTCTGCATCACGGAGGACCTCAGCGACAAGCACACGGAGCTCTACCTGAGCGCGGGAACCCACTCCCTGCAGGGTGCCGACGCGTTGAAGTTCCTGCGCACCCGCTACGGAGTCGGCGACGGCGGCGACCAGAGCCGGATCAGTTCGCAGCAGGTGTTCCTGTCGTCGATGATGCGCAAGATCATGGCGGGCGGCGTGCTGAGCAACCCCGCCGAGCTCTACAAGCTGGCCTACGCCGCGACCCAGAACATGAGCCTCACGACGTCGAGTGCCGACACCCTCGTCTCGCTGGCGTACGCGCTCAAGGACATCCCGCTCGAGAACATCCAGTTCGTGCAGTACCCGGCGGGAGCGAGCGCGGCGGATGCCAACCGGCTCGTGCCGAACGACGAGGCCGCCGACCAGCTGATGCAGTACCTGATCGACGACGTGCCGTTCGGCATCACGGCGGGGGAGACGGGCAACGGCTCGACGGCCGACCCGAACGCCCCGGCGACCGAGCAGCCGACCGAGACCGGGACCGAGTCCGCGGCGCCCGAAGCGACCCCGTCGGCCGAGCCGTCGAGCGACCCGTCCGCGTCGGCGGCGCCGTCCGAGCCCGCGGTCATCGACGGCCTGAAGGGCCAGACGGCGGCGGACTACACCTGCACCGTTCCGAACTAGTCGGGCGCACGGAGCGCCGGTCGGGGCGGGGCCCAGGCTGGAAAAAGGAGGTGCCCGGAAGGCCACATCCTTCCGGGCACCATCACCGGGGAGCCGGGGAGGTCTTCGCTCCGGTGATACTCGGCTCACCGCGGGGGAATGCGTGAGCCGAGAGTCTCTAGGCGGAAACGGCTGCGTGCCGTCCGCGGCGTCGGGGCTGCTCGCCGGCGACAGCCGGAGGGCTCGCAACCGCGCCCGCCACCGAAGCGGTCTGGGGGACCCGCTCCGTTCGAAGCGCTCGCAGGAAGACTCGGAAGTCAGAGCGTTCGTCGGATCGGTGGCGAGGGCGCGATTGCGTCGACATGGGCAGCCTTGTCTCGGGTTGGGTTCTGCACCGGTTCGGGTGAAGCGCGAGGTTTCGGGTTCCTCTTGCCTCCCGGCACATGAATGAATTTATACGTCGGCATTTCGGAGGACAAGCGTTGTACCCTTCCCCACTTCGGGGGGTGGCGCGTTTCCGCTGAGGTGGGGATCAAGCCGATCGAGTATCGGAGTTCCGCGGAATCACTGGGAAGCGGCGGTAGGAGGTGATCTCCTGCAGGGCCTCGGAATCGCGCCGGAAATTTCGTTGATGCCCCGAAGTGAGGACACGACGTGTACCCCGAGGAGGACCAGGGGGACACGTCGGGTCCCCCATCACGGGTTGCCGTGCTGACGGAAAGCGGCGCGAGGTGCCGCTATGATGGCTGCGGACCGAGGAGACGTCGCATAGTCCGGTCGAGTGCACCACCCTGCTAAGGTGGAGTACCCTTTATTGGGTACCGTGGGTTCAAATCCCACCGTCTCCGCTCTGAAAGCCCGCCCCTCGAGGCGGGCTTTTTCTTTGTGCGAGGGCCGCCGATAGCTGAAGGATTTCTGCACACTCCCTGCGTTCGGCAAGTCATTCTTCAGCCCTGGTCAATAGCGTCGAAGTCCATCCTCAGGAAGGACCTGCAATGACCACCCCGTTCCCGACCGGTGCCACGCCCGACCGGGGCCCCCGCCGCACCGTCCGCAGTTTCGACAACTACCTCGACGCGCAGGCCGCGGTCGACTACCTCAGCGACAACGGCTTCCCGGTCGAGTCGACCTCGATCATCGGGCACGACGTCAAGATCGTCGAGGACGTCTCCGGCCGGCTCACCGTCGGACGCGCTGCCGCCCTCGGCGCCGCGAGCGGCGCCTGGTTCGGTCTGCTCATCGGTCTGCTGTTCGGCTTCTTCAGCCCGGGCATCGCGTTCTTCGGCGTGCTGCTCGTCGCGGTCGGCCTCGGCGCCCTGTGGGGCGCCCTGTTCGGCGCGATCGGCCATTGGGCCACGCGCGGTCGCCGCGACTTCTCGTCCACCCGGCGAATCGAGGCGAGCCGCTACGACGTCGTGGTCGATGAGGCGCAGGCCAACCGGGCCGAACAGGCGCTCGCCGGCATGGTGTCGCCGACCCGCTGACCATCATCGGAACGACGGATGCCCCGGAGCGCGAGCCCCGGGGCATCCGTGTTACTGCACCGTCTGCACCGTTGAAGCCGCTCCACAGGAGCCGCTGAGAAACTTCAGCCCTTCCCTTCCGCCCTTGCCACTCTCAAGAAACGAGCGACATGGACACCCCTCTCTGGATCTGGGCCGCGACGATCGCCGCGATCCTCGCCCTGCTGGCCTTCGACTACTTCTTCCACGTCCGTCAGGCGCACACGCCGACGCTCAAGGAGGCGGCGTTCTGGTCGGCGATCTACGTGGGGATCGCGATCCTCTTCGGCTTCGGCGTGCTGCTCTTCGGCGGCGGCACGATGGGCGCCGAGTACTTCGCGGGCTACATCACCGAGAAGGCGCTGTCGGTCGACAACCTGTTCGTGTTCCTCGTCATCATGGCGAGCTTCAAGGTGCCGCGGGCCGACCAGCAGAAGGTGCTGCTCTTCGGCATCACGTTCGCGCTCATCGCCCGCACGGTGTTCATCCTCATCGGCGCCGCCGCGATCAACGCCGCGGCCTGGGTGTTCTACATCTTCGGCGCGATCCTGATCTTCACGGCGATCAACCTCGTGCGTCCCGGCCACAACGACAAGGACGAGGCCGACAACATCATCATCCGACTCGCCCGCCGGTTCCTGCACACCTCGCAGCACTACGACGGCGACAAGCTGTTCACGGTCGAGAACGGCAAGCGCGTGCTCACGCCGATGCTGCTGGTCATGGTCGCGATCGGCGGCACGGACATCCTGTTCGCCCTCGACTCGGTGCCCGCGATCTTCGGCCTCACGACGAACACGTACCTCGTGTTCACGGCGACCGCGTTCTCGCTGCTCGGCCTCCGGCAGCTCTACTTCCTCATCGACGGTCTGCTCGACCGCCTCATCTACCTCGCCTACGGCCTCGCGGCGATCCTCGCGTTCATCGGCGTGAAGCTGTTCCTGCACGCGCTGCACGAGAACAACCTGCCGTTCATCAACGGCGGCGAGCACGTCGAGGTGTACGAGATCCCGACCAACCTCTCCCTGCTCGTCATCGTCGGCATTCTGACCGTCACGGTCGTGCTGTCGCTGCTCAGCCCCAAGGGACGCGCGATCAACGACATCCGCAACGCTCACCGCATGGCCGAGCACTACCTCGACGCCGACTACGAGAGCGACCCGCAGCTGCGCGAGGAGAACTACAACAAGCTCCTCCGCGCCGAGAAGAACATCAAGGCGCTGCCCGCGCAGTACAAGAAGCTGATCGACGAGGAGAGGGGCGTGTTCGAGTCGATCGACGCGGCGCACGCCCAGCACGACAAGGCGACCCGCTAGTCGAGCGGATGCCCCGGGGCCGCGTGCCTCGGGGCATTCTGCTGCTGGGGAGGCCTTTCAGAGCGCGGTGAGTCGCCTCGTGCGCTGTGTCGCTAGCTGGCGAGCCGGCGCACCCCGCCCGTCGGGCCGAGGAGGCCGACGAGCTTCTCGAAGTCGGCGAGCGGGGCCGTGGGGTGCTCCGGGTGCCACTGCACCGAGGTGATCGGCGCGCTCTCGTGCTCGACCGCCTCGACGATGCCGTCCGGCGCGACGGCCGCGACGCGCAGGCCCTGGCCGAGGCGGTCGACCGCCTGGTGGTGGCTCGAGCGCACGTCGATGCCGTCGTCGAGCACGGATGCCAGTGCGCCCGAGATCTGCACGCCGTGCGCCTCCATCTCGTGCGGGCTGAGCTCGGCGAGCCGGTGCTTCACCTCGGACGAGATGTGCTGGATCAGGGTGCCGCCGAGGGCGACGTTGACGACCTGATGCCCGCGGCAGATGCCGAGGAGCGGGGTGCCACGCTCCGCCGCGCGCTGCACGAGCGCGATCTGCGCGGCATCCGCCTCCTCGACGTGCACGCCGCCGCCGGGGTAGTCCTTCTCGCCGCCGTAGAAGTGCGGGGCGATGTCCTCGCCGCCCATCAGGATGATGGCGTCCGCGCCGTCGGCCCGGCGCAGCAGAGTGTCGGTGCCGAGCGTGCCGGCGGCGAGGCGGCTGACGTCCCACCCGAGGTCCGTCACGCGTTCGATCAGCGAGGTGTTGAGCACCTCGACGAGGCGCTGGTAGCGCTCGCGTCCGGGGCGGCTCTCCAGCACGTCGACGACAGCGAGAGTTGGCATGCCGACGAGGTTAGGTCAGCCGTGTTGCATCCGTGTGACATGTGACTTTTTGCTTCATCCCACTGCCCGAGGCCCTGCTTGCACTTCCTGCATGTTGGGAGAAACTCACAAGTTCACGTACAGCCGCCGCATAAACTCCGGAACGTGGAGTTCTTCACCAGCCCCGACCTCTGGATCGCCTTCGCGACGCTGCTCGTGCTCGAGATCGTGCTCGGCGTCGACAACGTCATCTTCATCTCGATCCTCGCCAACAAGCTCCCCGAGAACCAGCGTCGGCGTGCGCGCACGACCGGTCTGCTGCTCGCGCTCGTGCTGCGGATCATCCTGCTGTTCTTCGCGGCGTGGATCATCGGCCTCACCGAGCCGATCTTCTCGATCGGCGACAACGAGGCCCTCGCGATCAGCGGCCGCGACATCATCCTGATCCTCGGCGGCGGCTTCCTCATCTACAAGGCGACCAAGGAGATCCACGAGCGCCTCGAGGGGTCGGAGCACCATGCCGGCACCGGCAAGGCGGCGACCTTCGGCGGCGTGATCGTGCAGATCCTGCTGCTCGACGTGGTCTTCTCGCTCGACTCGGTCATCACCGCGGTCGGCATGGTCGACCAGCTCTACATCATGATCGCGGCGGTCGTGCTCGCGATCGGGCTCATGCTCTTCACCGCCGAGGCGATCGCGAACTTCGTCAACCGCCACCCCACGGTGAAGATGCTCGCTCTCGCGTTCCTGGTGCTCATCGGCGCCTCGCTCGTGGCGGAGGGCTTCGACTTCCACATCGAGAAGCCGTTCATCTACGGACCGATCGCGTTCGCCGTGATCGTCGAGCTGCTGAACCTCGCGTACAAGCGCCGCCAGGAGAAGAAGCGCCACGAGCACGTCGAGCCGGTGCACCTGCGCGAGGGCTACCGCCTGCACGAGCCCGAGGCGGCCGACAAGAAGTAAGCGCTGCGGGTCGTCCGGCGGTGGATTCGTCGCCGCCGAGCGAACCCGGGCCGTCGGGCGAGGGGTTCGCCCAGCGGCATCCGCTTGACTGCCGGTCATGTTCAGCATCGAGCTGCTTCCCGATCCCGAGCTCGAGCAGGCCGTCCGCGAGCAGTGGGCCGCCCTCGCCGAGGCCGACCTGCCGTCGCTCGCACGTCACACGTCGCCCACGAACCGCCCGCACGTGACGACGATCGTGCGTCGAGCGCTGCCGCAGCCGCTGTCGCTGACGGATGTCGCGGAGCTGCTGCCCCTGCCCGTGCAGCTCGGCGGCCTCGTGCTCTTCCGGCACGGCGACCGGGTGGTCGTCGCCCGCCAGGTGGTGCCGTCGGCGGCTCTGCTCGTTCTGCAGCGCGCCGTGCGCGAGGCGGTGGGACCGGGCGACCCCGACCTGCGCAACACGGAGCCCGACGCATGGACGCCGCACATGACGCTCGCGAAGCGGATGACCGCCGCGCAACTGGCCTCGGCACTGGCCGTGCTCGACCTGCGGCCGCTCTCCGGCACGTTCGAGGGGTTGCGCATCTGGGACGGTGAGGCCAAGCAGGTGACGACGGTGCGCTGAGCACCCTCCGGCTCCTGCTATAGTTTTCTGGTTGCCTTTTCGAGGCGGCAGGCGCCCGTAGCTCAACGGATAGAGCATCTGACTACGGATCAGAAGGTTGGGGGTTCGAGTCCCTCCGGGCGCACAGCGCGAGAAAGCCCCTCCCACACGGGAGGGGCTTTCTGCATCTCCGCCCTCGCGCCTGGTGCGGCGTTCCATACTGAGCAGAGGATGACTCGAGAGCTCAGCACCCCCGCGGAGCGGCAGCGGGCGAGAACGACCGGCGCGGACTTCCGCCGCCGGATCTCCGAGCTGCGGGCGATCGCGTCCTGGAGCGACATCCGCGCTCGCGTCGAGCCTCACGCGGTGCAGATCACGCGGCTGACGGTCGCGTCCGTCGTCGCCTACGTGGTCGCCGACGCGTTCTTCCCCGGCATCCTCGATCTCACGGCGCCGCTCACCGCTCTGCTGGTGGTGCAGGCGTCGACGGTCGGCACCCTGCTCATGGGGCTCGTGCGGGTCGGTGCCGTGCTGACGGGTGTGCTCGTCGCCGTCGCGGTGTCGGCGTCGCTCGGCCTCACCTGGTGGACGCTCGCCACCGTGATCGCGCTGTCGCTCACGCTCGCGAAAGTGTTCCGGCTGGGCGACCAGTGGCTCGAGGCGCCGATCAGCGCGATGCTCATCCTCGCCGTCTCCTCGCCCGACGTCGCCGCCGAGGTACGGGTGAGCAACACGCTCATCGGCACGGTGGTCGGCATCGTGTTCAGCCTGATCGTGCCGGTCGCGATCCCCAACCTGAGGGCGAGCGACGCCGTGCGCCGGGTGGCCCGCTCGCAGGCGGCGCTGATGTCGGAGATCGCGATGACGCTCGGCGACCGCCCGCCGCACGTCGAGGAGGTGGCGGCCTGGTCGGACTGGACGCGTCACATCTCTGAGGAGCTCGGCGAGGCGTCGCTCGCCGTCGAGTCGGTGCGCGAGAGCCGGCGCTTCAACCCGCGCGCCCTCCGCGTGGCGCTCGTGCACCCCGGTCTGCGGCGGTCGCTCGACCGGCTGGAGGCGTGCCTCGCGGCGGAGCGGGCCTTCCTCGTGGCGATCGGGCAGGACGCGTCGACGCAGCCCGACGAGGCATCCGGCAGCGCGGAGGCGGAGCTGCGGCGGGCCGTCGCGGTGGTGCTGGACGACGTCTCGACCGCGCTGCGCGAGTTCGGCGACGTCATCGACGCTGAGTACGGGCGCTCCGGACGCCGCGACGGCGACGCGGTGGAGCGGATGGTCGAGACGGTCAGCGAGACGCGCGCCGTGCTGACCGAGCTCATGCTGCTCGACGTGCCGCCCGCGGAGGGCGGACGGTGGGTCGTGCGCGGCACCGTCCTCGCCGCGATCGATCACATCGTGACGCAGCTCGATCTCGAGCGGTGACTAGTGGTCGCCGGCCCGCTCACCGAAGACACCGGCGGTGAGCGTGCGGTGGCAGTCGCGCACGACCTTTTCGAGCACCGTGAGGTCGACGGCCGCGAGGTCCTTCAGATAGAGGCATCCGACGCCGGTCGTGTGCGGCCCGAGCCGGGCGAGGTCGTCGGCGTGCGCGTCGACGCCGTCGTTGAGGTAGACGGTCGTCGCGGCCTTCCGCGGCGCGAAGGCCGCCGCGTGCGAGTCGCCCTCGCGGCCGCTCGCGTAGCGGTAGTGGTACTGCCCGAAACCGACGATCGTGCCCTTGAGCACCGGCTCCTCGCCCGTCGCGCGCCGCATCAGTTCGACGAGAGTCTCGGCGTCGCGCCGCCGCTTCGGCGACGGGATCGCGGCGATGTACTGCTCGACGTCGGACATGCTCCGGATGCTACTGAGCGCGGGCGACGTCGCGGCAGCCCCTCGGCTCGATCCACCCCCGCCGAACCTGCGAGTATTGGCGTATGAGCAACTACGTCGAGGGCATCGTCGCGATCGTCATCTTCTTCGGATCGTGGATCTTCCTCCCCCTGGCGATCGCGGCCTCGTTCCCGATGAACGCGGTGTTCTTCGGCCTCGGCGTGCTCGTCGCGTCGCTCGGCCTCATGATCCCGCTGTACTTCCTGCGCGAGTGGGAGAACCGTCGCCGCAAGCCGAAGACGATGGAGTAGGCGCCGCTCAGGTCCCCTGAGGGCGCGGGCGGTTCGATGCGGAGCTCCGCGGCCACTCGACCGCCGGGGCTGAACGCCTACTCGTCGCGGAGCTTGGCCCCGTAGACCGCCGCCTGCGTGCGGCGCTCCATGCCGAGCTTCGCGAGCAGGCCCGACACGTAGTTCTTGACCGTCTTCTCGGCGAGCTCCAGCTGGTCGCCGATCTGCCGGTTCGTCAGCCCGTCGGCGATGAGTCCGAGCACCTGCCGCTCGCGCGGGGTGAGGTCGAGCTGTGCGTAGACCTCCGGCGTCTCGGCGTGGTCCTGGATCTTCTTCACCGACGACGGGTCGATCAGCGTGCGCCCGGCCGCGACCGCGCGGATGCTGTCGAGCAGCCCCTGCCCGCGGATGTTCTTCAGCACGTAGCCGGATGCCCCGGCGAGCACCGCCGCGTAGGTGGCCCGGTCGTCGTCGTACGCCGTGAGGATCAGGCACTTCACCTCGGGGTGGGTGGAGCGGATGTCGCGGCACACGTCGATGCCGCTCCCGTCGGGCAGCTGCACGTCGAGCACGGCGACGTCGGGCGTCGTGGCCGAGATGCGGCTGAGCGCCTGCTTTGCGGTGCCTGCCTCGCCGATCACCTCGAGGTCCGCCTCGGCATCGATGAGGTCCGCGAGCCCGCGGCGCACGATCTCGTGGTCGTCGACCAGGAACACGGTCGTCATGAAGCCTCCCCTGGGAGTGCGACCTCCCACATAAGCAGTGTGCCTCCCTCGGCCCGCCTGCGGTACTCCAGGCGGCCGCCCCAGTGCTCGGCGCGGGCCCGCATGTTGAGCGAACCGCTCGAGCGCTCGATGTCGCCGATGCCGATCCCGTCGTCGGCGACCTGCACGGTCAGCCGCCCGTCGCGCACGGCGACGTTGACGTCGGTCGTGGTGGCCTGGGCGTGGCGGGACACGTTCATGAGCGCCTCGCGCGTGACCGCGACGACGTCGTCGCCGAGTTCGGGGACGACGGCCAGGTCCACCGCTCCGGAGAAGCTCAACCGCGGAACGCTCGGGAAGAGCGCCGCGAGCTCACCGACGAGGTCGATCAGCCGCAGCCGCAGCGGACGTAGTCGCTCGCCCTGCTCGACCGTGAGCGCGAAGATCGCGGTGCGCACCTCGGCGATGGCCTCGTCGAGCGAGGCCACCTGCGCGTCGAGCACGGCGCGCGTCGCGTCATCCGGAATCGCCCCGCCGATCCGCTGCAGCGTGAGCCCGGAGGCGAAGAGGCGCTGGATGACGCTGTCGTGCAGCTCGCGGGCGATCCGGCTGCGCTCCTCGAGCAGGTCGTAGCGCTGCTTCTCCTCCCGCGCCTGCGCGAGCCGCACGGCCACCGCGGCCTGCGCCGCGAAGTCGCCGACGAGTTCGAGGTCGAACGGCTTGAACGCCGTGCGCCGTCCGACGCCGAGCAGCACCGGCGTGGCGCCCCCGACCTGCATCGGCACGACGATGCTCGGCCCAAGAGTCGAGGGCATCTCGTCGACCCCGGCGTAGGAGTCGACGAGCACCGGCTGGCCGCTCGCGAGCACCCGCTCGGTCACGCTGCCGCTGAGCGGCACGATACGACCCTCGAACTCGGCCGCGCGCGGGCCGCGCGCCCGTTCGAGCAGCAGACGATCGCCGGCGACCGGCCGGATGAGCGTCGCGACGTCGGCATCGGTTAGCTCGGCCGCGCGGTCGAGTAACAGAGTCAGCGCGTCGCCCTCGTCGGCGAGCAGGGCGGCGGTGAGTTCTGCGAGGGCCGACGACCAGCGTTGACGCTGCGCCGTCTCCTCGAAGAGCCGGGAGTTCTCGATGGCGACGCCGGCGGCGGCCGACAGGGCCGTCAGCAGCTCCTGGTCGTCGGCCGTGAAACCGCCCCGCGGGTGCTCGGCGGCGAAGAGGCTTCCGAAGATCTCACCCCTGACCCGGATCGGCACGGAGAGGATGCTCCGGATCAGCGGCCGCCCGGTGACCTCGTCGAGCGGGCCGATGGAGAGACCGCGGAGGCGGACCGGCTCGGGATCGCCGAGGCGGAGCCCGGGGATCCCCTCGCCGAGGGGCGCCCGGACGCTCTCGACGACGCCCTCCGGGATGCCGGTGTCGAGGAAGCGCTCGAGGCGCCCGTCGGGTGCGATCACGCCGATCGCGGCGAAGCGCGCACCGACGACGGTCCTCGCCGATTCGAGCACGCGCTCGAGCACGACGGTGTGGTCGAGCTCCTCGACGACCGCGCGGCTCACCGAGAGCAGGGTGCGCAGCCTGCTCGGAATCGGATCGAGAGTGCTCATCGTCCTGCCTGGCCTCGAACGGCTACCGTGCCGCCCCCAGATCAGGGGCGCGTGGGACCTTGGACCCTACGAGGGACCCGCGGTAGCCCCACATTATGGCTCCGTGTCCGGTACCACCTACTACGTCGCGCTCGATGGATCCCGCCCCAGCAGCGCGGCGCTGGACTGGACGCTGGCGCGGGCCGAGGCCGAGCACGCCCCCGTGGTGCTCGTGCACGTCGTCGAACACCGCACGGACCGGCACGTCGAGCGTGGAGAAGCGCTCCTTGCCGGAGCGCTCGACGCGGCCCGCGCCGGCCATCCCTCCCTCGTTCTCGGCACGTCACTGCTGCTCGGCAGTGTGACGCGCTCGCTCGCGGGTCTCGGCGGGCCCGACGACGTCCTCGTCATGGGCACGAACAAGACCGGTTGGCTGCGCGGCCGCGTCGTCGGGGCCCGCAGCGTGCTCGTGGCGTCGCTGTCCCGGGCATCCGTCGCCGTCATCCCCGAACTCGATCTGAAGCGCCGCGACGCCGTCGTCGTCGGTGTCAAGCACAGCGACGCCGCCGCCCCGGCGCTCGCTCTCGCCGCGCGCGAGGCCCGTCATCTCGGCACCGGGCTCCTGGCCCTCCACGCCGCCCCTCTCGAACCGGGCGGTCCCGAGACGCCCGGTTCGGAGGGACGCGGCGACGTGCTCGCCGAAGCACTCGCGCTCGCGGCGCTCGATCCCGGCCTCGTCGTCGAGACGCAGGTCGTGCACCGGGCCCCCGTCGACGCTCTGCTCGGCGCCGCCCGTCAGGCCTCGCTACTGGTACTCGGCACGTCTCGGGACGCCTCGCATCTCGACTCCGTCGCCGGACCCGTGGCGCACGACGTGCTCATGAACATCAACGCACCCGTGCTCATCGCCCGGAGCTCGGCCCGGGAGAAGGCCGGCGCCGTCGCCGTCTAGGCTCGAGTCGATGGATGCCACCGCCGTCGCGCCCGACCTGAGCCCGCTGACCCGAGGCATCCGCCCCCGACTCGTCGCGATCGACGTCGACCACACCCTCATCCGCGAGGACCGCACGCTCTCCGCGGTCACGATTGCCTCCGTCGCGCGCGCCCGCGAGGCGGGCGTCGAGGTCGTGCTCGCGTCGTCGCGACCGCCTCGGGGCATGCGCGCGTTCCTCGGCGAACTGTCGCTGTTCGCGCCGGTGCGCTTCGTCGCCTGTCAGGGCGCCCACGTGGCGAGCTACGACGAGGACGGCGACCTGGAGACGCACCTGCGGGTGCCGATGGAGAAGCGCGCCGCGCTCGCCGCGGTCGGTCACGCCCGCGCCGCGGGCGCGAGCATCTGCTGGTACGCCGGCGAGCGGTGGATCATCGAGGCGACCGACGCCCGCATCGAGCGGGAGGCGCGCAACGCGCGCTTCGACCCCGAGCTCGGCCGGTTCGAAGACCAGGAGCCGCCGGAGAAGCTGCTGCTCATCAGCCCCGGCCTCGACGAGACCCTCGCGCTCGCCGACGCACTGCGCGAGCACGTCGACGCCGAGATCTCGAACCCGCGCTACCTCGAGGTGACCGCGCCCGACGTGAGCAAGGCGACCGGGGTCGCGTGGATCGCCGAGGCGCTCGGCGTTGAGGCGTCCGAGGTCGTGGGAATGGGCGACGGCCGCAACGACCTCGGCCTCTTCGCCTGGGCGGGGCTCTCGGTCGCGCCGGCGAACGCGCACCCCGACGTGCTCGCGGCGGCCGACGTGATCACGCACCGCAACGACGACGACGGGATCGCCGCCGCGCTCGACGCCCTCGTCGCGCTGCCGCAGGGCTGACCCCGGCTAGAGCCCCAGGCGCGCCTCGACGAGCCCGACGAGCCCGTCGGGGGAGAGGATGCCCGCGAGCGTCTGCTCCGCCGCGGCGCGCTCGCCGACGGTGCGCTCCTCGTCGGCGATGATGCGCGCGGTGCCGAGCACGTCCTCGACCGCACGGATCGCGCCGAAGGCGAGCAGCAGCTCGTCGTCGAACTCGATGTCGCGGCCGTAGCCTTCGAGGAACGCGGCCTTGTCGGCTTCGCCGATCGGCCAGGTGGGCAGCACCCCGAGCAGCACGAGCACGAGGTCGGCCTCCCGCGGCGCCTGCACGCACTCGTCCCAGTCGACCAGCCAGACCTCGCCCTCGGGGCTCAGCAACACGTTGCCGAGGTGCGGGTCGCCGTGACAGGTGACGTGTGGCGCGCCGGACTCGCGGGCGAGGGCCGGCGCCGTGCGCTCGAGCAGCGTCAGGCAGCGCGCCGCGACGCCGGCGTCGAGCGTCGCGACCGCCGAGGCGAGGTCCTCGTCCGAGCGGCGGATGCTGCGCCGTCCGGTCGCCGCCCAGCCGTCGAAGGGGGTGTCGTGCACGAGTCGCAGCAGTCGCCCGAGCCCCTGCCATCCACCCGCTCCGAACGGAGCGACGACCGCCTCCTCGCCGTGCACCCATGGCACCGCCGCGAGCAGCCCGCCGCCGCGCTCGCTCCAGCGCCGTCCGTCCGTCGCCGCCAGCGGCCGGGGCACCCGCAGACCCGAGTGAGCGAGGGTCGCGGCGAGTTCGAGCCCTGGCCGGATGTCGCGGCGCGACCACTTGACTGCGAGGTCGGGCACCGCGGGGTCGAGCGACGTCGCGCGCCAGGTCAGCGCCGCGGCATCCGCCCCGCCCTCGGCGACGGTGAGGGGTGCCGCCTCGACGCCGAAGTCGCGCGCGAGCCAGAGCCGCACGTCGTCGGCGTCGGGGTGGGGGAGCATGCGACGACCGTAGTGGTCGCGCGCCGTCTCACCCTGCGACGGCGTACCGCTTCGCGGCGCGCTCGCGCGCCTTCGCCGCCTCGATCTCGCGGGACTTCGGCGGCGCGGTGGTCACGAGGTCCTCGAGCAGGTGCTGGGTGATGTGGGCGATCTCCGCGACGGCGCGGTCGAACGCCTCCTGGTTGGCCTTCGACGGCTTCGTCGTGCCGCTGATCTTGCGCACGTATTGCAGCGCGGCCGCGTGCACCTCGTCGCTCGTCGCCGCGGGCTCGAAGTTGTGGAGCGTGTGGATGTTCCGGCACATGCCGTGGAGGCTACGCCGACCCTCCGCGCACGGGAAGGCCCTCTACACCTGGCCTCCAAGCAACACACAACCTCGCCTGGTTGTGTGGGTCGGAACGACCGAACGAGAGGGGAACACCCATGACCTCCACCATCGAACGACACGTCGAGGTTCCGTCGGACGGCGGCGCGAAGACGTCGCGCCGGCAGAACGCCGAGCGCGGGTTCACCGCCTCCCAGAAGCTGACCGACTGCCTGCAGGCCGTGCTGGTCGACCTGATCGAGCTGCACCTGCAGGGCAAGCAGGCCCACTGGAACGTCGTGGGCAAGAACTTCCGCGACATGCACCTGCAGCTCGACGAGATCGTCGAGTACGCCCGTGAGGCGAGCGACGAGATCGCCGAGCGCCTGCGCGCGCTGCACGCGGTGCCCGACGGGCGAAGCGACACCGTCGCCGCGACGACGACGCTGCCCGAGTTCCCGAACGGCGAGATCGACACCGCTGAGATCGTCGACCTCGTCGTGCAGCGCCTCGAGGCCGCCGTCGGCACGATGCGCGACGTGCACGACGACGTCGACGAGGAGGACCCGACGAGCGCCGACATCCTGCACGGCATCATCGAGCGTCTCGAGCAGTTCGCCTGGTTCGTCTCCGCCGAGAACCGCACGCCCGCCGACCGCGCTTGACGGCGCCGGCCGAGACCCGCACCGACGAGCGGGACGCCCGTCGCCGGGGCTATGTCGACCTGAAGTCGTACGGGGCCATCGGCGACGGGCGCACCGTCGCGCTCATCGCCCGCGACGGCGGCATCGACTGGCTGCCGCTGCCGAACCTCGACTCGCCGCCGGTGTTCGCGCGGCTGCTCGACGCCGAGCACGGCGGATGCTTCGAGCTCGCCCCCACGGTGCCCTTCTCGGTCGAGCGTCAGTACCTGCCCGGCACCAACGTGCTGCGCACGACCTTCACGACGGATGCCGGCAGCGCGAGCATCACCGACGCGCTCGTCACCGGCATCGCCGGTCGGCTGCCATGGGTCGAGCTCGTCCGCCGCATCGACGGCATCGACGGCGAGGTGCCGTTCGCCTGGCGGGTGCGGCCGGGAACCCGCTTGCGCACCGCGTCGCCCTGGGTGCACGACACGGTGCACGGCCGCGTCATCCGGATCGGCGGGGTGAACGTCGCCGTGCTCGGCTTCGAGCACGGTCCCGGCGACGGCGGCACGGACGAGCTCGACGGGGCCTTCACGACCGCGGAGGGCAGCCGTCACCTGCTGCTGCTCGCCGCGACCGATGAGGAGCCGTTGCACCTGCCCGACCCGCACCGCGTCGACCGCAGCGTCGACCGCACGGCCGAGTACTGGCAGGCCTGGTCGCGGGAGTTCAGCTACGACGGGCCGTGGGCGGATGCCGTGCAGCGCAGCGCGCTCGTGCTGAAGCTCCTCATCTTCGCGCCCACCGGGGCGATCGCGGCGGCGGCGACCACGTCACTGCCGGAGGCCGTGCGCGGCGGCAAGAACTGGGACTACCGCTTCGCGTGGGTGCGCGACGCGGCGTACACCCTCACCGCCCTCACGCGCTTCGGGCTGCGCGAGGAGAACCACGCCGCGATCGCGTGGCTGCTCCGCACGATCCGGGCCAACGGCCCCGAGATGCACATCTTCTACACCCTCGAGGGCGAGGTCGCCGCCGGAGTGCAGGAGCACGACTCGCCCGGCTGGCGCGGCATCGGCCCCGTCGTCAGCGGCAATCCGGCCGCCGACCAGATGCAGCTCGGCGTCTACGGCGACCTGTTCGGCATCCTGCGGCAGTACGTCGAGGGCGGCAACCTGCTCGACGCCGAGACCGGCCGGCTGCTCGCCGCCGTCGCCGATCGCGCGTGCGACGCGTGGCGGCAGCGCGACTCGGGCATGTGGGAGCTCGGCACGCTGCAGCACTACACATCGTCGAAGATGGGCTGCTGGCAGGCGCTCGACGCGGCGATCGCGCTGAGCGAGCGCGGGCAGATCCCCGGATCGGCCGACCGCTGGCGGGCGGAGCGCGACCGCATCGCCGAGTGGATCCACGAGAACTGCTGGTCTGAGCAGGCGCAGGCGTACACCATGTTCCCCGGCACCGACGAGCTCGACACCTCCGTGCTGCTGCACGCCCCCTCGGGCTTCGACCGGGGCGAGCGGATGTCGAAGACGATCGACGCGATCATCCGGGAGCTGGGCCACGGCGTGCTGCTGCACCGCTACTCCGGCGCCGATGCGCAGGAGTTCGCGTTCGTGCCGAGCGGCTTCTGGGCCGCGGGTGCCCTCGCGTGCGTCGGGCGCTACGAGGAGGCGATCGCGCGCATGGACGAGCTCATCGCCCTGGGCAACGACCTCGGACTGTACGCCGAGATGATGGACCCGAAGGACGGGGCGTCCTACGGCAACCTGCCTCAGGGGCTCAGCCACCTCGCGCTCGTCAACGCCGCGATCACGATCGAGCAG
The DNA here is from genome assembly GCF_017355965.1 of Desertivibrio insolitus. Taxonomy (GTDB): domain Bacteria; phylum Actinomycetota; class Actinomycetes; order Actinomycetales; family Microbacteriaceae; genus JAFIQW01. The sequence continues at coordinate 517,839 of NZ_JAFIQW010000003.1, forward strand.
GTCACCCCGCAGGAACTGCTGCCCTGACGGTCACGCCGCTCGCGGCGGCTCGTCAGCAGCTGACGAGCGCCGGCCGGGTGAAGAGGCTTCTCAGGCCACGCCGGGCGCGACGTCCCAGTGCGTCGCGCCCTGCGCGGCCCGAACCGGTGGGGGAGAGGATGCCGCGCAGTCGCCGCGCCACCTCGTCCGCCGCGGGGCGGCCGGAGGCGTCCCGCGTGGTCATCGCCGCGAGCAGCTGACGCCACTCGAGCGGAAGGTTCTCGGGGATCGCCGGGTCGCGCAGGAGGCGGGCGACCGCGACCTGCTCCTCGGTGCCCTCGTACTCGCGGTGTCCCGTGAGCGCCTCGAGCAGCACGAGCCCGAGGGAGTAGATGTCGCTCGCGGCGGCCACCGGCTCGCCGAGCGCCTGCTCGGGGCTGAGGTAGCTCGCCGTGCCGAGGATGACCTCTTCGTCGGCCGAGGCGTCGCCGACGTAACGGGCGATGTCGAAGTCGCTGAGCTTGGCGAGCACCTGGTGCTCGCTGCGGCGCTCCTCGGAGAGCAGGATGTTCCCCGGCTTCACGTCGAGGTGGGCGATCGAGCGGGCGTGCAGGTACGCGAGCGCGTCCGCCATCTGGAGTCCGACGGACGCGACGAACGACGCGTCGAGCGGGCCGCGGCCGAGGCGGTTCTGCAGCGTGCCCGACTCCATGTACTCCATGACCATGAAGCGGCAGCCGACGTCGGCGGTGAGGGTGGTGCCGGCGTCGCGCACGTCGACGATGTTCGGGTGGCTCAGCGCCGTCAGCAGCACGATCTCGCGCTCGCGACGGGTGATGAGGTCGGCGCTGCCGCTCGAGGAGAAGAGCTTGACCGCGACGTCGCGGTGCTCCTGGGTGTCCCAGGCGCGGTAGACGTGTCCCATGCCGCCGGCCCCGAGCACCTCGTTGAACTCGTAGCGAGGAGAGGGCTCCGACACTTGACGCGAATCGAAGGGGGCTTCGTCGTCGAGGAGGTAGGCCATCGGCGTTTCCCTTCTGTGTGGTGTGTTCCGACCTAGACGGCCGGGATACATCACAACTTACTTCTAGTTAGGGAAACTAGCAAATAGATTCTGGAGCTAGACAGGTGCGGAGAGATCTGCTGGCAGGAACGACGAAGGCCCGCCCCCCTTGTCCGGTGAGCGGGCCCTTCTCTTCGGTCAGCGGGTGCGTGACTCGTCGGACTCGACGTCGTCGATCACTTCGCACACCCGGTCGAGGAAGCCGACGATCGCGGCGACCTCGGCGGGATCGAGGTCCTCGGCCACCGAGATCATGCCCGAGTGCATCTTGCCGAGGGTGTTGCGCACCTCTTCGTCGGTGTGCGACGTCGGGACGATGATCAGGCCGCGACGGTCGGTCGGATGCGGCTGGCGCTCGACGTGACCGCTCTTGACGAGGCGGTCGATCAGGATCGTCGTGGACGCGGAGGAGATGCCGAGGTAGGAGGTCAGGTCCTTCGGGCTCACCTGCTCCCCGCGACGCTTGGCGTCGAGCAGGAAGCGCACGGCGAGCAGGTCGGTCTCGCCCATGCCCATGGAGGAGCGGGTGCGGCGGCGCATGGCGGCTTCCGCGGAGCGGTACCGACGGAGCGCGTTGAGAACCGTCACGCCGCGGCGCGTCGCATCCTGATCGGCGTACCAGTACCCGTTATCAGCGGTCTCTCGGAGAGACTCGACTTCTTCTATCGCCATCGACACACCTCCTTCTTCGTGTTCTCTTAGGCCGTGAGACAAACCGCTAGACGGACTAGCGAATTACTCTACAACCGTACCGTCATCTACTTCATTTCTCCGGCTCGGAACCACGGATGTGGACGATGTTCCCATTCGTGGTTCAGCCGCCGGTCACGAACCTCCTCGTGCGGGGAGGAACCGCGTCGACGGTGATCCGGAAGAGCGAGCCCGAAAGCGAGTGCCGCTCGAGTTGCTCCTCATCCATGTTCTCGCGTGCGCTGGCGATGACCAGGGACGTAGGTCCCGTGCCGGCGACGACGATGGATGTCACGTTCGGCGCGGGCACCTCGATCCGGTCCACCTCGTGGCCGTCGGGATCCAGACGCAGCACGCAGCCCTCGCCGTAGAGCGCGGTCCAAACGAAGCCCTCGCCATCCACGACGAGACCGTCGTGCGGGCCGAACGACGCGAAGGACTCCTCGTCCTCGATGTCGCCCTCCGCGGTGTAGCGCCCGCGGTAGATCGTCTCCACACTCGTGTCGGTGTAGTAGATGTGCGTGCCGTCCGGAGTCCAGTCGATGCCGTTCGCCGTGCCGAAGCCCCCGCGCAGGGTGCGGAGCTGCTCGCCCCACGCGACCGAATAGAGCGCCCCGTCCGGATCGCCCTTCGTGGCATCCATCGATCCGGTGACCCAGCGCCCGGCGGGGTCGACCTTCCCCTCGTTGAGCCTCAGGCCGTCGTGCGAGTGCGGCACGACGGCGAGGATGCGATCGACACGCCCCGCGTCATCCGTCGTCACGATGCGGTCCTTCAGGGAGAGCACGAAGCCGCCGGCGTCGGTCGGCGCGAGCGAGGCGAGCGGCGGATCGAAGCGGTGCACGAGATCCAGCGACCCGTCCGAGGGACCGTCGAGCGGGCTGCGGTGCAGCGTTCCCGCTTCGATGTCGCACCAGACGATCGCGCTGGCGGCGTCGTCCCAGACGAGCGACTCGGCGAGCAGGGCGTGGGCGGAGCGGAGGACGTCAGGAGCGCTCATCTCTCCGGTCTAACACCGGCGCCCCCTCCGCGGCGGCTTGCTTGGCGAATACCTAGGTGCCTCAGGCTTTCCACAAGACCCGCGGACAATAAACTCCCCGCAACCGACAGACAGGAGCACCGTGCCGCCCGTGCCCGCCGCGCTCGCCACCCGAGGCGCCGCTCGCGACGACGCACGCCGTCGCCGCGAGCTCGCGGTCGACGTGCTCGTCACGCTCATCTGGGCCTCGGCCGCCGTCGCGGTCGCGCTGTACCTCGCCACCGGCGTCGTCGCACGGATGAGCAGCGCGGCCGACGCCGTGACCGCGCTCGGCGCGATCGCGGGCCTCGTCGCGACCGACCTCGTGCTCGTGATGCTGATCCTCGCGGCGCGGGTGCCCCTCGTCGACCGGCTCGTCGGGCACGACCGCGCGCTCGCGGTGCATCGCTCGCTGGGCAAGCCCGCCCTCTACCTGCTCCTCGCGCACGGCGCGCTCGTCATCGTCGGCTACGCGCTCGCCGACGGTCTCGATCCCGTGACCGAGGCCGTCACGCTGCTCACCACCGTGCCCGACATACCGACCGCCTTCCTCGCGATGGCGCTCTTCGTCGTGATCGTCGTCTCCTCGCTCGTCGCCGTGCGGGGACGGCTGCGCTACGAGGTGTGGCACGGCATCCACCTGCTCACCTATGCGGCGGTGCTCGTCGCGCTGCCGCACCAGCTCTCGGTCGGCTCTGTCTTCGCCGAGGGCTCGGCGCAGCGGGCGTACTGGATCGGCCTCTACGTGCTCGCGCTCGGCTGCCTGCTCGTGTTCCGGATCGGGCGCCCGCTCGTCGCGAGCCTCCGCCACGATCTGCGCGTGCGCTCCGTCGAGGTCGTCGGCGACGGCGTCGTCTCGGTGCACCTGGCCGGTCGCGGCCTCGACCGGTTGCGCGTGCAGGGCGGCCAGTTCGGCATCTGGCGGTTCTGGGCGCCGGGCACCTGGTGGCGCGCCCACCCCATCTCCTTCTCGAGCGTGCCGACCTCGACCGACGCCCGCATCACCGTGCGCGCTCTCGGCCGTGGCACGTCGCGCTTCGCCGCGCTCGCTCCCGGCACGCGCGTGCTGCTCGAAGGGCCGTACGGGCTGTTCACCGAACGCGCCCGCACCGCTCCCTACCTCGCCGTCGCTGCGGCGGGCATCGGCGTGACCCCGGTGCGCTCGCTGCTCGAGCACGCGCAGTTCGCGCCCGGCGAGCTCACCGTGCTGCTGCGCGCCTCCCGGCCCGACGAGCGCTATCTCTGGGACGAGGTGCGGCAGCTGACGGATGCCGCGGGCGGCACAGTGCTCACCGACGTGGGCCCCCGCGCGGCATCCGGAGCCTCCTGGTTGAGCGCCGACGCGGTCGTGCGCGGGCTCGATCTCGAGACGGTCTTCCCGAACCTCGCCGACTCCGACCTCTACATCTGCGGCCCGGCCGGCTGGGTGAGCGCCGTCGAGGCCGCCGCGCTCTCCGCGGGCGTCGCGGGGCACCGCATCCGGGTCGAGAGGTTCGAGTCGTGAGGCGCCGGGCGGCGATCGCCGGGGCCGTGACCTCCGCCGGGGTGCTCGCGGTCGGCTGGGTGGCAGGTCAGGCGGCCGTGGCGGAGCCCGTGGCCGTCGCCGAACCCGCGGACGATGCGCCCGACGCCGGCGGCGCGGACGGCGTCTACACCGGCGACGCGGTCGACACGCTCTACGGCACCGTGCAGGTGGAGATCACCGTCGCGGGCGGCGAGCTGACCGACGTCGAGGTGCTGCAGCAGACGAACTCCGGCTCACGCTCCGACCAGATCAACGGGCGCGCGCTGCCGCAGCTCACCGAGGAGGCGCTCGCCGCGCAGTCCGCCGACATCGACGCGGCGAGCGGGGCCACCTACTCCAGCCAGGGCTATCTCACCTCCCTGCAGTCCGCGATCGACGCCGCCGGACTCTGATGCCCGTCGTCACGCTCGACACCATGGGCACCGTGGCGAGCATCCGCAGCTTCGAGCCTGTGCCGGCCGATGCGCTCGCCGGCATCCGGCACCTGCTCGACGACGTCGAGGCGCGGTTCAGCCTGCATCGGGACGACTCCGAGCTGTCACGGGTGCGCGACGGGGCGCTGGCGTTGCCGGTTGCCTCGCCGCAGCTGCGCGACACCTACGCGCGGGCGCTCGAGTGGCGGCGACGCACCGACGGCGCGTTCACCCCGCACCGCCCGGATGGCGTCGTCGACCTCTCCGGCCTGGTCAAGGCGGACGCGATCGCCGCGGTCGGCGAGGTGCTCGACGGATGCCTGGAGGGCTGGCTGCTCACGGTCGGCGGCGACGTGCTCGGGCGCGGAACGTGGAGCGTCGGCGTCGTGCACCCCGACGACCGCGGACGCTACGTCACGGTGGTGCGGCTCGACGACGCGCGCCGCGCCGTCGCGACATCCGGAACCGCGGAGCGCGGGGAGCACATCTGGCGCTCGGCCCCCGCCGACTTCCGGCAGGTGACCGTGGCGGCGGCCGACATCGAGACGGCGGACGTGCTCGCGACCGCGATCCTGGCGGGCGGCCGCACGACGCACGACCAGGTGCTCCGCGACCACCCGGTCGAGGTGCTCGCGCTCTGACGCCGCCGCGCGGCGTCTCGAGCCCCAGCCGTCCCTGACGAAGGAGAATCCGCCCCTCCCGGTCGGAACTCGACCGGAATCGGCGGATCCTCCTCCGTTACGGCACAGCCCTAGTGCGCCGGACGCCCACCCGTCACGGCGACCGTCTCACCGCTCGTGTAGCTCGACTCCTGCGACGCGAGGTACACGTAGGTCGACGCGAGTTCGGCGGGCTGGCCCGGGCGGCCGTAGACCGACTCCGAGCCGAAGCTCTCGATCTTCTCGTTGGGCACGCTCGAGGGCTGCAGCGGGGTCCAGAACGGCCCCGGCGCGACGGCGTTGACCCGGATGCCGCGCTCGGCGAGCTGCTGGGCCATGCCGCGGGTGAACTGGATGATCGCGCCCTTCGAGATCGCGTACTCGACGAGGTCCGGCGTGGGCTGGAAGCCCTGGATGGAGGACGTGTTGACGATCGAGGCACCCGGCTGGAGGTGCTTGATCGCGGCCTTCAGGGTCCAGAACATCGCGTGCACGTTGGTGCGCAGCACGTGGTCGAAGGTGGCGGTGTCGAAGTCCTCGATGCTCGTGATCGTGGGCATGACACCGGCGATGTTGACGATGATGTCGAGTCCGCCGAGGCCCGTGACGGCGTCCTCGACGAGCTGCGTCGCGAACGCCTCGTCGGAGAGGTCACCGGGCAGCAGCACGGCCTTGCGGCCGGCGCCCTCGACGAGGTCGCGGGTCGACTCGATCTGGTTCTGCTCGGACTCGAGGTAGTTGAGGGCCACGTCGGCGCCCTCGCGGGCGAACGCGATGGCGACGGCACGGCCGATACCGGAGTCGCCGCCGGTGATGAGCGCCTTGCGGTTGAGCAGGCGCCCGTGCCCGACGTAGCTCTCCTCGCCGGGGTCGGGCACGGGGTCCATCTGCGTGAAGTCGCCCGGCACGTTCTGCTGCTGCGGCTTGAACGGGGGACCGGGGTAGAGGTCGATCGGATTCTGCGGAGTGACGATGTCGACTGCCATGCCTTCCGGTCTAACACTCGTTCCGGACCGTTCGGTCAGGATCCGACCGTCGCTCAGCAAGGCGAAGGTGTCACTCAGCGTCTTCGCCCGCGGCGCTCAGGCGCGGGCGGCGCGCAGCGCGTCCTCGAGCGTCGACGTCGGGCGGCCGAGTACCCGCGACAGGTCGCCCGTCACGACGTCGAGGGCGCCGCTCGCGATGTTCGCGTCGAGAGCCGCGACGAAGCCAGCGGTGCCCTGGTCCAGTCCGCTCCGCACGAGCTCGGACACCAGGGCGTCCGGCTCGACGGCGCGGTACGCGACGGCGCGTCCGAGCACTGCGGATGCCGTGGCGGCGAGCTCCTCGAAGTCCCACGCGACGTCGCCGCCGAACTCGTAGACCTGACCCTCGTGACCCTCGGTCGCGGCGACGATCGCGGCGCCCTCGGCGAGCTCGGCGCGGGTGGCGCTGGCGACGCGACCCGCGCCCGCGGCGGCCGCGATCTCGCCGCTGCCCTGCCACTCGTCGAGGCGAGCGGCGTAGTTCTCGGTGTACCAGTTGTTGCGCACGACGGTGAAGCCGATGCCGGCGGAGCGGAGGTGCTCCTCGGTGGCGGCGTGCTCAGGGGCGAGCACGAGGTCGGTGTCGGTGGCCTTCGGGGCGCTCGTGTAGACCACGCGGGAGGCGCCCGCCGCCTTCGCGGCGTCGATGACGTTCGAATGCTGCTGCACACGCTTGCCGACTTCGTTGCCCGAGACGAGGAGCACGGTGTCGACGCCGACGAGGGCCTTGTCGAGCGCGGCACGGTCGTCGTAGCTCGCGACGCGGACGTCGACGCCTCGCCCCGCGAGGTCGGTCGCCTTCTCGGGATTGCGCACGATCGCGACGACGTCGCCCGCCGGCATCCGCTCGAGCAGGGTCTCGACGGCGTGGCGTCCGAACGGTCCGGTGGCTCCGGTCACGGCGATGGTCATGCTGCTCCTTCAGGTCGCGGTTTGCACTGGGTCGAATCCCGACCGCGGGTGAGCTATTCCCATTCGACCGGCTCGCGACCGAGCGTCCGCCCATGACCGCGCTCGGCGCGGTCACGAGGCGTTCTTGACGACCTCGTACGCCTCGAGCGCCTCACGCCGCGACTGCTTGAGGTCGACGATCGGCGCCGGGTAGGCATCCGTGCCGAACTCCGGCACCCACTTGCGGACGTACTCGAAGTCGGGGTCGAACTTCTCCTGCTGCAGCACCGGGTTGAACACGCGGAAATAGGGCGCCGCGTCGGCGCCGGAGCCCGCGATCCACTGCCAGTTGGCCGCGTTGTTCGCGTCGTCGGCGTCGACCAGGGTGTCCCAGAACCAGCGCTCGCCGATGCGCCAGTCGATCAGCAGGTTCTTGATGAGGAAGCTCGAGGTGACCAGCCGCACCCGGTTGTGCATGTAGCCCGTCGTCCACAGCTCGCGCATGCCTGCGTCGACGAGCGGGATGCCCGTGCGTCCGCGTTTCCACGCCTCGAGCTCGGTCGAGTGCTCGTCCGGGTCGTGCCACGGGAACCCGTCGAAGTCGCGGCGGAAGTTGACCTCGTGCAGCTGCGGGTGGTGGAACAGGATGTTGTAGTTGAACTCGCGCCAGCCGACCTCGCTGAGGAACTTGTCGACGTTCTTGCGCGCGCCCTGCGAGATCCGGCCGTGCGTGCGCTGCCAGATCTGGAACGGGCTCACCTCGCCCCAACGGATGTAGGGGCTGAGCCCGCTTGCGACCTCGAGCCCCGGTGCGTCGCGCCGGTGGTAGTTCTCGAGGTTGTTCTCGACGAACCCGTCGAGGATCTCGCGGCCGCGGGCCTCGCCAGGGCTCCACTTCTCCCGCATACCGCCCGCCCAGTCCGGCTTCGTCGGCAGCAGCGCCCAGTCCTCGAGCCGCTCGGACGGGACACCCGTCGCCCCGCGCAGCTTCTGCGGGGCGGGCAGCGGGTCGCGCGGCGCCTTGCCGGCAAGGCACGCTCGCCAGAAGGGGGTGAAGACCCGGAAGGGGTCACCGCTCGCGGTGAGCACGGTCCAGGGCTCGAACAGCACGTTCGCCTGGAAGCTGGTCGCGGTGACATCCGCCACGCCCAGCTGGGTCTTGATGGCGGCATCGACCTCGCGGGCGGCGCCGTAGCGGCGGTTCCAGTAGACGGCGGATGCCCCGGTGTCGCGAGCCAGCGCGGGGATCACCTCGAGTGCCGACCCGCGCCGCAGGGTGAGGCTGACGCCGAGCCGCTCGAGCGACTCGGCGAGTCGGGCGAGGCTGTGGTGCAGCCACCATTTGCTCGCCCCGCCGAGGGGCCGGACCCCGTCGCTGACCTCGTCGAGCACCACGACGACGATGACCTCGTCGTGCTCGGCCCCGGCGCTCAGGGCCGGGTTGTCGGCGATCCGCAGGTCGTCTCGAAGCCAGACGATCGCGCGGCCGGGCACGTCAGCGCGTCTCGGTCTTGAGCTTGCGGCAGATCTCGATGAGCGTGGTCATCTCATCGGCGCTGATGCGGGAGCCGACCCGATCGGCGATGGATGCTCCGTGGGCGGCCGCCACTCGGCGGTAGACGTCGTAGCCGTGCTCGGTCATGCGCACGATGATTCCGCGGGCGTCTGTGGGGTCGTTGAGTTTCACGACGATGCCGCGGGCCGCCAGGCGGTCGACCATCCGGCTCACGCTCGGCTGGGTCAGCAGCAGGTGCTTGTTGAGATCGCGGATGCGCAGCTGCCGCTCCGGCTGCGTCGAGAGGTTGAAGAGGACGTCGTACTCGTTGAACGAGATCTGGTCCTCGGGGAACTCTGCGTTGAGGGTGCGCATGACCGAGACCTGCGCGCGGAAGAGCGCTTCCCACGCCTCGATCGCCAGTGCCCTGTCGCTCACGTTGGTCACCCTAGTGAATGAGCGACGCTCGTGAAAAAAGTTCGAGGGCCGGTCGCGAGGCTGGCGACCGACCCTCTCCCTTGCACCAAGAGTGTCCTGCAATCACATTCGCGGTGACGGCCACAGCAAAACCATCAACGCTCTAGAAGGATATAACGGCGAGGTAACGAGGGCCAGTTACCCGTTCGTTATTTTTGCTGTGGGTTGGTTGGGAAGCGCGACGGGGGCAGTTGCTGATCGCCGACCCGGATGCCGGCGAGCGGGCGAGCTCGGCGGCGTGAGCCCTCAGTCGCGCCGTCGTGGCCGGCCCCGCGGCGGCACGACCGCGCGGTTGCGCAAGTGCTCGTAGACGATCGACGTCCTGACATCCGCCACCTCGCGCCGCTGTGTGAGCTCGTCGATCACGAACGCGTAGAGGTCGTCGTTGCTCGCGACGCCCACGTGGATGATGAAGTCCTCGTTGCCGCTCGTCACGAACACGCCGAGCACCTGGGGCAGCGCGCCCACCCAGTCGCGGAACGCCTCGATGATGCTGCGCGACGGGGGTCGGATCCGCACAGCGACAAGAGCCTGCACGCCGCGACCGATCGATTCGAGGTCGACCTCGAGCGTTGCGCCCCGGATGACACCACGGGCACGGAGCGCGCGCGTGCGATCGAGCGCCGTGGTCGGCGACACCCCCACAGCGGCGGCGATGTCGCGGTTCGTGCGCCGTGCATCCGACTGCAGTTCGCGCAGGATCGCGAGGTCGAGTTCGTCCACGACGGCCATACTGCCCCTTCCGCCGTACGAAGTACGGATGTTGCGCGGCCGCGTGACTCAGGCGATTAGCGTTCAAGCCCTGCTTCGCATCGATGATCAGAAGGATTAGAACGTGACCCTTTCCACCGTCGGCTTCGCGCCCGAGGAGATCGACACCGCGGCGTCCACCCGCACCGCCCGCCTGAAGTGGGTCGTCGTGGTCAATGCGGACATTCCCGCCGGTCGCGCCGTCAACGCCGCCGTCTGCGTCGCTAGCGCCACCGCGTCCCGCGTCGGGGGATTGCTCGGCCCCGATGCCGCCGACGCCGTGGGCAGCCCGCACCCCGGGTTGCCCTGGGCCGGCTGCTCAGTGCTCGTTGCCGACGCCGAGACCTTGCGCGGAATTCGGGCGAAGGGGGCGGGGCACGAGGGCACGTTCGTCGCGGACATGCCCGTCGCTGCGCAGGAGACGCGCGTGTACGACGAGTACCTCGAGCGCATGAGCGAGTCGGAGGCCGCCGACATCGACTACCTCGCCGTGAGCCTCGTCGGGCCGAGGAACCGCATCGACAAGATCACGGGACGCCTGCCGCTGATGCCGTGACTTCCGGAACGGGCAGCCGCGCGTCACACTCGGAGCGGACACCGTGCGGCGCGGTGGGGAAGCCATTCACGATGATCTCCTCGGCCCGGCAGCATCGGGTGTTCTTCATGACGCGTCGATCCTGTCGGCCTACTCGCGCCGTGCGGAGTACTTGATGACCAGGCCCGCCGCGAGCAGCGCAGCGCCGAGGGGCGGAGCGATGACGCGCACGATCTCGGCGAGGAGCATCGCGAGCGTCGCACCGTCGAAGCCGCGCGCGACGCCGACGACCGTCGCGACGTTCAACACCGCCAGGTCAAAGGCTGCGAACAGGGTCGCCAGCACCAGCAGGGCGATGCCGGCCGTGATCAGCCGTCCCGCGGTGCTCATCGGTCCGAGCCCGGCGGCAGCGCGCCGTCTCCGTCCGGGCCCTCCGTCGCGCGCCGGTCGTCGGCGAGGGCCATGCGCACGCCGTGCCGCACGCCGGTGCGGATCACGAGGTACGCCACGAGCACCACGAGGGATGCCAGCGCGAGCCAGATGGCGAAGCCGAACACCTGCAGGAGGACGAAGGGGGATTCGGTCACAGCCGCAGCCTATTGAATTGGGGTGCGTGGTAGGGCGTGGACAGCGCGGCGACGCGCCCATAGCGTCGCACCATGGCCGCTCCCGCTCCCTACCTGCAGTTCGCCGGCGACGCGGCGGAGGCTCTCGGGCTGTACCGAGAGGTCTTCGGAGGCGAGCTCACGCTCCACACCTTCGCGGAGTTCGGCCGCGAGGACGGTCCGCCGGGCTCGGTCGCCCACGGCATCCTGTCCGGCCCGGTCGACCTCTTCGGCGCGGACGGCGCCGTCGGTGCTCCGTCTCGCCGCGACGGAGTCATGCTGTCGCTGCTCGGATTCGCGCCGCCCGAGACGTTGCACCGCTGGTTCGAGGCGCTCTCGGTGCGCGGCGAGGTGGTGGAGCCCTTGCAACGACGGCCGTGGGGCGCGGCGGACGGCACCGTGCGGGACCGCTTCGGCGTGACCTGGCTGATCGGGTACGAGGGCGACGCCGAGACGGGGTGACGGGGTCGGCTGCTAGGCCGGGTTCTCCCGGGCCAGCGCCTCCGCCGTGCGGGCCTCGAGGTACGCCGCGAGCTGCGCGATCATCGTGAGTTCCGCGGCGATCATGTCGACCTCGGCGGACGTCGCGGTGATCTCCTGCTCGCGCTCCATGAAGTGCACATTCCAGTCCGGCTTGTCGTGCGCCGGTCGCTCGAGGAACGTGCCGGTGGTCGCGACGCCGAGCTCGATCACCACGAGGCCGGCGTCCTCCTGCCCCTCGACGTCGAGGTCACGTTCCACCATGCGGATCTGCTTCGGCACGCGATGGCCGCGCGCGACGAAGTCGCTCAGCCACTGCTCGATCGTCTCCGCCGCGAAGAGGGTCATGTACGGAGCGTAGCGGCGCCACGAGCCGCCGATCGCCCAGCCCGAGAGGACAGGTGTAAGGGAACCGTTAGGTTCCGCCCTCGCACCGTTCGGGTTCCGTGAGGACGGGCTTCGGGCACTCGTGCGAGGAGTTGGCTCCTTCCGTGCCCACACCGGGCACCCGCGAGCCCGTCCGGGTCGCGCACCTTCCTAGGAGCCATCCGTGCTTGACATCCTCTATCCGCTCGGCGTCATCGCCCTGTTCCTGGTCGTCGGCCTCGCCGCGAAGGGAGCCGAGAAGCTGTGATCGTCTTCTCCCTCCTCGCGGCCGCGCTGGGCGCCGCCGCCATCGTGTACCTCGTGTACGCGCTCGTGAAGCCGGAGCGGTTCTGACGTGAGCGCGCTTCCCGCGATCCTGCAGGTCGCCACCCTCGTCCTGATCCTGACGGTGCTCTATCGGCCGCTCGGCGACTACCTCTTCCGCGTCTACGCCTCCCGCCGGCACCTGCTGGTCGAGCGCGGCTTCTACCGTCTCATCGGCGTCGACCCCCATGCCGAGCAGACCTGGCAGGCCTACCTCCGTGCGCTGCTGTGGTTCTCGGGCGTCGGTGTGCTGCTCGTCTACCTGTTGCAGCGCCTTCAGCCGGTGCTGCCGTACTCCCTCGGCCTGCCGCCGGTGTCGGAGCACCTGTCGTTCAACACCGCGGTGTCGTTCGTCACCAACACGAACTGGCAGAGCTACTCGCCCGAGCTCACTCTGGGCTACACCGTGCAGCTCGTCGGGCTCACGGTGCAGAACGTCGTCTCCGCCGCGGTCGGCATCGCCGTCGCGGTCGCCCTGGTGCGGGGCCTCGCTCGGCGTCGGTCGGGAACGATCGGCAACTTCTGGGTCGACCTCACCCGCGGCACCGCTCGCGTGATGCTGCCCCTGTCGGTCGTCGCGGCGATCGTGCTGCTCGCGGGCGGGGTCATTCAGAATCTCGACGGGTTCACGCAGGTGACGACCCTCTCCGGCGGCAGCCAGGTCATCCCCGGCGGGCCCGTCGCGTCGCAGGAGGCGGTCAAGCTGCTCGGTACCAACGGCGGCGGCTTCTTCAACGCCAACTCGGCCCACCCGTTCGAGAACCCGGGCGGCTGGGTCAACCTGTTCGAGATCGTGCTCATGCTCGCGATCCCGTTCGCCCTTCCGCGCACGTTCGGCCGCATGGTGGGCAGCGACAAGCAGGGCTACACGGTCCTCGCGGTCATGGGCACGCTCTACCTGGCATCCGTCGCCATCCTCTCCGCCGTCGAACGGGCCGGCTGGGGCACGGCGCCCGAGCTCGCCGGCGCCGCGATGGAGGGCAAGGAGCAGCGCTTCGGCGTCTTCGGCTCGACCCTCTTCGGGGCGACGTCGACCCTGACGTCGACGGGCGCGGTTAACTCCATGCACGACTCGTACACCGCGATCGGCGGCATGGTCCCGATGCTCAACATGATGCTCGGCGAGGTGGCCCCGGGTGGTGTCGGAGCCGGGCTCTACGGTCTGCTCGTGCTCGCCGTGCTCGCGGTCTTCGTCGCGGGTCTGCTCGTCGGGCGCACCCCGGAATACCTCGGCAAGAAGATCGGGCCGCGCGAGATCAAGCTCGCGAGCCTGTACATCCTCGTGATGCCGATCCTCGTGCTGGGCGGCACGGCGCTCAGCTTCGCGATCCCCGGCGTGCGCGAGGACGTGACGACGACCTCGATCTGGAACCCCGGCAACCACGGCCTCTCCGAGGTGCTGTACGCGTTCACCTCCGCCGCGAACAACAACGGCTCCGCTTTCGCCGGCCTCACCGCGAACACCCCGTGGATGAACACGGCGCTCGCGGTGGCGATGCTGCTCGGCCGCTTCGTGCCGATCGCGCTGGTGCTCGCCCTCGCCGGGTCGTTCGCAGCCCAGGACCGGGTGCCCGCCACGGCCGGCACGCTGCCGACCCACCGCCCGCAGTTCGCCGGGCTCCTTCTCGGAGTGACGGTCGTCGTGACCGCCCTCACCTTCTTCCCCGTGCTCACGCTCGGACCCCTCGCCGAAGGACTGCTGTAGCTCCCATGTCGACCCTCACCGCTCCTCCCACCCCGCAGCAGGACGAGCAGCCGCCCGTCGTGCGCCGACCGGCGACTCTGACGCCCGCGGCGCTCGCCGCCGCGGTGCCCGGCGCGTTCCGCAAGCTCGACCCGCGACTGATGTGGCGCAACCCCGTCATGTTCATCGTCGAGGTCGGCGGCGCCCTGACCACCGTGATCGCCGTCGCCGAGCCGTTCCTCGGCGGGGCGGATGCCTCGGGCGGCAGCACCCTGCCGCTGACCTTCACGGCGGGCATCGCGATCTGGCTCTGGCTCACCGTGATCTTCGCGGCCCTCGCCGAGGCGGTCGCCGAGGGCCGTGGCAAGGCGCAGGCCGACAGTCTGCGGAAGACCCGCACCACGACGGTCGCGCGCCGCCTCGCCGCGTACGACGAGGTCGGCGACCCGGCAGCCGAGCGCGCGGAGGCGCGCGAGGTGCCCTCGGCCGAACTCGCGCTCGGCGACGTCGTCGTCGTGACCGCCGGGGAGCTGATCCCCGGTGACGGCGACATCGTCTGGGGCATCGCCTCGATCGACGAGTCGGCCATCACGGGGGAGTCCGCGCCGGTCGTCCGCGAGTCGGGCGGCGACCGCAGCGCGGTCACGGGAGGCACCCGGGTGCTCTCCGACCGCATCGTCGTGCGCATCACCTCGAGGCCCGGCGAGACCTTCGTCGACCGGATGATCGGTCTCGTCGAGGGCGCGTCACGGCAGAAGACGCCGAACGAGATCGCACTCGACGTGCTGCTCGCGAGCCTCTCGATCGTGTTCGTCGCCGTGACGCTGACGCTCAATCCGATCGCGTCGTACGTCGAGGCATCCGTCAGCGTGCCGGTGCTCATCGCGCTGCTCGTCTGCCTCATCCCCACCACGATCGGCGCCCTGCTCTCGGCTATCGGCATCGCGGGTATGGACCGTCTCGTGCAGCGCAACGTGCTCGCGCTGTCGGGTCGTGCGGTCGAGGCCGCCGGCGACGTGACGACGCTCCTGCTCGACAAGACCGGCACCATCACCTACGGCAACCGCCGCGCCGCGGAGTTCGTCGCGATGCCGGATGCCGCCGAGCGCGATCTGATCGCGGCCGCCGCGCTGTCGTCGCTCGCCGACCCCACGCCGGAGGGCAAGTCGATCGTCGAGCTGGCGAGCACGAGAGGCGTCGCCGTCACCGGCGAGGGCGTCGAGGAGGTCGTGCCGTTCACCGCGCAGACCCGCATGAGCGGCGTCGACCGCGCGGACGGCGGGCAGGTGCGCAAGGGTGCGGCGACCGCCGTCGTCCTCTGGGCGGAGCAGTTCGGCCCGGTCGCGAGCTCGCTGCTGGAGGAACTCGAGCAGCAGGTCGAACGCGTGTCGCAGAGCGGCGGTACCCCGCTGGTCGTCGCGACGAGGATGCCGGGGGAGGGTGCCCGCATCCTCGGCGTCGTGCACCTGAAGGACGTCGTCAAGGACGGGCTGCGCGAGCGCTTCGACGAGCTGCGGTCGATGGGTATCCGCACGGTCATGATCACGGGCGACAACCCGCTCACGGCGCGGGCGATCGCGGCGGAGGCCGGCGTCGACGACTTCCTGGCCGAGGCGACCCCCGAGGACAAGCTCGAGCTGATCAAGAAGGAGCAGGCCGGCGGCAATCTCGTCGCCATGACGGGCGACGGCACGAACGACGCCCCCGCCCTGGCCCAGGCCGACGTCGGCGTCGCGATGAACACCGGCACCTCCGCCGCGAAGGAGGCCGGCAACATGGTCGACCTCGACAGCGACCCGACCAAGCTCATCGACATCGTCCGCATCGGCAAGCAGTTGCTCATCACCCGCGGCGCGCTGACGACGTTCTCGATCGCCAACGACATCGCGAAGTACTTCGCGATCATCCCGGCGATGTTCGCGGGGGTATTCCCCGGGCTCGCGGCGCTCAACGTCATGGGGCTGCACAGCCCGGCATCCGCCGTGCTCTCGGCCATCGTCTTCAACGCCCTCGTGATCGTCGTGCTCATCCCGCTCGCGCTGCGCGGCGTGAAGTACCGACCGCTCGGTGCCTCGAAGATCCTCAGTCGCAACCTGCTCGTCTACGGGCTCGGCGGCGTCGTCACCCCCTTCGTCGGCATCTGGCTCATCGACCTCGTCGTCCGGCTGATCCCCGGCTTCTGACGACGGCTCCCGGAAGGAACAGAACAATGCGCACCAACCTCCGCACCGCCGGCGTCGCCCTCCGAGCGATGCTCGTGCTGACCGTCGTGCTCGGGCTCGGCTACCCGCTCGTCGTCACCGCCGCCGGGCAGCTCGCCTTCCCGGAGCAGGCGAACGGGTCCCCCGTCGTCGTCGACGGCGAGACCGTCGGCTCCGAGCTTCTCGGGCAGTCGTTCACGGATGACTCGGGCGGTCCTCTTCCCGAGTACTTCCAACCTCGGCCCTCCGCTGCCGGGAACGGCTACGACGGCGGCGCCTCGAGCGGCTCCAACCTCGGCCCCGAGAACGCCGACCTCATCGCCGCGATCGAGGAGCGCCGCGCGCAGGTCGCACAGTTCAACGGCGTCGGCGTGGACGAGATCCCCGCGGATGCGGTGACCGCATCGGCCTCCGGGCTCGACCCGCACATCAGCCCCGAGTACGCGGAGCTGCAAGTCGAGCGGATCGCCGCCGCCCGCGGCCTCGAGCCGGGCAGCCTGCAGGATCTCGTTGCGGCTAACGTTCAATCGCCCGACCTCGGCTACCTGGGCGAGCCGACGGTCAACGTGCTGCGGCTGAACGTCGCACTGGACGAGATGAGCGAGTAGCGATGCCACGAGGACGGCTGCGGGTACTGCT
Source organism: Desertivibrio insolitus (assembly GCF_017355965.1). Classification (GTDB taxonomy): domain Bacteria; phylum Actinomycetota; class Actinomycetes; order Actinomycetales; family Microbacteriaceae; genus JAFIQW01. The sequence continues at coordinate 534,658 of NZ_JAFIQW010000003.1, forward strand.
CGGCGCCGCTCCGGGCGTCGGCAAGACCTACACGATGCTCGAAGAGGGCAAGCGCCTCGCCGGCGAGGGCGAGGACGTGGTCATCGCGGTCGTGGAGACCCACGGCCGCGCCGCCACCGCCGCAGTAGCGGAGGGTCTCGAGGTCGTGCCGCGCGCGACCGTCGAGCACCGCGGCGTCACCCTCACCGAGCTCGACCTCGACGCCGTGCTCGCCCGCCGACCCGGCCTCGCCCTCGTCGACGAGCTCGCCCACACCAACGCACCCGGCTCGCGGCACGAGAAGCGCTGGCAGGACGTCGAGGACCTGCTCGCCGCCGGCATCGACGTCATCTCCACCGTCAACATCCAGCACATCGAGTCGCTGGGCGACGTCGTGCAGCAGATCACCGGGGTCGTGCAACGGGAGACCGTGCCCGACGCCTTCCTGCGGTCGGCCGACCAGATCGAGGTCGTCGACCTCGCCCCGCAGGCGCTGCGCGACCGGCTGGCCGGCGGCCGCGTCTATCCGGCCGAGCGCATCGACGCGGCGCTCTCCAACTACTTCCGGCTCGGCAACCTCACGGCGCTCCGCGAGCTCGCGCTGCTCTGGCTCGCCGACGAGGTCGACACCGCGTTGAGGAACTACCGCGCCGAGCACGGCATCGACAGCAAGTGGGAGGCGCGCGAGCGCGTGGTCGTCGCACTCACCGGCGGGCCGGAGGGGGAGACGCTGCTGCGGCGCGGCGCCCGCATCGCGGCCCGCTCGGCCGGCGGCGAGCTCGTCGCGGTGCACGTCACGGATCAGGACGGCCTGCGCGCCGCGCATCCGGAAGCCCTCGCCTCGCAGCGAGCGCTCGTGGAGAAGCTCGGCGGCAGCTACCACCAGGTCTTCGGCGAGGACGTGCCGCGCGCGCTCGTCGACTTCGCCCGCAGCGTCAACGCGAGCCAGCTCGTGATCGGCGTCAGTCGGCGCAGTCGCCTCGTCGCGGCGCTGACCGGTCCCGGCATCGGCGCGACGGTCATCCGCGAGTCGGGCGACATCGACGTGCACATCGTCACGCACTCGGCGGCCGGCGGGCGGCTCACGCTCCCTCGCCTCGGCGGCGCGCTCACCCTGCGCCGCCGCGTCGCGGGCTTCGCCCTCGCCCTCGTGGCCGGGCCTCTCGTCACCTGGTTGCTCGTCAGCATGCGCAGCGCCGAGTCGATCACGAGCGACGTGCTCAGCTACCAGTTGCTCGTGGTCATCGTCGCCCTCGTCGGCGGCATCTGGCCGGCGCTGTTCGCCGCGCTGCTGTCGGGGCTCACCCTCGACTTCTTCTTCGTCGAGCCCTTCTACACCGTGACGATCTCCGAGCCGCTGCACCTGCTCGCGCTCGTGCTCTACCTCGTCAACGCGGTGCTCGTGAGCTACGTCGTCGATCAGGCGGCACGGCGCTCCCGGATGGCACGCCGCGCCGCCGCCGAGTCGGAACTGCTCGCAACCGTCGCCGGCAGCGTGATCCGAGGCGAGGGCGCACTGCAGGCGCTCGTGAGCCGCACCCGGGAGGCGTTCAACCTCGCGGGCGTGCGCCTCATCGGCAACGACGGGCGCACCCTCTGCCGCGACGGCGAGCCGACTCGCGGCGACCGGCACACCGTCGTGCCCGTCGGGTCGCGCGCGCGGCTCGAGCTGCACGGCGGCGACCTCGACGCGTCGGACCGGCGGCTGCTCTCGGTGATCACGGCGCAGCTCGACTCGGCGCTGGAACACTCCGACCTCAGCGAGACCGCGCGCAGCCTGGGGCCGCTCGCCGAGGCCGACAAGGTGCGCAGCGCCCTGCTCTCGGCGGTGAGCCACGACCTGCGTCGCCCGCTCGCCGCCGCGACCGCCGCGGTCGGCGGGCTCCGCGCCGCCGACGTCGACCTCACGCCCGACGATCGCGCCGAACTGCTCGCGACCGCCGAGGAGAGCCTGCACACCCTCACCGGGCTCGTGACGAGCCTGCTCGACGTGAGCCGGCTGCAGGCGGGCGTGCTCGCCGTGAACCTGCAGCCGACGGATGCCGCCGAGGTGATCCTGACCGCGCTCGACGAACTCGGGCTCGGCCCCGGCGAGGTCGACCTGCAGCTCGACGCCGACCTGCCGCCGCTCCTCGCGGACGCCGGGCTCGTGCAGCGCGTCGTCGTCAACCTGCTCGAGAACGCGCGCCGCTACGCTCCGCCGGGCACCCGCGTGCGCGTCTCGACGAGCGGTTTCGGCGGCAGCGGCGAGATCCGCGTCGTCGACCACGGTCCCGGGGTCGCCGAGGAGCGGCGCGACGAGATCTTCCTGCCGTTCCAGCGACTCGGCGACACCGACAACCTGACCGGGCTCGGCCTCGGCCTGGCGCTCGCGCGCGGCTTCGCCGAGGGGATGGGCGGCGGCCTGACCGCGGAGGACACCCCCGGCGGCGGCCTGACGATGGTCGTCTCGCTGCCGACCGTCGCGGCGAGCCCGACGCGACCGACGGAAGGGGCGTGGTCGTGAAGATCCTCATCGCCGACGACGACCCGCAGATGGTGCGCGCGCTGCGCGTCACGCTCTCGGCGCGCGGTTACGACATTGTCACCGCGACGAACGGCAGGCAGGCCGTCGACGCGGCGATCGCGCAGCATCCGGACGTCTACCTGCTCGACCTCGGGATGCCAGAGCTCGACGGTCTCGAGGTCATCCACGCCCTGCGCGGCTGGACGACCGCGCCGATCCTCGTCGTGTCGGGCCGCACTGACGCTTTCGAGAAGGTCGAGGTGCTCGACGCCGGGGCCGACGACTACGTGACGAAGCCGTTCTCGATGGACGAGCTGCTCGCCCGCATCCGGGCGCTGACCCGTCGCAGCCCGCACCACGAGCCGCAGCAGGCGGTGGTCACGATCGGCGACGTGACGATCGACCTCGCGAACCGCAGCGTGACCCGCCGCACCGAGGGCGGCAGCGCCGCCGTGCGCCTCACTCCGACCGAGTGGCAGGTGCTCGAGATCCTCGTGCGCAACGCGGGCAGGCTCGTGACCCGGCAGAACCTGCTGGTCGAGATTTGGGGCTCCGAGCACGTCACCGACACCGGGTACCTGCGGCTCTACCTCGCCCAGCTGCGCAAGAAGCTCGAACCCAACCCGAGCGAGCCGCGGTTCCTGTTGACGGAGTCGGGGATGGGATACCGCTTCGTGCCCGAGGGGCGCTGAACCGCGGGACGCCCACCGGGCGCTCGCCCTCTGACGAGCGGGCCTCGCGTAAGCGCCGAGGCGTCAGCCCTGCAGGCGGTCGACGACCGCGCGGGCGTCGGCCATGACCTCGGCGACGTCGACCCCGCGGCAACGGGCGAGCTCGAGCACGAGCCCGTGGATGAGCACCAGCGCGCCGCCCACGAGGTCGTCGGCGTCGATCTGGCCGTTCTGCGTCATCTGCACGGCACCCGCGTCGCTCAGCCTGCCCAGGGCGAGGTTGAGCGCGTCGACGTTCTCCTGGCGGCCCGCGTTCAGCTGCAGCGCCGCGACCGCATCGAGCAGCGTGTGCGCGGCGATGCGGCCCGCTTCCGGAATCCCTGTGCTCATGCTCGCGACGATACCCGCCCCGTACTGCCAGCACCGGACTGTTTTCCGGGACGGGGCTTGACCCTGACGTAGCGTCAGCCCTTCACGCTCGTCGTCATGACCACTTCAACCATCTCGGTGCGGGGCATCGAGAAGTCCTACAAAGACCTGCACGTGCTGCGGGGCGTCGACCTCGACGTCCAGCGCGGCACCGTCTTCGCACTGCTCGGCTCGAACGGTGCCGGCAAGACGACCCTCGTGAAGATCCTCTCGACGCTGCTCGAGGCGGACGCCGGATCGGCATCCGTCGCGGGGCTCGACGTCGCCGCGCAGGCGGCGGAGGTGCGCGAGGCGATCAGTCTCACCGGGCAGTTCGCCGCCGTCGACGAGCGGCTCACCGGGCGCGAGAACCTCGTGCTCATCGCGCGGCTGCGTCACCTCCGCGGGCCCGGCGCGGTCGCCGACGAGCTGCTCGCGCGCTTCTCGCTCACCGAGGCGAGCGGACGCAAGGTCGCGACGTACTCGGGCGGCATGCGCCGACGGCTCGACATCGCGATGAGTCTCATCGGCGATCCCGCGGTCATCTTCCTCGACGAGCCCACGACCGGGCTCGATCCGGAGGCCCGGCAGGAGGTGTGGGAGACCGTACGGCAGCTCGTCGGCAAGGGCACGACAGTACTGCTCACCACGCAATACCTCGAAGAGGCCGAGCAGCTCGCGGACCGCATCGCGATCCTGCACCGCGGCCGGATCATCGTCGACGGCACGCTGGCCGAGCTCAAGCAGCTGCTGCCGGCGGCGACCGTCGAGTACGTCGAGAAGCAGCCCAGCCTCGAGCAGGTGTTCTTCGCCCTCACGGGCGAGCACGCCGACGACGCGGTCGACGCCGCGCAGGAACGGAAGTAGAGGAACGACCATGGCAACGAATCTCGTCGGCGACACCGCCGTGCTCACCGGGCGCTCGCTCACACACATCGTGCGGAGCCCTGACACCATCATCACGACCGCCGTCACGCCGATCGCGATCATGCTGCTGTTCGTCTACGTGTTCGGCGGCGCCATCGACACCGGCGGCGCGACCGAGTCGTACGTCGGCTACCTGCTGCCCGGCATCCTGCTCATCACGGTTGCCTCCGGTATCTCGTACACGGCCTACCGGCTGTTCCTCGACATGCAGGGCGGGATCTTCGAGCGGTTCCAGTCGATGCCGATCGCCCGCGCGTCGGTGCTCTGGGCGCACGTGCTCACCTCGGTCATCGCCAACCTGGTGTCGCTGGTGCTCGTCGTCGGGGTCGCGCTGGTCATGGGCTTCCGCACCGGAGCGGACGTCGGCGGATGGCTCGCGGTGCTCGGCATCATGACGCTCTTCACCCTCGCGCTGACCTGGCTCGCGGTGATCCCCGGACTCACCGCCGGGTCGGTCGAGGGCGCGAGCGCGTTCTCGTACCCGCTGATCTTCCTGCCCTTCATCAGCTCCGCCTTCGCGCCCACCGACTCGATGCCGGGGCCGGTGCGCTGGTTCGCCGAGCACCAACCGGTGACCTCGATCGTCGACTCGATCCGCGCGATCTTCGCCGGGCGGCCCGTCGGCGGTGAGCTGTGGATCGCCCTGGCGTGGTGCGTCGGGATCCTCCTGGTGGCGTTCGCGCTCGCGATGCTCACCTATCGCCGGAAGATCTCCTGAGCGGGTCTCGCCGCGCGGGGTGCGAGAGGGGCAGGATCGGACCGTGCTGACCATCAGTCAACTCGCCGCCTACGCCGGGGTCACCGTGCGCGCGGTACGGCACTACCACCAGATCGGCTTGCTGCCGGAGCCGGAGCGCGACCGGTCGGGGTACCGCCGGTACGGCGCGCACGCCGTGGTGTCGCTCGTGAAGATCGCGACCCTCGCCGACGCCGGCGTGCCTCTCGCGGAGATCGCCGACCTCGTGAGGGCGGACGAGGCGACCTTCGCCGCGGCGGTGGGACGGATCGACAGGCGGCTGCGCGACGAGATCGCGAAGCTCGAGCGCAGCCGCACGTCGATCGCCCGGCTCGCCGCGGGCGACGCGCTGCTGCTGCCGCCCGAGGTGGTCGCCTACCTCAAGCGACTGCGCGAGCTCGGCGTCTCCGGTCCGGTGATCGAGGGCGAGCGCGACGGCTGGATCCTCATGGCCGCGCGTTGGCCCGAGCGGGTGCGCGACTGGATGCCCGGCAAGCTCGCCTCGCTCGAGGACCCGCGGATCGTGCGGCTCTACCGGGTGCTCTCGCAGTTGTTCGACACGAGCGAGCTCGACGAGCCGCTGATGGCGGAGGCGGCGGACCTCATGGCGGCGCTCGCCGAGGAGGCGTGGCAGGCGGGCCAGCGCTCGATCGACCCGGCGGAGGAGGACACGGTGCCCTTCGACCTGCTGGAGCTGCTCGCCCTCGAGACGGATCCCCGCGCCATCCGGATGGTCGAGCTCATGCGCGAGCGCGGCTGGGACGGGTGGACGCGGCTCGAGAAGGTGCCGCCCTCGCCCGGCGTGATGCGCTGACGGCATCCGCCCGCCGCTCTCGTCAGCCGAGCCAGCGGCGCCAGCGGGACATCCCCGGGTCCGGGTCGGGCGCCTCGCCGAGGGACCGGGCTGCCTCGGCGAGGTCGGCGGCGGTCAGCGTGGTGACGTCGCCCGCGTCGAGCGAGTCGAGGCTCCGGTCCGGGTCGCCCGCCAGCCGCAGTGCCTGCCGGTTGAGCGACTGCTCGAACAGGGTGCGGGCGAAGCGCGCGTTGCCCGAGTCCTCGCCGGCGTGCAGGCCGGTCAGGATGCGGCGGAGCGTCTGCTCGGCATCCGGTTCGAGCGTGTACTCGTGCTGCGCGACGATGTTGTGGAAGATCGCCTGCAGCTGGTCGACGGAGTAGTCGGGGAACGTGATCTCGCGCGCGAACCGCGAGCGCAGGCCCGGGTTCGAGAGCAGGAACGACTCCATGAGCCGCGGGTAGCCGGCCACGATCACGACGAGGCGGTGGCGGTGGTCCTCCATCCGCTTGAGCAGCACCTCGATCGCCTCGGGGCCGAAATCCATGCGGCCGTCCTCGGGCGCGAGCGCGTAGGCCTCGTCGATGAACAGCACGCCGTCGAGGGCCCGGCGGATGACCCGGTCGGTCTTCAGCGCCGTCGCGCCGACGTACTGCCCGACCAGGCCCGAGCGGTCGACCTCGACGAGGTGGCCCTTCTTCAGCAGGCCGACGGCCCGGTACATCTCGGCGAGCAGGCGAGCGACCGTGGTCTTGCCGGTGCCCGGGTTGCCGAGGAACACCAGATGCTGCGACGTCGCGACCTCGGGCAGACCGTGCTCCTTGCGGCGCGCCTGCACCTGCAGGAACGCGACGAGCGCTCGCACCTGCTCCTTGACCGTCTCGAGCCCGACGAGCGCGTCGAGCTCGGCCTGGATCTTCGACAGCGGGCGGGCCGGCACCGGCCGGGCGGGGAGGAGGTCGCCGACGAGCTCGTCGACCCGCTCGAGGCCGGGCTTCTTCAGCTGGTCGGTCAGGTGACCGACAGCCTCTCGGAGGTCCTTCAGCGGTTCACGCCTGGCGGCCATGCGGGCAGCCTAGTCCCGCTGTTTCCGAGACCGCCGGGTCGGTTCAGGCAGCGCAGTCGATGCACGTGCGGGCGGCAGGCCGAGCGAGCAGCCGAGCCTGCGCTATCGCGCGGCCGCAGCGCTCGCACCGTCCGTAGTCGCCCTCGTCGATGCGGGCCAGGGCGTGATCGACGTCGGCGAGATGATCCACGGATGCCGCGAGCAGCGCGCCCGCCTGGGATCGCTCGTACGCGATGGTCGCGCCTTCGGGGTCGTGCTCGTCGTCCGTCGATGTGAACGAAGCCGCCTCGACGATCGCGGCCACGTTCCGCTGCAGCGCCGCGATGCGCGCCGTGGTGAGGTCGCGATCGGCGAGCAGTGCGTCCCGCAGCGCCACGAGGTCGGGGGTGTCGCCGCTCATCCGCCCATGCTGATCTCGGGATGCACTCCTGCGGGCACCGGGAACCACCCGAGGAAGGTGACGCCCTCCTCGGTCGCGTCGAAGCGGTCGATGCGCTGGCCGCCCGGCTCGAAGAAGACCTCTCCCGCTCGCAGCAAACGTGTCTCGCCGCCGTCCACCTGCAGGTGCGCGGACCCGGCCTCGACGACGCCGAAGACCGGTCCGTTGTGGGTGTGCGCCCCGGCGGCGACGGAGGGCGCCATCGTGATGCGCCGCACCTCGACGTGCGCGAACGAGGCGGAGTCGCCCAGCACGTGGTCGTCGAGCGTCTGCCTCACCACCGGTTGTCCGTCCATGCACTGATGTTGGCACTGATCCGCGCCCGCGCGCCCGCTGACGTCCCTACCGTGAACTCGACCCGCGACCCGCTCTAAGGAGAACAAGTGCGCATCGCCGACTTCCCCCGGCCCGAGTCCCCGGCCGCCGTGGCCGCCTACGCGCTCGCCGCCGACTACCACTCACCGGCGCTGCTCAACCATGTGACCCGGTCGTGGCTCTGGGCGGAGGGCTTCGCCGCCCTCGAGGGCCGCCGGGGGATCGACCACGAGCTGCTCTTCGTCGCGGCGGTGCTGCACGACCTCGGACTCGCGCCCGAGTTCGACAACGTCGCCCTGCCGTACGAGGAGGCGGCCGGCCACGTCGCGGTCGCGCTGACGAGCGGCGCCGGATGGCCCGCGGCCCGGAGCCGACGCGCACTCGACGTGATCGTGCGGCACAACTGGCCCTCCGTCGACCCCGCGGTGGACGAGGAGGGCTACCTGCTCGAGATCGCGACGGCCCTCGACATCTCCGGCGCGCGCCCCGACGCCCTGCCCGCCTCGTTCGTGCGCGAGGTGCTCGAAGCGTACCCCCGCCTCTCCCTCGCGCAGGAGTTCGGCGACGAGGTCACCGAACAGGCCAGGCGGAAGCCGCACTCGGCCGCGCAGCGACTGGTCAGCGGCGGCATCCGGGAGAAGATCGCCGGGCATCCGTTCGAGCGCTGACCACCGCGTGACGACGAGCCTGTGAGCGTCCTCATGTTCGCTGCATAGCTTCGCCGAATGGGAACCGTCGTTCAGTTGGCCCGTGAAGACGCCGACGTCGCCGGCGTAGTGGAACGTCTCCGCCTCGCCGAGGCCCGGCTGCACCGGCGGCGCCAGACGATCTGCGGGCCGAGCGAGATCGACCGTGCCGCGGTCCGCTTCGTCTACCGGGCCTACGACCGGAACGAGCCGCTCACCGCGAAACAGCTCGGTCAGCTGCTCGACATCAGTTCGGCGGCGACGACCAGTCTGCTCGACCGGCTGTCGGGTGTGGGCCTGGTCACCCGCGCACCGCATCCCACCGATCGACGCGCGATCATGCTCACCCCGACGGACCGCCGGAAGGACCTCGACGCGATCGACCCCCTGTCGAAGCAGATCGCGGAGGCGGCCCGAGAGCTCGACCGCGAGCAGTCGCAGGCAGTACGCGCTTTCCTCGGTCGCGTCGTCGACCTCGTCGAGCGCGAGTGCCTGCGCGACGGGTAGCGGCGCCGTCGATGGCGGTGCTCACGCGCGCAGCGCGGGCGTCCGCTCGGCGAGCGTCGACAGCAGACGCAGTTTCTCGGCGCTCTCGCTGCCCGGCGCCGCCGTGTAGACCATGAGCCAGTGCGACTGCTCGGGGTCCATCAGCCGCTGGCAGTTGAGTTCGAGCGTCCCGACCTCCGGATGCACGAAGTGCTTCACCTCGCGCGGAACGAGGCCGACCTCGTGCTCCGCCCACAGCATCCGGAACTCCTCGCTGCGCTCGAGCAGCAGCTCGGCGAGCTCGGCGGCACGGGAGGTGGGCCCGCGCAGGGCGAGCACCTCGCGGAGCCCGGAGGTGTACAGGCGGCTCAGGAAGGCGTGCTGCTCGGGGGCGTAGAGCTCGCGCGCACCGGGGAGGGTGAACCACCGGTACCCGATGCTGCGCTCGGGTCCGGTGAAGCGAGTGGTGTCGCCCGTCAGGGCCCGCCCGAGGCTCGTCTGTTTCAGCGTCTCGCCGAGTTCGGTGACGATCTCGGCGGGCGTGTCCTCGAGCCGGTCGAGCACCCGGAGCAGGCCGGGGCCGATGTGCTCGCCCGTCACCCCGCGGGCCGGTGGCGTGTGTCCGGCGAGCCGGAAGAGGTGGTCGCGCTCCTCGCGCGACAGGTGCAGCCCCTGCGCGATCGCCGCGAGCATCGGTTCGGAGGGCTGCGGCCCACGTTCCTGCTCCAGTCGGGCGTAGTAGTCCGTCGACATGTGGCTCAGAACCGCGACCTCTTCGCGGCGCAGGCCGGAGGTGCGACGACGCTGCCCTCGCGGTAGGCCGACGTCCTCTGGCTGCAGGGACTCGCGCCTCGTGCGCAGGAACTCGGCAAGGCCGGTGCGGTCGATCACGGCTTCCCCCGTCTCGTAGGTGGGTCCTGTCTACCCTCCGAGCCGCCCGCGTAGCCACGGATCGTCGGTCCCCCCGTCGTTGGGAAGGAGCGCTCAACCGGGGATCGGCGCGCCCTGGATGCCGTTCCGGCCCTCGGCGACGGTGGAGGTCCGACCGACCCAAGGAGCAACAATGTCCCGTCATCCCATCGAACTGACCCTCCCGGACCTCACGGGACGTCGCGCCCTCGTCACCGGAGCGAGCGACGGAATGGGGCTCGGCATAGCCGCGCGCCTCGCCGCCGCCGGTGCCGAGGTCGTGATGCCCGTCCGCAATCGTGACAAAGGGGAGCGGGCAGTCGCCCGCATCCGGCAGAGCGTGCCCGGCGCCTCGCTCGCACTGCGTGACCTCGAGCTCTCCTCCCTGGCATCCGTCGCGGCGCTCGCCGACGGGCTGCTCCGGGAAGGCGCCCCGATCCACCTGCTGATCAACAACGCCGGCGTCATGGTGCCGCCGAGCCGGCAGACCACGGTCGACGGTTTCGAACTGCAGTTCGCCACCAATCACCTCGGCCACTTCGCGCTCGTCGCCCGCCTGCTCCCGCTGCTGAGCGCCGGCGGAGCCCGCGTCGTCTCGCAGGTGAGCGTCGCGGCCGCGCGGGGCTCGATCGACTGGGACGACCTCGGCGGGGAGCGTCGCTACGACGGCATGCGGGCCTACCGGCAGTCGAAGATCGCCTTCGGGTTGTTCGGGCTCGAGCTCGACCGCCGCAGCAAGGCCGAGGGCTGGGGCATCACGAGCAACCTCTCCCACCCGGGCGTCGCACCGACGAGCCTGCTCTCGGCCCGCCCGGAGATCGGCCGAGCCGGCGACACTCCGCAGGTGAGGGTCATCCGGGCGCTCTCGGCCCGCGGCATCCTGCTCGGAACGGCAGAGACGGCCGGGTTGCCGGCGCTCCTCGCCGCGACGACGCCAGAGCCGGCCGGCGGGCGGCTCTTCGGCCCCGCGGGCCCGGGGCACCTCGGCGGCCGTCCGGCCGAGCAGCCGCTGTACCGGGCGCTTCGCGACGCCGCCGAGGGACGCCGGGTGTGGGAGGTGTCCGAGCGGCTCAGCGGCGTCACCGTGCCGACGTCACCCGTGCTCGACTGAGGCCGCCGCCGCTGCGGCCCGGTCGGAGAGCACCCGTGCCGCCTCCCTCAACGGCTCGGGCCCGACGACCGTGAACGGAGCGTCGAAGCGGGCGACGGATGCCAGGACGCCGGCCCACGACCACGATCCGATCCGCACGCGGCAGGAGCCGTCCGGCAGTTCCTCGAGGTCGCCGTCGCCGAGGTAGGGCGCGACCTCCCGAGCGGGCAGGCCCAGCACCACCTCGCCGACGCAGGGCCAGCGGTCCTCGGTGTCGGAGCCCTTGAAGCGCGCGGCGAGGAACGTGGCCGCGTCGCCGGTCGGCAGCGCCCGCGGAGTGAACGGTGCCCCGACAGGCGATCGCGGTGACATCCGGTCGAGGCGGAAGGAACGCCAGTCGTGGCGCTCGAGGTCCCATGCGACGAGGTACCAGCGTCCCTCGCGCGCGACGATCGCGTGCGGCTCGACCCGGCGCGGGGAACCGGCAGCGCCGGCGTAGTCGAAGCGCAGCGTGCGTCGATCCCGCGTCGCCGTGCTCACCGCTTCGAGCACCGTCGCATCCACCGAGCCGAGCGCGACGGAGCCGGAGAAGCGGATGCCGTCGATGCGGTGCCGGAGCCGCGACGGCATCACCTGGCGCACGGTCGCGAGCGCGCGCCCCGCCGCCTCCTCGAGGTCGACGCCGGTGGACGGCGCGGCCTGCAGAGCGACGGCGATCGCGACGGCCTGCTCGTCGTCGAACAGGAGCGGGGGCAGCTCCGAGCCGGCCGACAGGCGGTAGCCGCCGTCGGGGCCCTTCGTCGCGCCGATGCGGTAGCCCATCTCGCGCAGCCGCTCGACGTCCCGGCGCACCGTGCGGGGACTGACGCCCAGGCGGTCCGCGAGCTCCTGCCCTGGCCAGTCGCGGGTGAGTTGCAGCAGCGAAAGCAGCTCGAGCATCCGTGAGGTCGTTCCGGGCACGAGACGAGTCTGCGGCAAGAAGAGGACGAAAGCTGACCGCTACCCCTGTCACGCTGGGCCGCGACGGCGATCGCCGCACGAGACGAAGGAAACCGGCATGACCATCAAGACCACCACCCACCTCAACTTCCGCGGCACGGCACGGCAGGCGCTCGAGTTCTACCAGCGTGTCTTCGGCGGGCGGCTCGTGCTCGCCACGTACGCCGACTTCGGCATGCCCGCCGAGGCGCCCGGCGCCGACCGCATCGTCTTCGGTCAGGTCGAGAGCGACGCCGGCTTCCGCGTGATGGCCTACGACGTGCCCGGCGCCGACGCGGAGCTGCCGCGTGCGACGACGCGCCGGGAGAACGGCACGACCGTCACCGACGATCGCTTCTTCGTGTCGGTGCGCGCGACCTCGCTCGACGAGGTCGAGGGGTACTGGCAGAAGCTCGCCGATGGCGCGTCCGTGCTCGAGCCTCTCGCCGCCTCGGCGTGGACCCCGGGGTTCGGCATGCTGACCGACCGCTTCGGCGTGACGTGGGTGCTCGACGTCGAGGCGCCCTTCGCGGGCTGATGCGACGCGGCGGCGGGCTCGACCCCGAGTCCGCCGCCGGGTCGCCCTAGCATCGGCCTCATGCTCACCGGACTCAGCGCGTTCCCTCTCACCCCGCTGCGCGACGACGAGCTCGACGAGCACGCGTTCGCGTCGCTCATCGAGGATCTCGTGAACGCCGGGGTCGACTCGATCGGCGCGCTCGGGTCGACCGGGTCATACGCCTACCTCGACCGCACAGAACGGCGGCGCGTCGCACAACTCGCGGTGACGCACGCGGGGGAGGTGCCGGTCGTCGTCGGCATCGGGGCGACGCGCACCGCACACGTGCAGGCGCTCGCCGACGACGCGCAGGAGGCGGGTGCGAGCGCGGTGCTGCTCGCGCCCGTCTCCTATCAGCGGCTCACCGACGACGACGTGTTCGGGCTGTACGAGGACGTCACGGCGGGGCTGTCGGTGCCGCTCGTCGTGTACGACAACCCCGGCACCACGCACTTCCAGTTCAGCGATCAGCTCTACGCGGCCATCGCCGCGCTGCCGAACGTCGCGTCCATCAAGATCCCCGGCGTCCCTGCCGATCCGGATGCCGCCGCTGAGCGCATCGCGACGATCCGCGCCGTCGTGCCCTCGACCGTCACGATCGGCGTCTCCGGCGACGCGATGGCCGCGACCGGGCTCTCCGCCGGCTGCGACGCCTGGTACTCGGTCATCGCCGGCACCCTCCCGCACGCCGCCCGCACCATCGCCGATCCGGCGATCGCAGGAGACGCGGATGCCGCCCGTGCCGCGTCGGCGCGACTCCAGCCCCTGTGGGACCTCTTCCGCGAGCACGGCAGCCTGCGGGTGACCGCCGCGATCGCCGAGCAGCTGGGGCTCGTGACGCAGAACTGCCTCCCTCGGCCCATCCGCGGCCTCGACGCCCGAGCCCGCTCGACGGTGCGCTCGACCGTCGACGAATTGCGCCTGAGCTGACGCGTCGGCAAGGGGGTGCCGCCACCCCCTTGCCACTTCGCGGACAGCGGTCCAGGATGACGAGCAGCCGCCCATCTTTGGAAGCCGATGACCCGCTACATCGCCGCCCTCGCCGTAGCAGCTGCCACTCTCGCTGCTCCCGGCTGCGCCGGCGCGACCTCCGCTGCCTGCATGAGCTGGGCGGACTACTCGGGCGAGCCAGACCTGCGCCGTGACGCACAGGCGATCGTGATCGTCGATCAGGTGATGGATGCCGGGCTCGCCCGGATCGGCGACGCCAACGCCGACGCGTACGACGTCGTCATCCGTTCCGTTGAGAAGGGTGACCTCGAGGTGGGGGAGACCATCAGGGTGGTCGCGACCGCCGACGGCTGCGGGCCCGAGCGGTACCCGGAGGGCGACCCCTTCGAGCGACTCGAGCCGCCCCTGCGCCTCTACCTGGTGCCCGAGGGCGACGTCTGGCGAACGCTCACTCCGCTCGACGGGGTCGAACCCGCCTGACCCGGGCCGCAGCGGTCACCCTGCGCACTTGTCACCGGAATGCGCAGTGAGAGCTGCGCACCCCGGCAAGAGCTGCGCAGCTCGTGGTCAGCGAGGGGGCACGCACCGCGGCCTACAGCAGCGGCTGCACGTTCTCGCCCCAGACATCCGCCCCGAGCTTGAGGATGAGCGCGAACACCACGACGAGGAACGCGATCCGGATGAATCGGCTGCCGCGTTCCACGGCCATGCCCGCGCCGATGCGGCTGCCGAGCACGTTGGCGGCGGCGAGGATGAGGCCGAGCCCCCAGAACACCGAGCCGTGCGGGATGAAGAAGAGCAGTGCGCCGAGGTTGGTGGCGAAGTTCACGATCTTCGCCTTCGCGCTGGCCTGCAGGAAGTCGTAGCCGAGCGCCGTCACGAGCGCGATGACGAGGAAGGTGCCGGTGCCGGGGCCGAGCACGCCGTCGTAGACGCCGAGCAGGGCGCCGATCGCGACGGCGGTGCCGTAGTGCTTGGCGCCCTGATGCCGCAGCGCGAGTTCCGCGCCGAGCGTCGGCCGGGCGAGGGTGACGGCGGCGACCGCGACGAGGGCCACGACGATGATCGGCTTGAACGCCGCCGCGGGGATCGTCGCCGCGATGGACGCCCCGGCGAAGCTGCCGACGAGGGCGACGACCGCGATCGGGATCGCCGTGCGCAGGTCGGGCTTGGCCCGGGCGTAGTAGGTGAGGCTGCTCGCCCCGGTGCCGAAGATCGAGGCGAGCTTGTTGGTCGCGAGGGCCTGCACGGGCGTGATCCCGGGCACGAGCAGCAGCGCGGGCAGCTGCAGCAGCCCGCCGCCGCCGACGACCGCGTCGACCCATCCGGCCGCGGCCGCGGCGAGGATCAGCAGGACGAGCAGTTCCAGCCGGAGGCCGTCGGGCACGAGCCCGTCGGGCAGCACGGCGGAGACATCCATCGCCTCAATCATCCCCGACCGGGAAGGCGCCGCCGCGGTCAGAGCAGTGCGGCGACCGTCTCCGCGATGCCGCGCAACCACTCGGCGGTGAGCCCGCGGTCGGCCGCGGTGAGCCAGGCGACCGCTCCCTGCAGCGCCGCGACGGCGACCAGGGGGACGGCCGTCGCGGGTCGGCGCGCGGCCGGCTGCAGCACGATCGCCGCGAGCGTCATCACGAGGAACGTCGTTCCGGCGGCCTCAATGGGCAGGACCCCGACGACGAACCCGCTGAGCACGCCGGCGAAGAGCAGCACGGCGGCGCCGATCGCGCGGGGCTGACGCCCGACCACGGCGGCGAGCAGCGAGCAGGCGAGGGATGCCGCGAGCAGCCAGCCCGTGGGGCTCCCCGAGAGGCCGAGCAGGGCTTGCCCTCTCGCCCCCGCGCCCTCGAGATCGACCACGTGCACCCACGCGAACGGGTCGCCCAGGAACACGATCGAGAGCAGCCCGACCGCCCCCAGCACCGACGCGGTGGGGAAGATCACGATGAGCGCGTTGGCGAAGCGCACCCCGCGCTCGCCGCGGCGAGCGAGCTCGAGGAACGTCGACATCGCGGCGGCGAGCACCGCGTAGACGACGCCGAGCGGCGACGAGAGCGTGGCGAGCAGCAGCAGCATCCCGGCGCGGAAGCCGGACTGGGTGTTGCGCCAGACCACGAAGCGGTGCAGGTGGGCGAGCGCGAGCCCGAAGAATGCGGTGCCGAGGAAGCCTTCGAGGTTCGTCGTGGCGTTGTAGAAGAACAGTGGATTCGCGGCAAGGGCGGCGAGCTGCACGACGATGAGCGGCAGCGGCATCCGGCGCTGCTTCAGCAACTGCACGAGCTCGGTGAGCACGATGCCGGCGGCGAACGCGCCGATGAGCGCGAGCGCGACCGGCCCGCCGGGCGCGACCGCCGCGGCGACCAGCGTGGTGAGCGGCGGATAGAGGAGGCCGAGCCACGAGACATCCGCCCGGTCGAGCGGGATCTGGGCGACGCGCTCGAGCAGCGCGGCGTTCACGGTGCCGGTGGTGGCGGGGGAGGAGAGCATCGCGATCGCGAAGACCGGGGCCGCGAGCGCGAACCAGAGGGCGATGCGGCCGAGCGCGGTGCCCGGGAAGGCGGCGATCCTCGCGCGCTCCTCGACGACCTGTCGACGGGTGGGTGCGCCGAACCCCGGCGCGAGCTCAGCCGCTGACATGAGTGGTGAGGCCATGCTCGGTCTTCTCCCAGTAGTGCGGCTTCGTGATCAGCTGCCACAGCCCCTTGTACGAGGCGATCGAGTGCAGCACCCAGTAGACGGGGTTGAGCAGTGACCAGAGCACGAGGTTGAACGAGCCGCGCTTGTAGGGGCCCATCATCGACAGGTAGACCATGACCCCGTTGCCGATGCAGAAGTTGAAGAGGCAGATCCAGAGCAGCCAGACCGGGAAGAACGGCGCCAGCAGGCCGGCCGGGATGAACAGGGTCACCGCCGTCACGACGTAGAACGGGATGACGCCGAGGAAGGTCAGCGGTGTGCCGGCGATCAGCAGCGCGAACGCGGCGAACCGCTTGACCCCGATCTCGCGGATCAGCTGCAGCGGCGCCCTGGCATGCACGAGCGAGGTCTGCATGTAGCCCTTGATCCACCGGCTGCGCTGGCGGATGAAGTTGGGGATGGAGGTGTTCGCCTCCTCCATCGTCGTCGAGTCGATGACGCCGACGCGGTAGCCGAGGGCACTCGCGCGGATGCCGAGGTCGGCGTCCTCCGTGACGTTGTACGGGTCCCAGCCGCCGAGCTCGACGAGGGCGTCCGTGCGGAAGTGGTTGGAGGTGCCGCCGAGCGGGATCGGGAGGTCGAGCACGTCGAGCCCGGCGAGCATGTAGTCGAACCAGTAGCTGTACTCGAGCGTGAACATCCGCGTGAGCGGGTTCTCGGTGGCGTTGAAGTAGTTGAGCGCCGCCTGCACGCAGATCGTCTTCTCGCCCGAGCGCTGGAACGCGATGTACGCCTTCTTCAGCTGGTCGGGGTCGGGGGTGTCCTCGGCGTCGTAAATGACGAGGTACTCGCCGGAGGAGAAGTACAGGCCGACGTTGCATGCGCGCGGCTTCGTCTGCGGACTGCCCTTCGGAATCGTCACGACGTGGAAGTTCGGCGGCGGGTTCGCGCCCTCGATGGCCTCGCGGGTCTCGTGGTCCTCCTCCTCGATGAGGATCAGCACCTCGAGCTTCTCGGCGGGCCAGTCGATAGCGCCGAGGTTGCCGACGAGCTGCGCGACGATGTTGGCCTCGCGGAACACGGGCACGAGCACCGTGTACATCGGCAGCTCGCGTTCGTCGAGCGCGTCGATGTCGCGCCGCGAGATCCGCTCGACGACGTCGAAGCGGGCGCCCGTCATCGCGACGAGGAACTTGAACAGGGTGCCGGCGAGGAACACGAGGCTCGCCAGGGTGAGCAGTCCGATCACCGTGGGCACGGGCCAGACCACGAGCAGCACGAGGGCGAGGAAGGTGCCGAGGAGGAGGCCCGCCTTCTGGCTGCGGGAGAAGGTGGTGCGCGCGGAGATGCGCGGGTTCTGGCGGAACAGCTCGTTCGCCGCGTCATCCGCGATCTCGCCGCCGTAGACGCGCGAGACCGCCGTCTTGATCTCCCACGACGTCGCGACGGCGAACTCCACCGGAGCCTGCAGCGCCCCGCTGATCGCCGCCTCGCGTTCGGGCAGGGGCTCCCGCGCCGTGGCGACGAGCACGGCCCCGTTCGGCGTGTAGCCGACGGGCATCCAGCTCTCCTCGAGGTAGCGCTGGCCCCGGATGCGACGGATCAGCTCGCTGTCGAGCGACGCCTCCTGCAGGTCGATCGGTTCGAGGTCCCAGGCGAGGCCCATGACCCCCAGCAGCTCGGACGGGTCGACCATGCCGAGGCTGACGAGGATCTCGTCGATGTGCGACCCGGTGCGCTCCTTCACCGCACGCGCCATTTGCAGCTGCTCGGGCGTGATCAGGCCGGAGATGAGCAGCAGCTCGGCGTACGAGGCCGACTCCTCGAGCAGAGGCTCGGCGATCGGGAGGAACGCGGCGCTCGGCTCCTCGGTCGTGGGAGCCGACTCCTGAGGGAGTGTGCCGACAGCGGTGGGAATCATCGTCCCGATCTTCCGACCGGTGGATGCCTCGGGCCCAGTCCCAGTACGGGGTACAGCCATGTCCCCCTAAATGAGGATCAGTCGGCTGAGGCAGCCCGCCGAACGAGATCGGCGATCTGCTGCTCCTCGCGCGCACCGAGGCTCGTGATCGCCCAGCTCGTCGGCCACATCGTGCCCTCCTCGAGGTTCGCCTCCTCCTGGAAGCCGAGCGTCGAGTAGCGCGTGCCGAACTTGGCGGCGGCCTGGAAGAACACGACGACCTTGCCGTCGGCATTCGCCCACGCGGGCTGCCCGTACCAGGTCTTGGGCGCGAGCTGCGGGGCGACCTCGGTGACGATCGCGTGGATGCGCTCGGCGATCACGCGCTGGTCGTCGGGCATCTCGGCGATCTTCTCGAGCAGGTCCTCGAGCGCCGCGGCCGCCTTCTTGCCGCCCTTCTCCGCCCGCAGCTCCGCGGCGCGCTCCTTGATCGCGGCGCGCTCGACGTCGGTGAACCCTCCGGTGCCGGTCTCGGTCATTCCGTTGCCCCTTCGCTCGTCTTCGGCTGGTGGCTCGATGCTATGGATGCGCGGGCTTCGGGCGCTTCTCCGAATCTGCTCGATGCGGCGGCGCGTCAGCCGGGGTGCTCGGCCGCGAGCACCTGCTCCTCGGGCAGCGCCCGGCGTCCGCCGCGTTGCGCGGCCGCGCCGGCGAGCACGACGAGCAGGATGCCCGCGAGCTGCACGACCGACGGCCGCTGGTGCAGCACGATCAGCCCGAGCACGAGTCCCATCGCGGGCTCCAGTGCCATGAGTGTGCCGAACGCCGTCGGCGTCATCCGGCGGAGCGCGAGCATCTCGAGCGCGAACGGCAGCACGGGCAGCAGCACCGCGAGGCCCGCCGCCGTCACAAGCACGCCGAGGTCGAGGTGCCCGATCGCCTGCGGAATGCCCACGATCGCCGCGGTCGCCGCCGCGACGGGAATGGTCAGCGAGAGCGCGCCGATGCCGCTGAAGCGGTCGCCGACGTGCTGGGTCAGCACGATGTAGACGCCCCAGCCGACCGCGGCGAGGGCGGCGAACGCGATGCCGAGCAGGTCGACCTCGCCGTGCCACGGCTCCGTGAGGAGCACGACGCCGACGAGCGCGAGCGCCGGCCAGACGAGTGCGCGCCGGTTGCCGCTGCGGATGGCGGCGACGGAGAGCGGGCCGAGGAACTCGATCGCCACCGCGGTGCCGAGCGGAATGCGCTCGAGCGCGGAGAGGAAACCGACCGTGACGAGCCCGGTCGTGACGCCGAGGCCGACGAGGGCGGGCACGTCGGCGCGGCGCACCGAGCGCAGCGGCGGGCGGGCGATCAGGAGGAAGATCACCGCGCCCATGCTGAGTCTCAGCCAGGCGGTGCCGGCCGTGCCGACCTCGCCGATCAGCCCCACCGAGAGTGCCGAGCCGAGCTGCACCGACGCCATCGCGGCGACGGCGAGCAGCCAGGGCGGCATGCCCGCCGGCAGTCGCAGGGGCGTCACGGCGTGCCCGCGAGAACGCGCCGCGCGATCGCGACGTCGGGCCCGAGGCGGGCGAGCTGCTCCGTGAGTTCGTCGGTCGCCCGCTCGAGCTCGTCGTCGGTGAGCGGGGCGAGCGCATCGAGGATGAAGAGCGCAGTCGTCGTGTCGTCGCGCAACTGCGTGCGCCGGCCCTGCCGCCAGTTCCAGCGGCGGCAGGTCACGCCGGCGTCGTCGCACCACACGACCTCGCCGGGTTCCGGATGCTCGATCACCGGCTCGCCGCCCGCGACCGTGTCGAAGGGCTCGTCGCCCGTCGCGCGGACGAGCCGGGGCGCGCCCTCGTACCGCGTCAGATCCTCGCCGCCGAGCGGGATCGCGTGCAGCACCGAGATCGCGTTGTAGGTGTCGGTGAGCCGGTTGACGCGGGGGAGCCCGGTCGCGGCTCGGCGCAGCAGCGCCTCGACGCTGTTGCGGGTGCGCTGCGGCTTCGCCCCGAACGCGCGGTACGCCTCCCGCCAGGCGGCGACGTGCGGCAGTTCGTCGACGGATGTCTCGTGCAGGGCGTCCCGAGCGGCGCTCTCTGCGCGCTGCAGCAGCGCCTCGCTCGCCGCGTCGCTCGCGCCGGGCTCGATCCCGGCCACGGCGAGCAGCCCCGCTCGGTAGTCGGGTCGCAGCTCGAACACCGCGGGCTGCACCACGGCGGCGTCGAGCACGTGCTGCAGGGTCGCCGCGTCAGTCATCCGTCGCCTCCGAGTGGGTGCCCGGTCCGACGCCGGGCTCGAACACCGTGAGGGTGAAGCGCGCGGGGGCGGCGCTCTCGTTGGCGTAGGAGTGCGGGGCGTCGCCCGGGAACGCGGCGGCGTCACCCGCGCCGAGCACGAGTGTCTCGCCGCCGGCCTCGACCGTGATCGTGCCCTCCTGCACCTGCAGCAGCTCTCGGGTGCGGGGCGAGTGCGCCTCGCTCGTGCGCCGGTCGCCGGGCTGCAGCGTCCAGTCCCACAGCTCGACGAGCTCCGGCGGCTCGGTGCTCGCGACGAGCACGCCGCGGCCGCCCGCGTCCCCGCTCCAGAGCACGGCGCCGTCGCCCGCCCTGGTCATCCGCACCGCCGCCGTCGACGGCGGCTCGACGAGGGCGGGCAGCGCGATGCCGAGCGCCGCGCTGATCCGCAGCAGGCTGCCGACGCTCGGGTTCGCGTCGCCCTGCTCGATCTTGATCAGGGAGCGCCGGCTGAGCCCGGATGCCTCGGCGAGTCGGTCGAACGTCCAGCGGCGAGCCTGGCGCTCCTGCCGGACGCGCTCGCCGATGGCGGATGCCAGGGCGCTCGTGCTCGTATCCATGAGTGCAGCGTAATGCACTGAAAGTGCAGCCGCCGTCGCCCCTATCGTGCGACGGGCGGCTCACCCCGGAGGGTGGCCGCCCGTGGCATCCGTCTCGCGGCTAGCCCGCGACGCGGATCAGCTTGCGGTTGACGAATTCTTCGACGGCGGATCGGCCGAGTTCGCGGCCGAAGCCGGAGCGTTTGGTGCCGCCGAAGGGGAGGTCGGGGGCGTCGCCGAGGACGAGGTT
>NZ_JAFIQW010000004.1 GCF_017355965.1 Desertivibrio insolitus
ACATTCCGAACCCGGAAGCTAAGACCTGCAGCGCCGATGGTACTGCGAGGGAGACCTCGTGGGAGAGTAGGACACCGCCGGACATCCTTTACGATGCCCACCCCCGTACCCTGACACCACAGACGGTGACCGGGTACGAGGGTGGGCATCACCTGTTTAACCACCCAGCCACAGACGTCGGTGGACGCGGCGATCGCTGAGCGGCGCCCGTGTTCCTAGGCGCGTGCCGCGCCCGGTCGACCTGAACCTTGCACTGCGCAGGACAACGCCAATCGGCTCGCGGTGCCCGTTCGGCCCCGCGTCGCGCACCTCCCGTGTGGCGGAAGTCTCAGTCGCCCGACGTCGCTTTCCAGCAGCCCTCGAGGTGGTCGTCGACGAGCCCGCCGGACTGCATGAGGGCATACACGGTGGTCGGCCCGACGAACCGGAAGCCGCGCTTCCTCAGCTCCTTGCTGAGCGCCGTCGACTCCGGTGTGACGGCGGGCACGTCCGCCCACTGCTTCGGCCGGTCCTGGCGTGGCGGGGCGAAGCTCCACACGAGCGCGTCGAGCGCGCCCGGCGCCTCGCGCGTCAGCTCGAGTGTCGCCCTCGCGTTGCCGATCGTGGCCTCGATCTTCGCGCGGTTGCGGATGATCCGCGCATCCGTCATCAGGCGGTCGACGTCGTCGGCGGTCATCGCCGCGACCTTCTCGGGCTCGAAGTCGTGGAAGACCTCCCGGAACGCCGGCCGGCGCCGGAGGATCGTGATCCAGGACAGTCCGGCCTGGAACCCCTCGAGGCACAGCTTCTCGAGAATGGCTCGGTCTCCGTGCAGCGGCACGCCCCACTCCTCGTCGTGGTAGCGCCGGTACTCGGCATCAGCGGCTGCCCAGGCGCAGCGGCTGCGGCCGTCGTCGCCCTCGATCACGGCGGGACGCGCGGCCGGTGGGGGAGCGGGAAGTGCTGTCATATGGGTCACGCTAGCCCCGGGATCGGATGTCGTCGCCGTCGGCGCCGCCTAGGGGGAGAACCGCGGCCTCCCCGCGGCTTGGGAGGATAGGACCATGGACTACCGCTCACTCGGCCGCTCCGGCCTCCGCGTCTCGACCATCGGCCTCGGCTGCAACAACTTCGGGCGCCCCGGCACCCGAACCGAGACGCAGGAGGGCACGAACGAGGTGCTGCACGCCGCCCTCGACGCCGGCATCACGCTGCTCGACACGGCGGACATCTACGGCTACCAGTACGGGCGCAGCGAGTCGATGATGGCCGGGGTGCTCAAGACCCGCCGCGACGAGGTCGTGCTCGCCACCAAGTTCGGTCACACTGACTACGACTCCCCGCTGCCGAGCTGGGGTGCCAGGGCGTCGCGGCGCTACATCCGCCTCGCCGTCGAGGGCTCCCTCACGCGCCTCGGCACCGAGTGGATCGACCTCTACCAGCTGCACACGCCCGACCCGAACACCCCGATCGAGGAGACGCTCGACGCCCTCGACGACCTCGTGCGCGAGGGCAAGATCCGCTACTACGGCCACTCGAACTTCGCTGGCTGGCAGATCGCCGACGCCGACCACGTCGCGCGCGCCGCGGGACATCCGGCCTTCGTCTCGGCC
Organism: Desertivibrio insolitus; assembly: GCF_017355965.1. Lineage (GTDB taxonomy): Bacteria > Actinomycetota > Actinomycetes > Actinomycetales > Microbacteriaceae > JAFIQW01. The sequence continues at coordinate 1,593 of NZ_JAFIQW010000004.1, forward strand.
CAGAACGAGTACAGCCTGATCGCGCGCGGCGCCGAGGACGAGGTGCTGCCCGCCGTCCGCGCGTTCGGGCTCGGCTTCCTGCCCTACTTCCCGCTCGCGAACGGCCTGTTCACCGGCAAGTTCAGCCGTAACGAACGGCCCGAGGACTCGCGCATCGCGCGTCAGCGCCCGCACATCGCCGAGAACGCCGACTGGGACGCGATGGAGGCGTACCAGGCGTTCTGCGACGAGCGCGGCGTCACGATGCTGCAGGCGACCTTCGCCTGGCTGCTCGCGCAGCCGAACCTCTCGAGCGTCATCGCCGGAGCGACGAAGCCCGAGCAGGTGCGGCAGAACGCCGAGGCCGCGGATGCCTGGCGGCCGAGCCCCGACGAGGTCGCGACGATCTCGGGGTTCTTCCCGCGCTGATCCGCCTCGCACGGACGACACGGGCGACGCGCCGGCTCCGCACACCGCGTGCGGCGCGTCGCTCGTATCCGCCGTGCAGGTGCCGGGGTCAGTGCCCGATGAGCGGGCCCATCACGCGCGCCGCGAGCGAGGGCCGCCCGGTCAGACGCTCCTCGACGTCGGCGACGGTCATCGCCGCGAGCCCCGCGTTCGCGCCGAGGAAGCGCAGCGGCTCTGGCTCCCACTGCGGCGAGCGGTGGTTCACCCACGGCAGCGTCGTGAGCTCGGAGTCGGTGCCGGTCAGCAGGTCGGCGAGCGTACGGCCCGCGAGATTCGTGGTGCTGAGGCCGTCGCCGACGTAGCCGCCCGCACCCGCGAGTCCGGTCGCCGGATCGAAGCGCACCGACGCGTGCCAGTCGCGAGGCACCCCGAGCGGTCCGCCCCAGCGGTGCGTGATCGCGACGTCGCCGAGCGCGGGGAACAACCGGCGGAGCGCCTCGCGCAGATGCTCGAACACGCGGTCGACCCGGTCGTATTCGCTCCGGATGCTCGAGCCCCAGTGGTACCGCGCGCCGCGGCCGCCGAAGGCGATCCGGTCGTCGGCGGTGCGCTGGCCGTAGACGAGCAGGTGCCGATGATCGGTGAAGGTCTGGCCCGGTGCGATGCCGAGCTCGTCCCACACCTCCGCAGGCAGTGGCTCGGTCGCGATCATGAGGGAGTACAGAGGCAGCACGCGCCGCTGCCCGCTCGGCAGCTGCGACCCGTACCCCTCGCTCGCGTCCACGACGAGCGGCGCCGTCACCGTGCCGCGCTCGGTCCGCACCCGCCCCGGGGAGTACTCGATGACGCGGGTGCCCTCCGCGATCCGGGCGCCTCGGGCCTCGACTGCCCGCGCCAGACCGCGCACGAGCTTCGCCGGATGCACTCGCGCGCAGTTCGCGTCGAGCACGACCCTCTCGCCGGTCGGCAGCCGGGTGAAAGCGATGTCGTCGACGCCCCACGCCGCGGCATCCGCGACGTCGGCCCGGGCCAGGCGCTGCTGCGCGGGCGTCCGGGCGAACGCGACGGTCCCTGCCTTCAGGTAGTCGCAGTCGATGCCGAGGGCGGATGCCTCGCGGCCCACCTCGTCGACCGTGTCGATCATCGCGCGGCGCATCCGCACCGCCTGGGCGGGACCGTGCGTGCGGGCGAGGGAGCCGGTCGACCGGGGGAACAGGGCGCTGCACCAGCCGCCGTTGCGGCCGGACGCCCCGAATCCCGCGATCTCGCGCTCCAGGAGCAGGACCCGCAGTGAGGGGTCCCGCTCGAGGAGGTAGTGCGCTGTCCAGAGGCCCGTGAGACCGGCGCCGACGATCGCGACGTCCGCATCGGTGTCGCCGGCGAGCGGGGGCCGGGGCGTGAGGTCGTCTGGCACGGTCTCGTGCCAGAAGCTCAGCGCCCTGGCCCTGGCGCCGGGACTCAGAGGTGCGTCCACGCCTCGGTCAGCACGGAGCGGAGGATGCCCTCGATCTCGTCGAACTCGGCCGGACCCATCGTCAGCGGCGGCGCGAGCTGGATGACGGGGTCGCCCCGGTCGTCGGCGCGGCAGTAAAGGCCCGCGTCGAACAGCGCCTTCGACAGGAAGCCGCGCAGCAGCCGCTCCGACTCGTCGTCGGTGAACGTCTCCTTCGTCGCCTTGTCCTTCACGAGCTCGATGCCGAAGAAGTAGCCGTCGCCGCGCACGTCGCCGACGATCGGCAGATCGAGCAGCTTCTCGAGCGTCGAGCGGAAGATCGGGGAGTTCTCCTTGACGCGCTCGTTGAGGCCCTCCTCCTCGAAGATGTCGAGATTCTCGAGAGCGACGGCGGCCGACACCGGGTGCCCGCCAAATGTGTAGCCGTGGTAGAACGCCGTGTCGCCGTGGCGGAAGGGCTCGTAGATACGGTCGCTCACGATCGTGGCGCCGATCGGGGAGTATCCGCTCGTCAGGGCCTTCGCGCACGTGATCATGTCGGGCACGTAGTCGTAGGCGTTGCAGGCGAACATCTCGCCGATGCGGCCGAACGCGCAGATGACCTCGTCGCTGACGAGCAGCACGTCGTACTGGTCGCAGATCTCGCGCACGCGCTTGAAGTAGCCGGGGGGCGGCGGGAAGCAGCCGCCGGAGTTCTGCACGGGCTCGAGGAAGACCGCCGCGACGGTCTCCGGGCCCTCGAAGAGGATCTGCTCCTCGATGCGGTTCGCCGCCCAGAGGCCGAAGGCCTCGAGGTCGTCCGCGGGGCCGCCCATCTCGGCGGCGCGGTAGAAGTTGGTGTTCGGCACACGGAAGCCCCCGGGAACGATGGGCTCGAACATCTGCTTCATCGCCGGGATGCCCGTGATCGCGAGGGCGCCCTGAGGGGTGCCGTGATACGCGACGGAGCGCGAGATGACCTTGTGCTTCATCGGGCGGCCCTGGAGCTTCCAGTAGTACTTGGCGAGCTTGAAGGCCGTCTCGACGGCCTCGCCGCCGCCCGTGGAGAAGAACACCCGGTTCAGGTCGCCGGGCGCGTAGTCCGCGAGGCGGTCCGCGAGCTCGATCGCCGACGGGTGGGCGTACGACCAGATGGGGAAGAAGGCGAGCTGCTCGGCCTGCCGCGCGGCGGTCTCGGCCAGGCGGCGGCGTCCGTGCCCCGCGTTGACCACGAACAGCCCCGCGAGTCCGTCGAGGTAGCGACGCCCCTTCGAGTCGAAGATGTGGTGTCCCTCGCCCTTCACGATGATGGGCACGCCCTCGGGGGACTCCATCACCGACTGCCGGGCGAAGTGCATCCAGAGATGGTCCTTCGCCTTCTGCTGCAGTCCCTCGCTGCCGCCGAGGGTCGTCACGGGCTGTTCCGTCGTCGTCATCGTTCTTCCCTACTCACCGCGTGCCCCAGTTGTAGAACTGCTTGTGCAGTCGGAGGTACACGAAGGTCTCTGTGGACTGCACACCCTCGATCGCGCGGATCTCGCGGTTGAGCAGTTCGATCAGGTCGTCGTCGTTTTCGCAGACGACCTCGGCGAGGATGTCGAAGCTCCCCGCCGTCAGCACGACGTAGTCCACGCTCGGCAGGCTGCCGAGCGCCTGCGCGACCTTCGTCGTGTCTCCCGTGACCCGCACGCCGATCATCGCCTGCCGGTAGAAGCCGAGCTGCATCGGGTCGGTCACTGCGACGACCTGCATCACGCCGGCATCCGTCAGCTTCTGCACGCGCTGCCGCACGGCGGCCTCGCTGAGACCGACCGCCTTGCCGATCTCGGCGTAGGAGCGGCGGCCGTCCTCCTGCAGCTGCTCGATGATGGCCTTCGACACGTCGTCGAGCGAGACGGGCTTGTGGGAGTTCGTCACGCAGGCATTCTGACAGTGAAGAGCGCGCGCGACAAGCGATTCCGTAGCGAAACACGCCGAACTGCTACGGATCCTGTTGCTGTCGAGGCGCGAGACGGCACGCCCGCCCGGAGGCGTCCCCTCCAGTCAGCACGTCCGCGGGCCGCGAGGCAAGGCCTTGCCGCGAAGGGCGACTCGCGTGCGCGTCGGCGGCCGTCGCGCCAGCGCGCATAATGAAGGAGTGGGGGAGACGGACGACGACACCGTCATCGTCCCTCCGCGTGCCACGCCGGCGCTTCCCGACGACCTCCTCGACGGCGACACCGTGCTCGTCGGCCGGACCGTCGCCGACCGGGTTCCGGATGACCCGGCGCGCGGCCCCGCGGCATCCGTCGCCCCGACCCGGCGCCCGCCGGTCGCCCACGCCCCCGCCGTGACCGGCCGCTACCGGCTGCAGGTCAACCGCGGCCCCGCGGTCGAGCTCACGGCGCCCGTCGTCGTCGGGCGGCGGCCGTCGCCCCCGCGCGTGCCGGGGCGCGAGACGCCCCTGCTCGTCGCCGTGCCGAGTCCCGGGCAGGAGGTCTCGTCGTCGCATCTCGAGATCCGACAGCAGGGAACGACCGTGGTGATCACCGATCTTCGCTCGACGAACGGTAGCGTCGTCTCGCCGCCCGGGCGTCCACCCGTCGCACTGCGTCAAGGGGACTCCGTCGTTGTGGTGCCCGGCACCCTGATCGACATCGGCGACGGCAACCTGCTCGAGATCCTCCCCGCCGCCCGGCTGCAGCCGGAGCGGCACCCCGGAAAGGCCTGACCTGAGTGACTGAGATCGGCGACCGCGACGCTGAACGGCGCGTCCTGCTGCCCGGACGCCCCGACGTGACGCTGCGGCTGTCGTGGGCCGCCGCCACCGACACCGGCCGCCGGCGTCAGCAGAACGAGGACAGCTTCATCGCGCAGCCTCCCGTCTTCGCCGTCGCCGACGGCATGGGCGGCCACGCGGCCGGCGACATCGCCTCGGGCGCCGTCGTCTCGCGCCTCGGCGAGATCTCGCGCTCGGACTTCACCGAGCCCGACTCGATCGACGCGTCGCTGCGCGCCGCCACCGACGACATCGAGCGCCTCGCCGGCGACCTGCCGATGGGCGTCGGCACGACGGTCACCGGTGCCGCCCTCACGGTGCACGCCGGAGAGCCCTACTTCGCGATCTTCAACATCGGCGACTCCCGCACCTACCTCTACGATCAGGGCGACCTCACCCGCGTCACCGTCGACCACTCCGTCGTGCAGGAACTCGTCGACGCCGGGCTCATCTCCGAGCAGGAGGCCGAGCACCACCCCGACTCGAACGTCATCACGCGCGCGGTCGGCTTCAACGCCGAGCCCCAGCCGGACTACTGGATGCTGCCGATCCGGCCGAACCTGCGCCTGCTGGTCTGCTCCGACGGGCTGACCAAGGAGGTCAGCGACGACCGGATCGCCCGCTACCTGGCATCCGGGCTCGACGCGGTCGACACGGCGCACGCCCTCATCGACGCGGCGCTCGCCGCCGGCGGTCGGGACAACGTCACCGCGGTCATCGTCGACGTGATCGAGTACGCCGGCGAGGCCGAGCTCGACGACACGATCCCGCGCAACCGAGGTGCAAGCGGCGCCTGAGACTCGCGCCCCCCGTTAGGGGGGAATGAACCGGGCTGAGCGCAGGCCTCTGCCTACAATTGCGCGAACGCTGGCGAGTGTAGGGAGTGAGCATGGCGCGGCGACTGCCTTCGCAGCCCCCGAGCCTTCCCGGTTTCTCGTACCTGCATGTACTCGGATCCGGCGGGTTCGCGGACGTCTTCCTGTACGAGCAGAACATGCCTCGCCGTCAGGTCGCCGTGAAGGTGATGCTGAGCGAGGTCGTCAACGACCAGGTGCGACAGATGTTCCAGGCCGAGGCCAACCTCATGGCCCAGCTGAGCTCGCACCCGTCGATCCTCACCGTGTTCCAGGCGAGCGTGTCGGCCGACGGTCGGCCCTACCTCGTCATGGAGCTGTGCTCCGCGTCGCTCTCCGAGCGCTACCGGCGCGAGCGGCTGCCCGTCGCCGAGGTGCTCCGTATCGGCGTCAAGATCGGCAGCGCGATCGAGACCGCGCACCGGCAGGGCGTGCTGCACCGCGACATCAAGCCCTCGAACATCCTGCTGACGGCGTACGGGCACCCCGTGCTCAGCGACTTCGGCATCGCCGCGACCCTCGCCGAGAGCGACGGCAGCCAGGCCGTCGGGCTCTCGATCCCGTGGTCGGCGCCCGAGGTGCTCATGGACGAGACCGCCGGCACGATCGAGTCGGAGGTCTGGTCGCTCGCGGCCACCGTGTACTCCCTGCTCGCCGGGCGCAGCCCGTTCGAGGTGCCGGGGGAGTCGAACACGTCGCACGACCTCATCCAGCGGATCAACAAGGCGAAGCTGCCGCCGCTCGGCCGGCCCGACGTGCCGCAGTCGCTCGAGCGCGCGCTCGCCCGCGGGATGTCCCGGAAGCCGGAGAACCGGCCGTCGAGCATCCTCGAGCTGGTGCGGGAGCTGCAGGCCGTCGAGACCGAGCTGGGCCTGCCGCAGACGGCGGTCGAGGTCGCGATGGACGACTGGGCTCTCGCGACGGTCGGCGACCTCGAGGACAAGACGCGCGTGCGCGCGGTCGGCTCCGGCGCGGCATCCGGACCCGCCCGGCGACGACGCCGTCGCGCCGTGCAGGGCGGCGACTACAGCGCCGTCGGCACGCTGCTCAAGCACTCGGGCGGCGCCCGCAGCACCGGAACGACGCCCGCCGTCGCCGGCAGGGGCATGCGGGCCCTCGCGTGGAGCCTCGTCGCGGCCGCCGTCGCCGTCGTCGCGCTCGGCGCGACCGCGACGTTCGTGCTGATCCGCAGCGGAAGCGCCGGCGACGAGGGGATCCCGCGGGTCACCGACATCGCCACCTCGATCGAGGGCACGAGCGTGCAGTTCAGCTGGAGCGATCCGGGCATCGCCGGCGACGACGCGTACTACGTGCAGATGAGCGACGGTGCCACGAGCATCCAGTCCGCGACGAGCTTCACCGTGGACGCCGCCCCCGGTGAGCGGGTCTGCCTGACCGTGACGGTCAACCGGAACGGCGAGACCGGCGAGCGCAGCGGCGAGAAGTGCGTGGACGTGCCGCAGTGACGCTCCGGACGTGGATCGCCGCGCGGAAGTCGCTCGCGGCGACGGTCGCGAGCTCCGTGCTGATCGGCGCGGTCGTCGCGGGCATCGCGGTCACGTCGGAGGGCTACACGGCCCAGCGGATGGACCTCGACGACGCCTCGGTCTGGGTCGGCAACGGCGAGCGGCAGTACATCGGCCGCGCCAACACCGAGGTGCTCGAGCTCAACACCGCCCTGCAGTCCACGAGCGCCGACGTCGAGCTCGTGCAGCGCGGCGCCACAGTGCTCGCTGTCGATCGCGGCAACGCGAGCCTCGACGTCGTCGACCCCGCCACGAGCACCGTCGCGGAGTCCGTGCCGCTGCCGCCGGAGTCGCCCGAGGTGTTCCTCGCCGGCGACCGCGCGGTCGTCGTCGCGACGGGCACGGGTGAGCTCTGGATCCAGCCGCTCGCCGAGCTCGCGGTGTTCGACGCCGAGAGCGAGCCCGACCTCGAGCTCGGCTCCGCCGTCGAGGTCAGCGTCGACGACGAGGGCACCCTCTTCGCGCTCTCCGCAGAGCAGGGCGAGGTGTACCGGGTCGACGCGGCGCGAGCCGACACGGTGGCTCAGACGAGCACCGTCGAACTGGCCGACCCGCAGGACGAGCACGTCATCACCTCCGTCGCCGGGCGCTGGGCCGTGCTCGACGTCGACGACGCGGTGCTGTACGCCGACGGCACCGAGACCGACCTCTCCGGCGCGATCGGGGGCGACGCGGATGCCGTGCCGCAGCGCGCCTCCGCCCAGGGCGACGCCGTGCTCGTGGCGCACACCGGCGGCCTCGTCAGCGTGCCCGTCGGCGGAGGCGAGCCGACCGTCCTGAGCGACGACCGTTCGGGAACGCCCGCCGCTCCCGCACGCGTCGACGGCTGCACCTACGCCGGGTGGTCGGACGGGTCCTGGTGGACGCGCTGCTCGGGCGACCCCGCCGGGGGAGCGGTCGGGCAGCTCGCCGACATGCCCGCCGGCGCGACCCTCGCCTTCGCCGTCAACGACGACCGCGTCGTGCTCAACGACCGCCTCGCCGGCGCGTCCTGGGCCGTGCAGCGCGGCGGCGCGCTGATCGACAACTGGGACGACCTCATCGTCGTCGACGAGGACGAGGAGCAGCTCGAGGAGAACGAGCAGGACACTCCGCCGGAGTTCGAGACCGCCCAGGTGCCGCCCGTCGCGATCGACGACGAGTTCGGCGCCCGTCCCGGTCGCTCGACCACGCTGCCGGTGCTGCTCAACGACTACGACGCCAACGGCGACGCCCTCGTCATCTCCGAGGTGTCGCCCGTCTCCGACGAGGTCGGGCGGATCGACCTCATCAGCAACCGCCAGCAGATCCAGCTGACGCTGACGCCCGAGGCATCCGGAACCGTGCCCGTCGTCTACACGATCACCGACGGCCGGGGAGGCTCCGCGACCGCGACGGCGACCGTTACCGTGCGGCAGCCCGAGGAGAACTCGCCGCCGTACCAGGCCCGGCCGTCGAAGTCGATCGTGCAGTCGGGCAACCGGGTCACGACGAACGTGCTCGGCGACTTCGTCGACCCCGACGGCGACCCCTTCTACCTGACCAGCGCGTCGGCGGCGTCGCCCGACGCGGCGAGCTTCGAGCCGGACGGCACGGTCACCTTCTCCGACGCGGGTGAGGGCGGCGAGCTGAAGGACGTCGCCCTCGTCGTGAGCGACGGCACGGCGCAGGGCGCCGGCACGCTGTCGATGACGGTGCGCCCCGCCGGCGAGGTCGACATCATCGCCGACCCGTTCGTCGTGCCCGCCTACGCGGGGCAGGACGTCACCGTGCGCCCGCTCGACCACGTGCGCGGCGGCACCGGCGTGCTCCGCCTCAACGGCGTGCCCGCGAAGCCCGGCGCGACGATCGTGCCGAGCTACGAGGCCGGCACCTTCACGTTCACCTCGACCGAGGTGCGCGACCACATCCTCGAGTACACCGTCACCGACGGCGACCAGACCGTCACCGGCATCGTGCGCGTCGTCGTCGAGGCGCCGCCGAACGCGAACGCGGCGCCGATCACGATCCCGAAGACGGTGTTCGTCAAGACGCTCACGAGCGACACGATCGACGTCGCCGGCAGCGACATCGATCCCGCGGGCGGCGTGCTGCTCGTGACCGAGCTGTTCAACGTGCCCGAGGCGAGCGGTGTCCAGGCCGAGGTGCTCGACCAGCGCACCGTCCGCGTCACCCTGACCGGACCGCTCGACGCCGGGCCGGTCGTCTTCAACTACACCGTGACCAACGGGCTCGCCTCGTCCACGGGCACCATCACCGTTATCGAGATCCCGCGGCCCGGAACGCTGCAACCGCCGATCGCCACCGACGACGAGGTCACGGTGCGCGTCGGCGACGCGATCGACATCCCGGTGATCGCCAACGACGAGCACCCCGACGGCGAACAGCTCACCCTGCGCCAGGAACTCGCGCAGGGCCTCGGCGGGGAGGGCGGCCTGATCTTCGCCTCCGGCAACGTGCTGCGCTACCTCGCGCCCGCCGAGACCGGCGACTTCACCGCGATCTACACCGTGCAGGGTCCGGACGGGCAGACGGCCGACGGCACCGTGCGCATCTCCGTGCGCGAGGCGGACGCCGCGACGAACAACGCCCCCGTGCCCACCCGGGTCACCTCCCGCGTGATCGCGGGGGAGACCGTGCGGATCCCCATTCCGCTCACGGGCATCGACCCCGACGGCGACTCGGTGCAGCTGCTCGGCCAGGAGACCAACCCCGAGCTCGGCAGCGTGGTCGAGGTCGGCAGCGACTACATCGAGTACCAGGCGGGCAGCTACTCCGCCGGCACCGACACCTTCACCTACTCCGTCGTCGACGGGCTCGGCGCCCGCGCGACCGGCACCGTGCGCGTCGGCATCAGCCCGCGGCCCGAGGGGGTGCGCAATCCCGTCGCGAACCCGGACACGGCGACAGTGCGCCCAGGCGGCAGCGTCTTCGTCCAGGTGCTCGCGAACGACTCCGACCCCGACGGCAGCGCCTTGACGGTGACGTCGGTCGAGCCGACGAGCGAGGGCGTCGAGGCGGAGATCGTCGACGACATCGTGCGGATCACCCCGCCTCTCGAGGCCGGCGAGTACGGCCTCATCTACTCGATCGAGAACGCCTTCGGCGGCACGAGCTCGAACTTCGTCACCGTCGTCGTCGATCCCGACGCGCCGCTGGCCTATCCCGAGGCGGATGACGCCGTGCTGAGCCTCTCCGACATCCTCGACCGCGAGGTCGTCGAGGTCGACGTGCTCGCCAACGTGTTCTTCGCCGAGGGCGAGGTCAACGAGCTCGGGCTCGCCGTGCTGCCCGGCTACGGCGGCACGGCGGAGGTCAACGCCGACAAGACCATCTCGGTCACCGTGCGCGACCAGTCGCAGATCATCCCGTTCTCCGTGACGCACCCCGAGGACCCGTCGATCGTGTCGTACGCGTTCATCCGCGTGCCCGGTCTCGACGACGCGCTCCCGCAGCTCGATCGGGGCGCCGAGCCGCTGACGGTCATCAGCGAGGAGACGCTGACGATCGAGCTCAACGACTACGTCGTGGCCGTCGGCGACCGCCCCGTTCGGATCACCGGGTCGACCACCGTCAGCGCGACTCACAGCAACGGCGAGGATCTCGTCGTCGACGCCGACACTCTGCGGTTCACCTCGGCCGACCTCTACTTCGGCCCGGCCTCGATCTCGTTCGAGGTGACCGACGGCGAGTCGGCGGACGACCCGGACGGCCGGGTCGCGACCCTCGTGCTGCCGATCACTGTGACCCCGCGCGACAACCAGCCGCCGGTCTTCAGCGGCGCGGTCGTCGACCTCGAGCCGGGCCAGGAGCGCGAGTTCCAGCTCACCCGCCTCACCACCTACCCGTACCCGGACGACCTCGACGAGCTGAGCTACCGGGTTTTCGACCCGCAGCCGACAGGGCTCAGCTACTCGCTGGAGGGGCAGACCCTCACCGTGCGCGCGGACGAGGGGGTGCCGAAGGGCACGACGACGAACATCGTCCTCGGCGTCTCCGACGCGACCAACGAGGGGACCGCGGGCCGCGTCCAGGTGACGATCGTGCCGTCGACGCGTCCGCTCGCCCAGCCCGCCCCCGACTCCGCCATCGCCCCCCGCGGCACGACGACGGTCGTCGACGTGCTTGCCAACGACGGCGCGACGAACCCGTTCCCCGGCGAGCCGCTCCGGGTCGTCGACATCCGCGGCCTCGAGGGCGCCTCTCTCCCCGCCGGGGTGACCGTGCGTCCGAACGATTCCGAGCTGACCGTCTCGGTGGCGGATGCCGCGGCGCCGGTCAACACGACGCTGCAGTACCAGGTGGCCGACGTCACCGGCGACCCCGACCGCTACGTCTGGGGTGCCGTGACGATCAGCGTGCAGGACGTGCCTGAGGTGCCGACCAACCTCGCGCTCACCGCCGTCGGCGATCGCTCGGTCACGATGCGCTGGAACGCGCCGCAGGCGAACAACTCGGCCATCACCGGCTACGTCGTCACGCTGCTCGGCCGCGACGGATCTGTCCGCTCCACCCAGAATTGCCCGACCACCTCCTGCACGATCGCGACGCCGGGCAACGGGCCCGGCAACGCCGTGCGGGTCTCCGTCGCCGCGCAGAACGCGATCGGGCTCTCCGAGACCGCGGTGAGCGCCGAGGTGTGGTCGGACGTCGTGCCCGGCGCGCCGCGCAACGTGCAGGCGTTCCCCGTCGACGGCGGCCTGGCGCTCTCCTGGTCGCGCCCCGAGCAGAACGCCGGGTCCAACGCCACCCACTACGTGGTCACCTACAACGGCCGGGAGTCGGGGCGGGTCAACTGCAGCGCCGAGACGTGTGCGACCACGATCAGCGGGCTCTCCAACGGCGCTCCCGTGACCTTCACGGTCAGCGCGCGAAACGACGTGTTCAATCCGACCGGCACGTGGAACGCGTCTCCGCCGCAGCAGGCGACGCCCGCCGGTGCGCCCGTCAACACGAACGGCACGGGAGCTTCGGCCTCGACCGACGGCACCAACACGGCGACCGTGTCGTGGCCGAACGGGTTCTCGAACAACGGACGCGCGATCACGAACTACTTCGTGGGCTGGTACACCGGCAGCAACCCGTACAGCTGCCGCGTCACCGGCGTCGGGACATCCGACCCGCGCGTCGACTTCGGCGGCCCGGGCTCGCAGTTCGCCTCCGTCGGCACCGCGACAGATCACACCTTCACCGGGCTGCAGCGCAACACCGACTACCAGTTCGTGGTGTTCGCCTACAACGGCCAGGGCTGCACGATGTCGAACGTGGCGGCGGCGACGCCGCGGGCCCCGAGCGTCGCGGTCACGAACGTGCGGACCGGCGACCGGCCCGACTCCAGCGGCACCAACACCTGGGACGCCCGCATCTCGAACTGGGACTACGCGAAGCAGGGCGGTGACGACAGCAGCGTCTCCTTCGAGTACGAGCTGCTCGGGGTGAACTCCTCGCCGCAGCCGCTCACGGACCGCAACCAGTTCCTGCTCGCCGGTGGGGCACAGTACGGCGTCGCCGAGCTCAGGGTCCGCGTGCGGGCCGTCGAGACCTACCCCGGCGGATTCACGAGCGTCGGTCCGTGGTCCGGTGAGGTCGCGCTGCCCACCCCGGTGAGCCTCAACGGCGTGTCGGTGACGAGGGAGACTCGCGAGGACGGCCGCATCGTCTACAACTGGTTGGGCCTGCCACAGGGAGCGGCGCCCGACGGCAGGGACGGTTACGACACGGTCGAGTACAAGTGCGAGCCACCGGCCGACCCGCAGCGCGCGGGATGGCAGCCGATGGGGCAGAGCGGCTCGTGCGTGGGCGAGAGCGTGCTGGACCTCCCTGTGCCGCCCAGCCTGCAAATGCGCGTGACCGCGAACGGCCAGACCTACGGGCCCGTCGACCTCCGGCCCTGAACGAAGAAGAGAAAGAGATCGACCCCGTGACCATGACCCCGGAACAGGCCACCTGGTTCTCCGACATCTTCGGCCGACTCGTCGCGAACGTAGAGCAGGTGCTGCTGGGCAAGACCTTCGTCATCCGGCTGTCCTTCACCGCGCTGCTGAGCGAGGGCCACCTCCTGCTCGAGGACTACCCGGGCACCGGCAAGACCTCGCTCGCCCGCGCCATCTCCCAGAGCGTGCAGGGCTCGACGACTCGCATCCAATTCACCCCCGACCTGCTACCCGGCGACATCACCGGCGTGACGATCTACGACCAGAAGTCGGGGGAGTTCGAGTTCCACCGCGGACCGGTCTTCTCGAACATCGTGCTCGCCGACGAGATCAACCGAGCCAGCCCCAAAACGCAGTCGGCGCTGCTCGAGGTCATGGAGGAGGGCCACGTCACCGTCGACGGCATCACCCACCCCGTGCAGCCGCCGTTCATGGTCATCGCGACGCAGAACCCCATCGAGCAGGCCGGCACGTACCGACTGCCCGAGGCGCAGCTCGACCGCTTCCTCATGAAGACCTCGATCGGCTACCCCGACCACGCCTCGACCCTTCGCATCCTCGAGGGCGCCGGCCAGAAGGCGCACGACGTGACGCTGCCGCCGATAATCACGCAGGACGTCGTCGTCGAGATGGGGCGGATGGCGCGAAGCGTGCACGTCGACCCGTCCATCAACGACTACGTCTCCCGCCTCGTCGAGGCCACCCGCACCGCCACCGAGGTGCGCCTCGGCGCGAGCGTGCGCGGTGCGCTCGCGCTCGTGCGCACCGCGAAGACGCTCGCGGCCGCGAACGGCCGCCACTACGTGGTGCCCGACGACATCAAGCAGCTCGCCGAGCCCGTGCTCGCGCACCGCCTCGTGCTCGACCCCGAGGCCGAGTTCGACGGCGTCACCGCGTCCGGGCTGCTCGGGCAGGTGCTGCTCGAGACGCCGCCGCCCAGCGAACGGCAGGCCGTGTGACGGACACCGACAGCAGGTCGAGGCCGCGCACCCGCGGCGCGACCCGCGCGACGACCCGCACGAGTTCGCGCTTCGACAGCGCCTTCTCTACGGGCACGCAGGGCCTGACGAACGCGCGCACGCGCATCGTGGGCAACCGCACCGGCTTCGCCGCCGACGCTCTCGTCGCGATCGTCAAGGCGTGGCGCGAGCTGCGCCGCGTCGTCCGGATCGGCTTCGAGCGGATGTCCGCCGTGGTCACCGCCCTCGGCTGGTCGATGCTCGCGATCGTGCCGCTCGCCCTCCTCGCCGGCTACGCGTTCGGCTGGCGGGAGCTGCTCGTCGTCGGGTTCGCCGGTGTCGTGCTGCTCGCGGTCGCCGCGGTGTACCTGGTCGGCCGGAACGCCTTCGACGTGACGCTCGCGGTGGCGCACCAGCGTGTGGTGGTGGGGGAGCGGGCCACCGGCGTCATCCGCGTCTCGAACCCGACGCACCGGCGCCTCCTCGGCGTCAAGATCGAGATCCCCGTCGGGCGCGGGCTCGCGGAGATCGCCATGCCGGGCCTGCGCTCGGGCGCCTCCTTCGAGCACGAGTTCGTCGTGCCCACCGTGCGCCGCGGCGTCGTGCCCGTGGGACCCGTCCGCACCGTCCGAGCCGATCCACTCGGGCTCGTGCGGCGCGAACTGGTCTGGACGGGCGCCGAGCAGCTCTTCGTGCATCCGCGGACGATCGCGATCCCGTCCACGTCGACCGGGCTCATCCGCGACCTCGAGGGCAGCCCGACGCGGGACCTCACGACGAGCGACGTGTCCTTCCACGCCCTCCGCGAGTACGTTCCGGGCGACGAGCGGCGTCACATCCACTGGAAATCCACCGCCCGCACCGGCACCTACATGGTCCGTCAGTTCGAGGAGACGCGGCGCAGCCACCTCGTCGTCGCCCTCAGCCTCGCGAGCGGCGACTACGCCACCGAGGAGGAGCTCGAGCTCGCGGTCAGCGCCGCCGGGTCGCTCGGTGTGCGCGCGATCCGCGACGGCCGCGACCTGACGGCCGTCGTCAGCGGGCGCACGCCCGAGTTCGCCAAGCGCAAGGTGTTCGAGGTGCGCCGGCTGCGCACGACGAGCCCCGCGCGGCTGCTCGACGAGCTCGCGGTCGTCGAGCACGCCGAGTCGGCGCTCTCGATCCAGGACGTCGCACGGGTGAGCGGCGAGCAGGTGAGCGGCATCTCGGTCGCGTTCCTCGTCTGCGGCTCGCCGACCCCGCCCGCGGCCCTCCGCGCGGCGGCGAACTCCTTCCCCCTCGGCGTCGAGGTCGTCGCCATCGTCTGCGACCCCGAGGCGGTGCCCGGGCTCCGCCGCACCCAGGGACTCACCGTGCTGACGATCGGGTACCTCGAGGACCTGCAGAAGGCCCTGGCGAGAGCGAGCGCGGCATGAGCGGCGTCGCCGCGGCTTCCGCCCCCACGCTCCGGCCACGCCTGCGCGAGTCGCGGCTGCCCGCGCGCCGGCTGATCGCCGGGCTCGTCGGCGCGCTCGTGACCAACGCGATCGCGGCGGCGACCTTCTGGCCGATCTACGCCGACTCGAGCTTCGTCGTCATGGCCGTGGTCACCGGACTCGTCGCGGCCGCGATCGCCGTGACCGGCGCGTACTTCCGGCTGACCAGCATCGTGATGCTGCTCGCCTGCCTCGTCGCGTTCCTGCTGCTCGGGGTGCCGCTCGCCGTGCCTGGCTCGGCTCTCTTCGGGGTGCTGCCGACCGCCGGCGGCCTGCGCGACCTCGCCCTCGGCGTCGCCCTCGGCTGGAAGCAGCTGCTCACCATCAGCCTCCCCGTCGGCGACTACCAGGCCCTCCTCGTTCCGGCGTTCCTCCTGATCCTGCTGAGCGTCGTGATCAGCCTCAGCGTCGCCCTCCGCGCGCGGCGCGGCGAACTCGCGGTGATCCCGCCCGTCCTGCTCTTCCTCGCCGGTACCGCCCTTGGCCCGGAGACGGAGTTCATGCCGCTCGCGTCCGCGCTCGCGATGCTCGCCGCCTGCCTGCTCTGGCTCGTGTGGTGGCGGACGCACCGGCGGCGGGAGAGCATCGACCGACTGCAGCGCTCCGCCGCGACCGCCGAGGGTCGCGCCTGGCAGCCGGAACGCGACCGCGGCGTCGCAGCCCTCCGGGCGCCGCTCAGCGCGCTGCTGCTCCTCGCGATCGCCGCGGGTGCCGGGGTCGCCGCCGTCACCGCCCTGCCGCCGCGGTCCGATCGCGAGGTGCTGCGGAGCGCGGTCGAGCAGCCGTTCGACCCCCGCGAGTACCCGAGCCCGCTCAGCGGGTTCCGCTCCTACCTGCAGGGCGAGGCCGCCGGCGCCACGATGCTGACGGTCGACGGGCTGCAGCCCGGCGACCGCCTCCGCATCGCGACCCTCGACACGTACGACGGGGTCGTGTACTCCGTCGGCAGCGACCAGGTCGACAGCGCCTCCGGGTCCTTCACCCGCGTGCCCTACCGCCTCGATCAGTCGGAGACCGGCGGCGAGCAGGCGACGCTCGACGTGACGGTGGGGGAGTACGGCGGGGTCTGGGTGCCGACCCTCGGCCTGCTGGAGAGCATCGAGTTCACCGGCGCCGGCTCCGCGCGCCTCGCCGACGCGTTCTACTACAACGACGTCAGCGGCACGGCCGCGGTGCTCGACGGACTCGGCTCCGGCGACGGCTACCGGCTCGAGAGCGTGCGCCCCGACCAGCCCACCGAGCAGGAGTACCCGGAGCTGTCGCCGGGCAGCGCACGCGTGCCGCAGCCCGCCGTGCTGCCGGAGGAGCTCGACGTCGCCCTGGCCGGCTGGACCCGCGGCATCGACGGGTCGGGCCCCCGGCTCGTCGCGATGCTCGCGGGGTTGCGCGAGAACGGCTACGTCAGCCACGGCCTCGACGACGACGAGCCGTACAGCCGCTCGGGTCACGGCGCCGACCGCATCACGGAACTGCTGAGCTCGCCGCTCATGCTCGGCGACGGCGAGCAGTACGCCGTCGCGGCCGCGCTCATGGCCACCGAGCTGGGCTTCCCCTCGCGCGTCGTCTTCGGATTCGCGCCGGCAGCCGAGGACATCACCGCCGGCGGCACGGATGTCACGGGCGACGACATCAGCGCATGGGTCGAGGTCGACACGGCGCAGTACGGCTGGGTCGCGCTGGACGCCACCCCCGACGACCGCCCCATTCCCGAGGAGCAGCCCGACGACCCGACGCAGGTGTCGCGCCCGCAGTCCGTGGTGCCGCCGCCCCCCGAGGATCCGGAGCAGCTCGACGACCAGACCCCGCCCGAGACCCGCCGCGAGGACCCCGAGGAGCCGAACGTGCTGCTCGAGGTGCTCCTCCGCGTCGCGACGATCGCGGGCTCGGTGCTCCTCGTCGCGATGATCCTGCTCTCCCCGTTCCTGGCGGTCATCGGGGCGAAGGCGCGCCGCCGCCACCGGCGCCGTAAGCGCGGCTCCCCGCAGGAGCGGATCCACGGCGGCTGGAGCGAGTTCCGCGACGCGGTCACCGACCACGGCATCGACGTGCCCGCGACGGCGACCCGCAGCGAGGTGGCGTCCGCCGTCGGCGGGGTGCAGCCGGCGCTCCTGGCATCCGTCGCCGACCGGGCGACCTTCGCGCCTGCGACACCGACGCAGAAGGAGGCCGACCGGGTGTGGCACGCGGTCGACGAGCTGCGGAAGTCGCTCGACAAGGGGCTGACACGGTGGCAGCGCCTCAAGGCACGCGTCTCGCTGCGATCGATGCAGGGTTATAGTTCCGGCAGACTTCGAGGGAGGGGACCGCGATGACGTGTGTCCAGTGCGGAACCGCGCTGCCCGACGGAGCGCTGTTCTGCGGCGAGTGCGGCCACGAGGTGACCGCGCGCAAGGCGCCGGTGCCGGAGCAGTCGCGCCCGGCGCAGCTCGTGTGCGGGCAGTGCGGCGCCGCGATGAACCCCGAGGAGATCTTCTGCGGCGACTGCGGTTTCGTCGCCCGGGGCGTCGCCCGTCGCGCCGACGCGCCCGCCGGGCTGCCAGGGGCCGCGGGCGCGATGCCGCTGTTCGCGTCCGTGCCGTCCGCGCCCGCCCCGTCCGCGCAGGGCTGGGCTCCGCCGCCGCGTCTCAGCTCGACGGTGCCGCCCTCGGCTCCGGTCGCGCCAGCCGGCGCGACGCCTCCGCCGGTGCCGCTCGCACCGCGACCGGTCGTGCCCCCGGTCGGCTCCGCACCGGGCTCCGCCCCCGCGTCGGCGCTGCGCCAGATCCCGCCCGTGCCGGTGCTTCCGCCGCAGACGGGTGCCGTGCCCGTGCCGCCGCCCGCCTCCGCGGTGCCGGCGCCCTCGGTGTCCGCCGCGACTCCGCCGCCTCCGGGCGTCGACGCTGCCTCGGCGGACGAAGCTCCTGTCGACGAGGTGTCCGAGCGCTCCGTCTACGACGACCCCACGGCTCTCCTGCCGGCCGCGGACCTCGAGGATCTCCCGCCGGTTGAGCCCGCCCCGGTCACACGGTCCACGCCCGCCGAGGCCGCCCCGGTGACACGGTCGACGCCCGTCGTGGTCGACGCCGAGCCCGTGAGCGGCGCCGGCATTCCACCCGCCTCGTTCCTCGTGGCGCTGCCCGAGCACGCGCCCGCGCCGACCGTCTCCCCGTACTCGCCTCCGATCTCGATCATCCCGCCACCCCGCGTGACCGAGGAGGAGCTCGAGTCCGCCTCGGCTCCGTTCGGGGCGGAGGGCGACGGCGTCATCTACTCCGCCGACGAGCGGATGCCGGAGCCGCTCACCGCCCACGAGCGGATGCCTGAACCGCTCGCCACCCACGAACCGCAGCCGGAAGCCGCTCCCGCCCCTGCTGCGTCCGCCGCTGAATCCGCACCCCTTGCGCCCACGACGGCGACGGGGTCGGTGCCGGTGGCGCCCGCTCCGCCCGGAGGGCCGCCCGCGCTCGTCGAGCCTGCCGAGGCGCCCGCCCCCGCCCGCATCCCCACCGGGCCGATAGACCTGCCGCCGGGCTCGCGGGGAGGGGGAGCCGCTGGCGCGCCGCCCCAGGTCGCGACCGGGTCGGTACCCCTCGTGTCGGCCTCGGCTCCCGTTGCGCCGCCGGCCCCCGTCGCGCCGCCCGCCGCCGGGTCGCCGCCTCCCGCCCCCGTGCCGCAGGCCCCCCTGTCCGCCGTGCCTCCGCTTCCCGTCGCGCCCCCCGCGCCGGCACCGCAGCCGCCGACACCGACCGGTGGTGTGCCGATCACCGCGGGCCGGACACCCGCCCCCGCAGGTGACTGGGCGCAGGACGAGGACGAGGAGGACCTCGAGTCCACGCGGATCACGGGCGCACGCCCGCTCGGCGGCACCCGCTTCGTGCTGCAGTTCAGCACCGGCGAGAGCGTCACCACGTTCGGCACAGGGCTCGTCGGCCGGAACCCTCAACCGCAACCGGGGGAGTACTTCGATCAGCTCGTGCGCATCCTCGACCCGGGCAAGTCCGTGTCGAAGACGCACCTCGAGTTCGGGCAGGAGTCCGGGGTCTTCTGGATCAGCGACCGCTTCAGCGGCAACGGCACGATCCTCCGGGAGCCGGATGCCGCGCCGCGCCGCTGCGACCCCGGCAAGCGTTACCGCGTCTCCCGCGGCGCCCGCATCGAGATCGGCGAGCAGTTCGTCGTCCTGAGCTGAGCGGCGGTCCGTCCACAGCCGTCGTCGGATCGGGCTCGCCCGCAGATCCACGTCCGGCCTCCGCTGAGGAGCCCGGCCGCGCTTGTCTGGGACGGTCATGCCGCCCCTCGCCCCGCCCCGCCGCCCCGAGACCGTTCCGCCCTTCACTCCGCCCGTCGTCGCGGCCCTCGCTCCGGTCGCCGTCTCCCTGGTGATCTTCGCGGTCACCCGGTCGCCGTTCGCCCTGCTGTTCGCCGCGCTCGGGCCCGCCGTCGCCGTGGCCGGATGGCTCGACCACCGCGTGCAGGCGCGCAGGACACGGCGCCGCGGGCTCGTCCGGTTCCGCGCGGATCTCGCCCGCATCGAATCCGAGGTCGCGGCGACCCACGACGCCGAGCGCGCCGAGCTCGACCGACGACACCCCGGTGCGTTCGCGCACCTGGCCGCGGCGCCCGCCGACCCCGAGCGCTGGCGGCTCGACCTGTCCGCGGCCGTGCCGCTCGTGCTCGGCCGCGGCATCGTTCCGAGCGCCGTCTCCCTGACCGCCGACCGACGGGACGACGGCGTCGACGATGAACTCGCCGCCGTCGCCGAGAGCGCCGCGCGATTGTCCGACGCCCCGGTGACCGTGGACGCCCGGCACGGGATCGGGCTCGTCGGACCGCCCGCGATCACCGGGCCCGCGCTCCGCGCCCTCGCCGTGCAGCTGCTCTCCTTGCTCGACCCTGGGCGCGTCACGCTGCTGGCGCCCGACACGGTGGAACTCGCCTGGCTCGGCACGGCCCCGCATCGCCGCGTGGGCTCGCCGGAGGAGTTGCGCTTCGCGGACGGGAGGACGGGCGCCGAGTTGGTGCTCGCGGCCGCCTCCGCCGCCGAGCATCTGCCGCGCGGCTGCCGGGTCGTCGTCCGGCTGACCGGCGCGAGTGCCGTCCTCACGCGGCATCCGGACCGGGCGTCCGGCGAGCGGTTCCGGGTCGAACTGGTCTCCCTCGCAGACGCCGAGCGGCACGTCGCGTCGCTCGCGCGGCTCGCGCTCTCGAGCGGCCGAGGGACGGGCGGCGCCCTGCCGGACGCGGCCGCCGTGTCGGAGCTCCCGCCGGCCGCGGGCGGCGCCGGGCTCGCCTGCCCGCTGGGCGTGGATGCCACGGGGCCCGTCGTGATCGATCTCGTCGCAGACGGGCCGCACGCCGTCATCGGCGGCACGACCGGCACCGGCAAGAGCGAACTGCTCACGACGTGGGTGGTGTCTCTCGCGCGCGAGCATCCGCCGAGCGTCGTGTCGTTCCTCCTGATCGACTTCAAGGGCGGCGCGTCCTTCGAGCCGGTGCGAGCGCTGCCCCACGTGGTGGGCGTCGTCACGGACCTCGACGCCGCGTCGGCCGCCCGCGCGATCGCGAGTCTGCGCGCGGAGATCCGGCACCGTGAGCGCGTGCTCGCGGAAGCGCGGGTCCGGACGATCGACGACGTCCCGCCGGGGTCGCTCCTGCCGCGCCTCGTGCTCGTCGTGGACGAGTTCGCTGCGGTGCTCACCGAGTTCCCCGACCTGCACGAGCTCTTCGCCGACGTCGCGGCCCGCGGCCGGTCCCTCGGGCTGCACCTCATCGTCTGCACGCAGCGTCCCGCCGGTGTCGTCCGCGACTCCCTGCTCGCCAACTGCCCGCTGCGGCTGTCGCTGCGCGTCACCAGCCGTCCCGACAGCGTCGCCCTGCTCGGGGTACCCGACGCCGCCGAGCTTCCGCGCACTCCCCGCGGGCGGGCCGTCGTCGCGACGGGTGACGGCGCGCCGCGCGCTTTCCAGGTGGCGCTGACCTCGCCGGAGGACGTCGCTGCGGCCGCGGAGGCCGGGTCGGACGCACCCGCGCCCCGGCGCCCCTGGCAGGAGCCGCTCCCGGCCGAGCTGCCGCTCTCGGCCCTTCCCGCCCACGCGCCCGGTCTCGCCTTCGGGTTGGTCGACCTGCCCGAGGAGCAGGACAGGGGAAGGGCGGTGCTGCACGGCAACACGCTCGTGCTCGGCACCCGCGGCAGCGGCCGCACGACGCTGCTCGACACCCTCGAGCAGCAGGCCGGGTCATCGATCGCCCGGGTCGGCGCAGACCTGGAGCACGCGTGGGACGTGCTGACCGCGCTCGCCGAGGGCGGTGGCGACGCCGCCCTCGTACTGGTCGACGACGTCGACGCCCTGCTCGCGCGGGCCGGCGACGAGCACCGCGCGGTGCTGACGGACGCGCTCACCCGTCTGCTGCGCGACCTCAGCGACACCACCGTCGTCCTGACCGCACAGCGACTCGCGGGACCGGTGCTGGGTCTCGCCGCGCTCTGCCCCCACCGCGTCCTGCTGCGCGTCGCCGACCGGCAGGAGCACCACGCCGCGGGCGGGCGGCCGGGCGAGTGGTCCGGCGCACTGCCGCCCGGTGTGGGATGGTACGACGGGCGGCGGCTGCAGATCGCTATCGGCGACGCGCCGCAGACCGCCGGGGAAAGAACGGGGACGGTTCAGCCGCTCGAGCTCCCGCTGGCGATCGTGTCCCGGCGCGCCCGAGCGCTTGCGGGCGTGCTGCGCGACCGGCTCGTGGTGCACGGGGTGGAGGCGACGCAGGCCGCCGACGCGTACGCGGCGTGGGTGGGCGACCCCCAGGAGTGGCAGTCGGACCCGCGCGCCTTTTCGGCAGCGCGTCGCCGCGGCGCGGTGTACTTCGACCGCTGCTCGGCGAGCGACCTGCGGATGCTCGCGCGCCCGAGCGGGACGCCGCCGCTCGTGGACCCCGCGAGGGGGAGCGGTTGGCTGCTGCACGAGGACGGCTCGGTGCACCGTGCGAGGCTGCCCGAGAGCGTCGAGGACAGCCTCCGTGCCGCCGCGGGCGCATCTACTGATCCCGTTGTGGCCACTGCGCAAAAACGCCGTCGAACACCGAGTGCGCCGCTGATTTCGTGAAATCTATGTTTCAGGATCGACGATTTGGTCCGTGAGTGTATGAGCCGGGGGAGGGGGTGTGCTTGTATCTACCCACACGCGACCCCTGGGGGTCCGCTCAGCCGAAGGAGTGCACCGATGACCCGCCCGCAGCCCGGTTCCCTTCCCACGGATCCGCTGATCCGTCAGCTCGTCCTGCAGGCCCGCCGCGCCACCATGTCCCGCCGCAACCTGCTCCAGTTCGGCGGGCTCGGCGCCGCCAGCCTCGCGCTCGCCGCCTGTTCCTCCGGCGGCGGTGAGCGGCCGCAGGCCGCCGAGGACCGCTCCGAGTCCGACAAGTCGCTCATCTGGGCGAACTGGCCGCTCTACATCGACGAGGACGACGAGGGCAACTACCCCACCCTGGTCCGCTTCCAGGAGGAGACGGGCATTGAGGTCGAGTACCGCGTCGACGTCGACGACAACAACTCGTACTACGGCCGCGTGCGCGACCAGCTCCAGCTCGGCCAGGACATCGGCGCCGACACCGTCTGCCTCACCGAGTGGATCGTCGCCCGCATGATCCGCCAGGGCTACGTGCAGGAGTTCGACCGCTCCAACATGCCCAACACTGAGAACCTGCTGCCGATCCTCAATCAGGCCGACTTCGACCCCGACCGCACGTTCTCCATGCCCTGGCAGGGCGGCTTCGCCGGTATCGCCTGGAACAAGGAGGCGCTGCCGAACGGCATCCGCAGCGTCACCGAGCTGTTCGAGAACCCCGACCTCATGGGCCGCGTCGGCGTGCTGAGCGAGATGCGCGACACGATCGGGCTCATCATGCTCGAGCAGGGCGTCGACATCTCCGGCGACTTCAGCGCCGAGGAGTTCACGGCCGCCAACGACGTCTTCCGCGAGCAGGTCGAGCGGGGCCAGATCCGCAACGTTAAGGGCAACTCGTACATCGAGGACCTGCAGAACGAGGACACGCTCGCCGCGATCTGCTGGTCGGGCGACATCGCCGCCCTGAACCTCGAGGCGGGCGACCGCTGGGAGTTCGCGATCCCCGAGGCCGGGGGCACGTTCTGGAACGACTCCTTCATCATCCCGATCGGATCGACGAAGAAGACCAACGTCGAGACGCTCATCGACTACTACTACCGCCCCGAGGTCGCGGCCGAGGTCGCCGCCTGGGTCAACTACGTCACCCCTGTCGAGGGCGCCCAGGAGGCGGCCCGCGAGCTGTTCCCCGACATCGCCGAGGACACGAACATCTTCCCCGACGAGGAGAAGCTCTCCCAGGTGCACGTCTTCCGCACCCTGACCAACGAAGAGGAAAGCGAGTTCGCGGAGCAGTTCCAGAGCGTCCTGCTCGGCGCCTGATCCGTCGCGATACACCTATGGCAGCACCATCGAAGCCCGCCGAGTCGGGCGCCGACCTCGAGCTCGTCGGCATCACCAAGCAGTTCCCCGGCTACCGCGCCATCGAAGAACTCGATCTCTCGATCCCCGCCGGAAGCTTCTTCGCCCTGCTCGGCCCCTCGGGCTGCGGCAAGACGACGACGCTCCGGCTGATCGCGGGACTCGAGGAACCGACCTCCGGCCGGATCCTCATCGGCGGGTCGGATGTCACGGGGCAGAAGCCGCACGAGCGGCCCGTCAACACGGTGTTCCAGAGCTACGCCCTGTTCCCGCACATGACGATCCTCGAGAACGTCTCCTTCGGGCTGAAGCGGCGCGGCGTCTCGGACTACAAGGTGAAGGCCATCGAGGCGCTCAAGCTCGTCGAGCTCGACCACCTCGCTGGCCGGAAGCCGTCCCAGCTCTCCGGCGGGCAGCAGCAGCGCGTCGCGCTCGCCCGCGCGGTCGTCAACCGGCCCGCCCTGCTGCTGCTCGACGAGCCGCTCGGCGCGCTCGACCTCAAGCTGCGCCGTCAGATGCAGCTCGAGCTCAAGACGATCCAGACCGAGGTCGGCCTCACCTTCCTGCACGTCACGCACGACCAGGAGGAGGCCATGACGATGGCCGACACCGTCGCGGTGATGAACCGCGGGCGGATCGAGCAGCTCGGCGCCCCGCAGGAGCTCTACGAACTGCCGCGCACCGCGTTCGTCGCCAATTTCCTCGGCCAGTCGAACCTCTTCACCGGCGAGGTGCTCGAGGCGACCGACGCGCTCATCGCGCTCGAGGTCGGTGGCCGCCGGGTCGTCGTGCCCGCGGCCCGCGCCGCGCGCCGCAGCGGGCAGGTCACGATCGGCGTCCGTCCGGAGAAGCTGCTGCTCCACCTCGAGGAACCGTCGCTCGACGGGGTCAACACGCTCGGGCCCGGGCGCGTCGTCGACGTGTCCTTCAGCGGCGTCAGCACGCAGTACCTCGTGGCGGTACCGGGCGTCGGGCAGATCATCGTGTTCTCGCAGAACCTCGTGCACGGCGCCGTCATCAACCGCGGCGCGACGGTCTGGCTCACCTGGTCGATCGAGCACGGGTTCGGGCTCGAGGACATCGCCGAGACCCGTCCGCACTTCGACGACGAGGCGTCCGCCCCCGGGCTTCCCGGGGTCGTCGCCGAGGCGGTCTGACCGTGGCCTTCACCGCGTTCGCGTCGGACACCGCGCTCGCGCCGCAGCAGGAGCCGACGAAGCGCGGCCGCGTCGCGCTGCTCCTGCTGCTGCCGGGACTGGCGTACCTCGCCGTGTTCTTCCTCGCCCCGCTGATCTCGCTGATCCTCACGAGCCTGCAGCGCCCCGCCGAGTTCGGCGACTTCGGGCAGTACGAGTACGCGTTCAACGTCGACAACTACGCCGACGTCTTCGGTGCCTACGGCGGCCACATCGTCCGCTCGATCGCCTACTCCAGCGCCGCGACGGTCGCGGCCCTGCTGCTCGGCTATCCGCTCGCGTACTTCATCGCGGTGACCCTGCGCCGCTGGCCGGTCTGGCAGGGGCTCGCGCTGACGCTCGTCATCGCCCCGTTCTTCATCAGCTTCCTGCTGCGCACTCTCGCCTGGAAGCAGATCCTGAGCGACGAGGGCCCGGTGCTCGGGTTCCTGCAGCTCGTGCAGGTGCTGCCCGACGGTGCCCGCCTCACGGGCACGGACTTCTCGGTGATCTTCGGTCTCACCTACAACTTCCTGCCGTTCATGGTGCTGCCGATCTACGCGTCGCTCGCGAGCCTCGATCTGCGGCTGCTCGAGGCGAGTCGCGACCTCTACGCCAACGCGTGGTCGAGCTTCTGGCGTGTGACGGTGCCGCTGTCGCTGCCCGGCATCATCTCCGGGTCGCTGCTCGTCCTGATCCCCGCGGCGGGCGACTACGTCAACGCGAGCCTCGACTTCCTGGGCGGCACGGGCACGGCCATGGTCGGCAACGTGATCGAGACGCTGTTCATCGAGACCGGCAACTATCCCGAGGCCTCGGCGCTGTCGGTCATCCTGATGGCGCTCATCCTCGTGCCGGTCGCCTTCTACGTCCTGTTCACCCGCACCGAGGACCTCATCTGATGCGCGGCATGCGTGGCTTCGGCAAGTGGGCGCTGCCGGTTTACAGCGTCATCGCCTTCGTCTTCCTGCTGATCCCGATCGCCTACACGATCGCGTTCTCGTTCAACGACTCCCGCCGGTCGAACATCTCGTGGCGCGGGTTCACGCTCGACAACTGGTTCGGCGTCTGCCAGGCCCAGGACGTCTGCACCGCGTTCGGCAAGAGCATCGCGATCGGTCTCGTCGCCACCCTCGTGGCCACGGTGCTCGGCACGATGATCGCGATCGCCCTCGTGCGCTACCGGTTCCGGTTCCGGTCGAGCACGACGCTGCTGCTGTTCCTGCCGATGGCGACGCCGGAGGTCGTGCTCGGCTCGGGCCTCGCGGCGCAGTTCCTCGCCGCAGGCGTGCAAAAGGGGATGCTGACGATCGTGCTCGCGCACATCATGTTCTGCATCAGCTTCGTCGTCGTCACGGTGCGAGCCCGGGTCGCGAGCCTCGATCCCGCGCTGGAGGAGGCCGGGCGGGACCTGTACGCCAACCCCCGCCAGGTGTTCTGGCGCATCACCTTCCCGCTGCTGCTGCCCGGCATCGTGGCGGCGGCACTGCTCGCCTTCGCCCTCAGCTTCGACGACTTCATCATCACGAACTTCAACGCCGGCCCGGAGGTGACGCTGCCGAAGTACATCTACACGGCCGCGGCCCGCGGCATCCCGGCCGAGGCGAACGTGATCGCGAGCGCCGTCTTCCTGCTGGCGATCGTGATCGTGCTCGCGGTCCAGTTGACGGGGGCTGTGCGCCGCAAGCGACTGCTGCAGCAGTAGGGCACGGATGCCTGACGGCGATCGCCCTGCCGACTGACGCGGGTCGTCCTCCAGGCTGACGCGGGCGGCGCCGCGCCGCCGTAACGTCGGTGCCATGACCACCGCCGCTGCCTCCGCCCGCGACCACGGCCCCGGAGGCAGCGCCCGCGCCGACCGGGCCGCCGGCACCGGGTGGTGGCGGGAGTCCTGGCGCTCCGCGCTCATCGCGACGGCCGTCGCGCTCTTCGGCGGTGTCGCCGTCGGCGCGGCCACACCGCTGCTGCAGGGCGCCCTGCCCGCCGCGGTCAACTCGTTCGCGAACTCCGCGGGCGGTTGGACCGCGCTCGCGTTCCTCCTCGTCTGGGCCGGTCGTGCGCGTCCCCTGCTCGCCGCTCCGCTCGGCGCCGTCGCGTTCGTTGCGATGGTCGAGTCGTACGGCGCGGTGAGCGCCTCCCTGGGCGCCTTCTACTCCGCGCCCTTCACCGACCTGTTCACGTTCGTGGGAATGGCGGCGGGGCCCGTGCTCGGCGTCGCGGCCTCCGCCGCGCGCTGGGCCCCCGTGCCGCTCCGGCCGCTCGGCGTCGCGGTGCTCTCGGCGGTGCTCGTCGGCGAGGGGGTGTACGGCCTCGTGGTGGTCGCCGCCACGACGAGTCCGGTCTACTGGAGCATCCAGCTCGCGGCCGGGGTCCTCGTGCTCGTCGCCGCGCTCGGCATCCGCCCCGCTCGGCGATCGGTGTTCGCGGCGGTCGGCCTCGCTGCCCTCGGTGCGGCCACGTTCTACTGGCTCTAAACCTTCGTGCTGCAGTGAGAACGCGCGGCGACGACGAAGGGCCCGCCATCGCAGCGGGACCCTTCGTCGTCGTCCGATCAGACGGTCGTGAGCACGGCCTTGCCGGCGTGGTCGCCGATCGCCTCGTCGATGATCGCGACGGCCTCACGGATCTGCTCGTCGGTGACGGCGAGGCTTGGCAGGAAGCGGAGCACGTTGGCGTAGGTGCCGGCGCTCAGCAGCAGCACCCCGTTCTTCGCCGCGTGCTGGATGATCGCGGTGACCGCGGCGCCGTCGGGCTCGTGCGTCTCGGGGTCGGCGAGCTCGATCGCGAGCATCGCGCCGATGCCGCGGACGTCGGCGACGATCGGGTGCTTCTGCTGCAGCTCGAGCAGCAGCGGCTTGAGAGTGCCCTCGATGCGGCGCGCCTCGGCGAGCAGTCCCGCCTGCTCGATGTGCTCGAACACGGCGATCGACGCGGCGGCGGCGACGGGGTTGCCGCCGAACGTGCCGCCGAGGCCGCCGGGCTGGGCCGCGTCCATGATCTCGGCGCGGCCGGTCACGCCCGCGAGGGGGAGACCCGCCGCGATGCCCTTCGCGCTCAGCACGAGGTCGGGAACGAGTCCGAAGTGCTCGCTAGCGAAGTACGCACCCGTGCGGGCCATGCCGCTCTGGATCTCGTCGGCGATGAACACGACGCCGTTCGCGGTGCACCACTCCTGCAGAGCCGGCAGGTAGCCGTCGGCGGGCACGATGAAGCCGCCCTCGCCCTGAATGGGCTCGACGACGAGGCACGCGAGGTCCTCCGCGCCGACGGTCTTCTCGAGGTAGGTGATGGTGCGCTTCGCGGCATCCGCCCCGCTCAGTCCGTCGTGGAACGGGTAGGAGTTCGGCGCGCGGTAGACGTCGCCGGCGAAGGGGCCGAAGCCGGTGGCGTAGGGGGAGGCCTTGTAGTTCATGGCCATCGTGAGGTTCGTGCGGCCGTGGTAGGCGTGGTCGAGCACGGCGACGCCGTTGCGGCCCGTGTGCTTGCGCGCGATCTTGACGCCGTTCTCGACCGCCTCGGCGCCCGAGTTCACGAGCACCGTCTTCTTCGCGAAGTCGCCGGGGGTGTGCTCGGCGAGCAGCTCCGCCACCCGCACGTACTCCTCGTAGGGCGTGATCGTGAAGAGCGTGTGCAGCACGTCGCCGAGCTGCTCGGCCGCGGCCTGCACCACGGGCTCGACGGTGTGGCCGACCGTCGTCACGCCGATGCCGGCGCCGAAGTCGATGAACTGGTTGCCGTCGACGTCGACGAGGATCGCGCCGTGCGCCTTCTCGATGTAGACCGGAAGGGCACTCGACACGCCCTTCGGCACCACGGCGAGGCGGCGCTCGTGCAGCTCTCGGGAGCGGGGGCCGGGGATCTCGGTCACGACGCGTCGCGTCTGCTCGATGGGCTCGGATCCGGTGGCGGTCGTGTCGAGGGTGTTCGTCATGATGGGATCGAGTCTAGAACCGCGACCTGTCGGAAGGACGCTCATGCGCGACCACTCCTACGCCGTTTCCCTCGAATGGACCGGCAACCGCGGCACCGGCACGAGCGGGTACCGCGACTACGCCCGCGAGCACGTCGTGCGTGCCGAGGGGCTCGAGCCCATCGCCGGGTCGAGCGACCGCACGTTCCACGGCGACGCCTCCCGCTGGAATCCCGAGCAGCTGCTCCTCGCGGCGCTCAGCCAGTGCCACCTGCTGAGCTACCTCCACGTCGCCGCGAACCATGGCGTGATCGTCGAGACGTACGTCGACGACGCCGTCGGCACGATGCGCACGGATGCCTCGGGCGGCGGCAGGTTCACTGAGGTCACGCTCCGGCCGAGGGTCACGATCTCGGCGGGGAACCCGGAGACCGCGACGGCGCTGCACGAGGAGGCCGCCGCGAAGTGCTTCATCGCGGCATCCGTCAACTTCCCGGTGAAGCACGAGGTGGTCACGACGACCGTCGGCTAGTTCTGAGCCTCGCTTCTTACCGTAGGGGTGTCCAACGGGGGACCCACGGAAGGAAGAGACATGGCTCGATTCGACGGAAAGACCGCGCTCGTCACGGGTGCCGGCAGCGGCATCGGAGAGGCCGTCGCGAAGCTGCTCGCGGCCGACGGGGCGAGAGTGGTCGTGGCAGACATCGACATGACCGGCGCGAACCGCGTGGTCGAGGAGATCACCTCGGCGGGCGGCAGCGCCGCGGCCTTCGAGCAGAACACGGCCGATCCCGCGGCGAACGAGGCGGTCGTCGACTTCGCCAAGCGCGAGTTCGGCGCGCTCCACCTCGCGGTGAACAACGCGGGTATCGGCGGTCCGCTGGCGCACACGGGGGAGTACCCGATCGACGGCTGGCAGCGGGTCATCGACATCAACCTCAACGGCGTCTTCTACGGCCTGCGCTACGAGCTGCCCGCGATCGTCGAGGCGGGCGGCGGCGCCGTGGTGAACATCGCGTCGATCCTCGGCACCAACGGCACCGCCGGAAGCCCCGCCTACGTCGCCGCGAAGCACGGCGTCGTCGGCCTGACGAAGACCGCGGCGATCGAGTACTCGAGCCAGGGCGTGCGGGTGAACTCCGTCGGACCGGGCTACATCGAGACGCCGCTGCTGACGAAGGCCCTCGACCAGGACCAGATGCAGGGCCTCGTCGGGCTGCACCCGATCGGGCGGCTCGGCCGCGCCGAGGAGGTCGCGACGCTCGTAGCGTTCCTGCTGAGCGACGAAGCGAGCTTCATCACCGGCTCGTACCACCTCGTCGACGGCGCCTACGCCGCGCAGTGACGTGCGGAGGCCCGGGCCGACCGTCGCCGCCCGGGCCTCCCGGCGCCTCAGCCCTGCGCCTTCGCCAGCCCCTCCTCGAGCACGCCGGCGGCGTCGTCGATCAGCTCCTCGCTGATCACGACGCTCGGCAGCAGCCGCAGCACGCTGTCCCAGCTGCCGGCGTCGAGCGGGATCACGCCGTTCGCCGTCGCGTGGGTGAGCACGGTGTGCAGCGCCTCCGGGTTGGGCTCGCGGGTGCCGGGGCGCACGAGCTCGACCCCGAACATCGCGCCTTTGCCGCGGACCTCGCCGACGATGTCGAAGCGCTCGGCCCAGTCGCCGATCCGGGCGAGCAGGGCGCGCTCCACCCGTTGCGCCTCCGCGATCAGGTTCTTCGACTCGATCTCCTCGAACGTCGCGAGGGCCGCCGCGGTCGAGACCGGGTTGCCGCCGAAGGTGCCGCCGATGCCGCCGGGCTGCACGGCATCCATGATCTCGGCGCGTCCGGTCACGGCCGCGAGCGGGAAGCCGCCCGCGATGCCCTTCGCGCTCGTGACGAGGTCGGGCACGACGCCGTGGTGCTCGATCGAGTACCACGCGCCGGTCCGGGCGATTCCGGCCTGAATCTCGTCGGCGACGAAGACGATGCCGTTCTCCTCGCAGAACTCCTTGATCCGGGCGAAGAAGCCGGGGGCCGGGATGACGATCCCGCCGTCGCCCTGGATCGGCTCGACGAAGAAGGCGGCGACCTCGCTCGCGCCGATGTGGGTGCGGATGTAGTCGATCGTCCGCTCCGCGGCATCCGCCCCGCTCAGGCCGTCGCGGAAGGGGTAGCTGACGGGCACGCTGAACAGGTCGCCGGGGAACGGGCCCATGCCGGCCCGCTCCGGCCACGGCCGGTAGGTCATCGCCATCGTGAGGTTGGTGCGGCCGTGGAACGCGTGGTCGAGCGACAGGATGACGCGGCGTCCCGTGTACTTGCGAGCGATCTTGACCGCGTTCTCCACCGCCTCCGCGCCGGAGTTGACGAGGATCGAGCGCTTCTCGAAGTCGCCGGGAGTGATCTCGGCGAGCTTCTCCGCGACGCGCACGTAGTTCTCGTAGGGCGTCACGGTGAACAGGGTGTGGGTGAGCTTCGCGGCCTGCTCGGCCGCGGCGGTGACGACCGCGGGGTTGGCGTGGCCGATCGTCGTCACGCCGATGCCGCAGCCGAGATCGATGAGCTGGTTGCCGTCGACGTCGACGAGGATCGCCCCCGCGCCGTGGTCCATGTAGATGTTCGCGAGCGTTCCCGCGCCCCGGCTGACCGACTTCTCGCGTCGCCGCTGAAGGGCAACCGAGTTGGGTCCCGGGAGGGAGGTCACGAGCTTGCGTCTCTGTTCCACCGCGAAGGTCTCCGTCATCCCTTCATGCTAGAACTGGGGGTTCGACCGGCAGGTGGACGACCGCCCGCCTCGACACCGAAGGTTTCCCGTGCGCACCCTCCCCGTCGCCCTCACCGCCTCGCTCGCGCTCCTGCTCACCGGGTGCTCCGGCAGCTCGACGCCCGAGCCCACCCCGAGCCCGTCCGAGACGCAGACCGCGGACCTCGACTGCGTGGAACCCGGCGCGGCCACCGAGCAGGTGCAGGTCAGCGGCGGTTTCGGCACGGCGCCCTCCGTCACCGCGCCCGCCGACCTCACGGCCGAGGGGACCGAGGCGACGCTCACCGTCGAGGGCAGCGGACCCGTCTCCGAGGTCGGCGACACCGTCTGGACCAACCTCACGGTCTACAACGCGACCACCCAGACCCCCATCGAGCAGTCGAGCTACGCCCCCGGCGGGCTCGTCTCGTTCCCGATCGATCCCGCGCAGGTGCTCACCGGCATCGTCGAGACGCTCAACTGCGTTCCGCAGGGCTCGCAGGTCGTCGGCGTCGTGCCGCCGACGCAGGGCTTCGGCACCACCGGCTCCGAGCAGCTGGGCGTCGGCGCCGACGACACGATCGTCATCGTCGCCGACCTCGTCTGGGTGCAGCCCGACCGCGCGAACGGCGCCGACCAGGAGCCCCAGGCCGGGTTCCCCGAGGTCGAGCTCGCCGAGGACGGCACGCCGACCCTGACCATCCCCGAGGGCGCGACCCCGCCGACGACGACGTCGACCGAGGTGCTCAAGCGCGGCGACGGACCCACCGTCACCGATCAGAGCACCGTGAGCGTGCACTACACCGGCGTCAACTGGACCACCGGCGAGGCGTTCGACTCGAGCTGGGAGCGCGGGGAGCCCTCGTCCTTCCAGGTGCAGGGCGTCGTGGCCGGCTTCCGCGACGGGCTCGTCGGGCAGACCGCCGGCTCGCAGGTCGTGATCATCGTGCCGCCGGACCAGGGCTACGGCGAGGCCGGCAACGAGCAGGCCGGGATCGCGGGCACCGACACGATCGTCTTCGTCGTCGACATCCTCGGCACCACCTGATGGGTGCCCGTCGCGTCCTGATCCTCGGCTCGACAGGCTCCATCGGCACGCAGGCGCTCGACGTCATCGCGGCGAACCGCGACCGTTTCGAGGTCGTCGGCCTCGCCGCGGGCAGCAACCGCGCCACCGTCGCGGAGCAGGCGGAACGCTTCGGCGTCGAGCACACCGCGTTCGGAGCCGACGAGGCGGCGCAGCTCGTGCGCGACGTGGACGCCGACGTCGTGCTCAACGGCATCACCGGCTCCGTCGGGCTGCTCCCGACGCTCGCCGCGCTGGAGAAGGGCACGACGCTCGCGCTCGCCAACAAGGAGAGCCTCATCGTCGGCGGCGACCTCGTGACGGGGCTCGCCACTCCCGGGCAGATCGTGCCGGTCGATTCGGAGCACTCCGCGATCGCGCAGGCGCTGCGCTCCGGCACCGCTGCGGAGGTGCGGCGGCTCGTGCTCACGGCATCCGGCGGCCCGTTCCGCGGTCGCAGCCGGGAATCGCTGCGGAACGTCACTCCGCGGGAGGCGCTGGCGCACCCGACGTGGGACATGGGGCTCGTCGTCACGACGAACTCCTCGACGCTCGTCAACAAGGGTCTCGAGGTGATCGAGGCCCACCTGCTCTTCGGGGTGCCGTACGACCGGATCGACGTGACCGTGCACCCGCAGTCGATCGTCCACTCGATGGTCGAGTTCGTCGACGGTTCCACCATCGCCCAGTGCTCGCCGCCCGACATGCGGTTGCCGATCTCGCTCGGGCTCGACTGGCCGAACCGGGTCGCGGGCGTCGGCGCCCCGCTCGACTGGACCACCGCCAGCTCGTGGACGTTCGAGCCGCTCGACGGCGACGCGTTCCCGGCGGTCGCGCTCGCCAAGCGCGTCGGCGAGGCCCGCGGCACCTACCCCGCGGTGTTCAACGCCGCGAACGAGCAGGCCGTGCAGGCGTTCCACGCCGGGGCCATCGGGTATCTCGACATCGTCGAGACGGTCGCGCGCGTGGTTGACCGTCACGACGGGGGAGAGGTCAGCCTCGAGGGCGTGCTCGACGCGGAGCGCTGGGCCCGCGCCGAGGCGGACGCGCTGCTCGGGCGCTAGCCGCGCCCGGGCGATCAGTCGTCGTCGCCGTCCTCGCCCGTGCCGGCGGACGGAGACGGTGAGGGCGAGGAGGGCGCCGGGGACGCCGAGGGAGAGGGCTGACCGGCCGGGCCGCCGTTCCCCGAGTTGCCGTTGCCGGAGTTCCCGTTGCCCGAGTTGCCGGTGTTCCCGTTGCCGGAGTTCCCGCTGCCCGAGTTCCCGTTTCCGCTGTTGCCGGTGCCCGAGTCGTCGTTGCCCGACGTCTCGTCGTCGCCGGAATCCTCGTCGCCGGAGTCGTCCTCCGTGCCTCCGCCTGAGGCGTCGTCCTCGGTACCGCCGCTGCTCTGCTGCTCGTCCAGCTCCGCCTGCTGATCGGCCAGTTGCTGCTCGAGCGCGGCGCGCTCCGCCTCGGCGATGATCGTGCCCAGCGTGCCGCGCACCTGCTCGACCGCGAGCATGATCCGGTCGTAGCGGGCGCGGTCTATCTTGCCGGACGACAGCGCCGCCTCCGCGGCGGCCACGATCTCGTCGAGAGCGGTCAGCGCCTCCGCGTGCTTCGACTGCGCTGCGAGGTCGCTGACGGTGTAGACCTGCGACTGGAGTTGCTCCGCGGTGGCGAGGTCGTAGTCGGATGCGGCGCCGTCGGTCGAGCAGCCCGACAGCGCGAGCATCGTGGCGAGGGGCAGGGCGATCAGGCCGCGCGCGACGGCGCGGCGGTGCGGACTAGTCGTCGTTCTTCCCCTGCTGCTTCTCGGCCTGCTCCTCGGCCTTCTGCTTGGCTTCCTCGGCCTTCTTCTCGGCTTCCTCGGCCTTCTTCTCCGCCTCGTCCTTCGCCTTCTCGAGCTTCTCCTCGACTTCGGCCTCGACGTCCTCGTCGATCGGCGCCACGTCGTCGCCGCCCGAATCGTCGCCCGAGCCGCCGGGGGACTGCTGCTGCTGCTGCTGCCGCTGCTGCTCGTCGATCTCGGCCTGCTGCTCCTCGAGCCGCCGCTGCTGCTCCTGCAGCTGCTGCTCGAGGGCCGCCTTCTCACCGCTCGCGATGATCGTGCCGAGCCGGCCGCGCACCTGCTCGATCGCGAGCATGATCCGGTCGTACCGGGCCTGGTCGATCCGACCGGCGGACAGAGCGGCCCCGGCCGCCGCGCTCAGCTCGTCGAGCTTCGCGAGCGCCTCTGGATGCTTGGCCTGCGCCGCGAGGTCGCTGACGGCGTACACCTGGGTCTGCAGGCCCTGCGCGGTCGAGAGGTCGTACTCCGGCGGCTGCTCCGTGGCGCAGCCTGCGAGCGCGAGCATGCCGGCGAGCGGCAGCGCGATCAGGAGGCGTTTCACGGCTCCACCGCCTCCTGGAGCTGCTGCAGGTCGCTGCCGAGGTCGCCGTCCACGACGGGGTAGTTCTGCTGCAGCGAGCGCGCGGGCTCGTCCTGCTGGTTCACCAGCAGGAGGCCGGTCACGGCTCCGCCGACGACGAGCACGAGGGCGGCGACGGCGATCGCGATCACCCGGCGGTGCCATCCGCCGCGACGCTCCCGCTTCGGCTCCGCATCGACCGGCTTGACGGCGTCGAGGAGGAGGGTGTCGTTGTCGCTGCCCGGGCGGCGCACCGGCGTGGGCGCGGCGTGCGCCTGTGTCGCGGCCATCGCCGCGGTGTCGATGTCGGCCGGGGACTGCGGGGCGGGCGGTAGCGACTCGCGCTCCCGCTGGAAGCCGGTGTCGGAGGACAGCGGCGACGAGGGCGCGCCCGTGACGGGAAGGCGCACGGTGGCATCCGGCACGTCGGCCGCCTCGGCGACGAGGGCGCGCAGGCTCTTCGCCGCGTCGGCCGCGCTCGGGCGGTCGGCGGCGTCGCGTGCGGTCATCGCGCGCAGCAGCACGCGCCAGGCGTCGCCCACGTAGTCGGGGATGTCGGGGTCGCGGTTGAGCCTGGCCGCCACGGCCGAGACGGCCGTGCCGGGGAACGCGCGCTGCCCGGTGAGGGCCTCGACGAGCACGAGACCGAGCGAGTAGACGTCGCTCGCGCCGGTGACGTCCCCGCCGACGGCCTGCTCGGGGGAGAGGTAGCTCGCGGTGCCGATGACGGCGCCCGTGCCGGTCATCCGCGCGGCGTCGATCAGGCGGGCGATGCCGAAGTCGGCGAGCTTCGCGCGGGTGCCGGTGCCGGTGCCGCGGGAGGGCAGGAGGATGTTCGCGGGCTTGACGTCGCGGTGCACGACGCCGCGGTGATGCGTGTACGCGAGCGCGTCGCAGACGTCGGCCCCGATGAGACCCACCTCGGAGGCCGGGAGAGCGCCCTGCTGGAGCCGGTGGCGCAGGTCCGGGCCCTCGACGAGTTCCATGACCAGGTAGGAGCGGGGCCCCGAGGACGCGGCGAGCTCCTCGCCGGCGTCGAACAGGGTGACGAGCGCGGGGTGGTTGAGGCTCGCGAGCAGCTGGACCTCTTCGTGAC
Source organism: Desertivibrio insolitus (assembly GCF_017355965.1). GTDB lineage: Bacteria > Actinomycetota > Actinomycetes > Actinomycetales > Microbacteriaceae > JAFIQW01. The sequence goes on from NZ_JAFIQW010000004.1 coordinate 37,719, forward strand.
GGCGCCGGGCATCGTCCTCGTCGGTCGGGTCGGAGCGGAACAGCTTGATCGCGACGGCACGCCCGAGGAGCGTGTCCGTCGCCCGGTACACGGATGCCATGCCCCCGCGCCCCAGCATCGAATCGAGCCGGAATCGTCCGCCGACGATCTCGCCCGTCAATTCGGAGGCGGCGGAAGTCGCAGTGTCTCCGCTCATCATCCCCACCATATCCCCGCCGTCCTGAGGGGCGTACAGCAGACTCAGCGGATCGTTACGGCTACCCTTCTCCGCGTGGAAGCCGCCCTCCTGTACGTCCTCGGCATCGTGGTGGTGCTGATCGGCGTCATCGTCTCGATCGGTCTCCACGAGATCGGTCACCTCGTGCCTGCCAAGCTCTTCGGCGTGCGGGTCGGTCAGTACATGATCGGCTTCGGCCGCACCCTGTTCTCCTTCCGGCGCGGCGAGACGGAGTACGGCCTCAAGGCGATCCCGCTCGGCGGTTACATCTCCATGGCAGGCATGTACCCGCCGGCGAAGGCCGGCGGCAAGGCGCGCACCGCGAGCACCGGGTTCTTCCAGACCCTGGTGCAGGACGCCCGCACCGCGAGCGCCGAGACCGTGCCGGAGGGCGAGGAGGCCCGCACCTTCTACCGGCTGCCCGTGCTCAAGCGCATCGTCGTGATGCTCGGCGGGCCGGTCATGAACCTGCTGATCGGCGTCGTGCTCTACGCCGTCGTGCTCTGCCTCTTCGGCATCCAGACCCCCTCCACGACGATCGGCAACGTGCAGGAGTGCGTGCTGCCAGCGACCAGCGAGCGCCAGACCTGCCAGAGCGGCGACACCGAGGCGCCCGGCAACGCGGCGGGTCTCCTGCCCGGCGACCGGATCGAGGCCATCGACGGCACGGCCATCACGTCCTGGAACCAGGCGACCGCCCTCATCCGCGAGTCCGCCGGAGACCCGCTCGAGTTCACGATCGTGCGCGAGGGCGAGACGACGGATGCCACGGTGACCCCGCTCCTCTCCGAGCGCTACGTCACCGACTCGTCCGGCGCCCTCGTCGAGGACGCCTCCGGCGCTCCCGTCACCCAGCAGGTCGGCTTCGTCGGGATCGGGCCGGCCTACGAGATCGTCCGCCAGCCCGCATCCGAGGTGCTGCCCGCCGTCGGCGACAACATCGTGCGCGTCGCCGGGATCGTGCTCACCCTTCCCGAGCGGCTCGTCGACATCGCGCAGGCCGCGTTCGGCACGGAGGAGCGCGACCCCGAGGGGCCGATGAGCATCGTCGGCGTCGGCCGCATCGCGGGGGAGATCACGAGCCTCGACACCATCCCGATCGTCGAGCGCATCTCCTACCTGCTGGGGCTCCTCGCGAGCCTCAACATCGCGCTGTTCGTCTTCAACCTCATCCCGCTGCTGCCGCTCGACGGCGGTCACGTCGCCGGCGCGGTGATCGAGGGCGTCCGCCGCTTCTTCGCGAAGCTCTTCCGCCGCCCCGACCCCGGCCCCGTCGACACGGCGAAGATCATCCCGATCACGTTCGCCGTCGTCCTCCTGTTCGGCGGCATGAGCCTGCTGCTCATCTACGCGGACATCGTGAACCCGGTCAGCATCCTCTGACGCCGCTCCGGGCGGTCGCGCCGTCCAGCGATCGCCCACCGCCCGGTCCTAAACTTCTCGGCGTGCCAGCAGTGAATCTCGGTATGCCGAAGGTCCCCGAAGTCCTGAGCCCCCGCCGCAAGTCGCGGCAGATCAAGGTGGGCAAGGTGCTCGTCGGCGGCGACGCCCCGGTGAGCGTGCAGTCGATGACCACGACGCCGACGCCGAACATCAACGCGACGCTGCAGCAGATCGCCGAGCTCACGGCCTCCGGATGCGACATCGTGCGCGTCGCCGTGCCGAGCCGCGACGACGCCGAGGCCCTTCCGATCATCGCGAAGAAGAGCCAGATCCCGGTGATCGCCGACATCCACTTCCAGCCGAACTACGTCTACGCGGCGATCGACGCCGGCTGCGCCGCCGTGCGCGTGAACCCCGGCAACATCCGAAAGTTCGACGACCAGGTCGGCGAGATCGCGCGCCGCGCCAAGGAGGCGGGCGTCTCGATCCGTATCGGCGTGAACGCCGGCTCCCTCGACCCGCGCCTGCTGCAGAAGTACGGCAAGGCCACCCCCGAGGCGCTCGTCGAGAGCGCCGTGTGGGAGGCGAGCCTGTTCGAGGAGCACGACTTCCACGACTTCAAGATCTCGGTCAAGCACAACGACCCGATCGTCATGGTGAAGGCGTACCGGCTGCTCGCCGAGCGCGGCGACTGGCCGCTGCACCTCGGCGTCACCGAGGCGGGCCCCGCGTTCCAGGGCACGATCAAGAGCGCGACGGCGTTCGGCATCCTGCTGTCGGAGGGCATCGGCGACACGATCCGCGTCTCGCTCTCCGCGCCGCCCGTCGAGGAGGTCAAGGTCGGCCTGCAGATCCTGCAGTCGCTCAACCTGCGCGAGCGCAAGCTCGAGATCGTCTCCTGCCCCTCGTGCGGTCGCGCCCAGGTCGACGTCTACTCGCTCGCCGAGAACGTCACCGAGGGCCTGCAGGGCATGAGCGTCCCGCTGCGCGTCGCCGTCATGGGCTGCGTCGTCAACGGTCCGGGTGAGGCCCGCGAGGCCGACCTCGGCGTGGCATCCGGCAACGGCAAGGGACAGATCTTCGTCAAGGGCGAGGTGATCAAGACCGTGCCGGAGTCGGAGATCGTCGAGACGCTGATCGCCGAGGCGAACCGCCTCGCCGCCGAGATGCCGGCGGGCGCCACCGGCACGCCTCAGGTCGTCACCGCCTAGCAGGCCCGTGTTCCGCAGTCTCGTCGCGATCGGCGACAGCTTCACCGAGGGCGTCGGCGACGTGCTGCCCGACGGCTCGGAGCGGGGCTGGGCCGACCTCGTTGCGATCGGGCTCGCCCGGCACGCCGCTCCCGAGGAGTTCCGCTACGCGAACCTCGCGATCCGGGGCCGCAAGCTCGGCCCGATCGTCGAGGAGCAGGTCGACGCCGCGATCGCGCTCGGCGCCGATCTCGTGAGCATCAACGGCGGCGGCAACGACATCATGCGCCCGCGCATCGACATGGCAGCGGTCGTCGACCGGCTGCACGACGCCGTCGCCCGCATCGCCGACAGTGGCGCCCACGTGCTGCTGCTGAGCGGCGGAGACCCGTCCGCGCACCTGCCGATGGGCCGCATCATGTCGACCCGAGGCCGGCGGATGACCCGTGAGCTGCTGTCCCGCGACCTGCCCGCCGCCGTCACGGTCGTCGACAACTTCGGCGACGAGGGCCTGCGCGACATCCGCTACTGGTCCGAGGACCTGCTGCACCTCGGTCCCGCCGGGCACGCCCGCGTCGCCGCCAACGTGCTGCGAGCGCTCGACGTTCCGGTGCCGCCGGAGTGGGGCGTCGACGAGGTCGCCGCCGCCGCGCCCGGCGCCCCGGCCAGACGCACGGCGGGCTACTACCGGGAGTACGTGCTGCCGTGGCTCGGCCGCCGGCTCAGCGGCCGCTCGTCCGGCGACGGACGCACGCCCAAGCGGCCGACGCTCGAACCCGTCGTGCTCGCCTGAGCGTCAGAACACCTGCTTGAGGTTGGCGCGCGCGAGGTCGATCAGCTCCCGCCCGTTGCCGGCGAGCACCGTGCGCAGCGCGTAGAGCGCGAACCCCTTCGCCTGCTCCGCGGTGATGCTCGGCGGCAGAGAGAGCTCCTGCGGTTCGACCACGACGTCGACCACCGCGGGACCGTCGTGGGCGAGCGCGCGCTCGAGCGCGGGCCGCAGCTCCTCGGAGCGCTCGACCCGCTCGCCGTGCAGTCCCATCGCCGTCGCGATCGCCGCGAAGTCCGTGGCGTCGAGCGCCGTGGCATGGGTCACGAACCCGGCCGCCTTCATCTCCAGGTCGACGAACGCGAGCGAGGAGTTGTTGTAGACCACGACCTTCACCGGCAACCGGTTGTGCCGCAGCGTCAGCAGCTCGCCGAGCAGCATCGCGAGTCCGCCGTCGCCCGCCATGGCGATGACCTGCCGGCCCCGGTCGGCGGCCTGCACTCCCGCCGCGAGCGGCGTGGCGGCGGCCATCGTGCCGTGCCAGAACGAGCCGAGCATCCGGCGTCGCCCGTTCATCGTCAGGTAGCGGCACCCCCAGATCACCGGCGTACCGACGTCGGGCAGGAAGACCGCGTCGTCGGATGCCACCTCGTCGAGCACCCGCGTGAGGTGCTCCGGCCGCAGCGCGCCGCGCCGGGTCGGCTCCGTCAGCTCGTCGAGGCCTCGGCGGGTGCGGCGGTAGTGCTCGAGCGCGTCGTCGAGGTGGTCGCGGGAGCGGTCGCCCTCGAGGAGGGGGAGGAGCGCCGTGAGCGTCTCCTTCGTCGTGCCGACCAGTCCGACCTCGACGGGCACCCGTCGCCCGATGTGCTCGCCGCGCACGTCGAGCTGCACGACGGCGGCGTGCTCCGGATAGAACTGCACATAGGGCAGGTCGCTGCTGACGACGAGCAGCACGTCGCAGCGCTCCATGGCCCGGTACCCGGAGGCGAAGCCGAGCAGCCCGGTCATGCCGACGTCGAACGGGTTGTCGTACTCGACGAACTCCTTGCCGCGCAGCGCGTGCACGACCGGGGCGGCGAGCCGGTCGGCGGTCGCGACGAGTTCGTCGTGGGCTCCCTCCACGCCGGCGCCGGCGAGGATCGTGACGCGCGACGCCCGGTTGAGCACGGCCGCCGCCTCGCGCAGGTCCTCCTCCGCAGGCAGCACGGCGGAGCGGCTCGGCCGGATGCGGATGACCCGCTCGTCCGCCGCGGCGGCGAGGGCGACCTCGGGCGGCAGCACGACGACGGCGACGCCCCGCTTCTCGAGCGCCGTGCGGATCGCGATCTCGAACACGCGCGGCAGCTGCTCCGGCGTCGCCGCGAGCTCGCAGTACACGCTGCAGTCGCGGAAGAGGTCCGTCGGCTGCGTCTCCTGGAAGTACCCGGAGCCGAGCTCGCTCCCGGGAATGTGCGCCGCGATCGCGAGCACCGGCACCCGGCTGCGCTGCGCGTCGTAGAGACCGTTCACCAGGTGCGTGTTGCCGGGGCCGCTGCTGCCGGCGCACACCGCGAGCGCCCCGGTCACGGCCGCTTCGCCCGCCGCCGCGAATGCCGCGCCCTCCTCGTGGCGCACCGGCGTCCACTCGATAGAGGAGTTCCGGATCGCGTCGGTGACCCCGTTGAGCGAGTCGCCCGCGACACCCCATACCCGGCTCACGCCGTTCGCCTCGAGCAACGCCACCAGGTTCTCCGCCACCGTCGTCATACCCGCCATGCTGGGGGCGGCGGCTGAGCGGAACCGGTGACGGCGGAGGCATCCGGCCCGCTCAGTAGGATTGCGGGGTGTCAACGCGCCTGTCCCAGCTCTTCGTCCGCACGCTGCGCGAGGACCCGTCCGACGCCGAGGTGACGAGCCACCGGCTCCTCGTGCGCGCCGGGTACATCCGCCGCCAGGCGCCGGGGGTCTTCGCCTGGCTGCCGCTCGGGCTGCGCGTGCGCGCCAAGGTCGAGCGGATCATCCGCCAGGAGATGGAGCGCGCGGGCGCGCAGGAGGTGCTGTTCCCCGCGCTGCTGCCGCGTGAGCCCTACGAGGCGACCGGCCGGTGGACCGAGTACGGCGACGGCATCTTCCGGCTCAAGGACCGCAAGGGCGCCGACTACCTGCTCGCGCCCACGCACGAGGAGGTCTTCACCCTCCTCGTCAAGGACCTGTACTCCTCGTACAAGGACCTGCCTCTCACGATCTTCCAGATCCAGGACAAGTACCGCGACGAGGCGCGACCCCGCGCGGGCCTGCTGCGCGGCCGCGAGTTCACGATGAAGGACGCGTACTCCTTCGACCACACGGACGAGGGTCTCGACCGGAGCTACCAGGCGCAGCGCGACGCCTACGAGCGCATCTTCGCCCGCCTCGGTCTCGAGTACGTCATCGTGCAGGCGGATGCCGGTGCGATGGGCGGCTCGCGCAGCGAGGAGTTCCTGCACCCCACCCCCGTCGGCGAGGACACGTTCGTGCGCTCGGCCGGCGGCTACGCCGCGAACGTCGAGGCGTACACGACGCAGATCCCCGAGCCCGTCGACGCGACGGGCGCCCCCGCGCCGACCGTCTTCGACAGCCCCGGCACCCCCACGATCGCGACCCTCGTCGAGCTGCTCAACGCGGAGTACCCGCGCGAGGACCGCCCCTGGCAGGCATCCGACACCCTCAAGAACGTCGTGCTCGCGCTCACCCACCTCGACGGGCGCCGCGAGCTCGTCGTCGTCGGCGTGCCCGGCGACCGCGAGGTCGACATGAAGCGCGTCGAGGTCGCCTTCGCCCCCGCCGAGGTCGAGCCCGCCACCGAGGAGGACTTCGACAAGGTCGCCGACCTCGTCAAGGGCTACATCGGGCCGTGGTCTGCGCTTGGGCCCGTGCTCGGCGAGGACTCCGCGACCGACATCCGGTTCCTCCTCGACCCCCGCATCGTCGACGGCACCGCGTGGGTCACCGGCGCGAACGAGCACGAGAAGCACGTCTTCGGTCTCGTGGCGGGTCGCGACTTCACGGGCGACGGCTTCATCGAGGCCGCCGAGGTGCGCGAGGGCGACCCCGCGCCCGACGGCTCCGGCCCCATCGAGACCGCCCGCGGCATGGAGATCGGCCACGTCTTCCAGCTCGGCCGCAAGTACGCCGAGGCCCTCGGCCTCAAGGTGCTCGACGAGAACGGCAAGCTCGTCACCGTCACGATGGGCTCGTACGGCATCGGCGTCACCCGCGTGCTCGCGATCATCGCCGAGACGAACAACGACGAGAAGGGCCTCATCTGGCCCCGCGAGGTCTCGCCCTTCGACGTGCACGTCATCGCCACCGGCAAGGACGAGGCGGTGTTCTCGTCGGCCGCGTTCCTCGTCGACCAGCTCGACGCCCACGGGCTCGACGTGCTCTACGACGACCGGCCGAAGGTCTCGCCCGGCGTGAAGTTCGGCGACGCGGAGCTGCTCGGGGTGCCGACGATCGTCATCGTCGGTCGCGGCGTCGCCGACGGCGTCGTCGAGCTGTGGGACCGTCGTTCGGGCGAGCGCACCCAGGTGCCGCTCACCGAGATCGCCGACCGCGTGCGCGCCGACCTCAGCGCCTCCGCCTGATGCCGTGACGGAGCCGGTAGGCGTGGTCGCGCACCTCACCGACCGGTTCTTCGCGCGCCACCTCGCCCCCGACGGCCGCGTCGTGCGGCACGACCAGCGCGGCGACACGGTCAGCGAGGGGCAGGCGTACGCCCTCTTGCTCGCGGTCGCGACCGCCGACGAGCGCCGCACCGAGCTCGTCTGGCAGTGGACCAGGCTGCACCTGCAGCGGACTGACGCCCTCCTGTCGTGGCACTGGGCCGGCGCCGTGACGGATGCCGAGCCCGCGAGCGACGCCGACCTCGACGCCGCCCGCGCGCTCGTGCTCGCGGGGGAGAGGTTCGGCCGCGACGACCTCTGCGACGACGGCCTCGCCCTCGCCGCCGCCGTGCTCGACGGGCTCACGATGCCGACGGATGCCGGGCGCGTGCTGCTGCCGGGCACCTGGGCGCGCCGCCCGCGCGGTCCCGTTCCGTACAACCCCAGCTACGCCTCGCCCGCCGCCTACGCCGTGCTCGGCCGCGCGTCCGGCGACCCGCGGTGGGCCGAGCTCGCCGCGGGATCGGCCGCCGTCGCCGAGCGACTCCTCGACTCGCCGCTGCCTCCCGACTGGGCGCTCGTGCACCCCGACGGGCGTGCCGAACCGGCGGCCGAGCCCGGGCCCGGCATCCGCTACTCCTACGACGCCGCGCGGCTGCCGATCCGGCATGCGGAGTCACCGGCCGCCGCCGACCGAGCCAGGGCCGCGTCGCTGCTGCCCGCACTCGGGAGCGGATCCGCGCTGCCGATGGTGCTCGCGCTGGACGGCACGCCGCTCTCCGACGAACAGCACCCGCTCGGGTACATCGCACGCGCCGCGGCACTCGGCGCCGCCGGGCGCGAAGCCGACGCGGCCGCGGATCTCCGCCGCGCGCTCGACCTGGGGGTGCGGTACCCGGGCTACTACGGCGACGCGTGGCTCGCGCTCGGCGCGGCGCTGCTCACCACGGACACCCTCGGCGGCCACCCGGTGCTCGACCCCTCGTCACTGCCGGGCTGATGGTCGTTCCTGCCCCGTTCCCAGGCAACCCCAGGATCGCGGCGAGCCGACCGGGTTACATAGAAGGTCAGTCGGGCGTTCCGGAAAGCAGGTGAGCATGCCGCACTGCCTCGTCGTCATCCCCACGTACAACGAGCGCGAGAACATCACGCCGATCGTCGAGCGCGTGCTCGCGCTGCCGGTCGACGCGCACGTGCTCGTCGTCGACGACAACTCGCCCGACGGAACCGGAGACCTCGCCGACGCCCTCGCCGCCCGGCATCCGGAGGTGCACGTGCTGCACCGCAGCGAGAAGAACGGACTCGGCGGGGCGTACCGGGCGGGCTTCGCCTGGGGTCTCGAGCGCGACTACTTTGCGATCGTCGAACTCGACGCCGACGGCTCGCACCACCCGGAGGACCTGCCCCGGATGCTCGGGCTGCTCGAGGAGCACGACCTCGTGCTCGGCAGCCGCTGGGTGCCCGGCGGCCGGGTCGAGAACTGGCCGCTGCGCCGCGAGCTGCTGAGCCGCGGCGGCAACACCTACACCCGGATCGCGCTCGGCATCGACGTGCGCGACGCGACCGGCGGCTATCGCGTCTTCCGCGCGAGCGCGCTGCGCACGATCGAGCTCGAGACGGTGGCGAGCCAGGGCTACTGCTTCCAGGTGGACCTGCTGTGGCGCGCGCTGGAGCGCGGGCTGCGGGTCGCCGAGACGCCCATCACGTTCACGGAGCGGGTCGTCGGCGAGTCGAAGATGAGCACCGACATCGTCGTGGAGTCGCTCGCCCGCGTCACGGGCTGGGGCCTCTCGCGCCGCATGCGCGCGATGGGCGAGCGGATGCTGCACGGCCGGCGCCTCCCGTCGGTGCGCGAGGGCTACCACCTGGCGCTTCCGCAGCGCTGACGCTCCGCTCCTGGGAAAGCCTCGACCACCGATCCTCCGGTCGGCCTGATCCTCCGATCGGCCTGAGAGCCGCAGCCGACCCTGTTTGGGTCCGGCGGCCTGCGGGCACGACGCAAGGGACAGCCGCTCCTCGGAAGGATCGCCATGCCCTCCCGTCCCGCCGCCGCCGGAGCCGCCCTCGCGCTGGGCGCCCTGCTCGCCGCCCTCGTGCCCGCCCCGGCCGCCGCGGTCGAGGAGGGCGGACTGCTGCGCCTGGCGCACCTCTCGCCCGACACCGCCGAGGTCGACGTCGTCGTCGCCGCCGACGCGGGCGGGTCGTTCGAGCTGACGGATGTCGGGTACGGCGTCGTCTCCGCGTACCAGGAGCTCGAGCCCGGCGGCTACACGATCAGCATGATCCCGGCGGGTACCGACCCCGCGTCGGCGCCGCCCGTGATCAGCGCCGCGATCGACGTCACGGCGGGCCGCGCGCTGACCGTCGCCGCCTACGGCCCGAACGACGCACTGCAGGCGTCGGTCTTCGAGGACGACCTCACCCCGCCCGCTGAGGGACAGGCCCGCGTGCGCGTGCTGCAGGCGTCGACGGTGTCCGACCCGGTGACCGTGCGCACCACGGCCGGCGAGGTGCTGGCCGAACAGGCGGACACGGGCGAGGCATCCGGCTACGCGGCCCTCCCGGCGGGCACCAGGACCGTCGAACTCTCCGGCAGCGGCGGCGCGAGCGCGAGCGCGGACGTCGATCTCGCCGCGGGCACCGTCTCCACCCTGCTCGTGCTCGACACCGCCGACGGCGGCCTCACCGCGACCGCGGTGGTCGACAGCGCCGCGACCGCGCAGCGACCGATCGGCGGCGTCGACACCGGCGGCGGCTGGCTCGCCCAGGCGGAGTCCGCGCCGTCGCTCGCGGTGCCGCGCGGCGCCCTCCTCGCGGTGTAGGCGTGAGTAACCACGTTCGACGGCGCGGCCGGCACGCCGCCCCCCGGCAGGCGCTGCCCCCGCGCACCCAGACCGCCCTCGTCGCGGGGCCGGCCGGCTCCGCGGCCGCGCTCCTCATGGGGCTCCTGCTTGCGCCTCCCGGCGCGCAGCAGCCCGAGGACCGCGTCGTCGCGGCGCCGGCGGTGGCCGCGATCTCCACGGCGGCCGCCGGACGGCTGCAGGACCCGCGGCCCGCGGCATCCGCGCCCTCCGCTCCCGTCCGAGTCGAGATCCCCGCGGTCGGCGTCGCCAGCGACCTCGACGAGCTCGGCCTGGGGCAGGACGGCCGCCTGCAGGCGCCCGCCCGCTTCGAGGCCGCGGGGTGGTACTCCGGCGGCGTCATGCCGGGCCAGGTCGGCCCGGCCATCGTCGCCGGGCACGTCGACTCCGCGACCGCGCCGGCGGTGTTCGCGCGGCTCGGCGAACTCAGTAGCGGAGACGTGATCGAGGTGACGACGGAGGCGGGGGAGCGGCTCGAGTTCGAGGTCTACGAGAGCTCGCGGAGCGCGAAGGCGGACTTCCCGACGGATGACGTGTACGGCGCGACGGCCGCTCCGGAACTGCGCCTGATCACGTGCGACGGCGCGTTCGACGCGGCGAGCGGGCACTACACCGACAACCTCGTCGTGTTCGCGCGGCTCGTGCGGCAGGTGGATGCCGGATGAGCGGAGCGCCCTCATCGACTATCCTGAATCTCTGCCCGCGCACGTCCGGCGGGCATCAGATCTGAATAGTGGAGGCCCTCGGTGGACATCGACCTGAGCGTGCTGCGCCTCATGGAGCGCGAGCGGGAGATCCCGTTCGACGAGCTCGTGAGGATCATCGAGCAAGCGATCCTGACCGCCTACCTCAAGCACACGGCTGAGAACGCGGGGACCTCCGATGCGGAGCCCAAGCGCGCCCGTGTGGAGCTCGACCGCAAGACCGGTCACGTGACCGTCTACGTCGCCGAGGTGGACGAGAACGGCGACGTCATCGGCGAAGCCGTCGACAGCCCCAGCGGCTTCGGCCGCATCGCCGCGTTCGCCGCCAAGCAGGTGATCAACCAGCGGCTCCGCGACATCGGCGACGACCGCATCCTCGGCGAGTTCCGCGGCCGCGAGGGCGACATCGTCGCCGGCGTCATCCAGCAGGGGCCGAACCCCAAGATGGTGCACGTCGACCTCGGCACGATCGAGGCGATCCTGCCGCCCGAGGAGCAGGTGCCCGGCGAGGAGTACCGCCACGGCTCGCGCATCCGCGTGTACGTCACGAGCGTCTCGAAGGGCATGAAGGGCCCGTCGATCACGGTCTCGCGCACTCATCCGTCGCTCGTGCGCAAGCTCTTCGCGCTCGAGGTGCCGGAGATCGCGAACGGCGTCGTCGAGATCGCCTCGCTCGCCCGCGAGGCCGGCCACCGCACGAAGATCGCCGTGCGCGCGAAGGAGCCGGGCGTCAACGCCAAGGGCGCCTGCATCGGCGAACTGGGCCAGCGCGTCCGAGCGGTGACGGCGGAGCTGAACAACGAGAAGATCGACATCGTCGACTTCTCCGAGGACCTCCCGACCTTCGTCGCGAACGCCCTCTCGCCCGCCAAGGTCACCCGCGCCTACGTCGTCGACGAGTCGCTGCGCGCCGTGCGCGCGCTCGTGCCCGACTACCAGCTGTCGCTCGCGATCGGCAAGGAGGGCCAGAACGCCCGCCTCGCCGCGAAGCTGACGGGCGCGAGGATCGACATCCAGCCGGATTCGACGCAGGAGTAGTTGAAACTCCGTCGCGCGGCATCCGCCCGTCGGGTGGAGCCGGACGGGAATAGGGGTACCATGGAGCCCGTTAGAACTTGCGTGGGCTGTCGCCTGCGCGCCTCCCGCTCCGAACTCCTTCGAGTCGTGGCGCAGGACTCGGAAGTCGTGATCGACGATCGTGCGACCATGCCGGGCCGTGGCGCGTGGTTGCATCCTTCACCCGAGTGCTTCACCCTCGCGATCCAGCGCAAGGCCTTCGGGCGGAGCCTGAGGATCGCGAATCTCTCGACAGCTGACCTACAGAACAGGCTGAACGGCAAATGGACAACTGATGAGCGGCTCGAAATGAGACCCGTCAACGACTAGGCGTCTGCTCCTGACTCGGAGTAGGCCCGAGACAGGAGAAATCTGTGGCTAAACCACGCGTGCACGAGATCGCGAGCGAGCTCGGCATCGACAGCAAGAAGGCCCTTGAGAAGCTCAAGGAGATGGGGCAGTTCGTCAAGGGACCGTCGTCCTCGATCGAACCCCCCGTGGCGCGGCGCCTGAAGGCCGCGCTCGAGGCCGAGGGCATCGCTGCGCCCGCCAAGCCCGCGGCTCCCGCCGCGCCGAAGGCCAAGGCTCCGACCCCCGCGTCGGCCCGTCCGACCCCGCCCGCTCCGGCCAAGCCCGCCGCGGCTGCGCCGGCGCCGGCCCCTGAGGCGCCCGCCGCTCCTGCGGCTCCCGCGCGTCAGACCCCCGCCCGTCCCGCCGCGTCGACCCCCGCCGCTCCGGCCCAGCCGCAGCAGCAGCGTCCCGCCGCCGGTGGCGACGGCCCGCGTCCGGGCGCCCCGCGTCCGGCTGCGCCGACCCCGGGCGACGCCGCGTCGAACATCCCGCGTCCCTCCGCGATCCCGCGTCCGGGTCAGCCCCGTCCGGGCAACAACCCCTACGCGTCGTCGCAGGGCATGGGTCGTCCGCGTCCCGGCAACAACCCCTTCGCCTCGCAGCAGGGCATGGGCCAGCGCCCGACCCCGAACGCGATCCCGCGTCCTCCGCGTCCCGGCTCGCCGCGTCCCGGCCAGCCCGCTGCGGCGGGCACCGGTCGTCCCGGCGGCCCCGGTCGTCCCGGTGGCGCCGGTCGTCCCGGCGGTCCCGGTCGTCCGGGTGGTGCCGGTGCCGGTACGGGCACCGCTGGTGGCTTCCAGCGTCCCGGTGGCGGCTTCGGCGGCCCGCGTCCCGCGGGTGGCGGCGGTCGTGGCCGTGGTCCCGGTGGTGGCACCGCCGGTGCGTTCGGTCGTGGTGGCGGCAAGAGCCGCGCCCGCAAGTCGAAGCGTACGAAGCGGCAGGAGTTCGAGCTCCGCGAAGCCCCGTCGCTGGGCGGCGTCAGCGTCCCCCGCGGCGACGGCAACACCGTCGTCCGCCTGCGTCGCGGCGCGTCCATCACGGACTTCGCCGACAAGATCGAGTCGATGACGGGCGTCAGCGTGCAGCCCGGAAACCTCGTCACGGTGCTCTTCCACCTCGGCGAGATGGCGACCGCGACCGAGTCGCTCGACGAGGCCACCTTCGAGGTGCTCGGCGACGAGCTCGGCTACAAGGTGCAGATCGTCTCGCCCGAGGACGAGGACAAGGAGCTCCTGGAGGGCTTCGACATCGACCTCGACGCCGAGCTCGAGGACGAGGACGACGCCGACCTCATGGCGCGTCCGCCGGTCGTGACCGTCATGGGTCACGTCGACCACGGTAAGACGAAGCTCCTCGACGCGATCCGCAACGCGAACGTCGTCGCGGGCGAGGCCGGTGGCATCACCCAGCACATCGGTGCGTACCAGGTGAGCACCGAGCACGAGGGCATCGAGCGCGCCATCACCTTCATCGACACCCCCGGTCACGAGGCGTTCACCGCCATGCGTGCCCGTGGTGCCCAGGTCACCGACATCGCGATCCTCGTGGTCGCGGCCGACGACGGCATCATGCCGCAGACGGTCGAGGCCCTGAACCACGCGCAGTCGGCCGGCGTGCCGATCGTCGTCGCGGTCAACAAGGTCGACAAGGAGGGGGCGAACCCCGCCAAGGTGCGTCAGCAGCTCACCGAGTTCGGCCTCATCGCCGAGGAGTACGGCGGCGACACGATGTTCGTCAACGTCTCCGCGCTCAAGGGCAGCGGTATCGACGACCTGCTCGACGCGGTGCTGCTCACCGCCGACGCCGGTCTCGACCTGCGCGCGAACCCGGACAAGGACGCGCGCGGTGTCGCCATCGAGGCGAAGCTCGACAAGGGCCGCGGTGCCGTCGCGACGGTGCTCATCCAGTCCGGAACGCTCCGCGTCGGCGACGCGATCGTCGCGGGCACGGCCTACGGCCGCGTCCGGGCGATGATGGACGAGAACGGCAAGACCGTCACCGAGGCCGGGCCGTCGCGTCCGGTGCAGGTGCAGGGTCTGTCGACGGTGCCCCGCGCCGGCGACACCTTCCTCGTCACCGAGGAGGACCGCACCGCCCGTCAGATCGCCGAGAAGCGCGAGGCCGTCGAGCGCAACGCGTCGCTGGCCAAGGCCCGCAAGCGCATCAGCCTCGAGGACTTCACCCGTGCTCTCGAGGAGGGCAAGGTCGAGTCGCTCAACCTCATCATCAAGGGTGACGTCTCCGGTGCCGTCGAGGCGCTCGAGGAGTCGCTGCTCAAGATCGAGGTCGACGAGAGCGTCCAGCTGCGGATCATCCACCGCGGTGTCGGCGCGGTCACCGAGAGCGACGTCACGCTCGCCACGGTCGACAACGCCATCATCATCGGGTTCAACGTGCGACCGGACCAGAAGGCCCGCGAGCGCGCGAACCGCGAGGGTGTCGACATCCGGTTCTACTCGGTCATCTACTCGGCGCTCGAGGACATCGAGAACTCGCTCAAGGGCATGCTCAAGCCCGAGTTCGAAGAGGTCCAGTCGGGTGTCGCGGAGATCCGCGAGGTGTTCCGCTCCTCCAAGTTCGGCAACATCGCCGGTGTCTACGTGCGCAGCGGAACCATCACCCGCAACGCCAAGGCGCGGGTCATCCGCGAGGGCGTCGTCGTCGGCGACAACCTGGCGATCGAGTCGCTGCGTCGCTTCAAGGACGACGTCACCGAGGTGCGCACCGACTTCGAGGCCGGTATCGGACTCGGCAAGTTCAACGACATCCGTGTCGGTGACGAGATCGAGACGATCGAGCTGCGCGAGAAGCCGAGGGCGTAATGGCTGATCCGGCACGCGCTCGCAAGATCGCGGACCGCATCAAGGTGATCGTGGCGAAGGCGCTCGAGCGGGGGATCAAGGATCCCCGGCTCGGCTTCGTCACCATCACCGACGTGCGCGTCACCGGCGATCTCCAGCACGCGAGCATCTTCTACACCGTCTACGGCTCCGACGAGGAGCGCGCCGACACCGCGGCCGCGCTCACGGCGGCGACCGGCATGCTCCGCAAGGAGGTGGGCCGCAATCTTCAGATCCGGCTCACCCCGTCGCTGGAGTTCATCCCCGACGCGATCCCCGAGACCTCGGCGCGGCTCGAGCAGCTGCTCGCCGAGGCGCGGGAGCGCGACTCCGCATCCCAGGCCGCGGCCGCCGGCGCCCAGTACGCCGGCGACCCCGACCCCTACGTGAAGCCCCGTCAGTACGACGAGGACGACGAGGACTGATCCTCACGCCGCAGCGCCCGTCTCCACCCGGAGGCGGGCGCTTCGTCGTTTCCGCGGAGCTCTCCCGATCACGACCGGTCGGGCGTGGCGTCTGTAGGAGGGCGTGTGTGGACACGCCGCGGGCAGGCGCTCCCGCGCGGCGTGTCGCGGCTCGCGTCCTGCAGACGCCGCACGGTCAGCCGGATGTCCCGGTGTCCGAGTCCCGCGGCGGCCCTCCTGACCAACGGCCCGCGGCCCTCCGCCCGGACCCCCGGGATGCGCCGGCCCCACGCCGGCGTCTGGCGTCGAGCACGGCCGCGGCGACGGCGGCCGCCACGAGCAGCGCGAGCAGCGCCCACGCCCAGGCGGGCAGCGGGGTCGAGGCCGACACCGGCGCGGCATCCGGAGTCTCGGCGCCGTTCGCGGCGGGCGTCGGCGCGGCGGTCGGGGTGGTCACTGCGCTCGGCGTCGGCGACGGCACGGGCGTCGGGGTCGGCGTGAGGGAGGGCGTCGGCGACGGCGTCGGCGTGGGCGAGGGCACGACGGGAGGCGGCTCCGGCGACGGCACCACCGGAACGGGCGCGGCCTCGGGCTCGGGCGCGGGCGGCGCGACGCCACCGTGTCCGGGATACGCGGCGAACACCTGCACGCCCCAGGGGTGCCCGTTGACCACGACGTAGGCGACGCCGATGTCGGTGAAGTCGCCGAGCACGTTGGCACGGTGCCCGGGGGAGTTCATCCACGCGGTGTGCATCTCCGCCGCGTCGTCGTAGCCCTCGGCGACGTTCTCGCCCCAGCGCTGCCAGCCGCCGGGGATCTGGGTGCCCACGTCGGGGTTGTGGTACAGCCGGTTCTCCGCGGCCATCCGCTGCGCCCACGCGTTGGCGACGGCGTCGAGGTCGGGGTTGCGGGCGAGCCCGTTGAGCCCCTGCGCCCAGCGCTCCTGGTTGACGAGAGCGGCGATGTCGTCGCTCGGCGCGGCGGCCGCCGGGGCGACGCCGAGCGCGCCGACCAGCACGGCGACGAGCGCCGCCAGCAGCGGCGCGAGCCGTGCGCGGAACGACCGCGGCCGTTCCGTCCGGGTGCGAGTCCCCGTCGTCCTCACCCGTCCACGGTAACCCCGCGCGGGGCTGCCACGGCGTGTCCGCTGGGCTACTTCAGCAGCCGCGAGAGCACGCGGTCGGCGAGCGGCTTGCCGCCCGTCTGGCAGGTGGGGCAGTACTGCAGCGTCGAGTCGTGGAAGATCACCTGCCGCACCGTGTCACCGCACACCGGGCAGGCCTCGCCCGTGCGGCCGTGTACGCGCAGGCCCGACTTCTTCTCGCGCTTGAGCTCGCTCGCGGCGAGCCCCTCGGAGCGCGCGACCGCGTCGCGCAGCGTCGTCTGCATCGCCTCGAACAGCCGGTGCGTCTCCTCGGGTGTCATGGCGGCGGGCTTGAACGGCGACATCCGCGCGACGTGCAGGATCTCGTCGGAGTACGCGTTGCCGATGCCCGCGATGTTCGACTGGTTGCGCAGCACGCCCTTGATCTGCGCGCGCCCGCTGCGGGCGAGCAGCGCGGCGAAGTCCTCCTCGCTGTAGCCCTCGAGCGGGTCGGGTCCCAGCCGGGCGATTCCCTCGACCTCGCTCGGATCGCGTACGAGGTAGATCGCGAGGCTCTTCTTCGTGCCCGCCTCGGTGATGTCGAAGCCGTCGCCCTCGTCGAGCACGAGCCGCGCGGCGAGCGGCCCCTTGCCGGGACGGCCGGCGGATGCCGCGGGCGCGGTGTTGCGCCACTTGATCCAGCCCGCGCGGGCGAGGTGCACGACGAGGTGCAGGTCGTCGACGGCGAAGTCGAGGAACTTGCCGTGCCGGCGCACGTCGAGCACGCTCCCGCCGTCGAGCGCGCCGAGCGGGGGATCGAAGGTCTTCACCGCGGCGAACGACAGCGCCTGGAAGCGGGCGACCTGACGCCCGACCAGCCGCGACCGCAGGTCGGCGACGAGCGCGTGCACCTCTGGCAGCTCCGGCATACCGCCAGTCTGCCGCGAACCGCCGCGGGCCGCACGAGCGGGCTAGGGCAGCAGGTACCCGCCCTCGGCGGCGACCGCGAGCCCGTCGTGCAGCAGGGATCGCAGCGCGCGCTCGCGCTGCGCGTCATCCGGCCACACGCGCTCGAGCTCGGCGGCGGTGACGGGCACGTCGGCGGCGCGCAGCTCGGCGAGCAGCAGACCGCGCACCTGACGGTCGGAGCCCTCCCACGACTTCTGCTTCGGCGCCACGCGCCCCTCGTACGGCGGGTACCCGGCGAGCCGCCACGCGCAGCGGTCGGCGAGCGGGCAGCTGTCGCAGAGCGGCGTGCGCGCCACGCACACGATCGCGCCGAGTTCCATAACGGCCGCGTTGACGACCTTCGACTCGGCCTCGTCCGCGGGCAGCAGCGCCTCCATCGCTGCGAGGTCGCGGCGCGTCGACGGCGGACCCGCCTGCCCCTGACCGTCCACCGCGCGGGCGATCACGCGCCGCACGTTCGTGTCGACCACCGGATGCCGCTTGCCGAACGCGAACGCGGCGACCGCGCGCGCCGTGTAGTCGCCGACCCCGGGCAGGGCGAGCAGCGCGTCGACGTCGCTCGGCACCTCGCCGCCGTGCCGCTCGGTGATCGCGACGGCGGCGGCGTGCAGGTTGAGCGCGCGGCGCGGGTAGCCCAGCCGCTCCCACGCGCGGACCGCCTCGCCGGGCGGCGACGCGGCGAGCGCGGCGGGCGTCGGCCAGCGCTCGAGCCACTGCGCGAGCCGCGGGATGACGCGGGCGACGGGCGTCTGCTGCAGCATGATCTCGCTGACGAGGGTGCCCCAGGCGGGGAAGCCGGGCTCCCGCCACGGCAGCTCGCGCCCGTGCGCCCCGAACCACGCGGCGACGGGGCCGGCGATGTCGGGAGCGCCGTTCTCAGCCACCCCCGAATGCACCCGCCTAGCCTAGGTCGCATGGCTCGATGGGCTCCGCAGAAGCAGGACGTCATGGATCAGCTCGCAGAGGAGATCCTCCACAACTACGGCCACGGCAGGCCGGTCGTCGCGATCGAGGGGTTCGACCCTCAGGTCTCGGCCGCGTTCGCGGACGACCTCGCCGCGGCGATCACGGCGAAGGGGCACGCCGCGGGGCGTGAGACGCTGTCGATCGACGCGGAGCCCGACGCCGGCACCGTGCGCGACCAGCTGGCCCCGTTCAAGGCGGGCGAGTCGGTCGAGGGCGCCGACGCGGTGCTCGTGGTCGACGGCTCGTTCCTGCAGAACCAGGCGCTGCGGGGCATGTGGAGCTACTCCGCGTGGCTCGAGAACGAGGCGACGCGCCCCGACGAGAGCGCCGACGAGGCCCGCTACCGGGCGAGCGTCGACCCGTCGCGGCAGGCGACCGCGATCTACAGCGTCACCGACCCGGAGCACCCGCGCCGCATCTTCGCCGACTCCTGCTGACCGGCCGTCAGGGCAGGGGCACCCGGGCGAGCACCTCGCCGGGGGAGAGGAATGCACCGGTGCGCTCGACCTCGTGCACGAGCCCGACGATCGCGGCGGTCACGGGCGCCGGCACCCGTGCCTCGTCGCCGAGCGCGACGACCGCTCCGCCGAGCGCGTCGACCTCGGTCGGCCGTCCGCGGCGGATGCTCTGCAGCGTCGACGCCTCGTTCGGCACGTCGCCCATCCCGCGCGCCATCGCCCGGGGCACATCGACGGCCTCCTCGAGCGGCGCCGCGACAAGCCTCCGGAGCACGGCGTCGTCCATCACCCCCATCGGCACGAAGCGGATGCCGCGGGCGATGCCGACCCTGGCCGCCTCGCGGATGCTCTCGGCGACGAGGCGCACGAGCCCCGGGTGCGCGTGCACCTGCTGCACGCTGAGTCCCGTCACGGCCGGCAGCGCGTTGACCTGATTGACCACGAGCTTGGTGAACTGCGCCGCCTCGAAGTCGTCCACGAGTTCGACCGGCACCGCGTCGCCGAGCAGCCGGGCGACGGATGCCGCGGCGCCCGGCAGTCGCGAGCCGAGGTAGGTCACGGCGGGGGCGGTCACCTCGACGAGTCCCGGCCCCGAGATCCGCGCCGCGAACATCGCGAGGCCGCCGACCACGGTCGCGCCCGGCAGCACCGGCTCCGACACGGTGAGGGCGCCGAGCCCGTTCTGCACGACGAGGAGCGGCACGCCGGAGAGCAGGGCGGCGTTGTCGCTCAGCGCGCCCGCGGCATCCGTCGCCTTCGTCGCGACGATCGCGAGCCGGGGCGCGCGCTCGAGAGCGGGGGAGGCCTGCACGCGCGCGACGTGCTCGCCCCAGCCGCCGGTGAGCCGCAGCCCGTCGACTCCGATCGCATCGAGGTGGGCGCCGCGCGCTGTCACGTCGACCTCGTGCCCGGCCCGGTCGAGCAGTGCCGCGAGGGTGCCGCCGACGGCGCCGGCCCCGAGCACGGCGATGCGGGTGGTCACGTCGCCCGAGTCTACGGAGGGCGGCGGCGGCGCGGTCGCGGCACTACAGTCGAGGGCGGCATGGACGAGCGCGCACCCTCCCCCGACGGCATCCTGCTCGTGGACAAGCCGGGCGGCATGACGAGCCACGACGTCGTCGCCCGGACGCGGCGCCTCGCCGGCACCCGCAAGGTCGGGCACGCCGGCACCCTCGACCCGATGGCGACGGGCCTGCTGCTGCTCGGCCTCAACACCTCGACCCGGTTGCTCACCTATCTCGTCGGGCTCGACAAGGAGTACACCGCGACCATCCGGCTCGGCGTCGCGACGACGACCGACGACGCGGAGGGCGAGGAGACGGAGCGGGCGACGTCTCCCGCTGTCGACGCCGTGACCGACGCCGACGTCGCCCGCGGCGTCGCCGCGCTCACCGGCGAGCTCGACCAGGTGCCCTCGAGCGTCAGCGCGATCAAGGTGCAGGGCAAGCGCGCGTACGCGCTCGTGCGCGGCGGCGAGGAGGTCGAGCTGCAGCCGCGCCGCGTCACCGTCGCGGCGTTCGAGGTGCTCGCGATCCGCCGCTCGCCCGGCACCCTCGACGTCGACGTGCGGGTGGAGTGCTCGAGCGGCACCTACATCCGCGCCCTCGCCCGCGACCTCGGCCGCGACCTCGGGGTCGGCGGCCACCTCACGGCCCTCCGCCGCACCCGCATCGGTCCCTTCGCCGTCACGGATGCCTCTCCGCTCGACACCCTCGATCCGCGCGCGACCACGACGCCCGCCGCCGACGTCGCCCGCGCGCTCTTCCCGGTGCTCGAACTGGACGCCGAGCGGACGGTCGACCTCGGGCACGGCAAGCGCATCGCCGCCGACGTCGACGCCGCCGGACCGGTCGCGGCGATCGCCCCGGACGGCCGGCTCGTCGGTCTCGTGGAGGTGCGCGGGGGGCGTGCGAAGACCCTCGTCAACTTCCCGTCGGGAGGAGCGTCGTGATCGAGTGGTTCACGACCGTGCAGGTCGTCGTCGCCGTCGCCGCCGGGCTGCTGTGCCTCGGGCTCGGGCTCGCGAAGCGCCGGCCCGACGACATCTCGCTCGGCTCGCTCGTGCTCGTCGAGGTGCTGCTCGTCGTGCAGCTCGTGATCGCGATCGTCGCGCCGTTCGTCGGCAACCCCGCCTCCGGCAACGTGCCGGAGTTCTACACCTACCTGATCTCCGCGCTCCTGATCCCGCCGGCCGCCGCGGTGTGGGCGCTCGTCGAGCGCACCCGGTGGAGCACCGTCGTGCTCGGGGTCGCCGCCCTCGCGATCGCGGTCATGGTGTACCGCATGAACGCGATCTGGCTGTACCAGACGGCTTAGACTCGACACCCGTGACCGACGCCTCCGCCCGACCCAGCCGTGGCATCGGCGGCGTCCTCGTCGTCGTGTACGGCATCCTCGCGCTCGCCGCGACCGGACGCTCGGTCTTCCAGATCGCGACGAAGTTCGACACCGCGCCCGTCGCCTACCTGCTGAGCGCCGTCGCGGCGATCGTCTACATCGTCGCGACCGTCGCACTGATCAAGCAGGGTCCCGCCTGGTACCGCGTCGCCTGGGTCGCGATCGGCTTCGAGCTCGTCGGCGTCGTCGTCGTCGGGCTGCTCAGCATCTTCGATGCGCAGCTCTTCCCCGCCGACACCGTCTGGTCGGTGTTCGGTCGCGGCTACCTGTTCATCCCGCTCGTGCTCCCGGTGCTCGGACTGCTCTATCTCCGCTCCTCCCGCCGCCGCGCGCTGGCGGCCGCGTGATGCAGAGCTTCACGTCGGCGGCGGAGGTGCCGGAGGGCTTCGGCCCGAGCGCCGTCACGATCGGCAAGTTCGACGGCCTGCACGCCGGCCACCGCCGCATCCTGCAGCGTCTCGACGAGCTCGCCGCCGAGCGCGGCCTCGTGCCGACCGTCGTCACCTTCGACCGCAACCCGCTGCGGGTCATCGCGCCGGAGCGCTGCCCCGACGACCTCGTCAGCCCCGCGCAGAAGCGCGAGCTGCTCGAGGCGGCCGGGGTCGGCGCCGTACTGATGCTCTCGTTCGACAGTGCGCTGAGCTCGCTCCCCCCGGAGCGCTTCGTGCGCGAGATCCTCGTCGACGCGCTGCACGCCCGCGTGCTCCTCGTCGGCCGCGACTTCCGGTTCGGCGCCAGGGGAGCGGGTGATCTCGCGCTGCTGCGCCGCATGGGCGAGGAGCTCGGCTTCGACGTCGAGCTGCAGCCCGACGTGGCCCTCGCGGGGGAGCGGCGCGCGTCGTCGACCTGGGTGCGCGAGTTGCTCGCGCACGGTGACATCCGGGGCGCCGCCGAGCTGCTCGGCCGCAACCCCGTCGTGCGGAGCGTCGTCGTACACGGCGAGCAGCGCGGGCGGGAGCTCGGCTACCCGACGGCGAACCTCGGCCCCGCCGAGCTCGAGGGATTCATCCCCGCCGACGGCGTCTACGCCGCGTGGCTCACGGTCGACGGCGTGCGCTACCCGGCCGCCGTGTCGATCGGCAACAACCCGACGTTCGAGGGGGTGCCGGCCCGGCAGGTCGAGGCGCACGCCCTCGACCAGGACTTCGACATCTACGGCGCCCGGGTCGAGGTCGAGTTCGTCGACCGCCTCCGCGGCATGGAGCGCTTCGACTCGCTCGACGCGCTCATCACCCAGATGGATGCCGACACGGCCCGCACCCGCGCCGTGCTGGGCGATCAGGGCAGCGGCCGCCCGTAGACCAGTCGCACGAGGTCCGCGGCCGGCGCGACGACCTCGGCCCCGCGCCCGATGCGCCAGCCCGCGTCCGACGCGACGAGGGTGCGGTTGCTGAGCGCTCGCCGGATCGCCGCGGGAGCCTGCGCCGTGCGGTGCAGCACCACGAAGCCCGTGATGTCGGCGTCGACCGGCAGCCCCGCGTCGATCGCCGCGAGCACGACCTCGCCGAGCTCGGCCGGGCGCCGGTGCTTCGTGGAGTCGATGATCCGCACGAGCCGTCCCCGGGCGTCGCCCTCGCCCGGCGCCAGCCGCTCGGCGAGGGCGTCGAGCACTGCGGGGTCGACGTGCGCGGAGAGCAACGCCATGAGCACCCGGCGCAGCTCGGGGGCGATGTCCCGGTGCACCGCCGACTCGTCGACGCGAGCGCGTCCCGAGATCGGGAGGAACCGCGAGAGGTCGTCCATCCCGGCATCGTAGAGCGCGAACCGGCATAGGATCGGTGGAGTGCCGTCCGAGAACTCCGTCCCGCTCTGGGCCGGCCGCACCCTCGCCCTCGTCGGCATCCTGACCGTCGCGCTCAACCTGCGCGTCGCCGTCGCGGCGGTGTCGCCCATCGCGGATGTCATCGCCCGCGACATCCCGCTCGACAGCGCCGCCCTCGGCGTGCTGGGCGCCGTCGCGCCCGCCGTGTTCGCGGTCGCCGCGCTCTTCGGCGTGCTGCCCGCGCGGCGCTTCGGGCTCGAGCGCGTGGTCGTGCTCGCGATCCTCACGATGGCGGTCGGCCACATCGTGCGCGCGATCGCGCCCGACTACGTCACGCTCGTGATCGGAACGGTGCTGGCGATCGGCGGCGGCGGCCTCGGCAACGTGCTGCTGCCGCCCCTGGTCAAGAAGTACTTCCCCGACCGCATCGGCCTGCTCACCGCGGGCTACAGCGTCACCCTCTCGATCGGCGCCTCGACCCCGCCCGTCCTCGCCGTCCCGCTCGCGGATGCCGCGGGCTGGCGCTTCTCGCTCGGCATCTGGGCCGTGCTCGCGGTGGCGACCCTCGCCCCCTGGGTCGCGATGCTCGTGAACCAGCGCCGGGCGCGCCTCGCGCAGGACGCCGCGGTGCTGCCGCCGGAGGAGCACACCCACCTGCCGCTGTGGCGCTCGCCGACCGCGTGGGCGATCGGCCTCGCGTTCTCGGTCTCCGCGGGGAACGCCTACGCGATCTTCGCCTGGCTCGCGCAGATGCTCATCGACATCGCCGGGGTGAGCCGCCTCGAGGCCGGGGCGCAGCTCGCGTTGTTCGCCCTCGTCGGGCTGCCCGCCGGCATCGTCGTGCCGCCGCTCGCCGCGCGGATGAAGAACGTCGGGGTGCTGCTCTACATCGGCGTCGCGTTCTTCGTGGTCGGCTACCTCGGGCTGCTGCTCGCGCCGCAGACCGCGACGGCCGTCTGGGTGTTCTGCGTCGGCGCGGGCCCGCTGATCTTCCCGGTCTGCCTCGCGCTCATCGGGTTGCGCGCCCGCACGGAGTCCGGCGCGATCGCGCTCAGCGGCTTCGGGCAGGGCGTCGGCTACGCCGTCGGCAGCGTCTACCCGATCGTCATCGGCGTGCTGCACGACGTCACGGGCGGCTGGGACGTGCCGCTCGTCGCGCTGCTCGTCTCGACCGTCGCCGCGATCGTCGCGGGACTCATCCTCACGCAGCGACGCTACGTCGAGGACGAGGTGGCCGCGGCCCGCGAGGCGACGCGACCCTGACCTACGGCACCACGTCGGCGTGGTGCACCAGCGCGCCGGCGCCGATGATGGGGCCGTCGCCGCTCAGGGCCGACGGAACGACCCGGGTCTTCGTCACGAACGGGAACTCGGCGCGCTCGGCGATCGCGTCGCGGATGAACACGAACAGGTCGGGGCTCACGTGCGAGAAGCCGCCGCCGATCGCGACGAGCTCGAGGTCGACGAGCGAGGTCGCCGACGCGATCGCGTGACCGATCGCCGTGCCGGAGCGGCGCACGGCGGCACGCGCGATCTCGTCGCCCGCCGCGTAGGCCGCCGCGAGGTCCTCGCCCGTGCTGCCGGCGAAGCCCTGCCGCTGGGCCCACGCGACGGTCTTCGGGCCGCTCGCGACCGCCTCGACGCATCCGGTGCCGCCGCACAGGCAGCGCTCGTCGAAGCCGCCGACCTCGATGTGGCCGATGTGCCCGGCGTTCCCCGTCGGTCCGCCGACGGGCACGCCGCCGAGGATCAGCCCGCCGCCGATGCCAGTCGACACGATCATGCCGAGCACGTCGCGGTGGCCGCGGGCGGCGCCGACCCAGTGCTCCGCGATCGCGATGCAGAGTCCGTCGATCGCGAGCACGACGGGAGCCGAAGTCACCGCCGCCGTGACCTCGTCGTCGACGAGCTGCCGCAGCGGAAAGTCCCGCCACACGGGCAGGTTCAGCGGCGACACGAGCCCGGCGTCGGCCCGGAGCGGACCCGCGGCGCCGATACCCGTGCCGACGAACCGCGCGCCCGGGGGCAACACCGCGAGTGCGCCGGCGACGACGCCGCGCACGGCCTCGACGAGCTCGTCGCTCGAGGAGGAGCGGCCGGTGGGCCGGCGCGTGCGCGATTCCGGCAGCACCGTGCCGGAGGAGGTGACGAGGGCGGCGTCGACCTTCGTGCCGCCGAGGTCGACCGCGAGGGCGAGAGTCTGACCCGTGGCATCCGTCGTCATCGGCGCGTGCATATCGTCACCCTACTCATGGGCGTGGTTCAGCCGATTCCCCACGACGCCGTCCTACTGTGAGGCCGTGCCGATGCTGACCCTCGACTTCGAGCGACACGTCGACCTGCCGCCCGCGATCGTGTGGGACGCGCTGGTCGATCCGGTGCTGCTCGAGGGCTGGCTCGCCGCGGCCGACGTCGACCCTCGGGTCGGCGGCAACTACGACCTCCGCTGGCTCGCCTCATCCACCCCGCAGACCTTCGGCCGCATCGCCGAGCTCGACGAGCCCCGCCGGCTGCTGGTCGAGACGGAGGGCGAGGGCAGCCTCGACTTCCGGCTCACCGAGCGACCGGGCGGCACCCGCGGCACGTCGACGCTGCTGCAGCTGTCGAACACGCTCGAGCTCGAGCCCGCGTTCTCCCGCCGCGTGCGCGCGAACTGGCTCACCTCGCTCGACCAGCTCGAGGACCTGCTGCGCGGCCACCCGGTCGACTGGTCGAACTGGGACCGGGACCACGGCGAGGCCTGGCGGGCGCACTTCCGCGAGGTCGTCGAGCTGCGATGATCCCCGACGTCTCCGGGCAGCCGTTCTGGGTGCAGCTCGTCGCGGGCATCGGGTTCCTCGGCATCGTCGTGCTCGTCATGGGCACGCTGCCGCCGTTCCGCGGCTGGATCGAGCGCTGGCGCGACAAGAACTTCCCGCCGCGAGAGTAGCGGCGGGACGACGAGCGCAGGCCGCCGCGGGAGTAGCGGCGGGACGACGAGCGCAGGCCGCCGCGAGAGTAGCGGCGGGACGACGAGCGCAGGCCGCCGCGGGAGTAGCGGCGGCGCTCTGGCGCCCACCAGCCCTTCCGCGCAGGATGGGAGAAGGGCCTGGCGAGGGGGAACGATGACGACGGATGCCTCCACGAGGGTCGACCCCGACCGGCGCACGCTGCTCTCGGGCATCCTGTTCGGCTGCGGGATCGCCGCGTCGCTGATCGACCTCTTCGTGTTCCACCTCGCCCTGCAATGGCACCACTTCTACGACCTGTCGAGCACCGCGGTCGCCATCACGGCCGACGGGTTCTTCCACGCCGTGGCCTGGTTCATCACCGTCGCGGGACTCTTCCTGCTGGCCGACGTGCGACGTCGCGTCGAGGTGCACTGGGCGCGCTGGGTGGCCGCCGTCGTCACGGGGGTCGGCGCGTTCCAGCTCTTCGACGGCGTCGTCGACCACAAGCTCCTCGGCATCCATCAGATCCGCTACGGCGTCGACCTGCTGCCGTACGACCTCGTCTGGATCGGCTCCTCGGCCGTCGTGCTCGCCGTCGGGCTCGTGCTGCTGCGGCGCACGCGGCGGCGCCGCGACGCACGGTGAGCCACGAGCACGGCGCCGCCGTCGGGCCCGGGCTCGTCGAGCTGCTCGTCGCGGCCGGGGTGCTCGCCGCCGCGGTCGGCTACCTGCGGGCGGTGCGGAGCACCCGGGAGCGCGCCGCGTGGCCCGTGCGTCGGACGCTGTCGTGGCTCGCGGGACTGGGCTGCGTGGCCGCCGCCCTCGTCGGTCCGCTCGCGGCGGCGGCGCACGCCAGCTTCACGGCGCACGCAGCCGCGCACGTGCTGCTCGGGATGCTCGGACCGCTGATGCTCGTACTCGGCGCGCCCGTGACGCTCGCCCTCCGCGCGCTGCCGCTCGAGCGCGCCCGCCTGCTCAGCCGGGTGCTCCGCTCGCCCGTTGTACGCGTCGTCGGGCACCCCGTCGTCGCGGGGGCGCTGAACGCAGGCGGACTGTGGCTGCTCTACCGCAGCGACCTGTTCGCCCTGATGCACGAGCACCCGCCCGTCCACGCGGCCGTGCACGCGCACGTGTTCCTCGCCGGCTACCTGTTCACCGCGGCGCTCGTCGGGGTCGACCCGCAGCCGCACCGCGCCTCGCTGCGGGTGCGCTCGGTGGTGCTCGTCGCGTTCATCGCCCTGCACTCGATCCTCGCCAAGCAGCTGTACGCGTTCCCGCCGACGGGCGTCGGGAGCATCGACGGTCAGGTGGGCGCGCAGGTGATGTACTACGCCGGCGACGTCGTCGACGTGACGCTGATCGTGCTGCTGCTGGCCGGCTGGTACCGCTCGACGAGGCCGCGCCTCGCGTTCCCGGTCACAGCGGGAACACACCTGCGACCGGAACCCTGAGCGGAGGAGCCGGGAGGGCCGGCCGGGAGAAGGAGCGGCGATGGGCACACGACTCGGAGGCATCGTCCGGGCGGCGGGAGTCGGGGCGATCGCGGGCCTCGTCGGCGCCGGTGCCATGGTCGTGGGGGAGCGGCTCGAGCAGTCGGTCACCCACCGCCCGGACTCCTACATCCCGGCGCGGGCGCTCCTCACCCTGCTGGGTCGGCACCCCGGAGACGCCGACAAGCCGACGGTGTGGAACCACGTCATGCACTACGGCACGGGGGCCGCGCTCGGGGCCGTCCGCGGGATCTGGGCGGTTACCGGCATCCGCGGGCCGCTCGCGAACGTGTGGCACACCGCCGTGCGCCTCGGCTTCGATCAGACCGTCGAGAACGCGACGGGTGCCGGAGCCGCACCCTCGACCTGGCCCGCGCAGGAGCGCGTCGTCGACATCGCGCACAAGACGGTGTTCTCGGTCGTGACCGGGGTGATCGCCGACCGCGTGCTGCCTCCCGTGCTCATGACCAGCCGGGGCAGCACGAGTCACTGACCCGGCCGGCGCCTGATCCGGATCGGTCCCTTCGCGGTCGACGGGTCGACCGGGGCACCGTGCTGCAGGATGTCCACCTCGCCGGCCGCCACGAGGCGCCGCGCGGCGCGGCGCGCCGGCTCCATCAGGTCGCGCCATTCGTCGCCACCGACGGCCCTGGCGGCCTCGCTCGGGCAGATCGTCGAGGTGGCCGCACGGGCCTCGAGCAGCGTCAGGATCGAACGCTCGAGCGCCCGGTCGGTGTCGTCGACGCGGTGGGAGCGGCAGGCGTCCGAGCAGTACCTGACCGAGTCCCAGTCCCGCGCCCACTTCGCCCGCCACTCGATGCGGCGACCGCACGACGCGCAGGTCTTCTCCTGCGGCGGCACCGGTGCGTCGCGCTGTCGATGGGGCACCGCAGCATTGTCCGTCGGGACGGGCCGAGAGCGGCCTGCCACATGGACATTCCCAGGAGGCGCATCCATAGTGGGGGCGTGGACGAGAACGCACCGACCCTGCTCTTCCTCGGAGACAGCATCACCCAGGCAGGCGACTGGGCCACCTGGTTCCCCGAGTTCCGCACCGTCAACCACGGCGTCGGCGGTGACAAGACCGGCGACGTCATCGCCCGGCTCGACCGCGTCGTCGCGGAGCAGCCGGACGAGATCGTGCTCCTGATCGGAACGAACGATTTCGGCAACCGCGCGACGACCGAGCAGGTCGTTCGCAACATCGAGACGATCCTCGTCGACCTGCGCCGGGACCTCCCCGGCGCTCGGCTCCTGCTCGTCTCGATCATGCCGCGCGGCCGCGAGTTCGCCGATCGGATCAACGACGCGAACCGGCACCTCCGACAGTTCGCCGCCACCGTCAAGGCGCAGTTCCTCGACCTCTGGCCGGCGCTCGCGCTGGAGGACGGCGAGCTGAACCCCACGTTCAGCGACGACCGGCTGCACCTCAACGCGGCGGGCTACGAGGCCTGGCTCGCGGAGCTGCGACCGGCGCTCGACCGGCTGCGCGACGCTCCTCCCATGAGCTCGCCGATCAGCGTCATCCGGGAGCCCTGACCCGCTTCGTACCCCGCCCGGGCACGAACGCCGCCGTCGAGGCGGTGGCTCAGGCCGTGCGCTCCGCGACGACCGCGGCGATGCCAGCGATCTGACCCGGCCCGACCCGGCAACAGCCGCCGACGAGGGTCGCGCCCTCGTCGAGCCACGTCGCGACCAGCTCGCGGCCGAAGCCGGGCTCGCCCATCCAGCGCTTGTGCCGGCCGTCCCACTCCTCGCCGCTGTTCGGATAGACCACGACCGCCCGGTCGCTCGTCGCGCGAGCGGCGCGGACGGCTCCGACGACCTCGGACGGGTGGCTGCAGTTGATGCCGACCGCGACGACTTCGTCGACGTCGGCGACGAGCGCGAACGCCTCCTCGAGCGACTCCCCGCTGCGCAGCCGGCCGTCGGCGACCGTCACCGAGAGCCACGCGGGCACGCCCGAGCCGTCGAGCAGCGCGGCGAGCGCCTCGACCTCGGGCAGGCAGGGGATGGTCTCGAAGGCGAGCAGGTCGGCGCCGGCATCCGCGAGCACCGCGAACCGCGGCTCGTGCCAGCGGCGCAGCTCGGCCGTGGTGCGGCCGTACTCGCCGCGGTACTCGGAGCCGTCGGCGAGCATGGCGCCGTAGGGGCCGACGGATGCCGCGACGAGCGCGCCCTCCGTGCCGTCCCGCGCCTCACGGGCGAGCTCGACCGAGAGGCGCATCAGCCGCTCGGCCTCGCCGCGGTCGAGGCCGAGGCGCTCGAAGCCCTCGAAGGAGGCCTGGTACGACGACGTGATCGCGACGCGGGCGCCGGCGTCGAAGAACTCGCGGTGCGCGTCGACGATCGCGGCCGGGTCCTCCTGCAGCAGACGTGCCGACCACGTGGCGCCGGACAGGTCGTGGCCGCGCTCGGTCAGCAGCGTGCCGAGCCCGCCGTCGAGGACGACGGGGGTGTCGGGGTCGAGAAGCGCCATGGGGGCAGGCTAGCCACGCGCGCCTGCACGGGGGAGGGGGCCGGCAGCGCGGCGTAACAGTCGCTAGGCCGCAGCGGCCTCGAACGCGTGCAGCGCCTCGTCGCTGAACAGCACGAAGCGCACGAGGTCGGGGGCGCCTGGCGCGTCGAAGGCGCGCACCGTCTCGACGGCGATGCGCGCCGCATCCGCCATCGGCCAGCCGTACACCCCGGCGGAGACGGCGGGAACCGCGACGCTGCGCGCGCCGAGCTCGGTCGCCACCTCGAGGGAGCGGCGGTAGGCGGACGCGAGCAGGGCGCTGCGGTCCTCCCGCGCCGAGTGGACGGGCCCGACGGTGTGGATCACGTGACGGGCGTTCAGTCGCCCCGCCGTGGTGGCGACCGCGTCGCCCGTCGGCAGTCCGTCCGGCAGCACCGTCGCGCGCAGGCGGCGGCACTCCGCGAGGATCTCCGGCCCGCCCGCGCGGTGGATGGCGCCGTCGACGCCGCCGCCGCCCAGCAGGGAGCTGTTCGCCGCGTTGACGATCGCGTCGACCGACTGCTCGGTGATGTCGCCCTTGCAGAATTCGGTGATCACACTCCCAGGCAACCTCCCTAGCGTCGGGAAGGCAACCCGCTGACGGGAGGAGCGCGCATGTCCATGTCGATCGCGGCCCAGCCGAACCTGACGATGCAGTCGCTGTGGGAGGCCACGAAGCCCCACATCGAGTCCGACGACTTCGAAGCCGACGCCCGGTACGACGAGGTGATCGTCGGCGCCGGCATCACCGGGCTCGTCACCGCCCTGCTCTTCGCCCGAGCCGGGCGCCGCGTCGCCGTGCTCGAGGCGCGGCACGTCGGCGCCGTCACGACGGGCAACACCACAGCCAAGATCAGCGTGCTGCAGGCCGCCCGCCTGCAGGACGTGCTCGACCACAACACCAAAGCGGTCGCGCAGGCGTACGTCGAGGGTCAGCTCGAGGGCCTCGAGTGGATCGTGCGGTACTGCCGCGACCACGACGTGCCGGTGCAGCGCAAGGACTCGATCACCTACGCCACCACGTTCGAGGGCGCGAAGGTCGTCGACCGCGGGTTCCACGTCGCGCAGAAGCTCGGGCTCCCCGTCGAGCGGCTGGAGGACGCGGGCCTGCCGTTCCCGACCACCGCCGCGATCCGGCTCCGCGACCAGGCCCAGTTCCACCCGCTGGAGTTCCTCGCGGCGCTCGTGGCCGACATCCGTCGGCACGGCGGCGTCGTCATCGAGGGGGTGCGAGTCACCAAGGTGAAGGCGTCGGCGAAGCCCGTCATGGTCGGCAGCAACCGCGGCGAGGTCTACGCCGACCACGTCATCGTCGCCACCGGCATGCCGATCCTCGATCGCGGCCTCTATTGGGCGAAGGAGACCCCGAAGCGCTCCTACGCGGTCTCCTTCCGCGCTCCGGGCCAGCGGCCCGACGGCATGTACATCTCCGTCGACCAGCCCACCCGGAGCATCCGTTCGTACGGCGACGACCAGCTCATCATCGGCGGCAACGGGCACGTGGTCGGCCGGCACGAGGACTCCACGACCGGCCGGGTCGAGGACCTCGTCACCTGGACCAAGGAGAACTTCCCCGGCGCGGAACCCACGAACGCGTGGAGCGCGCAGGACTACGAGCCGCCGCACAAGGTGCCGTTCGTCGGCTGGATGCCCCGGGGCCGCGGCCGCGTGTTCCTCGCCACGGGGTACAACAAGTGGGGCATGACGAACGCCGTCGCCGCGGCGCTCACGCTCGCCGGCGACATCCTCGGCGGCCACGTCACATGGGCGAAGGTGCTGCGCCGCCGCATCACGCTGCCGAAGACGATCGCCGAGGGCATCGGCGCGAACCTCGCCGTCGCCTCGTGGTACGCCCGCGGCTGGTGGCGGGCGCTCGCGCGCCTGCAGCCGGTCGAGGCACCCGAGGAGGGTCAGGGCGTGCTCGGCCGCGAGGGCCTGCGGCCCGTCGCGAAGTCGACGGTCGACGGCATGACCTGCGCCCTGTCGGCGATCTGCCCCCATCAGCACGCGATCGTGCAGTGGAACGACGCCGAGCGCTCGTGGGACTGCCCCGCGCACGGCAGCCGCTTCGCCGCCGACGGCTCACTGCTCGAGGGGCCGTCGATCAAGCCGATGAAGCGCCTCGACGTCGGGTGACCCGCACCCGCTGGATCTTCGCGGGGCAGCTCGGGCCGCTGTTCGACGACGGCGGCCCGGTGTTGCTCATCGAGGCGAGGGCGCCGCTCGCGCGGCATCCGATCCACCGGCAGAAGGCGCACCTGATCCTGTCGGCGATGCGTCACCGTGCTTGGGAGCTCGGTGACCGCGTCGAGTTCGTGCGCGCCGAGACGTACCGCGAGGTCGTGGAGGGTCGCGACGACCTCGAGGTGATCGACCCGACCTCGTACAGCGCTCGCCGCTTCGTGCGGCGGATGGGTGCCGAGGTGCTGCCGAGCCGCGGCTTCGTGACGAGCGAGGTCGACTTCCGGGAGTGGGCGGATGCCAGGGGCGGGCGCCGCCTGCTGATGGAGGACTTCTACCGGGCCCGGCGCAAGGCCACGGGCGTGCTGATGGAGGGCGACGAGCCCGTCGGCGGCACCTGGAACTACGACCACGACAACCGGCAGCCCCCGCCGAAGAACGCCGTCGGTCTCGGTCTGCCCGACCCGTGGTGGCCGGAGGAGGACGACATCGACGAGGAGGTGCGCGCCGACCTCGACCGCTGGCAGCGGGACGGCGCGGTGCGGCTGCTCGGCGAGGACGGGCCGCGGCGGTTCGCCGCGACGGCGGAGGAGGCGCAGCGGGCGCTCGACGACTTCGTCGAGACGCGGCTGCCGGACTTCGGTCCGTTCGAGGACGCGACGCTCACCGGGGACTGGACCATGGCGCATTCGCTGCTGAGCGCGCCGCAGAACCTCGGGCTCATCGATCCGCGGCACATCGTCGACACGGTCGAGGCCGCCTATCGCCGCGGCGACGTTCCCCTGCAGAGCGCGGAGGGGTACATCCGGCAGGTCATGGGCTGGCGCGACTGGATGTGGCACCTGTACTGGTACCTCGGCGAGGCGTACACCCGCTCGCACAACAGGCTCGATGCCCGCGTCGACCTGCCGCGCGAGTTCACCGAGCTCGACGCCGACGCGATCGAGGCGAACTGCCTGCACCACGCGATCGACGGGGTGCGCCGGCACGGCTGGGCGCACCACATCCAGCGGCTCATGATCATCGGCAACTGGGCGTTGCAGCGCGGCTACGACCCGCGACAGCTCAACGACTGGTTCATCTCGATGTTCGTCGACGGCACCCCGTGGGTGATGCCGCCGAACGTCATCGGCATGAGCCAGCACGCGGACGGCGGAATCGTGGCGACGAAGCCCTACGCGGCGGGCGGCGCCTATATCGACCGGATGAGCGACCACTGCGGCGGCTGCCGCTTCGACCCGAAGAAGCGCATCGGCGAGGACGCGTGCCCGTACACGGCGGGCTACTGGGCCTTCCTCGACCGCAACGAGGGCCGGCTCGTCGGCAACCAGCGCATGCGCCAGCCGCTCGCGGGTCTGCGCCGACTCGCCGACCGCGAGGACGTGGTGCACCAGGAGCGCACCCGCGGCGACGGCTTCCAGCCGATCGAGCCGCGCTGAGGGCGGCGGGCCGGCAGTACTCATGCGTGGCGGGCGCGACGCGCCGGTGCCACACGGCGTGTCGCGGCGCCGGTCCTAGTTTCCGCCGGGATCAAGCCCCCGCTGCGGAGCGGGCGGAACGCACGGCGGAGAAGCACGCGGGCGCCGGTCAGCCGTACTCATGAGTGTGGATGCGACGCGCCGGTACCGCACGGCGTGTCGCGGTGACGAGTCCTAATTCCCGCCGGGCGCGGAGTCATCGCGACGCGGGCGGCGGGGCCACCGGATTGGGAGTGATACGCCTCTGCGTGCGTGCCAGTCGGCTTTGAATCGCGCTCGAGGCGCCCGTCGTTTGCGCGCCGCGAAACCCGACCTGCTCAAGCGGGGAGAGCGCTGTCACTTGCTCTCCCCGCCCTGGGTCTCTGCAGCGTTAGTAAATTCGGACCCAGTCGTTGCACCGGGACGTCGTGAAGCCCACGTCGGTCGAGCTGATCGTGACGAGCGAGTCACCCTCGAAGAAGTCGTTCGCGATGATGTCCTCGGACTCGCCGCTGAACGACCGCATGCGCTCCCAGTAGCAGCCGTCGTTGGCGGTTGAACTGTACGTACCCGGCTGCAGGTCCCAGTTCACAATGAAAGTTCCGCCGTCGCCGGGCGCCCATGGTTGAGGTGCCCCCGACGGCGCATTGACGCCCTGCCAGGTGTTGCAGCCTGACGAGCTGAATGCTGCGTCACCGGCGCTCACCGTGACGACGCTGCGACCGTTGCTGAAGCTGTTGGCGATGATCTCGTCGGAGGTCCCGCCCGTGCCGGAGAGCCGTTCCCAGTAGCACCCATCGTTGTTGATCGAGCGATAGGTACCCGCCGACACCTTGCGCGTACCTTCGCCGCTGAAGCTGCCGTAGCCGAACTCGAACGGACGTGAGCAAGTGCCCAAGTCGACCTGCCCGCCCGACGGGTTCTTCAGGCGGTACATGAACGCGGCCATAGCGTCGCGGGCAACCGATTGAACGGGAGCGAAGGCCCTACAGCCGAATCCTTGATCCCACCCGGTCGAAATGCCCATGCTCGCCAACCAACTGATCTCTCGGTAGAACTGATTGTTCGAAGGGACATCGGTGAAGGGACTCTGGGCAGGGGGTCCGTAATTCTCGATCTTCGAATAGCGGAACAGGAACGCCGCCATCGCGTCGCGGTTCACCGCTTGCAGCGGCTTGAACAGGCGTTTCCCGTTCTCGTACCACCCAGTGGTGATTCCTTGCTCGTTCAGCCACGCAATCTCCTTGTAGAACAAGTTGTCGGTGGCGACGTCATCGAAAGGAGACACCCTCGGCGGGTTGAACGCCGGGCTGCCATCCAGGCGGTATAGGAAGGCGGCCATCGCGTCGCGGTTGACCGCAAGCAGGGGGCGGAAAGTACCGTCTGGCCAACCGGTGGAGATCCCGTTGTCCGCCAACCAGCTGATCTCGCGGTGGAACTGATTGTTGGTAGGCACGTCACGGAACGATGCGGCGTGGGCGGGTGCGGCGGCGCCGAGCGCCATCGAGACAGCGAGTGCTGCGGCTAGGAGCGTTTTTCTAAGCAAGGTTCTTCCCCAATGTCAGGTTGCCGTGACTCTAGCGATTGCTTCGCCCCTCTATGCATCCCACTTGCTGGGGTCATCAGGTCCGTGCGGCTCGTCCCTTCAGCATCGGTGAGGGACCATCGATGGCCGTTGCACTCTCCGTCGCGTCTTCTCGGCAGCGCTGACCGTCTCGACGGCGTGCGCTAGGGGTAGAGCGAGCTGAGCAGCGCCCGCGGTCGCCCGTAGGCTCGACACCGATGAGCACCTCCCGCTACCCGCAGCAGCAGTACCGACGAGTCGGGCTCGCGCCGGGCATCCTCGGGGCGGTCGTCGCGCTCGCCGCGGTCGGGGTCATCGGCGAGGACTGGTTCACGATCGTGCGCTACGCGCTCTCGATCCTCGCCGCGATCCTCGCGGTGTTCTCCTTCCAGGCGCGGCAGTGGTGGTGGCTCCCCGTGCTCGCCGCGGTCATCGTCGTGTGGAACCCGGTGTTCCCGCTGGCCCTGCCCGACGAGGCCTGGTTCGTGCTGCAGTACGCCGTCTCCGTCGTCTTCCTCGCGGTCGCCTTCACGGTGCGGCTGCCCGTCGAGGACGATCGCGGCGCGCGTAATCGCTAGGAAACGTGCGAGGGCGTACAATCAATTAGTCGCCGACGCCACCGGCCTTCTTCCGAGCCCGGGTCTGGCAGTCCAAGCGCAAACATCACGTCGAGCCCGACGTGAATCGACACCGCCCGGTGCATCGGTCCGCATCAGCAGGGATCCTCCCCACGGACAGGACACCGGGGCGAAGGAGGACCATGGCCAGTACAGGCCAGCAGCAGAGGCAGCGTCCCGCGGGATCGTCACGGCCTCACAACCGCCGCCGCGGACACGGCGACGACCAGGGGATCATCCCCGTACTCGCCCGCACCGCGCGCGAGATCGAGGCGGCCGTGCAGAAGGCGCCGCTCAAGCCCGCGAACCGCACCCGCTTCCAGGTGACCGCCCTCCTCATCCGCGAGGAGCGGGCTCGGGTCAAGGCCGACACCGAGCTCACCGAGGCCGAGCGCGCCGAGACCCTCAAGCGCCTCGACGGCCTCGCCGGCATCCTGGCGAAGACCGCCGCCCGCGACACGAGCGTCATCACCCTGCTCGGCGACGAGGCCCCGGTGAGCGACGCGGCCCGTGAGCTGCGCCGCCGGCTCCTGCTCGACGCCGGTGTCGAGCTGCCGCCGGAGGAGCTCATCATCACGAAGGAGAAGCCGCAGCAGGCGCCGGTCGACCAGAAGCAGGTCGTGCCCGTCTCCGTGCGTCAGCGCCAGATGGCGAACCCCTTCCTCGAGCCCGACTTCTCGGCCGTGCCGCCCAAGGCGCAGCCCGTGCGCCGCCTCGCCAACTGGGAGCTGCTCGGCCCCCTGTTCCGCTCGTTCGAGATGGGCGCCGGCGGTCAGGCCGCGTCGATGGATCTTCCGGATGTCGCCACGACCGCGACCCCGGGCGGCATGACGCTCATGCGGCACCAGGCGCGCTTCGTCGAGGCCGTGCGAGAGGGTCACCGCACGTTCCTGCTCGCGGACGAGCCGGGCCTCGGCAAGACCGCACAGTCGCTGCTCGCGGCATCCGTCTCCGCCTCGTACCCGCTGCTCGTCGTGGTGCCGAACGTCGTCAAGGCGAACTGGGAGCGCGAGGTCGCGCTCTGGACGCCGCGGCGCACCGCGACGGTGGTGCACGGCGACGGCGACGACATCGACGCCTTCAGCGACGTCGTGATCGTGAACTACGAGATCCTCGACCGCCACGTCGGCTGGCTCAGCCGCTTCGGCTTCAAGGGGATGGTCGTCGACGAGGCGCACTTCATCAAGAACCGCGACTCGCAGCGCTCCCGCAACGTGCTCGCGCTCAGCCAGAGCATCCGTCAGCTGCAGCCGAACGCCCTCTTCATGGCACTCACCGGTACGCCGCTGATCAACTCCATCGACGACTTCAAGGCCATCTGGCAGTTCCTCGGCTGGATCGACGAGACGAAGCCGATGCCCGTGCTCATGAACCGGCTCGAGGAGATCGGCCTCACCCCGGCCGACCCCGGCTTCTTCGCGGAGGCGCGCCAGGCTGTCATCGACCTCGGCATCGTGCGGCGCAAGAAGGTCGACGTCGCCGCCGACATCCCCGCCCGCCGCATCGCCGACATGCCCGTCGAGCTCGACGACGAGGCCGGCCGCTCGATCCGCGAGGCCGAGCGCGCGCTCACCGCGCGGCTGCTCGAGCGCTACCGCCGCCGGGTCGAGCACTCGAAGCCCGAGACGACGCGTGAGCAGATCATCCGCGCGGTCGCCCACGAGGAGCTCGAGGAGTCGAAGGCCGCCGGCAACGGCGAGAACGTGTTCTCGATGGTGCGCCGCATCGGTCAGGCGAAGGCGATCCTCGCCGCCGACTTCACGGCGCAGCTCGCCCGCAACGTCGGCAAGGTCGTCTTCTTCGCCAAGCACATCGACGTGATGGACGCCGCCGAGGCGCACTTCGCCAAGTCGGGACTGCAGACCATCTCGGTGCGCGGCGACCAGACGTCGTCCGCGCGTCAGAAGCAGATCGACGCGTTCGTGAACGACCCGGATGTCTCGGTCGCCGTCTGCTCGCTCACGGCCGCGGGCGTCGGGCTCAACCTGCAGGTCGCCTCGAACGTCGTGCTCGCCGAGCTCAGCTGGACGAGTGCCGAGCAGACGCAGGCGATCGACCGCGTGCACCGCATCGGCCAGGAGGAGCCCGTCACCGCGTGGCGCATCCTCGCCGCGCACACGATCGACACGAAGATCGCCGAGCTCATCGGCAGCAAGGAGGGTCTCGCGGCCCGTGCGCTCGAGGGCGCGCAGGACGTCGAGGCCGAGTCGAACGTGCAGCTCGACACGCTTGTGCAGCTGCTCACGGATGCCGTCGAGGCACGGGGAGGACGTCGATGACGCTGAAGCCCACGCTCGTTCCCACCAACCAGACTCGCCGCTTCGACTCCGACGTCGTGCTGCGCAAGGGCGTCTGGACGCTCGTGCACGCGGAGACGACGCCGCAGCAGTCGCTCGAGCAGGACATCCTCGCGGTGCGCCAGGTGCTCATCGACTTCGAGATCGAGCACCTGCTCATCCGCGGCGACCGCAACCGCCCCGTGATCGCCGTCGACCGCCGCGACCGCAAGACGCTCGCCGCGGCGTTCGCGCAGGCCTTCGCGCGGCAGCCGTTCTACGCGAAGCCGGTCGACGTCGCGGGCAGCCCCGTGCTGCTCGCCGACGGCGTGCTGGCGACTGACTCGAAGGCAACCGTGCTGCGCCTGTACCGCCCGCGCATCGAGACCGTCGGCGAGCTGCGCTACGGCGCCCGCCACGGCGTGCAGGTCGAGCTGTGGAAGTTCGAGGGCGACACGATCGTCGCCCCCCTCGAGAACGCGCTCATGCGCAAGACGCTGCCCCGCGAGGAGGCGATCGACGCCCACGTCGAGCGCTTCGGCGTGGAGTGGCCGACGTTCGAGGGCATGTGGGCGCCGCACGCGAGCGACATCACGTTCGACATCGACATCGTCTTCTCGTGGGTCGACGGCACCGACATCGAGTTCCAGCGGCAGCGGGCCGCGCGCATGAAGAGCTACGTCGTCGGCGAGGGGGATGACTCCGAGGCCCGCTACCGGCAGATCGACGAGCTCCGCTACGCGCTCCGCAGCGTCTACATGTACGCGCCGTGGGTGCGGAACATCTACATCGTCACGGACTCGCCCCGCCCGAAGTGGCTCGACGAGCACCCGCGCGTGAAGATCGTGCCGAGCGAGGAGTTCTTCAAGGACCCGAGCGTGCTGCCGACGCACAACTCCCAGGCCGTCGAGAGCCAGTTGCAGCACATCCCGGGCATCAGCGAGCACTTCCTGTACTCCAACGACGACATGTTCTTCGGTCGTCCAGTGAGCCCGGAGCTGTTCTTCTCGCCCGGCGGCATCACGAAGTTCGTCGAGGCGACGACCCGCATCGGCCTGGGGGAGTCGAACCAGTCGCGCAGCGGCTTCGAGAACTCCGCCCGCGTCAACCGCCGCCTGCTGGCCGACCGCTACGGCAAGGTGACGACGCGTCACCTCGAGCACTGCGCCGCGCCGCTGCGCAAGAGCGTGCTGCTCGAGATGGAGGAGGAGTTCGCGGAGGACTTCGCCCGCACGGCGGCGAGCCGCTTCCGCTCGTCGACCGACATCTCGGTCACCAACTCGCTGTACCACTACTACTCGCTGCTCACGGGGCGCGCGGTCACGCAGGAGAACGCGAAGGTCAAGTACATCGAGACGACGCTCAAGTCGTCGCTGCGGGAGATGAAGCGCCTGCTGAAGACCCGCTCGATGGACATGTTCTGCCTCAACGACGGCAGCTTCCCCGAGATCTCGGTCGAGCAGCGCACGGAGGCCGTGACCGACTTCCTCAAGCGCTACTTCCCGATCCCGGCGCCCTGGGAGAAGCGCGACGACGTCGTGCAGCAGGAGCGGGACGCGAGCTGACGCTCACGACGCAGCCCTGACACAGCAGGACCCGGCCGCTTTTGCGCCGGGTCCTGCTGCGTGAGGAGGCGGTTACGCCACCGGCACCTTGACGGGCATGGTCAGCGGGGGCTCGGGCGCGATCTTCTCGTTGACCGCGTCGGCGATCCGCACCTGCGCGGCCTCGAGACGGCGCGCCGTCTCCTCGGCGTCGACGTGGTCGAGCGTGCGGTACTCGCCGACGGGCACCACGGAGTGCAGCACGGTGCCGTCGTAGACGTGCACGAGATTGAACGCCTGAGCACCTTCGCGGCCCTTCGTGCCGCCGACCGGCACGTTGAGGTCCTGGGTGTAGCAGGTGGCCGAGGCGACCGACACCGGGATGCCGGCGAACGTTGCGGTCGAGGAGTAGTGCAGGTGCCCGGCGAGGATGCTGCGCACGTCGGTGCCCTCGAGCACCTCGGCGAGCGGCCGCTGGTTGCGCAGCTCCACGAGCACCGCGAGGTCGAGCACGGCGGGCACCGGCGGATGGTGCATCGCGAGGATCGTGCCGTGCGGCGCGGGGATCGACAGCTCCTCGGCTAGCCAGTCGAGCTGCTCGCCCGACACCTCGCCGTAGTGGTGCCCCGGCACCGTCGAGTCGAGCGTGATGACCCGGAGCCCGCCCACGTCGTACACGCGGTCGATCGGCCGGGTCGAGGCCGTCGCCTCCCGGAACAGCTCGGTGCGGAACGTCGCCCGGTCGTCGTGGTTGCCGATCGCCCAGATCACCTGCGCCCCGAGGCGCTCGGCAGCGGGCTCGACGATGTCCCGGAGCTTGCGGTACGCGTCGGGCTCGCCGTGGTCGGCGAGGTCACCCGTGAAGACGATCGCCTCCGGCCGGCCGCGGGAGGCCTCGACCTCGGAGAACAGCCGGCGGAGAGCCGCCTCGCTGTCGACCGAGCCGTACAGCTTCCGGTCCCCACCGAGCAGGTGGGTGTCACTGAGATGGAGCAGGAAATGATCCGGCCTGGGGTATTCGGCCGTTCGCATCGTCACAGGAAGTCCTTCGTCGGCGGCGCTGTGCAGGAGCGCGGATGCTCTCTTCACTCAAGCTTTGTCGCCTCCGCGCCGGATGTCCCGAGCGCGCCTCACGATTTAAGTACCTGTTCAGATACCTCTCACGCCGCGGCCATGTTCACGCCCCCGGCGCGGGGGTCAGCGCGGGAACGGATGCCTCGGCGCCGGCCGTCTCCACGACCCAGGCGTACTCGAACGCGCGCTCGCGCCACGCGTCGTACCGCCCGCTGACGCCGCCGTGACCCGCGCTCATCTCGGTCTTGAGGAGCACGGGCGCGCCGACCTCGCGGAGCCTCGCCGTCCACTTCGCGGGCTCGACATACAGCACGCGGGTGTCGTTGAGGCTGGTCACGGCAAGGATCTTCGGGTAGGCGACATCCGACCGCACGTTCTCGTACGGCGTGTACGAGCGCATGTACTCGTAGACCGCGGGGTCGTGCAGCGGGTCGCCCCACTCGTCCCACTCGATGACGGTGAGCGGCAGCGACGGGTCGAGGATGCTCGTCAGCGCGTCGACGAACGGGACGCCCGCGAGGATCCCGGCGAAGAGCTCCGGCGCGAGGTTCGCGACCGCGCCCATCAGCAGGCCCCCGGCGCTGCGCCCTTCGGCCACGAGTAGCTCGGGGGAGGTGACCCCGGCGCGGATGAGGTGTCTGGCGCACGCGATGAAGTCGGTGAACGTGTTGCGCTTCGTGAGCGTCTTGCCGTTCTCGTACCAGGAGCGACCGAGTTCGCCGCCGCCGCGCACGTGGGCGATCGCGAAGACGACGCCCCGGTCGAGGAGGGAGAGGCGGGGGATCGAGAACGTGGGGTCGATGCTCGTCTCGTACGAGCCGTAGCCGTAGAGGAGCGTCGGCGCCGGCATCGTCTCGTCGATGCCCCGCTTCCACACGAGCGAGATGGGTACGCGCACCCCGTCGTCGGCGACCGCCCACTGGCGCATCTGCACGTAGTCGCCCGGGTCGTATCCCCCGAGCACGGGCTGCCGCTTGAGCAGGGTCAGCTCGCCGGAGCGGACGTCGTAGTCGTAGACGGTCGACGGCGTGACGAGGGAGCTGAAGCCGACGCGGACGGTGGGCTGGGTCCACTCCGGGTTGCCGCCCGCGGAGGCGGTGAACAGGGTCTCGCCGAAGTCGACCTCCGTGACCCGGGCGCGCGCCTTCAGCTCGTCGGCGGGCAGCACGCCCACGCGCGCGAGCCCGCCCTGCCGGTAGTCGAGGACGACGTGGCCCGCGAACGCGCTGACGTCCTCGAGGCGCACCTGCGGGTCGTGCGGCAGCACGACGACGCGCTCGCCCTCCGGGTCGGCGGCGGCGACGCTCACGAGCTCGAAGTTCTCGGCGCCGTCGTTGTGCAGCACGAGGAACCGGTCCTCGCCGTCGACGACGGCGTGGTCGAGGGAGTACTCCACGCCCTCCCGGCGCGGCCACACGATCCGGAACTCGCCGGTCGGGTCGGCGCTGTCGAGCACGCGGTACTCGCTCGTGATCTTCGATCCGACGGCGATGACGAGGAATCGCTCGCTCCGGGTGACGCCGACGCTGGTCCAGAACCGCTCGTCGGACTCGGTGAAGACCCGTACGTCGGCCGACGCCGGGGTGCCCACCTCGTGGCGCCAGATCGTGTCCGGCCGCCACGCGTCGTCGACCGTGGGGTAGAAGACGTAACGCCCGTCCGGGGAGAACGTCGCGCCGGGGAACGTGTTCGGGATCTCGTCGGGGAGATTCTCACCCGTCGTCAGGTCCCTGATGCGGAGCACGTAGCGCTCGTCCCCGGTGGTGTCGACGCCGTAGGCGAGCCGGACGCCGTCGGGGGAGACGTCGAACGAGCCGAGCGAGAAGAACTCGTGCCCCTCCGCCTCGACGTTGCTGTCGAGCAGCACCTGCTCGCCCTCGAGCACGGTGCCCGGCTCGAGCACCGGGGGTGTCCAGTCGTCCGGGCCGGCCGCCCGAACACGGCAGGAGATCCCGTACGACTTCCCCTCCTCGGTGCGGGTGTAGTACCACCAGTCGCCCTGGCGGACCGGAACGCTCAGGTCCGTCTCGAGGGTGCGCGACTTGATCTCCTCGAAGATGCGCTCCTGCAGCGGCTCGAGGTGCTGCGTCTGCTCCTTGGTCCAGGCGTTCTCGGCCTCGAGGTACGCGATGACCTCGGGGTCGTCCTTCGCCCGGAGCCACTCGTAGTCGTCGATGAACTCGTGACCGTGGTGACGGCGGGTGATCGGCTTCCTGCGCGGCTCTGGCGTCGTCGGCATGCGCAGCAGCGTAACGGTCCGGTCACGACGAAGGGCGGCACACTTCGAGGTGTGCCGCCCTTCGGGCGTGGTGGTGCCGATGACGGCGCCGCGGTCGCGGCATCCGTCTGCCGTCAGCGCGCGCAGTCGATGCAGTAGGCGGTGGCAGGACGCGCCTCGAGGCGCGCCGGCGCGATCTCGCCCTTGCAGCCGACGCAGAGGCCGTAGGTGCCGTCGTCGAGGCGGGCCAGGGCGGCCTTGACCTCGGCAGCGTGCGAGCGGATGCGGGCCTGCTGCGCTCCGGTCTGCGAGTGCTCGAAGGCGAACGCGCCGCCCTCGGGGTCGCTCGCGTCGTCGGTGGCGACGCCCATGCGTGCCATCTGGATCGCCTTGAGGTCGATCTCGAGCGTGTTGATCGTCACGGTGTCGTGCTGCAGCTCGTTCTGCAGAAACATCCGGATGCTCTCGCGCTGGTCCTCGGAGAGGGCGAGAGTCTGTCGTTCGATCATCCCGGTCATGTGGACATCCAATCGTTGAACTGCCTGCTGGCCAGTGCGGAGTAAATTACTCGCAATAGATATATCTAGGCAAACTAGAAATAGCAACTCCCTAGCCGGGCGAGTTCAGCCGGTGTGCCGTCGGGTGCGCTAGAAAATGACCATGTCGCCTCAACGCCACCTCGAGATCGAGCGGAAGTACGACGTCGACGGTGAGGCAAGTGTTCCCCGGCTGGGGGACATCGGGGAGGGCTTGACAGTCGGGGCTCCCGACGAGTTTTCCCTGGAGGCGCAGTACTTCGACACGGCTGACGGTGCGCTCGCCGAGCGCCGCATCGTGCTGCGCAAGCGCGTCGGGGGACAGGACGACGGCTGGCATCTGAAACTGCCGGGCGACCGTGCGCGCACCGAGTTGCACTGGCCCGTGACCGACGACGTGCCGGGTGAGCTGCTCGACGAGGTGCGAGCTCTCGTGCGCGGAAAAGAGCTCCAGCCGGTGGTCACAATGCGCACCAGAAGGACGGTGACGCGCTTGCACGACGCGTCGGGGCGCCTCGCGGTCGAGTTCGCCGACGACACCGTCACGGCCTCGAATCCGCTGACCGGCGACATCCGCACCTGGCGGGAATGGGAGGTCGAGCTCGGCGACGCCGGCGAGGAGAGCCTGTTCGCGCCCATCGAGGAGCGCGTGCGCGAGGCCGGCGGCGTTCCGGCTGCGCACGTGAGCAAACTCGCGAGGGCCCTCGGCCGCGACTCCCTCGAGACGGGCACGCGCGCCGTGCCCGCGCCGGCCAAGGGGGACAAGCCCGACGCCGGCACCGCCGTGGTGCGCGCCCTGCGCTCGCTCGTCGACGCGCTCGTGACGCTCGATCCCCGCGTACGTCGCGACGAGGACGACTCCCTGCACCAGATGCGCGTCACCGTGCGTCGCATCCGGGCGGTGCTCGGCGCCTACCGCCGCATCCTCGACCGGAAGGCCACCGAGCCGGTGCGCGCGGAGCTGCGCGAGCTGGGACAGGTGCTCGGGCGCGCCCGGGACGTGGAGGTGCTGCGCGGCCGGCTCACGGGCCTCGCGGGCGCGGACGACCTGAGCTTCGCCGTCGGGCTCGCCCAGCAGGACTACGAGCGGCACTTCGCCGACGTGCTCGAGTTCCTCTCCGGCGAGCGCTACTACGCGCTGCTCGACGGGCTCGACGCGCTCGTCGCCGAGCCGCCCCTCACGCCCGCCGCGGCGAAGTCCGCCACGAAGCAGCTCAAGCGCGCGCTCGAGTCGGAGTCGCACCGCGTGGAGTCGCGCATCGGCAAGGCGAACGCGAGCAAGCAGTCGAAGGATCGCGAGAGCGCGATGCACGAGGTCCGCAAGGCCGCGAAGCGGCTGCGGTACGCCGTGGAGGCGGTCACGGTCGGCGAGGCCGCGCCGCTCGGCGGCAAGGTCGCCCGGCTCGGCCGTGCAGCCGAGCAGGTGCAGGA
The DNA here is from genome assembly GCF_017355965.1 of Desertivibrio insolitus. Lineage (GTDB taxonomy): Bacteria > Actinomycetota > Actinomycetes > Actinomycetales > Microbacteriaceae > JAFIQW01. The sequence goes on from NZ_JAFIQW010000004.1 coordinate 82,568, forward strand.
CGACCTGGGGGAGTGGCGCGACAGCCTGAGCCTGCAGCGCTTCCTCGAGCAGGCCGCGGGGCGGGCGCACCAGGCGGGCATCGACACGTTCCGCTGGGGCGTGCTGTTCGCCGCCGAGCGCGAGCGCGGCGAGGAGGCCTTCGCCGACGCCCGGCAGTCGATCGCCCTGCTGCGCAAGGCGATCGGCTGATCCCCGCCGGCGCCGGTCAGGCCGCCAGCCGGCGCACCGCCTCCACCGAAATGGGCAGCCAGTCGGGCCGGTTCCGCACTTCGTAGAGGCCCTCGTAGACGGCCTTGTCGAGCTCGAACGCGCCGAGCAGGGCGGAGTCCGCGCGCACGTCCCAGCCGCTGCGCTCGATGTAGCCGTCGAGGAACGCCTCGCGCGTCGCCGCCGCCCAGTCGCGCGCCGTGCCGAGGCCGTGCTCGGTCTCGTACGAGCCGGCGGCGTAGTCGAACGAGCGCAGCATCCCCGCGACGTCCCGCATGGGGCTGTCGGGCAGCGCACGCTCGGTCATCGGGCGGAGCGGCTCGCCCTCGAAGTCGAGCAGCACCCAGCCGCGATCCGGCACGAGCAGCACCTGACCGAGGTGGTAGTCGCCGTGGATGCGCTGCATCGCCGGCCAGCGGGCGTCGGCCGCCGCCGCGAAGACCTGCTCGATACGCGGGGCGAGGTCGCGGATCTCGGCAACCTCGGCGGATGTCGTCGCGAGCCGCCTCCGCATGCTGGCGAGCACCCCGTCGATCTCCGACCGGGAGGCGTCGACGGTGGGCAGCGCCTCGGCGAGCACGGCGTGCACCTCGGCGGTGGCGACACCGAGGTCGCGTGCCTCGGCGGTGAAGTCGCGCTGCTCGGCGACCGCGGCCGTGGCGACCCGCCACGCGTCCTGCGTTCCGGGCAGGAACTCCTGCGCGAACGCGACGTGTCCGACGGCGGTGCCGCTCGGGCGGCCCGGGTCGTCCCACTCCGCGGACACGTGCCCGAGGGAGAGCGGCACCCTGTCCGAGCCGGCGCCGGCGATCGCGGACTGCAGCACGACGTCGGGGTTCTCGCCGTGGTGCAGGACGCGGAAGACCTTGCAGATCGCGGGGATGCCACTGTCCCTCGCCGTCACGAGGTCGAAGATGATCGACGTGTTCGACTGCTCGCCGCGGAGCACCCGCGAGGGCAGCTCCTCCGGCAGAGTCAGCGGCACTGCGGCGTGGCCGTCCGCGCTGGCGCCCTCGGGGACCGCCGGAGCATCCGACGCGATCTGCGCGAGCAGCGCCCGCGCGAACGCCGGGTCCTGTGGACCGTCGTAGACGTAGCCCGCCTCGCTCCGCGTGATCAGCGCGTCCTCCCGGTCGGCGAGCGGGGCGGATCGCGTCGTGAGCGGCACCTGGTAGAGAACCGGAGGGTCGACGCTCTCGTCGAGCACGAGGTGCACCGCGCAGGCGGCTTCGGCGGAGTACGGGAGCCTCCAGCCGCCGACGCGGCGAGGTCGCGGCTCGCGACCCTTCGCCCCGTACCAGCGCTGCGCGCCCATCCACTGGGCCAGGCCGTCGGGCAGTTCTGTCACGGGCTCCTCCTTGCGGGGCGGGTGGAATGGTCAGCGCGGCTGCGCGGTACGGCGCACGCCGAAGGTCGATTCGAGGCCGAAGCCACGCCCGGTGAAGTCGGCGACCTCCGCGAGCACGTCGTCCGCCTCCGGCACCAGCACGGGGCGCGTCGACCAGAACGCGGGCAGGGCCGGGCGGGTCGAGAGCTCGGTCCACACTCCGGCGGTGCGGAGATTGTGCTCGAGCGCCTCGGCCGTCGGCAGCGAGTCGGCGCCCGCGACGACGAGTGTCGGCGGCAGATTCGTCACCTCGACGGAGGGCAGCGACTGAGGGCGCAGCAGGGTGACCCGCTCGATCGACGGGCGGCGCTCGTCGCGCGCGTCGATCGCCGCGAGCAGCGCAGCGGTGGCGCCCGCACCGTCGCCGATCAGCGCGAGACGGGTGCCGTCAGCGCGCCACTCCTTCGCGTCGAAGTAGGCGCGCACGAGCGTGCGATACGGGGTCTCGAGGGAATCCGGCACCAGCACGACCGCGCCGAGCCGGGCCGCGAGCCGCGAGGCGAACCAGCCCGCCGTCTCCGGCCGCTCGGCGAAGTGGACGACGACGGGGCGCTGCGCGCGCGACCCGCCGCGCCAGACCACGCCGAACTCGTGCACGGTGCGAGTGGCGGCGGCGGACTCGCGTCCGGCGTAGACACGGGCGAGTCGAGGCAGTCGGCGCTCCGCCGCGAGCGCCAGCCGGACGGCATCCATGCTTCGGACGCTATCGGCGGGGGCTGAGCGCGCGATAGGAAGAAGGTCAGGATGCTCTCAGATGCGTCCGAGCAGCGACCAGACCGCACCCGTCAGCTCGGGGTGATCCAAGCCGATGCGGCGCAGCAGCTCGTACTCGAACTCGTGCCCGTCGTCCCCGCCGGCTGAGGGGTGGTGGGCGCGGGAGCGGTTCTGCTCGAGGTTCTCGTCGTCGTCGAGGTAGTCGCGGCGCAGGGTCAGCACGACCTGCTCATCGACGCTCGGCAGCTCGGGCAGGAACTCCCACGGGTCGTCGCCCTGGCGGCAGCGGTACTCGATGACGGCGGCGAGTTCGTCCCGCGCCTCCTGACGCAGGACGTCGACATCGACGGAATCCTCCATCGCCGCCTCCTCCCGATCCGGTTCACCCACGGTACGTCGATCCTGTTACATCCGTCGAACGAACTCACATCCGGCATGTCACAGGACGTCGTGACGACAACGGGATGCAACGCTCCTGGGTCGGTCTCGGGTTGCATCCGCCCGGCGCTCGGCCCGTCTACCGTTGAGCGGTGACTTCTCGCATCCTCGTTCTCGGCGCCGGCGCGACCGGCGGGTTCTTCGGCGGCCGCATGGCCGAGGCCGGACGCGATGTGACCTTCCTCGCCCGCGCCGAGCGGGCGGAGCGGCTGCGCCGCGACGGCCTCGTCCTTCGGAGCCCTCGGGGCGAGAGCACGGTGCGTCCGCCGGTGCTCACCGCCGGGGAGCTCGCGGAGCCCTTCGACCTCGTGCTCGTCACCGTGAAGGCGTACTCCCTGGCCGCGGCGCTCGACGACGTGGCCCCTGCCATCGGGGAGTCGACCGCCGTCGTGCCGATCCTGAACGGGCTCGCGCAGCTCGACCTGCTCGCCGCCCGCTACGGCGAGGAGCGGGTGCTGCCCGGATCGGTCGTGATCAACGCCCGCCTCGACGACGACGGCGCCGTCGTGCAGGGCGACGACCTCGCCCGCTTCACCTACGGAGAACGCTCGGGGGAGCGCACCCCGCGGGTGCTTGTGCTCGACGCGGCGGCGACCGGGTGCGGATTCGACGCGGTGCTGAGCGACGACATCCTCACCGCGCTCTGGCAGAAGTGGGTGTTCCTCGCGACGCTCGGCGCCGTAACCTGCCTCGGCGGAGCCCCGCTCGGCCGCGTCGTCGCCGCTCCTCACGGCCGTGCTCTCGCCGAGGGGGTGCTCGCCGAGGTCGCCGCGGTCGCGGCTGCCGCCGGGCATCCCGCCGACGCCGCGCAACTCGACCGCGTGCGCTCCTCGTTCACGCCGGAGTCGCAGGCGACGACCTCGATGTACCGCGACTGGCGCGCGGGCCGCCCGACCGAGGCCGATCACATCCTGGGCGACCTCGTGCGTCGCGCGCACGGGTTCGGCGTGCCGGTGTCCCTGCTCGAAGCGGCGCACACGGTGCTCGCCGTGCACGAGGCCGCGCGATGACGACCGCCGCCGAGGCGCGCCGCACGCGCGCTCTGCCCGCCGCGCTCCTCGACGCCGCCCTCGTGCTCGTCTTCGTCGCGATCGGACGCGCCGAGCACGATTCAGGACCGCTCGTCGGGGTGCTGACGACGGCGTGGCCGTTCCTCGTCGCGCTCGCGGCCGGATGGCTGGTCGCCCGCGCCTGGCGCGTGCCGTCGGCCGTCGCGCCGACCGGCCTCGTCGTCTGGGCGGTCACGCTCGTCGGGGGTGTCTTGCTGCGGCTCGCCTCGGGCGACACCGCGGCGCCGGCCTTCGTCGTCGTGGCGGCCGTGACCCTCGCGCTGTTCCTGCTCGGCTGGCGCGCGCTCGCCGTGGCGGTCGCCGCGATCCGGCGGCGCCGGCGCTGACCTACTCGCTCCGGGTGTGCAGGAAGCGGTTCATCTCCGCGGTGAACTCGGCGTCCACGGCGCGGGCGACGCCGTCGAGCTCGCGCACCGGAGCCGCGTTGCGCACGCTCGAGACGAGCCAGATGTCGTCGCAGGCGACGAGCTCGTCGGGGGTGAGCAGCGCGAACCCGGTGCTGTAGCCGCGACGCTCGCCGAACGCGAAGAGGTCGGCCTGCGTCGTCCCGTCGAGGATCGCGAGCCCGACGCCCGGGGTCAGCAGCTCCCGGCCCCGCCGCACGAGGACGGTCGACGTGGGCCCCTCGAGCACGTAGCCGTCCGAGCTGAGGAAGATGACGTCGTCGGCCCCGCGTCGCTTCGCCTCGCGCACGGCGGCCCGGTTGACCGCGTACGAGAGGGTCTTCGCGCCCGCGAGCAGCCACGGCGAGGTCTTGCCGGCGTCGTGGCGGAGCCCCCGGTCGAGCAGCACGACGCGGATGCCCGTCGTGCGCGCCTCCTCGAAGCCCGACACCTGCGTGCCGTACGCGTACCCGGTGGGACGCCCGTCGCCCTCGACGCCCGGGGTGAGCACCGTCTTCACGTACGCCTCGGGGCTCGGATCGAGCTCGGCGACGACGGCGAGGATCGCCTCGCGCCACGCGTCGAGATCGGGCGCGGGAAGCTCGAGGGCCGCCGCGGAGGACGCGAAGCGGCGCAGGTGCGGCTCGAGGGCCAGCGGCCGCCCTTCGGCGACGCTGATGGTCTCGAAGATGCCCTCGCCGCGGGTGATGCCGAGATCGAGCGCGCTGATGTGCGCTCCCGCCGGGTCGACGAGCGCGAACGCGGGCGCGTCGGGGTCGTGCGGTGCCGCGGCGGCAGAGGGACGGTTGAGGAGCGCGAGGGCGGAGCGGGCCATGGCAGTCATTCTGCCGCGCGGCATCCGCCGATCGTTTCGAAGCGCGAATAGTTCGGGCTCCAAGCGACTCAGAGAAGTGTCATGCGGCGCTTAGCTCGCATCAAGAGTGCACTCCTATCGTCGTAGACGCCCATCGTGGCGGCCTCCAGTGCAGGAAGTGCAGCCGCGCCCGCGAGTTTGTGGTGGACGACGCGGGCGCGGCGTTCCTGTCTCTACGACCGGATGCCGGGGCGTTCCTGCCGTCGGTCGGATGGCTCTCCCAGATTCCTGCTGTCGACTGACGACAGGGAATCAGGGAGCCGGGAGAGGCGTTGATCCCCGAAGACGCAATCCTGAGGAGGAATCATGTCGACAGTGACCGTCACCGCGGACACCCTTGAGCAGACCGTCCGTGACAACGAGATGGTGATCCTCGACTTCTGGGCGGACTGGTGTGGCCCGTGCAAGCAGTTCGCGCCCGTGTTCGAGCAGTCGAGCGAGTCGAACTCCGACGTCGTGCACGGCAAGATCGACACGGAGGCCGAGCAGCAGCTGGCCGCCGCGGCCCAGGTGACCGCGATCCCCACGATCATGGCCTTCAAGAAGGGCGTGCCGGTGTTCCGTCAGGCGGGCGCCCTGCCGCCGTCGGCGCTCGCGGACCTCGTGACCCAGCTGAAGGCCCTCGACGTCGAGGCGGCGCTCGCCGAGGCGGAGCGCCAGCAGCAGGAGAGCTGACCCGGCGATCCAGGCCGGAAGAACGGATGCCGCGGGGCTCACGCTCCGCGGCATCCGTCGTCTACGGTGTCTGCCGGTCGACGGCAGGCCCCTCGATAGGGGTGATCAGTAGGAGGACTCGTCGACCGAGGCGTCGACCTCGAGGCCCTCGCCCCGCGCCCGCGCGTCGTCGAGGATCGTCTTGGTGCCGCTCGTGCCGAAGCGGGTGACGCCGATCGCGTGCATCGCGAGCAGGGTGTCGAGGTCGCGCACACCGCCGGATGCCTTGACCTGCACGTTCTCGCTCACGCTGTCGCGCATGAGGGTGAGGTCGTCGATCGTGGCGCCGCCGCCGGCGAACCCGGTCGAGGTCTTCACGAAGGCGGCACCCGCGCGCTCCGCCGCCTTCGAGGCGGCGACGATCTCGTCGGGGGTCAGGAAGACCGTCTCGAGGATCACCTTGACGACGAGCCCGTCCGCGGCCTCGACGACCGCGCGGATGTCGGCCTCCACCTCGTCGACGAGGCCGCTGCGCAGCCAGCCGATGTTCTGCACCATGTCGAGCTCGACGGCCCCGTCGGCGATCGCCTGACGCGACTCGGCCACCTTCGCCGCCGTCGACGTCGTGCCGTGCGGGAAGCCGATGACCGTGCCGACCGCGACACCGGTGCCCTCGAGCACCTCGACCGCGTGGGCGACGTCGCTCGGGCGGACGCAGACGCTGAAGATGCCGTACTCCGCCGCGGTGGCGAGCTGGGCGTCGACCTCGTCCCGGGTGAACTCGGGCTTGAGGATCGCGTGATCGATCATGGCGGCGATCTGCGGGGCGGTGAGCGGTGCGTCGGTCATGGCACCAGCGTAACGACGCGGCCGCACCCGCCCTGCCGGTGGCCCGGGCGCTTTCCCCGCGACGATGCGGGGCGTTCCCAGGACCGCGCGCAACCGTGAGAGGAACCACGACGAAGGAGATCCCCTCATGACCAGTTCCAACGACAACACTCTCGTCCGCAGCCTCCACGACCTCGGAGCGGCCGGCTGGTTCGGCGGTTCGCTCGCCGGCGTGCTCGGCATCAACGGGGGAGCGGCCACCGCCTCCGACCCGCGCGAGCGCCTGCGTCTCTCCGGCGCCGGCTGGAGCAAGTGGGGTCCCGCCCAGTACCTGTCGATCGGCGCCTACGTCGTGGGGTCGGCCGGAATGCTGCTCTCCGACAAGGGCCGTCTCGCCGCGCAGCCCGCGGCGCGGAACAACGCGCTCATCAAGCTCGGGCTCACGGTCGTCGCCGCGGGCGCGACCGTCCTGTCGACGGCGCTCGGCCGCAGCATCTCGGACCGCTCGGAGGAGGGCGCCCAGGGTGTGACGGAGCCGTCCGGCTCGTCGTCGCAGGAACTCGAGTCGTCGCAGCGCCTGCAGAAGGTCGTGCAGTGGGTGACGCCGCTCGCCACCGCGGGCATCATCGTGCTGGCCGCGCAGCAGGGCGAGCAGCAGCGTCCGAGCAACTGGTTCGACACCCTCAAGCAGCGCTTCTGATTCGACCGCGGGGAGCGTTTGAACGTCTGCTGAGCAGCGCCTCCGAGCCGGGTGAGGTTTCCTCGCCGTGGCGGGACGCGATGCCACGGTGGAGAGAAGCACAGTCATCCAGGAAAGGACCGACATGACCACCGCTCGCGACATCATGATGCCCGGCGCCGAGTACGTCACCGAGGACGAGAACCTCGTGACGGTGGCGCAGAAACTGCGTGACCTCAACATCGGCGCCCTCCCGGTCTGTGGGCCGGACAAGCACCTGAAGGGCATAGTCACCGACCGCGACATCGTGGTGAAGACGATCGCGACCGGCGACGACCCCGCGAGTGTCACCGCGGGGAGCCTCACGGCCGACCAGGACGAGGTCGTGACGGTCGGGGCCGACGACGACATCCAGGTGGCGCTCGAGACCATGAAGAAGTACCAGGTGCGCCGTCTGCCCGTGATCGACGGCACCGACCTCGTCGGCATGATCAGTCAGGCCGACATCGCCACCTCTCTCGGCGACAAGGAGACAGCGGACGTCGTCGAGGAGATCTCCGAGTAGCGACAGGCAGCGAAGAAGAGGGGCACTCGGTGAGCGCCCCTCTTCTTCGCTGCCGCCGTCAGGCCGCGGCCGGGTGGAGCAACACCTTCGTCCACCCCTCCTCGCGCTTGTCGAAGCGCTCGTAGGCGTCCGGCGCCTCGTCGAGCCCGACCTCGTGCGAGACGATCCACGAGGGGTGCGCTCTGCCCTGCACGATCAGGTCGCGCAGCTCGCGGTTGTACTTCTTCACCGGGCACTGACCGGTGCCGAAGCTGATCGCCTTGGTCCAGGCGGTACCCCAGTCGAAGTCGTAGCGCCCCTGCTTGGCGTCCTCCGTCGACGCCCCCGGGTCCTCCGGCTCGTACACCCCGACGACACCGATCCGCCCGGTCGCACGGACCACTTCGATGAGTCTGTCGAGAACGAGTTCCGGATGCTCCTGTCCGCTCGGGTCGTGCGCCTGGTAGCCGACGGCCTCGACGCCGCAGTCGACCCCGAGCCCTCCGGTCGCGTCCATCATGAACTGCGTCGGATCCGTGCTCGAGAAGTCGATGCCCACGGCGCCGAAGCGCTCGGCGATCGCGAGTCGGTCCGCCTCCTTGTCGACGACGAAGACCTGCGCGGCTCCACGGAGCATCGCGCTGTGCGCCGCCAGCAGGCCGACGGGGCCGGCACCGAAGACGGCTACGGTCTTTCCGGGTGAGACGCCCGCCATCTCGGTTCCGTGGTAGCCCGTGGGAAAAACGTCCGACAGCATGGTGAAGTCCTGCTCGTGCTCCGTGCCCTCGGGTAGCACCAACAGGTTGAAGTCCGCCCACGGCACCCGCAGCAGCTCCGCCTGGCCGCGGTTGTACGGGCCCATCATCGGGTAGCCGTAACCGGCCCCCGGCATCCCGGACGGGTTCGCCCGCAGGCAGGCCGACGTGAACCCGTCGTTGCAGTTGCGGCACGTTCCGCACGCGATGTTGAACGGCACGGAGACCCGGTCGCCCACCTTGATGCGTTCGACGCCCGGTCCCACCTCCTCGACGACGCCCATGTTCTCGTGGCCGATGACCATGCCGGACTCCATCTCGGCGCGGCCCTCGTACGGATGCAGGTCCGAGCCGCAGATGTTCGCGGTCGTGATGCGCACGACCGCGTCGAGCGGGGCCTCGATCCTCGCATCGTCCACGGTCTCGACGGCGACGTCGAACGGTCCTCGGTACACAACTGCTTTCACTTCTGTCTCCTGTCCTCGGTGAGTGGTTCCTCCTCCAGGGCACGCCTTCGTTGCACGAACTGCAATGGCGGCAGTCGGACTCCAGGGGAGTGTGCAGGCGGGACGGAGGTTCGCGCCCCCGGGCGCCTCCTCTGGCTGGCCGTACGGTGGAGGGCATGACTTCGACCAGCTCGTTCCCGTCCGCCTCCGGCTCGATCGCGATCACCGGGGGCTACGTCGTCCCCGTCGTCGGCGATCCGATCGACGGCGGCACCGTGCTCGTGGAGCGCGGCGTCATCAGCGCCGTGGGGGCGGATGTCGCGATCCCGGAGGGGATCCCGACGATCGACGCGTCCGGGCGCTGGGTGCTCCCGGGCTTCGTCGAGGCGCACGGGCACGTCGGCATCCACGAGGAGGCCAACGGCGTCGCCGGCGACGACACGAATGAGATGACGGCGCCGAACACCGCTCAGGTGCGGGCGATCGACGCGATCGACATCGACGACGAGGGCTTCCGCGACGCCCTCTCCGGCGGCATCACCTCGATCGTCGTCAAGCCGGGCAGCGGCAACCCCATCGGCGGGCAGACCGTCGCGATCAAGACGTGGGGCGGCCGAACCATCGACGAGCAGCTGATCAGCGACTCCGTCAGTGTGAAGAGCGCCCTCGGCGAGAACCCCAAGCGCGTCTACGGAGCGAAGAACATGACGCCCTCGACGCGGCTCGGGGTGGCATCCGTCATCCGTCAGGCGTTCGCCGATGCGCGCCACTACCTCGACCAGCGTGCCGCGGCGGCGGCGAAGGGCGAGCCGTTCAAGCGCGACATCCAGCTGGAGACGCTCGGCCGCGTGCTCGAGGGCGAGCTCGCCTGGGATCAGCACACTCACCGGCACGACGACATCGCGACCGCGCTGCGCCTCGCCGACGAGTTCGGCTACCGCCTCGTCGTGAATCACGGCACCGAGGGCCACAAACTCGCCGACGTGCTGGCCGAACGCGGGGTGCCGGTCATCTTCGGTCCGATGTTCACGTCGCGGTCGAAGGTCGAGCTGCGGGACCGTGCCATCACCAACCTGGTCGCGCTCGCCGCGGCCGGCGTGAGAGTCGCGATCACGACGGATGCCCCGGTCGTGCCGATCAACTTCCTCGTGCACCAGGCCTCGTTCGCCGTGAAAGACGGACTGCCGCGCGAGGTGGCGCTCGAGGCGCTCACCGTCAACCCGGCGTCGATCCTCCGCCTCGACGACCGGATCGGCTCGCTCGCCCCCGGGCTCGACGGGGACGTCGTGGTCTGGTCGGGGGATCCGCTCGACGTGAACTCCCGCGCAGAGGAGGTCGTCATCGCTGGGCGGAGCGTCTACCGCTGGGATGCGGCGGCCCACCGCGGTCGCGTCGTGGAGCGCCTGGAGCGCTTCGCCGGCTGAGCCACGGTTGAGGGGGTGCGCGCGCGGGATCACCACCGCGCGCGCACCGAGTCGAGAACCCGGAAAACGGGGAGAGTTACGGTTCCTCGACGGTCAGGACGGCGACCTGCGCCGATGCTTCCGGGTGCTCGCGCCAGCCGACGACGGCCGCGAACGGGACGGGCCCGCGACGGAATCGGCTCTCGATGCGGAACGCGATGTGCTCCCCGGGCTGGAGGTGCTGCTTGTTCTTCGGGCACTTGAGCAGCTTGAACTCGTCGTCGCTGGCGCCCGCGATCGTCACGTCGTGAGCGGCGACGCCGGTCTCGTTGACCAGCAGCCACTCGCCACGACCGAGGCTGCGGAAGCGCCAGTGGGGGCGGATCGCGGTCGGCCGGTCGCGGTCGACGAGGAGGGAGCTGAGCACGTTCCCGAGCGTAGGGAGCCGTCGATGCCCCTGTCTCGACCCAGAACGGGGTACACGAAGCGTGACACGCTAGCCGGCGCGCCGGAGCCCGCTCAGCCGCGACCGAGCCGCACCGGACCCGAGTCGATAGGGGTGCGGAACAGCAGGTAGGGGTACGCCCTCAGGTCCTCACCGCCCTGGTACTTCGCCTGCCGGTGCAACTGGTTCGCCGTGACGTAGAGGTACCCCTCCGCCACGCTCATCGTGTCGGGCCAGAGCAGCTGCGGGTCGTGGACCAGCGTCTGGAACTCGCCGTTCGGCAGGCGCCGGGTCACGCTGTTGTGCTCGTAGTTGGTGAAGTACAGCGTGCCGGCGGCATCCGTCTCCATACCGTCGCTCGCCCCACCGCGGTCGCCCTCGTCGATGACCTCGATGTCGTCTCGCGAGCGGTCGAGCAGGTCGGCCGTGGCGACGCTGTAGTAGTGCCGCGACGCGAGCGGGCAGTAGTAGAGGCGCTCCCCGTCGGCGGAGATCGCGATGCCGTCGGCGCCCATCGCGACGGGCTTCACCTGGCCGTCCTCGCTGCGCTCGGCGAAGACGCGTCCCTCGACGACCGGTAGGAAGGTGTCGTGTCCCTCGGCCTTCGTCGAGGGGTGGTCGCGGAGCTTGCGCCACGCCTCGCCGGTGTCGAGGTCGACGACGATGATGCCGTTCTCGCCCTGGTCGGAGGAGTCGGTGATGTAGCCGACCCCGCCCGTGCCCTGCCGCAGGTCGAAGCGGATGTCGTTGAGGTAGGTCGTCGGCAGGGAGACATCGGGCTCGAACACGATCGTCTTCACGACGGTGTCGGTCGCGAGGTCGACGCAGACGAGCTTCGGCCCGCCCCGCTTCGTCGGCTGGAACAGCGGGCTCCCGGTGTCGAGGATCCAGAGCCGGTCGGCCGGGTCGACGACGATGGACTGCACGCTGACCAGGGCGTTCTCGTCGTCGTCGGATGCCGGCGAGTTCCACGCCTCGTCCGGGTAGGGGATCGCCTCGCCGTCGACGAGCTCGACGACGGTCGACACGACCTCGTCGCCCCACTTCGGGAAGTTGACGAAGACGCGGCCGGTGCGCGAGACGCTGACCCCGGTCGGCATCGGTCCGGTCTCGAACTCGTGCACGACCTCGAGCACGCCAGCGGGGGTGTCGGTGTTGTCGAGGGGGCGCGCGGCGGCACCCGCGAAGAAGTCGCTCATGCTCCCAGTCGACCGACGCCGCGGCGAGCCTCGCAAGCGGATGCGCCGGATGCTCAGCGAGTTCCGGAGCGACGGTCAGCGACCCCGCCGCCCGCGCCCGCCGCCCTTGGGCCCGCTCTGGCCGCCGCGCGGTCCGCCCTTCCTGAGGCCGCCCTTCTGGCTGGCGCTCTTCTGGGCTCCGCCCTTCTGGCCTCCGCCCTTCTGGCCCCCGCCCTTCTGACCTCCGCTTCCGCCGGCACGCGGATGCGGGGCGGGCTGCGGCTCGGGCGTTGGCTCCTCGCGGCGGCCACGCGAGCTGTTCGCGGTGCGCCCCCGCACGATGCCGATGAACTCGTCGACGAGCTCGGTCGTGCGGTCGGTCACCCAGACGAGCCCGATGCGCGTCTCCTCGGCATCCGTCACCGGTTTGCCGCGCAGGTCTCGGCGGGATGCGGCGCGGAACACCGACTGCGGCATGACCGCGACGCCCACGCCGGCGGCGACGAGGTCGAGAGTGCCCTCGTCCTGCCCGTCGAGCAAAGTCTCGTCGGCGAGCTCGGCGAGGGTGACCGAGTCGACGACCGCGATCGGGTGGTCCTTCGGGGCGACGACGACGGGGGTCTCGGTCCAGAGCGGGATGACGCTCAGCCGCTCGTGTTCGGCGGGGAGGCGGGCGAAGCAGACGTCCGCGCGGTCCTCGAGCACCGCGGCGGCGGCGTCGCCGTCGTCGACGGGCACGAACTCGAGCGGCTCGGCGCGGCGGTCCGCCCAGATGCGCGCCCACTTCGCGGGCGACACCCCGGGCACGAACGCGACGCGGAAGGACACGGCTCCAGCGTAGGTGCCGCCGAAGGGAGAGCCGCGGGGCCGGTGCCGCGCGATACCCTTGTGCCATGGCGACCGAGCAGACGATGAAGCCCGCGACCGCGGCGAAGAAGCTCGGCGTGCTCCTCGCCGCGACCCCTGCGGAGTTCCGCGACCGGGAGATCACCCGCGCCGAGTTCCTCGAGCTGCAGGAGAACCCGCCGGAGTGGCTGCAGACGCTGCGCCGTGAAGGCCCGCACCCGCGCGAGGTCATCGCGCAGAAGCTGGGCGTCTCGGTCAGCGGCCTCCGCCGCGCCGGCATCGAGGACGACCTGACGACCGCGCAGATCAAGCAGCTGCTCGAGGAGATGCCCGAGTGGCTGGTGGCCGAGCGCTCGACGCAGGCCAACGTGCGAGCCGAGAACGCGCGCGTGCGCGCCGTCCGCCGCGAACGCGCGAAGGCGCTGACCCCTCCCGGGCACCCGCAGAACGGGCGCTGAGCCCTTCGGGCATCCGCAGAACTGGCGCTGACCCCTTCGGCGTCCGCAGAACGTCCGACGGCCGCGCCGACCTCCTCAGGAGACGCGCGGAGACGTGAGCGCTAGCGTCGAAGCATGACGCAGCACACGCGCTTCCACACGCCGCTGGTCTGGCTGCGCCGCCGCCAGCGTCTGCCGCGCTGGGTGCGACGGGCGGACTCGAAGGTCGGCCGCGCGATCAACCGCTGGAACGCCCACCCGGCGACGGACGCCGCGTTCCTCGCGCTCAGCCGTTCCGCCGACCGGGGGCGGCTCTGGTTCTCGATCGCGGCCGTGCTGTACGCCACCAGGCAGCGGCGCGCCGCCCTGCGCGGCGTGCTGAGCCTCACGGTCGCGAGCATCGTCGCGAACCTGATCGGCAAGAAGCTGTTCGGCGGCGACCGGCCGCTGCTCAAGGACATCCCGGTCGGCCGGCGACTGAAGAAACCGCCGACCTCCGGCTCCTTCCCCTCCGGTCACTCCGCCTCGGCCGGCGCCTTCGCGGTCGGGGTCGCGCTCGAGTCGCCCGTTCCGGGCGCGGCGCTGGCACCGCTCGCGTGGTCGGTCGCCTACTCGCGGCTGCACGTGGGCGCGCACTGGTTCTCTGACGTCATCGGCGGCTACCTGCTCGGCGCCGGAGTGGCGGCTCTCGGCAAGCTCGTCGTACCCGCCCGTCGCAAGGCGCTCGCGCTTCCCGAGGCGCTGCGGGTGCCGCTTCCCGCCTCGCCGGAGGGTGAAGGTCTGCTCATCTTCGTCAACCCGTCGTCCGGGCCCACCGGCGAGGACCCGTTGAATCTGCTGGCCAGCCGCCTGCCCCGCGCGGAACTCCGCCGGCTGGGCGACGGGGACGCGATCGAGATCACCCGCGCCGCGATGGAGTCGCCCACCCCGCCGCGCGTGCTCGGCATCTGCGGAGGCGACGGGTCGGTGTGCCTCGCCGCGCACCTCGCGCGCACCCATTCGGTGCCGCTCCTCGTGCTGCCCGGCGGAACGTTCAACCACTTCGCCCGCACGGCCGGTGTCGGCACCTTCGACGCGGCTTTCGCGGCCCTCGAACGCGGTGAGGGCGTGCTGGCGGATGTCGGCGAGCTCACCATCGACGACGGCGAGCCGACCACCGTGATCAACGCCGCCTCCGTCGGGCTGTACCCCGAGTTCATCGACGTGCGCGAGCGCTACCAGGACCGCTTTGGCAAGTGGGCGGCCGGCGTCCTCGCCGCCGTGCGCGTGCTGCGCCACGCCGATCCCGTCGACGTCGAGCTCGACGGCCGCCGGGAGCGGGTGTGGAGCGTCTTCGTCGGCATCAACCGGAACCGGCCGCTGACGGTCGCGCCCATGCAGCGCGACCGGCTCGACGACGGGATGCTCGACGTGCGGATCCTGCGCGCGCACTCCCGGTTGCACGCGATCGCCTCGCTGGCGTTTGGGCGGAGGACCGGTGCTGTGCTCCGGGCCCTCGGGCTGATGCCGACCAGCAACGAGGTCGTCGAGCTGCAGCAGCGCGACGTGACCCTGCACGTGCACCGCACACCGGACGGCCTGCCCGGCCTCGCACACGACGGCGAGGTGGCCGAGGTCGACGAGTCATCCGCGTCCTACACCGCACGCGTGCGCAACCTGCCGGCCGCGCTCGAGGTGTACTCGCCGCACTGACGCGCACGCGCGGGGTGTCGGCCCTCGTTCAGGCGCGGCCCCTTGACTGAACCGGACGAAGGGAGAACACGTGGGTGCGTTCGACGACAAGGTCGTGATCGTGACCGGCGCGGCATCCGGCATCGGGGCGGCGACGGCGCGCAAGTTCGCGGTCGAGGGCGCCTCCGTCGTGCTCGTCGATGCGGACCGCGCCGGCGTCGAGGAGGTGGCCGCGCAGCTTCCGGGATCCGTCGCCGAGGTAGCGGATGTCTCCGACGAGCAGCAGATCACGGCGCTGATCGACGAGGTCGCGGAGGAGCTCGGCTCGCTCGACGTGCTCATCAACAACGCGGGCGTCGTCGTGACCGGTGACATCGGTTCGACCACCACGGAGCAGTGGCGCAAGGTGATGGCAGCGGACCTCGACAGCGTCTTCTTCGCCTCGCGCGCCGCGCTGCCGCACCTGAAGCGTTCCCGCGGCTGCATCATCAACACCTCGAGCGTCTCCGGCATCCGGGGCGACTGGCAGCAGGCGGCGTACGACGCGGCGAAGGGCGCGGTGTCGAACCTGACGCGGGCGATGGCACTAGATCACGGCGCCGACGGGGTACGCGTCAACGCGGTCGCGCCCGGGGTCGTGCGCACGGGTATGACCGAGGGGGCGTTCGACAGCGAGGAGACGATGGCGAAGCACGTCGAGCGCATCCCGCTGCGCCGCGGGGGAGAGCCCGAGGACGTCGCCGACGTGATCGCCTTCCTCGCGAGCGACGACGCCCGCTTCGTGACCGGCGTCGTGCTCCCGGTCGACGGAGGGGTCAGTGCGTCCAACGGCCAGCCTGCCTGACCGCCGCCCCCGATCGGGGGCTGACCTGCAAGCTTGTCCATCACTAGGTTCGGCCTGGGGGACAAGAATGACGATCGAGAAGACCACCCCGGCAAACGTGGCCGGAATCCAGGCACTGACGAGCCGCCCGGCGGGGTACGCCGTGGCCGCGAAGTGCGTCGACGTGCAGGCCGAGGCCGTGCGTCGCGACCCGGGGCTGCGTGCCGAGCACGCCGAGTGGCTGCACGAGGACGCCTGGTCGTGGTTCCAGGGCGCGGTCGGCGAGATCGAGGTCGGAGCGTCGCTCGACGGCCTCGGCGAGGACTGGTTCGTGCGGCACTCCGTGCCGATCGGAGCGGGCACGAAGGACGTCGACCACCTGGTCGTCGGGCCGCCCGGCGTCTTCGCGATCAACACGAAGCACCACTACGACGCCAAGGTGTGGATCGGTGACTACGTGCTGCAGCTCAACGGTGCGAGCACCCACCACCTCGCCGCGGCTCGGCGCGACGCGCTCGACGTGTCACGACGCCTCGCCCCTCACGTGGACTTCACCGTCGACGTGACTCCCGTCATCGCGCTGGTCAACGTGCGCTCGGTGCGGGACGGGCGGAGGCAGATGCGCGACATCTCGGTGCTCAAGTCCGACGACCTGCTCTGCTGGCTGCGCTCGCGCCCCGCGCGGCTCTCCCCGGCTCAGCTCGGGCTGCTGCGCCTCGCCGCCGAGGAGCCGGAGACCTGGCACGTCGACCCCAACGCCGCGGACACCCTCCGTGCGATGCACCGCTTCGAGCGCCTGCAGCGCGCGGTCGAGGCGGGCAAGGCGTCGACGCCGCCCGCGGTGGAGCTGCCCGCGACTCCGGCAGCGGAGAGCGGGACGAAGCGCCGGGCGGGCGGCGGGCTGCTGGTCAGACTGCTGCAGGGTTCGGTGGCCGTCGGTGGCGCCCTGCTCCTCCTGCACGTCTACCTCGAGGTCCTCGCGACGGCGGGGAGCTGAACGGTGTCGATCGCGTTCCTCGCCCCCACCCTCGCGGGATATATGGCGGCCATCGTGCTCGCGGTGTTCGTGCCGTTGATCGCCAGCTACCTCCTCGACGGAATCGTCTGGGTCCTCCGCGGACGGGGCCTCAAGCTCCTCGCACTCGCTGCCGCCATGTCTGGAGGCACAGCCCTCGTCGCACTCCTCGTCTGGCGCTGGGCGCCGTCGGAGGCGACGGCTCAGGGTGCCCCCACCAGCATCGAACCCGCAATGACCGCTCTGCTGGAGCAGTTCCTGCCATTCGCCCTGATGGGCGCCGGCGTGCTGTTCGTGGTCCGGATGGGACGTGTGCTCCTAGCCCCGCGGGCGCGTCCCGCGCGCTAGGACCCCGGCTTCCACACCATCAGCACGACGACCGCGACCAGCAGCAGGGAGACCACGCCGCTGCCCGCGGCGATCGCCGGGTAGCGCGACGCTCCGCCGTTCCGGAGGTCCTCCGCGGCGCGCTGCAGGGTCGGCACCACGAGGAACAGGTTCAGTCCGGCCGCGATCGCGTACAGGATGATCGACCACAGCACCCACGGCGTCGTCACCGACAGATCGAACTCGTCCGGGGCGAGGCCGACCAGCGCGAAGCCGAGCAGCGCGACGACGACCGACAGCCAACTGAAGATGCTGGTCGATTTCGCGAGCAGCCCGACCTGGCCGGCCTCACCGGCGCGGATCGCGCGCATCGCGGTCATCGGCAGGATGGCCATCGGTCCCACGATGAAGACCGCGCCGACGACGTGCAGGACGTTGATCAGTTCGCTCATGACCCTCACGTTAGCGAGGGCGACCGGTCAGCCCTCCGACGCCACCTCGACGAGCACCTTGCCCACCGTGTCCTGCTCCACCGCGCGATGGGCATCGGCCGTCCGCTCCAGCGGGAACCGCACGAGCGGCAAGCCGTGCTCCTCGCCCACGGGCAGAGCCCCGTCGCGCACGGCGGCGGTGACGTCCTCCGCCGCGGCGGCGAGCGCCTCCTCGCCGACCGTGTAGAGCAGGATGAACTGCAGCCGCGCGTTCAGGCCCATGTAGAGCCGGAACGGCACCGTGACCTCGCTCCCGCCGGTGTTGGCGTAGATCGAGATCGTGCCGCGCGGCTTCAGCACGGATGCCACGAGCTCGACGTTCTGGATGAAGGCGACGTCGACCACGATGTCGACCCCGTCGGGGGCCAGCTCGCGGATGCGGGCCGCGGCGTCGTCCTCGCGGTAGTTCACCGTGTGGTGCGCGCCCGCCGCCGTCGCGAGGGCGGCCTTGTCGTCGGAGCTGATCGTCGTGATGACCGTCGCCCCCGCCCAGCGGGCGAGCTGGATGGCCGCGTGGCCCACGGCGCCGGCGCCGCCGGTGACGAGCACGACGAGTCCGTGGAGGGCACCGGGGGAGAGGCGGCGGGGGCCGTCCTCGTGCACGGTGAGGGCACGGTGCGCGGTCATCGCGGGCACGCCGAGGCTCGCCCCGAGCGCGAAGTCGGCGGCATCCGGGAGCGGCACGGCGCGCGCCGCCGGCACGACCGTGTACTCCTGCGCGGTGCCCGTCGGTCGCTGGTGCTGCGAGAGGTAGAGCCACACCCGGTCGCCGACGCGGGGCTCGGTCACGCCTTCGCCGACAGCGTCGACGACGCCCGCGCCGTCCTGGTTCGGGGTCACCTCGGGGAACGGGAGCTCCTTGGGGCCGGTGCTGCCGGCCCGGGACTTCCAGTCGGTGGGGTTCACGCCCGAGACGAGCACGCGCACGCGCACCTCGCCCGGGCCTGGCTCCGGGATGTTCCGCTCGACGAGCTCGAGGACGTCGGCACTGCCGGTTCCGGTGTAGACGATCGACTTCACGATTCCGACGGTAGCGCCGAGCGCCGACGTGCCGCTGACGGTCAGCGAGCCCGGAGGAACGCTCGGCACGCTCGAACCATGGCAAGTCAGGGAATCCTCGTGAACGGCATCCCGGCGTCGGGCAAGTCGAGCCTGGCGTCCGAGCTCGCCGAGGCCGCCGGCGCGCCCATGATCTCCCTCGACACCGTGCTCGAGTCGCTCGCCGACAGTTCCGACTACCGCTACCCGCGGGCACCTCTGCAGGAACTCGCGAACGACACCTCCTGGCGACTCGCCGCGATCGTCGACGGGCTCGTCGTGCTGGAGTCGTTCTGGTCGCCGGAGCGCGACCGGGAGGGCGTCGAGGAGGGCCTGCGCGTCGCGGGGATCACCTCCATGGTGGAGGTGTGGTGCGACGCTCCGGTCGACGAGGCGGTGCAGCGCTACGAGGAGCGCGACCGGCACGGCATCCACGAGGACGACCCGCACGACACCGATCTCTGGGAGCGGTCCGGCCCGCTGGGGCTTGGCCCGGTGGTGCGTGTCGACACGAGCTCCTCGGCCGACAAGGCCGATCCTGCACAGCTGTGGGAGCGGGTGCGTTCCGCACTGGGCTAGGGGCGTCGCGGCGACGCGTCGGTGGTGCGCCCTAACCTCGTGGCATGTTCCTTCTGGGTGACCGGGTCGTCTACAGCGCGAGCGACCTCAAGGCCGCGTCCGAGTGCGAGTTCGCCTTCCTGCGCAAGCTCGACGCGAAGCTCGGCCGCATCGCCGAGGTCGAGGAGGAACCCGACCCCATGTACGAGCGAACCTCGAAGCTCGGTGACGCCCACGAGCACCGCCGGCTCGCGCTGTACAGGGAGCAGTACGAGCGCGTCGTCGAGTTCGTCGACCGTCCCGAGCTCACCGAGCAGGGCCTGAAGCAGGCGGCGGATGACACGGAGCAGGCCCTCCGCGCCGGCAACGACGTCGTCTTCCAGGGCACATTCTTCGACGGCCGGATGGTCGGCTTCGCCGACTTCCTCGTGCACAGCGACGGCCGCTACGAGGTGTACGACACGAAGCTCGCCCGCAAGGCCAAGGTCAGCGCCCTGCTGCAGCTCGCCGCGTACGCCGAGCAGCTGCAGCAGCTCGGCATCCCGGTCGGCGAGACGGTGCACGTCGTGCTCGGGCACGGCGCGGAGAGCCACCACAAGCTCCGCGACATCCTGCCGGTGTACCAGCACCGGCGTGCGCGGCTGGAGCAGATCATCCAGGAGCGGCTCGACGCGCCCGGCTACGTCGAGTGGCGCGACCCGCGTTACGCGATCTGCGGCAGGTGCGCCACCTGCGAGCTCGAGGTGGAGGCGCACCGCGACGTGCTCCTCACCGCGGGTCTGCGCATCGGGCAGTGGGCGCGCCTCGGTCAGGCCGGCATCACGACGATCGACGGCCTCGCGGCATCCGAGGGCCCCGTCGCCGGGATCGGCGACACGACGCTCGAGAACCTGCGGGCCCAGGCGCGGGTTCAGCTCCAGGGCGGGCTGTCGTACGAGGTCGTGAACCCGCGCGGCCTCGCCGCGCTTCCGCCCGCCGATCCGGGCGATCTCTTCTTCGACTTCGAAGGCGACCCGCTGTGGGGCGTCGAGGGCAGCGACTGGGGCCTCGACTATCTCTTCGGCCTCGTCGAGGTCGACACGGGGCAGCCGGTCTTCCGTGCGTGGTGGGCGCACGACCGGGTGCAGGAGCGCCAGGCGCTGCTCGACTTCCTCGCCTACGTGAAGGAGCGCCGCGAGCGGTACCCGAACCTGCACATCTACCACTACGCCCCGTACGAGCGGACGCACCTGCTGGCGATCAGTGCCCGCTACGGCGTGGGGGAGCAGGACGTCGACGACCTGCTGCGCGACGAGGTGCTCGTCGACCTCTACCCGATCGTCAAGCGCAGCGTGCGGGTGGCGACGCGGTCGTACTCAATCAAGAAGCTCGAGCCCCTGTACATGGGGGAGTCGACCCGCGACGAGCAGGCCGTGCAGAACGGCGCGGCGTCGGTGGACGAGTACGTGCGCGCCCAGACGCTTCTGCAGAACGGCGAGCACGAGGAGGCGAAGCGCATCCTCGACGAGATCGCCGAGTACAACGAGTACGACTGCGTCTCGACGTACAGGCTGCGGGAGTGGCTGCTCGACCGGGCGGGCGAGGCGCGCATCGAAAGCGAGGCGGCCCTCGACCTCGAGGAACGGCGGGAGGAGCCGGAGGAGCCGCTCAGCCGCGACCTCCTCGCGACGATCAGCCACGACCCGACGGTCTGGAGCAGCGATGACCGCGCCATCGCCCTCGCGGCCGCCGCCGTGGACTACCACCGCCGCGAGAGCAAGTCCTACTGGTGGGAGCACTTCGACCGGCTGAAGCAGCCTGTCGAGGACTGGGCCGACCAGCGCGACGTCTTCGTCGTCTCCCACGCCCGCGTGCTGGAGGACTGGTCGATCGGGGAGGGGCGGCGCAGCGTCGGACGGCGGCTCCTGCTGCAGGGGGCGCTCGCTCCCGGGAGCTCGCTCAAGGTCGGCAACTCGCCCTTCGCCGTCTACGACGAGCCCTATCCGCCCGTCGACCCGCGCGCGCGGCCCGGGCGCCGGGCGGCGCACTCCCGCACGCGCATCCTCTCGCTCGAACCGTCGGAGCACGGCGTCCTGATCGAGCTCGAGGAACGCCTGGCGAACGGCGGCACCGAGTACGACCGCATCCCGCTCGCCCTCACTCCGCCGACCCCGCCGGACACGCGAGCGCTCAAGGCCGCGATCGGGGAGTGGGGCGCCGAGGTCAGCGCGGCGCTGCCGGCGCTGCACGCCTCGCCCGCGATGGATCTCCTGCGCCGCATCCCGCCGCGCACGCGGTCGGGTCGCCTGGCGCCCGTGGAGCACGACGTCGCGGATGCCATCACCCGCAGCATCCTCGACCTCGACCGCTCCTACCTCGCGGTGCAGGGGCCTCCCGGCACCGGCAAGACCTTCACCGGTGCGAGCGTGATCCGCGACCTCGTGCTGCATCACGGCTGGAAAGTCGGCATCGTCGCGCAGGGGCACTCGACGATCGAGCACCTGCTGCGCGGCATCGTCGGCTGCGGACTCGGTCGGGACCAGGTGGCCAAGGAGCTCGGTCGCCGGGAGCCGGAGACGGGCGCACCCTGGACCGAGGTGCGCGACGGCGGCATCCGCGCCTTCATGGAGGGTCAGAGCGGCGGCTTCGTCGTCGGCGGCACGGCCTGGGACTACTGCAACCGCGGCAAGTCCTCGCCCGGCGAGCTCGACCTGCTGGTGGTCGACGAGGCGGGGCAGTACTCCCTCGCCTTCACCATTGCCGCGGCGCACGCCGCGAAGAACCTGCTGCTGCTGGGCGACCCGCAGCAGCTGCCCCAGGTCTCGAAGGGCACGCACCCGCAGCCCGTCGACACGTCGGCGCTCGGCTGGCTCAACGACGGGCACGACGTGCTGCCGCCGGAGCTCGGCTACTTCCTCGCCGACAGCTACCGCATGAATCCCGCTCTCTGCGCCGTCGTGTCGGAGCTGTCGTACGAGGGTGCCCTGCACTCGAAGGTCGAGCGGACCTCGCAGCGTCGCCTCGAGGCGCTCGAGCCGGGCCTGCACACCGTGCCCGTCGAGCACAGCGGCAACGCGACCGAGTCCGTGCAGGAGGCCGACGAGGTGGTGCGCATCGTGCGGGAGAACCTCGGGCTCGAGTGGACGGATGCCGACGAGCGCCGCGAGCTCGGCCAGGCCGACGTCATCGTCGTGGCCCCCTACAACGCCCAGGTCGGTCTCATCCGTGCCCGGCTCGACGCCGCCGGGCTTCCCGAGGTGCGCGTCGGAACGGTCGACAAGTTCCAGGGGCAGGAGGCGGTCATCGCGATCGTCTCGCTCACCGCCTCCAGCGCCGCCGACGTGCCGCGCGGGCTCGAGTTCCTGCTCATGCGCAACCGGCTCAACGTGGCGATTTCGCGCGCGCAGTGGGCGGCCTACCTGCTGTACTCGCCGGGCCTGCTCGAGTACCTGCCGATCAGCGCGAAGGGGCTGGCCGACCTCAGCGGCTTCATGACCCTTGTGCGGGCGGGGGAGCGGGAACTCGACCCCGTCGGCTAGCCGGGCTCAGTCGCTGGGCAGCTCGTCCGTGTGCATCCACGGTGTGAAACTGACGCCGACGAGCAGCCCCTCCGGGCTCTGCAGCCGCGACGTGACCTGGCCCCAGGGCTCCTCGCCGGGCTCCTTGAGGATCCGGCACCCCTGGGCGCGGAGGTCGTCGATGGCGGCGGCGACGGCGTCGGCGCTCGGCACGTCGAACTCGATCCACGCCTGCGGCACGGGGAGCTCCGCCGGCCAGGTGGTCGTGCCGAACGTGGCCTCGGCGGCCTGCTCGAGCGGCCAGAGCGCGAAGGCCTTCGTGCCCTCCAGCTCGTCATTCGTGAAGTAGCCCGGCGCCGCCTCATCGAACCGGATGCCCATGCGGTCGCGCCAGAAGGCCAGCGCGTCGGGCTGCGAGCGGGTGACGGGCCCGAAGCCCGCGACGAACGCGAAGTCGATCATGGGAGCGATCCTGCCCCCGGCGGCCGACAGGCGGAAGCGTCTAGCCCTGGGCGGCGTCGCTGACGGTGTACGCGAAGCGTCCCTCGTCCTGCATCTCGATGCCGAGCGACAGCATCGAGCCGTCGGCCGCGACCGCGGTGCAGGTGTAGGTCGCGCCGACCGTGCCCGCGATGTCCGCGGGGCAGGTGACCGTGGCCTCCGTGCCCTGAGCGGCGAGAGCCTGTTCGAGGGCCGCCTCGTACTGCGACTCGGCCGCAGCCGGCGCCGCCTGCGGAAGCATCGCCGCGCCGGCACCCACGGCGCCGATCGCCACCAGGGCGGCGACGTGCACCCAGAGCGGCGCGGAGCCGCGACCGAGCTGACGGCGCACGCGGATCGTGCGTGCGATGAGGTAGCCGAGCGGCGAGAGCAGCAGCCAGAACTCGCTCGCGGTGCGCCTGTGGCCGGCGGCCTTCAGCGCACGGCGATCGGCCATCGCGCTCAACAGGAACACCGCGAACAGCACGAGGTTCGCCCCGATGACGTACCAGCGCGTCTGGGCCTCGTTGATCGAGCCGGTCAGCGACAGCACGGCGATGCCGAGCGCGATGACGGCGGTCAGCACGGGCGCGAGCGCGAGGGTCCAGGCGGCGCCCGTCGACCACTTCTCCGGCTCGGCCTCGACCGTCACCCGGTTGCTCGGGGTCAGCGAGCCGAACACGCCCGCGAACTCGTTGAGCTCGTCGTCCTCCTGCTGGGCGGGCACGGCGGATGACTCTGCGCCGGCCTTCCACTCGAAGTGCGGGGTCGCCTCGGCGGGCGCGGGAGCCGGCGTGGCCAGCGCCTTCGGCAATGTGAAGGCGGGCGTGTGCTCCGCCTCGGGCCGGGTCGGCAGCACCGACGGGGCGACGGGCAGCGGGAGCGCGCTCGCGACCACCGGCACCGCGTCGACGGGAGCGTCGTCGACGTCCTCGTCCTCGATTTCGTCGGCGACCGGCAGCGACGCCGTCTGCACCGGCTCGTCGTGCTCGCGCGCCTCGCGGTTGATCCGCGCCACGATCTCGGCGGTGTCGGCGGGGGCCGCGAGCGCGGCGGTCAGCACGGGCTCGACGAGCTCCGGCGCGACGGCGGCGGCGATCAGGGGCGCCGCGGCAGCGGCGGCTGCGGGGCTCGGCGCGGCGGGAACCGCGGCCGCCGTGACGGCCGCGAGCACCTCGGCGGCCGAGACCGCGGGCGCATCGAGGGTGGACTCCTCGGCGGCGGCAGGAGCGGTCTCGTCCGTGGCGATCCCGGTCGGAACGATCTCGCCCGGAACGGCCTCGTCCGACTCCGTCTCGTCCGTGCGGGCTTCGGTCGGCGCCGCGGAGGCGGCGGCCAGCGCTTCGGCGTGACGGCGGGCGCGGCGACCGCCGGGCACGAAGGCGGCGGGGTCGACGGCGGGCGGCTCCACCTCGGCGCGGTGACGCTTGGGCAGGGTCAGGTCCCCGGCGGCGTCGGTGAGGAACGTCGGAACCTCGGTGTCCTCGAACGTCGCGGGGGCGGGAGCCGGGGCCGGGGTCGGAGCCGGGCCGGCGACGGGCGGGACGACGAAGGAAGCGGCGACCGCGGCCGGAACGGCGGCCAGCGGTGCGGCCGCGGCGAACGATGCGGCGGCCAGCGGCGCGGCGCCGGTGAACGGTGCTGCGGCAGGGCCGGAAACCTCCGCGGAGGCGTCGGGCGCCTCGTCATCCGGCTCGCTGAACAGGTTCTCGAGGGAGGCGATGGGATCGGTGGCGAGCGACACGCCGCCCGGACGATCGGGGGACACGACCGGCACCTCGGTCACGACCGGCAGTTCACGCGTCTTGGCGAGCGGCTCGTCGGCCGTGACGTCGACGGCGACGCGGGTCGGCGGCACCGCCGGCACGGTGTCCTCGATGGAGGGGAGGTCGGGGATGGCTCGGCGGGTCGGTCCCGAGGGCTTGGTCGCGGCGAGGCGGGCGGTCCAGGATTCCCCGTCCCACCAGCGCAAACGTGCAGGGTCGAGGGGGTCGGCGTACCACCCCGCCGCTGCGGGGCCCGCCGACAGTGTCCTCTGATCGAGCACTGCCACCTCCTACCTAGAGTGCTCCAAGTTCTCAGGACTATAGGGAGTCCGCGCGCGAATCGGGAATCCGGCACACGGGGTGGCGCGACTTCGCCGGTACCCCAGAAGTGGGGGGTACCGGGGGACGTGCCCCCAGTGCGAGGGCGGCCCGAAGTGGGATGTTCCGGTCGTCGGTGGCGACCCCTATCGTTCACGCGTCCGCCCCTCGCTCCCGGAGTCCGATGCCCGAGTTCCTTCCCTTCCCCGTCTGGCAGGCAGCCTCGGTGCTGCTCGTCGCCGGGGTGCTCCCGTTCGCCGCCTCGTTCGTGCTCGACGGGGTCGTCGCGCTGCTGCTCCGCCGACAGGGGCCGGCGCTGCTCCTCACCGCCGCCGCCCTGACCGCGGTGCTCGTGGCGGCCGCGGCGCTGCTGTGGCTGATCGGCGCGCACTCTGCGGGCGGCACGGGAGGAACCGTCGCACTGCTCGTCGGCTGGGGGCACTTCGCGCTGCTCGTCACGGTGCCGCTCGCCATCGCCGGCGCGCTCCTGCGCACCTGGGACCAGCTGCCCCGCAAGGTGCGCCACCGCCGCAGCTTCGTACCGGTCGAGGCGTTCGTCGAGGACTGACCTCCGGCGGGGCTTCGGTGGCGCGTGATTCACTGGTGCCGCCACGCCCAGTCGGAAGGAGAGCGGATGTCTGACAGCCCGATGTCCGCGACCCCCTACGAGATCCTCGGGGTGGCGGCGACGGCGAGTCACGACGAGCTGCGTCGCGCCTACCGTCGGCTCGCCCGCGAGACGCATCCGGACACCGGCGGCGACCCTGCCCGCTTCATCGCGGTGCAGCGCGCGTGGGAGCTCGTCGCGACGCCGGAGGACCGCGCCCAGTACGACCGCGGGCGCGCCACGGGACGCCCCGACATCGAGGAGGCCTGGGCGGCGCCCGCCTCCGGACGACCCGAGCGGCGCGACACCCGCCCGACGGCCCGCTCGTACGGGCATCCGGGCGGGTGGCGGCGCGAACGCTATCTCGCGATGATCCGGGAGTACGTCGGCCTCGGCGAGCCGATCGCCGATCCCTACGACCCCGCACTCGTGCGCCGGGCGCCGCGGGAGATCCGCCACGTGCTCGCCGACGCCCTCGCCGAGGAGGCGACCGCGCGCACCCTCGCGGAGCTCGGCATCGGCTTCACGGTGTGGCACGACGTCGACGCGACAGGGTTTCCGGAGGACAAGGTCGACCACGTCGTGCTGGGGCCCACCGGCCTGTGGGCCCTGCTCTCGGAGGACTTCGGCGGCCCGGTGCGCTTCCGGCGCGGCGAACTCATCGGCGAGGCGGTCGGCGACGACCGGCCGATGCACCGGCTGGGCGTGCGCGCGAAGGCGCTCCGCCGCTCGCTCGGGGTGCGCTTCACGGCGCTCGTGATCGTGCTGCCGGATGACGCGTTCGAGGACCCCTACACCGTGCTGGGCAGCATCCGGGGCGCGACGACGGTCGTCGTGCGGCAGTCCTACCTCGCGATGCTGCTGCGCAGCGGCGTGCCGGACGTGCCGACGATCGGCGGCACCGACCTCTTCGAGGTGCGCACCCGCCTGCAGGCCGGCATCCGGTTCGTCTAGCCCGGCTACTCCGCGGCGGCGACGGTCACGGCGGGGATGCCCTCCGCGGGGGTGTCGACCGGCGGCGGCACCGCGCTGCGGCGCCCGTCGGGGTCGAGTCGTGCGACGACGGTCGCGAGGATCGCGTCGAGCTGCCGCAGCTGCTCGCGGTCGAGCGCGTCGACGACGAGGTCGCGGGCCGCGGCGACGTGGCCGGGGCTGCTCGCGATCACCTTCCTCCAGCCCTCGTCGGTGAGGTGCGCGTCGGTCGCCCGCCGGTCGTCGCGCTGACGACGCCGTTCCAGGTAGCCGCGCTGCTCGAGCCGGTTGACCACGTGCGAGAGCCGCGGCAGTGACGAGTTGGTGCGCACCGCGAGGGCCGACATCTGCAGCACCCGGTCGGGCGCCTCGCTCAGCACCGCGAGCACGCGGTACTCGAAATGCGTGAGCTCGGCGTCGCGCTGGAGCTGGGAGTCGAGGGCGGCGGGCAGCAGCTCCGTCACGGTGACGAGCCGGAGCCAGGCGCTGAGCTCAACGGAGGTGAGCCACCGGGGGTCGGACACGGCACGACAGTACCGATTCCCCTGAATCCTGCGCCGCCGACTGTCCAGAAAGCGTCAGTCGCGTCCGCGCAGGCGCTCGAGCTCCCGCCGGTCGCGCTTGGTGGGCCGACCGGCTCCCCGCTCGCGGAAGGCGATGAACGGGGTCTCCTCGCGGGGCGGCCGGGGCGGGGTGCGGTCGTCGGCCGCGGCCTGGGCGACGGCGGGGGAGCCGCGCTTGGCGACGAGGCCCGTCACCCCGAGCACACGGTCGAACCCCTGGATCCGCACTCGCACCTCGTCGCCGACCTTGACCGGCTGCGCGGGCTTCGCCCGCTCGCCGTTGACGCGTACGTGTCCGGCCTTGCACGCGTCGCTCGCGAGGGTCCTCGTCTTGAACACGCGGACGCCCCACAGCCAGCTGTCGACGCGGACGGACTCCATGGAACGAGGGTAAGCGGATGCCGCGGGCCGTCGCTCAGCGGCATCCGCCTTGCCTCACTCGCCCGCGGGCGGGGTCTCGTCGAGGTCGATGTCCTGCCCCTCGAGGTCGTTCTCGGGGTAGTCCGGCGTGAACTCCTTCTCGGCACCGCCGGTCGGCCCGTCGTTGCCGTCGCCGGGGCCGTCGAGGATGGTCTCTCCGGCCACCGCGTCATTCGTCGCGATGGTCTTCTCGAGGTCATCGGCCTGCACGCGGTCCTGGAACGGCGTCTCGCTGTCGAAGTTCGGGTTGCTCATGTCTCCACCGTCCCCGTCCCGCTTGGGAGTGACCTGTGCGGTCAGCGGTCGACGGCGAACACACCCCAGTCGGCGACGTGCCAGGCGATCCAGCCGTTCGAGCGGTCGAAGGCCACGCGGATGGCGAGGTCCTCGCCCTGCTGGTCCTCCGCGTTGCACGTGAACTCCTGCCCGACGATCGTGGGCGGAGCGGGGCAGTCGACCGCGAGGCGTGCGCCGATCGCGGAGGCGTCGCCGACGACCGCGGCCTCCGCCTCGGCGGCGAAGACGTGCGGCAGTGCGGCGACCACGATGCCCGGCACGAGCAGCACGGACGCCACGAGCGCGGCGGCGAGGCCGGTCCACGCGACGACGGGGGCGAAGCCGCACCGCAGCCGGATCGCGCGGGCGAGGAGGTAGGCGGGCGCGCCGAGCAGGGACCAGCGCCAGCACGCCGACTCGGCGAGCCCCGCGGCGTGGAGCAGCCGGGCGTCGGCGACGGCGAGCGCGAGCGTGACGGGCGCGGGGAGGAGCCAGATCGCCGCGGCGAGCCAGCCGCTTCCTCCGGCGGTGCCGGCGCCGATCAGGAGCAGGCTCGCGACCAGCTGCGCCAGCGGCAGGAGAGCGATCGCCCAGGCCAGCGCGGCGGCAGCGGGCGGGGCGGAAGCCCGCGCAGCGGCGTGCTCGGACGCAGCGGCGGGATCCGGCACGGCGGGCGCGACGCGGTGCGGCACGGCGGGCGCGGCGGACTCCGTGCGGAGCCCGCCGGCCTCGTGGTGAGGCGATTCCGCCTCGGGGTGCGGCTCCGCCTGCTCGGGTCGGGCAGAGTCTGTCTGGGCAGGGTCTGGCTCGGAGCGAGCCGTCTCCTCAGTGATGGGCGGGGCCTCGAGTTCGAGCGGGCCGAGCGTCAGTCGTCGGCGCACCTCGTGCTCGCGCCGCTCCCGTTCCTCGCGTTCGCGGCGCTCCCGCCGCGTCTCGAAGGAACCGGGGTCGCTCGCTGGCGGCCGCGGCTCGGTCACGGGCTCCTGGACGACGAGCGGCTGCCGCGCCTCGGACACGTGCTCGGTCCACGCCTGGTTGTCCCACCACCGCAGCTGCGGCAGTCCGAGCGGGTCGGGGTACCACCCCGCCGGCACGGTGAACTCCTCGGTGCGCATGATCCCCGCTGTCGTCCCCCTGGCCTCGTTCGAGGCCGCCGCACGCTCTGGCGGTGCGGCGGAGTACACAGTGGTGGACACGGCTGTACCCCGTCAATAACCGCATTGGGGGGACACCGCGGCCGAGCCGCCGGAATCAGGGGGCGGGCTGCAACAGGTCGTTCTTCTCGATCGCCTCGAGAGCGAGCACCTTGTACCCCTCCTCCTCGAAGAAGACCGTCACCCGGTCCTCCTCGAGACGCATGACCATGCCCTCGCCCCACTGCGGGTGCACGACCCGCTGCTCCAGCCGGAATGCGCTGTCGGAGGTCTCGTCCTGCTCGTCGTAGGCGCTGCCGGAGTCGCAGTTGTCGCAGTTGCCGCAGGGCTCGGGAAGGCCCTCGCCGAAGTAGCCCAGCAGGAACTGCCGGCGGCAGCCGCGGGTCTCGGCGTAGGCGCGGATCATCGCGAGACGGGACTGCTCGATCCGCTCGCGGGACTCCGCCGCCTCCAGGGCCTGCGCCGCGGCTTCGGCTCCCTCGCGGTCGGTCGCGACCATCGCGCCCTTGCTGCCGAGCTCGACGGCCCCGGCCTCCTCGAGCAAGTTCAGCAGGCCGCTCACGCGGCGCTGGTTCAGGCCGGTCTGCTCGGCCACCGCCCCGACGCGCTGCGCACCGGAGGCGACGGCCTCGAAGACGCGGGCGAGCTCGGCGGCATCCGGAGCACCGGAGTTGAAGAAGCTGCGCAGCCCGAGGTCCTCGGCCCGGTAGTGCAGCTCGATGCTGCTGGGCTCGCCGTCGCGCCCCGCTCGGCCAATCTCCTGGTAGTAGGCGTCGACCGACTCGGTGATCGCCGCATGGATGACGAAGCGCACGTCGGGCTTGTCGATGCCCATGCCGAACGCGCTCGTGGCGACGACGACCTCGAGGTCGCCGGCGAGCCAGGCGTCGTGCACCTCCGACCGCTCGCCCGCCTTGAGACCGCCGTGGTAGGCCGCGGCGCGGAGACCCCGCTTCGTCAGCTCCTCGGCGTACTTGGTCGTGTCGCGCCGGGTGGCGACGTAGAGCAGACCCGGCTTGCCGGCGGCCACGACGGCGTCGAGCACGGCCTCGCGCTTGGCGCGGTCGCTCTCGTGTCGCGCGACGGCGAGGTGGAGGTTCGGCCGGTCGAACCCGTGCGTCCGCACGAGCGGGTTCTTCATGTTCAGCCGCTCGACGATCTCCTCGCGCACGGGAGCCGAGCCCGTCGCGGTGAGGGCGAGCACGACCGGGTGACCGAGGTCCTCGATCACCTCGCCGAGCCGCAGGTAGTCGGGGCGGAAGTCGTGACCCCAGGAGCTGACGCAGTGCGCCTCGTCGACGACGAACAGCCGGGGCTTCAGCGCGCGCAGCCGGTCGACGACCTCCTCCTTGGCGAGCTGCTCGGGCGCGAGGAAGACGTACTCGGCCTCCTTGCGGCCGAGGTCCTTCCACGCCTCCTCGATCTCGCCGCTGCTGAGGCTCGAGTTGATGATCACGGCGTCGGGGGCGTTCGGCGCCTCCTCGATCATCCCCGCCTGGTCGTGCTGCAGGGCGATGAGCGGCGAGACGACGACGGTGGGGCCGTTCAGCAGCAGCCCGGCGACCTGATAGATCGCGCTCTTGCCGTGACCGGTCGGCATGACGGCCAGGGTGTCGTGCCCGTCGGCGAGAGCGGAGATCGCCTCGTGCTGACCGGGGCGAAGGGACTCGAAACCGAACGCATCGCGCGCGGTCCTCTCGATACGTGAAGGCACGTCAACACTTGAGCCCCTCTTGCTGTGAGAGCCCTGGTCGCACAGAGCTCTCAGCCTCCGGTGCCAGCGTGGAGGAATGAACGCCGACAATTCAGGATTCCGGGAGTGGCTGCACACGCAGCAGGACCGCAGCGACGAGATCGGTGCCTTCGCGCAGAAGGTGCTCGCCGACCCGCTCTTCCCCGAGCACGGCGGCAGGGCGATCTACGACGGCTACTTCGAGACGGGCTTCGACGACGAGACGCGCGAGACCTACGGGCGCGCGTACGAGGAGTTCGAGAACATGCCGCAGATGCCGCAGTGACGATGCCGCGATGACACTGACGGTCCGCACGACGGCGGGCCTCGTGCGCGGCGTCCGTCGCGGCGGACTGCGCGAGTGGTGGGGCATCCGGTACGCCCGCGCCGAGCGGTTCCGGGCGCCGCGTCCGGTGGAGCCCTGGGAGGGGCTGCGCGGGGCGAGCGTGCCGGGTCCGGTGTGCCCGCAGGAGCGGAACGCGCGGCTCGGCGGCGGCGCACGCGGACCGATGGACGAGGACTGCCTCTTCCTCAACGTGCAGGCGCCGGAGGACGCCGACGGCCTGCCCGTCGTCGTCTTCATCCACGGCGGCGCCTACCGGGTGGGCGCCGGCTCGCTCGAGCTCTACGACGGGCGCCGGCTGGCGGAGCGCGGCGTCGTGTACGTCTCGCTCAACTACCGTCTCGGCGCCCTCGGCTACCTCGACTTCACGAGGTACTCGACCGCCGAGCATCCGTTCGAGTCGAACCTCGGGCTGCGCGACCAGGTGGCGGCGCTGACCTGGGTGCAGGAGAATATCTCGGGTTTCGGCGGCGACCCCGGCAACGTGACGATCGTGGGGGAGAGTTCCGGCGGCAACGCGGTGACGACGCTGCTCGCGACGGCCGCCGCCCGGGGGCTCTTCGCCCGCGCGATCGCGCAGAGCCCGTGCCCGAACGCCGTGTACGAACCGCGCCTCACGGCGCAGTGGGCCGAGGAGTTCGTCGAGCTCGCGGGAGGCGTCGACCGGCTGCTGACGCTGCCGGCGACGGCGCTCGCCGCGTTGAGCGCGCAGGTGGAGCGCCAGACACCCGACGAGTACCCGGGCGCGATCGTGCTCTGCCCGGTGATCGACGGCGACTACCTGCCGGAGCGGCCGATCGACGCGATGGCGAACGGCACCGCCGCCGCCGTGCCGCTGCTCGTCGGAACCAACGCCGACGAGGGCACGCTCTTCCGCGGCGACCTCGACATCCTCGCGACCACGCCGGAGCGGGTCGACGGCGTGCTCTCCGCGACGCCGCCACACGAGGCCGAGCGCATCCGCCGCGCGTACGACGGGTACCCCTCGTCGGACGCGCTGCACTCGCTCGGCGGCGACTACGCCTTCTGGCTCGCGACGACGGTCGCGGCCGAACGGCACTCGGCGCACGCTCCGGTGCACTTCTACCGGTTCGACTTCGCGCCCCGACTCGTGAAGGCGACCGGGTTCGGCGCGACGCACGGGCTCGAGCTCTACGCCCTGTTCGGCGACACGTCGGCCTTCTTCCGGACGATGACCGCGCTCGGCGGCAGACGCGCGTTCGACGAGATCGGAGAGCGGATGCGGCAGTGGTGGGTCTCGTTCGCCACCGACGGCTCGCTGCCCTGGCCGCAGTACGAGCCCGAGCGGAGGGCGACCTGGATCATCGACGCCGAGGACCGGCTCGAGCTCGACCCGTACGCCGAGCGGCGGGAGGCCTGGCGCGCCTACGTGCCGCACCTCTGATCGGGTGGCATCCGTCGCGTCGCTAGGGTTGCCGGGTGAGCGTCGTCGTCGTCGGAAGCGCCAACCTCGACCTGGTCTACACCGTCGAACGGATCCCGCGCCCCGGCGAGACCGTGCTCGCCACCGGCGCGGCCAGCTACCCCGGGGGCAAGGGCAACAATCAGGTCGTCGCCGTCGCCCGCTCCGGCGCCGAGGTCGCGTTCGTCGCCGCGATGGGCACGGATGACGCGAGCGGCACACTCCTCGCCGTGCTCGCCGACGCCGGCGTCCGCGCCCACGTGCGGCGCGTCGACGCGCCGACGGGCACCGCGCTCATCACGGTCGACGCGTCCGCCGAGAACGTCATCGTCGTGAACCCCGGGGCAAACGCCGCCCTGGTGGAACTCACCGCGGAGGAGCGGGAGGTCGTCGCGGCGGCCGACGTGCTGCTCCTGCAGCTCGAGATCCCGCTCGGGACGGTGCTCGAGGCCGCGCGCACCGCCCGCGAGGCCGGCACCCTCGTCGTGCTGAACGCGGCGCCGATCCAGCCTCTGCCGCAGGACCTGCTCGACCTCGTCGACCTGCTCGTGGTCAACGAGCACGAGGCGCGGGAGCTCGCGGGGGAGCGGGGAGCGGCGGGAAGCGTCGACGCGCTGTCCGAGGCCGTGCGACCCCTCGCCCCTGCGGCGGTCGTGACCCTCGGCGGGGAGGGAGCGCTCGTCGTCGCCGGAGGGGCCACTCGCCGCCTTTCGGGGCACGCGGTCGACGCCGTGGACACGACGGGTGCCGGCGACACGTTCTGCGGCGCCCTCGTCGCCGCCCTCGACCGCCGCGGCTCCGAGCGACTGGGACTCGAGTCGCTCGTCGCCGCCGCCGAGTGGGCGGGCGCCGCCGCCGCGATCGCCGTCACACGGCCCGGCGCGGTCCCCGCGATTCCCACGGCCGACGAGGTCGAGGATTTCCTCGCCCGGCGCTGACGTCCTCCCCACCGGTCGCGCCGCGGGCGTCGTCCACAGTCCGGCCTCTCAGCGGTCGCTGCGCATCCTCGGCGACGAGGCTCGGGACATGACGATCCCCGCCTACGACGACGCGAAGCTCGTGCCCCTCGACACCGACGCGGCCATCGAGCGCCGCGTCGCCGACCTCATCGGCCGCGCCAACCGCCGGCAGCTCTGGCTGATCTTCCTCGACGAGCACCAGCGTCAGCTGCCCACCATGATCCCCGTCGACGACCTGCCGCTCGCGCCCGAGCCGGGCGACGGTGACATGCTCGCCGGCGCACTCGCCACCACGGCCGAGATGATCGGCGCCGCGTCGGTCGTGCTCGTTTGGGAGCGCTACGCCGACGACGCGCTCACCGTGTCCGACCGCCGCTGGGCCCGCCTCGCGCACGACGCCTGCGCGGGCCACGACGTGCCCCTCCGCGCGATGCTGCTGTCGCACCGGCACGGCGTGCGCTGGATAGCCCAGGACGACTACCGATTCTGACGTCGCCGCTCAGGGCTTGATCGGTGCGTCCTTCCGCACGTCGATGCGCTTGACGCCCCGCTCGTCCTCCGTCACGTCGATGCGCTTCGCATCCGAGTCGTTGTCGACGTGCTTGTCGCCGGGAGCGGAGGACAGGATGTCGCTCCGCGCGGCCTCGAACTCGTCGGCGTTCAGCTCATCGGAGGAGGTGCGCACCTCGTGGCGCTCGTCGTCGCTCATGCCACCACTGTGTCGGGCGCTCCTGGACCTTCTCTCGACGTCGGGCTCCACCGGTCGGCTTCCGATGCGGAGCGCGCCCGTCGGCCGGCCGGTCCCGACGCCGGGCCTCCGGGTCTCCGCCGTATGAGAACGTGAGGAGGTGACGGAGTGGCTGCAAGCAGGACTGTGGGGACTCGCTAGCGGCGCGATGCTGGTCGTCGGCGCGGCCATCGCCTGGTTCGTCCGGGTGCCCAGCCGTGTCGTCGCCGGCGTCATGGCGTTCGGGGCCGGCGTGCTGATCTCGGCCCTCGCGTTCGAGCTCGTCGAGGAGGCCACCGACACGGGCGGTCTCGGTCCCGCGGTGCTCGGCTTCGCGGTCGGCGCCCTCGTCTACCTCGCGGCGACGCTCGCGCTCGATCGCCTCGGCGCGCGGCACCGCAAGCGCAGCGGCGACCAGCAGTCGAGGGAGGACGAGAAGTCCGGCAGCGGCCTCGCGATCGCCGTCGGGGCCCTGCTCGACGGGGTTCCGGAGTCGATCGTGCTCGGGCTGAGCCTCGTCGGCGGTGGCGGCGTCAGCGTCGTCGTCTTCGCCGCGATCGCGATCTCCAACCTGCCGGAGGGGCTCAGCAGCGCGGCCGGAATGAAGAATGCGGGGCGGAGCGCCCGCTACGTCTTCGGGGTGTGGGGCGGCATCGCACTCGCCTCCGCACTCGCCGCTGCCCTCGGCAACCTCGCTCTCGCCGACGCCTCGCCCGCGACCGTCGGCTTCATCACGACGATCGCCGCCGGCGCGATCCTCACGATGCTCGCCGACACGATGATCCCCGAGGCGTTCGAGAAGGCGCACGCGTTCACCGGAGTGATCACGGCCGCGGGGTTCCTCGTCGCCTTCGCCCTGTCCAATCTAGGCTAGGCGGCCGGAACGACGACGAGCCCGCCACCTCGGTGACGGGCTCGTCGTGGCGCTCGACGCGTGTCAGTCGTCCGGGCCCTCGCCCACGGAGTCGAACTGCGGGTCGTCGGCCTCGGCGATGTCGATCTGCTCGTCGGCCAGCTCGAGAGGGTCGGTCCCCTCGGTCGAGTCCGGGTTGTTCAGGCCGCCCTTGCCGGGGATCGCCTGACCGTCCTGCGGCAGGTCGGGATATGCGTTGCTCATCGGCTCATCCCTTCTTCGGGTCGAGGTCGTCCTCGTCGGCGACGATGTTGCCCTCGATCAGCGCGTTGGGGTTGCCGTCCACCCGGCCGCCGTCCTGGTCGGTCGGCGCGGCGTCGACGTTCTCCGTCGCGGC
Organism: Desertivibrio insolitus; assembly: GCF_017355965.1. Taxonomy (GTDB): domain Bacteria; phylum Actinomycetota; class Actinomycetes; order Actinomycetales; family Microbacteriaceae; genus JAFIQW01. The sequence continues at coordinate 118,267 of NZ_JAFIQW010000004.1, forward strand.
ACCGAACGCGGAGTCGTCGGTCGCGGTCAGCGTGGCCTCGCCCTTCTCGAGCGGGTCGGCATCCGCCGCGGTCTGCGCGTTGCCGTCGCCCGGCGCACCGTCGGTGTCGCCGAACTGCGACTCCCCGAGCTTCTGGTACATCGGGTCGTCCTGCAGCTGGTCGGTCGCCTGGTCCTGCGCCGCCTGGCTGCCGGTGACGCTGCCGCCCCCGTTGCCGTCCTGGCTGTTCGTGGTCATGGTTCTCCTTCCGTACGACGAAGGGCCGAGCCTCTCGGCCCGGCCCTTCGCACGTCACTGGTCCGGACGTTCGAGCTCGTCCTCGACTGTCGAGTCGAGCTCCGTGTCCGTTCCGATGTCGCCGTCCGCGGCGTCGGTGAGGTAGTCGGTCATGCCGACGCCGATCGCCGCTTCGGGTGACTCCGGGTTCTCGATGCCGCCGGTGCCGGGCACGGCCCCCGCGTCATCCGTGTTGATGTCGTTCCTGAGGTGATCCGCTGGTCCGCCCATCAGTCCTTCTTCGCCTTGGGGTCGATCTCGGCCCGCTCACCGGTGCGCTCGTTGGGGTCGCTCGGGAAGTCGAGGTCGATCTCGGCCGGCATCGTGAAATCCGTCTCGGGGTCGCCTTCCCGACGGTCGGGCTCCCGGTCGGTCATCAGGAACTCGGGGTCGGGGTGCCGGTCGCCGGGTTGGTCGAGCCGGTCGTGACGCCGCCGGTCGTCGTCGCGGACGTGCCGGTGGCGCCGCCCGTGCTGGAACCGCTCGTGTCGGTGCCGGTCGAACCGGAGCCGGACGAGCCGGAGCCGCTGCCGGACGAGTCGGAGCCGCTCTCGGTCGAGGTCGAGTCCTTGAGGTACGACTTCAGCGACTCGGGGGTCTTCTCGTCGATCGTCGACTTCGCCTGGTCGACGAGGCGCTGCACCTGGGGCTTCTCCCACAGGCCGCTCGCGGTCGACTTGATCTTCTCGTACTGCTGACGACCCGCGGCCGATCCGAGCAGGTAGCCGACGGCGGCGCCGACGAGGAAGGTGAACTTACGCATGTTCCGTCTCCTTGTGGTTGTTGGGTGCGGTTCGAGGGCGTCTACTGCTGAGACGTGTCGAGGTCGTCGCGGTCGACGTCGTAGTCGGAACCTTCGGCACCGCTCAGGGCGCTCGGCTCGGACGGCGTCTCCGCGTCGGTGCCGGCGGCCGAGGACACGCCGACGACCTTCGGTCCCGGGAGGTCCTCGGTGCTGACCGTGTAGTCGTCGTTCCCGTTCGCGGTGAGCGAGTCGCGCACGTCATCCGACTGCCCCTGGTCGACGGCCGCTTCGGTGATCGCGTCGTTCGGGATCGGCTGCTTGCTGCTCTGGGTGTCTTCCACATCGCTCATTCCTCCACACTATGAGCGCCCCTCCGCGCCCCGGCTGGCTTCCGGACAACGCACAGGGCTTGTTGAGCAATCGTCGGGAGCCCCCGGAGTTTGAGAGACTGGCGCGATGCTGCTCGAGCGCCTTCCCACCGGTGACGAGGCGCGGAACGACCCCGACGGGGTGTACGCCGCCTTCGTCGACTGGGTCGAGGAGGGCGGCATCTCGCTCTACCCGGCCCAGGACGAGGCGCTCATCGAGATCGTCTCCGGCAACAACGTCGTGCTCAGCACGCCGACCGGCACGGGCAAGTCGCTCGTCGCGGTGGGCGCGCACGCGGCCGCCGTCGCGGCCGGGGGGCGCAGCTACTACACCGCGCCGATCAAAGCCCTGGTCAGTGAGAAGTTCTTCGCCCTCGTCGACGTCTTCGGGGCGGAGAACGTCGGCATGGTCACGGGCGACAGCTCGGTCAACGCCGACGCCCCGATCGTGTGCTGCACGGCGGAGATCCTCGCCAACCTCGCGCTGCGTCAGGGCCCGGATGCCGCGATCGATCAGGTCGTGATGGACGAGTTCCACTTCTACGCCGACCCCGAGCGGGGCTGGGCCTGGCAGGTGCCGCTCCTCGTGCTCGAGCGCGCCCAGTTCGTGCTGATGTCGGCGACGCTCGGCGACATGAGCGACCTCGCCGCCGACCTCACGCAACGGACGAAGCGCGAGACCGCGCTCGTGACGGGCGTCGAGCGCCCGGTGCCGCTGCACTACAGCTACGCGCTGTCGCCGGTGCACGAGACGGTCGACGAGCTGCTGCACACCGCCCAGTCGCCGGTCTACGTCGTGCACTTCTCCCAGGCGGATGCCCTCGAGCGCGCGCAGGCGCTGACGAGCGCGAAGATCGCGAGCCGAGAGCAGCGCGACGCGATCGCGGAGGCGATCGGCGACTTCCGCTTCACCACCAACTTCGGCCGCACCCTGTCGCGCCTGCTGCGCTCCGGGGTGGGCGTGCACCACGCGGGGATGCTGCCCAAGTACCGCCGACTCGTCGAACAGCTGGCGCAGCGCGGGCTGCTCCGGGTCATCTGCGGCACCGACACGCTCGGAGTGGGCATCAACGTGCCCATCCGCAGCGTGCTGCTGACCGCGCTCACGAAGTTCGACGGCACGCGGATGCGGCAGCTCAACGCCCGCGAGTTCCACCAGATCGCCGGGCGCGCCGGACGCGCCGGCTTCGACACCGCCGGCACGGTCGTCGTGCAGGCGCCCGAGCATGAGATCGAGAACCAGCGCGCCCTCGAGAAGGCGGGCGACGATCCGAAGAAGCGGCGCAAGATCGTGCGCAAGAAGCCGCCGGAGGGCTTCGTCAGCTGGGGGCGTGGCAGCTTCGACCGGCTGATCGTCGCCGAGCCCGAACGGCTCGAGTCACGGATGCAGATCACCTCGGCGATGATCATCAACGTCATCGCCCGGGGCGGGGACGCGTTCGCGAACGTGCGCTCGCTCGTCTTCGACAATCACGAGCCGATGCCGCGCCGCTACGCGCTCGCCCGACGCGCGCTCGCGATCTTCCGCACGCTGCGGCAGGCGGGCATCGTCGAGGTGACCGCCGCCGGCGACATCCGGCTCACCGTCGACCTGCAGCCGAACTTCGCGCTCAACCAGCCGCTGTCGCCCTTCGCCCTCGCGGCGATCGAGCTGCTCGACCCCGAGGACTCGGCGTACGCGCTCGATGTCGTGAGCGTCGTCGAGGCGACGCTCGACGATCCGCGTCCGGTGCTCGCGGAGCAGCAGTTCCGCGCCAGGGGCGAGGCCGTCGCCGCCATGAAGCGGGAGGGCGTCGAGTACGAGGAGCGGATGGAGCTGCTCGAGGACGTCACCTGGCCTCAGCCGCTCGCGGAGCTGCTCGAGCAGGCGTACGAGACGTTCGCCTCGACACAGGCGTGGGTGCGCGACTTCTCGCTGGCTCCGAAGTCGGTCGTGCGCGACATGTACGAGAAGGCGATGACGTTCGCCGAGTTCGTCGGCTACTACAAGCTCGCCCGGAGCGAGGGGCTCGTGCTGCGGTACCTCTCGAACGCCTACCGCGCGATCCGGCAGACAGTGCCGGCGACCGCCCGCAATCAGGAGCTCGAAGACATCGTGGAGTGGCTCGGCGAGCTCGTCCGTCAGGTGGACTCGAGCCTGCTCGACGAGTGGGAGCAACTCGTGAACCCGCGGGAGGTGCTCGAGGGTCCCGTCGTCCCGCCGCCGCCGCCGGATGTCACGACGAACCGTCGCGCCTTCACGGTGCTCGTGCGCAACGAGCTGTTCCGCCGGGTGCAGCTCGCCGCGCAGGAGCGCTGGGGCGACCTCGGCGAGCTCGACGGCGGGGTCGGCTGGCACTCCCTGCGATGGGCCGAGGCGCTCGACCCCTACTGGGACGAGCACGACGAGATCCTCACCGGACCGGACGCGCGGAGTCCGAAGATGCTCCTCATCGAGGAGCTCCCCGGGTCGTGGCGGGTGTGCCAGATCCTGGACGACCCCGAGGGCGACCACGACTGGGGCATCTCCGCCGAGGTCGATCTCGCCGCCTCGGCGGAGCAGGGCGTCGCGGTCGTCGCGGTCACCGACGTCGGCCGGCTGTAGAACGAGGAAGGGCCCCGCCGGTTCCCCGGCGGAGCCCTCCGTTCCGGACGACCCTTACTTCGCGAGCACCGCGAGCAGGTCGGCCTTGGTCATCCGCGAGTAGCCCGCGATGCCGCGCGACTTGGCCTCGTCGCGCAGGCGCTGGACAGTCCAGGTCGAGTCGGGCGCAGCGCCGGACCCGGTGCCGAGGCTCGGCGCGTCGTCGCTCGTCCTGGCCGTCGCGGGCGCGAGCGGCTCGCCGGTGGCGGGGGCGTCCGCGACGGTCTCGTTGCTGCCGCCGTGCAGGTCGGCTGCCGGGGTGTCCGCGGGCTGCGCGAGGTCGTCGGAGTGCTTCTGCTCTTCGGGCACCGCCACCTCGAGGTCACCGCCGGGCTCGACCTCGGTCGCCGCGGCGGCCGTCGTGGTCGGAGCGGCGACGGAGGGGGTCTCCGACTCGGTGTCGCGGTCCTTCACGGGGACCTGGACGCCGTGCAGCGCCTGGGTCGCACGCGGGCTACGGGTGAACAGTCGCTTGATGAAGTTGGCCATGTGCTGTGTCGAATCTTTCGCGAGAAGTCGTGGGGATGGGCGGAGGCGCCCCTAGTCTGCCCGATGCCTCTTGATCCTGAGGGAATTCTCAGGAGGTCGTGTCGCCGCGCGACTGGCCCACGAGCACGTCCCAGAAGTACTGCAGATGACCGACCATGTCGACGCTCGGGTCGACCAGCCACTGCGTCTGCAGCCCGTCGGCGGCCGCGATGATCAACCGGGCGACACGCTCGGCGTCGAGCTGCTGCGGCACCTCGCCGCGGCGCTGTCGCTCCTCGATCGCCTGCCGCACGAGCGAGATCACGGTGGGATAGCGCTCGGTGAAGAACCGCCGCGACGGGGAGTCGGGATCGGTCTCGACCGTCGCGGCCATCGCCGTGTACAGCGCGACGAGCCCGGGCACCTCGGCGTTGGCGCGCATCGTGTCGAGGAAGCCGTGGATGGTGTCGCTCTCGCCCGCCCGCTCGACCGCGAGGGCGTCGCGCCGACGGAGCACCTCGACGAGCAGTTCCTCGCGCGAGGCGAAGTGGTGCAGAACGCCCGCCTTGGTGATACCGACGGCGTCGGCGATCTGCTGGATCGAGGCGTTCGTGAAGCCTGAGGTCGCGATGGTGTTCAGTGCGGCCTCGAGGATGTCGCTGCGCTTCCGCTCGCCCTTGCGGTAGCTGCCACGCGGAGTCGTCGTGCTCACCGGTCCTCCGTCCCAGGGCTCGTCATTGGGCCCGGAACCAACTCTACGGCTCCACGGAAGACCCTGATCAGTCGGGTTCCTGGACACTGCTACGGTCGAAGGATGAGCAAGGACGACGCGGTTCTCGACGACGCCCCCATGGAGTCCACGAAGCGGTGGCGGATCATCGGACCCGGTCTCGTCGTCGCGGCGACGGGCATCGGCGCCGGCGACCTCGTCGCCACCCTCGTCGCCGGCAGCCGCTTCGGCTACACGCTGCTCTGGGCGGCCGTGCTCGGCGTCGTGATCAAGATCGCCCTCGTCGAGGGAGCCGGCCGCTACACCCTGGCCACCGGCCGCACGATCTTCCAGGGCTGGCGCTCGCTCGGCCGCTGGACGACCTTCTACTTCGCCCCCTACATCGTCATCTGGGGCTTCGTCTACGGCGCCGCCGCGATGTCGAGCTCGGCCCTGCCGCTGAAGGCGATGTTCCCGGGCGTCGACCTCAAGGTGTTCGCGATCGCGTGCGGTCTGGCCGGCGCCGCCCTCGTCTGGTTCGGCCGCTACCGCTTCTTCGAGAAGGTCATCGCGGTCTTCGTCGGCATCATGTTCGTGACTGTCGTCGGCGCCGCGATCGCGACCCTGCCGAACATCCCGCAACTGCTCGCCGGTCTCGTGCCGCGGATCCCGGAGAACTCCCTCGTCTACACGCTCGGCCTCGCCGGCGGCGTGGGCGGCACGATCACCCTCGCCGCCTACGGCTACTGGCTGCGGGAGAAGGGCTGGGTCGCCCCGCGCTGGATGAAGGTCATGCGGCTCGACAACGCGGTCGCCTACGTCGTCTCGGGCATCTTCGTCATCTCGATGCTCGTCGTCGGCGCGGAGCTGCTCTACTCCGCCGACCTCACGATCGGCGACGGCGAGGCCGGGCTCGTCGACCTCGCGGCGATCCTCGGCGAGCGGTACGGCACGTTCATGACGTACTTCTTCCTGATCGGGTTCTTCGCCTCGTCGTTCTCCTCCGTGCTCGGCGTGTGGAACGGCGTCTCGTTGATGTTCGCCGACTTCGTCGGCACCCTCCGCGGGCTCGACGAGGACGACCCCCGCCGTCTGAGCGGCGGCCTGTACTACCGCCTGTTCATCGTGCTGCTGACGATCCCGCCGATGTCGCTGCTGTTCCTCGGCCAGCCGATCGCGCTGATCGTCGCGTACGGAGTGCTCGGCGCGCTGTTCATGCCCTTCCTCGCGATCACGCTGCTCGTGCTGCTCAACACCTCGCGCACGCCGGCGCAGTGGCGCAACGGCTGGTTGGCGAACGGCATCCTGGGCCTCTGCGCCGCGCTCTTCATCGGCCTCGCGATCAACGAACTCGTGCGGGTGCTCGGCACGCTCTGACCTCGGCGCTAGGGTTCGAGCAGGCGCGCGATCCGCGCCTGACCGAGGAGCGACGACGGCGACGCGACCCGTGCCGTCGAGGAAAGGACGAGCGGATGTCAGAAGACACCCTGTCCGGCGAGACCCGAGACGACGACGACGTCGACGTGACGCCGGTGAGCGGCCAGCCGGTGAGACTCGAGCGGGACTCGCTGGGGGAGCGCGAGGTGCCGGCGGAGGCGTACTGGGGCATCCACACGCTGCGCGCCCGCGAGAACTTCCCGATCACCCGGCGCACCATCTCGGTGTTCCCCGATCTGCTCACCGCGTTCGCCTGCGTCAAGCAGGCGGCCGCGCGCGCCAACGCCGAGCTCGGCGTGCTCGACCGGCACAAGGCCGACGTGATCGACCGCGTGTGCGACGAGATCCGTGCGGGCAGGCTGCGCGACAGCTTCATCGTCGGCGTCATCCAGGGCGGCGCCGGCACCTCGACGAACATGAACGTCAACGAGGTGATCGCGAACCGCGGGCTCGAGCTGATGGGCCACGGGCGCGGGCAGTACGAGCACCTGCATCCGATCGACGACGTCAACCGCAGCCAGTCGACGAACGACGTCTACCCGACCGCGATCAAGCTCGCGATGGTGCTGTCGCTGCGCCGGCTGCTCGCCGAGCACGACCTGCTCACGCAGGCGTTCGCGCGCAAGGGCGAGGAGTTCGCGCACGTGCTCAAGGTCGGCCGCACCCAGCTGCAGGACGCCGTTCCGATGACGCTCGGGCAGGAGTTCATGGGGTTCTCGCACACGATGCGCGAGGACTACGAGCGGCTGCTCGAGACCGTGCCGTGGCTCGGCGAGATCAACCTCGGCGCGACCGCGATCGGCACCGGAATCACCGCCGACCCGCGCTACGCGAAGACAGTGCGGCGGCACCTCGCCGAGATCACGGGGGAGGACATCCAGACGGCGCCCGACCTGATCGAGGCGACGAGCGACACCGGCGTCTTCATGGCGCTGAGCGGCATCCTCAAGCGCGCCGCGGTCAAGCTCTCGAAGATCTGCAACGACCTGCGGCTGCTCTCGAGCGGCCCGCAGGCCGGGCTCGGCGAGATCCAGCTGCCGCCGCGACAGGCCGGGTCGTCGATCATGCCGGGCAAGGTGAACCCGGTCATCCCCGAGGTGGTCAACCAGGTCGCGTTCTCGGTGATCGGCACGGACGCCACGGTGACCGCGGCCGCGGAGGCCGGTCAGCTCCAGCTCAACGCGTTCGAGCCGGTGATCGCGCACAGCCTGCTGCAGTCGCTCGCCTGGATGACGAACGCCTGCCGCACGCTGCGCGTCAACTGCGTCGACGGGATCACGGCGAACGTGACGCGGCTCACCGCGCAGGTGGCGACCAACGTCGGCGTCGTCACGGCGCTCACGCCCTACATCGGCTACGCCGCGAGCGCGTCGCTGGCGCACGAGGCGCTGACGACGGATGCCTCGATCAAGCAGCTCGTCGTCGAGCGCGGGCTCATGTCGGTCGACGAGGTCGAGAGCGTGCTCTCACCGGAGCGGTTGAGCGGCATCGAGGCGATCACGGCCGCGCTGCCGCTCGCGTCGGTCGAGCAGGCCCTCGAGGAGGCCAGGACCGACCCCGAGCGCCAGGAGGAGGCGGAGCGGGCGCAGTAGGCGTCTGCTCCCGAAGCTGCTCCTTCGGCGGTCGAGTAGCGCCGCAGACGCGTATCGAGACCCGGCGGCCCTGGCTACACGCCCTCTTCGCCGGCCGGGGACGCCCCGCGCGCGGTCGCGCGCTCCCGGATCTCCCGGCTCGCGCGCTCGTCCTCTGCTCGGTGCCGGGCGATCATGAGCGTCCGGGCGCTGTCCCGCGCGGGCAGGTGGATGACCTCTTCCGACGGGATGCCGGCGCGTAGCTGCCGCGCCCGCACGATCTCCGCGTCGAGGTTCGCGCCGAACACGAGCACGAGGTTGGTGATGTACAGCCAGAGCAGCAGCACGAAGGAGCCGCCGAGCCAGCCGTACACCCGGTCGTACCGCGCGACGGTCGTGACGTAGAGCGCGAAGCCCGCGGTGGCGAGTGCCCAGGCGACGATCGCGACGACGGCCCCGTAGCTGACCCAGCGGAAGCGCGGGTGTCGGATGTTCGGGGTGAAGAAGTAGAGCACCGCGACCACGGCGATCGCGACGGCGAGGATCACCGGCCACTTGCCGACGTTCCACAGCGTCAGCCACGGCTCGCCGAACCCGATGCTCTCCGCGATCGCGGCGGAGACGGTGGGCGTGAGCAGCAGCATCGCACCGATGAGCGCGAACGCGGCGAGCACCGCGACGGTCACGAGCATCATGAGCGAACGGAACTTCCAGAGCTTGCGTCCCTCCTCGATCTCGTAGGCGACGTTGACGGCGCGGCCGAAGGCCGTCGCGTACGCGGAGAACGACCAGAGGGCCAGCGTGAGCCCGAGGGCGAGCCCGATCCCGGGATTGGCGAGGGTGAGGAGCGCTTCGAGCGGATCCCGCAGGGTCTCCACCGTGTCGCGGCGCACGAACTCGTCGGCGATCGTGAGCAGTTCCTCGACCGCGAAGTCGCGGTCGGTCGCGAGCGCGAAGGCCGAGGCGACGCTCAGGGCCCCGGGGAAGATCGCGAGGGTCGCGAAGAAGGTGAGTGCCGCCGCAGAGTCGATCCCGCGGTGCCGCACGAAGCCGTGCGCGGCCCGGCGCAGCACGAGCATCCAGTCGCCGCGCTCGAGGTCGCGGCTCGTCGGATGACTCATAGCGGTCGATCGTACGGGCGCCGCACGGCCTCCTTCGGCGCCCGTCTCGAAACCTTCGAAACCTCCGAAACGTTCGGTTGATATGTCGAAACTCGCAACTTATGTTGGAAAGCGTCCGGTGCGCCGGACAGGCAACGACGCCGATCGGAAGGTTCCACATGCACATCCGTACCCCACGCCGAGCCACCCGCCTCGCGGTCACCGCTGCAGCGGCGACCGCCCTCGTCCTCGCCGGCACCCTGCCGGCGACGGCGGCGAACGGCAAGCACCCCTCGCTGCGCGACGCGGCCCCCGCCGATCTCGTGATCGGCACCGCCGCGGCCGGCGGCGGCCACCACCTCGCTCAGGACTACGAGGGCCTGGAGCCGGGCCAGTCCCCGTTCCTGCACGACCAGCAGTACCGCCGCGAGCTGAAGCACGAGTTCAGCTCCCTCTCGCCCGAGAACCAGATGAAGTGGGAGTTCATCCATCCTGAGCAGGGGCGGTACGACTTCGCCGAGGCGGACGCCATCGTCAAGTTCGCCCGCCAGCACAAGCAGGACGTGCGCGGGCACACCCTGCTCTGGCACAGCCAGAACCCCGCCTGGGTCGAGGAGGGCGACTTCACCGCCGAGGAGCTCCGCGCCGTCCTGAAGGACCACATCCAGACCCTCGTCGGCCGCTACAAGGGCCAGATCGACCAGTGGGACGTCGCGAACGAGATCTTCGACGAGGGAGGAAATCTCCGCACGAGCGAGAACATCTGGATCAGGGAGCTCGGGCCCGGCATCATCGCCGACGCGTTCCGCTGGGCTCACGAAGCCGACCCCGACGCGAAGCTGTTCTTCAACGACTACAACGTCGAGTGGAAGGGCCCGAAGAGCAACGCGTACTACGCGCTCATCCAGGATCTGCTGAAGCAGGACGTGCCGGTCGACGGATTCTCGGTGCAGGGCCACCTGAGCACGCAGTACGGCTTCCCGGGCGACCTGCGGGAGAACCTCCAGCGCTTCGACGACCTCGGCCTCGAGACCGCGATCACGGAGCTCGACGTGCGCATGAACGTGCCGGAGGGACAGCAGCCGACCGAGTCCCAGCTGGCGCAGCAGGCCGACTACTACCAGCAGGCGCTCGAGGCCTGCCTCGCCGTCGACGACTGCAACTCCTTCACCATCTGGGGCTTCACCGACCGCTACTCGTGGGTGCCGGTGTTCTTCACGGGCGAGGGCTTCGCGAACGTCATGACCGAGGACTACGAGCGCAAGCCCGCGTACTACGCACTGCGCGACACGCTCCTCGCGGCCGCGGGCGGGAAGTAGTCCGCGAATCAGCCACGGCGACCACGGAAGGCCCCCGCTCGCGCGGGGGCCTTCCTCGTTCCGTCGATCAGGCGCGACCGAGGAGCCGTCGGCGCCACCGGAACATCGGGGTCTCCCGCCAGCCGTGCACCGCGAAGGTCGTCCACGCGCGTCGCACGCGCTTGAGCATCGCGCGCGGGTCGCGGAACGGTCGACCGGAGATCGCGACGACGAGGTCGGGGTCGTAGACGACGACCTCGGCGGGGGAGAAGTGGAAGCTGAGGTCGAGGTCGTCGTGCACGTCGTCGTGACGGTGCACCTCGGGCGACACGCGCCGCCAGACATCCGTCCGCATCGCGAAGTTCGAGCCGAACACCGGACGCCGCGCGAGCCCGCCGCCGCAGAGCACGAAGTACGCGCGCATGTAGAACAGCTGCGCGAGCCCGGATGCCACCGGCCCGAGGTCGTGGAAGCGCCCGCGACCCGTCACCGCGATCGCCTCTCGGCGTTGCTCGAGTGTGATGCGCACCCGCTCGAGCCAGTCGGCGTCGGGCCGGGAGTCGGCGTCGAGCCGGGCGATCACGTCGCCGGTCGCCTCGTCGTACCCCCGTGCGGCGGCCGACGGGATGCCCGGCACGGGCTCGGCGACGACGCGCGCGCCGGCCTCGCGGGCGACGGTCACAGTGTCATCCGTCGAGCCGTTGTCGACGACGACGATCTCGTGCGGCTGCAGGGTCTGTGCGCGCAGGCGAGCGAGGCACTCGCGCAGTTCCTCGGCGTCGTCCTTCACCGGGATCACGACCGAGATCCTCATTCCGGCGCCACCTCGTCGGGGCTCTTGTCCGGCCGCCAGCCCCGCCACACCGGATGCCGCAGATGCCCCGCCGGTGTCCACTCCGTGAACTCGACCTCGCCCACGAGCGTCGGCTCGACCCAGTGCGCGTCGCGGCGGTCCTCCCTCGGCACGTCGAGGAACGGCGGGTCGGTGCGTTCGAGGCCGGCGAGGGTCCGCATCGCGTCGGCGAGCGCACGCTCGGTGAATCCCGAGCCCGCGCGGCCCACGTACCGGAGGCCGTCGGGGCCCGGGATGCCGAGCAGCAGCGAGCCGATCGTGGAGGAGCGGTTGCCGCGGCCCTCGCGCCAGCCGCCGATCACGACATCCTGGGTGCGCGAGTGCTTGAGCTTGACCCAGGCGGTCGAACGTCGGCCAGGGGAGTAGGTGCTGGAGCGGCGCTTCGCGACGACGCCCTCGAGCCCGAGCGTGCGGCTCACCTCGAGCGCCTCGTCGAGCTCACCGTCGAACGCGGGCGGCACGTGCACGTGCTCTCCGTCGTCGACGAGCTGTTCGAGCAGCCGTCGCCGCTCGTCGTAGGGGCGCTGCGTCAGGTCCTCCCCGTCGCGCTCGAGCACGTCGAAGAGCAGCAGATCGACGCTCTGCCGCTTCCTCGCCTCGGCGACGTCGCGCGGCTTGGTGAGCTTCATCCGGGTCTGCAGGCGGCCGAAGTCCGGGCGCCCCGTGGCATCCGGAGCGATGATCTCGCCGTCGAGCACGGCGTCGACCGTCACGAGGTCGGCCAGCTCGGCGACCTCGGGGTACGTCGCGGTCACGTCGATGCCGTTGCGGCTCGCCACGCGCACCTGGTCGCCGTCGACGGTGACGATCGCCCGCACGCCGTCCCACTTCATCTCGTACGCCCAGTCCGGGCCGCGCACCTCGCCCGCCCGTCCGGCGGAGGCGAGCATCGGCGGGGTCGACGCGAGCCGCGACTCGGTCGCGCCACCGAGCACCCGTCGGGCGCCGGAGGCGGCGGCCCGGGCCGGCCGCGCTTCCGGCGTGGGCGCTGGCGCCTCGGTCGCCGCGGGAGGCGAGGCAGGAGCACGCGGGGAGTCCGCCGCGGCAGGCGACGCAGGGGCAGCTGGCGAGGCGGACCGAGCAGGAGCGGGCGGGGCGGATGCCACGGGCGGCCGCGCGTGCGTGCGCTTCTGCAGCCGCAGCGGCGGGGCGAACGGGGTCTGGTCCTTCATCAGGTGAATGAGCCAGTTCTTCTTGTCGTCCGAGCCCGCGGTGCGGATGAGCGCGACCCGCTTGCCCTGGAGTCGCTCGCCGTGCAGCACGACGATGACCTCGTCGTCGCGGAACTTCTCGAGCTCGTACGTGCCGCGGTCCCAGATCGTGACGACGCCCGCGCCGTACTCGCCCTCCGGGATCGTGCCCTCGAACGAGCCGTACTCGAGGGGGTGGTCCTCGGTCTGCACCGCGAGGTGGTTCTCGCCCGGGTCGGTCGGCACGTTCTTCGGCAGCGCCCAGCTCACGAGCACCCCGTCGTGCTCGAGGCGGAAGTCGTAGTGCAGTCGCCGGGCGTGGTGCTCCTGGATGACGAAGGAGCGGCCCTCGGACGGCGCCGGGGCCTCCGCCGGCACGGGCTCCGGAGTCTTCGCCGCGTCCCGCATCGAGCGGTAGCGCTCGAGCCGGTCGGTGCCCTCGCGACGCGGAGCGAGCGGGGCGAGCAGATCGCCGAGGTCGCGCACCCGCTCGAGCGCCTCCTGGAACGGCACGTGCGCGAGGCCCGGGTCACCGAGCTCGTCCCAGGTGCGCGGCGTCGCGACGGTCGGCCGGGCCGTGCCGCGCAGCGAGTAGGGGCAGATCGTCGTCTTGTTGCCGTTGTTCTGGCTCCAGTCGACGAGCACCTTGCCCTCGCGCAGGGACTTCTTCATGTCGCTCACCACGAGCTGGGGCATGTCCGCCTCGAGCACGCGGGCGAGCTCCTTCGCGACGGCAGAGACCCCGTCGCTCGACTGCCTTCCGTCGAGGGCGGCGTAGAGATGGATGCCTTTGCTGCCGCTCGTGACGGGAAAGGGCTCGAGCCCCATCCCGAGCAGGATCTCCCGGGCGGCGAAGGCCACCTCGGCGCACTGCTCGAGCCCGGCGCCGGGACCGGGATCGAGGTCGAGCACGATCCGGTCGGGGTTCAGTGGCTCGCCGTCCGCGTCGAACCGCCACTGCGGCACGTGCACCTCGAGCGACGCGATCTGGGCCATCCAGGTGAGCGTCGGCAGATCGTTGACGAGCGGGTACGCCTTCGCACCGCTCGAGTGCTGGATGCGCTGCCGGGGCACCCACTCGGGCGTCGACTCGTCGAGGTCCTTCTGGAAGAACACCTGCCCCTCGACGCCGTCCGGCCAGCGCTTGCGCGTCGCGGGCCGGTCGGCCGCGTGCGGGACGAGGAACGGAGCGATCTCCGCGTAGAAGGCGAGCACCTCGGCCTTGGTCGTGCCGGTCTCGGGGTAGAGCACCTTGCCGAGGTTCGTCAGCTTCAGCCGCCGACCCTCGATGGTCACGACCTGGCTGTCGCTCGGCGGCATTCCTGCATCGTATCCACCGGCGCCTGAGCGACCCTCGATCCCACTGGTGACGCCCATCCGGCTGGTGTTCACTGGGGGAATGAGATCGATCTGGAAGGGTGCGATCACCTTCGGGCTGGTCAACGTGCCGGTCAAGGTGTACTCCGCGACCGAGGACCACGACGTGCCGCTGCACCAGGTGCACGACGCCGACGGCGGCCGCATCCGTTATCAGCGCGTCTGCGAGGTCGACGGGCAGCCCGTCGACTACGAGCACATCGTCAAGGCGTACGACGACGGCGGGCGCACGGTCGTGCTCACCAAGGAGGACCTGAACTCGCTGCCGGTCGAGAAGAGCCGCGAGATCGACGTCGTCGAGTTCGTGCCGAGCGAGCAGGTCGACCCGATCATGTTCGACCGCAGCTACTACCTCGAGCCCGACTCTGCCTCGCCGAAAGCGTACGCCCTGCTGCGCGAGACCCTCGAGGCGACCGACCGCACCGCGATCGTGACGTTCTCGCTGCGTCAGAAGACCCGGCTCGCGGCGCTCCGCGTGCGCGGCGACGTCATCGTGCTGCAGACGCTGCTATGGAACGACGAGGTGCGCGAGGCCCGCTTCCCCTCGCTCGACGCCGCGCCGAAGATCTCCGAGCGCGAGCTGCAGATGAGCGAAGCCCTCGTGAAGAGCTTCGAATCGGACTTCACACCGGAGAAGTTCGTCGACGAGTACCAGACGCAGCTGCGCGAACTGATCGACGCGAAGCTCGAGCAGGGCGACGCGCTCGACACCGAGCAGACCTTCGGGGATCGCGACCGCGACGACGCGGGAGGCGGCGAGGTGCTCGACCTCATGGAGGCCCTGCGCCGCAGCGTCGAGAAGACGAGGGGCGGCAAGTCGGACGACGACGAGGCGGAGCCGAAGCGCGCGCCCGCCAAGTCGTCGTCGAAGACCCCGGCCAAGTCCACGTCGGCCAAGAGCACGGCGAAGAGCGGGACGAAGTCGTCGACCGCGTCGAAGAAGAAGACGGATGTCGCGGGCGACGAGCCCGCCGAGAAGCCCGCCCGGCGACGCACGACCAAGACGGCATGATCCCCGTCCTGCCGGGCGACTCCAGCGCGGCGTTTCTGCGCGAGGGCTACCGCTTCGGCGAGCACCGCTTCGACCGGCTGGGCTCGGACTCCTTCCACACCCGGATCGCCCTGCGTCCCGTCACGTTCCTGCGGGGACCGCGGGCGGCCGGCTTCTTCTACGAGGGAGGCCGCTTCACCCGCGCCGCCGCCCTTCCCCCCGGGGTGCAGCACCTGCTACAGGACACCGGCAGCGTGCAGCGCCTCGAGGGGCGTGAGCACGCCCACCGCAAGGCGATGTTCCTCGGCATGATGATGCCGACCGCGATGGCCGACGTGCGCCGCATCTACCGCGACGAGTGGGCGAACGCCGTCGAAGGCTGGCGCGGCTACGAGATCGAGTTCCGCCGCGAGCTGCCCGAGCTGCTGACCCGCACGGTGTGCCGCTGGGCGGGCGTCCCGCTCGAGGGCGACGAGATCGAGGCGCGGTCGGGGGAGCTTGCCGCGATGTTCGAGTACGCGGGTTCGTTCGGTCCGCCGAACTGGGCGGCGCGGGTGCGGCGGCTACGGGCGGAGGCCTGGGCGCGCCGCGTCATCCGCGAGGTGCGGGAGGGCGACCACGCGCCGGCCCCCGGGTCGCCGCTGCTCGACATCGCGACGCACCGCGGGCTGGACGGCGAGGAGCTGAGCCTGCAGGACGCGGCGACCGAGCTGCTCAACCTGCTGCGGCCGACCGTCGCGGTCGCCCGGTTCCTGGTGTTCGCCGCGCTCGCGCTGCACCATCGGCCGCAGTGGGCCGAGCGGTTCGCGGCCGGCGACGAGAGCGACCTCGAGGGCTTCGTGCTCGAGGTGCGCCGGCACGCCCCGTTCTTCCCCGCCGTCGCCGGCACGGCGGCCCACGACCTCGACTGGGAGGGCGAACGCCTCGACCAGGGGTCCTGGGTCATGCTCGACCTGTGGGCGACGAACCACGACCCCTCGGTGTGGGACGACCCCGACGAGTTCCGGCCCGAGCGCTTCCGCGGGCGGGAGCCGGGACCGAACGAGCTCGTGCCGCAGGGAGCGGGCTTCGTCGAGGGCGGCCACCGCTGCCCGGGGGAGGACCTGACGACGGAACTCATCCGCGAGACGGTGCGCCTGCTTGCCCGCGACACCCGGTACGTCGTGCCCCCGCAGGACCTCCGCGTGCGCATGAACCGCTTCCCGGCGGTGCCCAACAGCGGGCTGCGCCTGCGGGTCGCCTGACCCACGCGCCATCCGTCGGTCGAGTAGGCCTCAGCGGCCGTATCGAGACCCTCGCACTGGTGGAAGGGTCTCGATACGCGCCTGCGGCGCTACCCGACCGCCGGGTGGGCGGCGTGCCTCAGATCGGCATCCCGCCCGCGACCACGATCGTCGCGCCAGAGGTGTAGCTCGCGTCGTCGCTCGCGAGGTAGACGTACGCGCCCGCGCACTCGGCCGGCTGGCCCGGGCGGCCGTAAGGGCCGTCGGCACCGAACTGCTTGACGCTCTCCGCATCCGAGGAGTCGGGCTGCAGGTTCGTCCAGAACGGGCCGGGCGCGACGCCGTTGACCCGGATGCCGCGGGGCGCGAGCTGCTGCGCGAGCGCCTTCGTGAAGGTCACGATCGCGCCCTTCGTCGCCGCGTAGTCGAGCTTGTCGGGCGACGGAACGTTCGCCTGCACGCTCGAGGTCGTGATGATGCTGCCGCCCGCGGGGATGTACTTGAGCGCGGCCTTGCTCAGCCAGTACAGCGAGAACACGTTCGTCTTGAACGTCAGCTCGAGCTGCTTCGTCTCGAGGTCCTCGATGCTGTCGAGGTTGTTCTGGTAGCCCGCGACCATCACGAGGGTGTCGAGCCCGCCGAGCGCCTCGGCGGCCTCGTCGATCGCGGTCGTGCAGGCCTCCTCCTCGGAGATGTCGACCTGCATCGCGCGGGCCGTGACGCCGGCCTCCTCCATCGTGCGGACGGTGTCCTGGGCGCCCTCCTCGTCGCTGTGATACGTGATCACGACGTCGGCGCCCTCGCGCGCGAACGCGATCGCGGTCGCCTTGCCGATGCCCGAGTTGCCGCCGGTGAGGAACACCTTGCGGCCGCGCAGGCGGTTGTGGCCCCGGTAGCTCTGCTCACCGGCATCCGGCGGCGGACTCATCACGGGCTCGTCGCCGGAGTCGTCCACCTCGAACGGCGGGTGCGGGTACTGATCGATGGGATTGCGCAGTTCGGCCATGCCCTCAGCCAAGCCAGGCAGCCTGAGCGTGCGCTGGCCGTGCGGTCAGTGGTTCCGGCGACGCGGGTGCGCGCCGTACGGCACGACGACCCACAGCGCGATGAGCACGGCGGCCGTGACGAGCGCCGCGATGATGCCCATCGGTCGTCCGACGCCGGTGCCCGCCATGAACTCGCCGACGATGTCGAACACGAGCAGCACGACGCCGGCGATGACGAGCCCGATCGTCAGCAGGGCGAGCCGGAGGATGCGGTCGGCGGCCTCGACGATCTGGCGCTTCGCCTGCTTGCGGAAGAGCAGCCGGTGCAGGTTCACGGGCGCGAGGCTCAGCATCGTCGCCGTCACGGCGAGCGAGACGACGATCAGGTAGGCGACCATCTGGTACAGGTCGAGCTCCTCGAAGCGCGACTGGAACGGCACCGTCAGCAGGAAGCCCGTGATGATCTGCGTGCCCGTCTGCGTCACGCGCAGCTCCTGCAGCAGTTCGCTCCAGTTGCGGTCGAGCCGCTCCGCCTCGGTCTCGTCGCGGCCGCCGTCGCTCAGATCGGCGGCGCGGTCCTCAGTGCCCATGTCCGTACCGTACCCAGCGGGGCGCCGGATGCCGCGCCGCTTGACAGCGTGGTCTTGAGTGGCTCCCGAGCGGTCGCTGGGAGACCCATGGAATCGGCCCGAGCGCTTCTCCCGTCCTCGTAACGTCGAGGGGAAAGCTCATCGACAGAATCGAGGAACTGAGAACCATGCCTACCGTTGAGAAGTCCATCGACGTCAACGTCCCGATCTCCACCGCCTACAACCAGTGGACGCAGTTCGAGTCGTTCCCGCACTTCCTCGCCGGTGTCGACTCGATCACGCAGCTCGATGACAAGAACACGCACTGGAAGGTCACCGTCGGTGGCGTCACGCGCGAGTTCGACGCGACCATCACCGAGCAGCACCCCGACGAGCGTGTCGCCTGGAAGAGCACCGACGGCGAGACCCACGCCGGCGTCGTGACCTTCCACCGTCTCGCCGACGACAAGACCCGCGTGACCGTGCAGCTCGACTGGAAGCCCGAGAGCTTCGTCGAGAAGGTCGGCGCCGTCCTCCAGATCGACGACGCGCAGATCTCGAAGTCGGTCAACGACTTCAAGGACTACATCGAGTCGCAGGGTGCCGAGTCGGGCGCCTGGCGCGGCGACATCGACCGTCCCTCGGACGCGACCGGCCGCTGAGCCACCGCATCCGCTGAAGGGCGCCGGCTTCGGTCGGCGCCCTTCGTCGTGCCCGGGGCGGCAGCTGCTTCTTAGGCAGTGCGCACCGGGTCGGACGCGGTCCTCCGCCCCGTAGTGCCGGGTCGCCGCGGTCGTCCGGCGTGGCATCCGTAGGAGCGCGGGCGCCGACACGCCGCGCTCGACGTCGGTGGAGCGGCGCGTCGCCGACATCCGTCCTACGGACGCCGCAGCCCGGCCGCCGCGACCGGCGCAGCTGACGCCATCGGGCGGCGCCGCGCCGACCGGCCCGCCGACCTAGGCTCGAGCGCATGATCACGGATGCCCCGCAGCGCGTGCTCGACGAGCTGACCCGCGCGCTCGGGCCGGCGCTCGTCACCGACCCCGCCGCGCTCGCGCCCCTGCGCGCCGACCGCTCCGGGCACAGCTCGCCGGCCGCGCCGCTCGCCCTCGTCGAGGCCCGGAGCGTCGAGGACGTGCAGGCCACCCTGCGCATCGCGAACGCGCACGGCGTGCCCGTCGTGCCGCGCGGCGCGGGCACCGGACTCGCCGGGGGAGCGATCGCCGGCGAGGACGAGCTCGTGCTGTCGACGCTCGCCATGAACCGCATCCTCGAGGTCGATCCCGTCGACGAGATCGCCGTCGTCGAGCCCGGCATCCTCAACGGCGCGTTCAACGACGCGCTGGCCGAGCACGGGCTGTGGTTCGCGCCCGACCCGGCGAGCCGGGCGATCTCCACGGTCGGCGGGAACATCGCGACCAACGCCGGCGGCCTGCTCTGCGCGAAGTACGGCGTCACCCGCGAGGCCGTGCTCGGGCTCGACGTGGTGCTCGCCGACGGCACGCTGCTGCGCGTCGGCCGGCGCAGCCTCAAGGGCGTGACCGGCCTCGACCTCACCGGGCTCTTCGTCGGCTCGGAGGGCACGCTCGGCGTCATCGTCGGCGCCACCGTGCGCGTACGGCCGCGGGTGTCCGGCGCGATCGCCACGATCGGCGCGTGGTTCCCCGACGTGCACTCCGCCGCATCCGCCTGCACGGCGGTCGGAGCGACGCGCGTGCGTCCTGCCGTGCTCGAGCTCATGGACGCGGCCTCGCTCGCCGCGATCGCCGGCTACCTCGGCCCGCAGCTCGAACCGAAGGGCGCCGTATACGTGCTCGCGCAGGCCGACGGGCCGGCCGCCGCGAGCGAGGCCGACACGATCGCCGACGCACTGCGCGCCTCAGGAGGCATCGTCGAGGCGACGACGGATGCCGCGGAGGGGGAGCGCCTGCTCGCCGTCCGCCGCTCCGCGCACCCGGCCTACGCGGCGCTCGGCTCCACGCTCATCGAGGACGTGTGCGTGCCGCGCTCGAAGCTCGCCGCCATGTTCGACGCGATCGGCGACATCGAGCGCCGCTACGGCCTCACCATCCCCACCCTCGCCCACGCCGGGGACGGCAACCTGCATCCCAACTTCATCTTCGGCGAGCCCGGGTCGGTCACGACCGAGGTGCCGGAGGAGATCTGGCGGGCGGCCGACGACCTGTTCCGCTCCGCGCTGCAGCTCGGCGGCACGCTCACGGGCGAGCACGGCGTCGGCATCCTCAAGAAGCGGTGGCTCGCCGACGAGCTGGGGGAGCGGCAGGTCGACTTGCAGCGCGACCTGCGGAGGGTGTTCGATCCGCGCGGCATCCTGAACCCCGGAAAGGTGTTCTGACCAGCGCGATTTAGAGTCGATACTCAGGAATAGACTTCCGCCCCCTCCGGTTGTACCCGGCGTGAGTACGACAATGACCCCCCGCCGCCGCTCCCGCGTGCGCATCCGTCCCGGCACGGGTCAGCTCCGCGTGCGCCTCGGCGCCGTCGCCCTCAACGGCGACGCAGCGGGCACCATCGAGGCCGTCGGCCCCGAACTCGTCGGCTTCGCCAACGGGGATCGGGTCGCGTTCCGGGGTGCACCCCTCGACCCCCAAGCCGTCCGCACCATCGACGCCAAGGACGTCGTCGGCGTCCCCCGCGACGTCACCGACGCCCAGGCCGCAGCCTTCCTCAGCGACGGCCTGCGCGCCCGCATGCTTCTCCGCGAGCGCGGCCCCATCGGCCGCGGCGACCGCGTCGTCGTGCTCGACCGTG
This sequence comes from Desertivibrio insolitus, assembly GCF_017355965.1. GTDB lineage: Bacteria > Actinomycetota > Actinomycetes > Actinomycetales > Microbacteriaceae > JAFIQW01. The sequence goes on from NZ_JAFIQW010000004.1 coordinate 138,823, forward strand.
AGCGCGGCATCGGCGCCATGGCCGCCGCGATGGTGCTCGCCCTCGGCGCAGAGGTCGTCGACGACCCCGAGCGGGCCGTCGCCGTGCTCGACCCCGCCGACGTCACCCGCCGCCCCATCCGCGGCTACGGCACCCTCGCCCAGAACGCCGCCGACCTGTTCACCGCGGTGCGCCGCGGCGACTTCGACTGCGTGCCGCTCACGACCTACCCCATCGAGGAGCTCACCGAGGCGGGGGACGTCGCGGAGCGCTGTCAGGGCATGATCGTGCTCGAGCCCTCCTCGGTGAACGCCGCCGCCTGATTCCCGGCTAGCGTGGGGGAGGTGAGCGCCACGCCGCCGAACCAGCCCCCGTACATGCCCGGCTACCCGCGCGCAGAGCGCCCGTGGCCGGGCCACGTCGGCGCCGCCGACCAGCGGGTGCAGCAGTCGTTCTACGCCGGGCCGCCCGCCCCTGCGCGGCGCGGCGCCGGCACCGGCGCGCTCGTCGCCGCGATCCTCGGCTTCGTCCTGCTCGGCCTGCTCGGGCTTCTCGTCGTACTTTTCCTCGTCGGCAGCGTCGGCCCCGTCGCGTTCGCGATCGCGGGCGTCATGGCCCTCGTGCCGCTCGGCATCGTGCTGCTCGCCGTTCGCTGGATCGACCGCTGGGAGCCGGAACCGCGCGGCGCGCTCATCTTCGGCTTCGGCTGGGGCGCCATCGTGGCCGTCCTCGGCGCGCTCCTCATCGGCTTCCTCGTCGAGGCGGGCCTCGCCGCGACCGGCCTCTACGGCGGCTGGTACGACTTCTTCGGCGCCGCCGTGCAGGCGCCCATCACGGAGGAGTTCGGCAAGGGCCTCGGCGTGCTCGTGCTCTTCCTCGCGCTCCGCCGGCACTTCGACGGCCCGGTCGACGGGATCGTCTACGCCGCCGTCGTCGCGGCGGGCTTCGCCTTCACAGAGAACATCCTCTACTTCGGCAGCGCGCTCATCGACGGCTCGTCGGTGGCCGTGACGGTCGAGACCTTCATCATCCGCGGGCTCCTGTCGCCGTTCGCGCACGTCATGTTCACCTCGGCCACGGGCCTCGCCATCGGTTACGCCGCCCGCTTCGGCAGCAACTGGATGGGCGTGCTGTTCTTCCTGATCGGTCTCGTGCCGGCGATGCTGCTGCACGGCCTCTGGAACGGCGCGCTGTTCTTCGTCGGCGACTTCTACGCCTATTACCTCGTGGTGCAGGTCCCGCTGTTCCTCTTCGCGATCGGCATCGTGATGTTCCTGCTCTCCGTCGAGCGCCGCGTCACGCGCGCCCGGCTGCTCGAGTACGCCCAGGCCGGCTGGTTCACCCCCGACGAGGCGGTCATGCTCTCGACCTCCGACGGGCGCGGGCGGCTCCGCCGCTGGGCGGTCTCCCGCGGCCGCGGTCCGCAGATGCGCCGCTTCATCACGGATGCCACGCGGCTCGCCCACGCCCGTCAGCGGGTGCTCAGCGGTCGCGCCGCCGCCCTCCGCGACGAGGCCGACCTGCTCGCCGCGATCGTGCAGGACCGGCGCGAGATCGGCGCCTGACGCGTCATCCGTCGCCGCCGGCGTCCAGACTCCGGACACGGGACGCCAAGGCTCGCCGCCTAGCGTTGCCCGTGAGTTGCCGCAGCCGCCGTCGCCCGACGGTTTGAGCCTCACGTGGCAAGGGAACGGAGGGGACATGGCCGACACCTACACCGCGACGCTCGACAACGGTCAGACGACCGAGACCGTCGAACTGGAGCTCATCGCGGGCGAACCGCAGAAGTCCTTCACCCGCGCGTCGGAGGTGAACGGGGAGGAGGTCGAGCTGCTCTGGGAGCTCGACCAGGACTCTCCCGACTACACCTACCGACCGCAGTTCCTCGCGAACCACGACTACAACTGACGCGACCGAGGGCCGCGCACCGCGAGGGTGCGCGGCCCTCGGCATGTCCGCCGCCGGGAACGGATGACGAGTAGACTCGAACGCCGATTCCTGAGGGGGTAGCGAATGGCGTCCGAGCTCGAACGGGAGCAGGAGTACGTCTCGGGGCTGTACGCCCGGCTGGACGCCATCAAGAGCGAGACGCGCGCACAGCTCACCGAGGTGCGGCGGCAGCAGGTCGGCGGCAACCACCAGGCGCGCTCCGAGCGCGACGCGTTCGCCCGCATCTACGAGGACCGCATCGCTCAGCTCGACGAGGTCGACGAGCGCCTGGTGTTCGGCCGACTCGAGCTCGAGGACGGCGAGGACGACACCGAGCTGCGCTACATCGGCCGCATCGGCCTGCGCGACGCCGACCTCGAGCCGATCCTCCTCGACTGGCGCGTGCCGAAGGCGAGCGCGTTCTACCAGGCGACCGCCGCGAACCCCATGGGCGCGCGGGCACGCCGGCACCTCATGACGCGCGGACGCAAGGTCATCCGGATCGAGGACGAGGTCTTCGACGAGGAGCTCCTCGGCAGCGACTCGGTGCAGCTGCAGGGCGAGGGCGCCCTGCTCGCGGCCCTCACCGCGCAGCGGACCGGACGGATGGGCGACATCGTCGCCACGATCCAGGCCGAGCAGGACCGCATCATCCGTTCCGAGCTGCGCGGCGTGCTCGTCGTGCAGGGTGGACCCGGCACCGGCAAGACCGCCGTCGCCCTGCACCGCGCCGCCTACCTGCTGTACGCGCACCGCGAGCGCCTCGCCCGCTCCGGCGTGCTCATCGTCGGCCCGAGCCGCTCGTTCCTCGAGTACATCGAGCAGGTGCTGCCCTCGCTCGGCGAGTCGGGTGTGGTGCTGATGAGCGTCGGACAGCTCTACCCCGGCGTGGAGGCGACGACCGACGACCCCGCGGATGCCGCGGCGCTGAAGGGCGACGCCCGGATGGCCGACCTCATCAAGCGCGCCGTGCGGTCGCGTCAGGTCGTGCCGAGCGAGACGCAGTACCTCGACGTGAACGGCACGAGCCTGCGGGTGCGGCCCGAGGTGATCGCCCGGGCCATGCGTCGCGCGCAGGAGCGCAACGAGCCGCACAACGTCGCCCGCGTCACGTTCAACCGTCTCGCGCTGCGCGAGCTCAGCCGGCTGCTGGCCGAGCAGCTGCGCCGAGGCGGCAGCACGGTCGACGACGACGACCTCCCCGTGCTCGCGGCCGACCTGCGCGACAGCTACGACGTGCGCGTCGCGCTCAACACCGCGTGGATGCCGCTGACGCCCGAGAAGCTCGTGCAGGACCTGTGGGCCCGCCCCAACTGGTTCGCGAGCCTCACGCCCGACTGGACGGAGGCGGAGCGCCGCGCGGTGCGCCGCGGGCGCGACGAGCCGTTCACCGTCAGCGACATCCCGCTCCTCGACGAGGCCGCCGAGCACCTCGGCGCCTTCGACCCGGCCGGCGACGCGCGCAAGCGCGAGGCCGCGCGGCAGCGCGAGCGCGACCTCGAGAACGCCGAGCACGCCATTCAGAACATGCAGGTCGAGGGCATGGTGAGCGCCGAGACCCTCGCCGCCGGCTTCGCCGAGAGCGCCGAGCGCCTGACCACCGCCGAGCGGGCGGCGACCGACCGCACGTGGGCCTTCGGCCACATCGTGGTCGACGAGGCGCAGGAGCTGTCGCCCATGCAGTGGCGCCTGCTGCGCCGCCGAGCCCCGCTGCGCAGCTTCACGATCGTGGGCGACATCGCCCAGGCGAGCACCGTGACCGCCGCCGACGACTGGGGGAGCGCGCTCGCGACCCTCACGCAGGACTTCGTGCTCGAGGAGCTGACGGTCAACTACCGCACGCCGCAGCAGATCACGGAGCTGGCCGAGCGCGTCGCGCGCGAGCGAGGGCTGCCGATCACGCCGTCCCGCGCCGTGCGTGCGAGCGAGTGGGACGTCTTCCGCACGGAGTCCGCCGGCCGCCCGGTCCCGGCGGCGGTCGAAGCCGTCGCAGCGGATCGCGCGCTCGGCCGGCCGGGCTCGCTCGCGGTGATCGCGCCGTCCGCCCTCGTCGAACCGCTCGCCGCGGCGCTCGAGTCGCAGCACGGCGGTGACGTCGCCCTCGGCCGCCGCACGCTCGCCGCCCCCATCACGGTGCTGACGCCGCAGGAGTCGAAGGGCCTCGAGTTCGACGCGGTCGTGCTCGTGGATCCGGACGCGATCGCGGCCGACGGGCCGCGCGGGCCGAGCGCGCTCTACGTCGCGATGACGCGCCCGACGCAGCGATTGCACCTCGTTATGGGGTGAATCCTCGCGACACGCCGCGGAGGAGTTGCGTAACCCTCAAGCTGAGGGTGAAAGTTTGACCCAGTACTACTGGGAGACAACATCGTGGCACAGCACAGAGCGTCCTTCTGGGGACGACACTCCCGCGCCCGGCACCGCGGGCCCGGATCCGTCGAACGCGCCTACCGTCGCGCGCATCACGCCGCCATCCGTGGCGCCGTCGGCCTCACCCTGATCACCACGATGCTCTGGTACACCCCCGCCTTCGACCGGCAGGTGTAGTCGCTCGCAGGCGCACGCGATAGGACTGAAGGATGAGCGCGCGCCTCGACTCCTTCATGGACGACTACCTCTCCGCCTGGGAGAGCAACGACCCGGCCGAGATCGGGGCCCTGTTCACCGAGGACGCCGTCTACCACCCCGACCCCTGGGGCGACGGCTGGCAGGGCGTCGACGACATCGTCGAGAACTGGATCGAGCGCCAGGACGACCCCGGCACGTGGGAGTTCGAGTGGTCGGTGCTCGTCGAGCAGGGCGACCTCGCGATCGTCGAGGGTGAAACCCGTTACGACGACGGCACCACGTACTCGAACCTCTGGATCATCCGCTTCGCGCCCGACGGCCGCGTCCACGAGTTCACCGAGTGGTGGCAGGACCAGGCGGACCCCAGTTGATCCGCGCGGTCAGGGTGCCGCGCTTCGGCGGGCCCGAGGTGCTCACCGTCGAGCGGCTCGACCCCGAGGCCCCCGGTCCCGGGCAGGTGCGCGTCGCCGTCCGCACAGCCGGGCTGAACCCCGTCGACTCGTCGATTCGCCGCGGACCCAACGCCTACGGCTTCGAGCCGCCGCTGACGAACGGGCGGGAGCTCGCGGGCGTCGTGGAATCAGTGGGGCCGGATGTCTCGCGGCTCGCGCCCGGCGACGAGGTCTTCGGCACGATCCCGATCGGCGCGCAGGCGGAGCTCGTCGTCGCCGATGAGGAGCAGTTCGCGCTCAAGCCGGCCGCGCTGCCCTGGGAGGTCGCCGGCGGCCTCGCCCTCGCCGGGCAGACGGCCTGGGACGAGCTCGCCTCCCAGCACGTCACCGCCGCCGACGTCGTGCTCGTGAGCGCAGCGGCCGGCGGCGTCGGCGTGATCGCGGCCCAGCTCGCGCTGAAGCTCGGCGCGATCGTGCTCGGCACCGCGAGCGAGCGCAACCACGAGTTCCTCCGCGGGCTCGGCGTCGTGCCGCTCGCCTACGGCGAGGGACTGCGCGAGCGGCTGGAGCAGTTGCCGCGCGTCACCGTCGTGCTCGACCACGCCGGGCCGGAGACGCTTCGCACCGCGCTGGGGCTCGGCGTCGACCCTCGGCGCATCAATACCATCGCGACCGACCCCGCACCCTTCGGCGTGCAGCGGGTCGGCCGCGGACCGCGTGACATCCGCGCCCTCTCGACCCTCGCCGACCTCGTCGTCGACGGCACGCTGCAGGTGCCCGTCGACTCGACGTGGGCGATGGACGACGTCGTCGACGCGTACCGGCGCCTCGAGGGTCGCCACCTCCGGGGAAAGGTCGTGCTCGAGATCGCGGCGCGCTGAGCCGCCGCTCCGCTACAACCGCGCGGCCACCCGTCGCGGCCGAGTCGGGAGCGGAGCGTCGAGAGCGTCGGTGATGCGCGCGATCGTGCCCTCGGGGTCGCGCATCCAGCCCGGCAGCCACACGCGCACGACCGCCGGCCAGCCCATGAGCTCCCCGAGCAGGGCCGGAGCGCCGTCGCGATCGGCGACGGTGGGACGTGACGCCCACAGCGGACCGTCGACGAGCACGGCCACCCGCCACGCGTCCGCGCCCGGCCGGCGCGCCGCGAGGTCGACGCGGAACGACGACAGCCCGAGATCCGTCTCGACCTCGTACCCGCGGTCACGCAGCTCGGTTGCGAGCTCGGCGACGATGCGGCCGCGGTTCGACGAGGGCGGCGACGCGGCCTCGAGGCGGCGGTCGGCCGCGAAGTCGAGGTACTTCCGCAGGTCGTGCAGCCCGCGGGCCGACGTGCGCGCGAGATCGAGGTGCTGCGGGTCGAAGGAGGAGAACAGCACGACCTCGTTGCGGGCACGCGTGATCGCGACGTTGAGCCGCCGTTCGCCGCCCGGCAGATTGAGCGGGCCGAAGTTCAGTGGCAGCAGGCCGGTGTCGGGGTCGACGGAGAACGCGAGCGAGAACAGGATCACGTCGCGCTCGTCGCCCTGCACGTTCTCGAGGTTCTTGACGAAGAGCGGGGCGTCGGGGCTCGTCAGCGCGCGCTGCACGGCCGGGTCGCCGCCGTCCTCGAGCATCGTGAGGATCAGGTCGCGCTGCTGCACGTTGAAGCAGACGACGCCGATCGACTCGGTGCGGCGCGAGGGGTGCGACAGCCGCGCGGTGACCTCATCGACGACCGCCTGCGCCTCCGCCTGGTTCGTGCGGCTCCGGCCGCGGTCGAACATCCCCTCGAGGCGCCGGAGCGACAGCCCGCCCTGCCCGTGGCCCGGAGCGGGCAGGGTCACGAGGCGGCCGTCGTAGTACGCGGCGTTGGAGAACGCGATGAGGCTCTCGTCGCGGGAGCGGTAGTGCCACTCGAGCGAGAGTCTGGGCAGCCCGGACTCGACGGCCTCGTCGAGGATGCTCTCGAGGTCCTCGACCGCGTCGAGCGGCGACGCGGCGGCCTCCAGCTGCATCATCCGGGTGGGCGGCATCTGCTTGGAGTCGCCGACGACGACCACGGACTTCGCGCGGCCCATCGAGCCGATCGCCTGCGGAACGCGGATCTGCGAGGCCTCGTCGAAGACGACGAGATCGAACTCGATGCTCGTCGCGTCGAGGAAGTGCGCGACCGAGCCGGGGCTCATCAGGAAGCACGGGGTGAGCGCCGTCAGCGCCCCCGGATAGCGCCGGGTCAGCTCACGGAAGCTCAGACCGCCGCGCTTGCGGTCGAGCTGCCGCTTGAGCTCGGCGATCTCGCCGTGCAGGTTGGCGATGTCGAACGGTCGCCGGACGAGGATCGACGCGGCGATGCCGGCCGGCGCGGCGGCGCGGGCCGCCGCCGACTCCGTGAGGTAGCCGTCGACCGCACGCTGCTGGGCGTCGCTGTCGAAGGCGCCGAGCCCGGATGCCGCGAAGCGCTCCTCGAGCGACGCCCGCGCGAGCGAACGCAGCAGCGCCTCGGGGGCGTCCGCGGGAGAGAGGAGCCCCGCGCCGACCCGGTCGGCGAGTCCGGACAGCCCGAGCTCGGCGAGGGCGGAGAGCAGACGCCGGGTCTCGGCGAAGCGCTGTGGTTGGAGGGCGCCGGTGCTCGCGACATCCGCCTGCCAGCGCGGGAGGTCGCTGCGCCAGGCGTCGAGCCAGTCGCGGCCCGCGCACCACTGCCGCACGGACGCGGACGTCGCGCCGAGCGCGGCGAGCAGCCTTCCCCAGACGCCGTCGAGGTCGCGCAGGGCGGCGGCGTCGGTCGCGGAGGCGTCGGCCACGAGGGCGAGCGCGTCGGGCGCGTGCCGTTCGAGCCGGAGCAGGGCCCGCACGGCCCAGGCCGCCGCCGTCAGCTGCTCGTCGGCGCCGGGGGCGTACGGCCGCCACGACATCGGCAGCAGGAGCCCGGGCAGCGCGTCCCGGGCGGCGAGCAGCGGCTGCGCCTCACGGCGCGCGTCGGCGAGCCGACGGAGCACCGTCGTGAGCTCGGTGTCGGGCACGGTGGCGGGGTCGGCGAGCAGCGGTTCGAGGCGGCGCCGGATGCCGCGGCGCCGCAGCCCCGGCAGGAACCAGGCGTCGTCGAGCTTCGCCGCCCGCTCGATCAGCTCGTCGAGCTCCTCGAGCTCGATCGCGGCGGGGGTGGCGAGCGCGAGGGTGTCGGCGTGCCGCTCGCGGTAGTCCGCGAGCTCCCGCTTGAGGTCGTCCGCGGCGGCGTGCCACGTCGACCGTTCGAACTCCGGCAGGAACCGCCGTTCCGGCAGCAGCCCGACGTCGCGTGCGCCGAGCAGGCCGACGACCGCCCCGAGCAGCGCGCCGGGCGGGGTCGACGCGACCGCGGAGCGCCAGGCGGGGGAGAGCTCGTCGACGCGGGCACGTGCCGCGGCCACGTCGCCGAGGGCGGCGGAGAGCCTGGCGGGGTCGAGCGCCGCGGCATCCGTCGCTCCCGAGAGCACCCACGGATGCGCGGGCGTCAGCCCGAACGCGGTCGCCGCGGCGGCCAGGTCGTCGGTGAGCCGGACGGGATCGCCGTCGGCGGACGCGAGCACCGCCGGCGGCACGGGCACGACGGGCCCGTCGCCCAGTGCCGCGGCCGCGTCGTACGCCGACCACAGCGAGTAGCCGCGGGCGTTCTGCGCGTGCACCGCCGCCGGGTGCGCCGTGAGGGTCGTGAGCGCGCGCCGCAGACGGGCGTCGGTCGCGCGCAGCACGGCCTCGTCGACGTCGACGTCGTGCGCGAGCGCCTTGCGCAACTGGTCGCGGATCGAGTTGGTCGACTGCTTCGGGCCGTGCAGCTCGAGCGCGAAGGCGCCCAGGCCGACGGCGTCGAGCCGGCGGGCGACGACGTCGAGGGCCGCCTGCTTCTCGGCGACGAAGAGCACGGTGCGGCCCTGGTCGAGCGCGTGCGCGATGAGGTTCGTGATCGTCTGGGACTTGCCCGTGCCGGGAGGTCCCTCCAGCACGAAGGACTCGCCGGCCGTCGCGCGGACGATGGCCTTGAGCTGCGACCCGTCGGCCGCGATCGGGAGCCGGAGGGACCCCTCGTCGACGGCCGGGGTCGCTCCCGCGGCCGGATCGTGGAACGTCTCGCCGGGGCGCTCGACGAGGTGGCGCACGACCCGGTTCTCGAGCAGCTGCGGCCAGTGCGCGTCGAGGTCCTTCCAGATCTGGAACGTCGGGAAACGGAGGATCGCGAGGCACGCGGTCTCCTCGATCCGGAACGGCAGCTCCGCCTCGAGCAGCTGACGGCGGATCGCCGCGAACGTCGCCTGAACCGCGAGCCCGTCCTCGTCGAGCAGCGGCTGCGCGAGGGCGTCGAGCTCGACACCCTTCGTCGCACGGAGCCACTCGAGCAGGCACAGGTTCGGCTCGGCCAGCTCCGACCCGTCGAGCTGCATCGAGAACGGTGCGGATGCCATGCCGCCGCTCAGCCGCACGGGGAGCAGGAACAGGGGCGCGCGCGCCTCCCGGCCGTCCTCCCGCGTGTGCACGAGCACACCGAGACCGAGGTAGAGGTAGTTGCTGCCCGTCTCCTGCTCGAGCGTGTCGGCCTCGCGCTTCATCGCGCGCAGCTGCGTCCGATGCGCGTCCTCGGTCAGGGTCGAGTAGATCGTGCGGGTGGTCTGGAACATCGTCGTCATGACGCCAGTCGCCACCTCGTGCGCGGACCCGACACCGGCCAGCCGCTGCAACTCCGACGACTCCGCCCCGACGCCCAGCCGCACGCTCTTGCCGGAATGCACGACGTCGTCGAGCGCCGGCAGCATCCCGTCCGGCACCGCGAGGTCGAGCACCCGGCGGTTGCGCGGCAGGTTGAGCAGCGGGTTGCGCAGCGTGAGGTCGAGCAGGTCGCGCTTCCACACCTGCACGCGGGCGGGAGCGGGGTCGGACCCGTCGCGGACCCCGCGCACGAGCTCCGGCGTGTCGGCGGGAGCGGATGCCGGGCGCCCGGCGGCCCCGAGCACCGGACGCACCCCGTCGAGCCGCGCCCGGGCGACGTCGACCATCGCGTCGAGCGGGCGGAGCGGCGCCCGGAAGTAGGAGGACGCCAGCGCGACGGCGTCGGGGTACGAGGCGGCGCCGCGCCCGGCGGCGAGGGCGCCGACCTCGACCGCGACGACCTGATCGGTCGCTACGAGGTTGGCCGCGGTGTTGCCGCCCGTGACGGCGTCGAGCGCCCCGGGGCGGTGCTCGGTCGCGAAGCCGGTGAAGGCGCCGCCGTCGGCGAGGAAGAGCACGGGGTCGAGCCCGGCGGCCTCGAGGCACCCGGCGTAGAGCAGCGCGAGGTCGAGCGAGGTGCCGAGGCGGTCGCGCAGCACCTCGTCGGGGAGGCGCACGCGGCTGGGCGCGGCGGGGGAGGCGACGTGGCTGATCTCCAGAGAGCGGAGCGTCTCGAAGATCGCCGCGGCCACCGCGGGCGCGCGCTCGGCACCGTCGGCGTAGCCGTTCGTCCGGCCGTCCCCGGTCGTGTCGGCGAGCAGGCGCGAGGCAGCCCGCAGCACGGGCTCGACAGCGGCAGCACCGGGGGTCACGAGCGTGGCGAGGGACGCCGGCGATGCGTCCTCGGGCAGCGCGCCGGGATCGTCGACGGCTACCGGCACCCGGAGGGTGGGTCCGGCGCCGGCGGTGCGGGCGCCGAGCACGACGGTGCCGGTGGCGGCCCGCCCCGCGCGCAGCAGGGCCTCGCCGAGCGGGGCGAGCTCCGCCGCGGCCGCCGAGTGGCGGGCGCCGGGTGGCACGGGGCCGTCGAGGCGCAGGCTCACCGTCTGCTCCGTGCCGTCGTCGAGCACGAGCCGGGCGCCGAAGTCGACCGCCCCGAGCCATCCGTCGCCGGTGTTCGTCACCGACAGCGCGCGCACCGCGGGGACCCCGCTCGCGACGAGCGCGTGATTGACCGTGCCCTGGACCTCGAACCGCAGGGCGAGCCCGCCTGCCTCCTGCTCGAGAACCTCGTAGACCTCGCGCATCTCGTCCTTCGTCCGCAGCCGATCGGGTGCTGGCAGCCTACGTCCGGCCGGGGACAACGCCCGGGCCATCCGCTCGTGTCGCGGGGAAGCGGTGAGCGCTGTCTCAGTCGCGGATGCAGGCGCCCGCAGCGACGGGGTCGGTGAGGCCGGGGGCCTGGTCGACGACGGGCTGCAGTTCGGCCATCGTGGAGGCGTAGCCGACGTTCTCGACGTCGGCGCCCTTGGCGAAGACGAGCCCGATGACGGCCCCGTCGGTCGTCAGCAGCGGGCCGCCGGAGTTGCCCGGCTCGACGTCGGAGGCGAGGGTGTAGACCTCGCGGGGCTGCGGATCGGCGCCGTAGATGTCCTGCACGGCGAGCGTGCCGACCTGCAGCACTCCGGCGGGGATCGACGTGAACGGTCCGCCGAACGGATAGCCCTGCACCGCGCCGTTCGTGCCGGGCGCGGCGGTCGCCGCGGTCGGCAGCGTGGCGGCGGCGAGCCCGGGCACGTCGAGCACCGCGATGTCGTCGACCGGGTCGAAGTAGACGACGGAGGCCGGCCGGGCGGTCTCGCCGGGAGCCTCGACGAACGGCTCGTCGACGCCCGCCACGACGTGCGCGTTCGTGATGACGCGGTCGTCGGCGGCGACGAAGCCGCTGCCGGACTGCCCCTGGCCGCAGGCGAGGGCCGTGCCCGTGATGCGCACGACGCTCGCCGCCGCGGTGGTCAGGCCGGGCGAGGCGAGGTCGACCTCCGGCAGCGTCGGCGGCGCTCCCTCGAACGCGTCGACGATCGTCGGGATGCCCTCCTCGGTCGCGTACGACCGGGCCTGGGCGAGCCAGGTCTTCGCCGCCTGCGGCGTCGCGGCGTCGATCGTGCGGAGCACGGTCGAGCCGGAGATCGCGGGCGAGAGCACCGGGATGCCGAGCGGGGCGACCCCCGAGGCGACGGTCGAGGCGACGAGCGCCGCGACGACCGGGGCGGCGACGCCGCCCGCGAGGCGGTCGACGGTGCGGAGCGGGGAGTCGCGGCGGGGCGCGACGGCGCCGGAGATGGCGACGCCGATGGCGTTGCCGACGCTGATCAGCAGCAGGGCGACGGCGAGGATCGCGGGCACCCGCCATGCGGCATCCGTCACCCACTGGCTGACGAGGGGGATCGAGAGGTAGGCGAGCACACCGCCCGCGACGACCCCCGCGATGCCGCCGAGACTGCGCACGAATCCGTTGCGGATGCCGGCCGCGAGGTACCCGAGCAGCACCAGGACGAGGAGCAGGTCGAGGACGATCGCGGCCATCACGACTACACCGTAGTGGGCTGCCTCCACAGACGCCGCGTGGCTGCGGCCGCGCCCTGCGACAGCGCCTCGAGCTTCGCCCAGGCGATCTGCGGGTGGATCCGGCCGCCGAGCCCGCAGTCGGTCGAGGCGATGACGCGCTCGCGCCCGACCCGGGAGGCGAAGCGCTCGATCCGGTCGGCGACGAGCTCGGGGTGCTCGAGCACGTTGGTCGCGTGGCTGACGACGCCGGGCAGGATCACCTTGCCCTCGGGCAGCTCGACGTCGTCCCAGACGCGCCACTCGTGCTCGTGCCGCACGTTCGCCGCCTCGAACGAGTAGCCGCCCGCGTCGATCTCGAGCATGAGGTCGACGATGTGCCGGAACTCGACGTCGGTCGAGTGGGGGCCGTGCCACGACCCCCAACACAGGTGGAAGCGCACCTGCTCGGTGGGCAGCCCGCGCAGCGCCCAGTTGAGCGCCTCGACGCGGATGCGGGTGAAGGCCCGGTAGTCCTCGATCGAGGGCTCGGGGTTGATCTGGTCGAAGTTCTCGGCGATCGACGGGTCGTCGATCTGCACGATCAGCCCGGCATCCACGATCGCCCGGTACTCCTCGCGCATGACCTCCGCCCACGCCCAGATGTGCTCCTCCTCGGTCGCGTAGTGCCGGTTCGCGATCCGGGCGCCGGAGCCGGGGGAGAGGGAGGTGAGGAAGCCGGTCTCGAGTCCCGCGGCCGCGAGGCCCTGCCTGAGGTTCGCGATGTCGGAGGCGATCGCCTCGTGCCCGCGGTACGAGAGCGGGCCGGTCGTCGTCGGGAACGCCGTCGCGGTCCTGCCCGTCGAGATGCCGCTGTCGGGGTCCTGGTACGCGTCGAAGAAGATCGTCCAGTCGCGCCGGTCGGGGAAGCTCGTGAGCCGCACGTCGCCGGGTGCGCTGCGCACCGGCTGCTGCGTGAAGAGGTTCTCCTCGGTCACCGACAGGCCGGCGACGCGCTGGAACGAGTACGACCACCACGCGCCGTAGTCGACGGCACTCGTCATGGCCTTGCCGTACTCGCCGTCGCCCGGGATGGTGATGCCCGCGTCCCGCTGGCGGCGCACGAGGTCGGTCACCGCGTCGGAGAGCAGCGCCTCGAACTCGGGGGTGCGGGCGAGGGTGAACCCGTCGTCCTCGAGACGGCGTGCCTCGTTCGCGGCGAGCAGTTCGGCAGTGCGCGGGAGGCTCCCGGCGTGCGAGGTCTGGATGGCGTCGTCGGCGTTCGGCATGCTCCGACACTGGCACCGACGGATGCCGCCGCACCAGGGCTCTTACGTCGTGTTACCGGTGGTCGGGCTCGCGGAGTGCGCCCGCCCCCCAGGTCACGGGCGCACTGCACGAGCCCGGCCCCGAGCCTCGGGGGCGGACACCGGACGTGCCGGCGCTTCCACTGTAGGGAAACTCCAAGCGATGGCGCTTCCCCGCAAGAGGGGGACACGCGGGGTACGAGTCGGTACCGGCGCCGGTCGGCAGGGAAGCGCCTCTGCTATTCTTCTGCGGTTGCCGTCAAACGGCCGCGGACAAAGAGAGCTCATCCATCGGGGATCGGGCGCCGCGCAACGAGAGAAAGGGGATCCCATCTATGGCACTTGAAGCCGATGTCAAGAAGGCGATCATCGAAGAGTACGCAACCCACCCCGGTGACACCGGATCCCCCGAGGTCCAGGTCGCGGTTCTGACCCGTCGGATCAAGGACCTGACCGAGCACCTCAAGGAGCACAAGCACGACCACCACTCGCGTCGTGGTCTGCTGCTGCTCGTGGGTCAGCGTCGGCGCCTGCTGGGCTACCTGCAGGACATCGACATCAACCGGTACCGCTCGCTCATCGAGCGTCTGGGTCTGCGCCGCTAGTCGCGCCTCCTACTCGGCGAAGGGCCGTCACCCCACGGGGTGGCGGCCCTTCATCGTTTCCGCGGTCGGGTTCATCGCCCGCCTGCTCCCGGCAGGTGCCGCCGCTCAGGCAGGGCGGATAGCCTGACGGAATGTCTCTGCTGTCCCGACTGCTCGGCGGCCGTCGCGCCGGACCCGAGAAGCTCAGCTGGAACCTTCTCGGCCTGCAGGCCCCCGCGACGATCGAGCTCGGCAGCGACTCGTTCACGCCGGGCGGGCCGCTCCGGCAGCCGCAGGCGGGGCCGCTCGTCGGCGACAACGTCTCGCCCGAGCTGCACTGGACGCTCGTGCCCACGACGACGGCGGAGCTCGTGCTCGTGCTCGAGGACCCGGATGCCCCGGGGCGCAGGCCGCTCGTGCACACCGTCGCCCGCATGGAGCCGCACGTCAAGGCGATCCCCGCCGGCGGGCTGGCCCCGAAGGAGCTGCCGGCCGGGGTCACGCTCGTGCGCGGCACGCTCGGCAACCTCGGTTACATCGGGCCGACCCCGCCGAAGGGGCACGGACCGCACCGCTACGTCTTCCAGCTCTACGCGCTCGACGCGCCGCTCGAGCTGCCCCGCACGGCGGGCGCACGCAGCGTCATCCGCGGCATGCGCGGACACGTGCTCGCGCGCGCCCGCATCGTGGGGACGTACGAGCGCAGCTGAGGCTAGCCCTCGAGCTTGCGCTCGAAGATCCAGAGGTTCCCGGACTCGCCCGGCTGGTGCTCTAGGTGGCCGAGCGACTGCATGAGCGCGAAGCCGCGGCCGGACTCCATGTCCTCCTCGGGCATCTCGCGTTCGATCTCGACGCCGATCACCGGAGGGGTGGTGTCCTCGAACTCGCCGATCAGGCGGTCGGGCAGGATCCGCACGGTCGCGCGGCAGTTGAAGGGACCGCCCGCGGGGGAGTGACGCACCATGTTGCCGACCAGCTCGATGAGGGCCGTGTCGAACGCCATCCGGTCGAGCATGCCGACCTGCGGGTTCGCCTCCCACACCTGCGCCAGGAGCCCGTGCAGGGTCTCCAGCATGGGAGGTTCGACGGTGAGCGTCTCCGAGAAGACGGTCGCGCCGCTCTCAGGCCGTGAAGGCATCCGCCGCACTCTCGTGAGGAGTGAGCACGCGGTCGAGGTTCGTCAGCTTGAGCACCATGAGCACCTGCGAGGAGGCGCCGCCGATACGCAGGTCGCCCTCGGCCTGACGGGCCGCCTTGAGGGAGCCGACGAGCGCGCCGAGGCCCGAGGAGTCGATGAACTCGACGCCGCTGAGGTCGACGGCGATCTTGCGCGCGCCCGAGGTGATCGCCCCGCTAACCACCTCGCGCAGCTGCGGAGCGGTGTTCATGGTCAGCATGCCGGAGGCATGGACGAGGGTGATGTCCCCGCGCTCCTCTGTGGTGAAGGCCATCAGGCTTCCTGTTCCTTTCTTTGCTGCTGCTGCTGCTGGGCGGCGTCGTACCCGTCGTACCGTACCGCCCACACGAGCACACTCAGGATCACCATGTCGAAGATGATCCAAACGACGTTGACGAATGTTCCGATCGGCTCGCCGAGCCCCGCCGTTAGGCGGATGACGCCGACGATAGCCGACACGGCGAGCACGACCGCCGCGGCGATCTGCCAGCGCACGAGCCCCCACTGGTTGCGGTGCTCGCTGTCGCGCGTCTTCTTCGTGACCGAGAAGCCGAGCTCGCGGCCGAACCAGACGTTGTTCACCGCGGACGTCACCGCCCTGATCCACACCGGGAACAGCGCGAAGCTGTACTGCTGCCCGCGCCAGGTCGGGGCTCCGCGGGCGGCGGCGAGGAACAGGAACTGGTTGATGATGAAGAACGGGATGAACCGGACGAAGAAGTCCACGTTCCAGGCGTCGACCGGCATGACCCCGAAGCAGAGGTAGGCGACGGGCGCGGCGATGTAGACGATCGTGGCGAAGCCGCCGAGGTAGCTCCACATCGTGCTGAAGTACATGAGCTTCTGCCCGAGCGAGAGACCGCGCAGGAACAGCGGGTTCTCCTTGAGCATGACCTGCATCGTGCCCTGCGCCCAGCGCAGACGCTGCGTCAGCATCGTGCCGAGGTCCTCGGGCGCGAGCCCGTAGGCGAGCGTGTGCGAGTGGAAGCGGCTCGACCAGCCGGAGGCGTGCATCCGCATCGAGGTCGCCATGTCCTCGGTCACCGAGATCGTCGCGACGGGCAGCACGGGCTGCGCCTCGTGCGAGCGGCTGACGTCGATCTTGTTGAGCGTCGCGGCGACCGTGCCCAGAGCGCCGAGGGGCGAGAGCTCGCGGCTCGCGAGCACGTCGACGGCGGCCTCGAGGTCGATCTGGGTCTCGTCCTCACCGGGTTCGAGCAGTCCGAGGGCGGCGAGGTCGTCGCGCACGGCGGCGAGCTGCCGGTCGACGAGCCGTCGCTCGGCCTGCCGCACGCGCTCCTGCACGCGGAAGGTGAGCTCGCCGAAGGCGACGCCGGAGCGCAGTTCCCTGCGAGCCTGGCGGACCGCCTCGTAGGCCTCGGTCAGCACCTCGGTCGCGAGGGCGTCGGCCCGGCGGCGGGCGCGACGCAACGCCGTCGCGGAGGCGTCGAGGGCTTCGGCGACCGTCGCCTCGACGTCGGCGACGTAGCCGCGGATGCCGAGCTGCATGAGGGCCTCTCGTCGCAGCACGGCGTTCGAGCCGCAGAAGAAGGCCGCGTTCCAGCCGTCCTTGCCCTCCTGGATCGGCCCGTAGAACAGCGGAGCCTGGCTGCCGAGCGGGTCCCCGGTGGCGACGTTGGAGAAGACCTGCGGCGTCTGCACGAGCGCGACCTTCTCGTCGTGGAAGTACGGCAGCGTCTCGTCGAGGATCTCCGGCACCGGGATCTGGTCGGCGTCGAGGATCAGCAGGAACTCGCCGTCGGTCGACATGAGCGCGTTGTTGAGGTTGCCGGCCTTCGCGTGGCGGGGGCGGCCGGCCCAGTCGGGGCTCCGGGTGATGTAGCCGATACCCGCCGCCTCCGCCGCGCGCTTGAGCTCGGGGCGGTCGCCGTCGTCGAGCACCCACGTCCTGTGCGGGTACCGGATGGCCTTCGCGGCACGGGCGGTGGTCATGACGAGCTCGATTGGCTCGTTGTAGGTGGCGATGAACACGTCGACGGTGCGCCCGTCGGGCATCGGCTCCTTGGGGCGCTCCTTCTTGATGCGCCACACCGTGACGCCGAACAGGATGACGTCGATGAGGGAGTAGGTCTCGGCCGCGACGAGCGGCACGGCGATCCACCAGGCCTCCCAGTTGACGGAGGCCAGCCAGCGCCAGGCGACGTAGTTGACGCCGAGCACGATCGTCAGGAAGACGAGGATGCGAACGACCAGAATGCGGGTCACGGGTTCCTCCTCACCACGACGACGGTCGTGTCGTCCGTCGCCTTCTTGTCGCGGGCCATGGTCAGCACGCGGTGCACGACGTCCTCGGCCCGCTCGCCCGAGCGGGCGACCTCGAACACCTGCTCGAGCGACGAGCGACCGGGGTCGGCGAGGTCGAGCACCCCGTCGCTGCCCACGAGCAGCATGTCGCCGGGCTCGAGCCGCAGCGTCCGCTCCGACCACGTGTCGTCCTCGAACACGCCGATCGGGCGGTCGATGCTCGTCAGGTGCTCGACGAGCCCGTCGGCGCGCACGACCGCGGCGACGCCGTGGCCGGCGTCGACATACCGCAGCTCGCCGTCGCTCGAGAGGTGCGCGTGGAAGAGCGTGACGAAGCTGTTCGACTGCTCGAGGTCGCCGATGAGGGAGTCGGATGCCACGGCGATCGCCGCGGCCGGGTCGAGCCGGCGCGCACCGCGCAGCACCGCCCGCACGGTCGCTGCGAGGATCGCCGCGCCCATGCCCTTGCCCATGACGTCGGCGACCGTGAAGCGGGCGCCGTCGCCGACGGTGTACCAGTCGTAGAAGTCGCCTCCGATGCCGCGGGCGGGGAGGCATCCGCCGGCCAACTCGAACCCCGGCACGGACAGGGCGTCGCGGGGGAGCAGGGCGCGCTGCACCTCGATCGCGCGGTCGAGCTCCTCCGCAATCGTCATCTCGTACTGCACCCACAGCGCGAGGTCCTGCAGCAGGCGCTCGTCCTGCTCGGTAAAGCGGCGGGGGGTCGGCCCGTAGACGCAGAGGCTGCCGATGCGGTGGCCGGACGCGGTCGTCAGCGGATGCCCGGCGTAGAAACGCAGCCGCGGGTCCTCCGTCACGAGCGCGTAGTCCTTGAACCGCTCGTCCTCCGCGAGGTTCTCGACGACGAGGGTCTCGTCGTGCTCGATCGTGACGGAGCAGATCGCCTGCTCGCGCGGGAACTCGGCCCCCTGTTCCACGAGCCCGCCGGCGGTCGACTTGGCGAACTGTCGATCGCGGTCGATCAGGTTGACGGACGCGCCCTCGACGCCGAAGAGGTCGGCGGCGAGCCGGGTGATCCGGTCGTAGCGCTCCTCGTGCGGGGTGTCGAGCACGCCGAGACCGGCGAGAGCGAGCACGCGCGCCTCGTCGCCGGAAGGTGTTGCCATGGTGCTCCGTTCCTCGTCCGATGCTTCGGAGCCGGAGCGGAGGTGGTTCGGTGGTGCAGTCAGGAGATCCTCCGGAGAACGACCTGGGTCGTGTCGTCGGTGCGCGGGCCGCGCGCCGCGCTCGCCATGTAGAAGTCGACGATGTCTTGGGCCGAACGGCCCGAGGTGACGAGTTCCGACAGTACGCGGTCGGCGTCGTCGCCCGGCGTCACGTGGTCGAGCAGCCCGTCGCTCGCGACGAGGAGCGCGTCGCCCGGCTCGAGCCGCACGGTGCCTGCGGTCCACTCGTCGTCCTCGAAGAGCCCGACCGGGGGGTCCACCGAGGGGAGCGGCACGTGGGTGCCGTCGGCCCGCACCACCCGTCCGAGCCCGTGGCCGGCGTCGACGTACTCGACGAGGCCGTCCTCGAAGGCGCGGGCGTGGAACAGGGTGACGAAGCTGTGGGCGGCCTCGAGATCCTGCGTCAGGGAGTCCGCCGCCACACCGACCGCGGCGGCGGGGTCGAGGCGCCGCGCCCCGCGCAGTACCGCGCGCACCGTCGCCGCGAGCAGGGCGGCTCCCATGCCCTTGCCCATGACGTCGCCGACGGTGATCTGCACGCCGTCGATGACGGAGTACCAGTCGAAGAAGTCGCCGCCGACGCCCTTCGCGGGGGAGCAGGCGCCTGCGAGTTCGAACCCGGGGAGGTCGAGGGTGCGCTGCGGCAGCAGCCCGCGCTGCACCTCGCCGGCGCGCTCGAGCTCCTCCTCCATGCTCAGCTCGCTCTGCACCCAGGCCGCGAGGTGTCGCAGCAGGTCGGCCTCGTCGGCGCTGAAGCTGTGCGGCATCGAGTCGAGCACGCAGATGGTGCCGATGCGGCGGCCCGACGGGGTCGTGACCGGATGGCCCGCGTAGAACCGCAGGGCGGCCGGCCCGGTGACGAGAGGGAGGTCCTTGAAGCGGTCGTCCTTCGTCAGGTCCTCGACGACGAGGGTCTCGTGGCCGCGGACCGTCACGTCGCACATCGTGCCCGCGCGGGGGAGCGACTCCGGCCACACCCCCTCCGGGGCGGCCGCCGCGCGGGTGTACTGCACCGCGCCGTCCATGAGGTTGATCGACGCGATGGGCATGCCGAAGAGGTCTCGGGCCACCGTCGTCACCCGCTCGAGCCGGGCTCCGTCGGCGGCGTCGAGCACGTCGAGCTGCGGCAGCGCGACGACGCGGGCGCTACCGTCCGCTGTCCTGCTCATCGGCTCCCCAGTCCCGTCGGGCGGCGGTGCCGGGAGCACCGCTGGGGACCAAGTGTCCCCTCCGGCGTACCCCGGCCGAACGTCCCCTTTCGCGGGACATCCTTCTCAGCATCCTTTCGTACGGCCGAACGAGAAGGAAGTCGCACTGAGAGAATCGTCAGGACATGCGAAACAGACGCGCTCTCCTCAATCTCGCGATCCTCCTGCTCGTGATCGCGCTCCTCGTCGTCGGCCGTGTTCTCGCCGGACGCGTCGAGCTCGGTCAGCAGACCTTCACCGTCGTGGTGCTCGTGGTCGTCGTCGTGCTCGCGGTCGCCGTCGCGGTGCAGGCGGTGCGCAAGCACCGTGCGCGCATCGGGTCGTGGAAGCGGGAGCGGGGCGGCGCGGAGGAGGCGAGGGGGACGGGCGGAAAGGAGGAGGGGGACCAGTAGTCGTACCCCTCCCGTGTCCCCCTGGCGGACTGGGGACGGGAATGTTCCATCCGGCTCCGCCGTTCACTACGATGTCCATGCAAATGCATCGAAATGAGGCTCCCATGCAATTCGGCATCTTCACTGTCGGGGACGTCACGCCCGACCCCACCACCGGGCGCACGCCGACCGAGTACGAGCGCATCAAGGCGATCCTCACGATCGCGCAGAAGGCCGAGGAGGTCGGGCTCGACGTCTTCGCCCTGGGGGAGCACCACAACCCGCCGTTCGTGCCGTCCTCGCCCACGACGATGCTCGGCTACGTCGCGGCCAAGACCGAGCGCATCGTCCTCTCGACCTCCACGACGCTCATCACGACGAACGACCCGGTCAAGATCGCCGAGGACTTCGCGATGCTGCAGCACGTCGCCGACGGTCGCGTCGACGTCATGATGGGCCGGGGCAACACCGGCCCCGTCTATCCCTGGTTCGGCAAGGACATCCGGCAGGGCATCCCGCTCGCGATCGAGAACTACGCCCTGCTGCACCGGCTGTGGCGCGAGGACTTCGTCGACTGGGAGGGCCAGTTCCGCACGCCCCTCCAGGGCTTCCAGTCCACGCCGCGTCCGCTCGACGGAGTGCCGCCCTTCGTGTGGCACGGCTCGATCCGCAGCCCCGAGATCGCCGAGCAGGCCGCCTACTACGGCGACGGCTTCTTCGCGAACAACATCTTCTGGCCGAAGGAGCACTTCCAGAAGCTCATCGGCTTCTACCGCCAGCGGTTCGAGCACTACGGACACGGCTCCGCCGACCAGGCGATCGTGGGCCTCGGCGGCCAGGTCTTCATGCGCAAGAACTCGCAGGACGCGATCGACGAGTTCCGCCCCTACTTCGACGTCGCCCCGGTCTACGGCCACGGCCCCTCGCTCGAGGACTTCACCGCGCAGACCCCGCTGACGGTCGGCAGCCCGCAGGAGGTCATCGACCGCTACGCCGCGATGCGCGACCACTTCGGCGACTACCAGCGCCAGCTGTTCCTGATGGATCACGCCGGCCTGCCGCTGAAGACCGTGCTCGAGCAGCTCGACCTGCTCGGCGAGGAGGTGGTGCCGGTGCTGCGCAAGGAGCTCGCCGTGAACCGTCCCGCGCACGTGCCGGACGCCCCGACGCACGCCTCGCTCAAGGCCGCCGCTGCCACCGAGACCACGTCCGTCGCGAGCTGAGAGGACCAGCCGACATGACCACCAGGAAGATCGCCGTCGTCTCGGCCGGGCTCAGCCGCCCGTCCTCCACGCGACTGCTCGCCGATCATCTGGCCGAGGCGACCGTCGCGCGCCTCGCCGAGCAGGGCGTCGACGCGGAGGTGCACACGGTCGAGCTGCGCGACCACGCGCACGACATCACGAACAACCTGCTGACCGGGTTCCCGAGCCCTGCCCTCGCCGACGTCATCGAGACGGTCACGACCGCGGACGGGCTCATCGCGGTCACCCCCGTGTTCACGACGAGCTACAGCGGACTGTTCAAGTCCTTCATCGACGTGATCGACCCGAAGGCGCTCACCGACCAGCCGGTGCTGATCGGCGCGACCGGCGGCACCGAGCGGCACTCGCTCGCCCTCGACTACGCGATGCGGCCGCTCTTCAGCTACCTGCACGCGGTCGTCGTGCCGACGAGCGTCTACGCGGCCTCGAGCGACTGGGGCAGCGGGGCGGATGCCGCGAGCGGCTCCCTCGCCGACCGCGTCGGTCGTGCGGCCGGCGAACTCGCGTCGCTCGTGAAGGACTCCGAGCGCTCGGGCCTCGTGCGGGACCCCTTCGCGCTCGACCCCTCGTTCAGCCCCGTCCCGCGCTGACGATTGGCGCCTGCCGCGCCGTGTGACGCGGCGCGGCGGAGTGTGACGCGGCACGCTGGGCAGGCGCACGGCGACCTGCCTAGCGTGCCGCCATGACTCTTCTCGACACCGTCCGTCCCTCCGTCCCCGACGCCACCGCCGACGAGCGCGCCGAGCGCCTGCAGAAGGCAGGAGCGGCCTGGCACGAACGGATCGCGACGGATCCGGCGACCGCTCAGCTGACCTACCGGGTCAAGGCGCAGGGGGAGGGCGCCGTCGGAACCCGCGTCATCGCCGGGCGCCACGAGTTCCTCGTCGACGAGCCCGGGGCGCTCGCGGGCGACGACGTCGCCGCGAGCCCGGTCGAGTACGCGCTCGGCGCGCTGCTGTCGTGCCAGGTCGTCGTCTACCGCCTCTACGCACAGGCGCTCGGCATCCGCGTCCACGAGATCGACGCCAGCGCCGAGGGCGACCTCGACGCCCGCAAGCTGTTCGGCATCGACGAGGGCGTGCGCGCCGGCTTCGGTGCCGTGCGGCTGACCGTCACGGTCTCCGGCCCTGAGAGCCGCGAGCGCTACGAGGAGCTGAAGGCCGCCGTCGACGAGCACTGCCCGGTGCTCGACCTCTTCGCCAACCCCGTCCCCGTCACGACGACGCTCGAGGTGCGCTGACTCCTCTCGCAACGGCGCCTCCGGCCTCGCGGTCGGGGGCGCCGTTCAGCGACCGGAGCCTGCGCGCCGCACCGCCCAGTCGATGGCGAGCCCCAGAGTCATCGCGACGACGACCGAGACGGCGACCGCCGCCACCGGGTGCTCGGCGAGCACGACGCCCGTCGTCGCGCCGACCACCGTGTTGTACACGGCCCAGGCCAGCCCGGCCGACGCCGCGAGGGGTACGTAGCGCCGCAGCGGCAGGCCGCTCGCGCCCGCGACGAGATTCACCGCGATGCGTGCGAACGGGATGTAGCGGGCGGTGAAGATCAGCACGGCGGCCCGCCGGTCGACCGCGACGCGCACCCGCGTGATCGCGGCGGCGACGCGGCCGCGGCGTTGCCACTCCCAGCGGTCGAGGCCGACGCGACGACCCAGCGCGTAGCAGGCGAGGTCGCCGCAGAGCGCTCCGACGGCGGCGGTCGGCACGAGCAGCCAGAGCGTCGGCGCCCCGACCGACGTCGACGCGGCCGCGAGCGCGACGACCGCGGTCTCGCTCGGCACGACGACGAGGAAGGCGTCGGCGACGGTGAGCAGCCACAGCAACGGGAGCACGAGCGGCGACTCGGCCAGCTCGGTCAGCCAGGTCGCGTCCACCCGGTCTTCCTACGTCGCTCAGGTGAACGGACGGTGCCGGCGCCTGACAGGGGAACGCCTCCGCGACGCCCGATCGGGCGGGAAGTCCCCGGAAAACGCCGGTCCTCGGCTAGTATTGACGAGGTTCCACAGCGAACCGCTCAATTCAACACGAGCACACGGAGCAGGCCGGCGCGAAGCTGGTCCACGGTGGTGGTGCGCGGAACGGGATCCCGGTCCGATCACTTCTACTGTTGGCCAGAGCAGACGCCGGACGCCGCCTGAGGCGTCCAGTCCCTTCCTGCCCGCTCCTGCTCCGACGTACGTCGTCGCGATCTTTCGCGACACGAGACTAAGGAGACAGACCTTTTGGAAGGTCCTGAGATCAAGTTCGCCGAGGCCGTTCTCGACAACGGCAAGTTCGGCACCCGTACCGTCCGCTTCGAGACCGGCCGGCTGGCCCAGCAGGCGCAGGGCGCCGTCGCCGCCTACCTCGACGAGGACACGATGCTCCTCTCCGCGACGAGCGTCAGCAAGCAGCCGAAGGACCAGTTCGACTTCTTCCCGCTGACGGTCGACGTCGAGGAGCGTTCCTACGCCGCCGGCAAGATCCCCGGCTCGTTCTTCCGCCGTGAGGGCCGCCCCTCGACCGAGGCGATCCTCGTCTGCCGGCTCATCGACCGCCCGCTGCGCCCGTCGTTCGTCGACGGTCTCCGCAACGAGGTGCAGATCGTCGTGACCGTGCTCTCGATCGCCCCCGGCGAGTTCTACGACGCCCTCGCCATCAACGCCGCGTCGGCGTCGACGCAGATCTCCGGTCTGCCGTTCTCCGGCCCGATCGGTGGCGTGCGCCTCGCCCTCATCGAGGGCCAGTGGGTCGCGTTCCCGACCTACTCGCAGCTCGAGCGTGCGGTATTCGACCTCACCGTCGCCGGCCGTCTCGTGACGAACGCCGACGGCAGCGAGGACGTCGCGATCATGATGGTCGAGGCCGAGGCGACCGAGCACGCCTGGGGTCTCATCCAGGGCGGCGCGAAGAAGCCCGACGAGGCCGTCGTCGCCGAGGGTCTCGAGGCGGCGAAGCCGTTCCTCACCCAGCTCATCAAGGCGCAGGCCGAGATGGCCGCCCAGTCGGCGAAGGAGATCAAGGAGTACCCGATCTTCCTGCCGTACAGCCAGGAGGCGTTCGACGCCGTCAAGGCCGTCGCCTACGACGAGCTGCGCGAGGTCTACCAGATCGCCGACAAGCAGGAGCGCCAGAACGCCGACGACGCCCTCAAGGAGCGCGTCAAGGCCCAGATCGCGGAGAAGGTCGAGGCGGGCGAGCTCGGCGGCGACATCCCCCCGATGGTCAGCGCCGCCTACAAGTCGGTCACGAAGTCGGTCGTACGCGGCCGCATCCTCACCGAGGGTGTCCGCATCGACGGCCGCGGCCTGCGCGACATCCGTCCGCTCGACGCCGAGGTGCAGGTCATCCCGCGCGTGCACGGCTCCGCGATCTTCCAGCGCGGTGAGACGCAGATCATGGGCGTCACGACGCTCAACATGCTCAAGATGGAGCAGCAGATCGACGCCCTCACCCCGGTGACGAGCAAGCGGTACCTGCACCACTACAACTTCCCGCCCTACTCGACAGGTGAGACCGGCCGCGTCGGCAGCCCCAAGCGTCGCGAGATCGGGCACGGCTTCCTCGCCGAGCGCGCCCTCGTGCCGGTGCTGCCGAGCCGCGAGGAGTTCCCCTACGCGATCCGTCAGGTGTCCGAGGCCCTCGGCTCCAACGGCTCGACCTCGATGGGCTCCGTCTGCGCCTCCACCCTGTCGCTCCTCAACGCCGGTGTGCCGCTGCGCGCCCCGGTCGCGGGCATCGCGATGGGTCTCGTGTCCGACCAGGTCGACGGTGAGACGCGCTACGCCGCGCTCACCGACATCCTCGGTGCCGAGGACGCGCTCGGCGACATGGACTTCAAGGTCGCCGGCACCTCTGACTTCGTCACCGCGATCCAGCTCGACACGAAGCTCGACGGCATCCCCGCCTCGGTGCTCGCCGGCGCGCTGACGCAGGCGAAGGAGGCGCGCACGTCGATCCTCGCGGTCATGAACGCCGCGATCGAGTCGCCCGACGAGATGGCGCCCACGGCTCCGCGCGTCATCAGCGTGCAGATCCCGGTCGACAAGATCGGTGAGCTCATCGGCCCCAAGGGCAAGACGATCAACCAGATCCAGGACGACACCGGCGCCGAGATCTCGATCGAGGACGACGGCACCGTCTACATCGGCGCGACCGACGGCCCCTCGGCCGAGGCGGCCCGTGCCGCGGTCAACGCGATCGCCAACCCGCACAACCCCGAGGTGGGCGAGCGGTTCCTCGGCACCGTCGTGAAGATCGCGACCTTCGGCGCGTTCGTCTCGCTGCTGCCCGGCAAGGACGGCCTGCTGCACATCTCCGAGGTGCGCAAGCTCGCCGGCGGCAAGCGCGTCGAGAACGTCGAGGACGTGCTCGGTGTCGGCCAGAAGATCCAGGTCGAGATCACGAAGGTCGACGACCGTGGCAAGCTCTCGCTCGCTCCCGTCGTCGAGGAGGAGGCGCAGACCGAGGCTCCCGCCGAGGCCTGATCTCCCGACGATCAACGAAGGGCTCGTCCGCATCACGCGGGCGGGCCCTTCGCCGTTCCACTGCAGATTCCGGTGGGAATCGCAAGCCCCTCGCGCAGAAGTGAGCCCGGCTCGCGGAAATTTTCCTAGAATGACGAGAAACTTCACGGATGGCCCATCTGTGAACGACCCAGGGCCTCGCGTCCGCTTCCCACATGGAGCAGCAGTGTCAGTGTCAGACCAGGACTTCGTCTCGTACGCGGACGTCCGCCGTACCGTGCCGGGCACCGAGCTCAGCGTCTTCCCGATCGCCCTCGACGGCAGCATCTTCGGCTGGGCGGCCGGCATCGACGACACCCGCGAGGTCCTCGAGTACTACCGCGCGGTCGGCGGCAACTTCGTCATGACGGCCGACCACTACGCGGGCGGCCGCAGCGAGATCATGATCGGCTCCTGGCTCGAGACGCTCGACCGCGACGAGGTCGTCGTGGGGACCAAGATCGGGCGTCATCCGGATGCTCCGGGGCTTTCGCCCGACAGCATCCGCCGCGGCGTCGAGGCGAGCCTCGAGCGGCTGCGCACCGATCACATCGACCTGCTCGCTTTTGACGGCGACCACCCCGAGACCCCGCTCGAGGACAGCTTCCGCGCTGCCGCCGAGCTCATCGCCGAGGGCCGAGTGCGCCACCTCGCCGCGAGCGCCTACTCCGGCAGCCGCCTGCGCGAAGCCAACCGCATCGCCGCGGACCACGGCCTCCCGGGCTTCCACGTCGCCCTCGGCGAGTACAACCTGATGGAGCGCGACGCGTTCGAACGTGATCTCGCGCCCGCCGCCGCGGAACTCGGCATCGGCGCCGTCGCCCGGCTGCCCCTCGCGAGCGGCTATCTCACCGGCGAGTTCCGCAGCCGCGACGTGCTCCCCCCGTCGCCCATGTTCGCCCAGGCGCTGCGCTACGTCGGCCGCCGCGGCAACAAGGTGCTCGGCGTGCTCGAGGAGATCGCCGAACGCCACGGAGCGCCGATGAGTGCCGTCGCCCTGCAGTGGGTCATGGCGAAGCCGCAGGTCGTCGTCGCCGTCGTGCGCGCGAAGGACGTCTACCAGCTGCGCGACCTCTACAAAGCGTCGCTGTTCAAGATCACCGACGAGGACATCGCTGCGCTCGACCGCGTCTCGCGCTGACGCAGCGCCTGGATCCGGGCCCTCCGCTCAGGGCAGGGGCACCGGCGGGCTCGTCAGCTCCGTGAGCGTGATGACCGAGCCGACCACGAGGAACCCCACGACGATCGCGATCGTCAGGAACGCGTGCAGGTACAGCCGCGGCCTGCCGGGGCGTGTGCCGAACTGCACGGCGACCATCGCGAGGTAGAGCGCGAGCGTCGTCGCGATGCCGCCGGTCGCGGCGCCCATGGGCCGCAGATCGCGCATGAGCACGAGCATGAACAGCGCGACCGCGGCGATCACCCCGGCGTAGACGAGCCACGCGCGGCCGGAGGCCGAGGTGAGCGGCGCCTGGTCGCCGACGCGGGTCGGATCCGGCATCAGCCCTCCGCAGGCGTCTCGCTCGTGAGCGTGAGCTGCGCCCGCCCGAGCAGGGAGTCGCGCAGCGTGAAGCCGAGCACGGCCGGCGTCGCGGCCTCGTCGAGCTCGAGGGCCGGCACGTCGAGCGCCGACACCGTGAACACGTACCGGTGCTCGCCGTGCCCGGCCGGGGGAGCCGCCCCGAGGAAGCGGCGCAGCCCCACCTCGTTCGGCTGGGTGACCGCGCCCTCCGGCAGCAGCCCCGCGTCGGGGTCGCCCGCGTTCCTGGGCAGCGAGGTGACGGATGCCGGCAGCCCGTGCACCGCCCAATGCCAGAAGCCGCTGCCCGTCGGGGCGTCGGGGTCGTAGACCGTGACGACGTAGCTTCGCGTGCCCTCGGGGGCTCCCGACCACTCGAGGGCGGGGGAGCAGTCCTCACCGCCGGCGCCCATGATGCCCGATCGGGCCCACAGCGGCATCCGCCCCCCGTCCTCGGCGTCGGGGCTCGACAGGCGAAAGGAGGGCACCTCCGGCAGGCGCCAGTTCGGGTCGTTCATGCCGACGAGGCTGGCACCGGGGGCTGGGCGTCAGCCGATGACGCCGGGGATGCGCAGCCAGCCGAAGGCGAACAGCGCCACGACGAGATTGAGCACGAGCGTGATGATCGTGACCGACCTCGAGCCGCCGCGGCGGCGCGCGAGCAGCATGACGGCCGCCACCACGGCGAGCACGAGGGCGAGCACCCCGCGCGACAGCGGGACGGGCACGTACGCCGCGAGCGACGGGAACAGCGTCACGAGCAGCAGCAAGCCCGCGATGAGCTCGATGACGGCGAGGGCGGTCTGACCCGAGCGGGCGCGCACTCGCACGATCGCGTCGACGATCGCGAGCACGGCGGCGGCGAGCGTCAGGACGAAGAGCACGTCGATCGTGATCATGCGGTTCCTCTCGGGTCGGTGGCCGCTCCCAGGCTAGCGAGGCTCGCGGCCGGGCCTCGGAAGGCGCTCAGAGACGCGCTGCCGCAGTCCCGTAGCCTGTCGGGCGTGACCCGAGCCGTTCGCCTGCCCCTCGATCTTCCCGAGCTCACGTTCACTGCCGCGGGGGAGTCGCTCGTGCGGCGCTCGGTGCTGCCGAGCGGCGTGCGCATCCTCTCCGAGGCCGTGCCGGGGGCGCGCAGCGCGACGATCGGCTTCTGGGTGGCGGTCGGCTCCCGCGACGAGCGCGAGGGCACCTTCGGGTCGACGCACTTCCTCGAGCACCTCCTGTTCAAGGGCACCCCGACCCGCACGGCGCTCGACATCGCGGTGAGCTTCGACGCCGTCGGCGGCGAGCACAACGCCGTCACGAGCAAGGAGCACACCTGCTACTACGCCAAGGTGCAGGACCGCGACCTGCCGATGGCGATCGACGTGCTCGCCGACATGTTCACCTCGTCGCTCCTCGACGAGACCGAGTTCGAGAACGAGCGCGGGGTGATCCTCGAGGAGCTCGCCATGGCCGACGACGATCCCGCGGATGTCGCGAGCGAGCGCTTCTTCGAGGCGGTGCTCGGGGTGCACCCGCTCGGCCGCCCCATCGGCGGCAGCCCCGAGACGATCGAGGCAGCCACCCGCGACTCCGTGCTCGCCCACTACCGCGCGAACTACCGTCCGCAGGACCTCGTCGTCACGATCGCCGGCGCCGTCGACCACGACGACGCGGTCGCCCGCATCTCCGCGGCCCTCGAGCGGGCGGGCTGGGACCTCTCGGTCGCGGCCACGCCCGTGCCGCGCCGCACCCCCGCCGACCCGCCCGAGCAGGGGTCCCCGCTCGTCGTCGTCGAGCGGCCCCTCGAGCAGGTCAACATGTTCCTCGGCGTGCCCGGGCTCGCCGCGGGCGACGAGCGCCGCAGCGTGCTCGCCGTGCTGACGAGCGTGCTCGGTGGCGGCATGTCGTCGCGTCTCTTCCAGGAGGTGCGTGAGCGACGCGGCCTCGCCTACTCCGTCTACGCCTACACACCGAGCTACTCCGACGCGGGCGTCTTCGCGATGTACGCCGGATGCACCCCGGCCCGCGCCCCCGAGGTCGCCGAGCTCATGCTCGCCGAGTTCCGCCGCGTCGGCGACGACGGCATCGAGCCGCACGAACTCGCCCGCGCCGTGGGGCAGCTCGGCGGGGCATCCGCCCTGGCGCTCGAGGACTCCGACACCCGGATGTCGCGGCTCGGCAAGAGCGAGCTCGTGCTCGGCGAGTTCGTCGACCTCGACGAGACGGAGCGGCGCCTGTCGCTCGTGACCGCCGAGGACGTGCGCGCGCTGGCCGAGGAACTCGCTGAGCGGCCCGTCGCGGTCGCCGCCGTCGGGGCCGTGGAAGAATCGTCGTTCGCGGGGCTCACCGTCGAGGCGTCCGCGAGCTGACCACAGGAGCACTCGAACTTTGGCCCACTTCCTCTACCTCGTCCGCCATGGCCAGCAGCAGGACGCAGAACACGGACTGCCCGACGGCCCCCTGAGCGAACGGGGCAAGCGGCAGGCGCGCGCGATCGCCGACCGGCTCGGCGGGGTCCCGTTCACCGCGGCGTGGCACGCCCCGACGCAGGGTTCGGCCGAGACCGCCAAGGTGCTGCGCGAGCGCATGCCCGCGCTCGACGTGAAGCCGTCGGCGCTGCTGTTCGACTGCGTGCCGAGCGGTCCCACCCCCGACATGCCGCGCGCGTTCGAGCCGTTCTTCGGCGGCGTCACCCCCGCCGAGATCGAGGCGGGGCAGGCGCAGATGAGCGACGCGGTCGACTGCTGGCTACGCCCCGGCGGACGCGACGACCGCCACGAGCTGCTCATCACCCACAACTCGGTCATCGCGTGGTTCGTGCGCGAGGTGTTCCAGGCGCCGGAGTGGCGCTGGATGGGCATCAGCCAGGCCCACGCGGGGCTCTCGATCATCCGCGTCCGGTCGGCGAAGCCGCCCGTGCTGATCTGCCACAACGACCTCGGTCACCTGCCGGTCGAGCTCCGCACCGGCATGCCGGTCGAGCAGCCGTACTGACACCACCGGCGGTCGTGTAGAGCCGAAGCCGGGTGTCGAGACCCTCGCACGCGCAGAGACCTCGATACGCCGCTGTCGCGGCTACTCGAACGCCGAGGGGCTGATCAGCTCAGCCGCTTCGCGTACCAGTCCGTCGCGTCCGGGTTGTCGTTGTACGCCGGCACCGGTACGAAGCCCGCCGAGCGGTAGAGGCCGCCCGCCGCCTCCAGGGTCGAGTTCGTGTCGAGCACGAGCTCCTCGGCGCCGAGGTCGCGCCCGCGGCGCTCGAGTTCGGCGAGCAGCGCGCGCCCGAACCCCATGCCGCGCACGTGCGGCTGCAGGAACAGGTGCTTCACCTCGAAGCGCCGCAGCCCCTCCCGCGAGGTGCCGAGCGAGCGGATGCCGCCGCAGCCGACGTCCGCGGGCTCGCCTGCGAGGTCCTCGCTCTCGACGACGAGGAAGACGCCCTCCGGCGGCACGAACTCGGCCGGGTCGGGGAACGAGGGGCGGAAACCGTCTCCGCCGAAGGCGGCGCTCAGCGCGGCGAAGTACTCGCCGAGCAGGGCCAGCGCCGAGTCATCCGTCGTCCTCGCCTCGCGCCAGCTCACCATGCCTCCAGCGTAGGCGCGGGGAAAGCGTCGGTAGGGTGGGGGACATGGCAACCAAGGTCGCGGTCATCGGCGCGACGGGCAGGATGGGTCAGCTCGTCTCACGGGTGGTCGAACAGACCGACGGCTTCACGCTCGCGGCGCAGGTCGACTCGAAGGGCGAGCTGACCGAGATGCTCGGCGCCGACCTCGTCGTCGATGTCACCGTGCCGGGCGTCACGCAGCAGGTCGTCGAGTTCGCCGTCGCGCACGGCATCAACGTCGTCGTCGGCACGAGCGGCTGGTCGGGCGAGCGCATCGCCTCGCTCGAGCGGATGATCGACGGCAACCTCGCCGTCGGCGTGCTGATCATCCCCAACTTCTCCGTCGGCAGCGTGCTCGCGACGAGCTTCGCGACGATGGCGGCGAAGTACTTCGAGTCGATCGAGATCGTCGAGGCGCACCACGCCGGCAAGGTCGACAGCCCGTCCGGCACCGCCGTGCGCACCGCCGAACTGATCGGGCAGGCACGCGCCGAGCTCGGGCCCGTCATCGCGCCGCACGCCGACCAGCGCGCCCGCGGTCAGCAGGTCTCGAGCGTGCCCGTGCACAGCCTGCGCCTGCAGGGCGTGCTCGCCAAGCAGGACGTCTACTTCGGCGGCACCGGCGAGGTGCTCACCATCAGCCACGAGACGGTGTCGCCGAACGCGTACGAGGCGGGCATCCGCATCGCGCTGCAGGCCGGCCGCACGGCGACGGGCGTCACGGTGGGCCTCGACAAGCTCATCGGGCTCTAGATGCGCGGTTTCGTCGGGGCGCTCGTGATGGCCGCCCTGCTCGTGCTCTACTTCGTCGTCGCGGGCCAGCGCTCGGTCGTGCTGCTCGGCTCCGGCGATCCGATCGCGGTCGGCATCGGCGTGGGGCTGCTCGTGCTCCCGCTGATCGGCGCTGGACTGCTCGCCGCGGAGCTCGCCTTCGGGTTCCGGTCGCAGCGCCTCGTGCGCATCCTCGACGCCGAGGGCGGCCTGCCCGTCGACGACCTGCCCAAGCGGCCGAGTGGGCGCCCCGTGCGCGAGGCCGCCGACGCGGATTTCGTGCGCTACAAGGAGGCCGTCGAGGCGAACCCGGGGGAGTGGCGCGACTGGTTCCGCCTCGGGCTCGCCTACGACGCCTCCGGTGACCGGCGGCGCGCCCGTGCCGCGATCCGTCAGGCCATCAGGCTGGAGCGCGGCACGGCGACGCCCGAGGGCTGAGCGGCTCAGCCGTGCAGCCAGGCGTCGATCGCCTGCTCCACCGTCGTGTGGCGGAACGTGAACCCGTCGGCGGTGAGCTTGGTCGGCAGCACCTTCTGGCTCGGCAGCAGCAGCTCCCGGCCCGCCTCGCCCATACCGATCGCGATGACCTTCTCGGGGATCACGAACGCGTAGGGGCGGTGCATCGCGCGGGCGAAGTAGCCCGTCACGCGGTCGCTCGTGGCGGGCGTCGGCCCGGCGAGGTTGACCGCGCCGACGAGGGTGGGCGAGGTCAACGCGTGCACGATCGCGGCCGCCTCGTCGTGCAGGCTGATCCACGGCCAGTGCTGTCCGCCCGAGCCGAAGCGGGACGCGACGCCGAGCTTCGTCGTCGGCACGAGGGGCTTCAGCACCCCGCCCTTGCCGATCACGAGCCCCGTGCGGATCTTCACGACGCGGGTGGCCGGCGGCGCGACATCCGCCGCCTTCTCCCACCCCTCGACGACGTCCGCGAGGAAGCCCTGGCCGCGCTTCGACTCCTCGGTGAGGCGCTCGCCAGGGCGGTCGCCGTAGAAGCCCACCGCGCTCGCACTGACGAACACCTTCGGCGGGTTCTTCGCCATGTTCATCGCCTCGGCGAGCGCCTGCGTCGCCGTCACTCGCGAGTCGAGGATCGTGCGCTTGTAGCCCGGCGTCCACGGCAGCCGGCCCAGCGAGGCGCCGGAGAGGTTGACGACGGCGTCCATGTCGTCGAGCAGCGAGAAGTCCATCATCCGGGCGCTCGGCGCCCAGTTGAACTGGTGGTCGTCCTTCGGCTCGCCGCGCACGAGGGCGAACACCTCGTGCCCGCCCTCACGCAACTGCTCCGACAGCTCCGTGCCGATGAGGCCGGATGCGCCGGAGATCAGGACCTTCACGCCAGGCTCGCCTCGAGCGTGATCGGGATGCCCGCAAGGGCCTGCGACACGGGGCAGTTCTCCTTGGCGTCCGCGGCGAGCCGCTGGAAGTCCTCCTCGGAGATGCCGGGGATCTTCGCGCTCACGAGCAGGTGGCTGCCGGTGATGCCGGTGCCGGGCACGAACGAGACGGCGGCGGTGACCTGGATGTTCTCCGGCGGCGTGCCGTTCTCCGCCAGCGCGTTGGCGAAGGCCATGGAGAAGCAGGCCGAGTGCGCGGCGCCGAGCAGCTCCTCGGGGTTGGTGTCGCCGGTCTCGTCGGTCGAGCGGGCCTTCCACGACACGGCGAACTCGGCGGCCTCCGACGAGTCGAGCGAGGTGGTCCCGCTGCCCGTCATCAGGTCGCCCCGCCACAGGGTCGTCGCTTCGCTGGTCTTCGCCATGGGAACCTCCTCGGTCTGGTGGCTCCACACTATTGCCGGCCCTGTGCGGGCTCCCTTGGAATGCGCCGAGCACGCCGGTACCGCGCTGCGGGGCACGCGCCTTGTAGGTTGTTCCCCGTGCCGGAAGAACGCGAAGTCGACATCCAGTTCCGCTCCGACGTGACGGTCGAGCTCGTCCGCTCCAGCGCCCACGACTCCGACGTGCTCTTCGCCGCTCGGGTGTCGACGCAGGGCGAGCAGACGCTCGAGGCGGCGCAGTCCGACGCCGAGGCCACCGAGAAGCGCGACCGCGGGCTCATCAACTACCTCATGCGCGACCGCCACGGCTCGCCGTTCGAGCACAACTCGATGACCTTCTACGTGCAGGCGCCGATCTTCGTCTTCCGCGAGTTCATGCGGCACCGCATCGCCTCGTACAACGAGGAGAGCGGGCGCTACCGCGAGCTCCGCCCCGTCTTCTACGTGCCCGCGCCCGAGCGCAACCTGGTGCAGGTCGGCAAGCCCGGCGCTTACGAGTTCCTCCCCGGCAGCGAGGAGCAGATCCGTCTCGTCGACGCGCAGACCCGGCTCGTCTCCATCGAGGCGTACGCCGCGTACCAGCGGATGCTCGAGGCGGGCGTCGCCCGCGAGGTCGCACGCATCGTGCTGCCGCTCAACATCTACTCCTCGATGTACGTGACCGTGAACGCCCGGTCGCTCATGAACTTCCTCTCGCTGCGCACGAAGCACGAGGACTCCACGTTCCCCTCCTTCCCGCAGCGCGAGATCGAGATGTGCGCGGAGAAGATGGAGCAGCTCTGGACCGAGCTCATGCCGCTCACCGCCGAGGCGTTCACCCGTAACGGGCGCGTCGCTCCCTAGCAACGGTCCGCCGCCCGTGCCGGGCGCCGATACCCTTGTCTCCGTGTCAGACTCCGCCAACCCCTTCGGCCAGGTGCTCGTCGCCCTGGTGACCCCGATGACGCCGGACGGCGAGGTCGACTGGGCGGGTGTCGAGAAGCACATCGACGACGTGATCAACGCGGGTGCCGACGGCATCGTGGTGAGCGGCACGACGGGGGAGACCTCGACCCTCACCGATCCCGAGAAGATCCGGCTCGTCGAGGTCGGCAAGAGCGTCTCGGCCGGCCGCGCGAAGATCATCACGGGCGGCGGTTCGAACGAGACCGCCCACGCGATGCAGCTCGCGCGCCAGAGCGAGAAGGCCGGCGCCGACGGCAACATGGTCGTGACGCCGTACTACAACAAGCCGACCCAGGCGGGCATCCTCACCCACTTCCGGATGATCGCGGATGCCACCGACCTGCCCGTCATCCTCTACGACATCCCCGGCCGCACGGGCGTCCCGATCCGCTACGAGACGATCCTCCGCGCGGCGAAGCACCCCAACATCCTCGCCGTGAAGGACGCCAAGGGCGACCTCGCCGAGGCGAGCCGGGTGCTCAACCAGACCGACCTGCTCTACTTCGCCGGTGACGACGCCAACGCGCTGCCGTCGCTCGCGATCGGCGCGACCGGGCTCATCGGCGTCACCGCCAACATCGCCGCGACGCCGTACCGCCACATGGTCGACGCGGTGAACTCCGGCGACCTCCGGACGGCGACCGAGGCGCACAAGAAGCTCGAGCCGCTCGTGCGCGCCGTGATGACGCACGTGCCCGGCACCGTCGCGACGAAGTTCATCCTGCACGGCCTGCGGCGCATCGACTCGCCGCGCGTGCGGCTCCCGCTCGTCGGCCCCGAGGACTTCGAGGCCGCGCTCATCGAGGACGACATCGCCCTCGTCGGCCCCGACATCGACGGGCTGAGCTTCAAGAACTTCCGACCCGACCGCAACGCCGCCGCCGGCGGAGCGCTCCCCAAGATCGCCGGCACCACCCGCTGACGCGGGCGGTGCGGAGTATTACGCCAGGGGGCTGACGGCCCCACCGTCCGACCGACAGGACCCAATGCCCAACACCGTTTCAGAACCGCGCCCGCTCGATCGCGGCGTCCTCCGCGTCATCCCGCTCGGCGGCCTCGGCGAGGTCGGCCGCAACATGACGGTCTACGAGCTCGACGGCAAGCTGCTCGTCATCGACTGCGGCGTGCTCTTCCCCGAGGAGCACCAGCCCGGCGTCGACCTGATCCTGCCCGACTTCACGCCGATCCGTGACCGCCTCGACGACGTCGTGGGCGTCGTGCTCACGCACGGTCACGAGGACCACATCGGCGCGGTGCCCTACCTGCTCCGGCTGCGCAACGACATCCCGCTCATCGGCTCGACCCTGACGCTCGCACTCGTCGAGGCGAAGCTCAAGGAGCACCGGATCAGCCCCTACAGCCTCACCGTCAAGGAGGGGCAGCGGGAGCAGCTCGGGCCGTTCGAGCTCGAGTTCATCGCCGTCAACCACTCGATCCCGGATGCCCTGGCGGTCGCCGTCCGCACGTCCGCGGGTCTCGTGCTGCACACCGGCGACTTCAAGATGGACCAGCTGCCGCTCGACGGCCGGCTGACCGACCTCCGCGCGTTCGCCCGCCTCGGCGAGGAGGGGGTCGACCTCTTCCTGCCCGACTCCACCAACGCCGACGTGCCCGGCTTCACCCCGCTCGAGCGCGACATCGGACCGGTCATCGAGTCGGTGATCTCGAAGTCCTCCCGTAAGGTCGTCGTCGCGAGCTTCTCCAGCCACGTGCACCGCGTGCAGCAGGTTCTCGACGCCGCCTCGCGCAACGGGCGCAAGGTCGCCCTGATCGGCCGGTCGATGGTGCGCAACATGGGCATCGCCGCCGACCTCGGCTACCTCAAGGTGCCGCAGGACGTGCTGATCGACGCGAAGGCCGCCGGCAACCTGCCCGACGACCGGGTCGTCTTCATGTGCACCGGCTCGCAGGGCGAGCCCATGGCCGTGCTGTCGCGCATGGCGAACATGGAGCACGCCATCGAGATCGGCAAGGGCGACACCGTCATCCTCGCCTCGTCGCTCATCCCCGGTAACGAGAACGCCGTCTACCGCGTGATCGACGGGCTGACCAAGCTCGGCGCGAACGTCGTGCACAAGTCGAACGCGAAGGTGCACGTCTCCGGGCACGCCGCCGCCGGCGAGCTGCTCTACTGCTACAACATCCTGAAGCCTCGCAACGTGCTCCCGGTGCACGGCGAGTACCGCCACCTCACCGCGAACGCCGACCTCGCCACGAGCACCGGCGTGCCCGAGCAGAACGCGATCATCGGCGAGAACGGCATCGTCGTCGACCTCGTCGGCGGCGTCGCCCGCGTGACCGGCCAGCTCGACCTGGGCTACGTCTACGTCGACGGCTCGACCGTCGGCGAGATCACCGAGGCCGACCTCAAGGACCGCCGCATCCTCGCCGAGGAGGGCTTCATCTCGATCTTCGTCGCCGTCGACGCGCAGACGGGCCGCGTCATCGTGGGCCCGGAGATCCAGGCGCGCGGCTTCGCCGAGGAGGAGCGCGTCTTCGACTCCGTGCGCCCGCAGATCATCAAGGCGCTGCAGGAGGCCGCCGAGAACGGCACGCGGGACACGCACCAGTTCTCGCAGGTCGTGCGCCGCACCGTCGGGCGCTGGGTCAACACCAAGCACCGCCGGCGCCCCATGATCGTGCCGGTCGTGATCGAGGCCTGACCGGCATCCGTTGCAGGCTGGTTACAGAACTGCCGAGCGACACCGTGATCGGTCGACCCTGGTGTTGACTGACGACGAACTCCCCTGATTCCGGGGACACTCCCACACAGCACGACAAGAGAGGCACGGATGTCCAGATCCGTATTCCGCGCTCGCTCGCTCGCCGCCCTCGGCGGCACGGCGGCGGTCGCGATCGCACTGACCGGCTGCACGGCCGGCGACGACGGCGGCAA
Source organism: Desertivibrio insolitus (assembly GCF_017355965.1). Classification (GTDB taxonomy): domain Bacteria; phylum Actinomycetota; class Actinomycetes; order Actinomycetales; family Microbacteriaceae; genus JAFIQW01. The sequence goes on from NZ_JAFIQW010000004.1 coordinate 176,244, forward strand.
CGGCGGCGGGGGCGACGACTCGATCATCGTCGGCACCACCGACAGCGTCACCTCCCTCGACCCCGCGGGCTCGTACGACAACGGCTCGTTCGCGGTGCAGAACCAGGTGTTCCCCTTCCTGCTGAACACCCCCTACGGCAGCCCCGACGTCGAGCCCGACATCGCGGAGTCCGCCGAGTTCACGAGCCCGAACCAGTACACGGTCACCCTCAAGGAGGGCCTGACCTGGGCCAACGGCAACGAGCTCACCTCCTCCGACGTGAAGTTCACGTTCGACCGCCAGCTCGCGATCGCCGACGCCAACGGCCCGTCGAGCCTCCTGGGCAACCTCGAGAGCGTCGAGACCCCCGACGAGACGACGGTCGTCTTCAACCTCGTCAACCCCAACGACCAGACCTTCCCGCAGGTGCTCTCGAGCCCCGCCGGTCCGATCGTCGACGAGGACGTCTTCAGCGCCACCGAGCTGACCCCCGACCAGGAGATCGTCGACGGCAACGCGTTCGCCGGCCAGTACACGATCACCAGCTGGGAGCTCAACAGCCTCGTCGAGTTCACCGCGAACCCGGACTACCAGGGCCTCCTCGGCCCGGCCGAGACCGAGAACGTGCTGCTGAGCTACTACGCCGACTCCTCGAACCTCCGCCTGGACGTCGAGACCGGTGAGATCGACGTCGCCTACCGCAGCCTCGCGCCGGCCGACATCGAGGACCTCCGCGGCAACGACGACGTCAACGTCGTCGACGGCCCCGGTGGCGAGATCCGCTACATCGTGTGGAACTTCGACACGCAGCCCTACGGCGCGACCACGCCCGAGGCGAACGCCGACCAGGCGACCGCCGTGCGTCAGGCCGCTGCCGCGCTGATCGACCGCGAGCAGATCGCCGAGCAGGTGTACCGGGGCACCTTCACCCCGCTGTACTCCTTCGTGCCCGAGGGCCTGACCGGCGCGACGACCTCGTTCCAGGAGCTTTACGGCGAGAACGGCGGCCCGAGCCTCGACCAGGCCACGCAGATCCTCGCCGACGCCGGTGTCACGACCCCGGTCACGCTGAACCTGCAGTACAGCCCGGACCACTACGGCCCGTCGTCGGGTGACGAGTACGCGCTCGTCGAGAGCCAGCTCGAGGAGGGCGGCCTGTTCGACGTGAACCTGCAGTCCACCGAGTGGACGCAGTATTCGGCCGACCGCACGAGCGACGTGTACCCCGTGTACCAGCTCGGTTGGTTCCCGGACTACTCCGACGCGGACAACTACCTCACGCCGTTCTTCTTCAACTCGGAGACGACGACCGCGTTCCTCGCGCAGCACTTCGACGACCCGGAGATCAACGCGCTCATCTCGCAGCAGGCGACCACCGCCGACGCCGCCGAGCGCACCGCGATCATCGAGCAGATCCAGGACCGCCTGGCCGAGATCGTCCCGACGATCCCGCTGCTCCAGGGTGCGCAGGTCGCCGTGACCGGAACCGACATCGAGGGCGTCACGCTCGACCCGTCGTTCAAGTTCCGCTTCGCGCCGCTGACGCGCAGCTGAGCCAGCAGTAGCAACGGGCGCCGCCCGGGGGACCGCCACGAGCGGGACCCCGGGCGGCGCCTGCCCCTCCTGACGAAGAGGCACCACCACATGACCACGACAACGGATGCCCCCGCCGCGGCCCCCACGAAGAAGCCGCGCAGCGCAGGCGGCGGCCTCGGCCGCTACATCCTCGTCCGCTTCCTCCTGATCTTCCCGACCATCTTCATCCTCGTGACGATGGTCTTCCTGCTGATGCGCACGATCGGCGACCCGATCACCGCCGCGCTCGGCGGGCGTCTACCACCCGACCAGCTGCGGGAGCGGATCGCCGAGGCCGGCTACGACCGGCCCGTGCTCGTGCAGTACTTCGAGTACCTCGGCGACATCCTGCGCGGCGACTTCGGCACCGCCCTCACCGACAACCGGCCGGTCACCGAGATCCTCACGACCTTCGGCGCCGCGACCGTCGAGCTCGCGTTCTACGCGCTTCTCGTCGCGTTCCTCGTCGGCATCCCGCTCGGCATGCTCGCCGCCTACCTCCGCGACCGCTGGCCCGACGCGGTGCTCCGTGTCTTCGCGATCCTCTGCTACGCGACCCCGGTCTTCTTCGCCGGTCTGCTGCTGAAGCTCGTCTTCTCGGTCGCCCTCGGCTGGCTGCCCGTCGCCGGTCGAGCCGGCACCCGCACCGAGCTGCGGCTGCAGAACGTCGACGACCCGACGGGCATCTACCTGATCGACGCGATCCGCCTCGGCAACGCGTCGGTGATCGGCGACGTGCTCTCGCACGCCGTGCTGCCGGCGCTCGCGCTCGGCCTGCTCACGGCGGGCGTGTTCCTCCGCCTCGTCCGCACGAACATGATCGGCACGCTCTCGATGGACTACGTCGACGCGGCCCGCTCGCGCGGCGTGCCCGAGTCCCGGCTCGTGCGCAAGCACGCGTACCGCCCCGCGCTCATCCCGATCGTCACGGTCATCGGCTTGCAGATCGCGATGCTGCTCGGCGGCGCCGTACTCACCGAGACGACGTTCGAGTGGGAGGGCCTCGGCTTCCAGCTCGCCCGCTACCTCGGCGCGCGCGACTTCGTCGCCGTGCAGGGCATCGTCGCGCTCCTCGCGGTGATCGTCGCCCTCACCAACTTCGTGGTCGACATCATCGCCGCCCTCATCGACCCGAGAGTGAGGTTCTGATGGCCGCCCGGCGCCCCGTCCTCTCCCGCCTGCCCGTCGTCCACCAGCTGCGCCAGTCCGTCGGGCTGCAGCGAGGCATGCTCGTCACGGGCGTCGTCATCATCGGCATGTTCCTGCTCGTCGCGCTGCTCGCTCCGCTGCTCGCGCCCTACGGGTTCGCGCAGCTGCGCGACGAGGACGGCGCCTTCGGCGCCCAGCAGCCGCCGAGCTCGGAGCACCTGCTCGGCACCACGGTCGGCGGGTACGACGTGCTCTCCCGCGTGATCTGGGGCACCCGGACCGCTCTGCTCGTGATCGTCGTCGCCGTCGCGATGTCGCTGTTCGTCGGCGTCATCCTCGGGGTGGTCTCCGGCTACCTCGGCGGCTGGCTCGACCGCATCCTCGTCGTCGTCGCCGACGCCGTGTACGCGTTCCCGAGCCTGCTGCTCGCGATCGTCGTCGCGATCGTCATCTCGGGCGGGCAGTCGAGCGTCTTCGGCGGCGTCCTCGCCGCGGCGATCTCGATCACCGTCGTGTTCATCCCGCAGTACTTCCGGGTCATCCGCGCAGAGACCGTCCGCATCAAGTCGGAGGCATTCGTCGAGGCGGCCCGCGTCATCGGCGCGTCGACGCCGCGCATCCTGTTCAAGCACGTGCTGCGCAACGCGACCCGCACGCTGCCGCTGCTGTTCACGCTCAACGCGTCCGAGGCGATCCTCACCCTCGCGGGGCTCGGCTTCCTCGGTTTCGGCATCGAGCCGACCTCCGGCGCCGAGTGGGGCTTCGACCTCAACCGCGCGATCGGCGACGTGACGAGCGGCATCTGGTGGACCTCGGTCTTCCCGGGTCTCGCGATCGTGCTCGTCGTGCTCGGAATGACCCTCGTCGGCGAGAGCCTCAACGACCTCGCCGACCCGCGGCTCCGCGCCCGGCGTCGCGCCGACAACACCCCGCCGCCCGCCGGCGACCCGGTGAGCGTCGTGCCCGGCGGCGCGAACTCGCCGACCACGAGCCTGCAGGACGAGCTCCCGAACCCCGGAGAGGTCCGCGCATGAGCGTCGTCGACATCCGCGATCTGAACGTCACATTCGCGACCGACGGCGGCGACGTCCGCGCCGTCGACGGGGTCAGCCTCTCGGTCGACGCGGGGGAGGTGCTCGCGATCGTCGGCGAGTCCGGCAGCGGCAAGTCCGTCACCGCGAAGACGATCCTCCGCCTGCTCCCCGAGACCGCGACCTCGTCGGGCGCCGTCGTGCTCACCGGCAAGGACGTGCTCTCGCTCTCGCCCGCCGACCTGCGCCGCACGCGCGGCGAAGACGTGGCGATGGTGTTCCAGGAGCCCTCCACCGCGCTCAACCCCGTCTACACCGTCGGCTGGCAGATCGCGGAGGGGCTCAGGGCGCACGGCCGGATGTCGCGCCGCGAGGCCCGAACGAAGGCGATCGACATCCTCCGCACGGTCGGCATCCCCGATCCCGAGCGGCGCGTCGACTACTACCCGCACCAGTTCTCGGGCGGGCAGAAGCAGCGCGTGGTCATCGCGATGGCCCTCGTGCTCCGCCCGTCGCTCATCGTCGCGGACGAGCCGACGACGGCGCTCGACGTCACGGTGCAGGCCGAGATCCTCGACCTGCTGCGCAGCCTGCGCGACGACTTCGGTACCGCGATCGTGCTCATCACGCACAACATGGGCGTCGTCGCCGACCTCGCCGACCGCGTCGCCGTGATGTACCAGGGCAAGCTCGTCGAGCAGGCGGATGCCAGGACGCTCTTCGCCGCGCCGCAGCACGAGTACACCAAGCGACTGCTCGCCGCCGTGCCGAAGCTCGGCGAGGGACCCGCCCGCGCCGCGGCCCGCGCCGCCGAGCGCACGGGGGAGCGCGAGGACGTCGTCGTCGCGAGGAACCTCGTGATCGAGTACCCCGGCCGTCTCGGCCGGAAGGGCTTCCGCGCGGTCGACGACGTGAGCTTCTCGATCGCCCGCGGCGAGGTGCTCGGCCTGGTCGGCGAGTCCGGATCGGGCAAGACGACGATCGGCCGGGCGATCGCGGGGCTCACCCGCGTCACCGGCGGGTCGCTGTCGGTGCTCGGCACCGAGCTGCTCGGCGCCCGTTACCGCGACCTCGCGCCGCTGCGCCCGGAGATCGGGTTCGTGTTCCAGGATCCGGCCACGAGCTTCAACCCGCTCCTCACGATCGCCGACAACGTGGCGGAGCCGCTCGTCGTGCACTCCCGCGCCGAGTCCGCGCAGGACGCCCGCGCCCGCGTCGACGAGCTGCTCGAGGCGGTGCAGCTGCCGCGGCACTTCGGTGACCGCTTCCCGCACGAGCTCTCGGGCGGTCAGCGTCAGCGCGCGAGCCTCGCCCGCGCGATCGCGCTGTCGCCGACGCTGCTGATCGCCGACGAGCCGACGAGCGCGCTCGACGTGTCGGTGCAGGCGCGCGTGCTCGAGCTCTTCGCCGAGCTGCAGCGCGACCTCGGCTTCGCGGCCCTCTTCATCAGCCACGACCTCGCCGTCGTCGACCTGCTCGCCGACCGCATCGCGGTGCTCTACGCGGGTCGACTGGTCGAGGAGGGCACGGGGGCGGAGGTGCTCGGCGCGCCGAAGCACGACTACACCAAGCGGCTGCTCGCGTCGCTGCCCGTGCCCGACCCGGTCGCCCAGGCGGAGCGCCGGCTCGAACTCGCGCGCCTCGGAGGGAGGAGCACCTCGTGACCGAGCCCGACGTCGGCCTGGCCGTGCTCGCGCGGGACCTCTCGCTCGAGTACCCGCGGCGGGGCGCCTCGCCGCGGCACACGGCCGTGGCCGGCGTCAGCTTCGAGGTGCGGCACGGCGAGATCCTCGCGATCGTGGGCGAGGCGGGCGCGGGCAAGTCGACGCTCGCGCTCGCCCTCGCCGGCTACGCGGGCCTCGACGGCGAGCGCAGCCCCGAGATCGCGGGCGGCACCCTGTCGGTGCTCGGCACCGACCTCCGCCGGCTCGGCACCCGCAAGCGCGAGCGCCTGCACCTCAGCGTCGGGCACCTGCCGCAGGATGCCGGGGGCAGGCTCGACCCGCACCTCACAATCGGCGAGAACGTCGCCGAACCCATCTACTCCCGCGACCGCCGCTTCGACCGCCGCGCCGCGGGCGAGGCCGTCGCGGCGGCGATCGACATCGTGCGGCTGCCGCTCGGCGCGATGACGAAGTACCCGTTCGAGCTCTCGCGCGGCCAGCGCCAGCGCGCCGCCCTCGCCAAGGCGCTCGTGCTCGAGCCGCCGCTGCTCGTCGCCGACGACTTCACGTCGGGCGTCGACGTCACGGCGCGCGCCGGCGTGCTCGACGCGCTGCGCGACATCCGCCGCTCCCGCCAGTTCTCCGCGGTGCTCGTCGGCAGCGACTTCGCCGACGTCGCAAAGATCGCCGACCGCATCGCCGTGATGCACCGCGGGGTGTTCCTCGCGATCGGCACGCTGCAGGAGCTCTTCGAACACCCCGACCACCCCTACCTGAAGACGCTCTCGCGGGCGATGACGGGCGACCTGCCGACCACCGGCGCCGTCCCGATCCAGCCCGCGCGACGGGAGGACAGATGAGTCAGCACCGCGCCGTGCTCGCCCCGGGCGGCCACACCCCGACGACCCGGCCGGAGCCCGGTCCCATCGCGGTGCTCCCGGAGCCCGAGGAGCGCTTCGTCCGGGCGATCGAGGAGGCGGGCGGCACTGTCGCGCCGCTGTCCGACGAGACCCGCGGGCTGGTGTGGCTGTCCTACTCCCGCGCACAGGAGGCGGCCGACGTGCTCGAGCGCCACCCCGGCATCGGTTGGGTGCAGCTGCCGTGGGCGGGCGTCGACGCCTTCGCCGACGTGCTCGCGCCGTTCGCCCAGAAGGACCTGCCCGTGTTCACCAGCGCGAAGGGCGCCTACGCGCAGCCCGTCGCGGAGCACGCGCTCACCCTCACGCTCGCGCTGCTGCGCAAGCTCCACGTGCGCGCCCGAGCCAAGCGCTGGGCCGACGAGGCGCCGAAGGCCGGCACCTCCCTCTACGGGCTGAACGTCGTCGTCATCGGCGCCGGCGGCATCGCGATCGAGCTGCTGCGGCTGCTGCAGCCGTTCGACACCCGCGTCACGATCGTCCGACGCTCGGCCGATCCAGTCGAGGGCGCCGAGCGCACGGTCACGAGCGACCGGCTCGCCGAGGTGCTGCCGGATGCCGACGTCGTCGTCGTCGCCGCGGCCCTGACCCAGGGCACGAGCAAGCTGCTGGGCGAGCGGGAGTTCTCGCTCATGAAGCCGACCGCCGTGCTCGTCAACATCGCGCGCGGCGGGCTCGTCGACACCGACGCGCTCGTCGCCGCGCTCGAGGCCGGCGAGCTGGCCGATGCCGCGCTCGACGTGACCGATCCGGAGCCGCTGCCCGAGGGGCACGCGCTCTGGGGCTCGCCGCGCGCCCTCATCACGCCGCACGCCGCCGACACCGAGGAGATGGTCGCGCCGCTGCTCGCGGAGCGGATCAAGGCCAACACGGCGGCGTTCGTCGGCGACGGCGAGTTCGTCGGCGTCGTGAACCCGGCGGAGGGCTACTGATGGGCGCGTTCTGGGTCGGCTCGTACACCTCGGACATGGAGGGCACGGCGACCGGCATCGGTTGGCTCGACGACGCGGGCTACCGCGCGGTGACGGATGCCCCGAGCCCGTCCTTCCTCGCCCTGCATCCCACCCTTCCCGTGCTCTACGCGGTGCTCGAGCACGAGGGCCGGCTCGAGGCCTACCGGGTCGACGGCCCGGGCGCGCTCACGCCGCTCGGCGGTGTCGACCTCGGCGGCGGGGTGCCCTGCCACATCGCGCTGAGCTCCGGGTCGGCCACGGTCGCCTGCTACGGCGACGGGCGCCTCGTCACCGTCGCGCTCGGCGCGGAGGGCACGCCGGTGCGCGTGGTCGACGTGTTCGCCGGCGAGGGCGGCGGGCCGCACCCCAACCAGGCGAACGCTCGCGCCCACTCGAGTCTCGAAGTCGGCGGCCTCGTGCTCGCGGCCGACCTCGGCAGCGACCTCGTGCGCGTCTTCCGCCGCGACGGGGCCGCCCTCGTCCCCGCGGGCGAGGTGCGGATGCCGGCGGGCTCCGGTCCGCGCGATCTCGCCCTGCACCCGTCGGGGCGCGTCATCGTGCTCACCGAGCTCGAGCCGCAGATCGCGACGCTCGCCGTGGACGGCGACACCGTGGAACTCGTCGCGTCAGTTCCCGTCGTCGACGACCCGGTGGCGGATGACGCCGCGGCCGGGCTCTCCATCACCGCCGACGGCCGCTACGCGACAGCCGGGCTCCGCGGCAGCGACCGCATCGCGCTCGTCGAGCTCGACGCCGACGGCGTCGCCGCGCGGCCCGTGGCATCCGCCCGGATGATCGGCTCGTGGCCCCGGCACCACGTGCTCGTCGACGGAATCGCCCACGTCACGGGTCAGCGCAGCGACACCGTCGAGCGTTTCACCGTGGCCGAGGGAGCTCTCACCCCCGTCGGCGATCAGGTCGCGGTGCCCTCGCCGACACTCCTTCTTCCCGCCGACGCGGCGAGTGGTCTTGCGCGCTGAAAACGTGCGATAGAGTAGTGGGGCTGTTCAGGCGTGATCCTCGATAGCTCAATTGGCAGAGCAGCCGGCTGTTAACCGGCAGGTTCTTGGTTCGAGTCCAAGTCGGGGAGCTCACTGGCCCCCACCGTTCGCGGTGGGGGCCTTTCCTTTTGCCCGCCATCCCGCGGGCACTACTCCCGGGGGAGTACGGCCCGGACGCCGGAGAGCGGATGCCGCACGGCGGTGGCCTCGCCTAGCATCGGCACATGCGGAGCCCGGAGCCGGGGGAGCGCGCCGGGGACCGCCCCGTGCCGCGCCCTGCCTCCGCGCCCGCCCGCCGCCGTGCTCTCCGGCTCTGGGCCCCGGTCGTCGCGACCCTCGTCGTGCAGGTGCCGCCGTACCTCGGCACTCTGCTCGCCCCGCGCTGGGTGTTCCGCGGCGGTCCCGGCCGCCGTGCCCCGTTCTCGCTCGACCTGGATCAGGCGCTCGCCCTGCTCGCGATCACGCTCCTCGCGGCCGCCGCCCTCGTCGCCGCGCGCCGCGCTCCGGGACCGGTCGTCGCGGTGGTCGCGGGTCTCGCGGTCGCCGACGCCCTCGTCGCCGGCGACGACCGCTTCTGGCCGCCCTTCGTCGCCCTCGCCTTCGCGATCGTCGCCGCCGTCGTGCACGGTGCGCGCGTCTGGGCGTGGATCTCCGTCGCGGTGCTCGGCCTCCTGCTGCTCGTCGTCGCCCCGATGCTCGGCGTCGACCTGCCGACCCCTCTGCTCGCCGCCGGCACGGTCGCGGCCGTCGTCGCGTTCGGCGCCGGGGAGGCGGTGCGCGGCCGGCGCGAGCGGGCCGCAGCGGACGCTCTGGCGCGCGAGACGGCGCAGCGCGACGCCCTGCAGGCCGAGCGCGTGCGCATCGCCCGCGAACTGCACGACGTGCTCGCGCACTCGCTCAGCCAGATCAGCCTGCAGGCGGGCGTCGGGCTCCACCTCTCCGAGCGCGACCCCGAGAAGGCGCGCGAGGCGCTCGCGTCGGTTCGCGACACGTCGAAGACCGCGCTCGAGGAGGTGCGGCACGTGCTCGGAGTGCTGCGCTCCGACGACGCGGAGGCCCCGCTCGTGCCCGAGCCGGACCTGTCGCGGCTCGACGCGCTCGTGGCATCCTTCCGCGCCCAGGGAATCGACGTGCGGCTCGACACGTCCCTCGGGCCCGGCGTGCCGCGCCCCGTGCAGCTCGCGCTGTACCGGATCGTGCAGGAGTCGCTGACCAACGTCGCGCGTCACTCGGGCGCCGCCTCGGCCGAGGTCGTGCTCGCGGAGCGCGACGGCGCGTGGATCGCGACGGTGAGCGACGACGGACGCGGCGGCGCGGCGGGCGGCGACGGCCGCGGCATCCTCGGCATGCACGAGCGCGCGGCGCTGCTCGGCGGCACCCTGTCCGCCGGCCCGCGCCCGGGCGGCGGCTTCGCCGTGGAGGCCCGCATCCCGATCAGGAGGGAGAACCCGTGATCCGGGTCGCCGTGGCCGACGACCAGCCGTTGATCCGCGCCGGGCTGCGCGCCCTGCTCGACGCCGAGCCCGACCTCGAGGTCGTCGGCGAGGCCGGAACGGGCGCCGACGCGGTCGCCCTCGTCGCACGCGAGCGCCCGGACGTCGTGCTCATGGACATCCGGATGCCGGAGGGCGACGGGCTCTGGGCGACCGAGCGCATCGCCGCCGACCCGGCGACCGCGCCCACCCGCGTCGTGATCGTGACGACGTTCGAGCTCGACGAGTACGTCGTGCGGGCCATCCGTGCCGGCGCGAGCGGCTTCCTCGTCAAGGACGCGGAGCCGGTCGAGTTCATCCGGGCGGTGCGCGTCGCCGCGGCCGGTGACGCGCTGCTCAGTCCGACGGTCACCCGGCGGCTGCTGGAGTCGGTGTCGGACTCGCTCCGCCGGCCGCCGGACGAGCGGCGGCTCGCAGGCCTCACCGACCGGGAGCGCGAGGTGCTCGCCCTCGTCGGCCAGGGACTCACGAACGAGGAGATCGGCGGCCGCCTCCACCTCAGCCCGCTGACGGCGAAGACCCACGTCTCCCGCATCCTCGGCAAGCTCGGCGCCCGCGACCGCGTGCAGCTCGTGGTGCTCGCGTACGAGAGCGGCCTCGTGACGCCCGGGCAGGGCGAGCGGGCACTCCCGGGGGAGTAGCGGGAAAGACTCCCGGCGGCGGATTCGCCCGCGCATGCTCCGGCGCGACGCTATGAGCGGCCCTCGAGGGCCCCTGCGTTAGGAGAAGACATGCTCGAGCTCATCACCCGATTCGGCCCAGGCTTCGGCCCCGGCTTCAGTCCGTTCTGGCTCATCGGCCCGATCTTCTGGCTGCTCGTGCTCGCCACGCTGATCGTGCTCGCGGTCGTGTTCGCCCGCCGCAACCGGCAGCTCTGGCAGCACGGCGGCCCGTCCGCGTGGCGCGCGGCCGCGAGCGCCGAGCAGGTGCTCGGCGAACGGTTCGCGCGCGGCGAGATCGACGAGACGGAGTACCGGCAGCGCCTCGACGTGCTGCGCGCGGGCCGCCCGCAGCCCCAGAAGTAGCGCCGCCCACGGCTAGTCTTCCTTCCGGAGCCGCGCCCCGTGGCTCCGGAGGGAGGCCTGCGTGGATCAGTGGATCAGCGAGAACGTCACGCTCGTCGCCGCATCCGCCGCCGCCTTCCTCGCCCTCGCCGTCGTGCTGCTCGTGCTGTGGCTGCGGGCAAGGGCTCAGGTCCGCCGCGCCCGCCGCGACCTCGGCTCCTCTCGCGAGCTCGAGTACACGCTCGCGGAGCAGAACGGGCGGCTCCGGATCATCCGGGAGCTGCACGAGGTGGCCGTCCGCAACGTCGGCACGATCATCACCGAGGCCGACGGCGCCCGGCTGACCGCCGAGCGCGACCCGTCGGCTACCCTGCGCTCGGTCGGCGCGATCCAGCGCACCGCCCGCGCGACGCTCGGCGACATGCGCCGCATCCTCTCGATCGTGCGGGACAGCCAGGCGGATGCCAACGCGCAGCCCGCCCAGCGCACTCTCCGCGACCTCTTCGCGGTGCACCGCGACGCCGGCCTCGACATCGCCTTCGAGGAGTCGGGCACGCCCTTCCCGCTGCAGCAGGGCGCCGAGCTCGCGATCTTCCGCATCCTGCAGGAGGCGCTGTCGAACTCGCTTCGCTACGGGGGAGAGGGCACGCAGGTGAAGGTCGCGTTCACCTGGACCGGCGACGGGCTGCGCGTGCAGGTCGACGACGACGGCGACCGCGCCCGGCGCCGCCGCGAGGGCGACGAATCGGATGCCGCGTACGGCGTGCGCGACGACGTCGACGCCCTCACCCGCACACCCACCGGCCCCGGCATCGCCGAGATGCGCGAGCGCACGGAACTCTTCGGCGGCGTCTTCACCGCCGTGACCGTGCCGGGCATCGGGTTCTCGGTCTCCGCGGTCTTCCCGACCCTCAAGCACCACAACGGCGTCCACGGCGTCGACCTGACACGGCGGTGAGCCCCACCGACTCGGCCGCCTGGCGGGCGGCCCTCAGCGTCGCGCTGCCGGTGGCCGCCTACGGCATCAGCTTCGGGGCGCTCAGCGTGGCATCCGGACTCGACGTCTGGCAGACGTCCGTGCTCAGCCTGCTGATGTTCTCCGGGGGCAGCCAGTTCGCGCTCATCGGCGTGCTCGCCGGCGGCGGCACCGGCGGTGCTGCCATCGCCGGCGCCGCGCTGCTCGGGGCGCGGAACAGTTTCTACGCCATGCGGATGGCGTCGGTCGTCGGGCGGCGGCCGATCTGGCGCACCCTCGTCGCGGCGCATCTGACGATCGACGAGTCGACCGCGGTCGCGATCTCGCAGCCGCCCGGCCGGGCGCAGCGGATCGGCTTCTGGGTGACCGGCGCTGCGATCTTCATCGGCTGGAACGCCACGACGCTCGCGGGCGCACTGCTCGGCGACCTGCTCGGCGACCCCCGCGCCTACGGGCTCGACGCCGCGGCGGCCGCTGCGTTCGTCGGCCTGCTCTGGCCGCGGCTGCACGCCCGGCAGCCGATCGCCGTCGCGGTGGCCGCCGCCGTCGTCGCGACCGCCCTGACGCCGGCGCTCCCGACCGGGCTGCCGGTGCTCGCGGCCGCGGCGGTCGCCGTGGTCGTCGGGCTCACCGACTGGCTGGGGAGGCGGGAGCCGTGACCGTCTGGCAGGTCGTGCTGCTCGCGGGCATCGCGGTGCTCGCGCTCAAGATCGCCGGCTACCTCGTGCCGCCGGCGGTGCTCGAGAAGCCGCGGATCTCCCGCACGAGCGATCTCCTGACGGTCGCCCTGCTGGCGGCGCTCGTCGCGGTGCAGACGCTGGGGCAGGGTCAGGCCGTCGTCGTCGACGCGCGCCTGCCCGCGGTCGTGCTCGCCGCGATCCTGTTCGCGCTGCGGGCGCCCTTCATCGTCGCCCTCGTCGCCGCGGCGCTGTGCGCCGCGCTGCTCCGCGCGGCCGGCCTCGCGGTCTGAGTCGGGGCGCGATCAGGGTCGGGCCGCCGTCGTGCCCCGTCGGGCCGCGCGTGTCAGTACGCGATCACGTGCAGCAGCAGCGTCGCCGCTCCGGCGCCGAGCATCCCGACCAGGCCGAGGAACTCCAGCACGAGGATGCCGGCGCCGACCCAGACGCCCGTGAGGGCGAACGCCCGGCGCGACTCGCGCCGCGCCGCGATGATGCCGACGACGAGCCCGGCGATCGCGAGCGGGGTGTTGAAGCCCGTCACCACCGCGGTGAGCGAGAGGATCATGGCGACCAGGCCGAGGGTCTGCTCGGCGGGACGCTCCGGCGCGTGGTCCGGCGTGGCGGGGGTCTGGTCGAGGACGTGCGTGTCGGTCATGGTCCGAGCCTCGTCGAGTGCCCGCGCCGCGGCATCCGCCCGGAGTCGCCGTCGATGCGACCGGAGGATGAGATCCGGCTCAGCCCTCGAGGTCGTCGACGCCCGGCATCCACTTCTGCCCCGGCCCGCCCCAGCTGCGCTTCTTGATGGTCTTCGCGAGCGTGCGGGCGTAGGGGTACTCGAGTCGGTCGGCGTAGAGCACGCCGTTCAGGTGGTCGTACTCGTGCTGGAAGATGCGGGCGAGCCAGCCTTCCGCCTCGATCTCGTAGTCGCGGCCCTCGAGGTCGGTCGCCCGCAGGAGGGCGCGTTCCGAGCGCAGCAGCGGGAACCGCTCCCCGGGAATCGAGAGGCAGCCCTCGGAGTCCTCGTCCTCGTCCGCCTCGGCGATCGGCGCGGGGCTGATCCAGAGCACGGGGTTGATCGCCTCGCCGCGGTGGCGCTCGCCCTCCTCGTCCGTCCAGTCGAAGACGAACAGGCGCAGCGGCACCCCGACCTGCGGGCCGGCGAGACCGACGCCGGGCGCGGCCGCCATCGTGTCGTACATGTCGGCGACCAGGGTGCGCAGCTCCTCGTCGAACGAGGTGACGGGCTCGGCGGGGGTGTGGAGGACGGGGTCCCCGGTGATTCTGATGGGGAGCACGGCCATGCCTCCAAGCCTATTCGTTGGTGCCCGCTAGGCTCGGCGTCGTCCGCACGGCGACCCCTCCGGTCGCCCCCGTCCCCGTCCCGGAGCCGCCCGTGAGCCTGCCCGACGCCCTCGCCGGGTTCGAAGAGGCCCGCCGGACGGTCGGCGACCCGCGCACCTGGATCGCCATCGTCCTCGCCGTGATCGGTGCCGCGTGCATGTCGGGCGGCGCCCAGCTGCAGCACGCCGGCGTGGCGAAGGTCGAGGCCGTCGCCCGCGAGGAGCTGCAGGAGATCCGCGGCCTCGGGCGGCAGCAGATCCTCGATCTCCTCCGGCGTCCCTCCTGGCTGCTCGGCACCGTGCTCCTCGGCCTGGCGATCCTGCTGCAGCTGACCGCGCTGTCGATGGCGCCGCTCATCGTCGTGCAGCCCGTCGGCGCGATCGCGCTCGTGATCACCGCGTTCATGAACGCCCGCATCTCCCAGTCGAAGCTCAACCGGGCATCCGTGCGCTCGATCGCACTGTGCGTCGGCGGCATCGCGCTCTTCGTCGTGCTCGCGGCGATCTTCGGCGTCGAGTCGAAGATCACTGAGCAGCAACTGCTGACGATCCTCGCGATCCTCGGCGTGACGATCGTCGCGTTCTTCGCCGCCTTCGTCTGGCTCCGCGACCGTGCGGGCGCGCTGCTCTACATCATCGGCGCGGGCGTGCTCTACGGCTTCGTCGCGACGCTCGCGAAGGTCGTGCTCGTGCGCATCTTCCAGGGCGACTTCGAGATCCTCACCCTGCTGTGCCTCGCGGCGCTGCTCGCCGCGGCCGCGCTCGGCGCCTGGTTCGTGCAGAACGCCTACTCGTCCGGGCCGCCCGACCTCGTGATCGCCGGCCTCACCGTCGTCGATCCGCTGATCGCCGTCGCCATCGGCATCCTCGTGCTCGGCGAGGCGGCCACCGCCCCCGTCTACGCGCTCGTGCTGTTCGCCGTCTTCGGGGTCGTCGCGATCTACGGAGTGTTCCAACTGGCCAAGCATCACCCCCAGGTCACGGCCTAATAGGGTGGACCCGATGATTTCGACGAACGAGGACACCACAGGTCTTGACTGACGATTCCTCGACCGCCGGAACGGCGGCCCCGCTGCGCATCCTCATCGGCGCCGACACCTTCACCCCCGACGTGAACGGGGCGGCGAAGTTCACCGAGCGCCTCGCCGTCGGCCTCGCCGGTCGCGGACACGACGTGCACGTCGTCGCGCCGGCGTTCAACCGCAAGCACGGCACCTTCACCGAGGTCTACGACGGCCAGGCGCTCACCGTGCACCGACTCTTCTCGCTGCGCTGGTACCCCCACGACTGGCTGCGCTTCGCGATCCCGTTCCGCGTGCAGCCGAACACGGCGAAGATCCTCGACGAGTTCAAGCCCGACGTCGTGCACTTCCAGTCGCACATCGTCGTCGGCCGCGGCCTCGTGCGTCAGGCCGCCGCCCGCGGCATCCGGATCATCGGCACGAACCACTTCATGCCGGAGAACCTGATCGAGCACTCGCTGCTGCCCGAGGGGCTGCGTGACAAGGCGATCGAGATCGCGTGGAAGGACGCCGCCAAGACGTTCAGCTACGCGGAGCAGGTGACGACGCCGACCCGCAAGGCGGCGATGTTCCTAGAGAAGGAGACGCACCTGCGCGGCGTGCACGCGATCTCCTGCGGCATCAACGCCTCCGACTACACCGCCGATCTCACCCCGCGCACCGAGAACCGCGTCGTGTTCGTCGGGCGCGTGACGGGGGAGAAGCACATCCACGTGCTGCTGAAGGCCGTGGCGCAGATGGACCCCGAGCTCGACGTCAAGGTCGACATCGTCGGCAGCGGCGACCAGATGCACCAGCTGCAGCAGCTCGCCGTCGACCTCGGCATCCGCTCGAACGTGCATTTCACCGGGCACGCGACGGATGCCCAACTGCGCGAGACCCTGACCCGGGGGAGCGTCTTCGCGATGCCCTCGATCGCCGAGCTGCAGTCGATCGCTACGATGGAGGCCATGGCCAGCGGCCTGCCGGTCGTCGCCGCGAACGCGATGGCCCTGCCGCACCTCGTGCACGACGGAGAGAACGGCTACCTGTTCCAGCCGGACACCCCCGAGGACCTCGCGGCGAAGCTCACCAAGGTGCTGACCCTGCCGCGCGAGGAGTACCTCGCCATGCAGCGCGAGAGCCTGCGCATCGTCGAGGCGCACGACATCGAGAAGACGCTGACGACGTTCGAGAAGCTGTACCGCGGGGAGCCGGTCGCGGACTGACGTCCCCCGCGCCGCGTGCGCGCTGCTAACCCTGGCCTGCCTCGTCGACGCCTGCTGCGCACTCGTGGCGCGGTGTGGCAGGCGACGGATGCCGCGGCGACTACGATCGTCGCGGGGCGGTAGCTCAGCCGGTTAGAGCAGCGGACTCATAATCCGTCGGTCACGGGTTCAAGTCCCGTCCGCCCTACAACTGCTGATGAGAGCGCGCCGACGGGATGGCATCGTCCGAGCGGCCTGACGCAGAGCGTGCCGCCGAAGAGCAGCACCCCGGGCACGAGACGCCCGGCTCGAAATGCACGGACCGCCTCTCAAGACAGCGGGCGTCGTGTGAGGCAGGCGTCATCAACGGTGACGGAGGGGCAACAACACGGAAACGCACCGGGGTTAGCGTTCTCGGCATGTGGAAAGCCGTGATCCTCGCCGGCGGCCGTGCCACGCGCCTCGGCGGCATCGACAAGTGCGCGCTCCGGAACGAGGCGGGCGAAAGCTTGCTTCAGCTAGCCCTGCAGGCCTGTCGGCCGGCCGCCGTGACGGTCGTCGTGGGGGAGGCACGGGTGGGGGCGACGGACACGGCCGCACTCCGCGTCGTGCGCGAGGCTCCCGAATATGGTGGCCCCGTCGCCGCCCTCGCGGCCGGGCTGGCTGCCGTCGACGATGTGCCGGCCGAGTGGACCGCGCTCGTCGCGGCGGACCTCACGGGCATCCGGGACGCCCTACCGGTGCTGCTCGACCGGGCCGCCGACGCGGACGGCGCGACGGACGCGGCAATCGCCGTCGATCCGGACGGACGCACGCAGTGGCTGCTCGCGCTCTACCGCACCGCCGCGCTACGGCGGCGGCTCACGGCGATGGATGCCGAACGACCGTTGGAAGGCGCCTCGCTCAGGGCCCTGCTCGCCGGGATCCCCGCCGCGACCGTCGCCCTTCCGGCGCACCTGTGCGCGGACGTCGACACCGCCGAGGACGCGCGAGCAGCGGGCCTCGCGCTTCCCGAGGTCGCCCATGCCTGAGCAGTCCCTCGACGAATGGCTCGACCGAATCGTGCCCGTGCTCGACGTTCCCCGCGAGCTCGTCGACACCGCGCTCGTGCTCGACCTGGCCCGCGATGCAGCACACGGTGTGCTCCGCCCCGCCGCGCCGCTCACGACGTTCCTGGTCGGTCTGGCGCTCGGACGTTCCGGGGGCGGGGCGGAGGAGTTGCAGCGGCTCGCGCGTCTCGTCACCGGGGAGATCGAGCGATGACCGCTCCGCTCGTCGGCTCTCATGCCACGAACATCGGCTGGGCCGACGCCCGCAACGCAGCCTTCGCACTCGGCGCCGCGGTTCCTCGGCGGCCCGCGGACGTCGTGCCCCTCGCCGAGGCCGCGGGGCGCGTGCTGGCCCACGACGTCTTCGCACTCTCCGCGATGCCTCGGCTCGATGCCTCGGCGATGGACGGCTGGGCCGTCGCCGAGCCAGGAGCAGACGGTGGATGGACGGTGGGCAAGTCCGTGCTGGCGGGCGACGTCCCCGCGATCACGACCCTGGCGCAGGGCGAGGCTCGTCCTATCGCGACCGGGGCACCCGTGCCTCCTGGCACTGTCGCAGTGCTGCGTAGCGAACACGGCGACGTCGTGGGCGGCACCCTGCGGCTCGGCCCGCTTGCGACCCGCTCACCGCGCCCGGGCGACCACGTGCGCCCGGCCGGAGAGGAGGCGCTGAGAGGTGACCCTCTGCTGCGTGCCGGCCTGCCCTTGACGCCGCCGCGTATCGCGCTCTGTGCTGCCGCCGGCTACGACCACCTCGCGGTCGCCGCGGCGGTCGCCGGCGATCTGCTGGTGCTGGGCGACGAGCTCGTGGACGAAGGCGAGCCGCGGCCGGGCGCGGTACGGGACGCTTTGGGGCCCTCGCTGCCGGGAGTGCTCCGCAGCGTGGGGCTCGGCATCGTGCGGCACGCGCGGTGCCCCGATGACGCGCGCGCCACCCTCGCCGCTCTCGCTGCAACCGAGGCGCCGCTCGTCGTGACGACGGGCGGCAGCGCGCGGGGTCCGGCGGACTTCGTGCGCGGGGCCATCTCGGGACTCGGCGGCCGGCTGGTCGTCGACGGTGTCGCGATGCGGCCGGGGCATCCGGTCATGGTCGCGTCGCTCCCGGGCGGTCGGGTGCTGCTCGCACTCCCGGGCAACCCGCTGGCGGCGATGCTCTGCCTCGTGGGGCTCGGCACACCGATTGTCGACGGGATGCTCGGACGGCGCAGCGCGCGCCTCGGCCGCGCCGAGCTCGCGGCGGAGGCCTTCGCGCCCGCGGCATCCGTTCGACTCATGCCCTGCGAGGAGACGGACGACGGGCTCGTGCCGCTGCGGTGGCAGGGCTCCGGGATGCTCCGCGGGCTCGCCGCGGCGGATGCGGTCGCCGTGATCCCCGCGGGAGGAGCCCCGGCGGGCACGAGCGTGCCGGTGCTGCCCCTTCCCTGGTGACGCTCGGACTGAACCAGGGCTCAGCCCGCTGAAACCGTCTCTCCCTTGCCCGCCCGCGCGAGCAGTTCGGCGATGCGGCCCTTGCAGCCGCCGCAGCCGGTGCCGGCTCGGGTCGAGCGCCCGACGCAGGCGACCGTGTCGTCTCCGGCGTCGATCGCCTCGGTGATGCGTCCCGCGGTGACGCCGTTGCACCAGCACACGGTGGCGTCGGGTGCGAAGGGATCGGATGCCGGGGCGACGAGAGCGTCGGTCGAATCCAGTCTCAGCAGGGCGGTCCGGTCGGCGGGCAGCTCGCTGCCTCGCTCGAACAGCAGCGTCAGCTCGGCGGCGGTGCGCGGCATGCCCACGCAGACGAAACCCTCGAGCACACCGCCGCGGGTGACGAGTTTGACGTAACCGCCGCGGGCGGGGTCGGCCCACACGGTCACCTGCCAGGCGCGCCCACACGAATGGCCCTGCGGGTCGGCGTCCCACGGGTCGGCGTCGACGACGCCACCCGCGCACACGTCGACGCCCTCCGCCTTGAGCATGACGACCGTGGGCCGCTCGGCGGGCGGCGCGAGGGTGGCCGAGCGGCCGGCCGCCTCGGCGCGGAGCAACTCGACGAGGGCGTCCGCCTGCCGCCAGCCCGGACCGATCAGCCCAGCGGATGCGCCGGGCACGCGCCCGTCCGGCGCCGCGGAGCCCGGCGTGGCGACCTGCGCGCAGTCGCCGATCGCGAAGACGTGCGGGTCGGTCCAGCTGCGGAGGTGCTCGTCGACCACGACCCCGGTGGACACGACGAGCCCGGCGTCCGCGGCGAGTTCGACGCGTGGCGCCGCACCCGCCGAGAGCAGGAGCAGGTCGCCGTGCACCTGCTTGCCGTCCGCGCACAGCAGCGCATCGAAATGCGCGCGCCCGGCGTCGTCGGTGCGGGTGAGGATGCCCTCGGCGCGAGAGTGCGCGACCATCTCCACGCCCGCGGCCGACGCGGCCAGCGCGAGAGTGCGTCCGCCGGCGACGTCGAGGTTGCGTGCCATGGGGGAGGGCCCGTGGTGCACCACGACGACCCGGGCGCCGCGTTCGGCCGCCGCGAGCGCGAACTCCATGCCGAGCACACCGGCGCCGAGCACGACGATGCGGCGCCGGTCCCGCACCGCGTCGGCGACGAGCTCGGCGTCGGTGAGATCGCGCAGTGTGACGACGCCGCGGGGGAGCGGCCGTGCACCGCGGTCGAGGTCGGCGGGGTCGTGGGGCCGGGCGAGGCGATGACGGCGGGAGCGCTCGAGTCCGGCGAGCGTGGGCACGTTGGCGCGCGCTCCCGTGGCGAGCACGAGGCGGTCGTACGGCAGGTGCGATCCCGTCGAGGTGCGCACGCGACGCCGCTCACGATCGATGCCGGTGGCCGCCTCGCCGAGGCGGACGTCGACTCCCGCGGCCCGGGCTGCGGCCGTGTCGCCGATGTCGAGGGTGTCCCGATCGGCTCGCCCGACCGCGTACTCCGCCACGAGCACGCGGTTGTAGACATCCGCCTGCTCGGCCCCGAGCACGGCGAGGGCGACTTCCCCCGCGCGCACGGAGTCGAGCATCCCCTCGACGAACCGTGCCGCGACGGGACCGTAACCGATGACGACGACGCGGATCACGCAGGGACCTCCTCGACGCGCGCGACGCTCACGAGCGTGCGCTTGAACTCGGGCATGGCGGAGACGGGGTCGACGGCGGCCTCGGTGAGGGTGTTCGCGCGCTCGGCACCGGGGAAGTGGAAGGGCAGGAAGACGGTGTCGTGCCGGATGCCGCTCGTGACCTCCGCCCTCGCCCGTGTCACGCCTCGCGGCGATGTGATCTCGACGAGATCGCCGGAGGCGATGCCGAGGCGCGACGCGGTCGCGGGATGGATCTGCAGGGCCGCCTCTGGGCGGGCAGTCACGAGTTCCGGCACCCGACGGGTCTGGGCGCCGGACTGGTAGTGCTCGAGGAGGCGACCGGTCACGAGGGTGAGCTCGCCGCCCCGCTGCGCTCCCGGCTCGCGCAACCGAGGGATGACCGCCACGAGGCGCGCCAGCCCGTCGGGATGCGCGAACCGGTCCTCGAAGAGCCGGGGCGTGCCGGCCGAGCCGGCAGGGTAGGGCCAGAAGGCGGCGACGCCCTCGTCGAGCCGCGCGTGGCTGAGCCCTGAGTAGTCCGCGATCCCGCCGGCCGAGGCCCGCGCGAGCTCGTCGAAGACCTCGGCCGCGTCGGTGCTCCAGGTGCCGGGAGCGTCGAGGCGCCGCGCGAGCTCGCGCATCACCCACAGCTCGCTGCGGGCCTCGGCGGGCGGGTCGATCGCACGGCGGCGGCGCAGCACGCGCCCTTCCAGGGACGTCATCGTCCCCTCCTCCTCGGCCCACTGCGTCACGGGCAGGATGTAGTCCGCGAGCAGGGCGGTCTCGGACGGGACGAAGTCGCACACCACGAGGAGGTCGAGCTCGTCGAGCGCCCGGGTGACGGCCGCGGCATCCGGCGCGCTCACGACGACGTTCGAGCCGTGCACGAGCAGGGCCTTGACCTCGCGGCCGAGCATGCCGAGCAGTTCCACCGCGGGCACCCCCGGCCCCGGAATCGACTCGGGCGGGACGCCCCAGACGGATGCCACGTGCTCGCGCGCCGCCGGGTCCGTGATCTTGCGATAGCCCGGCAGCTGGTCGGCCTTCTGGCCGTGCTCGCGGCCGCCCTGGCCGTTGCCCTGACCGGTGAGGGTGCCGTAACCGGAGACGGCGCGGCCGCCCTCGACCCGCCCCGGCAGGCCGAGCACGAGGGCGAGGTTGATCGCGGCGGTCGCGGTGTCGGTGCCGTCGACGTGCTGTTCGACGCCGCGGCCGGTGAGGATGAAGGCGCGCCCCTCGGCGAGACGGCGTGCGACCTGACGCAGTTGCGCCGCCGGCACGCCCGTGACTTCCTGCACCCGCTCCGGCCACCAGCGGTTCACCTCGCGGCGGAGCTCGTCGAGCCCGACGGTCCGCTCAGCGAGGTAGGCGGAGTCGGCGAGGCCCTCGGCGAGCACGACGTGCGTGAGCCCGAGGAGCACGACGAGATCGGTGCCAGGGGCGGGCTGCACGTGGATTCCTCCGCCGTCCTCCGTCAGCCGCGCCGTCTCCGAGCGGCGCGGGTCGACCACGACGAGTCCGCCCGCGGCCCGGGCGCCGGCGAGGTGACCGATGAACGGAGGCATCGTCGCCGCGACGTTGGAGCCGAGCAGGAGGATCGTGCGGGCATCGTCGAGGTCCTCGACGGGGAACGGCAGTCCCCGGTCGACGCCGAACGCCCGGTTGCCGGCGGCGGCTGCGGACGACATGCAGAACCGGCCGTTGTAGTCGATGCGGCTCGTGCCGAGCGCGATGCGCGCGAACTTGCCCAGCTGGTAGGCCTTCTCGTTGGTCAGACCGCCGCCGCCGAAGACGCCGACCGCGTCGGCACCATGCGACGAGCGGATGTCCCGGAGCCGCCGCGCGATGTCGTCGAGCGCCTCGGCCCAGGAGACCTCCTCGAACCCGCCGTCGACGCGACGCAGCGGCCTCGTCACGCGATCGGTCGTGTCGAGTACCTCGGCCGAGGTCCAGCCCTTCTTGCACAGGCCGCCGCGGTTGGTCGGGAAGTCCCGGCCGGCCACCTCGATGCGGGCCCCGGCGGGGGTCAGCGACATGGCGCACTGCAGCGCGCAGTAGGGGCAGTGGCTCGACCGGGTCATCCGTCGTCACCTCGTCGCTCGGTCAGATCCGGATGCCGGCGCGGCGACCGCCCCGCAGGTAGACGAGTCCGGTGATCGTGAGCATCAGGACGTAGGCGACGACGAAGCCGGCGAGCCCGGCCTCGTAGCCGCCGGTGGACGTCTTCGACAAGCCGAGCACCTGGGGGATGACGAAGCCGCCGTACGCGCCGACCGCGGAGATGATGCCGAGGGCCGCCGCCGCCCGCCGCTGGGAGCTGATGTCGCCGGCGGTGCGGTGAGCGTCGGCGACGCCCGAGCGCCAGGCGAAGACGGTGGGGATCATGCGGTAGGTCGCGCCGTTGCCGACGCCACTCGCCGCGAAGAGCGCGAGGAACAGCACGAGGAAGAGCCAGAAGTTCGCCAGTGGCAGGGTCAGGATGACCGCGACCGTCATGATCCCCATGGCCGCGAACGAGGTCATCGTCATGGCGGCCCCGCCGAAGCGGTCGGCGAGCCTGCCGCCGTAGGGGCGGGCGAGCGACCCGACGAGGGCGCCGAGGAACGCGAGCGTCAGGGTGGCGCCGCCCACCGCGAACGTGGAGAACTGGGGGAAGAGGTCGGCGATGAGCTTCGGGAACACGCCCGCGAAGCCGATGAACGAGCCGAAAGTGCCGATGTAGAGGAACGCGAGCACCCAAAGGTGCGGCTCCTTGGCTGCGGCGAGGGAGGCGGCGAAGTCGCTCCGGGCGGCGGAGAGGTTGTCCATCCGCAGCGCGGCGCCGATGGCGGCGACGAGGATGAGCGGCCCCCAGATGAGCCCGGCGAGGGGCAGATTCACGGCGCCCGCCGCGCCGATCGTGATCGCGATGGGCACGAGCAGCTGGGCGACGGCGGCACCGAGGTTGCCGCCCGCGGCGTTCAGGCCGAGTGCCCAGCCCTTCTCCCGCTGCGGGTAGAAGTAGGTGATGTTCGCCATCGACGACGCGAAGTTGCCGCCGCCCACCCCGGCGAGCGCCGCGACGGCCAGCATGACGGCGAAGGGCGTCTCGGGGTTGCCGACGCAGAGCGCGAGCCCGGTCGCCGGCAGGAGCAGCAGCAGCGCCGACACGATCGTCCAGTTGCGGCCGCCGAAGCGGGCGACCATGAACGTGTAGGGGAAGCGGAGGGTCGCGCCGACGAGGCTCGGCATCGAGATGAGCCAGAAGATCTGCGCGGTGTCGAACGTGAAGCCCGCGGCGGGCAACTGCACGACCACGATCGACCAGAGCTGCCAGACGACGAACCCGAGGAACTCGGCGAAGATCGACCAGCGCAGGTTCCGGGCGGCGATCCCGCGGCCGACGGACTCCCACTGCGCGGTGTTCTCGGGCTCCCAGCCGTCGAGCCATCGGCCGGGCCTGCGGCTCAGCGCGGGCGCCTCCGCGGGCGGGATCGTCGACGTCGGTGCCGGGGCGGTGCGGGTGAGTTCGGCGGTCATCACTCTCTCCAAAGGGTCGGCGGTGCGGGGTGCGATGGGCGGTACGTGGTGCCCGCGCGCGACGCTGCGCGTGGAGAAGGGGGGTCAGACGAGGGCGCGGTCGTACAGCTCGGCGACGATCTCGACGAGCTCGCGCGGCGGGACGGAGGTGGCCGTGAGGAGCGGCTCGCTCGTGACATCCGCCCCGGCGTTAGCCGCGAGCCCGGCGAAGTACCCGGGCGCGAGCAGGTAGGACGCGACGACGACGCGCCCGCCGGGGTTCGCTGCGCGCGTGCTCGTCACCGCCTCGGCCACGCGCGGACGGGCGGCCGAGATGAACGAGACGGTGACCGGCCTGCCGAGCTCGGCGGCGAGCAGGGCCCCGGCGGTGTGGCAGTCGTCGACGGCGCGGCGGTCGCTCGAGCCCGCGGCGGCGAGCACGACGTGGTCCTCGTTCCGCAGTCCCGCCTCGCGCAGGCGGCGTGCGAGCACCGTCGCGAGCCGCGGGTCCGGCCCCAGAGCGGCGGTGACGTCGGTCGTCGTCTCCGCCTCCGCGGCCGCCTCGGCGAGGTCGACGTGCACGTGGTAGCCGGCCGAGAGCAGCAGCGGCACGACGACCGCGTCCGCCTCAGCGTCGAGGGAGTCGAGCACCGACGGCACGTCCGGCTGCTGCACGTCGACGAACGCGTCGAGCACCGTGAGCTCGGGCCGTGCGGCGCGCACCGCCTCGAGCAGATGTGCGACGGCGGCCGCGCCCGCGGCATCCGAGGTGCCGTGCGAGGCCGCGACGAGGGCGCTCCTCGGCGCGACCTCGATCACGCCGTCGCGCTCGCGCACCCGCCAGGTCGGCAGGCGGAGCGCGTCGGGCTTCGTGTAGCAGTGACCCGACTCGAGGTCGTAGACGTCCTTATGCAGCGGCGAGGCGATGGTCGGGCGGTCGCCCTTCGAGCCGACGATGCCGCGGGAGATGACGGCGGCGCCCGTGGCGGGGTCGAGGTTGGAGACGGCGAACAGGCGGCCGTCGGGCAGGAGGAACAGGGCGATCTGGCTCGCGCCGACGAGCGCGGCCTCCCCCCACAGGGGCTCGAGCTCGTCGCGACGGCAGACCGCGGTCCAGATCGTCGCCGTCCGCTGCGCGCCGGCCGGCTCTCGTGTCTCGGTGATCGTCACGGGGTCGAGGCTAGGAAGGGCATGTTTCCGTAGGGCACGCCTCCCGTGACGCCCCCGTAACGTCTGCCTCACTCGTCCGCCGCGCCGACGTGAGATGCGCGTTACAGAGCGTTACCTGGGCGCAATAGGGCTGGAACGCCCGGTCCGTACCGTCGAACACGTCCGAGAACCGCGTCGCCCCGGAGGACCCATATGTCTCAGGCCCGTCACGTCGTCGTCATCGGCGGCGGACCCGCCGCGCACCGCCTGACCGAGTCCCTCGTGTCACGGCTCGCGCCGGATGACGACGGCCTCGCCGTCACCGTGCTGGCGGAGGAGGTGCACCGCCCGTACGACCGCGTCGCACTCAGCCGCCGGCTCGAGGGGCAGGTCGACCTCACCCTTCCCACCGATGTCTGGGAGCACGCGGCGGTCACGCTCCGCACCGGTGAGCCCGCGCTCGCGATCGATCCGGATGCCCGGACGGTCACCACCGCGCAGGGCGTGCTCTCCTACGACGAACTCGTCCTCGCCACGGGATCGAGCGCGTCCGTCCCGCCGATCGAGAACGCGGGCGCCGGCCGCGTCTACCGCACCCTCGAGGACGTCGACGCCCTCGTCGCGGAGATCGCGGACCTCGGCGTGCGGCGTCGCCGGCCCGCCAACGTGGTCGTCGTGGGCGGAGGTCTGCTCGGGCTCGAGGCCGCGGGCGGCGCCGCGCGGCTGGGTGCCAACGTGTCGATCGTGCACTCGGGCCGGTGGCTGATGTCGAGCCAGCTCGACGAGGGCGCCGGGCAGACCCTCGGCCGGATCATCCGCTCCCAGGGCATCGCCCTGCACCTCGGCACCAGGCCGAGCGGCATCCTGCTCTCCGAGGGCGGTACGGTGCTCGGCGCGGCCCTCAACGACGGCTCGAGCGTGCACGCCGACATCGTCGTCTTCTCGATCGGCATCACCGCGCGCGACGAACTCGCCCGGGCCGCGGGCATCGAGGTCGGCGCGCGGGGAGGCGTCGTCGTCGACGAGGCCTGCGCCACGAGCGCACCCCACGTGTGGGCGATCGGGGAGGTCGCGAGCATCGAGGGCGTCTGCATCGGACTCGTCGCTCCGGCCAACGCGATGGCGGAGGTCGTCGCCGACCGCATCCACGGCGGGCGCGCCGCTCTCCCCGGCATCGACGACGCCACCAAGCTCAAGCTCTCGGGCGTCGACGTCGCGAGCTTCGGCGACGCGCTCGCCCGGGGTACGGGCGCCCTCGAGGTGGTCTACGCCGACCCGGCGCGCGGCGTCTACCAGAAGCTCGTCGTGAGCGACGACGCCAAGACACTGCTCGGCGGCATGTTCGTCGGCGACGCCGGTCCCTACACCGCCGTGCGGCCGCTGCTCGGGCGCGAGCTCGACGCCGAGCCCGCCGCCTACCTCGCGCCTGCCGGCATGGAGCCGACGGCCGGGGGCGAACTGCCCGACGACGCGCAGCTCTGCTCCTGCAACAACGTCTCGGTCGGCGCGGTCCGCGACGCCGTCCATGACGGATGCCACGACCTCGGCGAGCTCAAGGCGTGCACCCGGGCCGGCACCCAGTGCGGCTCGTGCGTGCCTCTCGTCAAGAAGCTGCTCGAGACCGAGCTGACGAAGTCGGGCGTCGAGGTGTCGAAGGCGCTGTGCGAGCACTTCGCGCTCAGCCGTGCCGAGCTGTTCGAGTCGGTCCGCATCCTCGGGCTGACCAGCGCCGAGGCGATCATGTCCCGCTTCGGCACCGGCCTCGGCTGCGACATCTGCAAGCCGGTCGTCGCCTCGATCCTCGCCAGTCAGACCAACGGCTACATCCTCGACGACGGCCAGGGCGTGCTCCAGGACACCAACGACCGGGCGCTCGCGAACATGCAGAAGGACGGCACCTACTCGGTGGTACCGCGCATCCCCGGCGGCGAGATCACCCCGGCGAAGCTCAAGGTCATCGCCGAGGTCGCCGAACGCTACGACCTCTACACGAAGATCACCGGAGGCCAGCGCATCGACATGTTCGGGGCGCGCCTCGAGCAGCTGCCGGACATCTGGCGGGAGCTGGTCGACGCGGGCTTCGAGTCGGGCCAGGCGTACGGCAAGTCCCTCCGCACCGTGAAATCGTGCGTCGGATCGACCTGGTGCCGCTACGGGGTGCAGGACTCCGTCGGCATGGCGGTGTTCCTCGAGGAGCGGTACCGAGGCCTCCGCTCCCCGCACAAGTTCAAGCTCGGCGTCTCGGGCTGCGCCCGGGAGTGCGCCGAGGCCCGCGGTAAGGACATCGGCGTGATCGCGACCGAGCTCGGCTGGAACCTCTACGTCGGCGGCAACGGCGGCTACCAGCCCGCGCACGCCCAGCTGCTGGCCGGCGACCTCGACGACGAGACGCTCGTACGCTTCATCGATCGGTACGTCATGTA
Source organism: Desertivibrio insolitus (assembly GCF_017355965.1). Lineage (GTDB taxonomy): Bacteria > Actinomycetota > Actinomycetes > Actinomycetales > Microbacteriaceae > JAFIQW01. The sequence continues at coordinate 203,388 of NZ_JAFIQW010000004.1, forward strand.
CTACATCCGCACCGCCGATCGGCTGCAGCGGACGGCGCGCTGGCAGGAGGAGCTGCCCGGCGGCCTCGACCACGTGCGCGACGTCGTCGTCGAGGACTCCCTCGGGATCGCCGCCGAACTGGAGGCGGCGATGGAGCGCCACGTCGGAACGTACCGCGACGAGTGGGCGGCCACGCTCGCCGACCCGGAGCGGCTGAAGCGCTTCCGCTCCTACGTGAACGCGCCGCAGACGCCGGACCCGTCGCTCCGGCGGGTGCGCGAGCGCGACCAGGGACGCCCCGCCACGGCCGAGGAGCGCGTGCTTCTCGCCGGCCCCACCATCCCCGTCCGAGGAGCGTGACATGGACCTCTCCATCCCCCTGACAGGGCGACGCGTGCTGGTCATCGGCACCGCGGTGAGCGCTCGTCGCGTCGTCGCGCGCTGCGCCGTCGAGGGCGCGGACGTGCGCCTCGTCCCCGCCCACTCGCTCCCACCCCTCACCGGCCGCTTCCGCCGCCCGGCCGCGGACCTCGTCGTGTGGGTCGAGGGCGACACCGGCATCCGGGCGCGGCTCGAGCAGGAGTGCCGGCGTCTCGGCATCTGGTTCACGGCGGAGTCGCCTGTCACGCCGGTCCCGCGCGGACACGTCACCCTCGTCGGCGGCGGGCCGGGCGACCCCGATCTGATGACCGTCGCCGGCCGGCGTGCCCTCGCCGACGCCGACGTCGTGCTGTTCGACCGCCTGGCGCCCCGCGAGGACCTCGAGCGGTGGGCGCCCGGAGCCGAGCTCATCGATGTGGGCAAGACCCCCGGCCATCACGCAGTGCCCCAGCACGAGATCGAGGCACTCATGGTCCATCACGCGCTGCGCGGGCTGCGGGTGGTGCGGCTGAAGGGCGGCGATCCGTTCGTGTTCGGCCGCGGCGGAGAAGAGGTGGCCGCATGCCGGGCCGCGGGGGTGCCGGTGAGCGTGGTGCCTGGCGTGACCAGTGCGATCTCCGTTCCCGGGTCCGTCGGCATCCCCGTGACGCACCGCGAGATCAGCCGCTCCTTCACGGTCGTCTCCGGACACGCGCCATTCAGCGAGAACGAGCTCACCCACCTTGCCGGGATCGGCGGCACGCTCGTCGTGCTCATGGGCGTCAACACGCTGCCGCACCTGGTCGCCGGACTACGTCGCAACGGCATGGGAGCCGAGGTCCCGCTCGCGATCGTCGAGCGCGGCTTCAGCGAGAGCCAGCGCACGACGGTGACCGATCTCGGCGGAGTACTCGCGGAACTCGGCCGGGTCCAGCCGCGGTCGCCCGCCGTGATCGTGATCGGCGAGGTCGTGAGACAGCGCCCCGGAGGGGAGACGGCATGGGATACTGAGGCCGCCCGAGCCGTCGCCGCCTTCGCGAGCTGAGAACGGAGGGAGTTGCTTCGATGCCCGTCACCGGAGGGACGCCGAGCGCCACGGATGCCGCAGAGCAGAGCGCGCCCGGATTCCGGCCGGATCAGCTGGAGGGCTTCCGCATCGGTGTGACGAGCGACCGCCGTTCCGAGGACCTCATCAGCGCCTTCGAGCGCCGCGGCGCCGAGGTCACGCACGCCCCGACCATCCGCATGACGGGCGTGAGCGACGACACGGTGCTCGTCGACGAGACGCGCGCGGTCATCGATGCGCGACCCGACGTACTCCTCGCCACGACGTCGTACGGCATGCGGCGCTGGCTCGAGGCGGCGGATGCCGCGGGGCTCGGCGACGACCTCATGGACGTCCTCGCCGAGGCGCGGATCCTCGTCCGTGGTCCCAAGGCCCGCGGCGCGGTCCGTGCAGCGGGGCTCGACGATCACGGGATGAGCGAACGCGAGACGACCACGTCCCTCGTCGACCTCGTCCTCAAGACGGACGTCCGGGGACAGTCCGTCGCCGTGCAGCTGCACGGCTTCACCGACCCCGAACAGCTGCACCGGCTGGAGTCGGCCGGAGCGAGGGTGCTGCCGGTCGCCCCGTACCGCTGGACCAAGCACGAGGACTCAGCCCGAGTCATCCGCCTCATCGACGCCGTGTGCTGCGGCTCCCTCGACGCCGTCACGTTCACGAGCGCCCCGGCCGTCGAGGCGCTCTTCGCGACCGCGGCCGAGGTGGGCAGGCTCGACGCACTGCAGGGTGCGTTCCGCGAGAACGTCGTCGCCGCAGCAGTCGGACCCGTGACAGCGGCGCCGCTCGTCGAGGCGCAGATCCTGCCGATCGTGCCCGACCGCTTCCGGATGGGCGCCCTGATCCGCCTGCTGTGCGAACACCTCGAGCAGGCCTCGGTGCACCGGCTCGAGACGGAGTTCGGCACTGTCGAGTTGAGGGGGAGGACCGTGGTGCTCGGTGACCGCAGGGTCTCGCTCAATCCTGTGCCCCTCGCCCTCTTCCGCGCGCTCGTGGAGGCCGGCGGGCACACCGTTTCCCGCGACGCCCTGGCCCGGTCGGTGCCGGGAACACTCGACGACCACGCCGTCGACGTCGCAGTCAGCCGGCTGCGGCAGGCTCTACCGAACGGCCGTCTCGTGTCGACCGTCATCAAGCGGGGCTATCGCATCCCGGTCAAGGAGTGAGCGCCGCGCTGCCGGCATCGACCAGGCTCCGGTCGGGGGCGCCGCGCTGCCGGCCCCATCGAGTCCTGACTCGAGGCCCGGATGTCCCTGCTCCTAGTGGACCTGGCCCGAGCCGTGGGCGCGGTCAACCGCCCATCCCGCGCGAACACGAGGTAGCGCTGCGCCACGAACGCGCCGAGGTAGAGCACGGTGTCGGTCAGGGGCTTCGCGACTGTGAGCGCGACGCCGAGCCCGGTGAGGGCGGCGAGTCCTGCATAGTTGAGTGCGAGCAGCGCGACGGCGAGGGCGACGTACTTGCCGAGTTGAGCCGGCAGAGATCCCGACCGTCGCGCCTCGAAAACGATGGTGCGGTTGAGGGCGAAGTTCGCGCTCGCGCTGAGTACGCGGGCGAGAACGACCGACAGCAGCAGTGACTCGCTGAGGCTGAACAGCACCGTCAGTGCCACCCAGTCGAGCGCGAACGAGCCGAGTGACACGACGACATAGCGCAACATCGGCCGCATCACGGCGATCGAGTCGTGGACGGGGCGGAAATGCGACGACGCGTTGCCATCGATGTACACGGTGGTGATCTCGATCTCTCTGAGCCCGTGACCGGCCGCGGCAGCGCGCAGCAGCACGGTGAGCTCCCACTCGAAGCGTTCGCCGGGCACGGTGAGCAGCCACGGGATCATCGCGGCCGGGATGCCACGTAGTCCGGTCTGAGTGTCGTGCACTCGCACGCCGCTGACGGATGAGAACAGTCGGCGGGAGACCGCGTTGCCGGCGCGGCTTCTCAGCGGCACCCGGCCGGTGAACCGCCGGCCGCCGAGCACGAGCGCGTCGCCTTGTTTCGTGGCTCTGGCGACTCGGTCGATGTCGTCGGGGCGATGTTGGCCGTCACTGTCGGCGGTGACGACGGATGTCCCCGGGTACCGCGCCGCGATGTGCGCGAGTCCGGTCTTGAGAGCGCGCCCCTTGCCGGCGTTGCGCAGGTGACGCACGACCTCGGCGCCGCGCGCCTCGACGTCGGCGAAGAGCCGGGCGTAGCGCGATCCGCTGCCGTCGTCGACGACCACGACCCGAAAGCCGTGCAGGGCGTCGACGAGGTCGAGCAGGCGCTCGTCGGGCTCGTAGGCGGGGATCAGCACGATCACGAGGCGCTGCCCGCGATGTAGAGGATGTCGGAGGTGCCGCGCTCCTCGCCCTTGCCGAGCGGATCGTTGACGAGCGCCCCGTTGAAGTACATCGTCGACGAGCCGCCACCGTCGATGTTGTACGCGGTGGTCGCGCCGAGGTCCTGCATGATCTGAGCGAGTTCGGTCATGTCGACGCCGGCGCTGTAGCCGGGGCTGCGCCCGTCGACGACGACGAAGACGAGGTGGTTCTCGCCGATGACGCCGATGGCTGTGCGGGGCTGGTCGCCCTGAATGGAGTGATTGCCGAAGTTCGTGTCGACCTCTACGTCGTCGATGCCGTCGACGATCTCGCCGTCCTCGACGAGTGCGGGCCCGAACGACAGGGTGTTCCAGACGCCGTCGGCGAGCAGCTGCTCGGCCGTCGTCGTCGTCTCGTCGTACACCTCGACGGTGCCGTCGAGGTAGAACGCCAGCCCCTGGCGGGCGCCCTCGTCGCGGTAGATCACGCCGTTGCGGATGACGATGCCGGTGTCGCGGAAGCCGTAGTAGTCGCCGTTGATCGCGAAGATCGCCTCGTTCGCCTCCGCGATCGTCGAGGTGGTCTCGGTGATGTTGGTGCCGAAGCTGTTGTCGGCGAACGCCGACTGCAGCACCGTGGCATCGCTCAGCATCACGTCGGCGACGTAGTAGGTGACGGTGTCGTCGCCCCCGCCGGTCGTCACAGTCGAGATGTCGATTAGCGCGTCATCCGACTCGTAGCTCGATCCCTCGACGGTGCCCGAGGTCGTGCTCGTCGCCTCGACCGTCGCGTTCTCGGCCTCGTAGGCCTCGACGTCGGTGATCGCCACGTGCTGGATGACGAAGCGGTCGAGCGCCCACGCCGACGCTCCGCCGGCGGCGAGCGTCAGCGCGAGGGCGGACGAGAGGACGATGGCGCGGCGGCGTGGTCGGCGTCTGCGGGGGTCGGGTGTCGAAGTCATGCCTCAGGAGTACGGATGCCGTCTGAGATGCACGTTGCCCGCGACTGAGGCACGCCCCAGCGAACCCTTGGTCGCAACCAAGTGCCCTCACCGTCGGCCGACCGCCCCTGGCCGGTCTCAGCCGCCCTCAGGACGCGCCATAGGAACGACCAAGCCTCGGACGGCTCACTAGGGGCATCCGTTCCGACCCCAAGGAGATCCCGTGATCACCGCCGTCATGATCGCCGCCGACCTCGTCGCGATCAGCCTGCTCGCCTTTGCCCTCTACTTCTCCCGCCACCGTCGCCGCGACCTCGTCGTCGCGTTCGTCGGCGTCAACGTCGGGGTGCTCGCCGTCTCGGTCGTGCTCGCCTCATCGTCGGTCGGGCTGGGGCTCGGTCTCGGTCTGTTCGGGGTGCTGTCGATCATCCGGCTGCGCTCGTCCGAGATCTCGCAGCGCGAGGTGGCCTACTACTTCGCCTCGCTCGCGCTCGGCCTCATCGCCGGGCTCACCACGGCGCTCTCGTGGCTGCCGCTCGCGCTCATGGCCCTCATCGTCGTCGCGCTGTTCGTGACCGACAGCCCACGCCTGCTGGCCCGCTACCGACACACGACGATTACGTTGGACCGCGCGTTCACCGACGAGCAGTCGCTCACCCTGCACCTCGAAAGCCTCCTGGGCGGGCCGGTGCGCGCGCTCACGGTCCAGCAGGTCGACCTCGTGAACGACACGACCGTCGTCGACGTTCGACACGAGTCGGCCACCGGCGTGCGCCGCGACGCCCGCGTGCTGGAGACGACGCGATGACCCTCGAACGACTGCAGCCCATCACCCTCGACGAACTCGTCGCCGAGGCCGCGCTGCTCACGCGCGTCGACCGCAAGTACGTGCTGCCGGCGAAGGATGCCGCGCAGGTGCTCGCCCGCCTGCCGGAAGACACCCGCGTGCTGACCATCGACGGCGCGACCTCGTTCGAGTACGAGTCCTTCTACTTCGACACGCCCGACCTGCTCAGCTACCGCATGGCCGCGCTCGGCCGCCGCCGCCGTTTCAAGCTGCGCACCCGCAGCTATGTCGACTCCGAGGACTCGTTCCTCGAGATGAAGACGCGCGGCGCCCGCAGCGCGACGGTGAAGGACCGCATCGAGTACCTCTTCGACGAGCGCGAGACGCTGACCCGCGAGGGGCGCGCCTACGTCGAGGAGTCGCTGCTCGGGCTCGGCTTCGAGCACCCCGATCAGCTCGAGCTCGTGCCCACCCTCGCCACCCGCTACCGCCGCACCACCCTGCTGCTGCCCGCGACCGGCAGCCGCGCGACGGTCGACACCGACCTCTCGTGGCAGCTCGCCGACGGCACGACCCTCGCTCTGCCCGAGCTCACGATCATCGAGACCAAATCCGGGCAGCGCACCGGCGAGGTCGACCGCCTGCTCTGGGCAGCCGCCCACCGCCCCTCGACCATCAGCAAGTACGGCACCGGTCTCGCCGCCCTCCGCGACGACCTGCCCTCCAACAAGTGGGCGCGCGTGCTGCGCCGCCACTTCCGACCCGACGCGGCGATCGCCGCCTGACCCCGACAGGACCTCCCATGCGCAAGAACCGCTTCCTCCTGCCCGCCGTGCCGCTCTTCCTGACCGGCTCACTGCTCGCCGGATGCACCGTGACCGCGGCATCCGGAACCGCCACCAGCTCCTCGAGCGATTCGTCTGCCACGACCGTCGCCGACGTCGACGCCACCCTCACCGCCGAGCAGGTGCTCGCCGAGAACGAGGACGCGACGACGGTGACCGAGGACGAGTGGAACACCGGCACCGAGACCACGATCACCCTCGACGGCGACACCGCGTCGGTCGACGGTTCCGGCGTCACGGTGGACGGCTCGACGGTCACGATCACCGAGGCCGGCACCTACCGGATCAGCGGCGGCACCTTCACCGGCTCGATCGTCGTCGCCGCCCCGGAGGACGCGGTGGTCGCCCTCGTGCTCGACGGCGCGACGATCGAGAACCCCGACGGCGCCGCCATCGCGGTGACGAGCGCCGACGACGTCGCCGTGCAGCTCGAGGACGGCACGACGAACACCCTGTCGGACGCCTCGAGCTACGCCGACGACGCCGACGTGAACGCCGCTCTGTTCAGCGAGGCCGACCTCACGATCGGCGGCACCGGCGAGCTGGTCGTGAACGGCAACGGCAACGACGGCATCACGAGCGAGGACGACCTCGTCGTGACCAGCGGCACCATCGTCGTGAGCGCGACCGACGACGGCCTGCGCGGTAAGGACTCCCTCACGATCACCGACGGCACGATCACGATCGACGCCGGCGGCGACGGGCTCACCTCCGACAACGAGGAGGACGCCACCCGCGGTTACGTCGACATCTCCGGCGGAACGTTCGACGTGACATCCGGCGGCGACGCCCTCTCTGCCTACACCGACCTCGTCATCACCGGCGGCACTCTGACCCTCACCAGCGGCGGCGCCGCCGGGTCGACCGTGGCCGACGACGCCTCGGCGAAGGGTCTCAAGGGGCTCACCTACGTCGTCGTCGAGGGCGGCACGATCGAGGCGGATGCCGCCGACGACACCGTCCACTCCAACGGTGCCGTGCACGTCAACGGCGGCTCCCTCACACTCGCCTCGGCCGACGACGGCGTGCACGCCGACACCGCGCTGCACATCGACGGCGGCGAGCTGACGATCACCGAGTCGGAGGAGGGTCTCGAGAGCGCTGCGATCACGATCGCGGCCGGAACGATCGACATCGCCTCAGCCGATGACGGCATCAACGCGTCATCCGGCACGACGTCGACCGGCGGCGGCATGGGCGGCGGCGGGATGGGTGACACCGGCGAGACGCTGACGATCACCGGCGGCGACACGACGATCCGCGCCGAGGGCGACGGTTTCGACTCGAACGGGTCGGCGACGATCAGCGGCGGCACGCTGACGGTGTGGGGTCCCCAGAGCTCGGGGAACGGCGCGCTCGACGTGAATGGCACCCTCGACGTCTCCGGCGGCACGGTGCTCGCCGTCGGCAGCGCCGGCATGGTCGTGTCGCCGTCGACCTCGTCCGCTCAGGGCTGGATCTCGGTCGCGGCATCCGGCAGCGCGGGCTCCACCGTGCAGATCGTCTCCGGCGGCACCGTCATCGCGGAGTACGAGGCGGAGAAGGACTTCGCCTCGGTCGTGTTCTCGGACGAGGAACTGACCGACGGTGGCAGCTACGAGGTCGTCGTCGACGGTTCGACCGTCGCGACCGCGACCGAGGGCGAGGCGATGGCGGGCGGCATGGGACCCGGCGCCGGCGGCGGTCCCGGCGGTCGTCCTTAGCCCATTCATAGGAACGACCTAGAGACGGACAAGAGAGAAGCACTTGGCTATGACCATGACGATTCCAAGCTCCCGCTCGGCGCTCATTCGGCCCGACGGCAGCCCCATCCGCGCGCTCATCGTCGACGACGAGGCCAGCCTCAGCGATTTGCTGCGCATGGCGCTCCGCAACGAGGGGTGGGACGCGCGCACCGCGTCGAACGGGCAGGAGGCCCTCAACACGGTGCGCGAGTTCGAGCCCGACCTCATCGTGCTCGACATCATGATGCCGAACCTCGACGGCATGGAGGTGCTCCGCCGCCTCCGCGCCGCCCGCAACGACGTGCCCGTGCTGTTCCTCACCGCGAAGGACGGCGTCGACGACCGTATCGCCGGCATCTCCGCGGGCGGAGACGACTACGTCACCAAGCCGTTCAGCCTCGAGGAGGTCGTGGCCCGCCTCCGCGGTCTCGCCCGGCGTCACGTCGCCGCCGTGTCCGAGGAGGATCCGCAGCTCGTCGTCGGCGACCTCGTGCTCAACGAGGAGACCTACGAGGTCGAGCGCCGCGGCACCCCGATCCAGCTCACCGCCAAGGAGTTCGAGCTGCTGCGTTACCTCATGCGCAACCCGCGCCGGGTGCTCAGCAAGGCGCAGATCCTCGACCGGGTGTGGAGCTACGACTTCGGCGGCAAATCGAGCATCGTCGAGATCTACATCTCGTACCTGCGCAAGAAGATCGACACCCTCGGCGATCCGATGATCCATACGGTGCGGGGCGTCGGCTACACGATCAAGCCCACGGCGTGAGCGAGCGCCGCCGCTGGTCCCTGCGACGTCGACTGGTCGTAGGGACCAGCCTGCTCGTCGCGATCGTCTTCGCGATCGTCGGCGTCACGACCGTGCTCGCGCTGAGGGAGAACCTCACCTCCCGCCTCGACGAGCAGGTGCTGACCGCAGTCGACATGTCGTCGCGGCCCGGCCCCGGCGACCAGATGCCCGACGACGGCGGCTTCGGCCCGCGCCAGCGCATCGGCACTCTGCAGGTCGTGCTCGAGAGCGGCGACGTCGTGAGCTCCGCCTACACGTCGGACACAGGGGCCGAGATCGCGCTGACCGACGAGCAGCTCGACATCCTGCAGTCCCTCGACTTCGAGGAGCGCACCCCGGTGACGGTCGATCTCGGCGGGAATCTCGGCTCGTTCCGGCTCGCGTCCGAGACCGTGGGGACCGAGACCGTCATCGCCGGCAACTCGCTCGACGAGGTGACGATCACGACCGGCAACCTCGCCCTCATCATCACGGCGGTCATGGCCGCCGCGCTCCTGCTCGCCGTGCTCGCGACCACCTTCTTCGTCAAGAACGCGCTGCGCCCGCTCGAGCGCGTCGCCTCGACGGCGACGCGGGTGGCGCAGCGCCCGCTCGCGGCCGGGGCGGTCACGATGCCGGAGCGCGTCCCCGCCGCCGACACCGACCCCGACACCGAGGTCGGCCAGGTCGGCGCCGCGCTCAACCAGCTGCTCGGCCACGTCGAGTCGGCCCTGTGCTCGCGCCAGCACAGCGAGGAGCAGCTGCGGCGATTCATCGCGGATGCCTCGCACGAACTGCGCACGCCGCTCGCCTCCATCCGGGGCTACGCCGAGCTCTCGCAGAGCGACCCCACACCGATGTCGCCGACGCAGGAGCGCTCGCTCGAGCGCATCGCCGCGGAGTCCATCCGAATGACGTCGCTCGTCGAGGACCTGCTGCTGCTCGCTCGCCTCGACGCCGGGCAGCCGCTGCGGCGGGAGCCCGTGGACCTGGCGCGGGTCGTCGTCGACGGCGTGAGCGATGCTCACGCCACAGATCCCTCGCATCACTGGACTATGGACCTCGCCGACGCGGAGGTCGAGGTCACCGGAGACGAGAACAGGCTGCGCCAAGTCGTCGTCAACCTGCTCGGGAACGCCCGAGTACACACTCCGCCAGGCACGAACGTGACAACTGAGTTGAGCACCGAGGCGGATGCGGCCGTCATCCGCGTGCTCGACGACGGACCAGGCATCGCCCCCGAGCTGCAGGCGCAACTGTTCCAGCGCTTCACCCGCGGCGACAGCGCGCGCTCCCACGACCATGGCAGCACCGGCCTCGGCCTCTCGATCACCCAGGCGATCGTCGAGGCGCACGACGGCACGGTTGCGGTGCAGAGCGAGCCCGGCCGCACGGTGTTCACGGTGCGGGTTCCGCTGCGGCGCGCACGAGGGCGGACCGCCGCTTGACGAGCTCGATGATCCGTCGAGCTATCCCCACGGGTCCGCTCGTACTTCGACACACGGCGAAGTCGGATCGTCCAGTCGGGCGACGGCGACTGTAAGCACGCGCTCGTGTCACCTGAGTGAGGAACGGGCGGACCGCTGGGTTTCACTGCTCGTGGGCGTCGAGGCTGCGTCGTGCGCGGGGCACCTCGGGCCGTCCTCGACGAAGCAAATCGCACCCTCGTTCGCACATCAAGTTCAACCGCCGCCCGCGCGCGTCTCAGTGCGGCAGGGGAGACCTATCCTTCGTCGCTTCCAAGCATCGGAATCGCGCTCGACCGGATCCGCTTTTTCGGCGTCATCGCCGAGGAAGCGGATCGTTCAGAAGCCTCGCGGGTTCCGGCGGCTCTGCAGGTAGCCTCGGCGTGCGCAGAGGTCCTGCCACTTCTCTTCGTTCACGGCTCGGAAGTTCCGGCCCCGTGCCTGGCAGATTCGACGCCAAGCAGCGTCGCTGACGAGGTCATCAGAGTCGATGGTCTCGGCGTTGATCGAGCGAACGATCGCCTGGTCCGAGGATGCAAGAACTCCTGCCATGTGTGCTCCACTTCGTTGATGAGAGTCGGCGATGACGTCAGCGGATCGGTACTACGTAGCCTCACAGTTGCTCGAACGGATTCGCCAGTGGCTCTCGGATGGGTGGTCGGCGCGGAGTCGTTCTCCTAGCCCGTGCTGCGTTCGGCATTTGCACTACCTCTGGTCAGTGGGTGCGCAGCCCTTCCTCCTGCGGCGTGCGTGCCGCGGCGCTCGCGCGGTTCAGCGCGACGAGCACTCCGGCGGCCGCGAGCGCCGCCGAGATGGCGAACCCGCCTTCCACGCCGGCGCTGTCGATAGCGGCGCCGGCGACACCGGTGCCGAGAGCGGCCCCGACGAGCGAGCCGGTCTGCAACCAACCGAACGCCTCCGCCGACTCGGAGAACGGGGTCGCCTCCGACACGAGGCGGTACATCAGCGAGAGTGCGGGCGCGTGACCAGTGCCCGCCAGGAACATCGCGATACCCAGTAGCGGGGAGCTCGCGGTCAACCCCGCCACCGCGGTGAAGACCGCCACGGCGAGGATGAGGAGGGACAGTGCCCAGCGGCTCGAGGAACGGTGGCCGAACGCGATCCCGCCCACCATCGAGCCCAGGCCGAAGGTCGCCAGCACGAGCCCGGCGTCGATGTGCGCATCCCCGAATCGAGCGACGACCGCGACCTCCAGCCCCGTGAACGAGGCGATCAGGAAGAACGACGCCGCCGTGGCGACGAGGACCGGCCGGTGCAGCAACACCCGCCCGAACCTGCCGGTGGTGCGGGGGAAGCGTGTGTGCCGGAGCTCCGGCGAGGCGACGAACCAGGCGCCACCGACGACGAGCACGACGACAGCCGTCATGATCGCCGCAGTGGTCGAGAAGGTGCCCGCGATCACCGTCACGGCGACGGGGCCCACGATCCAGATGAGCTCCTGGATCGACGCGTCGAGCGAGAACAGTGCGGGCAGGCGATCACCAGGAGCGATGCGCGGATAGAGCGCGCGAAGCGCCGACGTGATGGGAGGAACGGCAGCGCCCGTGATCGCCCCCAGGGCGAGGTCGCCCCAGAGTGGAAGATCGGTGAGCCCGATTCCCGCGAGCGCGGCGGCGCAGAGCAGCGTCGACAGCGCGATGGTGCGGCGCGCGCCCAACCGACCGAGCAGACGACCCAGCACGGGACCTGAGAAGGCCTGGCTCACGCTGAGGCACGACAGGATGAGGCCCGCCTGCAGGTACGAGCCCGTGCGTGCGTGAACGTGCATGACGACCGCGAGGGAGATCATCCCGAACGGGAATCGTGCCGTGAGCTGCGACGCCATGATCCGCACGAGGGCGCGGGAGCGGAGCAGTGAGATGTAGGCGCGCATGGAAGACCTCTCGGATCGGGAGCCGGATGGCAGGCAGCCGGAGGGGACGCAGGACCGGCGCGACCCGCGCGACCCGGGTGACGAGTCGCACCCGGACGGCACGTTCGTCGGGCGGGACGCTACTGAGCGATAGCCCGTTCGAACGCGTTCAGTGACTGCTGGAGATGGGGGCGCGGGTCGAAGGCATAGGACCCGTCGCCGAAAATCTCGAAGGTGATGCGCCCTGCGTAACCGTGTGCACCGAGGTCGCGGACGACCTGGGGCAGGTCGATCTCGCCGTCGCCCCAGGCGAGATGCCCGGCGGGGGAGCCGTCGACGAGATGCACGTGATTCACGTGCCCGGGGAGGTTGCGGAAGTAGTCGGCGACGGTCTCACCGGACACGGTCATCGCCACGGTGTCGAGCGCCACTCCCAGCGACGCCGCATCGACTTCCGCGAGCATCGCCGCGGCGTCCTCGGAGGTCAGGACGAGGTTCGACTCGACCCGCTGCAGCGGCTCGAGCACGCAGGCGACCCCGAGGTCGGCGGCCCTGTCCACGATGCGACGCAGGCCGTCGACGGAGCGGCGCCAGGCCAGCTCGCGTGGTTCGTCCTCCGCGCCCCGACCGGACGTGAGGAACAGCAGTGGCGCGCCCAACGTGCTGCAGATCTCGGCCGCCCGCAGGAACATGGCGACGCTCGACTCCCGCAGCCCCTCGTCGGGCGAGGCGATGTTCACCGGGTAGGCGACCTGCTCGGGCGTCACGCAGTACACCGAGAGCTCCCGTGCCTCCAGCTCGCGTGCGATGCGCTCGAGTCTCGTGTTCGTGACGGTGGGGATGTGCAGGTGCGGCGCGACCCCCCACAGTTCCAGGTCGTGCAGTCCGAGGTCGACCATGTCCTGCAGGAACCGCTCGAACGACTGATGCTGGTAGGAGAAGTTCGAGCCGGTGACCTGGCTTCGGGTGAGGGTGCGAGCGGAGGTGGTCCCCGTCATTTGCCGATCCCGTCTGCGAGCCCTCGGATGAAGTAGCGCTGACCGACCAGGAACAGCAGCACCATGGGGGCGGCCGCCATGACCATCCCCGCGAACACCACCGGGTATTCCGTGCCGTGCTTCGCCATGAGGTTGGTGAGACCGACGGGCAGAGTCTGGAAATCCCCGCCGCTCGTGAACACCATGGCGAACAGGTACTCGTTCCACGTGAAGAGCACGTTCAGGATCACGGTGGACACGATGATCGGCTTGCACATCGGCAGGATGATCTGCCAGAAAGCCCGCGCCCGTGACGCGCCGTCGACCGAGGCCGCCTCGTCGATCTGCGCCGGCAGATCCATCATGTACGCGCGGATCAGGAAGACCGTGAAGGGGATCCGGAACGCCGTGTAGAGGATGAGCAGAGCCCAGAAGGTGTTGTAGAGCCCCATCGCCTGGAACATCCGGACCAGCGGGATGAGCGCGACCGTCGGAGCGAGCATGAGGCCCGCGAGGATGATGATGAGGATCGTGCGACTCAGCGGGATCTTGATCCGCGTCAGACCGTATGCCGCCCACGCGCCGATGAACACGGTCGCGATGGTCGACGTGATCGTGACGAGAGCGCTCATCGTGAGGTAGTCGCCGACCCCACGGTTCCACGCGTTGGCGTAGTTCTCCCACCGCAGTTCGACCGGCAGAGCGAACGGGTTGCCGAACAGTTCTGCGTTCGTCTTGAAGCCGTTGAGAGTCATCCAGAGCAACGGGTAGAGGACGACGACGGTGAGTGCGAGCAGGAACGCCCACACGAAGGTCGAGCCGATCACCCCGAGAACGGTCGTGCGCTTCACCATTCCACCCTTCGCTTGCGAGAGATCCAGAGCTGGGCGAGCGCGAGCGCCAGCGTCACCACGAATATCGCTGTGGCGATCGCGGCTGCGTAGCCGAAGTCGTTGCGGACGAAGCCACTGCGGTACAGCCATGTGCCGAGTACCTGACTCGAGTTGTTCGGTCCGCCGGTGGTCATGACCATGACCTCGTTGAACACCTGGAAGGCGCCGGACACCGTGACGATCATCATGAGGCCCGTCATCTCGCGCACGAGTGGGATCGAGACCGAGAAGAAGCGCCGGACGGGACCGACGCCGTCGATGGCTGCGGCTTCGTACAGTTCGGACGGGATGCGCTGCAGCGCGACGGCGAACAGCAGGGTGCAGTAACCGAATCCCTGCCATTGGCTCATCGCGATGATCGCGAAAATCGCGGTGTTCTCCTGGCCGAGCCAAGCCTGACCGAGTTCACCGACACCGAGGCCGTCGAGCGCCGCGTTGAGGAGCCCGAGTCGCGGCTCGTAGATGAAGTAGAACAGCAGCCCGGCGACCGTCAACGAGATGGCGGACGGGATGAAGTAGATGACCCGGAACGCCTTCCTCCACCTGTCGCTGCGGAGGCTCTCGATGAGAGCGGCGAGAACGAGGGCGCCGCACACCTGGAAGACGACCGAGATGATCGAGTACCAGACGTTGTTGACGAGGGCCGACCAGAAGACGGGGTCCTCGATTATCTTCTGGTAGTTCTCGAGACCGATGAAGGTCTGCGTGCCCGTGTAGATGTCCCACTCGATGACGCTGAAGCCGAAGTTCTGCGCAAGCGGCAGGTAGACGAATACGGCCAGGAGCGCGACGGCGGGAAGGACCCAGATCAGACCGCGCGCCGCGGCGAGGGGAGAGCTCCCCGTCCTGCGCTTCTTCGGGGGTTCGATCGCAGCCCCCGACACGGGGGCCGTGAGAGCGGGCCCCCGTGTCAGTTCGTTGACGGTCACGGTCGTCTACTTCGCGCCCTCGGATGCGGCCTGGACGCTCGCGAGGATCTCCTCCGGCGTGCTGTCGCCGCTGATCAAGGCCTCGCCGCCGGCGAGCCAGGCGTCGGCGACGTCGGGCACGGTCACGGAGTCGAGCCAGATCACAGTGGAGGAGGCGTCGTTGACGAGCTCGATGCCCTCGACCACGGCCGGGCTCGAGTTCTGGTCGCTGACGCTGCCGATGACGGCGCTGGGCTGACCGTAGGGCGGCGCGGACAGGGTCGCGGCGTTCTCGACCGAGGTCGCGAACTTCATGAAGTCGACCGCGAGGGCCGCGCGCTCAGAGCCCGCGTTGATGATGTAGCCCTCCGGGGATCCCTCGATCGCTCCGGCGTCGCCTTCGCCGCCCGCAGGAGCGGGCAGCGGGAAGATACCGAAGCCGTCGCCGGCCACCGTGGTGCCCTCGCCCGCCGATGAATCGAATTCGAGGATCTCCTGGTAGTACATGGCTGCGCGGCCCTCTGCGAGCGCCTGCTGGGCAGTGGTGTAGAGCACTCCGTTCGAGTCGGCGCCGGTGTCGGTGCACTCCTCGACGAGCGTGGCGAACTGCTCCAGAGAGGTGAGGTAGCCCTCGTGATCCCAGGTCGCCGTCTCGGGGTAGAAGTCGTCCTGCAGCGTCTCGGCGGGGACGTTGTAGGCGAAGAGCTGCTGGAGGTAGTGGAGGGCGGGCCAGCCGTCCTTGTTGCCGAACGCGATCGGCTCGTACCCCGCCTGACGGATGGCGCCGCACGCGTCGATGAGCTCGTCGAAGGTCGTGGGCGGCTGAACGCCCGCCTCGTCGAAGATGCGCTCGTTGTATCCCATGAACTTGCCGTTGTTGTAGAGCGGGACCGCGTAGTACTTGTCGCCGTACTTGAACGCGTCGAGTGATGCTTCTCCGAAGGTGTCGCCCCACTCCGTGCCGGGTTCGATCACCTCGGTGAGGTCGGCGGCGAGGCCGGCCTTGACGAAGTTCTCCGCCCAGTTGCCCGCCCAGGTGAAGTAGATGTCGGGGAGTGCCTGCGACGCCGTCAGCGTCTTCGTCTTGTCCTTGATGCTCTGGTCGGTCTCCTGGATGAGCTCGAACTCGACGTCAGGGTGCAGCTTCTGGTACTCGACGGCGAGGTCGTTGAAGTAGCTCTCGAGCGGCTCACCCCCGAACTTCGTGAGGATGCTCAGCGTGCCGGAGTACTGCGGTTCCGCAGTCAGGTCGGCGGTGGCAGCTGGTGCCTGGGGTGCGCACCCCGTGAGGGCGATGGCCGCTGCGGCCATGGCCGCCAGTCCGGTCTGCCTGAGTGTCGGCATCGTTCTCTCTTTCGATGAGACGGCCGGACGTTCACTGCAATGTGAAAGACCCGCCGTTGGATCTGATCTCGATGGACGGTATCAACTTTGATACCGGTATCAGAAGGTAGCACCCGGATAGGCGCCCTGCCCATCCCCGGAGCTGATTTTCCTCAGCGGGGGAGGAGGGTGGGCTTCCGCTTCCGCACCGACCCGCGCTCGACCATCTGAGCCGGCAGGACTTCGTGAACGAGGGGCTCGTCGTCGCCGCCGTGGATGCGCGCGATGAGGAGTTCGGCGGCGCGTGCGCCGACGTCGCGCATTGGCTGGGCCACCATGGAAAGCGGGGGCTCCATCACGTCCGCCCAGGGTGTGTCGTCGAACCCGAGCAGAGAGACGTCGTCGGGGCAGCGCAGCCGGCGGTTCCGCAGGGCGCGGAGGGTGCCGACGGTGGCATCCGTCTCGGTCGTGAAGAACGCCGTCGGAGGTTCGGCGAGCGCGAGCATGCCGGAGACGGCCCTGGTCGCCTGCGTCTCGGTCTTGATCACGTGCGTGACGAGCGACGTGTCGAACTCGAGGTCTGCGTCGGCCAACGCGTCGAGATACCCCCGCAGCCTTTCGCCGTCGCTCCAGAGGGCGCCGTCGAGAACCGACCGCATGGCCTCGAGATCTTCCGCAGGCTGTACCGTCACCGGCCCCCAGACGAAACCGATACGGGTGTGCCCTGCCTCGATGAGAGTCGCTACGGCCTCGCGGGCGGCCTCGCGGTTGTTGATGACCACGGAGTCGGCGTCGAATCCGGCGAGGAGGCGATCGATGAGCACGATCGGAACTCCGCGCTCCCTCACCGCCTGCAGGTGGGCGAGGTCGTCGTTTCTCGTCGCGGCGGAGGCGACGATGAGGCCGTCGACCTGTTTGTCGAGGAGCAGCCCGACCGCGGCCTTCTCCTCGGAGAGTTCCTCGTTGGTGCTGAGCACCAGGATGTCGTAGCCCTCCTGCTTCGCAGCATCGGAAAGCCCTCGGAGCACGCCGGCGAAGAAGGGATTGGCCACGTCGGCGAGCACCACGCCGAGGGTCTTGGTGACGCCGGTCGTCATACTGCGGGCGAGGCTGTTGACGCGATAGCCGAGCCGTGCCGCGACGGCGAGCACATGGGACCGTGTCGCCTCGCTGACGGAGCCGTAGTTACCGAGGCTGCGGGCGACCGTTGCGCGCCCGACCCCTGCTGCGGCGGCCACCTCCGAGATCGTGGGCGAGGCGGGTGGCCGCGGCCGTTCGGAGCTCATCGGCCACGCTGCTTCTGCATCCGGTCCGTCCTCTCGTCGGGCATGTCGTCTCTATTCTGCGTCGGCGAAGCTGCACCCGTGCGCGAACGCGCCCTCGACGTAGCACTGCAGAGCCGCGTAACGCGAAGCGCACTCGAGGGCAGTCGCGATAGCCGTGCTGCTCGGCCCTGTCGTGCGCGTCCAGCCGGAGCGGAGCAGAGCGAGCGTGAATGCGGCCAGGAAGGCGTCGCCGCACCCCATGGTGTCCTTGAATCGCTCCGGATCGATCGGCTCAGCGCGGACGCTATGGATCTCCGTCCCGTCGAAGAGCATCGCGCCGTTCGGGCCGCGGGTGCCGAGCACGAGTGCCGAGCCGTACGAGCGGACACGGCGCAGCTCCTCCTCGATCTCGGTCTCGTCCTCCTCGGCGAACGACAGCAGAGCGAGGTCGAGGTGAGGGACGACCTCGGCGAGGTATGCGGGGGTGCGGTGTTCCGGGTCGTCGGAGAAGTCGTAGGAGATCAAGGCGCCGGTCCGGCGCAGTGCTGGGAGTTCGGGCACCGAAGCCGAGAAGACGCTCGAGTGGACGAGATCGAAGCCGCTGAGGTAGCGAATGTGGTCGTCCGTGAGTCGGAATGGGTCGGTCGTCGTGACCCCGCCCTCGTTCCAGCCCCGGAAGTATCGCTCGCCGTCGACGACTTCGATGTTCGTCGCGCCGTTCTCTCCGTCGCGGATCACGCAGAGGCGAAGGTCGATGCCGAGGCTGTCGAGTACCCGGTGCACCAGGCGTCCGTGCGCGTCATTCCCGAACACCCCGACGTACGACGAGTCGACTCCGAGTTGCCGCGCGTAGACGGCGTAGTTGACACAGTTCCCGCCCGGATACATCACCTGGCGGTCGATGAATCGGTCGACGATGTTGTCGCCGAATCCCGCAACTCTCACGGTTGCACTCCTGAAGTCGAGTGGCTGCGGGGCTCGTTCGAGCCCCGCAGCCACTGGTGGTGTCGATGGATCAGTACTCGACGACGCGGTAGTAGCGGCGCAGATCGAGTGAGTGCCCGCGAACGGCTTCGAGGTGCTTGCTGATGCGGTGGGTGACGACGTCGACGAGCATCGGGCCGATGAACGGGCGGAAGCGCTCGCTGATGCCTTCGAGCGCGTAGTCCCTGGTGTCGATGACGGTGACGTCATCGCTGTACTTGACCGCGAAGTTCTCCACACGGTCCATCAGGGGGCGGCTCTGGTCCTCGCCCTTGAAGAGCAGCAGTGCGGTGTCTTTCTCGATGAGCTCGAGGGAGCCGTGGAAGAACTCGGCACCGTGCACGCGGGAGGTTCGAAGCCACTGCATCTCCTCCAGCACGCACATGGAGTAGAGGTAGGCGTACCCCCACAGGTTCCCCGCCCCGACGACGAAGTAGTAGTCGGTCTCGGCGTGCTTCTTCGCGAACGCCTCGGCCATCGGCTCGGCCTGCTCGGCGGCAGCGACGAGCGCCTCGGGCAGGGCCGAGAGTTCGTCCGCGAATGCCTCGTAGTCCTCGAACTCACCGCGGCGCGAGAGCACCCCCGTCGTGAACAGGAGCAGCTGGATGTCGAACCACGTCTTCGGAGCCGAGATGAGCGCGCGGTCCACCGCCGTGGCGATGGGCGAGTCGGCGATGCCGGTGAAGGCGATGGTGTAGGCGCCCTTCTCCTTTGCGAACTCGATCGCCTCGACGACGTCCTCCGTCGTGCCGGAGACCGAGGTGAAGACGGCGATCGATCGCTCCCCGAACGCGGGATCCTGGGTGAGCATGAGCTCCTTGCCGATCGCCGCACGGACGGGAAGCGTGGAACGCGCCTGGAAGTAGAGCTCGTAGGGCAGAACCGCGGCGTACGTGCCTCCGGCGCCGATGAAGTAGATGTTGTCGTAACCGCGCTCGTCGATGAAGGCGACGGTCTCCTCGATGTCGGAGCGAAGGGCGATAGCGCTCTTCAGCTGGGCCTGGGTTTCCTCTTTGTTGAAGCCGAGCAACTCGTCTTCCCCTCTTGCTGGTGGTGGCTGTCTCGGCGATGAGACATCGTGATACCGGTATCACTGCTGCTCAATACTGGCCGCGGTGCACGCCGAAGTCAACGATTCCCCGATACGGCGTGACTCGCGTCGCCGTAGCCGGTGATGATCGGCTGCGAGAGCTCGCCCAGGCGCGGGGCCGCTCGTCGGCCGTGCGCGCGCCGTCGTGCTACCCGCCTCCGTGCGCGGCTCATTGCGACGGCGGCAGGTCGTCGACGGAGTGGGCGTATCGCAGCGCCGCCGGCGCCCCTACGATCTCGACATGGAGGTCCTCCCCGCCCTCGCCGTCACGCTGGTCGTGGTCGCCGCCCTCGGGCTCGCCTACCTCGTGCATCGGTCGGAGGAGGCTGCCGCGCAGAATCCGGCGCGTGACATCCACGGCGACCAGTCGGCCGGTGCGGCGGGATTCGGGTTCGGGGACGCCGGCGGCGGTGACGGCGGTGGGGGATCCTGCTGAGGCGTCGCCGGCCCGGGTGCGTCAGCCGACGGCGTCGATGGGAGCCGCGCCTCTGGCCCGCTCGCTCGCGCGCAGCAATGTGATCAGCCCGTCGCGCATCGTCTCGAGCTCCTCGACCGAGACGCCCAGCCGCTCGACGATCTGACCGGGAACCGCCTCGGCGCGACTTCGCAGGGCGCGGCCCTCGTCGGTGAGCGTCACGGCGAGCGCGCGCTCGTCCTCGCTCGAGCGCAGCCGCTCGAGCAGGCCCGCCTTCTCGAGGCGCTTGAGTAGCGGGCTCAGCGTCGCGGGCTCGAGCAGCAGGTCCTCGGAGAGGTCGCGCACCCGGCGCGGGCTCCGCTCCCACAGCGCGAGCATCACGAGGTACTGCGGGTGGGTGAGCCCGAGCGGCTCGAGCACCGGCCGGTACAGCCCGATCACCGAGCGGCTCGCGGCCGCGAGGGCGAAGCAGACCTGACGGTCGAGGGCGAGCGGATCCTGCATGCCGCCAGTTTAGCTAGTACGCTAACTATTCGTGCGGCAACAGCAGGGCGACCCGACCAACCCGTTCGGCAAGCGCGGGTTCTGGGACCGGTGGAACAGGTTCTTCTACATCTTCTCCGGGCCGGCTCAGGTGGGTGTCGGCGTCGGCAAGAAGGAGGCCCCGTACGTGCCGCCGGCCGATCCCACGTGCCCGCTCTGCGGCAAACTCCTCGCCGATCACCGCATCGAGCGGGGCACGGGGAACCAGGCCACCCGCTTGCACTGCCCCGAGTAGTGCGTCGTCCCGCTGACATCCGCTCGCGCTAGGGTGCGAGGCGTGGCGGACCGGCACGAACAGCACCCCGACGGCGAGCGCCGCAGCGGCTGGCAGGCGGATGACCAGAGCGGCGCCGACCGCGGACGCGGCAGCCGCTTCTGGGGCTGGCAGCCGCAGTCCGTCGCCATGGACATGCAGCGCACTCCGCCGCCGAACGGGTTCGCGATCTCCGCTCTCATCTTCGGCATCCTCGGCCTGCTGTTCACACCCATCCCGTTCTTCATCGGGCTCTTCCTCGGCGGGCCGTTCGATCTGCTGGCCGTCGCGTTCGGCATCGCGGGGGTCCGGGCGGGCCGGCGGCTCGGCGGAATCGGCCTCGTCCCGTCGGCGGTCGGTCTCGGGCTGGGCGCCTTCGCCCTGCTGCTGATCCCGTTCGGCGCCGGCTGGGCGTGGTGAGCGCGACTCGGCAGGCTTCCCGCGGGCGCTCAGTTCTCCGTCAGTAGGATCACGAACAGAAGTCCACGCGAGGGGAGACCGCGATGACCGACCAGCAGCAGCTGCCGCCCGCCGGCTACTACGCAACACCTGACGGTGCCATGCGGTGGTGGGACGGGACGCAGTGGACCGACTACTACGCGCCGACCGGCAGCCTGCCCACGACCGAGCCGGGAGCGGACGACGACGCGCCCGACCAGCAGCGCACGGCTGTGCTGCCGACGCTCGAACGTGATCTCGACGACACCGTCGTCGTGTCGCGTGAAGACCGCACCCCGGCGAGGGATGAGTCGCCGCTCGCCGAGCCGGGTACGGCCGACGAGTCCGCGCCGACGGGGAGCACCGGCCCGCTCGGGCCCAACGACACCGGCGACCTCCGCATCTTCTCGTCGCTGAACTCGACGACCGAGACGCCGACAGCTCCGCCTGTCGCCGAGTCGAGCTCGAGCCAGGACCCCGCTCCCGCCACCACGACGACGGCGACGGATGACGCGCAGACGAGCGGCAGCGTTCCGGTGACGCCGCCGCAGCAGCCGAGCGAGCCGCGCCAGGAGGCGCCGCAGCCGCCGCGCGAGCAGAAGCAGCCGCGCCCGCAGCGCGAGCCCAAGCCCCCGCGCCCTCCGCGTGAGCCCCGCGGCGAGCCGTCCCTGCACGTCCCGAGCTTCCCCGGCCTGCAGTTCGGCACGCCGCACTCTCGCTCGACCGTCGCGCGGGTGCTCCCGCTCGTCGGGCTCGGCATCGTGCTGCTCGCCTCGCTGCTCGCCATCATCGGCGCCTTCAGCGAGACCCGCGAACTCATCGCGACGTTCGCGGTGCTGACCTTCATCGGGATCATCGTCGCCGCCGTCGGGGTGTGGGCGTCGTGGAACGCCGAGCCCAGGAGCTGGCGCTACTTCTCGCTGATCGTGCTGGGGATCACGGTGTTCGCGCCGCTCCTGCTCGTGATGTTCCTGCTGGCGGTCCTCATCATCCTGAGCTGAGCCGATCGACGCAGTCGAGAGCACCGTCGGGCCTTCGCCCGGCGGTGCTTTCTCGTTTCCGGGGCGCGCCCGGTCTTACTGAGAGAACCTTGTATGTCGGCTCCTCGAGTTCGGGATGCCAGGGGCGGGGTCGTACCGTGAAAAGCAGCCCGTGCACCCGCGGGTTCCCGAAAGGAGCGCAATGGCCGACGACTTCGACCCCTCGCTACTGAGTCCCGCCGAACTGCGGCTGCACATCGCGCAGACCCGCGAGGGCGTGGAGCGCTCCGTCGAGGAGCTGAAGGGCAGGCTCGACTTCCGCGCCCACTACTACCGGGCGCTCGCGACCTGGAAGCGCGACTACGGCACCAACCCCACCGCCTTCCTCGCGACCGCCGCCGGCATCGGGCTCATGGGCCTGTTCGTCGTCGGCGCCCTCGTATTCGACAGAGACGGCAACGACGATGAGTGACACCCAGGAGACGGCAGCCAAAGGTTCGGCCGCGCCGAACCCGGACGACCCCCGCAAGCCCGACAGCATCACCGACATCAAGAAGCGCTCGTGGACCTACGTGCTCGGCAAGACGTTCCGTGAGTTCAGCAACGACCAGTGCACCGACCTGGCCGCCGCGCTGACGTACTACACGGTGCTCTCGATCTTCCCCGCGCTGCTGGCCTTCGTCTCCGTGCTCGGGCTGTTCAGCGACCCGCAGCAGACCACGGAGTCGGTGCTCGGATTCGTGCAGACGCTCATGGGTGGCGGCGGCGCGAACGAGAGCGAGTTCATGACGATCCTCCGCGGGATCATCGAGCAGACGACCAATGCGCCCGCCGCCGGCCTCGGCCTGGTCACGGGTATCCTCGGCGCCCTCTGGTCCGCCTCCGGCTTCGTCGGCGCGTTCTCCCGCGCCAGCAACCGCATCTACGAGGTGCAGGAGGGTCGCTCGCCGCTCGTGCTGCGCCCGACCCAGCTGCTCGTGACGACGATCGCGGTCGTGCTGCTCGTGGTCGCGGCGATCCTCGTGGTGCTCAGCGGTCCTGTCGCCGAGACCATCGGCAGCATCGTCGGGCTCGGGCCCCAGGTGGTGTTCCTGTGGGACATCCTGAAGTGGCCAGTGGTCGTCGTGATCGGCGTCGTCGTGATCGCGATCCTGTACTACTTCTCGCCCAACGTCCAGCAGCCGAAGTTCCGCTGGATCAGCGTCGGCGCCGGCTTCGCCCTGTTCATCTGGGCGCTCGCGAGCGTCGGCTTTTTCTTCTACGTCGCGAACTTCTCGAGCTACGCCTCGACGTACGGCTCGCTCGCCGGCGTCATCATCTTCCTGCTGTGGATCTGGATCAGTAACAACGCCCTCCTCTTCGGGGCCGAGCTCGACGCCGAACTCGAGCGCGGCCGCCAGCTGCAGGCCGGCATCCCGGCGGAGGAGACCCTGCAGCTTCCGCCGCGGTCGACGGCCGTCATCGAGAAGAAGGCGGATGCCGAGGCGAAGGACGTGCTCAAGGGGCTGGAGATCCGGCTCGCGCACGACCACGCGAACTCGCGGCCGCACTCGTGGCCCGAGAAGCGCCGCCGGGAGCGCATGGAGCGCAAGGCTCGGAAGCAGGCGGCGAAGAAGCAGAAATAGCGGGGGCGGCTGCCCGGTTGCATCCGTCGTCCCGATGGGAAGGATGACCCGATGACCGCATCCACGACCGATCCGGTCACTCAGCACGAGCAGTTCCACCGTCGGCGCGAGCAGGCGGTCGTGCGCTCGCAGGGCAACCTCGCCCTCGTCAACACCCAGTGGATCGACCACGAGCAGACCGTGTGGGGCGTGCCGGGAGTGTGGGCGCCGCTGCCCAACGGGCAGTCCGGGCTGCTGCTGACCGCGGACACCGCGGACGGCATCCTCGTCGACGGGGCGCTCGTGGAGGGTCAGGTCATCGTGGCCGGCCGGGACGCCGTCAATCCCAGCGACATCCGGTTCAGCGACAACGTCACCGGCTTCGTGATCGCGAACGAGGAGGGCGGCTACGGCCTCCGCGTGTGGGACTCCGCGAGCGAGGACATCCAGCGCTTCGGCGGCATCGACGTCTTCCCGTACGACCCGCGCTGGGTGATCGAGGCCCGCTTCGAGGAGGTGCCGGGCGGACTCACCGTCGGCTTCTCGCATCTGAAGGACGAGGGCCGCACCCGCGAGCGGGTTATCCCCGGCGAGATCCGCTTCACCCTCGACGGCGCCGACTACGCCCTCGTTGCGTTCAAGTCGGGCAAGGCGCTGCAGCTCGTGTTCGCGGACGCCACGAACGGCGACAGCACCTACTCGGTCGGACGCTTCCTCTTCGTCACGCCGCGCGACGACGGCACGGTGACGCTGGACTTCAACCGCGCGGTGCTGCCGCCCTGCGCCTTCAGCTACCACTTCAACTGCCCGCTGCCGCCGAAGCAGAACCGCTTCGCGATCCCGATCGAGGCGGGCGAGAAGAACGTGCTCGCGAAGGACGGCTCTCTGCTGCACTGATCGGTGTCGCCGCCGACGGCGTGGGTCGGCCGGTGACGGCGGCTCGGGGGAGGATGGCTGCGTGTTCGCCGTCCTCAGCCGCGCCGGTGATCCGGATGCCGCCGCGCTGACGGTGCTCGACGCGTCCGGCGCCCTGGTGCGCTCGGAGGAGCACCCCCGGCGTGCGCTTCCCGCCGTGGTGACCGCCCTCGAGGCGGACCGGCCGCGGTGGGTGTGGGACGACACCGCCCGGTGGTACCCGCCGCTCCTCGCCGCGGGCGTGCGAGTCGAGCGCTGCGTCGACCTCCGGCTCTGCCACGCGATCCTCCGCAACTCGGTGTTCACCACGGAATCGTCGCTCGCGACCGCGCCGCGATCGACCTGGGACGCCCCGGGCGTCGGTGCGGCGGATCCCGGCGCCCTGTTCGACCTCGGCGGCGGCGATGCGGAGCCCGACC
This sequence comes from Desertivibrio insolitus, assembly GCF_017355965.1. Classification (GTDB taxonomy): domain Bacteria; phylum Actinomycetota; class Actinomycetes; order Actinomycetales; family Microbacteriaceae; genus JAFIQW01. The sequence goes on from NZ_JAFIQW010000004.1 coordinate 228,502, forward strand.
GCGACGAGGTGCTCGCCGAGTTCGCCGCCCAGCAGGCGGCGGTCGACGGCTCGCCCGAGCCCGGGCGGATCGCGCTGCTGCTCGCCGCGGAATCCGTCGGCGCGCTCCTCGCGGCCGAGATGACCCACGCGGGCCTGCCCTGGCGCGCGGACGTGCACGACCGCCTCCTCTCCGACCTGCTCGGCCCGCGGCCGGCACCCGGGCTCCGCCCGGCGCGGCTCGAGTCGACGCTCGACGAGGTGCGGCGCGCGCTCGACGACGACACCGTCAACCCGGACTCGCCCGCGGCTCTGCTCGCGGCACTCCGCCGCGCGGGCATCGAGGCCCGCTCGACCCGGTCGTGGGAACTCGAGCGCGTCGAGCATCCGGCGATCGAGCCGCTGCTGCGGTACAAGAAGCTCGCACGCCTGCTCGCTGCGAACGGATGGCACTGGCTCGACACCTGGGTGAGCGGTGGCCGCTTCCGCCCGGTCTTCGTGCCCGGCGGCGTCGTCACCGGCCGCTGGGCCTCGAACGGCGGGGGAGCGCTGCAACTGCCGCAGCACGTGCGCGGCGCCGTGCTCGCCGACGAGGGGTGGACGTTCGTCGTCGCGGACGCCGCCCAGCTCGAGCCCCGGGTGCTCGCCGCCATGGCGGGCGACACCGCCATGGCCAAGGCGGGCCAGGGCACCGACCTCTACGAGGGCATGGTGCGCTCGGGCGCCGTCGAACGGCGCGAGCAGGCGAAGTACGGCATGCTCGGCGCGATGTACGGCGGCACGAGCGGCGAGAGCGGCCGGATGCTGCCGAGGCTCGCCCGCGCCTACCCGCGAGCGATCGGGCTCGTCGAGGAGGCGGCGCGGGCCGGCGAGCGAGGGGAGCGCGTCTCGACTCGGCTCGGCCGCTCGTCTCCGAAACCCGGCAGCGAATGGCAACGGGTGCAGGCGAGCGCGTACGGCGACGAGGCGTCCGAGCTCGACGAGCGTCGCGCGCGGGGCGACTCCCGAGCCTGGGGCAGGTTCACCCGCAACTTCGTCGTGCAGGGCACCGCCGCGGAATGGGCGCTGTGCTGGCTCGGCTCCCTGCGGCGGCGGCTCTGGCAGCTCGGCGCAGGGCAGCCCGGCGACGGGCAGCTCACCGACCGGCCGCACCTCGTCTTCTTCCTCCACGACGAGGTCATCGTGCACACGCCCGAGCATCTGGCCGCCGAGGTTGCCCAGGCGGTGCAGGCGGCCGCCGACGAGGCGGGTCGCCTGCTCTTCGGCTCGTTTCCCATCGAGTTCCGGCTGTCCGTCGCGACGGTGCGGAGCTACGCCGACGCGAAGGACTGATACAACCCCGTCACGCGCTCGACGTAGCGCCGCGGCGAGAAGGCGTCGGCGCTGGCCCGCGCCGCGGCCGCCAGGCGCTCGAGCTCGGCGGCATCCGTCGCGAGGTGCAGCAGCGACTCCGTCAGCTCCTCGACCGACGGCCCGCTGAGGTAGCCCGCCGCCGTGAGTCCCTCGGTGAGCCGCGCGTCGCAGTAAAGCACTCCGCGCCCGCGCCCGATCGACTCCGCCACCGTCATCGGCTGGTTGTCGAAGCCGACGCTCGAGAGCACGAACGCGCTCGCCTCGTCGAGCAGCGTGGCGACGTGGTCGCGCTCGACAGGCCCGAGCACCTCGAGCTCCGGGCGTCCGTCGCACAGCTCCCGCAGCTCGCCGAGCAGCGAGCCGCCACCGGCGAAGGACAGGGTGAATGCCCCGGGGGAGCGCTCGAGCGCGGCGACGGCGGCGCGGGCCACCTCCAGCGGGCGCTTCTCGGGCTCGCACCGCGCGACCCAGAGGAAGCGTGGGCACGCGGGCAGGGGAGCGGGCACGGCCACGACGGAGGGCGACGGGTTCGGCACCACCTCGACGGACGCCTCGACTCCCGCTGCGCGGAGGTCGGAGGCCTGGTGCGCAGACGGCGAGAGCACGAGGTCCGCCCGTCGCGCCATCCCGAGCGTGAGGTTCCGCAGCACCGACTCCATCGGCTTGGGCGACAGGGATTCCGTCGGCAGCGGATGCCCCGTCAGCGCCCGCAGCAGGGGAGCGGATGCCGCCGCGAGCGGGCCCTGCGCCGGGGCATCCGTCGCCCAGTAGAACGTGTGCACGGTGTGCACGACCGGAATGCCGAGCTCGCGGGCGACGTCGGTCGCCGCGTGCGCGAGCCCGAACTCGGTCTGCACGTGCACGACGTCCACCTGCGCGAGGGCGAAGCGCAACCGCCGCCGCAGCTTCGCGGTGTTGGGCACGACGGGGAGGTCGAGCCCGGGGAGAGCGCCGAGCGCGGTGAGCCGGATGTCCGGGCGCGGGCTGCCCGGGGTGGGGTCGCGGCGTTCGGGGGCGAGGAGCAGCACCTCGTGCCCCGCCTCGCGCAACGCATCCCGCTGGGCGTCGATCGACGTCTGCGCTCCGCCGACGTAGTCGAGGAAGTAGTCGCAGACGATGGCGATGCGCACCCGGCGAGCCTACTGAATCACAGGCTTGTAATCCGCGGGGGACATCTGGAATGATGCGGGTACAACCGCAAATACGGGAACTCGTGTTTCGCCCAGGTCGATGGGGAAGTCGCACCTGACGAGATGGAGGAACCGTGGCTGCTGCATATGCGCGAGGAGTGCTGTTCGTGCACTCCTCTCCCCGCGCGCTCTGCCCCCACCTGGAGTGGGCAGCAGGTCGCGCTCTTGGTCGTGCCGTGAACTTCCGCTGGATGCCGCAGCCGATCCTTCCCGGTGCCATGCGCACCGAGTTCTACTGGGAGGGCGAGCAGGGCACCGGCGCCGAGATCGCGAGCGCGCTGCGTGGGTGGGAGCACCTGCGCTACGAGGTGACCGAGGACCCGTCGCCCGGCGCCGACGGCGGCCGCTGGCTGCACACGCCCGACCTCGGAATCTTCTTCGCGCAGACCGACTCCGCCGGCAACGTCGTGATCCCCGAGGACCGCGTGCGCTACGCGATGGAGGTCGCCGGGTCGAACACCCTCGAGCTGCACCGCGAACTGCGCCTCGCTCTCGGGCAGGCGTGGGACGACGAGCTCGAGCCATTCCGCCACGCCAGCGACGACAACCCGGTGGTCTGGCTGCACAAGGTCGGTTGATCCCAGCGCCGGCCGCGAAGACGAACGAAGCGGCGCACCCAGGGACGGGGATGTCCTGGGTGCGCCGCTTCGTTTATTCGCGGTCCGAACCGTGCAGGCCTAGACCGTGCGGAACGCGACGACGGCGTTGTGGCCGCCGAAGCCGAACGAGTTGCTGATCGCCAGCAGATCGCCGGCGGGCAGCTCGCGCGGGGAGGTGACCACGTCGAGGGCGACCTCGGGGTCCTTGTCGTCGAGGTTGATCGTCGGGGGAGCGGTGCGCTCCGCCAGCGCCTTGACCGTGAGGATCGCCTCGAGGGCACCCGTGCCGCCGAGCAGGTGGCCGTGCGCACCCTTCGTCGCCGAGACGGGGATCTGCCCGACACGGTCGCCGAAGATGCGCTCGAGCGCGTGGAACTCCGCGACGTCGCCGACCGGCGTGCTGGTGGCGTGGGCGTTGATGTGCGCGACATCCGCCGGGCTCGCCCCCGCCTGCTCCAGCGCGGCCTTCATCGCACGCGCGGCGCCCGAGCCCTCGGGGTCCGGAGCGGTGATGTGGTACGAGTCGCTCGTGACGGCGCCGCCGGCGAGCTCCGCGTAGATGCGGGCGCCGCGGGCCTTCGCGTGCTCCTCGGTCTCGAGCACGAGCACGCCCGCGCCCTCGCCGAGCACGAAGCCGTCGCGGGCCGTGTCGTAGGGGCGCGACGCGCGCGTCGGGTCGTCGTTGCGGCGGGAGAGGGCCTGCATCGAGGCGAACGCCGCGATCGGCATCGGGTGGATGGCCGCCTCGGTGCCGCCGGCGAGCACGACGTCGGCGAGTCCGGCCTGCAGGTGCTCGTAGGCGTTGGTGATCGATTCGGTGCCGGAGGCGCAGGCCGAGACGACGGTGCGCGCGTAGGCACGGGAGGGGATGTGCATGCTGATCGCCGCGGCGGGCGCGTTCGGCATGAGCATCGGAACGGTCATGGGGAGCACACGGCGAGGGCCGCGCTCGCGCAGCGTGTCCCAGCCGTCGAGCAGGGTCCACACGCCGCCGATGCCGGTGGCGAAGTCGACGCCGACGCGGAGCGGGTCGATGTCCTCCGACAGCCCGGCATCCGCCCAGGCCTCGCGCGCTGCGATGAGGGCGAACTGGCTGCCCGGGTCGAGGCGCTTGACCTCGTGGCGCTCGAGAGCGTCCACGGCGGGCACCTTGACCTGTGCGGCGAACGTGACGGGGATCTCGTACTTCGAGACCCACTCCTGTTCGAGGGGGCGCACTCCGGACTCCCCGGCGAGCAGGGCGGTCCAGGTGTCACCGACGTTCCCGCCGAGCGGGTTCGTCGTGCCCATACCGGTGACGACGATCTTCTTGGTCATACGACTACTCCGAGAGGGACGAGCGACCCGGGCGCCCCGTGTGGACGCCCGGGTGCGCACTACTGCTGCGAGGCGTTGGTGATGAAGGAGACGGCGTCACCGACGGTCTTGAGGTTCTTGACCTCTTCGTCGGGGATCTTCACGTCGAACTTCTCCTCCGCGTTGACGACGATCGTCATCATCGAGATGGAGTCGATGTCCAGGTCGTCCGTGAACGACTTGTCCATCTCGACGGTGTCGGTGGCGATGCCGGTCTCGTCGTTGATCAGCTCGGCCAGGCCGGCCAGCACTTCCTCGTTGGACAGAGCCATGTTTTCTCCTTGGGGGTGTCGTTGTGACCGCTAATCAGCCTAGGGGCGGATGTCGCGGGCACCGTTCGGTGCGCGGGTGCGCGTCAGGGCAGCACGACGACCTGGGCTCCGAACACGAGTCCGGCGCCGAAGCCGATCTGGAGGGCGAGCCCTCCGGAGAGCTGCGGGTTCTCCTCGAGCAGGCGGTGCGTCGCGAGGGGGATCGAGGCGGCCGACGTGTTGCCGGTCGTGGCGATGTCACGGGCGATCGCGACGTGCTCGGGCAGCTTCAGCTGCTTCGCGAGCTCGTCGATGATGCGCATGTTCGCCTGGTGCGGGATGAAGGCGGCGAGGTCGTCGGGGGTGATGCCGGCGGCGTCGATCGCCTGCTTGGCGACCTTCGCCATCTCCCAGACCGCCCAGCGGAAGACCGTCGGGCCCTCCTGGCGCAGGGTGGGCCAGTCGACCTCGCCGGCGCCGTCGCGGTACTTCGCGAGGGGGCTGTCCATGCCCACGGCGTCCCACTTCGAGCCGTCGGAGCCCCAGATGCTCGGACCGATGGCGGGGCTGTCGCTCGGACCGACCACCGCGGCGCCCGCGCCGTCGCCCAGCAGGAAGGAGATGGTGCGGTCGGTGGGCTTGGCGAAGTCGCTGAGCTTCTCGGCGCCGACGACCAGCACGTACTCGGCCAGTCCGGCGCGCACGAGCGAGTCTGCCTGCGCGATGCCGTAGGTGTAGCCGGCGCACGCGGCGCTGACGTCGTAGGCGGGAGCCGGGGTCGCGCCGATCCGCTCAGTCAGCAGCGCGGCGAGCGACGGGGTCTGCACGGTGTTGCTGATCGTCGAGACGACGACGGCGCCGATCTGCTCGGGACGGATGCCGGCCTTCTCGATCGCCTCGCGCGAGGCCTGCTCGGCCAGGTCGATCGCCTCGATGCCCTTCGACGCGCGCTTGCGGGTGATGACACCCGTGCGCTGCTGGATCCACTCGTCGGAGGAGTTGATCGGCTCGATGATGTCGTGGTTGGTGACCGTCAGGTCGCCCCGTGCCGCGCCGACCCCGCGGATGCGGGTGTACTGCGGGCCGGTGGACTGCTTGAGGGTGATGGTGCTCATTCGCTGCCGTTCGCGTCGAGGAGGTCGTAGGCCGCCTGGAGGTCGTCGGGGGTCTTCACGGCGACGGTCGGCACGCCTCGCAGGCCGCGCTTGGCGAGCCCGGTGAGCGCGCCCGCCGGCGCGAGTTCGATGATGCCGGAGACTCCGTTCGCCGCGAACGACTCCATCGTCTTGTCCCAGCGCACGGGGGAGGAGACCTGACCGACGAGCAGCTCGACGAACGCCGAGCCCGAGGTGACGACGGAGGCGTCGTGGTTGGTCCAGATCGTCAGCGACGGGTCGGCGGGAGCGAGCGTCGACGCGACCTCGCGCAGCGTCTCGACCGCAGGCGCCATCCAGCGGGTGTGGAACGCGCCGGCGACCTGGAGAGGGATGACGCGGGCGCCGGCCGGCGGGTCCTGCGCCAGTGCGCCGAGCGACTCGAGCTCGCCGGCGACGACGATCTGCCCGGCGCCGTTGAAGTTGGCGGGCTCGAGTCCGAGCGTGTCGAGCTTCGCGAGGAGGGCGTCCTCGTCGCCGCCGATCACGGCGCTCATGCCGGTCGCGGCGCGGCCCGCGGCATCCGCCATCGCCTCTCCGCGGGCGCGCACGAAGCGCATCGCGTCGGCCTCGGGCAGGATGCCGGCCCCGGCGGCGGCCGTGATCTCGCCGACGGAGTGACCGGCGATGCCGCCGATCCGCTCGCGGCGGCCGTCCTCGAACAGGGCGCCGAGGGTCATCAGACCCGCGGCGACGATGAGCGGCTGCGCGACCGCGGTGTCGCGGATGGTGTCGGCGTCCGAGGTCGTGCCGTGCGCGATGAGGTCGATGCCTGCGGCATCCGAGAGTCGGTCGAGGTGCTCGCGACGGGCGTCGTCGAGAAGCCAGGGCTCGAGGAAACCGGGGGTCTGCGAGCCCTGTCCGGGCGCCACGACGACGATCATTTCACCCATGATGCCAACCTCTCCCGAGGTGGCTTGGATGACCTCGCACTAAAGATGCGGCGAGCCGTTGTGGGTATCGACAGTTCAGCGGGATCGACGATTCCGCAGGAGGCGACGATTCAGCGCCGCTTCGGCTGGCCGTCGTGGTCGGCGATCGAGCCGACGATGAGGGCGGCCTGCAGGATGAGCGCCTCGCGGGCGCCGGTGGCGTCCCAGCCGATGACGTCGCTCACGCGCTTGAGCCGGTAGCGCACGGTGTTCGGGTGCACGAAGAGCTCCCGGGCGGTCGCCTCGAGCGAGCGGCCGTTGTCGAGGTAGCACCAGAGCGTCGTCAGCAGCTCGGTCGAGTGGGCCTTGAGCGGCTTGTAGATGCGGTTGATGAGCGCCGACCGGGCCTGCGGGTCACCGGCGAACGCACGCTCGGGCAGGAGGTCGTCGGCGAGCACCGGGCGCGGCGCCTTGCGCCACGAGCGCGCGACGGCGAACCCGGCGAGAGCCGCCTTCGCGCTCTTCGACGCGTCGACGAGGCTCGGCACCTCGTGTCCGAGCACCAGGTGACCCGGGCCGAAGCCGGGCTCGAGTTCGTGGGCGATGTCGATGAAGGCCTTCATCTCGGTCGGTTCGCCGTCCTCGCCGTTGGCGGGCTGGGCGCGACCGATGACGAGCACGAGGCGGGAGCCCTGCACGCCGATGAGGACGTCGGCCTCCTGGTGCCGCGCGGTGCGGCGCAGCTGGTCGACATCGAGCTGGCGCGGCGTCGTGCCGACGAGCACCGAGACCTCGCCGTGGCCGTGCCAGCCGAGCGCGGCGATCCGGCTCGGCAGTTCCTCATCGTGCTCGCCGGCGAGGATCGAATCGACGACGAGTGCCTCGAGCCGGGCGTCCCAGAGACCACGGGCTTCCGCCGCGCGGGCGTAGACGTCGGCAGCCGCGAAGGCGATCTCGCGGCTGTAGAGCAGGATCGCCTCGCGCAGGCTGGCGTCGCCCGACTTGATCCTGTCCTCGACGACCTCGACGACGACGCGGATGAGCTGCAGCGTCTGCTGCAGGCTGACCGAGCGCAGGAGTTCGCGCGGGGCGGCGCCGAAGACGTCCGCGGCGATCCAGGGCTGCGAGGTGGGGTCGTCGTACCACTGGATGAACGACGAGATGCCCGCCTGCGCGACGAGGCCGACCGCCGAGCGCCGCCCTGGTGGCATGTCGCCGTACCAGGGCAGCGTCTCGTCGAGTCGTTTCAGTGTCGCGGTCGCGAGTTCACCGGAGATGGTCCGCAACCAGGCGAGGGTCTCCGCACGGGTCTTCGCCAAGGAGGCCTAGCTCTCGCCCCCGGCCGACCCGCTGGTGCCGGCCGTGACGTCGTGCAGGCGGTAGCGGTCGATCGCCTGCTGAGCGAGGCTGCGGTCGACCTTGCCCTGCTTGGCGAGCATCTCGAGCGTGCGGACGACCACCGACGGTCCGTCGATCTTGAAGAAGCGACGGGCGGCAGCGCGCGTGTCGGAGAAGCCGAAGTTGTCGGCACCGAGGGTCGCGAAGTCGTTCGGCACGAACGGACGGATCTGGTCGGGCACGGCGTGCATGAAGTCGCTCACCGCGACGACCGGTCCCTCGGCGCCCTGCAGCTTCTGCGTGACGTAGGGGACCTGCTCGTCCTCGTTCGGGTTGAGGAAGTTGTGCTCCTCCACAGCGACGCCGTCGCGGCGCAGCTCGTTCCACGAGGTGACGCTCCAGACATCCGCCGACACGCCCCAGTCGTTCGCGAGCAGCTCCTGAGCCTCGAGCGCCCACGGCACACCGACGCCGGAGGCGAGGATCTGCGCCTTGGTGCCCTCGGCCTGGCCGTCGCGGAGCTTGTAGATGCCCCGGATGACGCCGTCGACGTCGAGGTTCTCCGGCTCGGCCGGCTGGACCATGGGCTCGTTGTACACCGTGAGGTAGTACATGACGTTCGGGTCGGCGTGCTGTCCGCCGTACATCCGCTCGATGCCGGAGCGGACGATGTGTCCGAGCTCGTAGCCGTAGGCGGGGTCGTACGTGACGATCGCCGGGTTCGTGGACGCGAGCAGCGGCGAGTGGCCGTCGGCGTGCTGGGCGCCCTCACCGGTCAGGGTGGTGCGTCCCGCCGTCGCGCCGATGATGAAGCCGCGCGCCATCTGGTCGGCGGCCGCCCAGAAGGCGTCACCGGTGCGCTGGAACCCGAACATCGAGTAGAAGACGTAGACCGGCACGAGGACCTCGCCCTGCGTCGAGTACGACGTGCCCGCGGCGGTGAACGCCGCGGTGGCGCCGGCCTCGTTGATGCCGACGTGGACGATCTGGCCCTGCGGGCTCTCCTTGTAGGCGAGGAGCAGCTCCCGGTCGACCGAGGTGTAGTTCTGGCCGTTCGGGTTGTAGATCTTGGAGGTCGGGAAGTACGCGTCCATACCGAAGGTGCGCGCCTCGTCGGGGATGATCGGCACGATGCGGCTGCCGAAGCCCTTGACTCGCAGCAGGTCCTTCAGCAGGCGGGCGAACGCCATCGTGGTGGCGACCTCCTGCTTGCCGGAGCCCTTCTTGACCACGTCGTACGCGCTGTTCTCGGGGATCGCGACCTGCGTGTACTTCGAGCGGCGCTCGGGCACGTAGCCGCCGAGAGCGCGGCGGCGTTCGTGCATGTACTGCACGGCCTCGTTGTCGGGGCCCGGGTGGTAGTACGGCGGCAGGTACGGGTTCTCCTCGAGCTGCGCGTCCGTGATCGGGATGCGCATCTCGTCGCGGAACTGCTTGAGGTTGTCGAGCGTGAGCTTCTTCATCTGGTGGGTCGCGTTGCGTCCCTCGAAGCTCGGGCCGAGGCCGTAGCCCTTGACCGTCTTCGCGAGGATGACGGTGGGCTGGCCCTTGTGCTCGGTCGCCGCCTTGAAGGCCGCGTAGACCTTCTTGTAGTCGTGGCCGCCGCGCTTGAGGTTCCAGATCTGCTCGTCGGAGAAGTCCTTGACGAGCTCGAGCGCGCGCGGGTCGCGCCCGAAGAAGTTCTCGCGCACGTAGGCGCCGGACTCCGCCTTGTAGGTCTGGTAGTCGCCGTCGGGCGTGCGGTTCATCAGGTCGACGAGCGCGCCCTCGGTGTCGCGACGGAGCAGGTCATCCCACTCACGGCCCCAGACGACCTTGATGACGTTCCAGCCGGCGCCGCGGAAGAAGCTCTCGAGCTCCTGGATGATCTTGCCGTTGCCGCGCACGGGGCCGTCGAGGCGCTGCAGGTTGCAGTTGATGACGAAGTTGAGGTTGTCGAGCTTCTCGTTGGCGGCCCACTGCAGGGCGCCGCGCGACTCGACCTCGTCCATCTCGCCGTCGCCGAGGAACGCCCAGACCTGCTGGTCGGACGCGTCCTTGATGCCGCGGTTGGTCAGGTACTTGTTCGACTGCGCCTGGTAGATCGCGTTGATCGGGCCGAGGCCCATCGACACCGTCGGGAACTGCCAGAAGTAGGGCATGAGCCGCGGGTGCGGGTAGGAGCTGAGGCCGCCGTGGGCGTGCGACTTCTCCTGACGGAAACCGTCGAGGTGCTCGGTGCCGAGGCGTCCCTCGAGGTAGGCGCGGGCGTACATGCCGGGGGAGGCGTGGCCCTGGTAGAAGATCTGGTCTCCGCCGCCGGGGTGGTCCTGGCCGCGGAAGAAGTGGTTGTGCCCCACTTCGTAGAGCGCCGCGGACGACGCGTACGTGGAGATGTGGCCGCCGACCGCGATGCCGGGGCGCTGGGCGCGGTGCACGGTGATCGCGGCGTTCCATCGGATCCACCGGCGGTAGTCGCGCTCGAGCTCCTCGTTGCCGGGGAACTCCGGCTCGTCCTCTGGCGCGATCGTGTTGACGTAGTCGGTCGTCGGCACCATCGGCACCCCGAGCTGCAGCTTCCGGGAGCGCTCGATCAGGCTCAGCATGATCTCGCGGGCCCTGCCCCGACCGTGCGCCTCGACGAGTGCGTCGAGGGACTCCTGCCATTCGGCGGTCTCTTCAGGGTCCTGGTCGGTGCTGTTCACCGAGTAGGGGTCCTGCGGGTTTACCGTCACCGTTGACCTCTTATCGTTCGTCCAACAGACAGTGCCCACGCTACGGGCACCGGGTCACGGTGCGCGTTGTCGGGGGACCGGACAATCCTAGAACGCGCGGCCGACCCGCCGTGCGCAGGAGGGGCTTCCGGATGTTTCGCGGCGGGCGCAGCGGCATCCGTTTCCCTGCTGCGGCGCGGCCTGCCAGGCGTGCGGGGGAGGCGTAGCATGGCCGTCCGGCGGTCCGCTGTGGCGCGGACCCGGAAGGATTCGAATCGAAATGGCTCTCGAGAACGAGACCCAGGCACCGGACTTCGATCTGCCGAACCAGTTCGGCGAGCGCGTGCGGCTGTCGCAGTTCCGCGGTGTGCGGCCCGTCGCGCTGGTCTTCTTCCCGCTCGCGTTCTCCTCGACCTGCACGAGCGAGCTGTGCGCGCTGCGCGACAACATCGCCCTGTTCAAGGAGAACGGCGTCGAGCTGATCGCGATCTCCGTCGACTCCAAGGCGACGCTGCGCGCGTTCGCGGAGGAGGAGGGCTACGACTTCACGCTGCTCGCCGACTTCTGGCCGCACGGGGCCGTGTCGAAGGAGTACGGCGTGTTCCTCGAGAACAAGGGCTTCGCCACACGCGCCACCTTCCTCATCGACACCGCCGGCACGATCCGCGCGAGCTTCATCACCGCGCCGGGCGAGGCGCGGCCGATCGCCGCCTACCGCGAGGCCGTGCGCCAGTTGGTGCCCGTCACCGCGTGAGCCCTGCCTGAGGTTTCCTCGGCCTTCGCTCAACTCCGGCTGCAACAGTCGAGGGACCCGTCCCGCGCAGAGGAGCCACGATGCATCCGTCGATCGCAGAACAGAGCGTCGAGCAGTTGGGTGGCAGGCTCAGCGTGCTGACCCGGCAGAAGAAGGACCACATCGAGCTCGACGAGCTGCTGCAGCGGCTCGAGGGTTCTGAGGGTGCCGACCAGGAGCGGGTGCTGCTCGACATCTACGCCCTGGTCTTCCCGCATGCGTTCGCCGAGGAGTCGGTGCTGTGGCCGGTGATGCGCCGCACCCTCGACGACGGCGAGGAACTGACGCTCGCCGTCGAGCGCGAGCACCAGGAGGTGAACGAGCTCGTCACCCGGCTCGAGACTCTCGAGCACGGCACGCTGGAGCGCTCCGAGGTGCTCGACCGGCTGACCGAGGTGCTGCGCGAAGACGTGCGCGACGAGGAGGACGAGCTCTTCCCGCGGCTGCAGTCAGTCGTCGACCGGTGGGAGCTGCGCCGGCTCGGCCTGTACTGGGAGATCGTGCGCCGCATCGCGCCCACCCGCGCTCACCCCGTGGTCGCCCGGCGCCCACCCGGCAACGTGATCGCGGCCCTGCCTCTCTCGATCGTCGACCGCACGCGCGACCTCGTCGACGCCGCCCGGTACGCCGCGCGGGTCGATCCGCCCGCCCTCCGCGCCGTCAGCAAGGGGCTGACCGGTGCGGGCCACGCCCTCGAACACCTGCCGTTCATGAAGTCGGGCGAGGACGAGTCGACTCGCGTCGAGAGCGGCTCGGTAGGCTCGCGGACGGCGCTCGTCGCCGCCGTCGCCGGGGCCGGGCTGCTGCTCGTGCTGTTCAGCCGCCGCCGGCGCTGATCGCGCAGGCGGCGGGACGGCCTGAGGAGGAAGGATCCTCCGCCGGCCGATCGATCACTTGTCGCCGAGCTTCGAGTCCGCCGCGTTCTGCGCCTTGTCGATCTGGTCGCCGTGCTTGCCGCCGGTCGCGTCATCCGCGCGGTCCGCGGCTCCGCCGAGCGCCTTGTCGCTCGCCTGTTCCCCCTTGTCCGAGTTCAGTGCGTCGCCAGCCTTCTTACCGAGGTCATCCATTCCAGCCATGACTCCACGGTGCGCCCGAGCCCTGGGTTCTGCCTCCGCGCCAGGTGGGAGAAGCCACGGCGGCGCGGCGGCTACGATGAGTGCGCCGCTTTGCGGCGAAGGGGCCTTTAGCTCAGTTGGTAGAGCGCCACGTTTACACCGTGGATGTCGTCGGTTCGAGCCCGGCAGGGCCCACCTCACACTTTTGCTGGTCGAATCGGCTCAGCTGACGTGAGCGCCGCGCTGATGCTGATGGCGTTGGGGGAAACCGCGCATTGCTGCCGCTCGGTCGCACGTGTCGGTGCATTCGATAGCGTTCAGGTGTGAAGAATCGGTCCCTCTCGACCTTGGCAGCTATTGCGGGTGTGACGTTCGCGCTGGTCGGATGCGCAGGGTCGGAAGCTGGTTCAGCGCCGGTCGTGCCCCCGACGCTGACTCCCTCGCCTTCCGAGACGGCCGCCGCCTCCGACTACACCCCACCCGCTGAGCTGATTGGTGAGGGCCTTGCGGACGAGGTGCTCGCGGACGGCGTCACCGACTACGCCGGTATCAGCGCCGAGTACCAGCGTGCAATCGACTCGTTCCCCCTCCCTCTGCCAGAGGGGTTCACCTTCCCCACCGAATACCAAGGCGGGCCGCCGAGCGAACCGACTCAATACGAAGCCGGAAATGGATACATCACGCCCTACTTCCTCGCCCAGTGCGCCTACGGGTCAGCAGCGATAACGGCCCACGTGGGCGGTGACGAGGACGCGGCAACCGAGAACCTGCACCTAGCCATCGATGTGACCTACACAGAAGCGTTCGACATGTTCGTCGAGGATCCGTCGCGCGGATTCGTGACCGGCGTTCTCGAGCCCGCGCTCGACGGGAACTATGGTCCGCTGACGTCGTGGAGCTCGGGCAACTGCTCATGACGCCGCTGACCCTCGCCCCGATCCTGGCTCACGCGGGTATCGACCCTCTCGACGCGATCGCGATCCGCCACGCGTACAGCCGCGAACACGACGGCATCCATGCAGACTCCACCGACGAGGAGATCCTCGCCTACACACGCGACCAGACCTCAGACCGCCGGTTCTTCCCCGCGGTACCGCCGAGGTTCTGGATCGTGTTCATCAAGGAGGGCGGTGATCAGGCGCGGCTGTGGGCGGTCCTTGAGAACCGCGGGCAGGTATCTGACAACGGAAGCCGGCGCACCTTCGACCTCGTCGAGACGGACCACCTGGCCGACCTTCGCGAACGGCTCGTCGTGGGCTGGCGGTCACCGCGCAGCTTCTGGATGCACGCGTCAACCGCGGCCCCCTACCCGGTCGTCAGCATTGCGGACGCGCAGCCAGTGCCGTTCCCCGGCTTCGACCGCCTGATCCTCGAGCACCCTCAGCTTCAAGCCGTGATGCGCGAGCACCGATACGCCGCTTGGCGGACCGCGCTCGCCTCTGTGGTCGGTATCTACTTGATCACCGACACTCGCGATGGGCGCCACTACGTTGGCAAAGCCGACGGCAAAGAGAGCATTCGTCAACGCTGGAACGCGTATGCGACCAATGGACACGGCGGCAACCGTGACCTTATCGGCCGTGACCCCGAGAGCTTCCGCTTCTCGCTTCTGAGGGTATTCGACCCCTCGACGCCGACCGAGGAGATCAACGCAGCCGAGAGCCACTTCAAGGGCGCCCTCGACTCGCGCACCCACGGGCTCAACGCCAACTAGTGCACCGGCGCGGCCGTCGTAGTCCTGGTCGCTGATGTGCTCCTTCCACACGGTGGTGGTTGGGTGGGGCCCAGGCGCGAACCCGCGTTGCCAGGAGGAACGCGATTACCGGCAATAGCGGCGCTTGAGGGCCTCGTCGACGCCTCGCGCCTTCGCGACACGCGCGAGACCTCCGAGTGTGACGTTCATGACGCGGAGCGCTCCGACCGCTCGCGTGTCGCTCAGCTCGAGCAGCACTGCCAGATGCAGCGGGTTCGTCGGCATGCTCCTCCGGTCGACCAGGCCGTCGGTCGCCAGACCGTAAGCGATTCGCAGGGACTGCTCGAAACCTTCGTGTCCTGGTCGCAGCTCGACGTGTACTCTCGCTGGCTCGCTCGTGGACGCGTTGAACCAGCGATGCACGATCCCGATCGGCACGAGCGCGTTCTCCCCGGGGTGCAGAATCAGGCGCCGTTCGCCCACCTGCGCGCTGAGCTCGCCCTCCTTGGCGAAGAACTGTTCGGTGAAGGACCGGTGGTAGTGGAGGACGTTCCCACCGCCCGGCGCCACCACCATCTCGACGAGCGTCAGCTCACCGTCGGTCTCGCTGGCGGTCTTGAGAAAAGTCACCCGGTCGCGCTGCACCGGGTTGTAGATCTCGCGCTGAAGCGGCTGAGTCAACGGTCTCACCCCTTCGAGGCTGAACGCCTCGGTCGCGTGTGAAGCGGATGGGCGGGAAGGGGCGCCTCGACAGGTGACGACGTGGCGTCATGACGGCTGTGGCCGGTGGGGATCATGGTGCGGCCGCCGGGCCAGCGACGTCAAGGGGTCGCCCGGGCGAGCCCTGCCGTCCCGAATCGCTTGCCACTGACGGGTCATTCGGAGAGGACAGTCGCGGTGCTCAAGAGCTTGACGGGCAGATTCGGCACGGCCACACTCCCTTCCATCCGGACAGGCAGGAGGCTGCGCTGTGAGAGGGAGATGGCCACTCGTCGTTGCTTCGACTGCTCAACTCGGTTCTGGGCTCCTGGCTCGGCGGATCGCGTTGCGAGACGGTCTTGCCGCTGACTGGCGGGTGATCCGGCTTCCGCCCGACCGGCTGGCCACTCACCAGTGGATCGTCGGCACGGCGCTGTCCGCGCCGAACGTGATGCTCGTCGCTCAAACGGCGCTCGTCGCTGCACTCGCCGTTCGGCCCCTTCCGTGGGCGGCGCGGGGACTGGGAGCGCTCGGAGGGATGATGGCCGCCGGCTACTTGATGGAGGCAGGATTCCCGGAGGCGATTCGTCAGCCGGACCGCGAGAAGACGCCGATCCTGCTCGGCGGGTTCGCGCTTGCCCTCGCAATGGGATTGCTCGGCTCGCGCGCCGCACGAAGCCGCGGGTCGATCGCCTGACGCAGCGGCCGTGCAACCACCGGTGGCGTCCGTGTTGCACACCACGTGCTCCCCATAAAGATCCAGGGCGCGTAACCATGCCGGGTTAGGCTCTCCTCCTGCTGACCGGCAGGGCTCACGCGACCAACAGAAGGAGGCGCCTCGACGGTGGCAGCCCCTTCTCGTCCCCGCCGTCCCAGCGCGGGAAGCGCACGGCGGCCGTCGACGCGGTCGAACAGAAAGCGCGCAGGCAGTGGCAGTCGGTCGACCACACGGACGAGACGAACGCGACCACGCGCATCGCGACGCAGCCCCGCCGACAAGGCATGGTCGCTCGGCTCCGCGGTGTTCGCCGCCGCCGTCGCGGTGCTCGCGGCGGTCCTGCTCGTGATCGGCGCGGGACAGCAGGGGGCCGGCGGACTCGTCTGCGTCGACGAGGCAGGACAACCGGTCGACCTGCACGCGAACATCAGCGGCTACTCCGGCGAACAACTGAGCAACGCGAAGGCCATCATCGACGCCGGAGCCGCGCTCGGCGCGCCCCGCGAGGCCCAGGTCATCGCCGTGATGACCGCGATGGGGGAGTCGGGACTTCGGGTGCTCGACCACGGCGACGCTGTGGGTCCCGACAGTCGTGGGCTCTTCCAGCAGCGTGACAACGGCGCGTGGGGCACGTATGACGACCGGATGGATCCAACGACGAGCGCGCAGCACTTCTACCGGGCTCTTCTGCGCCTGCCGGACTGGCAGTCACTCGAGCCGACGGTGGCCGCCCACCGAGTGCAGCGCAACTCCGACGAGGACCATTACGCGCGGTACTGGGATGCCGCGAACGCGGTTGTCAGGGGCCTTCCCACCGGCGCACTCCGCTGCGCCGACGGCGATCCATCCGTAGCTCTCCCGCGCTCATAGTCCCTCGAGTCACATTCGACTCGCCCGTGGATTGGGTATAGCGGTGGACCAGTGATCCGTGCTCTGATAAGCGCAGTCAATCTGGGGAGGCCGTCGGTGAGCCGTCTCAAGCTCGTGCTTCAGTTCTTCGTCTCGGTCGCCGTCACGGCGCTCGGGGTCTTCATCGCGGCTCCGGTCCGCGATCGGCGAGGCAGCGCGGCCTTCGGTCGACAGCTGGCACGCGCGGGAGAGAGCAAGCAGAAGCTGCTGGCGCTCGTTCCGGCCCTGCTGCTCGTCGGCTGCGCGGCTGCAGTGCCTCAACCCGGCGAAGACCCCGTGCCGACGACCCCCTCGGTCTCGGACGGGCTGCCTGCGCCAAAAGGGCACGAGCTCGTCGGGAGCTACTCGTTCGCCGTGCCGAGTGGCGACACCTGCGTGGCGACCTACTTCTTCCCCGATCACGCGGACGACGACCTGCTCGCCACCGCACACTCGGTGTTCGACCGACTGACGGCTGAGGACATCGAGCCGGGTGTCGACGAGGCCATCGAGGCCGCGCGTCGCACCGAGGGGACGGCGGTCGACGCCGACGGCAACGAGGTGCCAGCGGGCTACGGAACCGAGTGGTACCCCGAGCCCGACGTCGAGTACTCGTCGGCGGTGGCGGATGTCATCGGCACGCTGCTGCGGGCGGAGTGGTCGGCGGCCGGGATCGACGCCGAGCAACCGCAGAACAGCACGCATCAGATGGCCATGGAGTGCGACGGCGAGTCGCGGGACTAGCAGCGTGGTGCCGGAGTCCCGCTCCGGCGTCGCCCGAACGAAGGTGAGCTCGAATGCGAGTCCGGTCCTGGGCATTCGTCGGATTGACTGCGCTCGCACTGCCGGGATGCGCCGGCGGCTCGGGCGAGGCGACGCTGCGGAGCCTCGAGGGCGGGCCGGTGCAGTTCGAAGCGCGCGGCAGCATGGGGGACGGAGTCGATGACGTCCGCGTCTTCGTCTATCACGAGGGCGATCTGCTGAGCGGGCCCTCTGAGAGCATCGTGCCGTGGAAGACGACCACCGGCGTCGGACCCGTGCCGACGACCGTGAGCATGACGGTCGAGTCCCTCTCCTCCGACGGCGAGGCGCGCTGCACGATCCACTGGGGTGGTCGGAGCGTCAGCAACACCGCCCGCGGAGACCATGCGGTCGCCGAATGCATCGCCCACCTCGAGGCGGGCCGGTGAGGCACGAGTCGAGTGCCCGGCGCCGACCTATCCACCGTCGGTGGGCTCTGCCATGATCACGCCAACGGCGACCGCAGCGACGCGAAGGAGACGACCATGACCGTGCGGCTCAACCCCTACCTCGGATTCCGGGACAACGCCCGGGAAGCGCTCGAGTTCTATCACTCCGTCTTCGGCGGCGAGCTCACGGTGAGCACCTTCGCCGAGATGCACGCGGCGGAGGACCCTGGCGACGCCGACAAGATCATGCACGGACAGCTCGAGGGCGAGCACGGCCTGCTCCTCATGGCATCCGACGCTCCAGCGGGCATGGAGACTCCAGACAGGAGCAACATCTCGGTCTCGCTCAGCGGCGACGACGAAGCCGTGCTCACGGCTCACTGGAACGGGCTGGCGGCGGGCGCGACGATCATCGAGCCGCTGGTGACGGCGCCCTGGGGTGACACCTTCGGGATGCTCACGGACCGCTTCGGCGTCACCTGGCTCGTCAACATCAGCGGCTCGTCCACCCGGCAGCCGTCCTGAGCCGGATCGGCATGGGCTGCGCCGGCCGCATCGACGCGGCGATCACCAGGCCGAGCGGTGGGGGAGCGGGATGAGCATCGAACCGAAGGCACCACGGAGCCTCGTCATCGGGCTGACAGTGGCCATCGTGCTGGTGCTCGCCGTCGGTGCGGGCGCGGCGATGCTCGTGTTCAGCGGAGGAACCGCCGACGTCACGACGATCCTCGCGTCGGTGGGGATCTTCCTCGTGCTGTTCCTGCTGTCCGCGCTCGTGATGTGGCGGGGCTGACGAGCGGCGAGGGGCGTCACGCTCGCAGGATCTTCTCCATCGACTTGCCCTTCGCGAGTTCGTCGACGAGCTTGTCGAGATAGCGGATCTTCTGCATGAGCGGGTCCTCGATCTCCTGCACGCGCACGCCGCAGATGACCCCGGTGATGAGCGAGGCGTTCGGATTCAACTGCGCCTGGGCGAAGAACTCCTCGAACGTCGTGCCCCGCTCCAGATGCTGCGACAGCGCTGACTCGTCGTAGCCGGTCAGCCACTCGATGATCCGGTCGAGGTCGGCGCTGCTCCGGCCCTTCCTCTCCACCTTCGTCACGTAGAGGGGATAGACCGAGGCGAAGCTCGTGGTGAAGATCCTGCTCATGCGACGACGCTAGTGCTCGCCCCGCGCCGCCACGAGGGGTGCAGACAGGGCTCCGGATGCCTCGGCCGGCGGCATCCGGAGCACCGGTACTGTTACGAGCGACCCTGTCGCCGGCACCGGCGACCATGCGATACCCGATGGAGGACCCTGTCGTGAGCCCCGACCGAGCGGAAGTGCGGGATGCCCGCGAAGTGATCGTCTCGGGAGGTGCGACGCTCGGCATCGAGCTCGGCTCGACCCGCATCAAGGCGTGCCTGATCGGGGACGACCCGGCCACCGTGATCGCGACCGGCAGCCACGAGTGGGAGAACCGCTTCGTCGACCGCCTCTGGACCTACACCGAGGACGACATCTGGTCGGGCCTGCAGGCGGCCTACGCCGACCTCGTCGCCGACGTGCGCGAGCGCCACGGCGTCGAGCTCGAGAACGTCGCCGCGATCGGTGTCTCCGCGATGATGCACGGCTACCTCGCCTTCGGGCCGGAGGACCAGCTGCTCGTGCCGTTCCGCACCTGGCGCAACACGAACACGGAGCGCGCGGCCGGCGTGCTGACCGAGCAGTTCGGCACCAACATCCCGCTGCGCTGGTCGATCGCGCACCTCTATCAGGCTGTGCTCGACCACGAGCCGCACGTGCCCGACATCCGCTTCTTCACGACGCTCGCCGGCTACGTGCACTGGCGGCTCACCGGCCGCCGCGTGCTCGGCGTCGGGGACGCGTCCGGCATGTTCCCGATCGACGTCGCGACGCGCGACTACGACGCCTCCCTCATCGAGCGCTTCGATGCGCTGGCCCGCGAGGAGGCACCCGGCCTCGACCTGCGAGAGCTGCTGCCCGACGTGCTCGTCGCGGGTCAGCCGGCGGGAGAGCTGACCGCTGAGGGCGCCGCGCTGCTCGACCCGGCCGGGCGCCTGCAGGCCGGCGCGGTGTTCTGCCCGCCCGAGGGCGACGCCGGCACCGGCATGGTGGCGACGAGCGCCGTAGCCCCGCGCACCGGCAACGTCAGCGCCGGCACCAGCATCTTCGCGATGGTCGTGCTCGAGCGTCCGCTCGAGGGCGTGCACCACGAGCTCGACATCGTGACCACCCCCGCGGGTGACGCCGTCGCGATGGTGCACTGCAACAACGGCGCCAGCGAGCTCGCGGCCTGGGCGAACATGTTCTCCCGCTTCTCCGCCGCCGCAGGAGCGCCGGTCGAGTCGGATGCCGTGTACGAGACCCTCTTCCGCGAGGCGCTCGTGGGCGACGCGGATGCCGGTGGGCTGCTCGCCTACAACCACCTCGCCGGCGAGCCGATCGTGGGCCTCGCCGAGGGGCGTCCGCTCTTCGTCCGCACGCCCGACAGCCGGCTCACGCTCGCCAACTTCATCCGCGCGCAGCTGTACGGCGTCTTCGGCACGCTCGCCCTCGGCATGCGGGTGCTCGACGCGGAGGGGGTCGCCCTCGATCGGATGCTCGCCCACGGCGGCATGTTCCGCACCGCGGGCGTCGCCCAGCGCTTCCTGGCGGGCGCGCTCGGCGCTCCCGTCGCCGTCGCCGAGACCGCGTCCGAGGGTGGCGCCTGGGGGATCGCGGTGCTCGCCGCGTACGTCTCCGCCGCCGAGCGCACCGACCTCGACGGCTACCTGCGCGACACCGTCTTCGCGGATGCCGCGTTCGACACCGTCGAGCCCGATGCCGCCGACGTGGCGGGCTTCAACGCCTACCTGCAGCGCTACGACGCAGGCCTCGCCGTCGAGCGCGCGGCGGTCGAGTCGCTCTGACGAGACGACGGGACGAACGGCCCTGCTGACCGGGGCCGGCGCTGCCTAGCGTTGCCGAATCGTCGCCGCGGCCGAGCCGGTCGCGGCGAACGGGAAGGGAGACCGCAGTTGAACACCGGACACGAGAGCGTGGGCGAGGACCCGCGCGAGTCGCTGCGCAGGCGGCTCGACGAGGCCATCGACAAGATGGAGACCGAGCACCAGGCGGTGCGGGACCAGCTGCAGGGCTGAGCCCGCCCGCCGATCGCAGGAAGGACGCCCGCGGTGCGACGACCGGTCGCGCCGTGGGCGTCCGCGTCTGCGTGACGCCTTAGCTCGAGCGGTAGCGCAACACCAGCCCCGCAGCGATCAGGGCCGACCCGAGCGGCGGCGCGATCGTGCGCACGATCTGCGAGAAGCCCGTGGCGAACAGGAGCCCGGGCGTGTTCGTTCCGTTGGTCGCGAGGGTGAGCAGCGCGAGGTCGGCCAGCATGAGGGCGACGGATGCCACGAGCAGGGCGATCCCGGTGGCGAGCATTCGACCGGCGAGACTCACGGTGGTCCTTCCGTCGTCTGAGGGTGCTCGCAATCTAGGGCTTCGCCCGGGCGCAGCGTCGGCGACGCGGCGGGCGGCGAGCCGGAGGATGCGCTAACCTACCGCGTCCGCTGACGCCGGGATGGGGACATCCGTGGCATCCGGGCGTTCATGAAAGGAGAACCACGATGACGACGAACGGGCAGGAGCGTCTGCAGACGAGCGACCCGCGCGACCAGCTTCGTGTGCGCATCAACGACGCCATCGACCGGCTCGAGCGAGAGCACCAGGCGATGCGCGCAGAGCTCGGGCTCTGAACCACCGACAGGACGACGGCCCCCGATCGACATAGCGATCGGGGGCCGTTTCCGTTCCCCGGCAGATCGAACCGGCGGATCCGCCCTCGTGCGCGTCGGCGGCAGGTGGTTTGATCGAGCCGTCGTCGCCGATCGTCCCTGTGCGACGGAAGCTGGAGGACCAGACGTTGAGCACGACCGCCGCCTCGAACGCCCCCACCGCCGCCGTACCCGCGGCCGACAGTCACGAGCTGATCCGCGTGCAGGGCGCGCGGGAGAACAACCTCAAGGACGTCAGCGTCGAACTGCCGAAGCGACGCCTGACCGTCTTCACCGGGGTGTCGGGCTCCGGCAAGAGCTCGCTCGTCTTCGGCACGATCGCCGCGGAGTCGCAGCGGCTGATCAACGAGACGTACTCCGCCTTCATCCAGGGCTTCATGCCGACGCTCGCCCGCCCCGAGGTCGACGTGCTCGAGGGACTGACGACCGCGATCATCGTCGACCAGGAGCGCATGGGCGGCAATCCTCGGTCGACCGTGGGCACCGCCACGGACGCCAACGCCATGCTGCGCGTGCTGTTCAGCCGGCTCGGCGAGCCCCACATCGGCTCGTCGAACGCCTTCTCGTTCAACGTCCCGTCGGTCAAGGCGAGCGGCGCGATCACGGTGCAGAAGGGCGAGAGCAAGGGCAAGGCGGTCAAGACGTCCTACACGCTCCTCGGCGGCATGTGCCCGCGCTGCGAGGGCATGGGCACCGTCTCCGACATCGACCGCGGCCAACTCTACGACGCGTCGAAGTCGCTCGCCGAGGGGGCCCTCACGATCCCGGGCTACAACGTCGACGGCTGGATGGTGCGGATCTTCAGCGAGTCGGGCTTCCTCGACCCGAACAAGCCGATCCGCGACTACAGCGAGCGCGAGCTCGAGGACTTCCTCTTCAAGGAGCCGACGAAGGTCAAGTTCCAGTCGATGAACATGACCTACGAGGGCCTGATCCCGAAGATCCAGAAGTCGTTCCTGTCGAAGGACCGCGAGTCGATGCAGCCGCACATCCGCGCCTTCGTCGACCGCGCCGTCACCTTCACCGCGTGCCCGGACTGCGAGGGCACCCGGCTGAGCCCGGAGGCGCGCTCGTCGAAGATCCGCGGCATCAACATCGCCGACGCGTGCGCGATGCAGATCAGCGACCTCGCGGAGTGGGTGCGCGGCCTCGACGAGCCGAGCGTCGCACCGTTGCTCACGAACCTGGGACAGACGCTCGACTCCTTCGTCGAGATCGGCCTCGGCTACCTCTCCCTCGACCGGCCCTCCGGCACGCTCTCCGGCGGCGAGGCGCAGCGCACCAAGATGATCCGCCATCTCGGCTCCTCGCTGACGGATGTCACGTACGTCTTCGACGAGCCCACGATCGGGCTGCACCCGCACGACATCCAGCGCATGAACGAGCTGCTGCTGCGGCTGCGCGATAAGGGCAACACGGTGCTCGTGGTCGAGCACAAGCCCGAGACGATCGCGATCGCCGATCACGTCGTCGACCTCGGTCCGCGTGCCGGGTCCGCCGGCGGGGAGGTCTGCTTCGAGGGGACCGTCGACGGCCTCCGTGCGAGCGGCACCCTGACCGGCCGCCACCTCGACGACCGTGCGCGGCTGAAGCAGACCGTGCGCACCGCGAACGGCGCGCTGGAGATCCGCGGGGCGAACTCCCACAATCTGCGGAACGTCGACGTGGACATCCCGCTCGGGGTGCTCTGCGTCGTCACCGGCGTGGCCGGTTCCGGCAAGAGCTCCCTCATCCATGGGTCCGTCCTGGGCCGGGAGGGCGTGGTGTCGGTCGACCAGAGCGCGATCCGGGGCTCGCGACGCAGCAACCCCGCCACCTACACGGGGCTGCTCGATCCCATCCGCAGCGCGTTCGCGAAGACCAACGGCGTGAAGCCCGCCTTGTTCAGCGCGAATTCCGAGGGAGCCTGCCCGAACTGCAACGGCGCGGGCGTGATCTACACCGATCTCGGCATGATGGCCGGGGTCGCGACCACTTGCGAGGTGTGCGAGGGGAAGAGGTTCCAGGCCGAGGTGCTCACCTACCACCTCGGTGGCAAGGACATCAGCGAGGTGCTCGCGATGCCCGTCAGCGAGGCCGAGCAGTTCTTCGGCGCCGGGGACGCGCGGACGCCGGCGGCGCACGCGATCCTCGAGCGGCTCGCGGATGTCGGGCTCGGTTACCTCAGCCTCGGTCAGCCCCTCACGACGCTCTCCGGCGGCGAGCGGCAGCGACTCAAGCTCGCGACGCAGATGGCCGACAAGGGGAACGTCTACGTGCTCGACGAGCCGACGACGGGGCTGCACCTCGCCGACGTCGAACAGCTGCTCGGGCTACTCGACCGTCTCGTCGACTCCGGCAAGTCCGTGATCGTGATCGAGCACCACCAGGCCGTCATGGCGCACGCCGACTGGATCATCGACCTCGGACCGGGGGCGGGGCGCGACGGCGGCCGCGTCGTCTACGAGGGCACGCCAGCCGACCTCGTGGCGGCGCGCTCGACGCTCACGGGGGAGCACCTCGCGGCCTACGTCGGGGGATGACCCGGGGTCAGCGCGCGATCCCGAGCAGCGATCCGCCGCCCAGCACTCGCGCGATCGGAGGAACCTCGGTGCCCAGTTGCGCCGCGATCTCTTCCGGCGAAAGACCGTCCGCGGCGCAGTCGCGGATCACCGTCTCGATGTCGCGGCTGCTCGCGTCGAGCTCGGCGAGCTGCTTCCGCAGGCTCACCAGGTCCGGTCGCAGTCGCGCCAGTCGCTCGTCCAGCCTGCCGGTCGGCGGCTCCTGCGACGGGTCGATCGTCCAGTCCGGTCCGCGCTCGTCGCTCATGACGTGACCGTACCCTGCGCGTCATCCGTCGCGGTGCGGAGAACCTGGGGGATGGGCGACGATAGTCCGGTGATCGGTTCCGGGGCGCACGGCGAGCACGCCGCCCAAGCGGCTCTCAGGGGCCGACGAGGGAGCAGGACCGAATGACGGGACGACGCCTTCGCGGCGGAGCGAGCACCGCCCGCCCGACCTACCCGTCGTCGACCGACGGTCCCATCACCTACTTCCCGGTGGGGTGGAACGGCGCCGTGCGGGGATGGGTCTGGATCTCCGACGACGACGACGCCGCCGGCTACGTGCCCCGGCGAGCGGCCGGCGACGAGGGCTTCCGCACCGGGGTCGCCTGGGTCGGCCTCCTCGCCTCCGCGTACGAGGACGGGCTGAGCCCGCGGGCCGCGTTGCAGCGCTACGCCGCGCTCCCGCCGCGCATGGGTCTCGGTCAGTTGCTGCTCGAGCAGCCCGGATACGCCGACAGCGTGTCCGACCTCCGTCGCGGCCGGCGCTGAGGGCCCTCGTCAGCCGAGCGGGCGGGAACCGCGCGCGAGCAGGTCGTGGCGGCCGCCGCGGACCGAGCGGGCGAAGCCGATCGCGCAGAGCGCCACCACCGCGGTCAGGCTCACGAGGTACAGGAGCCGCCCGCCCGGGGCGTGATCGCCGCCGTACGTCTGCAGCCCGTCCGCCACTGCCATGCCGGCGGGGAACGATGCGACCCAGTAGGCGGGCGCGCCGAGCACGAGGAGCCCGAGCTGCCCGGCCGCGACTGTGAGCGGCCGCCAGCCGAGCGCGACGGAGACGATCGCGAGCGCGATCGACAGGGTGACGCCGAGTAGTCCCGCTCCGACCACCCAGGCGAAGGGAAGGGTCTCGCCGTGTTGCGCGAGGGCGTCGAGCAGTTGCACGTAGCTCAGGTGCGGGGCCGCGCCCATCGGGCTCCAGACGAGTGTCTGAAGCGTCAGGACCAGGGCGAAGGTCGCGACCGCGGAGATCCCCCCGAGCGCCACCACGACCCGCACCGTCCGCACCTGCACGAGGAAGGACGATACGGGGTGTGGAGGGCCTCCGCGTCCACCTGGAGATGTAGGCGCGCGGGGATCAGGACTGCAGCGACGACGGGAGGCGGTCGCGGCCGAGCAAGCGGGAGTCGAGCATCGCCTCGGCCTCCTCGACGGGCATGCTCACCTTCAGTACGACGGTGACCTGAGCCATCGGGTCGGCGCCCGGGATCTGGGAGTCGAAGTCCACGTCGATGGCCGAGACGACCGCCTCGCCGGGCTGCACGCCGTGCTCCAGCAGCAGGTGATCGAGTACGACGTAGTCGTCGTAGGAGCGGTTGGTTGTTGCCATGCGAGATGGTAGGCACCGCCGTCTCGGGCCCTGCAGGGCACTAAGTCCCGCTCACCGGACGGTCTCCGGAGGCGGAGCTCAACGATTCAGCAGTGCCGCCATCTCGTCGAGCTCGAAGAAGCTTGCGACCGCCCGCGCGGACTGCGGGCCGGCATCGGGGTCCGCGCCGGCGTCGAGCAGCAGCTCGACGATCGGGGCGTTCCGACGGAAGACGGCCGCGGCGAGCGCGGTCTGTCCCCGGTCGTTGGCGCGCGCGTGATCGGCTCCCCGGTCGAGCAGGAGCCGGACGAGGGGTTCGTGCGTGTGGTAGGCGGCCAGGATGAGCGCCGTGTCACCCGCGCTGTTGGTGAGGTCGACCGGCACACCGCGATCGAGGGCGGCGGAGAGCGCGTCCACGTCGCCGTTGCGGGCGTCCTCGAACACCTGCTGAAGGATCGCGAGCTCGTCGGGGGTCAGGTCGTCGGCGGTCACGCTTCAACGGTAAACGGCCGGTACGTCCGGAACGACGGACGCCTTACGGCGTTCTTTCAGGCGGCGGGTGGAGTGTCTGCACACCAGTGCACCGCTCAGGGGGTGACCGATGACGGAGACCCGGTTCGACCCGCGCTATCCGCGGATCTACCAGCGGGGATGCGTGCCGCCTCCACGCGACCCGCGGATCGCGCTGACCTCGCCGATCGACGTGGACGCGATCGTGCGTCGAAGCGTGCGCCTCCGCGATCCGCGTATCGCGCTGACGAGTCCCGTATCCGTTCGAGCCGTCTCGACGGAGCCGCTCGATTGACTCCGCTCGGGCTAGCGGACCGCGGTCAGTTGCCGATGCCCTGATTCATCCGCGAGTGGTAGCCCATCGCGTGCTGAGCGGCGACGTGAGGGTCGGCGAGGCCGTCGAGGTCGTCCTGCCGGATCTCGTCCTGCCGACCGCGACGACGGGGGACGAACGCGACCGCGGCCGCCGCGATCATAACGCCGAAGATGACGAGACCGGCGATCGCTGAGGCTTCCATGGCCTGATCTTGTCACCTGCGCCGCCGGTGCGGAAGGGAAGCGCGCCGCCATCCCCGCTTCCCGTGCTTGACAGGCCGCGACATCCGCTGTCGAATGGATCTCGCTCGCGCGGAAAGCGTTTGCCCGCGCTCCGTCAGGAGCGGCTCGGGAACGGGCGGGACGTGGCTGAGGGGCCGTCCCGCCCGTTCCCCTTCTTCAGTCGAGGCCGGACTGCGTCTCCTCGATCACCGATCGCATGGCCGCGTCCAGCCCTCCCTGGCGCACCGCCGTCCGTTGACGATCGGCGGACGTGCCGCGCGCGAGCAGCCGCTCGAGGGCGTCGGCGACGAAGGCGTAATCACCGAACTCCTCGAGGGCGGGCCGCAGCCGGGCGAGCAGTTCGCGCGCGGCATCCGCTGCCGGCACGGGTCGCGGATGCCGCTGCTCGACGAACAGCGACGCGCTGAGCCCTCCGCGGGCCGCCTGCCACATCGCCGCGCGGTGCAGCGGCGGCGGGACGAGCCGTGCCGGCCGCCCGGCTTCGATGTCTAGCTCGGCGGCACGCGCGGCGGCGCGGAAGAGCCCGGCGATGAGCACCGCGTCGTCGACGAGCGGCACTGCGTCGCACACCCTGAGCTCGAGGGTCGGGACGTGGGACGACGGCCGCACCTCGAAGTAGGCCATCTTCGCGTCGGCGATGACCCCGCTCGCGACGAGATCGGCGACGAGCCTGTCGTACTCCGCCGCCGACGACAGCTGGCCCATCGGCCCCGCTGTCGGCCAGCGCTGCCACACGATCGTGCGGAAGCTCGCGTAGCCCGTGTCGTGCCCCTGCCAGAACGGCGACCCGGCCGACAGCGCGACGAAGGTCGGCAGATCGGGTTCGAGCCGCTGGGCGACCTCGACGGCGAGATCCCGGTCGGCTATGCCGACGTGCACCTGCGTGCCGCAGATCAGCTGTTCGTCGACCAGTTCGCGGTAGAGCTCCTGCAATCGCCGGTAGCGGTCCTCGCCCGTCAGCTCGAAGTCCTTCGCGGTGGAACGGGGCACTGTGCCGACCGCCGCGACGCCGAGCCCCAGCGGTTCGGCCACGTCGACGAGGCGCCGGCGCAGAGCCAGCAGTTCCCTCCGCAGTTCGTCGAGCGTGCGCACGGGCGCGGTGTTCGTCTCGATCGTCGAGCGCTGGAGTTCCGCGCAGAAGCTCTCGCCGGGCAGCTGCGTGAGCAGCTCCGCCGCTCGGCTCGCCAGTGTCAGCGTCCCGGTGTCGACGAGGTGGAGTTCCTCCTCGGCGCCGAGCGTCAGTTCAGCCCCCATGCGCTCAACCTATGACCGGCGCCCTCGGATCAGGTGTCGATCTCGGAAACAGCGACCGTCATGCACTGCAGGAACGTCATGACGACGTCCGCCTCCGCCGCCGTCAGCCCGCTGACGACTCCGGCGAGCTGGCGATCGAGATCGGTCAGGGTCGCCCCGACGAGTCCCGCCGCGGACGGCGTGATCACGACCGCGAGGCTCCGTCTGTCACGCGGGTGCAGCACGCGGGCGAGGTGCCCGGCCACCGTGAGTCGGTCGAGCACATCGGTGACGGCGGAGCGCGACAGCCCCAGGTGGGCCGCGATGTCGCGGGCGACGACGACCCGCTCCTCGTCCTGGGCGGACAGCACGAACCGAAGGGCGGCGAGATCGGTCGCGCCGACCCCGAGCAGCACCTGCGTGCGCCGCTCCATCGCTCTGAAGGCCGCGTCGTACTCCCGCAGCGCTTCGAGGACGCGAAGGCTGCTCGGCGACTCCGAGGCATACCAGTGGTGCTCCTCGGCGGGAGCGTCGGTCACGGCGCCACACTAGCGCCGCTCGTCACCCGCGGGACAGGACTACGAGGAGTGCGCGTCGATCTGGTCGACCGCGTCCCGCATCCCCTCGAGGAAGTGGATCACCGTCTCGGCCTGCGCATCGTCGAGGGTGCTCGCCACCGCCATCATCCGCGAGTGCATCTCGCCGAGCGTCGCCCGTACCTCGGTGTCGGTCGCGATCGTCGGCTCGACGATCAGCGAGCGCCGGTCGAACGGGCTCGGCTTGCGCTCGAGGTGCCCGCTCTTCTCGAGCCGGTCGAGAAGGATCGTCGTCGATGCCGACGAGATCCCGAGGTAGGTGCTCAGGTCCTTCGGGGCGACGACGTGGCCCTGCTGCTTCTGCCTGATGAGGAAGCGCAGCGCGAGCAGATCGTTCTCGCCCATGCCCATCGAGTTGCGGGTGCGCCGGCGCATCGCGGCCTCGGCGGCGCGATAGATCCGCACGGCCTCGAGTACGCGGACGCTGCGCTGCCTGTCCGCGTCGCTCTCGTACCAATAGGAGGGCGAGGACTGTTCAGGCACTCCACGATGCTAGACCCGCCGACTGCTAGAGCGCCAAGAGGCACGGCGGCCGGGGTACATGTTCCGGAAGCTACTAGTAACCAATACACCCGACTACCCGGCGCCTTGATGGCTAGGCATACAACCACTTCCGCCGTGCGATACCGTCGGGTCCGACGAGGCGACCCGAGGGAGACGAGTGAGAAGTTCCGGCGCGGTCGCCCTTGTGCTCGCGAGCGTGCTCTGGGGTACGACCGGAACCGCGGCGAGCTTCCTGCCGGACGACGTGAGCCCGCTCGCGACGGGCTCGGCGACGATGGCGATCGGCGGGGCGTTGCTCTTCGCGGTCAGCGGCCACCGCGCGCTGGCCGTGCTGCGCGAGTCATCCGCCCGGCGCTGGCTGCTGCTCGGCGCCGTCGGCGTGTTCGTGTACCCGCTCGCCTTCTACTCCGGCATGAATCTCGCGGGCGTCGCCGTCGGCAACGTCGTGGCGCTCGGCTCGGGCCCGATCTTCGCCGCCCTGCTCGAGTGGGCCTTCGAGCGGCACCGGCCGTCCGCACTGTGGAGCGCCTGCACCGCCGTCGCTCTCGTCGGCATCGTGCTGCTCGCGCTCGGCGGGCACGGGGCCGGGGGAGACGCGGATGCCGCGGCGCCCGTCGGCGTCCTGCTGGCGCTGCTCGCGGGGCTCGCCTACGCCGCGTACACCTACGCGGGCGGCCGCGTCATCGCACTCGGTCACGCGTCGACGCCGACCATGGGCGCGATGTTCGGTCTCGGCGCCGTGCCGCTCGCGGTCGTGCTCGTGCTCACGGGCGCCCCGCTGCTGCAATCCAACCTGACGATCGGGGTGACGGCGTACCTCGCGCTGGGGCCGATGCTCTTCGCCTACGTGCTCTTCGGAGTCGGGCTGCGGGCGGTGCGCTCGACGACCGTGACCACGATCACGCTGCTCGAGCCCGTCGTCGCCACGGCCCTCGCGGTCCTCGTGGTGGGGGAGCGCCTCGACCTCGTCGGCTGGGCGGGCCTCGCCCTGATCCTTCTCGGTGTGGTCGTGCTCGCCACGGCTCGTCGCCCCGTCGGAGAACCCGCCCGCTCCTAGACTTCCGAGCATGGCGAGCGACCAGCAACATCAGGACGACGTCGACGAGGACGTCTACGTGCCGACCGGCGCGCGCCGCTCCACCTACACTCCGCCCGCAGACGGGGTCATCCGCCTCGGCGACGAGCAGATCGTGCTCGACGACGACCTGGCCGAGGCGCTCGAGCGCCAGCTGCAGGACACCGGCGCGATCCGCCTCCCCGGCCGCATCGACAGCCTGCGTCCGCAGACCCGCACGATGCCGGAGGCCTCGCCCGTCGTCGCGCAGCAGGATGACGCGGACGACGACGGCGACGACGACGACGAGCAGAGCTCTCCTGCCGGTGCCCGCGGCAACACGTGGCCGGAGTGGGCGCGCGCCGACGCCGAGGACGACGAGCGCGAGTCGCCGTACGAGCCCCTGCCGAGCCACCTGAGTCCCGCGGCCACCGTCGACCCCGTGCTCTTCCCTCCCGCGTCCGAGCTGCTGTCGCGGCTCGGCGACCTCGGTGCGACCCTGCCGCGGGAGCCCGGGCCTCTCCGCGGCTCCGGCTCGGACGTCTTCGCCGGGCAGCCCCTCGACGAGATGACGTCGGTCGCCCCGCTGGCGCTCGTCGAGGAAGCGAAGGTTTCGGATGCCGCGCCACCGTCCGCCGAGCAACCGCCGGCCATCCCGGAGGCGGACGCGGCGCAGCACGAGCCGCTCCTCGGGTCCGACGCCGACGACGTCGCGACCGACGATGACCAGGACTCCGCTCCTGAAGATGCCCCCGAGCTCATCGAGGTCGACGCGACTGCCGGCGCCGAAGCATCCGCCGCCGTGCAGGCCGAACCCGAGGTCTCGACCGCCCCTCCGCTCGTGCCCGAGCCCGAACCTCTCCGGTTCGGCGAGGACGGCCTTCCGGTGCCACCGGCACGCCGGTCGTTGAGCGACGCCGAGCTCGTCGCGCAGCTGGCCGCCGAGGGCGACGACCACGCGTCGTTCGAGCGCCTCGAGGAGCAGATGGCGCTGCGCGCCCGCGAGCTCGAGCAGTTCGGGCGCTGGGAGCACGCGATGCAGGACATCGGCTCGCCCGAGGCGCTCGAGCGCCTCGAGCGGATGCGTCCGCTGTTCACCGGCTCGATCCCGGTCGTCGGTGCCGCCGACGGTGCCGCCGACGGCGCCGCCGACGACGCGGACGCCGAACCGATCGAGGGGTCGCCGGTCGCGCCTCTGCCCCTGGCAGACGCCGGAGCGGCGACGGAACAGACGGCCGCCGAGGCGGTGGACGCCGAGCCCGCGCCCACCGGAGCCGTCGTGCTGCCGGCTCTCGATGAGCTCTTCGCCCCGGGCAGCGCTCCCGCTCGTAACCAGGGTCGACACCGACGGTACGAGCCGGCGGCGCCGAAGGAGGACCGTTCCGTGCCCGCCGCGGCGACGCCGACGGAGGCCTTCGCTCAGCTCACCGGGGCGATCGACATCGTTCCGCAGAAGGCGACCGAGGGCCGGCCCGACCGGGCCGCCGAGGAGCCCGAGGCTCCGCTCGAGCAGGAGCCCGCCGACCAGGACCCGCCCGCCGATCAGGAGGATTCGCCCGAGGAGCCGGTGCACCTGCCGGCCACCGAGGCCATCGACATGAGCGAGGTGAGGCGACGCGAGGCCGGCGAGGCCGCCCGCCGCCTCGAGGCCGAGTACGACGCCGCCGCCACGGGTCAGCTCTGGCCGCTCGAGCCGCTCCCCGCCGAGGCGCCCGAGCCGAGCGGTCCTCCGGTCGAGGCGCTCGCGACCGTCGACGACGAGCGGCACGCGACCCTCCGGTTCGACGCCGACGAGC
Source organism: Desertivibrio insolitus (assembly GCF_017355965.1). GTDB lineage: Bacteria > Actinomycetota > Actinomycetes > Actinomycetales > Microbacteriaceae > JAFIQW01. The sequence continues at coordinate 260,488 of NZ_JAFIQW010000004.1, forward strand.
CGCATCCGGCGACGGCGACCGTGCCCGTCGTCGTGCCGGTCTACGACCTCGAGATCGAGGACGAGGTCGATGCGACCGACCGCGCCTTCGCGCCGGACGAGGTCGCCGTCGACGCCGAGGGCGTCGCCGTCGTCAGCAATCCGCCGACCGCGCCGGTGGAGCCCGTGTCGACCCCGCGCACGAACGAGGAGTACGTGCTCGCCGACACCGAGCCGACCCGCCGGCCGCTCTTCGCCCTCGAAGCCGCGAGCCTCGAGCCCACCCCGCTCGACCACCGCGCCGGGCGTGCGGCCCGCCTGTTCTGGGTCTGGTTCGCCGCGAACGGATCGCTCCTGAGCGTCGTGCTCGGCGCGGGTCTCGTGGGCCTCGGCCTCGATGCGCTGCAGGCGCTGACCGCGATCGCGATCGGACTGATCGTGTCGGCCGTGCCGCTCGCGCTCGGCACGCTCGCAGGCAAGTGGAGCGGGCAGCCGACCCTCGTCGTGTCGAGGGCCACGTTCGGGCTGCTCGGCAACGCCCTGCCCGCGACGCTCGCCGTCGTCACCCGCGTCGTGTGGGGCGGGCTCCTGCTCGCGCTGACTGCTCTCGCGGTCACGGGGCTGCTCGGTCTCGCGGGACTCGGCGGGGCGGGCGTGCGCTACGCGTCGCTCGCCGCGGCCCTCGCGATCGCCGCGGTGGTCGCCGTCTTCGGCTACACCCTGATCGTCGCGGTGCAGGCGGTCGTCGCCGTGCTGACGGCGGTGCTCGCCGTCGCGTTCGTCGCGCTGACCTTGCCGCGGGCCGATCTCGCCGCCGTGGCCGCCGGGGGAGAGGCGTCGTGGTGGCTCGTGCCCTCCGGCGCGGCCCTCGTGTTCGCGCTCGTCGGCGTGGTCTGGGCCAACTCGACCGGCGACGTCGCCCGGTACCAGCAGCCCTCCGGTTCCGGCGCGGCGTCGATGTCGAGCGCGACCTTCGGCGCGGCCCTCCCGGTGCTGCTCCTCGCGGGCTGGGGCGTCGTGCTCGCGGCATCCGACCCCGGGCTCGCCGCCGCGCTCGCGAGCGACCCGGTCGCCGCGCTCTCGTCGCTCGTGCCCGCCCCGCTCGCGGCGGCCCTCCTCGCCGGAACGGCGCTCTCGCTCGTCGGCGGCGCGGTGCTCACGCTCTACTCCGGCGCCTTCGCCCTCGCCGCCCTCGGGCTGCGCGCGCGCCGCTGGCAGGCGGTCGTCGTGGCCGCCGTGCTCGCGGGGCTGGTCGCCGCCCTCCTCGTGGGCGGATCGCTCGCCGTGCTGCCCGACCTGGCCGTGACGCTGGCGGTGCCGACGGCGGCGTGGGCCGGGCTGTTCGGCGCAGAGATGCTGCTGCGCCGCAGCCGGTTCGAGTCGCCGGCCCTGCTGCGTCGGGGCGGCGTCTATGCCGACTGGGTGCCCTCGAACCTCGTCGCACTCGTGCTGCTGAGCGTGCTGGGCTTCGCGTTCACGACGGCGGATGCTCCGGGCTTCGGCTGGCTCGGCTTCGGGTGGACCCTCCTCGGGCTGCCCGCCTCGGACCCGCTCGCGCAGAGCGATCTCGGCGTGTTTGCGGCATTCGTGCTCGCCCTGCTGGTGCCGGTGCTGTTCAGCCGCGGCGGCATCCGGCGGCAGGAGCGGCGCCGCCACTGAGTCCGGAGACGGTCGGCAGTTCCTAGACTTGGGGCATGCCGACCGTCGCCGAATTCGCCGAGGCAGCCTGGCGGCTGTGGCCGCTCGATGGAGCCGAGGGGTGGGACGCCCCCGGAGTGCTCGCCGGGTCACCCACCGCGGAGGTGCGGCGTGTCCACCTCGCCGTCGATGCGACCACGGAGGTCGCCGAGGAGGCGGTCGCCGCGGGCGCCGACGCGCTGCTCGTGCACCACCCGCTGCTGCTGCGCGGCGTCACCACGGTCGCCGAGACGACGTACAAGGGCGCCGTGCTCGGCACGCTCATCCGCGGCGGCTGCGCGCTGCTCGCCGCGCACACCAACGCCGACGTCGTCGAGACCGGCACCTCGGCGGTGCTGGCGCGGCTGCTGCGGCTCACGGATGACTCGCCGATCGAGCCCTCGCGCACCGATCCCGCCCGCGGCCTCGGCCGCACCGGCCGGCTCCCCGAGCCCACGACCCTCGGCCGCCTGGCCCGCGGTCTCGCCGACGTGCTGCCCGCGACGGCGGGCGGCATCCGCGTCGCCGGCGACTTCGAGCAGCGGGTCGAGACCGTCGCCGTCTGCGCGGGGGCCGGCGACAGCCTGCTCGGCCATCCCGCCGTCCGCGCCGCCGACGTCTACATCACCTCGGACCTCCGGCACCACCCGGCGTCCGAGGCGCGCGAGACGGCGCGCGTCGGCGGCGGCCCCGCTCTCATCGACACGTCGCACTGGGCGAGCGAATGGCTCTGGCTCGACACCGCCGCCGCCGAGCTCCGCGCCGCCGTTCCCGGCGTCGAGGTGACGGTGAGCGACCTCCGCACCGACCCCTGGGACTTCGCGATCGTGCACTGAGCACCCCGCGGCATCCGACCCCTCCAGCAAGAAGGACCCCCATGGCACTGACCGCCAGCCCCGACGCCCAGGCGCACCTGCTCGACCTGCAGGCGCTCGACAACAAGCTGCAGCACCTCGCGCAGCGTGAGCGCACCCTGCCGGAGTTCGCCGAGCTCAAGAAACTCGCCGCCGAGCTCGAGGAGCACCGCCGCGTGCTGACCGAGCGCACCGGTGTGCTCGAGGACGCCAAGGCCGAGCTGCGCAGGCTCGAGTCCGACGTCGCGCTCGTCGAGCAGCGGATGACGCGCGACTCCGACCGGCTGAAGACCGCGACCTCGACCAAGGACGTGCAGGCGCTCGAGCAGGAGCTCGCCGCCCTCACCCGCCGCCGCAGCGACCTCGAGGACATCGAGCTCGACGTCATGCAGCGGGTCGAGGACGCCGCGGCCGGGCTCGCCGAGGCCCGCGCCGCGTTCGACGGTCTTGTGAGCCGCCGGGCGGAGCTCGAGCAGCGACGCGACGCGAGCCTCGAGCAGCTGGCGAACGAGCGCAAGCACACCCTCGCCAACCGGGCCACCGTCGCGAACGGGCTGCCCGCCGACCTGCTGGCGCTCTACGAGCGTCAGCGCGAACGCTACGGCTGGGGCGCGTCCCTCCTGCGCGCGGGCGTCTCGAGCGCCTCGGGCGTCGCCCTGGGCGCGAACGACCTGGCCCGCATCAGGGCCGCCGCGCCCGACGAGGTGCTGCTCTGCCCCGACAGCAACGCGATCCTCGTGCGCACCGACGAGTCGGGCCTCGAGCCGACCTGGCGCTTGGACAGTCCGCTACCCTGACAGTCGGAATGGGTCGGCCAGACGGTCGCGTCGCCCGCGAGGGCGCCGAGGAACGTCCGGGCTCCGCAGAGCATGGCGGTGGGTAACGCCCACCCGGGGTAACCCGCGAGAAAGTGCAACAGAGAGCAGACCGCCGTCCGCCTGCGCGGGCGGTAAGGGTGAAACGGTGGTGTAAGAGACCACCAGCGCCCGGTGTGAGCCGGGCGGCTGGGTAAACCTCGCCAGGAGCAAGGTCGGACAGGGGACAGTGAGGCTGCTCGCCGAGTCCCCGGGTTGACCGCTGGAGGGGCGTGGTGACGCGTCCCCGAGATAGATGGCCGTCCGCTGCCCTCGGGCAGTGACAGAACCCGGCGTATCGGCCGGCCCATTCCTCTCACCTGTTGGCGGTGGTCCGGGCCGGCGCGGCTCAGACCTGCTGCAGCGAGGGCATGTACTTCGGCGAGGCGGCGAGCGCCGCGGCACCGAGGATGCCCGCGTTGTTGCGCAGGGCGGCCGGCACGATCTTCGCGCGCAGCTCGAGCTTCGGCAGGAACTCCTGGTAGTGCTTCGACACGCCGCCGCCGACGACGAACAGCTCCGGGTAGAGCAGCGCCTCAAGCCGCGAGTAGTACTTCTGCAGGCGGGAGGCCCAGCGGGTCCAGCTGAGGTCGCCGCGCTCCTTGGCGGCGAACGACGCCTTCGTCTCGTAGTCGACGCCGTCGATCTCGAGGTGGCCGAGCTCGGCGTTCGGAATCAGCACGCCGTCGTGGATGAGGGCCGTGCCGATGCCGGTGCCGAGCGTCGTCATGATGACGAGGCCGGGCACGTCCTTCGCCGCGCCGAAGTTCGCCTCGGCGACGCCCGCGGCATCCGCGTCGTTGACGAAGTGAATGCCCCGGCCGAGCCGGTCCTCGAAGAACTTCTCGGCCTCGAAACCGATCCACTTCTTCGACACGTTCGCCGCCGACATCGTGCGACCGCCGACGACCGCGGCGGGGAAGCAGACCCCGAGGGGCAGCGACGGGTCGCCGCCGATCTTCTCGAGCAGCTCGACGACCGTGTCGGCGATTCCCTCGGGCTCGCCGCCCTTCGGGGTCGACAGCTTCGTGCGATCGCCCGCGAGGCCGCCGGTCCGGAGGTCGACGAGCGCCCCCTTGATCCCGGTTCCGCCGATGTCGATGCCGATCGCGAGCGATTCGCCCTCGTGCGTGTCCGTCACGTCTGCTCCCTCGAAGAAGGTGGTCCTTCCTCAAATCTAACAACGTGCCGTCAGCGCCCGAGCCTAGGGTTGGCAGCATGACGCAGTACTGGTTCAACCTGAGGACTCACGAGGTCGAGGAGGGGCCGCAGTCGCCCGGAATCGACCGCTCCGGGCCGTACGCGACGCGCGAGGAGGCGGCGCAGGCCATCGAGCGCATGCGCGCCCGCACCGAGGCGTGGGACCGCGAGGACGCCGAGGACCGCTGATCCTCGTTCGGGGCTAGTCCTCGAAGGTGTGCTCGGGCCCGGGGAACGCGCCGGAGGCGACGTCCTCCCGGTAGGCCGTGGCGGCGTCCGCCAGGGTCTGACGCAGGTTGGCGTACTGACGCACGAAGCGCGGCATCCGGCCCCCGCCGAGCCCGGCGAAGTCGGTCCAGACGAGGATCTGCCCGTCGGTGACGTTGCCGGCGCCGATCCCGATCGTCGGGATCGAGAGCTCCTGGGTGATCCTCCGGGCGACCGACTCCGGCACCATCTCGAGCACGACGGCGAATGCGCCCGCCTCCTCGACGGCGTGGGCGTCGGCGACGACCTTCTCGACCGCGTCGCCGCGGCCCTGCACGACGTGGCCGCCGAGCCCGTGCTCGCTCTGCGGCGTGAACCCGACGTGACCCATGACCGGGATGCCCGCGTCGACGACCCGGCGGATCTGCGGCGCGCTGCGCACCCCGCCCTCGAGCTTGACCGCGTGGACGCCGGTCTCCTTCATGAAGCGGAACGACGAGTGCAACGCCTCCTCGGGCGAGACCTCGTAGGAGCCGAACGGCAGGTCGGCGACGACGAGCGCGCGACGAACGGATGACGCGACGGCGCGCGCGAGCGGGATGAGCTCGTCGACGGTGACCGGCACGGTCGTGTCGTAGCCGAGCACGGCGTTGCCGGCCGAGTCGCCCACCAGGAGGAAGTCGATCCCGGCCTCGTCGAAGATCTGCGCGGTCAGAGCGTCGTAGCTCGTCAGCGCGGTGATCTTCGTGCCGTTGGCCTTCGCGGCCTGGAAGTGGCGGGTTCGCACGCGGCGCACGGGGGTGTCTGCCATGAGCGCGAGCCTACGCCGTGGGCCGGAGCCTGATCGGAGCCACTAGCCTAGGGGCGAGCAGAAAGGCCCTTCGTGGACAAGCAGCGTGACTTCGTACTCCGCACCATCGAGGAGCGCGGCATCAAGTTCGTCCGGCTCTGGTTCACCGACGTCGTCGGGACCCTGAAGTCCGTGGCGATCGCGCCGGCCGAGGTCGAGGGAGCGTTCGCCGAGGGACTCGGCTTCGACGGCTCCGCGATTGAGGGACTCACCCGGTCGTACGAGGCCGACGTGCTCGCTCACCCGGACCCCACGACGTTCCAGGTGCTGCCGTGGCGCGGCGAGGTCAACCCGACCGCCCGCATGTTCTGCGACATCATGACGCCCGACGGGCAGCCGGCCGTGGCCGACCCCCGCAACGTGCTCAAGCGCACCCTCGCCAAGGCGGCCGACCGCGGGTTCACGTTCTACACGCACCCCGAGATCGAGTTCTACCTGCTGAAGAGCGCCAAGTACGGCCCGGAGGGACCCCAGCCGGTCGACTCCGCGGGGTACTTCGACAACGTCCCCGGCGGCACCGCCCACGACTTCCGCCGCAGCGCCGTCCGGATGCTCGAGGACCTCGGCATCTCGGTCGAGTTCAGCCACCACGAGGCGGGTCCCGGCCAGAACGAGATCGACCTGCGCTACGCCGACGCCCTGACGACGGCCGACAACATCATGACCTTCCGCACGGTCGTGAAGGAGGTCGCGATCGAGCAGGGCGTCTACGCGACGTTCATGCCCAAGCCCCTGTCCGGTCACCCCGGCTCCGGAATGCACACGCACATGTCGCTCTTCGAGGGCGACACCAACGCGTTCTTCGACCCGAGCGGGCAGTACCAGCTCTCCAAGATCGGTCGCCAGTTCATCGCGGGTCTGCTGCGCCACGCGCCCGAGATCACCGCGGTGACGAACCAGTTCGTCAACTCCTACAAGCGGCTCTGGGGCGGCGACGAGGCGCCGAGCTTCGTCACGTGGGGCCACAACAACCGCTCCGCGCTCGTGCGCGTGCCGCTGTACAAGCCCAACAAGGGCCAGTCCTCGCGGGTCGAGTACCGCGCGATCGACTCCGCCGCGAACCCGTACCTCGCGTTCTCGCTCATGCTCGCCGCCGGCCTCAAGGGCGTCGAGCAGGGCTACGAGCTGCCAGAGGAGGCGGCGGACAACGTGTGGGCGCTGACCGACGCTGAGCGTCGGGCGCTCGGCTACGAGCAGCTGCCCGCGAGCCTCGACCACGCGGTGTCGCTCATGGAGGACTCCGAGCTCGTCGCCGAGACCCTCGGCGAGCAGGTGTTCAACTTCGTGCTGCTCAACAAGCGCCGCGAGTGGCGCGAGTACCGCGCGCAGGTGACGCCGTACGAGCTGCAGAGCAACCTCGAGATGCTCTGAGCCCGGCCTAGGGATCGAGTCGAGCGCGGATGGCACGCAGCACCGTCCTGACCGACCTGGCCCGGCTCGGCTTCGCCGACCTGTCCGCCTCGGCCGCCCTCCTCGCGGCGGCCGAGGGCGGGCTGCCGTTCCCCGTCGAGGCGTTCTCGCACGCCGCCGATCCGGACCTCGCCCTGCGCTCGGTCATCGCGATGCACGGGCGCGCGCCGGACACCCTGCGCGAGTTCGTCGAGGATGAGGGCGCCTGCCGTCGGCTGCTGCGCGTGCTCGGCGCGTCGGAGGGGCTCGGCGAGTTCTTCGCCCGGCATCCGGGGGAGCTCGCGCACCTGGCATCCGCCGTCGACCGGCTGCCCGAGCCGGAGGAGCTCGTCGCCGACCTGCTCGACGCGGTCGAAGCCGACGACGAGGGCTTCACCCGCCTCGAGCCGGAGGCGGCCACCGTCGCCCTGCGGGTGAGATACCGCCGGCACCTCGCCCGGATCGCGGCGTTCGACACCGGACAGCCCGACCCGCTCGCAGCCGTCGACGCCGTCGCCGCAGCCCTCGCCGACCTCGCGGGCGCCGCGCTCGACGCCTCGCTCGCGGTCGCGCGGTCGTCCGTGCGATTCCCGCGCGCCGACGTCGCGCAGACGCGGCTCGCCATCATCGGCATGGGCAAGGCCGGCGCGCGCGAGCTCAACTACGTCAGCGACGTCGACGTCATCCACGTCGTCGAGGGCTCGGGCGAGCTCTCGAGCCAGCGCGCCGTCGACATCGGCACCCGGCTCGCCATGCAGGTCGCCCGGGGCATCAACGACCTCGCGATCGAGCCGGGGCTGTGGGAGGTCGACGCGAACCTCCGGCCCGAGGGCAAAGACGGCGCCCTCGTGCGCACGCTCGAGAGCCACCTCGCGTACTACGACCGCTGGGCGAACAGCTGGGAGTTCCAGGCGCTGCTCAAGGCACGGCCGCTCGCCGGCGACCGCGAGCTGGGGGAGCGCTACGTCGCCGGGGTCGCGCCGAAGGTGTGGGCGAGCTCGGGCCGGGAGAACTTCGTCGAGTCAGTGCAGCGCATGCGCGAGCGAGTCACCGAGCACATCCCCGCCGATCAGGTCGACCAGCAGATCAAGCTCGGCCCCGGAGGGCTCCGGGACGTCGAGTTCACGGTGCAGCTGCTGCAGCTCGTGCACGGCGCGACCGACCCCGAGGTGCGGCAGCGCTCCACCCTCGAGGCCCTCGCAGCGCTCGCGGGTCGTGGATACATCGGCCGCTCCGAGAGCGCGGAGTTCGCCCGCGAGTACCGCTTCCTGCGCCTGCTCGAGCACCGGCTGCAACTCGCGCGGCTGCGCCGCACGCACCTCATGCCGACCGACGACGAGCACCTGCGCGTGCTCGCCCGGTCGACCCGCCTCGAGCCCAACGGTCGCGCCCTCGTCGAGCGCTGGCAGCGGTCGAAGCACACCGTCCGCTCCCTGCACGAGCGCCTCTTCTACCGGCCGCTGCTCAGCGCCGTCGCCGCCCTGCCCGAGGAGGGCGTCACCCTCACGAGCGAACAGGCGATCGCCCGGCTCGCGGCGATCGGCTTCGTCGACCCCCGGGGAGCGCTGGGTCACGTGGCGGCGCTGAGCGGAGGAGTGTCGCGACGGGCGGCGATCCAGCGCACGCTCCTGCCCGTGCTGCTGCAGTGGTTCGCCGAGACCGCGGACCCCGACCACGGCCTGCTCGCCTTCCGCCGGCTGAGCGAGCGACTCGGCCAGTCGCACTGGTTCCTCCGGATGCTCCGCGACTCCTCCGGCGCGGCCGGGCGGCTCACCCGCGTGCTCGGCTCGTCGAAGTACGCGGGCGATCTGCTCGAGCGGCACCCGGAGTCCGCCGCGTGGCTCGAGGACGAGCGGGACCTGCACCCGCGGCCGCTCGAGGCGCTCGTCGCCGAGACCACCGCGACGATCGCCCGCCACCGTGGGGAGCCCGAGGCCGCGGCATCCGCCCTGCGCTCGGCCCGGCGGCGCGAGGTGCTGCGCCTCTCGCTCAACGGCATCCTCGGGGTCGACTCGATCGAGACGATCGCCCGCGGCCTGAGCGACGTCACCACCGCCCTGCTGCGCGGGCTCGTCGCGCTCGCGCACGACCCCGCCGACGGCTTCGAGTTCGCCGTCATCGCGATGGGCCGCTACGGCGGGGAGGAGCTCGGCTTCGGCTCCGACGCCGACGTGCTGTGGGTGCAGCGCCCCACGACGCTCGAGCCGCACGACGCCCAGACCCGAGCGACGAAGGTCGTCGCCCGCATCAACGCACTCGCCGAGGACAACCGCCTGCCGCTGGAACTCGACGCGGGTCTGCGCCCCGAGGGCAAGAACGGGCCCCTCGTGCGCTCGCTCGACTCGTACCGCGCGTACTACTCACGGTGGTCGCTCACGTGGGAGGCGCAGGCGCTGCTGCGCGCCCGTGGCGTCGCCGGCGACGAGGCCCTGCTGCGCGACTTCACCGCCCTCGCCGACGAGGTGCGGTACCCCGAGACGCTCGACGACCGGGAGGTGCGCGAGGTCAAGCGCATCAAGGCCCGCGTCGAGTCGGAGCGCCTGCCGCAGGGCGCCGATCCCACCCGGCACCTCAAGCTCGGGCGCGGCTCGCTCTCCGACGTCGAGTGGTTCGTGCAGCTGCTGCAGCTGCAGCACGCCGCGACGATCCCCGCGCTCCGCACCCCCTCGACCCTGGCCGCGCTGACGGCGGCGGTCGACGCCGGACTGGTCGACCCGAATGACGCGGCGCGGCTCTCCCGCGCGTGGATCCTCGCCTCGCGCACCCGCTCGGCCGTCACCCTGTGGTCGGCGAAGACCTCCGACGTACTGCCGAGCGACCGGCGGCAGCTCGAGGGCGTCGCACGCCTGCTCGGATACCCGCCGCACTCCGCGAGCGCCCTCGAGGACGACTACCTCCGCACGACGAGGCTCGCGCGCCAGGTGTTCGAGCGGCAGTTCTACGGCGTCCAGCGCGGGCCTGCGCCGACCGCCTGATCAGCTCATCCGGATCACGTTGCCGGTGATCCGCCGCGCGGCGTCCGAGACGAGGAATCCGACGACCTCGGCGACCTCGCCGGGGTCGGCCACGCTGAAGAAGCGCTGGTCCCGTGCGACAAACTCGCGCACCTCGTCGGTCACCCAGCCGGTGTCGGTGATCGGCGGATGCAGCGCGTTCGCTGTCACGCCGAGTCCGCCGAGCTCGAGGCTCGCCGACATCGTGTAGTTGACCAGGGCGGCCTTGGCGGCGCCGTAGGAGACCTCGCCGGGGAAGCCGCTGTCGCCGCCGGACGTCATCGTGACGATGCGCCCCCAGCTTCCGCCGCGACCCTGCAGCCGCCGCGCGAACTCCGCGATCAGCAGGCCGCCCGCGCGGGCGTCGACCGCGAACTGCCGGTCGATCGTCGACGCTTCGACGGGGGAGAGGAAGCGGCCGGCCCAGTCGTCGTCGGCCACGGTGAACGTGTCCTGCAGCGACGCGGTGGCGTTGTGGACGAGCACGTCGACGGGCCCGAAACGCGCCTCAGCCTCCTCGAACAGCCCGGGGAGCGCGGCGGCGTCGGCGAGGTCCACCGGCACCCAGTGCACGGGCCAGGCGGCATCCGTGGTTCCGGCCTCGAGATCGGTGGCGAGCACCGACATGCCGGCCTGGACGAGGGCGGCGACGATGGCGCTGCCGATGCCTCCGGCGGCACCGGTGACGAGGGCGACGTGCGGGGTCGTGGTCATGCTCCGACGCTAGAGCAGGTCCGTCATGCGGTGAACCTGCGCACCGCGCATTAGTCGCCGCGCGACTCGCGCGACCGAGGCCTGTCCCGGCTACCCGTGACGAGAATCCCGCCCGCATCCGCAACTCCGGGGAGGAACTGCTCGGGCCTAGCCGTTCGCGTCCGGAGCTCGAGCTGCTCGGCCGGCGGGGCCGCAGCGGTCGCACTGCATGCGAAAGCGGGCCGCACCCCGAAGGATGCGGCCCGCTTCGTGTGCAGGGATCAGACCGAGAAGTACAGCTCGTACTCGAACGGGTGCGGACGCTGCGCGGCGGGGATGATCTCCTTCTCGCGCTTGTAGGCGATCCACGTCTCGATGAGGTCCTCGGTGAAGACGTTGCCCTTCGTGAGGAACTCGTGGTCGGCCTCGAGCGCGTTGAGCGCCTCGGCGAGCGAGCCCGGAACCTGCGGAATGAGCTTGGCCTCCTCGGGCGGCAGCTCGTAGAGGTCCTTGTCGACCGGCTCGTGCGGCTCGATGCGGTTCTGGATCCCGTCGAGGCCCGCCATGAGCTGAGCGGCGAACGCGAGGTACGGGTTGCCCGAGGCATCCGGGGCGCGGAACTCGATGCGCTTGGCCTTCGGGTTCGTGCCGGTGATCGGGATGCGGACCGACGCCGAGCGGTTGCCGGCCGAGTAGACCAGATTCACGGGCGCCTCGAAGCCGGGCACCAGGCGGTGGTACGAGTTCAGCGTGGGGTTCGTGAACGCGAGCACGGCCGGGGCGTGCTTGAGGATGCCGCCGATGTACCAGCGGGCGATGTCCGAGAGGCCCGCGTAGCCGGCCTCGTCGTAGAACAGCGGCTTGCCCTCCGACCAGAGCGACTGGTGGGTGTGCATGCCGGAGCCGTTGTCACCGAACAGCGGCTTGGGCATGAAGGTCGCGACCTTGCCCCACTCCTCGGCGGTGTTCTTGACGATGTACTTGAACTTCAGGATGTCGTCCGCGGCGTGGACCATCGTGTCGAACTTGTAGTTGATCTCGCCCTGACCGGCGGTGCCGACCTCGTGGTGGCTGCGCTCGACCTCGAGACCGACCTCCATGAGCTTGAGGACGATGTCGTCACGCATGTCGGCGTGCTTGTCGATGGGGGAGACGGGGAAGTAGCCGCCCTTGAAGGGGGTCTTGTTGGCGAGGTTGCCGCCCTCCTCCACGCGACCGGTGTTCCACGCGGCCTCGTCGGAGTCGACCGAGTAGAAGCTGGAGCCCTGCTTCACCTCGTAGCGCACGTCGTCGAAGATGTAGAACTCGGCCTCGGGGGCGAAGAACGCGGTGTCGGCGATGCCGGTCGACGCGAGGTACTTCTCGGCCTTCTTGGCGACCTGGCGCGGGTCACGGCTGTAGATCTCGCCGTTACGCGGGTTGTAGATGTCGAACACCATGATGAGGGTGCGCTCGGTGCGGAACGGGTCGATGTAAGCGGTCGACACGTCGGGGATGAGCTGCATGTCGGATTCGTGAATGCTCGCGAAGCCGCGGATCGACGAACCGTCGAACAGCTGGCCGACGGAGAAGAAGTCCTCGTCGACCGTGGCGGCCGGAATGTTGAAGTGCTGCTGCACACCAGGGAGGTCGGTGAATCGGATGTCGAGGAACTTGACATCCGTGTCCTTGATGAACGCGAGCACCTCGGAAGAATCACTGAACATGAATTCGGGCTCCAATGGGGGCTGGTACTGACGGGCCCCTGGATCGGAACCCGCCCGAAAGGTTAGCCGCGGGCCGTTTCCCGAGGGTGTCGCTATTGTTTCGGCGATGTTACGCGTTCTCACCCGGCTACCATCGACCACATGAGTTCTGCGGGCGTCGCGGGCGACTGGCCCGGCAGGGACCTCGGCCTCCCGGCATCCGGACCCCGCTCGATCGGCCGGCTCGGCCGCCGCATCGGCGCCCTCGCCATCGACTACGGCTACACCGTGATCATCAGCATGGTGTTCTTCGGCTACGACCGGTTCTCGCTCATCGCGATCTTCGCCGTGACGCAGATCGTCTCGATCCTGCTCGCGAACGGCAGCATCGGTCACCTGCTCGTCGGCCTCAGGGTCGTGCCCGTCACCGGCGGCCGGCTGCAGTGGTGGCGCCCCATCGTGCGCACCCTGCTGCTGTGCCTCGTGATCCCCGCCGTGATCTGGGACAAGGACCAGCGCGGCATGCACGACCGCGGCGCCGGCACCGTGCTCGTCAGCGTCCGCTGAGGTAGCACCGGCGGTCAGACAGCGGGGTCGCAGGCGTCTGCCGACGTCGCCGCGCCAGTCGGCCTCCGAACGACGAGCGGCCTAGTTACCCGCGCCCCCGGAAACGCGAAGACCCGACGGCGTCGGGGACGCTCGCCGGGTCTCGTTCCGCGACGGATCAGCGCGGACGCTGTGACCGCACCCGCGTCGGGTCAATGCCCTTCGGGATGCCCAGGCCCGCGGTGTTGCGGCTCAGCGAGCTCAGGCGGTTGTTGACGGCGAAGATCTCGGCGCGCGACAGGGTCTTCTTGTAGGAGCGCAGCTTCTTCGGCACCTGGTGCAGCCGCACCGACTCGTCGTCCTTGCCGACGGTGAGGGTGTTGATCTGCACGTTGGGCAGGATGCGGCGGATGTTGCGCTGCTCGTCGTCGAGCATGCGCTTGACGCGGCTGCGCGGTCCCTCGCCGATGAGCACGATGCCGCCCTTGCCGACGGCGCGGTAGACCGCGTCCTGCGTGCGGGGGCTGACGGCGACGGGCATCTCGCTGCCGGTCCAGCCGCGGCGGAGGCCGCTCTTCAGCACGGCGCCGACGGCGCCCGGCTGACCCTCGATCTGCGAGTACGCAGCCCGCTCGGCGCGGCGGCCGAGCACGATGAGCGCGATCAGCGCGCCGGTGAGCACACCCGCGATGATCCAGAGCGCGATGATGAAGCCGTTGCCCGCCGAGAGCAGCAGCGCGAGCACGATGCTCACGACGATGGGCAGCACGAGGGCGAGCACCATCCACAGCACGACCGACTTGTCGTAGCGGCGGGTCATGTTGAAGACCTGCACCATCTGCTTCAGACGGCCGGGCTCCTTGGGGGTCTTGCGTTCGGCTTTGTCGCGTGCCATGCGTAAAGGATACGGCCAGCAGGGGACCCCTTCCGCCGGTCAGGATCGTGGCCGCTGCGCCCTCAGCGGACGGAGTTCTCCTCCCCAGTCGTGATGTGCCCGGACTGTCTCCCCTGGTGCCGCTGCTCGGGCCCGCATCGCCCGCGGGCGGCACGACGATGAAGCGGTGGAGACGATCGCGGGCCTGACTCTCACCCGGCGACTCGCCGAGGGGGAGCGATCCATCGTCTGGCACGCCCGCGGGGCCTCGGGCTCCGGCTACGCCGTCAAGGTGTTCGCCCCGCACGTCGACGCCGACGCGATCGACCGCGAGCTCGATGCCCTCGCGCGGGCGCAGGGGCCGCACGTCGTGCCGCTCCTCGACGTCTCGGCGGATGCCAGGGGCGCGACGGCCCTCGTGCTGCGGCGGTTGCGGCCGGCGCCGCTCTCGTCGCTCGTCGCCGAGCGCGGTCCGCTCGCCGTCGGCGAGGCGATAACCGTGCTCGCGCCGCTCGCCGCCGCGGTGGCCCGCCTGCACGCGTCGGGCCTCGCGCACGGCCGGCTCGACGCGGGGTCGGTGCTGTTCGACGCGGCGGGCGCCCCGTTCCTCGCGTCCTTCGGAAGGGCGCGGGCGCTGGCCGAGTCATCGAATCCGTTGCCCGAGGCGCGACTCGCCCTGTTGCCCGAGGTCGTCGCCGACGCACGGGCTCTCCGCGCTCTCGCCGCCGCGCTCGTGCCGCCGGGCGTCGCCCCGGCGTGGCTGACGGGCGACGAGGTGCCGCCCGAGCGGTTCGCGGCCGTGCTCGCGGAGCGGGCGTTCGAACTCGGAGACGCGACCGCCGTCTCGTTCGACTCGCCCGCGGCGACCCTTCGACCCGCGGACGAGGTGCGTTCCGCCGCGGGACCGCCGGCCGCCGTCGCAGCGCGGCCCGCTCGGGCCTGGCTGGCGGCCGCGCCGCTGCCGCCAGCGGTCCTCGACGCGGTCGAGTCCGCGATCGCGTCCGTGAGCGCGGGGGCGGGTCTCCTGCGGCGGTTCCGTCTGGGCCGTGTCAGCCCGCGCGCGTGGCTGCTCCTCGGCGGGGCTGCAGCGCTGCTGATGGCGGCGATCGCGCTGCCGAGGACCGAGGCGACCGCGAGCGACCCCGCGGCGCCGCCGGGCGACGGCGCGACTGCGGACACCGAGCCTGCCGGCGTCGAGCCCGGGTCGCCTCCGGCGCTCGGCGACGCCGTCACCGGCGACGACCCGCTCGCCGCCGCCCAGCTCCTCATCCAGGCCCGAGAGACGTGCCTGCGGGATCTGTCGGTGCTGTGCCTCGAGGCAGTGCACCAGCAGGGCGCTCCGATCGCGACCGCGGACGCCGAACTCGTCGAGGCGATGCGGACCGGAACCGAGCTGTCGCTGCCGCGGCCGGAGGGCCTGCACCTGGTGGAGCGCCTCGGCGACACCGCGATCCTCGCCGGCACCGTCGAGACGGGCGCGTCCGCCTCGGTCGTCGTCAGCCGAGGGGAGGCTGGCTGGCGCCTCCGCGAGGTCAGGGTCGACACCGGATGAGTGGAAACGACGACGGCCCCGGTCTCCGAAGAGAACCGGGGCCGTCGTGACCGGGTCGTCAGATCCCGAGGTCGCCCTCGAAGTCGCCGGCCTCGAGGCGGTTCTTGACCGCGACCAGGAAGCGGGCGGCATCCGCGCCGTCGACGATGCGGTGGTCGTACGACAGGGCGAGGTACACCGTCGAGCGGATCGCGATCACGTCGCCCTCGGCGCCGCTCAGCACGACCGGACGCTTCGTCACGATGCCGGTGCCGAGGATCGCGACCTGCGGCAGGAACACGACCGGGGTGTCGAAGAGCGCGCCACGCGACCCGGTGTTGGTCAGCGTGAAGGTGCCGCCCGACAGCTCGTCCGGCTTGAGCTTGTTCTCGCGGGTGCGCAGGGCGAGGTCGGCGATGTCGCCGGCCAGCTCCGCGATGTTCTTCTCGCCGGCGTTCCGGATGACCGGGGTGAGCAGGCCGCGCTCGGTGTCGACCGCGATCGAGATGTTCTCGTGGTCGGGGTAGACGATGCTGTCACCGTCGACCGTCGCGTTGATGATCGGGTACGTCTTCAGGGCCTCGGCCGCGGCGATCGCGAAGAACGGCAGGAACGAGAGCTTGTTGCCCGTCTTCTCCTGGAACTGCTTCTTGACCTTGTCGCGGAAGGCGGCGACCTTCGTGACGTCGACCTCGACGACGCTCGTGAGCTGCGCGGTCGACTGCATCGACACGACGGCGCGCTCGGCGACGACCTTGCGCAGACGTGACATCTTGACGGTGGTGCCGCGCAGCGGCGAGACCTCCACCTCGGTGCGCTGGGCCGTGGCCGCGGCGGGCGCCGCACCGGCGCCGGCGGGGGCGCTGGTCGAGGCGTCGAGCACGTCCTGCTTGCGGATACGACCGCCGACACCGGTGCCGGTGATCGAGGCCAGGTCGACGCCGCGCTCGCTCGCGAGCTTACGGACGATCGGCGTGACGTAGCCGGCGTTGGCGCCGCTCGGCGCCTCGTCGGTCTCGGTCGGCTGCGCGGCGGGAGCGGATGACTCGGGCTGCGCGGCCGGAGCGGGCTGCGCGGCCGGGACGGCGGCGGGAGCGGGCTGCGCGGCGGGCGCCTGCTGGGCGGCCGGGGCGGGGTCGACCGACTCCGCCGGGGCGGGCGGGGTCACCTGCTGCTGCGCGGGGTCACCGGGGGCGGGCGCCTCGTCCGAGGGGACCTCGGCCTCGAGGCCCGGCTCGGGCGACGACGGGGCCGCGGTGGCCCCCTGGTCCTGCTGCTGACCCTGGGCGGGCTGCGCGGGCGTCTCGGTCGCAGGGGCCGGGGCGGCGGGCGGCGGCGGCACCGGCGCGCCGGCGGGCTCCTGCACGGCGGGGGCCGGGGCGGCCGGGGCGGGCTGCGCGGCGGCGACGGGCGCCTCGGCGGCCGGGGGCTGCTGCTGCTCCGGAGCGGGCGCGACGGCCTCCTGCGGGGCCTCGGGCTCCGAGGACCCGGCGCCCGAGCCGTCACCGATCGTGACGAGCGGGGTGCCGACCTCGACGGTCTCGTCCTCGGCGACGAGGATCTGCTCGATCACGCCCGCGACGGGGGAGGGGATCTCGGTGTCGACCTTGTCGGTCGAGACCTCGAGCAGCGGCTCATCGACCTCGACGCGGTCGCCGACGTTCTTGAGCCACCGGGTCACGGTTCCCTCGGTGACACTCTCACCGAGTGCCGGGAGGTTGACCGATTCGCTCATCTGTGGATGCTCCTTCTTAGTGGTGGTCTGCCTGGCGCCGGATCAGAGGGCGTGCAGCGGCTTGCCGGCGATCGCGAGGAACGCCTCGCCGAGGGCTTCGTTCTGAGTCGGGTGGGCGTGCACGAGGGGCGTGATGTCCTCGGGGTAGGCCTCCCAGTTGACGGCGAGCTGAGCCTCGCCGATCAGCTCGCCGACGCGGGCGCCGACCATGTGCACGCCGACGACGGGACCGTCGTTGACGCGGACGACCTTCACGGAGCCGGTCGTGCCGAGGATGTGGCTGCGCCCGTTGCCCGCGAGGTTGTAGTCGTAGGTCGTGACCTTGTCCTTGCCGTACTTCTCGACGGCCTTGACCTCGCTGAGACCGATCGAGGCGACCTCGGGGTCGGAGTAGGTGACCTTGGGGATGTTGACGTCCTCGATGATGATCGGGTTCAGGCCCGCGATCTCCTCGGCGACGAAGATGCCCTGCTGGAAGCCGCGGTGCGCGAGCTGGAGACCGGGGACGATGTCGCCGACGGCGTAGACGTTCGGGACGCTCGTGGCGAGGCGCTCGTTGGTGAGCACGTAGCCGCGGTCCATGCGGATGCCGTTCTCCTCGAGCCCGAGGCCGCCGGTGGCGGGCCCGCGGCCAACCGCGACGAGGAGGAGCTCGGCCTCGACGGTCTCGCCGTTCTCAAGAGTGACGACGACGCCGTTGTCGTGCTGCTGCACGCTCTGGAAACGCACGCCGAGCTTGAACTCGATGCCGCGCTTGCGGAAGGCGCGCTCGAGCGCCTTCGACATCGCCTCGTCCTCGTTCGGCACGAGGTGGGGCAGACCCTCGACGATCGTGACCTCGGAGCCGAAGCTCTTCCAGACGCTCGCGAACTCGACGCCGATCACGCCGCCGCCGAGGATGGCCACCTTGCCGGGGATGAAGTCGAGGCCGAGCGCCTGCTCGGAGGTGATCACGCGGCCGCCGAGGTCGAGGCCGGGGAGCGAGCGGGAGTACGACCCGGTCGCGAGGATCAGGTTCTTGCCGGTGACGGTGTCGCCGTTGACGGTGACGGACGTCCCGCCGGCGTAGCGACCCTCGCCCTCGATGACGGTGATGCCGCGAGCCTTGATGAGGCCGGTGAGGCCCTTCCACTTCGACTGCACGACGCCCTCGCGGTACTGCGTGACCGCGTTGATGTCGACGCCGTGGAGGGTGGCCTGCACGCCGTACTTGGCCGCCTCGCGGGCGCCGTCGGCGATCTCGCCCGCGTGGAGCAGTGCCTTGGTGGGGATGCAGCCGACGTGGAGGCAGGTGCCACCGAGCTTGTTCTTCTCGATCAGCGCGACGCTCTGGCCGAGCTGGCTCGCGCGCAGTGCCGCGGCATAACCGCCGCTGCCGCCGCCGAGAACAACAAGGTCAAAATTCTGATCAGCCACCCAGCAACTCCCTTGTGCTCATACGTGCAGCACCCGCGTCAGGGGTGCGACGCGGGGCCGATTCGGCGGTGTTCGCCCGCCCCCTCGACCTTACTACGCGCGTCCGAGCTCCCGAGCGACGGCGACGAGCGCCCGCACGGCGACCCCGGTGGAGCCCTTGCCCGTGAATCCGTAGCCTCCGGCCGCGTTGTTGGCGGGTCCGGCGATGTCGAGGTGCGCCCACGGGATGCGCGTGTCGGAGCCCTCGCGGGTGCCGATGAACTCGCGCAGGAACACCGCGGCGAGCAGCATCCCGGCCGCCGTGTTGCCCGGCTTCGCGTTGGCGATGTCGGCGACGTCGGAGGCGAGCAGGGCCCGCAGCTCTCCGGGCAGCGGCATCGGCCACAGGGTCTCGCCGACGCTCTTCGCCGCCTGCACGACCTGGCCGACGAGCTCGTCGTCGCCCATCGTGCCGACGTAGCGGTTGCCGAGGGCGACGGATGCCGCGCCGGTCAGCGTCGCGACGTCGATGATCGCGTCAGGCTGCTCCTCGCTCGCCGCGACGAGACCGTCCGCGAGCACGAGGCGGCCCTCGGCGTCGGTGTTGAGCACCTCGACGGTCTTGCCGCCGCGGATGCGGAGCACGTCGTTGGGTCGGATGGCGCTGCCGGAGGGCATGTTCTCCGCGATGCAGAGCCACGCGGTGACCTTGATCGGGAGGCCGAGCCGGGCGACCGCCCGGGTGACGGCGAACACCGTCGCGGCGCCGGTCATGTCGTACTTCATGCCGACCATCGAGGCGGCGGGCTTGAGCGAGAGCCCGCCGGAGTCGAACGTGATGCCCTTGCCGACGAGCGCGAGGTGCTTCTGCGCACCCTCGGGGGAGTACACGACCTTGACCAGGCGCGGCCCGCGGGTGGAGCCCTGGCCAACACCGAGGATGCCGCCGTACCCGCCGGCCACGAGCTCGTCGTGCGCGAGCACCTCGACCTCGAGTCCGTCGGAGTTCGCCTGCACGAAGTCCGCGAGGCTCTCGGGGTACAGGTCGAGCGGCGGGGTGTTCACGAGGTCGCGCACGGTGTGCACGGCCTCGGCCACCGCGGCGGCCTGCTCCAGGGCGGCATCCGGAACGCCCTGGGCGGCGAGGACGATCCGGGACGCGGGCGACTTCGCGGCCGACGGCGCGGCGGAGCGGTAGGCGGTGAAGGCGTAGGCGCCGATCGCGGCGCCCTCGAGGACGGCGACGGCCTCGTGCTCGCCCGAGACGGGCAGTTCGAGCACCACGGTGTCGAGGCCGCGCAGCTGACGCGTCGCGCTGCCCGCGGCGTAGCGCAGCGCGTCGGCGTCGACGCTCTCGCCGACCCCGACGAACGCGACGCTGCGAGCCGCGCCGACGCCCGGCGCGCGGACGACCTCGTCCGCGGCGCCCGTCACGCCGAGAGGCTCGAGCAGGGCGGCGAGCGCCTCGTCGGGAACCAGCAGTTCGGGGGCGTCCTTCGCCTGGCGCACACCGACGACGAGGACGTCGCCGTCGATCTCGGACGCGGGGGAGGACGACAGGGAGAGCGCGGGGACGGTCATGCCGCCATGCTAGGCGCGTTCGCTCACGGCACCACGGCGCGGCGGCGGCCGCACAGGGGCGGGACAGGGGTGCGACCTAGACTTCTCGAGTGCACGATCCCGCCGGTCTCTACGAGTTCCACGACGACGTCGCCGTGCCCTCCGGGCTGCCCCTCGTCGCCGGCCTGACCGGCTTCACCGACGCCGGGGGCGCCGTGTCGCAGTTCAACGACTACCTCCGCGAGCGCCTCGACAGCCGCACCGTCGCGACCTTCGACAACGACGTGCTGCTCGACTACCGCGCCCGCCGCCCGATCATGACGTTCGACCAGGACCACCTGAGCGACTACCGGCCCGCCCGGCTGGCACTCGACCTCGTGACCGACGAGCTCGGCAAGCAGTTCCTGCTGCTGACGGGCTACGAGCCGGACTTCCAGTGGGAGCGGTTCACCGCGGCGGTGCTGCAGCTGATCGACCGCTTCGCCGTGTCGTCCACGACCTGGGTGCACGCGATCCCGATGCCCGTTCCGCACACCCGGCCGATCGGCGTGACGGTGAGCGGCAACCGCCGGGAGCTCGTCGACGCGATGTCGATCTGGAAGCCGCACACGCAGGTGCCGGCGAACGCGCTGCAGCTCATCGAGTACCGCCTGCAGGAGCTCGAGCACCCCGTCACCGGTTTCGCGCTGCTCGTGCCGCACTACCTCGGCGACACCGAGTACCCGGATGCCGCGGTCGCGGCGCTCGAGTCGGTGACCGCCGCCACCGGGCTCATCTTCCCGAGCGACGAGCTGCGCGAGCAGGGCCGCGAGTTCGTGGCCCGGATCGACGAGCAGGTGCAGGGCAACGCCGAGCTGCAGCGCCTCGTGGGGACGCTGGAGGAGCGGCACGACGCCTACACCGAGGACAACCCGGTGCGGTCGCCGCTCACCGACGAGGCCGGGGAGCTGCCCACCGCCGACGACATCGGCGCCGAGCTCGAGAAGTTCCTCGCGATCCGCCGCACGGGCGACGAGGGCGGCCAGCAGAAGTAGGCCCGCCACGGCGGGTCATCCGGACGGGGCTGCAGAACTTAGACTCGTCTGAGTGAACTCTGCGCGCTCCTGGATCGTCTGGGGCGCCGCCGTATTCGCGTATCTCATCGCGGTCACCCAGCGCTCCACGATCGGAGTCGCCGGCGTGGAGGCCGCGCAGCGCTTCCACGTGAGCGCCGCGGAACTGTCCACGCTCACCGTGCTGCAGCTCGCCGTCTACGCGGCTCTGCAGGTGCCGGTCGGAGTGCTCCTCGACCGGGCGGGCCCGAAGAGGCTGATCATGACGGGCGCCGCCCTCATGGCGGTCGGGCAGCTCGTGGTCGCGTTCGCGCCGAATCTCGGCGTCGCGGTGCTCGGCCGGATGCTCGTGGGTGCCGGCGACGCGGGCACGTTCATCAGCGTCATGCGCCTGCTGCCGGCGTGGTTCGGCGGGCGGCTGCTGCCCCAGGTCTCTCAGTGGACCGGCAACGTCGGCGCGCTCGGTCAGCTGTCCTCCGCGATCCCGTTCTCCGCACTCCTGCACGCGGCCGGCTGGACGCCCGCGTTCTCGATCCTCGCCGCCGTCTCGCTCGCGGGGCTGCTCGCCGTGCTGTTCCTCGTCGCCAACGGCGAGACGGCCTCGGCCCCGCCCGCCGTCCGCGCCGAGCGGGGCGAGACCGTCGCGAGGCTCAAGAACGCCCTCTCCAGGCCGGGCACGCAGCTCGGTTTCTGGTCTCACTTCGTCACGCAGTCGTCCGGCACCGTGTTCAGCCTGCTGTGGGGGCTGCCGTTCGTCGTCGCCGGCGCAGGCTATTCGACGACGGTGGGCTCCGGCCTGCTCGCGCTGCTCGTCGTCGCGGGCCTCGTGTCCGGGCCGGTGCTCGGCATCCTCACCGCTCGCTTCCCGACGCGACGCTCGAACCTCGTGCTCGCGATCGTGACCGCGATGGCGCTGGCTTGGGCCCTCGTGCTCGCGTGGCCGGGGCAGCCGCCGCTGTGGGCGCTCGCGATCCTCGTCGTGGTGGTCGGCGTCGGCGGACCCGGCTCGATCATCGGGTTCGACTTCGCCCGCACGTTCAACCCGCTGCGCAACCTCGGCTCGGCGAACGGCATCGTCAACGTGGGCGGCTTCGTCGCCTCTTTCACGATGATGTTCCTCATCGGCGCGATCCTCGACGTGCTCGACCGCATCCGCGTCGCGCAGGGTCTGCCGAGCGACGTCTACGCGCTCGACTCGTTCCGCCTCGCGTTCCTCGTGCAGTACCTCGTCGTCGGCATGGGCGTGCTGTTCCTCATCCGCGCACGCAGGAGGACCCGCATGCGCATGCACGAGGAAGAGGGAATAGAGGTGGCCCCGCTCTGGGTTGCAATAGGCAGGGCGTGGAGAAGGCGCCGCCGCCGGGGACCGGCAGGCGGCTGACCGCGGGCGGCGGCGACCGGGGGACGGGAGCTCGCTGTTCCGCGGGTATAATAGAAGGCACGGACCCGGTCAAGTCCCGAGTTCCGACACCGCGAGGCGGCTGTTCGCAGGGGACTTGACATGGGTCCAAGTACTGCCCGAAAACGCCCGGTACTGAGAACGACCAGGAAAGGTACTCAATGGCTACCCGCACCAAGAGCACGGCGGTCGCAGACCGGGTCGACGACGGCGTCGGCACCGACGACGCCGCTGCGACGGCGACCGCGACCGCGCCGAAGCGCACGCGCGCCAAGTCGGCGGCGACCGAGACCCCCGCGGCCAAGAAGCCGCGCGCGACCACCAAGAAGGCCGCCGGCACCAAGAAGTCGGCCGCGAAGGCATCCGACGACGACGCCGACGAGGAGGAGCCCGTCGACGAGGTCGACCTCGAGGCCGACGCGGAGGTCGCCGAGACCCCCGACGTGGTCGAGGACTCCGACGAGGTCGCCGCGGACTCCGACGAGTCCGAGGACGCCGAGGAGACCGAAGGCGCCAAGCCCGAGGAGCAGGCGCCCGAGGGCGCCCTCGTGCTCTCGCTCGTCGACGACGAGGACGAGGTCCCGGTCTACTCGACCGCGATCACCGGCGCGACCGCCGACCCCGTCAAGGACTACCTCAAGCAGATCGGTAAGGTCGCGCTGCTCAACGCGGCCGAAGAGGTCGAGCTCGCCATGCGCATCGAGGCGGGCCTCTTCGCCGAGGAGAAGCTGTCGCACATGAGCGACACCGAGAAGCGGTCGCAGCTCGGCCGCGAGCTCTCGTGGGTCGCCAAGGACGGGCAGCGGGCGAAGAGCCACCTGCTCGGCGCGAACCTCCGACTCGTCGTCTCGCTCGCGAAGCGCTACACCGGACGCGGCATGCAGTTCCTCGACCTCATTCAGGAGGGGAACCTAGGCCTCATCCGTGCGGTCGAGAAGTTCGACTACACCAAGGGCTTCAAGTTCTCGACCTACGCGACGTGGTGGATCCGCCAGGCGATCACCCGCGCCATGGCCGACCAGGCTCGCACCATCCGCATCCCCGTGCACATGGTCGAGGTCATCAACAAGCTCGCCCGCGTGCAGCGCCAGATGCTCCAGGACCTGGGCCGCGAGCCCACGCCCGAGGAGCTGAGCCGCGAGCTCGACATGACCCCGGAGAAGGTCATCGAGGTGCAGAAGTACGGCCGCGAGCCGATCTCTCTGCACACCCCGCTCGGCGAGGACGGCGACAGCGAGTTCGGTGACCTCATCGAGGACACCGAGGCGGTCGTGCCGGCCGACGCCGTGGGCTTCACGATGCTGCAGAAGCAGCTCGAGAGCCTGCTCGACTCCCTGAGCGAGCGCGAGGCGGGCGTCATCCGCATGCGCTTCGGTCTCGGCGACGGCATGCCCAAGACGCTCGACCAGATCGGTGACACCTTCGGCGTGACGCGCGAGCGCATCCGCCAGATCGAGTCCAAGACCATGGCGAAGCTGCGCCACCCGTCGCGGTCGCAGTCCCTCCGCGACTACCTGGAGTAAGCCGAGTGCCCGTTCTCCCCGCGGTCCTGCTCGGAAGGGCGGTCCGCCTGGCCGCCCGCGTCCGCGGGGGCGGGGCCTCGGCTATGCCGGGGTACCTCGCGCTCCGCGTCGAGCCTCGCTTCCTCGAGAAGACGATCTCGCGCATCCCGCTCGGTGTCGTCGCCGTCTCCGGCTCCAACGGCAAATCGACGACCACCAACATGCTCACGGCGATCTTCCGCGAGCACGGCCTGAAGGTATTCACGAATCCCTCGGGGGCGAACCTCCCGCAGGGCATCGCCTCGGCCGTGCTCTCAGAGGTGTCGCTGAACGGTGCGCTCGACGCCGACATCGCGATCCTCGAGATCGACGAGGCCTACGGCGTCAAGCTCAGCGGGCTGCTGAAGCCGCGCACCGTGCTGCTGCTCAACATCCAGATCGACCAGCTCAACCGGTTCTACGAGCCCGACCGGGTCGCCGGGATGCTGCACACGATCGCGTCGAGCGCGAGCGAGGCCGTCGTGCTGAACCGCGACGACGACTACCTCGCCGCCCTCGGCCGTGAGCTCTACGGCGGCACGGATGCCTCGATCAGCTGGTTCGGCGCCAGGCCCGAGCTGATCGCGGCCGCCCCGCACGGCATCGCGTCGGCCACCCGCTTCTCGGCGGGCGAGCGGAGCGCGCCGCCCGAGGCATCCGTCACCGTCACGGCACTCGACGGACCGCGCGCCGACCTCGCGATCGGCGACGACACCGCGAGCGTCACGCTGCCCTCCCGCGGTCTGCACTACGCGATCGACGCCGCGGCCGCCGCCGAGACGGCTCGCGTCGTGCTCGGCGACCGCTTCCGTCCCGAGCTCGTCACCCGCGCGCTCGCCTCGATGAAGACCGTCTACGGCCGCGGCGAGCTGCTGAAGACCGGCGACGGCGACGACGTCGAGATCATCATGATGAAGAACCCGGCGAGCATGCAGATGAACCTCGATTCGCTCGAGGAGACGCCGGAGCAGGTCTTCCTCGCGATCGACGAGGGCACGCCCGACCCGTCGTGGATCTACGACACCGACTTCTCGGTGCTCGACCACGCCGACGTCGTCAGCGGCTCCAAGGGCTGGCAGCTCGCGGTGCGGCTCGGTTACTCCGACATCCCCGTCGGCACCGTCGAGCCCGACCTGCGGAAGGCCGTGCAGCGCTTCCTCGCGCTGCCGCGGACCAAGTCCGGCCGCAAGACGATGATCGTCAACTACGAGCAGATGATGCTCATCCGCCGACTCCTCGGCTACTCCGACCTCGAGGGAAGGGACGGCGAGTGAGCCTGAAGCTCCTGCAGCTCTACCCGGCAGAACTCGGCATCAACGGCGACGGCGGCAACACGCTCGTGCTCGCCAAGCGGGCCGAGTGGTACGGCCTGCGCGCCGAGCGCCTGGCGCACGAGGTCGGTGCGGAGCTTCCCGCCGACGTCGACGTCGTGCTCGTCGGCACCGGGCCGGTCTCCGCCCAGCGCGCCGTGCACGCCGACCTGCTCCGCATCGCCGGTGCGCTCCGCGACCTCGCGGCCGCCGGCGTGCCGTTCCTCGCGGTCAGCGGGGGCATGCAGCTGCTCGGCGGCAGCGTGCGCCTGCCCGACGGCGAGCAGCTCGAGGGCGCCGGCGTCCTGCCGGTCACGACCGTCCTCGGCGACAAGCGCATCGTCGGCGACATCATCGTCGAGAGCCAGCTCGGAACCCTCGTCGGCTACGAGAACCACTCCGACACCCTCGAGCTCACGGGCGGCGTCCCGCTCGGCACCGTCAAGCACGGGCGCGGCAACGACGACACCGGCACGGCGGAGGGCGTCCGCAGCGGGCACCTCTTCGGCACGCACCTGCAGGGTCCCGTGCTCGCACAGAACCCGGTGCTCGCCGACCGCATCCTCGAGCTCGCGCTCCGGCGGGTCGGCGACGACCTGCCCGAGTCGATCGACGACGCCCTGAGCGTTAACGACGAACGCGCCGCGCGAGCGCGACGCGTCATCCGGGAGAAGCACCGGGTCTGACCCCGGTGCCGTCCGATAGGTGGATCAGTTGGACTCGAAGAGACGGCTGGTCTCGTCGTGCCACTCGAGAGCCGTCGGCGACAGCTTCTCCTTGAACTTCGCGCCGTGGTGAGCGCAGAACAGCAGTTCGCCGCTCTGCATCGTGACGCGGATGTACGCCTGGGCACCGCAGCTGTCACAACGGTCGGCCGCGGTCAACTGGTGCCGCGAGTCGAGCTCGTCTACAGCGTGGTGTCCTGCTGTGAACTGGGACATCCCTGCTCCTACTCTCTCGGTGTCTGACCGCGATTCGTAGCCCTAGTCAAGCACGACGGGTGTTCCCGGGGTGTTCAGAGACAGGACACGTTCGCTCAACGCGAAGCCGCGCGGCTGCGGCGGGTGTGGCGGCGGGGGCATGTCGCACCCCGCACTTAGTCTTAACGACGGCCTTCCGGCCGTTGTTCCCGTTCCCGTGAAGAAGGGCGCCAGTGGCATCCGACTACTCCGCGCGTCACCTGTCGGTGCTCGAGGGCCTCGAGGCCGTGCGCAAGCGCCCCGGCATGTACATCGGCTCGACCGACTCCCGTGGGCTCATGCACTGCCTCTGGGAGATCATCGACAACTCGGTCGATGAGGCGCTCGCGGGGCACGGCGACTCCATCCAGGTGATCCTGCACCCCGACGAGAGCGTCGAGGTGCGCGACCGTGCCCGCGGCATCCCGGTCGACGTCGAGCCCAAGACCGGGCTGACGGGCGTCGAGGTGGTCTTCACCAAGCTGCACGCGGGCGGCAAGTTCGGCTCGGGCAGCTACGCAGCCTCCGGAGGCCTGCACGGCGTCGGCGCCTCGGTCGTCAACGCGCTCTCCGAGCGGCTCGACGTCGAGGTCGACCGCGGCGGCAAGACGTACGCGATGTCCTTCCACCGCGGCGAGCCGGGCATCTTCGACGACGGCGGAAAGGCGCCGAGCCCGGATGCCCCGTTCGCCCCGTTCGTGTCGGGCAGCGAGCTGCGCGTGATCGGCAAGGCCGCGAAGGGCGTCACCGGCACCCGCGTGCGGTACTGGGCCGACCGCCAGATCTTCACCCGCGGCGCCGCCTTCCAGGTGGAGGAGCTGCTCGGGCGCGCGCGCCAGACTGCGTTCCTCGTGCCGGGGCTCGGCATCGACATCGTCGACGAGCGCGGCGAGGAGCCGCAGCGGCACGAGTTCCGTTACGAGGGCGGCATCAGCGAGTTCGTCGAGTTCCTCGCGAAGGACGCGGCTCTCACCGACACCTGGCGCATCACCGGCACCGGCACGTTCTCCGAGACCGTTCCGGTGCTGCAGGAGAACGGCCACATGGTCGCGACCGAGGTGCAGCGCGAGTGCACCGTCGACATCGCGCTGCGGTGGGGCACCGGGTACGACACCGAGGTGCGCAGCTTCGTCAACATCATCTCGACCCCGAAGGGCGGCACGCACCAGGCCGGCTTCGAGGCCGGGCTGCTGCGCTTTCTACGCCAGCAGGTCGAGCAGAACGCCCGCCGGCTGAAGGCCGGCAGCGACAAGCTGGAGAAGGACGACGTGCTCGCCGGCCTGACCGCCGTGCTCACGGTGCGGCTGCCCGAGCCGCAGTTCGAGGGTCAGACCAAGGAGATCCTCGGCACCCCCGCAGCCCGCTCGATCGTCTCCAACGTGCTCGTCAAGGCGCTGGGGGAGCGGTTCTCGTCCCCGAAGCGCGACGACAAGGCGCAGACGTCCCTCGTGCTCGACAAGGTCGTCGCCGAGATGAAGTCGCGCATCTCCGCCCGCGCCCACAAGGAGACCCAGCGCCGCAAGAACGCGCTCGAGAGCTCGTCACTGCCGGCGAAGCTCGTCGACTGCCGTTCGAGCGACGTCGCGAACTCCGAACTGTTCATCGTCGAGGGCGACTCGGCGCTCGGCACCGCCAAGCTCGCCCGCGACAGCGAGTACCAGGCGCTCCTGCCGATCCGCGGCAAGATCCTCAACGTGCAGAAGGCGTCGGTCTCCGACATGCTGTCGAACGCCGAATGCGCCTCGATCATCCAGGTCATCGGCGCGGGCTCCGGCCGAAGCTTCGACATCTCCTCCGCCCGGTACGGCAAGGTCATCATCATGAGCGACGCCGACGTGGACGGCGCGCACATCCGCACCCTGCTGCTCACGCTCTTCTTCCGCTACATGCGGCCGATGATCGAGGAGGGCCGCGTGTTCGCGGCCGTGCCCCCGCTGCACCGCGTCGTCGTGATCAACCCCGGCAGCAAGCCGAACGACACGATCTACACCTACAGCGAGGCGGAGCTGCAGGGGGTGCTCGCGGCCCTCAAGAAGTCGGGACGGAAGTACCAGGACCCGATCCAGCGCTACAAGGGCCTCGGCGAAATGGATGCCGACCAGCTGGCCTCGACCACGATGGACCGCGCGCACCGCACGCTCCGCCGCGTGCGGGTCACCGACGCCGAGGCCGCCGCGAACGTGTTCGAGCTCCTCATGGGCAACGACGTCGCCCCGCGCAAGGACTTCATCATCCAGGGCTCGAACCGCCTCGACCGCGAGCAGATCGACGTCTAGGCCTCTCTGCGCCCCCGTTCAGGGAGCGCCGACCCTCCGCGGGTAGAGAGGAGACGGTGCCGATGTCCCGGCATCCGGATAGGAGACCCTCGATGTCCAACGGACTCACCGCACTCGCGCTCGTCACCACCCTCAAGCCCTCGCCCGAGGAGTCGAGCGCGGAGCTGCTCGGTGGCCAGCTGCTCGACGAGCTCGCGGCGCTCGGCGTGACGACCAGCAAGGTGCGCGTGGTCGACTACGACGTGCGACCTGGCGTGCTCGCCGACATGGGCGACGGCGACCAGTGGCCGACGATCCGGCAGCAGGTGCTCGACGCGGACATCCTCGTGCTCGCGACCCCCACCTGGATGGGCCACATGACGAGCGTCGCGCAGCGCGTGCTCGAGCGCCTGGACGCCGAACTGTCGGAGAAGGACGAGAAGGGTCGGCCGACCATGTTCGACAAGGTCGCGGTCGCGGCCATCGTCGGCAACGAGGACGGCGCGCACCAGATCACGGCCGAGCTCTTCCAGGCGCTCAACGACATCGGCTTCAGCATCCCGACCCAGGGCGTGACGTACTGGAACGGCGAGGCGATGGGCAGCGTCGACTACAAGGACCTCGAGGAGACGCCCGAGAAGGTCGTGTCGACCACGAAGTCCGTCGCGCTCTTCGCGGTGCACCTCGCGACGGCGCTCAAGGCATCGCCGTATCCCGCTCCGGTCGAGTAGGGGGACAGACGAGAGAAGGGCCGGTCCACTGCGGACCGGCCCTTCTCCCGTGCTCGGGTCTCTCCGCTTTGCGGATCAGAGCGGCAGCGGTGAGCCGATCGAACCGAGGGCGTTCTCGAGCGGGGTGCCGGACGCGTCGCGTCGTGCGCCCGCCTCCGGCAGCGTGCGGGCTGCGCCGTCAGTGCCGACCGCGAGGGCGGGCCCGCGCCCCACCCAGGCGAGTGAGAGCTGGTCCTCGCCCTTCAGGAACGAGTGGGCACGCACGCCGCCGGTCGCCCGGCCCTTGCCCGGGAACTCCGAGAACTCCGACACCTTCGCGCGCCCCGCGTCGGTGCCCGGCAGGGCGATGCTCGAGGTGGAGACCGTCGCGACGAGGGCCTCCTCGGGCGCGACCGACGCGAACGCGATGACTGTCGCCTTCGCCCCGAGGTTGATGCCGGCCATGCCCCCGGCGGTGATCCCCTGCGGGCGCACCGCCGTCGCGGGGAAGTGCAGCAACTGGGCGTCGCTGGAGACGAAGACGAGTTCGTCGGTCTCCGCGCCCTGCGCCGCGCCCACGACCTCGTCGCCGGGCTTCAGCGCGATCACCTCGAACTCGTTCTTGTTCGGCAGCACCGCGAGCGAGACGCGCTTGACGACACCCTGGCGGGTGCCCAGCGCGATCGGCTTCTCGGCGTCGAGCGTCACGAGCGCGAGCACGCGCTCCTTCTTGTCGGTGATGCCGAGGTAGTCCGCGATCCGCACGCCCGCGCCGAGCTGAGCCGAGTTCTCGGGCACGACGGGCAGGTCGACGGGGGAGAAGCGCACCAGGCGCCCCTTGTTCGTGACCGCGCCGATCTGGCTGCGGCTCGTCGTGGAGACGACGGATGCCACGGCGTCGTGCTTCGACCGGCGCGCCTTGCGCGCCGGCGCCTCCGCGGCATCCCGCTGGCGGTCGATCCGCACGGCGCGTCCGGTCGTCGACAGTGCGACGAGGCAGGGGGTGTCGGCGATCTCGAGCACCGGCGCCTTCTTGCCGCGGCCGGTCGCGATCGACGGCTTGGCCTCGGTCAGCAGGGTGCGACGCGGGGTGCCGAAGCGGTCGGCGACCTCTTCGAGCTCGTCGCCGACGAGCGCCCGCACCCGGGCCGGGTCGGCGAGGATCGCCTCGAGCTCGGCGATCTCGGCCTGGAGCTTGTCGCGCTCGGCCTCGAGCTCGATGCGGCTGAAGCGGGTGAGGCGGCGCAGCCGCAGCTCGAGGATGTACTCCGCCTGCAGCTCGCTGAGGTCGAAGACCTGCATGAGCCGGCTGCGGGCCGCCTCGCTGTCGTCGCTCGACCGGATGACCTGGATGACCTCGTCGATGTCGAGGATCGCGACGAGGAGGCCCTCGACCAGGTGCAGCCGCTCGCGGCGCCGGTCGAGCCGGTAGCGGGAGCGCCGCGTGACCACGGCGATGCGGTGGTCGAGGTAGACGCGGAGCAGCTCGCGCAGCCCGAGCGTCTGCGGGTTGCCGTCGACGAGCGCGACGTTGTTGATCGCGAAGCCGTCCTCGAGCGGGGTGTAGCGGTAGAGCTGCTCGAGCACCGCGAGTGGGTCGAAGCCGGTCTTGATCTCGATTACGAGCCGCAGGCCGTGGTTGCGGTCGGTCAGGTCGGTGACGTCGCTGATGCCCGAGAGCTTCTTCGACTGCACCCCGTCCTTGATCTTCTCGATGACCTTCTCGGGGCCGACGAGGTAGGGGAGCTCGGTGACGACGAGACCGCTCTTGCGGGCGGTGATCGGCTCGACCGAGACCTTCGCACGGGTCTTGAAGCTGCCGCGTCCGGTCGCGTACGCGTCGCGCACGCCCTCGAGCCCCATGATTGTCCCGCCGGTCGGCAGGTCGGGGCCGGGCACGAACGCCATGAGGTCGTCGAGCGTGGCATCCGGGTTCTCGAGCAGGTGACGCGCGGCGCCTACGACCTCGATGAGGTTGTGCGGCGCCATGTTGGTGGCCATGCCGACGGCGATGCCGCTCGCACCGTTGACCAGCAGGTTGGGGAACGCCGCGGGCAGCACGGCCGGCTGCATGAGCTGGCTGTCGTAGTTGGGCACGAAGTCGACGACGTCCTCGTCGAGGCCCTCGACCATCGCGAGCGACGCCGGCGCGAGGCGCGCCTCGGTGTAGCGCGGAGCCGCGGGGCCGTCGTCGAGCGAGCCGAAGTTGCCGTGGCCGTCGATGAGCGGCAGTCGCATCGTGAAGTCCTGCGCGAGGCGTACGAGGGCGTCGTAGATGGGCGCATCGCCGTGCGGGTGCAGCTTGCCCATCACCTCGCCGGTCACGCGGGCGCTCTTCACATGCCCGCGCTCGGGCCGGAGCCCCATCTCGGACATCTGGTAGAGGATGCGGCGCTGGACCGGCTTCAGTCCGTCGCGGGCGTCGGGAAGTGCCCGCGAGTAGATGACGGAGTACGCGTACTCGAGGAAGGAGCCCTGCATCTCGACCGAGACATCGACGTCCTCGATGCGCTCGCCGGCAGGGACGGTGGTGTCTCTGGGAGTCATAGGATGGCGAGGATGCTACCGGAGCCGAGCCCGACCAGACGGAGCCTCGCCGACGTGCTGCCCTCGGCGGTCGCGGCACTCGGCGGCCGGCAGAATCCGCTGCGTCTCCCGGCGGCCCGTCACGTCGTCGTCGCCCTGATCGACGGGCTCGGCGCGAACCCGCTCCGCTCGA
The DNA here is from genome assembly GCF_017355965.1 of Desertivibrio insolitus. Lineage (GTDB taxonomy): Bacteria > Actinomycetota > Actinomycetes > Actinomycetales > Microbacteriaceae > JAFIQW01. The sequence continues at coordinate 292,454 of NZ_JAFIQW010000004.1, forward strand.
GCGCTGGACACGCCCGCACGCTCGCCACCGGCATGGTCGGCAAGTGGACGATCGCGTCCCCCTTCCCGACGACGACGGCCGCGGCGCTCGCGACCCTCACGACCGGCGCCCCCTCCGGCACGCACGGCCTCGTCGGCTACTCGGTGCTCGACCCCGAGGGCGACCGCGTGATCAACCAGCTGAGCGACTGGGACGGCGCCGTCGAGCCTGCGACCTGGCAGCGGATGCCGACGGTCTTCGAGACCGCCGAGGTCCCGTCGTTCATCGTCGGGCCCGCCCGGTACGCCGACTCCGGCTTCACCCGCGCCGTGCTGCGCGGCGCCGACTACCGGGCGGCTAAGACGATCGCCGACCGGGTCGACGCGACGCTGTCGATCCTCGCGACCGAGCGCACGTCGCTCACCTACTTCTACGTGCCCGAGCTCGACACCGTCGCCCACCGCCACGGCTGGTCGTCGCCCGAGTGGGCGGAGGCGCTCGAGGATCTCGACGCGGAGCTCCGCAGGCTCCTCGCCGGCGTTCCCGGTGGCACGGGGGTGCTGGTGACCGCGGACCACGGCATGATCGACCTCGGCGACGCCGACCGCGTGCTCGTGGAGGAGTCGACGGGGCTCTGGGACGGCGTGCGACACACCGCGGGCGAACCCCGTGCCCTGCAGCTGCACCTCGAGCCGGGGCTGCCGGCTCCCGACCGAGCGGCACTGCTCGACCGGTGGAAGAGCGCCGAGGAGGGGCGAGGCTGGGTCGCAAGCCGCGACGAGGCGATCGCGGCCGGATGGTTCGGGGCCGTCGCGCCCGAGGTCGCGCCGCGCATCGGCGACATCGTGATCGCCGCCCGGGCGCGCGTCGGCTACTACGACGCCCGCGACCCCTACGGCATCCGCATGATCGGCAACCACGGCTCGTGGTCGCCCGACGAGGTCGACATCCCGCTGCTCAGGCTCGCCGCCTTCTCCTGAGCGGAGGCGCGGCCGGCCTCAGGAGTGGTCGTCGTCGTTCTTCGACCCGAAGACGATCTCGTCCCAGCTCGGCATCGGCTGGCGTCCGCGACGCTGACGGCGGCTGCCGCCCTGCGCGCCGACGGGCACCGGCCCGGAGGGGTGCTCGGTCGAGGCCGTCGGCTGGTCCTTGTGCTCGGCCGGCGACTCGGGCGTGTGCGCCTTGGGCTGGGGCGGCGTGGCCTGCGCCGTCGGCATCTCGATGACGCGGATGGCGCCGCTCGCCGGGTGCGCGGCGGAGGGGGTGCCTCCGTCGAGGTCGTACTGCGCCGACTCGCGCTCCCCGCGGCGGCGGCGCAGCGCCTCCAGCAGGTCGGCGGTCTGGCTCGGCGCCTGCTGCACGGGCACCTCGCGGGTGATCGCGGCCTCGGCGACGGGCTGGCGCACGGGGCGGATCGGCACCGTCTCCCGCTGCGGGATCTGCTCGAAGTCGTCCCTCTCCTCGACGACGAACGCGCCGCTGTCGAAGCGCGAAGCGTCGACGGGCTTCTCGTCGACGCCGACGGCGCGGAGGCGGGGGATCATCGCCGCGGCGAGGTCACCCTGCTGCGACAGCGTCGTCGCCTCCTGGTTGAGGGGCGCGAGCGCCTGGCTGCGCGGTTCGAAGCTCCAGCGCGCGTCACGCTCGATCGTGTCGGCGGTGAAGGAGAGCTTGACGATCCATCCGCCGCCCTGCTCCTTCCAGCTCGCCCAGCGTTCCTCGGTCGCGCCGATCGACTGCAGCCGGTCGCGGATCACGGCACCGAAGGTCGCGCTCTCGGCGGGGTCGCTGTCGATCGCGAGGTGCACGGGCACGTTGAGCGCGGACTCGACCATGAACTCGCGCTCGGCGAGCACCGGCCCCTCGAAGCGCTGGATGTAGTCGAGCGGCACGCCCGTGATCTTCGCGACGTCGGCTGCCGACATGCCGGCGCGGATGTGCGTCTGGATCTCGCGCGGCGAGAGTTTGCGAACGGCGGACTCGCTCGAGGGCTGCTTCAGCCCGAGCGGGAGGACCTCGTCGATCGGCACGCCGTACCGCTCGCCCGAGGGCGTCGACACCACGATGTATCCGTTCTCGACCCCGAGGACTTTCAGCTCCTGCATGACCTTGCCTTCCGCTGTCGGAGAATCAGCCTCAGGATGACACGGGGGCGCCGGATCGCCGGGAATACCGGGGGCGTGGCGCGAGTTCAACCCCTCGCTCTGGGTGGTTTCCGAAGAATTGCCTCCCACTGCGCTTCATGCCAAACTGTCGCCGCCAATCGGCAGCACCCCACTTTTCTTCGAGGAAGAGGCAACACCACCAATGGCTACGGATTACGACGCTCCGCGCAAGACCGACGACGATTCGTCCGAGTCGATCGAAGCGTTCAAGGAGCGGGTGCCCGACAAGGCCGCCTCGAGTGTCGACGTCGACGACGCCGACAACCCCGGTAGCTTCGAGCTGGCCGGCCAGGACCTCAGCGACATCGACCTCGACGTCGTCGTTCTCCCGCCCCAGGCCGACGAATTCACCTGCATGAGCTGCTTCCTCGTGAAGCACCGCTCGCAGCTCGACCACGAGGAGAAGCTCGGGCCCGTGTGCCGCGAGTGCGCAGCCTGACCCTCTCCTCGGCAAGACCAACCGACGCCCCGCTCTCCGGCGGGGCGTCGTCCTTTTAAGCGGAAGCGGCGTGCTTCAGCGGCGGGCGTCGCGCCCCGCCGCGATCGCCGCCGCGAGCTCGTCCGGCCGGCGCGACGAGACGAGCCAGTACGGCACGGGGTCGCGCTCGTCCGTCACCTCGACCCGCACCACGGGATCGATCCCGCCGCGGATGACGAGCCAGGCGCGCGCGTCGAGGTGCTGTCCGCGCTGGAGCGCCGCCTCCCCGCCGCGGTGCACCGTCACCTGGCCCGTGTACTCGAGGGGCAGGTGGGCACGACCGGCGACGAGCTCTCCGGCGGTGACCGAAACCGTCGGCGCGATGAGCGTGATCACGACGACGGCGACCACGAACGCCAGCGGAGCCACGACGAATCCGATCCGCGGATCGATCGGCAGGAAGATGACGAGCATCGCCGGGATCAGCAGCACGAGGGCCAGGTAGAGCGAGTAGGGCGGCCGGAGACGTTCGCGGAAGGCAGGCACGCCCCTATCCCACCAGAGTCTCGGGGCACCTCCTTCTTCCTGCACTAGCCTCGTCGGTGATGAGAACGGTCGAGGTCCTGCTGTCGGGCTCCCACATCCCCGCCTACGCGCATCCCGGCGACGCCGGCGCCGATTTGACCGCCGCCGAGGCCGTCGTGCTCGCCCCCGGCGAGCGGGCGATGGTCGGCACCGGGGTCTCCATCGCGCTGCCCGACGGCCACGTCGGCTTCGTCGTGCCCCGCAGCGGTCTCGCCGCGAAGCACGGCATCACGATCGTCAACGCCCCCGGAGCGGTCGACGCCGGCTACCGGGGCGAGATCAAGGTCATCCTGCTCAACACGGATGCCACGCAGACCCACTCCATCGAGCCCGGCGACCGCATCGCCCAGCTCATCGTCGTCCCCATCGTCCAGGCGAAGTTCGTGCCCGTCGAGACCCTGCCCGGCAGCGCCCGCGGCGCGGGCGGTTTCGGCTCGACCGGCTACGGCGCCCCCGTCGCGGAAGGAACCCCCCAGTGAGCGACCCCCAGAACCCCATGGCCGAGGACCCGGACGTCGACGGCCGCCCCGCCGACGAGATCGATTTCGCCACCGGCGGTGTCGACGACGCCAAGTCCGCGCCCGACAACCGCGACGTCGACGGGCCGCTCGACGAGCACGAGGCCAACGCCGTGCGCCCCTACGTCGACCTCGGCGGCGTCAAGATCGTGCCGCGCGAGGGCCTCCACCTCCGCCTCGAGGTCGAGGAGGGCACGAAGCGCGTCGTCGCGGTCGGGCTCGACTACGCCGGCTCGACGCTGCAGGTGCAGCCCTTCGCCGCGCCGCGCTCGACGGGCCTCTGGCACGAGATCCGCGCGCAGATCGTGCAGCAGATCCAGCGCCAGGGTGGCACGACCCGCGAGCAGGACGGCGTCTTCGGGCCCGAGGTCCTGGCCGAGCTCCCCGTCGTCGCCGGCGGGGGAGAGGGTGGCGGCAAGCGCCTCGCCCGCTTCATCGGTGTCGACGGGCCCCGCTGGTTCCTCCGCGGCGTGATCTCCGGCGCGGCCACCGTCGAGGGTGAGGCCGCCGAGCAGATCGAGGACCTCTTCCGTTCGATCGTCGTCGTGCGCGGCTCCATGCCCATGCCGCCGCGGGACCTGATCCCGCTGCACATGCCGGCCAACGCGACGGCCGGGCAGCAGAAGCGACAGGTCGCGCCCGAGTGACCGACGCGCACGACTCCGACCGCGACGCGTCGCTGCGGGAGAACCTCGCGGCGGCGGCTGCCCGCGGCGGCCTCGGTCAGGTGCGTCCGGGCGAGGTCCCGACGACCGCGTCGCTCGTGCGCGCGGTCGGCGGCATCCGCGGGCTCGTCGAGTCGATCCTGCCGAGCCTCATCTTCCTCGTGCTCTACACCGCGACGGGCGAACTGCTCCCCGCCGTGCTCGTACCGGTCGGCGTGGCGGCGCTCTTCGTGATCGTCCGCCTGGTCACCCGGTCGCAGCCCGTGCAGGCGATCGCGGGACTGGTCGGGACCCTGCTGAGCGCGCTGCTCGCCCTCTGGACCGGGCGCGCCGAGGACAACTTCCTGCTCGGCATCTGGACCAACGCCGCCTACGGCGCCGCGATCCTCGTGAGCCTCATCATGCGCTGGCCGCTCATCGGCGGCATCGTCGGACTGCTGACCCAGGAGGGATCGGCCTGGCGAGCGGATGCCGCCAAGCGCCGCGTGCTCACGGTCGCGACCTGGCTCTGGCTCGGACTCTTCGCCCTGCGGCTCGCGGTGCAGGTGCCGCTCTATCTCGCGGGCGACGCGGCCGCCCTCGCCGCGACGAAGCTCGTGCTCGGCGTGCCGGTCTACGCCGTGCTGCTCTGGGTCACATGGCTGCTCGTCCGCTCCGTCTACGCGCCGAAGTCGCCCGACGCGCGCGCCGCGGCCGACGCGGGGGAGTAGCGGGTATATTTATCTCGACGTCGAGATAGTTTCCCCTCTCGCCGGTCGGACCACGGTCTTAGGCTTGCCTTGCTGGCACGGCGCGTCGCGCCGCCGCGAGGATGGGGACAGTCAGCAAGGGAGTCGGCAGTGTCCACAGTCAACAGCTTCGGATCCAAGGACAAGCTCTCGGTCGGATCGACCGAGTACGAGGTCTTCCGCATCGACAAGGTGCCGGGATACGAGAAGCTTCCGTTCAGCCTCAAGGTGCTCCTCGAGAACCTCCTCCGCACGGAGGACGGTGCGAACGTCACCAAGGAGCAGATCGAGGCGCTCGGCTCGTGGGTTCCCGAGGCGGAGCCCGACACCGAGATCCAGTTCACGCCGGCCCGCGTGGTCATGCAGGACTTCACCGGCGTGCCCTGCATCGTCGACCTCGCGACCATGCGCGAGGCCGTCACGACCCTGGGCGGCGACCCGACCCGCATCAACCCGCTCGCGCCCGCCGAGCTCGTGATCGACCACTCGGTCATCGCCGACCTCTTCGGCACCGAGAACGCGCTCGAGCGCAACGTCGAGATCGAGTACGAGCGCAACGGCGAGCGCTACCAGTTCCTCCGCTGGGGCCAGACCGCCTTCGACGACTTCAAGGTCGTGCCGCCCGGCACCGGCATCGTGCACCAGGTCAACATCGAGTACCTGGCCCGCGTGGTCTACAGCCGCGAGGTCGGCGGAGCGCTTCGCGCCTACCCCGACACCTGCGTCGGCACCGACTCGCACACCACGATGGTCAACGGTCTCGGCGTGCTCGGCTGGGGCGTCGGCGGCATCGAGGCCGAGGCCGCGATGCTCGGCCAGCCCGTCTCCATGCTCATCCCCAAGGTCGTCGGCTTCAAGCTCTCGGGCTCGATCCCTACGGGCGTCACCGCGACCGACGTCGTGCTCACGATCACCCAGATGCTGCGCAAGCACGGCGTCGTCGGCAAGTTCGTCGAGTTCTACGGCGAGGGCGTCGCCCAGGTGCCGCTGGCCAACCGCGCGACCATCGGCAACATGAGCCCCGAGTTCGGCTCGACCGCCGCGATCTTCCCGATCGACGACGTCACGCTCGAGTACCTCCGCCTCACTGGGCGCGACGAGGAGCAGGTCAAGCTCGTCGAGGAGTACTCCAAGCTCCAGACGCTGTGGCACGACCCCTCGGTCGAGCCCGTCTACAGCGAGTACATGGAACTCGACCTCTCGACGGTCGTCCCCTCGATCGCCGGGCCGAAGCGTCCGCAGGACCGCATCGAGCTGAGCGAGGCCAAGCAGCAGTTCGAGCAAGACCTCACGCACTACACGAGCCCCGACCACCACACGCAGGTGGACACGGCCGTGGAGGGCACGTTCCCAGCATCCGACCCCGTCGCCCTCACCTCGCAGGACGAGGAGGACGACCTGGAGCCGGCCGCGTCGGACGCGAGCTTCCACCACGAGCACGACTTCACCTCGGCCGCGCCCCAGGGCGTGTCGAAGCCGACCAAGGTGGCGCTGGGCTCTGGCCAGGAGATCACGATCGACCACGGCGCCGTCGCGATCGCCGCGATCACCTCGTGCACCAACACGTCGAACCCGAGCGTCATGCTCGCCGCCGGCCTCCTCGCCCGTAACGCGGCGCAGAAGGGCCTCAAGGCGAAGCCGTGGGTCAAGACCACCCTCGCGCCCGGCTCGAAGGTCGTCACCGACTACTACGAGAAGGCCGGCCTCACCAAGCACCTCGAGGACCTCGGTTTCTACACCGTCGGCTACGGCTGCACGACCTGCATCGGCAACTCCGGCCCGCTGCCCGAGGAGATCTCGGCCGCGGTCAACGACAACGACCTCGCCGTCACCGCGGTGCTCTCGGGCAACCGCAACTTCGAGGGCCGCATCAACCCCGACGTCAAGATGAACTACCTCGCGAGCCCGCCGCTCGTGATCGCCTACGCCCTCGCCGGGTCGATGAACTTCGACTTCGAGCAGGACGCGCTGGGCAAGGACAGCGAGGGTCAGCCGGTCTACCTCAAGGACATCTGGCCGGACGCCGCCGAGGTGCAGAAGACGATCGACGAGTCGATCGACACGGGCATGTTCACCACGCAGTACGCCTCGGTGTTCGAGGGCGACGAGCGCTGGCGGTCGCTGCCGACCCCGACCGGTGCCACCTTCGAGTGGGACGAGGAGTCGACCTACGTGCGGAAGCCCCCGTACTTCGAAGGCATGACGCTGCAGCCGGAGCCCGTCACCGACATCGCGGGCGCCCGGGTGCTCGCGAAGCTCGGCGACTCGGTCACGACCGACCACATCAGCCCCGCGGGGTCGATCAAGGCAGACAGCCCGGCCGGTCGCTACCTCGACGAGCACGGTGTGGCCCGGAAGGACTACAACTCCTACGGCTCGCGCCGCGGCAACCACGAGGTCATGATCCGCGGCACATTCGCGAACATCCGCCTCAAGAACCTGCTGCTCGACGGCGTCGAGGGCGGCTACACCCGCGACTTCACGCAGCCGGATGCCCCGCAGTCGTTCATCTACGACGCGGCCGAGCACTACCGCGAGCAGGGCACCCCGCTCGTCGTGCTCGGCGGCAAGGAGTACGGCTCGGGCTCGAGCCGCGACTGGGCCGCGAAGGGCACGAGCCTGCTCGGTGTCCGCGCCGTGATCACCGAGAGCTTCGAGCGCATCCACCGCTCGAACCTCATCGGCATGGGCGTCGTGCCGCTGCAGTTCCCCGCCGGGGAGACCTGGGAGTCGCTGGGTCTCGACGGCACCGAGGTGATCTCGATCTCGGGTCTCACCGAGCTCAACGAGGGCCGCACCCCCAAGACGGTGCGCGTCGTCGCCGAGCCCAGCGAGCACTCGCCCGAGGGAAAGCAGACGGTCGAGTTCGACGCCGTCGTGCGCATCGACACCCCTGGTGAGGCGGACTATTACCGCAACGGCGGCATCCTGCAGTACGTGCTGCGGAGCCTCGTCTAGTACAAGTCACCACGAGCGTCAGCGGCCCGTCGATCGAGACGATCGACGGCGCTGGCGTCGCGGCGAGGGCCGGAAACGGCCCTCGCTCCGGGCTCCAGCGCGCTGCTGCGGAGCCTCGTCTAACACCCCGTTCCGCGCCCTCGAGAGGGGCGCCTGAGCATGACCTGAGCGGTGCGCGGCGTCGCCGCGGGCCGCTCACGTCGTGAGTTAGCGTGTGTCAATGGCTTTGCTAAAGAGCATCCGGAGCCCCAGGGATCTGGACCGTCTGAGCGACGCTCAGATGGTCGAGCTGGCGGAGGAGATCCGCCGCTTCCTGGTCGCCGAGGTCTCCAAGACCGGTGGGCACCTCGGGCCGAACCTCGGCGTCGTCGAGATGACCCTCGCCATCCACCGCGTGTTCGACTCGCCGCGTGACGCGATCGTCTTCGACACCGGCCACCAGTCGTACGTGCACAAGCTCCTCACGGGCCGTCAGGACTTCTCGAAGCTCCGCTCGCAGGGCGGCCTCGCCGGCTACCCGCAGCGCAGCGAGTCGCCGCACGACATCGTCGAGAGCTCGCACGCGTCGAGTTCGCTCTCGTGGGCCGACGGCATCTCCCGCGCCTTCTCGATGACCGGGCAGGACGACCGGCACGTCGTCGCCGTCGTCGGCGACGGTGCGCTGACCGGCGGCATGACCTGGGAGGCGCTGAACAACATCAGCGACGACAACGCGCGCAAGCTCGTCATCGTCGTCAACGACAACGGCCGCTCCTACGCCCCGACGATCGGCGGCATGGCGCGCTACCTCAACACCATCCGCACCCGGCACGCCTACCGCGACCTCTACGGCAAGAGCCGCAAGCTCTTCGACCGCCTGGGCTGGCCCGGGCAGGCCGTCTTCCGCTCGACCCGCGGTGCGATGCGCGGCTTTCTCGGCCGCTTCGGCCAGGGCCGCGAGCTCTACTCGAACCTCGAGATCAAGTACATCGGCCCGATCCACGGTCACGACCAGCAGGCGATGGAAGAGGCGCTGCGCCAGGCGAAGGACTACGGCGCCCCCGTGATCGTGCACGCGATCACGCAGAAGGGCCGCGGCTACGAGCCCGCCGTGCAGGACGTCGCCGACCAGTTCCACGCCGTCGGGCAGATCGACCCCGAGACGGGGGAGCCCACCGAGGTCGCGAGCCGCCCGTCGTGGACGAGCATCTTCGCGGACGAGCTCGTCGAACTCGCCGACCGGGACCCGCGCATCGTCGGCATCACCGCGGCGATGCTGCGCCCCACCGGGCTGCACAAGCTGCAGGCGAAGTACCCGGAGCGCGTGCTCGACGTGGGCATCGCCGAGCAGCACGCGGTGACCTCCGCCGCCGGGCTCGCGTTCGGCGGGTTGCACCCGGTCGTCGCGATCTACGCCACGTTCATGAACCGCGCGTTCGACCAGGTGCTGATGGATGTCGCGCTGCACCGCGCCGGCGTGACGTTCGTGCTCGACCGGGCCGGCGTCACCGGCCCCGACGGGCCGAGCCACCACGGCATGTGGGACCTCGCGATCCTGCAGGTCGTCCCGCACATCCGCCTCGCCGCGCCCCGCGACGCCGAGCGCCTGCGGGAGGAGCTCCGCGAGGCCGTCGCGGTCGACGACGGCCCCACGGTCGTGCGGTTCTCGAAGGGCAGCGTCGGCACCTCGTTCGAGGCGGTCGAGCGTCGCCCCGACGGCGTCGACGTGCTCCGCGCGGCGGCGCACAAGGACGTCCTCATCGTCACCGTCGGGCCGATGGCGAAGCTCGGCCTCGAGGTCGCCGACCGGCTCGAGGCGCAGGGCATCGGCGCGACCGTGCTCGATCCGCGCTGGGTCGTGCCCGTGCCGGCGACCGTGATCGAGGAGGCGGCGAAGCACCGCATCGTGATCACGATCGAGGACGGCATCCGCGTGGGCGGCATCGGCACGCGCATCCGTCAGGAGCTGCGCGCCGCCGGCGTGGACACCGCCGTCGACGAGCTGGGCCTGCCCGACGAGTTCCTCGACCACGCTTCGCGCGACGAGATCCTCGCGAAGGCGGGCCTGACCGCGCAGGTGATCGCACGCGACGTGGTCGCCCAGGTGCTGGGCTCCCGCATCCCCGTCGCGCGTCCGCTGCCCGAGGAACTCGCGGAGCGGCGCCGCATCGCGGCGGGGACCGACGGCAACGGCTGACGCATCCCGGCGAGGAGGGTCGGCGTGTCGGCCTTTCGCGATGTCGGTGGCCACCCCTAGCATGTGGACGGTATCCACTTAGTCTGCCGTCCCCGCTAGGAGTCCGCCCGTGACCGACGTCGTCGCGACGCGCTGGAAGCGCAACGTCGCCCTGTTCCTCACCGGTCAGACGGTCTCGCTGTTCGGCAGCATGATCGTGCAGTACGCGGTGATGTGGTACGTCACCCTCGAGACCCGGTCGGGTCTCGCGGTCGCTCTGTACGCGATCGCCGCGTTCGCTCCGCAGGGCGTCATCTCGCTGTTCGGTGGCGTCGTCGCCGACCGGATGAACCGCAAGGTGCTCGTCATGGTGTCGGATGCCTCGATCGCCGCGGCCACGCTCGTGCTCGCGTTCCTGATGCTCGGCGGGCTGACCGACCTGTGGATCATCCTCCTCGCCGTCGCGGTGCGTTCGGTGGGCGCGGGCTTCCAGCAGCCGGCTGTGCAGGCGATGATCCCGCAGCTCGCCCCCGAGGACCAGCTCATGCGGATCAACGGGGTGTTCCAGACGATCTCGTCGGCCATGGCGCTGCTCGCGCCCGCGACGGCCGGCGTCGTCTTCGGCATTTGGGGGATCGTGCCGGTGTTCTTCATCGACGTCGTGACGGCGGTGATCGGCATCGCGCTGCTCGCGCTCGTGCCCGTGCCGACGCTCGCGGCGATCGCCGAGAAGAAGACGGGGTACTTCGAGGACCTCGTCGAGGGCATGCGGTACATCTCCTCGCACGCGATCGTGCGCTGGGTGCTCGTGCTCTTCGGCATCATCTTCCTGCTCACCGTCGCGCCGTCGTTCATCACGCCGCTGATGATCGCGCGCCGCTTCGGCGCCGAGGTGTGGATGCTGACGGTGCTCGAGCTGGCCTTCAGCGTGGGCATGCTCCTCGGCGGCGTGCTCGTCGCCACCGTGCTGGCGAAGCGCAGCCGGGTCGGCCTGATCGTCGTGTCGTCGTTCGGCTTCGGCGTGTTCACCGCCGGGCTCGGCGTCAGCCCGAACCTCTGGGTGTTCTACGCCTTCATGTTCCTCGTCGGCCTGTTCGTGCCGCTGTTCTCGGCCTCGTCGATGACGCTGCTGCAGGAGACGGTGCCGCTCGACAAGCAGGGCCGCGTGTTCAGCTATTTCGGCATCATCATGGCCGTGGCGACGCCGATCGGCACCGCGGTCTTCGGGCCGCTCGCCGACGTGGTGGGGGTCGAGCTCCTGCTCGTCATCGCCGGCGTCGTCACCGTCGGCGTCATCGTCGTCGCGGTGCTCGTCCCGTCGGGGCGTGAGGCCATGCGCGCGGTCGCGAACCACCGCCCGTTAGGGCCCGACGGCGAGGAGACCGCGCCGGCGGCGGAGACCGACGCCGACGTCCGCGCGTGACCGGCTGAACGACGAAGGCCCCGCCCGGCGACCGGACGGGGCCTTCGTCGTCGCTCAGGCGACCCCGCGGATCGGGGGCGTGTGGAACGTCGAACCGAACACGCGCTCGGAGGCTCCCACCCGGTCGAGGTACGGGGTGACGCCGCCCATGTGGAACGGCCAGCCGGCGCCGAGGATGAGGCAGAGGTCGATGTCCTCCGGCTCGCTCACGACGCCGTCCTCGAGCATGCGGTGCACCTCGTCGGCGAGACCGTCCTGCACCCGGCGCAGCAGCTGCTCCTCGGTCATCGGGGTGGTGCCGCCGGCCACGATCTTGCGCGCCTGCGGGTCGATGCCCTTGATCTTGCCCTTGGCGTCCCGCTCGAAGATGCGCCCGAACTCGGCGAGCCTGTGCAGGTTCTCGCTCTCGAAGAAGCGCTCGGGGAAGGCCGCGTGGTGCGTGTCGAGCACGTGCGCGCCGACCTTGAGGCCGACGAGCTCGAGCAGCTCGAACGGGGTCATCGGCAGACCGAACGGCTGCACCGACCGCTCGACGACCTCGAACGGCGTGCCGGTGTCGACGGCGTGCATCGCCTCGCCGAGCAGCTTCGCCAGGATGCGGTTCACGACGAAGCCCGGTGCGTCGGCGGTGATCACGGCGTTCTTCTTCAGCTTGCCCGCCGTCACCATCGCGGTGCTCAGGGTCGCGTCATCCGTCAGCTCGGTCTTGACGACCTCGATGAGCGGCATGACCGCGACGGGGTTGAAGAAGTGGAAGCCGACGACGCGCTCCGGGTGAGCGAGCTTCGAGCCGATCGCCTCGACCGACAGCGAGGATGTGTTCGTCGCCAGCACCGCGGTCTCCGAGACGTACTGCTCGACCTCGGCGAACACCTGCTGCTTGACGCCGAGCTCCTCGAACACGGCCTCGATCACCCAGTCGCAGTCCGCGAAGTCGCGCTTGTCGGTCGTGCCGCTCACCAGGTGCTTGAGCTTGTTCGCCTCGTCCGAGGAGATGCGCCCCTTCGACAGCAGGGTGTCGACCTCGCCCCGGATGTACTCGAGTCCCTTGTCGACCCGTGCCTGGTCGAGATCCGTGATCACGACGGGCACCTGCAGGCGCCGGAGGAAGAGCAGGGCGAACTGGCTGGCCATGAGACCCGCACCGAGCACGCCGACCTTCGTGACGGGCTTCGCGAGGGCCTTGTCCGGCGCGCCCGCCGGCTGCTTGGCGCGCTTCTGCACGAGGTTGAACGCGTAGATGCTCGCGCGGAACTGGTCGCCGGAGATCAGGTCGGCGAGGGCGTCGTCCTCGGCCCGGAACGCGTCGGCGCGCTTGGCGTTCTTCGCGCCCTTGATCAGCTCGAGCGCACGGTAGGGCGCCTGGGGCACCCTGCCGATGCGGCTCTCGAGCGTCTTCCGGGCGATTCCGACGGCGACGTCCCACTTCACCGCCCGCTCCAGCTTGCCGGGCGCGTTCTTCCGCTTGACCTCGACGCGGCCGGTGATGACGCCGTCCGCCCAGCGGATGGAGTCCTCGAGGAAGTTGACCGAGTCGAAGATCGCGTCGGCGATGCCGAGCTCGAAGGCGTCCTGCGCCTTCAGCGTGCGGTTCTGCTTGAGCGGGTTCTCGATGATCACCTTGAGGGCGTTCTCGACGCCGATGAGGTTCGGCAGCAGGTACGCGCCGCCCCAGCCGGGGATGATCCCGAGGAAGACCTCCGGCAGCGCGATCGCGGGCGCCGAGCGGTCGACGGTGCGGTAGTCGGCGTTGAGGCCGATCTCGAGCCCGCCGCCGAGCGCCAGCCCGTTGATGAAGACGAACGTGGGCACGCCCGCGTCGTGCAGCTTGCCGAGAGTCGCGTGGCCGAGCTGCGCCATCTGCTTCCCGGTCTCGCGGTCGGGGATCTCCGAGACCTTCGACAGGTCCGCCCCGGCGGCGAGGAAGAACGGCTTGCCCGTGATCGCGATGCCCTTGATCTCGCCGCGGGCGGCGCGTTCGCGCTGCTCGTCGAGCACCCGGCCGAGCTCCAGCATCGTGGTGGGGCCGAGCGTCGAGGGGCGGGTGTGGTCCCGTCCGTTGTCGAGCGTGATGAGCGCGAGCACCCCGCCGCTCGGCAGGGGGACGTCACGCAGGTACGAGTGCGTGACGACCTCGTCCTCGGAGAGCTGCGCGAGCCGCTCGAAGCCCGTCGTGGTCGTCGTCATGCCTTCTTCGCCGCCTTCCGCGAGTAGTTGGGGTTCTCCCAGATGACCGCGCCGCCCTGGCCCAGACCGATGCACATCGCGGTGAGGCCGTAGCGCACCTCGGGATGCTCCTCGAACTGCCGGGCGAGCTGCGACATCAGCCGCACGCCGGAGGAGGCGAGCGGATGCCCGAACGCGATGGCCCCGCCGTAGGGGTTCACCCGCGGGTCGTCGTCGTCGATGCCGAAGTGGTCGAGCAGCGAGAGCACCTGCACCGCGAAGGCTTCGTTGAGCTCGAAGAGCCCGATGTCGTCGATCGTGAGCCCGGCCTTGCGCAACGCCTTCTCGGTCGCGGGCACGGGGCCGATGCCCATGATCTCCGGCTCGACGCCGGCGAAGGCGTAGCTGACCATCGTCATGCGCACGGGGAGCCCGAACTCCTTGGCGGCGTCGCGGCTCGCGAGCAGCGAGGCGGTCGCGCCGTCGTTGAGGCCCGCCGCGTTGCCGGCCGTGATTCGCCCGTGCGGGCGGAACGGCGTCTTCAGGGCGGCGAGCGCCTCCATCGTCGTCTCCGGGCGCATGACCTCGTCGCGCACGGCGAGGCCCCAGCCGGCGTCGCTGCGCGTCGCGATCGGGACGAGGTCGGGCTGGATCTTGTCGTCCTCGTACGCCTTGCCCGCCTTCTGCTGACTGCGCATGGCGAAGCGGTCGGAGCGCTCCTTGGTGAGGTGGGGATAGCGGTCGTGGATGCGCTCGGCCGTCTTGCCCATGGTCAGGGCGTCCTCGCTCACGAGGCGTTCGGCGAGGAACCGCGGGTTGGGATCGGCGCCGAAGCCCATCGGGTGGCGGCCCATGTGCTCGACGCCGCCGGCGATGGCGACGTCGTACGCGCCCATCGCGATGCCGCCCGCGATGTTGGTCACGGCGGTCATCGCGCCCGCGCACATCCGGTCGATGGCGTAGCCCGGCACCGTCTTCGGCAGCCCGGCGAGGATCGCCGCGGTGCGCCCGAGCGTCAGTCCCTGGTCGCCCTGCTGCGTGGTCGCGGCGATCGCGACCTCGTCTATGCGCTCCTTCGGCAGCTGCGGGTGCCGTTCGAGCAGTGCGACCATCGCCTTGACGACGAGGTCGTCCGCGCGGGTGTTCCAGTACATGCCCTTCTCGCCCGCGCGCCCGAAGGGGGTCCTCACGCCGTCGACGAAGACGACATCCGTTGATGCGGCCACTCTGCCTGCCTTCCTTGGTCGAAAAACCGCGTCGATCCTAGAAAGGCGGCTTCGGCGCCGCTGAATCCTTTGCTTGTTCCTACGAACCGGCCTCGGACGCCGTCTCGGCGTTTTGGTCCGCCTCCACAAAGGCTCGTGCGATCACTTGTGCGGTTGCCTCGATCTGCCAGGGGCGCGCACCGAGCTCGGCGAGGGCGGCGGCGACGGATGCCTGGTCGACCTGCGCCGGGGGAGCCCAGGCGAGCCGTCGCAGCACCTCCGGCGTCAGCAGGTTCTCGAGCGGCAGGGACAGCAGTTCCGCGACCTCGGTGACGCTCGCGCGCGCGTTTTTCAGCCGGACGTCCGCGGCGGGGTTGCGCTCGGCCCAGGCGCGGGGCGGCGGAAGGGCGTCGCCGGGCACGCGAACGGCCGGGAGCTCCTCGGACTCGCGCCCGCGCTCGATGGCGGCCCACCAGCGGTCGAGCTGACTGCGGCTCGCGCGTCCGGTGAACTCGCGCATCGACGCGAGCGCCTTCTTCGACGCCGGGATGTTCCGTGCCGCGGCCACGAGCGCCGAGTCGGGTACCAGGCGGCCCGGTGCGGTGTCGGTCTCGCGGGCGAACTCGTCCCGCGCCTGCCAGAGCTCGCGGGCGACGGCGAGGTTGCGGGCGCCGCGCACGGAGTGGAGGCCGGAGAGCCGGCGCCACGGCTCGGCGGGCTGCGCCTTCGCCTCACGGGCGAGCACGGCGGCGAACTCCTCGGTGGCGATGCGCAGCTTGCGCTGCTTCGTCAGCAGCTCCGCCATCGCGTCGCGCAGGTCGACGAGCACCTCGACGTCGAGGGCGGCGTAGACGAGCCACGACTCGGGCAGGGGCCTCGTCGACCAGTCGGCCGCGGAGTGCTCCTTCGCGAGGTGGAGGTTCAGCAGTTCCTCGACGACGGCGCCTAGCCCGACGCGGGGGAGCCCCGCGAGTCGGGCGCCGAGCTCGGTGTCGAAGATGCGCTCGGGGTCGAGTCCGACTTCGCGCAGGCAGGGCAGGTCCTGGCTCGCGGCGTGCAGCACCCACTCCTCGGAGCCGATAGCGTGCTGCAGCTCGTCGAAGCGCCCGATGGGCGGGGGATCGAAGAGGAAGGTGCCGGCACCACGGCGGAAGACCTGGATGAGGTACGCGCGCTGGGAGTAGCGGAAGCCGCTCGCCCGCTCCGCGTCGACCGCGATCGGGCCGGTGCCGGCGGCGATCCGGGCGACGGCGTCGAGGTAGTCCTCGCGGGTGTCGATCACACGCACCGGTCCGTGCGGAACGGCGACGGGCAGCGCGTGCGGTTCGGCGGACGGCACCGGCGCGGACGCCGGGTTACTCACGTTCCGCTCGACGGGCAGACAACAGGCTCACTCCTTCTGTGACCGGCGGAAGCCCCGCCAGCATGCACAACAGCTCCCCCCAGCCTTCCACATGGGCTCCGAGCGCGTCGTCGAGCGGCGTCCACGACGCCCGCAGCTCGATCTGGGCGCCGCTGCCCTCGCCGGCGAGTTCGCCGTAGCCGGTGGAGATGATCTTGGTCGCTGTGCCCGCCTCCGCCGCGTACCGCGCGCCACGGTTGTCGAGCGCGTCGACGAGCCACGACCAGGCGACGTCCGCGAGGAACGGGTCGAGCCCGATCTCCGTCTCGAGCGGTGCCTGGGCGAAGCAGATGACGCGGAAGGCGCCGCCCCACTCGTCGGGCTCGTCCGGGTCGTGGAGCAGGATGAAGCGGCCCGTGCCGTAGTCGGAGTCCGAGCCGTGCCGCGGTGGCGTGACATCCGCCGCCAGCGCGACGGAATGCGGCGCGAGCTTGGCGGGAGCGGGGATCTCGGTGACCGTGAGCTCGGGTCGCGTCGCGGCGCGCAGCACCGCGTCCCGTGCGGCGGCGAAGGCCGGAGGCACGGGGGGAGGAGGAACGCTTCCCGTCACGCTCGAAGACTAAGGTTCGGGTGTGACACACCGGAACCGCCACGCCGCCGGGCCCGGTCGGGGAGGAGACGGCCTCCGGCGGGCGGTCGCCCTCGGGGCCGCGGGGGTCGCGGGGGTCGCGGGTGCCGCCGTCGCGGCCACCCTCGGCGCCGGCGTCGTCGCCGCGCGCACCGTCATCACCCCGCCCACGAGCCGCCGCGACGACACCGCGATCCTCGCCGTGGACCAGGAGCACGGTCTCGTCACGCTCGAGGCGAGCGAGGCCGCAGCGATCGACGGGCGCTACAGCCTCTGGTTCGAGCGGGACACCGGCCACGCGAAGATCGGCGAGATCGTCGCGCGCGAGCCCGCGCGGCGCGGGCGTCCGGCATCCGTCACCCGGCGACTCCTCTCGGTCGACGTCGGCGAGCTGCAGGCGGCGCGACGCGGACGGATCGGCGCCTGGTACCACCTGAGCCCCGCCGATCTCGGCGTGCCGCACGAGGACGTCGGCGTGCCGACGACGCTCGGTCCGGCGCCGGCGTGGCTCGTGCCGGCGGAGCGGCCGGGCGGGCGCTGGGTCATCCAGGTGCACGGCTGGGGGGTTCAGCGCGCCGAGGGCCTGCGCGCGGTGCCCGTCTTCCGTCGCGCCGGGTACACGTGCCTGCTCATCTCCTACCGCAACGACGGCATCGCCCCGTCGACGCCCGACGGACGCTACGGACTCGGCGACACCGAGTGGCTCGACGTCGAGGCCGCGATCCGCTTTGCGCGCGACCGCGGCGCGACGGAGATCGTGCTCATGGGCTGGTCGATGGGCGGCGCGATCGTGCTGCAGACCGTCACGCGGTCACGCCTCGCCCACGACGTGCGCGGCATCGTGCTGGAGAGCCCCGTCGTCGACTGGGTGACCGCGCTGCACTTCCAGGGCTCCGCGATGCATCTGCCGCGCTCGGTGCGGCACGTCGTCTTCGCTCTGCTCGGTTCGCGGTGGGGACGCATCGCGACCGGGCTCGCCGACCCCGTCGACCTCCGCCGGCTCAACTTCATGCAGCGGGCCGACGAGCTCGCCGTCCCCACCCTCGTGCTGCACAGCGACGACGACGCGTTCGTGCCCTCGACGGCGTCGCACGCGCTCGCGACGGCGCGACCCGACCTGGTCGAGCTGCCGGAGTGGCACACGGCGGGGCACACCCGCCTGTGGAACCTCCACCCGGAGCGCTGGGAGGGGCAGATCAACGCTTGGCTCGACCGGTTGCCGTGACCCAGCGGGCGTAGGTGCCGCCCGCGTCGTCGAGCAGCAGCTGCTCGAGGCTCAGCCGATCGAAGGCGACCTCGGCGCCGCCGAACGGCGGCACGATCCTGTCGCTCAGCACGGGACCCGTCGCGACGCAGAGCTCGTCCACGAGTCGCGCGGCGAGCAGCTGCCCGGCGAGGTCGGGACCGCCCTCGGAGACGATGCGGGTGTAGCCCGCCTCCCGCAGCAGCCCGATCGCGCCCTCGACGCCACGGGCCGTGTCGAGCTCGACGATCTCCGGATCGGCGCCCTCGAGCGAGCGCAGTGCGGTCCCGGCCGCGGCCGCCGGGCAGAGCACGAGCAGCCGCCCGTCGCGTCGCCGGTCGGCCAGCTTGTGGCCGGTGAGGTCGCCGGTGCGGGTCAGCACGGCGAGGTCGGCGGTGCGCGGGAAGACGTAGCCCTCCACCCGCACGCTCGACGCTCCCACGAGAACGAGTTCCGCCGTGCGTCGGATGGCGCCGAGGATCGCCCGGTCCGCCCTGCTCGAGATCGGGTTCGAGGTCCCGTCCGCGCCCACGACGCTGCCGTTGACGCTCGTGATGAGGTTGGTCCGCAGCCAGGTCGTCGCGGGCACGGCGTAGAGCTCGTCGAGACGCTCGTGCGCGTCCGGGGCATCCGTGTCGACGACGACATCCGCCTCCGGATGCACCCGGCGCACGATCACGAGCGGTGCGCCTTCTCGGCCACCTGCCGCTTCGCCCGCGCGAGCAGCGCCGTCATGCCGCGGATGCGCAGCGGGCTGACCGCCTCGACGAGCCCGATCGTCTGCGGGTAGTCGTCGGGCACGCCGAGCACCTCGTCGACCGTGAGCCCCTCGAGACCCTGAGCGACGATCGACGCGAAGCCGCGGGTCGTAGGGGCCTCCGGCGGCGCCGTCGCGTGCAGGTGCACGCGCTCGTCGTCGGACACCTCCGCGAAGATGAACACCGGCGACTGGCACTCGATGACGCGCTCGAGCAGGTCCGGATGATCCGCGTACCGCTCGGGGAGCGGCGGCAGCTCGTTCGCGAACTCGAGCAGCAGCTGCAGCCGCTCCTGCACGCCGAGAGCGAGGAAGTCCTCGCGGATCTCCTCGAGTGCGGGCGGGACCGCGCTCATCGCTGCGGCGCCTCGCCCGGCTCGTCGCCCGTCACGATCGGCACGCGCACGGCGCTGCCCCACTCGGTCCACGACCCGTCGTAGTTCTTGACGTTCTCGTAGCCGAGCAGGTGCGTGAGCACGAACCACGTGTGGCTCGAGCGCTCACCGATGCGGCAGTAGGCGATGACCTCGTCGCCCTGGCCGAGCTTCGCTCCGTCGCGGTACACCGCGGTCAGCTCGTCCTTCGACTTGAAGGTGCCGTCCTCGGCCGCGGCCTTCGCCCACGGCACGTTCTGCGCGGTGGGGATGTGACCGGCGCGCAGCGCGCCCTCCTCGGGGTAGGCCGGGGCGGTCGTGCGCTGGCCGCTGAACTCCTCGGGGGAGCGCACGTCGACGAGCGGGACCCGACCGATGGCGGCGAGCACGTCGTCCTTGAAGGCGCGGAGGGTGGTGTCGTCGCGCCCGACGACGGGGTAGTCGGTCGGCGTGACATCCGTCTTGTCGGTCGTCACGGCACGTCCCTCGGCGATCCACTTGTCACGCCCGCCGTCGAGCAGGCGCACGTCCTCGTGGCCGAAGAGGCTGAACACCCAGAGCGCGTACGCGGCCCACCAGTTGCTCTTGTCGCCGTAGATCACGACGGTGTCGTCGCGGGAGATGCCCTTCGAGCTCAGCAGGGCGGCGAAGCCCTCGCCGTCGACGTAGTCGCGGGTGACCGGGTCGTTCAGCTCCGTGTGCCAGTCGATCTTCACGGCGCCGGGGATGTGGCCGGTCTCGTAGAGGAGGACGTCCTCGTCGGATTCGACGACGACGAGGCCGGGCGTGCCGAGGTGGGCCTCGAGCCACTCGCCGCTCACCAGCCGTTCCGGGTGCGCGTAGTCGGCGAAACGGGCGGACTGGTCGACCTCGACGGTCATGCGGTACCTCCTAGCAGGGAGCGGGGCGCTCCGGCGAACGTGCGGGTTAGTCTTGACACGACCCCCAAATCTACCGCCGTACGGCTGCAGAGCACCGGCCGGTGACCGACTGTGACAACCCCGCGAGGTGCTCGAACGATGGCCGACGTGACCGCTCTCCCGCAGCTCGTCGACCGGGCGCCGACTCTTTCGGGCGAGGAGATCGCCGCGCACCTCGTGCCGCCGCGCCAGTTCCGCGAGGCGTCGCTCGAGTCGTACCGCCCGGATCCCGACTATCCCTCGCAGGCGGAGACCGTCGAGCGGGTGCGGGTGTTCGCGGATGCCGTCAGCGGGCGCTCGTCCGGCGGCGGCGGGGGAGGGTTCTTCCGGCGCAAGCCGAAGGCGCCGGAGACGAAGCCGGGCATCTACCTCGACGGCGGCTTCGGCGTGGGCAAGACGCACCTGCTCGCGGCGCTGTTCCACCTGGCGCCGGGCCGCAAGTACTTCGGAACGTTCATCGAATACACGGCGCTCATCGGCGCGCTCGGCTACCCCAGCGCGCTCTCGCTGCTCTCCGGCGCCACGCTCGTCGCGATCGACGAGTTCGAGCTCGACGACCCGGGCGACACCATGCTCATGTCGCGCTTCCTCGGCGAACTCGTCGCGTCGGGCACGCGCATCGCCGCGACGTCGAACACCCCGCCGAATGCGCTGGGCGAGGGCCGTTTCGCCGCCGCCGACTTCCTGCGCGAGATCCACGCGCTCGCGGGCCGCTTCGACACGCTGCGCATCGACGGACTCGACTACCGCCGCCGCGACAGCGAGGGGCACGCGACCGTGACGGATGACGCGGAGCTCGCCTCCCGCGTCGCGGAGGCCGGCAGCGCCGTCACCCTCGACGACTTCTCCTCGCTCGTGGCGCACCTCGGCAGCGTCCACCCGTCCCGCTACGTGAAGCTCGTCGAGGACCTCGACGCGATCGGGCTGCGCGACGTCGTCACGCTGCACAACCAGGCCGACGCGCTGCGGCTGGTCGCGTTCGTCGACCGGCTCTACGACGCCCGGGTGCGCATCTTCGCGAGCGGCACGCCCCTCGACCACGTGTTCGCCGACGACATGATGTCGGGCGGCTACCGCAAGAAGTACCTCCGCGCGATCTCGCGTCTCGTCGCGCTGACGTCGCCCGGCTTCCAGGACTGACCGCCGAAGGGTAATCGCGCGCACGGCCCGTCATCCGTCCCCCTGCTGCCTCTCGGAGGGGACCGGAAGGGCGTCGTAACGCACTGTTTACACAGCGGGCATCGGTGTAACCGAGCCGAAACAGCCAGGGGCGTCTGCCGAAACCTCTCGTCGGAAGACTGGCTCCGCAGTCACCGGACCCGACGCACGTCGTGCGAAGCCGGGATGCGAATTCCTGGAACTAAGAGAGGTAAGACATGGATCAGGGCAACACCGCCTTCCTCCTCATTGCCGCGGCTTTCGTCCTGCTGATGACCCCGGGTCTGGCGTTCTTCTACGGAGGACTCGTCAAGGCCAAGAGCGTGATCAGCATGATGATGATGAGCTTCGGTGCCATCGGACTGATCGGCGTGCTGTGGGTGCTCTACGGCTACGCGATCGCGTTCCCCGGCGCCGAGGGGCTCGTCGCTCCGTGGAACATCGACTTCAGCGCGCTCGGGCTGAGCAGCCTGCTCGAGGCGCCTGAGGGTGCCGCCTACCCGCCGCTGGCCTTCGCCGCCTTCCAGGCGACGTTCGCGATCCTCACCGTCGCGCTCGTCTCCGGCGCGATCGCCGACCGCGCCAAGTTCGGCGCGTGGATGGTCTTCGCCGGCGTCTGGGCGACCCTCGTCTACTTCCCGGTCGCGAGCTGGGTCTTCAACTTCGGTCTCGCCGAGGACGGCAGCTTCGCCTACGGCGGCTGGATCACCTACGGCCTCCAGGAAGCGTTCGGCTCCGGCGCGATCGACTTCGCCGGTGGTACCGCGGTGCACATCAACGCCGGTGCGGCCGCCCTCGCCCTGGCGCTCGTGCTCGGCCGTCGCGTCGGCTTCGCCAAGGGTGCCCACGTGCCGCACAACCCGCCGTTCGTGCTGCTCGGCGCGGGTCTGCTCTGGTTCGGCTGGTTCGGCTTCAACGCCGGCAGCGAGCTCGCCGCCGACAACACGGCCGCCCTCGCGTTCGTCAACACGATCGCCGCTCCCGCCGCCGCTCTGCTCGCGTGGCTCGTCGTCGAGAAGATCCGTAACGGCAAGGCCACCTCGGTCGGCGCCGCGTCGGGTGCCGTCGCCGGTCTCGTCGCGATCACCCCGGCCTGCGCCTCGCTGACGCCGTTCTGGGCCATCGTGCTCGGCGTCATCGCCGGTGCCGTCTGCGCCGTCGCGGTCGACCTGAAGTTCAAGCTCGGCTTCGACGACTCGCTCGACGTCGTGGGCATCCACCTCGTCGGCGGTCTCATCGGAACGCTGTACCTGGGCTTCTTCGCCAACGGCTCGGGCCTCATCTACAGCGGCTCGCTCACGCAGCTGCTGGTGCAGGCCATCGCCGCCGCCGCGGTGCTCGTGTACTCCTTCGTCCTGGCCTACGTCATCGGTCTCATCATCGAGAAGACGATGGGCTTCCGGGTCAAGAACGAGGACGAGCTCGCCGGCATCGACAAGCTGGTCCACGGCGAGGAGGGCTACGTCCTCACCGAGGTCCGCTGAGTCCGATTTCACGACAGGGGCGCCGTCCTTCGGGACGGCGCCCTTCGTCGTTCCCGGATGCCGCAGGGCCGACGCGCCGCTAGATGCTGCAGGGTCGTCAGGAACGCTCTCAAGGGCGCTCCTGGCCCGTCCAGACGCGAGGAGATGAGCCGGATGTGGGGGAGAGGGGCGCAGCCGCCGGAGGGGCGCGATCGAGCGGCTCGCGCCCGCGGCATCCGTCGTCGCAAACCGGTTCCGCCGATGCCCGCAGAAACGACAAAAGCCCCGGTCTCCCGGGGCTTCGTGGTGGGCGATACCAGACTCGAACTGATGACCTCTTCCGTGTGAAGGAAGCGCGCTACCAACTGCGCCAATCGCCCGCGGAGTACATCTTGCCACACCCGGAAGGCCTCTCCGGACCGCTGCGCAACCCCTTTGCGACACCCCGTCGGGCTCGATTTGGAATCGTGTGCCGACGTGGGTTACAGTCTTCCAGCACGCGAAAGCGGGCAACGCGGATGTGGCGCAGTGGTAGCGCATCACCTTGCCAAGGTGAGGGTCGCGAGTTCGAATCTCGTCATCCGCTCGAGTGGGAGTCACTCCAAGTGCGAGCTCACCATGGTGGAGTGGCCGAGAGGCGAGGCAGCGGCCTGCAAAGCCGTATACGCGGGTTCAAATCCCGTCTCCACCTCTCACAACTCAACACCTGGGCGATTGGCGCAGCGGTAGCGCGCTTCCCTGACACGGAAGAGGTCACTGGTTCGAACCCAGTATCGCCCACTCAGAACCCCGGCCTAGACCGGGGTTTCTCTTTGCCCTCGGCAGCGCGTGCGACACGTGCCGACGTCCCGAGGCCAGCGGGTACAGCAGGCGAGAATCAGGATCGTCAAGCGTTCGATCGTTCGGGGGCTCTGACGGCCCGAACCGGTACCTCCGCACCGGCGACATCCCCCGCGTCAACCCCTGACTCGGCTTCCGCCTCTGCAGAGAGTCGCGCGTTACGGTGCGGTCATGAGACACGTCACGATCGCGCAGAAGTCGCTGCTGCTGGGTAATGAGGCGGCGGACACCTTGATGCGCTTCGCGGCGCTCACGGCCCGAACGAACGGCGGCGACGCGATCACCCTCCGTGCCATAGACGTTTCCGGAGAGGAAGTGCGTGCCACGTTTCTACTGAACTCCGGCACGGTGATGGTGTCGGAGAGTTCACGGTCGACGCTCCCTGAACCCGACAACGACGAGGTCGTCGCTTATATGACCGAGCGACTCGAGTCGGTCGAGTACTTCCCTGTTCTGCACGATCTCGGTGTGCTCGAGCTCGACAAGTAGTGCGACTGCCGCGGCAAGGGCACGCGGCGGGCGAACGAGGGGCTCGGAGGGAGTTCTGCGGATCACGCCGCCGCTCAACCTCCGAGCCCTTCTCCTTCCGTTCTACGGGAGCACGCCGAGCTGAAGCAACTCCACTGCTCGGAACCCGCCGTCCTCGATCTCGCGCGCTCGGGCCCTTGGTCCCGGGTTCTGACGCGCCGTTCTCGGTACCGTCAGGGCATGAGGTGGAACAGCCGGCGGTCGCTCATCACCACCGTCGTCGTGTTGTTCGCCGCGTCTGCTGCATTCGCCATCGGGGCGGGACGGGAGACGAGCGCGGAACTCGCTGCGATCGCGCTCTGGCTCTGCCTCGGGGCATCCGGTCTGCTCATCGCCTGGCAGCTGATGCACCCGCGCGTCTGATCGCACGCGGGACGGTTCTCGGTCGTCTTCGAGCCCTTGCCCCGTAACGTCGGGTGCATGCGAGCTCTCAACGACGGCACCTCCATCCCCGAGATCGGCTTCGGCACCTATCCGCTCCGCGGCGAGGAGGGGACGCAGGCCGTGCTGAGCGCGATCGGCGTCGGCTACCGCCTCCTGGACAGCGCCGTGAACTACGGCAACGAGGACGCCGTCGGCCGGGCCGTCGCGCTCAGCGACGTGCCCCGTGAGGAGCTGATCGTGACGACGAAGATCCCCGGCCGGGATCACGGCTACGACGAGACGCTCGCCTCCTTCGACCGCTCGAGCGCCGCCCTCGGGCTCGACGTGATCGACCTGTATCTCATCCACTGGCCGAACCCGAGCGTCGGCAAGTACGTCGACACGTGGCGGGCCATGGTGCGACTCAAGGAGGAGGGACGCGTGCGCAGCATCGGCGTCTCGAACTTCACCGCCGAGTTCCTCACGCAGGTCGCGGATGCCACGGGCGTGATGCCCGCGGTCAACCAGGTCGAGCTGCACCCGTTCTTCCCCCAGGAGGAGCTCCGGGCCTTCCACGCCGAGCACGGCGTCGTCACGGAGTCGTGGAGCCCGCTGGGCAAGGCGGCGCCCGTGCGAGAGGCGCGACCCGTCGCCGCGGCGGCCGAGGCGCATGGAGTATCCCCGGCGCAGGTCGTCCTGCGCTGGCACCACCAGATCGGCGCCGTGCCCATTCCGAAGTCGGGCGACCCGGAGCGGCAGCGTGAGAACTTCGACATCGGCTCCTTCTCGCTCAGCGACGACGAGGTCGCTGCTATCACGGCGTTGGGTCGCCCGGACGGACGACTTTTCGGCGGCGACCCGATGACGCACGAGGAGATGTAGCCCGGCCGGGCGGCGAGCTCGGCCGCCCGTTTAGGCTCTCCTGATGACCTCTCGGAGTCTGCTGCAGCGTTTCACAGCGACCGTCGCAGGTCGTACCCCCGCGGCCCCCGCCGGCCGGCGCAGCCCCCGAGCCCTGGTCGCCGAACGCACCCTGCGCGGCGTGCTCGAACTGGCCGTCAGGATCGGCGAGGTCATGCTCTCGCTCGGCGCCGCGGCATCCGACGTCACCGACGTCATCCGGCGCGTGGGCCGCGCCTACGGCGTCGAGTGCCAGGTCGATCTCACCTTCACCTCGATCCTCGTCGCCTACGAAGGCGGAGCGGACGCGCCGGGGATGAGCGTGCTGCGCGTGGTCGAGAACCGCGCCGGCGACTACGGCCGCCTGACCAGGGTCGTCGACCTCGCCCGCGAACTCGTCGAGAACCCGCACGAGCTCAGCCTGGCCGCCGCCGTCGACGACCCCGCCGCGGGCGACGCCGTGCAGGAGCAGCTCGAGAGGGCGCACGCGCGCCTCGACGCGATCGTGCTGGCACCCCAGCGGTACCGTCGCGCCTTCGTGACCCTGCTGCTCGCCGCGATGTCCGCCGGCGTCGCCGTGCTGCTCGGTGGGGGTCCGCTCGTCATCGTGCTGGCGGCCGCCACGACCGCCGTGATCGACGTCGTCGTGCACCTGCTCGGCCGCTGGGGTCTTCCTGCCTTTTTCCAGCAGGTTGCCGGGGCCGCTACCGCGACCACGGTGGCGGTGCTGCTGCTCGCCGTGATCCCCGGGCTGCCGCTCGAACTCACGACTCTGCCGCCGTCGCTCGTGGTCGCCTCGGGCATCGTGGTGCTGCTTGCAGGCCTTTCGCTCGTCGGTGCCGCCGACGACGCGATCAACGGGTTCCCGGTCACCGCGAGCGGTCGGCTGCTCGAGGTGCTGCTGTTGACGCTCGGGATCGTCGTCGGCATCGGCGGGGTGCTCGACATCGCGCGGCGGCTCGGCGTCGATCTCGTGCTCGTGGACACCGCGGCGAATCCCTGGCCTCTCCCCGTGCAGACGCTCGGAGCGGCCGTCGTCTCCGGAGCCTGGGCGATGGCGTCCCAGGCCGGTCACCGGGCGACCCTGGCCGCGGCACTCACGGGCGCCGGCGGCTACGTGGCCTTCTCGCTCCTGAGTGGAGCCGGCATCGGCGCCGCTCCCGCGAGTACCGCGGCGGCCCTGCTGATCGGCTTCGCGGGGGAGGCGGGTGCCTCGCGCATCCGGGTTCCGTCGCTCGTGACGACCGTCTGCGCGGTGATCCCCCCCCCCCCCCTGCCGGGCCTCGCGATCTATCGGGGGATGCTCGACATCGTCGCCGAGGACGGAGCCGGGGTCGGGTCCGAGATGCTGGTGGAGGCCGGGCTGATCGGGCTGGGTCTTGCCGCGGGCGTCACGCTGGGGGAGTTCCTGGCGCGGCGCGTCGGCGCGTCGCATCGGGTGCTGCTGCCTGCGGCGGCGCGTCTGCGGCGCCGGCGCCCCTCGCTCGCCGGCGTCGCTGCCGAGGAGAAGGAGGAGGTGACGACCGCTTCCGACGGCCGTTCGTAGAGTCGTGGTTCAGATCGCCAGGTTGGGCACCTTGCAGGTCACGCACCAGTAGTACGGATACTCCTCGTCACCAGTGACCTCGAGGGGTTTGTGGCAGGTGGAGCAGCTCGCCAGATCGAGTTGTTCTTCCATGAGGCGACGCTAGGAGCGCACGCTTCGGATCAGCCGACAGTAGACCCGCAGACGGCACTGAAACGGTGACCGCTCCTCGCCGGCCGGCGCGCGATCCGCAGCCGGGGGACAGGGCTGTCCGCTGACCGGAGGACAGTTCCCCCCGAACGGGGGGTGCTCGTTCGGGGGGCGTCCCTGCCAGTGTTGAGGTGCGGGACTACCCGAAACCAGCCGTACCCGAAGCGGCCTGGTCCCGTAACAGAAGGACCCCATGCCCGAAAACCCTTCTGTCGCGCGTACCCGACGCCGACAGTGGGGCGCTGAGAAGCGCCTCAAACCGCTGCCCTCTGTCCACCCCGTCCCGAGTGATCGCAAGATCACTCTGAGCCGACTCGCGATCGTCGCGACAGTGCTCTTCTGGCTGATCTACGTCGTCTACACGATCGTTCGACAGTTCCTCAACAACGGAACCGAGAGCTTCAGATTCACGACCGAGGCGATCTCGTATCTCGTCGTCGTCACTTTCCTGACGTTCTCGGCACTGATGTACCTCATCGCGCGACAAGGAGCGCTTCAACGCTTCCGGGACCACGTGCGGGTCCCTCGCGCCGAGCTCGATCGGCATTTCTCCGACAACCAGCGTTCGATGACGGTGCTCGTCCCGAGCTACGCCGAGGAGCCGGACGTCATCCGAGCGACGCTGTGGTCGGCCGCGCTGCAGGAGTACCCCAAGCTCCGCATCGTCCTGCTGCTCGACGACCCGCCTTTCCCGACCGATCCCGCAGTGGCAGCACGCCTCGAGCAGACACGCGCGCTGGGGGAGACGATCGCCTGCGAGCTCGACGAACCGGCCACGCGCTTCGCCGACGCCCTCGTGCACTTCGAACTCGACAGCGGCGAAGGCGTCAGCGAGCGTCACGTCTCCCAGCTCGCGGCGCACTACGTCTGGGCCGCGTCCTGGCTGCAGCGCAAGGCCGGAGCCGAGAAGCTCGACGACCACGTCGACCACTTCTTCGTGCACGAGGTACTGAATGCCCTCGCCGAGGAACTCAAGCTGACGGCGGACGCACTGCGAGCGGCGAATGCGGAGCAGGCCTTCCCGTCGCGCGAGCGCATGTTGGAACTCCACCGCCGTCTCGCTTGGACCTTCACCGCCGAGCTCTCGACCTTCGAGCGCAAGCGCTACGCGTCGGTGTCGCACGAGGCGAACAAGGCGATGAACCTCAACGCCTACATCGGACTCATGGGTGGCTCGTACCGGATCGAGGAGAGCCCGGCGGGCGTCATCCTGCGCACGGTGCCCGGCAGCGAAAGAGCGGACCTCGTCGTGCCCGACAGCGACTATCTGCTGACGCTCGACGCCGACTCGCTGCTGCTGCGGGACTACTGCCTGAGGCTCGTCTACTTCCTCGAGCAGCCGGAGAACTCGCGGGTGGCGGTGACGCAGACGCCGTACTCGTCGTTCCGAGGGGCGAGCACCCGCATCGAACGGCTCGCGGGGGCGACCACGGATCTGCAGCACATCCTGCACCAGGGCAAGTCGTACTACAACGCGACGTTCTGGGTCGGCGCCAACGCCGTCATCCGCAAGCGTGCCCTCGACGACATCGTCGAGACCGAGGTAGTCGGAGGCTTCCCGGTGCACCGTTACGTGCAGGACCGCACCGTCATCGAGGACACCGAGTCGAGTGTCGACCTCGGCACCCACGACTGGTCGCTCGTGAACTACCCGGAGAGGCTCAGCTACAGCGCCACGCCGCCCGACTTCGGCTCGCTGGTCGTCCAGCGCCGGCGCTGGGCCAACGGCGGGCTGCTCATCATGCCCAAGCTCTGGCGCCAGGTGCGCGAGCGACGGGCACGAGGGGAGCGCGTCACCTGGACGGAGCTCTTCCTCCGGGTCAACTACATGTCCTCGATCGCGTGGGCGAGCTTCGGGCTGGTCTTCCTGCTCGCCTACCCCTACGACAGCCGGCTGCTCAGCCCGGTGGTGCTCCTTGCGGCGATGCCCTACTTCCTCGCGATGGCGAGCGACCTGCACTATGCGGGCTACAAGCGCAGCGATGTCCTCCGGATCTACGGGTTCAACCTGATCCTTCTGCCGGTCAACCTGGCGGGAGTGGTGAAGTCGATCCAACAGGCGATCACAGGGAAGAAGATCCCCTTTGCGCGCACCCCGAAGGTGCGCGATCGCACGGCTGCGCCCCTGCTCTACGTCGTCGCGCCCTACGCGATCGTCGCCTTCTCCGCCTTCACGTTCTGGCGGGACTTCCAGGCCGAGAACTGGGGCAACGCCGCCTTCGCAGCATTCAACGCGCTGCTCGCGCTGAGCGCGATCGTCGCGTACATCGGTGTCGGCGCCTCTCTCGTCGACATCTGGCTGGGTCTCACCCGCTGGCTCTACGTGGAAGCGAAGCCCCGCCGGAGCCGGGCTCCCCGGCCGGCGACCCCGGCCGTCGAGCCAGCTCTCGACTGGCGGACGGTGCTCTATCACGGCACGGCCGAGCCTCCCGCCCGAACCGACGCGATCGCCCTGCCCCTCGCCGCAACCCCGGAGCTGACCCGATGAGCCGCCTTCATCCCGGACGGCGACTGTCGCCGATCCGCGTCCTTGTCGCCCTCGTCCTCCTCAGCGGCCTGGCCGGTGCCGGAGTGATGGGAGCGCAACGCTGGGCCAGCGCCCAGGTGACCACGTCGGAGGACCCGTGGTTCGCGGGCTACGTCGACGCGACCGCCACCCCGACCTTCGCCTTCGAGAACCCCGCCGGCGACGCCGCGCAGGACGTCGTGCTCTCGTTCATCGTCGCTTCCTCCGACGACGAGTGCGAGCCCACCTGGGGCGACGCGTACTCGCTCGACGAGGCATCCGAGGCGCTCGACCTCGACCGCCGGATCGCCAGGCTGCAGCAGCGGGGCGGCGGGATAGCGGTCTCGTTCGGCGGACTCACCAACGACGAACTCGCGTCCGTGTGCACGGATGACGCGGACCTCCTTAACGCCTACCGTGACGTCGTCGACCGCTACGAGGTGACCACGATCGACCTCGACATCGAGGGCGACGACCTCGAGGACGAGCGCGGCGGCGAGCGCCGAGCCGATGCCATCGCCGCTCTGCAGGAGGAACGCCGAGGGTCGGGCAAGGACCTCGCCGTGTGGCTGACCCTTCCGGTCGGCACGTTCGGGCTCACCGAAGAGGGCACGACATTCGTCCGGCAGATGCTCGAGGCGGGGGTCGACGTGGCCGGCATCAACGCGATGACGATGAACTTCGGTCAGAGTCGCGACGCCGACGAGTCGATGGCGGACGCTTCCATACGCGCGCTGACTCAGACTCACCGGCAGCTCGGGGTGCTGTACGAGCTGACCGGCACCGAGCTCAGCGACGCGACGCTCTGGCGCAAGATCGGGGCGACTCCGATGCTCGGCCAGAACGATCTGGAGGACGAGGTCTTCGAGCTCGACGATGCACGGCGCCTGAATGAGTGGGCCACGCAGACCGGCCTCGGCCGGATGTCGGTCTGGTCCCTCAATCGCGATGTGAGCTGCGGGCCGAACTACGTCGACCTGACGCGTGTCTCGGATGCCTGCAGCGGGATCGACCAGGGTGACGAGCGCTTCGCGGAGTTGCTCGGCGAGGACTTCGACGGTCGGGCCATGTTCTCCGCGGGCCGCGTGACCACTCCGGAACCCAAGGACCCGAGCGAGTTCGTCGACGACCCCGAGACGAGCCCGTACCCGATTTGGGCCGAGGAGAGTTCCTACCTCAAGGGCACGAAGGTCGTCTGGCACCGCAACGTGTACGAGGCGAAGTGGTGGACGAAGGGCGAGTTGCCGGACGACCCCGTGCTCAACGAGTGGGAGACACCCTGGACCCTGATCGGACCGGTCCTGCCCGGCGAGAAGCCGATCGAGACCCCCACGCTCCCTGAGGGCACCTATCCGGAGTGGGATGGCCTCGCGCCCTACGAGAAGGCCGACCGTGTGCTGTTCGAGGGTGTTCCGTACGAGGCGAAGTGGTGGAACGAGGGCGAGAGTCCCGAGGCGTACTCGTCCGACCCGGACAGCTCTCCCTGGATCCCGCTCACGGCCGACCAGATCGAGGAACTCGTCGAGGAGGCTGAAGCCGGCGAGGACGGCTGAGGCGGCCGCGGGGTACCCGGGGGACACCTGGGTACCCCGTTCTGGGGACTGGGGACAACTGTGTACCCCGAAGGATGATGAGCGCGTGCTCCACACCGTTCCGCCGCGCCCGCCCGGGCTGTCGCAGGGGCGCGTGGAGGAACTGAGCGCTGAGTCGGCCTCGTACGCCGAGCTGCTGCTCGCCTCGAACCTCATCAGCATCGAGCAGCTCGCCCTCGCGCGCGCCGCGAAGGAGCGCACCGGCTCGCACATCGACGAGATCCTCGTCGGACTCGGCATCGTCGAGCCGTCCGCCCTGCTGCGGGTGATGGGGCTCGCCTGGGATCTTCAGCGGATCGACCTGCACGAGGCATCCGTCGACCCGGAGCTCGTGCGGCTCTTCGGCGCGCGGCGCTATCTCGAGGAGAACTGGATGCCCGTGAGCTACACGCCCTCGGGCGCGGTGCTCGTGGCGACGGCCCGCGAACCGCTTCCCGAGCGCGAGGCGATGATCAGCGGCGCACTCAAGGCGCCGGTCGAGTTCGCCGTGGCGACGTCGTGGGAGATCAAGGCCGCGGTGCTCGCCGCGCTTGGTCACGAGATCGCCGAGACCGCGGCGCACGAGTTGTACCGGCAGAACCCCGTCGTCTCGGCGCGGACGCTGCTCGGCCGACCGCAGAAGATCGCCGCGGCCCTCGGCCTCTTCCTGCTGGCGACGCTGGTCGCGCTGTGGTCGGCAACCGTCGTCGGCGCCCTCCTGTCGGTCGCCGCTGCGGTCTTCGCCGTCGCCACGCTGACGCGACTGGCACCGCTCGTCATCCGTCGGGACGTCGTCGAGCGGATCGACGCCGAGGAACTCCCCGCGCTGGATGACCGTGACCTCCCCGTCTACACGGTGCTCGTGCCGTCGGTCGGCGGAACGGGACTGACGCCACGATTCATCCGATCGCTCCGTCGTCTCGACTGGCCCGTCGAGAAGCTCGAGGTGCTCGTGCTCGCCGACGGCGCGGACGCCGCCCGGGCCGCGTCCGCGCTCGACCTGCCGCCGAACGTCCATGTCGTGACGCTGCCCGCGGGAGGCCCGCGCACCCGCGCCCGTGCCTGCAACATCGGGCTGTTCCTCGCCGCGGGGGAGTTCGTCGCCGTGTTCGACTCCCGCGACGACCCCGACCCCGACCAGCTGAAGAAGGTCTTCCTCGCCTTCGCGCGCCTCGGCGACTCGGCGGCCGCCGTGCAGACGCGCAGGTCGATCGGCAACCCGGCCACGAATCTGCTCACGCGGCTCGCCGAGCTCGAGTGCCGGCACTGGTACCGGCAGGTCGTCGCCGCGTTCGGCGCGTTCGGGCTCGCGGTGCCCGTCGGCGGCGGCACCGCGCACTTCCGCACGCGCGCCCTCGCCGACCTCGGCGGGTGGGATGCCTACAACGCGACGGCCGAGGCCGACCTGCGCGTCCGCGCTAGCGCGTTCGGCTACCGCGTCGGGTTCGTCGACTCGACCTCCTCCGTGACCGCCCCGACCACATTGCGACCGCTGCTCGCGGAGGCCGCCCGCTGGGCGCGCGGCTACCTGCAGACGACGCTCGTGCACTCGCGGCGCGCGGCGCACCTGGTGCGCGCCGTCGGCCGGCGGCGCGCCCTCGGCTTCGGGATGTTCATCGCTGCGACGCCCGCGCTGCAACTCGGCGTGCTGCCGGCCGGCCTGCTCGCGCTCGTGTCGGCCGCGGTGCTCACCGGCACGCTGCATCCGGTGCTGCCCGTGCCGTTGCTCGCCGGGGGACTCGCCCTGTACCTCGCCGGGATGGGCACGCTCGTGCTCGTCGCGGTGCTCGACGAACCCTCCCGCCGCCCCGTCGCTCTCGCGCGGGCGGCCCTCCTCGCCCCCGTCTACTGGACCCTGGTCTCCCTCGCGGCACACGCCGGGGTGTGGCAGCTGGTCCTGACGAGGCGGCCGCGGTGAGGCGCGGGGGAGCGGGTACGTCCGCCGTCGGCCGGAGCGCGATCCGCGCGAGCTGACGGCGGCCACAGGCCTGTACCGGCGCGGCGGGAACCACCTCGACGCGCCGGTACAGTTGGGGGAATGGCCCCGCGTACCGGCTTCGACCTCTACGACGACAAGTCCGTCATCGCCCTCCGAGTCAACGGAGAGCTCAAAGACCTCGCCACCGAGGTGACCGAGGCCGACACGGTCGAGCCGGTCACGATCGACTCGCCCGACGGGCTCGCGATCCTCCGGCACTCGACGGCGCACGTGCTGGCGCAGGCCGTGCAGTCGGTCAACCCCGAGGCGAAGCTCGGCATCGGCCCGCCCGTCACCGACGGCTTCTACTACGACTTCGACGTCGCCGCGCCCTTCACACCCGAGGACCTCAAGGCCCTGCAGAAGGAGATGGAGCGCATCGTCCGCTCGGGTCAGCGCTTCGTGCGCCGCGCCGTGAGCGACGACGAGGCCCGCGCCGAGCTCGCCGACGAGCCGTACAAGCTCGAGCTCATCGGGCTCAAGGGCGGCGCGGCGGAGGGCGGCGAGGAGTCGGTCGAGGTCGGCGCCGGCGAGCTGACGATTTACGACAACGTCGACCCGAAGTCGGGCGAGACGGTCTGGAAGGACCTCTGCCGCGGCCCGCACCTGCCCTCGACCCGCCTCATCGGCAACGGCTTCGCCCTGCTCCGCAACGCCGCCGCGTACTGGCGGGGGAGCGAGAAGAACCCGCAGCTGCAGCGCATCTACGGCACCGCCTGGCCCACGAAGGACGAGCTGCGCGCCTACCAGGCCCGGCTGGAGGAGGCCGCGCGCCGCGACCACCGCAAGCTCGGCGCCGAGCTCGACCTCTTCAGCTTCCCCGACGAGATCGGGTCGGGTATGGCGGTGTTCCACCCCCGCGGCGGGATCATCCGCAAGGAGATCGAGGACTACATGCGCGAGCGCCTCGTCGCCTACGACTACGAGTTCGTCAACACCCCGCACATCACCAAGAGCACACTGTTCGAGGTGAGCGGCCACCTCGACTGGTACCGCGAGGGCATGTTCCCCGCGATGCACCTCGACGAGGAGACGGATGCCGAGGGGCACGTCACCCGCCAGGGCCAGGACTACTACCTGAAGCCCATGAACTGCCCGATGCACAACCTGATCTACCGGGCGCGCGGCCGCAGCTACCGGGAGCTCCCGCTGCGCCTGGCCGAGTTCGGCGCGGTCTACCGCTACGAGAAGAGCGGCACCCTCTCCGGCCTCACCCGCGTGCGGGCCCTCACCCAGGACGACGCGCACATCTACGTGACGCCCGACCAGGTCAAGGACGAGCTCCGGCGCCAGCTCGAGTTCGTGCTCGAGACCCTGCGCGGCTACGGCCTGGAGGACTTCTACCTCGAGCTCTCGACCAAGAACCCCGACAAGTACGTCGGCAGCGACGAGGTCTGGGAGGAGGCGACGACGACCCTGCGCGACGTGGCCCTCGAGTCCGGGCTCGAGCTCGTGCCCGATCCGGGCGGCGCCGCGTTCTACGGTCCGAAGATCTCCGTGCAGGCGCGCGACGCGATCGGCCGCACCTGGCAGCTCTCGACCGTGCAGCTCGACTTCAACCTGCCCGAGCGCTTCGAGCTGGAGTACACCGCTCCCGACGGCACCCGCCAGCGCCCCGTGATGATCCACCGTGCCCTGCTGGGCTCGATCGAGCGCTTCTTCGCCATCCTGCTCGAGCACTACGCCGGCGCGTTCCCGGTCTGGCTCTCGCCCGTCCAGGTCGTCGGCATCCCCGTCGCCGAGGAGTACGGCCCCTACCTCGACGAGGTCATCGCCCGGCTCAAGGCCGTCGGCGTCCGCGCCGAGGTCGACCACTCCGACGACCGGATGCCGAAGAAGATCCGCAACCACACGAAGGCGAAGGTGCCCTTCCAGCTCATCGCCGGCGAGGAGGACCGCGCCAACGGTGCGGTGAGCTTCCGCTACCGCGACGGCTCGCAGGAGAACGGCGTGCCCGTCGACGACGCGATCGAGAAGATCGTGGAGGCGATCCGCAGCAAGGTGCAGGTCTAGTGGCCCGCGACTACGACGGCACCGACTACCCGGAGGCGGAGTCCTCGCAGGATTTCGCCGCCGTGCCGGATGCGTTCCAGCGGCTCTGGACGCCGCACCGGATCGTCTACATCGAGCAGGGCGGGATCGGCGGCGAGGACACGTGCCCGTTCTGCGTCGCCCCGACGCTCGACGACGAGAAGGCGCTGATCGTCGCCCGCGGCGAGCACGCCTACGTGCTGCTCAACCTGTTCCCGTACAACAGCGGCCACCTGCTCGTCTGCCCGTACCGCCACGTCTCCACCTACGACCTCGCGACCGAGGAGGAGACGCGGGAGATCGCCGACCTCACGCAGACCGCGATGCGGGTGACCCGGCAGGTGTCGACGGCGCAGGGGTTCAACATCGGCATGAACCAGGGCCGGATCGCCGGCGCCGGCGTCGCGGAGCACCTGCACCAGCACGTCGTGCCGCGCTGGGCGACCGACTCCAACTTCTTCCCGATCATCGCCGGCACGAAGGCCGTGCCGCGGCTGCTCGGCGAGGTGCGGACGGAGCTCGCGGCCGCCTGGCCCACCCGCTGACCGCGCCGCACCGACGCTTGCCGTTCCAGAACGTGCCACCCGCCGTCATCCGTCGCCCCCGCGTCGTAGACTTGGGTGTTCGATTCGAAAGGCTTCTCACAGCAGATGACTGACACCACCGGTACTTCGCAGGTCGGAACGAGCCGCGTCAAGCGCGGCCTCGCCGAGATGCTCAAGGGCGGCGTGATCATGGACGTGGTCACCGCCGAGCAGGCACGCATCGCGGAGGACGCCGGCGCCGTCGCCGTCATGGCCCTCGAGCGCGTGCCCGCCGACATCCGTTCGCAGGGCGGCGTCGCGCGCATGAGCGACCCCGACCTCATCGACGGCATCATTTCCGCCGTCTCCATCCCCGTCATGGCGAAGGCCCGCATCGGTCACTTCGTCGAGGCGCAGGTGCTGCAGTCGCTCGGCGTGGACTACATCGACGAGTCCGAGGTGCTGAGCCCCGCCGACTATGTCAACCACATCGACAAGTGGGACTTCACGACCCCCTTCGTCTGCGGTGCGACCAACCTGGGCGAGGCGCTCCGCCGCATCACCGAGGGCGCGGCCATGATCCGCTCGAAGGGCGAGGCCGGCACGGGCGACGTCTCCGAGGCGACCAAGCACATCCGCACGATCAAGCGCGAGATCGCCGCGCTCGCCTCGAAGTCGAAGGACGAGCTCTACGTCGCCGCCAAGGAGCTGCAGGCCCCGTACGACCTCGTCGTCGAGGTCGCCGAGACCGGCAAGCTGCCCGTCGTGCTCTTCACCGCCGGTGGCGTCGCCACCCCCGCGGATGCCGCGATGATGATCCAGCTCGGCGCCGACGGCGTCTTCGTCGGCTCGGGCATCTTCAAGTCCGGCAACCCCGCGCAGCGCGCCGCCGCCATCGTCAAGGCGACGACCTTCTACGACGACCCCAAGGTGATCGCCGAGGTCTCCCGCGGTCTCGGCGAGGCCATGGTCGGCATCAACGTCGCCGACCTCCCCGCGCCGCACCGCCTCGCCGAGCGTGGCTGGTAAGCCCCGCGTCGGCGTCCTCGCCCTCCAGGGCGACTTCCGCGAGCACCTCGCGGTGCTGACTGCCCTCGGGGCCGACGCCCGCCCGGTGCGTCGCCCCGAGGAGCTCGCGGAGGTCGACGGGCTCGTCATCCCCGGCGGCGAGTCGACCGTCATGGACAAGCTCAGCCGCTCCTTCGGTCTCGCCGAGCCGCTGCGCGCCGCGATCGACGACGGGCTGCCCGTCTACGGCACGTGCGCCGGGCTCATCATGCTCTCCGACACCGTGCTCGACGCGATCGAGGGCCAGCGCTCCATCGGCGGACTCGCGGTCAAGGTGCGCCGCAACGCGTTCGGCAACCAGAACGACTCGTTCGAGGCCGACCTCGACGTGCCGCAGCTCGGCGACGAGCCCGTGCACGCCGTCTTCATCCGCGCCCCTGCGATCGAGGAGGTCTCGGCGGATGTCACCGCGCTCGCGACCCTCGACGACGGCCGCATCGTTGCCGCGGAGCAGGGCAACCTGCTGGGCACCTCGTTCCATCCCGAGGTGACGAACGACTACCGCTTCCACCGGTACTTCCTCGACAAGGTCCGGTCGGCCTAGGCCTCCTCAGGCGGCCTACGACTGGGCTCCCGAGGCATCCGACGGCCGGTGCCGCCGCGCCGCTAGACTGTCGCAGTTCATTCCACTACTTGAAGGAGCACCGTGAGCGGGCATTCCAAGTGGGCGACGACCAAGCACAAGAAGGCCGTCATCGACGCGCGTCGTGCCAAGTCGTTCGCGAAGCTCATCAAGAACATCGAGGTCGCCGCGAAGATCGGCGGCGCGGACCTCTCCGGCAACCCGACGCTCGTCGACGCCGTGCAGAAGGCCAAGAAGACCTCGGTGCCCAACGACAACATCGACCGCGCCATCAAGCGCGGCGCGGGTCTCACGGGCGAGACCATCGACTACCAGACGATCATGTACGAGGGCTACGGTCCCAACGGCGTCGCGCTGCTGATCGAGTGCCTCACCGACAACAAGAACCGCGCCGCGGCCGACGTGCGCACCGCGATGACGCGCAACGGCGGCACGATGGCCGACCCCGGCAGCGTCGCCTACAACTTCTCGCGTAAGGGCGTCATCTCGGTCGCCAAGCAGGGTGACCTCAGCGAGGACGACGTGCTCGCCGCGGTGCTCGACGCCGGCGCCGAGGAGGTCGTCGACCAGGGCGAGGGCTTCGAGATCATCACCGAGGCGAGCGACCTCGTCGCCGCCCGCACCGCCCTGCAGGACGCCGGCATCGACTACGAGTCGGCCGATGCGGAGTTCGTGCCGGGCGTGAAGATCGAGGTCGACCTCGAGACCGCGCGCAAGGTGTTCAAGCTCATCGACGCGCTCGAGGACTCGGACGACGTGCAGAACGTCTACGCGAATTACGACATCCCCGCCGAGGTGCAGGCACAGCTCGACGAAGAGGACTGATAC
Source organism: Desertivibrio insolitus (assembly GCF_017355965.1). Taxonomy (GTDB): domain Bacteria; phylum Actinomycetota; class Actinomycetes; order Actinomycetales; family Microbacteriaceae; genus JAFIQW01. The sequence continues at coordinate 330,759 of NZ_JAFIQW010000004.1, forward strand.
TTGGCCCCATGCGCGTTCTCGGGATCGACCCTGGTCTCACGCGCTGTGGAGTCGGGATCGTCGACGTCGACCGGTCGCGCCGGGCGACGCTCGTCGCGGTGACCGTGCTGCGCACGCCGCCCACGATGCCCCTCGAGCACCGGCTGCTCGAGATCGGCCGCGGGATCGCCGCCCTCATGGACGAGCATCAGCCCGTGTCGATCGCGCTCGAGCGGGTCTTCGCCCAGCACAACCTGCCGACCGTGATGGGCATCGCCCAGATCAGCGGTGTCGCCCTCTCCGCCGCGGCGGAGCGGGGCCTCGCCGTCGGCCTGCACACCCCGAGCGAGGTCAAAGCCGCCGTCACCGGCTACGGGTCCGCCGACAAGAAGCAGGTCGCCACGATGGTGCAGCGCGTGCTCGGGCTGACCGAACTGCCCAAACCCGCGGATGCTTCCGACGCGCTCGCCCTCGCGCTGTGCCACGCCTGGCGCGGCGCGCCGAGTGCGGCAGGCGCTGCGGCATCCGCCCTCACCCCCGCCCAGGAGAAGTGGCGCGCCGCCGAACGGCGGGCGCGCGAACGGAGGCCCATCCCATGATCGCGTCGGTCCGCGGCACGGTGCTGCACGCCGCAGGATCGAGCGTCGTCCTCGAAGTCGGGGGAGTGGGTCTCGCCGTCACGGTCACGCCGCCGGTTGCCCTCTCGCTGCGCGTCGGGGCTGAAGCCCGCCTGCACACGGCCCTCGTCGTGCGCGAGGACGACCTCTCCCTTTTCGGATTCCTCGAGGCCGAGGAACTCGGGGTGTTCGACCTGCTTCGCAGCGTCGGCGGCGTCGGCCCGAAGTCCGCGATGGGCGTGCTCGCCGTCATGACGCCTGCGGATGTGGCTCAGGCCGTGGCGGACGAGAACGACGCCGCGTTCCGCCGCGTCTCCGGCATCGGTCCCAAGACGGCCAAGCTCATCGTCGTCTCGCTCACCGGCAAGATCCATGCCACGGCGGCGACCGGATCCAGTCCGGCGGCGGCCGCCGGCGGCGCCGACGACGTGCTGACCGCCCTCGTCGGCCTCGGCTGGAGTGAGAAGGTCGCGCGCGACGCTCTCGAGAAGGTGCGCAAGGAGCAGGGCACGGATGTCTCGAGCGCCCTGCAGCTGCGGGCGGCGCTCGCGCAGCTCGGACCTCAGCCGGCGGCCGGCCGATGAGCGACGACCTGCTGAGTCCCGTTCCCGAGTCCGAGGCGGAGGTCGCGTTCGAGGGCGCACTCCGCCCGTCGACCCTCGCCGAGTTCGTCGGCCAGTCGAAGGTGCGCGGTCAGCTCGAACTGCTGCTGACCGCCGCACGGATGCAGGGGCGAACGCCCGACCACATCCTGCTCGCCGGCCCGCCCGGACTCGGCAAGACCACCCTCGCGATGATCGTCGCGCAGGAGACGGAGCGACCGCTCCGGCAGTCGAGCGGCCCCGCGATCCAGCACGCCGGAGACCTCGCGGCGCTGCTGTCGAGCCTCGTGCCCGGCGAGATCCTCTTCATCGACGAGATCCACCGCATGGCGCGGTCGGCGGAGGAGATGCTCTACCTCGCGATGGAGGACTTCCAGGTCGACATCATGGTCGGCAAGGGCGCCGGAGCCACGTCCATCCCGCTCGAGCTCGCGCCGTTCACGCTGGTCGGCGCCACGACCCGCGCGGGCCTCCTGCCGAACCCGCTGCGCGACCGCTTCGGCTTCACCGCGCACCTCGAGTTCTACGACGGCGGCGAGCTCGAGCTCGTGCTCGCCCGCGCCGCGCGGCTGCTCGGGCTCGACATCGACCGTGCCGCCCTCGCCGAGATCGCCGGTCGCTCACGGGGCACGCCGCGAATCGCCAACCGCCTGCTTCGGCGGGTGCGGGACTACCAGCTCGTGCATCCGCAGGTCGACTCCCTCGACGCGGTGCGGCAGGCCCTCGAGCTGTACGACGTCGACCCGCTCGGCCTCGACCGGCTCGACCGCGCCGTGCTCGAGATCGTCGTGCGGCGCTTCGGCGGCGGACCGGTCGGCCTCTCGACGCTCGCGGTCTCGGTGGGGGAGGAGGCCGAGACGATCGAGAGCGTCGTCGAGCCGTTCCTCGTGCGGATCGGCCTGCTCACCCGCACCCCGCGGGGTCGGGTGGCCACCCCGCAGGCCTGGCGTCACCTGGGTCTCGAGCCCCCTGTCGCCCTGGGGCAGGCGCCGTCGCTCTTCGACGGTGACCTATAATTCATCCCGGTCGATAATTCATCCCGGTCGATCGACCTGCGCGCGACGGAATCGCCTCCGCGCTGATCCGGAAGGTTCGTTCCAGCCATGGACTTCTACACCCTCAGCCTCGTCGTCGTCTTCGGCGCTCTGCTCGCGTTCATGTTCTACAACAACCGCAAGCGTCAGAAGCAGCAGCAGGAGCTGCAGGCCAAGATGCAGCCCGGTTCCGAGGTCATGACGAGCTTCGGCCTCTTCGGCACGCTCCTCTCGGTCGACGAGGAGACCAACGTCGCCGAGGTCGAGACCACCCCCGGCACCGTCGTGCGCGTGCACCGCCAGACCCTCACCCGCGTCGTCGAGGACACGACGGCCGTGGCGCCCGCGACCGCGGACGCGGACGACCGCCCGATCGCCGTCGAGGACGCCGATGTCGAGACCTCGACCCGCCCCGACGCCCGTCCCGGCGACACGAAGGCGAACGACTAAGACCCACCCCGCCCGCCACGCGTCGTCGCGTGGCGGATGGCCGCCGAGCGCAGGCCGACGAGAAAGCTGAGTTCACCGTGGCACGACGCCCGAGTCCGGTCAGGAAAGCCTGGCGCTCCTTCATCTGGCTGGGGGTGATCCTCGCCGCCCTCGCCGGGCTGAACGCCGGCAGCGTCGTCACCGGCTCCGGCTCGTGGACCCCGAGGCTCGCGCTCGACCTCGAGGGCGGCACCCAGATCATCCTCGCCCCGCAGCTCGCCGACGGCCAGGCCGTCTCCAACGAGCAGCTGGAGCAGGCCGTCTCGATCATCCGTCAGCGCGTCGACGCCACCGGCGTCAGCGAGTCGGAGATCAACACGCAGGGCCAGAACGTCGTCGTCTCGATCCCCGGTGTGCCGGACGACGAGACGCTCGCGCGCATCCAGTCCTCGGCGAAGCTCGAGTTCCGCCCCGTGCTGCAGGCCGACGTTCCCACCGCGGCCCCGAGCGCGTCGCCCTCCGCGGCGCCGACGGAGGAGCTCTCCGACGAGCCGGCCACCGAGCCGGCGAACCCGGGCGACCTCGCCTGGGTGACCCCTGCGGTGCAGGACACCTTCACCGACTTCGACTGCACGACGGTCGACGAGAGCGGCGCCAACGTCGCGCCCGCCGACGAGCCGCTCGTCACCTGCCAGGACGACGGCAGCGTCAAGTACATCCTCGGTCCCACCTGGGTCGCGGGCGAGCGCATCGTCACCGCCAGCGCCGGCACGATCACGACCGCGCAGGGTGCGTCGACGGGTCAGTGGGCCGTGAACCTGGAGTTCGACGGCCAGGGCACGCAGGAGGTCGACGAGATGACGTCGTACCTCTTCGGGCAGACCGGCGTGCAGAACCAGTTCGCGATCGTGCTCGACGGCGAGGTCATCTCCGCACCCACGACCAACGCGGTCATCACGAACGGCCAGCCGCAGATCAGCGGCTCCTTCACGCAGGAGACGGCGCAGACCCTCGCCGACCAGCTGCGCTTCGGCGCGCTGCCGATCGGCTTCGAGGTGCAGTCCTCCGACACGATCTCCGCGACGCTCGGTGAGAGCCAGCTCGCGAGCGGCCTGCTCGCCGGCCTCATCGGTCTGATCCTCGTCGTCGTCTACTCGCTGTTCCAGTACCGCCTGCTCGGGCTCGTGACCGTCGCGTCGCTGCTCATGAGCGCGGCCGTCACCTACCTCTTCGTCACCTACCTCTCGTCGACCGAGGGCTACCGCCTCTCGCTCGCGGGCGTGGCAGGCCTCATCGTGGCGATCGGTATCACCGCCGACTCGTTCATCGTTTACTTCGAGCGCATCCGCGACGAGCTGCGCGACGGACGAGGGCTCGAGTCCGCCGTCGAGGCCGGGTGGAAGCGCGCCTTCCGCACGATCCTCGTCTCCGACGCGGTCAACTTCCTCGCGGCCGCGGTGCTGTTCGTGCTCGCCGTCGGCAACGTCCGCGGCTTCGCGCTCACGCTCGGCATCACGACGATCATGGACCTCATCGTCGTCACGCTGTTCACGCACCCGGTCATGCGCCTGCTCGCGAGGACCAAGTTCTTCGGCGAGGGACACAAGCTCTCGGGTCTCGACCCGAAGGCGCTCGGCGCCGTCTACCGCGGCCGTGCCCAGTTCCGCACCGCCGAGACGATCTCCGCCACCAAGCGCGCCCAGGCGGGCCGCGAGGCGCAGCGCCGCCAGACGATCGCCGAGCGCAAGGCCGCCGAGGCCGCCGCGGCGGCCAAGGGCACCACCGCGACGGCCGTGCTCGACGACACCTCGGCACCGGACGCCGACAAGGGCGCCGAGACCCCGCCCGCCGCGACCTCGGTGCCGCGCCCCGACAAGAACCGGAAGAAGGGCAACCGATGAGCGGTTTCGCCGAGTTCGGCAACGACCTCTACACCGGCAAGCGCTCGATCGACTTCGTCGGCCGGCGCAAGCTCTGGTATCTGATTGCGGCCGTCATGATCCTGGCGTCGATCGTCGGGCCGCTGCTGCGCGGCGGCTTCCACTTCGGTATCGAGTTCACCGGCGGTGCCGAGTTCACGGTCTCCGGCGTGCAGAGCCCGGACACGGCGGTCGGTGCTGACGCCGTCGAGAGCGTCGTCGCCGACGGCAACCCCCGTATCTCGACCGTGGGCAACGACGCGGTGCGCGTGCAGACCGACACGATCACCGAGGCCCAGTCGCAGGACGTGCGCGACGCGCTCGCGAGCGCCTACGCCGTCCCCGCGTCGGAGGTCACGACCTCGCTCATCGGACCGACCTGGGGCGCGGATGTCACGTCGCAGGCGCTCCGCGGCCTCGTGATCTTCATCCTGCTCGCCGCCGTCGTCATGGCGCTGTACTTCCGCACCTGGAAGATGTCGCTCGCCGCGATCGTCGCGCTGCTCCACGACCTCGTCATCACTGCCGGCATCTACGGCATCGTCGGCTTCGAGGTGACTCCGGCAGCCGTCATCGGCTTCCTCACGATCCTCGGCTACTCGCTGTACGACACGGTCGTCGTGTTCGACAAGATCCGCGAGAACACGGGGGAGGACGGCGCCGAGTCGCGCCGCACCTTCGCGGAGTCGGTGAACCTCGCCGTGAACCAGACGCTCGTGCGCTCGATCAACACCTCCGTCGTCGCCGCGCTGCCCGTCGCCTCGATCCTGTTCATCGGGGCCCTCGTGCTCGGCGCCGGCACGCTGCGCGACATCTCGCTCGCCCTGTTCATCGGCATCCTCGTCGGCACCTACTCGACGATCTTCATCGCCGCGCCGCTGTACTCGCAGCTGCGCGAGCGGGAGCCGGAGATCCGCAAGCAGGGCCAGCGCGCCCGCGAGGAGCGCGAGGCGCTGGAGGCCTGACGCGGCGGCATCCGCTCACGGCGTACCCTGCCGGAACACCTGCGCGGAGCCACGCGCCTACACTTGTCAACCGGAGGTAGCCCATGACGGAGACGCGAACCGATCGAGTTCCGCCTCCGCCTGCGCCCACGACGCCAGCGAGCCCCCCGACCACGAGCTCGCTGCGCAAGGTGCTCCCGCGCCTCTTCTCCCGCGCCCAGCCCGCGAACGCGGTCGACAAGGTCGTCAAGAGCGTCCGGCTGCACCATCCGAAGAGCGACGTCTCGATCATCGAGCGCGCCTACGTCGCCGCGGAGAAGGCCCACCGCGGCCAGCAGCGCAAGAGCGGCGAGCCCTACATCACGCACCCGGTCGCCGTCGCGCAGATCCTCGCCGATCTCGGCATCGGCCCGAAGACGATCGCCGCGGCGCTGCTGCACGACACCGTCGAGGACACCGAGTACACGCTCGACCTGCTGCGCGCCGACTTCGGCGACGAGATCGCGATGCTCGTCGACGGCGTCACCAAGCTCGACAAGCTGAAGTACGGCGACAGCGCCCAGGCCGAGACCGTGCGCAAGATGGTCGTCGCGATGTCGAAGGACATCCGAGTGCTGATCATCAAGCTCGCCGACCGCCTGCACAACGCGCGCACCTGGGGCTTCGTGCCGCCGGAGAAGGCGGCGAAGAAGGCGCAGGAGACGCTCGAGATCTACGCGCCCCTCGCGCACCGGCTGGGCATCCAGACGATCAAGTGGGAGCTCGAGGACCTCTCGTTCGCGGTGCTGCAGCCGAAGCTCTACGTCGAGATCGAATCGCTCGTGCGCACCCGCACCCCGCAGCGCGAGCAGTTCGTGCAGCAGGTCATCGAGTCGGTCGCGGACGACCTCAAGCAGGCGCGCATCCGCGGCAAGGTCGTCGGCCGGCCGAAGCAGTACTACTCGATTTACCAGAAGATGATCGTGCGCGGGCGCGAGTTCGACGAGATCTACGACCTCGTCGGCATCCGCGTGCTCGTCGGCACGGTGCGCGACTGCTACGCGGTGCTCGGCGCGATCCACGCGCGCTGGAAGCCGATCCCCGGTCGCTTCAAGGACTACATCGCGACGCCGAAGTTCAACCTGTACCAGTCGCTGCACACGACCGTCATCGGCCCCAAGGGACGCCCGGTCGAGATCCAGATCCGCACGCACGAGATGCATCAGCGCGCCGAGTTCGGTGTCGCCGCGCACTGGAAGTACAAGGAGCAGGCGGGACGTCAGGGCGCGGCGGAGGCCGCGACCGACACCGAGATGGCGTGGCTCGCCCACATCTCCGACTGGCAGGCGGAGACCGCCGACCCCGGCGAGTTCCTCGACTCGCTGCGCTTCGAGATCGGGGCGAAGGAGGTCTACGTCTTCACGCCGCACGGCAAGGTCATCGGCCTGCCCGCCGGCGCGACGCCCGTCGACTTCGCCTACGCCGTGCACACGGAGATCGGCCACCGCACGATGGGTGCGAAGGTCAACGGCCGCCTCGTGCCGCTCGAGAGCAGCCTGTCCTCCGGCGACGTCGTCGAGATCTTCACGTCGAAGAACCCCGACTCCGGCCCCAGCAAGGACTGGCTGAACTTCGTCAAGAGCCCGCGGGCGCGCAACAAGATCCGCCAGTGGTTCACGAAGGAGCGCCGCGAGGAGGCGATCGAGCAGGGCCGCGACGCGATCGCCCGCGCGATGCGCAAGCAGAACCTGCCGATCCAGAAGCTCGCGACGCAGGACGTGCTGCACGAGGTCGCCTCGCAGCTGCGCTACGACGACGTCTCCTCGCTCTACGCCGCGCTCGGCGAGGGCCACGTCTCGACCCAGTCGGTCATCGAGAAGGTGCTCGCCATGGTGCACACCGAGATCGAGACCGAGGAGGACGAGCTCCCCGTCTTCCCGGCGAAGGGCCGCTCGCGCCAGCTGCGCAACAACGACTCGGGCGTGCTCGTGCGCGGCGCGGACGACATCCTCGTCAAGCTCGCCAAGTGCTGCACCCCGGTGCCGGGCGACGAGATCGTCGGCTTCGTCACGCGCGGCCAGGGCGTTTCGGTGCACCAGGTCAGCTGCCACAACGTCGCGAGCCTGCTCAACGAGCCCGACCGCATGATCGACGTCGAGTGGGCGCCCTCCTCCAAGAGCGTCTTCCTCGTCCAGATCCAGGTCGAGGCTCTCGACCGCTCCGGTCTGCTGTCGGATGTCACGCGCGTGCTCTCCGAGCACCACGTCAACATCCTCTCGGCCACCGTGTCGACCTCGAGCGACCGTCTCGCGCTCAGCCGCTTCGTCTTCGAGATGGGCGACACGACCCACCTCGACCGCGTGCTGAACGCCGTGCGCCGTATCGACGCCGTCTACGACGTCTACCGCGTCTCCGCGGGCTGACCGGGGCCGGCTTCCCGCCGGTCACGGCGGCCTCGCGGGGTCGCCGGCTCGGTCGAGCTCCGACGCGCCCGCTGTCAGCCCGTCGAGCCGGGCGAGGGCGCGCCGGCGCTGAGGCAGGTTGCGCCGTCCGAGCACGCGACGGCACTCCGCCTCCTCGCCGTCGAGCAGCCGCCGCACGACGGCCGCCTCTCGCTCGCCGAACGCCTCGAGCGAGCGCAGCAGGTCGGCCGCGGTGCGCCCACGGGTCGTGACGCGGATGCCGCCCAGCTCGACCGTCTCCGCGACGTCGAGCACGACCTCACGCACGCTCCACCGGGTGACCCCGAGGGCCCGGGTGCGCGCGGTGGAGGCCGCGCACAGCTCGAGCGGCAAGGGCGGGAAGGGGAGCGCACCCCACACCCACGCCGCGGTGGAGAGCTCCGCGATCAGCCGCGGCGGCAGCTCGACCGCGAGGCTGCGGGCCCGCAGCTCGGCGGTGTCGGGCTCGTCGACCGGCACGAAGCCCGCCCCGACCGGCCACAGCTCACCGTCGAGACGCGCCGCGCACAGCTCGGGCAGCGGAAGCTCCCGGAGGCCGAGCGCGGGGGAGAGGCGTGGCATGACCCCAGCGTGCCGGGCGCCGAGGCATCCGTCGCCCTCACCGGCCTCATCTGTGGACGGCGAGGGGCTGTGGAGGGATCAGGAACCGAGCGCGTCGAGCCAGATGCGGCGGGCGTCGAGGGCCTCCTGGGCCTCGGCCTGCTTCTTGCGGTCGCCGGAGGCCTTCGCCTCCTCGAGGTCGCGCTCGAGCTTGTCGATCGCCGACTGCAGCTGGCTCGCGAGCCCCTCGGAGCGCGCCTTGCGCTCGGGGTTCGACCGCTCCCAGTGCTCGTCGTCGAGCTGCTTGACGTGCGACTCGATGCGGCGCAGGCGGTCCTCGACCGTGCGCACCTTGTCGCGGGGCACCCGGCCGATCTCGTCCCAGCGACGCTGGATCGCAGTGAGGGCGTCGCGGGCGCGGCCGCGGTCCTTCTCCTTGAGGATCGGCTCGGCCTCGTCGAGCAGGGCGAGCTTCGCCTTCAGGTTCTCGTCGTACTCCGCGTTGTCACGCGCGTCGACCTCCGCCTTGGCGGAGTAGATCGCGTCACCGGCGGCCTTGAACCGTGCCCAGAGCTGGTCGTCGACCTTCTTGCCGGCGCGGCCGGCGCGCTTCCAGTCGTCGAGGAGCGAGCGGTAGGCGGGCACCGCGTCGGCGCCGCGGCCGACGAGGTCCTCGGCACGCTGCACGAGCTCCTGCTTGCGGGTGCGTGCTTCACGGTGCTGCGAGTCGAGCTCGGCGAAGAAGGCCTTGCGGTGCGCCTCGATCGTCGAGCGTGCGGCCCGGAAGCGCTTCCAGAGCTCGTTGGCCTCGCCCTTGGGGATCCGCGGACCCTCCTGCTGGTGGCGCTGCCAGCGCGCGAAGATGTCGTCGAGCTGCGCGGTCACCTGCTTCCACTGCACCTTCGACGGGTCCTGCGCGGCGAGCGCCTCGGCCTCGGCGACGAGGGCGGCGCGCTCGGTCACGGCGGCCTCGACGGCGGCACGCGTCTCGGCGCTCTGCTTCTCGGTCAGCTCGCCCACGGTCGACGACAGCGCGTCGAGCCGGCGCAGCAGCGACGCGAGGTCGCCCACGGCGTTCGCACCGGTCACCGCGTCCTTAAGATGCGCGACCGCCTTCGCGACGTCATTCGCGGGCGCACCGGCGCGGGCGCGCTGCTCGAGCAGCGACACCTGCCCCGCGAGGTCCGCGTACTTGCGCTCGTAGTAGGCGAGCGCCTCCTCGGGCGTGGCGTCGGGGAACTGCCCGACCTCACGCTCCGAATCGCCCTCGCGCACGAAGACGGTTCCCGTCTCATCGACGCGGCCCCATGCCTGGTCGGAAGTCGCCAATGAAATCACCCTGCCGAATCGGTCGACCCTAGGTGGCCGAAACTCGCGGTCCAGCCTATTGCACGCCGGGGCACCCCCGAGGGCGCGCTATTCGACCGTGACCTGGCTGAGGGTCGTCGCGGTCACCGGGGCGCCGTCGGTGCCCCCGCCCTGCACGCCGCCGGCGACGATCTGCGACTGCAGCTGGTCGAGGCCCGAGGTCACGGTGCCGAGCACGGTGTAGCCGCCCGCGGCATCCTCCGGCAGCGTCGTGTCCTGGTAGACGACGAAGAACTGGCTGCCCTGGCTGTACGCGTCCCCGCCCTGACGAGCCATCGCGATCGTGCCCGCGGGGTACACGCCGTCCTCGGGCGCGTTCTCCACGGGGCCATAGCTGTACCCCGGGCCGCCCGTGCCGTCGCCGTTCGGGTCGCCGCACTGCAGCACGAAGAGACCCTCGGTCGTGAGCCGGTGACAGCCGACGCCCTCGTAGAAGCCGCTCTGGCTGAGGCTGACGAACGACGACACCGCCTGCGGCGCGGCGGCGCCGTCGAGCGTGAACTGCAGCTGCACGTCGTTCAGGTTCATCGACCCGGTCCACTCGCGGTTCTCGGCGAGGGCGGGGTCCGGCACGTCGCCGGTGTTCGAGCCGGCCTCGGGAGACGCGGATGCCGAGGGCGACGCCGACGCGGACGGGTCGGCCGCCGGGGTGCCGGGCCCGGCCGTGAAGTAGACGACCTGCGTGATCGTCGCGAGCGTCGCGACGGCGACCACGCCGACCGCGATCACGATGTTGTCGCGCCGCCGGCGGCGCACCTGCGCCTCGTGGACCCCCTGCCGGGCACGGTACGTGCGGAGGCGGCGACGCGCCTCGCGGGCTTCCCGGTCCTGGTTCCTGTTCGCGGGCATCGACGTCCTTCCGGTGGGGCCGGGGTGCGGCCGACGCATACCCTAACGTGTCGCCCCCTGCGCCTACAGTTGACGCCATGTCGGCGCAGCAGGGACTCCGCGCGGGGGCGACCCCGCTCGCCGTGCGCATGCGCCCGCGCAGCCTCGACGAGGTCGCCGGGCAGAAGCACCTGCTCGGACCGGGCTCGCCGCTGGTCGCGCTCGCAAGCGACACGACGGGGGAGCGGGGCGCCGTCTCCGTCATCCTGTGGGGCCCGCCGGGCACGGGCAAGACGACGCTCGCGCAGGCGATCGCGCACAGCTCCGGCCGCCGCTTCGTCGAACTCTCCGCCGTGACCGCCGGAGTGAAGGACGTCCGTCAGGTGATGGACGAGGCGCGCTCGTCCCGCGACCTGTACGGCCTCTCCACCGTGCTCTTCCTCGACGAGATCCACCGCTTCTCCAAGGCGCAGCAGGACGCCCTCCTGCCCGGCGTCGAGAACGGCTGGGTCATCCTCGTCGCGGCGACGACCGAGAACCCGTCGTTCTCCGTCATCGCTCCTCTTCTGTCCCGCTCGCTGCTCCTCACGCTGCACCAGCTCGAGGACGACGACGTCGGGATGCTGCTCGACCGCGCCGTCGCCGACGAGCGCGGGCTCGCGGGCGCGGTCGAGCTCGACCCGGAGGCGCGCGCCGCGATCGTGCGACTCGCCTCGGGCGATGCACGCCGGGCGCTCACCTCGCTCGAGGCATCCGCTGCCTCCGCCGTCGCCGCTCACGAGGGCGACGAAGAGGAGACGCCGGTCATCACGAAGGAGATCGTCGCGGCGGCCGTCGACCGCGCCCTGCTGCGCTACGACCGGCAGGGTGACGAGCACTACGACGTCATCAGCGCGTTCATCAAGTCGATCCGCGGCAGCGACGTCGACGCCGCGATCCACTACCTGGCCCGCATGATCGAGGCGGGGGAAGACCCCCGCTTCATCGCCCGCCGGATCATCGTCAGCGCGTCGGAGGACATCGGCATGGCCGACCCCAACGCGCTGACCGTCGCCGTCGCCGCGGCGGACGCCGTGCAGTTCATCGGTATGCCCGAGGGCCGCATCCCCCTCGCCGAAGCCGTCGTGTACCTCGCGACCGCGCCCAAGTCGAACGCTTCGTACACGGCGATCGACCGGGCGCTCGCGGATGTCAGGTCCGGGCGCTTCTCGCCGGTGCCGCCGCACCTGCGCGACGCGCACTACCCGGGCGCGAAGCGGCTCGGCCACGGCAAGGGTTACAAGTACTCGCACGACCACGAGCACGGCGTCGCGGAGCAGCAGTACCCGCCGGACGTGCTCGTCGGCGTCAATTACTACGAGCCCGGCTCGAACGGCAACGAGCGCGACGTCGCGGCGCGTCTCGAGCGGCTGCGGAAGATCGTCCGGGGTCGCTGACGCACCGGCGTCCGTCTGCTAGTCTGGTCGCTGCTGAAAACCGGGACGGATGCGTGCGGCTGCGCCGAAGTCCCCGGGATGGGTGGGGACCTGTAGCCGGTCCGCTCCCGCCAGCGAATCCCTCTGACTTCACCGGGTCTTCCTCCGCGCGTCCACGCGTGGGCGCGGGACGCCCCGGTCACCAATCGTCGGATCATTTCAGTAAGGACCCTCAGTGGCACAGAACTCCCGCACCCGCAGCAAGACGCGTCTCTCGCGCGCGCTCGGCATCGCCCTCACCCCGAAGGCGGCCCGCTACCTCGAGAAGCGCCCCTACGCGCCGGGTGAGCACGGCCGCACCAAGCGCAAGGCCGACAGCGACTACGCCGTCCGTCTGCGCGAGAAGCAGCGTCTGCGCGCTCAGTACGGCATCCGCGAGGCCCAGCTCCGCACCGTCTTCAACGAGGCCCGCCGCACCGCCGGCCTGACCGGTGAGAACCTGGTCGAGCTGCTCGAGATGCGTCTCGACGCGCTCGTGCTCCGCGCCGGCTTCGCCCGCACCACCTCGCAGGCCCGCCAGCTGGTCGTGCACCGTCACATCCTCGTCGACGGCCAGCTCGTCGACCGCCCGTCGTTCCGCGTGAAGCCGGGTCAGCTCATCCACGTCAAGCCGAAGAGCGAGTCGCTCGAGCCCTTCCAGGTCGCGGCCGCCGGCGGTCACGCCGAGGTGCTGCCCAAGGTTCCGGGCTACCTCGAGGTCGAGCTCGACAAGCTGCAGGCCCGCCTCGTGCGTCGCCCGAAGCGTGCCGAGGTCCCGGTCTCGGCCGAGGTCCAGCTCGTGGTCGAGTACTACGCCGCCCGCTAAGCGGAAGGCGTAGTACAGCGCGCCGCAGCAGCGGCGGCGCGCGGACGACATCGTCTACGCCGCCCGCTAAGCGGAAGGCTCAGCGGTCTCACGCCGCTATCGTGGAGCGGGTCGCCTTCGGGCGGCCCGCTTCCGCCGTTAACCAGGGGGTCTCCATGTCGATCGGGGAGCTCGCCGGCCTCATCGCCGCCTGCGCCTTCGCGCTGCTCGTGATCGTGCTCGCCGTGCCGCTGCTGAAGCTCGGCCGGCTGCTCGATGAGACCCGCGAGGCGGTCGAGGAGCTGAGCGACGGCATCGGCCCGATTGTCGACGAGGCCGCGACGGCCATGACCGAGGCGAACCGCCAGCTGCAGCGCGTCGACACCATCACGACGGATGTCGCGGAGGTCACGACCAACGTCTCGAGTCTCGTCGCGGTGACCGCCGCGGCCGTCGGCCGCCCGCTCATCTGGGTCGCCGGCGCCACGAGCGCCGTCTCCGGCGCGCTCGCGGGCCTCGGGCTCGGCTCCCGCGCGGGCGGCCGACGGACCTCCCCGCGTACCGATCGCTAAGCTTGCTGCGCCGGATCAACCCGCCGCGGAACGGAGACTCGAGATGAGAAGTGCGCTGCTCGTCGCGCTCGGGGTCGGGATCGGCTTCGCCGCCGCCCACCAGTTCAACAAGACCCCGCAGGGCGCACAGTTCTTCGAGGACGTCCGCACGCGCGCGCAGGAATTCGGCGACGCCGTCGTCGACGGCTACAAGGCCCGCGAGGCCGAGCTGAAGGCCTCCGCCACCGAGGCCGCCAGGGCCTGATCCTCCCAGTCGTCCCGCCGCGTCCTCCGCGGCATCGCTCTCCCGTGCCCCGGCACGGTCGTCCTACAGGAACCCATGCAAACCGCTGAAATCCGTCGCCGCTGGCTCGACTACTTCGGTGAGCGCGGCCACACCGTGGTCCCCTCCGCGTCGCTCGTGAGCGACGACCCCTCGCTGCTCTTCACGGTCGCGGGCATGGTGCCCTTCGTGCCGTACCTCACCGGACTCGTGCCCGCGCCGTTCCCGCGCGCGACGAGCGTGCAGAAGTGCATCCGCACCAACGACATCGAGGAGGTCGGCAAGACCCCTCGCCACGGCACGTTCTTCCAGATGAACGGCAACTTCTCCTTCGGCGACTACTTCAAGGAGGGGGCCATCGGCTACGCCTGGGACCTCCTCACCCGGAGCGAGTCCGACGGTGGCCTCGGTTTCGACGAGCGCGACCTCTGGGTCACCGTCTACGAGGACGACGACGAGGCGATGAACCTCTGGAAGAACATCGCGGGCCTGCCGGAGGAGCGCATCCAGCGCCTCGGCCGCGACACGAACTACTGGTCCACGGGCCAGCCCGGCCCCGCCGGCCCCTGCTCCGAGATCTTCTTCGACCGCGGCCCGGCCTACGGGCGCGACGGCGGCCCGGCGACCGACGACGACCGGTACGTCGAGATCTGGAACCTCGTGTTCATGCAGTACGCGATCGACGAGGTGCGCTCGAAGACCGAGTTCCGCATCGTCGGCGACCTGCCGAACAAGAACATCGACACCGGCATGGGCCTCGAGCGGGTCGCGTTCCTCAAGCAGGGCGTCGACAACATCTACGAGACCGACCAGCTGCGCGCCGTCATCGACGTCGCCCAGGAGCTGAGCGGCCACCGCTACGGCGCGAACCACGACGACGACGTGCGCATGCGCATCCTCGCCGACCACGTGCGTTCGTCGCTCATGCTGCTCTCCGACGGCGTCACCCCGTCGAACGAGGGCCGCGGCTACATCCTGCGCCGCCTCATGCGTCGCTCGATCCGCTCGATCCGGCTGCTCGGCGTCGACACCGCGACGTTCCCGGAGCTCTTCGCCGCGTCGCGCGACGCGATGAAGGCCTCGTACCCCGAGGTGGAGCACGACTACGACCGGCTCTCGCGCATCGCGTTCGCCGAGGAGGACGCGTTCCTCCGCACGCTCGCGAGCGGCTCCACGGTGCTCGACGTCGCCGTGGGCAAGGCGAAGGATGCCGGCGGGCAGACGCTCCCCGGCGACACCGCGTTCCTGCTGCACGACACCTACGGCTTCCCGATCGATCTCACCCTCGAGATCGCCGAGGAGGCGGGGCTCGCGGTCGACCGCGGCGCGTTCGACAAGCTCATGACCGAGCAGCGCGCGCGGGCCAAGGCCGACGCGAAGGCGAAGAAGACCGCCCTCGCCGACCTCTCCGTCTACAGCGACCTCCGCGCCCAGGGCGAGACCGTCTTCACGGGCTACGACTACCTCGAGACCGAGAGCACGATCCTCGGCATCATCGTCGGCGGCGAGAGCGTGCAGAAGGCCTCGGCGGGCGACATCGCCGAGGTCATCCTCGCCGAGACCGCGCTGTACCCCGAGTCCGGCGGCCAGGAGGCCGACCAGGGGTCGATCGTGGGACGCGGCTTCGACCTCGAGGTGCTCGACGTGCAGCGCCCGGTCAAGGGCCTCATCAGCCACCGCGTGCAGGTGCGCTCCGGCGAGGTCGCCGTCGGCGACGAGGCGACCACCCTCGTCGACCGCGACTACCGCCGCGGCGCGACCCAAGCGCACACCGCGACCCACCTCATCCACGCGGCCCTGCGTCAGGTGCTCGGTCCCGACGCGCACCAGGCGGGGTCGTACAACCGCGCCGGCTACATGCGCCTCGACTTCAACTGGAGCCAGCCGCTCAGCGCCGAGACCCGCAGCGAGATCGAGGAGATCTCGAACGACGCGATCCGGCAGAACCACGAGGTGCAGACGCGGATCATGCCGCTCGACGAGGCCAGAGCGCTCGGCGCCATGGCGCTGTTCGGCGAGAAGTACGGCGAGACCGTGCGCGTCGTCGACATCGGCGGCCCCTGGTCACTCGAGCTCTGCGCCGGCACCCACGTGTCCCGCTCGAGCGAGGTCGGCCTCATCGACCTCGTGAGCGAGTCGTCGATCGGCTCGACCGCCCGCCGCGTCGAGTCGCTCGTCGGCGCCGACGCCTTCCGCGAGTTCGCGACCGAGCGCGCGCTCGTCGCGCAGCTCACCTCGTCGCTCAAGACGCCGAAGGACCAGCTGCCCGACCGCATCTCCGAGCTCGTCGCCAGCCTCAAGGCGGCCGAGCGGCGCATCGCCGAGTTCGAGGCGCAGCAGCTCACCCAGCGCGTCCCGGCCCTCGTGCAGACGGCCCGCGCCGTCGGCTCGGTGCGCGCCGTCGTGGAGAACGTCGGCGCCCTGAAGAGCGCGGACGAGCTCCGCACGCTCGCGACGACCGTGCGCCAGCAGCTCGGCGCCGAGGCATCCGTCGTGGCCCTCGCCGGCATCGTCAACGAGAAGCCGGCCGTCGTCGTCGCGACGAACGACGCCGCCCGCAAGGCCGGCGCGAAGGCCGGAGCCCTCGCGAAGGTCGCGGCCGGCGTGCTCGGCGGCGGCGGCGGCGGTAAGGACGACCTGGCGCAGGGCGGCGGCGCGGATGTCACGCGCATCGGCGACGCGCTCGTCGCCGTGTCGCAGGCGCTGCCCGCCTGATGCGCAGCGGGGTGCGGCTCGGGGTCGACGTCGGCAAGGTGCGCGTCGGCCTCGCCGCCTCCGACCCGCACGGCATGATCGCGACGCCCATCGCGACGCTGCAGCGGGGCGAGAGCCCGATCGCGGCGATCGTGCGCGAGGCGGAGGAGCGCGACGCGCTCGAGATCCTCGTGGGGCTCCCGCTCTCGCTGAGCGGCGGGAGCACCCCCTCGACCGACGACGCCGTCGGGTTCGCCCGCGAGCTCGCGGCCGCCACCGAGCGCCCGGTGCGGTTGATCGACGAGCGTCTCACGACCGTCTCGGCCCAGTCGCAACTGCGTCAGGCCGGCCGGTCGGCCAAGCGCCAGCGGTCCGTCGTGGACCAGGTGGCCGCCGTTATATTGGTGCAGCACGCTCTCGACTCGGAGCGCTCGAGCGGACGCCCGCCGGGCCGGCCGGTCGACTGACCCCTCGACGCAAGGACGCAAGGAACCGACGTGGCCGACGAGCCGAGCTGGGAATCCATCTTCACCGAGCAGGCCGACGAGCCTCGCCGCCCGGTCCCCACGACCACGAGCCCCATCCCCACCGGGGAGACGCTCAGCCGCCGCGAGCGGAAGGCGCGGGAGAAGGCCGAACGCCGTCGCCGCGACGAGGACACCTACCGTCCGAAGCGCCGCCGCCGCTGGGTCTTCCCCGTCATCGCGCTCGTGCTCGTGCTCGCAGTCTTCGGCGGGGCCGCGTTCGCCGGCTGGACCCTCTTCGAGGACCGCATCCGCGAGGCGCTCGGCTGGGAGGAGCCCAACGACTACGCGGGCGAGGGCTCCGGCGAGGTCACGATCGCGATCGTGCCCGGTGACGTCGGCTCCGACGTCGCGCGCACCCTCGCCGAGAACGATGTCGTCATGACATCCGAGGCCTTTTACGACCTGCTGCTCGAGGAGGGCGACGTCTCGTTCGAGGCCGGCTACTACCTGATGCGGCAGAAGATGAGCGCCCGTGCGGCGCTCGAGCTGCTGACCTCGGGCGAGAACCGGGTCTCCGCGGCGGTCACGATCCCCGAGGGCATCACCGTCGCGTCGATCCTCAACCGCCTCTCGGAAGGCACTGACACGCCGCTCGCCGACCTCGAGGCCGCCGCCGCCGACTACGGCTCGTACGGCCTCCCGGCCGAGGCACCAAACCTCGAGGGCTATCTGTTCCCGGCGACCTACGAGTTCGACCCGGGCACGGCGCCCCGCGACATGCTGCAGATCATGGTCAACCGCATGTTCCAGTCGCTCGACGCGGCGGGCGTGCCGGCGGAGCAGCGGCACCAGATCGTCACGAAGGCCTCGCTCATCCAGCGCGAGGCGCGGCTGACCGACGACTTCTACCGCGTCTCCCGCGTCATCGACAACCGCATCGCGCAGGGCATGCCGCTGCAGTTCGACTCGACCGCGCACTACGGCGCCGGCTCCGACCTCAGCAGCGTCTTCACGACCGACGCCGAGCGCGCCGATGAGAACCCGTACAACACGTACGTGATCCAGGGGCTGCCGGTCGGCCCGATCTCGGCGCCGGGCGACCTTGCGGTCGACGCCGCGATGCATCCGGCCGACGGCTCGTGGCTCTACTTCGTCACGATCAACCTCGACTCCGGCGAGACCGTGTTCTCCGACACGCTGTCGCAGCACAACGCCGCCGTCGAGCAGTTGCAGGAGTGGTGCGCCGCCAATGAGTGCTGAGCCGCGCCGGCTCGCGGTGCTCGGTTCGCCGATCGGGCACTCGAAGTCGCCGGCGCTGCACGCGGCCGCGTACCGGGTGCTCGGGCTCGACTGGGAGTACTCAGCGGTCGAGGTGACCGAGCACACGCTCCGCGGCTTCCTCGAGGGCACGGATGACTCGTGGCGCGGGCTCTCGCTCACGATGCCGCTCAAGCGCACCGTGCTTCCCCTGCTCGACCGGCGCGACGACGTCGTCGACCTCACCGGCGCGGCCAACACCGTGCTGTTCGAGGACGACGGCAGCCGCTCCGGCTTCAACACCGACGTCGCCGGGCTCGAACGCGCCTTCGCCACCGCCGGCGTGCACGTCGTGCCGCACGCGGTCGTGCTGGGCGGCGGGGCGACTGCGGGCTCCGCCATCGCGGCCCTCGCCCGGCTCGGCGCGCAGAGCGTCGTGCTGCGGCTGCGGCGACCGGATGCCGCGGGCGAGCTCGTCCACCTCGCCGAGGCCGTCGGCGTCCGGCTCACGGTCCTCCCGTTCGGCGAGCCCGACCCGGAGGGCCGCACGGCCGACGCGGTCGTCGGCACGCTGCCGGCGGGCGCGGAGGTCGAGCTCGCGGCGGGGGAGCGGCCCGGGGAGGCATCCGTCTACTTCGAGGTCGCCTACGACCCGTGGCCGACGCCGCGCGCGACGGCGTGGCAGCAGGCGGGCGGCATCGTGATCCCCGGCATCGAGATGCTCGTCGAGCAGGCGCTGCTGCAGGTGCGGATCTTCGTCGCGGGCGATCCCGCGACGCCGCTGCGCGACGAGCTCGAGGTGCTCGCGGCGATGCGCGCGTCTCTCGGCCTCTGAGCGCTGTGGGAGGATTGCAGCCATGCTTCGCTGGCTGACCGCAGGGGAATCCCATGGCCCCGAGCTGATCGCCGTGGTCGAGGGGCTCCCCGCCGGAGTCCCCGTCTCGCTCGACTCGGTTCGGGCGGACCTCGCCCGTCGGCGCCTCGGCTACGGCCGTGGCGCGCGCATGAAGTTCGAGGCCGACGAGCTGCACGTCTCCGGCGGCGTCCGGCACGGGCTCACCCTCGGCGGGCCCGTCGCGCTGCGCATCGGCAACACCGAGTGGCCCAAGTGGGTCGACGTGATGAACCCTGAGCCCGTTCCCGCCGAGAAGCTCTCCGGCGGCCGTGGAGCGCCGCTCACCCGCCCCCGCCCCGGCCACGCCGACCTCGTCGGCATGCAGAAGTACGGCTTCGACGAGGCGCGCCCCGTGCTCGAGCGCGCGAGCGCCCGCGAGACCGCGGCCCGCGTCGCGCTGGGCGCCGTCGCCCGGTCGTTCCTCGGCGAGCTCGGCATCGAGCTCGTCTCGCACACCCTCTCGATCGGGCCCGTGCGGGTGCCGGAGGATGCCCCGCTGCCGCGCCCGGCGGATGTCGCCGCGCTCGACGCCGACCCGCTGCGCTGCTTCGATGCCGCGACCTCCGCGGCGATGGTCGCCGAGGTCGACGACGCGCACAAGACCGGCGACACCCTCGGCGGCGTCGTCGAGGTGCTCGCGTACGGCCTTCCGCCCGGGCTCGGCTCGTACGTGCACTGGGACCGCCGGCTCGACTCGCAGCTCGCGGCCGCGCTCATGGGCATCCAGGCGATCAAGGGCGTCGAGGTCGGCGACGGCTTCCTCACCACGACCCGCCGCGGCTCGCAGGCCCACGACGAGCTCGTCACCGACGGCAGCGCGATCTCGCGGCTCAGCGACCGCGCCGGCGGCATCGAGGGCGGCATGACGACGGGCACCGTGCTGCGCGTCCGCGCCGGCATGAAGCCCATCGCGACCGTGCCGCACGCGCTCCGCACGGTCGACGTGTCGACCGGCGACGCGGCCCCCGCGCACCACCAGCGCTCCGACGTCTGCGCCGTGCCCGCAGCCGGCGTCGTCGCCGAGGCGATGGTCGCGCTCGTGCTCGCGAACTCGGTGCTCGAGAAGTTCGGCGGCGACTCGGTCGCCGAGACCCGCCGCAACCTCGACGCGTACCTCGCCGCGATCCCCGCCAACCTGACCACGACGGCCGCGGCGGCGCACGAGATCCTCGGCTGACGTGGGCGCGAGCCTCGTCCTGATCGGGCCTCCCGCCGCCGGCAAGACCCGGATCGGCAAGCGCGTCGCGAAAGAGCTCGGCGTCCCCTTCGTCGACACCGACGCCCGCATCGTCGCCGCACACGGCGAGATCCGGCGCATCTTCGAGGAGCACGGCGAGGAGCACTTCCGCGCCCTCGAGCGCGCCGAGGTCGAGCGGGCACTCGCCGAGGACGCCGTCGTCGCGTTCGGCGGGGGAGCCGTGCTCGACGAGCGCACGCAGCGCGATCTCGCGGACGTGCCCGTCGTGCTGCTCACCGTGTCATCCGACGCCGTCGCCGCCCGCATCGGCGGCGACTCGCGCCCTCTGCTCGCGCAGGGCGGCATCGACGCCTGGCGGGAGCTCTACGAGCGCCGCCGTCCCATCTACGAGCGCCTCGCCGACCTCACGGTCGACACGTCGGCGCGCCCCATGCAGACTCTCGCGAAGGAGATCGCCCAGTGGTTGAGAACCAGGTGACCACCGTGCCCGTCACCGTCGGAAACGGCGGCTACGACATCACGGTCGGCCGCGACATCCTGACCCAGGGCATCCGCGACGGCCTCGGCCAGAAGGTCGCGAAGGTGCTGATCATCCACGCGCCGACCCTCGGCGCGCGGGCCGAGAAGCTCCGCGAGGAGCTGAGCGACCGCTACGAGGTGCTGCTCGCCGAGATCCCGGATGCCGAGGGCGCGAAGCGCATCGAGGTCGCCGCCTTCTGCTGGCAGATCATGGGCCAGACCGACTTCACCCGCACCGACGCCGTCGTCGGGCTCGGCGGGGGAGCGACCACCGACCTCGCGGGCTTCGTCGCGGCCACCTGGCTGCGCGGCGTGCGCCTCGTGCAGGCGCCGACCACCGTGCTCGGCCTCGTCGACGCGGCGATCGGCGGCAAGACGGGCATCAACACGGCCGAGGGCAAGAACCTCGTCGGGGCGTTCTACGCGCCCGCCGCGGTCGTCGCCGACCTCGCCCTGCTCGACACGCTGCCGCGCAACGAGATCCTCGCCGGCTACGCCGAGGTCGTGAAGGCCGGCTTCATCGGCGAGACCGAGATCCTGGACATCGTCGAGGCTGACGTCGAGGCCGCGACCGATCCGACGACCCCGCAGTTCCGGCGCGCGATCGAGCTCGCCATCCGGCTCAAGGCGCGCGTCGTCAGCGAGGACTTCACCGAGGCGGGGCTCCGCGAGATCCTCAACTACGGACACACGCTCGGTCACGCGATCGAGCACACCGAGCGCTACCAGTGGCGGCACGGCGCGGCGATCTCGATCGGCATGGTCTTCGCGGCCGAGCTCTCGCGACTCACCGGCTCGCTGAGCGACGCAGAGGTCGACCGGCACCGCAGCATCCTGACCTCGCTGTCGCTGCCGACGACGTACCCGCTCGCCCGGTGGAAGACCCTGCTCGCCGCGATGCAGCGCGACAAGAAGGCGCGCGCGGGCATGCTCCGTTTCATCGTGCTCGACGCGATCGGCCGGCCCTCCACCCTGCAGGGCCCCGAGGAGTCGCTCCTCTACGCGGCCTACTCCGAGCTCGCGGACTGACCCGCGCGTCCGTTCAGCAGGGAGTCCCCGCCGCGCTCATCGCCGGGCCCCGGATCCGCCGACGCGCGGTCGTCGCAATGGCGCGTGCTTCCGATGCGGATGCGTCGCCGACCGCTGTCGCGGGTGCCGCGCGACATCGCTCGGCATGCGCGACAGGGGTCGGCGTGGGGTGGAATCACTCCTCCTGCACAGCCGACCACCCGAACGACCGGCTCACCATCGCGGGCGGCCGGACCCGGCGGCTCGGCCGGCGGCGGATGCTGCCGGCGTGGCAGACATCGCGCTCGACCAGATCGTGTTCACCCGCACGCTGCTCACCGCGGGTGACCGAGCGGCGTTCTACCGGCGTGCCGCCGATGGCGACTACGTGTCGCTCGCCCGAGGGGCCTACGCCGGTACCGCCGATCTGGCAAGGTGCCTTCCCGAGGAACGTCACCGCGCAGCGGTGCTCGCCCTGTCGGCGCTGCGCCGCGACCTCGTGTTCTCCTCCGTGTCGGCGGCCCTCGTCTGGCGGCGTCCCTGGGTCGGGGCGCCGCCGAAGAAGCCGCACGCGCTCGCACTCGGCGCGACCTCGGGCCGCTCGACTGCCGGCATCACCCGCCACGTCGCCGCGGCCGACGAGGCACGGATCGACGTGCACGGGATCCTGGTGACGCCGCTCGCGCGCACGCTGGTCGATGCCGCCCGTCACACCACCCTGCCGTCGGCCGTGGCGATGCTCGACCACGCGCTGTCGCCCGCGAACCCGGCGGAGACGTGGCCCGCGTCCGCGCGTTGCACCCGCGAGGACCTGGCAATGGAGCACGAGCGGGGCAGCACCCGCGGTGGGGCGCGGGCACGGCTCGCAATCGGAGCCGCCTCCGGCGCCTCCGGGTCGCTCGGCGAGTCGGTGTGCCGGGTACTGATCGCGCAGCTGGGCTTCCCGGCCCCGGTACTTCAGCAGGAGTTCCGCGACGCCGACGGGCTGATCGGCTACACCGACTTCTTCTGGCCGGAGCTCGGGCTCGTCGTCGAGTTCGACGGGCGCGCGAAATACCTGCGCGACGAGTACACCTCGGGGCGGAGCCCGGGCGAGATCGTGCTCGCCGAGAAGCGCCGCGAGGACCGGTTGCGCGCGCGCGGGCTCCGCGTGATCCGCCTCGACTGGGAGGAGCTCCGGCATCCTGAGCGCGTCGCCGCCCGCCTCGAACGCGCCGGCCTCGTGCGTGCTCACGTCAGTGCGCCGCAGTGGTTGCGCTGACCGTCGTCGCACGCGCCGAGCAATGTCACGCGGCGCGTGCGACAGGGCGCGACTTCCCGCCGGACGTTATGGCGCGGCCGCGCGACCGGCGGATGACGCGGGGTCAGTAGGGTGGGAGCCATGCAGAAGGTGCTCGTGCTCAACGGCCCGAACCTCGGCCGGCTCGGGAGCCGCGAGCCCGACGTCTACGGCGGCGGCACGCTCGCCGACCTCAAGGAGCAGCTCGAGGCCGACCACCCCTCCGTCGAGGTCGACCTGCGGCAGACCGACGACGAGGGGCAGCTCATCGGCTGGCTGCACGAGGCCGCCGACGCGCGCACGCCCGTCATCCTGAACCCCGCCGCGTTCACCCACTACTCCTACGCGCTGCGCGACGCCGTCGCGATCGTGACCAAGGCAGGCGTGCCGCTCGTCGAGGTGCACATCTCCAATCCGCACGCGCGCGAGGAGTTCCGGCACACGAGCGTCATCTCCGGCGTCGCCACGGGCGTCATCGCCGGGTTCGGCTTCGACTCCTACTCGTCGGCGCTCTGGCTCATTCGCCGCCGCTCGAACTGACCGGGTACGATTCTGTGTCGCCTTACGGCGACCTTACCGACTACCGAATGGACTTCCTCCCCGCATGGCTTCCACCAATGACATCCGCAACGGCGTCGTCCTGAACCTCGACGGCCAGCTGTGGTCGGTCGTCGAGTTCCAGCACGTCAAGCCGGGCAAGGGCGGCGCCTTCGTGCGCACCAAGATCAAGAACGTCACGAGCGGCAAGGTCGTCGACAAGACGTTCAACGCGGGCGCGAAGGTCGACTTCGCGAACGTCGACCGCCGCGAGATGCAGTACCTCTACACCGACGGCGACGGCTACGTGTTCATGGACACGAGCGACTACGACCAGGTCACCGTCTCGAGCGAGGTCGTGGGCGACGCCGCCAACTACATGCTCGAGAACCAGAACGTCACGATCGCGCTGCACGACGGCACCCCGCTCTACGTCGAGCTCCCCGCCTCCGTCGTGCTCGAGGTCACCTACACCGAGCCCGGCCTGCAGGGCGACCGCTCGACCGGTGGCACCAAGCCCGCGACCGTCGAGACCGGCTACCAGATCCAGGTCCCGCTGTTCCTCGAGACCGGCACCAAGGTCAAGGTCGACACCCGCACCGGCGACTACCTCGGCCGCGTCAACTAGTGAGCGCCCGATCCAAGGCGCGTAAGCGCGCGATCGACATGCTCTACGGCGCCGACCTGCGGGGCCAGTCGCTCGCCGACGTGCTCGTCGTCGAGGCGAAGCGCGCCGAGGAGAACCCGCAGCGCGAGTCGTCGTGGCTGTACGCCCGGGAGATCGTCGCGGGCGTCGACGAGCACCGCGACGAGATCGACGAGCTCATCGAGACGTACGCGCAGGGCTGGACCCTGAAGCGGATGCCTGCGGTAGACCGCGCGATCCTGCGCATGGGTCTCTGGGAGCTGCTGTTCAACCCCGACGTGCCCGACGCCGTCGCGATCTCCGAGGCCGTCGAGTCGGCGACGGTGTTGAGCACGGATGACTCGGCGGGCTTCGTCAACGGCCTGCTCGGACGCATCGCGCAGACCAAGCCCGCCGCGCAGTAGCGAGCACACCGCGACGCCCCATTGCGTCGCGTTACAGCGGGTTGCGCTGCGTTACGCCTCACGTTGAGCGCGGTGTTCGCGGCTCTCTAGGTTCGACCGCGTGACCTCGACCACCGCTCTCCCCGTCTCGTTCCGGGGCGTGGGCCGGGCCTTCGGCACCGCCCGCGTGCTGCGCGACGTCGACCTCGACGTGGCGGCGGGGGAGATCGTCGCCATCCTCGGCCCCTCCGGCTGCGGCAAGTCCACGCTCCTGCGAAGCGTGAGCGGACTCGACGCCCCGAGCGAGGGCGCCGTCTCGATCGCCGGCACGGCGGTCGGGCCCGTCGATCAGCGCTGCGCCGTCGCGTTCCAGGAGCCGCGCCTGTTGCCGTGGCGCTCCGTCGAGGCGAACGTCGCCCTCGGTCTGCCGCACGGCACCGCCAAGGAGCCCGGTCGCCGCCGCGTCGCCGAACTCCTCGAGCTCACGGGACTCGCGGATGCCGCGCGCCGCCGCCCCCGCGAGATCTCCGGCGGCATGGCACAGCGCGCCTCCCTCGCCCGTGCGCTCGCCCGCGAGCCCGGCGTGCTCGTGCTCGACGAGCCGTTCGGCGCGCTCGACGCCCTCACCCGGCTCCGCATGCAGGATCTCCTGCTCGACGTGCACGCCGCGGTGCCCACGACCGTGATCCTCGTGACCCACGACGTCGACGAGGCCCTCGTGCTCGCCGATCACGTCGTGCTGCTCGGCACCGACGGCGACCTTCCCGGCGCGACCGTGCGCCGCGTCGTGCGGGTGCCGGGCGCACGCCCCCGCGACCGCGGGGCCCCCGAGCTCGTCGACCTCCGCGCCGAACTGCTCGCCGGCCTCGGCGTGCCCGCGCACCACACCGCACCGTCCACCGCCCAGCTCAGTCATCAGGAGACAGCATGACCACCACAGCCTCCCGCCTCCTCGCCGCCGCGGTCGCGGCCCTGTCGACCGTGGCCCTCGCCGGCTGCTCCGCAGGCGAGAACGCCCCGGCCGAACCCGCCGCGGCGGCCGGCTCGGAGTGGAGCACGACGAGCCTCGACATCGACTTCGCGACCTACAACCCGCTGAGCCTCGTCATCAAGGATCAGGGCTGGCTCGAGGAGGAGCTCGGCGACGACGTGACGGTCACCTGGACGCAGTCGGCCGGCTCCAACAAGGCGAACGAGGCGCTCCGCGCCGGCGCCATCGACGTGGGCTCGACGGCCGGCTCCGCCGCGCTGCTCGCCCGCTCGAACGGGTCGCCGATCAAGGCGATCGAAATCTACTCGCAGCCGGAGTGGGCCGCGATCGTCGTGCCCACCGGCAGCGAGATCACCTCCGTCGAGCAGCTCGCCGGCAAGCGCGTCGCCGCGACGAAGGGCACCGACCCCTACTTCTTCCTGCTGCAGTCCCTCGAGGAGGCGGGTGTGCCGCTCGACCAGGTCACGATCGAGAACCTGCAGCACGCCGACGGCAAGGCCGCGCTCGAGAACGGCAGCGTCGACGCGTGGGCCGGACTCGACCCGTTGATGGCGACGAGCGAGGCCGACGCCGGCTCGACGCTCCTCTACCGCAACATCGACTTCAACACCTACGGCTTCCTCAACGCGACCGAGGACTTCCTCGAGCAGTCGCCGGATGTCGCGCAGGTCGTCGTCGACACGTATGAGCGCGCCCGGGAGTGGGCCGCCGACAACCCCGAGGAGACCGCGGCGATCCTCGCCGAGGTCGCGGGGATCGACGAGTCGATCGCGACGGCCGTGCTCGAGCGCACGAACCTCGCCGTCAATCCGGTGCCCGGGGAGGCGCAGCGCTCGGTGCTCGAGGTCGTCGGCCCGATCTTCGTCGACTCCGGCGACGTCGCCGACCAGGCCGCGATCGACGCCGCGCTCGAGTCGCTCTTCGAGCCCGTGTACGCCGAGGAGGCGTCGGCCGGATGACGGTCGTCGCCACCGACGAGACGGGCCGCGCCACCCCGGTCGTGAGCGGCTACGGCCCGTCCTTCGCCGAGCAGCAGCCGCCGCGGAACGAGCGCCGCTCACCGCGGCGGCTGCCGCGCGGGCTGCGCATCGCGCTCGGCGCGATCCTGCCGCTGCTGCTCCTCGCGGCCTGGCAGGTCGCGACGGCGTTCGTGCCGGCCTACCGGCTCCCGTCGCCGGCGTCGGTCGTTCTCGCCGGGGTCGACCTCGCGCAGCGCGGCCTCCTCGGCGTGCACGTCGGCATCTCGGTGCAGCGGGTGCTCCTCGGCTTCGCGATCGGGGCCGCGGTCGGGCTCGTGCTCGGCGCGCTCATCGGCCTCAGCCGTTGGGCTGACGTGCTGCTCTCGCCGACGATCAGCGCGTTCCGCGCGGTGCCCTCGCTCGCCTGGGTGCCGCTCATCGTGCTCTACATCGGCCTGCAGGAGAACGGCAAGGTCGCGATCATCGCGATCGGCGCACTGTTCCCCGTCTTCACGACCGTCGCCGGCGCCCTCCGTCACGTCGACCGGCACCTCGTGGAGGCGGGCCGGGCGTTCGGGCTCCGCGGCGTGTCGCTACTCGCCCAGGTGCAACTCCCCGCGGTCGTGCCCGCCGTAGTGTCGGGTCTGCGGCTCGCGCTCGCGCAGTCGTGGCTGTTCCTCGTCGCCGCCGAACTGCTCGGCTCGTCGATGGGCCTCGGCTTCCTGCTGACGGACTCCCAGTACAACGGCCGGCTCGACCGGCTCTTCCTCACGATCATCCTGCTCGCTGTGTTCGGCAAGGCGACCGACGCCGTGCTCGGCGTCGGCGAGCGGGCGCTGCTGAAACGGTGGACATGACGACGATCTCGAACCTGCTCGACGAGCGGCGGCGCTTCCCCGCCCCCGCCGATTTCGCGGCCGACGCGAACCTCGGCCCGGAGGCGTGGGCCGAGGCGGAGCTCGACCCCATCGCCCACTGGGAGCGCGCCGCCCGGCGCCTGCAGTGGGACGAGGAGTGGCACACGGCGCTCGAGTGGGAGCCGGCGACCGAGCAGGCCGACGGCACCCTGAGCGTGCCGCGCGCGGCCTGGTTCGTGGGCGGCCGGCTGAACGTCGCCGTGAACTGCGTCGACCGGCACGTCGAGGCGGGCAACGGCGCCAAGATCGCGCTGCACTTCGAGGGGGAGCGCGGCGACCGCCGCACGATCACCTACGCCGACCTGCAGCGCGAGGTCGCCAGAGCCGCGAACGCGCTCACCGCGCTCGGCGTCGGCAAGGGGGACCGCGTCGTCGTCTACCTGCCCGTGATTCCCGAGACGGTCGTCATCACCCTCGCCATCGCCCGGATCGGTGCCGTGCACTCGCTCGTGTTCGGCGGCTTCTCGGGCGAGGCGGTCCGCTTCCGTGTCGAGGACACCGGGGCCAAGCTGCTCGTGACGAGCGACGGGCAGTTCCGGCGCGGCACCGCCGTCGCCACCAAGCCGAACGCCGACCACGCCGTCTCCGGCGACAACGCGATCGAGCACGTGCTCGTCGTCCGGCGCACCGGGCAGGACGTGCCGTGGACCGAGGGCCGCGACGTCTGGTGGCACGACGTCGTCGACACCGCCCCCGACGAGCACACCCCGGAGTCGTTCGACGCCGAGACGCCGCTGTTCATCATGTACACCTCGGGCACCACCGGGAAGCCCAAGGGGCTCGTGCACACCTCCGGCGGCTATCTCACGCAGGCGTCGTGGGCGCACTGGGCCCACTTCGACGCGAAGCCCGACGACGTGCACTGGTGCACCGCCGACCTCGCCTGGGTCACGGCGCACACGTACGAGCTCTACGGGCCGCTCTCCAACGGACTGACCCAGGTCATCTACGAGGGCACCCCCGACACCCCGCACCGCGCCCGGCACTTCGAGATCATCGAGCGCTACGGCGTCACCACCTACTACACGGCGCCGACCCTCATCCGTACGTTCATGAGCTGGTTCCCCGCCGGCATCCCGGGCCCGGATGCCGGGGGGTTCGACCTCTCGAGCATCCGCCTGCTCGGCACCGTCGGCGAGGCGATCAACCCGGAGGCGTGGGTCTGGTTCCACGAGAACGTCGGAGCCGGGCGGGCGCCCATCGTCGACACGTGGTGGCAGTCGGAGACCGGCGCCGCGATCGTCGCGCCACTGCCGGGCGTGACGACCCTCAAGCCCGGCTCGGCCACCCGGCCGCTGCCCGGGCTCAGCGCGCTCGTCGTCGACGACGCGGGGGAGGAGGTGCCCCGCGGTGCCGGTGGCTACCTCGTGATCGACCGCCCGTGGCCGGCGATGGCGCGCACGATCTGGGGCAATCCCGAGCGCTACCGCGACAGCTACTGGGCCCGCTTCGCCGACCGCGGCTACTACTTCGCCGGCGACGGTGCGAAGTACGACGAGGACGGCGACATCTGGGTGCTCGGCCGAGTCGACGAGGTCATCAACGTCTCCGGCCACCGGCTGTCGACGATCGAGATCGAGTCGGCGCTCGTCTCCTCGCCCGTCGTCGCCGAAGCCGGGGTGACCGGCGTCGCCCACGACGTGACCGGGCAGACCATCGTCGCGTTCGTGATCCCGCGCTCGACGGCGAGGCCCGAGCCCGACGACGTCGCAGGCTGGCGGGCGCTCGGCACGGAGCTGACCGAGTCGCTGCGCTCGCACGTGGCGGCGGAGATCGGGCCCGTCGCGAAGCCGTCGCGGATCGTGCCCGTGCCCGACCTGCCGAAGACCCGCTCCGGGAAGATCCTCCGGCGAATCCTCGCCGACCTCGTCGAAGGGCGTGCCCTCGGCGACACCACGTCGCTGCAGGACCCCGCCTCGATCGACCGGATCGCCGCGATCCTCACGCCCTGATTCCAGGGGCCGGCCGCATCCCAGCCGGCCCGCCCGCTCTGCTCCCTTGCACCGACCGCGACGGATCCTCAAGGTTTCCGCATGGTCCTCCAGAGACTCTCGCTCCACCGAAGTCGGCGACGCCCGAACGGCGCCGGCGGTGACCGAGACATCCGCAAGGGGAGAGAGATATGACCATCGAAGACGCGCGGTCCATCCGGGCCGCGCTGCCCGGGCGGCGCCGCCGCCTGCAAGGGGGACTCACGATCGCGACGGCGCTCGGCCTCGTCGCCGTGGGCGCCACCAGCGCCATCGGCGCCGTGACGACCCCGAACACCGACACCCTGAAGTCCGTCGGCCCGACGGGGCCCTACGGCTTCCCGGTGTACTACGAGGACGCCGAGGGCCTGAAGCTCGAGCAGTGCCTCGACGCCAACGAACCGATGTGCGACCCGGCGTTCCTGATCGAGGAGGGGCTCGACCCGAACCTGCCCCTCGCCGTCGACAACGACCACACCAAGAGCAACTTCCCCGTCGAGTCGTTCTACTTCCAGGGCGGTGCGATCGCCGACATGCCCGGTGGCGGAGACGCGTCGCTCACCCTGGCGCTCGAGGCGACGTTCGCCAACGAGGACCCGAGGAACGGCGACCAGGTCGTCTTCGGTCGCCTGCGCATCCGCGTCGACACCCCGACGACCGGCACGTACACCGTGACGCACCCGTACGGCGTCGACACGTTCGAGGTCACGGATGCCGAGGACGGCATCAACATGACCGAGGACATCACGCCGGCGCCCGGCAACTTCGGTCTCGCGATGCGCTCGCGCATCGCCCCGTTCCTGACACCCGCCGGGACGGCGCCCGTGAAGACCGACACCGGCACGTACATCGCCGATCCGGCGGTCGCCACCAAGGTCAAGGGATCGCCCTACGACACCAACTTCTTCGAGGTGAAGGGTCCCGACGGCCAGGTCGTCGCGACGACCGACGAGTTCAACCTGCTCGGGAAGATCTCGACCAACAACGGCATCTCGCCGATCTCGGCGACAGTCAGCGAGGACGAGGGCGGCACGTTCCTCAACGTGCACGCGACGGCCGGCGTCGACGACGCCGTGACCGTCTCCGGCGGGGGCATCCCTGAGACGACGCTCGCCGCGGGCGGCGACGGCACGGCGTATTTCGCCCGGATCCCCGTCGAAACCGTGCCGAGCGAGGTGACGATCCGCAACGAGTCCGACGCGCCGGTGGCCGAGAAGAAGCTCAAAGTCACGGATCTCGTCGCCATCAGCGGAGCGACCTACGACGTCGAGAGCCAGGAACTCAAGATCGCCGCGACCAGCTCCGACCAGATCGACGCTCCCGAACTCAAGTACGGCGACACCCCGCTCGTCGGCGGTTCGCTCACGCTCACCGAGGTCCCGGTGCCGCCCGCGAGCGTCACCGTGACCTCCACGGGCGGCGGCTCCGACACCGCGCCCGTCAGGATCACGGGCGGTGAGCTCGGCCAGCAGGAGGCCACGACCGCGGTTGTCGTCGCTCCGAAGAACGTCTTCCCGGGCGACGAGGTCGTGCTCGACGGCAGCTCGTCCGTCAACGCGACGAGCTTCCAGTGGACGCAGACGGGTGGCGACACGGTCCAGCTCACCGGGGCGGACACCGCTCGGGCGACCTTCACCGCACCGGCATCCGGCGAACTGAAGTTCACCCTGACGACGAAGGGCACGAGCGAGGCCACCTCGGAGATCACCATCGCGGTCACCGCGGCCGACACGGCGCCGACCGCGGCGGCCTCGGCGACGCCGACGAATGCGCTCGTCGGTCAGACCGTCACGCTCGACGGCTCGGGCAGCACGAACGCCAAGGACTACGTCTGGACGCAGAAGAGCGGACCGGCGGTCCAGCTGACCGGCGCGACCACGGCGAAGCCCACGTTCGTGATGCCCGCCGCTCGCGAGCCGATCACCTTCGAGCTCGTCGTCAAGTCGCCCACCGCTACCGCCTCCGCGCCGGCGACGGTGAGCGTCTCCGCGAACCTCGACACGATCACCGTGACGTCGGCGGAGCTCCGCACCGGCAAGAACGAGTGGCGGATCAGCGGCACCTCGGCGATGACCAACCTCAACACGGTCACCGTCTGGACCAAGACCTCGACCGGTCAGAAGGGCGTCCAGCTCGGCACCGCGACGGTCGAGCCTCCGGCCGCCGGTGAGACCGCCGGGTCGTGGACCATCCGCAACCGCGGCACCGCCGCGCCGGCCGGTACGACCGGACTGATCGTCGAGTCGAGCAAGGGCGGCCTGCTCACCGACGTGACGTACACCACGCGCCGCTAGCCGACGCACCGACCACGGAGGCGTCCACCCGAGAAGGGTGGGCGCCTCCGTGCTGCGTCCGGCGCCTCTGCTAGCGTCGGTGCCATCGTCGAGATCCGCCGTGCAGGCGGGGGAGTGGGGTCGGTTTGGCTGCGCGGACCGTGCTGCAGCACGCCGACATCGCGCGGGCGCTGACCCGCATCGCCCACGAGATCGTCGAGTCGAACCGGGGGACCGACGGACTCGTACTGCTCGGCATCCCGACGCGGGGCGTGCACCTGGCGGAGCGCATCGGCCGCGTGCTCGACGACTTCGCGGGCCCGAGCGTCCCCATTCCCGTCGGCGCCCTCGACGTCACGATGTACCGCGACGACCTCGCCCACACCCGCACCCGTACGCCCTCGCCCACCCGAATCCCCGGCGCCGGCATCGACGGACGCACAGTGGTGCTCGTCGACGACGTGCTGTACTCCGGCCGCACCATCCGCGCCGCGCTCGACGCGCTGAGCGACCTCGGACGGCCGTCGGTCGTGCGGCTCGCGGCACTCGTCGACCGCGGGCACCGGGAGTTCCCCATCCGGGCGGACTTCGTGGGCAAGAATCTGCCGAGCGCGCAGAGCGAGCGCATCTCGGTGCGCCTCACCGAGACCGACGGCGTCGACGAGGTCGTCATCGCCGACCGCGAGGACTGACGCCGCGCACGACGACGCCGGCGACCATGGGGCCGCCGGCGTCGGATCGAGCGCTCAGTGCTTCTTGCGCGGAGTGGAGAACGCCGCGACGACGAGCAGTCCCGCGATGAGCACGACGTTCTTCGCGATGAACTCACCCTCCAGGGTCAGCGCGAGGGGGTTGCCGCCCGTGAAGGCGACGTCGGGGTGCACGAGGAACACGAGGAACGTGCCGAGCAGGTGCGCGACCGCGCCGGCCGCGATCCAGGGCACGAGCACGCCGGCGATCAGGGCGGCGCCGACGGCGACCTCGACGACGCCCATCCCCACGACGGCCACGTCGGCCGGCACGAACGGCACCATCGACGACACGAGGTCGCCGACCGGGGTCAGGCCGACGACCTTGAGGCCGCCGAAGACGAGGTAGACGAGGCCCAGCGCGACGCGCAGGGCCGGCAGCGCGACGACCCGCAGCACGGCGAGCACCTGCGCCTCGAGGCGCAGCAGGGCCGTGACGGGCGCGAATCGCGCGGGGGCGGCCGGGGAAGCGGGGGCGGCCGGAGAAACGGGGGCGCCCGGGGAAGCGGGGGACGTGGCGACTGTCGGTCGGTCGAGAAGGGTGGTCATGGTGATCTGCTCCTGTTGGTCGATTCGGGTTGATCGGGGTGACACCCACGTTCGCGGGCACGGGGTCCCGCCGAGCAGGGAGGAGCGTCCCGGGCCGGGCCCGATTCGACGGGACGTCGGCCCCGGGTCCGCTGCTAGGATCGGCGGAGTTTGACCACCTTTAATGCCGTCCCGAGAGGCGGGGAAGGAGGTCGGCATGGCTGTGCGCTCAGAACCGCAGCTGGCTGACATCGCCAGGGCAACGGATGCCCGTTCCGACGAGCCGGGAGCCCTTTCGTGAGGCACCTGCTCTCGACCGCCACGCTCTCCCGCGACGAGGCGACCCGCATCCTCGACGTCGCCGAGGACATGGCGGATGTCTCGACGCGCGAGATCAAGAAGCTCCCGACGCTCCGCGGGCGCACCGTCGTCAACCTCTTCTTCGAGGACTCGACCCGCACCCGCATCTCCTTCGAAGCGGCCGCGAAGCGCCTCTCCGCCGACGTCATCAACTTCAGCGCGAAGGGTTCGAGCGTCTCGAAGGGCGAGAGCCTGAAGGACACCGCTCAGACGCTCGCCGCGATGGGCGCCGACGGCGTCGTCATCCGTCACTCCGCCTCGGGCGCCGCCGCGGTGCTCGCCGCGAGCGACTGGACGGATGCCGCGGTCGTCAACGCCGGCGACGGCACCCACGAGCACCCGACGCAGGCCCTGCTCGACGCCTTCACCATCCGCAAGCGTCTGCACGGCGCCGCGAGCCGTGGCAAGGACCTCGACGGGGTCAAGGTCGCGATCGTCGGCGACATCCTGCACTCCCGCGTCGCCCGGTCGAACGTGTGGCTGCTCGACGCGCTCGGCGCCGAGGTCACGCTCGTCGCGCCGCCGACCCTCGTGCCGGTGCGCATGGAGTCGTGGCCCGCGCGGGTCTCGTTCGATCTCGACGAGGTCATCGCCGACGGTCCGGACGCGCTCATGATGCTCCGCATCCAGCAGGAACGGATGCGAGCGGCCTACTTCCCGACGGAGCGGGAGTACTCGCGGGTCTGGGGACTCGACGACCGCCGACTCGCGTCGCTCCCCGCGACTACGATGGTCATGCACCCCGGCCCCATGAACCGCGGGCTCGAGATCTCCGCCGCGGCTGCGGACTCACCCCGGTCGACCGTGCGCGAGCAGGTGGCCAACGGCGTCTCGGTCCGGATGGCAGTCCTCTATCTTCTTCTCGCAGGCGTATCGGAGGCCGCGTGACCGCGCTCACTGTTCTCGGCGCGAGCCTGCCCGACGGCTCGACCACCGATCTCTTCATCGACGGCGGGCGCTTCGTCGACGCCGCCGTGCCCGGCGCGACGACGATCGACGCCGCAGGCCTCGTCGCCCTGCCCGGGCTCGTCGACCTGCACACGCACCTGCGCGAGCCGGGCTACGAGCAGTCGGAGACCGTGCTCACCGGCTCCCGGGCGGCCGCCGCGGGCGGCTTCACGGCCGTCTTCGCGATGGCGAACACGAGTCCCGTCGCCGACACCGCGGGCGTCGTCGAGCAGGTGCAGTCCCTCGGCGAGGCCGCGGGCTACGTCACCGTGCGCCCCATCGGCGCCGTGACCGTCGGTCTCAAGGGCGAGCGTCTCGCCGAGATCAACGCGATGGCGCACAGCCGCGCAGGCGTGCGCGTCTTCAGCGACGACGGCATGTGCGTCTGGGACCCGCTGCTCATGCGCCGCGCCCTCGAGTACGTGAAGTCGTTCGACGGCGTCATCGCCCAGCACGCGCAGGACCCGCGCCTGACCGAGGGCGCGCAGATGAACGAGGGCGAGGTCTCCGCCCGCCTTGGGCTCACCGGCTGGCCCGCCGTCGCGGAGGAGTCGATCATCGCCCGCGACGTGCTGCTCGCCGAGCACGTCGGCTCGCGCCTGCACATCTGCCACCTCTCGACCGCCGGCAGCGTCGAGGTCGTGCGCTGGGCGAAGGCCCGCGGCATCCGGGTCACCGCCGAGGTGACCCCGCACCACCTGCTGCTCACCGAGGACCTCGCCGAGACGTACGACGCCCGCTACAAGGTGAACCCGCCGCTCCGCCGCGCCGAGGACGTCGAGGCCCTCCGCCTCGCGGTCGCCGACGGCACGATCGACATCGTCGCGACCGACCACGCCCCGCACCCCGCGGAGGCGAAGGAGGGCGAGTGGGACGCGGCAGCCAACGGCATGGTGGGCCTCGAGAGCGCGCTCAGCGTCGTGCAGACGGCGCTCGTCGACCCCGGTCACCTCGGCTGGTCCGACGTCGCCCGGGTGCTCTCGACCGCCCCCGCCGCGATCGGGAGCCTCGCCGGGTACGACGCCCCGCTCGCCGTCGGCTCGCCCGCGAACGTCACGCTCTACGACCCGACGGCTCGCCGGCCGTTCGGGCTCGAGCACCTCGCCGGGCGAAGCATCAACACCCCCTACCTCAGCCGCGAGCTGCCCGGCCGCGTCGTCGCTACCGTGCACGAGGGCACGCCCACCGTGCTCGACGGCGAACTGCAGGAGGCGGGCGCGCGTGGATAGCCGCTTCGTCACGGGCGCGATCGTCGTCGTGCTCCTGCTCGCGCTGCTGGGGCTCATGGCCCTCGGCTGGCGCGCCCGACGACGACGACAGTCGCACCTCGCCACGCCGGCCCCCGTGCCGCGCGAACTCGGCGAGGTGCTCGCTCGCGACCGGGTGTTCTACGTCGCGACGACGACGGCGGACGCCCCGCTCGACCGCATCGCGGTCGCCGGCCTCGGCTACCGCGCTCATGCCGACGTCATGGTCGCCCTCACGGGCGTCGTGCTCGACATCCCGGGGGAGACGCCCGTCTTCATCCCGCGACAGGACGTCACCGGCACCGGCGCGGCGACCTGGACCATCGACAAGGCCGTGGGAGAGAACGGCCTCACCCTCCTCCGCTGGCGCCTCGGCGACACGAAACTCGACAGCTACTTCCGCGACGGAGCAGGCGACGTGAGCGACGCGCTCACCCGGATCGCCCCCGTCGCGACCGACGAAGGGAACAACTCATGACGGATGCCACGGCGACGGCCCTCCCGGCCGAGCCCGCCGTCCTCGTCCTCGAGGACGGCACCAGATTCACGGGCCTCGCGTACGGCGCCCGCGGCCGCACCCTCGGCGAGGCCGTCTTCTCGACCGGTATGACCGGCTACCAGGAGACGCTCACCGACCCCAGCTACGCGGGACAGATCGTCGTCATGACGGCGCCGCACATCGGCAACACGGGCGTCAACAGCGAAGACCCGGAGTCCGCCCGCATCTGGGTCTCCGGCTACGTCGTGCGTGACGCCTCGCGCGTCGTCTCGAACTACCGCGCGGAGGGAAGCCTCGACGCGCAGCTCGCCGAGCAGGGCGTCGTCGGCATCCGCGGCGTCGACACCCGCGCGATCACCCGCCGCCTCCGCGACGCGGGCGTCATGCGCGCCGGCGTCTTCAGCGGCCCCGACGCGGCGCTGCCGGAGGACGAGCAGCTCGAGCTCGTGCGCGCCGGTCGCGACATGCGGGGCCTCAACCTCTCCGGCGAGGTCTCGACCGCCGAGGAGTACGTCATCCCCGCCGAGGGCGACCGGGTCGGCGCCGTCGCGGTGCTCGACCTGGGCGTCAAGACCTCGACGCTGCGCTACCTCTCGGTGCGCGGCTTCGACGTGCACGTGCTGCCCCAGACGGCGACGATCGACGACATCAAGGCGCTGCACCCCGACGCGGTCTTCTACTCGAACGGCCCGGGCGACCCCGGCGCGAGCGACCAGCACGTCGAGCTGCTGCAGGGGGTGCTGCGCGAGGGTCTGCCCTTCTTCGGCATCTGCTTCGGCAACCAGCTGCTCGGCCGCGCCCTCGGCTTCGGCACCTACAAGCTGCCCTTCGGCCACCGCGGCATCAACCAGCCCGTCGTCGACAAGAAGACCGGCAAGGTCGAGATCACGGCCCACAACCACGGCTTCGCGGTCGACGCCCCGATCGACGGCCCCGTGCAGTCGCCCGCGGGCTTCGGCCTCGTCGAGGTCAGCCACGTCGACCTCAACGACAACGTGGTCGAGGGGCTCAACGCCCTCGAGATCCCCGCCTTCAGCGTGCAATACCACCCCGAGGCCGCCGCGGGACCCCACGACAGCAACTACCTCTTCGACCGCTTCCGCGACATGGTGCTCGAGAAGCAGGCCGGCAAGAACCCCACCGGAGACCGCAGCTAAATGCCCAAGCGCACCGACATCAACTCCGTCCTCGTCATCGGCTCCGGGCCGATCGTCATCGGTCAGGCCGCCGAGTTCGACTACTCCGGCACCCAGGCCTGCCGCGTGCTCCGCGCCGACGGCGTCCGCGTCATCCTCGTCAACCCCAACCCGGCGACGATCATGACCGACCCCGACTTCGCCGACGCGACCTACATCGAGCCGATCACCCCCGAGGTGCTCGAGTCGATCATCGCCAAGGAGAAGCCGGATGCCGTGCTGCCGACCCTCGGCGGCCAGACGGCGCTGAACGCGGCGATCGAGCTCTCCGAGCGCGGCATCCTCGACAAGTACGGCGTCGAGCTCATCGGCGCCAAGGTCGAGGCGATCCGCAAGGGCGAGGACCGCCAGCTGTTCAAGCAGCTCGTGCTCGACGCGGGCGCCGACGTCGCCCGCAGCCATATCGCGCACACCGTCGAGGAGGCCGTCGAGTTCGCCGAGGACCTCGGCTACCCGCTCGTCATCCGCCCCTCCTTCACCATGGGCGGGCTCGGCTCCGGCTTCGCATACACCCGCGAGGAGCTCGTGCGCATGGTCACCGACGGCCTGCACTCCTCCCCGGTCACCGAGGTGCTCCTCGAGGAGTCGATCCTCGGCTGGAAGGAGTACGAGCTCGAGCTCATGCGCGACACGGCCGACAACACGGTCGTCGTCTGCTCGATCGAGAACGTCGACCCCGTCGGCGTGCACACGGGCGACTCCATCACCGTCGCTCCGGCGCTCACGCTCACCGACCGCGAGTTCCAGAACCTGCGCAACATCGGCATCCGGATCATCCGCGACGTCGGCGTCGACACCGGCGGCTGCAACATCCAGTTCGCCGTCGATCCCGCCACCGGCCGCGTCATCGTCATCGAGATGAACCCGCGCGTCTCCCGCTCGAGCGCCCTCGCCTCGAAGGCGACCGGGTTCCCGATCGCGAAGATCGCCGCGAAGCTCGCGATCGGCTACCGCCTCGACGAGATCCCGAACGACATCACCCGGGTGACCCCGGCGTCGTTCGAGCCGACCCTCGACTACATCGTCGTCAAGGTGCCGCGCTTCGCCTTCGAGAAGTTCCCCGCCGCCGACCCGACCCTCACGACGACCATGAAGAGCGTCGGCGAGGCCATGGCGATCGGCCGCAACTTCACGACCGCCCTGCAGAAGGCGCTCCGCTCGCTGGAGAAGCGCGGCTCGAGCTTCACCTGGGCGGGCGAGCCCGGCGACAAGGCGCACTGGCTCGAGGTCGCGAAGACCCCGACCGACGGCCGCATCGTCGCGCTCCAGCAGGCCATGCGCGCCGGCGCGAGCATCGATGAGGCCTTCGAGGCCACCAAGGTCGACCCGTGGTTCCTCGACCAGATCGCGCTCATCAACGAGATCGCCGAGACGGTGCGCAGCGCGCCCGAGCTCGACGAGGCCCTGATCGCCGAGGCGAAGGACCACGGCTTCAGCGACGCCCAGCTCGCGGAGCTCCGCGGCCTCCCCGAGGCGGAGGTGCGCGAGCTGCGCACCGGCCTCGGCATCCGGCCCGTCTTCAAGACCGTCGACACGTGCGCGGGGGAGTTCCCCGCCCTCACGCCGTACCACTACTCCAGCTACGACCTCGAGACCGAGGTCGCCCCGAGCGACCGCCGCAAGGTCGTCATTTTGGGCTCCGGCCCGAACCGCATCGGTCAGGGCGTCGAGTTCGACTACTCGTGCGTCCACGCGTCGTTCGCCCTCTCCGAGGCCGGCTTCGAGACCGTGATGATCAACTGCAACCCCGAGACGGTCTCGACCGACTACGACACGAGCGACCGGCTGTACTTCGAGCCGCTGACGCTCGAGGACGTGCTCGAGGTCATCCACGCCGAGCAGGCGACCGGCGAGGTCGTCGGCGTCGTCGTGCAGCTCGGCGGGCAGACCGCGCTCGGGCTCGCGAAGGGCCTCGAGGCGGCCGGCGTGCCGATCCTCGGCACGACCCCGTCCGCGATCGACCTCGCCGAGGAGCGCGGCCAGTTCGCCGGCATCCTGCAGGCCGCGGGCCTCGTCGCGCCGCGCAACGGCACGGCGACGGATGTCACGAGCGCCGTCGCGATCGCGGAGGAGATCGGCTACCCCGTGCTCGTCCGCCCGAGCTTCGTGCTCGGCGGTCGCGGTATGGAGATCGTCTACGACACCCCGAGCCTGCACGACTACTTCGAGCGGGTGAAGGACCAGGCGATCATCGGCCCCGACCAGCCGCTGCTCGTCGACCGCTTCCTCGACGACGCGATCGAGATCGACGTCGACGCGCTGTACGACGGCACGGAGCTCTACGTCGGCGGTGTCATGGAGCACATCGAGGAGGCCGGCATCCACTCCGGCGACTCGAGCTGCACCCTGCCGCCCGTGAGCCTCGGCCGCGAGCAGATCGACCGGGTGCGCGAGGCCACGCTCGCGATCGCCGAGGGCGTCGGCGTGCGCGGGCTGCTCAACGTGCAGTTCGCGATCGGCGCGGGCGTGCTCTACGTGCTCGAGGCGAACCCCCGCGCGAGCCGCACCGTCCCGTTCGTCTCGAAGGCGCTCGGCATCCCGCTCGCGAAGGCCGCGTCGCTCGTCATGACCGGAACGTCCATCCGCGAGCTCGTCGAGTCCGGGCTGCTGCCCGAGCGCGACGGCTCCGACGTGCCGATCGACTCGCCCGTCTCCGTCAAGGAGGCCGTGCTGCCCTTCAAGCGCTTCCGCACGAAGGAGGGCGCGATCGTCGACAGCGTCCTCGGGCCCGAGATGCGCTCGACCGGTGAGGTCATGGGCATCGACGTCGACTTCCCCAAGGCGTTCGCGAAGAGCCAGGACGCCGCCTACGGCGGACTGCCCGAGAGCGGCGTCGTCTTCGTCTCGGTCGCCGACCGCGACA
Organism: Desertivibrio insolitus; assembly: GCF_017355965.1. Lineage (GTDB taxonomy): Bacteria > Actinomycetota > Actinomycetes > Actinomycetales > Microbacteriaceae > JAFIQW01. The sequence goes on from NZ_JAFIQW010000004.1 coordinate 370,936, forward strand.
AGCGGTCGATCATCCTGCCCGCCGCCCGGCTGCAGCAGCTCGGCTTCGAGCTCATCGCGACCGTCGGCACGGCCGAGGTGCTCAAGCGCAACGGCATCGAGACCGGCGTCGTCGCGAAGTACAGCGAGGGCGGTGCGGAGAGCGTCGTCGACCTCATCAACCAGGGCCGCGTCGACATCGTGATCAACACCCCGTCGGGCCGCAGCGCGCGGGCCGACGGCTACGAGATCCGCGCCGCCGCCGTGGCCGCCGACAAGCCGCTGTTCACCACGATCGCGCAGCTCGCCGCCGCCGTGGGCTCCCTCGAGGCCGACCAGGCCACGTGGGGCGTCACAAGCCTGCAGGAGTACGCGCTCGCGAGGACCGCGCGCGGATGAGCGACCCCGCGGCGTCCGTGCCCTCGATGGCCGACCGGCTCGCCTCCGTGGCGGGCCGGTTCGGCACGGTCTCGATCGGGATCGACCCTCACCCGTACCTCCTCGCCGACTGGGGCCTCGACGACTCGGCGGACGGCGTCCGCGAGTTCGGGCTGCGCGTCGTCGAGGCGGCCACGGACGAGGTCGGGGTGCTGAAGCCGCAGGTGTCCTTCTACGAGCGCTTCGGCTCGGCCGGCTTCGCCTCGCTCGAGCGGGTGCTCGCCGAGGCGCGAGGCCGGGGGCTGTTCGTCATCGGCGATGCGAAGCGCGGCGACATCGGGTCGACCGTCGCCGGCTACGCCGACGCGTGGCTCACGCCGGGCTCGCCCCTCGAGGTCGACGCGCTCACGATGCATCCGTACGGCGGCTTCGGCTCCCTCGCGCCCGCGCTCGGGCGTGCCGACGCGACCGGCAAGGGTCTCTTCGTGCTCGCCGCGATGAGCAATCCCGAGGCCGTGGCTCTGCAGACGGCCGTGGACGGCGCGGGAACGAGCGTCGCCGCCGGTATCGTCTCTGAGGTGGTGTCACGTAACGCAACAGGTCCCTCATCAGCGGGTCTCGTGCTCGGGGCGACCGTCGACTTCGCCCGCTACGGCATCGACATCGCGCGACTCGACGGCTCCTGGGTGCTCGCGCCCGGCTTCGGCGAGCAGGGTGCCCGCGTGAGCGACCTCCGCGGGATCTTCGGCGCCGCCGCCGACCGGGTGCTCGTGTCGACCTCCCGCGCCGTGCTCTCGGCTGGCCCCGCTGGTCTGCGCGACGCGATCCGCCGCGTCACGGGGGAGGTGCGCGAGTGCCTCGCCTAGCCCCGCCCGACGTCGACCGCGTTGCCGCGGCCCGCGCCGCCGTCGCCGCCCGCCGCGCCCGCGCGGCCATCAAGCGCGACGTCGCCACCCGCGCCCGCACCGCGCTCGAGGTCGCTCAGCACGGCTGGTCGCAGCCCGACTCCGCCGAGGGCGGGATGCGCGTGCGCGACCTGCTGCTCGCGGTGCCGACCCTCGGGCCGACGCGCGTCGCGAAGGTGATGGAGGCGCTCAAGATCGCCGACTCCAAGCGCATCGCGGGACTCGGCGTGCGCCAGCGCGCGAAGCTGCTCGACTACCTCGCCCGACGGGAGAACGCCGTGCCCGCCGAGACCCGGCTCGTCGTGCTGGCCGGCCCTACCGCGGTCGGCAAGGGCACCGTGTCGACCTACATCCGCGAGCACTATCCCAACGTGCTGCTGAGCGTCTCGGCGACGACCCGCCCACCGCGGCCCGGCGAGATCGACGGCGTGCACTACTACTTCGTCGCCGACGAGGAGTTCGATCGCATGATCGAGCACCACGAGTTCCTCGAGTGGGCGACCGTGCACAACGCCTACCGCTACGGCACGCCGCGCCCGCCGATCGAGCGCGCGCTGCAGAAGGGCCGCAGCGTCCTCCTCGAGATCGACATCCAGGGCGCCCGCCAGGTGCGCGAGGCCATGCCGGAGGCCGTGCTCGTCTTCCTGCTGCCGCCGACCTGGGAGGAACTCGTGCGCCGGCTCACCGGCCGCGGCACCGAGAGCCCCGAGGAACAGGAGCGCCGCCTCGCGACCGCGAAGGTCGAGCTGGCGGCCCAGGACGAGTTCGACTTCCGGGTGGTCAACCACGATGTGGCCACCGCGGCGGCCGAGGTCGTAGAATTGACGCTTGCGCCCGCGCCGGTCCCGCTGCCGGCAGGCGACTAGCTTCCGCGTCCGGGCATCCGCCCGTTCCGCCTCGATCGTTAGGAGACCCCATGGCCGACCGCCAGCAGGGCATCATCGACCCGCCCATCGACGAGCTGCTCGAGAAGGTCGAGTCGAAGTACGCGCTCGTCATCTTCGCCTCGAAGCGCGCCCGTCAGATCAACGACTACTACGCCGACCTGCACGAGGGCAGCCTCTTCGACAACGTCGGACCCCTCGTCGACTCGACGATCGATGACAAGCCGCTCTCCGTCGCGCTGCACGAGATCAACGAGAACAAGCTCGTCCAGAAGCCCCTCGCCGAGTAGGACTCGGTAGCGGGCGCATGAGGATCGTCGTCGGGATCACCGGCGGCATCGCGGCCTACAAGGCCGTGAATGTCGTGCGCTCGCTCGTGCTCGCGGGGCACGACGTCCACGTCGTGCCGACCGCGGGCGCGCTCCGCTTCGTCGGCAAACCGACCCTCGAGGCGATCAGCCGTAACCCGGTGACCGCCGACCTCTACGACGGCGTCGCCGAGGTGCGGCACGTCGCCCTCGGTCAGAGCGCCGACCTCGTGATCGTCGCGCCGGCCACCGCGAACTTCCTCGCCCGGCTCGCCGCGGGCATCGCCGACGACCTGCTCGGCACCACGATCCTCGCCAGCGAGGCTCCGGTCGTCGTCGCACCCGCGATGCACACCGAGATGTGGCGCAACCCCGCCACGGTCGCGAACCTCGCGACCCTCCGCTCCCGCGGGATCCTCGTCGTCGGCCCCGAGAAGGGCCGCCTGACCGGCCAGGACCTCGGCGAGGGCCGGATGTCCGAGCCCGACGACATCGTGGAGGCCGCCCTCGGCGCCGTCGCTACGCGGGACCTCGCGGGCAAGCGCATCGTCGTCACCGCCGGCGGCACCCGTGAGCCGCTCGACCCCGTGCGCTTCCTCGGCAACCGCTCGAGCGGCAAACAGGGCGTCGCCCTCGCCGAGGCCGCCGCCCTCCGCGGCGCCGACGTCGTGCTCGTCGCAGCCCACCTCGAAGTGCCGCCGCCCGCCGGCGTCCGCGTCGAGAAGGTCTCGACGGCCCTCGAGCTCGACGAGGCGGCCCGCCGCCACGCGGCATCCGCCGACGTCGTCGTCATGGCCGCGGCCGTGGCCGACTACCGCCCGGCATCCGTGTCGGAGTCGAAGATCAAGAAGGATGCGACGGGGGAGGGCCTCGCCCTCGAGCTCGTGCGCAATCCCGACATCCTCACCGCGCTGGCCGCCGAGCGGCGGCCGGGCCAGGTGATCATCGGCTTCGCGGCCGAGACTAGCGACGGCCCCGACGACCTGCTGCGCCTCGGCCGGGAGAAGATCGCCCGCAAGGGCGCCGACTATCTCGTCCTCAACAGGGTCGGCTGGAGCGAGGGCTTCGCAACGGACGGTAACGCCGTCGTCATCGTGGATGCGGCCGGAGATATAGTGGCCGAGGCCGCCGGCACGAAGCTCGAGGTGGCCCACCGCATCCTCGATCTGCTCCGCTGACGCCCGCGCTCGCGTGGCCGCCCCGGGCGGACGCCGCGGTTCCGGACGCAGCCGCGTCCTCCCCGCCCAACCCCGGAGACGGAGTCCCATGAGCAGCACGAACCTGCGCCTGTTCACCTCGGAATCGGTGACGGAAGGTCACCCCGACAAGATCTGCGACCAGATCTCCGACAGCATCCTCGACGCCCTCCTCGCCGCCGACCCGAACGCCCGGTCGGCCGTCGAGACCATGGTGACGACCGGCCTCGTGCACGTCGCGGGCGAGGTCACGACCTCCGGCTACGTCGACATCCCGACCATCGTGCGCAACACGATCACGAACATCGGCTACGACTCCTCCAAGGTGGGCTTCGACGGCGCGAGCTGCGGCGTCGAGGTCTCGATCGGCGCGCAGTCGCCCGACATCGCCCAGGGCGTCGACTCCGCCTACGAGGTGCGCGAGGGGCACGCCAAGGACCCGCTCGACGCGCAGGGCGCCGGCGACCAGGGCATCATGTTCGGCTTCGCGACGACCGAGACGCCGCAGTACATGCCGCTGCCGATCTGGCTCGCCCACCGTCTCGCCGAGCGCCTCGCCGCCGTGCGCAAGTCCGGCGAGCTGCCCTACCTCCGTCCCGACGGCAAGACCCAGGTCACCATCGGCTACGAGGGCAGCGTGCCCCGCACCGTCGAGACCATCGTGCTCTCCACGCAGCACTCGCCGAACGTGCGCAACGAGCAGCTCTTCGCCGAGATCGAGGCGCACGTCATCCGCCCCGTGCTCGCGACCGTCGAGCTCGACTCGCGTGCCACGCGCATCCTGATCAACCCCACCGGGCGGTTCGAGATCGGCGGCCCGCAGGGCGATGCCGGCCTCACCGGCCGCAAGATCATCGTCGACACCTACGGCGGCGCCGCCCGCCACGGCGGCGGCGCGTTCAGCGGCAAGGACCCGTCGAAGGTCGACCGCTCCGCCGCCTACGCCATGCGCTGGGTCGCGAAGAACGCGGTCGCCGCGGGGCTCGCCGACCGGCTCGAGCTGCAGGTCGCCTACGCCATCGGCAAGGCCGCCCCCGTCGGGCTGTACGTCGAGACGTTCGGCACCGCGCGGGTGCCGGAGGAGCGCATCATCTCGGCGATCAACGAGGTCTTCGACCTGCGGCCCGCCGCGATCATCCGCGACCTCGACCTGCTGCGCCCGATCTACGCCCGCACCGCCGCGTACGGGCACTTCGGCCGCGACCTGCCGGAGCTCTCGTGGGAGCGGCTCGACCGCGTCGACGCCCTCGCGAGCGCCGCCGGGCTCTGACCGGCGGCCGCCGCCCGCGCCGCTACGCTTCCGGCGTGTCAGGGACGCGGAGGAGCGCGGGAACGCCGTCGTTGTCGGCGGCGCAGGGCAGGGTGACGCCGTGATCGCTCGCGTGCTCGTCGACTCCCCGCTGCCGCAGCTCGACCGGCTGTTCGATTACGCCGTGCCCGAGGCCCTGCGGGCGGACATCGCCGTCGGCATCCGGGTGCGCGTGCCGCTGCGGAGCGCCGGCAGGATCGCCGACGCGTTCGTCGTCGAACTCGCCGAGACCGGATCGTTCGGCGGCAACCTGAGCGACGTCGACGCGATCGTCTCGACCGCCCCCGTGCTGACGCCAGAGGTGTACACGCTCGCCCGCGCCGTCGCCGACCGGGCCGCCGGCAGCGCGATCGACGTCGTGCGGCTCGCCGTGCCCAAGCGCCAGGTGCGCGTCGAGAAGGCCTGGCTCGCGGCCCTCGCGGCCGGCGGCATCCCGGCCCGGGCCGAGGTCACCGCCGCTTCCGTAACGGGCTACCCGTCCGGACTCGTCGAGACCGCGATCCACGAGCGCCGCCGCCTCGCGCTCGACGCGATCCCGCACCCCGTGCTGCTCCCGCCCCGCCCCGGGCACGACGCCTCGTGGGTCGGCGCCTGGGCGCTCACGCTCGCCCAGGCCGCGACGCAGGCGATCGACTCCGGCGGCTCGGCGATCCTCGCCGTGCCGGACTACCGCGACCAGGAGCAGCTGCTCGCGGCGCTGGCGACCCTGCTGCCGCCCGACCGGGTGGTGCGCCTCGACGCCCGCCAGTCCGGGCCCGACCGCTACCGCGCGTTCCTCGCCTGCCTCGGCGACGACCCGCTCGTCATCGTCGGCACCCGCTCCGCCGTCTACGCCCCGGCGAAGAAGCTGGCACTCATCGCCGTGTGGGACGACGGCGACCCGCTCCACTCCGAGCCGCTCGCCCCCTACGTGCACGCCCGCGACGCCGCACTCGTGCGCCAGGGTCAGCAGGGCTGCGCGCTCCTGCTCGCCGGGCACGCCCGCAGCACCGAGGTGGAGCGGCTCGTCGAGCTCGGCTACGCGGCATCCGTCGGCCCGGCGCCCGCCGTCACCCCGCACGTCGTGCCGACCGCGCACCAGACCGGGGGAGACCGCCTCGCCCAGCTCGCCCGCATCCCGTCGGCGGCCTGGCGCGCGGCCAGGGAGGCGCTCAGCGACGGGCCGGTGCTCGTGCAGGTCGCGCGACCGGGGTACACGCCCGCGCTCGCCTGCCGCGACTGCGGCTCCGCCGCCCGCTGCCGCCGCTGCGAGGGGCCGCTGACCGTCACCCACAGCGGCGCCGTGCCCTCCTGCGCCTGGTGCGGCGCGCTCGCCACCGGCTGGGAGTGCTCGGTCTGCGGCGGCACCCACCTGCGCCCCGCCGGGGTCGGCGCGAGCCGCACCGCCGACGAGCTCGGCCGCGCGTTCCCCGGGGTCCGCGTGATCGTCTCCGACGGCGAGCGGCCGCTCCTCGCGGTCGACGACCGTCCCGCCCTCGTCATCGCGACCCGCGGCGCCGAGCCCCTCGCCCAGGGCGGCTACCGGGCCGTGCTGCTCCTCGACGGGGAGCGGATGCTCGCGCGCGAGAGCCTCCGCGTCGCCGAGGACTGCCTGCGCTGGTGGGCCAACGCCGCAGCCCTCGCCTCCCCGCGCGCGCCCGTCGTGCTCGTCGGGGTCGGCGGCGCGCTCGCCTCCGCCCTCGCCACCTGGCGCCTGCCCGAGTTCGCGCGGCAGGAGCTCGCGGACCGGCGGCGCCTGCGCTTCCCGCCCGCGGTTCGCGTCGCCTCCGTCACCGGCACGCTCGACAGCGTGCAGCGCGCCCTCGATGCGCTCGACGACCCCGACGTGCTCGGTCCCGTCGACGTGCCGAGCGGGGGAGTGCGCGCCATCGTCCGCTTCGACTACGCCCGCGGGCACGCCGTCGCCGAGGCGCTCCGCGGCGCCGTCATCACGGGAGCAGTGAGCCGGCGGAAGTCCCTCAAGGGAGGCGACCGGCGGCCCGCGCCTACACTCAGAGTGCGGTTCGACGACAGCGAGCCCTTCGACGACCAGTGACTCTGGAGTACCCCTGAAGCTCGTCTTCGCCGGCAGCCCGGCCGCCGCCGTCCCGACCCTGCGCGCCCTTGCCGCCTCCTCTCACGACGTGGCCCTCGTGATCACCCGCGAGGACTCGCCGCAGGGGCGCAAGCGCGTGCTGACGCCGACGCCCGTGGCCGCCGCCGCCGAGGAGCTCGGCATCCCCGTGCTCCGCACCAATCGGCTGCGCGCCGAGGCGGAGGACGCCGTCGTCGGTCGCGGCTTCGACCTCGGCGTCATCGTCGCCTACGGCGGGCTCGTGCGCGAGCCGCTGCTCTCCGCGCCCCGGCTCGGCTGGATCAACCTGCACTTCTCGCTGCTGCCCCGGTGGCGCGGCGCCGCCCCCGTGCAGCGCGCGCTCATCGCGGGCGACGACGTCACGGGCGCGAGCGTCTTCCAGCTCGTGCCCGAGCTCGACGCCGGCGACGTCTACGGCATGCTCACGCAGCAGATCGGTGCCCGCGAGACCGCGGGGCACCTGCTCGACACGCTCGCGGATGCCGGAGCGCCGCTCGTCACGCGGGTCGTCGACGCCCTGGCATCCGGCACCGCCCGCGCCGAACCGCAGGTCGGCGACGTCACGCTCGCGCCGAAGCTCACGCTCGACGACGCCCGCCTCGACTGGTCGGAGCCCGCCGTCATGCTCGACGCGAGGATCCGCGGCGTCACGCCGGAGCCCGGCGCGTTCACGTTGCTCGGCGGCGAACGGTTCAAGATCCACGAGGCACACCTCGCCCGCGACGCCGCCGCGCTCGCGCCCGGCGCGTTCGCCCTGCGCGAGGGCCGCGTGCTCGTCGGCACCGGCACGCATCCGCTCGAGCTCGTCACCGTGCAGCCCGCCGGCAAGAAGGCGATGGCCGCGACCGACTGGTGGCGCGGCTCCGGCGCCGAGGGGCTGGTCGCCGAATGACCGGTCCCGCCCGCCGGCAGCCCCGCCCGCCGCGCCGACCCCCGCAGTCGCGGGTGCAGCCCGCGCGCCGGCTCGCCTACGACGTCGTGCACGCCGTCGACGAGTCCGACGCCTACGCGAACCTCCTGCTGCCCGCACGCCTGCGCCGCGCGAAGCTCAGCGCGCAGGACGCCGCACTCGCGACCGAGCTCACCTACGGCACGCTCCGCCGCCGCGGCTACTACGACCGCGTCATCGCGCTCGCGTCGGGCCGGCAGATCGACCGCATCGACTCGCCCGTGCTCGACGTGCTCCGCCTCGCCGCCCACCAGCTGCTCTCCATGCGCACCGCCCCGCACGCCGTCGTCGACGAGGCCGTGTCGCTCGCGCGGCAGGTCGCGCCGCAGGCATCCGGCTTCGTCAACGCCGTGCTGCGCGGCATCACCCGCGCGGAGCCCGAGGAGTGGCGGGAGCGCGCGCTCGAGGGGGCGCGGTCCGACGACGAACGGCTCGCGATCGCCGAGGCTCACCCCGTCTGGGTCGTCCGCGCGCTGCGCACCGCCCTCGAGGCCGAGGACCGCGGGCACGAACTCGGCGACCTGCTCGCCGCCGACAACGGCTCGCCCCGCGTCTCGCTCGTCGCCCTGCCGGGGCTCGCCGACGTCGCCGAGGTCGGGCCGCCCGCGCGGTTCAGCCCCGTCGGCGCCGCGGCGAGGGCCGGCGACCCGTCGGATCACCCGCTCGTGGCATCCGGCCGCGCCCGCGTGCAGGACGAGGGCTCGCAGCTCGCGGCGCTCGCCCTGAGCCGCGCCCGCCCGATCGAGGCGGGGGAGCGCTGGCTCGACCTCTGCGCCGGCCCCGGCGGCAAGGCCGCCCTGCTCGCCGCCGAGGCCGCGGGCGGCGGCGCGACCCTCGTCGCCAACGAGCTCGTGCCCGCCCGCGTCGACCTCGTGCGCAACGCCCTCGCCGCGCTGCCCGAGCCGCCCGAGGTGCGGCAGGGCGACGGCACGCTGTACGGCCGAGACGAGCCCGCGACCTACGACCGCATCATGCTGGATGCGCCGTGCACCGGGCTCGGCGCGCTCCGCCGCCGTCCCGAGGCGCGCTGGCGCAAGCAGCCGTCGGATGTCGCGGAGCTCGCCACCCTGCAGCAGTCCCTGCTCCGCAGCGCCCTCGACGCCGTCAAGCCGGGCGGCCTCGTGGCGTACGTGACGTGCTCCCCGCACCTCGCCGAGACGCGCGCGATCGTCGAGAGCGTGCTGCGGGACCGGCCCGACGTGGAGCGCCTCGACACGGCATCCGTGCTGCAGAGCGTCGCCCGCGACGAGCTCGACCTCGCCGGCGACCCCCACCGCGTGCAGCTGTGGCCGCACCGCCACAACACCGACGCGATGTCGATCCAGCTGCTGCAGCGGCACTGACGGCTCGCCGCCAATCGCCGCCCACCCACAGCACCGGCGCAAATCATGAGCCGCGCGGCGACACGCCGACCACCCTCGGCGCGCCGCTCCCACCACTCATGAGTCGCACCGGCCCGCTCACGGCGCAGGTCTCCTGCCGTGCCGTGCCCGGCTCCTGATCCAGAACGTGGGCTCCGGAACCGGCGACACGACAGCCCGTCCCGGCGAACCCGCCCAGCCACCCCTCAGTAGGCTTGCCGGGTGCACGCCCGAATCCATCCGTCGATCCTCGCCGCCGACTTCGCCAACTTCGAGCGGGAGCTCTCGCGGATCACGACCGCCGACATGGTCCACGTCGACGTGATGGACAACCACTTCGTGCCGAACCTCACGTTCGGGCTGCCGATGGTGCAGCGCCTGGTGCAGGTCAGCCCCGTTCCGCTCGATGTGCACCTCATGATCGAGAATCCCGACCGCTGGGCCGTCGGCTACGCCGAGGCGGGCGCGGCGTCGGTCACGATCTCCGTCGAGGCGGCGGGTGATCCGGTCGAGATCGCCCGCGGCATCCGCCGGGCCGGCGCGAAGGCCGCGATCGCGGTCAAGCCCGGCACCGACGTCGAGCCCTACCTCGCGACGCTCGAGGAGTGGGACATGATCCTCGTGATGACCGTCGAGCCCGGCTTCGGCGGCCAGTCGTTCCAGACCGAGATGATGCCGAAGGTGCGCCGCACCGCCGAGGCCATCGCGGCGTCAGGCCTCGACGTCCGGCTGCAGGTCGACGGCGGCATCGCGTCGGGAACGATCGCCGAGGCGGCCCGCCACGGCGCCGACACGTTCGTCGCGGGCAGCGCCGTCTACGGCAGCGACGACCCCGAGCGGGCGATCGCCGAGCTGCGCGCCGAGGCGGATGCCGCACTCAGCACCCCCGCGCACTGAGCACGCTGGCGCGCCAAGCACGCTGGCGCGCTGAGCACCCTGCGCTCTGAGCTCGGAGCCGGCACCCCGGCGGCACCTGGTTGACTTGTCGCATGGCTGACACCGGAAAGACCAAGCCCGAGGTCGAGTTCGCGGGCGACACCGCTCCGAGCGAGCTGACCATCACCGACATCGAGGTGGGCGACGGCCCCGAGGCCCCTCCCGGCTCGACCGTCACCGTCCACTACCTCGGCGTCGACTTCGAGACCGGCGAGGAGTTCGACTCCTCCTGGAACCGCGGTCAGTCGATCACGTTCCCGCTCGGCCAGCTCATCGCGGGTTGGCAGCAGGGCATCCCGGGCATGAAGGTCGGCGGACGCCGCCAGCTCGTCGTGCCCCCGCACCTGGCCTACGGCCCGGCTGGCGGTCACCGCCTCGGCGGCCGCACCCTCATCTTCGTGATCGACCTGCTCGGCGTGAACTGACGCACGACGACCGGACGGATGCCGGGCGGGGCGGGTCCCCGTCCGGCATCCGTCGTTTCCGGGCCCCGACGGTCACCGGACGGGGCGGGCCTCCCGGCGGCGATACGCTTGTCGGCGTGAAATCCTTCGACGACCTCTTCGCCGAGCTGCGCGAGAAGGCCGAGACGCGCCCAGAGGGCTCGGGCACGGTCGCCGAGCTCGACGCCGGTGTGCACGCGATCGGCAAGAAGATCGTCGAGGAGGCCGCCGAGGTCTGGATGGCCGCCGAGTACGAGTCGGACGAGCGCACCGCCGAGGAGATCTCGCAGCTGCTCTACCACCTGCAGGTGCTGCTGCTCGCGAAGGGGCTCACGACGGAGGACGTCTACCGACATCTGTGATGTCGCCCGTCCCGTCGTTCACGCACTCACCAGAAGGAACCCCATGGCCAGCCAGCCGCCGCTGAGGATCGCGGTGCCCAACAAGGGCTCGCTCAGCGAGACCGCCGCCCAGATGCTCCACGAGGCCGGATACGCCGGCCGCCGCGACACCCGCGAGCTCCACGTCGCCGACCCGCGCAACAACGTCGAGTTCTTCTACCTCCGTCCCCGCGACATCGCGACGTACGTCGGGTCGGGCGCTCTCGACGTCGGCATCACCGGCCGCGACCTGCTGCTCGACTCCGAGAGCGAGGCCGCCGAGATCGCGAGCCTCGACTTCGGCGGCTCGACGTTCCGCTTCGCCGGCCCGCCCTCCCGCTTCGCGGAGGTGCGCGACCTCGACGGCGCGCGGGTCGCGACGAGCTATCCCGGACTCGTCGGAGCGTTCCTCGCCGAGCACGGCGTCACCGCGAAGCTCGTGCGTCTCGACGGCGCCGTGGAATCGGCGGTACGCCTCGGCGTCGCCGACGCGGTGGCCGACGTCGTCTCGACCGGCGCCACGCTGCGCGCCGCGGGCCTCGAGATCTTCGGACCGGTCATCCTCGAGTCGACCGCCGTGCTGATCAGCGCGGATGCCTCGCGCCCCGGCATCGACGTGCTGCACCGCCGCCTCCAGGGCGTGCTCGTCGCCCGGCAGTACGTGCTCATGGACTACGACGTGCCCCGCGCGCTCCTCGACGAGGCCGCTGCGCTCGCGCCCGGCATCGAGTCGCCGACGGTCAGCCCGCTGCACGACCCCGAGTGGGCCGCCGTGCGCGTCATGGTCAAGCGCCGCGACATGAACCTCATCATGGACGGGCTGTACGACCTGGGCGCGAAGGCGATCCTCGTCAGCCCCATCCACGCCGCGAGGCTCTGATGTCGGTCGCCACCCGCGTCATCCCGTGCCTCGACGTCGCGGCGGGCCGCGTCGTGAAGGGCGTCAACTTCCAGGGCCTGCGCGACCAGGGCGACCCGGTCGAGCTCGCCCGCCGGTACTACGAGCAGGGCGCCGACGAGGTCACGTTCCTCGACGTCACGGCGACGGTCGACGACCGCGCGACGATGTACGACGTCGTCACCGCGACGGCCGAGCAGGTCTTCATTCCGCTCACCGTCGGCGGGGGAGTGCGCTCGACGGAGGACGTCGCCCGTCTGCTCGGCTCCGGCGCCGACAAGATCGGCGTCAACAGCGCCGCCATCGCCCGCCCCGCGCTCATCGACGAGATCGCCGACCGGTTCGGGGCCCAGGTGTGCGTGCTGAGCCTCGACGTCAAGCGCGCGAGCGGCACGGCATCCGGCTTCGTCGTGACGACCCACGGCGGCCGCACCGCGACCGGCATCGACGCGCTCGACTGGGCCCGCGAGGCGATCGAGCGCGGCGCGGGCGAGCTGCTCGTCAACTCGATCGACGCGGACGGCACCCGGCAGGGCTTCGACCTCGAGCTCGTCGGTCTCATGCGCGAGCTGTCGACCGTTCCCGTCATCGCGAGCGGGGGAGCCGGCGCGATCGAGCACTTCGCCCCCGCGATCCACGCGGGCGCCGACGCCGTGCTCGCCGCGAGCGTCTTCCACTCCGGCGAGATCACCGTCGGCGACATCAAGCACGCCCTGCAGGCGGAAGGGGTGACGACCCGATGACCGATGCCTCGCTCGACTCGGTGCTCGAGACCGCGCGCTTCGACCAGGCGGGCCTGCTGCCCGCGATCATCCAGGAGGAGGGCTCGAAGGACGTCCTCATGCTCGGCTGGATGGACCGCGAGGCGCTCCGCCGCACGCTCACCGACGGCCGGGTCACCTTCTGGTCCCGCTCCCGCCAGGAGTACTGGCGCAAGGGCGACACGTCCGGGCACGCGCAGTACGTGCGCGCCGCCGCGTTCGACTGCGACAGCGACGCGCTGCTCGTGACCGTGCACCAGATCGGCGCCGCGTGCCACACGGGCGCGCACTCGTGCTTCGAGGTCGGGCCGCTCGAGCCCGTGATCGGGGAGCCCGCATGAGCCTCACGACGACCCGGGAGCGCTTCGACGCGCTGCTGCCCGACCACCGCGTGCTGCCCGTCGTGCGCGAGCTATTCGCCGACACCGAGACCCCCGTCGGCATCTACCGCAAGCTCTCCCAGGGCGCCCCCGGCACGTTCCTCCTCGAGTCCGCCGAGCAGGGCGGCATCTGGTCGCGCTACTCCTTCATCGGCGTCTCCGCGTTCGGCGTTCTGACGCAGAGCGGGGCGGATGCCACGTGGCAGCCGGTCACGCTCGACGCCGAGCGCGCCCTCGGCGCCGACGCGCCGACCGCGCCCCTCGCGGCCGTCGAGCACCTCTACGAGCGCTGGGCCACGCCCGCCCTCCCCGAACTGCCCCCGCTCACCGGCGGCCTCGTGGGCTTCATCGGCTGGGAGGCGGTGCGCCAGCTCGAGCGGCTGCCCGACGCGCCGCCCGCCGAGTTCGACGTCCCCGGTCAGGCCCTGAGCTTCGTCGCCGACCTCGCCGTCGTCGACCACCGCACGGGCGCCGTGCTGCTCATCGCGAACGTGCTCGCCGACGGCGAGCAGACCCCGGAGGCGCTCTGGGCGGAGGCGCAGCGGCGCCTCGACGACCTGCAGACACGGCTCGCCGCACCGAGCGAGGCCCACCTCGCCGAGGTCGACCTCACCGCCGCCCCGGAGCCGACGCTCCGCCTCGAGCCGGGCGCCTTCCAGCAGACGGTCGTCGCCGCCAAGGAGTTCATCCGCGACGGCGACGTGTTCCAGGTCGTGCTGTCGCAGCGCTTCGATCACGAGGCATCCGCCCCCGCGATCGACGTCTACCGGGTGCTGCGCACGCTCAACCCGAGCCCGTACATGTACCTGCTCTCCCTCGAGTCTCCCGCGGGCGAGCCGTACCACGTCGTGGGCAGCTCGCCGGAGGCGCTCGTCAAGGTGCAGGAGGGCCGCGTCTACTCGCACCCCATCGCCGGCTCGCGTCCGCGCGGGGCGACCCCCGACGAGGACCAGGGCTTCGCCGAGGACCTCGCCGCCGACGAGAAGGAGCGCGCCGAGCACCTCATGCTCGTCGACCTCGCCCGCAACGACCTCGCGAAGGTCTGCCGCCCCGGCACGGTCGAGGTCACCGAGTTCATGCGCATCGAGCGCTACAGCCACATCATGCACCTCGTCTCGAGCGTCGAGGGCGACCTCGCCCCCGGCCGCAACGCCGTCGACGTGTTCCGAGCGACGTTCCCCGCCGGCACGCTCTCGGGCGCACCGAAGCCTCGGGCGCTCGAGATCATCGACGAGCTCGAGGTCGCCCAGCGCGGCGTCTACGGGGGAGTGGTCGGGTACTTCGGCTTCGGCGGCGACGCCGACGTCGCGATCGCGATCCGCACGGCCCTCCTGCAGGGCGGGATCGCCCGCGTGCAGGCCGGCGCCGGACTCGTCGCCGACAGCGACCCCGACACCGAGGAGCTCGAGACGCGCAACAAGGCCGCCGCGCCGCTCCGTGCCGTGGCGATCGCGAACGCCATGCGGAGGCTCGGCTGAGCGGCGCGCTGCCGGAGCCCCCGGCCGAGGATCCGAGCCGGAAGGCCGCGCCCGCGCGGGCGACCGGTCGCCGGGCCCGCCTGCTCGCCGTCCTCGGCGTCGTCGCGAGCGCCGCGCTCGCCCTGCTCGCTTGGACGCAGCCCTGGTTCCGCTTCACGACGGATGCCGGGATCGTCGAGGCACCCGGAGAGGCGGCGGCACCGGCCCTCGCGGCCCTCGCTGTCGCCTCGCTCGCGCTCGGCGCCGCCCTCACCCTCGCGGGACCCGTGTTCCGGGTGGTCTTCGCCCTGCTCGAGCTCGCGATCGGCCTCGGCCTCGGTGCGACCGCCATCGGCGCCCTCGTCGCGCCCTACGAGAGCGCCGGCACTGTCGTCACCGAGCTCACCGGCGTCGCCGGCACCGACTCGATCGAGTCGCTCGTGAGCGCGGTCGCCGTCACCCCGTGGCCGTTCGTCGCGATCGCCAGCGCGCTCGGCGCTCTGGCATCCGGTGCCTGGATCCTGCTCACCGCGCGGCGCTGGCCGGGCTCGACCCGCCGCTACCAGGCGGTGCGGCTCGCGCCGGCGGATGCGCCCCGGACCGCCGCGGCGGACTGGGACGCCCTGAGCGAGGGCGACGACCCCACCGACGGCCCCCGCGACGACGGGGGCCCGGGCAACTCCCGGTAGACTTTCCGCCGATCCACCACGACCACGAGGAGCGACCCCATGGCCCACGAAGACCAGGACCACCACGGCAACTCGCCGGCAGCCTGGACCGGCGTGACGATCATCCTGATCGCCTTCGCCATCGGCACCGTCGCCTTCTTCCTCGAGGTCGAGTGGCTCGTCTGGATCTGCGGCATCCTCGTCCTCGTCGGACTCCTCGTCGGCTTCCTCATGGGCAAGCTGGGCTACGGGGTCAACGGGCCGCGCTACGTCGCGCGCCGCAGCGACGCCGACTAGTGGCGACCGATCTTCTCGCGGAACTGACGGCAGGAGCCGTCGCCGACGCGCGCGAGCGCCAGGAGTCCACGCCCCTCGCGGCCGTCGAGGCGGCCGCCCTCGAGGCGGCGCCCGCGCTCGACGCCCGCGCGGCCCTGGCCGTGCCCACGGTCAGCGTCATCGCCGAGGTGAAGCGCGCGAGCCCGTCGCGCGGCTCCCTCGCCGCGATCCCGGACCCGGCCGAGCTCGCCGCGCTCTACGAGCAGGGCGGCGCCGCCGTCGTCAGCGTGCTCACCGAGCAGCGCCGGTTCAAGGGGTCGCTCGACGACCTGCGCGCCGTCAAGCAGCGCGTGTCGATCCCGGTGCTCCGCAAGGACTTCCTCGTCGAGCCCTACCAGCTGTTCGAGGCCCGCGCCGCGGGCGCCGACGTCGTGCTGCTCATCGTCGCGTCGCTCGAGCAGCGCGCCCTCGTCGAGCTGCACGAGCTCGCGACCCAGCTCGGCATGACCGCGCTCGTCGAGGCGCACAGCGCCGACGAGGTCTCCCGCGCCGTCGACGCCGGCGCGACCGTCGTCGGCGTCAACGCCCGCGACCTCACCACGTTCGAGCTCGACGCCGGTCTCTTCGGCCGGCTCGCGCCGGGCATCCCCGACGGCGTCGTCAAGGTCGCCGAGTCCGCCGTCAGTACCGAGGCCGACGTCGCGGCCTACCGCGCCGCCGGCGCCGACGCCGTGCTCGTCGGCGAGGCCCTCGTCACCGACGGCGACCCCGTCTCCACCCTTCAGCGCTTCCTGGCGGTTTGAACACCATGACCCTTCTCCGCGACGCCGTCGGCCCCTACTTCGGCGACTACGGCGGGCGCTTCGTGCCCGAGTCCCTCATCGCCGCCCTCGACGAGCTCGACGCGGCCTACCGCGTCGCCCGCGAGGACCCCGAGTTCCAGGCGGAGCTCGACGAGCTGCACCGCACCTACACCGGGCGGCCCTCGATCATCACCGAGGCGCCCCGCTTCGCTCAGCACGCGGGCGGCGCCCGCATCCTGCTGAAGCGCGAGGACCTCAACCACACCGGGTCGCACAAGATCAACAACGTGCTCGGCCAGGCCCTGCTCGCCAAGCGCCTCGGCAAGACCCGCCTCATCGCCGAGACCGGCGCCGGGCAGCACGGTGTCGCGACCGCGACCGCCGCGGCGCTCTTCGGCATGGAGTGCGTCGTGTACATGGGCGAGGTCGACACCGAGCGCCAGGCGCTCAACGTCGCCCGCATGCGTCTGCTCGGAGCGACCGTGATCCCGGTGAAGACGGGCTCGCGCACGCTCAAGGATGCGATCAACGAGGCGCTCCGCGACTGGGTGGCCAACGTCTCGACGACGCACTACCTGCTCGGCACCGTCGCCGGTCCGCACCCGTTCCCCGTCATGGTGCGCGACTTCCACAAGATCATCGGCGAGGAGGCCCGCGAGCAGGTCCTCGCCCTCACCGGGCGCCTGCCGCACGCGATCGCCGCGTGCGTCGGCGGCGGCAGCAACGCGATGGGCATCTTCCACGCGTTCCTCGACGACCCCGACGTCAAGCTCTACGGCTTCGAGGCCGCGGGCGACGGCGCCGACACGCCGCACCACGCCGCGACCATCACCAAGGGCCGCCCCGGCGTGCTGCACGGCGCGAAGAGCTACATGTTGCAGGACGAGGACGGCCAGACGATGGAGTCGCACTCCATCTCCGCCGGCCTCGACTACCCCGGCGTCGGCCCGGAGCACGCCTGGCTCGCCGACATCGGCCGCGCCAGCTACCTGCCCGTGACGGATGCCGAGGCGATGGAGGCCTTCCGCCTGCTGACCCAGACCGAGGGCATCATCCCCGCGATCGAGTCGTCGCACGCCCTCGCCGGCGCGCTCGCGCTCGGCCGCGAACTCGGCCCCGAGGGCATCGTGCTCGTGAACCTCTCCGGGCGCGGCGACAAGGACGTGACGACCGCCGCCCGGTGGTTCAAGGTGCTCGACGAGAACGCGGAGCAGATGTGACGAGCGAAGCCCCCCGCATCACGAGCCCCGTCGGCACGCTGCTCTCCGAGCGCCGCGCCGCCGGACGGGGCGCCCTCGTCGGCTACCTGCCGGCCGGCTTCCCCGACCTCGCCACGAGCGTCGAGTCCGCCGTCGCGATCGCCGAGAACGGCGTCGACGTCATCGAGCTCGGCGTGCCGTACTCCGACCCGGTCATGGACGGCGCCGTCATCCAGGCCGCGACGCAGACCGCGCTCGCGAACGGCTTCCGGCTCGCCCACGTCTTCGACGCCGTCGCGCAGATCACGAGCCGCGTCGACGTGCCCGTGCTCCTGATGACCTACTTCAACCCCGTCATGCAGTACGGCGTCGACCGCTTCGCACGCGACCTCGCCGCGGCCGGGGGAGCGGGCCTCATCACGCCCGACCTGGTGCCCGACGAGGCCGGGCCCTGGCTCGCAGCCTCCGACGAGACCGGGCTCGACCGCGTCTTCCTCGCCGCGCCCTCGTCGTCGCACGAGCGGCTCGTGCAGTCGGTGACGATGAGCCGCGGCTTTGTCTACGCCGTCTCGACGATGGGCATCACCGGCGCGCGCAGCGACGTCGACGTGGCCGCCCGCTCGCTCGTCTCCCGCCTCCGCGACGCCGGAGCGGAGCACGCGTGCGTCGGCGTCGGCATCTCCACCGCCGACCAGGTGCGCGAGGTGCTCGAGTACGCCGACGGCGCGATCGTCGGCTCGATGCTCGTGAAGGCCCTCGCCGACGGCGGGGTGCCCGGCGTCGGCCGCGCCGCCGCCGAACTCGCGCGCGGCCTCTCCTGACGCGACGGCCGCGCGGCGTCCGCCGTCTTCCGCACCGTCGCTAGACTCTGCCTTCGACCCCACCGACCACCGAAAGGGACATCCCCGTGATCGCTCACTCGAGCCTCCCGAGCCCCGACACCGAGCTCCAGGTGCCGATCACCCTCTCGGGTCAGTGGCTGCGCGACCTCGGCCTGTCGTGGTTCCCCGACTTCAACATCCACGCCTACGCCCTCTGCATCCTCGCCGGGATCATCGCGGCGATCATCGTCACCGCGGCCCGGCTCCGCCGCCGCGGCGTGGACTCGGGCGTCGTGTTCGACGTCGGCATCTTCGCCGTGATCCTCGGCATCCTCGGCGGTCGGCTCTACCACGTCTTCACCCACCCGGGCGACTACTTCTTCGAGGGCGCCAACCTGCTCGAGATCTTCGCGATCTGGAACGGCGGGATGGCGATCTTCGGCGCCCTCATCGGCGGCGCGATCGGCACCTGGATCGGCTGCCGCATCGCCGGCGTCCGGTTCTGGACCTTCGCCGACGCGCTCGCCCCCGGGCTCCTGCTCGCGCAGGCCTTCGGCCGGCTCGGCAACTACTTCAACCACGAGCTCTTCGGCATCCCCACCGACCTGCCGTGGGGCCTCGAGATCGAGTCGACGAACCCCGCGTTCCCGATCGGCCTGCCGTCGGACACGCTGTTCCACCCGACCTTCCTCTACGAGATCCTGTGGAACCTGCTCGGCTTCGCCGTGATCCTGCTGCTCGACCGCGAGTTCCGCTTCCAGTGGGGCCGGGCACTCGGCCTGTACCTCATCTGGTACGGCATCGGGCGCAGCTGGTTCGAGGCGATCCGCATCGACCCGAGCGAGCTGTTCCTCGGCATCCGCGTCAACATCTGGGCCGCGTGGCTCGCGATCCTCCTGGGCGTCGTGATCTTCGTCGTGCAGAAGCGCCGCCACCCGGGACTCGAGCCCAGCGGCTACGTTCCGGGCCGCGAGCCGGAAGACGAGGTCTCGGACAAGGTAGACTCCGACGAGACCTACACCGACGAGGACGACGACTCCCTCGAGCCCGTCCCCGCCGGAGTATCCGGTGCGACCGCCACAAGCTCCTCCCGCGCCACCTCCTGACAGCACCGCCGCGGCCGCAGCCAGCCGCTCGCGCCCGTGACCATCCGACGACGGATGCCACCCGCCGCCACCCTCCTGCCAGCGTGCAGCCGCCCCGGGCCAACGTCGTCCCCCGTGTATTACCTTTCCTCGTGAGGACGGTCCCATGGCTCCCACACCCCTGAACTCCCGCTTCGGAGCGGCTCCTGCCGCCGCCGGTCTGTACGACCCGGCGAACGACCGAGACGCGTGCGGTCTCGCGATGGTCGCCACCATGCGCGGCACCGCCGGGCACGACATCATCGACGTCGCGCTGAGCGCGCTGCGGAACCTCGAGCACCGCGGTGCCGTCGGCTCGGACGCCGGCACCGGCGACGGCGCGGGCATCATCACGCAGATCCCCGACGCGTTCCTGCGCGAGGTCACCGCGTTCGACCTGCCGCCCGTCGGCTCCTACGCCGTCGGCCTCAGCTTCCTGCCGACCGACGCCGACGAGCGCAGCGAGATCAAGCTCGGCATCGAGACGATCGCCCTGGAAGAGGGCCTCGAGGTGCTCGGCTGGCGCGACGTGCCCGTCGACCCCTCGCACCTCGGCTCGCTCGCCCGCAACGCGGCGCCGAAGATCGAGCAGCTCTTCGTGGCATCCGGCCGGCACGACCGCGACGGCCGGCCGCTGCAGGGCATCGAGCTCGACCGCCAGACGTTCCGCCTCCGCAAGCGCGCCGAGCGCGAGCTCGAGGCGTACTTCCCCTCGCTGTCGAGCCGCACGCTCGTCTACAAGGGCATGGTCACGACGCTCCAGCTCGAGCCGTTCTACCCTGACCTCTCCGACGAGCGCTTCGCCTCGAAGCTCGCCCTCGTGCACTCGCGCTACTCGACGAACACCTTCCCGAGCTGGCCGCTCGCGCAGCCGTTCCGGATGATCGCGCACAACGGCGAGATCAACACCGTGCAGGGCAACCGCAACTGGATGCGCGCGCGGCAGTCGCAGCTCGCCTCCGACCTGCTCGGCGACCTGCAGCCCGTGCTGCCGATCGTCTCGCCCGGCGCGAGCGACTCGGCCTCGTTCGACGAGGTCGTGGAGCTGCTCAGCCTCTCCGGCCGCTCGCTCCCGCACGCGGTCATGATGATGGTGCCCGAGGCCTGGGAGAACCAGCCCGACCTCGACGCCCAGCGCCGCGCCTTCTACGAGTACCACTCGATGCTCATGGAGCCGTGGGACGGCCCCGCCGCGATCGTCTTCACCGACGGCTCGCTGGTCGGCGCGACCCTAGACCGCAACGGTCTGCGCCCCGGTCGCTGGCTCGTCACCGACGAGGGCCTCGTCGTGCTCGCGAGCGAGATCGGCGTGCTCGACGTCGAGCCCTCGAAGGTCGTCCGCAAGGGCCGCCTGAGCCCGGGCAAGATGTTCGTGGTCGACACCGAAGAGGGTCGCCTCATCGACGACGACGAGCTCAAGCAGGAGCTCGCCGCGTCGAAGCCGTGGGGGGAGTGGCTCGAGGAGGGCCGCATCAACCTCGCCGACCTGCCGGAGCGCGAGCACATCGTGCACACCCCCTCGTCGGTCACGCGCCGCCAGCGCACCTTCGGCTACACCGAGGAGGAGGTCCGGATCCTCGTCGGGCCGATGGCCAAGACCGGCGGCGAGCCGCTCGGCGCGATGGGTTCCGACACCCCCATCGCGGTGCTCTCGAAGCGCCCGCGCCTGCTCTTCGACTACTTCACGCAGCAGTTCGCCCAGGTGACGAACCCGCCGCTCGACTCGATCCGCGAAGAGGTCGTCACGAGCCTGAAGCTCGGTCTCGGACCGGAGCGCAACCTGCTCGACGCGACCCCCGAGCACGCGAAGCAGGTCATCCTCGACTTCCCGGTCATCGACAACGACCAGCTCGCGAAGATCCAGCACATCGACCCGCGCCCGGGCAGCGTGCTGACGACGACGATCCGCGGCCTCTACCGCGTCGACGACGGCCCGACCGCGCTCGAGAAGCGCCTCGCCGCGATGTGCGAGGAGGCCGACCGTGCCATCGAGGCCGGGGCGCAGTTCCTCGTGCTGAGCGACCGCGACTCGAACGCCGATCTCGCGCCCGTGCCGTCGCTGCTCATGCTCGCGGCCGTGCACCACCACCTCATCCGCCAGGAGACGCGGATGAAGGTCGGCCTGATCGTCGAGGCCGGCGACGTGCGCGAGGTGCACCATGTCGCGCTGCTCATCGGCTACGGGGCATCCGCGATCAACCCGTACCTCGCCATGGAGACCGCCGAGGACCTCGTCCGCGCCGGCGAGCTCGAGGGCGTCACGAGCGAGAAGGCCGTCGCCAACCTGCTCAAGGCGCTCGGCAAGGGCGTGCTCAAGATCATGTCCAAGATGGGCATCTCGACGGTGTCGTCCTACGCCGGCGCCCAGGCCTTCGAGGCCGTCGGCCTCAGCCAGGCGTTCGTCGACCAGTACTTCACCGGCACCTCGAGCCTGCTCGGCGGCGTCGGCATCGACGTCATCGCGGCGGAGTCCGCGGCGCGCCACCGCTCCGCCTACCCCGAGGACGGCGCGCCCGGCACGCACGAGCGCCTCGCCGTCGGCGGCGAGTACCAGTGGCGCCGCGGCGGCCCGCCCCACCTGTTCAACCCGGACACGGTGTTCCGCCTGCAGCACGCCACGCGCAACCGCCGGTACGACATCTACCGCGACTACACGCGACTCGTCGACGAGCAGTCGGAGAACCTCATGACGCTGCGCGGCATGTTCGCGCTGCGCGAGGGGGTGCGCCCGCCCGTGCCGCTCGACGAGGTCGAGCCGGTCGAGTCGATCGTCAAGCGCTTCTCCACCGGCGCGATGAGCTACGGCTCCATCAGCAAGGAGGCGCACGAGACCCTCGCGATCGCCATGAACCGGCTCGGCGGCAAGTCGAACACCGGTGAGGGCGGCGAGGACGTCGACCGTCTGCTCGACCCCGAGCGCCGCAGTGCAATCAAGCAGGTCGCCTCCGGCCGCTTCGGTGTGACGAGCATGTACCTCACGCACGCCGACGACATCCAGATCAAGATGGCGCAGGGCGCGAAGCCCGGCGAGGGCGGCCAGCTGCCGCCGAGCAAGGTGTACCCGTGGGTCGCCCGCACCCGGCACGCGACCGCCGGCGTCGGGCTCATCAGCCCGCCCCCGCACCACGACATCTACTCGATCGAGGACCTCAAGCAGCTGATCTTCGACCTCAAGCGGGCGAACCCCGCCGCGCGGGTGCACGTCAAGCTCGTGAGCGAGAAGGGCATCGGCGCGGTCGCCGCGGGCGTGACCAAGGCCAAGGCCGACGTCGTACTCGTCTCGGGCCACGACGGCGGCACCGGCGCGAGCCCCGTGAACTCGCTCAAGCACGCCGGCACCCCCTGGGAGCTCGGTCTGGCCGAGACGCAGCAGACGCTCATGGTCAACAACATGCGCGAGCGCGTCACGGTGCAGGTCGACGGCCAGATGAAGACCGGCCGTGACGTCATCGTCGCGGCGCTGCTCGGCGCCGAGGAGTACGGCTTCGCGACGGCACCGCTCGTCGTCGAGGGCTGCATCCTCATGCGCGTCTGCCACCTCGACACCTGCCCCGTCGGCGTCGCGACGCAGAACCCCGAGCTGCGCGCGCGCTTCAGCGGCAAGCCCGAGTTCGTCGTCAACTTCTTCGAGTTCCTGGCGCAGGAGGTGCGGGAGTACCTCGCCGCGCTCGGCTTCCGCTCGCTCGAGGAGGCCATCGGCCACACCGAGGTGCTCGACGTCGACCGCGCCGTGCAGCACTGGAAGGCCGACGGTCTCGACCTCACGCCGATCCTCGTCGGCCCGAAGTTCGACGACGAGGCACCGCGGACGCGCCGCGTCGCCCAGGACCACGAACTCGACGAGCACTTCGACCGCCGCCTCGTGCTGCTGTCGCGCGACGCGCTCGACAGCGGCCGCAAGGTCACGATGTCGCTGCCGATCCGCAACACCGAGCGGGCCGTCGGCACGATGCTCGGGCACGAGGTCACGAAGCGCTACGGCGAGAACGGCCTGCCCGCCGGCACGATCGACATCACCCTGTCGGGTTCGGCCGGTCAGTCGCTCGGCGCGTTCCTCCCGGCCGGCATCACGCTGCGCCTCGAGGGCGACAGCAACGACTACGTCGGCAAGGGCCTCTCGGGCGGCTCGATCGTGGTGCGTCCTTCCAAGGGCTCGACCTTCGCGGCCGAGGAGAACGTCATCGCGGGCAACGTGATCGGCTACGGCGCGACGCAGGGCTCGATGTTCATCCGCGGCATCGTGGGGGAGCGCTTCCTCGTCCGCAACTCCGGCGCGACCGCCGTGGTCGAGGGCGTGGGCGACCACGCGCTCGAGTACATGACCGGCGGACTCGCCGTCATCCTCGGCGCGACCGGACGCAACCTCGGCGCCGGCATGTCCGGCGGCACGGCGTACGTGCACGCGCTGCAGGAGTCGAGCGTCAACCGCGAGGCCCTCGCCTCCGGCGAGCTCTCGCTCCTGCCACTCGGCGCGGGTGACGCCGAGATCCTCACCGACCTGCTCCAGCAGCACGTCCGTGAGACCGACTCCGAGCTCGCCAAGCGCATGCTCGACGACATCGACGAGACCCTCGCACGGTTCGTCAAGGTACTGCCCCGCGACTACGCGGCCGTGCTGGCCACCCGCCAGAACGCCGTGGAGGAGGGGCTCGACCCGGATGGCGACGTCGTGTGGACGCGCATCCTGGAGGTGACAGGTGGCTGATCCCAGGGGCTTCCTGAAGACGCGGGAGCGCGAGCTCCCCGCCCGTCGGCCCGTCTCGCTGCGGCTCATGGACTGGAAAGAGGTCTACGAGCAGCAGGAGAGCGGCGTGCTCCGCCGGCAGGCCGGGCGCTGCATGGACTGCGGCATCCCGTTCTGCCACTCCGGATGCCCGTTGGGCAACCTGATCCCGGAGTGGAACGACCTCATCCGCCGCGGCCACGACCGCGACGCGGTCGAGCGTCTGCACGCGACGAACAACTTCCCGGAGTTCACCGGCAAGCTGTGCCCGGCGCCGTGCGAGTCGTCGTGCGTGCTCGGCATCAACCAGCCGCCCGTCACGATCAAGCAGGTCGAGGCGTCGATCGCGGAGATCGCGTTCAACAACGGCTGGATCACGCCGCACCCGCCGGAGCGACTCACCGGCAAGACCGTCGCCGTCGTGGGCTCCGGCCCCGCCGGCCTCGCCGCCGCCCAGCAGCTCACCCGTGCGGGCCACACCGTGGCCGTGTACGAGCGCGACGACCGTATCGGCGGCCTGCTGCGCTACGGCATCCCGGACTTCAAGATGGAGAAGCGCCACATCGACGCGCGCATCGCGCAGATGACCGCGGAGGGCACCCGCTTCCGCGCCGGCGTCGACATCGGCACCGACATCACGTGGGACGACCTCAAGCAGCGCTACGACGCCGTGATCATCGCGACCGGTGCCCTGGTGCCGCGCGACCTGCCGATCCCCGGCCGCGACCTCGACGGCATCCATTTCGCGATGGACTACCTGACGCAGCAGAACCGCGTCGTCGCGGGCGGCACCGTCGACTCGCAGATCACCGCGGAGGGCAAGCACGTCGTCGTCATCGGCGGCGGTGACACCGGCGCCGACTGCATCGGCACCGCGCACCGCCAGAAGGCGCTCGGCGTCACGAACCTCGCGATCGGCAAGCAGCCGCCGCACGAGCGCCCGGAGCACCAGCCCTGGCCGATGACTCCGACGATCTTCGAGATCTCCTCGGCTCACGAGGAGGGCGGCGAGCGGATGTTCCTCGCCTCGACCGTCGAGTTCCTCGGCAACGAGGCCGGCGAGGTGCGCGCCATCCGTGTCGCGGAGACCGAGTTCGTCGACGGCCGCCGCGTACCGAAGGCGGGCACCGAGCGCGAGATCCCCGCCGACCTCGTGCTGCTCGCCCTCGGCTTCACCGGTCCGGAGCGCCACACGATCGACCCGCAGCTCGGCCTCCGCGCCGACGAGCGCGGCAACATCGCCCGCGACGGCGACTACCAGACCGACGAGCCCGGCGTCTTCGTCGCCGGCGACGCCGGCCGCGGCCAGTCGCTCATCGTGTGGGCGATCGCCGAGGGACGTGCCGCCGCTAGTGCGGTCGATCGGTATCTTGAGGGTGAAACCCAGCTGCCCTTCCCCGTCAAGCCGACGGACCGCGCGCTCGCGCTCTAGTCCGTTCCCGGCAGCAACAATCAACGTAAGGAACTCATGAGACGAGCCAAGATCGTCGCGACGCTCGGTCCTGCGACCGCGAGCTACGACAACATCCGGGCCATCATCGATGCCGGCGTCGACGTCACCCGCATGAACCTCAGCCACGGGTCGTACGAGGTGCACGAGGAGGTCTACGCCAACGTCCGCCGCGCCGCGGAGGACTCCGGCCGTGCCGTCGCGGTGCTCGTCGACCTGCAGGGCCCGAAGATCCGCCTCGGCAAGTTCGAGGACGGCCCGTACCAGCTCGCCGAGGGCGACGTCTTCAAGATCACGACCGAGGACGTGCTCGGCACGAAGGAGCTGTCGTCGACGACGTTCAAGGGCCTGCCCTTCGACGTCAAGCCCGGCGACCCGCTACTCATCGACGACGGCAAGGTCGCGCTCGTCGTGACCGACAGCGACGGCACCGTCGTCACGACGCGCGTCGTCGTGCCCGGCCCGATCAGCAACAACAAGGGCATCAACCTGCCCGGCGTCGCCGTCAACGTCCCCGCGCTCAGCGAGAAGGACGAGGCCGACCTGCGCTGGGGCCTCCGCCTCGGCGCCGACATCATCGCGCTGTCGTTCGTGCGCAACGCCTCCGACGTCGAGCGCGTGCACGCGATCATGGCGGAGGAGGGTCGCAAGGTCCCCGTCATCGCGAAGATCGAGAAGCCGCAGGCCGTCGACAACCTCGAGGAGATCATCGACGCCTTCGACGGCATCATGGTCGCCCGTGGCGACCTCGGCGTCGAGCTCCCGCTCGAGGCCGTGCCGATCGTGCAGAAGCGCGCCGTCGAGCTGTGCCGCCGCATGGCGAAGCCCGTCATCGTGGCGACGCAGGTGCTCGAGTCGATGATCTCGAGCCCGCGGCCGACCCGCGCCGAGGCATCCGACTGCGCCAACGCCGTGCTCGACGGCTGCGACGCCGTCATGCTCTCGGGCGAGACCAGCGTCGGCGAGTTCCCCGTCATCACCGTGCAGACGATGGCCCGCATCATCGAGTCGACCGAGGACCACGGCCTCAGCCGCATTCCTCCGCTCGGCACGAAGCCCCGCACCCAGGGCGGCGCCATCACGCTCGCGGCCGCCGAGGTCGCGGACTTCGTCGAGGCGAAGTACGTCTGCGTCTTCACCGAGTCGGGCGACTCGCTGCGCCGCATGTCGCGCCTGCGCTCGTCGATCCCGATGCTCGCGTTCACGCCGAACGAGGAGACGCGTCGCCGGATGTCGCTGACGTGGGGCTCGCGCACGTGGCTCGTCGACCGCGTCACCCACACCGACGCGATGTTCCACCAGGTCGACGAGGTGCTGCTGCGTGAGGGCCTCGCGAAGCCCGGCGACAAGGTCGTCGTGATCGCCGGTTCCCCTCCCGGGATCGCCGGCTCGACCAACGACCTGCGCGTGCACCGCGTGGGCGACGCCGTCGACGGCACGGTGCCCGGCTACACCAAGGTCTAGCCGCACCACGAGCAAGGGCCCGGTCTCCGCGAGGAGCCGGGCCCTTTCGGTCGTCCGGGGTCAGTCGACCTGGAACGCGACCGTCGAGGTGAAGTACACCGTCGGGGCCCCCTCGAGCCAGACGAGGGTCAGCACGTGCTCGCCGGTCTCGAAGTCGTCCTGCGGGATCGTGACCTCGAGCCGACCGTCGGCGCCGGTCGTCGCGTCGACCTCCGTCATCTCGTTCTGGTCGTCGACGTAGTACGAGATCGACTCGGGGTCCGCGGAGGAGTCGGCGGGGAAGCGCACCGAGACCGGCTCGGAGGCGTCGAACTCGCCCGTGCCCTCGGAGTCCTCGGTGCCTGCGTCCGGGTTCACCCATTCCACGCCCTCACCCTCGGCGGGCGGCTGGGGCGACTGCAGGAAGTAGTCGACGCCCTCCTGGATGACGGGCCACGCGTCGGCCTCGGTGCCCTCCTCGGTCGTCGCCGTGACGAGGGTGTAGTCGGCGGCCTCGGAGAGCGTGATCGTGTAGCTCAGCTCGGCATCCGTCTCGAGGAGCGCGGGGTTGATCACGGCGCCGGTCGTCGCGGCCTCGGCGAAGGTCTCCTCGTCGCCCCAGGTGGTGCGGGCATCACTCGTCAGCTGGGCGAACGCGGTGGCGTAGTCGCCCTCGCGCAGCAGCTCGATGTACTCGGCGACCGCCTCGCTGCCGGGGTCGCCGGGCGTCGCCTCGTCCGGCTGCGCGCCCGGGCCGTCGTTCGCCTCGTTGCGCACCTCGCCGAGCTGAGTGCGAGCGGGGTCGCAGGCCGTGAGGGTCAGGCCGAGACCGAGGGCGAGGACGGATGCGGTGATGCCGGTGCGCAGACGAGACGTGGTCATATCTCGACGCTAGGCCGCGATCCCCGTCCGACAGGCGATGTACACCGTCGGCTCAGGGCCCTCAGAGGGACGCTTCAGCGGAACCCCGAAGTACGACGCGCTCCCACAGCACCCCGACGAGCGCGAACACGAACGCGAGCACCGCGGCGGAGGCGGTGAGGAGGAACGCGCTGCGCGCCTCGCCGTGCTCGATCAGCAGGCCGGCGACCGCGCTGCCCACCGTGACGCCGAGCCCGAGGCCCGTGGCGGGCCAGGTGAGGAGCTCGGTCAGGCGCTCGCGCGGCGAGCGGGACTCGACGAGGGCGGTGCCGAGGATGAGCACGGGGCAGATGCTGAGCCCGGCGACGAGCGAGAGCCCGATGAGCGCCGGAATGGTGTCCGCGAGCAGCACGGTCGGCAGCAGCAGGGCGAACGCGGCCGCGGCGACGAGCAGCCGCAGCGAGGGCGTGCCGGGCAGCGTGAGCGAGCCGAGCACGACGCCCGCGATGACGCTGCCGACGGCGAAGATGCCGAGCGCGACGCCGGAGCCGGCGGCGAAGCCCCGCTCCTCGGCGAAGGCGACGACGCCGACGTCGAGCGAGCCGAACACGAGGCCGACGGCGAGGAAGACGGTGACGGGCGGGAGGATGCCGCGCACGCGCCCCCGCGGGCGCTGCTCGGCGGTCGCGGTACGCACCGGCGGCTCGGTGGCGCGCTGGGGGAGCAGCGCGAGCGCACCGGCGACCCCGATGCCGACGCCGGTCAGGAACCCGAGCGCGGGCCAGACGGCGGTCGCGAGCAGCGTGACGAGCGGGGGGCCGAGCACGAAGGCGAGCTCGTCGGCGACCGACTCGAGGGAGAACGCGGTGTGCCGGTCCCCGTCGTCGTCGAGCGTCGCGAGCCACCGGGCACGCGACAGCACGCCGAGATCCACCGCGGTCGCGCCGACGGCGAGGGCGAGCACGATCCAGGTCCAGGCAGGCGCGCCGAGCACGACGACGGCGACGAACGCGAGCGCGGCGGCCACCTGCACGGGCAGCGCGAGAGCGAGCACGCGCCGCTGACCGAGCCGGTCCACAGCACGCGACCACTGCGGCCCCGCCACCGCGACGGAGATCGCGATCGCGCCGGCGACCGCTCCCGCGATCGCGTAGTCGCCCGTCTCGCCGGCCACGAGCAGCACGGCGGCGATGGCCATCGTGGCCTTCGCGAAGCGGCCCACCCAGGCGGCGCCGGCGAACGAACGGGTGCCCGGGAGGGCGAGGATGCGACGGTACGGCCCGACGAGGGACGGCATGAAGCGCTGCTCCGAATTCCGGCCGCGCGAAAGCGGGGCTGCCCGGCTGGCGGATCGCACGACCCCGACAGAGTACCGCGGAGGTGTTTGAGCAGGGGGAGGGGGAGGGGACAGTAGGGAGCGCCGGATGCCGCGGGCATCCGGCATCCGATCGACGGAAGGACCAGCATGACGAGCGACGACGACAACCAGCCGCACGGCGAGAACCCCTCGGTCGGCGAGGCCTCGGGCGAGGGCATCGACAAGCCCTCCCAGGCCGAGGGCGAGGACTTCGACCAGGACAGCGCCGACGAGACGACCACCGACGGCAAGGGACCGGGCGACAAGCCCTCGCAGGCCGAAGGCTGACGACGACCGATCAGATCAGGGGCGGGATGCTGCGGCGTCCCGCCCCTCTTCTTCGAGCGCGAGCCGGTAGCGGTCGAGCACCTCGCCCCGTCGTTCCTCGCTCCCGTCGGGCTCGAACCCGAGCCGGGTGAGCAGCGAGACCGACCGCTCGTTGCCGGGCACCACGACGGCCAGCACGACCGCGACGCGCCACTCCCGCGCGAGCGCGAGCATCGCCCGGCACGCCTCGGACGCGACTCCCCGCCCCCACACGGCACGGGAGAACGCGAACCCGAGCTCGCTCGACGCGGCATCGCGCCTCAGCAGCACCTCGCCGACGACGTGGGCGGTGGCCGCCTCCTCGACGGCGAGCACGAGCCAGTCGCCGTCGCGCTCGGCGCGGTGCTGGGTGAGCTTGCCCCGGAGCGTCTCCTCGACGGCGGCGCGGTCCCGCACCGGCCAGGGCAGGAAGCGCACGACCTCCGGATCCGAGTGGGACTCGAGCAGGTCGTCGGCGTCCGTCCACTCGTGCGCCCGGAGCACCAGACGCTCCGTGCGCAGCGGCTCGGTCACGTGCCAGGGCTCGATCGTCACGAGGACATCGTGCCCGAAGACCGACGCCTGCCGACCCGCTGCACAAGACACGTCACCTCATCGCGACGTGCGCGCACGACCCTCCGGGTCGCACCCGCACGTCGCACTGGTGCCGGATGTGGGACTTGAACTCCGCCCCATCCGCACGGCCGTGCCGCAGCGCTGCGCGCCGCGCCCCGGAACCGGCGGACGGGGACCCCGGTGTGTGCCGGCGCCCACCTCTGTCGTCATCGCGACGTGCGCGCACGACCCTCCGGGTCGCACCCGCACGTCGCACTGGTGCCGGATGTGGGACTTGAACCCACACGCCCGAAGGCAAAGCATTTTGAGTGCTCCGCGTCTGCCATTCCGCCAATCCGGCGCACGAGGGTGACGATGAGGACGATACCTCAAGGCTAGGATTTATCCGTGAGTGACGTAGAAACCACCCCCGCCGCACCCCGTCGTGTCGTCGTCGCCGAGGACGAGTCGCTCATCCGTCTCGACATCGTCGAGACCCTGCGCGACAACGGCTTCGAGGTCGTCGGCGAGGCCGGCGACGGTGAGACGGCCGTCGCTCTCGCGACAGAGCTGCGCCCCGACCTGGTCGTCATGGACGTGAAGATGCCCCAGCTCGACGGTATCTCCGCCGCCGAGCGGCTGACCAAGGCGCACATCGCCCCCGTGGTGCTGCTCACGGCGTTCAGCCAGAAGGAGCTCGTCGAGCGCGCGAGCGAGGCCGGCGCCCTGGCCTACGTCGTCAAGCCGTTCACGCCGAACGACCTGCTGCCCGCGATCGAGATCGCGCTGAGCCGCTATCAGCAGATCATCACGCTCGAGGCCGAGGTCGCCGACCTCGTCGAGCGCTTCGAGACCCGCAAGCTCGTCGACCGCGCCAAGGGCCTGCTCAACGAGAAGATGGGCCTCACCGAGCCCGAGGCGTTCCGCTGGATCCAGAAGGCGTCGATGGACCGCCGCCTCACGATGCACGACGTCGCCCAGGCGATCATCGAGCAGCTCGCCCCCAAGAAGGGCTGATCGGCGCCGCCGCGTCCGGAGCGGCAGCGCATTCCGATCAGCGCTTCGGGTCAGTGCGAGCGCCGCTTGACGCCTCCCGCCGCGGCGGTCGCCCGCTCGAGCTCGCCGGGCGGGTGGGCGGATGCCGCGAGGCGCGCCCTCCGCGCGACGGCGTCCTCTCCGGTCGCGACGGCACTCGCGAGCAGCGCGGCGCGGGCCAGCCACACGGGACCGTCGACGGCCCACCGGTCGAGCACGCCCTCGGCGCGTTCCCGGTCCCGGCCGTCGAGCCGGGCGACGAGCGGACCGGTCACGTCGACCGCGAGCGGGTCGACGAGTTCGTCGATGCGCGCTTCGCGCACGAAGCCCTCGATCCGGGTCAGGTCGTGCGCGTCGAGCTCCTTCACCCTCGACTGCAGGAGCACGATCGCGGCGAGCCGTCGCTCGAACACGGGAAGCCCCCACAGCTCGGATGCGAGTGCGACGACCTCGTCGCGACCCAGCCCGCGGAACTTCCGCCCCGCGTCGCGCACGACGCCCCGCACCGCGCCCACGGACGCGCCGTAGTGCGCGAGGCCGGAGCCGAGGCGGCGGCGCTCGTCCTCCCCGCGCTCGGGCGACCCCTCGTACTGCAGGGTCTCGTTGATGAACCGGGCCGGCTCGGTCACGCGGCTCAGCGGTCGCGCAGCATGTTCGTCATCCGCACGGTCGAGAGCCGGCGGCCCTCCTCGTCGCGCATGACGATCTCGTGCGTCGCGAGCGTGCGCCCGAGCACGAGCGCCTCGCAGGTGCCGGTCACCCAGCCGGATGTCACGGAGCGGCTGTGCGTCGCGTTGATCTCGATGCCCACGGCGTACCGCCCGGGTCCGGCGTGGATCGCCGACGACACGCTGCCGAGGCTCTCGCCGAGCACGACGTGAGCGCCGCCGTGCAACAGCCCGATCACCTGTGTGTTCCCCTCGACCGGCATGCGGGCGACGCTGCGCTCGGCCGAGAGCTCGAGGAACTCGATCCCCATCTTCTTCGCGAGGGCACCGCCGCCGGAGGCGACGATCCTCTCGTACAGCTCCGGGTCGAGGTCGTCGGGGAAGACGGTCATCGCGCTCCTTGCGAGGCGGTCGGACGGCGGTGGCAGTCGGTCGGGCGACGTCGGAGGGCGCGGTTAGGCTGGCTCCGTGCCGGACAGCTCGAAGCCTACCCTCATGGTCATCGACGGGCATTCGCTCGCGTTCCGGGCGTTCTACGCCCTCCCCGTCGACAGCTTCGTCACCCGTGACGGGCAGCACACGAACGGCATCCACGGGTTCATCTCGATGCTGCTGCTCCTGCTGCAGAACGAGAAGCCGACCCACCTCGGCGTCGCGTTCGACATCTCGCGGTTCTCGTTCCGCACCCGGGACTACCCCGAGTACAAGGCCACCCGCAGCGAGACCCCGCCGGAGTTCTCGGGACAGGTGCCGCTCCTGCAGGAGGCGCTCAAGGCGCTCGGCGTCGCGACCCTCACCAAGGAGGACTACGAGGCCGACGACATCCTCGCGACGCTCGCGAAGAAGGGCGCAGACGAGGGCTACCGGGTGCTCCTCGTCTCCGGCGACCGCGACACGATCCAGCTCGTCAACGACGACGTGACGCTGCTGTACCCCAACGCGCGCGGGGTGTCCGAGCTCAAGCGCTACGACCGCGACGCGGTCATCGAGCGTTACGGCATCGAACCGCACCAGTACCCCGAGATCGCGGCCCTCGTCGGCGAGACGAGCGACAACCTCATCGGCATCGACAAGGTGGGCGAGAAGACCGCCGTCAAGTGGATCAAGCAGTACGGCTCGCTCGAGAACCTCCTCGAGCACGCCGACGAGATCAAGGGCGTCGTCGGGCAGAACCTGCGCGACCAGAAGGAGAACGCGGTCCGCAACCGCCGCCTCAACCGCCTGCTGACCGACGTCGAGCTGCCCTTCGGGCCGGACGACCTCGAGCGGCGCCCGATCGACGAGAACGCCGTGCGCGAGATCTTCGGCCGGCTGCAGTTCCGCACCCTGCTCGAGCGCGTGATGAAGCTCGAGGGCAACGGAGCGACCCCCGCCGGGGCGCCGCCGGTCGCCGACGAGCTCGCCCCCAAGGCCCCGGCCGTGCGCACCCTCGTCGACGAGGAGCTCGCGCACTGGCTGCAGACGGTGTCGAAGCAGGGCACGGAGCCGGTCGCGCTGCGCGTCGAGACCGGCATCAACGGAGTCACCGGCTTCGGCCTCGCGACCGAGCACGAGTCCGCCTACGTGCCGTGGGCACCCGGTCGCCCCGACTACACGGCTCTCGAGGAGTGGCTCGCGAGCGACGCCCCGAAGCTGCTCGTCGACGCGAAGGCGCAGTACAAGGCCCTCGCCCGCGCGGGCCTGCCGCTCCGCGGTATCGCCTTCGACACCGGCATCGCGGGCTGGCTGATCCGCCCGGGGCAGAAGGCTCCGGACCTCGCGACCCAGGTGTACGACCTGCTCGGTGAGAACCTGCCGCAGGGCGACCCGAACCAGCTCGTGCCCGAGACCGACGAGACGAGCATCGCGACCGAGGCCTGGTACGTCGTCCGCGTCGCCGAGCAGCTCTCGATCCAGCTCGAGGAGGGCACCCGACGGGTGCTCGACGAGATCGAGCTCCCGCTCGTCCCCGTGCTCGCCCGCATGGAGCTCGACGGGGTCGCCGTCGACCACGACCTGCTGAAGCGCCTCCTCACCGAGCTCGGCGACAAGGCCAACGACCTCGCCCAGCAGTCCTTCCAGGTGCTCGGTCACGAGCTCAACCTCGGCTCGCCCAAGCAACTGCAGCAGGTGCTCTTCGAGGAGCTCGGCATGCCGAAGACCCGCGCCAACAAGAGCGGGTACACGACGGATGCCGCAGCGCTGGCCGACCTGCAGGAGCAGCATCCGCACCCGTTCCTCGACCTCCTCCTGCAGCACCGCGACGCCTCGAAGCTCCGTCAGATCGTCGAGACGCTCGAGAAGAGCGTCGACCGCGACAGCCGGATCCACACGACGTACGACCAGACGGGCACGAGCACGGGCCGCATCTCGTCGAACGACCCGAACCTGCAGAACATCCCCGTGCGCACGGGCGTCGGTCGCGACATCCGCCAGGCGTTCGTCGCCGGGCCCGAGTTCGACACGATGCTCACCGCGGACTACTCGCAGATCGAGATGCGGATCATGGCGCACCTCTCCGGCGACGAAGGCCTCATCCGTGCCTTCAACGAAGGCGAGGACCTGCACCGCTTCGTCGGCGCCTACGTCTTCGACGTCGACCCCGCGGACGTCACGCCGCTCATGCGCACCAAGGTGAAGGCGATGTCCTACGGGCTCGCCTACGGCCTCAGCGCCTTCGGCCTATCGAAGCAGCTCCGCATCGACACGAGCGAGGCGAAGCAGCTCATGGCCTCGTACTTCGCGCGCTTCGGCGCGGTGCGCGACTACCTGCGCAACGTCGTCGAGCAGGCGAGGATCGACGGCTACACCGAGACGATCTTCGGCCGCCGCCGTCCGTTCGGCGACCTCACCTCCACGAACCGGGTGCTGCGCGAGAACGCCGAGCGCGCCGCATTGAACGCGCCCATCCAGGGCTCCGCCGCCGACATCCTGAAGCGCGCGATGCTCGACATCGCGGCCGACCTACGGCAGCGGGATCTCCGCTCGCGGATGCTGCTTCAGGTGCACGACGAGCTCGTGTTCGAGGTCGCCACCGGCGAGCTCGACGCGCTCACCGAGGTCGTGCGCAGCCGCATGGCCGGCGCCGCGGAGCTCAAGGTGCCGCTCGAGGTGCAGGTCGGCACGGGCGCGAACTGGGACGCCGCCGCGCACTGAGCCTCGCCCGACCGGAACGGCCGGCCGCTCGACTCCGGCTCGGGCTCTCGTTGCCGACTCCCGGCTCTCGCTGCCCTGCTCGCGCTCGAGCGGCCGGCGAACTGCAGAGCGCTTCGACGTAGAGGGCTCCCACCAAGCTCGGCGGACGATGGGTCGCACCGCGCCCGCTAACAGGACCGGGTGTCATCCGCAATCTCTTCCGTGCCGCCTCGCCGCGGCGAAGTGTGGGAAGCAACAGCAACGGAAGTTCGACTCGACCCACAAGTCCGCTCCGCTCACCGACGGACGCGGAAGTACGGGCAACACGCCGTTCCCAGGGAATTGACATACAGACACAAACGGACTTGCATAGGCGGGAACAGACACCGAAACGGACACGTCCGGTGACTGCCGCCGACCTGAGAACCAACGACAACGGAGTCCGCCCTTGTACGCGCCGGAGCGTCACCAGCAGATCCTCGACACCGCTCGCTCGCGCGGCCGTGTCGAGGTCGCGGGGCTCGCGCGCGAGCTCGCGGTCACTCCCGAGACCGTCCGCCGCGACCTGACCGCCCTCGAGCGCCGCGGCGTGCTGCGTCGCGTCCACG
The DNA here is from genome assembly GCF_017355965.1 of Desertivibrio insolitus. Lineage (GTDB taxonomy): Bacteria > Actinomycetota > Actinomycetes > Actinomycetales > Microbacteriaceae > JAFIQW01. The sequence continues at coordinate 406,544 of NZ_JAFIQW010000004.1, forward strand.
GCGGGGCGATCCCGGTCGAGCGGCTCGGCGTCGAGCCCGCCGTCGCCGAGCGTGAGGGCAAGGCCCCCGAGCAGAAGGACCGCATCGCCCGCGCCGCTCTCGACGAGCTGCCCGACGGCGGCTCGCTCATCCTCGATGCCGGCACGACGACGGTGCGGCTCGCGCACCTGCTGCCCAGCGACCGGGAGCTGTCGGTCGTCACCAACTCCATCGCCGTGGCATCCGCCCTCATCGCGAAGCCCAACGTGACGCTGCACATCCTCGGCGGCACGGTGCGCGGCCGCACAGAGGCCGCCGTGGGTGCGTGGACGCGCGCGCAGGTCGCCGAGCTCTTCGTCGACGTCGCCTTCATGGGCACGAACGGCATCAGCCTCGAGCGCGGGCTGACCACCCCCGACACCGCCGAGGCCGCCGTCAAGCGCACGCTCATGGACTCCGCCCGCCGGGTCGTCGTGCTCGCCGACTCCAGCAAGTTCGGCCGCGAGGACTTCGCGCGGGTCGCGCCGCTCTCGGCCGTCGACACGATCATCACCGACGACGGGCTCGACGCCGAGCTCGCCGGCGACGTCGAGAACGCCGGCCCGAGGCTGGTGATCGTGTGATCGTCACCGTCACGCTCAACCCCAGCCTCGACCGCACGCTCGAGATCGACAGCCTGGAGCCCGGCGGCGTCATGCGCACGGGGGCGCCCCGCCTCGAGGCCGGCGGCAAGGGCGTCAACGTGACCCGCGCCCTCGCCGTCAACCACGTGCCGAGCGTCGCGGTACTGCCGCTCGGCGGGGGAGAGGGCGCCGACATGATCCGGCTGCTCGAGCTCGACGGCATCGTCGCGCGCGTCGTGCCGATCGCCGGGCGCACCCGCTCGAACATCACGATCGCCGAGGCCGACGGCACCGTCACCAAGCTCAACGAACCGGGACCCGAACTCGGGATCGACGACGTCGCGGCCATCGCGGCGGCCATCACGGCCGCAGCCGGCGCCGGCGACTGGCTCGTCTTCTCCGGCAGCATGCCTCCGCACTGCACCGAGGCGGCCCTCGCCACCCTGCTCGACGCCGCTGCCGAGACCGGCGCGCACCTCGCCGTCGACACGAGCGGCCCCGCACTGCACTCCTGCGTCAAGGCACGGCCGCGCCTCGTGAAGCCCAACCGCGAAGAGCTCAGCGAGCTCGTCGGCGAGCCGCTCGACTGCCTCTCCGACGTCGTGTCGGCGGCCGAGCGGGTCCGCGCCCAGGGCGTCGAACGCGTGCTCGTCAGCCTCGGCTCCGACGGCGCCGTACTCGTCGGCCCGAGCGGCGTGCTCGTGGGGGAGTCGCGCGTCGACTTCGCCCGGAGCACCGTCGGCGCGGGCGACTGCTTCCTCGCGGGGTTCCTCGCGAGGTTCTCCCGCGACGAGGCCGACGAGCCCGCCGCGCTGCTCGAGGCCCTCGCCTGGGGCGCCGCCGCCGCGACCCTGCCGGGGAGCGCCGTGCCTGGCCCCGACGACCTCGACTACACGAACGTCCAGCTGGTGAGGCAACCAGACCTGGATCGGCCACTCGTGGCCGGCTGACCCACCCCACCCCGCACCATCCGCTGCATCGAAGGAGCACCTCAGAAATGTCCGAATACACGCCCACGGTCACCGGGACCGGCTGGCGCGCCCGAGTACAGAAGTTCGGCGCGTTCCTCGCCGGCATGATCATGCCGAACCTCGGCGCGTTCATCGCCTGGGGCCTCATCACCGCCCTGTTCATCCCCGACGGCTGGATCAACGAGATCGCGCGTCTCGTGAGCCAGAACCCCGACGCGACCGTGCCGTTCGCGACGACGACCGCGGCCCTCGTCGGGCCGATCATCGTCTTCCTCCTGCCGATCCTCATCGGCTACACCGGTGGACGCATCGTGCACGGCCAGCGCGGCGCCGTCGTCGGCGCGGTCGCGACGATCGGTGTCATCCTGACGCCGCTCGCCTACGGCCAGGCCGAGTCGATCGCCGACCTGGGACCGCAGTTCCTCGGCGCGCTCGTCATCGGTCCGCTCACCGCGTGGATCCTCAAGCAGTGGGACAAGCTCGTCGAGGGCAAGCTCCGCTCCGGCTTCGAGATGCTCGTCGACAACTTCTCGGCCGGCATCATCGGTGGCGCCATGGCGATCGTCGGTCTCTACGGCCTGGGCCCGATCGTCACGGCGATCAACAACGGCTTCGCCGCCGCCGTCGGGTTCCTGATCTCGAACAACCTGCTCCCGCTCGCCGCGATCATCATCGAGCCGGCGAAGGTGCTGTTCCTCAACAACGCGATCGGTAACGGCATCCTCGTTCCGCTGGGCGCCGACCAGGCCCAGGAGGCCGGCAAGAGCATCCTGTTCATGCTCGAGTCGAACCCCGGCCCCGGTCTCGGCATCCTCCTCGCGATGATGCTCTTCGGACCCCGCGCCGTCCGCCCGACCGTGCCCGCCGCGATCGTCGTGCAGTTCCTCGGCGGCATCCACGAGATCTACTTCCCGTACGTGCTGATGAAGCCGGTGCTGTTCGCCGCCGCGATCCTCGGTGGCGCCTCCGGCATCGCCGTCTTCGCCCTCACCGGCGTCGGCCTCCGCGGCCCGGCCTCGCCCGGCTCGATCATCGCCTACCTGCTGGTTTCCCCGCCGTCGGACATCGTCTTCATCCTGCTGGGTATCGTCGTTTCTGCGGCGGTCGCGTTCGGCGTCGGCGCCCTTCTCCTCGGCTTCGGCCGGAAGGAGCCGGCGATGGACCTCGACGAGGCGAAGGCGCAGAGCAAGCGCAACAAGAACAAGCCCGAGGCAGCGACCGCCTAGTCCTCGGACTCGACACAAGGAGACACCATGGCAACCATCGACGGTTCGAGCATCAAGAAGCTCATCGTGGCGTGCGACGCCGGTATGGGCTCGAGCGTGATGCTCGCCGGCACCCTGAAGAAGCAGCTCGCGAAGACGGGCGTCACGGTCGAGCACTCGCCCGTGGCCAACATCCCGGCCGACGCGGACGTCGTCGTGACGCAGGCCGGCCTCGCCGACCGCGCGCGCTCGACGGTGCCCGGCGTGCCCGTCGTGCCGTTCCAGCTGTTCATGGGCGACCCCGCCGTGACGAAGGTGGTCAAGGCCATCCAGTCCGGCGAGACCGTCGAGGTCTGAGGATGACGGACGGTAGCCCCGCAGCGCTGACGGACCTCATCGCGCCGGAGTCCATCCGGCTCGACGAGCGTGCCGCGAGCCGCGACGACGCGATCCGCCAGGTCGGGCAGGTCCTCCTCGAGGCCGGCGCGATCGAGGAGTCGTACGTCGACGCGATGCTCGAGCGCGAGAACAGCGTCTCCACGTTCGTCGGCGAGGGTGTCGCGATTCCGCACGGCACCCTCGCCGGCAAGGAGTCCGTCAAGAAGGACGCCCTCGTCGTGCTCCGGTACCCCGAGGGCATCGACTGGGACGGCAACGACGTGCGCGTCGCGATCGGCATCGCCGCGAAGGGCAACGGGCACATCGCTCTGCTCTCGCAGCTCGCCACCGTGCTCCTCGACCCCGAGAAGGCCGAGGCGCTGCGGAACGCGACGACGAACGACGAAGTCTACGCGCTCCTCGAGTCCTCCGACGAGGACGACGCGGAGTAGCGAGACGGACACGACCGACAGGTGAAAGCAGCGACGTTCTACGCGCCGGGAGACATCCGGCTCGAGGAGATCCCCGAGCCCGCCGTCTCGGCGGGCGAGGTGAAGCTCCGGGTACGCAACTGCTCCACCTGCGGTACCGACCTCAAGATCTACCGCTCCGGGCATCCGAACATGTCGGCGCCCCAGGTGATGGGTCACGAGGTCGCCGGCGAGATCGTCGAGATCGGCGCCGGGGTTGAGGGCTGGAACGTCGGGGACCGCGTGCAGATGATCGCCGCGGTCCCCGACGGGACCTGCGTCGAGTGCCTCTCGGGGCACCCGACCGTGTGCCTCAACCAGCGCTCGACGGGCTACCAGTTCCCCGGCGGCTTCGCCGAGTACCTCGTCGTGCCGGAGCAGGTGCTCCGCGTCGACGGGCTCACCCGCATCCCCGACACGCTCGGCTTCGCCGAGGCGTCCCTCGCCGAGCCGCTCGCGTGCGTGCTCAACGGCCAGGAGCTCGCCCGGGTGGGGGAGGGCGACACGGTCGTCGTGATCGGGGCTGGCCCGATCGGATGCCTGCACGTGCGCCTGGCCCGCGCCCGCGGCGCCGCCCGCGTGCTGCTGTTCGACATGAACGCGGAGCGACTCGCCGCGGCGACCGCCCTCGTCGCGCCCGACCTCGCCCTCGCCGCGGGCGACGACCCCGTCGAGGCCGTCCTCGAGGCGACCGGTGGCCGTGGCGCGGACGTCGTCATCACCGCCGCCGCCTCGGCCGCCGCCCAGGAGCAGGGACTTCGGATGCTCGCGCGCCGCGGCCGGCTCAGCCTCTTCGGCGGTCTGCCGAAGGACGCGTCGACGATCACGGTCGACGCGAACCTCGTGCACTACCGCGAGCTCACGATCGTCGGCGTCAACGGCTCGAGCCCCGCCCAGAACAAGGCCGCCCTCGAACTCATCGGCTCCGGCCGCGTGCCGGTGGCCGACCTCATCACCCACACGCTTCCCCTCGACCGCCTGCTCGACGCCTTCGCGATCGTCGAGCGCGGCGAGGCGATCAAGGTCACCATCGAGCCGTAGCGCTCACCATCAACGGAAGGAATCCCATGGCAGAACGCACCGTCACCGTCGCTTCGAGCGTCGGTCTGCACGCCCGCCCCGCCTCGCTCTTCTCGCAGGCGGCCGCGAAGACCGGCGTGCCGGTCACCCTGACCTCCGCCGCGGGCAAGAGCGTCAACGCCGCCAGCATCCTGGGCGTGCTCTCGCTCGGCATCGGCCACGGCGAAGAGGTCACCCTGAGCGCGGAGGGCGACGGCGCGGACGCCGCCCTCGACAGCCTCGTCGAGCTGCTGAACACCGACCTCGACAAGCAGTAGCACGACGGAGCCCACGGGCCCCGCGGCATCGGATTCCCAGTTCCGGATGCCGCGGGGCCCGTGCCGTTCGCGGGCACGGTGCTCGAGCGTGGTCAGGGCCCGTACGAGCGCTCGCTCGGCGCCGATCTCGATCGCCTCGGCCCCGCGCCCGCTACTCCCGCCGGATCCCGGCGGCCGCGGCGACTTCCGCTGCTGCCGCCCGCGCGGGCCGGTGTTCCGGACAGCCCTACTGTTGAGTCATGACCACTGACCGCACTCCCACGCCGATCGACGCCGTCGCGGAGCGGTGGGTCGACACCCTCGTCGACCTCGAGCCCACCGTCGGCACCTACATCGGCCGCCGTGAGAACGACCACCGCTTCGGCGACCTCTCGCCCGCCGGACACGAGACCTACATCAGCGCCGCGAAGGCGGCCCTCGCCGACCTCCGGGCGGAGCAGCCCGTCGACGACGTCGACCGCGTGACCCAGACCGACCTCGGCGCCGAGCTCGAACTGGCGATCGAGAAGTCCGACGCCCTCACCCACCTCTCCGACGTCAACGTCATCGCCTCGCCCGCGCAGGAGCTGCGCGACGTGTTCGACCTCATGCCGACGGCCACCGAGGAGGACTGGGGCACGATCGCGCGCCGCCTCTCCGCCGTGCCCGCCGCCGTCGAGGGCTGGATCGAGACCCTGCGGCTCGGCATCGAGAAGGGCTCGACGCCCGCCCGCCGTCAGGTCGGCGAGGTGCTCCAGCAGCTGCGCAAGAACGCCGCGTCCGACGGGTTCTTCGCGACCTTCGCCGCGGGCGCCGCGCCCGAGCAGGGCGAGCTGCCGGAGAGCCTCCGCGCCGACCTGGCGAAGGGCGCCGGCGCCGCGGCATCCGCCTACGGCACCCTCGCCGAGTTCTTCGAGACCGAGCTGCTGCCCGCCGGGCGCGAGCAGGACGGCGTGGGCCGCGAGCTGTACGCGCTGCACTCCCGCGGTTTCCTCGGCGCGACGATCGACCTCGACGAGACCTACGAGTGGGGCATCGAGGAGCTCGCGCGCATGGTCGCCGAGCAGGAGTCGATCGCGAACGAGATCAAGCCGGGCGCGAGCGTCGAGGAGGCCGTCGCGTACCTCGACGCCGACCCCGCGCGCAAGCTCGTCGGAACCGAGGCGCTGCAGCGCTGGATGCAGGAGACGAGCGACCGCGCCGTCGCCGAGCTCGGGGCCACCCACTTCGACATCCCCGAGGAGATCCGCACCCTCGAGTGCATGATCGCCCCCACCCAGGAGGGCGGGATCTACTACACCGGCCCGACCGACGACTTCTCGCGGCCCGGCCGCATGTGGTGGTCCGTCCCCGCCGGCGTCACGGAGTTCGCGACCTGGCGCGAGCTCACGACCGTGTACCACGAGGGCGTGCCCGGCCATCACCTGCAGATCGGCCAGGCCGTCTACAACCGCGCCAAGCTCAACACCTGGCGGCGCCAGCTCGCCGGCACCTCGGGTCACGCCGAGGGTTGGGCGCTCTACGCCGAGCGCTTGATGGAGCAGCTCGGCTACCTCGACGACCCGGCGGACCGGCTCGGCATGCTCGACGGGCAGCGGATGCGCGCCGCCCGCGTCGTCCTCGACATCGGCGTGCACCTCGGCAAGCCGCTGCCCGACGGCTCCGGCACCTGGACCGCCGAGTACGCCTTCGACTTCATGGGACGCAACGTCAACATGTCGAAGGAGTTCGTGCACTTCGAGGTCAACCGCTACCTCGGCTGGCCCGGACAGGCGCCGTCGTACAAGGTCGGCCAGCGCCTGTGGGAGCAGATCCGCGACGCCTATCGCGAGCGCGAGGGCGACGCCTTCGACATGAAGCGCTTCCACCGCAACGCCCTCGACCTCGGGGGAGTGGGCCTCGACACGCTCCGTCAGGCGCTGCTCGGCTGACCCGCCGCGACGGGGCGGGCGGAATACCGGTTCGGCCCGCCCCGTTGCATCGGTTGCCGTCTGTGTCACAGGCGGTTGTGACCGGCCGGATCCACCGGCTAGTCTGGGCTGTCGCTTGCTTAGCGACCCCTATCCGCCTGCCGTGCGGCAACAACAAGCACCACCGTCGTCACGGCCCGATCATGTCCATATCTGGAGCACCCACTACATGACCACCATTACGACCGAGAAGGCAGCCAAGCAGGTTGCGATCAACGACATCGGATCTGCTGAAGATTTCCTTGCCGCGGTCGAGAAGACTCTGAAGTTCTTCAACGACGGAGACCTCATCGAGGGCACCGTCGTGAAGATCGACCGCGACGAGGTCCTCCTCGACGTCGGTTACAAGACCGAGGGTGTCATCCCCTCGCGCGAACTTTCCATCAAGCACGACGTCGACCCGAGCGAGGTTGTTCAGGTCGGCGACAGCGTCGAGGCCCTCGTCCTCCAGAAGGAGGACAAGGAGGGTCGTCTCATCCTGTCGAAGAAGCGCGCTCAGTACGAGCGTGCCTGGGGCGACGTGGAGAAGATCAAGGAGGCCGACGGCGTCGTGACCGGTTCGGTCATCGAGGTCGTCAAGGGCGGCCTGATCGTCGACATCGGACTCCGCGGCTTCCTCCCGGCTTCGCTCATCGAGCTCCGCCGCGTGCGCGACCTCACGCCGTACCTCGGCCAGGAGATCGAGGCGAAGATCCTCGAGCTCGACAAGAACCGCAACAACGTCGTGCTGTCCCGCCGCGCCCTGCTCGAGCAGACGCAGTCGGAGAGCCGCACCACGTTCCTCAACAACCTGCACAAGGGTCAGGTTCGCAAGGGCGTCGTCTCGTCGATCGTCAACTTCGGTGCGTTCGTCGACCTCGGCGGCGTCGACGGTCTCGTCCACGTCTCCGAGCTCAGCTGGAAGCACATCGAGCACGCCAGCGAGGTCGTCGAGGTCGGCCAGGAGGTCACCGTCGAGATCCTCGAGGTCGACCTCGACCGCGAGCGCGTCTCCCTGTCGCTCAAGGCGACGCAGGAGGACCCGTGGCAGGTCTTCGCCCGCACCCACGCGATCGGTCAGGTCGCGCCGGGCAAGGTCACGAAGCTCGTGCCGTTCGGTGCGTTCGTCCGCGTGGCCGACGGCATCGAGGGCCTCGTGCACATCTCGGAGCTGTCGAGCAAGCACGTCGAGCTCGCCGAGCAGGTCGTGTCGGTCGGCGACGAGGTCTTCGTCAAGATCATCGACATCGACCTCGAGCGTCGCCGCATTTCGCTGAGCCTCAAGCAGGCCAACGAGGGCGTGGACCCCGAGGGCACCGAGTTCGACCCGGCGCTGTACGGCATGCTCACGGAGTACGACGAGCAGGGCAACTACAAGTACCCCGAGGGCTTCGACCCGGAGACCAACGAGTGGCGCGAGGGCTTCGAGGCCCAGCGCGAGAAGTGGGAGCAGGACTACGCTGCCGCCCAGGCTCGCTGGGAGGCGCACAAGCGCCAGGTCGCCGCGGCCAACGCCGAGGAGGCCCGCGACAGCGGCACCACCTCGTACTCCGCGGAGTCCAGCTCGGCCGGCACGCTCGCCGACGACGCGTCGCTCGCGGCGCTTCGCGAGCGGCTCTCGAGCAACTCCTAAGCAGTACCCCTGGAGGGCCCGGCGTTCCGACGCCGGGCCCTTCGGCGTTCCCGGACCACGAAGACCACGAGCACGACGAGTCCGGCGAGCAGCACGACCACGAGCAGGGGCAGCAGCACCGCGGATGCCGCCAGCGCGACGCTGCCCACGTCCTCCAGAGCGCTCACGGCGGGGGCCGCGAGGCCGCCCGTCATCGCGTTGAGCGCCGGTCGCGCCGCCGCCTTCACCAGGTGCACGACCAGCGCGAGCACGACGCCGGTGACGACCGGCACCCACGCGTTCGAGGAGAAGAACTCGGCGGGGTCGCTGACGGTCGTTGTCTGGGCCGCGGTTCCGGAGCCGAAGACGATGCCCCCGGATGCCGGGCGCACGACGGTCTGCAACAGGTCGTTGACGCTGTCGACGGCGGGCACCTTGTCGGCGACCACCTCGAACACGAGCAGCACACCCAGGATGACGAGCACCCACTCGTTCGACAGCCACGCCCAGGCGTCCGGCAGCGCGACGAGACCCGTGAAGCGGTCGAGCAGTCCGAGCAGCAGCATCGGCACGTAGGCGTTCAGGCCCGCCGCGGCGGCGAGCCCGGCTCCCGTGAGGAACTCCACCATGACCCGATGCTAGCCTCGGCCCTCGTGTACCTGATCGGGCTCACCGGCGGAATCGCCTCGGGCAAGTCGGTCGTCGCGGCCCGTCTCGCGTCGCACGGCGCCGTGCACATCGACGCCGACGTGATCGCCCGGCAGGTGGTCGAGCCCGGCACTCCGGGCCTCGAGGCCATCCGGCGCGAATTCGGCGAGGCCGTGATCACGGCCGAGGGCACGCTCGACCGTCCTGCACTCGGCGCGATCGTGTTCGCCGACGAGGAGCGCAGGCTCGCGCTCAACGCGATCACCCATCCCGCCGTGTGGCGGCGCGTGAAGGAGCTGATCGCCGACGCCGCCGCGGACGACCCGCACGCGGTGATCGTCTACGACGTGCCGCTGCTCGCCGAGGGCCGCGCGGAGCGACAGCTCGAGTTCGACCTCATCGCGGTCGTGCACGCGCCGGCACCGACGCGGGTCCAGCGCATGGTCGAGCTGCGCGGCATGGCGCGCGACGAGGCGGAGCGGCGCATCCGGGCTCAAATCGACGACGACGCGCGCCTCGCGATCGCCGACGTCGTGATCGACTCCTCCGGCACCCTCGAGCACACGCTCGAGCAGGCCGACGACCTGTGGCGGCGGGCGCGCGCCGCGGCGTGACGCGGCAGCGGGCACGCCCGCGTCATGACCTGGCCCGCGTCGCTCGTCCTGCGACCGGCACGGGGCCGCGCCGACTCAGCCGGGCTGGTCCGCGGGGATCAGACGGGCTCGCCCGTCGGGTCGTCCGCCCCGATGTCGGCGAGCTGCAGCCCGCCGATGGGGTCCTCGCTCCAGCTGCGCACGTCCCAGCCCGAGTCGGGGTCACCCTCGAGCACGACCATGCCGGTGTTGTCGAGCTCCCGTCCCAGGGCGTCCTCGAGGCCGAGGTTGCGTCCGCGCCCGGCGACCCACGCTCGGATCGCGGCGCCGTGGCTGAACACGGCGACCGCCTCGTGCCCGTCGACCGCCTCGGCGATGGCCCGGTCGTAGCGGGCGAAGAACTCGTGGCCGCTCGGGCCGCCCGGCATCCGGGGCGCCATGTCGTCGCGCCACGAGAGCACCGTGGAGATGTACAGCCATTGCGCCTCGCGGTCGGTGCGCATCTCGAGGTCGCCAGCCTCGATCTCCTCCAGCCCGGGCACGACCCGGGGCTCGAGTCCGCGCTCCTCGGCGAGCGGCGCGGCCGTGTGGTGCGTACGCACGAGCGGACTCACGGCGATCGCGTCGATGCGCTCTCCCTCGAGCGCGTAGGGGATCGCGGCGGCCTGGCGCTCACCGAGCTCGGTGAGGCCGGGGCCGGGCGCCGCGGTGTCGAGGGCGCCAAGGACATTGCTGGGGGTCTGGCCGTGCCGGATGAGGAGTAGTCGCATTCTCCTTCGACCATAGATCGTCCAGCCGGGCGGACGCCGGGCACGGACGGAAGGGGTTGACTCCTGCGTCATCCGTCCGCCTGCGGTGAACGCCCCGGCCGCTGTCGGTGGCCGTTCCTACACTGGGAGCCATGAAGACCACTCGTTCCGTGCGCCCGTTCGAGGTCGTGAGCGAGTACGCCCCGAGCGGCGACCAGCCCGCGGCGATCGAGGAGCTCGCGCAGCGCATCAACGCCGGTGAGACCGACGTCGTGCTGCTCGGCGCGACGGGTACCGGTAAGTCGGCGACGACCGCCTGGCTCATCGAGAAGGTGCAGCGGCCGACGCTCGTGCTCGCGCACAACAAGACGCTCGCGGCTCAGCTCGCCAACGAGTTCCGGGCCCTCATGCCCAACAACGCCGTCGAGTACTTCGTCAGCTACTACGACTACTACCAGCCAGAGGCCTACGTGCCGCAGACGGACACCTTCATCGAGAAGGACTCGTCGGTCAACGCGGAGGTCGAGCGGCTGCGGCACTCGACGACCAACTCCCTGCTCAGCCGGCGCGACGTGGTCGTCGTGTCGACGGTGTCCTGCATCTACGGCCTCGGCGCCGCGGAGGAGTACCTCGAGGCGATGGTCGCGCTGCAGGTCGGTCAGCGCATCGACCGCGACCGCCTCGTCCGCGCCTTCGTCGGCATGCAGTACCAGCGCAACGACATCGACTTCTCGCGCGGCAAGTTCCGCGTGCGCGGCGACACCATCGAGATCATCCCGATGTACGAGGAGCACGCGATCCGCATCGAGATGTTCGGTGACGAGATCGAGGCGCTGTACTCCCTGCACCCGCTGACGGGCGACGTGCTGAAGCAGATGGACGCCGTGTCCGTGTTCCCCGCAACGCACTACGCGGCGAGCCCCGAGACGATGCGCCGCGCGATCACAACGATCCAGGAGGAGCTGGGGGAGCGGCTGCGCGAGCTCGAGTCGCAGGGCAAGCTCCTCGAGGCGCAGCGCCTCCGCATGCGCACGCAGTTCGACATCGAGATGATGGAGCAGATCGGCTTCTGCAACGGCATCGAGAACTACTCTCGGCATATCGACGGCCGCGCGCCCGGTGAGGCGCCGCACTGCCTGCTCGACTACTTCCCCGACGACTTCCTCGTCGTGATCGACGAGTCGCACGTCACCGTGCCGCAGATCGGCGCGATGTACGAGGGCGACGCGTCGCGTAAGCGCACGCTCGTCGAACACGGCTTCCGCCTGCCGAGCGCGATGGACAACCGCCCGCTCAAGTGGGAGGAGTTCCTCGACCGCGTGGGCCAGAAGGTCTACCTGTCGGCGACCCCCGGCCGGTACGAGCTCGGCATCACCGACTCCGTCGTGGAGCAGATCATCCGTCCGACGGGCCTCGTCGACCCCGAGATCGTCATCAAGCCCACGAAGGGGCAGATCGACGACCTGCTCGAGGAGATCCGCCTGCGCGTCGAGCGCGACGAGCGCGTGCTCGTGACGACGCTGACCAAGAAGATGGCCGAGGAGCTCACCGACTTCCTCGGCGAGCACGGCGTCAGGGTGCGGTACCTGCACTCCGACGTCGACACGCTGCGCCGGGTCGAGCTGCTCACCGAGCTGCGCGCCGGCGTCTACGACGTCCTCGTCGGCATCAACCTGCTGCGCGAGGGCCTCGACCTGCCGGAGGTGTCGCTCGTCGCGATCCTCGACGCCGACAAGGAGGGCTTCCTCCGCTCGTCGACGTCGCTCATCCAGACGATCGGCCGCGCGGCGCGCAACGTGTCGGGCCAGGTGCACATGTACGCCGACACGCTGACCGACTCGATGGCGCTCGCGATCGACGAGACGAACCGGCGCCGGGCGAAGCAGATCGCGTACAACGAGGAGCGGGGCATCGACCCGCAGCCGCTGCGCAAGAAGATCGGCGACATCACCGAGTTGCTCGCCCGCGAGGGCGCCGACACGGCCGCCCTGCTCGCGGGGCGCGACGGCGGCAAGAAGAAGTCGCCGACGCCGAACCTCCGCACGACAGGGCTCGCCGCCCAGGGCGCGAACGAGCTCGAGTCCGTCATCGCCGACCTCAACGAGCAGATGCTGCAGGCGGCGGCCGAGCTCAAGTTCGAGCTCGCCGCGCGACTCCGCGACGAGGTCTCCGACCTCAAGAAGGAGCTGCGGCAGATGAGCGCGGCCGGCCACATCTAGCCGACGAGCGGATGCTGCGGAGCGCGTGCGCCGTGGCATCCGCCGCCCCGCTTCTCTCCAGCCCAGCGAATGGGGCGGAAACGGCCCGCCCGGAGTCCGGCACCAGCAACCGGATGCCGCCGAGGGCGAACGTCCGGCGGCGATGTCGGTGGTCTTCGTACAATTGACAGAGTGTCGATCTCGTCTGTCGAAGGCTCCCACAAGCTCTCCGTGAGGGGCGCTCGCGTCCACAACCTCAAGGACGTCGATCTCGAGATCCCGCGCGACTCTCTCGTCGTGTTCACGGGGCTCTCCGGATCGGGCAAGTCCTCGCTCGCCTTCGACACGATCTTCGCCGAGGGCCAGCGCCGCTACGTCGAGTCGCTCTCCGCGTACGCCCGCCAGTTCCTGGGCCAGGTCGACCGCCCCGACGTCGACTTCATCGAGGGCCTGAGCCCCGCCGTGTCGATCGACCAAAAGTCGACCAACCGCAATCCGCGGTCGACCGTCGGCACGATCACCGAGATCTACGACTACATGCGTCTGCTCTGGGCGCGCATCGGCGTACCGCACTGTCCGATCTGCGGCGAGCGGATCGAGAAGCAGTCGGTGCAGCAGATCGCCGACCAGCTCATGGCCCTGCCCGAGCGCACCCGCTACCAGGTGCTGAGCCCCGTCGTCTCGCAGAAGAAGGGCGAGTTCGTCGACCTCTTCAAGGAGCTCGCGGCATCCGGGTACTCCCGCGCGATCGTCGACGGCGAGATGGTGCAGCTCACGAACCCGCCGAAGCTGAAGAAGCAGATCAAGCACGACATCTCGGTCGTCGTCGACCGTCTCGTCGCCGGCCCCGACATCCTGACCCGCCTCACCGACTCCCTCGAGACCGCGCTGCGGCTCACCGACGGGCTCGTGACGATCAACTACGTCGACGAGGAGGGCGACAAGGCCTGGCGCACGTTCAGCGAGAAGCTGTCCTGCCCGAACGGGCACCCGCTCCAGCTCTCCGAGATCGAGCCGCGCACGTTCTCGTTCAACGCGCCGTTCGGCGCCTGCCCCGAGTGCTCCGGCCTCGGCACCCGCATGGCGGTCGACCCCGACCTGCTGCTCGGCGACGAGGAGCTGAGCCTCAACGACGGCGTGATCCTGCCGTGGACCAACTCCGGCAAGGGCCTGTTCAACTACTTCGGCAAGCTGCTCGACGGACTCGCCCGCGACCTGGGCTTCTCGCTCGACACCCCGTGGCGCGACCTCAACGAGGACGTGCAGGAGGCGGTGCTCAAGGGCAACGACTTCGAGGTCGTCGTCAAGTGGCGCAACCGCTACGGCCGCGAGATGAAGTACTCCACCGGCTTCGAGGGCGTCATTCCCTACATCGAGCGCAAGTACCTCGAGGCCGAGACCGACACGCAGCGCGCCCGCTTCGGCGAGTACCTGCGCGAGGTGCCGTGCCCCGTCTGCAAGGGCAAGCGGCTGAAGCCCGAGGTGCTGAGCGTGCTCGTGCACGAGCGCAGCATCGCGGACGTTGCCGAGCTGAGCCTCGCCGAGACGTACGACTTCATGCAGATGCTCCGCCTCACCGACCGCGAGGCGCACATCGCCGCGGCCGTGCTGCGCGAGATCCGCGCCCGCCTCGAGTTCCTCATCGAGGTCGGGCTCAACTACCTCACCCTGTCGCGGTCGGCCGGGTCGCTCTCGGGCGGCGAGGCGCAGCGCATCCGCCTGGCCACCCAGATCGGGTCGGGCCTGACCGGCGTGCTGTACGTGCTCGACGAGCCCTCGATCGGGCTGCACCAGCGCGACAACCGCCGCCTCATCGACACCCTCGTCAAGCTCAAGAACCTCGGCAACACGCTCATCGTCGTCGAGCACGACGAGGACACCATCCGCACCGCGGACTGGATCGTCGACATCGGCCCCGGGGCCGGGGAGCACGGCGGCGAGGTCATCCACTCGGGCGACTACGACGCGCTCATCGCCAACCGCAAGTCGGTCACGGGCGACTACATCGCCGGCCGGCGCGCGATCGAGGTGCCGAAGAAGCGCCGCAAGATCGACCGCAAGCGGCAGCTGACGGTCGAGGGCGCCCGGGCGAACAACCTCCAGAACGTCTCGGTCGACTTCCCGCTCGGCGCGTTCGTCGCGGTCACCGGGGTCAGCGGCTCGGGCAAGAGCACGCTCGTCAACGACATCCTCTACAAGGTGCTCGCCAACAACCTCAACGGCGCCCGCCAGATCCCGGGCAAGCACACCCGGGTGCGCGGACTCGACGACCTCGACAAGGTCGTGCACGTCGACCAGGCTCCGATCGGGCGCACGCCGCGCTCGAACCCGGCGACGTACACGGGCGTCTTCGACCGCATCCGCACCCTCTTCGCCGAGACCGTCGAGGCCAAGGCCCGCGGCTACCTGCCCGGCCGGTTCAGCTTCAACGTCAAGGGCGGCCGCTGCGAGAACTGCTCGGGCGACGGCACCATCAAGATCGAGATGAACTTCCTGCCCGACGTCTACGTCGCGTGCGAGGTGTGCGGGGGAGCGCGGTACAACCGCGACACCCTCCAGGTGCACTACAAGGGCAAGAACATCGCCGAGGTGCTCGACATGCCAATCGCCGAGGCCGCCGAGTTCTTCGAGCCGATCAGCGCGATCCACCGCTACCTGAAGACGCTCGTCGACGTCGGGCTCGGCTACGTGCGGCTCGGTCAGAGCGCCACGACCCTCTCGGGTGGCGAGGCGCAGCGCGTCAAGCTCGCGACCGAGCTGCAGCGCCGCTCGAACGGGCGCACCGTGTACGTGCTCGACGAGCCGACGACGGGCCTCCACTTCGAGGACGTGCGCAAGCTCCTGATGGTGCTCAACGGGCTCGTCGACAAGGGCAACACCGTGATCACGATCGAGCACAACCTCGACGTCATCAAGAGCGCCGACTGGATCATCGACCTCGGCCCCGAGGGCGGCGCCGGCGGCGGCACGATCCTCGCGACGGGCACTCCGGAGCAGATCGCGCGGGTTCCCGAGAGCCACACCGGCCGCTTCCTCGAGGAGATCCTCGGCACGGAGCCGGTGCGGGTGCACGGCGAGCGTCAGAAGGCGGGTACGGCCGCCTGACATGGCTCGTTACCCCTCCGCAACAACCCTCCCGCGCACCCAGACCGTCGACTACCGGCCCCGGCCGGGAGAGATTCCGACCGATCCGGGCGTGTACCGCTTCCTCGACCCCAACGGGCGAGTGCTCTACGTCGGGAAGGCGAAGAACCTCCGGCAGCGGCTGAACAACTACTTCGCGCCGCTGTACAGCCTGCACGAGCGCACGCGCCGCATGGTGCTCACCGCCGCGAAGGTCGAGTGGACCGTCGTCGGCAGCGACATCGAGGCGCTGCAGCTCGAATACACCTGGATCAAGGAGTTCAACCCGCCCTTCAACGTCAAGTTCCGGGACGACAAGTCGTACCCCTACATGGCGCTGACGATGGCGGACGAGGCTCCCCGGGTCATCGTCACCCGCAATCACCGCATCAAGGGCGCCCGCTACTTCGGGCCGTACCCGAAGATCTGGGCGGTGCGGGAGACGATCGACCTGATGATCAAGGCGTTCCCGATCCGCACGTGCTCGGACGCCAGTTACAAGCGCGCGATGCAGACCGGTCGCCCCTGCTTCCCCGGCCAGATCGGCCGCTGCGGGGGGCCGTGCTCCGGCCGCGTCACGATCGAGGAGCACCGCCGCATCGTCGAGGAGTTCGCTTCGTTCATGGCGGGCAACGACCGGCGCTTCATCACCGAGCAGGAGCGCCTGATGAAACAGGCGGCCGCGGAGTTCGACTACGAGACGGCGGCGAAGGCCCGCGACCGCATCGCGGCGATGACCGCCGTGCTCGAGCGGAGCGCCGTCGTGCTGCGCAACAACGTCGACGCCGACGTCTTCGGCATCGCGGAGGACGAGCTCGCCGCCTCGGTGCAGCAGTTCGTCGTGCGCGGCGGCCGCATCCGCGGAACGCGCAGCTGGGTCGTCGACAAGGAGCTCGACATCGACACCGGCGGTCTCGTCGACTCGATCCTGCAGAGCGCCTACGAGGAGGGCGACGAGCCTGCGCGGGAGATCATCGTGCCGGTGTACCCCGAGGACCGCGACCAGCTCGAGGAGTGGCTCACCGACCGGCGCGACCGCGGCCGGGTCGAACTGCTCGTCCCGCAGCGCGGCGACAAGGTCGGCGTGCTCGAGACCGCGACGCAGAACGCCGCGCAGGCCCTCACGCTCTACAAGATGCGCCGCAGCGCCGACTTCACCGCCCGCTCCGAGGCGCTGAGCGCCATCCAGGACGCCCTCGGCATGGACGACGCGCCCCTGCGGATGGAGTGCTACGACGTCTCCCACCTGCAGGGCACCAACATCGTGGCGTCGATGGTCGTGTTCGAGGACGGCCTCCCGCGCAAGGACCAGTACCGCCGCTTCTCCATCGCCGAGTCGACGGATGACACCGAGTCGCTGTACCAGGTGCTCACCCGACGCCTCGCCTACCTCCGCGACCCCGAGGAGGAGAACCGCGACGAGGCCGCCGACGAGGGCAAGCCGAAGAAGTTCTCCTACCCGCCGAACCTACTCATCGTCGACGGCGGCCAACCCCAGGTCGCCGCCGCGAAGCGCGCCCTCGACGAGAGCGGCGTCGAGGGGATCACCCTCTGCGGCATCGCGAAGCGCCTCGAGGAGATCTGGCTGCCCGACAGCGACTTCCCCGTCATCCTGCCGCGCAACAGCGACGCCCTGTTCCTGTTCCAGCGCATCCGCGACGAGGCCCACCGCTTCGCGATCAGCTACCAGCGGCAGAAGCGCGGACGCGACATCTCGAGCGTGCTCTCCGAGATCCCCGGCCTCGGACCGGCCAGGGTCAAGGAGCTGCTGAAGCACTTCGGCTCGGTCAAGCGGCTGAAGTCCGCGACCGAGAGCGAGATCGCCGAAGCCAAGGGCGTCGGCCCCACCACCGCGAGAGCGATCTACGAGCGGCTCAGGGCCTGAGGCGCGATGACTAGAGTTGCTGCACGGGACGCCGGGCGCCGTGGGACGGGCCGCCGAGGCATCCGTTCCCCCTTACCCACCCCGATCGGGTCGCGAGAGGATCTATGAGCGAGGCGAAGGCCCAGCAGGAAGTGCTGATCGTGACCGGGATGTCCGGTGCCGGTCGCTCCACCGTCGGCAACGCGCTCGAGGACCTCGGCTGGTACGTCGTCGACAACCTGCCGCCGCAGCTCATCAACACGCTCGTCGACCTCGCCGAGCACGCCGGCGACACGCTGCCGAAGATCGCCGCGGTCATCGACGTCCGCGGCGGCGCGCTCTTCTCCGAGGCGCACGCCGCCGTGCAGGCGCTGCGCACCGGCGGAGCGAACGTGCGTGTGCTCTTCCTCGACGCCACCGACGCCGTGCTCGTGCGTCGCTTCGAGCAGGTGCGCCGCCCGCACCCGCTGCAGGGCGGCGGCACTCTGCTCGACGGCATCCTCGCCGAGCGCGCCCGGATGAGCGAGCTGCGCGGCATGAGCGACCGCATCATCGACACGTCCGACATGAACATCCACCAGCTCGCGAACGCGATCACGGAGGCGTTCCGGGAGGACGACACGCCCGGGGTGCAGGTGACCGTGATGAGCTTCGGGTTCAAGTACGGCACCCCGACCGACGCGGATGCCGTGGCCGACGCGCGCTTCCTGCCGAACCCGTACTGGGTGCCGGAACTGCGCTCGTCCACCGGACTCGACGCGGAGGTGAGAGACTACGTGCTCGGTCAACCGGGCGCGACGGACTTCATCGAGGCCTACGCGAAGGCGCTGACGCCCGTTCTCGCGGGATACCAGCGCGAGAACAAGCGCCACGCGACGATCGCGATCGGCTGCACGGGCGGCAAGCACCGCTCGATCGCCATGGCGGAGCGCCTCGCTCGCGAGCTGCGTGCCCTGCCCGGCGTGGCCGTCAACGTGAAGCACCGCGACCTGGGACGTGAGTGAGCCCGGCCGCGGTTGAACCCCGACCGCAGCCCGGGGGGAGGAGAGGATCGGCATGGCGCTGACAGCGGACGTGAAGGACGAACTGACCCGCATCGAGGTCGGCAAGACGACGGTGCGCGCGGCGGAGCTCGCGACGGTGCTCCGGTTCGCCGGCGGCCTCCACCTGATCTCCGGCCGCATCGCGGTCGAGGCGGAGCTCGACACCGCCAACCTCGCCCGCCGCGTGCGGAAGGACCTCGCCGAGCTCTACGGCGTGCGCAGCGAGGTCTCGGTCATCTCGGCCTCCGGCATGCGCCGGTCCAGCCAGTACCTCGTCCGCGTCGTCGAGGCGGGGGAGACCCTCGCCCGTCAGACAGGCCTGCTCGATCAGCGCCGCCGTCCGATCCGCGGCCTGCCCAACCGGCTCACGACCGGCTCCCGCGAGGAGCTGGCTGCCGTCTGGCGCGGAGCCTTCCTCGCCCAGGGAACCCTCACCGACCCCGGCCGCTCGGCCGCGCTCGAGATCAGCTGCCCCGGCAACGAGGCCGCGATGGCGCTCGTCGGCGCCGCCGGCCGGCTCGGCATCGCCGCGAAGGCCCGCGAGGTGCGCGGCGTGCACCGCGTCGTCATCCGGGAGGGCGAGGCGATCAGCGCGATGCTCGTGCACATGGGTGCGCACGAGAGCGTCGCCGCGTGGGAGGAGATGCGTCAGCGCCGCGAGGTGCGGGCCACCGCCAACCGTCTCGTGAACTTCGACGACGCGAACCTCCGTCGTTCCGCGCAGGCCGCCGTCGCGGCGTGCGCCCGGGTCGAGCGGGCGCTCGAGATCCTCGGCGACGAGGTGCCGGAGCACCTGCGCTACGCCGGCGAGCTGCGCCTCGCCCACCGCGACGCGAGCCTCGACGAGCTCGGCCAGCACGCCGACCCGCCCATGACGAAGGACGCCGTGGCCGGTCGCGTGCGCCGCCTCCTCGCGATGGCCGACAAGCGCGCGAGCGAGCGCGGCATCCCCGGCACCGACGCGAACCTGCCGCCCGAGCTCCAGGACGTCTGACCCGATCACGGGCCGGACGTTCCCGCGTCAGGAAGCTTTCAGTCCGGGTTCGGGTTGCTCTCTCTAGACTCGAAGAGTCTCCCGGCGGACGGCCGTGTGCCGTGCCGGCCGGGCCGCTACGAGAAGGAGATCCTCTTGGCCGAGTACACGCTGCCGGACCTGCCGTACGACTACGCGGCGCTCGAGCCGCACATCAGTGCGCGCATCATGGAGCTGCACCACGACAAGCACCACGCCACCTACGTCGCCGGTGCGAACACGGCGATCGAGAAGCTCGCCGAGGCCCGCGAGAAGGGCGACTTCACCAACGTCAACAAGCTCGAGAAGGACCTCGCGTTCAACCTCGGCGGCCACGTGAACCACTCGGTCTTCTGGAACAACCTCTCGCCGGACGGCGGCGACAAGCCCACCGGCGAGCTCGCGGCCGCGATCGACGAGTACTTCGGCTCCTTCGACGGCTTCCGCGGCCACTTCACCGCCGCCGCGACCGGTCTGCAGGGCTCCGGCTGGGCGGTGCTCGCATGGGACGCCATCGGTCAGCGCCTCGTCATCCACCAGCTGTTCGACCAGCAGGGCAACACGGTGCTCGGCACCATCCCCGTGCTCCAGCTCGACATGTGGGAGCACGCCTTCTACCTCGACTACTTCAACGTCAAGGCCGACTACGTCAAGGCGTGGTGGAACATCGTGAACTGGGCGGACGCCCAGGCGCGGTTCGAGGCCGCCCGTTCGGGCGCTTCCGGGCTGCTGCTACTGTCGTAATCGATGGCACGCCCGGGGTCCATCGGATCCCGGGCGCCTGTCGTCCTCCCCTCAGAACAAGCGCCTGCCGGGGCGCATGACCCACAACCAGGAGTATTTGTGAGCGTCAAGATCGGTATCAACGGCTTCGGCCGCATCGGCCGGAACTACTTCCGCGCGGCTCTCGCCAAGGGCAGCGACCTCGAGATCGTCGCCGTCAACGACCTGACCGACAACAAGGCGCTCGCGCACCTGCTCAAGTACGACTCGATCACCGGCCGTCTCGACGCCGACGTGGAGCTCGCGGGCGACCAGATCATCGTGAACGGCAAGCCGATCACGGTGCTCGAGGAGCGCGACCCCGCCGCCCTCGGCTGGGGCGACCACGGCGTCGACATCGTCATCGAGTCGACGGGCCGCTTCACCAACGCCGAGGACGCGCGCAAGCACATCCAGGCCGGCGCCAAGAAGGTGCTCATCTCCGCGCCCGCCAAGGGCGAGGACGCGACCTTCGTCATGGGCGTCAACCACGAGTCGTACGACCCCGAGTCGCACCACATCATCTCCAACGCGTCCTGCACCACGAACTGCCTCGCGCCGCTCGCCAAGGTGTTCAACGACGAGTTCGGCATCGAGCGCGGTCTCATGACCACGGTCCACGCCTACACCGCCGACCAGAACCTCCAGGACGGCCCGCACTCCGACCTCCGTCGCGCCCGCGCTGCCGCAGTCAACATCGTCCCGACCTCGACGGGTGCCGCGAAGGCCATCGGCCTCGTGCTGCCCGAGCTGGTCGGCAAGCTCGATGGTTTCGCCCTCCGCGTCCCGGTCCCGACCGGCTCGATCACGGACCTCACCGTCACCGCGTCGAAGTCCGCCTCGGTCGACGACATCAAGGCCGTCTACCGGGAGGCCGCGAACGGCTACCTCAAGGGCATCCTGAAGTACACCGAGGACGAGATCGTCTCGAGCGACATCGTCACCGACCCGCACTCGTCGATCTTCGACGCGGGCCTGACCCGTGTGATCGGCAACCAGGTCAAGCTCTCGGCGTGGTACGACAACGAGTGGGGCTACTCGAACCGCCTCGTCGACCTCACCGAGTACGTCGCCGAGCGTCTCTGAGCCTCACCATGGCGCTCCGCACGCTCGACAGCCTCGGGTCGCTGCGCGGCAAGACGGTCGTCGTCCGGTGTGACCTCAACGTCCCTCTGAAGGACGGGGTCATCACCGACGACGGCCGTATCCGCGCGTCCCTGCCGACGCTCAACGCCCTGCTCAACGACGGCGCGTCCGTCGTGATCGTCTCGCACCTGGGTCGCCCCGACGGCGCCCCCGACGAGAAGTACTCGCTCCGCCCGGTCGCGGGCCGGCTCTCCGAGCTGCTGTCGAAGCCGGTCGCGTTCGCGGCCGACACCGTCGGCAGCGGCGCGCAGGAGACAGTCTCGTCGCTCGGTGAGGGCGAGGTCGCGCTGCTCGAGAACCTCCGGTTCAACCCGGGGGAGACGTCGAAGGATCCCGGTGAACGCCGGGCCTTCGCCGAGAAGCTCGCGGCCTTCGGCGACGCCTTCGTCTCCGACGGCTTCGGCGTCGTCCACCGTAAGCAGGCGAGCGTGTACGAGCTCGCGGAGCTGCTGCCGAGCGCGGCCGGCACCCTCATCGCCTCCGAGCTCGAGGTGCTGGAACGCCTCACCGAGTCGCCCGAGCGCCCCTACGCGGTCGTGCTCGGCGGCTCGAAGGTCTCCGACAAGCTCGGCGTGATCGAGCACCTGCTGCCCCGCGTAGACACGCTGCTGATCGGCGGCGGCATGCTGTTCACCTTCCTCGCGGCTCAGGGCCACAAGGTGGGCTCGAGCCTGCTCGAGGAGGATCAGCTCGACACCGTGCGCGGCTACCTCGCCGAGGCGGAGCAGCGGGGCATCAGCATCGTGCTGCCGACCGACGTCGTCGTGGCGTCGAAGTTCGGCGCCGACGCGGAGCACGTCGTGACCGCGGCCGACACGATCGAGGACACTCCGTTCGGCTCCGGCGGCCTCGGTCTCGACATCGGGCCCGACTCGGCGGCGCAGTTCGCCGAGATCGTCCGCGGCGCGAAGACCGTGTTCTGGAACGGCCCCATGGGCGTCTTCGAGCTCGAGCCGTTCGCGGCGGGCACGAAGGCCGTCGCGCAGGCGCTGACCGAGGTCGACGGTCTCGCCGTCGTCGGCGGTGGAGACTCCGCGGCCGCCGTGCGCGCGCTCGGCTTCTCCGACGACCAGTTCGGCCACATCTCGACCGGCGGCGGCGCGAGCCTCGAGTTCCTCGAGGGCAAGGAACTGCCCGGCCTCACGATCCTCGGATGGAACCAGTGACCACGCTCCGTACCCCGTTCATCGCCGGCAACTGGAAGATGAACCTCGACCACCTGCAGTCGATCGCGTTCGTGCAGAAGCTCGCCTGGGCTCTGAAGGACGCGCAGCACGACTACTCGGCCGTCGAGGTCGCCGTGTTCCCGCCGTTCACCGACCTGCGCAGCGTGCAGACGCTCGTGTCGGCGGACAAGCTCGAGCTCGGCTACGGCGCTCAGGACCTCTCGCAGCACGACTCCGGGGCCTACACCGGCGAGATCAGCGGTGCGTTCCTCGCGAAGCTCGAGTGCTCGTACGTGATCATCGGTCACAGCGAGCGGCGCACGCTGCACGACGAGACCGACGAGGTCGTCGCGGCCAAGACAGCCGCGGCCCTCCGCCACGGCATCGTGCCAGTGGTGTGCGTCGGCGAGACGGCCGAGGACCTCGAGAAGCACGGCGCGAGCGCCGTCCCCGTGGCGCAGCTCACGCGGGTGCTCGAGTCGGTTCCGGCGGACGCCGAGATCGTCGTCGCGTACGAGCCCGTCTGGGCGATCGGTTCCGGTCAGGCCGCAACGCCGGAGCAGGCGGAGACCGTCTGCGCCGCCCTGCGCGACACGCTGCGTCCCGCGCTCGGCGAGGAGTTCGCATCGAGGACGCGCATCCTCTACGGCGGTTCGGTCAAGGCGGCCAACATCGCGAGCTTCATGCGCCAGGCGAACGTCGACGGGGCTCTCGTCGGCGGGGCGAGCCTCGACGTCGACGAGTTCTCGAGCATCGCCCGTTTCCAGAAGCACGTCGGCATCTGACCCGCCGGAGGCGGTCTCTCGGCCGTCTTTCAGCGCTCCGTTATACTGACATCCGTTTCACTACGGTTCGAAAGGCTCTTCGTGGAGATTCTCGCAGTCGTCCTGCAGGTCATCCTGGGCATCACCAGCCTGCTGCTGACCCTGCTCATCCTGCTCCACCGCGGACGCGGTGGCGGCCTCTCCGACATGTTCGGCGGCGGCGTCACCTCCAGCCTCGGTGCGTCGGGGGTGGCCGAGCGCAACCTGAACCGGATCACCATCATCCTCGGGCTCGTCTGGATCACGTGCGTGATCGTGCTCGGGCTCATCACCAAGTTCAACGCGGGAGCGTAGCCATGGTCGCAGGAAGCAGCGCAATCCGGGGGTCGCGCGTCGGCGCCGGCCCGATGGGGGAGCAGGACCGCGGGTTCCACGCCGAGCGTGTCGCCGTGTCGTACTGGGACGCCCTCGGCAACGAGACGGTCCGCTACTTCGCGGCGAACCTGCCCACGGAGGAGATCCCCGACGTCATCGATTGCCCGCAGTCGGGTCTCCCGGCCGGTCGTGACAAGGAGAACCCTCCACTCATGCCGAAGACCGAGCCGTACAAGACGCACCTCGCCTACGTGAAGGAGCGCCGCACCGACGAGGAGGCCGCCCAGCTCCTCGAGGAGGCGCTGCAGCAGCTGCGCGCCCGTCGCGGCACGACGGCCCCGTAAGCGCTCGCAACGCAACGAAGAAGCCCCGCGGATGATTCATCCGCGGGGCTTTCTCGTCGTGTGCGCCGGTCAGTAGCTCGGCGCGATGAGGTTCTCGGGCACCTCGGCGGCTGCGTCCTTGTCGACGAAGAACACCGTGCGCTTGCGTCCCTGCGCACCCGCGGCAGGCACCTCGTGCACGCTCGCGCCGGCGAGGGCGAGGCCGAGTGCGCCCGCCTTGTCGCTGCCGGCGAGCACGAGCCAGATCCGGTCCGCCGAGTTGATGACGGGCAGGGTGAGGCTGAGCCGCTCCGGCGGCGGCTTGGGGGAGTTGCGCACCGAGATCACGCACTCCTCGGTCACCTTCGGTCCGCTCCGCTCCGGGAAGAGCGACGCGATGTGCCCGTCGGGTCCGACGCCGAGGAACAGGATGTCGAAGACAGGCGCCTTCTTGCCCTCGGGCGCCGCGGCACGGAGTTCGGCCGCATACTGCGCGGACGCCTCGTCGAGGCCGATGCCGGCGTCCGACGCCGCGAAGGGGTGGATCTGCTCCGGCGCGAGCGGCAGGTGGTCGAGCAGCGCTGCGCGCGCCTGCACCTCGTTGCGCTCGGGGTCGCCGGCGGGCAGCCAGCGCTCGTCACCCCACCAGAAGTGCACGCGCGACCAATCGAGGGTGTCCCGCGCGGCCGAGGCGTTGATCGCCTCGAGCACCGCGGAACCCATCGTGCCGCCGGTCAGGGCGACGTGCGCGAGTTCCTTCTCGTCGAGGATGTCGATCATCTTCGTCAGGAACCGCGCCGCCACCGACCCGGCCAGGGACGCCTTATCCGGGTGAACCAGCACCCGCCGTTCGTTCGTCATCGGGAGCCGACCTCGCCTCCCGCTAGAAAGCCACTCACCCTTCCGAGGCTACCGTGCTCGGAACCTCCAGTTGACCGACGCCCTGACGAACGACGGCACCGAAGAGGTCGTCCGGGCCCATGCGGCGCAGCTCCTCGGCGAGGCAGTCGCGGAGGCTGCGGCGCGGCAGGGAGATGTCGTGGGTCGGCTGGTTGGGCTGCGAGAGGGTCGCGACGTTCGGCACGGAGCGCTCGAGCTCGACGATCCCGGATGCCCGGTGCAGCCGCACCCCGTGGATGCCGCTCGACCCGGTCGCCCGGCTCGTGAACTCGAGGTGCACGGGCACCTGCAGCTGCAGCTGCAGCCACGCGGCGAGCAGGAGCGTCGAGGGGGAGTCGGCGGCGCCGCTCACCTCGACCGCGGTGATCTGCTCGTACGGCGGCTGGTCGAGCACCGCGGCGAGCTGGGCGCGCCACAGCGTGAGCCGCGTCCAGGCGAAGTCGGTGTCGCCCGGCGTGTACGAGGAGCCGAGAGCACGGATGGCCTCGTCCGGGTCGGGCGCGCTGGCGGCATCCGTGATCCGGCGCTGAGCGATGCGCCCGAGAGCGGACCGGCCGATGGACTGCGGCGCGGGGCCGGGCCACCAGGCGACGACGGGAGCGTCGGGCAGCAGCAGCGCCGTGACGAGCCCCTCCTCGTCGCTCGCGGTGTCCCCGTAGGCGCGGAGCACGATGACCTCGCTCGCGCCGGCGTCGCCACCGACGCGGATCTGGGCGTCGAGGCGCCCCTCCTCGTTCTTGGTGGCGCCGGTGCGGTCGGCGGAGACGACGATGACCCGCATGGGGTGCTCGCGGCTCGCGTCGTTCGCGGCCTCGATCGCCTCCTCCTCCTCACCGAGCGTCGCGGCGATGACGAGGGTCAGCACGCGACCGAGGGCGACGGCGCCGCCCTCCTCGCGGATCTTGACGAGGGTCTTCGAGACCGCGCTCGTCGTGGTGTCGGGCAGATCGACGATCACGGACGCCTCCAGACTCGGTTGTCCCGGGCGAGGAGCTCGTCGGCGGACGACGGGCCCCACGTACCGGGACGGTACTGCTCGGGCTGACCCTGGGTCGCCCAGAACTCCTCGATCGGGTCGAGGATCTTCCAGGAGAGCTCGACCTCCTCGTGGCGGGGGAACAGGGGCGGGTCGCCGAGGAGCACGTCGAGAATGAGTCGCTCGTACGCCTCGGGGCTCGCCTCGGTGAACGCGTGGCCGTAGCCGAAGTCCATCGTCACGTCGCGCACCTGCATGCCCGCGCCCGGTACCTTCGAGCCGAAGCGGATCGTGACGCCCTCGTCGGGCTGCACGCGGATGACGAGGGCGTTCTGCCCGAGCGCCGCCGTCTGCGCCTCGGCGAAGAGGTACTGCGGCGCGCGCTTGAAGACCACGGCGATCTCGGTCACGCGGCGACCGAGACGCTTGCCGGCACGCAGATAGAACGGCACGCCCGACCAGCGCCGGGTGCCGATGTCGAGTCGCATGGCCGCGAAGGTCTCCGTCGTGGACTCGGGGTTCATCCCCTCCTCCTCGAGGAAGCCGGGCACGCGCTCGCCACCCTGCCAGCCGCTGGAGTACTGGCCGCGGGCCGTCGCCGTGGCGAGGTCCTTCGGCAGCCGCACGGCCGAGAGCACCTTCTCCTTCTCGGCCCGCAGGTCGGCCGCGTCGAAGGAGACGGGCTCCTCCATCGCGGTCAGCGCGAGCAGCTGGAGCAGGTGGTTCTGGATGACGTCGCGCGCAGCGCCGATGCCGTCGTAGTAGCCGGCACGGCCGCCCACGCCGATGTCCTCGGCCATCGTGATCTGCACGTGGTCGACGTAGTTGGCGTTCCAGATCGGCTCGAACAGCTGGTTGGCGAACCGCAGCGCGAGGATGTTCTGGACCGTCTCCTTGCCGAGGTAGTGGTCGATGCGGAACACCGAGTCCGGCGGGAAGACGCTCTCGACGACCGCGTTGAGCTCGCGGGCGGTCTTGAGGTCGCTACCGAACGGCTTCTCGATGACGACGCGCCGCCACTTGCCCTCCACCTGGTCGGCGAGCCCCGACTTGCGCAGCTGCTCGGTGACGAGCGGGAACGCCTTCGGGGGGATCGACAGGTAGTAGGCGTGATTGCCCATCGTGCCGCGCTCGCGGTCGAGCTCGTCCACGACCTCGCGCAGGTGCTCGAACGCCTCGTCGGAGTCGAACTCGCCCTGCACGAAGCGGATGCCCTGTGCGAGCTGCCGCCACACGTCCTCGTCGAACGGGGTGCGGGCGTACTGCTTGACCGCCTCGTAGACGACCTTCTCGAAGTCCTGGTCCTCCCAGTCGCGCCGTGCGAAGCCGACGAGCGCGAAGCCCGGGGGCAGAAGCCCCCGGTTCGCGAGGTCGTACACGGCGGGCATCAGCTTCTTGCGCGACAGGTCGCCCGTCACGCCGAAGATGATGAGGGCGCTGGGCCCTGCGATGCGGTTCAGTCGGCGGTCGGAGGGCAACCGCAGCGGGTTGTACTCCGGCGTGATGTCCACCGGTGGCATGGAGTGTGGGTTCTTCTTTCTCTGGGGGATGTCAGAGCGCGCGTCAGAGCGCCGCGAGCAGGGCCCGGATGCCGCTCTCGGCGTCGGTCAGCGTCAGCGTGAGCACCGGACGACCGTGGTCCTCGAGCACCGACGCGTCACCCGAGGCCTGAGCCTGGATGAGCTGACCGAACGTGAACGGACGCTCCGGGATCTCGAGGTCCTCCGCCGGCGTGCCGGTGATCTGGAGG
This sequence comes from Desertivibrio insolitus, assembly GCF_017355965.1. Lineage (GTDB taxonomy): Bacteria > Actinomycetota > Actinomycetes > Actinomycetales > Microbacteriaceae > JAFIQW01. The sequence goes on from NZ_JAFIQW010000004.1 coordinate 434,439, forward strand.
AAGACGCCGATCGCGGGGCCGCCCTTGTGGTACTGGCCGGTCGAGTGCAGGAAGCGGGGGCCCCACCCGAAGGTGACGGGACGCCCGGTCGCCGCGGCGAGCTTGTCGCGCAGCGCCTCGAGCTCCGGGTAGCGGAGCCGGTCGAGGTAGGCCTGGATCGAGACGTAGCCGTTCTCGGGCAGCTGCGCGAGCAGCGCCTTCACGGCGTCCTCGACGCTGTCCACGCCCGAGACGACGGACTCCGTGCCGCGCACCTCGATGCCGCTCGCAGCGAACGCCGGGGCGGCGGGCTCGGGGCGCGCGTCGAGCAGGCCGCGCGCGGCGACCTTGGCGGACTCCACGTCGGGCTGGTCGAACGGGTTGATGCCGAGGAGACGGCCCGCGACGGCGGTGGCGTACTCCCAGGTCAGCATGAGCGCGCCGAGCTGACCGGTCATCTCGACCTCGCCCTCGGCCACGTCCTCGGTCGCGCGCGGGTCGGCGACGAGGCGCACGACCTGCAGGTCGGCCGGGGGAGCGGCGAGCTCGGGGGCATCCGTGCCGAAGACGACCGGCAGCAGGCCGCGGCCGATCTTGCCCGTCGACTCGGCGATGAGCTGCTCGGCCCAGTCCGCGAAGCCGACGATGTGGGTGCCGTCGGCGACGATGGCGAGCTTGTCCTTGAGCGGCTGCGTGCCGGCGATCGCGGCGCCGAGGATGAGCCCCGGGTTCGAGGCGTCGTCCTGCGTGAGCGACGGCAGCGCCGACTCGGCGGCGTCGAGCAGCCCGCGGATGTCGGCACCCGCGAGCCCGCTCGGCACCAGGCCGAACGCGGTGAGCGCGGAGTAGCGTCCGCCGACGGTCGGGTCGGCGTTGAAGACGCGGTAGCCGGTCGCGCGGGCCGACTCGTCGAGCGGCGAGCCCGGGTCGGTCACGATGACGATGCGCTCGGTCGGGTCGATGCCGGCGTCGCTGAACGCCTTCTCGTACACCCGGCGCTGGCTGTCGGTCTCGACGGTCGAGCCCGACTTCGACGACACGACGAGCGCGGTGCGCTCGAGGCGGTCGTTCAGCGCGGAGAGCACCTGGCCGGGGTCGGTGGAGTCGAGCACCGTGAGCTCGACGCCCTCGGTGCGCGTGATGACCTCGGGCGCGAGCGACGAGCCGCCCATGCCCGCGAGCACGATGTGGTCGACGCCCTTGCCGGCGAGCTCCTCGCGCAGGGCGAGGATCTCGTCGACGAGGGGACGGCTCACGGCGACGGCCGACGTCCAGCCGAGGCGCTTCGACGCCTCGGACTCGGCGTCCGGACCCCACAGGGTCGCGTCGAGCGCGGTGATGCGGCTCGCGACCTCGTCCGCGATCAGCTGCGGGACGACCCGCTCGACGGCTTCACCGGCCGCGCCGGTGGCGTGGATCCAGACGGTCACTTGGCGGCCTCCAGGGCGGCGGTCACGGTGTCGAGCAGCTCGTTCCAGGAGACGACGAACTTCTCGACGCCCTCGCGCTCGAGCAGCTCGGTGACCTCGTCGTACGAGACGCCCTGGGCGGCGACGGCGTCGAGCACCTGGTTCGACTCCTCGTAGGTGCCGGAGATGGTGTCACCGGTGATCTCACCGTGGTCGAAGGTGGCCTCGAGGGTCTTCTCCGGCATGGTGTTCACGACGTCGGCGGCCACGAGGCTCGTCACGTACAGGGTGTCGGGCAGCGACGGGTCCTTGACACCGGTCGAGGCCCACAGCGGACGCTGCTTGTTCGCGCCGGCGGCGAGGAGGGCCTGCGCACGCTCGGTCGCGAAGCTCTGCTCGTAGACCTGGTAGGCGAGGCGGGCGTTCGCGACGCCGGCCTTGCTCTTGAGGGCCTTCGCCTCGTCGGTGCCGACCGCGTCGAGGCGCTTGTCGATCTCGCTGTCGACGCGCGACACGAAGAACGAGGCGACCGAGTGGATGGTCGACAGGTCGATGCCGGCCTCCTTGGCCCGCTCGAGACCCGTGAGGTAGGCGTTGATGACCGCGCGGTAGCGCTCGAGGCTGAAGATCAGGGTCACGTTGACGCTGATACCCGCCGCGATGGTGTCCGCGATCGCCTCGAGACCCTCGACCGTCGCCGGGATCTTGATCATGACGTTCGGGCGGTCGATCTTCTCCCACAGGCGCTTCGCCATGGCGGTGGTGCCGGCGGCGTCGTGGGCGAGACCCGGCTCGACCTCGATCGACACGCGGCCGTCGTAGCCGCCGGTCGAGTCGTAGATCGAGCGGAAGATGTCCGCCGCGTTGCCGACGTCGGCCGTCGTGATGTCGAAGACGGCCTGGTCGACGTCGGCGCCGGCCTGGGCCAGCTCGCGCACCTGCTCGTCGTAGGCCTCGCCCTTGGCGAGAGCCGACGCGAAGATCGTCGGGTTGGTCGTCACGCCGACGACGTTGCGACCCTCGATGAGCTTCTCGAGGCCGGCGGCCTTGATCCGCTCACGCGAGAGGTCGTCGAGCCAGATGCTGACGCCGGCGGCCGACAGAGCCGCGGTCGGGGTGTTCTGAGTGGTGTCCGTGTTGCTCATGATTCCTGCTCCCGGTCGCCCTGGGCGGCCGTCGTTCCGTGTCTTCTGGTTCTTCCGGAGGGCGGTCGCTCAGAGGGCGGCCAGCGAGTCCTTGGCGGCGGCGACGGCGGCTTCCGTCGTCATGCCGAACTCGCGGTACAGCGTCTTGTAGTCGGCGGAGGCACCGAAGTGCTCGATCGAGACGCTGCGGCCGGCGTCGCCGATCCACGGGCGCCACGACAGGCCGAGCCCGGCCTCGATCGAGACGCGTGCCTTGACCGACGAGGGCAGCACCTGCTCGCGGTACTCGTCGCTCTGCTCGGCGAACCACTCGAGGCTCGGCGCCGAGACGACGCGGGCGTTGATGCCCTCGCCCTTGAGCTGCTCGCGGGCGTCGACGGCGATCTGCACCTCGGAACCGGTCGCGATGAAGATCACGTCCGGGGTGCCGTTGGGGGCCTCGGCGAGCACGTACGCGCCCTTCGCGACGTTCTTCGCGCTCGCGAAGGTGTCGCCGGATGCCTCGCCGTCGCCACGCTCGAAGACGGGGATGTTCTGACGGGTGAGCGCCAGGCCGGCCGGGCCCTTGCGACGCTCGAGGATGGTCTTCCACGCCCAGGCGACCTCGTTGGCGTCGGCGGGACGCACGACGTCGAGACCCGGGATCGCGCGGAGCGCGGTCAGCTGCTCGATCGGCTGGTGCGTCGGCCCGTCCTCGCCGAGGGCGATGGAGTCGTGCGTCCAGACGTAGATCGTCGGCGCCTGCATGAGCGCGGCGAGACGGACGGCCGGGCGCATGTAGTCGCTGAAGATGAGGAAGGTGCCGCCAAACGGACGGGTGTTGCCGTGCAGCACGATGCCGTTGAGGATCGAGCCCATCGCGTGCTCGCGGATGCCGAAGTGCAGCACGCGGCCGTAGGGGTCGCCCTGCCACATCTTGGTGGAGCGGTCGGCGGGGACGAAGGACTTGGCGCCCTCGATGGTCGTGTTGTTCGACTCCGCGAGGTCTGCGGAGCCACCCCAGAGCTCGGGCACGACGCCGGCGAGGGCGTTGATGACCTTGCCGGAGGCGGCGCGGGTCGAGACGTCCTTGCCGGGGGCGAAGACGGGGAGGGCCTCCTCGATGCCCTCGGGCAGCTCGCCCGAGAGGAGCCGGTCGAGCAGCGCCTTGCGCTCGGGGTTGGCCTCGGCCCAGGCGTCGAAGTCCTTCTTCCACTCGGCGTGGGCGGCCTGACCGCGCTCGACGGCCTTGCGGGTGTGGGCGATGACCTCGTCGGAGACCTCGAAGGTCTTCTCGGGGTCGAAGCCGAGCACCTCCTTGACCGCGGCCAGCTCCTCGCCACCGAGGGCGGAGCCGTGGATCTTGCCGGTGTTCTGCTTGGTGGGGGAGGGCCAGCCGATGATCGTGTTGAGGATGATCACGCTGGGCTTGTCGGTCTCGGCCTTGGCGGCCTCGATCGCGTCGTAGAGGGCCTGGATGTCCTCGACGTACTCGCCCGTCTTCTTCCAGTCGACGTGCTGCACGTGCCAGTGGTTGGCCTCGTAGCGCTTGGCGACGTCGTCGGTGAAGGCGATGTCGGTGTCGTCCTCGATGGAGATCTGGTTCGCGTCGTAGATGACGACGAGGTTGCCGAGCTTCTGGTGACCGGCGAGGGAGGCCGCCTCGTTGGTCACGCCCTCCTGCATGTCACCGTCGCTCGCGATGACGTAGATGGTGTGGTCGAAGACGCTCTCACCCGGGGCGGCCTCGGGGTCGAACAGGCCGCGCTCGTAGCGGGCGGCGTAGGCGAAGCCGACGGCCGAGGCGAGGCCCTGGCCGAGCGGGCCGGTCGTGATCTCGACGCCGTCGGTGTGGCCGTACTCGGGGTGGCCCGGGGTCTTCGAGCCCCAGGTGCGCAGCGCCTGCAGGTCCTCGAGCTCGAGGCCGTAGCCGCCGAGGTAGAACTGCACGTACTGGGTCAGCGAGCTGTGGCCCGCCGAGAGGATGAAGCGGTCGCGCCCGATCCAGGTGCTGTCGCTGGGGTCACGGCGCATGACCTTCTGGAAGAGGAGGTATGCGGCGGGCGCGAGGCTCATCGCGGTGCCGGGGTGCCCGTTTCCGACCTTCTCCACCGCGTCGGCGGCGAGGATTCGAGCGGTGTCGACCGCCTTGTTGTCGATGGGTTCCCACTGGAGAGCAGTCACTGGTGCTGATGACCCTTCTTGATCGGGTCGCGTGGGATAAGACGCGACCGCTACGGCTCCTGCCTTCACGTCGTCGTCACGGCCGCGCGCGTAAGCGATCTCTCGGAAGCACGTGGGCGCGGCGGCAGGCATCTCTCAGCATAGTGAAGCCCGGGAGGCACCGGATGACACTCCCGGCACACTGTGCAACAAAGGGCCGATTAGACTGGCTGCGCTCCCCACCACCTTCGAAGGATCCATGGACGCCGCCATCACCACGACCTCGCGCGACGAGGGCACCCGCGGCACGGAACCCAGGTTCCGCCGCAAGGTGAAGGCCTACATCTCCCTGACGAAGCCCCGTGTGGTCGAGCTGCTGCTCGTCACGACCGCACCGGTCATGATCCTCGCGGCCCAGGGCATCCCGAACCCGTGGCTCGTCATCGCGACGCTCGTCGGCGGTGCCATGAGCGCCGGCTCGGCCGGAGCGTTCAACTGCTACATCGACCGCGACATCGACCGGCTGATGAAGCGCACGAAGAACCGTCCGCTCGTCACCGGCGAGCTGAGCGACCGCGAGGCCCTCGTATTCGCCTGGGTGCTCGGGCTCGCCTCGATCGCCTGGCTCGCGGTGTTCACCAACGTCGTCGCCGCGGCCCTGTCGCTCGCCGCGATCTTCTTCTACGTCGTGGTCTACACGCTCGTGCTCAAGCGCCGCACTGAGCAGAACATCATCTGGGGCGGCATCGCCGGCTGCTTCCCGGTGCTCATCGGCTGGTCGGCCGTGACCGGCTCGATCGACTGGGCGCCGCTCGTGCTCTTCGCGGTGGTCTTCCTCTGGACGCCCCCGCACTACTGGCCGCTGTCGATGAAGTACCGCGACGACTACCGCGCCGCCCACGTGCCGATGCTCGCCGCCGTGCGCGCGCGCACCGTCGTCGGCCTGCAGGTCGTGCTCTACACGTGGGCGACGGTCGCCTGCTCGCTGCTGCTCGTGCCGATCGCCGGGATGGGCCTCGTCTACACGGTGACCGCGCTCGCCTCGGGCGGCTGGTTCCTCTACGAGTCGCACCGCCTCTACGCGACCGCGATCCGCGACGAGGAGGTCAAGCCGATGCGCGTGTTCCACGCCTCGATCAGCTACCTGACCCTTCTCTTCGTCGCCGTCGGCGTCGACCCGCTGCTTCCCTTCTAGCCCGGCGGCTCGCCCGCAGCCGGGCACCGGGGATGCACTGCGTCCTCGTGACGTGCCGCTGCGAGCACGCCCAGACACGGACGAAGGACTCAGCGCGTCCGCTGATCCGCCGGGCCAAGGACCGCACGCCGTCGAGGCAGGATCGGGTCAACGGTCGAGCGCTAACCCGCGGCATCCGGATGTCACGCGCCGCCGCGTCTCGTTCTGCGCTTGTTCGGAGTGCGTGATCGGGATCCAGGCGGCGCGCGCAGGACCGTCGCTCGATGGCGCAGGGAGCGACGGCGGGGACGTCGCCCCGCAATTCACGGGCGAGCTACACCGGAGGGCCGAGAGAGGCCCCCGCTCGGCGACGGCGGGCGGCGTCCGCTACTGCGCGGTCGTCGTCTCGGGCAGCAGCTCGTCCTCGGTGGCCGCGGTGACCTTGCCCGCCGGCTCCTTGAGCGAGAGCACGACGGCGGTCATCGCTGATACGAGCACGCAGGCGAGCACCATGTGCACGCCGACCAGCAGCTCGGGCAGGCCGAGCCGCGCCTGCGTCACGCCGACCACGATCTGCACGACCTCGACGGCGAGCAGCAGCAGGGAGTAGCGGGCGAGGCTCGCGTTGCGGCCGGCCGGGCGGGTGCCCTCCTCGCGGGAGGGGAAGGTGCGCGACGCGACCACGAGCACGAGGGTGAGCGCGAGGGCGATGTAGGCGGGCCAGCTGTGCACGTGCTGCATCAGCTCGGGGTCGAGCCCGTTGCGCGCCGCGGCGTCGTCGCCCGCGTGCGGCCCGGACCCGGTCGTCAGGGCGCCGGCGAACACCGTCACCGCGACGAAGAAGCTCGTCACGTGCGCCGTGATCACGAGCCAGAGCGGCGCGGCGCGGTGCGACGAGCGCGGTCCGACGTAGACGCGGAAGACCAGCACCGTGGCGAGCACGACGAGCACGATCGAGACGAGGAAGTGGGCCTGCACGTAGTTGGGGTCGAGCGTCGTCAGCACCGTGATGCCGCCGATGACCGCCTGCAGGATGATGCCGAAGCCGAGTGCGAGACTCAGCCGGAACAGGTCGGGCCGGCGGTCGCGCACGCGCACGACGAGCAGGAACGTGACCGCCGCGATGACGATCAGCAGGAACGTGAGCAGGCGGTTGCCGAACTCGATCGCGCCGTGGATGCCCATCTCGGGCACCGCGACGAGCGAACCGGGCCGGCACTCGGGCCAGGTCGGGCAGCCGAGCCCGGAGCCCGTGAGGCGCACAGCACCGCCGGTTCCGACGATGAGCACGTGACTGATCAGCGAGAGCCAGGCGAAGACGCGGATGCCCTTGCCGAGCCGGTCCGGCAGTCGCCCGTAGAGGCGGGCGAAGGGTCCCTCGCGGCGGGCATCGGTCTCGGTCACTGTGCTGTCCCTCATCCTGTCCGCTCCTCCCAATTCCGGGCGGGGGACCTGTAGAATCATGCGGACCGTGCGTCGACCGCACGGCTCCGGCGCCACCGATCCGTCCCGTTGGGACGGCGAGGGGCGGGGGACCGCCGATCGGTGCCCGTCCAGTGTAGGCAGCGAGGCCCCGCGACATTCGTTCTCGACCACCGAAGAGTGGCCGATGATCACGCGCGCGGAATGCCCGTACCGACCCGACGGTTGTAATCGGCAGAAAGAGGTGCACATGTCAGACGTTCTGATCGACCGACCCGAACTCGAGAGCCTCGGGCAGTACGAATTCGGCTGGGCCGACTCCGATGAGGCCGGCGCTTCCGCGCGACGGGGGATCTCCGACGAGGTCGTCACCGACATCTCGCGCAAGAAGAACGAGCCCGAGTGGATGCTCAAGAACCGGCTCAAGGGCTACCAGCTCTTCCAGCGCAAGCCGATGCCGACGTGGGGCGCCGACCTCTCGGGCATCGACTTCGACAACATCAAGTACTTCGTGCGGTCCACGGAGAAGCAGGCCCAGAGCTGGGAGGACCTGCCCGAGGACATCCGCAACACCTACGACCGTCTCGGCATCCCCGAGGCCGAGCGCGCCCGCCTCGTGGCCGGCGTCGCGGCTCAGTACGAGTCCGAGGTCGTCTACCACCAGATCCAGGAGGACCTCGAGCGTCAGGGTGTCATCTTCATGGACACCGACACCGCGCTCAAGGAGCACCCGGAGTTCTTCGAGGAGTACTTCGGCACCGTCATCCCGGCCGGTGACAACAAGTTCGCCGCGCTGAACACCGCCGTCTGGTCGGGCGGCTCCTTCGTCTACGTGCCGAAGGGCGTGCACGTCGAGATCCCGCTGCAGGCCTACTTCCGCATCAACACGGAGAACATGGGCCAGTTCGAGCGGACGCTGATCATCGCCGACGAGGGCAGCTACGTCCACTACATCGAGGGCTGCACGGCGCCGATCTACAAGTCGGACTCCCTGCACTCGGCCGTCGTCGAGATCGTCGTCAAGAAGAACGCCCGCGTTCGCTACACGACGATCCAGAACTGGTCGAACAACGTCTACAACCTCGTCACCAAGCGTGCGGTCGCGCACGAGGGCGCGACGATGGAGTGGATCGACGGCAACATCGGCTCCAAGGTCACGATGAAGTACCCGTCCATCTACCTCACCGGCGAGCACGCCAAGGGCGAGACCCTCTCCGTCGCGTTCGCCGGCCCCGGCCAGCACCAGGACGCGGGCGCCAAGATGGTCCACCTCGCGCCGTACACGACCTCGTCGATCGTCTCGAAGTCGATCGCGCGCGGCGGCGGCCGCGCTGGCTACCGCGGCGAGATCCGCGTCGCCGAGAACGCGCACCACTCCGCCAACACGGTGCGGTGCGACGCGCTGCTCGTCGACACCATCTCGCGGTCCGACACCTACCCGGCCATCGACATCCGCGTCGACGACGTGCAGCTCGGTCACGAGGCCACCGTCTCCCGCGTCAGCGAGGAGCAGCTGTTCTACCTCATGTCCCGCGGACTCGAGGAGGACGAGGCCATGGCCATGATCGTGCGCGGCTTCATCGAGCCGATCGCCCGCGAGCTGCCCATGGAGTACGCGCTCGAGCTCAACAAGCTCATCGAGATGAGCATGGAAGGCAGCGTCGGCTGACCCCCGGCCGGCCACGGAAGGACCACACCGTTACATGACCACGGCAGAGACGACGCCCGCTCAGCACGGCTTGACCGAGCACAGCCACGGCGGCTGGGGGAAGGGCACCGTCCCGGTGCAGACCCGCTCCGAGCGCTTCACCTCCACCGACCCTTCTGCGTTCCCGGATGTCACGGGGCAGGAGTTCGAGTGGAAGTTCATGCCCGTCCGGCGGATCACCGAGCTCACCTCGGGATCCCCGGACGGCAGCCCGGCCGACATCGACGTGCAGGCTTCGGCCGGCGCCTCGGTCGAGTGGGTCGGCATGGACCACGCGCTCATCGGCACGGCGGGCATCCCCGAGGAGAAGGCGGCCGCGCTCGCGTGGTCGACCGCTCAGAAGGCGCTCTCCGTCGCGATCACCGGTGAGGAGGGCGAGCACGTCGTGCTCACCCGCTCGTCGCTGCCCAGCACCGCGACGAGCGCGCACACGGTGATCTCCGCCGCGCCGAACAGCCGCGGCACGGTCGTGCTGCAGAACCGCGGCAAGGCGCTCCTCACGGAGAACGTCGAGATCGTCGTGGGAGAGGGCGCCGACCTCACCGTGGTCTCGGTGCAGGAGTGGGACGACGAGGCGATTCACCTTTCGAGCCACTTCGCGCGCATCGGCCGCGACGCCAAGCTCAAGCACTTCGTCGTGTCCCTCGGCGGCAGCGTCGTCCGGGTCGTGCCGACCGCGCACCTCGCGGAGCAGGGCGGCGACGTCGAGCTCTACGGCGTGTACTTCGCCGACGCGGGGCAGCACCTCGAGCAGCGTCCGTACGTGAACCACGACGCCCCGCACACCCGCAGCCGCGTCAACTACAAGGGCGCGCTGCAGGGTGAGGGCGCCCGCACCGTGTGGGTGGGCGACGTGCTCATCGGGCGCGAGGCCACCGGCACCGACAGCTACGAGCAGAACCGCAACCTCGTGCTCTCCGACGGCACGCGTGCCGACTCGATCCCCAACCTCGAGATCGAGACCGGTGACATCGAGGGCGCGGGTCACGCGAGCGCGACCGGCCGCTTCGACGACGAGCACCTCTTCTACCTCGCCTCGCGCGGCATCCCGGAGGACGAGGCGCGCCGCATGGTCGTGCTCGGCTTCCTCGCCGAGATCGTGCAGCAGATCGGCGTCCCCGATCTCGAGGAGCGCCTGATCGAGGCGATCGTCGAGGAGCTCGCCCAGGGCGGTGCCCTGTGAGCGATCTCGTCAAGGTGTGCAGCGAGTCCGAGCTCGGCGAGAACGAGGCGCTCCGCGTCGACGTCGCCGGCACCGCGGTCGCGGTGGTGAAGGACGCCGCCGGCGCCATCTTCGCCATCGGCGACACCTGCACCCACGGCGACATCTCGCTGTCGGAGGGGTTCGTCGAGGGCGACACCCTCGAGTGCTGGGCGCACGGCTCGAAGTTCGAGCTGAAGACCGGCAAGCCCCTCAACTTCCCGGCCTACGAGCCGGTCCCCGTCTTCGCGGTGTCGGTGGTCGATGGCGACGTGTTCGTCGACCCCACCCCGCGCACCCCCGAAAGCCTGTAAGGAACGCAGAATGTCCACTCTCGAAATCAAGGACCTCCAGGTCAGCATCGACACCGACCAGGGCAGCAAGCCGATCCTGCGCGGCGTCGACCTCACCATCAACGAGGGCGAGATCCACGCGATCATGGGCCCCAACGGCTCGGGCAAATCGACCCTCGCGTACACGATCGCCGGTCACCCCCGCTACAACGTCGACGGCGGCTCGATCCTCTTCGACGGGCAGGACGTGCTCGAGATGAGCGTCGACGAGCGCGCCCGCGCGGGTCTCTTCCTCGCGATGCAGTACCCGGTCGAGATCCCCGGCGTCACCGTCGCGAACTTCCTCCGCACCGCCAAGACCGCGATCGACGGCGAGGCGCCGGCGATCCGCACGTGGGGCAAGGAGCTGCGCCAGCACATGACGGACCTCCGCATGGACCCGTCGTTCGCCGAGCGCAACGTCAACGAGGGCTTCTCCGGTGGTGAGAAGAAGCGTCACGAGATCATGCAGCTCGAGCTGCTCAAGCCGAAGTTCGCCGTGCTCGACGAGACAGACTCCGGTCTCGACGTCGACGCGCTGAAGATCGTGTCCGAGGGCGTCAACCGCGCCAAGGCGAACACCGGCCTCGGCGTGCTCCTCATCACGCACTACACGCGCATCCTCCGCTACATCAAGCCGGACTTCGTGCACGTGTTCGTCGCGGGCAAGGTCGCCGAGCAGGGTGGACCGGAGCTGGCCGAGCGCCTCGAGAACGAGGGCTACGACCGCTACGTGTCCGCGGCCGCGGCCGCGGCGGAGGCGTAGTCCCCATGGTCAGCGCGCTCGCTCCCGAGCTCTTCGACCAGGTCGAGGAGGCGCTCAAGGACGTCGTCGACCCCGAGCTCGGGGTCAACATCGTCGACCTCGGGCTGATCTACGACCTCACCTGGGACGACGAGAACAACGCCCTCATCATCTCGATGACGCTCACCTCGGCGGGCTGCCCGCTGACCGACGTCATCGAGGACCAGACGGCCCAGTCTCTCGACGGCGTCGTCGACGCCTTCCGCATCAACTGGGTGTGGATGCCGCCGTGGGGTCCCGAGCGGATCACCGAGGACGGCCGCGACATGATGCGCGCCCTCGGGTTCTCGATCTGACCCAGCCAACGAAGAAGGCCGGCCGAGCGTGATGCTCGAGCCGGCCTTCGTCGTTGTGGGGGCGGACGTCAGGCGCGACGGTCCCGACGGCCGAAGTAGGCCCAGCCGGCGCGCACGACGCCCGCGGCGATCGCGGCCTTGATCGCACCGCCGATCAGGAACGGCCAGAGACCCGCGGCGAGGGTCTGCTCGAGGTTCAGCTGGAGCGCCCAGGCGAGCCAGGGGAGACCGAAGGCGAAGGGCATGACCGTGCCCGCGGCGAAGGCGACGACGGCGCGGAGCACGGTGCGGTCCCAGGCGCGCTCGGCGAGCCATCCGGTGAGCGCCGCGGCGGCGACGAAGCCGATGATGTAGCCGCCCGTGGGGCCGGCGAGCACCTGGAAGCCGCTCGACGCGTCGCTGAAGACGGGGAGCCCGACGATGCCGAGCACGGCGTAGAGCGCCATCGAGAGGGCGCCGCGCTTCGCACCGAGCGTCGCGCCGACGAGCAGCACCGCGAGGGTCTGACCGGTGATCGGCACGGGCCACAGCGGCACGGCGACCTGAGCGGCGGCACCGGTGATGGCGGCTCCACCGGCGACGAGGAGGGCGTTGGTGGCGAGCGAGCGGGGGAAGACCCGGTCGGCGAGGACGGCGGCAGGGGCAGCCGGAGTGATCGTCGTCATAGCGCCTACAATAGGGCGTCCCTTTTTCCCGTTACGTCGGCCCGGCCGACGTACGCTCTCCCATGCGAGGAAGTCCCTGTGCTCGCCGTGCACGATCTCGAGATCCGCGTGGGCGCACGCCTGCTCATGGACGGGGTGGACTTCCGGGTCGACCGCGGCGACAAGGTCGGCCTCGTCGGCCGGAACGGCGCCGGCAAGACGACGCTGACGAAGGTGCTCGCGGGCGACCTGCCGCCGGCCGGAGGAAGCGTCGACCGCACCGGCGAGCTCGGTTATCTGCCGCAGGACCCCCGCTCCGGCAACCCGGAGGACCTCGCCCGCACCCGCATCCTCGACGCCCGTGGGCTCGGCCAGCTCGTACTCGGGATGTCCGAGGCGACGATGCAGATGGGCGACGCCGACCCCGCCGTCAGCGAGAAGGCGATGAAGCGGTACGCGAAGCTCGAGGACCGCTTCCTCGCGCTCGGCGGCTACGCGGCCGAGGCGGAGGCCGCCTCCATCGCGAGCAACCTCAACCTGCCGGACCGCATCCTCGACCAGCCGCTGAAGACGCTGTCGGGTGGTCAGCGCCGCCGCATCGAGCTCGCCCGCATCCTGTTCTCCGGCGCCGACACGATGATCCTCGACGAGCCGACGAACCACCTCGATGCCGACAGCGTCGTCTGGCTGCGCGAGTTCCTCAAGGCGTACAACGGCGGCGTCATCGTGATCAGTCACGACGTCGACCTCGTCGAGGAGACGGTGAACCGCGTCTTCTACCTCGACGCGAACCGCCAGGTCATCGACATCTACAACATGGGGTGGAAGAACTACCTCAAGCAGCGCGCCGCCGACGAGGAGCGCCGCAAGAAGGAGCGCGCGAACGTCGAGAAGAAGGCCGCTGCGCTCCAGCTGCAGGCTGCGAAGTTCGGCGCGAAGGCCACGAAGGCCGCAGCGGCGCACCAAATGGTCGCGCGCGCCGAGCGGATGCTCGCGGGCCTCGAGGAGGTGCGCGAGAGCGACCGGGTCGCGAAGCTGCGCTTCCCTGACCCGGCACCGTGCGGTCGCACGCCGCTCATGGCATCCGACCTCTCGAAGAGCTACGGGTCACTCGAGATCTTCACCTCCGTCGATCTGGCGATTGACCGCGGCTCGAAGGTCGTGGTGCTCGGCCTGAACGGCGCGGGCAAGACGACCCTGCTGCGCATGCTCGCCGGCGTCGACAAGCCCGACACGGGGCAGATCGAGCCCGGCCACGGCCTGCGGATCGGCTACTACGCGCAGGAGCACGAGACGATCGACGTCAACCGCACCGTGCTGCAGAACATGATCTCGGCCTCACCGGCCCTGACGGAGACCGAGGCGCGTCGCGTGCTCGGCTCGTTCCTCTTCACCGGTGACGACGGGCACAAGCCTGCCGGAGTGCTCTCGGGTGGCGAGAAGACCCGCCTGGCTCTCGCGATGATCGTGGTCTCGGGCGCCAACGTGCTGCTGCTCGACGAGCCGACCAACAACCTCGACCCGGCGAGCCGCGAGGAGATCCTCGGCGCGCTGGCGTCGTATCAGGGCGCGGTCGTGCTCGTCAGCCACGACGAGGGTGCCGTGCAGGCGCTGAACCCGGAGCGCGTGCTGCTGCTGCCGGACGGCGTCGAGGACCACTGGAACCCGGACTACGCGGACCTGATCACACTCGCCTGATCCCTCAGACGCGGGGAGCGAGTCGTTGTCGCGGGCCCGACTCCGACTTGAGACTCGAGTTCCGGGAGAGTCGTCTGCGGCGGCCGGATGTCAGGTGCCGGCGCGGTCGAGCGCCTCGTCCTCTTCCGCGGAGTCGCTGCGCTTGAGCGCCCGCTTGCGCTCGCGCTCGGCGGCGCGGCGCTGCTCCTCGGGGTCGTCGGCGTTGAGCTGCCGTACCTCCTGGCGCAGCAGGTAGACGTAGAAGACGAAGCCCATCAGGGCGAAGACGAACCACTGCAGCGCGTACGAGAGGTGCGGGCCCTCGTCGAGCTCGGGACGCCCCTCGGCGATCGGTCGTTCGGCGGGGGCGGGGCTCTCCTCGGCCAGGAGTCCGTAGGCACCGGTGTAGACGGGCCGGTCGAGGTCCGCTGCGATTTCCTCTAGCTGAATGGACGAGATCTGGCCCTGCGGCGCGGTGCGTCCGGGAAGGGTCGATTCGCCGCCCTGCAACCGGGCGACGACCGTGACGGTGCCCTCGGGCGCGGCCGGGACGACGTCTGGGGAGTCCTGCTCGCGGCCGGTCGGCACCCACCCCCGGTCGATGATGACGATCTCGCCGCTGTCGAGCAGGAACGGAACGAGGACCTCGAAGCCTGGCTGACCGCCGAGGGGGCGGTTTCGCGCCAGCAGCTGCTCGTCCGTCAGGTACCGGCCGGTCACCTCGACGGGCGCCCACTTCTGCGACTCCTCGAAGGAGTCGAGGTCCGGCAGCAGCGACTCGATGGGCTGCGGCTCGGCGTCGTAGTTCGCGACGATGCGGTCGATCTCCGCCCGCGCCTCCGCACGGCGGGCGAATTGCCACACCCCGAAGCCGCTGCAGACGATGGCGAACACGATCGCGACCGCGAGGTAGCCCAGCCAGCGTCGTGTGCGGAGGAGGGCCCAGGCGGTCACGCGCGCGCTCCCGGGAGTGCGCTCGGTGCCGTTCCCGCGTCCGAGCGGTCGGGGACGAACTCGACCGACTCGGAGACGGGCGTCACCACGAGCGGGAACTCCCGGGCGTCGAGGTAGTCGGAGAGGAAGCCGCGGTGCTCGTCACAGGCGAGCCACGTCTTGACCCGCTCGCGCGGGTGGATCTTCGGGTTGCGCCAGTGCAGGGCCCAGGCGGCATCCGCGTCGCATCCGGCCCTCGAACAGATGACCGTCGAAGGACCCTCGAGCCCAATCACGGCCGGGGCTCGTCGTCGGGACGCGCGGGGAAGGCGTCGTCGTCGACGATCGTCGGGCGCAACGGCTCGCCGTCCACGGTCGGCCGGTAGAGCTCGATCGAGCCCGGACGCTCGACGGCACCGCCGGGCTGCGGTCCGCCGACGTTCGCCAGAACGACCGCGATGTAGGGGAGCACCACCGCACCGGCGATGCAGAGCGCGAGCCACCATCCGGTGACGAAGAGGCACGCGACGATGCAGACCAAGCGAATGCCCATCGCCAGGGCGTACTTGACCATGCGGTCGTGTCGGTCATCCTGAGGCGATCGCGGGAGCGTGGTGATTGAGGCCGTCTTCTTCATGTGCCGGGGTCAACTCTACGTCCGACCACTGACATATAGCCTGGTGTGGTTTGCATCTCGGCGACTCCGGAGGTTCCATGACCACGCGCACCGTTCTCGTGACCGGCGGCAACCGAGGCATCGGTCACGCCATCGCTTCGGAGTTCGTCGCGCAGGGGCACCGCGTGGCCGTGACGGCCCGGTCGGGGGAGGGCCCCGAGGGCTCGCTGACGGTGCGCGCAGACGTCACAGACGCGGCATCCATCGACGCCGCCTTCAGCGAGGTCGAGGCTCAGCTCGGCCCCGTCGAGATCGTGATCGCCAACGCCGGCATCACCCGCGACACGCTCCTCATGCGCATGAGCGAGGAGGACTTCTCGACCGTCGTCGACACCAACCTCGGCGGCGCGTTCCGCGTCGTCAAGCGCGCGTCGAAGGGCATGCTCAAGGCGAGGTACGGCCGCATCGTGCTGATCTCGAGCGTCATCGGACTCTTCGGCGGCGCCGGCCAGGTGAACTACGCGGCGTCGAAGGCGGGCCTCGTCGGCATCGCCCGCTCGCTCACCCGCGAGCTCGGCGCCCGCGGCATCACCGCGAACGTCGTCGCACCCGGTTTCATCGAGTCGGACATGACGGCTGTGCTTCCCGAGGAGCAGCAGGCCGAGTACAAGAAGTCGATCCCGGCCGGCCGCTTCGCCACCCCGGCCGAGGTCGCGAAGGTCGTGGCCTGGATCGCCGGCGATGACGCCGGGTACATCTCCGGCGCCGTCATCCCCGTCGACGGCGGCCTCGGAATGGGTCACTAGCCTTCCTCGCGCCACCTGTGGAGAGATCCGCGAGGAGAGGCGACGGCTGCCCTAGCGTGTAGCCATGCGCTCCTTGGTCGGATGCCTCGCTGCGGTGCTCCTGCTCGCCGGCTGCACCGCGGAGCCCGCGCCCGAGCCGACAGGAACGGTAGACGCCGCGCCGAGCTCTCCTGCTGCAGAACCGGAAGAGGCCGAAAGGATTGCTGCGGCGGCCTACGCGCGCTACCTCGCGCTCGCTAATGAGATCTTGAACGAAGGCGGTGCCGAACCAGACCGCATAGACCAGGTGGTCGCCGAAGGCATGGCCGAGAGCGAGAAGGCTGGTTACGAGCAGTACGCAGAGCGTGGCTTGCGAACAGTGGGTGAAGCGACGTTCGACTCGTTGAGCATCCAGAGCTACCAACCCGGCGCGGAGGCAGGCGAGACGGCCATAGTCGCTTACCTCTGCTCCGACAGCAGCGCGGTAGACGTCGTGAACGGTGCAGGCGACTCCGTTCTGGAGCCGGATCGAGATTCGCGATCACCCTTCGAGGTGCACTTCGCTTACGACCGCGAGGGCCAACTTCTCGTCTCTGCACGAGAGCCATGGTCTGGCGAGAACTTCTGCCAATGAGGGTGTTCGCTTTTGTTGCTGTGAGTCTTGTGCTGGCACCAGTTGCCGAATCACTGGTGTCCGCCTCGAACTGCGATCTCGCTTCCGAGCTCGCCAGCATATGTGGCGGGGGTTCCGGAGACCATGTGGTGGTCGAGGCTTGGCACCGTTGGCCAGGTGGCGGCGGAGGAGGTAGCTCGTCGAGGACCGTCCCAGAACCACGTCAAGCTGATTCGGCGCCCCGGCCCACCGACCCACCCTGCGACTCCACCATCCGCGCCTGCTACACCGTCACCGCGCCGGGCGAGGCGCCTCCCGGCACGCCCGCGATCACGCTGAGCGACCTGGCGTCCTTCCGTCCGGCGGTGGGGGAGCAGCGCATGGAGCCCGACGGCTGGGCGGTCACCGGCCTCGACGCCAACTTCCTCGGCGACGGCCAAGCGCGGGTCGTGGCCGGGCAGCTGCTCGGGCAACCCGCCTCCGTGCGGTTCGAACCGGTGGGCTGGACCTGGGACTACGGCGACGGGAGCAGCCGTACGAGCGCGAGCCCCGGCAGCACCTGGCAGCAACTGGGCCTCGACGAGTTCGAGCCCACCCCGACGAGTCACGTCTTCGACGAGCCGGGCACCCACACGGTGACGCTCACCGTGTCCTACTCCGCCGCGTACTCCTTCGGAGGCGGCGGATGGGTAGCGGTCAGCGGCGCGGTCACCGCGGCCGCAGATCCCATCACCGTCGTCGTGGGGAACGCCGACACCGTGCTGGTGGAGCACCCGTGCACGGTCGACGCCGCGGCGCCTGGCTGCTGAGCTAGCCGCGCAGCCCGAGCACGGGCAGCAGCTGGGAGAGGTCCCGCGTCGCGAGCGCGACATCCGCCTGCCGACGCACGACCGGCTTCGCGCAGAACGCCACCGACAGCGCGGCCGTTTCCATCATCCGCAGGTCGTTCGCGCCGTCTCCGACCGCGATCGTCCGGGTGACGGGCACGTCGAACTGCACGGCCCACTCGGCGAGAGCGAGCGCCTTCGCCTCGGCGTCGATCACACCGCCGTCCACCTCGCCGGTCAGCGTGCCGTCCTCGACGCACAACCGGTTGGCGCGCCACACGTCCAGCCCTAGCGACTCCGCGAGCGGATCGAGCAACTCGTGGAACCCGCCGGAGACCACGGCGACAGCGCCGCCCGCACGGTGCACCGACTCGACGAGCTCGGGCACTCCCGGCGTTACGCGAATGCGCTCGCGCGCGGCCTCGACGGCCTCGACCGGCAGCCCCTTCAGAGTGCCGACGCGCAGGCGCAGGCTCTCGGCGAAGTCGATCTCGCCGCGCATGGCACGCTCGGTCACGTCAGCGACGAGGTCGAGCGAGCCGGCGGCATCCGCGAGGAGCTCGATGGCCTCGTTCTCGATGAGCGTGGAGTCGACGTCGAGCACGACGAGGAACCGGGCCGAGGTCATGCAGCTCCTGGTGGTGCGGGGTCAGTCGACGTGAACGCCCTTGCCCACCACGGTGATGCCGGACTCGGTGACCGTGAGACCGCGGGAGCGGTCGAGCTCCGCGTCGACTCCGATCTTGGCGCCGGGGGCGACTACGACGTTCTTGTCGAGGATAGCCTTCTGCACCACCGCGTCCGCACCGATCTTCGATCGCTCGAACACGACGCTGTCGACGACCTTCGCACCGGAGTCGATCGTGGTCCACGGGCCGAGCACGCTGCGCTCGACGTGACCGCCCGACACGACGTCACCGAGGGAGACGATCGAGTCGATGATCGTGCCGAGGTTGCCCCGCGCGTCGCGCACGAACTTCGCCGGCGGCGCGTTCAGCTGCTGCGTGAAGATCGGCCAGTCCTCGTTGTAGAGGTTGAAGATCGGCAGCGCGCTGATCAGGTCCTGGTGCGCCTCGAAGAACGAGTCGATCGTTCCCACGTCGCGCCAGTAGTACCGGTCGCGGTCGGTGGCACCGGGCACCTCGTTGCGGTTGAGGTCGTAGACGCTCGCCTCGCCGCGGTTCACGAAGTCGGGCACGATGTCGCCGCCCATGTCGTGGTTCGAGTCCGACTTCTCGCCGTCGCGGATGACCGCGTCGATCAGCACGTCGGCGTCGAAGACGTAGTTGCCCATGGAGGCGAGCACCTCGTTGGGGGAGTCGGCGAGACCCTGCGCGTCCTTCGGCTTCTCGCGGAACGCCGCGATCTTCGTCGGGTCGCTCTCGTCGAGCTCGATCACGCCGAACTGGTCGGCGAGCGACAGCGGCTGCCGGATGGCGGCGACGGTGCAGCCCCGGCCGGACGCGATGTGCGCGTCGATCATCTGACTGAAGTCCATGCGGTAGACGTGGTCCGCACCGACCACGACCACGATGTCCGGCTTCTCGTCGCGCAGCAGGTTGAGCGACTGCAGGATCGCGTCGGCGCTACCCGCGAACCATCGCTTGCCGAGCCGCTGCTGCGCCGGGACCGACGCGATGTACTGGTTCAGCAGGCCCGACAGGCGCCATGTCTGCGAGACGTGACGGTCGAGGCTGTGCGACTTGTACTGCGTCAGCACGACTATCTGATGGAAACCGGAATTGATGAGGTTCGACAATGCGAAGTCGATGAGCCGGTAACTGCCGCCGAACGGTACGGCCGGTTTCGCCCGGTCCGCCGTGAGTGGCATGAGGCGTTTGCCCTCACCTCCGGCGAGGACGATGCCGAAGATCTTCTTTGATGCCATAACCCCACAGTAGAGGCATAACCACACCGCTGTACTACCGTCTGAAACATGCGAGTCGATCTGCTTACCCGTGAATATCCGCCGGAGGTCTACGGGGGAGCCGGCGTGCATGTCGCAGAACTGGTCAAGGCGCTCCGCAACGACATCGACGTCGTCGTGCGCGCGTTCGGCCAGCCCCGCGACGAGCCGAACGTGCACTCCTACCTCGTTCCCGCCGAACTCAACTCGGCGAACCCCTCCCTCGCGACGCTCGGCGTCGACCTCCAGATGGCCCGCGACGCCGCGGGAGCCGACCTCGTCCACTCGCACACCTGGTACGCCAACGCCGCCGGTCAGCTCGCGAGCCTGCTCCACGGCATCCCGCACGTCGTCACCGCGCACAGCCTCGAACCGCTGCGCCCGTGGAAGGCGGAGCAGCTCGGCGGCGGGTACCGCATCTCCAGCTGGATCGAGCACAACGCGTTCGCCGGGGCGGATGCCGTGATCGCCGTGAGCGACGGCATGAAGCGCGACATCCTGCGCTCCTACCCGTTCCTCGACGAGGCCCGCGTGCACACGGTGCACAACGGCATCGACCTCGAGCGCTGGAAGCCGGTGCGCGACGACGAGCTCGTCCGCTCGTTCGGAATCGACCCCGACCGGCCCTCCGTCGTGTTCGTCGGCCGCATCACCCGGCAGAAGGGCCTGCCCTACCTGCTGCGCGCGCTGTCGGCGCTGCCGACCGACGTGCAGGTCGTGCTCTGCGCCGGCGCACCCGACACCCCGGAGATCATGGCCGAGGTGCAGGGCCTCGTGCGCGAGCTGCAGGAGACCCGCAGCGGCGTCATCTGGATCGAGGAGATGCTCCCGCAGCCGCAGCTGTCGGCGATCCTCTCGAGCGGCACCGTCTTCGTCTGCCCGTCGGTGTACGAGCCGCTCGGCATCGTGAACCTCGAGGCCATGGCGTGCGGCCTGCCGGTCGTCGGCACGGCCACGGGCGGCATCCCGGAGGTCGTCGACGACGGCGTCACCGGACGTCTCGTTCCCATCGACCAGGCGGATGACGGCACGGGCACGCCCCTCGACCCCGACCGCTTCGTCGCCGATCTCGCCGCCGCCCTCACCGAGGTCGTCGCCGACCCCGAGCGGGCCCGGCAGATGGGTGAAGCGGGACGCGCGAGGGCCGAGGCGCACTTCGGCTGGGACCGCATCGCGGCGCGCACGCGCGAGGTCTACGCGACGCTGTTCTGATCCGCGCACTGGATAGGCTGAAGAGCATGAGCACCGTCCTCGATTTCTCCGACCTCGCCGTCGTGCGCGACGGCAACAGAATCCTCGATTCGGTGACGTGGGCGGTGCAGGACGACGAGCGCTGGGTCGTGCTCGGACCCAACGGTGCGGGCAAGACGACGCTGCTCCAGGTCGCGGGCGCTCTCATGCACCCGAGCGCGGGCAGCGCGAAGGTGCTCGACGCGACGCTCGGCTCGGTCGACGTGTTCGAGCTCCGTCCGCGCATCGGCATCGCCTCCACAGCGATGGCGCGCCGGATCCCGGGCAACGAGACCGTGCTCGACTCGGTGATGACGGCGGCGTACAGCGTCACCGGCCGCTGGAACGAGCGCTACGAGGACATCGACGTGCGCCGCGCCCACCGGGTGCTGCGCGAGTGGCGGCTCAGCGACCTCGCCGACCGCCGCTTCGGCAGCCTCAGCGACGGCGAGCAGAAGCGCGTGCAGATCGCTCGTGCGGTCATGACCGATCCGGAGCTGCTGCTGCTCGACGAGCCCGCCGCGAGCCTCGACCTCGGCGCGCGGGAGGAGCTGCTGCAGCTGCTCGGCGGCTACGCCTCGTCGCCCGAGGCCCCCGGCATCGTCATGGTGACCCACCACGTCGAGGAGATCCCCGTGGGCTTCACGCACGCGCTGCTGCTCGCCGACGGCGGCATCCGCGCGGCCGGCCCGATCGACGAGATCATCACCTCGCAGCAGCTGAGCGACGTCTTCGGGCTCGCGCTCAACGTCGAGAACGAGAGCGGACGCTACACGGCGCGCGCCGCCTAGCCCGGAACCGCCCTCTCTGCTATTCTCGATAGCTGGCTTCCGCGCTTTCCACGCGTGTTTCAGACCACCCCTCTATTAGGACGATCCATGAAGACTGAGATTCACCCCGAGTACCGCGCCGTCGTTTTCCGCGACCTGGCTTCCGGCGAGACCTTCCTCACCCGTTCGACGGTGTCGAGCGACAAGACGATCGAGCTCGACGGTCAGACGTACCCCGTGATCGACGTCGAGATCTCCTCGGCCTCGCACCCGTTCTACACGGGCAAGCAGCGCATCATGGACTCCGCCGGTCGCGTCGAGAAGTTCAACTCGCGCTACAAGAACTTCGGCGGCAGCAAGTAAGCACCGCTTCGAAGGAAGGGCGATCGGCTTCGGCCGGTCGCCCTTCTCGCGTTTCGGGGGGCCGGATGACTCGCGCTGACGGCTTCCGAAGGGCGCACGCCGGAGGGGGCGCGACGACGCATCGGCACAGCGCATGACCGGCGCGTGTCGCCGGCCCCACAACCCCTACGCGGCGACGACCGCCTCGGCGAGCTTCGCAGCCCGCAGCGGCCACGCGCCGTCCGCGACGAACTCGGGGTCGCGCACGCGCCGCATGTACTCCTGGAAGCTCTCCGCCTGGTCGCGGCACCAGCCCACCTGCATCTCGTGCAGCACGTCGAGGTCGACGAGCACCTCGACGGGGTAGCGGCGCGCGATGGCCTGGGCGACGCGCCCCGCGGCCACGGCGTCGCTGCGCGCGTCGTGCGCGTCGTCGAGCCGGATGCCGTAGTGCTCGGTGGCCGCGGTCAGCGTCCGCTTGCCACGGCGGTAGCGGTCGACCGCCTTGTCCAGCACGAGCGGGTCGATGATCGGCCCGTGCACGAGCGGGGAGACGCCGTGCCGTGCGGCCTCGCGGTCGAGCAGGCTGAGGTCGTAGGGAGCGTTGTAGATCGTGACGGCGAGGCCACGGGCGAACAGCGTGGTGAGCCGGTCGACGATCTCGGCGACGACCTCGGCAGCGGGGCGGCCCTCGCGGCGTGCACGCTCGGTGGTGACGCCGTGCACGGCGGTCGCGCCGGCGGGGATCTCGATCCCGGGGTCGGCCATCCAGCTCCACGACTCGAGCTGGCGCCCGTCGGCATCGAGCACGCCGACGTGGGCCGTCACGATGCGGGCCGTCTCGACGTCGACTCCGGTGGTCTCGAGATCGAAGACCCCGAGGGTCTCGGTCCACGCGCTCGTCATGCCTGAACGCTAGAGGCGGCCACCGGCATCGCCGCGGAGGCGCTCCGAGGAGGGAAGAGCCCGCCCCGGAAGGAGCGGGGGAGGAGGGGGCGGATGCCTCAGCGGCATCCGCCCCCTCTGCTCAGTTCGCCTGGAACGTCGGCTGCCCGATGTGCAGCCAGTAGAACGACTGCGAGCCGAGCGTGAGCGTGACCTTGCCGTCCTCGCCGATGGTCGGGAACTGCCCGCCGCCGAAGAGGTCGTACAGGGCCGCGCCCTCGTAGCCGGTCGCGTCGATCTCGAACGCGGCAGGGTTGTGCGCGAAGTTGAACACGCACATCACCTGCTCGGGGCTGTCGCCGAACTGCTCGCCGGAGCCCTCGTACGAGCGCACGAAGGCGAGCACCGAGCCGTGGTTCGTGTGCAGCACCTTCAGGTCGCCGAGGCCGAAGACCGGGTGACGCTTCCGCACGTGGATCACGTTGCGGATCCAGTGCAGCAGCGAGCGCGACTGCGCGAGCTGCGACTCGACGTTGATGAGCGAGTAGTTGTAGACGAGCGACTGCACGACCGGCAGGTACAGCTTGCCGGGGTCCGCGGTGGAGAACCCGGCGTTTCGGTCGGGCGTCCACTGCATGGGCGTGCGCGAGCTGTCGCGGTCGTTGAGCCAGATGTTGTCGCCCATGCCGATCTCGTCCCCGTAATAGAGGAACGGGCTGCCGGGCAGCGAGAACAGCAGCGCATGGGCCAGCTCGATCTCGTCGCGCGAGTTGTCGAGCAGCGGGGCGAGGCGGCGCCGGATGCCGATGTTCGAGCGCATCCGCGGGTCGTAGGCGTACCAGCCGTACATCGCCTGGCGGTACTCCTCGCTGACCATCTCGAGCGTGAGCTCGTCGTGGTTGCGCAGGAACACGCCCCAGGCCGCCGACTTCGGCACGTCGGTCTGCTCGGAGAGGATCTGCACGAGCTCGTCGGCACGCTGCGCACGGAGCGAGTAGAAGATGCGCGGCATCACCGGGAAGTCGAAGGCCATGTGGCACTCCGGCTCCTCGTCGGTGCCGAAGAACGCGGCGACCTCACGAGGCCACTGGTTCGCCTCGGCGATCAGGATGCGGCCGGGGTACTCCTCGTCCACCATCGCCCGCAGGCGCTTGATGAACTCGTGGGTCGGGGGCTCGCCCTCGCCGTTGCCGTCCTCCGACTCGAAGAGGTAGGGGATCGCGTCGAGCCGCAGCCCGTCGACACCCATGTCAAGCCAGAAGCGGACGATGTTGAAGATCTCCTCCTGCACCGCCACGTTCTCGAAGTTGAGGTCGGGCTGGTGGGAGAAGAAGCGGTGGAAGAAGAACTGCCGGCGCACCGGGTCGAACGTCCAGTTCGACTCCTCCGTGTCGACGAAGATGATGCGGATGTTCTCGTACTTCTCGTCGGTGTCGCTCCAGACGTAGTAGTCCCCGTAGGGGCCGTCCGGGTCGGACCGCGACTGCTGGAACCACTCGTGCTGGTCGGAGGTGTGGTTCAGCGGGAAGTCCATGACGACGCGCATGTTGCGCTCGTGGGCCTTGGTGACGAGCTCACGGAACTCGTCGACCGTGCCGAAGTCCGGCAGGATCTGCGTGAAGTCCGACACGTCGTACCCGCCGTCGCGGAGCGGCGACTGGTAGAACGGCGGCAGCCAGAGCGCGTCGACGCCGAGCCACTGCAGGTAGTCGAGCTTGCCGATGAGTCCAGCGATGTCGCCCGAGCCGTCGCCGTTGGCGTCGACGAACGATCGCACCATCACCTCGTAGAAGACGCTGCGCTTGTACCAGAGCGGATCGAGCGTCAGGCCCGGAAGCTGGATGGGTGCGGTGAAGCTCACCGTGCTCCTCTCACAAGGCGAAAAGAAAAAGGGCGATCTGCCCTCTTCAGCATCATATGGTCGGCGCTCCTCGCGCTGTCCAGGCGGCGCGGGCGTTGCCAGCGTCGGCTCAGGATCCCGGATGACCCGGCGCCGCGCCCCCGCCCTGGTCGACCCTCCGGGTCGGGCAGACTTGCTGCACGATGCCTCCTTCGCCCTACGCCGACCGCCTCGCCACGATCCCCGTCGAGAGCCGCGACGTCGTCGCGCTCGGCGCCCGCACGCGGTACTGGGTGTACGGACCGAAGGACGCCGCGACGACGATCGTCGTGGTGCACGGCTTCCGCGGCGAGCACCACGGGCTCGAACCCGTCGTGGCGCACCTGCCCGAGTACCGCGTCGTGAGCCCGGACCTGCCCGGCTTCGGCGAGTCCGAGCCGCTGCCGGGGCGCGAACACTCGATCGAGGGGTACGGCGACTGGCTCGCGGCCTTCCTCGACGCCACCGGCCTCGCCGACGGCACGGCCGTCGTGCTGGGTCACTCGTTCGGCTCGATCGTGGTCTCGCACGCGATCGCCCGCGGCATCGTCCGGACCCCGAAGCTCGTGCTCGTGAACCCCATCGCGAAGCTCGCGCTCGAGGGGCCGAAGCGCGCCGCGACCGCGGCGGCGATCGCCTACTACCGCCTGGGCGCTGCGCTGCCGGACCGGCTCGGGCACGCCCTGCTGAAGAACCCGCTGATCGTGCGCGTGATGAGCGAGACGATGGCGAAGACGCGCGACCGCGAGCTGCGGGCGTGGATCCACGGCCAGCACCACTCCTACTTCAGCCTCTTCGCCGATCGGCGGATGCTGCTCGAGGCCTTCGCCGCGTCGGTGAGCACCGACGTCATCGCGGCCGCACCCGGCATCCGGATCCCGACGCTGCTCGTCGCGGCCGACCGGGACGACATCGTGCCGCTCGCCGCGGTCGAGGAACTGGCGGACGCGCTGCCGGGTGCGAGGCTGCGCGTGCTGCCGGGCGTCGGGCATCTCATTCACTACGAGCTGCCGGGACTCGCCGCCCAGCACATCCGCGAGTTCCTCGCCGAGGACGGGCGCTAGGCGCTCAGGACTCGAGCGGGTTTTGCTCGCCGAGCTCCCCGGAGGCGAGGGTCAGCGACGCCTCGTCGAGCCGGTCGTCGAAGGCGAGGAAGGTGAGCGCGTCGTTCTCGACGCGGAAGGTGTGGATCGATCCGTTCGGGATGCGCTGACCGCTGTGGGCGAGGTCGTCCGGCGCGGTGGCGTGGAGGATCGAACGGATGACGCCGCCGTGCGTCGCCACGACGAGGGTGCTGCCCTCGTGGCGCGCGGCGAGCTCGCGGAGCGCCCGCAGCGCGCGGTGCGCGACCTGGCGCCTGCTCTCCCGGCCGGGCACCCGCCCGTCGGGGAAGCGCGCCTCGAGCTCCTGCTGGGTCAGACCCTCCGCATCGCCGTAGTTGCGCTCCGCGAGTTCGCGGCGTCGCCCCGGGGCCCCGAGACCGAGCCGTGCCGCGATGATGTCCGCGGTCTCGGCCGCCCGCGAGAGCGGGCTCGAGTAGACGGCGTCGACCGTCCGCCTGGTGAGCAGCTCCCCGGCTGCCGCCGCCTGCTCGCGACCGAGGTCGTTGAGGGGGATGTCGGTGCTGCCCTGGATGCGGCCGGCGCGGTTCCAGTCGGTCTCGCCGTGGCGGACGAGGTGGAGCATGGTCATGCGGAGGTCCTCCGGGCGCTCGGGCGGCGCGGGATCAGGGGGAGCGGAGATCAGAGCCGCTCGGCGAGGGCGGTCAGCAGCTGCGTGGCGCCCGCGTCGATCTTAAGCGTCGCGCGCCGGTCGCCGCGGGTCTCGCCGCGGTTGACGATGAGCACCGGCAGCTTGCGCTTGACGGCCTGATCGAGCAGGCGGATGCCGCTGTTCACCACGAGCGACGACCCCGCGATCACGAGCGCGTCGGCGGCCAGCACGAGCGCCTTCGCCTCGTCGTACTTCACCGGCGGGATGAACTCGCCGAAGAAAACGACGTCGGGCTTGAGCATGCCGCCGCAGACGGTGCAGACGGGGATCTCGAAGCGCTCGACCCCGCGCACCTCCGCGTCGCCGTCGGGATTGATCGTGACCACGTCGGGCTGCTCGAGCCACGGGTTCGCGCGGCTGATGCGGTCGGCGACCGAAGCTCGCGCGAAGAACTGGTCGCAGGCGAGGCAGCGCACGCGGTCGAGCGTGCCGTGCAGGTCGACGACCTTGCCGCTGCCCGCCCTCTGGTGCAGACCGTCGACGTTCTGCGTGATGACGCCGTTGACGTGCCCGCGCCGCTCGAGCTCGGCGAGCGCGCGGTGGCCCTCGTTCGGCTGCGCCGCGTCGAACGTGCGCCAGCCGAGGTGGCTGCCGGCCCAGTAGCGCTGCCGGTAGGAGTGGTCGGAGAGGAACTGCTGGAACGTCATCGGGTTGCGGGGCGTCGCCCCTTCACCGCGGTAGTCGGGGATCCCGGAGTCCGTGCTGACGCCGGCGCCGGTGAGTACCGCGACGGCGCGCCCGGAGAGGAGCTCAACGGCCGCGTCGAGGTCTTCCTCGGCGACCGGGCGACCCTGTCCGAGCGAGGTCAGCGTGACATCCGACACAGACTCTCCTTCTCGCTCACGCAAGACTAAACAACGCGCTTTTCGGATATGTTTCCTCGTCGGCCCCGACGGCGGGCTGACAGTTCTGCCCACAGCTGATTCCGGGAGGTCCCGTGCGGATCGTGCGCGTGACCGATCTGACGGCCGAGGGGCTCGAGGACTACTCCCGACTGACCGACGTCGCGCTCCGCCGGGTGAGCGAGCCCGCCGGCGGCCTGTACATCGCCGAGTCGACCAAGGTGATCGAGCGCGCACTACGCGCCGGACACGAGCCGCGATCCGTACTGGTGCAGGAGGAGTGGCTCGGCGACGTCGAGGCCCTGCTCGGCGACCGCGACGTGCCGGTCTTCGTCGGCGAGTCGGCCGTGCTGGAGAAGCTAACGGGCTACCACCTGCACCGTGGCGCCCTCGCGTCGATGCACCGGCCGCCGCTGCCGACCGTCGCCGATCTCGTGCGCGACGCGCGCCTGGTCGTCGTGCTCGAGGACATCGTCGACCACACCAACGTCGGGGCCGTCTTCCGGTCGGTCGCCGGGCTCGGGGCCGACGCCGTGCTGGTGAGCCCGCGTTGCGCCGACCCGCTCTACCGCCGCAGCGTGCGCGTCAGCATGGGCACGGTCCTCCAGGTGCCCTGGACCCGCCTGCCCGAGTGGGGCGAGGGCGACCGCGTGCTGCACGAGGCCGGCTTCGAGCTCGCCGCGCTCGCCCTGGCCGACGACGCGGTGCCGCTCGACGAGTACGCCGCGTCCGCACCGGAGCGCGTCGCGCTCGTGCTCGGCACGGAGGGCGACGGGCTGTCCCGTGCCGCGATCGCGGCGGCGGACCGCGTTGTCACGATCCCGATGCTGCACGGCGTCGACTCGCTCAACGTCGCGGCCGCGAGTGCCGTCGCGCTGTGGGCGATGACGCGCCGCTAGCTCTCACCGGGATTACCCGCGACGTCGGCGGGCGCGCCTAGCATGGGCGGGTGCCGCCGACCCCGCAGACGCTCAGACGGCGTCGGCTGCTGGCTGTCGTCGTTGTGTTGCTCGTCGTGGCATCCGTGCTCGTGTACCTGCCGCTGACGCTGCTCGCGCCGCTGTCGGCCGTGCGGGCCGAGGTCGACGAGTGGGCCCCGCCCGAGGCGACGAGCACCTCGATCACCTGGCCGGCGGCGACCGCGACCGCGGTGGGCGCGCTCGGCTACGAGGGCGTGCTCGACTCGGCCGGCAGCACCGACGCGCTGCCGATGGCGAGCATCACCAAGATCATCACGAGCCTCGTGGTGCTCGAGCGTCACCCGCTCGCGAGCGGGGAGGACGGGCCGTCGATCTCGTTCGACGACGCCGACGTCGCGCGCACGACCGAGCTGCAGAACACGGGTGGCGCGTTCGCCCCGGTCACGGCCGGGTACAGCCTCCCGCAGCGCGAGGTGATGGAGGTCGTCCTCATCGACTCGGCGAACAACTACACCGAGTCGCTCGTCGACTGGGCCTTCGGCGACGACGACGCCGCGTTCGTCGCCGCGGCCGACGCCTGGCTCGACGCCCACGGCCTCGTGCACACCACGGTCGTCGAGCCGACGGGGCTGTCCTACGACAACCGCAGCACGGCGAGCGACCTCGTCGAACTCGCGCGCATCGCGCACGCCGACCCGCTGATCCGCGAGATCACCTCGACGAGGGCGATCGACATCCCCGGCGTGGGTCTCGTCGAGAACTCGAACGAGCTGCTCGGCCTCGCGGGGGTGACGGGCATCAAGACCGGCACGTTGCGGATGGCGGGCGCGAATCTCCTGTTCAGCGCCGAGTACCAGGTCGGGTCGAGCACGGTCACGCTCATCGGGGTCGTGCTCGGCAGCGTCGACCACGTCGTGCTCAATCGGGAGCTCGAGGCCACGCTGGCGAGCGTCGCGGCATCGTTCCGCGAGGTGCAGCTGGTGAGCGAGGGCGACGCGTTCGCGAGCTACACGACGCTGTGGGGCGAGGAGGCCTCGGCGGTCGCCGCGGACTCCGCGAGCGTGCTCGTTTGGCGCGACGAGGCGGTCGAGGGCGAGGTCGTCGCCGACGAGGTCGCGGTCGGCGACGAGGACGCGCGGGCCGGTGACATCCGCTTCACCGTCGACGGCGAGGAGGTCGCCGAGATCCCGCTCGTGCTCGACGACCCCCTCGAAGACCCGGGCGCGCTCTGGCGCCTCACCCACCCGGCGGAGCTGCTGGCGCCCGCCGCCTGAGTCACTCGGTGCCGAGCCCCTGGCCGTGCGACGTGCTCGACCCCGCGGTCTCGAGGAACACGCTGCCCGGCTCCGGACGCTTGGGCGTGATGCCGTCGCCGGAGGACTGGTGACGGATGCGGCGGAGCACCCACGGCACGAGGTACTCGCGCGCCCACCCGATGTCGTCCACCCGCGCCGACCGCCACGGCGTCGGGGGCAGCGGCTCGGGCGACCACGGCTCGAGGTCGTTCTCGACGTTCAGCACCTCGAGCACCATTCGGGCGATCGTGTGGTGACCGGTGGGGGAGAAGTGCAGGCGGTCCGGCGCCCACATCCGCGGGTCCTTGAGCTCCCGCAGCGCCCACATGTTGGCGACGACCGCGTTGTGCCGCAGCGCGATCGCAGCGACGTTCTCGTTGTAGATTGCGACCTTGCCGCGGATGCGACCGAGCACGGGGGTCGAGCCGATGTCCGGCCCGTTGAACATCACGACCGTGGCACCGGCGGAGGAGAGCCGCTCGATCGCCGTCTCCAGCCGGGACGCGACCTCGTCGGGGTCGGTGTTCGGCCGGATGATGTCGTTGCCGCCGGCCGAGATCGAGATCAGGTCGGGACGCAGCTGCAGCGCGGGCTCGATCTGCTCGTCCATGATCTGCTGCAGCAGGCGTCCGCGGATGGCGAGGTTCGCATAGGCGAAGTCGTCGTTCTGTCGCGCCAGCACCTCCGCGACCCGGTCGGCCCAGCCCCGGTTGCCGCCGGGGGAGCGGGGTTCGGGGTCGCCGATCCCCTCCGTGAAGGAGTCGCCGATCGCGACGTAGCGAGACCAGGGATGTTGCTGCGCCATGGGTCCCAGGATGCCTCTTCCTCAGGCTTCCAGCGAGCGGAAAGAGGGTGTTTCCGACCATCCGGTCAGTCCGGGAGTTAGCTGAGAGCTAGGTCAGAAGGGGTACAAAATCCGTACCCCGTTGGTTGCTGGAGGTTCCCTGACCGGAGTAAGCCTGAAGGTGCGGAACTGAGATCCAGGACCGCGCACTTCATTGACCGACTGGGAGGTCGATTACCAATGGGCATCATCGGATGGATTGTTCTCGGATTGCTTGCGGGTGCCATCGCGAAGCTGATCCTGCCGGGTCGTCAGGGCGGCGGATGGCTCGCCACGCTCCTTCTCGGCGTCGTGGGCGCACTGCTCGGCGGGTTCCTCGGTAGCGCCATCTTCGGCGTTGGCCTCGAGGACTTCTGGAGCATCCAGACCTGGCTGGTGGCGATCGTCGGAGCGATCATCGTCCTGCTGATCTGGGGCTTCATCACCGGCCGCCGCGGTCGCACCTCGCGGGCGTAGCCTCGGCGTCATCGCGGGAAGCATCGCTAGCGTTGCCGGCGTGACTTCCCCCGAGACACCGATCATTACCGACGGGCTGCTCGACTCCATCCGGAGTCGGGCAGCCTTCGTCGATTCCGGCAACGTCTTCCCGCACGACGACCTCGCGGACCTCGCCGAGGTCGGCTATCTGCGGATGTTCGTTCCCGTCGAACTCGGCGGGCACGGCTTCGGCCTCGAGCGCGTCGCCCGGGAGCAGGTGCGACTCGCGACCGCCGCCCCCGCCACGGCCCTAGCCGTGAACATGCACCTCATCTGGACCGGCGTCGCAAAGGCCCTGCGCGACCGCGGCGACTCCTCGCTGGAGTGGGTGCTGACGGATGCGGCGCAGGGCGAGATCTTCGCCTTCGGCGTCTCCGAGCCGGGCAACGACCTCGTCCTCTTCGACTCCGTCACCCGGGCTGAGCCCGTGGGCGACGGCGGCTTCGCCTTCACCGGCACCAAGATCTTCACCTCGCTCTCACCGGTCTGGACGCGCCTCAGCGTGTTCGGCAAGGACGAGTCGGGCGACACCCCAGCCCTCGTGCACGGCTTCCTGACCCGCGACGACGCGGGCGTGTCGAACGCGGGCGACTGGGACACCCTCGGCATGCGCGGCACCCAGTCGCACACGACGCGGCTCGACGGCGCCGTGGTGCCCGCCTCGCGGATCTTCCGTCGGCTCCCGGTGGGCCCGAACCCGGATCCGCTGATCTTCGGCATCTTCGCCAACTTCCTGCCGCTCATCGCGAGCGTCTACGTCGGCATCGCCGAGCGCGCTCTCGAGCTCGCCGTCGCGGCGGCGAAGCGGCGCACCTCGCTCAAGGCGGGCGGCGCAAGCTACGCCGAGGACCCGGACATCCGCTGGCGCGTCGCCGACGCCGCACTCGCCCTCGACGCGCTCTACGCGCCCCTGTTCACGATCGCTCGCGACGTCGACTCGCTGGCGAACCACGGCGCCGCCTGGTTCCCCAAGCTCGTCGGAGTGAAGATCCGCTCGACCGAGACGGCGCGCGTGGTCGTGGACCAGGCGATCCGTGTGTCGGGCGGCTCGTCGTACGCGAACTCGTCGGAGCTCTCGCGGCTCTACCGCGACGTGCTCGCCGGCATCTTCCACCCCTCGGACGCCGAGAGCGCCCACAACACGATCGCCAACTACTGGCTGGGGCCGCTGCCCTCGTAGCCGCACACCCGGCGGTCGAGTAGGCGGCGCAGCCGCCGTATCGAGACCTACGCACCCCCACCCGGCGGTCGAGTAGGCGGCGCAGCCGCCGCGTCGAGACCAGCGCAGCTGCAGGACCCGACACCCCGAGCCATCCGCCCTCCCGCAGCCGGATGTCCCCGGCACCAGGCACAATGCCTGCGTGAGCAAGCAGGACGGTCGGGGCAGGCGCGTGACCACCGCGCCCGTCGACGACGGGCGCGCGAACATCATGCATCTCGACATGGACGCCTTCTTCGCTTCGGTCGAGCTGCTCGAGCATCCGGAACTCGTCGGCAAGCCCGTGGTCGTCGGGCACCCGTCGGCGCGGTCCGTCGTCACGGCCGCGACCTACGAGGCGCGCAAGTACGGGGTGAACTCCGCGATGTCGATGGCGGAGGCCAAGCGCCGCTGCCCGCAAGCGGTCATCCTCGAGCCGCACTTCGAGCGGTACTCGCACTTCTCGGGCGTCGTCATGGGGATCCTCGACGAGGTGACGCCGCGCGTGGAGCGGCTCGGGCTCGACGAGGCCTTCCTCGACGTCGCCGGTGCGCGCAAGCTCATGGGCACCCCGTACGAAATCGCCACGAAGCTGCGCGAGACGGTCTTCGAGCGCACGGGCCTCCGCTGCTCGATCGGCGTCGCGGCGACGAAGTTCGTGGCGAAGCTCGCGTCGGGGCTGTCGAAGCCGGACGGCCTGCTGGTCGTGCCGGCCGCCGAGACGCTCGCCCTGCTGCATCCGCTGCCCATCTCCGCTCTGTGGGGCGTCGGCCAGGCGACGGGGGAGCGGCTGAGCCGACTTGGCCTCCGCACCGTCGGGGACCTCGCGAACACTCCGCTGCCGACGCTCGTGTCGGCGATCGGCGAGGCCGGCGGGCACCGCCTGCACGACCTGGCGTGGGGGCGTGACGCGCGGTCGGTCACCTCTGGACGGGCCGAGAAGAGCATCGGCCACGAGATGACGTTCGAGACCGACATCTCGACCGTCGAGGAGGTGCGCCGGCATCTGCTGCGGCTCTCGGATCAGGTCGCCGTCCGCGCTCGGAAGCAGGGCATGAGTGGCCGCACGATCGCGCTCAAGGTGCGCTACCGCGGATTCGAGACACTCACCCGCTCGCGCACGCTGGGCGAGCCGACCGACCTCGGCCGGCGCATCTACGAGGAGGCGATCTCGCTCTTCGACACGGTCGGGACCCGCAACGGGGTGCGCCTGGTCGGCGTGCGCCTCGAGCAGCTCGAGGAGGCCGGGGGCGGCAGCATGCTGTGGGACCCCGACGAGAACTGGCGCGAGGCGGAGAGCGCGATGGATGCCGTGCGCGCGAAGTTCGGGCGCGGCATGGTGCGACCGGCGAGCCTCGTGACCTCGAAGGGCGTCGTCGAGCGGCCGACGCACGGCGACGATTGAGCGCGACTGAGGCGGACGATGCGGGCTCGCCGTCATCGTCGCGACACGCCGCGTCGTCCCGCGCGGACTCGCCGAGCCGCTCCGAGCGATCCCGACCGCCGGTAGAATCTGTTCGAGTGAGCAGCTCCTTCGCCCCCGATCATCCGATCGGCGGAACCGTCGCAGAGCACCTCCCTCCCGCCTTCCCCGACCGCGCTGTGCGCGGCACCGCGCAGTCGCTGCGCGCCTGGCAGCAGGAGGCGCTCGAACAGTACTTCCGCGAGGAACCGCGCGACTTCCTCGCCGCCGCGACCCCCGGCGCCGGCAAGACGACCTTCGCCCTGAGGCTCGCCAAGGAACTCCTGGCGCAGCGCAAGGTCGACCGCATCACGGTCGTGGCGCCGACCGAGCACCTGAAGCACCAGTGGGCTGAAGCGGCGCACCGCGTCGGCATCCGTCTCGACCCGACCTTCACCAACCGCGACCGGCGCGCCGGGCGGCACTACCACGGCGTCGCCGTCACCTACGCGCAGGTCGCCGTCAACGCCGCCGTGCACAAGGAGCTCACCGAGAGCGAGCGCAGCCTCGTCATCCTCGACGAGGTGCACCACGGCGGCGACGCGCTGAGCTGGGGCGACGCGCTGCGCGAGGCGTTCCAGCGCGCGACGCGGCGCCTGCTGCTGTCGGGAACGCCGTTCCGCTCCGACACCGCGCCGATCCCGTTCGTGACCTACCTGCCGAACGAGAAGGGCATCCGCATCTCGCGGACGGACTACTCCTACGGCTACGACAAGGCACTCGCCGACGGCGTCGTGCGTCCCGTGATCTTCCTCTCGTACGCGGGACGGATGCGCTGGCGCACCAAGACGGGCGACGAGATGGAGGCCCGGCTCGGCGACCCCGACACGAAGGACGTCACGTCGCAGGCGTGGCGCACGGCGCTGTCGCCCGAGGGGGAGTGGATCCCCGCTGTGCTGAAGGCGGCGGACCGTCGCCTCACCGAGGTGCGGCAGTCGGTTCCCGATGCCGGCGGGCTCGTGATCGCGACGGACCAGATCGCCGCCCGCGCCTACGCGAAGATCCTGCACGAGGTCACCGGCGAGAAGCCGACGGTCGTGCTCTCGGACGAGAAGGAGGCGGGCGACCGCATCTCCGAGTTCAGCGCCGGCGACTCCCGCTGGATGGTCGCGGTGCGGATGGTGTCGGAGGGCGTCGACGTGCCCCGGCTCTGCGTCGGCGTCTACGCCACGTCGGCCTCGACCCCGCTGTTCTTCGCGCAGGCGATCGGTCGCTTCGTGCGTGCCCGTCGCCGCGGCGAGGTCGCGTCGGTGTTCGTGCCGAGCGTGCCCGTGCTGCTCGCGCTCGCGAGCGAGCTCGAGCGGCAGCGCGACCACGCGCTCGACCGCGACAGCGACAACCCCGACCCGTTCGCGCCCGAAGAGGACATGCTCGACGAGGCGAACCGTGCCGAGAAGGCGTCGGACTCGCTGCTCGAGGAGTACACGTGGCAGGCCATCGAGTCGGAGGCGACGTTCGAGAAGGTCGTCTTCGACGGGGACGAGTTCGGCCAGCTGGTCGAGCCGGGCACGCCCGAGGAGTTCGACTTCATCGGCATCCCGGGGCTGCTCGACCCGGAGCAGGTGAGTGAGCTGCTCAAGTCGCGCCAGCAGCGGCAGGCCCGCCGCGTCTCGGACCGGCAGCGCAAGGAGCCCCCGCAGCCGGAGAAGACCGACACGGGCCCGCTCTACCGCGACCTGAAGGAGCAGCGGCAGCTGCTCAACTCGCTCGTGGGTATCTGGGCGCGCACGACTCAGCAGCCCCACGGCGCGGTGCACAACGAGATCCGGAAGATCTGCGGCGGACCGCCGGTCGCTCAGGCGAGCGTGCACCAGTTACAGGCGCGGATCGATCTGCTGCGGAGGCGGATCAACCGCTAGGGGTGCTGCGGCGGCGGACGTTCGGGCGGATCAGTGCGGCGAGGTTGCATCTGAGCAGGCGACTGCCGTGATTGCTGCTGCCGCAGCTCCCGCGGCTTCCGCTGCCGCCAAGGCCGCGTGCTCACCGCTGTCGCAGGCTTCGCCTCCCGTCGACGTGACGCCCTTCGATCTTCGAGCGACGCTCTTCCGTAGTCACGAGAAGTGCCGCTGATCTGCACTTCGCTGGCGTTCGTAATGTCGGTGGTTCCTGATTGTCTCTCCTCATGACGACGGAGACCCCGCTCGCGGCCGCGACCCCCTCGGGGTCCGTGGCCGAGCGGTTGGACGCCCGCCGCTTGGAACGCGAGAGGCTCGTCGCGGAGCTGGTCGAGGCCGATGCCGCAGTCGCCCGAGCGGAGGCGCGCCGCCTCGACGTCATCCGCCGACTGCGTCGGAACGGCGAGCAGTTGACGGTGGCCGACGACATCCGCGGGGTCCATTTCCGGCCGTCCTCCGAACTGACACTGCGGTCCGATCGCGCCGAGGTCTCGGCCGCGCTGCGCGTCACCGAGCGCCAGGCCGAACTCTGGATCACCCTCGCCGAGGCGCTCACCGATCTGCCGGTCACGGCCGAGGCTCTCGCCGGGGGAGCGATCTCGAGCAGGCACGCCGCCGAGATCGCCTCGGCGACGTCGGCGCTCGAGCCCTCGCCCCGTGAGCAGATCGAAGCCAGGGCTGTCGAGCTGGCCAGCTCGCTGACTCCCCGCCGGCTGGCGCGCCGCCTTCGCGAGCTCACGGATCGCGTGGACGAGTCCGCTGCCATCGAGCGGCACCGGGCGGCGTCGGACGAGCGCGGGGTCTGGGTCGACCCGGGCCAGGACGGCATGGCCTATCTCACCGCGCTGCTGCCCGCCGTCGACGCGACGGCGATCCTCGACGGACTCGACACGGGCGCGGCTCGCCTCCGCGACGAAGGCGATGGGCGCTCGGTCAATCAGTTGCGAGCCGACATCTTCGCGGGCGCACTGCTCGCCGACCACGTCGGCGGGGCGGACGGCGCGCGTCTGACGGGCATCCGACCCACCGTGCATATCACGGTGCCGGTGCTCACCCTGCTCGGTCACTCGCACGAGCCGGCGGTCCTCGACGGCTACGGGCCGATCGACGCGGCGACCGCGCGCCGGCTCACGGCCGAGGCGCCGACCTTCCAGCGCCTGCTGACCCACCCCGTCACCGGAGCCGTGCTCGCGATGGATCGCAGCAGCTACCGCCCGCCCGAGGAGCTCCGCCGCTGGCTCCGGGTGCGTGACGAGACCTGCCGCTTCCCGACGTGCGGCCGCGCCGCCCGCCGCTGCGAGGTCGACCACTGCCGGGACTGGGCCGCGAACGGTGCCACCGACCACGACAACCTCGCGCACCTCTGCAAGGGACATCACGATCTGAAGCACCAGTCGGGGTGGCGCTACCGGCATCTCGACGACCGGGGCCGCCTCGAATGGACCGCACCGTCCGGCCGCCGCTACGTCTCCCAACCCGCGCGGACCATGGGCAGCGCGTCACCGGGCGCAGCCGAAGCGGGCACGCCACCGGGTGCAGCCGAAGCAGGCACCCCACCGGGGGATGCCGGCGCTTGGCTCAGCGCAACCGCGTCCACGGCCGACACTGACCACCCCTCCGGCTCGGTCGGATTCGCATCCAGTGCGACGGCGCAGATGCTGGCTCAGGTCGACGAGGAGTTGCTGGACTACCTCGACGGGTCCGACTTCGACGACGCCGACCTCGAGCACTGGGACGACGAGTGGCGGGCGCTCTGGTGGGCGAACGAGGAACTGAAGGACGAACTGCGCGAGATGGTCCGCCTGATGGAGTAGCCGCGCCGGCGAGATGCTCGCCCGACGGCGGCCGCCTCGCCCCACAGACGGCGAGGGGGTAGGTCGGCGCGGTCTCTGGGGTGAAGCAGGACGGCGGCGGGCGCCCGCCGCCGTGGGGGCTTCCCACGACCGTGAGAAGACTGCGCGAGTCCGCATCCTCGCGCCGTGATCACTCCTCGCCGCACCACGAGTCCGCCTGACACCCAGGCATGCGGGGTACGGATGGAGGATGCAGACGTTCCTGCCGTACGCCGACTTCGTCGACAGCGCCGCCTCCCTCGATGCGCCGCGCCTCGGCAAGCAGCGCGTCGAGACCCTGCAGCTGCTGCGCGCCATCGTCATCCCCAGCTACGGCTGGCAGAACCACCCCGTCTCGCACATGTGGCGCGGGTACGTTCCGGCGCTCACGCGGTACGGGCTCGACATGACGGATGCCTGGGTCGAGCTCGGCCACGGCGACACCGTGCGCCCGCAGATCCTCGAATTCGCGCCCTGGGTCGACGGCGTGCCCATGGACGACATCCCGCTGCCGTCCTGGTTCGGCATGGAGGAGCTGCACGTCAGCCACCAGTCGAACCTCATCCGCAAGGACCCCGAGTACTACGGGCCGAAGTTCCCCGGCGTGCCCGACGACCTGCCCTACCTCTGGCCGGGCCCCGACCCGCACATCGTGCTGCCCGATCCGGAACAGGACCTCACCTGGGTCATCCGCACCCGCGACCAGGCCGAGTTCGACGAGTGGATGCGGGAGGGCATCGTGCGCCTGGGCGAGGTGTCGCCTCTCGGCCGCCGCTCGAAGCAGTGGGTCGAGCAGCTCACGCAGTTCGGCGAGTCGATCGACGTCGGCGACACCGTCGCGGTGCTGCACCCCGACGGCTCGCGCCTCTCGATCGCCTTCGTCGTCGGCTCCCCGGTGCCGCACGAGAACGAGCGCGGCGAGCCGGGCCTCGCCCGCCGCATCACCCCCGACTCAGAGCTCGACCGAGGTCGCGCCCGGCGACCGGAGCTGCTGCAGAACCCTCGGAGCCTCTTCCTCGCGCCGCTGTGACGCCCGACGGGCGGCGGAGCCCAGCGACACCGGATGGAGATCGGGGCCGGCGTGCCCGCGAGCGCTGCGCGCAGTGCAGCAATAGGTCCGGCGCAGGCGCGGCTCTACGCTGGTGCCGTGACCGCAAGCGCCTCGACGACAGCGCAGACGGACGCGCCCCGCACCTGGTCGTGGAAGCTCGCGCCCGCGATCCTCGTGTCGCTGTCGGGGCTCGTCGGCTTCGCGTTCGAGCAGCGGCTCGTGGCCCTCGCGCTGCTGCTGGCCGGGCTCGCCGTGGCATCCGTCGTCGACCGCCGCCTGCTGCGCGACCTCTCGCTCATCGCGATCGGCCTCGTGCTGATGGGCCTCGTGCCGATCACGACGGACATCAGCTTCGAGCACATGGCCGTGATGGGCGCCGCGATGATCGGCGCGATCGCGATCCCGTACTCCCTGTCGCGCTGGGTCTACCGCGACCGCACGGTCAGCTTCCCGCTCGTGCGCGGGCACGCCTGGTCGCGCGCCGAGAAGTGGTGGCTCGTCGCCGTCGTCGTGCTCGGCTACCTGCTGCTGCCGGTGTACATGATCCCGACCGGGGTGTACGAGAACTGGCCGGCCGCGACCTCGCCCGACGAGATCTTCCGCCTGTTCCTCGGCACGAACGCCCTCGGCATCTGGGACGAGCTCTTCTTCATCTGCACGAGCTTCGTCGTCTTCCGCACCCACCTGCCGTTCTGGCAGGCGAACGTGCTCCAGGCGGTGCTCTTCACGTCGTTCCTGTGGGAACTCGGCTTCCACGCCTGGGGCCCGCTGCTGATCTTCCCGTTCGCACTCGTGCAGGGCTGGATCTTCACCAAGACGAAGTCGCTCACCTACGTGATCGTCGTGCACCTCACGTTCGACTTCGTGCTCTTCCTCGTGCTGCTGCACGCGCACACCCGCGACTGGTTCCCGATCTTCCTGTACTGACTCCTCCCGCAGGAGCGGGGCGACCGGCGGATGCCTCGGGCTCAGCCCTTCCCACCGCTGAGCGCGAGCACGACGCCGAGCAGGATCATCATGACCCCGCCGGCCACGGCGAGGTGGGCGAGCCGCCGCGGCGACCCCGAGAACCACTCTCGCGCCGTGCCCGCTGCCAGCGCCCACACGGTGTCGCAGGCGCACGCCAGCACGACGAACACGGCACCCAGCACGAGCATCTGCGCCGCCGGGGCCGCCGCGGCCGGATCGACGAACTGCGGCAGCACCGCGACGAAGAACGCGATCGTTTTCGGGTTGGTGACCCCCACGACGAAGCCCTCGGCGAGCAGCCGCGACGACGTCCGTGGGGGCGGTTCCACGTCACCGCGGACGGCGTCGTCGCGGTGCCGGATCGCCCGGATGCCGAGCCAGACCAGGTACGCGGCGCCGACGAGCCGGATGACGGTGAGCGCGACCTCCGACGACGCGACGAGCGCTCCGACACCCACGGCGACGAGCGCGGCGAGTGGCAGCATCCCGGCCGCGTTGCCGAGCACGCTCAGCACCCCGCCCGTCCGCCCGAGCGAGATGCTCCGCCCGATCACGAACAGCACGCTCGGCCCCGGCACGACGATGATCACGAGCGACGCGAGGGTGAACGCGAGCAACGAGTCGAGCGGCGGCACCACCACAGGCTAGGACCAGGGGCATCCGCCTCCGACCCGGCCCGTTGCCCACGCCCGCGGACAGGCGGAGGATGCCGTCATGGAGATCACCCGACAGACCGTCGTCTTCGACACCGCCGACCTCGCCGCCGAGAGCGGCTTCTGGTCGAAGCTGCTCGGCGGCACCGTCGACGCCGACGACGACTGGCACACCGTGCTCGTCGACGGCGAGCCGCGCGTCGCGTTCCAGCTCGCGCCGAACCACGTCAAGCCCGAGTGGCCCGACGGGCAGCCCCAGCAGGTGCACCTCGACCTCTACGTGACCGACATCCGCTCGGCCCACGAGGAGGCGGTCGCGGCGGGCGCGACTCTACTCAAACCCGCAGACGACCTCGACGCCGAGGAGGGCTTCCAGGTCTACGCGGACCCGTCGGGGCATCCGTTCTGCCTGTGCTGGTGACCGCACCGCGCCCGTGACCGCCGGGCCGGTGATGCGTCGCGGTGGCGAGCCCGCTTCGCCGCTGTCCTGGCGGCACGATGACGTCGGGCGTCGCCGCCGGGCGAGCGAGCTCAGCGGAAGTCGCGGCTGACCGTGTGCGGCACGAGCGGCAGCACCGCCAGGTGGTCGGCGACGACGTTCGTCACGCCCTCGTCACTCCGCTCGAGCGTGCCGCGCACGACCATCGCGGGCGCCTCGCGCGCCACCCGGCGGTAGCGGTCCCACACGCCGACGCTCACGATCACGTTGACGAGGCCGGTCTCGTCCTCGAGGTTCAGGAACGTGATGCCGCTCGCGGTGGCCGGCCGCTGCCGGTGCGTGACGACCCCCGCGACCTGGATGCGCCGCCCCGGCTCCGCCACCCGCAGCGCCGCGGCCGTCTGCACGCCCCGCCCGTCGAGCTCGGCACGCACGTGCCGCAGCGGATGGTCGTCGGTCGACACGCCGGTCGCCCAGATGTCCGAGACGAGGTTGTCGAGGTCCGTCGGCATCGCGAACAGGGGCATCGGCACCGATGCCACGGTGCCGGCGAGGAACTCCGCCCGGTCCTGCGCCGCGGTGCCCGCGTTCCACAGCGCCTCGCGGCGCCCGAGCTCGAGCGACGAGAACGCGTCCGCGGCGGCGAGGGCCTCGAGCTGCACCGTGGTCAGGCCGCACCGCCGCACGAGGTCGCTCATGTCGCGGAAGTCGCCGTTCGCCTCGCGCTCGGCCACGATCGCCTCGGCCTGCTTCTTGGTGATGCCCTTCACCTCGCTGAGCCCGAGCCGCACCGCGACGTTCCCGTCGCGCCGGTGCAGGTCGTCCTCGACGGGGGCGTCGCGGTCGAAGGGTCCGATGGGCGGCTGGGTGAAGTCGAGGCACGAGGCGCGGCCGGTCGCCTCGACGGTCGCGCGGCCGGGGGCGAAGAACGGCCGCCCCGAGTCATCCGTCCGCACCCGGGTTGGGTCGTCGGGGTCGACGGCCTCGAGGCTCGCGTCGGCCATCGAGCGCAGGATGTCGGGACGCAGCACGGTCACGCCGTGCCGCCGGGCATCGGCGATGAGCGTGGCCGGGGAGTAGAAGCCCATCGGTTGCGCGCGCAGCAGCGCGGCGAGGAACGCCGCGGGGTAGTGCAGCCGGATCCACGAGCTGGCGTAGACGAGCAGCCCGAACGACAGCGAGTGGCTCTCGGCGAAGCCGAAGTTAGCGAACGCCTGGATCTTGCCGTAGATGTCGTCGGCGACGTCGCCCGTGATGCCGTTCGAGGCCATGCCCTCGTAGAGCTTCTGCTTGAGCGACTCGATGCGCTCGATGCCGCGCTTCGACCCCATGGCGCGGCGCAGCAGGTCGGCGTCCTCGCCGGTGCATCCGCCGACCGCCATCGCGACCTGCATGAGCTGCTCCTGGAACACCGGCACCCCGAGCGTGCGCTCGAGCGGTTCCACGAGCTTCGGATGCAGGTAGGTGACGGGCTCGTCGCCGAGCTTGCGCCGCACGAACGGGTGCACCGCGCCGCCCTGGATGGGTCCGGGCCGCACGAGCGCGATCTCGACCACGAGGTCGTAGAACTTGCGGGGCTGCAGGCGCGGGAGCAGCCCCATCTGGGCTCGGCTCTCGACCTGGAACACGCCCACCGAGTCGGCGCGGCACAGCTGGTCGTAGACGCCCTGCTCCTCGCGCGGGATCGTCTCGAGCGCCCACTTCTCGCCGAGCGCCCCCTCGATGAGGTCGAACGCGTACTGGATCGCGGCGAGCATGCCGAGCCCGAGCAGGTCGAACTTGACGAGCCCCATCCAGGCGCAGTCGTCCTTGTCCCACTGCACGACGGTGCGCTTCTCCATGCGGGCGTGCTCGATCGGCACGACCTCGCCGACGGGCCGGTCGGTGAGCACCATGCCGCCGGAGTGGATGCCGAGGTGCCGCGGGAAGCGCAGCACCTGGTGAGCGAGGGAGACGACGAGCGGCGGGATGTCGTGGTCGGACGCGGTCGAGACGTCGCTGCCCCAGCGCTCGACCTGCTTCGACCACGCGTCCTGCTGGCCCGTGCCGTAGCCGAGCGCCTTCGCCATGTCGCGCACCGCGAACTTCGGCCGGTACGTGATGACATTGGCGACCTGCGCGGCCCGGTCGCGCCCGTAGTGCTCGAAGACGTGCTGGATGACCTCCTCGCGCCGGTCGGAGTCGAAGTCGACGTCGATGTCGGGCTCCTCGTCGCGCATGCTCGAGAGGAACCGCTCGAAGGGCAGGTTGTAGAAGATCGAGTCGACCGCCGTGATGCCGAGCAGGTAGCAGACGGCGCTGTTGGCGGCCGAGCCGCGTCCCTGGCAGAGGATGCCGCGGCTCTTCGCGAACTGCACGATCTCGTGGACGATGAGGAAGTACCCGGGGAAGTCCTTCTCCTCGATGACGGCGAGCTCCCGCTCGATGCGGCGCCGGTTCTCCTCGCTGAGGCCGGGGTACTTCGTCGGCACGGCGTCCCAGACGAGCTTGCGCAGCCACGACATGGGCGTGTGCCCCTCCGGCACGGTCTGCTTGGGCAGACCCGGCTTCGCCCGCCGCAGCTGGAAGCCGAGGTCGGATGCCAGGGCGACGGTGTTCTCGATCGCGCCCGGGTACCGGGCGAAGCGCGCCGCCATCTCGGTGCCCGAGCGCAGGTGCGCGGCGCTCGAAGAGGGCAGCCAGCCGTCGAGCTCGTCGAGGCTGCGTCGCGCCCGCACGGCCGAGAGGGCGGAGGCCAGGGGGAACCGCGAGGGCTGGGCGTAGTGCACGTTGCCGGTCGCGACCATCGGCAGCCCGCGGCGCAGCGCGAGCCGGGCGAGGGCGTCGTTGACCGCGCCGTCGGTCGGGTTGCCGTGGTCGAACAGCTCGACGACGACGTTGCCCTCGCCGAAGAGGTCGACGAGGTGCTCGAGCTCCCGCTCCGCGGCATCCGGACCCCGCTCGGCGAGAGCCCGGCGCACGCGGCCCTTGCGGCAGCCGGTGAGCACGACCCAGTGCCCGTCGGCGGTGTCGGCGAGGGTCTGGAGGTCGTAGACCGGCCGGCCCTTCTCGTCGCCCCGCAGCTGACCGTGCGTGATCGCCGACGCGAGCCGGTGATAGCCCTCCTCGCGCCGGGCGAGGACGAGCAGGTGGTCGCCCTCCGGGTCGGCCGCGCCGTTCTGCGGTGCAGAGAGCCCGAGCGAGAGCTCGGCCCCGAACACTGTCGTGATCGGGTACTTCTCGGCCGCCTCCGCCATCCGGGCGATGCCGTAGAGGCCGTCGTGGTCGGTGATCGCGAGGCCCGTGAGACCGAGGGCGACGGCCTCCTCGAGCAGCTCCTCGGGGCGCGACGCGCCGTCGAGGAAGCTGAAGTTGGAGTGCGCGTGCAGCTCGGCGTACGGCACCGTCGCACGCGGCTCGGGCGGGGCGAGCTCGGCGGGCGGCTCGTACGCGTCGCGCTTCGGCGACCAGGCGGGGCTGTCGCCGCCGTCGCCCGGGGGCTTCGACCCGGGGCGGCGCACGTCGGAGAGGATGCGCTCGAGCTCCGACCACTTGATAGGCGGGTTGGTCCAGGCCATGTCAGCGGCACCCCGTCTCGCGAAGGACGGGCGAGATGAGCCGTGTGGACGGCAGGAACCGGGTGGCGGGTGGTGCGGTCATCAGTCGTACCTCGCCTCGGCCACCCAGCGGCCGTCCTCGAGCACGAGCAGCCAGGCGGTGCCCTCGGAGTCGACGACCTGGAAGCGGTCGGCCGCGCGGGCGGCATCCGCGTCCCACCAGCGCTCCGTCACGCGCCACGGCCCCGCCCACGAGACGACGTCGAGCACGTGCTCGGGGGCGGCCGCCGGGGCGAACCGCGTCGGCGGACCTGACACCTGCCCGCGCTCGTCGACGGTGACCTCGTCGCCGGTCGGGGCGTACACGTGCACCGGCCGGGGCACCTCGAACACTGTCGTCGGCGGGGGAGTAGGCAGCGAGCCCGGCCACGGCTGGGTCGCGTCGCGGGTAGGCACCGGCCGGTCGCCCCAGGGCACGAGCCGCGAGCGGTCGGCGAGGGTGCGGCCGCCGGTCAGCTCGATCGTGACGACGCCGTCGTGGCCGAGCATGCTCTGCACGCGCGATAGGCCGTGGTGGATGCGCTCGTCGGGGGCTGTACCCCACAGCCCCTGCTCGTGGTGGGCGATCTCGTCGACGGCGTCCGGCACGATGCGCACCCGGATGACGGGGGAGCGCAGCCCCTCGCCCGAGCCCGACCCGCCCTGCAGCTGCCAGCGGATGCGGTCGACGACGTCGGCGGCGGTGAAGCTGCGCGGGTGCAGCCACACCCGGTCGGAGAACTCGCCGTTCTCGGTGTCGATCTCGAGCCGGATCGCGGTGGCGACGAGCCCCGCGGCGGTGAGCCCGTCGAGGAAGCGGTCGGCGGCGGTGCGCGAGCCGAACGCGATCTGGTCGATGCGGTCGAGCCCCTGGTCGAACTGGGC
This sequence comes from Desertivibrio insolitus, assembly GCF_017355965.1. Lineage (GTDB taxonomy): Bacteria > Actinomycetota > Actinomycetes > Actinomycetales > Microbacteriaceae > JAFIQW01. The sequence continues at coordinate 479,269 of NZ_JAFIQW010000004.1, forward strand.
GACGCTGTCGAGCTCGCGGGGCGGCGTGCGCGAGAGCACGCGGCGGGAGTCGAGCCCACCCGCGAGGGCGTGCAGCAGGGCGCCGTGCTCGCCGAAACGGCCCTCGACGTCGCCGGGAGCGAGCGCGGCGAACTCGCCGAGCGTGCGGATGCCGAGGCGCCGCAGCAGCACGACGAGGTGCGGGTCGTCGAGGATGCCGACGGGCAGCGGCGCGAGGAACTCGGCCGAGCCGCCGCCGGGCACGACGCGGACGAGGTCGTGCCCGGTCGAGCGCGCGGCCTGCTCGGCGGTGAACGGTCCGTCGGCGATGCCCATGCGGGCGAGCACGTCGAGGTCGGCGAGGGCGTCGAGCAGGGTCAGCGCGGCCGCCTTCTCGCCGCCGTAGAAGCGGGCGGGTCCGCGCGAGCGGATCGCCGCCATGCCGGGCCGGAGCACCTGGACGCCCGGGGTCAGACTCTCGAGCCGCTCGAGCACGGGCTCGAACGCGCGATTGTCGAGACCGGGGTCGTAGTCGGCGACGACGAGGCCGGGGCAGCGGGACTGCGCCTCGCGGATCTTCAGCCCCCGCGAGATCCCGTCCCGTCGAGCGGCGGGGGAGCAGGCGAACACCTCGCCCTTCGACACGAGGGCGATGGGGTCGTCGTGCTCGTCGAGCCGGCGGCCGTGTTCGCGGGCGAACTCCTCGGAACGCGCGAGCGCGACCGTCGGCCAGTCGGGGCACCAGACGACGATCGTGCGGGTCGGCGACTGCGGCTCGAGCCGCACGCCCGGCGACGTCGTGGTCTGCGAGGAGTGCGCCGTCGCGATGCGGGCGCGGGCGACCTTCGACTCCGAGCCCCTGCCCGCGAGCGGCGAGGCGACCTTCCGCGTGCGCGGCATCAGCCGGCCCTCCGGTCGGTCGGTGGCACGGTCGCGCGGTCGGTCGACGGCACGGTCGCGCGGTCGGTCGGCGGCACGGTCGCGGGCGTCGTGCGGCCCAGCTTCTGCGCCGCCTCCTGCGCGGCCGCGAAGGCCCGCAGCGCGCGCTCCTGCTTCGCGTCGAAGCCTCGGCGCTGCTTGTGGCGGTCGGTCGCGGCGGGGGTGGCGGCCCCCGTGCCGGCCCGCTCGGCGGCGGCGCGGGCCTCGCGCTGCTCCGCCGCCCGTCGCATCCGCTCCTCCTCGGCGCGCTCGGTCTCGGGGCGCCGCTCGATCGCGAGCAGCCGGTCGTCGACCGGATCACCGACGCCGCGGTACCGGATGCCGCGCCGCCCGGTCTCGTGTGCCGGTCCGCCCTCGTCACGGCGCCCCTCGTCGTGGTGCCGGTCGTCGCGGTGCCGCTCGCCGCGGTGCCGGTCGTCGTGGGTCGCGCCCGGCTCGGCCGCGGCACCGCGGTCGCGCTCGGTCTCGAGGTGCATCCACTCGATCGGCTCGCCCCGCTCCGTCACGGGGTCGAGGAGGCTCACGGGGTCGAGGAGGCGGAGCGGCTTCGCGCCGCCGTCGCGCTCGTGATCGGGGCGCGGCGGCAGCGGCCGCGGCTCGAAGGGGTGCGTGGGTTCGAACGGCAGCTCGGCGGGGTCGAGCTCGCCCGCGGCATCCGTCGCCCGCTCGAGTCGCGCGAGCTCGGTGGCGGCGTCGAAGGGCGCGACGATCTCGAGGGACTCCGCCGGGTCGACCGTGCGGATGCGCGCGTCGGCGTCGGGCAGCCACAGCCGGGCGGACCGGGGCCGGCCGGCCGCGTTCTTGGCGAGGGCAGTGACGGTGACCTGGCGGGCGGCGAGGTTGCCGTGGCCGAGGCCGAGCCCGCCCCACGCGCTCGAACTCACCGACAGGCGCGCGTCGCTGTGCGGCCAGGCGCCCTGCACGATCAGCACGGCGCCGCGCTCGCGGAGCCGGGCCTCGAGACGGTTGAGCACGCCGGGGGAGACGCGGCCCGCGGCGCGCACCACGACGACCGTCACGACGTCGGCGACCGCCGCGGTGACCGTGAGCCAGTGGTCGCCGGGGTGCGGCACGAGCACGAGCCGGTCGAGGTCGATGCCGAAGCGGGCGGCCGCCTCGGCGCCGAAGTCGGGCAGGCCGACGACCGCGACCCAGGATCCCGCGGCGGAGGGCCCGGCGAGCATGGCCATGAGCAGCGCAGTCGAACCCTCGACGGTGTAGGTCGCCCCTTCGCGCAGGCCGCCCGGCAACACCTGGGTGAGGGCAGGCAGCGTCGGCAGCGCCTTGGAGTCGAGCTTCGTCGCCTGCATCGAGCGGATGCGGCTCTGCAGCTCGGCCACGCGGTCGGCGGTGCCGAGGGACTCGAGCCGGTCGGCGGCATCCGATGCCCGACGCGGCGGCGTAGGCTGCGGGGCCAGGGCGGCGGTGCCCTGCACGGGGAAGTCGTCGAACTCGTCGCCCGGCCCGTCGAACCCGCCCGAGAACACGAGCTCGTCGAAGTCCGCGCGAGCGCGGAGGGTCGACGAGGTGGCGGGCATGCCCTCATGTTCGAACATATGTTCGAGTGTGTCAATCGCCGCCGACATCGCTACGGCGTGTCGTGATTCAACCTTCACCTGAGGTCAAAAGCGCTGATCAGCGGTGGCGAGTAGACCGTATCCGTGACCACCGTCGACGTCGCCCGGGCCATGATTACCGCCTACCGCGAGCAGGATGCGCAGCGGGCGAGCGACCTGCTCGACGAGTCGTTCGTCTTCACCTCGCCGCAGGACGACCACATCGACAAGGCGACGTTCATGGAGCGCTGCTTCCCGACGGCGTCGCGCTTCGTGCGGCAGGAGCTGCTCGCCGCCGAGGAGACCGCGGCGGGGGTGGTCCTGTTCTACGAGTACGAGCTCGAGTCGGGCGAGTGCCACCGCAACGTCGAGGTACTCACGGTGCGCGACGGTCGCATCGTGGAGACGCAGGTGTTCTTCGGCGGTCGGTACTGACTCAGCCCGCGAGCACCCGCGTCTCGCCGGGCAGCGGCTTCTCCCACCAGTGGTGGTGGCGCCGGTACACGTCCGGCTCCCGGTCGGCGAGGAACCGGGTGAGCGCCCGCGCCTCCGCGGCGAGCGCCTGCCACACCTCGTCCGGCAGCGGCTCGAACGCCGTCGCCTCGATCCGCCCCTCGGTCGCGCGCCAGACGCCGGCGACGTGGCCGTCCACCAGGAGCGTCGGCAGCACGTCCCCGTTCACCCGGGTCACCAGCTTCCGGTGTCGCGCCGGGATCAGGCGAGACCGGTCGGAGTAGGCGAGCAGGATCTCCTCCCACATGCCGAGCAGGCGGGGCGGCGCGGGTGTGTCCGCGTCGGGCCGGATCCCCCCGGGCACGTCGAAGAGTTCCACGCCGTCGGGCCCGGTGAAGCGGTCGAGCTCCCCGGCGAGCGCGGCGAGGGCCGTGCGGGCGCGGGCCCGAGGCACGAGCGCGAACTGGGCGAGATCGGCGGCGGACGCCGGGCCGAACCCCTCGAGGTAGCGACGCGCGAGCACGACGAGGTCGGCGTCGCTGCGCTCCGGGTCGCGCCGGTAGCCGGGCGCGGCGGCGACGAACACGTTCCGCTGCCCGAAGCACCAGACCGCATCCGGCTGCGGGGCATGAGCGAACGGCCCGTACGTGCGCAGCGCCCACCACAGCCGCGGGCTCGCATCCCTCACGTGCTCGGTGAGCCACGCCTCCATCTCGGCGGACGTCCGAGGCTCCGCGGCGTGGGCGAGGAGCGCCGGCAGCGCGGCGTCGGCGTCGGCCGCCGTGAGCCCGGTCGAGGTGAAGCGCTCGTCGTGGAGCCTCGACCCGCGCAGCGAGGGCTGCATCGCACTGTGGAAGGTCGCGTGATCGTCCCGGTGAACCGTGTGCAGGGTGATCCGCACGGAGATCGAGCGGACCACCGTGCCGTCGCGGTAGGCCTCGTCGAGGGCGGCGGCCTCGAAGCCGTCGACGCGGTTCCACAGGGCGAGGTACGGCGAGGCCGGATGCTGCGCCTGCAGCGCGACCAGGCGACGCACTGCCTCACCAACGCCGAGGGCTTCCCGACGTAGGAGCAACTGTCTCGCGAGCGTCGCGCGGTTGAGCTGCCCCGGCGTGAGTTCGCTCACCTCGGCACGTCGGCCGGCATCGTCCCCGAGTGCCGCCCGTGCCCCGAGCGTCCCCTGCCGGCGAGCAGCGAGACCGACGCCCCGACCGCGAGCACCGACAGGAACGACCCGATCGCGAGCACCGAGCCGAAGGACCCGAGCGACAGCACCGAGCCGAACGAGCCGACGGACCCGATCGACAGGGCGGACCCCGCGGAGCCCACCGAGAGCACCGAGCCGTAGGAGCCGACGGAGAGCACCGAGTGGCGCGATCCGATCGAGAGGAACGAGCCGCGCGACCCGCGCGAGCGCTTCGAGGCCATGCGGCCACTCTCGCACCGGCTCGTCGCCCGGGCCAGACCCTTGAGCGCGGGCCTGGCTGGGTACATCCGGGATATGGCGAAGACGAGCGAACCGGGCGCCGAGGCCTGGGTGCCCGAGACGAGCGAGATCGAGGTGCTCGCGCACGCGGCGAACGGATGCCGCGGCTGCGAGCTCTACCGCGACTCGACCCAGGCGGTGTTCTCGGCCGGGCCGAGCGACGCGCGACTGATGCTCGTGGGGGAGCAGCCGGGCGACCGTGAGGACATCGAGGGCAAGCCGTTCGTGGGACCGGCGGGCAAGCTGCTCGCCGAGGCGCTCGACGCGGCCGGCATCCCGCACGATCAGGCGTACGTGACCAACGCCGTGAAGCACTTCCGGTTCGAGGAGCGCGGCAAGCGGCGCATCCACAAGAACCCGGGCGTCACCCACATCAACGCCTGCCACCCGTGGCTCGAGGCCGAGCTCGCGATCGTGAAGCCGGAGGTCGTCGTGGCCCTGGGCGGCACGGCCGGGAGGGCGGTGCTCGGCCGCACCGTGAAGGTCACGACCGAGCGCGGACACGCCCTCGAGGGCGGACCGGACGGGGCGACGGTGTTCCTCACGACGCATCCGTCGGCCGTGCTGCGCCTGCGCGGCGAGCCGGAGTTCGACGAGGCGTTCGACGGACTGGTGCGAGACCTCGCGCGGGCGGTCGCAGCCCTCACCTGAGGCGCGAGGGCATCGGCGTCAACTCAGAAGATGACGCGCCACGCGGCTCGCGCTAGTCGTCGCCGCCGTCTCCCAGCGCCATGAGTCGCGCGACGTCCTTCACGTCGGGCTCGAACCCGGCCTCGGGGTCGATCATCAGCCGCTCGGTCAGCAGGGCGTGCCGGCGCACCCCCTCGGCGCGGTCCCTCTTCGCGCGTTCGAGCACGGGCGTGGCGGCGTCGCCGAGGGCGAGGAGTGCCCGGCTCAGGCTGAGCTGCAGGCGATGATCGCCGCGGGCGAGCTGGGTCGCGAGGATCTCGGCGAGCCGTCCGCGCTCCGCCTCCGGCGCCAGCACGACGCCGGCCCGCCATGCGGTACGCGCGACCTCGTCGTGAGGCGAGGTCAGCAGCTCCGGCGTGATCGCGTGCCAGGCGGCGGGGTCACCGATCTTCGACAGGGTGTGCAGCGCCTGGCTCTGCACCTGCGGCACGTCGGATGCCAGGCGCGCGATCAGCCGCGGCACGGTCGCCGTGGCCGGCAGGCGGGTCAGCGCCCACGTGAGCATGTCGCGCACGAAGAAGTCCGGCTCGACGCCGGAACGCTCGATGAGAGTGTCGGCGAACGAGTCGTCGGCCCGGGTCCCGAGCGCGAGGGCGGCCCGCAGCCGCACGGACGAGTCGGGATGCTCGAGCGCGAGCCACGTGCGCGGGTCGAACGATGCCGTCATGGGATACCTCCTGCCGCAGGCAACGAGGGTGACACCGTGACCTGGTCGAGCGCCAGAAGATGACGACCTCACGCGGCGATGAGGCGGCGGTAGGAAGCCCACGAGAACACAGCGCCCAAAAAGAAGAAAGGCCCCGCTTCCGCGGGGCCACAGCGCTCTCAAAGAAGAAAGGCCCCGCTTTCGCGGGGCCACAGCGCCCTCAAAGAAGAAAGGCCCCGCTTTCGCGGGGCCTTTCGCACTGTCTCAACACAGTGTGTCCGAGGGGGGACTTGAACCCCCACGCCCTATACGGGCACTAGCACCTCAAGCTAGCGCGTCTGCCATTTCCGCCACCCGGACAGGTGACCCGAGACCCAGAGGATCTCCGGTGGAATAACCCCGTTCGCCGGGGCCGAGGTAAGACATTAGCACGTCCTGAGAGGGTGCTCGCGCACCTCCGGCGGCGCGCGTCGTCCGGGCATCCGAAGTCGCTCGCGAGTGGGATCCGGGCGTCGTCGGCGCCGACTACCGTGGAAGCCATGACCGACGAGCTGGACCTCGACGAAACCGCCCGCATCGCCCGCGACCTCATCCGGTTCGACACGACGAACTACGGCGAGGGCCGCTCGAACGGCGAGGCTGACGCCGCGGAGTACGTGGAGGCCCACCTCTCGCAGCTGGGGCTCGAGCCGCAGTTGTTCGAGTCCGACCCGGGGCGCGTCAGCGTCGTCGCCCGCATCGAAGGCGCCAACCGCGACAAGCCCGCGCTCGTGGTGCACGGCCACACCGACGTCGTGCCCGCCGATCCCGCGAACTGGAGTGTCGACCCGTTCGGCGGCGTCATCAAGGACGGCATGCTCTGGGGCCGCGGCGCGGTCGACATGAAGAACATGGACGCGATGATGCTCGCCTCGGTCGGCGACATCCTCCGAGCCGGCAAGCAGCCGGAGCGCGACATCGTGCTCGGCTTCTTCGCCGACGAGGAGGCCGGCGGCATCTACGGCGCCGGCTGGCTCGTCAAGCAGCACCCCGAGCTCTTCGAGGGCGCGACGGAGGCGATCAGCGAGGTCGGCGGCTACTCGATCACCGTCGGCGGCACGCGCTCCTACCTGCTGCAGACGGGGGAGAAGTCCCTCGTCTGGATCCGCCTCGTCGCGACCGGCGTCGCCGCCCACGGCAGCCGCCTCATCCGCAACAACGCCGTGACGAAGCTCGCCGAGGCGGTCGCCGCGATCGGGCGCGAGGACTGGCCGATCCGCCTCACCGACACGACGACGGAACTGCTGCAGGAGCTCGGCCGGCTGACGGGGCTCGACCCGCAGCAGGTCGCCCCCGACGAGATCGTGCTCGCCTCCGGCACCGCGGCCGGCTTCATCCAGGCCACGCTGCGCACCACGACGAACCCCACTCTGCTCAAGGCGGGGTACAAGCACAACGTGATCCCCGACCGGGCCGAGGCCCTCGTCGACATCCGCACGCTGCCGGGCGAGGAGGACCAGGTGCTCGCCCGAGTGAAGGAGCTCGTCGGCCCGGAGATCGAGGTGCAGATCGTGCACCGCGACATCGGGCTCGAGAACCCGTTCGACGGCGTGCTCGTCGACCACATGGTCTCGCTGCTCAACCGGCACGACCCCGGCGCGCCGGTGCTGCCGTACCTGCTCTCGGGCGGCACCGACAACAAGTCGCTCGCACAGCTCGGCATCACCGGATACGGCTTCGCACCGCTCAAGCTCGGCGACGACCTCGACTTCCCGGCGATGTTCCACGGCGTCGACGAGCGTGTACCGCTCGATTCGCTCGTGTTCGGCCGTAAGGTGCTCACCGACCTGCTGCTCGAGTACTGAGTCCAGCTTCTTCCCGGCGGCGCCGCCGACCGCGGCATCCGCCTGCCCTCTTCCCCCTTCAAGGAGTCACGTGAGCTTCGTCGAGGCGATCATCCTCGGTCTCGTCCAGGGACTGACCGAGTTCCTCCCCATCTCCTCGAGCGCGCACCTGCGCATCGTCGGCGAGTTCCTGCCGAGCGCGACGGACCCGGGCGCGACCTTCACCGCCATCACGCAGCTCGGCACCGAGCTCGCGGTGCTCATCTACTTCTGGGGCGACATCAAGCGCATCATCGTGAAGTGGGTGGCGGCCCTCGGCGGCCGCGTGCCGAAGAACGACCCCGACGTGCGGATGGGCTGGCTCATCATCATCGGCTCGGTGCCGATCGTCGTCGCCGGATACCTCGCGCAGGAGTACATCCGCAGCGTCTTCCGCTCCCTGTGGCTCGTAGCGATCGTGCTGATCGTCTTCGGCATCCTGCTCGGGCTCGCCGACCTCTTCGGTCGCCGCACCCGCGAGCTGAAGGACCTCACCTATCCGCACGGCCTGTACTACGGGCTCGCGCAGATGCTCGCGCTCATCCCGGGCGTCTCGCGCAGCGGCGCGACCACCACGATGGGTCTCGCGCTGGGCTACACGCGGCCCGCGGCCGCGCGCTACGCGTTCCTCCTCGCCATCCCCGCCGTGTTCGGCAGCGGCCTCTACGAGCTCGTGCAGGGCATCGGCGAGCCGAGCGTCTACGGCCCGCTCGAGACGCTCGTCGCGACGGTCGTCGCCTTCGGCGTCGGCCTCGCCGTGATCGCGTTCCTCATGAACTACATCTCGAAGCGCAGCTTCCTGCCGTTCGTGATCTACCGGCTCGTGCTCGGCGGGGCGCTGCTCGTGCTGCTCGGCGCGGGCGTGCTCCAGCCCCTGTAGCGGGCGCGGACTAGGCTCTCCTGGTGCGTTCCTGGCCCCGACCGTCCGTCCCCCCGGTCGCCGTCGGCGAGAAGCGGATGCCGCGGCTGCACGACACCGCGAGCGGCGCGCTCCGCGATGCGGCGCCCGCCGGTGACACCGCGACCCTCTACGTCTGCGGCATCACCCCGTACGACGCGACCCACCTCGGCCACGCGAACACGTACCTCGCGTTCGACACCCTGCACCGGCTGTGGCTCGACGCGGGCCTCGCGGTGCGGTACACGCAGAACACGACCGACGTCGACGACCCGCTGCTCGAGCGCGCCGCCGCGACGGGCGTCGACTGGCGCGAGCTCGCCGCTGAGCAGACCGAGCTGTTCCGCGAGGACATGGCCGCCCTCCGCATCGTGCCGCCGACCGACTTCGTCGCCGTGACGGACGTCGTGGGCGACGTCGCCTCGGCCGTCGCCCGCCTCGTCGAGGACGGCACGGGATACCGCGTCGAGGACGACGTCTACTTCGACGTGAAGGCCGCGAGCAACGGCACCTGGAGTCTCGGCGACGTGTCGGGTCTCGGGCACGACGAGATGCTCGCGCTGTCGGCCGAGCGCGGGGGAGACCCCGACCGCCCCGGCAAGCGCGACGGCGTCGACCCGCTGCTCTGGCGTGCCCACCGCGACGGCGAGCCCTCCTGGGACGGCCCCGTCGGCCCCGGCCGCCCCGGCTGGCACATCGAGTGCAGCGTCATCGCGGCGTCCACGCTCCGGCTGCCGATCACCGTCAAGGGCGGCGGCAACGACCTCGTCTTCCCTCACCACGAGCTGAGCGCCGGCCACACCGCCGCGCTCGAGGGCACGAGCCTCGCGTCGCTCTACGCGCACGCCGGCATGGTCGGCTACCGCGGCGAGAAGATGTCGAAGTCGCTCGGCAACCTCGTGTTCGTGTCGAAGCTCCGAGGGCAGGGCGTCGACCCGCGCGGCATCCGGCTCGCGCTCCTCGCGCACCACTACCGCGAGGACTGGGAGTACACCGACGCCGACCTCGAGCGGGCGCTCGCCCGTGTCGAGCGCTGGTCGGCCTGGGCCGGACGGGGGACGGGTGACCCGGGCAGCGCGCTCGTGGACGAGCTGCGCGCCGCCCTCGCGGCGGACCTCGACACGCCCGCCGCCGTGGCCGCGGTCGACGCGCGGGTGGACTCGGGGCAGCCGCCGACCGCGACGGACCTCGCCGCGATCGACGCGCTGCTCGGGATCGACCTGGCGTAGAGCGCAGCCCCACTCGGCGGTCGAGTAGCGACGGGCACCAAGACCTGACGCGTCGGTCGCAATACGCCGCTCCGCGGCTACTCGAGCGCCGGGTGGTCAACCACTCGGCCGCGGGAGTGCCCGGGAGGCTAGTCGCGCGGGCCGCGCCAGGGCTCGTCGCCGCCGCGGCCGTTGCGTCGGTCCTGACGGCGGAGGTAGCGCTCGAACTCCTGCGCGATCGCCTCGCCGCTCGCCTCGGGCGCGTCGACCGTGTCGCGCGCCTGCTCGAGCTGCTCGATGTAGGCGGCCATCTCCTCGTCCTCGCCGGCGAGCTGGTCCACACCGGCCTCCCACGCGCTCGCCTCCTCGGCGAGCTGAGCGCGCGGCACGTCGATGCCGAGCATGTCCTCGAGCTTGTCGAGCAGCGCGAGCGTCGCCTTGGGGGAGGGCGCGTTGTGCACGTAGTGCGGCACCGACGCCCAGATCGACATCGTCTGGATGCCCGCCTCCTGCGCCGCGACGGAGAGGGCGCTCAGGATGCCGACCGGTCCCTCGTACAGGCTCCGCTCGAGACCGAGCTCCTCGCGCACCGCGTCGTCGTCGCTCGAGGCGAACACCGAGATCGGCCGCGTGTGCGGCACGTCGGCGAGCATCGAGCCGAGGAAGACGATGCCCGTGATGTCGAGCTCGCGCACGTGGCCGAGGATCTCGGCGCTGAACGCGCGCCAGCTGCGCGAGGGCTCGGTGCCGAGCAGCAGGTGGAAGCGGGAGTCGTCGCCGGAGTTCGGGGCGGTGGGGCCGTACAGCGTGACGCCGGGCCAGATCAGGATGCGGCGCCCCTCGTCATCCGTCGTCGTGACGGGGCGGCTGAACTGGAAGTCGAAGTAGTCCTCGGGGTCGACCTCCGCCACGGGGTACACGTCGAGGTGGTCCTTGAGCGCCCGCACGGCGTTCGACGCGGCCTCGCCTGCGTCGTTCCAGCCTTCGAACGCGACGACGAGCAGCCGTCCGTCCGCGAACCGCTTCTCGGGCACGGGGTACCTCGCCTCTTCGTCCATCCGTCTCAACAATAGACTTGCTGGTCGTGAACGCTCCGACTCCCGCCGCCGTGCTCTTCGACATGGACGGCACCCTCATCGATTCGGAGCCGTACTGGATCGAGGAGGAGACCGCCCTCGTCCACGCCTTCGGCGGCACCTGGTCCCACGAGGACGCCCTCAGCCTCGTCGGCAACGGCCTCTGGGACTCCGCCGCGGTGCTGCAGTCGCGCGGCGTCGACCTCACCGCCGACGAGATCGTCGAGCGGCTCGTGAACGGCGTGCTCGGCCGCATCCGCGACGAGGTGCCGTGGTTGCCCGGCGCGCAGGAGCTGCTGCGCAGCGTGCGCGACGCGGGCGTGCCGACCGCCCTCGTGACGATGTCGACCCGCGACCTCGCCGAGGTCGTGGCGGATGCCATCCCGTTCCCCGCCTTCGACACGCTCGTCACCGGCGACGACGTGCCTCAGCCGAAGCCCCACCCGGCGCCCTACCTGACCGCGGCCGAGCGCCTCGGCGTCGACATCGAGCGCTGCATCGCGATCGAGGACTCCGTGCCGGGAGTCACCTCGGCCGTGGCATCCGGCGCCCTCACCATCGGCGTGCCGCTGCACTCGACGCTCGACGAGGACGCCGGCCACGTGCGGTGGAACGGGCTCGCCGGCCGCACGATCGACGACCTCGCCGAGCTGATCTCGGCACGCACGACGGGAGCCCTGCGATGACCGAACGCCGCCAGAGAGGCGAGTTTCGCGCCGGCGACCGCGTGCAGCTCACCGGGCCGAAGGCCCGTCTGCACACGATCACCCTGACGCCGGGCGAGGTGTTCCACACCCACCGCGGCGGTCTCGAGCACGACAGGATCATCGGACTCCCCGACGGCAGCGTCGTTGCCGCGTCGAACGGGGTGGAGTACCTGGCGCTGCGCCCGCTGCTCAACGACTTCGTCATGTCGATGCCGCGCGGCGCCGCGATCGTCTACCCGAAGGACGCCGCGCAGATCGTCGCGTTCGCGGACATCTTCCCGGGCGCCCGCGTCGTGGAGGCGGGCGTCGGCTCCGGCGCCCTCTCGCTCTGGCTGCTGCGCGCGATCGGACCCGAGGGCACCCTCCTCAGCTTCGAGCGCCGGCAGGAGTTCGCGGACATCGCGACGGGCAACGTCGACTCGTTCCACGGCGAGCACCCCGCCAACTGGACCGTCACCGTCGGCGATCTCGTCGAGGAACTGCCCGCCGCCGTCGAGCCCGCGAGCGTCGACCGCGTCGTGCTCGACATGCTCGCGCCCTGGGAGTGCGTCGACGTCGTCGCCGACGCCCTCGCGCCCGGCGGGCTCGTCGTCTGCTACGTCGCGACCGTCACGCAGCTGAGCCGCGTCGCCGAGGCGCTGCGCGCCCACGGAGGGTTCACCGACCCCGAGCCCTTCGAGACGATGGTGCGCGGCTGGCACGTCGAGGGTCTCGCCGTGCGCCCCGACCACCGGATGATCGGGCACACCGGCTTCCTCATCACCGCACGCCGCCTCGCCCCCGACACGGTGCTGCCGCAGCTCAAGCGCCGCCCGTCGAAGACGGAGTTCAGCGAGGAGGACGTCGAGGCGTGGACCCCGTCGGCCCTCGGTGAGCGCGTCGCCAACGACAAGAAGCTGCGCAAGACCGCCCGCGCCGCCTCCGCCGCCGCCGAGCGCGCGCGGGTCGACGAGGACTGATCCAGCCCACCACTAAGCTTGTCGCCGTTCGCTCCGCCGACGGGAGAAAGAGGATCCGTGCGCATTCCCACCGCGCTTCTCATCACGGGTGGCCTCGTGGCCTCGCTCACGGCGTGCTCCACGACCGTTCAGCCCGGTGCCGCCGAGTGCCAGCCGAGCGCCGTCGCCGGTCCCGCGTCGACGCTCGTCGAGGCATCCGGTGAGGTCGGCAGCGAACCCCGCGTCGACTTCCCGACCCCGATCGAGACCGACGAGACGCAGCTCTCGGTGCTCACCGCGGGCGACGGCGACGTCGTGCGCGCGGGCCAGCCGGTGGAGCTGGAGTACACGATTCTCAACGGCGAGACCGGCGAGATCTACGAGCAGACCGCCTACAGCGGCGGCGCCCTCGTGACCGTCGGCGAGTCCGCAATCCCCACCCTGACCGAGAGCCTCGAGTGCGTCCGCACGGGCTCGCGCGTCGCGATCACGACCTCCGGGGCGCAGATCCTCGAGGAGAACCCGCAGGTCGGCTTCGACCCGGATGCCTCGGTCGTGTTCGTCGTCGACGTGCTGAAGAGCTACCTCGGCCGCGCCGACGGCACGGATCAGCTGCCGCAGTCGGACATGCCCTCCGTCGTCCTCGGTGTCGACGGCACCCCGGGCGTGACGATCCCGAGCGGCGTCGAGAAGCCGACGGAGGCACGCACCGCCGTGCTGAAGCGCGGCAGCGGCGAGACGCTCGCCGAGAACGACGTCGCGGTGCTGCACTACTCGGCGATCAGCTGGGACGACGAGGAGACCCTCGCCTCGACCTGGAACCAGGGCCAGGCCGCCCTCGAGTCGCTCGCGCAGCCGCAGGCGCTGCCCACCCCCGTCGTCGACGCGCTCGTCGGCCAGCCGGTCGGCTCGCAGGTGCTCGTCGTCGTGCCGAGCGAGCAGACGGAGGACACGCTGATCATCGTCGTCGACATCCTCGGCATCCAGTCCTCCGGCGAGTAGGCCGCACGCGGCCCGTAGGATTCGACTCGTGGCGGTTGCGCAGCAGAGGGTGCCCGTCGAGGAGCGCCTGTTCAGCCTCGTGCTCGCGCTGCTCGCGACCGAGATCGGGCTGACCAAGAGCGAGATCCTCTCGACGGTGCAGGGGTACCGGCAGCGGTACGTCGCCGAGGGCGACAACGCGAACCTCGAGCGCCAGTTCGAGCGCGACAAGGACGACCTGCGCGAGCTCGGCGTGCCGATCGAGACGCTCGACAGCCCGGGGCAGGCCGGCAACAACCAGCAGCTGCGCTACCGCATCCCGCGCGGCTCATACGAGCTGCCGCTCGACGTGCGCTTCACCCCCGAGGAGACGACGCTCCTCAACCTGGCCGGTCGCGTCTGGCGCGAAGGGTCGCTCTCGACCGAGTCCCGGCGCGCGCTGCTCAAGCTGCGCTCCCTCGGCGTCGACCCCGACGAGCCGCTGCTCGGCTACGCGCCCCGGGTCCGGGTGCGCGACGCGGCCTTCGAGCCCGCCGCGACCGCGATCGAACGCCGCCAGATCATCAGCTTCCCGTACCTCAAGCCGGGGGAGCGGCAGGCGCAGCTGCGGCTCGTGAAGCCCCTCGCGCTCATCGCGCACGAGGGGCGCTGGCACCTCTTCGCGGAGCAGGTCGAGGGCGGCGAGACCCGCACCTTCCTGCTGCGCCGCATCGTCGGCCCGATCAAGGCGACCGGCAAGACGTTCGTGCCGCCGCCCGGCGACCAGAGTCAGCGAGGGCTCGACGAGCTCGAGGAGATCTGGCGCAGCCGGGTCGCGGTCGTCGACGCGGATCCGGGCACGGATGCCGCGATGCGTCTCGCCAACCGCCGCGGCACCGTGCGCGACGACGGCCGGCTCACGGTGCACTACGCCGACCTCGCGATCCTCGCCGACGAACTGACCGGCTACGGGCCGGAGGTGCGGGTCGTCTCGCCGCCGGAGCTCGTGTCGGCCGTGCAGCAGCGGCTCGAGCGGATCGTCGCCGACCACGGGGGTGCGGATGCCTGAGAAGACCCCGCAGCCCGGAGCCCGCGACAAGCTCGCGTTCCTGCTCGCCCTCACCCCGTACCTGCTCGACCACGAGCACGTCACCGTGCGCGAGACCGCGCGGCACTTCGGCGTGCCCGAATCGCAGGTGCGCGAGGCGGTGCGGCTCATCGCCGTCTCCGGCGTGCCCGGGGAGACGAGCTTCTACCAGCACGAGGACCTGTTCGACATCGACTGGGACGCGTTCGAGGAGCACGACGAGATCGCCGTGACCAACCGCGTCGCGATCGACGAGGCGCCGAGGTTCTCCGGCAAGGAGGCCGCTGCGCTCATCGCGGGCCTCCAGTACCTCTCGTCGCTGCCCGAGATCGCCGACCGGGCGGCCGTCGGGTCGCTGCTCGCGAAGCTGCAGCGCGGCTCCTCCGCGCAGCCGAGCCCCGTCGCCGTGCAGTCGCAGGACCCGGATGCCACGCTCGCCCTGCTCCGCCGGGCCGCCGCCGAGGGACGCCGCGTCGAGTTCGACTACGTCGGCGGCCGCGGCCAGCTCGAGCACCGCTCCGTCGACCCGCTCCGCGTCGAATCCGCGGACGCGACCTGGTACCTGCGCGGCTGGGACCACTCGCGGGAGGCCGTGCGCACCTTCCGCCTCGACCGGATCGGCGAGGCGCGCCTGAGCGAGGAGGCGAGCACGCACCGGGCGGCGGAGGTCGCCCTGCCCGAGACGCTCTTCACGGCGACCGACGACGACCTCTTCGTCACGATCGACGTCGACCCGTCCGCGCTGCCGCTGCTCGCCGACTACCTGCCGGAGGGCACGACGACGGAGGGCGAGAACGGACGGCGCCGCGCGACGGTGCGCGTCTCCCACCACGCGGGGCTCAAGCGGCTCATCGCCTCGATGCCGGGTCTCGCCACCGTCGTGTCGCCTGCGGAGGCTCGCGACGCCGTCGCCGAGTGGGCCCGCGCCGGGCTCGACCGCTACCGCGAGGCGGGGGAGTAGTGCTGCCCGACGGGGTGTGGCCCGTCGTCTGGATCGGCCTGTCCGTCGCGCTCGTCGTGGTGCTCGCGCTCTGCACGTGGCGGGTGCTGCGCGCCGGCATCCGTCTGCTCCGCGCGCTCGGCGACCTCGTGCTCGTCACCGCGAAGCTCGACGCCGTGGATCCCTGGGCCTCGGTGGAGCGTCCCGCACCGGCGATCTCCACCCCGTTCGCCGAGCTGATCGGGCGCCGGAAGGCCGTCGCCGACCGGCGGAAACTGCGGAAGCGCCGGAGATTGGCCCGGGGTAGACTGCTGCTACGTCACGGCTCGACCCGAAGGATGTAACCGATGCCATTCGCGAATGCCTTCCAAGGCTGGCACCTCCTGATCATCCTGCTCGTCATCATCCTGATCTTCGGTGCGCCGAAGCTTCCGGGGCTTGCGAAGAGCCTCGGTCAGTCGATGAAGATCTTCCGCAACGAGGTCAAGGATCTCCGTAGCGACGACAAGAAGCCGACGACCGGCGGCACCGACTTGTCGACCGACCGCTCGACGACCTCCGCCGACGGAAGCACCGACGGGCAGTCGCCCCGCACGTCGGGCAGCGGCTCGACGCCCACCTCCTAGGCGCTCATGCCTGCCCGCAGCTGGCGGGGCGCCAATCCGGAGGGGCGCATGTCCCTCGGCCAACACCTCGTGGAGTTGCGCCGCCGACTCCTGATCAGCGCCCTCGCGATCATCGCCGGTCTCGTCGCCGGCTTCATCTTCGCCGACATCGTCATCGACGCCCTTCGCGGCCCCCTGACCGATGTCGCCGAGACATCCGGACGCAACGCCGGCATCACCTTCGGCGGCGTCACGACCGGCTTCGACCTCAAGATGCAGATCGCCGTCACGATCGGCATCGTCGTCGCGAGCCCCGTCTGGCTCTACCAGATCTGGGCGTTCGTCGTGCCCGGGCTCGTGCGCAAGGAGAAGCTCTACGCGTTCGGCTTCCTCGCCGCCGCGATCCCGCTGTTCCTCGCCGGCTGCTACGCGGGCTGGATCGTCTTCCCGCACATCGTCGAGCTCATGCTCGGCTTCGTCGGCCTCGAGGACAACATCCTGCTCACGGCGAAGGAGTACTACGACTTCGTCCTCAAGCTCATGCTCGCCGTCGGCGTCGCCTTCGTGCTGCCGGTCTTCCTCGTGCTGCTGAACTTCGCGGGCGTACTCTCCGCACAATCGATCATCAAGGGCTGGCGCATCGCGATCCTCGTGATCACGCTGTTCACGGCGACCGCGACTCCCGCGGCCGACATCGTCTCGATGTTCCTCCTCGCGATCCCCATGGTGATGCTCTACTTCGCCGCGTACGGCGTCGCCTACCTGCATGACCGTAGAGTCGAGAAGAAGTCGCAGGCACTGGACGCCGAACTCGCGGGGTGACATGACCGATCAACTGAGCCCGGCGGAGCGTTTCGCTGCCGCCCGCTCCCGCCGCAGCCTGCCCAGGCTCGAGTCGTTCCGGGAGGGTCTCGGCTTCGACCTCGACCCGTTCCAGCGCACGGCCTGCGCCGCGCTCGAGGAGGGGCGCAGCGTGCTCGTCGCGGCCCCGACCGGCGCGGGCAAGACGATCGTCGCGGAGTTCGCGGTCTTCCTCGCCATGGGTTCGACCCGCGACAAGGTCTTCTACACCGCGCCGATGAAGGCGCTGAGCAACCAGAAGTTCCAGGAGTTCGTCGCCGAGTACGGGCCCGACGAGGTCGGCCTGCTCACCGGCGACTCGAACATCAACTCGACCGCGCGCATCGTCGTCATGACGACCGAGGTGCTGCGGAACATGCTCTACGCGGACTCGCCGCTGCTGCGCGACCTCTCCTACGTCGTTATGGACGAGGTGCACTACCTCGCCGACCGGTTCCGCGGGGCCGTGTGGGAGGAGGTCATCATCCACCTCCCCGAGTCGGTGCGACTCGTCTCCCTCAGCGCGACGGTGTCGAACGCGGAGGAGTTCGGCGACTGGCTCCAGGCCGTGCGCGGCGACACCGACGTCGTCGTGTCCGAGGACCGGCCCGTGCCGCTGCAGCAGCACGTGCTCGTGCGCTCGAAGATGCTCGACCTCTTCGACTCGTCGGGGCTCGCGGGCGCCAACCGGGTGAACCCCGAGCTCGTCCGCCTCGCCGCCGCCGGTGGGCGGCCGGCCTCGAAGTCGCGGGGCTACCACACCGGGCGCTACCGGCAGCAGGTGGGCTGGCAGTCCGGGCGGCTCGACCGGCCCGAGGTCGTCGCCGAGCTGCAGAGCAAGAACCTGCTGCCCGCCATCTTCTTCGTCTTCTCCCGCGCGGGCTGCGACGCGGCCGTCAAGCAGGTGCTGCACGCGGGCGTCAAGCTCACCAACTCGGGGGAGCGTCGTGAGATCCGCGAGATCGTGGAGTACCGCTGCCGCACGCTGCGCGACGAGGACCTCGCCGTGCTCGGGTACTTCGAGTGGCTCGAGGGCCTCGAGCGGGGCGTCGCGGCGCACCATGCCGGCATGCTTCCCGCTTTCAAGGAGGTCGTCGAGGAGCTGTTCCAGCGCAAGCTCGTGAAGGTGGTCTTCGCGACCGAGACGCTCGCGCTCGGCATCAACATGCCGGCCCGCACGGTCGTGCTGGAGAAGCTCGAGAAGTTCAACGGCGAGGCCCGCGTGCCGATCACGCCGGGGGAGTACACCCAACTCACGGGTCGTGCCGGACGCCGCGGCATCGACGTCGAGGGCCACTCGGTCATCCAGTGGCAGGACGGGCTCGATCCGCAGGCGGTCGCGTCGCTCGCGTCGAGGCGCAGCTATCCGCTCAACTCGAGCTTCCGGCCGACCTACAACATGGCGGTCAACCTTATCGAGCAGTTCGGGCGCGAGCGCACCCGCGAGATCCTCGAGACTTCGTTCGCGCAGTTCCAGGCCGACCGCGCCGTCGTCGACCTCGCGCGCAAGGTGCGCGGCCAGGAGGAGTCGCTCGCGGGCTACGAGAAGGCCATGCAGTGCCACCTCGGCGACTTCCGCGAGTACTCCGAGCTGCGCCGCGAGCTCAGCGACCTCGAGAAGGAGAACGCCCAGCGCGCCCAGGCACAGGGCCGCGCGGAGCGCGACCGCCGTCAGCGCCGCATGCAGCAGCTGCGCCAGCGGATGAAGCAGCACCCCTGCCACGGCTGCAGCGACCGCGAGCAGCACGCGCGCTGGGCCGAGCGCTGGTGGCGCCTCAAGCGCGACAACGACCGGCTCCGCTCGCAGATCAACGGACGCACCGGGGCGGTCGCGAAGCGCTTCGACCGCGTGGCCGAGGTGCTGCTCGAGCTCGGCTACCTGCAGCGGTCCGACACCGGCGAGGTCGTCGTCGCGCCCGAGGGGCGTCTGCTCCGCCGCATCTACGGCGAGCGCGACCTCCTGGCCGCCGAGTCGCTCCGGCTCGGGCTCTGGAAGCAACTGGATGCCGCAGGGCTCGCCGCCATGGCCACCTGCCTCGTCTACGAGCCGCGCCGCGACGAGGGCGCACCGGGGGAGCAGCAGTTGCCTCGCGGTGCGTTCCGCGACGCATGGGATCAGACGACCGACCTCTGGGCGCAGCTCGACGACCTCGAGCGATCGCACAAACTGCCCGGGTCCGAGCCGCTCGCGGCCGGACTCGCCATCGCGATGTTCCGCTGGGCCAACGGCGCGAACCTCGACTCGGTGCTGCGCGACGCGGACCTCGCCGCGGGCGACTTCGTGCGCTGGGCCAAGCAGACGATCGACCTGCTCGACCAGCTCTCGATCGTCGCCGAGGACGAGGTGGGCCGCACCGCCCGCAAGGCGCTCGACGCCGTGCGGCGCGGCATCGTCGAATACAGCTCCGTCGCATAGCAGGGCGGTGACGTAAGACGACAGCGCCACCCCTGACGCCGGAGGCGGGAACCCGCCGAGGGCGCCTCGCCTATGCTCCTAGCTTGATGAAGGGGCCCGACAGCGCACGCGAGCCGCAGTCGGGACTCCCGCTGTGGGGTGCGATCGTGCTCGCGATCTCGGCCGGCCCCGTGCTCGACGCGGCGTTCCCCGACCGCGGCTGGTGGCCGATGCTGTTCGTCGGCCTCCCCGCCATGCTGCTCGCGCTCGTCGGACGCACCTTCCGCCAGGGTTTCCTCGTCGGCCTGCTCGGCGGCTTCAGCTTCCTCGGCATCCACATCGAGTGGATCACCGTCTATCTCGGCCCGCTGCCCTGGATCGGCCTGAACGGCGTCGAGAGCCTGTTCTACGGGCTCGGCGGCGGCCTCATCGCCCTCGTCTACCGCTACACCCGACACCGCCGCGGGGCGTGGGTGCAGCTGGGGCTCGTACCCGCGCTGGTCGCCGGCATCTGGACCACCCGCGAGGCCGTCTCGAGCACGTTCCCCTACGGCGGTTTCGCGTGGGCGCGCATGGCGCAGTCGCAGTCCGAGAGTCCGCTGCGCGACCTCGCCGCCTACGTCGGCACCTCGGGACTGAGCTTCCTGCTCGTGTTCGTCTGCGCCGCGATCGTGCAGTTCCTCGTGCGACGCGACCTCGGCGCCCCGCTCCGCGCGGCCGTCGCGGTCGGGGCGGCCGCGGCCCTGTTCGCGGTGCCCGCCTGGTCGGTCACGCAGACCGGCACGATGCGCGTCGTCGCGGTGCAGGGCGACAGCGACGCGGGGCTCTTCGCGGAGTACACACCCGGGGAGATCCTGCTCGACCACTGGGAGGGCTCGCGGGCCGTCGAGGACGCCGAGGACGTGGACCTCGTCGTCTGGCCCGAGAACGCCTCCGACCTCGATCCGCTCCGCAACCCGGATGCCGCGCGGCTGCTCGACGACGTCACCGAGCGCTTCGGCGTGCCCCTGCTCGCCGGCACGATCACCGTGAACCCCGACGACGAGATCTTCAACAGCATGCTGCTGTGGCAGGACGGGGAGGTGCTCGACCAGTACGACAAGATCCACCCCGTGCCGTTCGCCGAGTACCTGCCCAACCGGGACCTGTTCTACCCGCTGGCGCCGGAGCTCTTCGACCTCGTGCCCCGCGACTACACGTTCGGCACCCGCGACAACGTCGTCGACGTCGACGGCGTCACCGCCGGGGTCGCGATCTGCTTCGACATCGTCGACGACGAGCTGATCCGGCAGATGGTGGCCGACGGCGCCGACGTCATCCTCGCCCCGACCAACAACGCCGACTTCGGCCGCACCGACGAGAGCATCCAGCAGCTCGCGATCGCCCGGCTGCGCGCGATCGAGACCGGCCGGAGCGTCGTCAACATCTCGACCGTCGGCACGAGCGCGATCATCGCCCCGGACGGCACCACGATCCGGCAGCTGCCGACGTTCGAGCCCGGGCAGATGGTCGAGGACGTACCCCTGAGCGACACGGTGACCCCCGCAACGGCCCTCGGCCGGCTGCCGGAGCTCGCGGCCGGGGCGTTCGGCCTCGTGGGGCTGCTCCTCGCCGGCCTGCGCTTCCGTCGTGAGGGCGGCGAGCCGGTCTTCGAGCACACGCTGCCCGCGGCGCGACGTGGCTGACGTCCTCGTCGTCGTGCCCACGTACGACGAGCGCGAGTCCCTGTCCGGCATCCTCGCGCGCGTGCGCTCGGCGGTGCCGGATGCCGACGTGCTCGTCGTCGACGACGCGAGCCCCGACGGCACGGGCGAGCTCGCGGACGAGCTCGCCGCCGACGATCCGGCCGTCTCCGTGCTGCACCGTCCCGGCAAGGACGGGCTCGGACGCGCCTACCTCGCCGGCTTCGCGCTGGCGCTCGAGCGCGGCTACGCGCACGTGGTCGAACTCGACGCCGACGGCTCGCACGACCCCGCCGAGCTGCCGGCGATGCTGGCGCTCGCCCGCGGGGGAGCGCACCTCGTGATCGGCTCGCGTTGGATCCCGGGCGGCCGCGTCGTCGACTGGCCGTGGCTCCGCCGGGCGATCTCTCGAGGCGGCAACGTCTACGCGCGTCTGCTCCTGCGCTCGCGGGTGCACGACCTCACGAGCGGCTTCCGCGTCTTCGATGCGTCGGCGCTGCGGCTCCTGCTGCGGCACGAGGTGGCCTCGCACGGCTACGGCTTTCAGGTCGAGACCGCGTGGCGGCTCGAGCGGGCCGGATGCCGCGTGCTCGAGCATCCGATCACCTTCGTCGAGCGACGGGCGGGCGCATCCAAGATGGGCCCCGGCATCGTGCTCGAGGCGCTCGTGCGCGTCACGGTCTGGGGTCTCCGGGCGAGGCTCCGCAGGCGCCGTTAACGAGCGACGCCCGCAGCGCTCTGGCGAGCGTGCGGGCGTCGATCGGTGGACGTCGGCTAGGCGCCGATCTTGTGCTGTCCCTTGCGTGCGCGGAGGTACTCCAGGCGCTCCTGGAGCAGTTCCTCGAGCTCGGCGCGCGTGCGGCGCTCGAGCAGCATGTCCCAGTGGGTGCGGGGGGCCTTCGCCTCGGCGGTCTCGCTCTGCACGAGCTCACCCGCCTCGTCGACCAGTCGGCCCTCCTGGCCCGTCTTGGGCGACTCCCACGTCTCGGGCACGTCCGCCTCGGCGGCGAACGTCACCTCGAAGGTCGTGCCCTCCGCGGTGCGGTAGGTGACCTTCTTCCGGGGGGAGAACTCGACGCCCTCCTCGCTCTGCAGACTCTGGGAGCCCAGTCGCATGCCGCGCAGACTACGGTCCGCCATAGTGGCCTCCTCCTCATCGTCAGGAATGTGGTCCTGATCTCCTGCGTTCCTCGATGTCTAACGTCGCAACCTCGGAAAACCTGCCCGGGCAGACCGTTTCCCAGAGCATTCCCACGAAGGTCGCACTGCTGATTCGGAGCGCTCGGAGCGGCCGCTCGGTGCGCATCCCGAGAAATGCTCAGCCCGTTCGGACGACCTCGAGCGCGAGGTCCGCGCGGTCGGTCACGAGCCCGTCGACGCCGGCGTCGAGCAGCCGGCGCATGTCGCGGGGGTCGTTCACCGTCCAGATGTGCACCTCGACGCCCGCACGGTGCAGACCCCGCAGCACGCGCGGCGCGGCGGTGTCGATCCCCGCCGCGCGCGGCGGGATCTGCACGGCCTGGACGCGGCGGAGCGCGAGCCGCGCGAGCGGGGTCAGCCCGAGCACGACCGCGAACAGGGCGACGGCGAACAGCGGGGCGGAGGCGCTCGTCGCGACGCCCGGCGCATCGCGGAGTGCGCGCCGGCGCCGTCGCTCGGAGAACGAGGTGAGGAGCACGCGCTCGGCGGCATCCGCCCGGTGGACGACGTCGCCGACGAGCCGGGCCGCCGCGGCGGACTTCACGTCGATGTTGAAACGGATGCCGGGAAAGGCGGCGAGCACCTCGGCGAGCGTGGGGAAGGTCTGCCCCTGCCCGAGGTCGACCGCCTGCAGTTCGACGAGGGTGAGGTCCTCGATCGTCAGCGCGCGCCCCGCGACCCGCTGCAGGTCGGGGTCGTGCGCAACGACGACCACTCCGTCCTTCGTCGCGTGCACGTCGGTCTCGACGATCGTGACTCCGGCGTCGACGGCCGCCTGGAACGCGGCGAGAGTGTTCTCCGGCGCGCTCGTCGCGAGTCCGCGGTGAGCGAGCACCCGGGGGAGCGGACCCGAGAGGAACGGATGCCGCGTCACCGCGGCTCGTCAGAGGCGGGACGCCCCTCCTCGCTCAGCACGCGGTCGACGCTCGCGACGTCGAC
The DNA here is from genome assembly GCF_017355965.1 of Desertivibrio insolitus. GTDB lineage: Bacteria > Actinomycetota > Actinomycetes > Actinomycetales > Microbacteriaceae > JAFIQW01. The sequence continues at coordinate 502,355 of NZ_JAFIQW010000004.1, forward strand.
CTCGTCGGGCACCATGTTCGTGACCTCGGCCTCGGCCGGCCGGCTGCGCTCGCGCTCCTCGGCCCCGTCGGAGAACGGCGTGAACGGCGTCGCCGACCGGGGGCGGTCGGGCCCGGAGGCGACGTTCCCGAAGGCGTTGCCGAGGCCCTGCAACGCCTCGGTCAGCTGGCTCGGCACGATCCACAGCTTGGACGCCTGGCCGTCGGCGAGCTTGGGCAGCGTCTGCAGGTACTCGTAGGCGAGCAGCCGCGGGTCGGGGTTGCCCTCGTGGATCGCGCGGAACACCGTCGTGATCGCCTCCGCCTCGCCCTGAGCCCGAAGCACCCGCGACTGGGCGTCGCCCTCGGCCTCGAGGATCGCCGCCTGCCGGGCACCCTCGGCGGTGAGGATCGCGGACTGCTTGGTGCCCTCGGCGGTGAGGATGAGGGCGCGCCGGTCGCGCTCGGCCCGCATCTGCTTCTCCATCGAGTCCTGGATCGAGGCGGGCGGGTCGATCGCCTTGAGCTCGACGCGGCCGACGCGGATGCCCCACTTGCCCGTCGCCTCGTCGAGCACGACGCGCAACTGCCCGTTGATGTTGTCGCGGCTCGTGAGCGCCTCCTCGAGGTTGAGCCCGCCGACGACGTTTCGGAGCGTCGTGACGGTGAGCTGCTCTACCGCGCTGAGGTAGTCAGCGATCTCGTAGGTCGCGGCCCTGGCATCCGTCACCTGGAAGTAGACGACGGTGTCGATCGAGACGACGAGGTTGTCCGAGGTGATGACGGGCTGCGGCGGGAAGCTGACGACCTGCTCTCGGAGGTCGATGAGCGGCCGCACCCGGTCGATGAACGGGACCAGGATGTTGAGGCCCGGCATGAGCGTCTTGTGGTAGCGGCCGAGGCGCTCGACGACGCCCGCCCTGGCCTGCGGGATGATCCGGATCGACCGGATCAGCACGACGACCACGAAGACGAGCAGGACGACGAGCAGCCCCACGACGAAGAACTGCCCGATCAGGTCGGTGAGGGACGTCATGAGGGTGCCTTCCGTAAGGAGGATCAGGGGGTGGATGCCGGAGCGGCGGGCCGCACGACCGCGACCGAGCCCGCGATCGCGGCGACCGTCACGTAGGCGCCCTGGGGCACCTGGGCTCCGATGGCGTCGGGGGAGAGGCGGGCGGTCCAGGTGTCGCCGTTGGAGAGCTTGACGAGGCCGCTGCCGTCGACGAAGTCGCCGAGGGCGCGGCCCTGGAGGCCAAGCAGGGCGTCGATGTTCGACGGCGTCGGGTCCTCGCCGCGGCGCAGCGTGCGCAGCAGCAGCGGCCGGATCGTCAGCAACAGGAGCACCGAGAGCACCGCGGCCACGCCGATCTGCAGCCACCACGGGCCGCCGAGCAGGTAGGTCGCGAGGCCGCCGAGGCTGCCGGCGGCGAGCATGAGGAACGTGAACTCGAGGGTGAGGATCTCGATGATCACGAAGATCAGAACGGCGGCGATCCACACGATCCAGATCACGTCTCGAAGGTCGAGCATCGTCGCCTCCCTCCGGTCAGCAACGAAACTAGCAGCCGGATGGCCGGTAGTCTCCTTCCCCGTGGAGAACCCCCTCGAGCCCGGCAGCCTCGCCGGCAAGACCGCCATCGTCACCGGATCCTCGCGCGGCATCGGAGCCGACACCGCGACCTACTTCGCCGAGGCCGGCGCGAACGTGGTCATCAACTACCGCAACAAGGCCCGGCGCGCCGAGCAGCTCGTCGAGAAGCTGACCGCGGCGGGACACTCGGCGATCGCCGTCGGCGCCGACCTCACCGACGCGGAGTCGGTGCAGGCGCTCGTGCAGCAGACCGTCGACACCTTCGGCGGGGTCGACATCCTCGTGCTCAACGCCTCCGGCGGCATGGAGACCGGCATGGGCGAGGACTACGCCATGACGCTCAACCGCGACGCTCAGATCAACGTCCTCGAGCAGGTCGCGCCGCACCTCGGCGAGGGCGCGCGCATCGTGTTCGTGACGAGCCACCAGGCCCACTTCATCCGCACCACCCCGACGATGCCGGAGTACGTCCCCGTCGCGCTGTCGAAGCGCGCCGGCGAGGACGCGCTGCGCGAGCGCATCCCCGAGCTCGCCGAGCGCGCCATCGGCTTCACCGTCGTCTCCGGCGACATGATCGAAGGCACCGTCACGGCGACGCTGCTCGACCGGGCGAACCCCGGCGCGATCGAGGCGCGGCGCGAGCAGGCGGGCAAGCTCTACAACGTCGGCGAGTTCGCCGCCGAGGTCGCCCTCGCGGCGGTCGAGCCGGTGCCCGCGGACAACACGCGCTACGTCGGCGACGTCTCCGGCTTCCAGGCCGGCTGACCCGGAGCGGGCGCCCCATCGCGGGTGCCTAGGCTGAGGGTGATGAAGCCGAACGACATCGCCCTGCTCACCTCCCTCGGCAGTCCCGCGCTCGACCCCGTCACCCCGCGTGCGGTCGTCGCCGTCACCCGTCCGGATGCCGGTGCCGACGCCAACGTCGGACAGCTCTGGTCGGTGCCGCTCGACGGCGGCCCCGCCCGGCGGCTCACCCGCGGGTTCCGCGACACGTCGCCGCGGTTCTCGCCGGACGGGAGCCTCCTCGCGTTCCTCCGCGCCGAGGCCGGGCGCCCGCCGCAGCTGCACGTCGTCGACGCCAGAGGTGGCGAGCCCGTCGCCGTGACCGAGCAAAAGCTCGGCGTCTCGGCGTTCGCCTGGTCGCCCGACGGCGCCCGCCTGGCGTTCGTCGCGCGGGTGCCGGAGCACGGCCGCTACGGCAGCGTGGAGGGGCTCGCCGCGAACGCCGAGCCGCCGCGTCGCTTCACGACGCTCAAGTACTCGGCGAACGGCGTCGGCATCACCACCGACCGCCGCAGCCAGCTGTTCGTCGTCGACGTTCCGGATGTCTCCGCCGAGCCGCTCTATCCGCTCTACCCCTCGACCGAGCCCGCCGAGCAGCCCGGCGCGGTGCCCGCGCCGCGGCAGCTGACCGACGGCCCGTACGAGCACCGTGCCCCGGTCTTCTCACCCGACGGGACGCGGATCGCCGTCGTCGCCGCTCGGCACGAGACCCGCGACCACGACCTGCGCTCCGATGTGTGGGCGGTGCCGGTCGACGGGGGAAAGCCCCAGCTGCTGACGCCGGGCGAGGGCGCCGCCGTGAACGCGGCCGACTTCACCCCGGCGGGCGACCTCGTCACCCTCGCGTCACGGATCGGCGAGGGCCGGGACTTCGTGGCGCACAACTCCGCCCTCGTGCTGCACCCGGCCGACGGAGCGGCGCCCGTCACGCTCACCGACCCGATCACCACCGGGCTCGTGCCGACCGAGGGCATCCCGTCGCTCGGCGAGGGCTTCGTCGTGCTCGCCGAGAACCGCGGCCGCGTCGAACTGCGCGTGGTCTCGCGCGACGGGTCATCCGAGACCCTGCCGCCGGCCGACGCGGAGGTCACGGCCGTCGAGGTGCTCGGCACGTCGGTCGTCGCCGTCGCCGGCACCGCCGACCGCTTCAGCGAGCTCTATCGCGTCACGGGCGACACGGCCTCGCGGATCACCGACTTCGGCTCCGGGCTCGCCGAGCGCGGCATCCTGCCCGGCGTCGAGACCACGATCGAGGGGCGCGACGGCTATCCCGTGCACGGCTGGGTGTTCACGCCGGAGGGGGAGGGGCCGCACCCCGTGCTGCTCAGCATCCACGGCGGGCCCTACGCCCAGTACACGGTGACGCTGTTCGACGAGTTCCAGGTGTACGCCGACGCCGGCTACGCGGTCGTCGCCTGCAACCCGCGCGGTGCCTCCGGGTACGGCGAGGAGCACGGCCGCACGATCCGGCAGAGGATGGGCACCGTCGATCTGCACGACGTGCTCGACTTCCTCGACGGCGCGATCGCGCAGAACCCGTCGTTCGACGCGGACCGCGTCGGCATCCTCGGCGGCTCCTACGGCGGGTACCTCACCGCGTGGACCATCGCGCACGATCACCGTTTCGCCGCGGCCATCGTCGAGCGCGGCTTCCTCGACCCCGACGGCTTCGTCGGCACGAGCGACATCGGCTCCTTCTTCGGCGACGAGTACGTCGGCACCGACCCCGAGCTGGTGCGGTCGCAGTCGCCGCAGGCCGTCGTCGACCAGGTGCGCACGCCGACCCTCGTGATGCACTCGACCGACGACCTGCGCTGCCCGCTGCCGCAGGCCGAGCGCTACTACGCCGCCCTCAAGCGCAACGGTGCCGAGGCGGAGCTGCTGGTGTTCCCCGGCGAGGACCACGAGCTCTCGCGCAGCGGGCGGCCGCGGCACCGCATCCAGCGCTTCGACGCGATCCTCGAGTGGTTCTCCCGTTACCTGCCGACCGACCGGAACCCCCGCCGATGACCGTCCGGCGCACCGCCCGCATCCTCCTGCTCGACGAGGAGGACCACCTGCTGCTGCTCAAAACTCACTGGGACAAGCACCTGCTGCCCGAACGTTGGCTGACGCCCGGCGGCGGGATCGACCCGGGGGAGAGCGAACACGACGCGGCGGTCCGCGAGCTCTTCGAGGAGACCGGGCTGCGCGTCGAGGCTCTCGGCGACCCCGTCGCCCGCACGCGCATCCGGATGCCGGAGGGGCACGAGTACGACTGGCGCGAGGCTGTCTACTACCTGCTGCGCACCACGCGCTTCCAGCTCTCCCGCGCCGACTGGACCGAGAGCGAGGTCGACGACATCGTCGACGTCCGCTGGTTCTCGCCCGAGGAGCTCGCCGCCTCGACGGAGGAGTTCGACCCGGAGGACGTGCGCGGGATCCTCGCGCAGGTGGTGCCGGGGCGCTGAGCCCCGACACCCGCTGCGGCTAGTGGTGAGTGCCGTGGTGCTCGGCGTGCTCGGCGTGCTCGCTCGAGTGCTCGGGCGCGGTGTGCTCGTCGTGGCTCGCGTGCCCTGCGTGCTCGGCCTGCTCCGGCTGCCCGTCGTGGCTGCTGTGCCCGTCGTGATCGTCGTGGCCGCCGTGCTCGCCGTGGTCGCCGTGGTCGCCATGCCCGTGGTAGGCGTGCACGACCGCGTGGCCCTTACCGCGTGACATCAGCCAGCGGTTGACGGGCGTCGTCACGACGAAGGCCAGCGCGAGCGCGACGGCCAGCGAGCCCCAGAAGTACCAGGAGGCCAGGCCCGCGTGCATCGCTCCCGGGATCGAGAGCATCGCGGCGTTGTCGATGATCTCCATCACCGTGATCGACAGGGTGTCGGCGGCGAGGGCGACCTTGAGCGCCTGACGGAAGCCGAGGCCGGCGCGCAGCACGCCGCGCATCGTCAGGGCGTACCCGAAGACGAACGCGAGGGCGACCGCCAGGGCGACGGTGGCCAGCTGCGGCAGCCCGAGCGCCGTGCCGATCACCATGCCGAGCACCTCGCCGATGGCACAGCCCGTGAGGCAGTGCAGGGTCGCGGATGCTGCGGAGCGCCAGGAGACGCCAGGGGAGTTGGTGTGGGTTGTCATTGCGATCCTCCTTCAGACGTCCGCAACCATACCCCCACGGGGTATATCCCGACAGGGGCTGCTTCAGGCTCGCGGCGGATCAGCTCCGTGGCCGGTTGCAATCAAGGATGAGCGCGGCGAAACGTCCCGCTTGCTGGCGGCGCACGTTATGTCAGCGGTAGCAAGGCGCGCGCCGGGGAGGGGAGTGACAGCAGGGCAGCGACCTTCGAGCGTTGCGGCCGCCAGAGGCAGGTGCCGCAGGCGTCGACCAACCAGACGTCGAGCAGCCTGGTCACCGGTTCGTCCGGTCGTCAGTTCGACGTCAGCTCAGCCAGGTGCTCAATCCGTCGGATCGTCGGTTCGACATCAGCACAGCAAGAAATCGCATTCATGCGCTTCATCGCCCAGAAGCAATCAGCGCGACCAGCGTTCGCACGAACGCGAGCAGTGCGACTCGAACGCATCACGCCTGCGTCGTCGACGACGGGTCAGTCGCAGCATCCGTGCCGTTCTAGAGCCCCTTTTGGGCCCTGTTCCTACACGCTGATAATGCACATTATGTCAGCACCAGGAACGGGCCCTGCCGGCACAAGTCCGACCAACGGCTCCCTGCGTGCTCCCGCGGACTGCCCGCGTGGCGGCGTCTCCCAAAGCACCTTGGCTAGCGTGAGGCCGTGACCACTCCCGCTCGCATCCTGATCCTGTCCGGCGCCGGTCGTTACTCCGACCCGTGGCACCCGTACGTCGAGACGTCCGGAGCGCTCGGTGACATCCTGCGCGAGCTGCCCGACACCGACGTTCGGATCTCCGAAGACGCCGACGCCGCGCTCACGAACCTCAGCGGAGTCGATCTTCTCGTCGTCAACACCGGCAACCCGGCCGAGAACGGCGAGGCGGCCGGCAGCGTCGACGACGCGCAGCGCGCCGCGGTGTCGGCCGCCGTGCGGAGCTTCCGGTCGGCGGGCGGTTCTCTGCTGGTCACGCACTCCGGCACGTCCTCCCTGCCGGAGTACCCGGAGATCGTCGAGCTGATGCCGGCCCGCTGGACGCCGGAGTCGTGGCACCCCGAGTTCGGCGAGGTCGACCTTCCGGTCTCCCCCGGGCATCCGATCACCGACGGCCTGAAGCGCATCGCCGCGGACGACGAGCTCTACAGCGGACTCGTGGTCGACCCGGATGCCGAGGTGCTGCTCGCCCACGAGCTCGACGGCACGCGTCATCCGCTGATCCTCGCGACCGAGCACGACGGCACCCGCGTCGTCGTCGACGCGCTGGGCCACGACGCGCGCAGCTACCTGTCGGCGAGCCACCGCCACCTGCTGCAGCAGGCCGGGGAGTGGCTGCTCCGCCGCCGCTGACGCTCTGCGGTGACGCCGGCCGGGGCCGCTCCCCCCGCGCGGCCCCGCCTCCGACGTCAGACCGAGACCTCCTCGAGCAGGGCGTCGATCTGACCCATGGCCTCGCGCATGCCCTCCTCCATGCCCATCTCGAGCATCTGCTGCATCTGTTCCACGGACTCGAACCTCGACGTCGTCGTCATCCGCGTGCCACCGTCGGGCAGCGGCTCGAACAGCACCTCTCCCGTCATCGCGCCCATCTCGGTGACCGGCTGCCATGACTCGTCGGCGAACCCCTCCTGGAAGACGAGGCGGGACGGCCGGTCGATCTCGACCGTGCGCCACCAACACAGGTTCTTCTCGCCGTCAGGACCGGTCATGAAGTAGCGGGAGCTGCCGCCGGGCCGGAAGTCGTGCTCGGGGAACGTCGCGGGGTAACCGGGAGGGCCCCACCAGCGCTCGAGCTGGCGCGGGTCCTCCCACACCTGCCAGACGCGCTCGGGCGACGCCGGGAACTCGGCCACCATCGTGAGACTCAGTGTCTCCGCGTCGGTGCGGGAACTGACCATGGTCATGGTGCTTCTCCTTCCTCAGGGGCGGAGGTCGCAGTCGCACTGCCATCGGCGGCGAGGAGCTCGTCGATACCCCGCACGCGGGCGCGCCAGAGGGTCTCGTAGCGATCGAGCAGCGCCCGCGCCTGGCGGATCCGGGTGGGTTCCCCGTGCACGAGCTGCTCCCTCCCCCGTCGCTGCTTGACCACGAGCGACGCCCGCTCGAGCACCGCCACGTGCTTCTGCACCGCAGCGAAGCTCATCTCGTAGCGCCGAGCCAGTCCCGACACCGACTCCTCCTGATGGAGTACGCGGGTCAGGATGTCCCGCCGCGTGGCATCCGCGAGGGCGTGGAAGATCACGTCCACCTCGTCGTCCGTCAGCGCTTCTACAACCATTTGGTTGTACGTTACGCCCGTCCGACGAGCGGCTCAAGGGGGTGATTCAGTCCCGCCCGCGCCAGGTGGCCACGTCCACGACGTTGCCCTCGGGGTCGACGAGCGACCACCACGCGGGCGCGTAGCGGTCGCCGAGCATCCGGCCGCCCGCGTCGAGGATGGCCTGCACCCGCTGCTCCGCCTGGTCGTGCGGTACGGACACGTCGACGTGGATCCGATTGCGTGGCGCGACGTGCTCCTTGTCCTGGAACCACAGCGGCGGGCCGATCAGATTCGGCTCGACCATGTCCTCGTCGCCGATCTGCACATAACCGAGTGCCGCCCGCCAGAACTGCATCACCGCAGGCCGGTCGGCGACGTCGAAGGCGAGCTGCACGTGCTGCACCGCCGACGGATCCGCCTCGAGCCCGAGTGACGCGGCGATCGTCGAGATGCGGCGGGCGAGCTCGAGGTCCACGTCGCTCAGCCCGACGCCCGGCGTGATGACCTGCACTGTCACCGTGTCAGGCCTCAGGTCGAGGAGCGGAGCGTGCCCCAGCTCCTCCGCCACCTCGGCGACGGCCGCGACGAACCGCGCCCCCGTCGCGAAGTCGCCAGTTCCGTACAACGTCTTCGCGCCCCAGAAGAGCACCCGCCAGTCCTCGACACCGTCCGCCGACGAGAAGTCAGCGTCGGAGATCCGTTCCACCATGATCCGGACGCTACTCCCGGCATCCGACACCGGCCAGGCTTCGTCGCACCGGTGCGGGGTACTGTCGCGAGCATGAGGATCGCCGTCACCGGAGCCAGCGGAAAACTCGGACGCGTCGTCGTCTCTCACCTGCACGGGAAGGGCCACGAGGTGTTCGCGATCGATCGCGTGCCCGCGGCGCTCGGCGTGCCGAGCACCGTCGCGGAACTGACCGACTTCGGTCAGGTGCTCGCGGCCCTCACGGGCGTGCACGACCGGTGGGGCGCCGTCGAGGCCGTCGTGCATCTCGGCGCGATCCCCGCGCCCGGCCTCACGACCAACGCCCACCTGTTCGCCAACAACGTCGTCTCCACCCACAATGTCTTCGAGGCGGCGCGGGTCGCCGGCATCAAGAAGGTCATCTGGGCCTCCAGCGAGACGCTGCTCGGTCTCCCCTTCGAGACCCCTCCCCCGTACCTCCCGGTCGACGAGGAGTACACCGTCCGCCCCGAGACGTCGTACTCGCTCGGCAAGGCGGTCGACGAGGAGCTCGCCCGCCACTTCACCCGCTGGGACCCGGAGCTCTCGCTCATCGGCCTGCGGTTTTCCAACGTCATGGTGCCGGCTGACTACGCAGACTTCGACAGCTGGCAGGACGATCCCGCCCGCCGGTCGTGGAACCTGTGGGGGTACATCGACGCCCGCGACGGCGCAGAGGCCTTGCACCTCGCGCTCGAGAGCGACATCACGGGCTTCGAGACGTTCATCATCGCCGCGGCGGACACCGTGATGCGCCGTCCCTCGGCCGAACTCCTCACGGGGCCGCTGGCCGAGCTCGAGCAGCGCGCGCCCGTCGAGGGCCGCTCCACGCTGCTCTCGATCGACAAGGCGCGGCGGCTGCTCGGTTACGAGCCCACGCACTCCTGGCTCGACGAGGTGCCGGCGTGAGCGAGCCCGCCGCCGAGGACTCGCTGCCGCGGCAGAGCCGCAAGGTGCTCGAGGCGCTGCGAGCGGCCGGCCTCGAGGCGTCCGTGCGCATCATGCCCGACTCGACGAGGACGGCGAAGGATGCCGCGGCCGCGATCGGCTGCGAGGTCGGGGCCATCGCGTCGAGCCTCGTCTTCATGGCCGACGACGCTCCGCTGCTCGTGCTGACGAGCGGACGCCACCGCGTCGACACGCAGGCGCTCGCCGAGCGGCTCGGGCGCCGGGAGATCCGGCGGGCGAGCGTCGACGAGGTGCGGGAGGCCACGGGGCAACCGATCGGCGGGGTCTCCCCGGTCGCGCACCCGGCGCCGATCGAGACGATCGTCGACGACGCGCTCGCCGACTACGCCGTGCTCTGGGCGGCCGCCGGCACCCCGCACGCGGTGTTCGCGACGACGTTCGGCGACCTCGTGCGCCTCACCGGCGGAACTGTCGCGGCGGTCGACTGACCGGAGGGGAACGACGGGCGCCGTTAGGACGATTCCAACCCGAATGGAACCGGCCGATGAACCCGAATCACCGGCGCCCGTCTCACCCCAATGGCGCGTTCCCCCTGCGCCGGAGAGAAGACTACGACAGCGCGCGCACCCCTCAGCACCACCGGATGCGTCCGTGTCGTCGCCGGCGCGGGTCAGGAGGTCGCGAAGTCGCTCCTGACCAGGGCTTCCAGGGCGGCGACCGCGTCCGCGGCATCCGGACCCGTCGCCTCGATCGTCACGTCGGTGCCGGGCTTCGCCCCGAGCCCCATGACCCGGAGCATGCTCTTGGCGTCGGCGCCGTTCACCCTCACGTCGGAACTGAAGCGGCTCGCGAGCTTGACGAACTCGGCGGCAGGCCGCGTGTGCAGACCGTCCTCGTTGGTGAGCGTCACGGTGACGGAGGAGCGGTCCGCGGATGACTCGGCGGGCGCGCTCCCCTGCGGCTCGCTCGGCACCTCGGCGGATCCCCCGCCGGCCGCCTCCGCCGCCGACAGCACGGCGTCGAGACCCTCGCCCGTCGCGGCCGTGACGGCCGCGGCGACCGCTCCCTCGACGAGCGGCGCGTCCGCGATGCGCACGCGGTCGCGCTGCTCGTCGTCGAGGAAGTCGAGCGCCGTCTCGGTCGTGAGGATCGCACTGCCGAGGTCACACAGCACGACGACCCCGTCGCCGGAGTCCGCCTCGGCGAGGGCCGCGGTGACCCGGTCGAAGCTCGTGCCGATGCCACCCTCGTCGGTGCCGCCGGCCGCCACGAGACGTACGTCGCCTGCCATCTGACCGGCGAGGTCGACGAGGCCCTCGGCGATCTTCGCGCTGTGCGAGACGAGAACGAGCCCGACGGTCATGACGCCGCCGAGACCGCGGCCGCGCGCAGCAGCAGCGCGGTGGACTGGGCACCGGGGTCGCGGTGGCCCACGGCCCGCTCGCCGAGGTAGCTGGCGCGACCCTTGCGGGCGACGAGGGGCTCGGTGTCGGCGGCACCGCGCTCCGCGGCATCCGCCGCCGCCTCGAGCACCTCGGGCTCGCTCCTGCCCTCGCCGGCGGCCGCGGCCGCCGCGTCGACGGCGGGGGTCCACGCGTCGATCATCGTCTTGTCACCGGTCTCGGCCTTGCCGCGGCTGACGATGCCGTCACGGGCCGCGGTGAGGAACGCGACGACGTCGTCCGCCGTCAGCTCCTCCTTGCCCGCGACGGCCTGCGAACCCTTGAGGAACGCGGTGCCGAACAGCGGACCCGAGGCGCCGCCGACGGTCGAGATGAGCGTCGTCGCGACGAGCTTGAGGGCATCGCCCGGGGAGGCGTCGGCCGGCAGGCCGTCGAGCTTGCCGAGGACGGCGGAGAACCCTCTGTCCATGTTCTCCCCGTGGTCACCGTCGCCGATCTCGCGGTCGAGGGTGATCAGCTCCCCCCGGTGCTCCGAGACGATCCGTGCGCTCTCGGTCATCCATGCCTTCGCCCAGGCGATACCCAAACCCATGCTTCTCCTTACCTTCCCCAGCGGAGCGCGGCGGTCTCGACCGGCGCGTCCCACAGTTCGATGAGCTCGTCGTCGAGGTGCAGCACGGAGATCGACGCCCCCTGCATCTCGAGCGACGTTACGTAGTTGCCGACGAGCGATCGCACGACGTCGATGCCGCGTTCGGCGAGGATCGCCGCCGCACGACGGAAGACGATGTACAGCTCGACCAGTGGTGTGCCGCCCATGCCGTTGACGAAGAGCAGCACCTTCTCCCCCGACTCCAGGGGCATGTCCTCGAGGATCGGGGCGACCAGGCGCGCCACCAGGGCATCGGCGGGCTCGAGCGCGATCCGCTCGCGGCCGGGCTCGCCGTGGATGCCGATGCCGATCTCGACCTCGGTGTCGGTGAGCGTGAAGCTCGGCTCGCCGGCGTGCGGCACGGTGGGGGCCGTGAGCGCGATGCCCATCGAGCGCACGCGCGAGTTGACCTTCTCCGCGACGGCCGTCACGGCGTCGAGGTCGTCCCCGCGCTCGGCGGCCGCGCCCGCGATCTTCTCCACGAGCACCGTCCCGGCGACTCCGCGGCGGCCGGCGGTGTAGAGCGAGTCCTTCACGGCGACGTCGTCGTCGACGATCATCGAGCGCACCTCGATGTCCTCGGCCGAGGCGAGGTCCGCCGCGGTCTCGAAGTTCAGGACGTCGCCGGTGTAGTTCTTGACGATGTAGAGCACGCCCGCTCCCCCGTCGACCGCTTTCGTCGCCTCGACGATCGGGTCGGGGGTCGGCGACGTGAACACCGCGCCGGGCACGGCGGCCGAGAGCATGCCCGGTCCGACGAAGCCGGCGTGCAGGGGCTCGTGCCCGCTGCCGCCACCCGAGATCAGCGCGACCTTGCCGGCGACCGGCGCGTCGGCCCGGCGCACGAAGATCGGGTCGGCGGATGCCACGACGAGTTCCGGATGCGCGGCGGCGAATCCCTGGACGGCCTCGTCGACCACGTTCTTCGGATCGTTGATGAGTTTCTTCATTGAAATCCCTTCCCAGCCCGTTCGCGGGCACGGCACTCTCCGCTGCTCAACGTACTCCGTCGCCAGTGCGCCGCGGTAGCGCGCGGGAGCACCGACTTTTCGCCGGACGGTTTTGGTGCTTGCGGACCCTCCGTAGGCCGGGTCTAGTGTGTGAAACGACCGCGATGACGCGGTCAGCACTGTGGGCAGTGCTCGGCTTCCTGGAGGCAAACGTGGACAATCTGGGTCTCATCTTCCTGTCGGAGGTGGTCGGCACCGCCCTCCTCCTCCTCCTCGGCTGCGGCGTCGTGGCGAACGTCGCCCTGACGCAGTCGAAGGGCTTCGGCGGCGGGTTCCTACTGGTCAACTTCGGCTGGGGCCTCGCGGTGTTCGCGGGCGTCACGGTCTCCTACTCCTCCGGCGCGCACCTCAACCCCGCCGTGACGCTGGGACTCCTCGTCACCGGCCAGGTGGACGGAGGCTTCCTCGCGGCGCTCGTCTACGTCGCGGGTCAGCTCGTCGGTGCATTCATCGGCGCGACGCTCGCGTGGCTGGCGTACAAGCAGCACTTCGACCAGGAGCCGGAGCCGGCGGCGAAGCTCGGTGTGTTCTCGACGGGCCCCGGCATCCGCAACTACGGCTGGAACCTCGTCACCGAGATCATCGGCACGTTCGTGCTCGTCTTCGTCGTGATCGGCTTCGGTCGCGCCGAACCGGGGGCCGGTCTGGCCGCGCTGGGTGCGCTGCCGGTGGCGCTGCTCGTGGTCGGCATCGGCGCCTCGCTCGGTGGCCCGACCGGGTACGCCATCAACCCCGCCCGCGACCTCGGTCCGCGCATCGCGCACGCGGTGCTGCCGATCCGCGGCAAGGGCTCGAGCGACTGGGGCTACTCCTGGGTGCCCGTCGTCGGCCCGCTCATCGGCGGCGCCCTCGGCGGCCTGGCATCCATCCCGCTGCTCCCCGTGTGATCTCCGACACGACCTCCGGCCCGGGGCGCACCGACGCGCCCCGGGCTCTCGCACCGACAACAGAAAGGCAGCACGTCAATGGCTGACTACATCGTCGCGATCGACCAGGGCACGACATCCACCCGCGCGATCGTGTTCGATCACTCCGGCTCGATCGTCTCGGTCGGGCAGAAGGAGCACGAGCAGATCTTCCCCAAGGCCGGGTGGGTCGAGCACGACCCGAAGGAGATCTGGGACAACACCCGCGAGGTGATCGGGCAGGCGCTCTCCCGCGCCGACATCACCCGCCACGACGTCGCCGCGGTCGGCATCACCAACCAGCGCGAGACCGCGGTCGTCTGGGACAAGAACACCGGCGAGCCCGTCTACAACGCCATCGTCTGGCAGGACACACGCACCCAGGCCATCGTCGAGCGCTTCGCTCAGGACGGCGGCCTCGAGCGGTTCAAGGAGAAGGTGGGCCTTCCCCTCTCGACGTACTTCTCGGGCACGAAGATCGTCTGGATCCTCGAGAACGTCGACGGCGCCCGCGAACGGGCCGAGGCAGGCGACCTGCTGTTCGGCACCACCGACACCTGGGTGCTCTGGAACCTGACCGGCGGTACCGAGGGCGGCGTCCACGCCACCGACGTCACCAACGCCTCGCGGACGCTGTTCATGGACCTCGAGACGCTGCAGTGGGACGACGACATCCTCTCCGTCTTCGGGGTCCCGCGCTCCATGCTTCCCGAGATCAAGAGCTCGTCGGAGGTGTACGGCACGGTGGAGTCGTCCTCGCTGCTGCGGGAGGTGCCGATCGCGGGCATCCTCGGCGACCAGCAGGCCGCGACCTTCGGCCAGGCCGCGTTCGATCCCGGTGAGGCGAAGAACACCTACGGCACCGGCAACTTCCTCATCTTCAACACCGGTGAGGAGATTGTCCGCTCCGAGAACGGGCTGCTCACCACGCTCGGCTACAAGCTCGGCGACCAGCCCCCGCACTACGCGCTCGAAGGATCGATCGCGGTGACGGGATCGCTGGTGCAGTGGCTGCGCGACAACCTGGGCCTGATCGGGTCCGCCCCGGAGATCGAGCAGCTCGCCGCCACGGTCGAGGACAACGGTGGCGCGTACTTCGTGCCGGCGTTCTCCGGCCTGTTCGCCCCCTACTGGCGGGCCGAGGCCCGCGGCGCCCTCGTCGGCCTCACCCGGTACGTGAACAAGGGGCACATCGCCCGCGCCGTGCTCGAGGCCACCGCGTTCCAGACCCGCGAGGTCCTCGACGCCGTCAACGCCGACTCCGGCGTCCCTCTGTCGGAGCTGAAGGTCGACGGCGGCATGATCGCCAACAACACCCTCATGCAGTTCCAGGCCGACATCCTCGGCGTCCCCGTCGTCCGCCCCGTCGTCGCCGAGACCACCGCCCTCGGCGCCGCCTACGCCGCCGGCCTCGCCACCGGCTTCTGGTCCAACCTCGACGAACTCCGCGCCAACTGGCAGGAAGACCGCCGCTGGGAACCCCAGATGGACGACACCGAACGCGAACGCCAACTCCGACTCTGGAAGAAGGCCGTCACCAAGACCTTCGACTGGGTCGACGAAGACGTCCAGTGACGGGACGGTAGGAACGGAAGGCGGGGCTCGCGAGGGCCCCGCCTTCTGGCGTTCCGGGACGCCGGCGCGGCGTCAGCGCCGGTAGGGCGTCAGGCTGGATTGCGCGTCAGGCGCGGTTGGGCGTCGGGCCCGGTTGAGGTCACGCCCGGTTGGTCGCCTCGACCCACTGGTCGAGCTTCGCCGAGGCCGCCCCCGAGTCGACGGCCTCGGCCGCGACGGCGAGCTTCGCCTCAAAGCGCTCGAGGATGTCGCGGTGCACGGAGCCCGGATCGACGGCCAGCTCGTAGGACACGAGACCGGCGGCGGCGTTGAGCAGCACGATGTCGCGCACGGCGCCCCGCTCCCCCGCGAGCACGCGTCGCAGCACCCCGGCGTTGTGTTCGGCGTCGCCGCCGACGAGGTCCTCGATGGATGCGACGGGGATGCCGAGGTCGCGCGGGTCGAGGTCGTGCTCGTTCACCTGGCCGCGGGAGATCTCCCAGATCTGGCTGTGCCCGGTCGTCGAGAGCTCGTCGAGGCCGTCGTCCCCGCGGAAGACGAGGGCGGTCGCGCCCCGCGTCTGGAACACGCCGACGAGCAGCGGCACCTTGTCGGCCGACGCGACGCCGACCGCGCTCGCCTCGGGGCGTGCCGGATTGCACAGGGGGCCGAGGAAGTTGAAGACGGTGGGAACGCCGATCTCGCGGCGCACCGCGCCAGCGTGCCGGAAGCCGGGGTGGAACATCGCGGCGAACGCGAACGAGATGCCGGTCTCCTCGAAGACCCGGGCGACCCCGGCGGGATCGAGGTCGAGCGAGACGCCGAGGGCCGCGAGCACGTCCGACGAGCCCGACGAGGAGCTCGCCGCCCGGTTGCCGTGCTTCAGTACCGGCACTCCGGCGGCCGCGGCGATGATGCTCGCCGTCGTCGAGACGTTGACGGTGCCGAAGCGGTCGCCGCCCGTGCCCACGATGTCGAGCGCCATCGGATCCACCGGCAGCGGGAGGGCGTTCTCGAGCACGGCGTCCCGGAACCCGACGATCTCGCCGACCGTCTCCCCCTTCGTGCGCAGAGCGACGAGGAACGCGGCGAGCTGAGCCGGCGTCGCCTCGCCCTGCATGACCTGCTGCATCGCCCAGGTCGCCTCGCGGATGCTGAGGTCCTCGCCCTCGAGAAGGGTCGAGATGAGTGCGGGCCAGGTGGGGACGGACTGCATGCAGCCACCCTACTGAGGGCCGTCCAGCGCCTAGGCGGCCGTCGACACGCCCGACTTCGACAAACTTGTAGAAATCACCCCTGTGGAACGAGCCCGGCCACCGCGAGTGCCCCATAATGGAACCGTGACCACCACCACCGCTTCACGGCCCGTCGCGCCGGTCGTCCATCGGCCGAACGTCGTCGCGGTCGGAACGATCGTCTGGCTGGGCAGCGAGGTCATGTTCTTCGCCGGCCTGTTCGCGATCTACTTCACTCTTCGTTCGACCTCTCCCGAGCTCTGGGAGGCGCAGACCTCACTGCTAAACGTGCCGTACTCGCTCGTCAACACGATCATCCTCGTGCTGTCCAGCGTGACGTGCCAGTTCGGCGTCTTCGCCGCCGAGCGCCTCCAGGCCCGCGCCACCGGCAAGTGGTACCAGGTGGGCAAGTGGGGCATGGTCGAGTGGTTCTTCCTGACCTATGCCATGGGCGCCGTCTTCATCGTCGGACAGGTCTACGAGTACGTGACGCTCGTCAACGAGGGCATCGCCCTCAACTCGGATGCCTACGGCTCCGCCTTCTACCTCACGACCGGCTTCCACGGACTGCACGTGACCGGCGGTCTCATCGCCTTCCTGCTCGTCATCGGCCGCGCCTTCGCCGTGAAGAACTTCGGCCACAAGGAGGCGACGAGCGCGATCGTCGTGTCGTACTACTGGCACTTCGTCGATGTGGTCTGGATCGGGCTGTTCCTGGTCATCTACGTACTGAAATAGGAATTGAGCATCTTGTCGAAGAAGACCACGTCTGATCGCTCCGGCCGCGGCCGGAACACCGGCCGCCGGCACCCCCTCGCCACGGTCGCTCTGCTCGCCATCGGCCTCATGACCACGGGTGGCGCCTACGCGGCCGTCACGACCGCGGCAGCCGCCGACGAGACCGCCTCCCCCGCCGTGACCCAGTCGACGATCGACGAGGGCCAGGTGCTGTTCGACGCCAACTGCGCCTCGTGCCACGGCCTCGACGCCGCCGGCACCGAGAACGGCCCGACCCTGATCGGCGTCGGCTCTGCCGCCGTCGACTTCCAGGTCGGCACCGGCCGCATGCCGATGGCGCGCAACCAGCCGCAGGCCGAGCAGAAGCCCGCTCAGTTCACCGACGAGCAGGTCACCGCCCTCGCCGAGTACGTCGCCTCGCTCGCCCCCGGGCCCGCGATCCCCGACGAGGAGTACCTGCAGGCCGACGGCGACGCCACCAACGGCGCCGAGCTGTTCCGCATCAACTGCGCGATGTGCCACAACGTCGCCGGCGCCGGTGGCGCCCTCACGCAGGGCAAGTACGCCCCCACGCTCCGCGGCGTGCTCCCGCAGCACATCTACGAGGCCATGCAGACCGGCCCGCAGAACATGCCCGTCTTCAACGACCTGAATCTCAGCCCCGAGGACAAGGCCGACATCATCACGTACCTCAAGTACATCGAGGACAACCCGGCTCCGGGCGGGTTCCGACTGGGCGACCTCGGTCCGGTCGCCGAGGGTCTCTTCATGTGGATCTTCGGTCTCGGCGCCCTCGTCGCGGTCACGGTCTGGCTGACCGCCAAGTCGCACTGACGAACGTGATCCCCACCTCCACCACAGCAATCCGAAGGGACGTCAATGGCACAGCATGACGACGCCTCGACGCCTGGGTCGTCCATCGAGCGCCACACCGAGTCGTCTCCGGGCACCGCGGTCGTGACGGCCGACGCCGCTCAGAATCCCGGCTTCCCGCCGCACGAGCCGCGCGTCACCGACGTCGACCCCAAGGCCGACAAGAAGGCCGAGCGCCAGGTCACGACCCTGTTCTTCCTGTCGCTCGTCGGCAGCATCTTCGCGGTCGCGGCGTACATCGCCTTCCCGATCGTCCCGGGTGACCTCGGCTCCGTCCGCCTGAACACCGCCCTCGTCGGCACCGGCATCGCCCTCGCGCTGCTCGGCATCGGCTTCGGCACGGTGCACTGGGCGAAGGCGCTCATGCGCGACACCGAGCTCGTCGAGCAGCGCCACCCCACGCGCGGCACCGAGGAGACCCGTGCGAAGGCCGTCGAGGTCTTCACGCTGGGCAACCAGGAGTCGGGCATCGGCCGTCGCGCCCTCATCCGCAACAGCCTCATCGGCGCCGCGGCCGTGGCCCCGCTGCCGGCGGTCGCGCTGTTCCGCGACCTCGCTCCTGCGGAGGACCCGAACGCGCTGCTCAAGCACACGCTGTGGGAGGAGGGCGTCCGCCTCACCCGCGACCCCGACGGCTCCCCCATCCGCGCCGCCGACGTCACCATCGGCAGCGTCTTCCACGTGATCCCCGAGGGGATCCGCGAGGAAGAGGAGTACCTCGAGGAGAAGGCCAAGGCGGCCGTGCTCCTCGTGCGTCTCAACCCCGGTGACCTCAACGAGCTTCCGGAGCGCGCGAGCTGGTCGTACGACGGCATCGTCGCGTACTCGAAGATCTGCACCCACGTCGGATGCCCGGTGGCCCTGTACGAGCAGCGCACGCACCACCTGCTGTGCCCGTGCCACCAGTCGGAGTTCGACATCGCCAATCACGCCGCCGTGATCTTCGGACCGGCGGCGCGGCCCCTGCCGCAGCTGCCCATCGCCGTCGACGACGAGGGCTACCTGATCGCCCAGAGCGATTTCACCGAGCCCGTCGGGCCGAGTTTCTGGGAGCGTGAGCGGGCATGACCACCGCCCCTACATCCACCCCATCCACACTGCCTCCGACGCGTACCGCGCGTCTCACCGGGGCTGCCGCCAACTACATCGACGAGCGCACGAGCATCTCGGGCATCGTCAAGGAGCTCGGCCGCAAGATCTTCCCCGACCACTGGTCGTTCATGCTCGGCGAGGTGGCGCTCTACAGCTTCGTCGTCATCCTGCTGAGCGGCACGTGGCTGACGTTCTTCTTCCAGCCGTCGATGGCCGAGGTGCACTACGAGGGCTCCTACGTGCCCCTCAAGGGCCTCGAGATGTCCATCGCGTACGCGTCGGCGCTCGACATCTCGTTCGACATCCGCGGTGGTCTGCTCATGCGGCAGATGCACCACTGGGCGGCGCTGCTCTTCATCGCGGCCATCGGTCTGCACATGCTGCGCGTGTTCTTCACGGGCGCGTTCCGCAAGCCGCGTGAGATCAACTGGTTCGTCGGCTTCGTCCTCTTCATCCTCGCGATGGCCGAGGGCTTCACGGGCTACTCGCTCCCCGACGACCTGCTCTCCGGCAACGGTCTCCGCATCATCGACGGCATGGTGAAGGCCATCCCGATCATCGGTGTCTGGATCTCCTACCTCCTGTTCGGTGGCGAGTTCCCCGGCACGGACGTCGTGGCGCGCTTCTACTCGCTGCACATCCTGCTGCTGCCCGCGGTGCTCGTCGCTGCGCTCGGCGTGCACATGCTGCTGCTCATCATCAACAAGCACACGCAGTTCGCCGGACCGGGCAAGACCAACGACAACGTCGTGGGTGTGCCGATCATGCCGGTGTTCGCGGCCAAGGCCGGCGGCTTCTTCTTCATCGTGTTCGGCGTGCTGACGGTCATCGCGGCCTTCTTCACGATCAACCCGATCTGGAACTACGGTCCGTACGACCCGTCGCCGGTGTCCGCCGGTACCCAGCCCGACTGGTACATCGGCTTCGCCGACGGTGCGCTGCGTCTCGTCCCGCCCCACCTCGAGACGGTGATCTTCGGCTACGTGTTCTCGTGGAACATCCTGCTGCCGCTCGGCGTGCTGCCGCTGTTCCTCGGCGCCGTGGCGTTCTACCCCTGGCTCGAGGCCTGGATCACGGGTGACAAGCGCGAGCACCACATCGCCGACCGTCCCCGCAACGCCCCCGTCCGCACCGCGATCGGCGCCGCCGGCGTCACCTTCTACGCCGTGCTGTGGGCCGCTGCGAGCTCGGACCTGATCGCGACCCACTTCGGGCTCGGCATCGAGATGGTGATCCACACGCTCCAGGCGCTGCTGTTCATCGGACCGGTGGTCGCGTTCATGCTGACGCGTCGCATCTGCCTCGGTCTGCAGCGTAAGGACCGCGAGATCGCGCTCCACGGTTTCGAGTCGGGCCGCATCGTGCGTCTCCCCGGTGGCGAGTACATCGAGGTGCACGAGCAGGTCGACGAGTACGAGCGCTGGAAGCTGCTGGCGTACGACGACTACCAGCCGCTCATGCTGCGTCCGAACGCCCGTGGCCAGATCACGGTCGGCGAGCGGATCCGTTCGCGGCTCTCCGGCTGGTTCTACGAGGACCGGATCAGCCCGGTCAACCAGCGCGAGCTCGAGGAGTCGTCGCACCACTAGGTCGCGACACGAAGGGGCCGGATGCCAGTGGCATCCGGCCCCTTCGTCGTTGCTGCCGTCGCGGTGCAGGCACGGAGAAGGGGCGGCACCCCGTCGGGTGCCGCCCCTTCCGGGCTCGGGGCTACGCCTCGAAGACGGTCTCCCCCGCCACGACGGTGCGGACGACGCGCAGATCGAGCAGGGAGCGCTCGGGCTCGGCGAACGGATCGGCGTCGAGCACGACGAGGTCCGCGTCGTAGCCCGCCCGGATGCGGCCGAGGCGGTGCTCCTCCCCGTAGGACGCGGCGGCGTCGAGCGTGACGTGACGCAGCGCGGCCGCAAGCGGTACGGCGTACTCCGGCTGCGCGGGCGGCAGTTCCGGCTGCAGGGCCGATCCCCTGGTCGTCGCGATGTGCAGGTTGGCGAGTGCGTGGTGGGGCGCGGTCGGGGCATCCGTGCTGAAGGCCAGCCGGGCGCCGGCCTGCGGGAAGAGCGGCCAGGCGAAGCCGTGGTCGGCGCGCTCGTCGCCGAGCTGCACTCGCCAGTTGTCCTGAATGGCGGGGTCGGCATGCACGGGCTGCATCGACGCGGTGACGCCGATCCGCGCCATCCGTGCCGGCGTCTCGGCGGAGACGACCTCGAGGTGCTCGATGCGGGGCCGACGGTCCCAGCGCTCCCGCGTGTCGACGAGCTCCTCGAGCACGTCGAGCGCGAGTTCGCTCGCCCCGTCCCCGATCGCGTGCATCGCGATACGAAGACGTGCGTCGTCCGCGGCGAACACGACGGGAGGCAGCGCGGCGGACGGCCACAGCGGCTCGCCGTTCGAGCCGTCCGCGTAGGGCCGCACCATCGTCGCGGTGCACGCGTCGATCACGCCGTCGAGGATGAGCTTGATGCCGATCACCCGAAGCCACGGCGAGCCGTCGCGGGCGAACTCGGCCGCCCGGGCGACCTGGGCGAGGTTCTGCTCGGGGTCGCCGGAGTCGGCGACGAGCCAGTGGGCGGCGACCCGCACGGGGAGGCGGCCGCCGCGCCGCTCGGCGCAGCGGGAGAGAGCGGCCCACGCGAGTTCGTCCATCGCCATGTCGACGACCGAGGTGACCCCGGCCGCACTGTAGGCGGCGAGGGCGCGCTCGATCGCAGCGTCGCGGTCGTCGTCGCTGGCGAGCGAGGCGAGGTGGGCGCCCGCGAGCTCGAGGCCGGCCCGCTCGTAGAGCATCCCCGCGGGGGCGCCCGTGGCGTCCCGAGAGATGCGGCCGCCGAGCGGGTCGGGGGTGTCAGCCGTGATACCCATCGCGCGGAGGGCGGCCGAGTTCACCCACACCGAGTGCAGGTCGTTCGCGTCGAGGAAGACCGGCACGTCGGGCACGGCCTCGTCGAGCATCGCGGCGGTAGGCTCGCCCTCGACGGCGTCGAAGAGCCAGCCGCGACCGAGCACGACGCCGCCCTCGTCGCCGAGCGCCGCGCGGGCCTTCCGCAGCCGGCGCTGGATCTCGCCGAGGTCGCGCGCGTCCGTCAGCTCGACCTTGCCGAGCGCCTCGCCCAGCCAGAGCAGGTGCACGTGCGAGTCGATGAAGCCCGGCAGCACGAGTCGTCCGGGGAGTTCGACGATGCGCTCCCCCTGCGGCGCGGGGCCCCCCGGCGGCAGCACGTCGACGATGGTGCCGCCGTCGATCACGACGCCGGAGCCCTGGTCGAGGGCGAAACCGGTGACGTCCGCCGCATCGGCGGCGGGACTGAGTACGTTCGCGGCGGTCAGCACCGTGCGGGTCATGGGCGGCCCGCCTCGAGCGTGTGCGCACCGGCATCCGGAACGGCCTCGGCGGCGGCCCTCTCACGGCGCTCGATGCGGCTGGAGAGGCGGGCGATGAGCACGACCGGCACGGCGATCGCCCAGCTGATGATCGCGATCGTCCAGCCGAAGCCGGCGTAGCCGAAGGTCTCGGCGAGCCAGGCACCGACGATCGGGGCGAAGCTCGAGCCGATGAGGTAGACGCCGAGGCAGGGGCCCGACCAGCGGCCGTTGGCGTCGAGCGCGGCGGCGGTGGCGATGAAGAGCAGGAAGACCGCGAGGTAGACGGTGTTCCAGGCGATCAGCACGATCGTCAGCACGGTCGGATCGGTCGCGAGCGACGCGGCGAGCTTGAGCCCGCCACCGAGCACGAGCAGCACGAGGAGAGGCACGGCGCGACCCAGCCGGTCGCCGATGAAGATCAGCACGATCGAGGCGAGCAGCCCGCCGGCGGTCGACGCGCTCAGCACGAAGCCGAGCCCGGCGTCGTCGAGGCCCGCCTGGTCGGCGCCCATCGCGCCGGCGAGAGCCCAGAGGGAGTCCTCCCCCACCGCCCACAGCGCGAAGAGCGCGAGGATGCCGATGCCGGCGGCGGTGAGGGCGCGCGACGGTGCCGCGGCCGCGGCGACGGCCGGTCGCTCCGCGTCGTCGAACGCCGCGAGGGGCGCAGCCGGCAGCCAGTGCGAGACGAAGAGCACCGCGAGGGCCATCCCCGCGACGAGGCCGAAGGCGCTACCAAGCGTGATGCCGAGCAGCGGGATGACGGCGAGCACGACGGTCACGATGCCGCGGTTCACGAGGCCGCTGACGGCCGAGATCCGGTTGGGGTTGCGCAGGGCGGCGAGGGCCGCGCCGCTCGAGGCGACGGCGCCGCCCGCTCCGGCACCGCCGACGATGACGCCGGCGATCGTCAGGGCGGGGCCGAGCCCCAGGGCCGCGACGCCGTAGCCGACGACGGTGACCGCGAGGCCGACCCTGGCGACGAGGGTGCGGCGGCGTCCCTCGGCGAGGCGTGTCACGGCGAGGCAGGTCAGGGCGGTCGCGAGGAGGGAGCCGGTCATGACGGCGCCCGCCTCGGTCGCGCCCGTGCCGAGCGCCTCCTGCAGGGCGATGATCATGAACGGCAGCACGTTCGCCGTCAGCAGGCCGATGACCGCGAGCCCGAAGGTCGAGACCGCGCGCGGCAGGGTGAGGGGCAGCCGTTCGACCGCGCCGGGTGCATTCGTCATGATCGTCCTTCCGATCGGGCGTGGCGTCCTCGCTCCGCACCCGGCAAACTAATGGCGTTAGTTATAGCGGTCCGCGAACCGGGGCCGCAATAGGCTGAGGGCCTTCGGCTCGGACGGGGGGATCGTGGGCAGACCGAGCGCTCCCCTGCTCAGCGTCGACAAGATCGCGGATGCCGCGGTGCGGCTCATCGACCAGGGCGGCCCGTTCACGGTGCAGGCCGTCGCGCGGCAGCTGCACGTCTCCGCGCCCTCGCTGTACAACCACGTGCAGGGGCGCGACCACATCCTCGAGCTCGTGCGGGCGCGACTGGCGAGCCGGGCGGGGCTGGCCGCGGCCGAGGCATCCGACTGGGAGCAGGCCGTCGAGCTGTTCGTGCGGGCGCACCGGCGGCTGTTCGCAGGGCACCCGCGGCTGATCCCGCTGCTCGTCGGGCAAACGATCCGCGATCCCGGCGTGCTGCAGGCGTACGCGCACCTCGCCCGGGTGCTCGAGCGGGCGGGCTTCGCGCGCGACGAGCTGCTCACCGTGATCTCGGTGCTCGACGCCTTCGCGCTCGGCTCCGCGCTCGACTCGGCGGCACCGGCCGAGGTGTGGCACAGCGACGACGAGGACTTCGCGGCCCTGCTCGCCGAGACGGCGGCGCCGAGGGCGGAGGCGGCGCTCGACGCGGGCATCGCGATCCTGCTCGACGGTCTCCGCGCGCGGCTACGCACGGACCAGGAGCCGATCTCCGACTGAGGACGAACTAGCGCCCGGCCGCGCCCGCCGTCGGTGCGGCCAGCGATCCGGGGCGCAGCCCGAGCATCGCCTCGACCGCCTGCGTCGCGAGCGACACCTGCACCGCCGGGGCGCCCCAGTGCACGAGGGCGTGGGCGTTGAGCCCGTCGATCATCGCGAGGACATGCCAGGCGGTGTCGCCGGGGTCGTCGCAGCGGAAGACGCCCGCCGCCGTCCCCTCGGCGATGACGTCGCGGATCATCCGCTGCCAGTCGTCCATCTGCTCCCGCACGGCCGCGGCGAGGGCGTCGTTGCGGCGGCCGAGCGCCCATGCGTGCACCCACACCGACGTCACGTCGTGCCGGCTGCCGTCGAGCAGGGTTCCGAGCAGCAGCGAGAGCTTGCGCTGCGGGTCCCCCTCCTCGCCGAGCAGTTCGCGGAGCTCCGTGAGCTCGTCGGCGACGATGCCGGCGAAGGTCTCCGCCACCAGCGCGTCCATGCTGGCGACGTAGTGCGCGACGAGGGCGGGCGTCATCGCGGCCTCGGTCGCCACCGCCCGTTGGGTCACGGCGTCGAGGCCCTGACGCAGCGCGATCGCCCGCGCGGCGGCGGCGATCTCCACCCGCCGGCCGTCCGGGGTCTTGCGGGTGCGCGCGGGGCGTGGCGTTGACTGCATCACACGTCATTCTGTACTGTCGGCGCTGTTGATCAAGCGGTCAACAACGCCACGGAAGGATGACGATGACCTGGCGGATGCCCTCGGAGACAGCACTCCACGAACGGACGTGGATGGCGTTCCCCCGCGAGGGGCTGACCCTCGGCGAGACCCCCGCGGAGCGCGAGGAGTGCTACGCCGCGTGGACGGAGGTCGCGCTCGCGGTGGCCGAGTTCGAGCCCGTGAGCATGGTCGTCGACCCGACCGAGACCGAGCGCGCCCGCCGGATGCTCGGCACCGCGGTCGACCTTGTCGAGGCACCGCTCGACGAGTTCTGGATGCGGGACTTCGGCCCCACCTTCGTGCTCGACGACGAGCGGCCGGGCGTGCTCGGCGCCGTGGACTGGGTGTTCAACGGCTGGGGCGACAAGGACTGGGCCGAGTGGCGGGTGTCTGCGGGCATCGCTCGCGCCGTCGCCGATCTCGTCGGCGCCGAGCTCGTCGAGTCGCTGCTCGTCAACGAGGGCGGCGGCATCCACGTCGACGGCGAGGGCACCGTGCTCGTCACCGAGACCGTGCAGCTCGACCCCCGCCGCAACCCGTACGCGGACAAGTCGCGGGTCGAGGCCGAACTGCGTCGCACCCTCGGTGCCACCCACGCCGTCTGGCTCCCCCGCGGACTAACCCGCGACTACGACGAATTCGGCACGAACGGCCACGTCGACATCGTCGCCACGATCCCCTCGCCCGGCCGGCTGCTGCTGCACACCCAGACCGACCCCGCACACCCGGACCACGCCGTGACCCGCGAGCTGCGCGGGCTGCTCTCCCGCCAGACGGATGCCGCAGGTCGACCCTTCGAGATCGTCGAGCTGCCCGCGCCCGCGACCATCAGCGACGACGAGGGCTTCGTCGACTGGAGCTACGTCAACCACCTCGTCGTCAACGGCGGGGTGATCGCCTGCGGCTTCGGCGAGGAGAAGGCGGATGCCGACGCGCGCGCGATCCTCGCCGACGCGTACCCCGGCCGGCGCGTCGTGACCGTCGATGCCCGCCCGATCTTCGCCCGCGGCGGCGGCATCCACTGCATCACGCAGCAGCAGCCGGCTCGGACGGAGGCAGCGTGATCGACGTCGTCGAAGCCTCCATCGCGGCCCTGCGGCGCGCCCTCGAGTCCGGCGAGGCGACGAGCGTCGAGCTCGTGCAAGCGTACCTCGACCGGATCGAGGCGTACGACGGCCCCGGCACCGCGACCAGACTCAACGCCGTCGTCGTCCGGAATCCTCAGGCGCTCGCGGAGGCTGCCGCCTCGGACGAGCGGCGGCGGCGCGGCGAGACGCGCGGACCGCTCGACGGGATCCCGTACACCGCGAAGGACAGCTATCTCGTCGCCGGCCTCACCGCCGCTGCCGGCAGTCCCGCCTTCGCTGACCTCGTCGCGCAGCGCGACGCCTTCACGATCGAGCGGCTCCGCGGCGCCGGCGCCATCTGCCTCGGACTGACCAACATGCCGCCCATGGCCAACGGCGGGATGCAGCGCGGCCTCTACGGGCGCGCCGAGAGCCCCTACTCCCCCGACCACCTCCCGGCGCCGTTCGCCTCGGGCTCGTCGAACGGCTCGGGTACCGCGACCGCGGCGAGCTTCGCGGCCTTCGGCCTCGGTGAGGAGACGTGGTCGAGCGGCCGGGGCCCCGCCTCCAACAGCGGCCTGTGCGCCTACACGCCGTCGTGGGGCGTCATCTCGCTTCGTGGCAACTGGCCGCTCGTGCCCACGATGGACGTCGTCGTGCCGCACACGCGCACGATGGCCGACCTTCTCGAGGTGCTCGACGTCATCGTCGCCGACGACCCCGAGAGCCGCGGCGACTTCTGGCGCGCACAACCCTGGATCCCGCTGCCCCGGGCATCCGAGCTGCGCCCGGCGAGCTACGCGGAACTCGCGAGCGACGACCGCGCACACGCCGAGCGTACCCTCGCGGGGCGGCGGTTCGGCGTTCCGCGGATGTACGTCAACGCGGATGCCGAGGCCGGCGTCGGCGCGACCGGGATCGGCGGTCCGACGGGCCGGCGCATCGAGACGCGCGCCTCGGTGATCGAGTTGTGGGAGGCCGCGCGACGCGACCTCGAGGCCGCGGGCGCCACCGTCGTCGAGGTCGACTTCCCCGCCGTCAGCAACTACGAGGGCGACCGCGCGGGGGCGCCCACCATCGCCACCCGAGGCCTGGTCCCGCCCGAGTACCTGCGCCGGGAGATCCTCGACCTCTCGGCCTGGGCCTGGGACGACTTCCTGCGCGCCAACGGCGACCCCGCTCTGCCCGACCTGACGGTCGTCGACGGCTCACGCATCTTCCCGCACCCCGACGGCGCCCTGCCCGACCGCTACGACGGCTTCGACGACGACATCGCCGACTATCCCCGGCACGTGCGGGAGCACCCCGTCGCATCGCTCGAGGAGATCCCCGAGCTGCCCGCGGGGCTGGCCGGGCTCATCGCGACACGACGGGTCGACGTCGAGGACTGGATGGACGCGCTCGGTCTCGACGCCGTGCTGTTCCCCGCGGTCGCCGATGTGGCGCCCGCGGACATGGACGTGAACGAGGCATCAGCCGACCTCGGCTGGCGCAACGGCGTGTGGGTGGCGAACGGCAACCTCGCGATCCGCCACCTCGGCATCCCGACGGTCACCGTGCCGATGGGCACGATGTCCGACACCGGGATGCCGGTCGGGCTGACGTTCGCGGGACGCGGCTACGACGACAACCGGCTGCTCGCGATCGGCGCCGCCTTCGAGTCGCTCGCGCCTCGGCGCACCGAGCCGGGCCGCACGCCCCGCCTCTGACTGGCCGGTGCGGTCGGGCGCGGGACTCAGTCCCGCGCGCGCCGCAGCAGCGTCAGGGTCAGCACGACCGCGACGGCCATGAGCGCGGCGCCGACGCCGGAGGTGATGACGACCCCGGCGTCGAAGGCGTGCCGGGCCGACTCCGTGAGCGCGGCGGCGAGGTCGGCGGGCAGCTCTCGCGCGACCTGCAGTGCGCCCGCTAGGGTCTCGCGCGCGGCATCCGCCTCGCTCGCGGCGACGCCCGCTGGCACGTCGAGCTGAGCGCGGTAGGTGGCGGTCAGCACGCCGCCGAGCACGGAGGTGCCGATCACGGCGCCCGCCTCGTACGCGGTCTCGGAGATCGCCGAGGCCGCGCCCGCCTTCGCGGCCGGGGCGCTGGAGACGATCATGTCGTTCGACAGCGTCTGCGCCGCGCCGTCGCCGATCGACAGGATGGCGAAGGCGACCATCAGGAGGAGCAGGGTCGCCTCCGTACCCGCGACCGCGATGAGTGCGAACGCCACGGCGGAGAGCACGAGGCCGCCCGCCATGACGACGGCCGGGCGCACCCGGCGCACGAGCCGCACGGCCAGCAGGCCTGCGACGACCATGCCGACGGTGCCCGGCACGAGCACGAGCCCCGCCTGCAGGGGCGAGAGCCCCTCGACGAGCTGCAGGTGCTGCGGCAGGTAGTAGAGCAGCCCCACGAGCGAGACTACGGACACGAGGTTGACGAGCACGGAGCCGGTGAAGGCGGGGACCGTGAACAGCCGCACGTCGAGCATGGGAGTGGGCACACGGAGCATCCGGCGCACGAAGGCCGCACCCGCGGCGACGCCGACGAGTGCCGCGATGATCGCGACGGTGTCGACCCCGTGCGTCGCGACGTGCTTGATCGCGAAGACGATCGGGGCGAGCGTCAGCATCGACAGCAGGATGCCGACGGGATCGATCGGCCCGGGAGCGGGGTCCTTCGACTCCTTGATCAGCCACGGCGCGAGCAGGAACAGCGGCAGCAGCACCGGCACGGCGATCAGGAAGACGGCACCCCAGGGCGCGTGCTCGAGCAGCAGCCCGCCCGCGATGGGGCCGATGGCGGAGCCCGCGGCGAAGCCGGTCGCCCAGATCGCGATCGCAAGGCGGCGCTCGGAGCGGTCCTCGAACATGCCTCGGATCAGCGACAGCGTGCAGGGCATGAGGGCGGCACCGAAGACGCCGAGCAGCAGGCGGGCGAGCACGAGCATCTCCGCGCTCGTGGAGAACGCGGCCAGCACGGACACGGCGGCGAACCCGGCCGAGCCGATGAGGAGGAGCCGCCGCCGGCCGATGCGGTCGCCGAGCGAACCCATGGCGACGAGCAGCCCCGAGAGGGCGAGCGGGTAGATGTCGATGATCCACAGCTGCATCGCGGCGCTCGGCCGTAGCTCGAGCGCGATCTGCGGCAGCGCGAAGCTCAGCACCGTGTTGTCGACGGAGACCAGCAGCACGGGGAGCATGAGGACGGCGAGCCCGGCCCAGGCGCGGGTGGTCGCCTTCGGAGGAAGGAGTGCGGTGGTCATCCCGGTACTATACCGTCTGGACGGTACAGCCGACTAGGGTGAGCACATGTCCTCTGCTCGAGACCGCATCCTCGACGCTTATGAACGGCAGATCCTCGCCGGCGGCGAACGCGGCACGACCCTCGACGCCGTCGCGGCCGATGCCGGCGTCTCGAAGGGCGGGCTGCTCTATCACTTCAGCTCGAAGGATTCCCTGCGCTCCAGCCTGCTCGAACGTCTCGTCGAGCGCTCGCAAATCGACGCTGCCGAGATGCCGCAGCTGCCGGAGGACGCCGTCCGGCTGTTCGTCGAGTCGAGCGCGGACACCGCCGACCAGCTCCACTCGACCTTCCTCGCCTCTCAGACGCTCGCCCGCAACGGCCACGCGGATGCCGCGGAGGCGATCCGCACCGTCGAGCAGGGCTGGTACGACCGCCTCGCGGAGGCGACCGGCGACCCGCTCGTCGCCCGGATGGCGCAGCTGATCGGCGACGGCATCTACGACAACGCGGCGATCGATCCCGGTGGCGACGGCTTCACGCTGACCCCGTCCGCCGAGGAGCGCGAGGCGATCACCGAGGCGCTGATCTCGCTGCTCGACCGCTGAGCGGAGCCCGAAGCGCGCGGGTGGAGAGCGCGGGACGACGGAAGCGGCGGCCCGGACCAGGGTCCGAACCGCCGCTCCGCGCCTAGCCACCGGTCACTCCGTGGTGGTCTCCCGCTCCGCCGCGGCCGTCGAGAGCGTCTCCCCGCGGAAGAACGCGGGCGACTTCACGGCCTGCACGACCATCAGCACGACGCCGAGCGCGAGGATGCCGACGCTCGCGACGAACACGAGGCCGATGCCGTCCTCGGCCATGCCGTCAGCGCCGACCCGCGTCGTGAAGATCGCCGACCCCGACCCGAACGCGGGGTCGATCGAGTCGATCGCCGTCTTCGCGAAGAGCGCGAGCAGCGCCACTCCCCCGACGAGCGGCAGCAGGAAGCGCGTGAGAGCCGTGCGGACGTTGACGAACCACGTGCGGCGGAAGTACCAGACGGCCGCGACGCCCGTGAGCCCGTAGTAGAAGCACACCATGAGGCCGAGGGCACTGATCGTGTCCCACAGCGCGTTCTCCGAGAGCAGGCGCATGCCCGCGTAGAGCACCGTCGCCGTGACCGCCGCGGCGAGCGTCGCCACCGAGGGGGACTTGAAGCGCGGGCTGATGCGCGAGAAGACATCCGGGATCGCGCGGTAGTAACCCATCGCGAGGATCGTGCGCGACGGGGAGATCATCGTCGACTGCAGCGACGCCGCCGAGCTCAGCAGGATCGCGATCGACATGAGGATCGCGAACGGCCCCATGATCGGCGCCGACAGCACGGCGAAGATCGACTCCTGGTTGTCGGGGTTGCCCGCGCCGAGGCCGGTCTCGCCGACGCCGGCGTAGGCGAGCGTGGCGATCGTCACGGCGAGGTAGACCGCCATGATCACGAAGATCGTGAGGATGGCGGCGCGTCCCGGCGTGCGCTTGGGGTCCTTCGCCTCCTCGTTCATCGTCACGACGACGTCCCAGCCCCAGAACAGGAAGATCGCGAGCGAGACGCCGGCGGAGAGCGCCGTCACGCTCGAGGCCGCGAGAGGGTCGAACCAGGCGAGCGTGACCGGCTGAGGGTCGTAGCCGCCGCCCTGCGCCACGGTCACGAGCGCGGCGACGACGTACCAGCCGAGCGCGAGCAGCTGGAAGGCGACGAGCCCGACCTGCACCTTCTGCGTCGCCTCGACGCCCCGGTAGCTGATCCACGCGGCGACGGCGGTGAAGACGCCGGTCACGAGCAGGTTCAGCCAGAGGATCCCCGTGAGGTCGGCGATCGCCGGGTCGCCGAGCACCTGCGCGAGCAGGATGAAGGTGAAGTCGACCGCGACGGCGGCGAGGTTCGACAGCACCAGGATCGTCGAGGCGACGAGCCCCCAGCCGGCCATCCAGCCGATCCAGGGACCGAACGCCCGCGTCGCCCACGTGAAGCTCGTGCCGGAATCGGGCATCTCGCTGTTGAGCTCGCGGTAGCCGAAGAGCACGAAGAGCATCGGCACGAAGCCGATGAGGAGCACCGCGGGCACCTGCACGCCGACCTCGGCGACCACCGGTCCGAGGCCCGAGGTGAGCGTGTAGGCGGGCGCGATGCTCGACACCCCGACGATGACGCTGCCGAGCACCCCGACCTTGGCGACGCTGAGTCCCTTGGCGTGGAAGCCTCGGTCGTCGCGCCGCCCCGTGCGGGTCACTCGCTGGTCGGTCTGACTTGTCACACTGGCTCCTTTGCCATCGATGTTCTCCTCGGGCTCCCGCTGCGCGTCACGCGGCGGGAGAGGTCTGGCTCGCCGCCTGATAGTCGCGCGGCACGACGACGACCGCGGCCGGGATGCGGCGCAGCAGGCGCTGGGCCGTGCCGCCGATGAAGACCCGTCCGCGCGGCGCGAGACGGCTCGAGCCCACGAGGGCGACCTCTCCGTCGAGCCACGTCGTGCGGCCGATCGCATCGTCGAGGTCGGCGCCGGTGACGGCGGCGACCTCCGAGCCGTCGGCGGTGAGCAGCTCCTCGGCGCGCTCGCCGAGGGCGAGGCCGCCGAACCGCTCGGCCTGACGTACGAGTTCGTCGCGCACCTCGCCGCCCTCGGGCTGACCGGGCAGCAGCGTCAGCAGCCGCAGAGGCACCGCGCGCCGGTCGGCCGCCTCGACGGCCGTGCCGATGACGGCGGATGCCCCGGGGCGCGTGCCGTACACCGCCGTCAGCCGCGGCGGCGCGTCGGTCGAGTCGAAGCCGGCGGGAGCGAGCGCGACGGGAACGGGCGACGAGTGCAGGAGCGCGCTCAGCGTCGTGCCGAGCGCGAAGCGCTGCAGCAGCGGGTTCGAACGAGCGCCGACGACGATCGCGCTCGCGTCGTGCTCCTCGGCCGCCTCGAGCAGCCCGCGGGCCTCCGACTCGGCGGCGCGCACCTCGCTGCGGGCCGACACGTCCTCGGGCACCCGATCGAGTGCCTCCCGCTGCCACTGCTCGAGTCGCTCCCGCACGATCGGGTCGTGCACGTGGCGGGGCGAGGGACCACCGCCGTAGGGCGACGGCTCCGGCACGACGAGCGTGACGACGAGTTCAGCCTGCGCTCCGCGGGCGAGGCTGATGCCGAGCGCGAGGGCCTCGGCGCCCCTGGCATCAGCGACGTACCCGACGACGAAGCGCTGCCGGCCGTACAGGTTCTCGACCTGGTCCACAGGCGTGTTCCTTCCTTGCGGCATGCCGGCGACAGCGCCGGACGCGCGCGACGATCCCACCGCTCGTGCGGCGGCGACGACTACCGACGGAGCCCCGGTGGCTCCGCGTCGGACCCGCGGACGGCGCCGCGACGGTCACCGCGTCGTGACTGCGCTTCGCCGAGCAGGTCCATGAACGCGATTGTTGATCACGCGATCAAAAAGTGCAAACGCGGACGCCTCGGCGGTCACCGCTCGGGGAGGGACACGAGGGCCCATAGCTCGGCGCGATCGGCGAACGAGTCCAGGTCGAGCTCGAGCGCCCGGGCGACCCGCTCCACCCGTGCGCGGAGGCCGTGCCGGTGGAGCCCGGCGGCCTCCGCGGCCGTCTCCCAGCGGCAGTTGTGCAGGAACCAGAGCCGGGTCAGCCGCACGAGCTCGGCCCCCTCGCCGCCGAGCGCGGCGAGCCGGGTCGACGCCGCCTCCGTCATGCCCGTGCCCTGCAGATAGCCGAGCAACCGCCCTGACCCTGCTTCACTCCAGGGCAGTACTCCCCCGCCGCGCGCCTCGGCCTGGGCGTACGCCGATTCGGCCTCGGAGAGCGCGAGCTCGAACTCCCCGAGCGGGTGCGGGGCCGAGAGTCCCGCCGCGACGGTCTGCCGCTCGGCGGCGGCCACCAGCCACGGCACGGACTCCCCGTCGGCCAGGGCGACGAGCCGGCCTCCGGTCACGGTGGCGAAGCGGGTGCGGGAGTGCTTCCGGGCGGTACGCCGCAACTGGCGCCGCAGCTCGTCGCCGCTCGCCCCTCCTCCGGCCACGAGCACGACGACGTCGCGCTGCGGGTCGAGCCGCCCGACGTCGCCCGCCGCGGATGCCTCCTCGAGCAGCCCCTGCGCGAGGTCGAGGCTGCCGGCGCGCAGCAGCCCGACCACGTGCGCGCGGATCGCGGCGAGGGCGGCGGCCTCCGCGGCATCCTGCTCCCGTGCCACCTCGACGAGCGCGATCCCGGTCATGAGCACCGCCCGGGCGCTGGCGTCGAGCGGATTCGGCGATGCGAGCGCGAGGGCGCCGCGCGGGCGGTCGCTGCGGCCGAGCGTCTGCACCACGACGTCGTGGCCGTCGACCCGCTGCGACCCTCCGGCACGGCGGCGGCGGGCGAGCAGGCGCCGCACGTCCTCGTGCGCGGCGTCGTTCACGGCCGCGGGCAACCGCGTCGCCGGCTGCTGCTCGACGAACTCGCCGTCGGAGTCGAAGAGCACGACGGTGGCCCCGAGCTGCCGGGCCGTCTCGAGCAGCGCCGCCGAGACGCCGCCGCCGGACACCGCGGCGAGCGAGATGGCCTGCTGAGCCGAGAGCGCCCACTCGCTGCGGGCGGCGGCCTCGCGGGAGAGCTCCCGGGCCGCCCAGGTGATGAGCGCGACGAACGGCACGTCGTAGGGCACCTCGACGAGCGCGAGGCCGACCTCCCTGCACGCCGCCACGAGTGCCGCCGGGGTGTCCGCCCGCACGACCTCCGCGCCGAAGCCGATGCCGAGCACCCCGGCGCCCTGCAGCCGCCGCACGTAGTCGACGAAGTCGGCGTCGCCGAAGCGCTCGAACTGCAGCCCCGTGGTCAGCACGAGCTGCCCCGGCAGGAGGAACGGGCTGGGGTCCGGCAGGTCGGAGCTCGAGAGCCAGGTCAGCGGCTCGTCGAGCGCGGCCGACGAGGCGCGCACGGTCAACCGGAAGCCGGGTTCGGCGACGAGGCGGCGGAGGGTCACGGACATGGGCCCAGCGTAGGGCCATTGTGCCGGAATGTCGGATGCAGCGGCAGAACTGCCAGAACGGCACTGTCCGACGCGGGTGCCCGTTCCTAACCTGGCCACCAGTACCGACCAGAAGGACGAAGCATGACGACGACGTTGGCGCTCGCTCCCGTCGGGGGACCCACCCTCCCCCAGGAGCGACGGATCCTGACTGAGATCCCCGGACCGAAGTCCCGGGAGCTCTTCTCGCGCAAGCAGCACGCCGTGCCCGGGGGCGTCAACATCGCCCTACCGGTGTTCGCGGCCGCGGCCGGCGGCGGGGTCGTCGTCGACGTCGACGGCAACTCGCTCATCGACCTCGGCTCCGGCATCGCGGTGACGAGCGTCGGCAACGCCGCCCCCGAGGTGGTCGAGGCCGTCACGGCGCAGGTCGCACAGTTCACGCACACGTGCTTCACGATCACGGGGTACGAGGGGTACGTCGCGGTCGCGGAGAAGCTCAACCGCCTCACCCCCGGTGACCACGAGAAGCGCACGGCGCTCTTCAACTCGGGCGCCGAGGCGGTCGAGAACGCCGTCAAGATCGCCCGCAGCCACACCCGTCGGCAGGCGGTCGTCGTGTTCGACCACGCCTACCACGGCCGCACCAACCTCACGATGGCGATGACCGCCAAGTCGATGCCGTACAAGAGCGGGTTCGGCCCCTTCGCCTCCGAGATCCACCGCGCCTCGCTGTCCTACCCCTACCGCGACGGCCGCAGCGGTCCCGAGGCCGCCGCGATCGCGATCTCGGAGATCGAGAAGCAGGTCGGCGCCGAGAACCTCGCCGCGATCGTCATCGAGCCAATTCAGGGCGAGGGCGGCTTCATCGTGCCGGCCCCGGGCTTCCTCCCGGCGCTCGCCGAGTGGGCACGGGAGAACGGCGTCGTCTTCATCGCCGACGAGATCCAGACCGGCTTCAGCCGCACCGGTGCGCTCTTCGCCTGTGAGCACGAGGGCGTCGTGCCCGACCTCATCACGACGGCCAAGGGCATCGCGGGCGGCCTGCCGCTCTCCGCGGTCACGGGCCGCGCCGAGATCATGGACGCCGCGCACGCCGGCGGCCTCGGCGGAACCTACGGCGGCAACCCCGTCGCCTGCGCGGCCGCTCTCGCCTCCCTCGAACTCTTCGAGCACGGCGGCCTGACCGAGCGCGCCCGCGAGATCGGCGTCGTGCTGCGCGGGGCGCTCAACGCCCTCCGCGTCGAGGACCAGCGGATCGGCGACGTCCGGGGCCGCGGGGCGATGATGGCGATCGAGCTCGTCGACCCCGGGACCGGGGAACCGGACGCGGCGCTCACCAAGAGCGTCGCCGAGTACGCCGGCGCCGCCGGAGTCATCCTGCTCACCTGCGGCACCTACGGCAACGTCATCCGCTTCCTCCCGCCCCTGACGATCTCCGACGACCTCCTGCGCGAGGGTGTTCGGGTCGTGCGCGAGGCGCTCGCCGCGGCTCCGCGATGACCACGCTCCTGCTGCCCACCGGCGCCGACACCGGCGGCGTGCTCGCCGACGCCCAGCGTCAGCTCGCCCAGGCCGTCGAGGTGCTCGGCTACGACGACGGGTTGCACGCGATGCTCGCGACCCCGCGCCGCGAGCTCACCGTCGCGGTGCCGCTGCGCCGCGACGACGGGTCGACGACACTCTTCACCGGCCACCGCGTTCAGCACAACCTCTCGCGCGGCCCCGCCAAGGGCGGCCTGCGGTACAGCCCCCACGTCAGCCTCGACGAGGTGCGCGCGCTCGCGATGTGGATGACGTGGAAGTGCGCCCTGCTCGACGTGCCGTACGGCGGAGCCAAGGGCGGCATCGCCCTCGACCGCACGCAGCTGAGCGACGCGGAGCTCGAGCGCGTGACCCGCCGCTTCACGAGCGAGATCCTGCCGCTCATCGGGCCCGAACGCGACATCCCTGCGCCCGACATCGGGACCGACGAACGCGTCATGGCCTGGATGATGGACACCTACTCCGTCGCCACCGGGTACACCGTGCCGGGCGTCGTGACGGGCAAGCCCCTCAACCTCGGCGGCTCCCGTGGCCGCGCGTCCGCCACCTCCCGCGGCGTGGTGCACGTCGCCCTCCGCGCCCTCGAGCACGTCGGCCTCACCGGCCCCGGCCGCACGGCCGCCGTGCAGGGCTTCGGTAAGGTGGGCCGCGACACCGCCCGCTTCCTCACCGAGGCGGGAGTGCGCGTCGTCGCCGTCAGCGACCAGTACGGCGCCCTGCACAACCCCCGCGGGCTCGACGTCGCCGCGCTCGCCGACCACGTCGACGCGACCGGCCGGGTGCCGGGCTTCCCCCTCGCCGACGAGCTGCCGCCCGCCGACCTGCTCGAGCTCGACGTCGACCTGCTCGTGCCCGCCGCCGTCGAAGGCGTGATCACCGCCGAGAACGCCCCGCGCGTGCGGGCCCGCGTCGTCGTCGAGGGCGCGAACGGCCCGACGACCACGGAGGCCGACCGGGTGCTCGAGGAGCGCGGCGTGCTCGTCGTGCCCGACATCCTCGCCAACGCCGGGGGCGTCGTCGTCTCCTACTTCGAGTGGGTGCAGGCGAACCAGGCGTACTGGTGGAACGAGCACGATGTCGAGGACCGGCTCGCCGAACGGATGACGAGCGCCTGGACCGACGTGACGGATGCCGCGCGCCGCCGCGGCCTCTCGCTGCGCGCCGCGGCGATGTGCCTCGCCGTCGAGCGCGTGGCCGACGCCCACAACCTGAGAGGACTGTACCCGTGACCATCACCTCCCCCGAGGCATCCGTCGACGCCGCCGAGCGCGACCTGCTCGAGCGCGTGCCGACCGGGCTGTTCGTCGGCGGCCGCTGGACCCCCTCCCGCAGCGGCGGCACGCTCGACGTCGCCGACCCCTCGACCGGACGCGTGCTCACGACCATCGCCTCCGCCGATCCCGAGGACGGTCTCGCCGCCCTCGACGCGGCCTGCGCCGCGGCGGACGACTGGGCGCGCACGCCGCCCCGGCGCCGCGCCGAGATCCTGCGCCGCGCGTGGGAGCTGCTGCAGGAGCGCCGCGACGAGTTCGCGCTGCTGATCACGCTCGAGATGGGCAAGCCGCTGCACGAGGCGCAGGGTGAGGTGACCTACGGCGGCGAGTTCCTGCGCTGGTTCAGCGAGGAGGCCGTGCGGATCACCGGCCGCTACGGAATCAACCCCGAGGGCACCGGCCGCACCATCGTCAGCCATCACCCCGTCGGACCCTGCCTGCTCATCACGCCGTGGAACTTCCCGCTCGCGATGGCCACCCGCAAGATCGCGCCGGCCCTCGCCGCCGGATGCACCGTGGTCGTCAAGCCCGCCGAGCTCACCCCGCTCACGACACTGTTCTTCGCCCGGGTGCTCGAGGACGCCGGCGTGCCGGCCGGGGTCGTCAACGTGATCCCGACGAACAGCTCCAAGACGGTGAGCGCGCCGATCATCGCCGAGCCGCGTCTGCGCAAGCTGTCCTTCACCGGCTCGACCGAGGTCGGCAAGGTGCTGCTGCGGCAGGCCGCCGAGAACGTGCTCCGCACCTCGATGGAGCTCGGCGGCAACGCGCCCTTCCTCGTCTTCGAGGACGCCGATCTGGATGCCGCCGTGGAGGGCGCCCTGCTGGCGAAGTTCCGCAACTCGGGCGAGGCGTGCACCGCCGCCAACCGCTTCCTCGTGCAGCGCTCCGTGGTGCGCGAGTTCTCCGACCGCGTCGCCGCGCGGGTCGAGGCCATGCGAGTGGGGCGCGGCACCGAGCAGGGCGTGCAGGTCGGCCCGCTCATCGACGCCCGCGCCGTGGCGAAGACTTCCGCCCTCGTCGCCGACGCCGTCTCGCGGGGCGCCGAGGTGCGTACCGGCGGCGATGCCCTGCCGGGCGAGGGCACGTTCTTCGCGCCCACAGTCGTGACCGAGGTGCCCGCGGACAGCGACCTCTTCCGCACCGAGATCTTCGGCCCCGTGCTCTCGATCGTCCCGTTCGACGACGAGGACGAGGCCGTGCGCCTCGCCAACGGCACCGAGTACGGGCTCGCCGCGTACGTCTACACACGCGACCTCGCCCGCGGACAGCGCATGATGGAGGGTCTCGAGACCGGCATGCTCGGTCTGAACGCCGGCGTGATCTCCAACGCTTCCGCCCCGTTCGGCGGAGTCAAGCAATCGGGTCTCGGTCGCGAAGGCGGCGTCGAGGGCATCCACGAGTACCTCACGACGAAGTACACGATGACCCCCGACCCCACGATCTGACTCTCAGGAGAAACCGCACCATGGAACAACTGCACCGCGACGTCGTCGTGATCGGCGCCGGGGCGACCGGGCTGACGGCGGCGACGGAACTGCGCCGCCGCGGCCACGACGTGATCGTGCTCGAGGCGCGCGACCGGGTCGGCGGCAGGCTCTGGACCGACACCATCGACGGGCAGCTGCTCGAGATCGGCGGCCAGTGGGTCTCGCCCGACCAGGACGCCCTCCTCGAGACGCTGGCGGAGCTCGGGCTCGAGACCTACAGCCGCTACCGCGACGGGGAGAGCGTCTACGTGACGAAGGACGGCGAGGTGCGCCGCTTCTCCGGCGACATCTTCCCCGCCGGGCCCGAGACCGAGGCGGAACTCACCCGGCTCATCGCCCTGCTCGACGGACTCGTCGCCGAGGTCGATCCGGCCGCACCGTGGGCGCACCCCCGCGCCCGCGAGTTCGACCACGTCTCCTTCCGCACCTGGCTCGAGCAGCAGTCGGACGACGAGGAGGCGCGCGACAACATCGCCCTCTTCATCGCCGACGCGATGCTCACCAAGCCCGCGCACGCGTTCTCGCTGCTGCAGGCCCTGCTGATGGCCGCGAGTGCCGGCAGCTTCAGCAACCTCGTCGACGCCGACTTCATCCTCGACAAGCGCGTCGTCGGCGGGCTGCAGCAGGTGCCCCTCCGCCTCGCCGAGGCGCTCGGTCCCGACGTCGTGCGACTCGGCAAGCGCGTCGAGACCGTCGAGTGGACCGCGGCCGGAGCGACCGTGACGACTCCGGATGTCACGGTGGCCGCCCGCCACGTCGTCGTCGCGGTTCCGCCGAATCTCTACTCGCGCATCGACTTCTTCCCCGCGCTCCCCCGCCTGCGCCAGCAGGCCCAGCAGCACCAGTCCCTCGGGCTCGTGATCAAGGTGCACGCGACCTACGAGCGGCCGTTCTGGCGAGAGGCCGGCCTCTCGGGCACGGCCTTCAGCCCGTACCAGCTCGTGCACGAGGCCTACGACAACACCAACTTCGGCGACGAGCGCGGCACGCTCGTGGGCTTCGTCTCGGACGAGAAGGCGGACGGCGTCTTCGCCCTGCCGGCGGAGGAGCGCAGAGCACGCATCCTGCAGTCCCTCGCCGCGTACTACGGACCGGACGCGCTGACCCCTGTCGTCTACTACGAGAGCGACTGGGCGGCCGAGGAGTGGACCCAGGGCGCCTATGCCGCGAGCTTCGACCTCGGCGGGCTCACCCGCTACGGAGCGCTCGCTCTCGAGCCCGTCGGGCCCATCCGCTTCGGGTCGAGCGACCTCGCCGCCCACGGGTACCAGCACGTCGACGGCGCGATCCGCGTCGGGCGCCGGATCGCCGCGGAGATCGCCGATGCCGATGCCGCGGCCGAGCAAACAGGAAGCAGGGCAGCATGAGCGATTACGCGGTCATCGATCCGTCGACGGGTGAGCGGGTCGAGGAGTTCGAGGTCATCTCGGAGGCGGACCTGAAGTCCGCGATCGGCAGCGCGCACGAGGCGTACACGACGTGGAGCCGCACCACATCGGCGGAGCAGCGGGCGGCGCTGATCCGCCGGGTCGCCGAACTGCACCTCGAGCGCAAGGACGAACTCGCCGAGATCATCGTGCGGGAGATGGGCAAGCCCCTCGCCCAGGCGGTCGGCGAGGTCGAGTTCGCCGCGGACATCTACGCCTACTACGCCGACAACGGCCCCGGCTTCCTCGCCGACGAACCCATCCAGGTCGACGA
>NZ_JAFIQW010000005.1:0-136725 GCF_017355965.1 Desertivibrio insolitus
CGGTCGTCTCGCGCACCGAGTGCGGGTCGACGTTCGCGACGACGATGATCGTGTCGGCCTCGCCGGTGGGCGAGAACCGCTTCGACAGGTGCTTGGAGTACACGATGATCGAGTCGTCGTCGCTCCAGTGCGTCTCGAGGTTGCGCAGCTGGTGCAGCGCCGGGTGCTCCCGGCGGATGGCGTTGAGCCGTCGGAGGTACGGCGCGAGCGACGCGCCGCGTGCTTCGGCGGCGGCGTAGTCGCGCGGCTTGAACTCGTACTTCTCGTTGTCGATGTTCTCCTCGGCGCCCGGTCGGGCGACGTTCTCCATGAGCTCGTAGCCGGAGTAGACGCCCCACGTGGGCGACGCCGTCGCGGCGAGGGCCGCGCGCACCTTGTACGCCGCCCAGCCGCCGAACTGCAGGTAGGGGGTGAGGATGTCGTGGGTGTTGACGAAGAAGTTCGGGCGCAGCCACGAACTGGTCTCCTTCGACACCTCGGTGAAGTACTCCTCGAGCTCCTGCTTGGTGTTGCGCCACGTGAAGTAGGTGTACGACTGCTGGAACCCGACCTGCGCGAGCGCCTGCATCATCGCGGGCTTCGTGAACGCCTCGCTGAGGAAGATGACGTCGGGCCGCTCCTCGTAGATGATCCCGAGCAGCCACTCCCAGAACTGCAGCGGCTTGGTGTGCGGGTTGTCCACGCGGAAGATCGTCACGCCGAGCGAGATCCAGTACCGCACGATCCGCAGCAGCTCCTCGCGGAGCCCCACGGGGTCGTTGTCGAAGTACAGGGGATAGATGTCCTGGTACTTCTTCGGCGGGTTCTCGGCGTAGGCGATCGTGCCGTCGGGCCGCTTCTGGAACCACTCGGGGTGCTCGGTGACCCACGGGTGGTCGGGGGAGCACTGGAACGCGAGGTCGAGCGCGACCTCGAGGCCGTTCTTCTTCGCCTGGGCGAGGAAGTACTTGAAGTCGGCGACCGTGCCGAGCTCGGGGTGGATGGCGTCGTGCCCGCCCTCCTTGGCCCCGATCGCGTAGGGGCTGCCGGGGTCGTTCGGGCCGGCCGTCAGCGTGTTGTTCGGGCCCTTGCGGAACGCCGTGCCGATCGGATGCACCGGCGGGATGTAGAGCACGTCGAAGCCCATCGCGGCGACTTCCGGCATCCGCTTGGCGGCGGTGCGGAAGGTGCCGGACTGCCACGAGCCATCCGCCCGCTTCTTCGCCCCGATCGAGCGGGGGAAGAACTCGTACCAGCTGCCGATCCCCGCGCGGGAGCGCTCGACGCGCAGGCGGAACTCCTCGGAGTCGGTGACCAGGCTGCGGATCGGCTTCTTCGCCAGGGCGAGCGCGAGGCCCGGGTCGTGCGCGGCCTTGAGGCGCTCGTCGGCGCTGAGGGTCGTGTCGGCGAAGATCTTGGCCGCGGCGGTCACGGCCTTGCCGCGGCTCGTGCGCTTGAGCAGCTGCACGGCCTCGGCGAAGACGAGCTCGATGTCCTGGCCGGCCTCGACCTTGATCTCGGCGTTGTGCAGCCAGGTCGCCCAGTCGTCGGCGTAGGCCTGCACTTTGAACGTCCACCAGCCGGGGGTGTGCACCTGCGCCTCGGTCGACCAGAGGTCGGTGCCCTTCGCGCCCGGGATCATCGCGTGCCGCCACTCGACGCCGCTCGGCGTCGTCAGCACGAGATCGGCGCCCAGCTGATCGTGGCCCTCGCGGAACACCACCGCGGAGAAGGGCACGACCTCGCCGTCGAACGCCTTCGGCGGGTACAGCCGCTCGGGCATCGCCGGGGTCACGAAGCGGATGGGGATCCGACCGATCTTCGGCGCGAAGGGCGCCGGCTCGGTCACGGCGGCGGGCGTCACGGCCCGCCGGGTGCTCACGTTGGCCATATCCCGACCGTAGCGGTTGGTGTCTGACCGGCCAACGAGAGGTGCCGTAGAGTGCGCAGGGTGAAGGCGATTCGCAGATTCACCGTCCGCACTGTCCTCCCCGAGGCGCTCCGCGCCCTCGACGATCTGACCGGCAATCTGCGCTGGTCATGGCACGAACCAACGCGGCAGCTCTTCAGCCGCATCGATCCGGATGTCTGGCACGAGAGCGGCAACGACCCGATCGCCCTCCTCGGCGCCGTCGGCACCGAGCGGCTCGAGCAGCTGGCGCGCGACGAGGACTTCGTCCGCGACGCCAACGCGCTGCGCGACGACCTCCAGCACTACCTCACCGAGCCCCGCTGGTACCAGCACCACCAGGGCGACGAGGCACCGCAGACCATCGCCTACTTCTCCCCGGAGTTCGGCATCACCGCGGCGCTGCCGCAGTACTCGGGCGGCCTCGGCATCCTCGCCGGCGACCACCTGAAGAGCGCGTCCGACCTCGGCGTGCCGATCATCGGCGTCGGCCTCTTCTACCGGGCGGGCTACTTCAAGCAGTCGATCTCCCGCGAGGGCTGGCAGCTCGAGGCGTACCCCGTGCTCGACCCCGACGGCCTGCCGCTGCGGGTGCTCCGCCGCCCCGACGGCACCGCCGTGCACATCACGCTCGCGCTGCCCGAGGGCCGCGCCCTCGTCGCCCGCGTCTGGGTCGTGTCGGTCGGCCGCGTGCCGCTGCTGCTGCTCGACACCGACATCCCCGAGAACGAGGAGAGCCTGCAGAGCGTCACCGACCGCCTGTACGGCGGCGGGGGAGAGCACCGCCTGCTCCAGGAGCTGCTGCTCGGCATCGGCGGCGTCCGCGCCGTCACCGCGTACACCGACCTGATGGGCCGCGCCCGCCCCGAGGTGTTCCACACCAACGAGGGTCACGCCGGCTTCCTCGGCCTCGAGCGCATCGCGACGCTCATCGCCGCGGGTCTCAGCTTCCAGGAGGCGCTGCAGGTCGTGCGCGCCGGCACCGTCTTCACGACGCACACGCCGGTGCCCGCGGGCATCGACCGCTTCGACGCGGGTCTCGTGCAGCGCTACTTCTCGACCGACCTGCTGCCCGGCGTGCCCGTCGAGGACGTGCTCGCGCTCGGCGCGGAGACGTACGCCGGCGGTGCGCCCGGTACCTTCAACATGGCCGTCATGGGCCTCCGTCTCGGCCAGCGCGCCAACGGCGTCTCGAAGCTGCACGGCGAGGTCAGCCGTGGCATGTTCGCAGGCCTCTGGCCGGGCTTCGAGTCGGAGGACGTGCCGATCACCTCGGTGACCAACGGCGTGCACGCCCCGACCTGGACCGATCCCGCCCTCTCGGCCCTCGCGCAGCGTTCGTTCGGCACGTCGGATGCCACGAGCGTCGACTGGCGCTCGGACGCGGTGAGCGACGCGGAGCTGTGGCAGGTCAAGCGCGGCATGCGGCAGCAGCTCGTCGCCGACGCGCGCCGCCGCCTCACGGTCGAGTGGGAGCAGCAGAACCCGGGCGCGGGCGTGCCCGCCTGGTTCAGTCAGATCCTCGACCCCGACGTGCTGACGATCGGCTTCGCGCGCCGCGTGCCCACCTACAAGCGGCTCACGCTGATGCTGCACGACCAGGAACGGCTGCGGAAGCTCCTCACCGATCCCGAGCGCCCCGTGCAGCTCGTGATCGCGGGCAAGTCGCACCCGGCCGACGACGAGGGCAAGCGACTCATCCAGCAGCTCGTGCAGTTCGCCTCCGACCCGGAGGTGCGCCAGCGCATCGTCTTCCTGCCGAACTACGACATCGGCATGGCGCAGCTGCTCTACCCGGG
This sequence comes from Desertivibrio insolitus, assembly GCF_017355965.1. GTDB lineage: Bacteria > Actinomycetota > Actinomycetes > Actinomycetales > Microbacteriaceae > JAFIQW01. Next base: position 3,688 of record NZ_JAFIQW010000005.1, read on the forward strand.
CACCGACGTCTGGCTCAACAACCCGCTGCGGCCGCTCGAGGCGTGCGGCACGTCGGGCATGAAGGCCGCGCTCAACGGCTCGCTCAACCTGTCGATCCTCGACGGCTGGTGGAACGAGTTCTACGACGGCGAGAACGGCTGGGCGATCCCGTCGGCGGATGCCGCAGGCGACGCCGCCGAGCGCGACGCGCTCGAGGCCGAGTCGCTGTACGACCTCATCGAGAACCAGATCGCGCCGCGGTACTACGACCGCGACGCCGACGGCGTGCCCACCCGCTGGGTGCAGTCGATGCGGCACACGCTCGCGACGCTCTCGCCCGAGCTCAGCGCCGACCGCATGGTGAAGGAGTACGTCGAGCGGCTCTACGTGCCGGCGGCGGTCTCGAACCGCGCGGTCGTCGCGGCGGACCACCAGCCGGCCCGCGAGCTCGCCGAGTGGAAGGCCCGCGTCATCGCCGCGTGGCCGGGCGTCTCGGTCACGCACGTCGAGTCCGGCGGCGTCGACGCGACCCCGCAGGTCGGCGACGAGCTGCACGTGCGCGCGCTCGTGAACCTCGGCGCGCTGACCCCCGAGGACGTCGCGGTCGAGGCCGTCTACGGCCAGGCCCGCGACGGCGACACCCTCACGAACATCGAGCGCAAGAAGCTCGCGGTGCAGACCGCCGAGCCGGGTACCGCGACCGGTCCCGTGCGCATCGGCGGCGGCGACGCCCCCGTGCAGTTCGCCGGCACCGTGCCGCTGAAGCGCGCCGGCTCGTTCGGCTACACGGTGCGGGTCGTGCCGCGGCATCCGCTGCTCGCGACGCCCGCCGAGCTCGGCGTCATCGCGACGGCACGGTGACGCGATGACGGCCGCCGACGGCATCCGCCAGGCGGCCGTCGTCGCGAGCGCGCTCGTCGCCGTGGCGGGCTCCGCCGTCGGGTCGGGCGCGTTCGGCGGCGTGCCGATCGACGAGGCGTCCGGCGGCGCGCTCGCCGCGGATGCCACCGTGCTCGCGCCCGCCGGGCCCGCGTTCGCGATCTGGTCGGTGATCTACGCCGGCCTCGTCGCCTACGCGGTCTGGCAGGCGCTGCCCGGGCGGCGGGAGGACGCGCGGCAGCGCCGCATCGGCTGGCTCGCCGCCGCGTCGCTCGTGCTCAACGCCGCATGGATCCTGTCGGTGCAGTTCGACCTGCTCGCCCTCAGCGTGCCGGTCATCGCGGCGCTGCTCGCCGTGCTGCTGCGGATCTTCGTGCTGCTCGCCTCGACGCGTCCGCGCGGTGTCGTCGAGGCGGTGCTCGTCGACGGCGCCTTCGGGCTCTACCTCGGCTGGGTCGCCATCGCGACGGTCGCGAACGTGACCGCGCTGCTCGTCGCGCTCGGCGTCGGCTCGCCCGAGCTGAACGCGCCCGTCGGCATCGCCGTGCTGCTGCTCGCCGCCGCGGCGGGCGTCGTGCTCGCCGTGCGCGGGCGCGGGCGGCTCACCCCGGCGCTCGCGCTCTGCTGGGGCGTCGGCTGGATCGCGGCCGGCCGCCTGGCCGGGCAGCCCGAGTCGCTGCCGGTCGGCGTGACCGCCATCGTCGTGGCGCTCGTCGTGCTCGCCGTGACGATCGCGCTGCGCGTCCGCCACCCCGGGCATCCCGCTGCCTGAAGCAAGCGAGGATCGTTAGCGGCGCCGGATGACCGCCGTCGTCGCCCCGGTCGCGCGGACGAGATCCGCGGGGGCGAGCTCGACGTCGAAACCGCGGCGCCCGCCGCTCACGAACACGGTGTCGAACTCGAGGGCGCTCTCGTCGAGCACGGTGGCGAGCCTCGCCTTCTGGCCGATGGGGCTGATGCCGCCGACCACGTAGCCCGTCTTCCGTTCGGCGACCTTCGGGTCGGCCATCGCCGCTTTCTTCGCGCCGACCGCCGCGGCGAGCGCCTTGAGGTCGAGCTGCGCGTCGACCGGCACGATGCCGACGACGAGCGTTCCGCCCGTGTCGGCGAGGAGAGTCTTGAACACGCGCGCGGGCTCGACGCCGAGCGCCTCCGCCGCCTCCAACCCGTAAGCGGGCGCTGCGGGGTCGTGCTCGTACGGATGCGCGGTGAAGGGGATGCCGGCGCGGGTCAGCGCGACGGTCGCCGGGGTGCCCGGGACCGCGGCATCCGCCGGCTTACGGCTCATCGGCCCTGAACAGCAGCATCGACGTGCCGGCGATGGCGACGCGGTCGCCGGGGGAGTGCACGCGACCGGCGCCCCGGTCGTCGGCGGAGTCCCAGAGCAGCACGTACGACACGACCGTGTCGTGCTTGGGCAGCGTGATCGTACGGTCGGCGTCGACGCCGTTGAAGACGAGCAGCACGCGGTTGTGCTGCTCGAGCTCCGGCGTCGCGGCGCCGAGGTACTGCAGCAGCCGGGCCTCGGGGGAGTTCCAGTCCTCCTCCGTCATCGGCGCGCCGGTGCCGTTGAACCAGCTCATGTCGTTCGCGCTCGGCACCTTCTCGCCCTCGCGGCCGTAGCGCACGGGACGCAGCGCCGGGTTCTCACGGCGCAGGCGCAGCAGGGTGCGGGTGACCTGCAGCAGGTCGAGCTGCCGCTTCTCGGGCGCCCACGGCAGCCAGGTCAGCTCGCTGTCGTGGCAGTACGCGTTGTTGTTGCCCCGCTGCGAACGCCCGAACTCGTCGCCCGCCGTGATCATCGGGATGCCCGTCGAGGTCAGCAGCGTGCCCAGGAGGTTGCGCATCGCGCGGGCCCGATCGGCCGTGATCGAGTCGATCTTCGTGGGGCCCTCGACGCCGAAGTTCCAGGAGTGGTTGTCGTTCGTGCCGTCGCGGTTGTCCTCGCCGTTGCCGAGGTTGTGCTTGAGGTCGTACGACGTGAGGTCGGCGAGGGTGAAGCCGTCGTGCGCCGTGACGAAGTTGATGCTCGAGAGCGGCCCGCGCTCGTGGTCGAACACGTGCGCGCTGCCCGCGACGCGACCGGTGAACGCCCCGATGCCGTGCGGCGCGCGCCCGTGCAGACGCTGGTCGCGCACGTCGGTGAGCCAGAACTCGCGCACGCGGTCGCGGTAGCCGTCGTTCCACTCGATCCAGCCGCGGGGGAAGTTGCCCACCTGCCAGCCGCCGAGCCCGACGTCCCACGGCTCGGCGATCATCTTGACGCCCGTGAGCTCCGGGTCGGTGACGATCGCCTCGAGCAGCGGATGCCGCGGGTCGAAGTGCGCGTTCTCGTCGCGCCCGAGGGTGGCGGCGAGGTCGAAGCGGAAGCCGTCGACCTGCACCTCGTTGGCCCAGTACTTGAGGGAGTCGAGCACCAGGCGCTGCGTGACCGGCTTGGAGAAGTCGACGGTGTTGCCGCAGCCGGTGACGTCGATGTAGGTGCCGTCGGGCTGGTGGCGGTAGTAGGTGGCGTTGTCGAGCCCGCGGAAGCTCGTCGTCGGCCCGGCGAGCCCCTCCTCCGAGGTGTGGTTGTAGACGACGTCGAGGATGACCTCGAGGCCAGCCTCGTGCAGCAGGCGCACCATGCCCTTGAACTCGCGCAGCACCGCCGCCGGTCCGCCGCGCTGGGCGGCGGGCGTGGCGTACGCGGTGTGCGGGGCGAAGTAGTGGAGCGTGTTGTAGCCCCAGTAGTTGACGCGGCCCTGCTTCACGAGACGCTGCTCGCTCACGAACTGATGCACCGGCAGCAGCTCGACCGCCGTGATGCCGAGGTCCTTGAGGTACCCGATCGTCGACGGGTGGGCGAGGCCGGCGTAGGTGCCCCGCAGCTCCTCGGGCAGGTGCGGGCTCAGCTTGGTGAGGCCGCGCACGTGCGCCTCATAGACGACGGTGTGGTCGAGCGGGATGTTCGGCTTGCCGACCCCGCCCCAGTCGAACTCGTCGTCGACCACGCTCGAGTGCCACCCGCCCTGCGCGGTGCGGGCGAGCCCGCGGGCATAGGGGTCGAGCAGGTTGCGGGAGAGGTTGAACGCGTGAGTCGGCCCGGTCGGCCCGTCGGCGCGCAGCGCGTAGCGGCGGCCCGCCGTGAGCAGCCGGCTCGAGCCGGACCAGACGCCGCCGGGGCCGGGCTTGAGGTCGATCGTGCCGACGATCCAGTCGGGGTCGCGGTCGTCGAACAGGCACAGCTCGATAGCCGTCGCGTTCTCCGAGAAGACCCTGATCTCGCCGCCGCGAGAGGTCAGGCGCACGCCCAGATTGCGGAACGGGTCTGCGGCGGGCACGGGACCTACAGTAGAGCCGCGACGTTACCGGGGCATCAACGTAAAGGCGGAGGGGGTGCCGATGACCGTCTACCTCGACCACGCGGCCACCTCGCCGCTCCGGCCCGAGGCGCTCGCCGCCTACACCCGGGCCCTGTCGCTCGTCGGCAACCCGTCCTCGATCCACAGCGCGGGACAGGCGGCCCGCCGCGCACTCGAGGAGGCGCGCGAGCAGGTCGCCGCGTCCCTCGGCTGCGAGCCCATCGAGGTCGTCTTCACCTCGGGCGGCACCGAGTCGATCAACCTCGCGATCAAGGGGCTGTTCTGGCAGCGCAACGCCGACGGCTCCCGCCCCCGCATCCTCGTGCCGCAGGGTGAGCACCACGCCACCGTAGACACCGTCGAGTGGCTCGCCGCCCACGACGGCGCGCAGGTCGAGTGGCTGCCGCTCGACGGGCTCGGTCGCATCCGCCTCGACGCGCTCGAGGCGGCGCTCGCCGACGACGTCGCGCTCGTCACCCTGCTCTGGGCCAACAACGAGGTCGGCACGCGGCAGCCGGTCGCCGAGGTGGTCGCGCTCGCGGCCGAGCACGGGGTGCCGGTGCACTCGGATGCCGTCGCCGCCTACGGCCACGAGCCGCTCGACTTCCGCGCGACCGGGCTCGCGGCGCTCAGCGTCAGCGCGCACAAGATCGGCGGCCCGCTCGGCATCGGCGCGCTCGCCCTCGCCCGCACCGCCCAGGTGGTGCCGCTGCTGCACGGCGGCGGTCAGCAGCGGCAGGTGCGCAGCGGCACGCAGGACGCCCCGGCCGCCGTCGGCTTCGGCGCCGCGGCATCCGCCCCGCTGCCCGACCTCACGCCGCTGCGCGACCGGGTGATCGCCGGGGTGCGGGCGGCCGTGCCCGACGCCGTGCTGCGGGGGGACCCCGTCGACCGACTCACCAACAACGCGCACTTCACGTTCCCGGGCTGTGAGGGCGACTCGCTGCTGTTCCTGTTGGATGCCGCGGGCGTCGCGGTCTCGACCGGCTCCGCCTGCCAGGCGGGCATCCCCGAGCCCTCGCACGTGCTGCTCGCGATGGGCGTGCCCGAGGACGACGCGCGCGGAGCGCTGCGCATCACGCTCGGCCACGACTCGACCGAGGCCGACGTCGACGCGTTCCTCGCGGCACTGCCCGCCGCCGTCGAGCGGGCGCGCAAGGCGGGACTCTCCGCTCGGGCGGTGGGCTGGTGACGTTCGCGATCACCTTCGTCGTGCTGCTGGCGTTCGTGCTCGCGGGGGTCACGGGCGTCGTGCTCCGCCGCCGCCGCCGAGGTCGCTGACGGGTGCGCCGGCTCGCCCTCGAGCTGCCGTTCACGCCGCCGCTCGCGGCCGAGCCGCTGCGGCGATTCCTCGTCGCCCACGCCGTGCCCGGCCTCGAGCACGTCGAGCCGGACGGCACGCATCTCCGCTCGATCGATACGCCGGGTGGTGACGCGGTGGTGCGCCTCGACTGGACCCGCCTCGGCGCGTCCGTGCTGCCGATCGAGGTGCAGCTGACGGATGCCGCGGACGAGGCGTTCGTGACGGCGGCGGTGCGCCGCTGGCTCGACCTCGACGCCGACCCCGCCGCGGTCGAGGCGGTGCTCGGCGCCGATCCGCTGCTCGCCCCGCTCGCCGCCGCGCGACCGGGGCTCCGGATCCCCGGCGCGATCGACGTTCGCGAGGTCGCCGTGTTCGCGGTGCTCGGGCAGCAGGTCTCGCTCGCCGCGGCGCGCACCTTCGCCGCGCGGCTCGTCGACGGCTTCGCCGCGCCCACGGGTTCGGGCCTTCGTCGCACCCCCGACCTCGCCGCCATCGCCGCCGCCGAGCCGGAGTCGTTCCGCGCGGCCATCGGCCTCACCCGCTCCCGCGCCGCGAGCGTGCAGACCCTCGCCGGGGCGCTCGCCGACGGCCTCGACCTCGCCGACCGGCGCGCGCTCCTCGCGCTGCCCGGCATCGGACCCTGGACCGCCGACTACCTCGCCGTGCGCAGCGGCGACCGCGACGCGTTCCCCGCGGGCGACCTCGTGCTGCGTCGTGCCCTCGGCATCGACCGGATGCGTGACGTCGTCGAGCGGGCGGAGCCGTGGCGCCCGTGGCGCGCGTACGCGCTCCTGCATCTGTGGACCGGGGCGGTCTTCGCCTAGTTCCGACTACTAGCTCAGCGGCTTGAGTCCCGCCTCGCGCAGGCCGACACCGGCGAGCGCCCGCACCGCCTCGGGGTCGCCCTCCCGCCAGCGCCGCACGACGTCGGGGGCCGCGGCGAGGAGCGCGGCGGGGGAGGCGTCGGCGACAGCCTTCGCGGCCAGCACCTCGACGCCCTCCGGCATCCGGGCCAGCCGCGCCGCGATCCGCGACCGCCGCACGAAGCGGAGGCGGCGGGGCAGCCACACCACGAGCACCGCCGCGATCGGGGCGAACGCGACGAGCGCCCCGACGGTCGGCGCGAGCCACGCGATGAGCTCCTGCTGGCCCTGCCCCGCGGCGACGACCTCGGCGCCGGCGTCGCCCGCCCCGTCGAACGGCGCGCGGACGCTCTCGCCGACGAGCGGCACCTCGCCGAGGGCTTCGGCCGCCTCCGTCATCCGCTGCTCGAACGTCGCACCGGCCTGCTCGACCTGGCGCCCCACCTCGGCCGCCTGGCCGATCAGCTGCGACACCGTGACGCCGAGCACGGCGAACAGCACGACGAGCGCGAGCGCGACCACGTCCGCGGCGAGCTGGCGGCTGCGCTGCAGGGGATAGGCGGAGTAGAGGGGCATGCCTCCACTATGCGCCCGGCGCCTGCGGCATCCGCTCCCGTACCCTTGGAGCATGCGTGTTCTGGCAGCCATGAGCGGTGGCGTCGACTCCGCGGTCGCGGCCGCCCGGGCGGTCGATGCGGGGCACGACGTCGTCGGTGTGCACCTCGCCCTCAGCCGGATGCCGGGCACACTGCGCACCGGCAGCCGCGGCTGCTGCACGATCGAGGACTCGATGGACGCGCAGCGCGCGGCGAACATCATCGGCATCCCGTACTACGTGTGGGACTTCTCCGAGCGCTTCAAGCTCGACGTCGTCGACGACTTCATCGCCGAGTACTCGGCCGGGCGCACCCCGAACCCCTGCATGCGCTGCAACGAGCGCATCAAGTTCGCCGCCCTGCTCGAGAAGGCGCTCGCGCTCGGCTTCGACGCCGTGTGCACCGGGCACTACGCCTCGATCGTGACGGATGACGCGGGCAACCGCGAACTGCACCGCGCCGCCGCCTGGGCCAAGGACCAGTCGTACGTGCTCGGCGTGCTCACCGCGGAGCAGCTCGCCCACGCGATGTTCCCGCTGGGCGCGACGCCCTCCAAGGCGGACGTGCGCGCGGAGGCCGCCGAGCGCGGCTTCTCGGTCGCGAACAAGCCCGACTCCCACGACATCTGCTTCATCCCCGACGGGGACACCCGGGGCTGGCTCGCCGAGAAGGTCGGCGCCGAGCAGGGTCCGATCCTCGACCGCTCCGGCCAGCAGGTCGGCACCCATCAGGGCGCGCACGCGTTCACCGTCGGGCAGCGCCGCGGGCTGAGCATCGGGGTGCCGGCCCCCGACGGACGCCCGCGCTTCGTGCTCGAGGTGCGGCCGAAGACCAACGAGGTCGTCGTCGGCCCGAAGGAAGCCCTCGAGGTCGCCGAGCTCGCGGGGTCGAAGCACAGCTGGGCCGGGCTCCCGCCCGAGCACGCCGACGAGTGGTTCGACTGCGACGTGCAGATCCGCGCCCACGCCGACCCGGTGCCGGCGACCGCGCGGATACACGAGGGCGAACTCGTCGTGCGCCCGCACGAGCCGCTCGGCGGCGTCGCGCCCGGACAGACCGCCGTGCTGTATGTCGGCACGCGCGTGCTCGGGCAGTGCACGATCGACCGCACGGTGAGCGCGGTCCCGGTCGGCTGACCCAGCGCGTCATCCGCGCCCATCCGCTCGTCGCGAGAGCGGGCGAGCTGTCCGCTCGCATCCGCTTCGACGGCGCTTCGCGCGCTCTCGGCGGCCAACCTCGACTCTGCTTCCCGCCGGCACGCCACGCCGCCCCCTCCTGAGCGCTCGCTGGGACTTCCTCGCGAGCGAGCCGAGATTTGCAGAGAGCGCACCTACCAGGGGTAAGCCGGAAGGGGAGGCGGGCGCGACGTGGTGTCCTGCCGGAAGGGATTCGGATGTCGTCGTCCGGTTTGCAGGCCAAAGAAGTGAAGTCGCTCGTCCCGGCGCGGATGGACCGTTTGCCGTGGTCGCGGTTCCACTGGCTGATCGTCGTGGGGCTCGGGTTCTCGTGGATCCTCGACGGACTCGAGGTGCAGATCGTCGCCGCGAACGGCTACGCGCAGACGCTGGGGATGGGGCCGGTCGAGGTCGGCCTCGCCGGCACGTTCTATCTGCTGGGTCAGGTGACGGGCGCGCTGTTCTTCGGACGGCTCACCGATCACCTCGGCCGGAAGAATCTCTTCCTCATCTCCCTCGCCGTCTACCTCATCGGTAGCGCGGTCGCGGGCCTGGCCTTCGCCCCGTGGTTCTTCTACATCTGGCGCTTCGTCGCCGGTGCCGGCATCGGAGGCGAGTACGCCGCGATCAACTCCGCCATCGACGAGATCATCCCCTCGAAGTACCGCGGACGCGTCGACATCGCGATCAACGGAACCTACTGGGGTGGCGCCGCGCTCGGTGCCGTCGCGGGCGTCTACTTCCTGAACACCGACATCTTCCCGCAGGACCTCGGCTGGCGCCTCAGCTTCTTCGTCGGCCCGATCCTCGGTCTGCTGCTGATCTACCTGCGCCGGCACATCCCCGAGAGCCCGCGCTGGCAGATGACGCACGGCCGCGAGGAGGAGGCGGAGCGCAACGTCGACGAGATCGAGCAGCGCATCCGCGACGAGGGCAAGGAACTCGCCCCCGTCGACGAGTCGAAGGCGATCAAGGTCAAGGAGTACGGCCGGGTGCCGTTCCTCGTGATCGCGAAGGTGCTGTTCAAGAAGTACCCGCGCCGCACGCTCGTCGGCGTCACGATGATGGTGACGCAGTCGTTCCTCTACAACGCGATCTTCTTCACGTACGCGCTCGTGCTCGAGAACTTCTACGACACCCCGCCCGCCTCGGCGTCGCAGTACTTCCTCGTCTTCGCGATCGGCAACCTGATGGGCGCGCTCGTGCTCGGTCACTTTTTCGACACGTGGGGTCGTCGACGGATGCTGTTCGGCACCTACGTCCTCGCCGGCCTGATCCTGCTCGTCAGCGCGTTCCTCTTCAACGCGGGCGTGCTGAACGCCGCGACCCACACCGCGTTCTGGTGCGCGTCGTTCTTCTTCGCCTCCGCCGGCGCCTCGGCCGCGTACCTCACGGTGAGCGAGATCTTCCCGCTCGAGCTGCGCAGCCAGGTGATCTCGTACGTGTTCTCGATCGGTCAGCTCGTCGGCGCGATCGCCCCGACCCTCTACGGCGCCCTGATCGGCGACGGCACCGACCGTCAGCCGCTCTTCTGGGGCTACGTGCTCGGCTCCGTCGTGATGATGGTCGGCGGCGTGATTTCCGGAGTGTTCGGAGTCAGCGCCGCGGGCAAGAGCCTCGAGGACATCGCCGACCCGCTCTCGCTCGTCGAGGGCGCGGAAAGCAGCGTGACACCGGGCGACGAGAACGCCGCGAACCTCAAGAACCAGCAGACCGGCCTGCTCGGACGCGACGGCAAGTAGCCCGACCAACAGAACCACGGATGCCTCGAGGCCGACGCCCTTCGGGTGCGTCGGCCTCGAGGCATCCGTGCGTCTGGAATGAGTGTGTGTCGCACCCGACGCGCTGGCGAGGGCTGCGTCGGGTGCGGGGGCATCCGGACGTCTGCCCATGCGGCTGCCGCTGTCCGAACCTGTCGTCCGAGGCATCCGTGCGTTTTCCTGGGCCGCTGTCGCCGTGCGGGAGCCGGCACGGGCTCGCGCACATGTGCTTGAGGGACTGCCCGAGCTCACTGGTCGGGCGCGTGCGGCAAAGGCCGTTCCCTCACGCGCATCGCCGACACTGAAGCGCGGGCGACGACCAGATTCGGCCAGCCCGGCCGCTAGCGGCACCTCCTCCTAGAACGGCGGCGGATCGTCGAGCCAGTCCACCTGTGCCTGCAGCCGCCCGCCGAGCGGAGCGGTCGCGTGGGTCGAGTACTCACGGCCGAGTGGGCTCGTCCAGTCGAGACGTCCGGTGCCATCCCGCGCCTGGCTGACCTGCCAGCCGGCGTCCTTCACCTTGTGGTGGCCGCGGCAGAGGTGCGCGAGGTTCGTGTGCGTGGTCTCCCCGACGTCGGCCCATGGCACGGTGTGGTCGATGTCGCAGAAGCGAGCCGGGCGGGCGCAACCGACGAAGCGGCAGGTCTCGTCGCGCACGCGCAGGTAGCGCTTGAGCTCCGGGGGCACCTGATACCGGTCCTTGCCGAAGGAGAGCACGGCGCCCGTCTCGGGATGGGTGAGGATGCGGGTGAAGCCGCTGGCCGTGCCGGCGAGGCGGCGGGCGCTCTCGTCGTCCATCGGCACCGTGCCCTCGAGCATGCCCGGCTCGGCCGCCCTGCCCATCAGGGTGAGCGCGGGCACGACGACGCTGACCTCCGCGACGACGCCGCGATGCTTCACCGGGGCGCGGAGCTCGGCCTCGGAGGTGCCGGGCGGCAGCAGGCGTCCCTCGTCGAGGAGCAGGTCGATGACGGCATCCGCCCGCAACTGAGCACGGGACCGCTCCTCGCCCTCGACGTCGAGCGACCTGGCGATGTTCTCGAGCTTGTTGCGGATGCCGAGCAGTTCCGGGTTCGGCAGGTAGGCGGACAGCCAGCCCATGCCGTCCGGCCCCGGCTCGACGTGCACGTCACGGCGGCGCCGTGCGTCGTCGTGCCGCTCCGCGAGTTGCTCGCCGACCAGGAGTTCACGGAGTTGCTGCACCTTGCGCTCGAACAGTCCGACCCGCAGCCGCTCCGCCCAGAAAAGAGCTCGTGCTTCGAACTCCCCGCGGAGGTCATCTGGCAGGCCCGCCGCCTCGTCTGCGAGCACGACCGCATGCCGCTCGGAGAAGCGACCGCTGCGCAGCGCGGCGAGCGTCGCCGGAAGAGCCTCGACGAGCATGGTCGAACGCGCGAGCAGCGCCTCGGCCGACCGCTCCGGCAGGTCCAGGGCGGCGGCGAGTTCTGCCCGCACGGAGCGCGCGAAGAGGTCGGCTGCGTGTCTCCGCGAGTCGGCTGACCCCTCGCGGTGTCGCCGGAACAGGTGCACCTGCTCGAACCGCATCGCCGCCAGCGCCGCCTGGTCGCGACCCGCCTGCTGCAGGCCGTCGAGCAGCGCGTTGCCGTCCTCGCCCTCGAGGACGTCGTCGAGCGGCGTCATGAGCTCGCTGCGCTCGTCGTCGCTGAACTGATCCCAGCGACGGCGAAGGTCGTTCCCCTCGACATCCACGAGTCCAACTCAACCCCCGACCACCGACATTCGAAGGGGCGGCGATTGCTGCCGCGGTTGAGTACGGATGCCCGCATCGAGGCACCGTGTCAGCAGCCACCAATACAGTGAGTGACGTGGCGGACACCGATTTCGAGGCGGCCAAGGCCGAGGCCGCGGCGCTGACGACCCGCATCCTCGAACTGCGCGACGCGTACTACGAGCGCGACACCTCGCTCGTCTCCGACGAGGAGTACGACGCGATGCTGCGCCGGCTGCAGGAGCTCGAGCGGCTGCATCCCGAGCTGCAGAGCCAGGACAGCCCCACCCAGACCGTCGGCGGCCGCGCCGAGACGACGCTCTTCGCGCCGGTGCAGCACGTCGAGCGCATGCTGAGCCTCGACAACGTCTTCTCCCGCGACGAGTTCCTCGCCTGGGCCGCCCGCGTCGAGCGCGACTCCAACCGTCGCGTCGACTACCTCTGCGAGCTCAAGATCGACGGCCTGGCGATCAACCTCCGCTACGAGCGCGGACGCCTCGTCACGGCCGCCACCCGCGGCGACGGCGTCGTCGGTGAGGACGTCACGCCGAACATCAAATACATCCCGATCATCCCGCAGCGTCTGGCGGGCGAGGGGCACCCCGAGATTGTCGAGATCCGCGGCGAGGTCTTCTTCGAGGTGGAGAAGTTCCGGGCGTTGAACGCGGCGCAGGCGGATGCCGGCGAGCGCGTGTTCGCGAACCCGCGCAACGCGGCATCCGGCTCCCTCCGCCAGAAGGAGGAGGGGAAGAACCCCGTCCAGGTCGAGCAGATGAAGAAGCGCCTCGGGGCGCTGTCGATGCTCGTGCACGGCATCGGCGCGTGGCAGAACCCGCCCGTGCAGGCGCAGAGCGAGATCTACTCGCTGCTGAAGCAGTGGGGCCTGCCGACCAGCTCGCACTACCAGGTGAAGCCGACGGCGGAGGAGGCGGCCTCCTTCATCGAGCACTTCGGCGAGCACCGCTACAGCGTCGAGCACGAGATCGACGGCGTCGTCGTCAAGGTCGACGAGCTCGCCCTGCACGACGAGCTCGGCTCGACCAGCCGTGCCCCGCGTTGGGCGATCGCCTACAAGTACCCGCCCGAGCAGGTCAACACGAAGCTGCTCGACATCGTCGTCAGCGTCGGCCGCACCGGCCGCGCGACCCCGTTCGCCGTCATGCAGAAGGTGCGCGTCGCCGGCTCCGAGGTGCGCCAGGCGACCCTGCACAACCAGGACGTCGTCAAGGCCAAGGGTGTGCTCATCGGCGACACCGTCGTGCTGCGCAAGGCGGGCGACGTGATCCCCGAGGTGCTCGGCCCCGTCGTCGAGCTGCGCGACGGCACCGAACGCGAGTTCGTCATGCCGAAGGACTGCCCGGAGTGCGGCACCGAGCTGCGACCGGCGAAGGAGGGCGACGTCGACCTCCGCTGCCCGAACGCTCGCAGCTGCCCGGCGCAGGTGCGCGGCCGCGTCGAGCACATCGGCAGCCGCGGCGCCCTCGACATCGAGGGCCTCGGCGAGGTCAGCGCTGCCGCGCTCACACAGCCGACCGTGCCCGAGACGCCGCCGCTCGAGACCGAGGCAGGCCTCTTCGACCTGACGCTCGAGGACCTCTTCGGCATCGAGGTCGTCGTCCGCGACAGCGAGACCGGGCTGCCGAAGCTCGTCGAGCGCGCCGACGGCACCGCGGTCGAGAAGCGTGACACCCCGTTCCGGCGCCGCCGTCAGAAGAAGGACGGCCCGTACGACCCCGAGGGCCCGTTCGACGGCGACGAGTTCTACGTGCCCTCGAGCACCGCCCGTGAGCTGATCACCAACCTCGAGAAGGCGAAGACCGCGGAGCTTTGGCGGTTCCTCGTCGCGCTGAGCATCCGGCATGTCGGACCGGTCGCCGCCCGCGCGCTCGCGACCTACTTCGGCTCCGTCGAGGCGATCCGGTCGGCGAGCCGCGAGGAGCTCGCCGGGGTCGAGGGCGTCGGCGGCATCATCGCCGACGCCGTGCTCGACTGGTTCGAGGTCGACTGGCACCGCGAGATCGTCGAGCGGTGGACCGCCGCGGGCGTGCAACTCTTCACCCCGGGGCATCCGGGACCCGGGCACCTGGTCGCGAGCGACGGCGTGCTCGCCGGCTTCACGGTCGTCGCGACGGGCGCACTCGAGGGCTACTCGCGCGAGAGCGCCCAGGAGGCGATCCTCGCCGCGGGCGGCAAGGCCGCGAACAGCGTCAGCAAGAAGACCGACTTCGTCGCGGCCGGCCCCGGCGCGGGCTCGAAGCTCGCGAAGGCCGAGCAGCTCGGCGTGCGGATCATCGACGCCGCGCAGTTCAAGGTGCTCGTCGAGCAGGGCCCGGACGCGCTGGGTCCGGCGACGACGGATGCGAAGGAGCAGGCGCCGACGGATGCCGAGGAGCCGGCGGTTATCGAGTAGCGGAGCTGTCGAGCGGCCGGGACTCGCATCCAGCGGGCCCTGACAGGGACGGCTCTGCCTAGCCGCGGCAACGACGGGCGGCGGGAAGCCGCTGGCGCACTAACGCGGAAACACCCCGCGCGACCGGAAGCAGCTACCACCCCAGCGTCCCCGGCGCTCCCTTGAACGGCCCGGTCACGCGCGACGTGATCCAGCCGCCGTAGAAGTCGCCCTCCTGCGGCGTGACGACCTCGCCGGCGACCCGCACCTCGTCCATCCGTCCGGGATAGATCGCGATGCGGTCGCGCAAGGCCTCGAAGCCCGGGTTCGGAGTGGGGTAGTACCAGGCGGCACCGGCGGCCGTGCGGCCGCCCGCGGAGAGGGTCAGGTACTTCGCCCGGCCCTTGTACTCGCAGGAGCTCGCGCCGTCCGCGGTGCTCAGCACGCCGTCGGCGACCGCCGAGCGAGGCACGTAGTAGACCGGCGGATGACTCGTCTCGAGCACCCGCACGCTGTCCGTCGTGTCGACGATGGTGCGTCCGCCGAGCACGACGGTGATGCGCTCGTCGCTGGGCTCGACGGCGGGCGGGCGGGGGTAGTCCCAGACGGACTCGGTCTTCGGCATGCGGAAGGTCTACCGCGGCCGGGTGGGAGTTCAGCCGTAGTAGAGTGCGACCCGCTTGCCGCCGATGACGTCGACCGCGATGTCCATCTCGTACACGTCGCCGAGCACGTCGCTCGTGACGATCTCGTCCGGGGTGCCGTACGCGGCCACCCGGCCGTCCTTCATCGCAAGGATGCGGTCGGCGTAGTGCGCGGCGAAGTTGATGTCGTGCAGCACGAGCACGACGCGCTTGCCGAGGTCGTCGGCGGCCCGGCGCAGCAGCCGCATGATCTCGGCGGCGTGCTTGAGATCGAGGTTGTTGAGCGGCTCGTCGAGCAGCACGTACTCGGTGTCCTGCGCCAGCACCATCGCGATGAACGCCCGCTGGCGCTGCCCGCCCGAGAGCTCGTCGAGGAACCGGCCGTCGAGCTCGGTGAGGTCGAGGTAGGCGAGGGTGCGCTCGACGACGGCGAGGTCGACTGCGGTGGGCCGGCCCTTCGAATGCGGGTACCGTCCGAAGCTCACGAGGTCGCGCACGGTGAGCCGGGCGGTGAGCGCGTTCTCCTGCCGCAGGATCGACAGTCGCTTCGCGAGCACGTCCGTCTTGGTCGTCGAGACGTCGAGCCCGTCGACCGTGATGCGCCCCGCGTCGAGCGGGAGCAGCCGGGCGATCATCGACAGGAGCGTCGACTTGCCGGCGCCGTTCGGGCCGATGATCGCAGTGATGCCGGCATCCGCCAGGGTCAGGTCGACCCCGTCGACGACCGGCCCCGAAGCGTACGACTTCGTCGCGCCCTCGACCGCGATCACCGGGCGCCTCGCGAGATCAGCAGGGCGATGAACACGATCCCTCCCAGGAATTCGATGATGATGCTGAGCCCCGTGCCGAACGCGAAGACCCGCTCGAGCAGGAACTGCCCGCCGACGAGGGCGACGACCGCGAGCCCCGCGGCAGTCGGCACGCTGAGCGCGTGCCGGTCCCCGACGAGCAGGTAGGCGAGGTTCGCGACGAGCAGCCCGAAGAAGGCGACGGGCCCGACGAGGGCGGTCGACACCGCGGTCAGCACGGCGACGACGACGAGGATCCGCATGACCACACGGCGGTGGTCGATGCCGAGCCCGATCGCGATGTCCTGGCCCAAAGCGAGCACGTCGAAGGTGCGGCGGATGCGGGCGAGTGCCGCGAAGCATCCGGCGATCGCGACCGCCGAGATGCCGAGCAGGCTCGTGTCGACGACGTTGAAGGAGGCGAACAGTTCGTCCTGCAGCGTCGCGAAGGCCGTGGGGTCGAGCATCCGCTGCAGGAACGACGACAGCGACCGGAACAGCGTGCCGAGCACGATGCCGACGAGCACGAGGAGGTGCAGGTCGCGTCGGCGCCCGAAGAACAGCCAGCGGTAGAGCGCCGTGACCGCGAGGACCATGACCGCGACCTCGAGCGCCCACTTGACCTGGGCCTGGGCGAGGTGCAGGGCCGAGGCGCCGAAGAAGAACACCGTGCCGCTCTGGATGAGCACGTACAGCGAGTCGAAGCCCATGAGCGACGGGGTCAGGATGCGGTTGCCGACGACGGTCTGGAACAGCACCGTCGACACGGCGATCGCCACCGCCACGAGCACGAGCGCCGCGACCTTGGGCAGGCGCAGGGGTAGCACGAGCGAGAGGGGAGCCGGGCTGCCGGCGGTGAGGAACACGACGATCGCGACGAGCGCCGCCGCGAGCACGATCGCGAGTCGGACCTTCGGATGCCGCAGCGCCGCGAGCGGCCGCGGGCGGGGCGGGTCAGCGAGGAGCACCGGGCCTCCTCAGCAGGAGGTGGACGAAGAGCACGCTGCCGATCACGCCGACGACGACGCCGAGCGGGATCTCGTAGGGGAATCGCACGAGCCGGCCGACGAGGTCGCACGCGAGCAGGAACCCGGCGCCGAGGGTGGCGACCCACGGCACGCCGCGGCGCACGTTGTCGCCGACGAAGGCCGCGACGACGTTCGGCACGATGAGCCCGAGGAACGGGATCGACCCGACCGTGACGACGACGATCGCGGTGATGACGGCGACGAGGGCGAGCCCGACGGCCAGGATGCGCCGGTAGTTCAGACCGAGGTTGGTCGTGAACGCGTCACCCATCCCCGCGACGGTGAAGCGGTCGGCGAGCAGCCAGGCGACCGCGGTGAGCGCGACCGCGATCCAGAGCAGCTCGTAGCGCCCGGCCACCATGCCCGAGAAGTCGCCGATCATCCAGCCGTTCAGCGCCTGCAGCAGGTCGAAGCGGTAGGCGAGGAAGCCGGACCCCGCCGCGATGACGCCGCCGAACATGAGCCCGACGAGCGGCACCATGACGATCGAGCGCAGCGGGATGCGGCGGAGCAGGAGGAGGAAGACGGCGGTGCCGGCGAGCGCGAACACGCTCGCCGCGCCGAGCTTGCCGAGTACCGGCAGCCCGGGCGCGAGCAGCGTCACGACGAGGAGCCCGAGCGTCGCGGCATCCACGGTGCCGGCGGTCGACGGCTCGACGAAACGGTTGCGCGCCAGCTGCTGCATGAGCAGCCCGCAGATCGGCAGGGCGACGCCGGCGAGCAGGATGGCGAGCGTGCGGGGGAGTCGGCTCGCCGCGAGCAGCCACCAGTCGTCGGAGCCCGTGAGGAGGCCACCGGCGGAGAGGTCGATGACCCCGACGAAGAGACTCGCGACGGCGAGCACCACGACCGCGCCGGCGGCGGCGCCGAGGGCCAGCGGGCGGTCGAGGGGACGCCGAAGCGGCGGACCGGGGAGGTCCGCCGCTGCGGGCTTCGTGGCGAGGGAGGTCAGGCCAGGGCCTTCCCGACCTCGCCGATCATCGTGTCGAGGGCGGTGAGGCCGTTGCCGACGATGTACCACTCGGTGGAGCTGAGGTAGGTGATGGCGTCGTTCCGGGCCGCGGTGGTGCGGGCGATGACGTCGTTGTCGAGCACCTGCTCGGCCGACTGCGAGCCCTCCTGGCCGATGGCGGCGTCGCGGTCGAGCACGAAGAGGTGATCGGGGTCGGCCTCGAGCACGAACTCGAAGGAGACGGGGTCGCCGTGCGAGGCGGCCTCGACGTTCTCGACGGCGGGGGTGACGCCGAGCTCCTCGTAGAGCCAGCCGTAGCGGGAGCCGATGCCGTAGGCGGAGATCTCGCCGGCGTTGCTCATGAGGAACAGGCCGGTGCCCGCGTCCTCCGCGGCGGCCCGCACGTCGGCCACCTTCGCGTCGATGTCCTCGAACGCGGCGGCGATCTCGTCCTGCTCGCCGAAGACCTCGCCGAGGATCTCCGCGTTCTCACGGGCGCTCGTGAAGTAGTCGGTGCCGTCGACGGTGAGGTCGATCGTGGGGGCGATCTCCGCGAGCTGCGGGTACACGCTCGCCGAGCGTCCGGCGACGATGATGAGGTCGGGCTGCAGCGCGATCACGGCCTCGTAGTCGGGCTCGAAGAGGCTGCCGACGGGGGTGTAGTCGCCCTCGAGGTACTCCGGCAGCGCGGCATCCGGAACACCCGTCACCTCGACGCCGAGCGCGGTGAGTGTGTCGAGGCTCGCGAGGTCGAACGTCACGACGGTCTCGGGGTCGACGGGGACGACGGTCTCGCCCTGCGCGTGCTCGACCGTGATCTCGGTCGGCGCGGCGGTCTCGGCGGTCTCGGCCTCGGCGGCCGTGGTGGCGCAGCCGGTGAGCGCGAGAGCGGTGGCGGACAGGAGGGCGATTCCGCCGAGGAGAGACCTCGACGTGGGGGTGGCAGGCACGGATGTTCCCTTGTGCTCGTGGTGGTCGGAGGAGCGCTGCAGCGGAGTAAGGCTAGCCTTACCTTTCTTCTCCTGTCGAGTCGGGGTCGGGCGGAGGGGCTGAAAGCGCCGCAATAGACTTGTCGGCGTCCCGGGCCAGCAACAGACGGAGCCGCATGTCCGAAATCACGCCGGAACAGGTCGCCCACCTGGCGAACCTCGCCCGCATCGACCTCACCGAGGACGAGATCGCGAAGCTCACGGGTGAGCTCGGCGCGATCGTCGACTCGGTCGCCAAGGTGTCGGAGGTCGCGACCCCCGACGTCCCCGCGACGAGTCACCCGATCCCGCTGCAGAACGTGTGGCGGCCGGACGAGATCGGCGACGTGCTCACGCCGGAGGAGGCGCTCGCGGGCGCCCCGGAGCGTGACGGCGACCGGTTCAAGGTCAGCGCGATCCTGGGGGAGGAGCAGTGAGCGAGCTCATCCGGATGACCGCGGCGGAGCTCAGCGAGAAGCTCCGCGCCAAGGAGGTCTCCTCCGTCGAGGTCACGCAGGCGCACCTCGACCGGATCGCCGAGGTCGACGGCGACGTCCACGCGTTCCTGCACATCTCCGAGAACGCCCTCACGACCGCCGCGGCGATCGACGCGGCCCGCCTCGACGGCACCGAGCACTCGCCGCTGGCCGGCGTGCCGATCGCGATCAAGGACGTGCTCTGCACGGTCGACATGCCCTCGACCGCGGGCTCGAAGATCCTCGAGGGCTGGGTGCCGCCGTACGACGCGACCGTCGTGCGCCGCCTGCGCGAGGCCGGCCTCGTGCCGCTCGGCAAGACCAACATGGACGAGTTCGCCATGGGGTCCTCCACCGAGCACTCCGCGTACGGCCCGACCCGCAACCCCTGGGACCTCGAGCGCATCCCCGGCGGCTCCGGCGGCGGCTCGGCCGCGGCCGTCGCCGCCTTCGAGGCGCCCGTCGCCCTCGGCTCCGACACCGGCGGCTCGATCCGCCAGCCCGCCGCCGTCACCGGCTCGGTCGGCGTCAAGCCCACCTACGGCGCGGTCTCGCGCTACGGCGCGATCGCCCTCGCCTCCTCGCTCGACCAGGTCGGTCCGGTGTCCCGCACCGTGCTCGACAGTGCGCTCGTGCAGGACATCATCGGCGGCCACGACCCGCACGACTCGACCTCCCTCACCGACGGCTGGCCGAGCTTCGCGGATGCCGCGCGGCAGGGCCTCGCGGAGCGCTCCTTCAAGGGCGTGCGCGTCGGCGTCGTCAAGCAGTTCCAGGGCGAGGGCTTCCAGGCCGGCGTCCAGCAGCGCTTCGACGAGTCGCTCGAGCTGCTCGCGAAGAACGGCGCGGAAATCGTCGAGATCGACGCCCCGAGCTTCGAGTACGCCGTCGCGGCGTACTACCTGATCCTCCCCGCCGAGGCATCCAGCAACCTCGCCAAGTTCGACAGCGTGCGCTTCGGCCTGCGCGTCTCGCCCCCCGGCGCGACGGTCGACAAGGTCATGGCCGCCACCCGTGAGGAGGGCTTCGGCGACGAGGTGAAGCGCCGTATCATCCTCGGCACCTACGCCCTCAGTGCCGGCTACTACGACGCGTACTACGGCAGCGCGCAGAAGGTGCGCACCCTCATCCAGCGCGACTTCGCGAGCGCGTTCGAGAAGGTCGACGTGCTCGTCTCGCCGGCCGCGCCGACGACGGCGTTCAAGCTCGGCGAGAAGCTCGACGACCCGCTGGCGATGTACCTCAACGACATCACGACGATCCCGGCGAACCTCGCCGGTGTCCCGGGCATGGGGCTGCCCATCGGTCTCGCTCCCGAGGACGGGCTGCCGGTCGGCATGCAGCTCATGGCTCCGGCTCGCGAGGACGCCCGGCTCTACCGCCACGGCGCCGCCCTCGAGTCGCTGCTCGAGGAGCAGTGGGGCGGCTCGCTGCTGGCGCAGGCGCCGGCGCTCGAGCCCGCCGAGATGGAGGCCGCGCGCGACGGCGCGGTCTGACCGACGATCCACGGCGGCGTCGCCCGGGTCTCCCCGGGCGGCGCCGCTTCGTCTTTCGCGCTGATCAGGGTGTTTCAGCTGATCCCTACCGGGGGTACGTGTTCCTCAACGGGAACAATCCTTGAGGGGGAGCCATGTCGAGCAGCGCTGCTCAGAAGACCGAAGGCGAACCGGAGCTGAAGCGGGCCATAGGCCCGAAGCTGCTGCTGCTGTTCATCATCGGCGACATCCTCGGCACGGGCGTCTACGCCCTCACCGGACAGGTCGCCGCCGAGGTGGGCGGCGCGGCGTGGCTGCCGTTCCTCATCGCGTTCGCTGTCGCGCTGGTCACGGCGTTCTCCTACCTCGAGCTCGTCACCAAGTACCCGCAGACCGCGGGCGCCGCGCTCTACGTGCACAAGGCGTTCGGCATCCACTTCGTCACGTTCCTCGTCTGCTTCATCGTCATGTGCTCCGGCATCACGTCGGCGTCGACGGCGTCGCAGGCGTGCGCGGCGAACTTCGCCGCCGGCTTCGGGCTCGAGCTGGCGGAGCCGGTCGTGATGGCGATCGCGCTCGGGTTCATGCTGCTCGTCGCCCTCGTCAACTTCCGCGGGGTCAGCGAGAGTGTCAAGACGAACGTCGTGCTGACGCTCGTCGAGCTCTCCGGCCTGCTGCTCGTGCTGTTCATCGGCTTCGGCGCGATCCTCGCCGGGGCCGCCGACTTCTCCCGCGTCGTGCTCTTCGACACCCCCGAGGACAAGTCGCTGCTGCTCGCGGTGTCGACGGCGACGTCGCTCGCGTTCTTCGCCATGGTCGGTTTCGAGGACTCGGTCAACATGGCGGAGGAGACGCGCGATCCGAGCCGGATTTTCCCCCCGATCATGCTCACCGGCCTCGGCATCGCGGCCGTGATCTACGTGCTCGTCTCCATCGTCGCCGTCGCGGTGGTGCCCATCGGCGAGCTCGCGAACAACTCGACGCCGCTCGTGACGGTCGTGCAGACCGCCGCCCCGGACTTCCCGATCGCCGACCTGCTGCCCTTCATCTCGATGTTCGCCGTCGCCAACACCGCGCTGATCAACATGATGATGGCCTCGCGGCTGCTCTACGGCATGAGTCGTCAAGGAGTGCTGCCGGCCTTCCTCGGCCGGGTGCACGAGCGCCGCCGCACGCCGTGGTCGGCCATCGTCTTCACGACGCTCCTCGCCTTCGGCCTCATCGTCTACGTGACGCTCGCCCCCGAGTCGCCCGTCGTCGTCGTGCTCGGCGGCACGACGTCGCTGTTGCTGCTCGCGGTCTTCGCGGTCGTGAACGCGACGGTGCTGGTGCTCCGCCGCGACCGCGTGGAGCACCGGCACTTCCGTGCGGGACGCGTGCTGCCCGTGATCGGCATCGTCGCCTGCCTCTGGCTCGTCCTCCCGTTCTCGTCCGGGCGCGCCGTCGAGCAGTACCAGATCGCGGTCGGGCTGCTCGTGATCGGCGTCGTGCTGTGGGCGATCACCTGGTTCTCGCATGGGCGCAAGGCGGCCGAGCTCGACCCCGATCGCGTCGACCGGGTCGACTGACGGATGACGCGGGGCTGCCGCTCCGAGTCATCCGTCACCCTCTTCGCGCACACCGCGCGCTCGCCGAACTCCCACGGCGCTCCCAACCGGCCGCGCCACGGTGGAAAGACATCAGGCGACTGAGGAGGACATGTCATGGCCGAACAACCCGGCAACCAGACCCCGAACACCCCCGGCATCAGCGAGACCGAGCTGCGGGAGAGCAAGGTCGACGAGCTGCGCGAGCGCGCGGAAAAGGCCGGCGTCTCCGGCACGTCGGGATTGAAGAAGGACGAACTGATCGACGCGATCGTCGAGGCGGAGAGCGGCGGCGGTGACGGCACAGGCGCCGGCGCGGCGAGCGGCACCGCCGAGGACGAGCTGCGAGAGAGCAAGGTCGACGAGCTGCGCGAGCGCGCGAAGGACGACGGGGTCGGCGGCACGTCCGGCATGAAGAAGGACGAGCTCGTCGACGCGATCGTCGATGCCGAGAGCGGCCGCGGGGGAGCGGACGGCGCGGACGAGACGCCGGACGACCTCGGCGCCGGACCGGACGGCGGCCACATCCGCACCGGAGCCGAGACCTCGAAGTCGCTGAAGTACTCGCAGGAGGTCACCTCCACCGACGAGGAGCCCGAGCGTGAGGGGCGGAGCCTCGCGACCACGCACCACCAGGTCATCCGCGAGTGGGCGGAGTCGCGCGGCGGCGTGCCCGCGACGGTGCCCGGCACCGAGCACGGCGACCACCTCGGCGTGCTGCGCATCGACTTCGGCGGCGACAACGACGACCTCCGTCACGTCAGCTGGGAGGAGTGGTTCGAGACGTTCGACGAGCGCAAGCTGAACTTCATCTACCAGGAGCAGCGGAGCGACGGGAACCAGTCGACGTTCTTCATTCTGGAGAGCCCCGACCGCGAGGACGCCTGACAGTCGAGGACGCCTGACAGCCAGGGGAGACCGGGGACGGATGCCGCGGGTGCGAAGGCCCCGCGGCATCCGTGTGTCCGGGCGGTGCCGCATCGGCGGATCGGAGGCGTGCGGGGCCCCGCCTAGAATCATCGGGTGGCAAAAGCGCAGCTGATGGACTTCGACAAGGCGCTCGAGATGTTCGAGCCGGTCATCGGGCTCGAGGTGCACGTCGAGCTCTCGACCAAGTCGAAGATGTTCTCCTCCGCCCCGAACCCCGCCTACGGCGAGGCCTTCGGTGCCGAGCCGAACACGCAGATCACCCCGCTCGACATCGGACTGCCGGGCTCGCTGCCCGTCGTCAACGAGCAGGCGGTGCGCTACTCCATCCAGCTGGGGCTCGCGCTCGGTTGCTCGATCGCCGAGTCGAGCCGCTTCGCGCGCAAGAACTACTTCTACCCCGACCTCGGGAAGAACTACCAGATCAGCCAGTACGACGAGCCGATCGCGTACGAGGGCTCGGTCGAGGTCGAGCTCGAGAACGGGCGCGTGTTCCACGTGCCGATCGAGCGCGCGCACATGGAGGAGGACGCCGGCAAGCTCACGCACGTCGGCGGCGCGACCGGTCGCATCCAGGGCGCCGAGTACTCGCTCGTCGACTACAACCGTGCCGGTGTGCCGCTCGTCGAGATCGTGACGAAGCCGATCGTCGGCGCCGAGGCGGATGCCCCGGAGCTCGCCCGCGCCTACGTCTCGACGATCCGCGACATCGTCCGCGCGCTCGGCGTGAGCAACGCGCGCATGGAGCGCGGCAACCTGCGCTGCGACGCCAACGTCTCGCTGCGCCCGCGCGGCCAGGAGAAGTTCGGCACCCGCACCGAGACCAAGAACGTCAACTCCTTCCGCAGCATCGAGCGTGCGGTGCGCTACGAGATCCAGCGCCAGGCGGCGATCCTCGCCGCGGGCGGCACGATCCAGCAGGAGACCCGCCACTGGCACGAGGACACCGGCACGACCTCGCCCGGCCGTCCGAAGAGCGACGCCGACGACTACCGCTACTTCCCGGAGCCCGACCTGCTGCCGGTCGCCCCGCCCGCCGAGCTCATCGGGCAGCTGCGCGCAGCCCTGCCCGAGTCGCCCGCCGCGATGCGCCGCCGGCTCAAGGGGGAGTGGGGCTTCACCGACAACGAGTTCCGCGACGTCGTCAACTCGGGGCTCCTCGCCGAGCTCGTCGACACCGTGCGCGCCGGGGCGACGCCCGCCGCCGCCCGCAAGTGGTGGACGGGTGAGATCGCCCGCCTCGCCAACGCGCAGGGCGTCGAGCCGTCGTCGCTCGTGAACCCGCAGCAGGTCGCGCAGATCGCGCAGCTCGTCGAGTCCGGCGAGCTCACCGACCGCCTCGCCCGCCAGGTACTCGAGGGCGTCATCGCCGGCGAGGGAACGCCGGGCGAGGTCATCGAGAAGCGCGGCCTCCGCGTCGTCTCCGACGACAGCGCCCTGCTCGCCGCGATCGACGAGGCGCTCGCCGCCCAGCCCGACGTGCTCGCCAAGATCAAGGACGGCAAGGTGCAGGCCGCCGGTGCCGTGATCGGCGCGGTCATGAAGGCGATGAAGGGCCAGGCGGATGCCGCGCGCGTCCGCGAGCTCGTGCTGGAGCGCGCCGCGCAGTAGCCGCCCAGGCGTTGGTCGAGTAGTCGCGCCGCTCATCCCGTCGGTCGAGCAGCCGCGCGGCGACTGCTCCTCCCGTCGGCCGGAGTAGCGGCGGAGTGGCGTACCGGACCTCGCTCCGCCCGCCGGATCTCGCCGCCACCCTAGCGAGAGTAGGTAAGGCTCACCTAAGCTGGCTGCGTGCTTCATCCCCTGAGCCTCGGCACCGACGAGCGAGTCCGCGACGAGCGACCCGCCTACCGGCCCTACCTCGTCACGATCGGGCGGCTCACGCGACTGAGCCCCTCGTTCATGCGCGTCACCTTCGTCGGCGACGAGCTCGAGCACTTCGGCACCGCGGGCCTCGACCAGCGCATCAAGCTCGTGCTGCCGCACCCCGACGGACACCCCCTCGCGGGCGGCTACGGCGACTGCGGCTTCGACCGCGCCGACGACGGCTGGTTCGTGCGCTGGCGCGAGCTGCCCGACGAGCTCCGCAACCCGTTCCGCACCTACACCGTCCGCGCCGTGCGGCAGCACGCGCGCGAGGTCGACGTCGACGTCGTCGTGCACGGCGATGCCGGTCCCGCCTCCCGCTGGATCCAGCGCGCCCGGATCGGCGACGCGCTCGTGATGATCGGTCCCGACGACCGCAGCCTCTCCTGGCGCACGGGTCTCGACTGGCGCTGCGGCGGCGCCACCGAGGTGCTGCTCGCCGGCGACGAGACCGCGGCCCCCGCGATCGCCTCCATCCTCGAATCGCGCCCCGCGGGCGTCCACGCGACGGCGTTCATCGAGGTGCCGCACGCCGACGACGTGCTCCCGATCACCTCCGACGCCGAGCTCGACGTGCACTGGCTCGTGCGCGACGGCCGCCCGCACGGCGAACTGCTGCTCGACGCCGTCACCCGCTGGACCACCGTCGCGGCGCCGCTGCTCGACGGCGCGCGCGGCCCGGCGCTCGAGCCCGTCGACGACATCGACGTCGACCTCGAGCTGCTGTGGGACTCGCCGGAGGAGCAGGCGCGCCCCTTCTACGCGTGGCTCGCAGGCGAGTCATCCGTCATCAAGCGGCTCCGCCGCCTGCTGGTCAGCGACCTCGGCGTCGACCGCAGCAAGGTCGCGTTCATGGGCTACTGGCGCGCTGGACGCGCCGAAGGAGAGTGAGCGCCGCCTCCCAGTAGCGGCTGCTCCTGGACGAGGCCCCGTCGCACAGCCGGCGGGGCCTCGCCCTGTCCTCCCCAGCCGACGTCCTGCCAGCCGCGCCCACGGATCTGCACCCGCGAGCCCCTGGCCGACCCCGCGAGCGCGAGTCTCGGCGCATGCAGCTTCTCCGCGCCCGACTCGTCGCCCTGATCCTGGCCCTCGCCGCGACCGCCTTCGTGCTCGCCGCTCCGGCACCCGCCGCGGCCGTCCCTGCCACGGAACACGGGATCGGGCACCTGTGGCAGGCCGACGGCCGCTCGTGGATCGGGTCCTACCGCCTGGCCGACGGCCGGCTCGCCTTCTGCCTCCAGGCGGGCGCGCCCTCACCGCTCGGCAACGACTACACGGAGACGGATGCCGCCGCGCTCGGCGTCACCGGCGACACCGCGGCGCGCGTCGCCGAACTCACCCGGCGGTGGGCGGGCAGTCACGAGCCGGACATCGCCGCGGCGGCGCAGCTGGCGATCTGGAGCGTCACCGGGCTGAATGGGCGCGACCCCGGAGCGTACGCCTCGCGGGCGAACGGGCAGGCCGGGCGGGTGCGACAGCTCGCCGCCGAAATGCTCGCCACGGTCGACGGACCCGGCGGCGCCTCCCGCGGAGCCACAGCGACGCTCGACGTCGAGCTCCGGGCGGACGGCACGGGCACGGTCGTCGCGCAGGTCGTCGTCGACTACCTCGCCGGCGGGCCGGCCACGCTGCCGCCCGGCGCCGTGTCGGGCGTGCTCGAGCTGACGGGCGCGGCGACGGTTGACGGCAGCACGACGGCCAGCCTCGCCAACGGCGTCCCGCTCGAGGTCACGGTGCCGACGGGGGCGGCCGTGCTCGAGGCCGCCGCGGCGGTGCGCTTCACCGACCTGCCCTTCGGCGCGGGACTCGTGACGGCGACCAGCCCCGCCGGCTCACAGAACCTCGTGCTCGGCGCCCCCGTGACGGTCACGGCGGAGGCCGCCGCCGAGCGGTCGGTGCCGTCCGACGCGCCGTTCCAGCCGGTCGTGACCACGCAGACGAGCGCCGCCGTCGCGAGCGCCGGGGCACAGCTGACCGACCGGCTGGAGGTGACGATCGACGCGGCGAGCCCGTCGGTCGAATGGCCCGTGGTCGACGGACCCGACGGGCGACGCCCGGTTGAGGTGACCATCCGCAGCCGACTGCTCGGCCCGTTCTTCGCGCCGCCGGTCGAGGCGGACGCGCCGCCGTCGGACGCCCAGATCGTCTGCGAGGTCGTCACGGTCGCCACAGCGCCCGGAACGTACGACACCCCGCCGTGCGTGCTACCCGACGTGGGCTACTACGTGTGGGTCGAGACGATCGGGCCCGACGGCACGGCGACGGGCGGCGAGAAGGTGCTGCCGTGGCAGGGCCGGTTCGGCGTCGCGACCGAGACGACCCTCGTGCCGTTCGCCCCGCTGATCGAGACGGTGGCGACCCCCCAGAGCGCGGCGGTCGGCGACTGCGTGGCTGACCGGCTGACGGTGTCGAGGCTCAACCCGGCCGCCGGACCGCTCGAGGTCGACTCGATCCTGTGGGGCCCGTTCGAGCAGCGCCCCGCCCCGGGCTCGGTGCTGGACCCCGCGGCCCCGCAGGCCGGCCGGGTGACCACGACGATCCCGGCGGACGGCGAGCACACCACCCTGTGCATCCCCGTGAACGAGCCCGGTCACTACGTCTTCACCTACGCCTCGGCCGGCTCGGCCGACGGCAGCACGGTGCCCGTCTTCGAGGACCGCACCGTGCACGAGTCAGAGACGGTGACCGTGCGCGAGGAACTCGCGGAGACGGGCCCGGGCGAGACCGCCGCCGTGGTTCTCGCGCTGGCCGTCGGGACGATCGCGACGGGCGCGGCCCTCCTGGTGCGCCGGCGGCGCGGCGCTCACTCGAACGAGGCGGCGACCCCGTTGCGGTGGTAGTCGAAGATCAGGCTCGTGCGGGTCGAGGCGACGGATGCCTGGCCGCTCAACGTGATGACGAAGCGGCGCACCGCCGAGGAGTCCCGGGCCGCGATGTGGATCACGAAGTCGTCGCCGCCGCCCACGAAGAACACCTGGAGCACCTCGGGCATCCGCCGCACGGTCTGCGCGAACTCCTCGATGCTCGCCTGGCGGAAGCCCGGCCGGAGGGTGACCCCGATGAGCGCCTGGATCTCGTGGCCGAGCTTCGACTGGTCGACGCTCGTGAGGAAGCCCGTGATGATGCCTCGGTCCATAAGCGACTTCACGCGCTGGTGGGCCGTCGAGGGGGCGATGCCGAGCCGCAGGGCGAGCTGCGCGTTCGGGATGCGTGCGTTGAGGTTGAGCTCGTCGAGGATGCGCAGATCCAGCTCGTCGAGCGGGCCGTCGCGTAGATCGTTCGCGAGAGACATCCGTCGCCCATCCTTCCGTGACGATTCGAGCCAGTTCTGCTGCTTCTTCCGACGATCCTTCGTCTGAAACGTCACGGTAACGGAGAAGTTCCACCATTACGAGTATCGGAAGGAGTGCAACGATGCGCGTCGGAATCCCCACGGAGATCAAGAACAACGAGAACCGCGTCGCGGCGACGCCCGCGATGGTGCACGAACTCGTCGCCCACGGCCACGAGGTGCTCGTGCAGCAGGGCGCGGGCAACGGCTCGCGCCTGAGCGACGAGGAGTTCGCGGCCGAGGGCGCCCGCATCGTGCCGACCGCCGAGGAGGTGTGGGGCGAGGCCGACCTGCTCGTCAAGGTCAAGGAGCCGATCGAGCCCGAGTACGCGCTCATGCGCGAGGGTCAGGTGCTCTTCACCTACCTCCACCTCGCCGCCTCCCGCGCCTGCACCGACGCCGTGCTCGCCTCGAAGACCACGGCCATCGCCTACGAGACCGTTCAGCTGCCCACCCGCCAGTTGCCGCTGCTGTCGCCGATGAGCGAGGTCGCGGGCCGCCTCTCCGTGCAGGTCGGCGCCTATCACCTCATGCGCGCCTCCGGCGGCCGCGGGCTCCTGCTCGGCGGCGTGGCCGGCACGCCGAAGGCCAAGGTCGTCGTGATCGGCGGGGGAGTGGCCGGCGAGCACGCCGCCGCGAACGCCGTGGGGATGGGGGCCGACGTGACCGTCATCGACGTGTCGCTGCCGCGCCTGCGCCAGCTCGAGGAGCGGTTCAACGACCGCATCCAGACCCGCGCCTCCTCCCGCTACGAGATCGCCGCTCAGGTGCGCGAGGCCGACCTGGTCATCGGGTCGGTGCTCATCCCGGGCGCGCAGGCTCCGAAGCTCGTCACCGACGAGATGGTGTCGACGATGAAGCCCGGCGCCGTGCTCGTCGACATCGCCATCGACCAGGGCGGATGCTTCGAGGGCAGCCGACCCACGACCCACGACGACCCCGTGTTCCCCGTGCACGAGGCGATCTACTACTGCGTCGCGAACATGCCGGGCGCGGTGCCGCAGACCTCGACCGTCGCGCTGACGAACGCCACGACGCCGTACGTGCTCGCCCTCGCCGACAAGGGCTGGGAGACCGCCCTCGCCGACAACCCCGCGCTCGCGCTCGGTCTCAATGCGCACGCCGGCCGCGTCTACAACTCGGGCGTCGCCGCCGCCTTCGGCATGGAGCTCGCGACCCTCACCGACCGATGACCCTTCCCGCGGCGCTCGACCTGGCGGGGCGCACCGCCCTCGTCACCGGCGCGGGCAGTCCGACGGGGATCGGGTTCGCGTCCGCCCGGGCGCTCGGTGAGCTCGGCGCGCGGGTCGTCGTCACGGCCACGACGGACCGCATCCACGAGAGGGCGGCCGAGCTCGTCGCCGAGGGCATCGACGCGGTCGGGGTCGTCGCCCGCCTCGACAGCGAATTCGAGGTCGCGGCCCTCGCCGCGCAGACCAATGCCGTCGACGTGCTGGTCAACAACGCGGGCATGATCGCGGTCGGCGACGACGGCATGCCCGGCGGCGACATCACGCTCCCCGTCGCGCAGTGGACCGAGGGTCTCGCGCGCAACCTCACGAGCGCGTTCCTGCTGACGCGCGAGCTCGTGCCCGGCATGCGCGAGCGCCGGTGGGGTCGCGTCGTCATGATGGCGAGCGTGACCGGCCCGCTCATGGCCTCCGCCGGTGACGTCACGTACGCGGCCGCGAAGGCGGGTCTGGTCGGTCTCACCCGGGCCCTCGCCGTCGACGAGGCGCGGCACGGCATCACCGCGAACGCGGTCGCCCCCGGCTGGATCGCCACAGGATCGCAGCTGCCCGAGGAGGCCATCGAGGGCACGCTCGTGCCCGTCGGGCGCAGCGGCACCGCGGCGGAGGTCGCCTCGGTCGTCGCGTGGCTCGCCTCGCCGGGCGCGTCCTACGTCACCGGGCAGGTCGTCGCCGTCGACGGCGGCAACACGGTGCTGGAGGAACGCCGCGGCTGATCAGTCGCCGAGCGCCTGCGCGCGCTGCCGCGCCCGCCGCGCCTCGCGCCGGGCCGTCTGGGCGGCCTTCTCGGCATCCTCCCGCTGCTGCTCGAGCCGCTCGAGCTCGGGCGTCAGCCCCGCCAGCTCCCGCTCCAGCCGCGTGATGCGGTCGCGCAGCTCGTCGAGTTCCTCGCTCACCTCGTCGCGGCGGGCGGATGCTTCGTCGAGCCGCTCCTCGACCTCGTCCAGCCGGTCCGCGGCCTCCTCCGAGCGGCGCTCCGCCTCCTCGAGGTCGCGCAGCGCCTCCTCTCGCTCGCGGTCCGCCTTCTCGCGGCGTCTCGCCTCGAGGTCGTCCCTGCTCGCCTTCCGCGCTGCCGGGGTGGCGGGCGGCGCCGACTCGTCGAGCTCGGCGACGGCTCCCTCGAGGTCCACCGTGAGGCCCTCCGCGTCGAGCGAACGCAGCAGCCTCCCGCTGCTGACCGCCTCGCCGGCATCCGGATCGGTCAGGGCGGCCTGCAGCGTCTGCTCCACCTCGGCCAAGACGGCGGGCGTCGGCTCGTAGCCGAGCGACTCGACGAGCTCCCCGCCCTGCCGGGCGAGCGCCGCCACGAGCTGCCTTCGCTGCCGGGTGAGGGCCCGCAGCGAGTCGCGATCGAGGCTCTGCTGCGCCTCCCGCAGCGACTCGCCGAGCGCGAGCAGTTGCCCGAGCTCGTCGGCGAGATGCACCGCCATCATGTTGACGACCCATGCGGCGGTCGTCGGCTTCGGCAGTTTGCCGATGCGGGCCGCCGCGTCGCGGTCCTCGGAGCGCACCGAGCGGGCGCGGGCGTTCCGCGCGCTCGTGAACTCCTCGAGCGGAAGCGAGTACAGCTCCTGCGCGGCATCCGTGAGCGCGGTCATACCGTCATTGTCCCCACGAAGCGCCGCGATCAGCGGCCCGAACGTGATCGAGCGGCCGCCGACCAGGGGAGAGGGTCGAACGGCCGCTCGACGGCGGGATCAGCGGCGCGGCTGGCTCGGCAGCATCGGGCTGCTCTTCGCCGGCGGCGGGAACGCGTCGCGACCGGATGTCTCGGGTGAGACAGCCGAGTCGTGCTGCGACTGCTGCACCTCCGGCAGGTCCTCGGGCACCCCGCCGGAGGGTTCGGCGCCGTTCGCCAGCTGGGTGAGGCGCCCCTCGAGCACCGTCAGCACCGGAACCCGGTTGCCGTGCGCCCGCTCGAACTCGACGAGGGCCGTGATGCCCTGCTCGTCGAGCCCGGCGATCCGGCTGGGCAGTGTGCCGAGCGGGATGTGGTCGAAGTCGGGCAGAGGCAGGTCCTGCTTGTCGTTCGTCATGCTGGTCGCTCCTTCCTGGGCCATCCCTAGTGGGTGGCGACTCGTCCTTCCACGCTACGGACGGGCGGCTGGGGATTCGAGGAGTTCAGGGCGGAGACTCAGCAGGCGCGCGAGGCGCGCCGAGGGTCAGCGCCAGCCGAGCCCCGGCGCGACGTGCTCCAGGATCGCGCCGAGGGCGTGCGCGTTGTACTCGACGCCGAGTTGCGAGGGGATCGTCAGAAGCAGGGTGTCCGCGGCCTGGATGGCCTCGTCCTCCTTCAGCTCCTCGATCAGCCTGTCCGGCGGGCCGGCGTACGACTTGCCGAAGATCGCCGGTCCGGCGCCGGGCAGCTGGCCGACCTGATCCTCGCTCGTCCGATCGTGGCCGAACAGCTTCCAGTCCGTCTCGTCGACGAGTGCGAAAATCGAGCGGGAGACGGACACCCGCGGCTCGCGTTCGTGGCCCATCTCCGCCCACTTCGCCCGGTAGGCCTCGATCTGCTTGCGTTGCTGCACGTGGAACGGCTCGGCCGACTCGTGCATGACGAGCGTGGACGACTGCAGGTTCACGCCGAGTTCCGCCGCCCACTCCGCGGTCTTCCGGTTGCCGGCACCCCACCAGATGCGATCCCGGAGCCCCGGGGACTGCGGCTCGATCCCGAGCGGCCCCGGGTAGGGGTTCGGGAACATCGGGCGCGGGTTGGGCTCGGCGAATCGCGCGCCCTGGATCGCCTGCAGGAACACCTGGAAGTTGTCGCGCGCCATCTGCGCGCCCTCCGGGTCGTTCTCGTCCGGCTGATAGCCGAAGTAGCGGAACCCGTCGATCACCTGCTCGGGCGACCCCCGCGAGATGCCGAGCTGCAGTCGGCCGCCGGAGATGAGGTCGGCGACCGCCGCCTCCTCGGCCGCGTACAGGGGGTTCTCGTAGCGCATGTCGATGACGCCGGTGCCGATCTCGATCCTCGAGGTGCGGGCGCCGATGGCCGAGAGCAGCGGGTACGGGGCACCGTGCTGCCGGGCGAAGTGGTGCACCCGGAAGTAGGCCCCGTCGACGCCGATCTCCTCGGCGGCCTCCGCCAGTTCGATCGCCTGCAGCAGGGTGTCCGCGCCGGTCCTGGCCTGGGAATACGGCGCCGACGACCAGTGCCCGAACGAGAGGTAGCCGATCTTCTTGGTCATGCCGCCGCTCCCTGCATCGCCTGCGCGCTGAATCGCCTCATGTCCGCGTCAACTGCGTCGACGCCGTTCCCATTCCTACTACGCCGTGGCCTCCTGCGGGGCTGTGTCCTTCAGCGACTGGCGGTTGAACGCGAGCGCCTCCATCCGACACGCGATCGAGCTCCACTCGGCCTTCTGCAGCATCTTGCCGAGCTTCGCGCTCGGCGCCTCCTCGGCCCGGCCGCGGAGCATTCGGCACGCCTCGGCGAAGCCGGCCGCGTCGTCGCGCAGGTCGACCACGCCGGGGAAGTCGGCGACGACGTCGGGCACGCGGGTCGAGACGACCGGCAGACCGGCGGCGAGGTACTCGAGCGTCTTCGTCGGGCTGATCGACTTGGTGGCCTCGTTCAGTGCGAAGGGCATGATCGCCACGTCGAGCTCGGCCATCCGGTCGGGCAGCTGCTCGTACGCTTGCATGCCGAGGTAGGTGATGTTGTCGCGCTGCGGCAGGTCGGCCGGATCGATCTTGATGACCGGGCCGATCATGCGGATCTCCCAGTCGGGCAGCTCCGCGGCGAGGGCGTCGAGCAGCTCGATGTCGAGCCGCTCGTCGAGCACGCCGACGTACCCGGCGACCGGTCGGTCGCCGGCGGAGCGGGGCGCGCGGTCGCGGCGGTAGTGGTCGACGCTCACGCCGCTGGGGAAGAGGTGCGCGTCCTGCCGACCCTGACGCACGACGGAGCGGTGCAGCGAGCGGCCGCCGGCGAAGACGACGTCGGCCTCGCGCAGCGCCTGACGCTGACGCACGACGAGCTCGGGTGCGGCGCCCTTGAACGCGGCGAGGTCGTCCATCACGTCGTAGACGAGGGTCGTCGGCTTGAGCGCGAGGGCGACCTCGAGCGCGAGCGGTGTGTAGAGCCAGACGACGCGATCCTCGGTCGGCTCGCCGACGAGCTCCGGCAGCTGCTCGACGTAGTCGGGGAGCACCTCGTCGAAGTAGCCGACGTAGCGGTGCTGCTCGGGGATCTCCAGGCGCACCCGGTTGACCCCGTCCAGGTGCTCGTAGTTCAGCCGGTTGTCCGACCGGTCGTAGCCGGGCGGTGTCACCGGTTCCTCGACGAACCAGGTGCGACGGTCGTGAGCCGTCGCCAGGCGCGAGACGAGCTGCTGCGGGCGCTGCCAGACCCAGTCCCAGCGCAGGTGGGACAGGACGATCAGTTCACTGCGCATCGACGACCCTCAATTCCATTCTCGTGGTGACACGCGGGAGGCTGTTCCCGCGTCCGTCGGCAGGGGGCTCCTGCCACGTCCAGTGCGCCATCTGGGGGAGGTATCCCTGCAACCACGTCGCCGCCGGCTCGAGCAGGCGGTACGCGGGGAGGTCCTCCGACGCGAAACCATGGGCCGCCATGGAGTAGGCGGTGGATGCCACGGACTCGTGGCGGTCGAAGTCGTCGTCGAGCCAGTACATGCCGACGGGGTCGATGTGCCGGTCGCAGCGGAAGAGCAGCGAGTCCCAGTCGGTCGAGTCGATCGTCGGGAACCAGCACAGCCCCTCGATCGGCACGCCGCGGTCGCGGGCGCGTTCGCACTGCTCGAGCACGTACTTGAGCCACGTGGCGCGATCGGAGGTGGCGCCGCGCACGTTCGTCTCGGTGACCATCACCGGCATCCGGTACCGCTCGTGGTAGTCCACGATCTGGTCGGCGAGGGGCAGGGGGTCGGGGGTCGGGGTGGTGCCTCCGTCGATCGAGAAGTTCCACTGGCAGTGGGCGTAGTAGTCGAGGCCGAGCACGTCGATCGAGCCCGGACCGATGTCGAGCAGGCGCTCGCCGTCGACCTCGCCGAGCAGCCGTCCGAGCTCGGACTCGGGGTCGTAGCCGCGGCCGAGGAAGGCGTCGAGCACCATGAAGCGGCGGTCGTTCGCCATCGCCGCGTAGGCGCGCCCCGAGTCATCCGACCCGGTGTGGTTCTCGCAGGTGTCGACCCAGACGTGCCGCGCCTCGGGCAGCAGCGCCTTGTAGAGGATGCTCGCCTGCACGACGGCGGGCAGCACGTTGACGATCAGGTCGACGAAGCCGCGCAGGCCGGAGTGGTACGGCGGCCAGATCGCCTCGTGGCCCGAGAGGAAGAGGGTCGAGAACGGCTCGTTGAACAGCGTGTACTCGGTGATCCACGGGTAGCGCAGCGCGAACTCCTCCGCGTACGCGAGATAGACCTCGCCGAAGTCGGGGTCGGCGAAGCCGTCCTCGAGCCAGGCGGGGTAGCTCGTGTGGTGCACCAGGTCGACGATCGGCGACATCCCGGTGTCGCGCATGTGCTGGAGCACTTCGTCGGTCTCGGTCCAGTCGTACTCACCGCGAACCTGCTCGACGCGGTGCCAGCGGATGGGGTAGCGGAGCCGGGTGATCCCCGCCTCGCGCAGCAGTGCCAGGTCCTCCCGCCAGCGGCGGTCGTGCTCCGTGCTCTCCATGACGTCGCGGTCATGGGCCGGCTGGTAGGTGCTCTCGAAACCACCGACGATCTCGATCGGCCGTTGCGCGGCTCCGAGAGGTGCTGTCACTGTGTCGCCTCCTCAGCGTGGCGGGCGTCGCCCGGGTTGTCGGACATCCGCCCAGCAGGCGGACGTCCAGTGGACGTGATGGGTGCTCGCCCTGTCGCGGGCTTCACCGGCGGTCGAACGACTGGTAGGCGAGATCGAGCAGCTCGGCCGCGCGCAGGTTGAGGCGACGGGACTCGTCGAGGTCGGCGTTCAGCTCGGCGAGCTGCTCGCGCAGCTCCTGCACCTCGCGTTCGAGTCGGTGCACGCTCTCCCACACCTCGTCGTGCTCGGTCATGGCCTTGATCGGATGGAAGTTCACGATCTGCTCCTCACGGTGACTCTGCTCAGGCCGTCGTCGGCCTCGTACCGCTCGTCGACGACGTCGAGCGAGTACCGCTCGAGGGCGTCGAACAGCGCCTGCCGCGGTCGCGGGGCGAGGTCGTTCCAGCCGGGGTGGGGGATCTGCTCGCCGACGTCGAGCTCGAGGTGCGCGGTCCCGCCACTCGTGCGGAGGGCGTGCCGGATGAATCGGAGCGAGACGTCCCAGCCGAGCGGGCTCAGGGCGTTGAACAGTTGCCGCGCGTAGATGTGGGTGGAGGGGTCCGCGGTCGCGCTGCAGCGCCCCCACAACCGCACGGCGTCGCGGTCGCTGTTGAGGTTGACGCGCTCGTACGTCGGCGGCCGGTCCATCCCCGCGGCGACGCGCCGCGCGTTGACGAGGGCGGGCCGGCTGAAGTCGACCGCGAGCACGGGGTGCCCGCGCTCGGCGAAGAACCGGGCGTCGTCGCCGAGCCCGCAGCCGAGCTCGATCACCCTCGCGTCGGGCTCGAGGCCCGCGGCGACGGAGCGGGCGAAGTCCGACGGCCCGTGGTCGTAGCCGGTGCCGATCGCGGTGCGGTGCGACTCCTCCCAGTTCTCCCGGTCGAAGTCGAAGTGGTTGAGCCACCAGAAGTAGCGGCGGGCCGCGGCGGGCGGGGTCTCGAAGCGGAAGGCGGGGTCGGGCGTCGCCCAGCCGGGCCCGTAGATCGCGGCGAGCAGCGTCTCGGGGGCGGCCGGTGCCGGCAGCGAGTGCCCGTTGACGTCGATCGGATGCGTCGGCAGGAGCCGAACGCGCGCGGCCCGCTCGCGGGCGTGGAAGGTGCCGTAGAACCATCCGTCGCACACGAAGTACGTGAAGATGTCGATGTAGAACGCGTCGCTGACGCTGTCGCCGGGGAACATCACCTGGAGGTGTCCGCTCGAGTGGCGGACGAGCTCGTAGCCCTCCTCGAGCAGCCCCCGCTCGAGCTCGAGGCTCTCCAGCACGATGTCGGACGGGTTGTCGAACCGGCTGAGGTAGGCGAGGTCGGCGTCGTCGTCGTGCGGCAGCATCCGTCCGTCGCGGACGGGGCCGAGCAGCGTGCCGCCGGTCACGAAGAGCTCGTGACCGAACCGCTCGCGCACGAGGGCGACGAGGCGCTCGGTCTCGTGCAGCACGCCCTCGACGAGGTCCGGGTCGCGGCCCTCGAACGACTTCGCGAGGCGGCCCCACTTGTTCACGACGAGCGGGGTGCCGGAGCCGGGGTCGACGAGCGTCAGCGGAGCATCCGTGTCGCCGAAGACGACGGGCGCCTCTGCGAGCAGCGTCTCGCCCGCGTCGAGCCCGAGCCGGACGCGGCCGGTGAGACGCTCCGCGAGCGCGGGCGGCCACGACACGACGAGGTCGCCGCGGGCGTCGCGCTGGGCCTCGTCGACGCGGAAGGTCCAGATCCGGCGGCCGTCGAAGCGCACGGAGAGCGCCTGATCCGATGCGAGTGCTACGCCTCCGACCCTGAGGAACTCGGGGGAGGCGGTGACCTCCGCGGTCATGACGCCGCGGTCGCGTGTGTCGACGCGGGCTCGGCCTGGGGAAGTCGGATGTCGAAGGTCTGACCGGTCGCCTCGGACGCGAGCACGCGCAGGCTGGCCTCGGCGACCGCGTCGACCCGCAGCAGCGATTCGGGCGCCTCGTGACCGAAGGCCTTCTCGCGCATGGGGGTCGCGGTGCGGCTCGGGCTGATGCAGTTCACGCGGATGCCCTCGGTGTGCCACTCGTCGGCGAGCGCCTGCGTGAGGTTGACGATCGCCGCCTTGGTCGCCGAGTACACCGTGTAGTTCGCCCGGCCCCTGGTGTAGGAGCTCGACGCGTAGAGCATGAGCGACCCCTGCGAGGCCTTGAGGTATTCGTACGACTCCTGCGCGACGACGAACGCGGCGAGCAGATTGACCTCGACGTCGTGGTGCAGCTGGTCGTCGGACATCCGGTTGAGCGGCCCGACGGTGAGCACGCCGGCGGTGAGCACGACGTGATCGATCCGGCCGTAGCGCCGCTTCGCGTCGACGAGCGCGGCCGCGACGGACTCGCGCTGCTCGACGTGAGTGCCGGTCGTCGTGCGGCTGCAGCCGACGGCGATGGCGCCGGCCTGACTCAGGCGCTCGCACAGCGCGGACCCGATGCCGGAGCTCGAGCCGAAGACCACGACGACCTTGCCCTGGAGCGCCGGCAGCGCGGCATCCGGTGCCGGGAGCGCGCGCAGCTGGAACAGCTTGTCGACGAGGTGGATGTCGATGGGCTGGGTGATCTTGATGTTCGCCTCGCGGCCCTCGACGACGAAGATCGGGGTGCCGGGCAGGTACTTGAGCACGACCGAGCAGTCGTCGGTCGCCGTGAAGTGGGGGTCCTCGGCCGCGTTCTCGTAGGCGCTGAGGAGCGTCGAGCGGCGGAAGCCCTGGGGGGTCTGGCCGCGGCGCAGCGAGGAGCGCGGGGGCACGTCGCTGATGAAGTTGCCCTCGTCGACCTCGACGATGGTGTCGGAGGAGGGGATCGCCGTGTCGACGGCGTCGTAGGAGTCAAGGGCGTCGACGCAGGTGCGGATGACCTCGGGGTCGATGAGCGGACGCACGGCGTCGTGGAACAGGACCTTCGCGTCGGGGTCGTCGATCGCGAGCAGTGCGAGGCGCGAGGTCTCGTTGCGGGTGCCGCCGCCGGGCAGCACCGCCGTGATCTTGGGGTAGCGGCTCCGCGGCAGCAGGTCGGTGGTCTCCTCGAGCCAGTCTGCGTTGGTCATGACGATGATCTCGTCGATGCACGGCGTGTCCTGGAACGTGTCGGCCGTGTGCTCGAGGCTGGTCTTGCCGGCGACCGGCACGAACTGCTTCGGGATGTCGAGGCCCATCCGGGAGCCGATGCCGGCGGCGAGGATCACCGCCACCGTTCGCGGCCGCTGGGTCATCCGGATCGTCATCGTCCTCCCTTCGGCCGCGTGCGCGGTGGCGTCGTGACCACCGGCCGCCGTGGCGGGTCTCGTGTCAACTCATGTCGTCCCCCAAGTTGAGCCCCTTGGAACCTGAGGATTCACCGGCTTTACAGGCGGGTGAACCACTGGTAAACGCGAGGTGAACGGGTGCGCCCGCGCCAGGCGGGCGCACCCTCGGTACCGCGGATTTGCCGGTCACGCACCCTGTTAGGCCATCTCGGTCTGCAGCACGACCTCGATGTTGCCCCTCGTCGCGTTCGAGTAGGGGCAGAGTTCGTGAGCGCGTTGGGTGAGCCGCTCACCCTCTTCCTGGGTGACGCCGTCGAGCTCCACGACGAGGGTGACCGCGAGGCCGTATGCTCCGCCCCCGGTCGGGCCGATCCCGACCTCGGCGGTGACGGCGCTGTCCGCGATCGCGAGACCGAGCTGCTTGGCCGCGCCCTTCAGTGCCGAGTGGAAGCACGCGGAGTACCCGGCGGCGAACAGCTGCTCGGGGTTCGTCGCGCCACCGGGGCCGCCGAGCTCCTTCGGCGTCCGCACCTCCTGGTCGAGAAAGCCGTCGGTGCTGCGGACGTGGCCGTTGCGGCCGTCACCCGTGCTCGTGGCCGAGGCGGTGTAGAGGATGCGGGTCGTCTTCTCGTCGGTGGTCATCCGTCGAGCCAATACGGGCAGGGTGGGCGCCAGGTGGGTCCGGCCTCCGAAAGCGGCGGATGCCGCGCGGGACGCTCCGGGCGGAGGTCAGAGACCGCGGTCGACCATGTCGAGCAGGTGCTCGGTCGTGCGCTCGATGAGATCGTCGGTGAGCCCGTAGAGGGGCCCGTCGATCACGAGCATCCCGAGCCCGTGCACGGACGACCATGCGAGGAACTCGGCGTTCGGTCGTCGTTCGGGCGGGAGAACGCCCGCCTCGACCAGCTCGTCGAGCACGGCGCCGAGGATCTGGAACGGGGTGCGCCCGCTCTCACCCGCCTTGTCCGGCGCGAAGGCGCGGGCCATGTCCTCGGGCACGGAGAACGCCGTGCGGAACAGCCCGGGCTCGTCCCGGGCGAAGCGGAGGTACGCGCGGCCGACCGCGCGCAGCCGTGCCCTGGCATCCGTCGCCGGGTCGCCGGACGCCGGAAGCTGTGCGAGCGTCTGCTCCATGACGTCGGCGGCGAGCCCCTGAGCGACGCCGGAGACCGCGAGCATGAGGGCGTTGCGGTCGGCGAAGTGCCGGTACGCGGCGTTGGGGGAGACCCCGGCGGTCCTCGTCGCCTCGCGCAGCACGATCGCGCCGGGTCCGCCGGCGCGCGCCATGGCGAAGCCCGCCTCGACGAGCGCGCGGCGCAGGTCGCCGTGTCGGTAGGTGCTGCGTGACCGCACCGCCTGCTCGCTCAATCGGACCTCCCGCTCGTTCCGCCCGGGTCAGGGTACCCGCGGTCGGCGGAGCGCACTGGACAACGCCGGCACGACGTCGGATTGTGTACGTCGTTCACATCACGCTAGTGCGGAGGACGACGATGTTCCAAGCGACCGCTGCGTTCAGCGGCTTCGCCGTGCGCGACACGGGCGAGGCGCGTCGCTTCTACTCGGAGGTGCTCGGCCTCGACGTGCGCGAGAACGACATGGGCATCCTCGAACTGACCCTGCCGGGCGGCGCGCTCGTGATCGCGTATCCGAAGCCCGACCACGAGCCGGCCGGGTTCACGATCCTGAACTTCGCCGTGCCGGACGTGGAGGCTGCCGTCGACGAGCTCAACCGGCTGGGCGTCGAGACGAAGATCTACCGCGACCCGGACTACGGCACCGACGCGAAGGGCATCGCGAGGGGTGGCACGCGCGGGCCGGACATCGCGTGGTTCCGCGACCCCTCGGGCAACGTGCTCTCGGTGCTCGCGGGCTGACGCGCGCGCTGCCACGATGGCGACATGAGGATCACCACGACGGTGCTCGCCACCGGCGGCACGACCACCGGGTTCGCGCTCACCGAGGAGCAGTTCGCCGCGCTCGGCCCCGGTCGACGGCATCCGGTGCGCGTGACGATCAACGGCTACAGCTACCGCACCACGGTCGCGCCCTACAAGGGCGAGTACGCGCTCTCGCTCAGCGCCGAGAACCGTCGCGGCGCGGGCATCGAGCCCGGCGACGAGGTGGAGCTCGAGATCGAACGCGACGACTCGCCGCCGGAGCTCGAGGTGCCGGCCGACCTCGCGGCCGCGCTCGCCGACGAGCCCGCCGCGCGGGCGTTCTTCGACGGCCTCGCGCCCTCGCACCGCAAGGAGTACGTGCGGTGGGTGGAGGAGCCGAAGAAGCCCGAGACGCGCGCCGGCCGCGTCGAAAAGGCGGTCGCGCTGCTCAGGGAGGGCAAGGCGCGCCACTGACGCGGCTAGGCCGCTTTCAGGACGTTGGCGGTGAAGCCGTCGAGCCGGCGGCCGAGGCCCGCCGCGCGGTGCGCGACGACGTGCTCGGCGGGCGGCGTCATGTCGGAGGCGGGCGGAAGGCCCATGCGGATCATGTGCGAGCAGCCCAGGTCGGCGCAGATGTAGGTGCCGACCGAGTCGCCGTTGCGCCCCGCCTCTCCGGCCCGGGGCGCCGAGAACAGCGACACCTGATCGGCCGGCTGCGGGGTCTGGCAGAGCAGGCACATCGCGTTGCGGCCGCGCGACATCGAGGACTCCGCCGCGCGCAGCATGATGCCGACGGGCTTGTCGTCGCGCCAGTACACGATCGCTCCGCGGTGCGGCATCCGGATGTCGCGCCAGCCGAGGTATTCGCGGTCCTCCCAGACCACCTCGTGCAGGCCCGGCAGCCAGAGCCGGTCCGCGTCGCCGCGGCTGGCGTTGACGAAGGACGAGCGGATGTCGGCGGCGGTGAGTGGCTTCATGAGACCCGTTCAGCGTAGTCGCGGGCTCGCGAACGCGTCACTTGTCGAACTGCGGGATCCCGTGGATGTCCTTCGGGTCGATCTCGACCGCGCCGTCGTCGGTGTAGTCGCCCGTGCCGGGCGCGACCTTCACGTCGTCCGGGTCCACGTCCGGGTCGTCCCGCACGGCCCGCGCCGGGTCGTCGCGCTGGGCGTTCGCCATCTCACCCTCGCTCGACGGGCTGTACGAGGTGTCGTGCTCGGTGAGCTCGTTGTCGTTCGGCGTCTTGTCGCTCATCCTCCGACGGTATGCCGCGGGGCAGCGCTCCGCGTCCAGGCTCCGCTCAGGAGGGCTGGCGGGGCTCCTCCTCGTCGCTGTCGCTGTCGTCGGCGAGGTTCGGCGCCTTGTCGGGCTCCTCGCCGGAGTCGGTCGCGCCGCGCGGCCACTCGTCCTCGCCCGTGGCCTCGATCGAGCGGACGGCGTCTTCCAGGTCGCTGTTGGGCCGCGCGGAGGAGACGCGCTCGGACGGGTGCTCGTGTTCGCTCATGAGTCCACGTTAGGCACGGCCAGTCGCCGTGGATAGACCGCGGCGTCGGCCTACCCTCGCTCGGGTGACGATCGACACCAACTGGGACCGTTACGGCGGCGACGTCCTCGCCGGCGACTGGAAGAAGAAGTCGGCACCGAAGCCGAAGGTCGTTCCGGCCGACCGCGACCTCGTCGTGGAGGAGGTCGCGACGGGCTTTGTGGGCGCCGTGCTCGGCCTCGAGGGTCGCTACGTGCGGCTCGAGGACCGCAAGGGCAAGGTGCGGCTCTTCCCGCTCGGGCCCGGGTTCCTCGTCGACGGCGAGCCGGTCGCGCTCAAGGCGCCGAGCGCCCCGTCGAAGAGCCCGATGCGCACGGCATCCGGCTCGTTCGCGGTCGAGGAGCAGCGTGCCCGTGTCGCTCGGGCCAGTCGCATCTACGTCGAGGGCCGGCACGACGCCGAGCTCGTCGAGAAGGTCTGGGGCGACGACCTGCGGGTCGAGGGTGTGGTGGTGGAGTACCTCGAGGGCGTCGACCACCTCGAGGCGCTGCTCGACCGGCAGCGCCCCACCCGCGAGGCGCGCGTCGGTGTGCTCGTCGACCACCTCGTGCCGGGGTCGAAGGAGCAGCGGATCGCGGATGCCGTCGCGCGCGGCCCGCACGGGCAGAACGTGCTCGTCGTCGGCCACCCCTACGTCGACATCTGGCAGGCGGTGAAGCCGGCTCGCGTCGGCCTCGAGGTGTGGCCCGTGATCCCGCGCTCGATCGAGTGGAAGCACGGCATCTGCGACGCGCTCGGCTGGCCGCACGACGACCAGGCCGACATCGCGAGGGCGTGGAAGCGGATCCTCACGCGGGTGACCTCGTACGCCGACCTCGAGCCCCAGCTGCTCGGCCGGGTCGAGCAGCTCATCGACTTCGTCACCGTCGGCTGAGGTTCTGCTGGCCGTAACCTGGGCGCCACCTAGGAGCGGGACGGCACGCCCGTAGGCTCGGAGCATGCTGTTCTCGCGCCGACCCGTGCGTCCCGAGGTCCGTCCGGCCCCGCACCACTCGACGGATGCCGACGTGCCGCCGCCTCCCGCCGGGCTCTGGGCCGACAAGTTCGGCACCGTGGTGACCCGCACGATGCAGGTGCTCATCCTGCTCGTGGCGATCATCGCGTTCGTCTACGCCGCGATCGCGCTCCGGCTCGTGGTCATCCCGGTGCTGCTCGCGCTGATCGTCGGCGCCGCACTCGGGCCCCTCGTCGACGCGATGCACCGCCGGGGACTGTCGCGGGCGCTCGGCGCGGGGATCGTGCTGCTCGTGGCGCTGCTCGGTCTCGGCGGGCTCATCACCGGCATCGTCTTCGCGGTGCGCGCCCAGTGGCCCGCGCTCGTCGAGTCGGCCGGTCAGGGCATCGACCAGCTCCGCGACATCGCCGCGAACTTCGGCATCCCGACCGACGAGCAGGCGATCAACGACGCCGTGCAGCAGGTGCAGGAGTTCCTCACGAGCTCCAGCTTCACGAGCGGCGCGATCGCCCAGGTCGGCAACGCCGTCGAGATCATCACGGGCGCCGTGCTCTTCGCGTTCGTGCTCTTCTACTTCCTCCGCGACGGGGGCCCGATCTTCCAGTTCCTCACCCGCGCCTTCAAGGGCGAGTACCGGGTGCGCGCCGACCGCAGCGGTCAGCGGGCCCTCGAGGTGCTCGGCGGCTACGTGCGCGGCACCGCCCTCGTCGCCCTCGTCGACGCCGTGTTCATCGGCATCGGGCTGCTGATCCTCGGCATCCCGCTCGCGCTGCCGCTGGCCGTGCTCGTCTTCATCTTCGCGTTCATCCCGATCGTCGGCGCGACGGCGG
Source organism: Desertivibrio insolitus (assembly GCF_017355965.1). Classification (GTDB taxonomy): domain Bacteria; phylum Actinomycetota; class Actinomycetes; order Actinomycetales; family Microbacteriaceae; genus JAFIQW01. The sequence continues at coordinate 47,198 of NZ_JAFIQW010000005.1, forward strand.
CGGGCGTCCTCGCCGCGCTCGTCGCGCTCGTCTCCGGCGGTCTCGTCGACGCCCTGTGGGTGACCGGCATCGTGATCGCCGTCAACCAGATCGAGGGCAACTTCCTGCAGCCGGTGCTGCTCGGCCGATCGCTGAAGCTGCACGCGCTCGTCGTGCTGCTCGCGATCACCGCCGGCACGATCCTCGCCGGCATCACCGGTGCGATCCTCTCCGTGCCGCTCGTCGCCTGCGTCTGGGGCATCTACAAGGCGTGGCGCGGCGACGAGCACCCGCAGGGCACGATCGGCAAGCCCGAGGCGCGCCGCCGCACGGGAGGCGCCCCGCTCGTGGCGGAGTAGGCGGAACACGAAGAGGGGCGGATGCCGCGGCATCCGCCCCTCTTCGTGCGTCCCGACGGGCTACAGGGCGCGCACCTTCTCCAGCAGCGGCTCGGCCACCTCGTCGAGGAAGCGGTCCTGCAGCTCGTCGCCGATCTGCACGAGGGCGATGTCGGTGAAGCCGGCGTCGACGAAGGGGCGCACGCTCTCCGCGAGCTCGTCGAGGTCGGGGCCGCACGCGATCTGCTCCGCGACGTCCTCCGGCCGCACGAACTTCGACGCTGCGTCGAACGCGGTCGTCGTCGGCAGGTCGGAGTTCACGAACCAGCCGCCCGCGAACCAGCGGAACTGCTCGTGGGCCCGGTGCACGGCCTCGTCCTTGTCCGGTCCCCACGAGATCGGGATCTGACCGATCTTGCGCGAGGCGGGGGCGTCGGCGTCGCGGGCGCTGTCCCAGCCCTTGATGATCTCCGCGTCGGGCTCGGTGGTGATCAGGTGCTCCGCGAGCGGGGCGAACCGCGCGATGGACTTCTCGCCCGAGACGGCGATGCCGATCGGCACGCCGCCCTCGGGGGCGTCCCAGATGCGCGTCGCCTCGGTGCGGAAGTAGTCGCCCTCCCACGTCACGAGGTCGCCGGTGAGCAGCTCCCGGATGAGGGTCACGGCCTCCTCGAGGCGGTCGTGGCGCTCGCGCACGTCGGGCCAGCCCTCGCCGATCGAGTGCTCGTTGAGGTTCTCTCCCGCGCCGAGCCCGAGGATGAAGCGCCCGTCGGCGAGCTGCTGGATCGTCGCGGCCTTCTGCGCGACCACGGCGGGGTGGTACCGCATGATCGGCGAGGTGACGTAGGTCGCGAGCTCGACCCGTGAGGTGGCGTGCGCAACGGCGCCGAGCACGCTCCAGGCGTACGGGGCGTGGCCCTGGGACTCGAGCCAGGGGGAGAAGTGGTCGCTCGAGACCTCGAAGTCGAAGCCGCGCTCCTCCGCCTTGACGGCGTAGCGCACGAGGTCCTTCGGGCCGGACTGCTCGGTCATCAGGGTGTAGCCGAAGTTGGTCATTCTCGCCTTCCGGTTCGGTGGATCGCGGGCGCGATCACTTCTTGAGGGGGTCGTGCCCCCAGTTCATGAGGGAGTAGCGCCAGCGGGAGTGCTCGACGTCGTCCTCCGGGCCGCCCTGGGCCAGGTGCCGGTGCACGTAGCCGACGACCTTCTTCATCGCCTTCAGGTCGTCCTCGCCGAGGTCGCCCTTCTTCTTGTCGAGCAGTTCGACGATGTGCCGGCCCATCTCGTGGCCGACCGCCTCCCCGCCGTCCTTGCTCATCCCCACCGACTGCGACTCCTCGGTCTGCAGCCACTTCTCGATCTGCGACCGGGTCATGTTCACCGCGTCGTCGAAATCCTTCACGACCGCGTCGCGGTCGAGTTCGTCGTTCGCCATGGTTCGAACGCTGCCAAGGCCTGCTGGGAGGGCCGTGGGACAATGGTGAGTGTGACCGCCACACGCCAGCAGCCACGCCCCGCCGACATCCGTCGCTGGCGCCAGTACCTCGCCGACGAGCAGGCGGAGGCCGCCGTGTACCGCGATCTGGCGGGCCGTCGCACGGGCGAGGAGCGCGAGATCCTGCTCGCCCTCGCCGAGGCGGAGGGGCGGCACGAGGCGCACTGGCGGCAACTGCTCGGCGACCAGGCCGGCCGGCCCCGCAAGGGCGACCTGCGCACCCGGATGCTCGGCTTCCTCGCCCGCCGCTTCGGCAGCGTCTTCGTGCTCGCGCTCGCGCAGCGGGCCGAGTCCCGGTCGCCGTACGAGCAGGACGCGGATGCCACCGATGCGATGGCCGCCGACGAGCGCATCCACGCCGAGGTCGTCCGCAGCCTCGCGGCCCGCGGTCGTGCGCGCATCTCGGGCACCTTCCGGGCTGCGGTGTTCGGCGCGAACGACGGCCTCGTCTCGAACCTCGCGCTCGTGGCCGGCGTCGGCGCGAGCGGGCTGCCCGCGCAGGCCGTGCTGCTGACGGGCGTGGCGGGCCTCCTCTCCGGTGCGCTGTCGATGGGCGCCGGCGAGTACGTGTCGGTGCGGTCGCAGCGGGAGCTGCACGAGGCATCCACCCCCGACCCTCGCGCCCGGCGCGCCGTGCCGCACCTCGACGTCGACGCCAACGAGCTCGCCCTCGTCTACCGCGCGCGCGGCATGAGCCAGGCGGATGCCACCGAGCACGCGCGACAGATGCTCGCGGGCCTCGCGCCGGTGACCGGCTCCACGCCCATCCAGCGAGAGGAGCACGACACGATCGGCTCGGCGACCGGTGCCGCGCTGTCGAGCTTCGGCTTCTTCGCATCCGGCGCGCTCGTGCCGATCCTGCCCTACCTCTTCGGGCTTACCGGGCTCTCCGCGGTCGTCACGGCCGCGGTGCTCGTCGGGCTCGCCCTGCTCGCGACCGGATCGATCGTCGGCGTGCTCTCGGGCGCCCCGCCGCTGCTGCGCGCGCTGCGCCAGCTCGCGATCGGCTACGGCGCCGCGGCCGTCACCTATCTGCTCGGGCTCGCCTTCGGCACGACGCTCGGTTGAGCGCTCTCTCCGCCGACGCTCAGGCTGACGTCGGCGGTGCTTCGTATGGTCGAGGCATGAGCGACGACAGCGCGAACAAGGACCACTCAGGCGACACCCTCGGCGGCTCGCCCGAGCCCGGCAACACCGCCGCGAAGGACCCGAGCGACTGGGTCACCGGCGACGAGCCGATGACAGGCGCCCAGCGGAGCTACCTCGACACGCTCGCCCGCGAAGCGGGGGAGGAGCTCTCGGCCGACCTCACCAAGGCCGAGGCCAGCGAGCACATCGAGCGGCTGCAGTCGAAGACCGGCCGCGGCGAGTGAGCCGCAGGTGATCCTCGCCAGCCAGGGCGTAGAGAACCTCGACGGCCTCCTCGGGGTCGCGGCGCGCATCATCTCCGCCCTCGGCGAGGTCGGCGTGGGGCTGCTCACGCTGATCGAGACGGTGTTCCCGCCCATCCCCAGCGAGGTCATCCTGCCGCTGGCGGGATTCATCGCGCGGCAGGGCGACCTCAACGTCGTGCTCGTGTGGGGGCTCGCGACGCTCGGCGCCTATCTCGGCGCGTTGATCCTCTACGAACTCGGGCGTGTGGTGGGCGAGAAGCGCACCGTCGACGCCCTGTCGAAGCTCCCGCTCGTCGACCGCGAGGACTTCGAGAAGGCGTCGGGCTGGTTCCACCGGCACGGGCGCTCGGCCGTGTTCTTCGGCCGGCTGATCCCCGGCGTGCGCAGTCTCATCTCGCTGCCCGCCGGCGCGCAGAAGATGCCGTACCTGACGTTCACGCTCTTCACCGTGCTGGGCAGTGGGCTGTGGAACGGGCTGCTCGTGGGCGCCGGCTATCTGCTCGGCAGCCAGTACGAGCTCGTCGACCAGTACTCGCAGGTGCTCGACTACGTCGTGATCGCCGCGGTCGTCGGCGTCGTCGGCTGGCTCGTCGTGCGGCGGCTCCGGCGCCGGCGCGAAGAACGCGCCCACTGACCGTCGCACCCGCCGACGTGCCTTGAGGGCGCTCCCAGCCGCCGTTCAGACCGTGCGGACTCGGCGTCCCTACGCTCGGAGCACCGACCCGAAGGAGACTGACATGGGATGGCTCGACCGACTGCTCGGACGTGAGAGCAGCACCACCCCGCCGCCCCCGGCCCCCGACTACGCGCAGCCGGGATACCGGCAGGGCTACGGCCAGCCCCAGCAGGGCTACGGACAGCAGGGCTACGGGCAGGATGGCGGCCCGTTCGGGCAGCAGCGCCCCCGCTCGACGGGTGGCCGCAGCGAGGACGAGATCGCCGTCGAGCGCTACCGCTATCTGCTGCGCACGGCGCCCCCCGAGACCATCGAGCAGGTGCACGAGGAAGCGTTCTCCAAGCTCACGCCGGAGCAGCGCCGGATGGTGTTCGACGAGCTCAGCCGCGACGCCCCGGCCGGAGAGGCGCCCCGCGGCGAGGACCCGCGGAGCCTCGCACAGGCGGCGACGCGCTCCGAGCTCCGTCAGCCCGGCATGCTCGAGCGCTCGTTCGGCGGTGGCGGAGGCTACGGCCGAGGCGGATACGGCGGCGGCATGATGGGCCGCGGCGGTCCCGGCTTCGGCAGCATGCTCGGCGCCTCGCTGCTCGGCACCGTCGCGGGCTACGTCGTCGGTTCCGCGCTCGTCAGCGCCTTCATTCCCGACAACATCGGCTACGACGACCAGGCGGCGGACGCGGGCGACGGCGGGGACGCCGGTGCGGACGGCGGCGATGCCGGAGCAGAGGGCGGCGACGCGGGAGCGGACGCCGGTGACGCAGCAGGCGCCGACTTCGGCGGTGGCGGCGACTTCGGCGGAGGGGACTTCGGGGGCGGCGACTTCGGTGGCGGCTTCGGCGACTTCGGCGGAGGCGACTTCGGGGGCGGCGACTTCTAGCCGCGGCACAAGGTCGAGGGGAGAGGGGCGGATGCCACGCGGCATCCGCCCCTCTCGTCCCTTCAGCCCCGCGCCAGCAGGCCCTCGCGCACCTTCTTGCGCAGCACCTTGCCGATGAGGGAGCGCGGCAGTTCGTTGACGACCTCGACGCGGCGCGGCACCTTGTACGGGGTGAGCCGCTCCCGGGCGAACGCCCGGAGCGCCTCGGGGTCGACGGTCGCGCCGGGCTCGACGACGATCGCGGCCACCACGTCCTCACCGCTGTGCTGCGAGGGCAACCCGACGACCGCGGCATCCGCGACGCCGGGGAAGAGCTTGATCGCGTCCTCGACCTCGCTCGGGGCGACGTTGAAGCCGCCGGTGATGATGAGCTCCTTGATGCGGTCGACGACCCGCACGAAGCCCTCCTCGTCGAGCGTCACGATGTCGCCGGTGCGGAACCAGCCGTCGGCGAAGACGGCGGCGCTCTCGTCGGGCTTGCGCCAGTAGCCGCTGAAGACCTGGGGGCCGCGCACGAGCAGCTCGCCCTCCTCGCCGATCGCGCGGTCGGAGCTGGGGTCCTCCGGGTCGACGACGCGCACGTCGGTGCCGGGCAGCGGCAGCCCCACCGTGCCGGCCTTGCGGCTGGGTGCGACCGGGTTCGCCATGAGCACGGGCGAGGTCTCGCTCAGGCCGTAGCCCTCCACGAGGTAGCCGCCGGTGCGCTCCTCCCACGGCTCGACGACGTCCTGACGGAGCGGCATCGCGCCGGAGATCGCGATCCGGATGCCGTCGAGCGAGACGCCGCGACGGTCGGCCTCGGCCGTGAGCCGCTCGTAGATCGGCGGCACCGCGGGCAGGAAGGTCGGCGGGTGCTTCTTGATGGCCTTGAGCACGAGGTCGGGGTCGAAGCGGGGGAAGAGCACGAGGCGCGCGCCCATCGACATCGCGAAGGTCAGGCAGAGCGTGAGGCCGTAGGCGTGGAACATCGGCAGGACGGCGTAGACGACGCTCGTGCCGCGCGGGATCGTCGGCACCCAGGCGCGTGCCTGCGCGGCGTTGGCGCTGAGGTTGAGGTGGGTGAGCACGGCGCCCTTGGGGGAGCCGGTCGTGCCGCTCGTGTACTGGATGAGCGCGATGTCCTCGGCGGCCGGGGCGGGGTGCGCCGGGTCGAGGGCGGGGGAGCCGACGAGCTTCTCCCACGTCGTGGTGCCGCTGACCCTCGTCGTGAGCGCGGCCCGGGACTCCCGCGCCTTCGCGATCGGTAGCCGCAGCAGGGCGCGCATGCGCAAGGGCATCGAGCGCGTGACGTTAACCGAAACGATGCTCTCCACCGCGACATCCGCGGGGAAGGCCTGGATCGTCTCGACGACCTTGTCCCAGGCGATGACGACCTTCGCGCCGTGGTCCTCGAACTGGTGGCGGAGCTCGCGCGCTGTGTACAGCGGGTTGTGCTCGACGACGATCGCGCCGAGCCGCAGCACGGCGTAGAACGCGACGATGTGCTGCGGGCAGTTCGGCAGCACGAGCGCGACGGGGTCGCCCTTCGTGACGCCGAGCCTGCGGAGCCCCTCGGCGGCGCGCTCGATCTGCTCGCCGAGCTCGCGGTAGGTGGTCTCCGCGCCGAAGAACTCGAGCGCGACGCTGCCCGGGTACTGCCGCGCGGAACCCTCGACGATGTCGTAGAGCGATCCCGTGGGGAGCTCGAGCTCGGTCGGCACCCCCTCGGCGTAACTCGCGAGCCAGGGCCGGGGCGTTCCGATCGTCACGCGATCACTTTACGGAACGTCGGTCAGTCGACGACCTCGCCCTGCTCGCGGATGTACTGCTTGTCGTCGTCGCTCAGGTACGCCGGCACGTCGACGCCCTTCGACGTCGTCGCCTCGATCTCGCTGATGACGTCGGCGGGCACCGCGTCGTCGAGGTTGTCCGTCAGGGAGTGCTTCGCGTCGATGCTCAGGTTGGGCCACCAGGCCTCGACGGGCGGAAGGGCGTTCTCGTCTGCCATGGTCCCGACGATACGCGGGCGTCCCCACGCCGCCCCTGTCGTTCAGCGGATGCTGAGACTTCTTCCCCGCAGGTGTCCGTCGCAGCCGCACGGGGAATAGTGGGGACGTGGACTCCTTCGACGCGATCGTCGTCGGCGCCGGGCCGAACGGGCTCGCCGTCGCGGTGACCCTCGCCCGTGCCGGGCTCTCGGTGCGCGTGTACGAGGCCGCGGCGACCATCGGCGGCGGCTCCCGCACCATGGAGCTCGTCGAGCCGGGGCACCTCAACGACGTGTGCTCCGCTGTGCACCCGCTCGCGTTCGAGTCCGAGTTCTTCCGGCGCTTCCGCCTCGAGGACAGGATCGAGCTGCTGACCCCGGAGCTCTCCTACGCGCAGCCGCTCGACGGCGGCCGTTCGGGGCTCGCCTGGCGCGACCTCGACAGGACGGTGGAGGGGCTCGGCCGGGACGGGGCCGCCTGGCGGCAGCTGTTCGCGCCGCTCGTCGACGACCTGCGCGGCGTGGCGGACTTCACCTCCGGTTCGCTCGTGCGCATTCCGCAGTCGCCGATCACGGCGCTGCGTCTCGGCCTGCGCGCCCTCGAGCAGGGCTCGGCCGCGTGGAACGCGCGGTTCCGGGAGGGCGTCGCGCCGGCGCTCCTCACCGGGGCGATGGCCCACTCGATTCAGGCGATGCCGTCGCTCGCGACGAGCGCCGGCGGCCTCGTGCTCGCGACCCTCGCCCACGGCCGCGGCTGGCCCGTCGTGCGCGGCGGCAGTCAGACGATCGTCGACGCGATGGCGGCGGATGCCCAAGCGCACGGTGCCGAGATCGTGACGAGCAGCCCCGTGTCATCCGTCGCCGAGCTCCCTCCCGCGAAGGCCGTCTTCTTCGACACGAGCGCCCGGGCGATGGCGAGCATCGCGGGGGACCGGCTGCCCGAGCGCTACCGCCGGGCGCTCGAGGACGTGCGCTACGGCAACGCCGCGGCGAAGGTGGACTTCGTGCTCGACGGGCCCGTGCCGTGGCGCGACCCCGCGCTCGCCGAGGCCGGCACCCTGCACGTCGGCGGCTCGCGGGCCGAGCTGCAGCGCGCGGAGAACGAGGTGCGGCGCGGCCGCCACGCGCCGAGCCCGTACGTGCTCGTCTCCCAGCCGTCGGTGCTCGATCCCACTCGCGCGCCCGCGGGCCGGCACGTGCTCTGGGCCTACACCCACGTGCCGCACGGCTCGACCGTCGACCAGACCGAGACCATCACAGCGCAGATCGAACGCTTCGCCCCCGGCTTCCGCGACAGGATCGTCGGCTCCGCGAGCAAGACCGCGGCGCAGATGGAGGAGTACAACGCGAACTACGTGGGCGGCGACATCGCCATCGGCGACGTGACGTTCCTCCGGCTGCTGCGCCGGCCCGTGCTCTCGCCGGACCCCTGGCGGGCGCCGGGTGGGACGTTCTACCTCTGCTCGTCGGCGACGCCGCCGAGTCCGGGGGTGCACGGGCTCAACGGCTGGCGTGCCGCGACGAGCGCGCTGCGCCACGAGTTCGGGATCAGGCGCGCGCCGGAGCTCGCGCCGGAAGGAGTGCTGTCATGACCGGGGTCACCTACCGCAGGATCGCCGCGACGCCCGAGCAGCTGTTCGCGGTGCTCGCCGACGGCTGGCTCTACGCCTCGTGGGTGCCCGGTGCCTCGCGGATGCGCGACGTCGAGGCGAGCTGGCCCTCCGACGGTGCCGTGCTGCACCACTCCTTCGGGCTGTGGCCGCTCGTCGTCAACGACACGACGACGCTCGAGGAGTGGGATCCGCCGCGTCATGCGCGACTGCGGGCGCGCGGCTGGCCCGTGCTCGGCGAGGCGTTCGTCACGATCGACGTGAAGCGGAGGGGCGACGGCTGCGTCGTCCGCATCGCCGAGGACGCGATCGAGGGGCCCGCGACGATGGTGCCGGAGGCCGTGCGATCGGTGGGCATCCACCTGCGCAACGTCGAGACGCTGAAGCGGCTCGCCTGGCTCGCGGAGGGCGGCGCACGCCCGGCCCTGCCGGCCGCCGAATCCGGGGCCGCAAGGTAGCAGCGGAAAATGGCTGATGGGAAGCATCCTGCGAGCTCGACACGCCGTGCGCTACAGTCGGATGTGGATAACTTCCGCCTAAACCCGAAGGTGAGATTGTGACCACAACCTCAATGAATCCCGGTGTCCGATGGGCTCCTGTGCGCGCGAGCGTGTGGGAGGCCGAGCTCGACGGCGGCCACGCCGGAGCCATCGAACGCACCGTCCGTGGACGCTTCGTCGCTCTCGACAGCGCCGGCCGTGCCCTCGGCAGCTACCCCTCGTTCGTCTCCGCGAAGGAGCGCGTCGCCGCCGAGCTCGCCGGCCAGACCGAGGCGAAGCGCGCCTCGCTGGGTGACGTGCTGCTCGCCGTGCTGGCGACGGTCGTCGGCATCGGCTCGATCGGCGTCGCGGCCTCCGCGCTCACGTCGCTCGGCGCGCTCACCCTCCGCTGAGCTGACCCTCTCCTGACCCGCGCGGCGCCCGAACGCCGCCCGGTGGCTCTCCGGCAGGCGCCGGAGCTCTTCGTCGTGCCCGCTAGCGGGAGCGAGCGTGCCCGTTGCCGATCGCGCCGTGGTGCTGCGCCATGTGGTGCGGGGTGTGGCTGGCGTGCGGCTCCTCGAGCACCTGCAGGCCCGTCGAGCTGTTCGCGCTCGCGCTCAGCACCTCGAGCCACTCGCGGTTGATCTCCGGCGTCTTGCTGCCGTGGTACTTGAAGTACAGCGGGATCGAGGGGCTGATCCAGATCGCGCTGCGCCCGTCGCCGACGCTCGCGTCGTCGCGCCACGTGAAGAAGAAGCTCTCGTGGCGGCGCAGCTTCGCGCCGATGACCACCTGCAGGTGCGCCAGCAGTCGGTCGTCGAACTGGAACTCGGCCCCGAACGGGCCGTACAACAGTTTGCCCACGCGCCGAACGTACTCCTGCAGCGCGTCCGGGTCACTGATCCATCGGTCGGTTTTCAGGGGCTGACGAGCTCGACCGTCAATGCCTCCCGGCGCACGTCCAGCCGCATCCACGTGTGTTTCGGCTGCCGCCGCTTGTCGGTGGGCGAGCCGGGGTTCAGCAGCCGCATCCCGCGCGGGGTCGTCGTGTCCCAGGGGATGTGCGAGTGCCCGAAGACCAGCACGTCGACGTCGGGGAAGCGGATGTCGCAGCGCTTCTCCCGCCCGGTCGCCTGACCCGTCTCGTGCACGACGGCGAACCGGTGACCGTCGAGCTCGATCCGGTCGATCTCGGGCAGCCGGGCGCGGAGCGCCGGCCCGTCGTTGTTGCCGTAGCAGGCGACGAGGCGCCGCGACCGATCCTCGAGCTCGTTCAGCAGCGGCACGTCCACCCAGTCGCCGGCGTGCACGACGACGTCGGCCGCGGCGACGTCCGCCCAGAGGGCCGCGGGCAGGTCCTTCGCGCGCTTGGGCAGATGCGTGTCGGACATCAGCACGACCGCGGTCACTTGGCGTGCAGCGCCGATCCCTTGTGGGCCGCCTTCTTGCCCGACTTGTCGCTCTCGACGATGAACATCGGGTCGTCCTCGCTCGCCGTGAAGTGCTGACCGTCGAAGGTGAAGTCCTTCGTCTTGCGCTCCACGACCTTGCCGCTCGTCTCGCCCTGGGACGTGTTCCAGGTGACGTGGTCTCCGTTCTTCATGCCTCCCACCTTTCCGTGGCTTGTACCGTTGCCTGGTGACTTCCAGCGAACTCGCCTCGTTCTCCCTCCGCCCGCTCGGGGACGCGGACCTCGACCGAGTCGTCGAGCTCAACAACGCCGCGACCCCCGCCGTGCCGCAGTCGACCCGGGAGGACATCGCCGAGCTCGTCGCGCTGTCGTCGCTCGCCCTGGCTGTCGTCGACGACCAGGCGACCGAGCGCCCGATCGGGTTCCTGCTCGCGATGGAGCCAGGTCAGGACTACGCGAGCGAGAACTACGTCTGGTTCACCCGCCGCGGGGTGGCGGGCCTCTACGTCGACCGGATCGTGCTCGACGAGGCGCACCGCAGCCGGGGACTCGGTCCGCGGCTCTACGACGCGGTCTTCGACGCGGCCCGCCGGGCCGGTCTCAGCGAGGTGCAGTGCGAGGTCAACATCGAGCCGCCGAACCCGCGGTCGCTCGCGTTCCACTCGCGGCTCGGCTTCGCTGAGGTGGGCCAGCAGGCCACGAAGGGCGGCAGCGTCGTGGTCGCGCTGCTCGCGGCATCCGTCGCCTGACGACGACTTCGACGAGCACGGCCCCGCCTCAGCCGTCCTTCAGCATCGTCACCCCACACTGATGCCGTGAGTCTCGCGTCCGCCTTCCAGTCGCTGCTGCTGGAGACGTTGACGAAGGACAAGGGCGGCGAACCCGCGTGGGTCTACTCCTTCGCGGAGGGCGACGACGAAGGCTATTTCGGGCCCGGTTCCGCCCCGTGGGTGGTGCACGGCGAACTGCCGACCCTCGTCGCGGGCGTGCGGGCGCTGCTGATGCAGGCGCTGCATCCGGGTGCCCTCGCGGGCGTGCACGACCACTCCCGCTACGAGGAGGACCCCCTCGGGCGTCTCTCCGGCACCGTGCGCTGGCTCATGTCGGTGACGTTCGGTTCGACGGAGACTGCGCAGCAGGCGTCGGCGATGGTCGGCAAGCTGCACGATCGCGTGCGCGGCACCTACGTCGACGCGCGCGGGGTCGAGCGCCCCTACGCCGCCGGCGACCCCGAACTGCTGCTCTGGGTGCATGTCGCCTTCACCGAGGCGTTCCTCGGCGCCCAGTTGCTCTGGGGGTCGCCGATCCCCGGGGGAGCCGACGCGTACGTGAAGCAGTGGGCCGTCGCGGGGGAGCTGATGGGCGTCGAGCACCCGCCGCGCAGCCTCGCCGAGCACGAGGCCGCGCTCGCGGCCTTCGACGACGACCTCAAGTACGACGACCGCACCGAGCAGGTGGTGCGGTTCCTGCGCAACCCGGGGCTGAAGCCTGCGATCATGCCGGCGTACCGCGTGCTGTTCGAAGCGGCGGTGGCCTCGCTGCCCGAGCGTTACCGCGTGAAGCTGCGCCTCGAGCGCGGGCCCGTGCGCCGTGCGGCGGCGATCGGTGCGTGCCGGGCGTTCCTCACGGTCGCGGGCAAGCTCGTCACGCACCCGGGCGCGAGCGAGATCGCCGCACGTCAGCGCATCGCCCGCATCCGGGCCGAGCGCTTCGCGAGCTGAGCGGCGTCAGCGCCCGCGGTCGACGCGCACGATCACGTCGCCGAACTCGACCCGGAGCGGGGCCTCCGGCTTGTGCACCGTGACGACCGCCCGGCTGACCCGCGGGTCGTCGAGGCACAGCGCCGCGACGCGTTCCGCGACGGTCTCGATGAGGTTGACCGGGTCGGATGCCACGGCGGCGGCGATCCTGTCGCTCAGCACGCCGTAGTGCACCGTGTCGGTCACGTCGTCGGTGGCGGCGGCCGTCGCGAGCGGCACGGTCAGCTCCACGTCGATCACGAACGTCTGGCCCTGCTCGCGCTCGACGTCGTGCACGCCGTGGAAGGCCCGCACCCTGATGCCCTCGAGCACGATGCGATCACCCGCGGCATCCGCCCTTGCCTGCGGACGGGCGGGGGTGCCGAGCAGCGCCAGCGCCTCCATGCGGGAGACACCCGCGTCGTACTCGCCGCGCGAGGCGACCGTCAGCATGCTCGCGCCGCGCACCTGGCGGCCGCGGGCCCACTCGCACGCGTGCTCCGCCTCGATGCGCACGAAGACGCCGCGGGCGTCGAGCCCGCGGAACACCGCGTCGGCCACCTCGTCGGCGACGCGCTCCTGCACCTGCGGCCGGGACGCCACCGTGTCGACGACACGTACGAGGGCGCCGAGCCCCGCGACCCGCTCCCGCGGCAGGTACGCGATCGCGGCCTCGCCCGAGAACGGCAGCAGGTGGTGCTCGCACATCGACCGGAACGGGATGCCCCGCACGATCACCGGCGAGGTCGTCGGCGCCTCGACGTCGGTCGCGAACACGGCCGCCGCGTCGACCCCCAGCCCGGAGAACAGCTCCGCTCCTGTCGTCGCGACGCGGGTGGCGGTGCCGGCGAGCCGGGGGTCGTCGGGGTCCGCGCCCATCGCCTGCAGGAAGGCGCGGATCGCCGCTTCCGCGGCGGGTAGATCTGGCATGCCGAGAACGCTACGTGAGGATCGCGGCGCTGTGCGCCCCCAGCCTCAACGTGGCATCCGTCAGCTGCACGTTCTCGTCGGTGCCGAAGCGCAACTGCGACGCCCCGACCTCGAGTTCGAGCGGCTCCTCGGCGAAGTTGATCACGATCGTCGCCTCGCCGCGCCGCACGATGAACCATCGCGCAGAGTCGTCGTAGCGCACGTCGATCACGGGGAAGCGCGGGTCCGTCAGCGACGGGATCTCCCGCCGCAGGGCAGCGAGGGCGCGGTACACGCCGAGCGTGCGGGTGTGCCGGCTCGCCTCCCCGTGCTCGGGGTAGGCCTCCGACCACTGCAGCTTCGAGCGAGTGAACGTCTCCGGGTCCTGCGGGTCGGGCACGACGGACTCGTCCCAGCCCATCTTCGCGAACTCCTCGATGCGGCCCTTTGCGGTGGCCTCGCCGAGGTCGGGCTCCGGGTGCGACGTGAAGAACTGCCACGGCGTCGACGCGGCGAACTCCTCGCCCATGAAGAGCATCGGCGTGAACGGCCCGGCGAGCGTCAGCACCGCGGCGATCGCGAGCTGGCCCTCGTCGAGGGACGCGGTCAGGCGATCGCCGATCGCCCGGTTGCCGATCTGGTCGTGGTTCTGATTCGCGATGACCAGACGCCAGGTCGGCATGTTCTCGGTGTCGATCGGGTGGCCGTGGTCCCGCTCACGGAACGACGAGTAGGTGCCGTTGTGGAAAAAGCCCTCCGTCATGACCTTGGCGAGCGCCGACAGCGACTCGAAGTCGGCGTAGTAGCCGGCCGTCTCCCGCGTCAGCGCGACGTGCACCGAGTGGTGGTAGTCGTCGCTCCACTGGGCGTGCAGCCCGTAGCCGCCGCCCTCACGCGGGGTGATGAGCTTCGGGTCGTTCATGTCGCTCTCGGCGATGAGCGTGAGCGGCCGGCGCAGGTGGGCGCTCAGCGCGTCGACCTCCTCGGCCATCTCCTGCAGCAGGTGCTTCGGCCCCTCGTCGACGAGCGCGTGCACGGCGTCGAGACGCAGGCCGTCGACGTGGTAGTCGTGCAGCCACATGAGCGCGTTCTCGATGATGAACCGTCGGACGTTCTCGGACCCGTCGGCGTCGAGGTTGACCGAGAGGCCCCAGGTGTTGGCGTGCGCGTCGGTGAGGTACGGGCCGAACAGGGGCAGGTAGTTGCCGCTCGGTCCGAGGTGGTTGTAGACGACGTCCTGGATGACGCCGAGCCCGCGCTCGTGGGCGGCGTCGACGAAGCGCTGGTACGCCTCCGGGCCGCCGTACGACTCCGAGACGGTGTACCAGAGCACGCCGTCGTATCCCCAGTTGTGCGTGCCGTTGAAGCCGTTGACCGGCAGCAGCTCGACGAGGTCCACGCCGATGTCGACGAGGTGGTCGAGCCGCTCGATCGCGCTGTCGAGCGTGCCCTCCGGCGTGAACGTGCCGATGTGCAGTTCGTAGATGACGCTGCCCGGCAGCTGCCGGCCGGTCCACCGCTGGTCGGTCCACTGGTGCGCGGACGGGTCGAAGACGGCGGATGCCTCGTGCACGCCGTCCGGCTGCCGCCGCGACCGCGGGTCGGGCAGCACCTTGTCGTCGTCGCCCAGGCGGTAGCCGTAGCGGGCGCCCGGCCGAGCCTCGATCGGCTGCTCGGGGCGCCACCAGCCGTCCTCGGCGCGGACCAGTTCGTGGTCGGTGCCGTCGAGCACGAGGCGGACACGCTCGGCCAGGGGGGCCCACACGTCGAAGGTCATCAGCGCTTCACCGTTTCGAGAAGGGCGACCGGGTAGGTCGCGAGCAGATCGGACAGTCGGATGGTGCCGCCCTCGAAGGTGCGGCCCGTGAGGGCGTCGCGCATGGGGCGGCGCGGCAGGATGATCGTCGTGTCGCCCCAGCCGCCGGCCCGCTCGAGGCCGATCGGCAGGCGGGTCGCCACGGTGTAGGCGCCGCCGCGGTCGAACGCGATGACGTGCGGGGCGCGCTCGCCGAAGGCGGGCAGCGGGGCGTACCGGGTGAAGAGCTCGGGGCGGTCCCGTCGCAGGCGCAGCGCCTTCGTCGTGACGAGCAGCTTCGCCGCGCCGGTCTCGTCGATCGGCGGGATCGCGCCGTCGTGCACGGCCTGCAGGTAGAGACGCCGCAGCGGGAAGTCGACCGGCCGGCGGTTGTCGGGGTCGACGAGGGACGTCTCCCACAGCTCGCTGCCCTGGTACACGTCCGGCACGCCCGGCGCCGTCAGTTGGATGAGCTTCGCCGCGAGCGAGTTCGACCAGCCGGGCTGCTCGACCCGCGCGACGACGTCGGCGACGATGCGGCTCGTCTCCTCGTCGTCGAACACAGCGTCGACGAGCGCGTGCATGCGCCCCTCGAACTCCTCGTTCGGCTCCGTCCACGTCGTCGAGGTCCCGGCCTCGCGGGAGGCCTTCTCGGCGTACGCGTGCAGGCGCTCGCGCGAGGCGGGCCACGCGCCGACGATCGCCTCCCAGAGCAGATTCTCGAACGGGCCGTCGCCGAGCGGGTGACGCTCGCGCAGCTGCGAGAGCGTCGCGTCCCATTCATCCGGGATCTCGGCGAGCACGTTGATGCGCGCCCGCACGTCCTCGCCGCGCTTGGTGTCGTGCGTCGAGAGCGTCGTGAGCGAGGCGGGGAAGAGCGCCTGGCGGGTCTCCTGGCGGGAGTGGAACTCGGCGCGGCCGATCGCGAACTCTGCCGGGTCGGCGCCGACCTCGTTGAGGCTGGTGAGCCGGCTGTAGCGGTAGAACGCGGTGTCCTCCACGCCCTTGGCCATGACCATGCCGCTGGTCTGCTGGAAGCGCTGCGAGACCGCCGTCCTGGGGTTCTTCAGAGCGGGCAGCAGGCGATTGATCGCGCCCGAGAGCTCGGGACGGAGGGCCGTCGCGAGTCGTACGGCCTCGTCGAGGTGCTCTTCGCCGAGCGGCAGGTAGGAGCGGTAGACGGGGAAGCAGGCGAGCAGCTCGGCGAGGGCGTCGGCGAGCTCGCCGGACTCCTCCGGCGTCTCGGGCAGCTCGCTCTCGCTCGCGCCCGTCTCCTCGCGCAGGAAGTCGCGCTCGAGGCGGAGCACCTCGCTGCGCAGGATGCCGTCGGCGATCGCGCGCTTCGTGCCGTGGATCAGCTCGGCCCAGTCGACGGCGCTCTCGCGGCCCCGGAGGCGCGCGTCGAGGGCGTCGAGGGCGAGCCGCCCCTTCGGGTCGACGAGCACCCGGTCGACGTCGGCGAGGGCGTCGTAGCCGGTGGTCCCGGCGGTCGCCCACGCCGTGGGCAGCTGCTCGCCGGACTCGAGGATCTTCTCCACGAGCACGTACGCGTCGCTCGTCGCCTCGGCGAGGTCGTCGAGGTACTGGCCCGGGTCGAACAGGCCGTCCGGATGGTCGACCCGCAGGCCGTCGACGTAGCCCTCGCGCACCCAGCGGATGATCTCGCGGTGCGACTCCTCGAACACCCACGGCAGCTCGACGCGGATCGCGGCGAGGGTCGACACGGCGAAGAAGCGCCGGTAGTTCAGATCGGCGTCGGCGCGGCGCCAGTGCACGAGCTCGTAGTTCTGGCGGGAGTGCACCGTCCTGGCATCCGCCCCGTCGTCGGCCGTGCCGGGCGCGAGCGGGAAGCGGTTGTCGTAGTAGCGCAGCTCGCCGTCGACGACCTCGAGCTTGTCGAGGTCGTCCTCGCTGCCGAGCACCGGGATGCGCACCTTGCCGCCGCCGAACTCCCAGTCGACGTCGAACGCCTCCGCGTAGCGCGACTGCCGTCCGTGGGTCAGCAGGTCCCACCACCAGCCGTTCTGGTGCGGCGTCGCGACGCCCATGTGGTTGGGCACGATGTCGACGAGCACGCCGAGACCGAGCAGGTGCGCTCGGTCGGCGACGGTCTCGAGGCCGACGGCGCCGCCGCGGGTCGGGTCGACCTGCGAGTGGTCGGTGACGTCGTAGCCGTGGTCGCTGCCCTGCTCCGCCGTCAGGAGCGGGGAGAGGTAGACCCAGTCCGCGCCGAGGTCGCGGATGTACTCCGCGACGTCGGCGGCGGCGAAGAGGTCGAAGCTCTCCCGCACCTGCAAACGGTAGGTCGAGATCGGGATGCGCGACATGTCACTGACCCATCGTCGGAGCGGGAGCGGCGTTGCCGGCGAGGTCGCCCGCGGCGTTCGCGAGCACGGCGAGGGAGGCGGCGACGCTCGGGTCGGTGTCCTCCTCGACGAGCTTCTTCTCGCGGAGCACGACGAGCGCCTTCCCGGCGACCGGGAGCTGCGACTCCGGCTTCAGGTCGGAGCCGACCGTCTCGCCGGCCGTGTCGACCATGACCTCCCAGGTGGCGCCGTACTCGTCCGCCGGCAGGGTGAAGTCGACGGTGTCGTCGTGGGCGTTGAAGTAGAGCACGAAGTTCTGGTCGGTGATGCGCTCGCCGCGCGCGTTGCGCCCGCGGATGCCCTGGCCGTTGAGGAACATCCCGATCGCCCGGCCGAAGCCCGACTCCCAGTCGTCCTCGCTCATGGCCTCGCCCTCCGGCGAGAGCCACACGACGTCCGGCAGCGGCTCGCCCTCGGCGCGGCGCACCGGGCGGCCGTTGAAGAACCGGTTGCGGTGGAAGGTCGGGTGCTCCTTGCGAAGCCGGGCGACCGCCGCCGTGAACTCGATGAGCGGCTGGTCGGCGTGCTCCCAGTCGATCCAGGTCAGCTCGTTGTCCTGGGCGTAGGTGTTGTTGTTGCCCTGCTGGGTGCGGCCGAGCTCGTCGCCGTGCAGGATCATCGGCACGCCCTGCGACAGCAGCAGCGTCGCGATGAAGTTCCGCTGCTGCTTCGCCCGCAGGTTCAGCACGTGCGGGTCGTCGGTCGGGCCTTCGACGCCGCAGTTCCAGGAGCGGTTGTGCGATTCGCCGTCGTTGTTGTCCTCGCCGTTCGCCTCGTTGTGCTTCTCGTTGTACGAGACGAGGTCCCGGATCGTGAAGCCGTCGTGCGCCGTGACGAAGTTGATGGATGCCACGGGGCGGCGTCCGGAGCCCTCGTAGAGGTCCGCGGAGCCGGAGATGCGGCTGACGAACTCGCCGAGCGTCGAGGGCTCGCCGCGCCAGAAGTCGCGCACGGTGTCGCGGTACTTGCCGTTCCACTCCGACCACTGGGGCGGGAAGTTGCCCACCTGGTAGCCGCCGGGGCCGACGTCCCACGGCTCGGCGATGAGCTTCACCTGCGAGACCACCGGGTCCTGCTGCACGAGTTCGAAGAAGGTCGCGAGGCGGTCGACCTCGTAGAACTCGCGGGCGAGCGCCGACGCGAGGTCGAAGCGGAAGCCGTCGACGTGCATCTCGGTCACCCAGTAGCGCAGCGAGTCCATGATCAGCTGCAGCGAGTGCGGGTGGCGCACGTTGAGGGTGTTGCCGGTGCCCGTGTAGTCCATGTAGTAGCGCTGGTCGTCGTCGACGAGGCGGTAGTACGCCTGGTTGTCGATGCCGCGGAACGACAGGGTCGGGCCCATGTGGTTGCCCTCGGCGGTGTGGTTGTAGACCACGTCGAGGATGACCTCGATGCCCACCGAGTGGAGTGCGCGCACCATGCTCTTGAACTCCTGCACCTGCTGGCCCTGCGTGCCGGTGGAGGAGTAGGCGCTGTGCGGCGCGAAGAAGCCGAGGGTGTTGTAGCCCCAGTAGTTGCGCAGGCCCTTGTCGAGCAGGGTGGAGTCCTGCACGAACTGGTGCACGGGCATGAGCTCGAGGGCGGTGACGCCGAGCTTCTGCAGGTGCTCGATGATCACCGGGTGCGCGACGCCGGCGTACGTGCCGCGGAGCTCCTCGGGCAGGTCGGGGTGACGCATCGTGAGGCCCTTGATGTGGCCCTCGTAGACGATCGTCTCGTTGTACGGGGTGCGCGGGTGACGGTCGCCCTGCCAGTCGAAGAACGGGTTGATGACCACGCCCTTCGTCATGTGCGCGGCCGAGTCGTCGTCGTTGCGCGAGTCCGGGTCGCCGAAGTTGTACGAGAAGAGCGACTGGTCCCAGTCGATCTCCCCGGTCGTGGCCTTCGCGTACGGGTCGAGGAGCAGCTTGTTCGGATTCATCCGAAGGCCGTTCTCCGGGTCGTACGGGCCGTGCACGCGGTAGCCGTAGCGCTGACCGGGCTGCACGGACGGCAGGTACGCGTGCCACACGTAGGCGTCGACCTCGTGCAGTTCGACGCGCGTCTCCTCTCCGGCGTCGTCGAAGAGACAGAGCTCGACACGTTCCGCGGCCTCGCTGAACAGCGCGAAGTTCGTGCCGCTCCCGTCGAAGGTCGCGCCGAGCGGATAGGGACTACCGGGCCAGGTCTGCACTGCTAGGTACCTCCGTTGGGGGATTTTTCTCAACGTAGCGAGAGGAACCTGAGAGGCATCCTCTGAGACCCCCATACCCGTCAGCGCACCTGGGGAACCACTTCTTGCGCGATGAATTCCAGGTGGTCCAGATCGGCGAGATCCATCACCTGGAAGTACACGCGGGTGATGCCCATCTCCTTGAAGGTCCCGATCTTGTCGACGACCTCGCTCGCGGTGCCGCCGAAGCCGCCGTGCCGCACGTCCTCGGGGGTCGTGCCGGTCGCATCGGCGCGCCGCCGAACCGTCGCCTCGTCCGCGCCCGTGACCGTCGTGCCCGCGACGGAGTACTTGATGGATGCCGCGTCGCGACCGGCCTCCGCCACCGCCGCCTTGGTGCGGCCGAGCTTGGCCTCGACGTCGGCGACCGTCGCGAAGCCCGCGTTGTACTCGGTGGCGTACTTCGCGGCGAGTGCCGGGGTCTTCTTCGGTCCGCCGCCCCCGACGATGAGCGGCACGGGGGACTGCACGGGCTTCGGCAGGGCCGGAGCGTCCTCGAGGGTGTAGTGCTCGCCGGAGTACGAGAACGTCTCGCCGAGCGGCGTCGAGAGCAGGCCGCTGACGATCGCGAGCTGCTCCTCGAGCAGCCCGAAGCGCTTCGCCGGGAACGGGATGCCGTACGCGCGGTGCTCCTGCTCGTACCACCCGGTGCCGAGCCCGAGCTCGACCCGGCCACCGGACATCTGGTCCACCTGGGCGACCTGGATCGCGAGGATGCCGGGGTAGCGATAGGTCGCGCTCGAGACGAGGGTGCCGAGACGCACTCGCTTCGTCTCGCGGGCCAGGGCGGCGAGCGTGGTCCAGGCATCCGTCGGCCCGGGCAGGCCGTCGCCGTCGCCCATCACGAGGTAGTGGTCGCTGCGGAACCAGCCGTCGAAGCCGAGATCCTCGGCGGCCTGCGCCGTGGCGAGGAGGGTGTCGTAGCTCGCGCCCTGCTGGGGCTCGGTGAAGATGCAGAACTCCATCCTTCGAGCCTATGCTGGGCGACACCACGGGAGTCCGGTGAGCCGGGCTGAGAGGAAGGTTCTCAACCTTCGACCGTCGAACCTGATCTGGGTCATGCCAGCGCAGGGAGGACCTCTACCCGTGCCCTTCCATTTCGCATCCACGAAAGGGGCACGATCTTCGTGACCACCACCGCCGCCCCCACGGGCACCCGCCGTCCCGCCTCCACCCGCTGGCGTGTCGTCGACATCGTCACCGCGAGCGTGCTGGGCGTCGCCCTCGGGCTCGTCTTCATCCTCTGGAACGCCGCCGGCACCCCGCTGCGCGACGCGCTCGGCGCGGTCGTCCCGGGCCTCAGCGCCCTGCTCGCCGGAATCTGGCTCCTGCCCGCCGTGCTCGGCGCCCTCGTCATCCGCAAACCCGGCGCCGCGCTCTACACCGAGCTGCTCGCCGCGACCGTCTCGGTGCTGATCGTGCCGAACGAGTGGGGCTGGTGGACGATCGAGGCCGGCCTCGTGCAGGGCATCGGCGCGGAGCTCGTGTTCGCGCTCTTCCTCTACCGCCGCTGGGGCCTCGTGCCGGCGCTGCTCGCCGGCGCGGGCGCAGGTCTCGCCATGGCGGTCAACGACCTCGTCGTCTGGTACGCCTCGTCGCTCACCCCGCTGTTCGGCGTCGTCTACACGATCAGCTCGATCGTCACGGGCGTCGTGCTCGCCGGACTACTGGGCTGGGCGCTCGTGCGCGCCCTCGCCCGCACCGGAGCCCTCTCGCGCTTCGCCGCCGGGCGCGAGCACGGCGAACGGGTCTGACCCTGTCCATCCCCGCCGCCCCGGCCCCCGGCGCCCGCGTCGAACTGCGGGGCTGGGGCTGGCGGCACGCTACCCGGCGCGACTTCGCCGTCTCCGGGATCGACCTCGTGATCGAGCCGGGGGAGCGGGTGCTGCTGCTCGGGGCATCCGGGTCGGGCAAGTCGACCCTTCTGCACGGCATCGCCGGCCTGCTCGGCGGTTCGGACGAGGGGGAGGAGCAGGGCTCGGTGTCGGTCGACGGCCGGCACCCCGCGGATGCCCGCGAGCGCATCGGCCTCGTGCTGCAGGACCCCGACACGCAGGCGGTGCTCGCGAGGGTCGGTGACGACGTCGCGTTCGGTCTCGAGAACCTCGGCACGCCGCCGGCCGAGATCGGGCCGCGCGTCACCGCCGCGCTCGCCGCGGTCGGCCTCGACGTGCCGCTCGACCGCTCGACCTCCGCCCTCTCCGGAGGACAGAAGCAGCGCCTCGCGCTCGCCGGCGTGCTCGCGATGGAGCCGGGACTGCTGCTGCTCGACGAGCCGACGGCGAATCTCGACCCCGACGGGGTCGCCGAGGTGCGCGACGCGCTCGAGCGGATCGCGGGGGAGCGCACCGTCGTCGTCGTGGAACACCGCGTCGCCACCTGGTGGGATTTCGTCGACCGCGTCGTCGTGCTCGGCGCGGACGGGGTGATCGCCGACGGCCGCCCCGCCGACGTGCTCGCCCGGCACGGCGCGCGGCTCGACGCCGCCGGGGTCTGGGTGCCCGGCGCACAGCTGCCCGCGCCGCTCCTCCGCTCGGAGGACGGTGCCGTGCTGCTCTCCGCGAGCGACCTCGCGGTCGGGCGCGAGCGCGCACACCCCGTCGCGCGGGGGATCGCGCTCGACGTGCGCCGGGGCGCCGCGCTCGCGATCACCGGACCGAATGGGGCCGGCAAATCGACGCTCGCGCTGACGCTCGCGGGGCTGCTCGCCCCGCGGGGCGGGCAGCTGGAGGCATCCGCCGCTCTCCGGCAGGGCCTCGCCTCCGCCGAGCCCGTGCGCTGGCGCTCCCGCGACCTGCTGACCCGGATCGGCACGGTGTTCCAGAGCCCAGAGCATCAGTTCCTCACCGGCTCCGTGCAGGCCGAGCTCGAACTGGGGCCCCGCGCGCTCGGTCTGCGGGGTGCCGCCCTCGCCGCCGTCGTCGATCCGCTCCTCGAACGCCTGCGGCTCGGCAGGCTCGCGAAGGCGAACCCGCACACCCTCTCGGGCGGTGAGAAGCGGCGGCTCTCGGTCGCCACGGTGCTCGCGACCTCGCCCTCGGTGATCGTGCTGGACGAGCCGACGTTCGGTCAGGACGCCCGCACCTGGCGCGAGCTGATCGCCCTGCTGGGCGAGCAGCTCGACGCCGGTCGCGCGATCCTCGCCGTGACCCACGACCCCGCCGTGGTCGAGGGTCTCGGCGCCGCCGAGCACCGCCTGGGCCGCACCCGGGAGGCGGCGTGACGACCCTCCTCGCCCCAGTGCGCGGAGACCGCGTCGTGCATCGCATCAACCCGGTCGCGAAGATCGCCGCGTCCGCCGTCATCGGCCTCGCGCTGCTCATCACGATCGACCCCGTCTCCGCGTCGACGGCCCTCGCCTGCGTGCTGCTCCTGCTGCCCTTCGCCGGCGTGCCGTGGCGGGCGCTGCTCGTGCGGCTCGTGCCGATCCTCGTCGCGGCCCCGCTGACGGCGCTGACGATCGCCCTGTACGGTGCACCGTCGGGGGAGGTCCACTTCCGCTTCCTGCTCATCACCGTCAGCGACGGGTCGCTCGCCCTCGCGCTCGCCGCCCTGCTGAGGGTGCTCGCCATCGGCATCCCCGCGACCCTCCTCGTCGCGACCGTCGACACGACCGACCTCGCGGACGGCCTCGCGCAGACGTGGCGCCTGCCGGCCCGGTTCGTGCTCGGCGGACTGGCGGCCTTCCGGCTCGTCGGGCTGCTCGTCGAGGACTGGCGCGTGCTCGTCTCGGCGCGACGGGCGCGCGGGGTCGGCGACGCGGGCGGACTGCTCGGGCGGTTGCGCTTCGTCGGCGGACTGGGGTTCTCTCTGCTGGTGTTCGCGATCCGGCGCGCCGGCGCGCTGTCCGTCGCCATGGAGGCGCGGGGGTTCGGCAGCGGCACCCGGCGCACCTGGGCCCGGCAGGCCCGCTTCGGTCGTGCCGAGTGGGTGCTCGTCGGGATCGGCGTCGCGATCGCGGCGCTCTCGCTCGCGGCATCCGTGCTGACCGGCGCCTTCACGTTCATCGGCGCGCGGTGAATCTCGACGAGGCGGTACACACCGTCACCGACCGTGTCACGGGTCCGCGGCCCGTCGTGCTGATCGACGGCCGCTCGGGCTCGGGCAAGAGCACACTCGCGGCCGCGGTCGCGGCCGCGCTCGACGCCGACCTCGTGCGGCTCGACGACCTCTATCCCGGGTGGGACGGCCTCGAGGCGGGCAGCCGCGCCGTGTGGGAGGACCTGCTGCCGCACGGCCGCTGGCGCCCCTGGGACTGGCACGCCGCGCGGCACATGCCGGAGCGGCGGATCGATCCCGCGCGGCCGCTCGTCGTCGAGGGGTGTGGCGCCCTCAGCCGGTCGGCTCGGTCGCTGGCGACCCTCGGCGTGTGGATCGAGCTCGACGCGGCCGAACGGCACCGGAGGGCCATCGCCCGCGACGGCGAGAGCTACGAGCGCGAGTGGGACCGCTGGGCGGCGCAGGAGGACGCGTTCTACGCCCGTGAACGCTCGGACCTGCTGGCCGACGTCGTGGTCGACGGGCGCGACCTGCCGGTCTGACCGCTCGTTGCCCGCCGCTCTGCCGGGTCAGTCCCAGCCGAGCCGGTGCAGCTCCTCGTCGTCGATGCCGTAGAAGTGCGCGATCTCGTGCACGAGGGTGATGTGCACCTGGTCGCGCAGGTCGTCGAGGTCGTCGCTGTGCGCGAGGAGCGGCTCGCGGAAGAGCACGATGCGGTCGGGCAGCTCGCCGAAGCCGTACTGCCCGCGCTCGGTGAGCGCCACGCCCTCGTACACGCCGAGCAGGTCGAGGGTGCCGTCCTCGGGGCGGTCCTCCGTCACGAAGACGACGTTGTCGAGTCCCTCGACCATCTCGTCCGGCAGCGCGTCGAGTTCCTCGACGACGATGCGCTCGAACGCCTCGGCGTCGATCTCCGACAGGTCAGCCATGCCGGAAAGGCTACTGGTCGCCCTCCTCGGGGTCGGCCAGCTCGTCCTCCTCGGGCTCGAACGTCGACTCCTCGCCGACGGTCACCGACAGACCGGTGTCGGACGAGGGGATGGTGCCCTCGCTGCCGACGCCCTGGCCCTCCGAGTTCGGGTCCTCCGGGGTCTTCTTGTTCTCGCTCATGTTTCCACCGTCCCCGCGCAGCCTGGGAGGCGGCTCCAGGTGCGGGGAAGTCGCAGACAGGCGTGCACACGGAAAGGAAAAGGCCCGGTCACTAGGACCGGGCCATTGGGGTGAGTAACGGGGCTTGAACCCGCGACCTCCTGGACCACAACCAGGCGCTCTACCGACTGAGCTATACCCACCGCGGCGCGCGAACCTGCCGCGCGACTACGAGAGTCTATTACAGCCGAGAGGCCCACACGTCCACGACCGCCTTCGCGGCCGCCTGCGCGTCCTCACTCGTGGGTCCGGGCTCGGGCACGAACACCGCTCGGCGGTAGTAGTCGAGCTCGCGGATCGACTCGAGGATGTCGGCGAGGGCGCGGTGGCCGCCGGCCTTCTGCGGCGCGTTGAAGTAGATGCGGGGGAACCAGCGGCGGGCGAGCTCCTTGATCGAGGAGACGTCGATGCTGCGGTAGTGCAGGTGGTTGTCGACCCGAGGCATGTACTTCGCGAGGAAGGTGCGGTCGGTGCCGATCGTGTTGCCGGCGAGCGGCGCCTGACCGCCGGTGGGCACCCAGCGCAGGATGTATTCGAGCACCTCGAACTCGGCCTCGGCGAGGGTGACGCCGTTCGGGATCTGCTCGAGCAGACCGCTCTCGGTGTGCATCTCCCGCACGAAGTCGCTCATGTTGTCGAGCGCCGTCTTGTCGGGGTTGATCACGATCGAGAAGCCCGGGTCGACGGGCACGAGGTCGAAGTCCGTGACGACGACGGCGACCTCGACGAGCTCGTCGACGCCGATGTCGAGGCCCGTCATCTCGCAGTCGATCCAGACGAGACGGTCGGAAGAACTCGGCATTTCGCCAGTCTATGCCGCAGGGCGGACAACCCGATGGCGGCGGCTAGCCTGACCACGTGGTCGCATTCGCCGTCGTGGTGCTCCTGCTCGGAGCGGTCTTCAACATCGTCGCCTGGCCCCAGTTCCTCCGCCGCGTCGCGAAGGACCCCAGGGCGACGGATGCCTCGGGCCGTCGCACCCGCTTCTACACCGTGCACCTCGTGCTCGTGACGATCGCGCTCGTGCTCGCGGCGCTCTCGGTCGTCGCGGCGGTGCTGCTGCTCGTCGGCTGACCCCCGCCGGAATAGCCCGCCCGGGGCATCCGTTCTCCTCGAGGTGGACGTGCTGTTCTTCAGTTCGGCGTTCTGCCGGCCCTGTGCCGCGACGCGGCAGGTGCTCGACGCCGCCGCGCGGCTCGTGCCGCAGGCGCGCATCCGCGAGATCGACGTCGCCCGCGAGGCGGACCTGACCGAGGACCGCGGCATCGTCGCGACGCCGACAGTCGTCATCGACGGTCCCGACGGGCACGAGCTCTTCCGGGCGACGGGCGTACCCACGGTCAACCAGGTGCTCGTCGCCCTCGCGAAGGCGGGCTGACCCCGGCGAACCGGGCCGCGAGCGAGGGCTGCGGTATCTTGACGGTGCTGCCCCCGTAGCTCAGCGGATAGAGCAGGAGCCTTCTAATCTCTTGGTCGCAGGTTCGATTCCTGCCGGGGGCGCAGTAGCCGGGAGCGGCTTTCGCGGGGCCTTCTCATCTCTTGGTCGCAGGTCCGATTCCTGCCGGGGGCGCGGTAGCCGGGAGCGGCTCTCGCGGGGTCTTCTCATCTCCTGACCGGGCCACTGCGTAGAACTCCGCCGCAACGAGAAACGGGGCCGACGTCAGTGACGCCGACCCCGCTTCAGTGAAGGTCTAGTGCTTCTCGCCTCCGGCGGGCACGGGCTCGAGAGCCTGGGTCTCGCTCAGGCCGTCCTCGTCGAGACCGTTCTCGCCCACCGGCTTGCGCTCGGGCAGGGGAGCGGGCTCCGGCTCCTGCGCCTTGACGGGCGGGGTCCAGGAGAACGAGGGCCCCTTCTCCTCGGGCTTCTCGGCGACGGGAGCGGCGACGGTCGGGGCGGGCTTCTCGACGGGCACGGGGGCGAGCGGTGCCGGCTTCGCGGCCGCGGCGACGCGCGCCGCGCTGGTGCGCTCGTGGATCCACGCCTGCTGGCGCTCCTCGAGCTCCTGCTCCGTGTCGTTCTGCTCGAAGCGCCAGCGCTCGAGGTCCTGCACGAACTGCTTGCGGGCCCGGCGGGGGCGGAACTCCCACTCGACGAGACGGTCGCGGAAGTCGGTGACCATCTGCTCGCTCGAGCGGCTGTACGAGACCGAGTGCTTGCGCAGCTCGGCGATCTCGTGCGCAGCCCAGTCGGCGGCGACGCTCGCCCCGGCGAGGGGCAGCAGACGCAGCCGGATGTCCGCCTCGCCGGCGAGCGTCTCGGCGTACTGACGCTCCTCGCCGTTGAGCGTGCTCCACTGGCTCGCGCGGCGCGCCGAGGCGACGAGCGAGGCGACGATCCCCGCCTTGTAGTCGGCGTCGCGCTGACGCACGATCCGCTTCACCGCGCCGCGTCCGAGCACGCCGCCGATGATCCCGGCGAGGACGATCGCGACGAACGGCACGATCACGGTCGTGAGGAGAGCGGCGCCCTGCTCGGAGCCGATCCAGTCGACGAAGTCGTTCAACCACTGCATGCCCGAACCATAAACCGGAGGTTGAGGGATCGGGCCGGGAGCGGCTGCGACACGCCGCCGCGTCCGGGAAAGCGGCCGATCAGGAGCGCGTCAGGCGAACCGGAGCGAGTCCGTCGCGTCATCCATGCGCCAGAATTCGCCGATCTCCACGAACGTGCGACGGGTCGCGAAGAAGCGCTTGGCGCGGAACCGCTCGCCGCCGACGGCGTCGAAGGCCTCGATGTACCCGAGCACCTCGCCGCCCGGCTTCGTCACCCGCCACAGCTTCGAGTGCAGCTGGAGGACGGACGGCAGGGCGGAGTGGGTGCGGGGAGCGAAGTCGAGGGTGGTCATGGCTTCTCCGTTCGTGCGGCCGGCCGGGGTGGAAGGGACGTTCCGAAGGTAGGGAGCACCTCCGACATCCGTTCCCCGCACCGGCCGCACGGGAGGCCGACCGTCAGCGCAGGGCGGTGCCGTGCACGGCGTAGGGCTCGATCGCCGCGATCTCGTCCTCGGTCAGCGGGGCCTTGTCGAGCGCCGCGACGTTGTTCTCGAGCTGCGCGACGCTCGAGGCGCCGATGAGCGCGCTCGTGACCTGCGGCTGACGCAGCACCCAGCGCAGCGCGAGCTGGGCGAGGGTCTGGCCCCGCCCCTTCGCGATCTCGTTGAGGGCGTTGGCCCGCTCGAGGTAGGTGTCGTCGATGCTCTCGGCCTTGAGGAAGCGGCCCTCCGCGGCACGCGAGTCCTCCGGAATGCCCTTGAGGTAGCGGTCGGTCAGCAGGCCCTGCGCGAGCGGGGAGAACACGATGCTGCCCATGCCGAGCTCCTCGAGCACGGGGAAGAGACCGTCCTCGATGTGCCGGTCGAACATGCTGTAGCGCGGCTGGTGGATGAGCACCGGCACCTTGTGCTCGGCGAGCGCGGCGTACGCGGCGCGCGTCTGCTCGGGGTCGTAGTTCGAGATGCCGACGTAGAGCGCCTTGCCCTGGTGCACCGCGCTCGCGAGCGCGCCCATCGTCTCCTCGATCGGGGTCTCCGGGTCGGGGCGGTGCGAGTAGAAGATGTCGACGTAGTCGAGGCCCATGCGGGCGAGGCTCTTGTCGAGGCTCGACAGCAGGTACTTGCGCGAGCCCCACTCGCCGTAGGGGCCTTCGTGCATGTAGTAGCCGGCCTTGGTCGAGACGATGATCTCGTCGCGGTACGGGCGGAAGTCCTGGGCCCAGATCGTGCCGAAGTTCTGCTCGGCCGATCCGGCGGGCGGGCCGTAGTTGTTGGCCAGGTCGAAGTGGGTGATCCCGAGGTCGAACGCGCGGCGGAGGATCGCCCGCTGCGTCTCGAGCGGCTTGTCGTCACCGAAGTTGTGCCAGAGGCCGAGGGAGATCTCGGGCAGGAGCAGACCGCTCCGGCCGACGCGGGCGTAGCTCATGGACTCGTAGCGGTCGGGGTGCGCTTCATAGGGCATGGCGCCAGCCTATAGAGCGCTCCCAGGAGGGAATGACCGACGGCAGGGAACGGTTGCAGGAGGCGACTCCCACGACAGAAAGTAGGGTCTTCCTCATGCAGACTTTCGTGCTCGCCGGCGGATGCTTCTGGTGTCTCGACGCCGTCTACCGCACCCTCCGCGGCGTGAGTGACGTCGTCTCCGGCTACACCGGCGGCAGCTTCAAGAACCCCAGCTACGAGGCCGTGTGCACGGGTGCGACCGGGCACGCCGAGGCCGTCGCCGTCACGTTCGACCCGGAGGTCATCCCGGCCGACGTCATCCTCGACGTGTTCTTCACCCTGCACGACCCGCGCCAGCTCAACCGGCAGGGCGCGGACGTCGGCACGCAGTACCGCTCGGCGATGTTCTACCGCGACGACGAGGAGAAGGCCGTCTTCGAGGCCGCTCGCGACCGCGCGGCCGAGATCTGGGACGGCGGGATCGTGACCGAGATCAGCCCCCTCGGCGAGTTCTTCCGTGCCGAGGAGTACCACCAGGACTTCTTTGCGAAGAACCCCGGCCAGGGCTACTGCCTCGCGGTCGCGCTGCCGAAGGTCAACAAGGTGCGCAAGTCGTACGCGGAGTACGTCCTCGCGTCCTGACCCCCTTCACCCGGACCGCTCCGGGGGCTAACGTCGAGGGTGGTGCCCGTTCGGGTGCCACCCTCGACGCATGTACCGCATGAAAGGGGACTCGACGATGAGTGACTCCTCCACCTCCACCCTGACCCGCACCTGGGTCGCCTACACCGCCGCCGGCGTGGTGGGCAGCGTGCACCGCACCGCGGACGGCTTCGCCGTCAAGCGCGCGGGGCACGAAGCGACGGGGACCTACCCCACCCTCGAGGTCGCGATGCAGGCGCTGCACGCGAGCCTCGGACCCGGTGCCGAACGGCCGGAGTTCGTCGGCCACTGACGACCAGTCCTCCACAGTCACCGGTTCGGGCCGGGCCTCCGCAGATCGCGGCAGCCCGGCCCGTTCCATGTCCCCGGTGCCGAGACTCGACGGCATGATCGATTCCTCCATCACCGTCACCGGCGTCGTCGCGACGCCCCCGCGCTTCGTGGTCGCCTCCGGCGTTCCCATCGTCAACTTCCGCATCGCCGCCACCTCCCGCAAGCAGGACAAGCGCACGGGGGAGTGGTCCGACGGGCACACGAACTGGTTCGACGTCTCCGCGTTCCGCTCGCTGGCCGAGAACGTCGAGGCGAGCCTCGCCAAGGGCGACGCCGTCATCATCTCGGGCAGGGTCCGCATCAAGGACTGGGAGGGCAACGGCAAGTCGGGCCGCAGCGTCGAGATCGAGGCGAAGCACATCGGCCACGACCTCGCCCTCGGTACGGGTCGCTGGTCCCGCCGGCGCTCGTCCCAGCCCGAGGAGCAGGCCGATCACGATGTCGATCACGACGCCGAGGAGCAGGGCGAGGCCGTCGAGCAGCCGGCGGCCGATACCCCGGACGGGGGCTGGCGGCCCGCTCTCGTGCCGGCACCGGCGGACGCCGCGCCGGTCCCGTTCTGAGGTCGCGTCGCCGTCACTTGCCGCACCTAGACTGCCCTCGATCGAGCCACGAGTGCGCGAAGGGGGAGCGGATGAGTCGTGCCGCCTCTCTTCGCGCGCTCGCGAGCCTCGTGCTCGTCGTGGCGCTCGCCGGCTGCACGCAGGCCGCGCAGTCGCCGGGTGCGGCTGACCCGACGGCGTCGCCCGCCGCGTCGGGCAGCCCCGTTGCAGAGCCGGCGGCACCCGTCCTCGATCCCTCGTCCGCCGAGGCGAGCAAGGCGTACTTCGACTCCGTGGTCTCCGCCCTGCTCGCCGAGCGTCCGGATGCCGGCGGGCGTGAGCTCGTGGACGCGCTCGCGGCCGCGGGCTTCGATAAGGCCGCCATGCAGGTGACCTACGACGACACCCCGACGGGCAACGCCGCCGACAACGTGCAGTTCTCGGTGCTGCTCGCCGGGCAGTGCCTCGTCGGGCAGAAGGGCGCGGGCGGGTACACGAGCGTGGTGGCCGCGCCGCTCGGCACGGGCGGCTGCCTCATCGGTCAGACGCGACCGATCGACTGGTAGCGGCATAGGTCGCCGGCGGCGCGACGAATCGACGGCTGGACGGACGGCCTTGCGGCCATCGACCCGTGACTGCGGAGACCGACCGAGTCGGGATGCCGACCGCGCCTCGGCATCCGCTCTCGGCGTAGCCGCTCCCCACCCGGGCGCGCGGCGAGGTCCCCGGTCCCAAATAGAATCGACCCCATGGCCGAATACATCTACTCGATGGTGCGCGCTCGAAAGACGGTGGGCGACAAGCTCATCCTCGACGACGTCACCATGTCGTTCCTGCCCGGTGCCAAGATCGGCGTCGTCGGCCCGAACGGCGCCGGGAAGTCGACCATCCTCAAGATCATGGCGGGGCTCGACCAGCCTTCGAACGGTGAGGCCCGACTCAGCCCCGGATACTCCGTCGGGATCCTCATGCAGGAGCCCGAGCTCGACGAGACCAAGACGGTGCTCGAGAACGTGCAGGAGGCGGTCCGCGACATCAAGGACAAGATCGACCGGCACGCCGCGATCGGTCTTGCGATGGCCGAGCCCGACGCCGACTTCGACGCGCTCCTCGCCGAGATGGGCACGCTGCAGGAGGAGATCGACGCGGCCGACGCGTGGGACCTCGACAGCCAGCTCGAGCAGGCGATGGACGCCCTGCGCACCCCGCCGCCGGACGCGAGCGTCGCCAACCTCTCCGGTGGTGAGAAGCGCCGCGTCGCGCTCTGCAAGCTGCTGCTCGAGAAGCCCGACCTGCTGCTCCTCGACGAGCCCACCAACCACCTCGACGCCGAGAGCGTGCTCTGGCTCGAGCAGCATCTGAAGTCCTACCCGGGCGCCGTGCTCGCCGTGACCCACGACCGGTACTTCCTCGACCACGTCGCCGAGTGGATCGCCGAGGTCGACCGCGGTCGCCTCTACCCCTACGAGGGCAACTACTCGACCTACCTCGAGAAGAAGCGCGAGCGCCTGCAGGTGCAGGGCAAGAAGGACGCGAAGCTCGCCAAGCGCCTCGCGGACGAGCTCGAGTGGGTCCGCTCGAACGCGAAGGGTCGCCAGGCGAAGTCGAAGGCGCGCCTCGCCCGCTACGAGGAGATGGCCGCGGAGGCGGAGCGCACGAGGAAGCTCGACTTCGAGGAGATCGTGATCCCGGTGGGCCCGCGCCTCGGCGCGCAGGTCATCGAGGCCTCCAAGCTGCACAAGGGCTTCGACGGCCGGGTGCTCATCGACGGTCTCAGCTTCACGCTGCCCCGCAACGGCATCGTCGGCGTCATCGGCCCGAACGGCGTCGGCAAGACCACGCTGTTCAAGACGATCGTCGGGCTCGAGCCGCTCGACGGCGGTCAGCTGAAGATCGGCGAGACGGTCGACATCTCCTACGTCGACCAGAGCCGCGGCGGCATCGACCCGAACAAGACGCTGTGGGAGGTCGTCTCCGACGGCCTCGACTACATCCAGGTCGGCAAGACCGAGATCCCCTCGCGTGCCTACGTCAGCCAGTTCGGCTTCAAGGGGCCCGACCAGCAGAAGAAGGCCGGCGTGCTCTCCGGTGGTGAGCGCAACCGCCTCAACCTGGCGCTCACCCTCAAGCAGGGCGGCAACCTGCTGCTGCTCGACGAGCCCACGAACGACCTCGACGTCGAGACCCTCGGGTCGCTCGAGGGCGCTCTGCTCGAGTTCCCCGGCTGCGCCGTCGTCATCACCCACGACCGGTGGTTCCTCGACCGGATCGCGACGCACATCCTCGCCTACGAGGGCACCGACGAGAACCCCGCCAACTGGTACTGGTTCGAGGGCAACTTCGAGGCGTACGAGCAGAACAAGCTCGAGCGCCTCGGGCCGGACGCCCTCAAGCCCGGTCGCCAGACCCACCGCCGCCTGACGAGGGACTGACCATGGCCCGGATGCACGTGCCCACCCGGCTGCGGTGGAGCGACCTCGACGCCTACGGGCACGTCAACAACGCCGAGATGCTGCGCCTGCTCGAAGAGGCGCGCATCGCGGCGTTCTGGGCGACCGAGCACGCGAGCGAGGAGCAGGGCACCGCGGTGCTCGACGCCCGCCCCGGCTCGAACACGGTCACGGTGATCGCGCGGCAGGAGGTCGAGTACCTCGTGCCGATTCCGTACATGCGCCAGCCCCTCGACATCCAGCTCTGGCTCGGGCGCCTCGGCGGATCGAGCATCGAGGTCTGCTACGAGGTGTGCTCGCCCCTCGGCGTCGAGCCGTTCGTCATGTACACCCGCGCGGCGACCACGATCGTGCTGCTCGACTCCGAGACGATGCGCCCGCGCCGGCTCACCGACCAGGAGCGCGCCGTCTGGACGCCGTACCTCGAAGAGCCGGTCGCCTTCACCAAGCGCCACTAGCGGATACGACGAAGGGGGCGGATGCCACGGCATCCGCCCCCTTCGTCGTACCGGGTTCGAGTCGTCAGTCCCGACGGCTGACCCGGACCATGCCCTCCTGCGCGACGCTCGCGACGAGCCTGCCCTCGCGGTCGAAGATCCGCCCCGTCGTCAGGCCGCGCCCGCCGATCGCGTTCGGCGACTCCTGCACGTACAGCAGCCACTCGTCGACGCGGGCGAAGCGGTGCCACCACATCGCGTGGTCGAGGCTCGCCGCTTTCAGCCCCGGCGTCGCCCAGGCGACCCCGTGCCGGCGGATGATCGGCTCGAGCAGCGTGTAGTCGCTCACGTACGCGAGGGCGGCGCGGTGCAGGTTCTCGTCGTCGGGCAGCGGGCCGATGCTCCGCATCCACACGGCCTGCGAGGCGACGCGCTCGCCCTCGACGCTGAGGTAGACGGGGGAGGGGACGTGACGCATCTCGAACGGGCGCGACGTCGCCCAGTACTTGGCCATCGGGTGCTCGAGCCCGCCGAGCAGCTGGTTCTCGTCCGGAACGCTCTCGGGGTCGGGCACGTCGAGCGGCATCTCCACCTGGTGCTCGAGCCCCGGGTCATCCGTCTGGAACGACGCGATCATCGACAGGATCGGCTGCCCGTACTGGTACGCCTGCGTACGGCGGGTGGAGAACGAGCGGCCGTCGTGGATGCGGTCGACGGAGAACGTGATCGGCTGGCTGACGTCGCCCGGCCGCAGGAAGTAGGCGTGCATGGAGTGCACGACGCGGTCCTCGGCGACCGTGCGGATCGCGGCGACCAGCGACTGCGCGAGCACCTGCCCGCCGAAGACCCGGCCGCCGGGCACCCACTGGCTGGGCCCCGTGAAGATGTCCTCGCTGGTGCGGGCACCGGTGTCGGTCAGGTCGAGCGCGGCGAGCAGCGAATCCAGCGGGTCGGGCACGCCCTGTAGTTTAGGTGGGTCATGAGCGACTCCTTCACCCTCGTCGACGGCCTCGCCCTGCGCGATCTCCAGGTGTTGCTCGGCCGCGCCGAGCGGGTGGAGAACGGTTCGGTGCGGCTCATCGCCGCCGGGCAGGTGCTCGCGGTGTACGTCGCCGCGCTGTACCCGATCGGGCTGCTCGACGAGACCCCCACGGTGCTCGGGCTGCGCACGTTCGAGCTCGCCGAGCCGACCGAGTTCGACACCGTCGTGCCGGTGCGCTCGCTCGCCGAGCGGGTGACCCGCAAGCTCGACCAGGGGGCGGATGACGCGGAGCCCGTGTCCCTCACGCTGCCGCTCTCGGTCAACACCGTCACCTGGACCGCGATCAGCCCGCCCCGCGGCGGCTGGGTCACGCTCGACCCGACCGGCGCGGAACTGCTCGAACGCACCGCGAAGGACGGCATCGAGGAGGTCGCCGCCGCCGTGCCCACCGGCACGGGTGAGCAGATCGTGCACCGCGTGCGCTCGGAAGTGTGGGGCCGCCCGATCGAGGGGCTCGAGCACGTGCCGGCCGGGGCCGCGTTCGCCGCGGTGACCCTCGGCTTCCTGTCGCCGGAGGACCCGGTGTCGATCCACGAGACCGGCCCGTGGACGCGGCTCACGACGCGGCGCGGCCACGTGCTCGTACGGCGCCGGGCGTGGACGCTCGCGCGCTAGCCGTTACGCCTCAAAGGTGTTGACCATCGCGAACGCGGCGCGCTCGAGGTAGCCCCAGAGCATCTCGCTGTGCAGGGGTGACAGCTCCAGCTCGTCGACGGCGACCCTCATGTGGGCGAGCCAGCGGTCGCGGGCGTCGGGGTTCACCTTGAACGGCATGTGCCGCATCCGCAGGCGCGGGTGCCCGCGCTCCTGGCTGTACGTGCCGGGGCCGCCCCAGTACTGCTCGAGGAAGCCCGTGAGGCGCTGGATCGCGCCCTCGAAGTCCTCGGGCGGATACATCGGGGCGAGCACCTCGTCGGTGCGCACGCCCTCGTAGAACCGGCGCACGAGCCGCTCGAACGTCGGCCGTCCGCCGACCTCGTGCCAGAAGCTCGTCGCCTCGGCGCTCGTCACGTCACTCACCGGAGAATTGTCGCTCACTCCGCAGGCGGCGTGCGGCGTGTGCGCGGCTTCTTCGGCGGTGCCTCGACCGCGGCGACCGGTCCGGTCTTCGGGGCGCGGGCGCCACGCACGCTCGTCGCCTCCTCGAACCCGGAGAGCACGACCGTGTTGAGATGCGGGAGCGTGACGTCCATCTCGTCGAGAGCGCGCTTGAGGCGCGGACGCAGCTCGCGGGCGACGTCGTCCTTCGCGCCCGACCGGGTCTTGACGACGAGGCGGATGACGAGCGCCTCCGCACTGATCGACTCGAGGCCCCAGATCTCCGGCCGCTCGATGATGAGGGGCTTCCACTTGGTCTCCTTCGACAGGCCGATCGCCGTCTGCAGGATGCGGTCCTCGACGGCCTCGATGTCGGCGTCGTACGGCACCGCGAGGTCGACGATGACGCGCTGCCACCCCTGCGACATGTTTCCGACACGCAGGATCTCGCCGTTCCGCACGTACCAGAGCGTGCCGTTGACGTCGCGGATCTGGGTGACGCGGATGCCCACGTTCTCGACGATGCCGGTCGCCGGCCCCGTGTCGACGACGTCGCCCACCCCGACCTGGTCCTCCGCCACCATGAAGAGGCCGTTGAGCACGTCCTTGATGATGTTCTGCGCGCCGAAGCCGAGACCCGCGCCGAGAGCGGCGGTGATGAGGGCGAACGCGCCCGTGACATCCGGCAGCAGCGTCGTCAGCACCGCGAGCGTCGCGATGATGATGATCGCGGTCGTCACGATGTTGTTCAGCACGAGGCCGAGCGTGCGGGTGCGCTGCACGGTGCGCGCCGCGGCGAGCGGCGACGTATCGATCGCCTGCGTGTCCTCCACGCCCTGCCGCTTCTTGATGCCGTGCACGATCCGCTGCACCACGCGGTCGATCACGAAGCCGGCGATGTAGCGCACGATCAACGCCACGACGACGATCGCGAGCGCCGTGACGGGCCGCTCGGCGAAGGTCCAGAAGGTAACCCAGAAGTCATCCATTGCGGCATCGAGGGTAGGCGACCGCCGCTCCGTGCGTGGTGAGACGCGATGGGTGTCCTGCACCGCGGCTGCCGCCGCCCGCCGAGTCGAGCGCTCTGCTACGGCCCGCGGCATGTCATAGGAACGTCCAGGTGGCGGACGAGATCGCCCATTCGGCGGAACCGGCCGTCCGCGTAACGTCCAACTCGGCCGGACTCGAGGTCCTCGGCCTCCTGCAACTCGCGATGCAAAGGAGCATTCATGTTCGTCAACTCCAGGTCGGCTCAGGGCCGCGCCGCACGTGGCATGCGTGCCGGCGTCGGGATCGCCGTCGGCGCGGCCCTCGTGGCATCGCTCGGAGCCTGCTCGAGCGAGCCGGCCGAGAGCGGTCCCGTCACACTCACGTTCCAGACCTGGGTCCCGAACATCGAGCCCGTCGTCGAGAACTTCAACGAGCAGCACGACGACATCCAGGTGGAGGTCGAGGCCATCACCGCGGGGCCGGACGGTGGCTACGCCGCCATGCTCTCCGCCGTCGACGCGGGGAATCCCGCCGACGTCGCCCAGGTCGGCTACGACCAGATGGCCTCGTTCCTGCTCCGCAATGCGCTCGAGGACATCACCGAGTACGTCCAGGACGACGTCGACGTGTTCTCGGAGTGGCAGCTCGCCGCGAACACGTTCAACGACCGCATCTACGGGATCCCGCAGGCCAGTGGCCCGATGGGGATGTTCTACCGGACCGATCTCTTCGAGCAGTACGGCGTCGCCGTGCCGACGACGTGGGAGGAGTACGAACAGGCCGCGCGCCAGATCCGCGCGGCCAACCCCGAGGCGTACATCGCCGTCTTCGCCGCCAACCAGGCGCCGTGGATCATGGGGCTCGCCGAGCAGGCCGGCACGCCGTGGTTCCAGGCGGAGGGCGACGAGTGGGCGGTCGACATCGCCAACGAGGACACCCTCCGCATGGCGGAGTTCTGGCAGCGCATGATCGACGAGGATCTCGTGAAGATCGAGAACGATCTCTCGAGCGAGTGGTACGCCGACATCCAGGCCGGGCGCGTGCTCTCGTGGATGAGCGGATCGTGGGCCGACGCCATCATCCGCGGGAACGCGCCCGACACCGCCGGGCTCTGGGGCGCCGCGGAACTCCCGCAGTGGGATGCCGCTGAACCCCGCTCGGCCAGCTGGGGCGGCGGCTCGTCCAACGTGGTCCTGCGTGGATCCGACCACCCCCGGGAAGCCGCGGAGTTCGCCCTCTGGCTCAACAGCAACGTCGACAGCGTCAGCATGCTGACCGAGGCCGGCGCCGGTTGGCCGGCGATCTCGGACGTGGACTCCGTGCCGGCCATTCAGGACTCGCCCGAGGTCTTCGAGTTCTTCGGTGGTCAGGACATCTGGGACGTCTTCGCCGCATCCAACGAGCAGATCGCCCTCGACTGGACCTGGCCCCCGCTGACCGACTCGCTCTACGGATTCGTGACGGACGAGATGCGCAGCGCCGTCGAGTCGGGCACGCCTCTGCCGCAGGCCTTCGAGAACATCGAGACGCGGATGGTCGACGAGATGGAGGCCGCGGGTCTCGCGGTCGCCCGCTGATGACCTCCACCCTGACTCGTCCCGAGGTGGGCCGCGCTACCAGCGCGGCCCGCCCCGGCCGTTCGCGTAAGGGGCGCGGAGCCCGCGGGCCCCTGCTGATCCTGTTGGGCCCGTTCGCCGTGCTCTTCGTGATCTTCTTCGTCGCACCGATCGTCTACGCGCTCGTGCAGAGCCTCTTCGCCCTTCGCTCCAGCGGTCTCGGCTTCGGGCCGCCGACCCTCGAATTCGTGGGGGTCGAGAACTATGTGCGGGCCTTCGCGGAGGGTGGCTTCGCGGCCGGGCTCGCGCGGGTCCTGCTGATCGCTCTGATCCAGGTGCCGCTTATGGTGGTCGGCGCTCTCGTGCTGGCGCTGCTGCTCGAGTCGGGCCGGGCGCACTGGCCGCGCTTCTTCCGCGTGGTCTTCTTCATGCCCTACGGGGTGCCCGGCGTCATCGCCTCGCTGCTCTGGGGCTTCCTCTACATCCCCGCGACGAGCCCGGTGCTCCAGGGTCTCAGCGCCCTGGGTGTCGACCTCGTTCCGCTCTCCAGCGACAGCGTGCTGCTCGCGATCGTCAACATCGGGTTGTGGGGCTTCGCGGGCTACAACATGCTCGTGCTCATCGCGGCGCTGCAGGCCATTCCCGCCGAGCTGTACGAAGCGGCGTCGATCGACGGTGCCTCGTGGTGGCACACCGTCCGGAGCATCCAGTTGCCGCTGCTGCGGCCGTCGATCGTGCTCGTGACGGTCTTCACGATCATCGGCACACTGCAACTGTTCGTCGAGCCCCTGGTGCTCAGACCGCTCACCAACTCGATCAACACCGATTTCTCGCCGAACCTGGCCGCCTACAGCGAAGCCTTCGCACAGGGCAACAGCAACCTCGCGGCCGCCATGGCCGTCATCGTCGCGGTGCTCGCGTTCGCGATCTCGTTCGGGTTCCTGCGTCTGGTTAACCGGAAGGGGGAGCGCGCATGGTGAACGCGACTCAGCTGAAGGTCCGTGGCGGGTCCCGCGCGGGCTCCGTCCTCGTGACGGCCGTGTTGATCGCCGCGGCCGCGTATTTCGTGCTGCCGCTGGTCTGGGTGGTGACGGCGACGACGAAGACGACGGGGCAGCTGTTCGGCACCTTCGGGCTCGCCTTCGGCGACTCCGGGCAATTCGTGAGCAACCTCGGTCAGCTCTTCTCGCAGGGGGACGGCATCTACAGCCGGTGGCTGCTGAACAGCCTGCTGTACTCGGGCGTCGGTGCGGCGGTGGCCACGGCGCTCGCCGCCGGCGCTGGCTTCGCCTTCGCCAAGTACCAGTTCCGCGGTCGGGAGGCGGCGTTCTCGGTGATCCTCGGCGGCGTGCTGCTTCCGGCCACCGTCATCGCACTGCCCCTGTACTTCATGCTCAGCGCAGTGGGCCTCACCGGCACCTATTGGGCGATGCTGCTGCCGGGCATGGTCAGCCCGTTCGGTGTCTATCTGTGCCGCATCTACGCGTCCGCGTCCGTCCCCGACGAGGTGATCGAAGCAGCACGACTCGATGGAGCCGGCGACATCAGGGCCTTCACGACGATCGCGACCAGGATGATGACCCCGGCCCTGGTCACGGTGTTCCTGTTCCAGTTCGTCGCGATCTGGAACAACTACCTGCTGCCGCTCGTGATGCTGAACGACGTCGACACCTACCCCGTCACCCTGGGGCTCACCCTGTGGAACGGACAGACGCAACGCGCTCCCGAGTTCTTCGAGCTCGTCGTCGCGGGCTCCGCCGTCTCCGCCGTGCTGCTCGTCATCGTCATGGTCTCCCTGCAGCGCTTCTGGCGGGCAGGGCTCACGTCCGGGGCGACGAAGGGATGAGCGAACGCAGATGGCTCGGCACCGGTGCCGAGCCGGAGGCGGCGAGTGCGGAGCTCACCGGGCCGGTGCCGGACCGGCTGCCGAACCGCTTGGCGATCTGCCTGTGGGACTTCAGCTGGTACACGCGAGCCGAACCGGGCGGGCCCTACTCCTCGCTGGAGGACGCCTTCGAGGCGACGGTGGCCCGTGGGTACAACGCCGTGCGGATCTGCGCGGCGCCCCTGCTCCTCTTCGGCGACGGCGCGGACGACGCGACGATCGAGGTGGAAGGGCTGGGCGTCGCCCCGGACGGCGGGATCTACGGAAGGGGCACGCGCTGGTACGACGTGCCCGGCGGGTACCGGCTCGATCTGCGTGAGCGCCTGTTCCAGCTCGTGGAGACGGCGGCGAGACACGACGTCGTCGTCATCCTCGCGAGCTGGGAGTACCAGCAGTCACCCGCCTTCGCCCGCGATCGAGGGTGGTTCGACCGCATCGACGCCACGCCCCTCGGTTCGCGCTTCTCCGCCCTCGCTCGCGCCTTCGACCGCATGCTCTCCGCCCTCGACGAGCGGGGGCTGAGCCAGCACATCGCCTTCACGGAGTTGCACAACGAGATCGACTTCTCCGTCCTGCCGGCGCTGGACGAGGCGGCGCTCGCGGATCTCGCACGCCTACGGAATGCCCATCCGGATCAGCTCGTGACCGTGAGCTACGGCCGGCCGCCCTTCGCCGACATGGCCGCGGTTCCCGGGCAACTCGATGTCGGACAGTTCCACGTCTACACCTACGGTGTGCTGGACGCGCTGCAACGACGGATCGACATACGTTCGGAGGGCTCCGAGGGCTTTCCCAACCGGCAGCTCCGTGAACTCCTGCAGCCGGACGCACCGAGCCCGGAGGGCTACGGCAAGCCCGCGCCCTGGAAGCTCGAGGCGACGGTGATCACGGACCAGATGATCTACGGCTACGACTGGGTCGACCCGGACCGCTGGGACCTGTGGCTGTACGACAACTACGCCGTGTACCGCGAGGCGATGCACCGGGAGATCGCCTCGCGGGTCCGGGCGATAGCCGCCTGGGGCCGACGGAACGCGCGTCCTGTCGTCATCGGAGAAGGGTGGGTGGGCTACACCCCGCTGCACGGCGGGTTCGAGGAGGGGCCGGTCGGCAAGGATCTCGCGGCGAGCGGCATCCGCTCGGCGCTGGAGCAGGGCGTGTGGGGGATGGTGCCGAGTTCGAACGCGGCTCCTCATCATCCGATGTTCCTCGACGCGGCATGGCAACGGCGCATCAACGACGAGATCCGTTCGGCCTGAGTCAACCCTTGCGCTGAACGCGGTACTCGGTGGGGCTCACCCCGTGCACACGCCGGAAATGGCGCGAGAAGTAGAAGGGGTCCGAATAGCCCACCTCGCTCGCCACGTCGGCGACGGGCAGCGCTGTGATGTCGAGCAACTGCCGGGCTTTCGCCATCCTGAGGTTCACGTGATGGGCGAGCACGCCGCCACCGGTCGCCTCGCGGAACAGGGCGCTGAGATGCGAGGCGGAGATCCCGACCATCCGTGCCAACTCCGCGACTCGTACGGTGCCGTCGAGGCGCTCCTCGAGGAAAGCCATCGCCCGCTCGAGCGGGTCGCCCCGCTCAGGCAGCACGCGCGCGGTCGCGAGTTGGGTCAGCAGCTTCCATGCGGCACCGGCGGCGCTGATCAGCCGTGCGGGGGACTGGTCACGCTCCAGTGACCCGACGATCTCGTCGAGCAGGGCCACTGCGCGCTCGGGGGATCGGAGCGGGAGAACGGGACGCCCCGGAGTGACGCCGGTCTCCTCGATGAGCTCGGCCGCGTCGCTTCCTGCCAGGTGGCACCACCAGATCGTCCAGGGACTCGAGTCGCCAGCGCCGTAGGCGTGCGGCAGGCCGGCTGGCAGGATCAGTGCGGTGCCCGCGCCGATGCGGTGCTCGACCCCGTTGACCCGCACCCAGCCGGATCCCGCGACGCACACGATGACGATGGACTGCGCTGCGCCCTGCGTACGGCTTCTGCCGTGGTCCCGCGCGGCCGGGAAGTAGCCGCAGTCCGTCACCAGCAGACGACGGGTGACCGGGCGGTTGAGTGCTTCCCTCACCGCCGGCCGCGGAACGACGACGAGGCGCTGGCCCGCGAAACCCTCTCGGATCTCCATTCGGCAAGTGTGGCAGACGGGCGCAGTCAGATCGTCCAGGTGCTCCGCACCGATCGGACATTCCCCGCGCTCAATCATCCGCCTAGCGTGAGGTCGTGCACGACGACGTCATCACTCCTCTGCTGTCCACCCCGCCCGAGGCCGAGGCGCGGATCCTCTCGGAGGGAGGAGTCGCGGTGTGGCGGGAGCCTCTGACGCTGCCGACGTACGATCCCGCGCCGCCCAGCGAGTATCCGATGTTCCTCGATCGCCGGGTGTACCAAGGGTCGAGCGGTCGGGTGTACCCGATCCCGTTCGTCGAGCGCGTCGCCGAGTCGGCTCGGCCCCGCGAGTGGGACGCCATCCATCTGGAGAACGCCTGGATCAGGCTCGTGATCCTTCCGGAGCTCGGCGGACGGATCCACGTCGGGCACGACAAGACGAGGGGATACGACTTCTTCTACCGCAACGACGTCATCAAGCCGGCCCTGGTCGGGCTGGCCGGGCCGTGGGTCTCGGGTGGCGTGGAGTTCAACTGGCCCCAGCACCACCGCCCCGCCACTTTCCACCCGATGAACTCGACGATCGAACGGCACCAGGACGGTGCGGTGACGGTGTGGTGTTCCGACCACGACCCGTTCGAGCGCATGGTCGGCACCCACGGAATCAGGCTCACGCCCGATCGGGCGATCATCGATCTTGTCGCTCGGCTGCGCAATCGCACGGATGAGCGGCAGACGTTCCTGTGGTGGGCGAACGTAGCCGCCCGCGTTCACGACGACTATCAGTCGTTCTTCCCCACCGACGTGCACTACGTCGCCGACCACGCGAAGCGAGCCGTCACGGCCTTCCCGCGCGCGGACAGGCCCTACTACGGGGTCGACTATCCCGCGCGGGTGAGCGCCGAGGATCCCGATGCCGATCGCCTCGACTTCTACCGCAACATCCCCGTGCCGACCTCGTACATGGTCACCGAGACGCGGGACGACTTCTTCGGCGGCTACGACCACGCCCGCGGCGCGGGTTTCGTGCACGTCGCCGATCGCCGGATCGCTCCGGGCAAGAAGCAGTGGACGTGGGGGAACGCGCCATTCGGGCACGCCTGGGATGCCCTGCTGACCGACTCGAGCGGGCCCTACGTGGAGCTGATGGCCGGCGTCTACACCGACAATCAGCCCGACTTCTCCTATCTCGCCCCGGGCGAGACCCGCGTGTTCGAGCAGCACTGGTACCCGATCCAGGGCATCGGGCCGGCGCACCAGGCGAATCTCGACGCCGCCGTCTCGCTCGGCATCGAGAACGACCGGGTCTCGGTGGGCGTCTCCGTCACCTCGGACCGGCCCGGTCTCGACGTCGAGCTGCAGTCGTGGGGCACGAGGATCGAAGGCTGGACGGTGGATGCCGCGCCGGGCAGCCCGGCGCTGCTGTCAGCCCCGCTGCCTCTCGGCACCCCCGACGGCGGGCTTTCAGTCGTGGTGAGGCACGGCGGAAGGGAACTCGTCTCCTTCACCTCCAGGGACACGGCAGCGGACGCAGTGGAACCTGAGGTCGCGACCGAGCCTGCGGCCCCCGAACGGATCGACTCGGCCGAGGAGCTCTACCTGACCGCGGTGCACCTCACGCAGTACCGGCACCCGACCCGCAGCCCCCGCCCGTACCTCGACGAGCTGCTCAGACGCGATCCCGGCGACAGCCGCGCGCACCTGATGATCGCCGCCGAGGAGACGCGCCGCGGACGCTACGAGCTCGCCCTCGAGCATGCGGAGCGCGCGCTCGAGCGTCTGACCGGCCGCAACCCGAACCCGGTCGACGGGGAGGTCTTCGTGCGCCTCGGGATCCTGCTCACCCGTCTCGGCCGGCGCGACGAGGCGGTCGACCGCTGGGCGAAGGCGACATGGGACGGCCGCTGGGCCCATCCGGCGTCGCTCGCGATCGCCTTCCTCGACGCTCACGCCGGGCGGGATGCCTCCGCGCTCCAACGGCTCGCAACGGCTCTCCGTCACGACGCCGAGGATGTGCGTGCGGGAGCACTGCGAGCCGTGGTGCTGCGCAGGCTCGGACGTGCCGCCGAAGCGCAGGCGCAGCTCGAGCACAATTTGGCGCTCGAACCGCTCGACGCGTGGAGCCTGTACCTGGTTACGGGCGAGACGCCGGCCGATCCTTTCGAGCGGATCGACCTCGCGCTCGATCTGGCCCGCGCGGGGGAGGCAGACGCTGCGCTCGCGCTGTTGCTGTCCGCGGCGACCGACGGCAGCGGGGCTCTCGGCAACGCCGCTCCGGCGGCGCTCTACCTGGCCGCGCATCTCCTCGATCCGTCCGACCCCTCGGCGGCGTCGGAGCTCAGGGCACGAGCCGCACGATCCGACCTGACGCTGGCCTTCCCCTCGGGCCTCGATGCGCACGACGCGCTCACGGCCGCGGTCGCGGCGGATCCAGCGGATGCCGCGGCGCGCTCGTTGCTCGGCACGTGGTGCTACCACGCCGGAAGGCGGGCGGACGCGCTCGCGCTCTGGACCGAGGCGGCCGCCCTGCGCAGCGACGACGCGGTGCTGCTGAGGAACGCGGCACTCGCCACGATGGAGGTGCTCGGCGACCAGGAACGCGCAGCCGCTCTGTACGACGACGCGCTCCGCCTCCGCCCCGACGACGCCAGACTGCAGTTCGAGCGCGACCAGTTGGCCGAACGCCGCGGGGAGCGGCTCGAGGACCGGATCGAGCGGCTGACCAGCAGCGGAGCCGCGGCCCGCCGTGACGACGTGCTCGTCAGTCTCGCCGACCTGCTCGTCGAGACGGCGCGTCACGACGAGGCCCTCGACCTGCTGCGCTCGCGGCGGCTGCAGCCGTGGGAGGGCGGAGAGGGCCGGAGCCTGCGCGCCTGGACCGCCGGATGCCTCGGCCGCGCCGCCGCCCTCCTGGCGGAGGATCCGCTGGCGTCCGCCGACGCCGCGCTCGCAGCCCTGACTCCGCCGACCACCCTCGGGGAGACCTGGCACGAACTCGACTCGCAGGCGGCGCTGCGTCTGGCGCTGGGCGACGCCCTCTCGGCCGCGGGCGACCAGGACAGAGCGATTCGGGAGTGGCGGACGGGCGTCGACGATCCGGCCGGCCCCCGCGGTGTCGAGCGTCCTGCCGACGCCGCCACGCTCGCCGTCGCCGACTGCGCTGCGCGTCTCGGCGACACCTCCACCGTGGTCTGGGCCCTCGACGCCGTTCGGGCGAGG
Organism: Desertivibrio insolitus; assembly: GCF_017355965.1. Taxonomy (GTDB): domain Bacteria; phylum Actinomycetota; class Actinomycetes; order Actinomycetales; family Microbacteriaceae; genus JAFIQW01. The sequence goes on from NZ_JAFIQW010000005.1 coordinate 91,787, forward strand.
ATCGCCGAGCTCGAGGAGCAGACGCCGAAGGTCGACTACTTCGCCACCTCGTTGCCGGAGCTGCTGTTGTTCGCCGAGGACGCCGCGGTCGCGGCCGAGAGGGCTCGCGACGCGCTCGCAGAGGAGCTCGCCACGCGATCGGGGAAACTCGCCCTGTGACATCGCTCTTCCTCGACGCCTCCGCCGCGCCCCCCGCGCCGCTGCGCGGCCACCTGCCCGCGCTCGGCGACGAGCGGGTCACGGTGACCTCGCGGTGGCTGGAGTTCGACGGACGTCCGGTCGTGCCGATCAGCGCCGAGGTGCACTTCTCGCGCCTGCCGCGGAGCGGGTGGCGTCGCACGCTCCGGCTGCTCCGCGAGGGCGGCGTGACCGTCGTCGCGACGTACGTGTTCTGGAACCACCACGAGCGCACCCAGGGCGACCGGCACTCCGACGGCGACCTCGACCTGCGAGCCTTCCTCGAGGCGTGCCGCGAGGAGGGGCTCGAGATCGCCCTGCGGATCGGCCCCTTCGTGCACGGGGAGTCGCGGCACGGCGGCATCCCCGACTGGGTGGTCGAGCGCGGTGGCATCCGGTCGAACGATCCCGACTACCTCGCCCTCGTGCGGAACTGGTACACGCGGCTCGCGGAGGAGGCCCGCGACATCCCGCTGCTCGCCGTGCAGGTCGACAACGAGCTCTACGACGCCCCCGAGCACATCTCGGAGCTGATGGCGATCGCCCGCGACGTCGGCGTTGCCGCGCCGCTCTGGACGGCGACGGCGTGGGGCGGCGCGCAACTGCCGGTCGACGAGGTGCTGCCCGTGTACGGCGGCTACCCGGCCTCGTTCTGGATCGAGGCGGACGTCGAGTTCGACGAGCGCAGCGCGAGCAACTTCCGCTACGACGCGGAGCGCGACGAGGCCGGCATCGGCGCCGACCAGCGCGACGAGCCGCCGGCCGTGACGAACCTCGACCTCGAGCGCTATCCGTTCCTCACCTGCGAGCTCGGCGGCGGCATGGTCAGCGCGTACCACCGCCGGCTCGCGCCCACCGCCCGGGACGTCGCGGCGCTCGCGCTGACGAAGCTCGGCAGCGGATCGAACTGGCAGGGGTACTACATGTACTCCGACGGGCGGAACCCGGGGGAGCACCTGCAGGAGAGCCAGGAGTCGGGCTTCCCCAACGACCTGCCCCGCATCGACTACGACTTCGGGGCGCCGCTCACCGCCGCCGGGCACCGGCGTGAGAGCTGGGCGGAACTCGCGCTGCAGCACCGCTTCCTCGCCGCGTTCGGCGAGCGGTTGGCCCCGATGACCCCGCGCTTCCCCGAGCCCGGCGACCTGCGCTGGGCCGTGCGCAGCGACGGGGACGCGGGCTTCCTGTTCGTCACCAATCACGCGCCGGAGGAGCTGCTGCCGGCCCGACGCGCGGCCTTCGCGGTGCGCCTCGCCGACGGGGTCGTCGAGCTGCCGGAACTCGACGTGCCCGCGGGCGCGTTCTTCGTGCTGCCGTTGCGGATGCCGGTGGGCGACCGACTCGTCGACTGGGCGACCGCCCAGCCGCTCGACCTCGGGGAGGACGGGTCGCTGACCCTGCTCGAGGTCGAGGGCCTCGCGCCGCGCGTGTCGGTGGACGGCGTCGTCGGCGGGTTGCAGCCGGGGGAGAACGTCGTTGCGGGGCTGACCGTGCGCCTGGTCGGGGCTGCCGAAGCACGGCGACTGCCGGCACCGGATGAATTGCCCGTCACCGTCACCGTTCGGAGTGAGGCGGGAGAGCCGCGTCCCACGTCGCCCGGCCCCTCCGGCCGCGCCGCCACCCCGACGGACTGGACCGGGGCGCTCGCCGCCGAGCTCGCTTGCGGGGGCGGCTGGCCGGAGGGCGAACTGCGCCTCGACTGGACCGGCGACGCGGCAAGGCTGTGGAACGGCGACGCACTGCACGCGGACTCGTTCTTCAGCGGCCGCACCTGGCACGTGCCGGTGACGGCGCAGTTGGCGCCGACGCTGCGGCTGGAGATCCTGCCCCGGGCGAACGACCCCCTCGTGTACGTGCCGCCGCGGATGCGCGAGCGCACCGGTGCCCAGGTCACGCGCGCCGTCGTCGTGCCCACCGAGGACTGATCGCCGGAGCCGACGAGCCCGAGACGACGGATGCCGCGAGGCGCGAGCCCCGCGGCATCCGTTCCTGCGTCGTCGCGTCAGCGCTGGTCGCGCGCCTGCACCTCGAGGGCGCGGGTGACGGCGGCGAGGTTCTCGATCACCAGACGGCGGAGCGCCGGCACCTCGGGGTGCGCGTCGAGCCACGCCTGGGTGGCTTCGACGAGCGCCTGGTTCGCGAGCGGCTCGGGGTAGAGGCCGAGCACGATGTACTCCGCGATCTTGTAGCTGCGGCTCTCCCAGATGCCGGCGATCGTCTCGAAGTAGCGCTCGACGAGCGGCTCGAGCACCGACGGGTCGTTCACGTGAGTGAAGCCCATGCCGGTCGCGCGGACGATCGTGTTGGGCAGCGAGTCGTCCTCGACGAGGGAGGCGAACGCGGCGAGCTTGCCCTCGACGGTGGGGATCGTCGCCCGGGCGCGGGCGGCGGCCTGCTCGCCGTTCGCGGTGCGGTCCTTCTCGAGGGCGCGGTCGATGTCCTCCTCGTCGGCCTCGCCGACGAGCACGAGCCCTTCGAGCAGCTCCCAGTCGAGGTCCGTGTCGATCTCGAGGCCGTCTAGGGTGATCGTGCCCTCGCGCAGGCCCTTGAGCACCGCCGCGTGGCCCTCGGTCGAGGCGATCGACGCGAAGAACTTCACGAACTGGAACTGCGCGTCGCTGCCCGGGATCGCCTCCTGGGCAAGCTGCCACAGGGCGTCGCCGACGTCGAGGATCGTCTCGGCGCGGGTCGACGGCGCGACGTAGCGTCGCGCGGCCTGCGTGAGCTGCGTGAGCGTCGTGCGCAGCGTCGTCGACTCGGTCTCGGTCGCGATGTTGCGCAGCACGAGCTGGATGTAGGCGCTGGCCGGGGTCTCGGCGTCGCGGACGGCGTCCCAGACGGCACCCCAGACGATCGAGCGGGCGAGGGGGTTCTCGATCGAGGCGAGGTGCTCGATCGCGATCGCGAGGGAGCCCTCGTCGAGCCGGATCTTCGCGTAGGCGAGGTCGTCGTCGTTGAGCAGCACGAGGGCCGGCTTCTGCTTGCCGACGAGCGCGGGCACCTCGGTGCGCTCGCCGTCGACGTCGAGCTCCTCGCGGTGCGTGCGCACGAGCTTGTCCTCGACGAGGTTGTAGAACCCGATCGCGAGGCGGTGAGGGCGGATCGTCTGGTAGTCCTCGGGTGCCGACTGCAGCACCGCGAACGAGGTGATGAGCCCCGCGTCATCCGTCTGGATCTCGGGACGCAGCGTGTTGACGCCCGCGGTCTCGAGCCAGAGCTTCGACCACTCGGTGAGCTCGCGGCCGCTCGCGGTCTCGAGCTCGGCGAGCAGGTCGCGCAGCTCCGTGTTGCCGTACGCGTGCTTCTTGAAGTAGTTCGCGACGCCGGTGTAGAACGCGTCGATGCCGACCCACGCGACGAGCTGCTTCAGCACCGAGCCGCCCTTGGCGTACGTGATGCCGTCGAAGTTGACCTGCACGTCCTCGAGGTCGTTGATGGTCGCGACGACGGGGTGCGTCGAGGGGAGCTGGTCCTGGCGGTAGGCCCAGGTCTTCTCCATCGCGTTGAAGGTGGTCCACGCGCGGTTCCACTCGGTCGCCTCGGCGGTCGCGATCGTCGAGGCCCACTCGGCGAACGACTCGTTGAGCCAGAGGTCGTTCCACCACTTCATCGTCACGAGGTCGCCGAACCACATGTGGGCGAGCTCGTGCAGGATCGTGACGACGCGGCGCTCCTTGATCGCGTCGGTGACCTTGCTGCGGAAGACGTAGGTCTCGGTGAAGGTCACCGCGCCGGCGTTCTCCATGGCGCCCGCGTTGAACTCCGGCACGAAGAGCTGGTCGTACTTTGCGAAGGGGTACGGGTAGTCGAACTTCTCCTCGAAGTAGGCGAAGCCCTGCCGCGTCTTCTCGAAGATGTAGTCGGCGTCGAGGTACTCCGACAGCGACTTGCGGGAGAAGACGCCGAGCGGGATGACGCGGCCGTCGCGGCTCGTGAGCTCGCTGCGCACGACCTCGTAGGGGCCGGCCACGAGCGCGGTCACGTAGCTCGAGAGCTTCGGCGTCGGCTCGAAGGCCCACGTCGCGAACTCGCCGTCGTTGACGGGCTCGGGCGTGGGGGAGTTGCTGACGACCTGCCAGCGCGACGGCGTCGTGATCGTGAACTGGAACGTCGCCTTGAGGTCGGGCTGCTCGAATACGGCGAACACGCGGCGGCTGTCGGGCACCTCGAACTGCGTGTAGAGGTACACCTCGCCGTCGACGGGGTCGACGAAGCGGTGCAGCCCCTCGCCCGTGTTGGTGTACTCGAAGTCGCCGACGACGGTGAGTACGTTCTCGGCCTCGAGCTGCGGCAGCTGGATGCGCACGTTGTCGGCGGCGACCTCGGCCACGTCGAGCGAGACCCCGTTGAGGGTCACCTCCGAGACGCTGCGGGTGATCGCGTCGATGAACGTCGACGACCCGGGTGTCGCCGTGAAGCGCACGGTGGTCGTGGACGAGAACACCTCCGGCCCGGTGGTCAGATCGAGCGCGATCTCGTAGCTCGACACGTCGACGATGGCCTTGCGCTCCTGCGCTTCGGCACGGGTCAGGTTGTCACCGGGCATGGGCCGCCTTCCGCTGATTCTGTTGCGCCGTCCAGCCTAGGCTCGTCGTCGTGACCCGTTCCACCGCCGTCGACTTCTGGTTCGACCCCGGATGCCCCTGGTCCTGGATGACGAGCCGCTGGGTCGACGAGGTCGCCCGGCTCCGTCCCCTCGACGTCACTTGGCGCATCATGTCGCTCGCCGTGCTCAACGAGGGCGCGGACGCCCCGAGCGAGCGCCTCGAGATGTGGGTCCGCTCGCGCCGCTACACCCGCCTCGTCGCGGCCGCGGCCGACCGGCACGGGCAGGAGGCGGTGAAGCCCCTCTATGACGCGCTCGGCACGCGGATCCACCTCGGCGGCTCGACCGACGCCGACGAGGTCATCGCGGGCGCGCTCGCCGAGGCCGGCCTGCCGGCGGACCTCGCGCGCTTCGCCGACACTGACGAGTACGACGCCGCCGTGCGGACGAGCCACGACGAGGGGCTCGCCCGCGTCGGGCAGGACGTCGGCACCCCGGTGATCGCGGTGGGGGAGTCCGCGTTCTTCGGGCCCGTGATCTCGCCCGCGCCGAGGGGCGAGGAGGCCGTCGCGCTCTGGGACGGCGTCGTCGCGGTCGCCGCGTACGAGGGCTTCTTCGAGCTCAAGCGGTCCCGCACCCGCGGACCGGTCTTCGACTGACCCTCAATAGGATCGAAGCCATGCGCATCCACGTCGCCACCGACCACGCGGGGCTCGAGCTGAGCCGCAGCATCCAGGAGCACCTCGCCGCGGCGGGACACGAGGTCGTCGACCACGGTCCGACGTCGTACGACCCGCTCGACGACTACCCGAGCTTCTGCATCAACGCCGCCGCGGCGGTCGTGCGAGACCAGAAGGCCGGCATCGAGTCGCTCGGCGTCGTCTTCGGCGGCTCCGGCAACGGCGAGCAGATCGCCGCGAACAAGGTGACCGGATGCCGCGCGGCGCTCGTCTGGAACCTCGACACCGCCAGGCTCGCCCGCCAGCACAACGACGCCAACGTCATCTCGATCGGCGCCCGTCAGCACACCCTCGAGGAGGCCCTCGGCTTCATCGACGCGTTCGTCGCGGAGCCGTTCTCGCGGAAGGAGCGGCACGCCCGCCGCATCGCCCAGCTCGCCGAGTACGAGGCGACGGGCGCGATCGCCGGGCATCAGATCGACTGAGCCATGCCCGAGGGTCACTCGATCCACCGGATCGCGCAGCAGTTCAACCGGCACTTCGTCGGCGACGTCATCCGCGCGTCCTCCCCGCAGGGGCGGTTCGCCGCGGGCGCGCGCGAGCTCGACGGACGCACGATGACCGAGGCGAAAGCCGTCGGCAAGCAGCTGTTCCTGCGTTTCGACGAGGACCGCTACCTGCGGGTGCACCTGGGGCTCTACGGAGCGTGGGACTTCGCCGGCGAGGTGTCGGCCCCGCGCTTCGAGGGGTCGACGGTCGCGGATGACGCGGAGCCGAGCCTCTCCAGCATCGGCGCCCCTCGGCTGACGCGCCTGCGCATGGCCGAGCAGGAGGACGAGCGCGGCCTGGAACTCGCCGGGTTCCCGCCCGAGCCGGTCGGCGCCGTTCGCGTGCGGCTGCTCACCGAGACATCCGTCGCCGACCTCCGCGGTCCCACCGCGTGCGAGGTCATCGGACCGGACGAGGTCGAGCGCCAGCTCGCGAAGCTCGGCCCCGACCCGATGGTCGACCGCGGCCGCAGGGGCGAGGACCGCTTCGTCGCCAACGTCCGCAGCCGCAACGTCGCGATCGGGCAGCTGCTCATGGACCAGTCGGTGGTGAGCGGGATCGGCAACGTGTTCCGCGCCGAGCTGCTGTTCCGGGCCCGTCTCAACCCGCACAAGCCCGGCCGCGAGATCCCCGAGGACCAGCTGCGCGAGCTGTGGCGCGACTGGGCGAAGCTGCTGAAGCGTGCCGTCAAGGTCGGTCAGATGCTGACGATGGACGGGCTCAGCACCGCGCGCCGAGAGAAGGCGATCGCCAGCCAGGCCGACCGGCACTGGGTCTACAAGCGGCAGGGGCTGCCCTGCCGGGTGTGCGGCACGCACATCCTCATCGAGGAGATGGCCGGGCGGAACCTGTACTGGTGCCCGAAGGACCAGGCGTGAGGCGCACGCCCGAGTACCTCCTCGAGGACGCCGAGGAGGTCAAGCGGCTCATCCGCGAGAACCCCTGGGCCACGATCGTCGCCTCGACCGCCGACGGGCTCGTCGCCTCGCACTACCCCGTGCTGCTCGAGGAGCACGCGGAGGGCATCTCGATCGTGAGCCACGTCGGCCGCCCGGACGAGGTCGCGCTCGAGCTCGGTCGCGGCGAGGTGCTCGTGATCGTGCAGGGTCCGCACGGCTACATCTCGCCCGGCTGGTACGACCCGAGCCCCGCCGTGCCCACCTGGAACCACGTGACGGCCCACCTCTACGGGGTGCCGGAACTGCTGAGCCCCGAGGAGAACTACCGCGTGCTGGGCGAACTCGTCGATCACTTCGAGCAGCGGATGCCGCGGCCGCGCCGCATGGAGGCGGACGACGACCAGAGCACCTACGCGCGCCGCATCTCCCGCGGCACGGTGGGCTTCCGCCTGCGCGTCACCCGCTTCGACGCGCGCGCGAAGCTGAGTCAGAACCGGCCCGAGGAGACGAGGGAGCGCATCATCGCCGAGCTCGAGCACGGCGAGCACTACGCCAACCCCGCGCTCGCGGAGGAGATGCGCCGGGTGGAGATGCGGCGGGTGTCGGAGTGAGCCTGCTGCTGCGCAACGGGCGGCTGCCCGGGGGCGACGTGCCCGTCGACCTGCACCTCGAGGGCGACCGCATCGCCGCGGTCGGCCCCGGCCTCGTCGCGCCCGGCGCCAAGGTGCTCGAGCTCGACGGTCGCGTGCTGATCCCCGGCCTCTGGGACCAGCACGTGCACCTCACGCAGACCGCGCTCGCCCGGCAGCGCCTCGACCTCTCTCCCGCCGGCTCGGCCGCCGAGGCCGCCGCGCTCGTGCGCGCCCAGCTCGACGCGACCGGCCTCCCGCCGCAGGGGCTGCCGTTCGTCGGCACCGGCTTCCGCGACGGGCTGTGGCCCGACGATCCCGATCCTGCGCTGCTCGACGCCGCGGCCGGCGACGTGCCCGTCGTGCTCGTGAGCGCCGACCTGCACTGCTGCTGGCTCAACACCGCCGCCGCGGCCCGCTTCGGCACCGAGCCAGGGCTCCTGCGCGAGGACGCGTGCTTCGCGGTCGTGCGCTCGCTCGACGACGTGCCGGCCGAGGTCATCGACCGCTGGGTGCTCGACGAGGGGCGCCGCGCCGCCACCCGCGGCGTCGTCGGGGTCGTCGACCTCGAGATGCGCTGGAACGCCGACGACTGGCAGCGCCGGGTGGCCGAGGGCTTCGATGCGCTGCGCGTGCGCTTCGGCGTCTACCCGCAGCACCTCGACCGCGCGATCGAGGCGGGACTCTCGACCGGACGGGCACTCGCCCCGCTGCTCGAGGTCGGCCCGTTCAAGGTCATCACCGACGGCTCCCTCAACACCCGCACCGCCTTCTGCGTCGACCCCTACCCCGGGCTCGACTCGCGGGGGCTGCTCACCGTGCCGCCGGAGGAGCTCGGCCGCATGCTCGAGCGGGCGGATGCCGCGGGGCTCGTGCCCGCCGTGCACGCCATCGGCGACGACGCCAACCGGCTCGCCCTCGACGTGTTCGCACGCCTCGGCCTGCGCGGCCGCATCGAGCATGCACAGCTGCTCCGGCACGAGGACGTGCCCCGCTTCGCCGAGCTCGGGGTGATCGCAAGCGTGCAGCCGGAGCACGCGATGGACGACCGCGACGTCGCCGACCGGTACTGGGCGGGCCGCACCGAGCGCGCCTTCGTGCTGCGCTCCCTGATCGAGTCCGGCGCGACCGTCGTGCTGGGCTCCGACGCGCCCGTCGCGCCGCTCGATCCGTGGGTCGCGATCGCCGCGGCGACGACGCGCAGCCGCGAGGCGCGCGAGCCGTGGCATCCGGAGCAGCGGATCGACGTCGCGACGGCGCTGCGCTGCTCGAGCGACGGGGTCGACGAGCTGCTGCCGGGCGGCCGGGCGGACGTCGCGGTGCTCGACGCGGACCCTGTGCGGTCGGAGCCCGCCGCGCTGCGGGAGTTCCCGGTCGCCGTGACCCTCGTCGCGGGCCGGGTGACCCACTCCACGCTGTGACCGTGGCCCTCGTTCTGGGTGGGGACACGGGTCTTTAGTCCCTGGGGCCCGCGCTTCTGGACATGGTTCACTTTCCGCAAGCCGGTCCGGCGAGGTGTGGTATTCGCCTCCGGTACGGCCCGCGGTGCCGAGCCCACGAACGACTTCGTGGAGGGGCAGGGGTGCTTGATCAGTGCCGCGGGTCGGGGTCTCCGCCGGCCTCCGGCGGGGACCCCATTCCTAGGAGAGGACGTAACGACGATGAGCGCACTGCTACTTGGGAAAGAGGGATCCGCTGGATACTCTCGGACAGTGAGCCAGGACATCCCCCGCTCGGGGCAGAACGCGGAGCTCCGCAAGACGCTGCAGGCGTCGAAGGATCCGCGCGTCGTACGCACCCGCGCCGCGATCGTCGACGCCGTGCACCAGCTGGCCGCCGAGGGCCGCTCCACGATCAGCGTGGCCGACATCGTCCGCTCCGCCGGCATCAGCCAGAGCTCCTTCTACTCCCACTTCGCGAGCCTCGACGAGCTCGCCCGCTACATCTTCGGCCTCGCCGCCGGTGACATCGTCACGAGTGACGAGGAGGCCACCCGGTGGGAGCGCCTCGTGCGCCACTACGAGGACGAGCGCGCGCTCTACACCGCCTGCCTCGCGCTGCCGATCACGCTGCAGTCGCACAACGGCGCCGCCTCGAGCTACGCCGCGTCGATCGCCCAGGCCATCGACCCCGCCCGGGTGCCCCAGGGGGTCGATCTGGCCGCCGCGGCGCTCGTCGCCGCGCAGGGCGCGACCGGCCTGCTGAACCTCTGGCTCACCGGCCAGGTCGAGGGCTCGGCGGAGGACATCGCGCGCACGCTGCACGCGACGATCCCGGCCTGGATGCACTGACCCGTGCCCACCCCCGAGTTCGTCCTCGCCCTCCGCGAGAAGGTCGGCACCGACGAGCTCTGGATGACGGGTGTCACGGCGGTCGTCGTCGACGGCGACCGGGTGCTGCTCGTCCGCCGGTCGGACACGGGCGCCTGGACGCCGGTCACCGGCATCGTCGACCCGGGGGAGGAGCCCGCCGTCGCCGCCGAGCGCGAGGTGCTCGAGGAGGCGGACGTCGTCGCGGTGGCAGAGCGGCTCGCCTGGGTGCACTCGCTGCCGCCGATGACGTACGGCAACGGCGACCGCGCCCGCTACCTCGATCTCGCGTTCCGGCTGCGCTACGTCTCCGGCACCCCGTCGCCCGCCGACGGCGAGAACACGGATGCCGCCTGGTTCCCGGTCGACGCGCTGCCGGAGCTCTCGGCCGACATGCGCGCCCGGATCGACGTGGCCCTCTCGGCCGGGCCGGAGACGCGCTTCGAGCGCTGACGGGGGAGCGGCTCAGTCGAGGTCGAGCCCGGGCTCCTGCCGGGAGCGGAGCCCGGCGCTGCTCAGCAGTGCGAGCACCTCGCTGACGCCGTCCTCGAGGTCGCGGGGCACCGCGACGAAGCATCCGTAGCGCACCTCGTGCTCGACGCGGGCGGCATCCTCGATCGCCGCGCGGCTCATGCCGGGGAAGGCGAGGGCGAGGCGGTCGACCATCGTCTGGAAATCGACCAGGTCCTCGCCGCGGCACGTGCCGACGGCGGGCTCGGCGGTGGATTCGTGAGTCGGCACCGATGCTCCCCCTTCACTGGTCAGGCGCCAGTACCGTAAGCAGCATTCAGGCGATCCACGGCCCCCCTGTCCGGGAAGCGCGGCGGCCGGATCGAGTTCGCGTCAGGCGGACAGCCGGGCGCTGCGGAGGGTCTCGCCCGGGGGCACCCCGAACCGTTCGGAGTAGTAGGCGGAGAAGCGCCCCAGGTGGGCGAAGCCCCAGCGTCTGGCCACCTCGGCCACGCTCGCGCCCGCTGGGTCGGCGGCGGCGAGCTCGGCGTGCGCCCGGTCGAGCCGTACCTGGCGCAGGTAGGCCATGGGCGGCATCCCCAGGGTGCGCTGGAAGGCGTCCTGCAGCGCGCGGACGCTGAGCCCCGCCACTTCGGCAAGCTCGGTCGGGGTGAGCGGCAGATGCGCGTGCTCGTGGATGTGCTCGACGACCGCGCGGATGCGCGCGTGCCGAGGGGCCAGCAGCGCCGGCGGCAGCTCCGCCGTGTGCGACGGGTACAGCTCGAGGAAGGCCACCGTCACCATGCGCGAGAGCTCGTGCCAGAGCAGCGGGGAGAGCTCGTCGCCGCGGGCGAGCGCGCGCGAGGCGAGCGCGACCGAGTCGTGCCACAGGGCGATCGCCGCGTCGGAGGGGCTCGCGGTGTGGTCGAACCGCACACCGGATGCCTCGCCGCCCGTGCGCTCGGCGGCCACGCTGCGCACACGCTGCCGGCCCAGGTGCACGAGCTTCTGCCGGTAGTCGGTGAAGCCGAAGACGAACGGACGGTGCGCGGGGAAGAGCTGCGGACGGCCGACGGTGAGCGGGATCTCGTCGCGCCGGAGGTCGACGACGGCGGACCCCTCGGTGAGCCACTGCACGATGAAGTCGTCGCCGGGCGGGATGTCGCCCTCGATGTAGCCCCGCATCTCGGACGTGCGGAGGGTCATCGTCGCGTCCCCCACGGCGGCGTATCGATAGAAGTAGGAGGCGCCGGTGGGATGCGTCGACCATTCGGACCCGTCGTAGAACGACGAGAGGGTGCTGCGCGCCTGATCGTTGTCGCGCCCCTCGGCCTCGAGGCGGACGCGCTGCCGCTCCGGCAGGTCCTGCGCCGATCCCGTCACCGTCGAGGGAGCCCCTTCCACCCGCTTGTCGTCCTCGCGGAGAAGAAGCCGCGCGAGCCGCCGGGTATTCCGTCTGTACCCATCCGTCCGGCGTCTGCCTCGACGCCAGGCGGGATCGGCGGAGGGAGTCGACGCCGAGAACGGCAGGCGAGGGGAGGAACCGGAGAGGGGACGACGGGAATCGAACCCGCACCATCAGTTTGGAAGACTGAGGCTCTACCATTGAGCTACGTCCCCGAGCTCGGCCCCGCGGGGCCTGGCAACCTGGCAATCGTAACCCATCCGGGCCGGTGCCCCCGCTGCATCCGGCTAGACTTGCGGGCGGTCAATCGTCGAACCGGCACCGGGGCGTAGCGCAGTGGCTAGCGCGCCTGCTTTGGGAGCAGGAGATCGCAGGTTCGAGTCCTGTCGCCCCGACCAGACCCGCGCCGACAACGACGCGCCCCGTCGGGCGCACGAATTCAGGAGAACCCCACATTGGTCAAGACCACGGTCGAGAAGCTCAGCCCCACGCGCGTGAAGCTCAACATCGCCGTCAGCCCCGAGGAGCTCAAGCCGAGCATCGACCACGCCTACAAGCACATCGCGGAGCAGGTGACGATCCCCGGCTTCCGTAAGGGCCGGGTCCCGGCGCCGATCATCGATCAGCGCGTCGGCCGTGCCGAGGTGCTGAACCACGCGGTCAGCGAGGGCCTCGACAAGTTCTACCGCGACGCCGTCACCGAGGAGAAGCTGCGCCCGCTGGGCCGCCCCTCGGCCGACGTGACCGCCTGGCCCGACACGAAGGACTGGTCGGGCGACCTCACGGTCGAGGTCGAGGTCGACGTGCGTCCCGACATCGAGCTTCCCGACTACGACGGCCTCGAGCTCGTCGTCGACGACGCGGAGATCACCGACGAGGAGATCGACACCGAGCTGCAGAACCTGCGCACGCGCTTCGGCACGCTCACCACGGTCGAGCGCCCCGCCAAGACCGGCGACTTCGTGCAGATCGACCTCGTCGCCAAGGTGAACGGCGAAGAGGTCGACACCGCCAACGGCATCAGCTACGAGCTCGGCTCGGGTGAGCTGCTCGAGGGCATCGACGAGGCGCTCGAGTCGCTGACCGCCGGTGAGACCACGACCTTCGAGTCGACCCTGCTCGGTGGCGAGCACCAGGGCGAGACGGCCGAGATCACCGTCACGGTGCAGAGCGTCAAGGAGCGCGAGCTGCCCGAGGCCGACGACGAGTTCGCGCAGATCGCGAGCCAGTTCGACACCCTCGACGAGCTCAAGGCCGACCTGCGCGAGCAGGTCGCGAAGTCGAAGTCGTTCGGCCAGGGCGCGCAGGCCCGCGACATGGTCGTCGAGAAGCTCCTCGAGCAGGTCGAGATCCCCGTGCCGCAGTCGCTCATCGACGACGAGGTGCACCGCCACCTCGAGCAGGAGGGCCGCCTCGAGGACGACGAGCACCGTGCCGAGGTCGCCGAGTCGAGCGAGAAGACCTTCCGCAGCCAGATCCTCCTCGACGCGATCGCGGAGAAGGAGGAGGTCAAGGTCAGCCAGGACGAGCTCACGAGCTACCTCGTGCAGGGTGCGGCCCAGTACGGCATGCAGCCGGGCGAGTTCATCCAGCTGCTCGACCAGAACGGTCAGATCCCCGCCATGGTCGGCGAGGTCGCCCGCTCCAAGGCGCTCGCGACCGTGCTGTCGAAGGCGAAGGTCGTCGACGGCTCCGGCAACCCGGTCGACGTCTCGGCGCTCACCTCGATGGTGACCTCGGCCGAGGCCGACGAGGACGACGTCGACATCGAGGAGGTCGCCGACCAGCCCCTCGAGACCGACGCGAAGTCCGACTCGAAGTAGAACGGATGACACGGGCCCGCAGCGCATCGCCGCTGCGGGCCCGTGTCGTATCGAGGGATCGGTAGGTTGGCTGTCATGCCGGACGGGGACATCGGCGCGCGCGTCGACGCCGCGGTCGAGGCGTGGCTCGCGTGGCTGCCGCGCTGGACTCCGTCGACCGCCCGCAACGCCGGGCGCGTGTGCCGCAAGTGCCTCGGCTCGCCCGTCGTCGCGGCGGCCGGTCTCGGCGAGGCGCCGCACAAGGTGCAGCACACGCTCGTCAGCCGCATCCACGCGATCGTCGACGACGAGGTCGACGCCTACACCGGGGCCGAGCTCCCCCTTCTGCACGCCGAGCTCGAGCGGAGCGAGGCGCAGAAGCGCGCCACCCGCCCCTACCGCCCCGAGGAGGGCCTCGACCACGAGTTCGAGGGACTCGGCGTCGACCCCGAGCCCGTGCCGGGCGAGCCGTACCTGTTCACGCTGGCGGGTCTCGCGGAGGAGGAGGCGCGCGACGCCGAGGCATCCGTGCCCCCGCCCGTCACCGACCGGGAGCGGCTGCGCCTCGAGATCGCCCTCGCCGACGACCGCGCCGCCGCCGTCGGCCGCGCCGCGTGCCTCGCGCTGGTCGACCACCGGGGGCGCATCGACGAGGGTCTGCGGCTCGTCGTCGCCCCCCAGCTCGACGCCATGATGGCCGAGCTCGACCTCGGGCTGCTGCCTCCGGACTTCCGCGCCTGAGGGGCGCGACGAGCGGGTGCGGATGACCCGTGGCACCGCTCCGCGCCGCGGCTCTGCCCAGGGCGAACAGCACGGAATCGCCGAAGTCGCCCCGCTAGATTCGGGTGCAGGCAATAACTGAATGGAGCATCACCGATGGCCGAACCGACACTGCAACCCAGTGTTTTTGACCGACTGCTGAGGGACCGCATCATCTGGCTGGGCTCCGAGGTGCGGGACGACAACGCGAACGAGATCGCAGCGAAGCTCCTGCTGCTCGCGGCGGAGGACTCCGAGAAGGACATCTACCTCTACATCAACTCGCCCGGTGGCTCGATCACGGCCGGCATGGCGATCTACGACACCATGCAGTTCGTGCCGAACGACATCGTCACCGTCGGGATCGGCATGGCCGCCTCGATGGGTCAGCTGCTGCTCACCGCCGGCACCAAGGGCAAGCGCTACATCACCCCGAACGCCCGGGTGCTCCTGCACCAGCCGCACGGTGGCTTCGGTGGCACCTCCTCCGACATCCAGACCCAGGCGCAGCTCATCATCGACATGAAGAACCGCCTCGCCGAGATCACGGCGGCGCAGACCGGCAAGACGGTCGAGCAGGTCAACCGCGACGGCGACCGCGACCGCTGGTTCAACGCGCAGGAGGCTCTCGAGTACGGCTTCGTCGACCACATCCGCCAGTCCGCTGCGGATGTCAGCGGCGGCGGCGGCACCGACCAGAGCTAGTCACCGGACGAGAAGAGAGACAGACACCATGGAGACCCCCACCTTCGGTGGCACCGCCGGCATGATGCCGAGCTCGCGCTACATCCTGCCGAGCTTCGAGGAGCGCACCGCCTACGGCTACAAGCGCCAGGACCCCTACGCCAAGCTCTTCGAGGACCGCATCATCTTCCTCGGCGTTCAGGTCGACGACGCGTCGGCCGACGACATCATGGCGCAGCTGCTCGTGCTCGAGAGCCAGGACCCCGACCGCGACATCGTCATGTACATCAACTCGCCCGGTGGCTCGTTCACCGCGATGACGGCGATCTACGACACGATGCAGTACATCCGCCCGGAGATCCAGACGGTCGTGCTCGGCCAGGCCGCCTCGGCCGCCGCTGTGCTCACCGCGGGCGGGACCCCCGGAAAGCGCCTCGCCCTGCCGAACGCGCGCATCCTCATCCACCAGCCCGCCACCGGTGACGCCGGCCGCGGCCAGGCCTCGGACATCGAGATCCAGGCCCGCGAGGTGCTGCGCATGCGCACCTGGCTCGAGGAGACGCTCTCGCGTCACTCGAACCGCTCGGTCGAGCAGGTCAACGAGGACATCGAGCGCGACAAGATCCTGTCGGCGCAGGAGGCCCTCGAGTACGGCCTCATCGACCAGGTGCTCTCCAGCCGCAAGAGCCTCGCGCTCGCCGCGCGCTAGAACCACCCGACGAACGGCCCCGATCCGCACGCAGCGGGTCGGGGCCGTTCCGCGTTCGAGGGGTCGTCGGAAAGCTGCGGCCCCTGTAACGTTCGTTGAGAGCGGAAGCGACGCGACACGCGCGCACTCCCGCCCGTGTCCGCTGCTCGGGTTAGGCTCTTGTTCACCCAGCCGAATCGCGATTCAAGGGAGACAGGGATGGCACGGATCGGGGAGAGCGCCGACCTTCTCAAGTGCTCCTTCTGCGGCAAGAGCCAGAAGCAGGTTCAGCAGCTCATCGCCGGCCCCGGTGTGTACATCTGCGACGAGTGCGTCGAGCTGTGCAACGAGATCATCGAGGAGCGGCTGGCCGAGGCGGGGGAGGAGCCCTCGGGCGAGTTCGACCTGCCGAAGCCCAAGGAGATCTACGCCTTCCTCGAGGAGTACGTGATCGGCCAGGAGGCCGCCAAGCGTGCGCTGTCGGTGGCGGTCTACAACCACTACAAGCGCATCCGCGCCCGCAACACCATCCAGGCCGCCGACGCCGTGATCGACGACGTCGAGATCGCCAAGAGCAACATCCTGCTCATCGGCCCGACCGGGTGCGGCAAGACGTATCTCGCGCAGACGCTCGCCAAGAGGCTCAACGTGCCCTTCGCCGTCGCCGACGCGACGGCGCTCACCGAGGCGGGCTACGTCGGTGAGGACGTCGAGAACATCCTCCTCAAGCTCATCCAGGCCGCCGACTACGACGTCAAGCGGGCCGAGACCGGCATCATCTACATCGACGAGGTCGACAAGATCGCCCGCAAGGCCGAGAACCCCTCGATCACGCGCGACGTGTCGGGCGAGGGTGTGCAGCAGGCGCTGCTGAAGATCCTCGAGGGCACGGTCGCCTCGGTGCCGCCGCAGGGCGGGCGCAAGCACCCGCACCAGGAGTTCATCCAGATCGACACGACGAACGTGCTGTTCATCGTCGCCGGCGCGTTCGCGGGGCTCGAGGACATCATCAGCCAGCGGGCGGGCAAGCGCGGCATCGGCTTCGGCGCACCGCTGCACTCGAAGCTCGACGACAAGACCCTCTTCAGCGAGGTGCTGCCGGAGGACCTGCACAAGTTCGGGCTCATCCCCGAGTTCATCGGTCGTCTGCCCGTCGTCACCACGGTCACGCCGCTCGACCAGCGCGCGCTCATGGAGATCCTCACGACGCCGAAGAACGCGCTCGTGCGCCAGTACCAGCGCATGTTCGAGCTCGACGGCGTGACCCTCGAGTTCGAGCAGGACGCCCTCGAGGCGATCGCCGACCTCGCCGTGCTCCGCCAGACGGGCGCGCGCGGTCTCCGCGCGATCATGGAGGAGGTGCTCGGGCCGATCATGTTCGACGTGCCCTCGAGCGACGAGGTCGCCACGGTCGTCGTGACGCGCGAGGCCGTGCTCGAGAACGCGGCCCCGACGATCGTGCCGCGCACCACCCGCCGCCAGGAGAAGAGCGCCTGACCCGGACGCGCACCGTTCGCGTCCGTCGACTCCCTTGACGCCCGTTCCGACGAGGACGAGCATCGAGCCGTGGCCGAGCCCGGTGCAACGGAGGCAGCGGCGGTCGAGGACGCTCTCGACCGCGCGGCGTCGCGCGCGCGTGCCTGGCTCGCCGCGCTCGAGGAGCGCCGCGTTCCCGCCGCGGGTACCCCGGCGAGCGTCGCGGCAGCGCTCGGGCCCGAGCTACCCCGGCACGGCGAACCCCCGGAGCTGGTGATCGATCGTCTCGCCGCGGCGGTCGAGCCCGGCCTCATGGCGAGCGGGTCCGGTCGCTTCTACGGCTGGGTGATGGGCGGCTCCCTTCCCGCGGCCCTCGCCGCCGACTGGCTCGTGAGCGCGTGGGATCAGAACGCGGGCATGCGTGACGCGACACCCGGCGTCGTCGCCGTCGAGGAGGTCGCCGCGGCCTGGCTGCTGGAGATCCTCGGACTGCCGCCAGAGTCCGGTGTCGGGTTCACCACGGGGGCGACGACCGCGAACTTCACCGCTCTCGCCGCCGCCCGGCACGCGGTGCTCTCCCGGGCCGGCTGGGACGACCTCGGCGAGGGACTGGCCGGCGGGCCGAGGGTGCGGGTGCTCGCCGGCGCCTCCCGGCACAGCTCGGTCGATCTCGCGTTGCGCTACCTCGGGCTCGGGATGCCGGAGATCGTGCCGGCCGACGACCAGGGGAGGCTCGACGCCGAGGAGCTCGACCGGAGGGTGCGCGAGGGCGGAGGCCCGACGATCGTGTGCCTGCAGGCCGGTGACATCCACTCCGGCGCCTTCGATCCGTTCGCGGGTGCCTGCAAGATCGCGCACGCAGCGGGGGCATGGGTGCACGTCGACGGCGCCTTCGGGCTGTGGGCCGCCGCCGTGCCCGACCTCGCCCACCTCACGAACGGCCTGGCGTCGGCCGACTCCTGGGCGACCGACGCCCACAAGACGCTCAACGTGCCCTACGACTCCGGCATCGCCGTCGTCGCCGACGCCGCGGCCCTGCAACGGGCCATGAGCGTGCACGCCGCGTACCTGCTGACCTCCTCCGCGGTCGACCCCTACGAGCGCGTGCCCGAGCTGAGCCGGCGGGCGCGCGGAGTGCCGGTGTGGGCGGCGATCGCCTCGCTCGGTGCCGACGGCGTGCGTGAGCTGGTCGCGCGCCTCGTCCGGAGTGCGCAGGAGCTCGCCGCCGGGCTCGGCGGGATTCCCGGGGCGCGAGTGCTCAACGACGTCGTCTACACGCAGGTGAGCGTCGCATTCGACGACGACGAGCGCACCCGAGCGGTGTTCGACCGGATCCTCGCCGAAGGCCGCGTGATGCCCTCGGCGAGCGTGTGGCACGGCGTCGCCGTCATCCGCTTCTCCGTCAGCTCCTGGCGCACCGGGCCCCGGGAGGTCGAGGAGACCGTCGACACGGTGGCCCGGGCGGCCGCCGGCTAGACCTCGACCGGCGCCTTCGCGCGCCGCGCCGTCGCCCGGTCGAGCGTCGTCAGCACGACACCGGCGAGCACGATGACGCCGCCGACGAGCTCGGGGAGCCCGATCGTCGTGCCGAGCGCGATGCTCGCGACGACCGTGAACACCGTGATCAGGTTGAGGAAGACCCCCGACAGCGACTTCGGCAGCGCGGAGACCCCCAGGTTCCACAGCACGTACGACGCGGCCGAGACGACGAGCCCGATGAAGAGCACGGATGCCACGGCCGATGCGCTCTGCGGCAGGGTGAAACCGGTGACCGCGGCGAGCGGCAGCATCACGAGGGCGCTGCCCGTGGCCTGGATGGCCGTCGCCGTCACGGGCGGCACCTTCGCCCGATGCTGCAGCACGGTGTAGATCGTCCACGCGACGATCGCGACGAGCATGAGGAGGTCGCCGACGTTGAAGTCGAGCGACAGCAGCGCGTCGAGCGACCCCTTCGAGATGACGAGCACGACCCCGGCGAAGCCGAGCACCATGCCGAGCACGCCGCGCCACCCGACCGCCTCGCGCAGCACGACCGCGGCCGCGAGCGTGATGAGGGCCGGGTTGACCGAGTTGATGAGCGAGGCGCTGACGGCCGTGGTGTGGCGCAGCGCCTCGTACAGCGAGAGGTTGTAGCCGGCCATCCCGCTGAGCCCGAGCACGAGCAGCAGGGGCCACTGCCGCAGCGCCGCGCGCCAGTCGGGCTTCTCGATCAGCTGCGCGAGCACGAGCAGGGGCACGACCGAGAGGGTCCAGCGCATCGCGGTGAGGTCGATCGGGTCGACTGTCTTCACCGCCTGCTCGCCGACGACGTAGTTGCCGGCCCACAGCGCCGTCGCGCCGACGAGGCTGAGGACGGCGAGACCCCGTGACATCCGCCGTTCCCGCACTCGTTCGAGCCTAGCGATCGTGCGAAGGACTCACCCGCGGAAGAGGCCGCTGTAGGCGTTGAGGGCGAGCTGCCCGCCGAGGTGCGCGTAGAGCACCGTGCTGTCGCGGGAGATCTCGCCGCTCGTCACGAGGTCGACGAGCCCGGCCATCGACTTGCCCTCGTACACGGGGTCGATGATCATGCCCTCGAGGCGGCCGCTGAGGCGGATCGCCTCGAGGGTCGACTCGACGGGCACGCCGTAGAGGTCTCCGGCCCAGCCCTCGACCACGACGATCTCCTCGTCGGTCAGCTCGCGGTCGAGCTCGAGCAGTGCGGCCGTGCGGCGCGCGATCCGCGCCACCTGATCGCGGGTCTCGTCGATCTTGGCGGAGGCGTCGATGCCGATGACCCGGCGCGGGCGGTCCTGACCGGCGAAGCCCGCGATCATCCCGGCGTGTGTCGAGCCGGTGACGCTGCAGACCACGATCGTGTCGAAGAAGACCCCGAGCTCGCGTTCCTGCTGCTCGACCTCGTAGGCCCAGTTGGCGAAGCCGAGACCGCCGAGGCGGTGGTCGGACGCGCCTGCCGGGATCGCGTAGGGCGTGCCGCCCGCGGCGCGCACGTCGTCGAGGGCCTGCTCCCAGCTCGGCTTGAAGCCGATGCCGAAGCCCGCGGGATCGAGTCGCACGTCGGCGCCCATGATGCGCGAGAGCTGGATGTTGCCGACGCGGTCGCTCAGCGGGTCGGGCCAGTCCACCCAGTTCTCCTGCACGAGGACGGCCTTCATGCCGAGCTTCGCCGCGACGGCGGCCACCTGACGCGTGTGGTTCGACTGGTAGCCGCCGATCGAGACGAGGGTGTCGGCGCCCTGCGCGATGGCGTCGGGCACCAGGTACTCGAGCTTGCGGGTCTTGTTGCCGCCGAAGGCGAGCCCGCTGTTGACGTCCTCGCGCTTGGCCCAGATGCGGGCGCCGCCGAGGTGGTCGCTCAGCCGGTCGAGCGGATGCACCGGGCTCGGGCCGAAGGTCAAGGGGAAGCGGGGGAAGTCGCTGAGCGGCATGGAGGTCCTGTCGAGAGGGGATGGGGAAGGTGGTCAGTGCTGGTCGGGTTCGAGGGGGAGCATGCGCCCGAGCGTCTGCCAGTTCTCGCGTGCGGCCGCGGCGGCGCCGTCGACGTCGCCGGCGGACGCGAGGGCGACGATGCGGTCGTGCTGGGCGACCGAGGACCGGCCGGCGAGCGAGGAGAACCGCAACCGCTCCACGCGGCGGAGCTTGGGCGTGACCTGGTCGAGCAGCTCCTGCACGAGCGCGTTTCCGCAGGCGGCGACCGCGACGGCGTGGAAGCGGTCGTCGGCGGAGAGGGCGGCGTCGGCGTCCGACCTGTCCAGGGCGTCCGCGAAGTCCCGGTTCGCCGCGCGCATCTCGTCGAGCTCTTCCGAGGAGAGGTGCGGCACGGCGAGCCGCACCGCGAGCTCGTGCAGCGAGGAGGCGACGTCCTGGGCGTCCATCAGATCGCGGTGGTCGATGGGAGCGACCGTCGTCGAGCGCCCAGGCAGGGTGACGACGAGGCCGGCGCGTTCGAGCCGGAGCAGCGCTTCGCGGATGGGCGTGCGGCTGACCCCGAGCCACTCCGCGAGCTCGGCGTCGCGCAGGCGCTCGCCGGGTGCGAGGGTGCCGTCGACGATCGCCGCGCGGAGGCTCGCGTGAACGTCGTCGCGGAGCAGCCCGCGGCGGTGCACGCCACGGAGCGAGGGAACCGGCATGCGATATATCGGAGCGGAAGTCCACCCGCTTGTCAAGCCGACGCTCGCTAATGCGCTCGCGCAGCCGACGCCGGGTACGGGCTGCTACCGTCGAACGCCTATGGGAGCGGGGGCGACGCGAGCGGGGCTCCTGCTCGCACCGGTGGTGCTGACCGCGCTCGTGGGGTGCGCCCCCGAGGCATCCGGCTGCGAGGTCGACGACCCGGTCGTGACGCCGGCCGCGGTCGCCCCGGGCGACGAGGTCGAGGTGACGATCGCGGGCCTCGCCTGCAGCTCCGACGTGACGGTCGAGCAGTACACCCTCGAGCTGTACCTGCCCGGCGACACCGAGCCGTCGGCCACCTTCCGGCTCGACATCACGGGCTCGGACGGCGCGGCGCGCGGCGTGTTCGACGTGCCGACGGACGTGTCGCCCGGAGAGGGATACGTCGCGATCGCCGGCCTTCCGCTCCGGTGCGAGGGAGCGGCCTCGTGCCCGGACCCGGCAGCGGCCATCATGTTCACCGAGCCCTGAGGGCGTCGTGCGGCGAGCGGCAGAGGGGGGATAACCCCCGCGACGATTCGGCCGGCGGCACCATGGTGAGCAGGCGCGCGGCCGGGGAGGCTCAGATGGTCCACTTCCGAAGGAGAAGAGCCATGACCACCGACGCGCTGCCCGTGACCAGCGTTCCCACCGAGACCGGGTCCCGCACGGGGCCCGGCCGCTTCTACCTGCAGCTCTGGCGCAACGTGCCGCGCGAGCTGGGCTACCTCGCGCCGACCGGATTGCTCGCCCTCGTCGTGTTCACCGTGCTGAGCTCCGCGATCTCGTTCGCGGCCGGCCTCGTGTTCGTGTTCGTCGGGGTGCTGCTCGTGCCGTTCGTGCTGCTCGGCGCCCACTGCCCGGCTGGTTCGAGCTGCAGCGCATGCGCTTCACCCGCCTCCCCGCGATCGAGGAGCCCGTGCTTGAGCCGCCGTACGCCGGCAAGCCGTTCTTCTCGGCGACGTTCCAGGTGCTCGCCGTGCCGCACTACTGGCTCGCCGCGCTGCACCAGGCGCTCGTCTTCCCGCTCACCGCCCTCGTCACGAGCATCGTCTGGTTCACCTGGCTGACGAGCGCGGTCATGCTGACGCTCACGCCGCTCTGGGCGGGCCTCGCGCCCTTCGGAGACGCCGTCGGACCGGGAGCGGATCGTCTCCGCGGGTGGAACCTCGGCAACTTCATGGCCTACATCGTCACCCTCGGTGAGCGCGCCGACGCCGGCACGACCACGGCGACCGTCATCGGTTTCACGGCGCTCGGGCTCGGCCTCGTCGCGCTCTACCCGCTCGTCAGCCGAGGCCTGGTGTGGACGCACTGGGGGATCGACCGGCTGCTCCTCGGCCGCTTCCGCAACGAGGAGCTCCGTCAGGAGCTGAGCCGCACGGAGAGCTCGCGGGTCGCCGCCGTCGTCGCGGAGGACCGCAGCCTCCGCCGCCTCGAGCGCGACATCCACGACGGACCGCAGCAACGGCTGCTCCGCCTGCAGCTCGATCTCGCCGCGGCGAGCAGGCAGCTCGACACCGAGCCCGCCGCGGCCCGGGCGCTGCTCGACTCGTCGCTCGTGCTCGCCCGCGACACCGCCGACGAGCTGCGCGCGCTCATCACGGGCTTCGCGCCGCCGCTGCTGGCCGACCGCGGACTCGCCGCCGCGCTCGAGGCGCTGGCCGCCCGCACCCCCGGGACGGTCGAGACCGAGGTGCGGATCCCCGGTCCGCTGCCCGCCGAGGTGGAGCGCGGCGCGTACTTCGTCGCCGCCAAGCTGCTCGCCAACGCGGCCAAGCATGCCGAGGCCGGGCGGATCCGGCTCACGGCCGACGTCGTCGACGAGCCCGGACGGGCCCTGATGCTGTCCGTGGCGGACGACGGGCGGGGCGGAGCGCAGTTCGTCGAGGGGCACGGCCTCACCGGTTTGGCCGAGCGCGTGCGCGGCCTCGGCGGCGCCTTCGAGATCGCGAGCCCCGTCGGCGGCCCGACGAGCGCCAGGGTCACGATCCCGCTGCCGCTGGGCGGCTAGCGTGGCATCCGTGCCGGCACCGAGCTCCCTCCGCGTGATCCTCGCGGAGGACTCGGTGCTCCTCCGCGAAGGGCTCGTCCGGGTGCTCGGCGAGGCGGGCTTCGTGCCCGTCGCGGCGCTGGAGGACGCGACGGGCATCCAGGACGCCGTCGAACGGCACGCGCCCGACGTCGCCGTCCTCGACGTGCGGATGCCGCCGACCTTCCGCGACGAGGGGATCCAGGCGGCGAGGGCGCTGCGGCGCCGGTTCCCCCGCCTCGGCCTGCTGCTGCTGAGCCAGTACGTCGAGGCGACCTACGCGCGCGAGCTCCTCGAGTCCGGCGAGGGCGGCATCGGCTACCTGCTCAAGGACCGGATCGTCGCGCTCGACGACCTCGGCGACGCCATCCGCCGGGTCGCGGCGGGCGGGACGGTGCTCGACCCGCAGGTCGTGAGCGAGCTCATCGCGACGCGCCGTGACCCGCTCACGGCGCTCACCCCGCGGGAACGGGACGTGCTGGGCCTCATGGCCGAAGGGCGCTCGAACTCCGCCATCGCGGCCCGGCTCATGATCGGCGTCGGCGCGGTGGAGAAGAACGTGGCCTCGATCTTCACCAAGCTGCGGCTCGTCGACTCGGGCTCGGAGCACCGCCGCGTGCTCGCCGTGCTGGCGTTCCTGCAGCGGTGAGCGGCGGGGGAGAGGAATGCGCGCCGGGGCCGGCGCGTTCGCCTGGACGATGAACACGCCGCTCTCCGTCCTCGACCTCGCCTCCGTCTACTCCGGCTCGACCCACGCCGACGCGCTCGCCCACACGATCGCGACCGCGAAACGCGCCGAGGAGCTGGGCTACGAGCGGTTCTGGGTCGCCGAGCACCACGGCATGCCCGCGATCGCGAGCTCCGCTCCCGCGGTGCTCATCGGGGCGATCGCCGCGGCGACCGAGCGCATCCGCGTCGGATCCGGCGGTGTGATGCTGCCCAACCACGCCTCGCTCGTGATCGCGGAGCAGTTCGGCACTCTCGTCGCCCTGCACGGCGACCGCATCGACCTCGGGCTCGGTCGCGCGCCGGGCACCGATCCCATCACCGCCTCCGCCCTCCGCCGCGCGCCCGGCAGGGAGACGGCCGATCAGTTCCCGCAGCAGGTCGTCGAGCTGCTCGCGTACTTCGGCACGATCCCGCCGCTCGAGAACGGCATCGGGGACCGCGTCTCCGCGATCCCCGGCCTCGGCGACTCCCCGCAGCTCTGGCTGCTCGGTTCGAGCGACTTCAGCGCGCGGCTCGCCGGCGCCATGGGCCTGCCGTTCGCGTTCGCGCACCACTTCGCCGGCGGCGAGAACACCGCGACGGCCTTCGACATCTACCGTCGCGCGTTCACCCCGTCGGTCGTCATGACCGAGCCCCGCAGCATGGTCGCCGTCGCGACCGTCGTGGGCACGGATGCCGCCGACGCCGAGCGTCTCGCCCTGCCCAACGCCCTGACGATGGTGCGCCTCCGCTACGGCGGGCTGCCCGCCCGCGTCCCCACGATCGAGGAGGCGGAGGCCTACGCGTGGTCGGACGCCGAACGCGAGTTCGTCGCCCGACGCCACGCGCTGCAGGCGATCGGCGACCTCGAGCACGTCGAGCGGCGCTTCACCGAGCTGCTCACGGAGACCCGCGCCGACGAGCTGCTCGTCGTGCCGCAGGGTCCGGGGCTCGAGTCGAAGCTCGCGACCCTCGAGGCCGTCGCCTCGCTCCGCTCCTGACCGGGTGCGCCCGCGGACACGCTGTCCGCGGGCGCGACCGGCCTAGTCGGTGAGTCCGCGGCGCTCGAGCAGGGGCTCGATTCGCGCGTCGCGGCCGCGGAACTCGCGGTAGGCCTCGAGCGGGTTCCGCGCCCCGCCGACACCGAGCACGAGCTCGCGGAAGCGGTCGCCGTTGGCGCGGGTGAGCCCGCCGTTCTCCTTGAACCACTCGACAGTGTCGGCGTCGAGCACCTCGCTCCAGATGTAGGAGTAGTACCCGGCGTCGTAGCCGCCTGCGAACGTGTGCGCGAAGTACGTGCTGGAGTAGCGCGTGGGCACGGCCGGGTTGTCGAGCCCGACCGAGGCGAGCGCCTGAGCCTCGAACGCGACGACGTCGTCGACCGCGGCGTCGGCCGAGAGCACGTGCCATGCCTGGTCGAGCAGCGCCGCGGCGAGGTACTCGCTCGTGGCGAAGCCCTCGTTGTACGCGCTCGACGCCTGCAGCTTCTCGACGAGCTCGGCCGGCATCGGCTCGCCGGTCTCGTGGTGCACCGCGTAGTTCTCGAGCACCTCGGGCCAGAGCATCCACATCTCGTTCACCTGGCTCGGGAACTCGACGAAGTCGCGGTAGACGTTGGTGCCCGTGAACTTCGGGTAGACGACGTGCGCGAAGAGGCCGTGCAGCGCGTGGCCGAACTCGTGGAAGAGCGTGTTGGTCTCGTCGTAGGTCAGCAGCGTCGGCCCGCTCGAGGGCTTGGGCACGTTGAGGTTGTTGACGACGACGCTCGTCGGCACGCCGAGCAGCTCGTTCTGGCCGACGAGCTCGTTCATCCACGCGCCGCCGCGCTTCGAGTCGCGGGTGTAGAGGTCGAGCACGTAGAGCCCGAGCGGCGAGCCGTCCGCGTTCGACACCTCGAACACGCGCGCCTCGGGATGGTAGGCGAGGAGGTCGGGGCGCTCCTCGAAGGTGATGCCGTACAGCTTCGTCGCGGCGAAGAAGACGCCGTCGCGCAGCACGCGCTCCGCCTCGAAGTACGGGCGCATCGCCGCGAGGTCGACGTCGTACAGCCGCGTGCGCACGCGCTCGCTGTAGAACGACCAGTCCCACGCCTCGATGCGCACGCCGGCCTCCTCCTCGAGCGCCTCCTGCTCCTTGCGGGCGTTGCGGGCCGCCGGGGGAGCGAGCCGGCCGAGCATCTCGGCGACCGCAGCGGGGGTGCCGGCGGTCTGGTCGGCGGTCTTGTACGCGGCGTGCGACTCGAAGCCGAGCAGGCGGGCGCGCTCGGCGCGCAGCTTCGTGATCTCGAGCACGAGCGCTCGGTTGTCGTACGGCCCGCCCCGGGAGCCGCGCGACCGCGACGCCGTCATGATGCGTTCGCGCAGGTCGCGGTTCGTGAGCTGCGAGAGGTACGGATGCCCCGTGAAGAGCGTCAGCGTGATGAGGTACCTGCCCTCGAGGCCGCGCTCCTTCGCCGCCTCGGCGGCGGCCGAGATCTCACCGGCGCCGAGGCCGTCGAGCTCGGCGACGTCGTCGACGACGACCGCGAGTTCGTTGGTGTCGGCGAGCAGGTTCTTCTCGAAGCGGGTGGTCAACGTCGCGAGGCGCGTGTTGTAGTCGCGCAGGCGGGCCTTCTCCTCGTCGGACAGCCCGGCGCCCGCGAGGGTCATCTCGGTGTGGTGGCGCTCGACGAGGTACCGCTGCTCGGGGGTGAGCCCGAGCGAGTCGCGCCGCTCGTACAGGGCCGAGATGCGCTCGTACAGCCTGCCGTCGAGGCGGATGGCGTCCTCGTGGGCGGTGAGCCGGGGCGCGATGCGCTCCTCGAGCTCGTTGGTCACGGCGTTCGAGTCCGACCCCTGCTTGTTGAAGAACACCCGCGCCACGCGCATCAGCAGCTGCCCGCTGCGCTCGAGGGGCTCGATCGTGTTCTCGAAGGTCGGCTCCGCGGCATCCGCCGTGATCGCGGCGACCTCGACGAGCTGCTCCTCGAAGCCGCGGTCGAACGCGGGCTCGTAGTGCTCGTCGCGGATGTCGGCGAACGGCGGGAGTTCGTGGGGCAGGGGGCTGCGGCTGAAGAAGGGATTCACGACATCCGGCATGAGCGGAAGCCTACGCCGTGGCATCGGAGCGCTTTCCGGGAGCGATCGTGGGGACGCGGCGCCCGAGCCGCGCCCCCACGGACCGGTCACGCGAGCGTGATCGTGCGCTCGTCGTCGCCCTTCCGCACGCTGAGCTCCGCCGACTCCGCGCCGCGCGAGACGCGGTAGTCGCCTGCGAACCCGCTGAACGAGATGCGCCCCTGCTCGTCGGTGCGCAGGGTCGTCGGCGCCAGCCACCACTCGCCCTTCACCAGGTCGCGCAGCGCGTGGTAGGCGGGCTTCGGAGTGCCGTCGGAGCGCACGAGCCCCGCCGGCGCCCCGAGCCAGGCGCCGTCGTCGGTGATGCCCCAGTACGTGATCGCCTCGATCGCGGGGTGCGACACGAGCGAGCGGTAGTGGCGCACGACCTCGTCGGCCTGCCTCGCCTCGCCCTCCTCGGTGGAGGGCCAGGAGGGGATCTGGTAGTCGTTCAGGTCGACGATCTCCGGCGGCATCAGGTGACCCGAGAGCAGCGTGCTCTCGGTGAGGTGCAGCGGCAGGCCGTACCGGGCGAAGCGGTCGACCATCGCGAGCATCTTGTCCTCGCCCCAGTAGCCCTGGTGCATGTGGGTCTGCAGCCCGAGCGCGTCGATCCGGATGCCGGCCTCGAGCACCCCCTCGATCAGGCACTCGTACGCGCTCGAGAGGTCGAAGTCGTTCAGCAGCAGCGTCGCGGAGGGGTTGGTGGCCCTGGCCTCCTCGAACGCCATGCGGATCATCGCGATGCGCCCGCGGTCGTGCGCGAGGCGGGTGATCCCGTTGTCCTCGGCCTCGAACACCGGCATGATCACGACCTCGTTGATCGCGTCCCAGGTGTCGATCACGCCCGCGAAGTCGGCGACGTCGCGCCGGATCCGCTCGCGCTGCACCTGCTCGATCTCGTCGAGCGGCAGCTCGAGCAGCCACGGTGCGGTGACCGTGTGCCAGACGAGCGGATGCCCCTTGAGCGCGACGCCCTTCTCCTGGAACCACTTCGCCGTCGCGAGCAGCCGCCGGGTGTCCGGCTTGCCGCGCTCGGGTTCGAAGCGCCCCCAGTAGAACGGCAGGGTCGCCGTGTTGAACACGTCGAGCCACAGGTCGGCGAGCTGCTCGAGCCGGCTGTGCGAGGCGCCGCCGAACTGTTCGCGTTCCCGCTCCGCCGTCTCGGCGTCGTCGCCCGCCGCGAGCGGGATGAAGTCGAAGCCGATGTTGCCGAAGCCGAAATCGTGGCGGGTCTGCTCGACCGTGACCTCGAGGTCGGGGAGGGGGCGCCCCCCGGCATCCGTGACGATCACGGATGCCGGGAGACGCCGCTCGGCGAGACCTGTCTCGATTCGCGTGCTGATGTCTGTCACTTGCCCTTTCCTGGTTCCTTGTCCTTGCCCTTGGCGGGCAGCACCTTGACCTCCGCGGAGGCGCTGAGGTCGCCCTCGGTCACCGTGACGACCGACTTGCCCGTGCGGGTGTTCTTCGGCACGACGGCCTCGAGGACCGCGGTGCCGTCGGCGCCGACCGTCACCTCGCCGAGACGGACGTCGCCCGACTTGCCCTTGTCGGCCGCGAGGACGACGGTCGCCGTGCTGCCCGGGCGGTAGCCCGTGAGCTCGACGCGGAGGGTGTCGCCGGCCCGCACGCTGCCGGCCGTGAGGGCGACCGCCGGGTCGGGCTCGACGGCGGGGGCGACGAGCTGAGCGACGCCCCAGCGGGCAGTGCTCTGGTAGCCGGTCCCGGTCGGGTCGGCCCAGGTGCGGATCGCGGTGCGGGCACCGGCGGTCGCGTCGTTCACCTGGAAGTCCAACCCGTGGAACGTGCCGAGGCCGCCCTGGTCGACGAGGTCGATGGCCGCCTCCACGAGGTAGCCGCCCGCGGTGGTCGCGGTCGCGCTCTGCAGCCTGGCCTCCTGGAACGCCTCGTCGCCAACGCCGAACGACACCGCGTTCTCGTAGCTGATGCGGATCTGGGTGTCGTCGTAGCGGTACGGCCCGTTCTTCACGTTGCCCGCGTCGAGGAAGATCTCGACCGAGTCCTCGATCCACGGGTCGGAGCCCGAGGCGTCAAGGGTCGAGTCCGCGACCTCCGCGAGCACGTAGAGGGTGTCGCCCTTCCACAGCGTGCGGACGGATGCCACGGCGCCGTCGGCAGCGCCCGAGACGAGCTTCTCGGTGCGCACGGGCGTCGCCGCGGCCCACGCCGCGTCGACGGTCCCGTCGACGGCGGGCGCGACGGCGGCCTCGGGCACCTCGGTGAAGGACAGGGGCTCGACGAGCGTCAGCGTGCCGGTGACGCCCTCGGCGTTCCAGCCCACCGCGGTGCCGCCGGTCGTCACGTCGACGTCGAACTGCACGGAGTCGCCCAGCGCGGCGGTCAGCGGCAGGTGAGCCACGACCTCCCAGCCGGAGTCGGTCGCCCTGACCGTCGCGTCGACGTCGGAGGCTCCGTCCTTCGCGACGGTGTGCTCCGCGTCACCCACCGTGAAGCGCACGCCGTCGGCCGAGGCATCCGTCACCCGCACGAAGGCCGTCAGGTGATCCGGCTGCCAGCGCAGCTGGAACGCCGCGGCGTCCTCGATCCGGTGCAGCGGGAGCCGTGACCACTCGGGCGACGCTGTCGCACCGTCCCCGAGCGGCACATCGCCCTGGAACACCACGGCCGTGCGCTGCGGAGCCGCCAGCTCGCCGTCGACGGCGCCGTAGTACGCGGGCTTGCCGGTCAGGCGGTCGTCGAACAGCAGCGGCGCGCCGGAGGAGTTGCGCCAGCTGCGGCCGTCGGTGAGGCCCCACACGGTGACCGAGAACAGCTCGTCCGCGTGCTCCCGGAAGATGCGGAAGGCGTCGCGGTAGTAGTAGCCCTGCTCGATCAGCAGCGCCTCGGTGACCGGGGTGCCGGTCGTGACGTCGAGCTCGCTGACGAGCTGGCGGATGCCGGGCAGGTCCTTGAAGTCGACGATCGCGTCCTCGAGCGCCTGCACCGGGGTGGCGAGGCTCACGTGGAACTGGTGACCGACCGCGTCGATCGGGACCCCGCGACCGAGCGCGCGCTCGACGAGCGCGTGCATCCGGTCGCGCTTGCCGACCTGCTCGGTGTTGTAGTCGTTGATGGCCAGCGTGATCGGCCTGTTCGCGCCCTCGACCGCGTACGTGCCGTTGAAGGCCTCGTCGGCGTACTGGAACGCCAGGTCGATGTACTCCTCGCCGAGGATGCGGTACCACTCGCTGCGGCGGAGCCCATCGGACTCCTCGCGGCCGTCCGAGATGACCTCGTTGACCACGTCGAACGCGACGAGCGGGTTGGTGTCGCTGCCGAAGAGGCCGTAGCCGCCTCCGGTGCTCAGCGCCTCCGCGACGTCGAAGATGTGCGTGCGCATGCGCTCACGCAGCACCTGCTTGTCGGCCTCGCTCGACGTGAGCGGCTCACCGGCGGTGTTCTCGAAGAACCACGCGGGGGTCTGGCTGTGCCAGACGAGGGTGTGTCCGTACATCCGGAGCCCCTCCGCTTGGGCGAAGTCCATCAGGGCCTTCGCCTCGGGGTGGATGCCGAACACGCCGTCGGCCGAGTACCAGGCCTCCGGCTTCATGTGGTTCTCGGGCGTGATCTGGTCGAAGTGCCGGGTCAGCAGTTCGGCGGGCGCGCCCGTCGTCTCGCGGGTGTCGATCGCGACACCGACGGGGGTCTCGAGCGTGTCCTTCAGCGGGGTGAGCTGCTCGACGGTCGCGGGGGACTGGCGCTCGATCACGACGTCGTCGATCAGGAAGCTGTCCGGACCGCCGCCGTTGTAGGCCGTCTCGAAGTACAGGAACGCGCGGTCGGCGGCGGGCAGCTGGTAGGTCGCGGTGACCTGGCGCCACTCCGACGTGGGGATACCGGCGAACTGGCCCACCGTGTCGAAGGAGTCGCTGCCGGCGTTCGTGCGCTGCATCGAGAGCCAGATGTCGTCGGACGCGGTGCCGGCGGCCATCTTGACCCAGGCGCTGATCTCGTAGGTCTGACCGGACTGGAGGAGGCCCGTGACGTCGATGCCGATGCCGTCGCCCTGCGACGTGCGGCCGCTGACGAGCGCGGACTGCGCGCCGCTGTGCTTCTCCTGGGTCGTGACGGCGACGGTGGGCGCGCCCTCGGCGTCGGCACGGGGCACCCAGCCGCCGAGGCCGTCCTCGAAGTCGCTCACGAGGGCGGGCCCGGCGGGAGCACCGTCGGAGACGCCGCCGACCGGCAGGGTGAAGGTCCACCCGTCGGCGAGGCGTTCGCTCACCACGGTCTTCACCGCGTTGATCGTCGCGGTGCGGTCGCCGCCGCCGTCGTGGGCGAGCACGAGCTGCCCCGGCTTCATCGCGGTGCGGAGGTTCTGCGTGAGCTCGGCCTCGTCCTGCGTGGCCCAGTCGTTGATCGTGTTGATGACGCCGAGCGGCTGCATGCCGAGTGCGACGGCGACCTCGGGCGTCTTGCCCCAGCTGCCGTTCGGCGCCCGGAAGTAGGGCACCTTCGCGTTCGGGTCGCCGAGCGCCGCGCGGATGATGCGCAGGTTCTCCTTGAGGTCCGCCTCGATCGCCGGCTGGGTCCACGAGCCCATGTCCGCGTAGGACGTGGTGTGGTTGCAGAGGGTGTGGCCGTCGGCGACGATGCGCTTCAGGATCTCTGTGCCGCCCGGGGCGGTGATGTTCTGCCCGATGACGCAGAAGGTCGCGGTGAGGTCGTTCGTCGCGAGGTAGTCGAGCAGCGCCTCGGTCTCGCCGGGGTTGGGTCCGTCGTCGAAGGTGAGCGCCGAGACGTTCCCCGTTCCGCGCGACGCCGTGACCGGCGTCTGCGTCGGGTTCTCCGCGCCGCCCTTCACGAAGCCGGGGTCGGGGGTCGGAGTCCAGGGGGCTTCGCCGCCGGGGGCGGCGTCGCCCGTGATGACGATGTCGTCGACGAGGTAGCTGAAGGTGCCCGGTGCCGTGCCCGTGCCGATGTAGACGGCGCGCGGCGCCGAGCCCGTCGGCACGGTGTACGTGCCGCTGATGGTCGTCCAGGCGTCGGCGCCGATCGTCGAGGCGCCGACCCACTCGTAGCCGGGGTCGGTGACGAAGCGGATGGACTGGGTGCCGGCTGTGCCGTCGGCGAGCTTCGCCCTCATCGAGAGCGTGTACTGGCCGCCGGGCTGCAGCACGGCGGGGGACTTGATGCCGTCGTAGTCGGCGGTGCGGTTCGAGACGAGCAGCGCCTTGCCGCCGTCGGCGTCGATGAACGAGAGGCTCGCGCCGCCGCTCTGGGTCCACGGGGTGAACGAGCTGTCGTCGAAGTCGGTTGCGAGGACGGTCGTCACTTCGGCGGCCGCGGGCGTCGGCAGCGCGCCGATCGCCAGTGCGGCTCCGAGGACTCCCGCACCCAACGCCTTCAGACGTGTTCGCACACGTGTCATGTGATCGCTCCTTTGCGATGTCTGAACGGTCCGGGTCGGACATTCGCCACGCTAAGGACGAGCGAGCGGTTTGTCTACTTCTTAAACAATTTGTTTCGAAGGTCGGCGCTCGACTTTCGACGCGGCGGATCGGAGCGCCCTGGAGCGTGACGGAGTGGATCAAGCGCCCGGGGGAGGCGCCGTCGTGCCGCGTCGCACGAGACGCGTGGGCAGGCGCAGGTGCGTCTCCTTCGGCTGCTCCCCGTCCAGCAGGGCCAGCAGGAGCTTGGCCGCCGTGGCGCCCAGAGTCTGCATGGGCTGCCGGATGGTCGTCAGCGGGGGATTGAAGCGGGACGCCTCCGGCACGTCGTCGAACCCGATGACCGAGAGGTCGCGTGGCACGCTGAGCCCCATGGAGTTGGCGACGTCGATGATGCCGAGCGCGGAGAGGTCGTTGGCGGCGAAGATCGCCGTCGGGCGGTCGCGCAGCGAGAGCAGCGCCATCGCGGGCTCGCGCGCGGTCTCCTGCAGGTAGCGCCCGATCCCGACGAGGGCGGGGTCGAAGGGGATGCCCGCGTCGGCGAGGGCGCTGCGGTAGCCGTCCTGGCGGCGGATCGACGAGCGCAGATCGGAGCGACCGGCGAGGAAGGCGATCCTGCGGTGCCCGAGCTCGATGAGATGCCGGGTCGCCTCGCGGGCGCCGGCGAAGTTGTCCGACTCGACGGTGGGCAGGTCGGCCGGACCGGTGTGCGGGTCGATCGCGACCATGGGGATCTCGGCCGGCACCGTCACGACCGTGGGGGTAACCATGATGGCGCCGTCGATCAGGGTTCCGCTCAGGCGGCTGAGCGACTTGCGCTCCCATCCGTCGTAGCCGCCCTGGTGTGTGCCGCTGTAGGCGAGCAGGTCGTAGGACGAGTCCCGCAGGGCGACGCCGACGCCCTTGAGGATCTCCGCGCTGAAGGGTTCGAAGTCGGCGACGAGCACGCCGACCACGCCCGTGCGGCGGGATCGCATGCTGCTCGCGGTGATGCTCGACTCGTAGCCCATCTCCTCGACGAGCTCGAGCACGCGCCTCGCCGTCTCGGGGGCGATGCCGTAGCGGCCGTTCACGGCCTTCGACACCGTGGCGACCGACACGCCTGCCGCGAGTGCCACATCATGGATGGTCGGACGTCGTTGCACCCGCTCACTGTACGCGTCGAAAAGGTTTTCGAAAACGTTTGACGTTTCCGGCGATCAGGGGCGACACTCATCCGGAACCGAGGCCCCGAGGGCCGGTAGGGGACCACGATCACGAGCGAAGGCGCCGTCGACGGCGACTCGCACACGACCGAGGACCAGCCGGCGACGAAGGGTCGCGGAGACACACAGCAAGGCGACGAGGCTCGCCATGCGACTCCCCTCACCGGCGCCGCGTTACCCGTGGTGCCACTCAACGAAGAGAACAGGTTGAACCCATGAAGGCAAGATTCCTCGCCGGTTCCACAGCCCTGGTCCTCGGTGTCGTAGCGCTCGCTGGTTGTAGCGCTGCCGGCTCGGAAGGATCGGGCGGCGACGGAAACGTCACCATGACCCTCTGGCAGAACTCGACGACGGGTCCCGGCCAGGAGTTCTGGGACAAGACCGCGGCCGACTTCGAGGCCGAGAACCCCGGCGTCACGATCGACGTCCAGTCGATCCAGAACGAGGACCTCGACGGCAAGCTCCAGACCGCGCTCAACTCGGGTGACGCGCCCGACATCTTCCTGCAGCGAGGCGGCGGCAAGATGCAGGCGATGGTCGCGGCCGGCCAGCTCAAGGACCTGACCGACGGCATCTCCGACCAGGTCAAGGAGGAGATCCCCGAGGGATCGTTCTCGGCCAACACGCTCGACGGCAAGGTCTACGCCATGCCCGTCGCCGTGCTGCCGGGTGGCCTCTTCTACAGCCAGGACGTCTTCAACCAGGCCGGCATCACCGAGACCCCCAAGACGATCGACGAGCTCGTCGCCGCGACCGAGCAGCTGAAGGGCGCCGGCGTCGCGCCGGTCGCGCTCGGCGGCAAGGACGCATGGCCCGCGGCGCACTGGTACTACTGGTTCGCGCTCCGCGCCTGCAGCGAGGACACCCTCGCCGCGGCCGCCGAGTCGAAGGACTTCAGCGACGAGTGCTGGATCAAGGCCGGTGAGGACCTCCAGGCGTTCGCCGACACCGAGCCCTTCAACGAGGGCTTCCTGACCACCGCCGCCCAGCAGGGCGCCGGCAGCTCGGCCGGTCTCATCGCGAACCACCAGGCCGGCATGGAGCTCATGGGTGCGTGGAACCCCGGCGTCATCGCCTCCCTCACGCCCGACCAGAAGCCGCTGCCCGACCTCGGCTGGTTCCCCTTCCCCGAGGTCGACGGTGGCGAGGGTGAGCCCGGCGCGATCATGGGTGGCGTCGACGGCTACTCCTGCCACGTCAACGCTCCCGACGAGTGCGTCGACTTCCTCAACTACATCGGCTCCGCCGACGTGCAGAAGGAGTACTACGCCGCCTTCAACGCCCCGCCCGTGAACACGGTGGCGCAGGAGGTCGTGACGGAGCCCTACCTCCAGTCGATCCTCGAGGCCTACAACGCGGCGCCCTACGTGTCGCAGTGGCTCGACACCGTCTACGGCCAGAACGTCGGCAACGCGCTCAACGTGGGCGTCGTCGACCTGCTCGCCGGCAAGGGTGACCCGGAGTCGATCGTCAAGGCGGTCGAGGACGCTGCCAAGAAGGCCTGACGGCCCGACAGCACCAACCCTGACCAGCAACAACAAGGAAACAGATAAAGATGTCAGTACGCGAGAGTGCCGTCGCCCGGCCTCCGCAGACTGATCTCCTCGCGAGCGGGGGCAGCGCGGTGTCGCTGCCCCCGACTCCGCGGAAGGCCCGCGCCGGCTGGCGCGGGCGACTGGAGATCGGACTGCTCGTCGGGCCCGCCCTGGTGATGTTCCTGGGCTTCGTGATCTTCCCGGTCGTGATGGCCGCCTACTACGGCTTCTTCAGCTGGCAGGGTTTCGGCGTCCCGACGCAGTTCGTCGGACTCCGGAACTACATCACGATCCTCGAGGACCCCACCTTCCAGCAGGCCCTCTGGCACAACGTGCTGATCGTCGTGCTGTCCCTGGTGCTCCAGGGCCCGGCCGCGATCCTGCTCGCGCTCCTGCTCAACCGCAAGCTGCGCGGACAGTCCCTCATCCGCGTGCTGATCTTCGTGCCGTACGTCATCTCCGAGGTCGTCGTCGGCACCGGCTGGAGCCTCATCCTCGCCACCAACGGCGGGCTCAACGGTTTCCTCAACGACATCGGCCTCGGGGCGCTCGCCCAGGACTGGCTGGCCGACCCGAACATCGCGATCTGGACGCTGATGTTCATCATCACGTGGAAGTACATCGGCTTCGCGGTGATCCTCTTCCTCGCGGGCCTGCAGGGCATCCCCGAGGAGCTCTCCGAGGCGGCGGCCATCGACGGCGCCTCCTGGTGGCAGATCCAGCGGAGGATCACCCTCCCGCTGCTCGGCCCGACCCTCCGCATCTGGGCGTTCCTCTCGATCATCGGATCGCTCCAGCTCTTCGACCTCGTCTACATCATCTGGGGCCAGTACGTCTCCTCGACGGCCGGCACCTCCACCATGGCGATCTACATGGTGACGAACGGACGCAACTCCGGGAACTACGGCTACGGCAACGCCGTCGCGGTCGTGCTGTTCCTCATCTCGCTCATCGTCGCCCTCGTCTACCAGCGGTTCGTGCTCCGGCGCGACACCGAAGGAGCCATCACCGGGGAAGGAAAGAAGCGATGACCGCCACGACCGCGGGCAGCCGCCCCACCCACAGGGAGCGTCAGCCCATCCGCTGGGGCACCCCCGTCGCCTACGTGGTCGCCGCCATCGTCATCCTGCTGATGCTCGCGCCCGTCGCGTTCATCATCCTGAGCGGGTTCCGCACGAACTCGCAGATCACGACGAACCCGGCCGGCTTCCCCAACCCGTGGGAGGTCGGGAACTACCTGGCCGTACTCACCGGGGACATCTTCTGGCGCGAGGTGCTCAACTCGCTCATCGCGGGCCTCGCCACGACGGCGGGCGTCGTCATCCTCGGACTCATGGCGAGCTACGTGCTCGCGCGCTACAAGTTCAAGGGCCGCGGCGCGCTGTACGCGACCTTCGCCGCCGGCCTCATGTTCCCCATGACGGTCGCCATCACGCCGCTGTACATCGTGGTGAAGAACCTCGGGCTCATGAACTCGCTGACCGGCGTCATCCTGCCGCAGATCGCGTTCGCGCTGCCGACGACGATCATCATCCTGGTGCCGTTCCTCAAAGCCATCCCGGACGAGATCCAGGAGGCGGCGTTCATGGACGGCTGCAGCCGGATCGGCTTCTTCTGGCGCATGGTGCTGCCGCTCGCGACGCCCGGCGTCATCACGACCGGCATCCTGGCCTTCATCGGAAGCTGGAACAGCTACCTGCTGCCGCTGTTCATCCTGAACGACGAGGCGATGTTCACCCTGCCACTCGGTGTGCAGGCGTTCTCCTCGCAGTACTCGGTGGACACCGCACGCGTGCTGGCCTTCACGGCGCTCTCGATGATCCCCGCGCTGATCTTCTTCAGCGTCTTCGAGCGCCGCATCGTCGGCGGCCTCACCGGGGCGGTCAAGGGCTGACGCCCTCCCGCCTCCTCGTTCTCGCGGCCCCGCGCCGTCACTCTCTCTACTAAGGAATACCGCTGTGACCACTCCGGAACTGCCCCCGGTGTCCGAGCGCGTTCGGGAACTCCACTCCCGGATGACGCTCGAGGAGAAGCTCGCTCAGATCGTCGGCTACTGGGTGGACCAGGGCGGCGAGGTCGTCGCTCCCATGCAGGGAGAGATGGCGGTGTCGGGCCGCTACGAGGAGGCGACCGTGCACGGGCTCGGGCACCTCACCCGGGTCTACGGCACGCGTCCGGTCGACCCGGTCGAGCGCGCCGCCTGGCTGTGGGGCGAGCAGCGCCGGCTCCGCACCGAGACGCGGCTCGGCATCCCCGCGCTGGTGCACGAGGAGTGCCTCACGGGGCTCGCGGCCTGGCAGGCGGCGACGTTCCCGACGCCCCTCGCGTGGGGCGCGGCCTTCGACCCCGAGCTGGTCGAGGAGATGGGCGCGCTGATCGGCGGCTCGATGCGCGAGCTCGGCATCCACCAGGGCCTGGCACCGGTGCTCGACGTCATCCGCGACCCGCGCTGGGGCCGCGTCGACGAGTGCATCGCCGAGGACCCGTACGTCGTCGGCACCATCGGCACCGCGTACGTGCGGGGGCTGCAGAGCGCCGGCGTGCACGCCACGCTCAAGCACTTCGTCGGCTACTCGGCGTCCCAGGCCGGGCGCAACCACGCGCCCGTCCACGCCGGGCCGCGTGAGATCGCCGACGTGCTGCTCCCGCCGTTCGAGATGGCCGTGTTCGAGGGGGGCGTCCGTTCCGTCATGAACTCCTACGCGGAGATCGACGGGGCTCCCGTCGCCGCGACGCCGGAGTACCTCAGCGGCATCCTGCGCGACCGGTGGGGCTTCGACGGCGTCGTCGTCTCGGACTACTTCTCCGTGGCGTTCCTCAACAACATGCACGGGGTCGCCGCCGACAAGGGCGAGGCCGCCGAGCTCGCGCTCGCCGCGGGCATCGACGTCGAGCTGCCCACCGGCGACGCGTTCCTCGAGCCGCTCGCCGAGCGCATCCGGGCCGGCCTGACCGACGAGGCCCTCGTCGACCGCGCCGTGCTGCGCCTGCTCGCCGAGAAGGAGGAGCTCGGCCTGCTCGACGAGACGTTCGAGAACCCGCCCACCGAGATCGACCTCGACACCCCCGAGCACCGCGCCGTCGCGCGTCGGCTCGCGGAGCAGTCGCTCGTGCTGCTCACCAACGACGGCGTGCTGCCCCTCGCCGAGACCGCGGCGGCCGGATCGATTGCCCTGATCGGGCCGAACGCCGACTCGGCCGAGGCGCTGATGGGCTGCTACTCGTTCGCGAACCACGTGCTCGCGCACCACCCCGGCACCCCGATCGGCTTCGAGATCCCGACGCTGCTCGAGTCGCTCCGCGCCGAGCTGCCCTCGAGCGAGATCACCCACGTCGAGGGCGTCGACGTCGAGGGCGACGACGAGTCGCGCATCCCCGCCGCCGTCGAGGCGGCCCGGAACGCCTCGCTCGCCGTCGTCGTCGTCGGCGACCGGGCCGGACTGTTCGGTCGCGGCACCGTCGGCGAGGGCAACGACGTCGAGAGCCTCGAGCTGCCGGGCGTGCAGCGCCGGCTCGTCGAGGAGGTCGTCGCGACCGGCACTCCTGTCGTCATGGTCGTGCTCTCCGGGCGCCCCTACGCGCTCGGCTGGGCGGTCAGCGGGCCCACCGCCCCCGCCGCCCTGCTGCAGGCGTTCTTCCCCGGTGAGGAGGGGGCGCCGGCGATCGCCGCCGTGCTCTCCGGCCGCGTCGCCCCGTCGGGCCACCTGCCGGTGTCGATGCCGCGCTCTGCGGGCGCTCAGCCGTTCACCTACCTGCACCCGATCCTCGGCGGTCACTCCGAGATCACGAGCGCCGACAGCAGCCCGGTGCTCCCGTTCGGTCACGGGCTCAGCTACACGACGTTCGAGCGCACCGAGCTGGAGAGCGACGCGCACGTCGCGGCCGGCGACGCCTTCGAGGCGCGCGTGCGCATCCGCAACACGGGTGACCGCGAGGGCACCGACGTCGTGCAGCTCTACGCACGCGACGTGCAGGCGAGCACGACCCGTCCGACCGCCCAGCTGCTGGCCTACAGCCGCGTCACGCTCGGCCCGGGGGAGGAGGCCGTCGTCACCTTCCGCGTGCCCACCACCCGCCTGGCCTTCACCGACCGCGAGTACCGCCGCATCGTCGAGCCCGGCGAGATCGACCTGTGGGTCGGCTCGTCGTGCGCCGACAAGGAGACGACGGGCGCGATCACCGTGCTCGGTCCCGTACACGAGGTGACCACGGCCGACGCGCGCGTCGCGACGAGCGAGGTCGCTCTGGTCCCGGCGACCGCGGAGCTCTCCGCGAGCGCGGCGACGAGTCGATGACGGGGGAGTCGGGACAGCGACGCGCCCTCGTCGTCCGCGGCGGCTGGGACGGGCACCAGCCCGTCGAGACCACCGACGAGTTCATCCCGTTCCTCGAGGCCAACGGCTTCGAGGTGCGGGTGGAGGACTCGCCCGCGGTCTACGCCGACGCCGACTACCTGCCCACGGTCGACCTCATCGTGCAGACGAACACGATGTCGACGATCGAGGCCGACGAGTTCCAGGGGCTCCGCCGAGCGATCGAGGAGGGCGCCGGGTACGCCGGATGGCACGGCGGCATCGCCGACTCCTACCGCAACAACTCGGACTACCTGCAGCTCGTCGGCGGGCAGTTCGCCGCGCATCCCGGCAAGCACCCGGACGAGCGGACGGGGGAGCAGTCCGACAACTACCTCCCGCACCGGTACGAGATCACGGAGCTCGGCCGGCGTCACCCGATCACCGAGGGGCTCGACGACTTCGAGCTGACGACCGAGCAGTACTGGGTGCTGCACGACGACTACCTCGACGTGCTCGCCACGACGACCCAGGCCGTGCGCCCGTGGGACCCGTGGCACCGCCCGGTCACCTCGCCCGCCATCTGGACCCGGTCGTGGGGTAAGGGACGCATCTTCGTCAGCACCCCCGGGCACCGCGTCGAGATCCTCCGCGACCCCACGGTCCGCACGATCATCGAGAGGGGACTGCTGTGGGCGGCGCGCTGAGGGTCGGCGTCGTCGGCGTTGGCAAGATCAGCGAGCAGTACTTCGCCCAGCTGCCGACGCTGCCGAACCTCGCCCTCACCGCCGTCGCCGACCTCGACGAGCGGCGCGCGAACGAGGTCGCCGCGGAGCAGGGCGTCACCGCGCTGCCGGTCGACGACCTGCTCGCGAGCCCCGACGTCGACGTCGTGCTCAACCTCACGATCCCCGCGGCGCACGTCGAGATCGGCACCCGCGCCCTCGAGCACGGCAAGCACGTCTTCGCCGAGAAGCCGCTCGCGCTCGCCCCGGCCGAGGCGGCACCGATGCTCGCCCTCGCCGAGGAGCGCGGGCTGCGCGTCGGCTCCGCTCCCGACACCGTGCTCGGCACCGGCGTGCAGACCGCTCGGCGGCTGCTCGACGACGGCCGCATCGGCAGCCCGGTCGCCGCGAGCGTGCACTGGACCGCTCCGGGCCA
The DNA here is from genome assembly GCF_017355965.1 of Desertivibrio insolitus. Lineage (GTDB taxonomy): Bacteria > Actinomycetota > Actinomycetes > Actinomycetales > Microbacteriaceae > JAFIQW01. Next base: position 132,434 of record NZ_JAFIQW010000005.1, read on the forward strand.
CGAGCTGTGGCATCCGGCGCCCGCGTTCTACTACCAGCCCGGTGGGGGACCGCTCTTCGACATGGGTCCGTACTACCTGACGACGCTCGTCACCCTGCTCGGACCCGTCGTGCGGGTCTCCGGCGCCGCGCTGCGGTCCGAGCGCGAGCGCTCCGTCGCCACCGGGCCCCGGCAGGGGGAGCGGCTGGCGGTCGACGTCGACACCCACGTCTCGGCGATCCTCGAGCACGAGGGCGGGGTGCACTCGACCGTCACGGTGAGCTTCGAGGTGTGGGCGTCGCGGATGCCGCTCTTCGAGCTGTACGGCACCGAGGGCACCCTCGCGGTGCCCGACCCCAACCGCTTCTCCGACCCGGTCGAGCTCTGGACCCGCGACGAGCCCGAGTGGACCGTCGCCCCGGTCGCGGGCGGCTACGCCGACGCGGGCCGCGGTGTCGGGCTCGCCGACATGGCGCACGCGATCGAGACCGGGCGCCCGCACCGGGCATCCGGCGAGCTCGCCTTCCACGTGCTCGAGATCATGGACGCCGTGCTGCTCGCCGGTCGCGAGCACCGTGTGGTCGAGTTGACGAGCGCGCCGGCGCGCCCCGCGGACGTGCCCCTCGGCGCGCGCCCGCACACCTGGTGACATCCGTTCCCTTTCCCCTTCCCAGATCACAAGGAGTTCCATGCTCAGCGCCCGCGTCACGCTCGATCCCCGTCAGGTCGTCGGACCGATCAACCGGAGGCTCTTCGGCGGCTTCGTCGAGCACATGGGACGCGGCGTGTACGGAGGCATCTACGAGCCCGGCCACCCCACGGCCGACGAGGAGGGCTTCCGCCAGGACGTGATCGAGCTCGTGCGCGAGCTCGGCATGACGACCTTCCGCTACCCCGGCGGCAACTTCGTCTCCGGCTACCGCTGGGAGGACACCGTCGGCCCGCGCGACGAACGGCCCACCCGGCTGAACCTGGCCTGGCACAGCAAGGAGACCAACGAGTTCGGGCTGCACGAGTTCGCCTCGTGGCTCGGCAAGGTCGACGGCGAGCTCATGCTCGCGCTCAACCTCGGCACCCGTGGGCCGCTCGAGGCGCTCGACTTGCTGGAGTACACGAACGTCCCCGCGGGCACCGCGCTCGCCGAGCAGCGCATCGCGAACGGCCTGACCGAGCCGCTCGACGTGAAGATGTGGTGCCTCGGCAACGAAATGGACGGGCCGTGGCAGCTCGGCCACCGCTCAGCCGACGACTACGGCAAGATCGCGTCGCAGACCGCGAAGGCCATGCGCCAGCTCGACCCGGACATCGAACTCGTCGCCTGCGGGTCCTCCGGCGCCGGCATGCCCACGTTCGGCGAGTGGGAGCGCACCGTGCTCTCGCACACCTACGACGACGTCGACTACATCTCCTGCCACGCCTACTACGAGGAGAAGGACGGCGACCTCGGGTCGTTCCTCGCCTCCGCCGTCGACATGGACCGCTTCATCGAGTCGGTCGTCGCGACCGCCGACCACGTGAAGTCCGTGCGCAAGAGCGACAAGACGATCTCGATCTCCTTCGACGAGTGGAACGTCTGGTACCTCTCCCGCGTCGACAACGACCTCTCGAAGAGCCTCGACGACTGGCCGCTCAACCCGCCGCTCAGCGAGGAGCCCTACACGGTCGCCGACGGCGTCGTCGTGGGCAGCATGCTCATGTCGCTGTTGCGTCACGCCGACCGCGTGACGAGCGCCTCCCTGGCCCAGGTCGTCAACGTCATCGCCCCGATCGCGGCCGAGCCCGGGGGAGCGGCCTGGCGCAAGTCGACCTTCCACCCCTTCGCCGTCACCTCCCGCCTCGCGAGCGGCGACGCGCTGAAGGTCGCGCTCGAGACGCCCGAGTACGACACGAAGGAGCACGGCACCGTCGGCCTCGTCGACGTCGCCGCCTCCTTCGACTCGGCGGCCGGCTCCGCGTCGGTCTTCCTCGTCAATCGGTCGACCGACGAGGAGGCCCGCGTCGTCGTCGAGCTGAGCGAGCTCGGCGTCACGTCGATCGGCGAGGTGCTCACGCTCGCCGACGCGGATCCCTACGCGGCGAGCACGAGCGAGGACCCCGACCGCGTGGGCCTCAAGGAGAACGGCTCGGCGACGCTGAAGGACGGCGTGCTCGAGCTGACGCTGCCCCCGGTCTCCTGGACGGCGGTCGCCCTGGCCTGACCCCGGGCGGGCCCGCCCCGCCGATTGGCTAGGGTGGGCCCGTGGACGGGCAGGCGCGCACCTCGGGTCGGGTGACGCTCAGCGCCGTCGCGGCCGAGGCCGGCGTCTCCCTGTCGACCATCTCGAAGGTGCTGAACGGCCGGGCGGATGTCGCGCCGGGCACGCGCGCGCGGATCGAGCAGCTCTTCGAGCAGTACGGCTACACCCGCCGCGCCGCCGCCACCCAGCGCTCCACCCTGCTCGAGGTGGTGTTCCACGAGCTCGAGAGCCCGTGGGCCCTCGAGATCATCCGCGGCGCCGAGGCGGTGGCGCGCGAGCGGGGGATGAGCATCGTCCTCACCGAGAGCGGCGACCTGCATTCCCCGGGCTCCGAGTGGATCGAGGGCGTGCTGCAGCGCCGTCCGGCGGGCGTCGTGCTCGTCGTCTCCGACCTCGACCCCGGTCACAAGACGCAGTTGCGCTCGCGCGGCATCCCGTTCGCCATCGTCGATCCCGGCGGGGACCCGTCGCCCGACGTGCCCTCGGTCGGCTCGGCGAACTGGTCGGGCGGGCTCGCTGCCACCCGGCACCTGCTCGAGCTCGGTCACCGGCGCATCGCCGCGATCACCGGACCGGCCGAGCTCATGTGCTCGATGGCGCGGCTCGACGGGTTCCGGTCCGCCATGCACGCCGCCGGGGTCGCGGTCGACCCGGATCTGGTCGAGTTCGGCGACTTCCACGTCGACGGCGGACGACGCATCGCCCTGCGGATGCTCGAGCGGGACGACCGCCCTACCGCGATCTTCGCCGGCAGCGACCTGCAGGCCCTCGGCGTCTTCGACGCGGCACGGATGCTCGGCCTGAGCGTGCCCCGCGACGTGTCGGTCGTCGGCTACGACGACCTCCCGCTCGCCGAGTGGTCGAGCCCGCGCCTCACGACCGTGCACCAGCCGCTGCGCGAGATGGCGGAGACCGCCGCGCGCCTCGTGCTCGACCCGCAGGACGACGGCGCCCCGGCCCGGCTCGACCTCGCGACGGCCCTGGTCGTGCGGGACAGCACGGCGCCTCTCGCGAGCCCCGCGTAACAGGCCCGCGAGCCGGGCTAGGTTACTCGGGTGCCAACTCGAGAGCGTTACACCCACGGCCACCACGAGAGCGTCCTGCGCACCCACTCGTGGCGCACGGCCGAGAACTCCGCGGCCTACCTCCTGCCGCACCTCACGCCGGGGATCTCCCTCCTCGACGTCGGCTCGGGTCCCGGCACCATCACTGTCGACTTCGCCGAGCGTCTCGCCCCGGGGCGCGTCGTCGGCGTCGACGCCGCCGAGAGCGTCGTCGAGCAGGCGGCCGGCCTCGCCGCCGAGCACGGGCTCACGAACGTCGAGTTCCGCACCGGCGACATCTACGCGCTCGACTTCCCGGACGACACGTTCGACGTCACCCACGTGCACCAGGTGCTGCAGCACGTCGGCGACCCCGTCGCCGCGCTGCGGGAACTCCGCCGCGTGACGAAGCCCGGCGGCATCGTCGCCGCGCGCGACGTCGACTACGCGGGCGTGCTCATCCACCCGCTGCCCGACGGCCTCGCCAAGTGGTACTCGACGAACCTCGCCGTCGCGCGCGCGAACGCCGGCGACCCCACGGCCGGCCGCAGGCTCAAGGCCTGGGCGATCGAGGCCGGCTTCGAGGACGTCACCTCGTCCGCCTCGATCTGGTGCTTCGCCTCGGACGAGGAGCGCGAGTGGTGGGGCGGCGCCTGGGCAGAGCGGGCGATCCGCTCCGACTTCGCGGCGCACGCCAAGCGGCACGGCCTCGCCACCGACGAGGACCTGCAGGAGATGAGCGCGGCGTGGCTCGAGTGGGTCGCGGCCCGCGACGGCTGGCTGGGCATGCCGCACGGCGAGATCCTCGCCCGGGCCTAGCCGCTCCGCGGCGTGGCTGGGAGAACGCCGACGGCGCACCGAAATCGGCTGAGCGCCGCATGCGCCGCGACTAGCGTGAAAAACATGAGCGATCGCGCACGTCTCCTCTCGGTCCGCGTCCTCCCCGCGGAGGTGACCCGGTGACCCGCGCCAGCCTGCTCGTCCTCGGAGCGGACGGCGACCTCACGAAGCGGCTGCTGCTGCCGGGCCTCAC
>NZ_JAFIQW010000005.1:136819-175438 GCF_017355965.1 Desertivibrio insolitus
ACGCGAGCCTCCTCGAGCTCGAGAGCGACTGGGACGTGCAGCTGATCGGTGCGGGCCTCACCGAGCGCACCACCGAGCAGTGGCGGGAGATCGTCGAACTCGCGATCGGCGACAAGAAGTCGACCCGCGCCAACCAGCGGATGATCGAGCAGACCGAGTGGCGCACGGCGAACGCAACGGATGCCGCGGCGCTGCGCGACCTCGTCGCACTCTGCGACGAGCCGCCCGTGATCTACTTCGCCCTGCCGCCCGCCGTCGCCGCGAAGGTGTGCGACGCGCTCGCCGACGTCGAGCTGCCGGAGGGCACTCGCTTCGCCATGGAGAAGCCGTTCGGCTCGAGCCTCGAGAGCGCGCGCGAGCTGAACCGCAAGGTGGCCTCGCTGCTGCCCGAGCGGCACGTGCACCGCATCGACCACTTCCTCGGCATGGCCACGGTGCTCAACGTGCTGGGCGTGCGCTTTGCCAACCGCCTGCTCGAGCCCGCGTGGAACAACGCCTCGGTCGAGCGGATCGACATCGTCTACGACGAGATCCTCGGCCTCGAGTCGCGCGGCGGCTACTACGACTCCTCGGGCGCGCTCCGCGACATGATCCAGAGCCACCTGCTCGAGGTGCTCGCGTTCGTCACGATGGACAACCCGCGCAAGGTGGAGGAGAGCGCCCTTCGCGACGCCGTCGAGAACGTCCTCCGCGTCACCCGGCCGTGGGAGGACGACCCGGCGGCGGCGAGCAGGCGCGCCCGCTACACCGCGGGGAGCATCGACGGGCGGGAGCTGCCCTCGTACGCGGACGAGCCCGGCGTCGACCCCGCCCGTGAGACCGAGACCCTGGCCGAACTGGTCGTCGAGATCGACAACGACCGCTGGCGCGGCGTGCCGATCCGGATGCGGTCGGGCAAGGCGCTGGCCGAGAAGCTCACCTACGTGCGCGTCACCTTCAAGCCGATCGAACGGCTCGAGGGCCTGACGGGGAAGCCGGACCCCGACCGCCTGACGCTCGAGCTCAAGTCGGGCGAGGTAAGGCTCGACCTGACGATGAACGGCGAAGGCGACCCGATGCAACTCGAGCAGCAGACGCTCGCCGTGAAGCAGGACCCCGGTCACCTCCTGCCCTACGGCGAGGTGCTGCGCGGCGTGCTGTCCGGAGACCCGCTGCTCTCCGTGCGGGGCGACATCGCCGAGGAGTGCTGGCGCATCGTCGAGCCGGTGCTCGCCGCATGGCAGAGCGGCGAGGTGCCGCTCGACGAGTACCCGGCGGGCTCGCGCGGCCCGGAGCACTGGGACGACTGACGCGCTGAACCGAGAAGCGCCGGACCGCCCTGTCCGGCGCTTCTTCTCTGCAAAGAATCGTTTGCAAAGGGATGGTTGCAAAGAAGCGTTTGCAAAGCTATCTTTGTGATCATGACGGAGCAGAGCACGACGCGCGGCGTCCGCAGGGTGGACAGCACGGGCCTCAAGGCCCTCGCCCATCCGCTGCGGGTCGCGATCGTCGACGCGCTCAGCACGTTCGGACCGCACACCGCGAGCGGCCTCGCCGAGCGCCTGGGGGAGTCGAGCGGCGCGACCAGCTACCACCTGCGTCAGCTTGAGAAGCACGACTTCGTGCGCGAAGTGGAGGGCCGGGGCAACTCCCGCGAGCGCTGGTGGGAGCGGGTGCCCGTCGCGCTCGAGGTCTACACCGGTGCCGAGGACGAGGTCAGTGAGGCCACCCGCACGGCCGGCCAGCTGATCAGCGAGCAGTGGGAGCGCAATCGCTCGCGGCTGCTCGCCGACTTCATCGAGCGCGGGCACGAGACGATCCCGCGCGACTGGCTCGACAGCTCGACGATCGAGACCGTCAACCTCCGCATCACGCGCGACGAACTTGAGCACCTGGTGGAGGCGTACAACCGCTTCCTGCAGGACAACGTGATCCCGCTGCTCGACCGGCCGGCCCCCGAGGGCAGCCGCGCGGTGCAGGTGCACTTCAACGCGTTCCCCGTGATCGACCCGATCGCGGACCGTCCCGAGCAGCCGAAGGCGAGGTGATTCACATGACCATGTCGACGTGCCCCGTCGAGGGGCAGCCGGTCATCAGGCCGACCGTCGTCGGCCGGGCGGCCATCCAGCTCGGCGAATCGCTCGCCGCCTGGGGCCGCGCGACCGCGGAGCGCCGCGCGCGCAGCCGCCGCACCGCTCCCGCCCCCTTCGAGCGTCCCGCGCTGTCCGCGCAGCACGAGCTGCTGCGCCAGCCCTGGATGCGCTGACCCACCGGCGGCCGCGGCGGAGACGTTCCTCCTCCGCCGCGCACCGGTGCCCCGTCGCCCACCGGGCGACGTTCCGGCGGCGTGCCGGAGCCTTTCGTGCAAGTGGGGCTCCGGTGCGCCGCCGTTCCCGTCTCGGACGTGCGGGTCTCGGTACGCCGCTGCGCGGCTACTCGGCTTCGATTCTCGACCGGTCGGAGGCGCCGTGGCCGCGGGGCGGCCGCTCAGTCCGTCGGCGGCGGGGTGATGACCGCGCGGTCCTGCACGGAGTCGTAGCGGATGACGGTGCCGTCGTCGAGCTCGACGATCGGTCGGCCCTCGAGCCAGGTCAGCGTCCACCGCCACGCGGAGGTGTCGAACCCCGCGACCTCGGCCTCGACCGTGCGCACGGCGTCGACGACGGCGGCGGGAAGTCTCGCCGGGGTGTCGCCTCCGACCGGCCAGCGCGTGCCCAGTTGCATCCGTCAGCCCTCCACCGGCGCGTCGGAGCGCGCCACCTCTTCGAGACCCAGCGCGGCGTACGCGGCGCTCGCCCGCTCCTGCGGGAAGCCGCACTCGTCGACCGGGGCGTAGACGGCGGTCGTCGTGCCGTCCGCGACGACCCAGACGATGAGCGGGTCGGCGGCGAGCTCGATGCACGCGCCGTCGGTGCGCACCTCGTTCGGCTCGGCGTACGCGGCGAGCAGCTCCTCCTGGCCGGAGACCACCCGGTTGGCGACCTGCAGCAGTCGCGGCTCGACCGGCTGCGCCGACTCGCCCTCGAGGGGCTGGTCGTCGCCGATGCCCGGCTCGATCGGCAGCACCTCGTTCGCGGTGCAGACGAAGATCTCGTCGACCACGAGTCCGGCGTCGAGGTGCACGGCCTCCTGCTGAGGGCACACCGCCGTGACCTCGGGCGCCGTGATCGGGGTGAGCGGCAGCGTCAGCGCGGGCTCCGCAAAGGCCGGCGCGCTCGGCGCGTCGCCCCCGGGCACCGCCTGGGCGCACCCCGTCAGCGCCACGAGCAGCGCGAGGGGAGCGGCCAGGCGGGGGAGTCTCATGCGCTCGGCGCCTCCTCGAGCTCGATCGCGGTGACGGCGACCTCGTCGCCCTCCTCGAACAGTAGCGCCGCGATGCGCCCGACGGCACGGAGGTCTCCCTCGGCGCGTCCAAGCAGCTCCACCGACGCCGCGGGGGCCGCGATCGTCGCGGTGCGCACCGGCGTCTTCTGCGAGGCCTTCGCGTCGGTCTTGGCCCGGCGGATGCCGATGAGCGCGCTGCTCACGAGCGGCAGCAGGCCAGAGGCATCCGTCGCCGGGAGCTCGTCGACGGTCGGCCACGCGGCGGTGTGCACGCTGCCCTCGTGGGTCCAGCTCCACACCTCCTCGGTCGCGAACGGCAGCACCGGGGCGAAGAGGCGCAGCAGCACGTCGATCGCGGCACGGAGGGTCAGCACCGCGGAGGCCTGCCCGTGCGGGTCGGCGCCGTCGGCACCGTACGCGCGCTCCTTCACGAGCTCGAGGTAGTCGTCGCAGAACGTCCAGAAGAACGTCTCGGTCGCCTCGAGGGCGCGGCCGTGGTCGTACTCCTCGTACGCGGTCGTCGCGGTCTCGATCACGCGCGCGAGCTCCGCCAGCAGGTCGAGGTCGAGCGCGTTCGTCACGCCCGCGGCATCCGCGGCCGGCTCGGGGAAGGAGTAGACGAACTTGGCGGCGTTGAGGATCTTGATCGCGAGGCGACGGCCGATCTTCACCTGCTTCGGGTTCTGCGCGTCGAGGGCCGCGTCGGAGCCGAGCTTGTTCGAGGCCGCCCAGTAGCGCACCGCGTCGGAGCCGTGCTCGTCGAGCATCGCGGCCGGGGTGACGACGTTGCCCTTCGACTTCGACATCTTCTTGCGGTCGGGGTCGACGACGAAGCCGGAGATGCCGGCGTTCCGCCACGGCGCGACGCCGTGCTCGAGCTGCGCGCGGAGCGCCGTCGAGAACAGCCAGGTGCGGATGATGTCGTGCCCCTGCGACCGCTGGTCGTACGGGAACACGGCCTCGAACAGCTCGGGGTCGCTCTCCCAGCCGCCCGCGATCTGCGGGGTCAGCGAGGAGGTCGCCCAGGTGTCGAGGATGTCGAGCTCGCCGACGAAGCCGCCGGGCACGCCGCGCTGCGACTCCTCGTAGCCCGCGGGCACGTGCGAGGAGGGATCGACCGGCAGCTCGGACTCGGCCGGGGTGAGCACCTCGCCGGGCACGATCTCGCCGTTCTCGTCGAGCGGGTACCAGACGGGGATCGGCACGCCGAAGAAGCGCTGGCGCGACACGAGCCAGTCGCCCGTGAGCCCCTCGATCCAGTTCTCGTAGCGCGTGCGCATGTAGTCGGGCACGAAGCGGATGTCGCGGCCGCGCGCGATGAGCTCGCCGCGGAGCTCCTCGTCGCGCGCGCCGTTGGCGATGTACCACTGCTTCGTCGAGACGATCTCGAGCGGGCGGTCGCCCTTCTCGAAGAACTTGACCGGGTGGCTGATCTTGCGGGGCTCGCCCACGAGGTCGCCCGACTCGCGGAGCAGCTCGACGACGCGCTGCTTCGCGCTGAAGACCGTCTTGCCCGCGAGCTCGGCGTAGACGGCGCGACCCTCCTCGGACTCGATCGCCTCCGGGGCGTCGGGGAGGATGCGGCCGTCGAAGCCGATCACGGCGCGCGTGGGCAGGTCGAGCTCGCGCCACCAGATCACGTCGGTGACGTCGCCGAAGGTGCAGATCATGGCGATGCCGGTGCCCTTGTCCTGCTGCGCGAGCCGGTGGGCGACGATCGGCACCTCGACGCCGAAGAGCGGGGTGCGCACGGTGGTGCCGAACAGCGGCTGGTAGCGCTCGTCGTCGGGGTGGGCGACGAGGGCGACGCACGCGGGGATGAGCTCCGGCCGGGTCGTCGCGATCTCGACCGAGCCCTGGCCGTCGGTGCGGGCGAACGTGATGTTGTGGAAGGCACCGGGCTGCTCGCGGTCCTCGAGCTCGGCCTGCGCGACGGCGGTGCGGAACGTCACGTCCCACAGGGTCGGGGCGTCGGACTGGTAGGCCTCGCCCCGCGCGAGGTTGCGCAGGAACGCCCGCTGTGCGGCGCGCTGCGCCTCGTCGCCGATGGTGCGGTAGGTCAGCGACCAGTCGACGGAGAGGCCGAGCTGGCGCCAGACGTCCTCGAACTGCTTCTCGTCCTCGACCGTCAGCTTCTCGCAGAGCCCGATGAAGTTGCGCCGGCTGATCGGCTTCTGGTCGGCGGCCTTCGTCGACTTGTTGTCGCCGCCCTCGAACGGCGGGGTGAAGTCGGGGTCGTACGGCACGGTCGGGTCGCAGCGGACGCCGTAGTAGTTCTGCACCCGGCGCTCGGTCGGCAGGCCGTTGTCGTCCCAGCCCATCGGGTAGAACAGGCGCTTGCCTCGCATCCGCTGGTAGCGCGCGGCGAGGTCCATCTGCGTGTAGCTGTAGACGTGCCCGATGTGCAGGCTGCCGGATGCCGTGGGCGGCGGGGTGTCGATCGAGTAGACGTTCTCGCGGGTGGCGCCCTCGCGCTCGAACCGGTAGACGCCGCCGGTCTCCCAGGTCTCACCCCACTTGGCTTCGAGTCCTTCGAGGGCGGGCTTGTCGGGGATGTGCATGCTCATGCCGGCGCTACTACCTTCGATCGCTATGTGCGGCACCGCGTCATGGGGTGCCTGAGTGTGGAAGCTCGGTGGCAATCGTACCGGGGCGTGCCCCGGCGGGCGGGCGTCAGTCGGTGCCGCTGATGGTGATGACGCGCGAGCTCGTCGAGCCGTCGGCGGCCGTCGCGACGAGCGTGTACTGCTGCGTCGGCGCGGGGCACGGGTACTCCACGGGGTCGGGGAAGTCGCCGGAGTCGCCGTCGTTCGGCAGCCCGTCGTAGAGGGGCTCGCGCTCCTCGCCCTGCACGATCCACTGGCCCTCGTAGAACGCGACCGAGTCGGCGCCCTGGGTCGACCACGACAGCTCGATCGCGAGGTCGTCGGAGGTGCAGTCGATGCTCTCGTCGAACGGCATCGACACGATCGCGACAGAGGAGCCGCCGCGCTGCACGCCGCCCTGCGGGTCGGACGCGCTGCCGGCGGTGAGCACCGGGCGCTGGAACGCGCCGCCGAAGACGAGGGCGAGCACGACGCCGATGCCGGCGAGCAGCGCGAGTCCGCCGATGATCGAGCCGATGAGCACGTGCCGCGACGGCTGGTCGGTCTCGGGTGGCAGCGCCTGCTCGTCGACGCGGTGCACGGGCACCGCGGTGGGCGGCAGCGCGATCGGAGTCGTCGCGTCGAAGCGGCGGTCGTCGACGCCGCGCGTCTCGGGGGCGTCCTCGTCGCCGTCGACGAGATGCGCGAAGCGATCGTCGCGTTCGCTCATCGGGCGGACCTCCTCGTCGTGATCCCTGCCAGGCTATCGACTCACGACGACAGCTCGCCGTCGTGCCGCTCGCCGAGCATCCGGCGCGCGGCCTGCCGCACGATCGCGCTGTACGTCGGATAGGCGTAGGGCACGCGCGAGAGGTCGGCCACGGTCATCCCGCCGCTCATCGCAGTGACGACGAGGTGCACGACATCCGCCGCGTTCTCGCCGACGACGTGGGCGCCGAGCACGCGCTCGGCCGACTCGTCGGCGACGAGCGTGAGGAACCCCTCGGCGCGGTCGTCGAGCACGGCCCGGTCGAGCCGGTCGTAGGGCACCGTGACGGTGCGGTGCCGGATGCCCTGCGCGTCGAGGTCCGCGGAGGTCGGACCCACCCCGGCGTAGTCCGGGTCGGTGAACCCGCCCGCGGGCACGAGGCGCGAGCGGTCGTGTTCGCGCCCGGTCACGGCGAGCGTCGCGGTCGCCTCGCCCTCTTCCTCGGCGATCTGGACGAGCATGTCGGTGCCGTCCGCGTCGCCGACGACGAAGATGTGCGGCTGGTTCGTGCGGCCCTGGGCGTCGGCCGCGAGCCATCCGCGGTTCAGCTCGAGCCCGGCCGCCTGGGGGTCGAGGTGCTCGAGGTTGGCGGGCCACCCCGTAGCCATGACGACGAGGTCGGCGGTCGCGCTGCGCTCCTCGCCGCCGAGCCGGAAGTGCACCGTCGTGCCGTTCTCGCCGCGCTCGAACCGGTCGACGCCGTCGATGGCCGGGTGCACGGCGATGCCGTGCCGCTCGAACGCGGCCTGCACGGCCGCCGAGATCGAGGCGTCGGAGGCGGGGAGGATGCGCGGGGCCGCGTCGAGGAGCGTGACCTCGCTGCCGAGCGAGCTGAAGACGGTGGCGAGCTGTGCGCCGGTGTTGCCGGCGCCGACGATCGCGACGCGGGTGGGCAGCTCCGGCACGTCGAGCACGTGCTCCGGCACGACCGTGTGCTCGATGCCGGGGATCGGCAGCACCCGGGAGTGGCCGCCGACCGCGACGATGATCGTCGAGGCCGACAGGCGCCGGCCCGACTCGAGCTCGACCGTGGTGGCGTCGACGAAGCGGGCGGCACCGTCGATCACGAGCTCGACGCCCGCGTCGGCGAAGAGCCCCGCGGGGTACTTCACCTCCCGCACGCGCTCGACCGTGTCGCGCACGCGCCCGACGAGCGCGGGCCAGTCGATGCGGCGCACCGTGTCGACGACGCCGATGCGCCGCGCGAGCTCCGCGTCGCGGAGCAGCCGGGCGGTGCGGGCGAAGACGCGGGTCGGCACGCAGCCCGTGTTGAGGCAGGTGCCGCCGATCCGCGACGCCTCGACGAGCGTGACGCGGGCGCCGAGCCGGGCGGCGGTCAGGGCGGCGGAGGTCCCTCCGGGACCGCCGCCGATCACGAGGACGTCGGACGGGGTGTTCTCAGGCACGGCCTCATCCTCCGGGCCGGCGCTGGGAGAAGGCGGCGTACTGCTGCAGAGCACGCCGCCTCCTCGCGTCAGACCTCGTCCGCCTCCTGCGGCAGACGGCTCGCGGCCCAGGCGCCCGCGAGCGTGATCGCGCTCATCACCGCGAGCACGATGCCGGGGTGCCACCAGGCGAAGTCGGTCGCCGCGCCGATCGAGCCGGTCACGAGCGGGACGAAGCCCGAGATGACGGCCGCGAGGCTGTAGGTGAAGCCGAGCGCCGTGTAGCGGTAGCGGCTCGGGAACAAGTCGTTCAGCGTGCCGCCGAGGGCCGCCCAGCTGAGCGTGGGCAGGATGCCGCCGATGATCATCGTGCCGACGAGGATCGGGAACGTCGCCGACTGCAGCAGGAAGTACATCGGGAAGGTCACGAGCAGCGTGCCCGCGGCGCCCCACGCGACGACCTTGGCCGAGCCGACGCGCGCGGCGAGCGCCCCGAACGCGGGGATCGTGACGAGCTGCAGCAGGCCGCCGATCGTGGTGGCGACGAGCAGCTGGCCGTAGTCGAACCCGAGCACCGCGGTGCCGTAGTTGATCGTGTACGTGTTCATCAGCGAGTACGAGCCGATGCCGAGCAGCGCGGTCGCGACGCCGACGCCGACCGCGACCGGGTGCTCGCGCAGCACCGCCGCGAAGGGCACCTTGACGCGCTTGCCCTCGGCGACGACCGCGTTGAACTGCGGCGTCTCGTCGATCGACCAGCGCAGGTACAGCGAGACCAGCAGCAGCGGGATCGCCGTGAGGAACGGGATCCGCCAGCCCCACGAGGCGAGGTCCTCGGGCGTCATGACCGCGGTGAGCAGGATGAACAGGGCGGCGGAGAGGATCGAGCCGACGGGCGAACCGAGCTGGGGGAGGGCGGCGTAGAACGCGCGCTCCCGTCCCTTCGAGTGCTCGGTCGCGAGCAGGATCGCCCCGCCCCACTCGCCGCCGACCGAGAGGCCCTGCAGGAGCCTCAGCAGCACGAGCAGCACGGCCCCGAGCCATCCGCTGGTCTCGTAGCCGGGCAGCAGGCCGATGGCACCGGTCGCGATGCCCATGAGCAGGATCGTGTAGAGCAGCGTCTTGCGGCGGCCGATGTGGTCGCCGAGGTGCCCGAACAGGATCGCGCCGACGGGGCGGATCACGAACGCGACGCCGATGGTCGCGAAGGCGGCGAGGGTCTCGCCCACGTCGCCGAGCGGCCCGAAGAAGAGGGGCCCCGCGAAGAACGCGGCGAAGTAGGCGAACACGTAGAAGTCGTACGACTCGAGAGCCGTTCCGACGAATGATGCCCACACGACTCGACGAGTCGGGCGGACCGAGCGGACGGGGGCGTCCTTGAGCGTGGTTGGCGCTTCGCCACGCGGAGTATCAGTCACGTCCACCGAGCGTACGGTCCGCCCGCCCCGCGCGCTGATGAGGGACCTCTCATATACCCCGCCCCTGGTGGTAGGGCCCCGACATACTGAGGGCATGACGGAGCGCCAGCGCCTGCCCCGGTGGTCGGTGCGCTCGCGGATCCTCGCCTCGATCCTCGCCGTCACCGCGCTCGGCATGCTCGTCGCGGGCGGCACCGCCTACCTGGTCGCGCGCGACCGGGCGCTGGCCGACGTCGACGCCCGGCTCGAGACGCGCGTGAACGCGGCCCGCTTCGTCGTGACGGGGGAGGGGGCCGCGGATGTCTCGGCGCCCGCCCCGCCCGGCTACGCGACGGCCGCCGAGGCGCTCGAGGCCGTGCTCGCGCGCGTCATCCCGGGCACGAACGAGAGCTCCGTCGGCATCGTGGACGGGCGGGCGCAGTTCATCCCGGGCGTCGCGCTGCCGTTCACCCTCGACTCCGACCGCGCGTTCCTCGACCGGGTGGTCGGAGAGGCGACCGACGACCGGCCTCGGATCGGCACGATGCTCGGACCCTCCGGCGCGCTGCGCTACGTCTCGGTGCCGATCGTGCTCGAGGGCAGCAGCCAGCAGGCGCTCTACGTGACCGCGATCGACCTCGATGCCCAGCTCGACCAGGTGAACGCGGCGTTCGCGCTCTTCACCGTCGTCGCGCTCGTCTCCCTCGTCGTCATCGGACTCGTCGGCTGGTTCGTCGCCGGGCGGCTGCTCCGCCCCATCCGTCAGCTGCGCGCCGCCGCGTCGCGGATCACGGCGACCGACCGCAAGGAGCGCATCCCCGTCGAGGGGCGCGACGACGTCTCGGAGCTGACGCGCACCGTCAACGACATGCTCGACCGGCTCGACGACGCGCTCGAGTCGCAGCGGCAGCTGCTCGACGACGTGCGCCACGAGCTGCGCACGCCTCTCACGATCGTGCGGGGGCACCTCGAACTGCTCGATCCCGCCGACCCGCGGGACGTCGAGCAGACCCGCGCGATCGCGATCGACGAGCTCGACCGCATGTCGGGCCTCGTCGACGGCATCGAGTCGCTCGCCGTCTCCGAGCGGGAGCTGCTCGACCTCGCCCCGCTCGACGTCGGCGAGCTCACCCGCAGCGTGCACGCCAAGGCGGCCGTGCTGCCGGGGCACGCGTGGGAGCTCGGGCCCGTGGCATCCGGCACCCTGCAGGCCGACGGGGAGAAGCTGACGCAGGCGTGGCTGCAGCTCGTCGACAACGCCGCGAAGTACGCCCCCGAGGGCACCCCCGTCGAACTCGGCAGCTACGTCTCCGGGCCGGAGGTCGTGCTGTACGTGAGCGACCGCGGTCCCGGGGTGCCGGTCGAGGCGCAGGGCCGGATCTTCGAGCGCTTCGGGCGGGTCGAGCAGAGCCGCGGGGTGCGCGGGTCGGGCCTCGGCCTGTCGATCGTGCGCGCCATCGCCGAGGGGCACGGCGGCCGGGTCGGGCTCGACAGCTCGCCAGGGGGTTCGACGTTCTCCATCGTGCTTCCGCTAGGACTGTCGACGTGACGAGCATCCTGATCGCCGAGGACGAGGAGCGAATCTCCGGCTTCGTCGAGAAGGGGCTCCGCGCCGCGGGCTTCTCGACGACCGTCGTGCGCACGGGCGACGACGCGCTCGCGCACGCCCAGTCGGGCGGGCACGACCTCGTGCTGCTCGACGTCGGGCTGCCCGGGATGGACGGCTTCGAGGTGCTGAGGCGCGTGCGGCAGTACGACCAGGCGCTGCCGGTGATCATGCTGACCGCCCGCACCGGGCTCGCCGACACCGTCGCGGGCCTCGAGGGCGGGGCCAACGACTACATCCCCAAGCCGTTCCGCTTCGACGAGCTGCTCGCCCGGGTGCGGGTGCGCCTGCGCGACTCGGCCGGGGCCGGGGCGGCTGCCGCGCCGGCGGAGCTGCGGCACGGCGACCTCAGCCTCGACATCCGCACCCGCCGGGCGACGGTCGCGGGCACCGTCGTCGATCTCTCGGCGAGGGAGTTCGCGCTCGCCGAGGAGTTCCTGCGCCACCCAGAGCAGGTGCTCAGCCGCGAGCAGCTGCTCAGCCGGGTGTGGGGCTACGACTTCGACCCGGGCTCCAACGTGGTCGACGTGTACGTGCGCTATCTGCGCAGCAAGCTCGGCGCCGACCGCATCGAGACGGTGCGGGGGATGGGGTACCGGCTCGTCTGAGTCTCCTGCACATGACGAAGCCCCGGCCATGTGACCGGGGCTTCGGGAGGGTCGCGGGTCAGTCGTTGTCAGACGCGGAGGCGGGCGTCGCCGGGGTGACGGGCGTGGCCGGGGTCGCGGGCGTGACCGGGGTCGCCGGCGTGCTCGCCGTCGCGGGGGTGTTCGGCGTGGCCGGGGTGTTCGGCGTCGACGGGGTGCTCGCCGTGGCCGGCGTGTTCGGGGTCGCCGGGGTCGCCCCCGACCCGTCGGTCGCCGAGGGGGCCGGGCTCGGGGTGGCCGACTCGCCGCCGCGGTCGTCCGCGACCGAGACCGAGCTGAGGGCCGTGCCGCGGGTGTCGGTGAGCTCGAGAGCGCTCGCCGTGGCGACCGCGCCGCCCGAGACGAGCCCGACGCCGAGCACCGAGGCCGCTCCGACGATGGTCCACTTCTTGCCGTTCATGATGGTTCCTCTCCGACTGGTCGTCCCCGCTCCTGCGGGCGATGGATCCAGCTTCGACAGCGCCGATGAGACGACCGGGAGCCGGAGGTGAGAGCCCTCTAATCCAGGGGCAGCAGGCTGCCCGCGATCGCGAGCGCCTGCTCGACCGTCACGGTGCCCGCGAGGGCGTGGGCGAGTACGTGCGTCGCGGCGACGGCTCGCACCCGCCCGGCGAAGCCCGGGTCGTCCGCGCGCTGCCAGCGCTCCCGGAACCGGGCTGCGAGCATCCGGCACGCGTCGGCCGAGGCGTCGTCGCGGAGGCCCTCGTGGTGGTGCGCGGTGACCACGAGATGCGCCCAGAGCGCGCCCGCGTCGTCCGCCCGGTCGCCGACGCCCGCGGTGTCGATGTCGAGCACGCCGACGATGAGGTGCGGCGTCGTCGGGTCGACGAAGAGCTGGGAGAGGTGCAGGTCGCCGTGGATGGTCGCCGGCACGGCGGTCGGCAGCGTGCGGCGGTACGTGTCGGCGATGAGCCCGCACATGACGATGACGTCGGTCGCGTTCGCGGGGGAGAGCTGCTGCAGGCGCGTGCGGTACCAATCGAGCCGGCTGACGAGCGAGGCGCGGGCGGCCTTGGCGGAGGGCACGCGCGCGATCGCCTCGGTGAGCGCCGAGACGGCCTCGACAAAACCCTCGTCGAGGCGGCGCACCACCGTGAGCGCCTCGACCCCGGGCAGCTCCCGGATGGCGACCAGCCCCTCGGGAGCGAACGCGACGGCCTTCGGCGCCGGGATGCCGGCGGCGCGCCAGGCGGCGTGCGCGGCGTGGATGCCCTGCGCGAGATCGGGGCGCACGACCTTGAGATAGAGCACGTCGTCGGCGGTCGTCGCCCGAACGACGGCGCGCTTGCCGGGGCGGTACGAGACGACCTCCAGGCCGAGTTCTTTCGCGGGCACGCCCATCCGCTCGAGCAGCACCGCGGCGGCATCCGGGAACACGGCGGCCTTCAGCACCGGCAGCGCGGGATCGTTCGGGTAAAGCCAGACGGCGACGCGGTCGCCCGTCTCGTCGACGAGCGTGAGCACGCCGTCGCGCTCGTGCTCGTCGGGGTGGGTCTCGACGTAGATCGTGAGCGTGCGGCGGGCGTTCCCCGCGTCGGTGACGTCGAGCTCGTAGCCCGTCGCGAAGCCGCGCGACGTCGCCTCGGTCGCGACGCGGCGGCTGCCGAGCACCGTCAGCTCGAGCGCGTCGCCGACGGCGCGGAGAACGTCGGCGTGACCCGCGTCAGTTGTCGTCGTCATCGTCGTCCTCGCCGTCGTCGTCGCTGCGGTCGTCGTCGCTGTCGTCGTCGTCGTCGCTGTCGTCGTTATCGTCGACGTCGGCGGGCGGCTGGGGGGCGACCGTCTCCGGTGACGGCGCGACCGGCGCGGGGGTCGGCGGCACGGTGGGTTCCGCGCTCGCGGTGGGCGCCGGGGTCGCCGTGCCGACGACGGGTTCGACGCCCGCGAGGGGCTCGGAGCCCTGCCGCGGGGCGAGCAGCGCGACGGCGGCGACGACGAGGCCCGCACACGCGAGCACGACGATCGCGGCGATCACACCTCGCACCATGCGCCCATCATGCCGTGCCCCGCTCCGCCGCGGGATGGAACGGCTGACGGGCATCCGCCTCTGACGGTAATATCGCGGGTGCGACGATCCGGCCATCACCGGGGAGCATCCGGAAGAACGGCCGGCGACGGCTCACTAGACCCGGACGGGGCAGGCCCGACACAGCCGTAGGAAGAGAGGCCGCGCAAGCGGCAAGCGGGGTGGTACCGCGGAGTGCGCCGACAGGCGTGCATCGTCCTCGTGCAGGTGAGCACTGGAGAGAGATGTACCCGCGCAACGAGTCGACAGGTTCCGTCCCCGCGTCCCCGGACTTCCCCGCCATCGAGCAGGACGTGCTGCAGTACTGGGCGACGGATGCCACGTTCCAGGCCTCGATCGACCGGCGCGAGGGCTGCGAGGAGTGGGTCTTCTACGACGGCCCGCCGTTCGCCAACGGCCTGCCGCACTACGGCCACCTGCTCACGGGCTACGCCAAGGACGTGTTCCCGCGCTTCCAGACCATGCGCGGCAAGCAGGTGCACCGCCGCTTCGGCTGGGACACCCACGGCCTCCCCGCCGAGCTCGAGGCGGAGCGCCAGCTCGGCATCACCGACAAGAGCCAGATCGAGGAGATGGGGATCGGCGCGTTCAACACCGCCGCCCGCGACTCCGTGCTGCGCTACACGCAGGAGTGGCAGGAGTACGTCACCCGCCAGGCGCGCTGGGTCGACTTCGAGAACGACTATAAGACGCTCGACGTGACGTTCATGGAGAGCGTCATCTGGGCGTTCAAGCAGCTGTTCGAGAAGGGCCTCGCCTACGAGGGCTACCGCGTGCTGCCGTACTGCTGGCGCGACCAGACGCCGCTGTCGAACCACGAGCTGCGCATGGACGACGACGTCTACAAGATGCGCCAGGACCAGACCGTCACGGTGACCTTCCCGCTCGTCGGGGCGAAGGCCGAGGCGCTCGGGCTCACCGCCGTCCGCGCGCTCGCGTGGACGACGACCCCGTGGACGCTGCCGACCAACGCGGCGCTCGCCGTCGGTCCCGAGATCGAATACTCGGTCGTGCCGTCCGGCCCGAACGGCGCCGGTGACGGGGCCGAGGAGGGGGTGGCGGAGTACCTGCTGGCATCCGACACCCTGCCCGCCTACGTCAAGGACCTCGGCTACGCCTCGCTCGACGACGCCCGCGCCGCCGTGACGAAGACGCTCAAGGGCGCCGAGCTCGACGGCGTGAAGTACGACCGGCTGTGGGACTACTACGCCGACGTCGAGACCTACGGCATGCAGAACGCCTGGCAGATCCTCGTCGCCGAGTACGTCGCGACCGGCGAGGGCACCGGCATCGTGCACCAGGCGCCCGCGTACGGCGAGGACGACCAGATCGTCACCGCCAAGGCCGGCATCCCCGTCATCATCTCCGTCGACGAGGGCGGGCGCTTCCTGCCCCAGGTCGCGGATGTCGCGGGGCTCCAGGTCTTCGAAGCGAACAAGCCCCTGACCCAGAAGCTCCGCGCCGAGGGGCGCCTGCTCCGCGTCGCGAGCTACGAGCACTCCTACCCGCACTGCTGGCGCTGCCGGAACCCGCTGATCTACAAGGCGGTGTCGAGCTGGTTCGTGCGCGTGCCCGAGTTCCGCGACCGGATGGGCGAGCTCAACCAGGAGATCAACTGGGTGCCCGACAACGTCAAGGACGGCCAGTTCGGCAAGTGGCTCTCCGGCGCCCGCGACTGGTCGATCTCGCGCAACCGCTACTGGGGCTCGCCGATCCCCATCTGGAAGAGCGACGACCCCGAGTACCCGCGCGTCGACGTGTACGGCTCGCTCGAGGAGCTCGAGCGCGACTTCGGCCGCCTGCCGCTGAACGCGGACGGTGAGCCCGACCTGCACCGTCCGTACATCGACGACCTCACCCGCCCGAACCCCGACGACCCGACGGGCAAGTCGACGATGCGCCGCATCCCCGACGTGCTCGACGTGTGGTTCGACTCCGGCTCGATGCCGTTCGCCCAGGTGCACTACCCGTTCGAGAACCGCGAGTGGTTCGACCAGCACAACCCCGCCGACTTCATCGTCGAGTACATCGGGCAGACCCGCGGCTGGTTCTACACGCTGCACGTGCTCTCGACCGCGCTCTTCGACCGGCCGGCGTTCCGCAACGTCATCAGCCACGGCATCGTGCTCGGCAACGACGGGCAGAAGATGTCGAAGAGCCTGCGCAACTACCCCGACGTCGCCGAGGTCTTCGACCGCGACGGCGCGGATGCCATGCGCTGGTTCCTCATGTCGAGCTCCGTCATCCGCGGCGGCAACCTCATCGTCACCGAGGAGGGCATCCGCGAGGGCGTGCGCCAGCTGCTGCTGCCGCTGTGGAGCACGTACTACTTCTTCACGCTCTACGCCAACAGCGCAGGCCCCGAGGGCTACACCGCGACCCGGCGCACCGACTCGACGCACGTGCTCGACCGGTACCTGCTCGCGAAGACGCGCGAGGTGCTCGAGGAGGTCACCGGCCACCTCGAGAACCTCGACAGCCCGCTCGCCGCGAACGCGCTGCGCGACTTCGCCGACGTGCTCACCAACTGGTACGTGCGCCGCAGCCGCGACCGCTTCTGGTCGGGCGACGACCGCGACGCGTTCGACACCCTCTACACGGTGCTCGAGACGCTGAGCCGGGCCGCCGCGCCGCTCCTGCCGCTCGTCACCGAGCGCATCTGGCGCGGGCTCACGGGCGAGCGCTCGGTGCACCTCACCGACTGGCCCGACGCCGAGGAGTTCCCCGCCGACCACTCGCTCGTCGTCGCAATGGACCGCGTGCGCGAGATCGCCTCCGCCGGCCTCGCGCTGCGCAAGGCCACCGGCAACCGGGTGCGCCTGCCGCTGAAGACGCTGACCGTCGTCGTGCCCGACCCCGCGGCGCTCGAGCCCTTCGCCGGCATCCTGCGCGACGAGCTGAACGTCAAGTCGGTCGAGCTCGTCCAGCAGACCGAGGACTCGCTGCCCGACTACGGCATCACCCGCCGCCTCACCGTCAACGCGCGCGCCGCCGGACCCCGCATCGGCAAGCAGGTGCAGCAGGTCATCGGCGCCGCGAAGGCGGGCGACTGGCAGCCCGACGGCGAGGGCGTGATCGTCGGCGGCGTCGAACTGCTGCCCGGCGAGTTCGACCTCAAGCTCGAGGTCGCGGATGCCGCGAGCGCGATCTCCTTCCTCCCCGCGGGCGGCTTCGTGCTGCTCGACACGGAGCTCACGCCCGAGCTCGAGGCCGAGGGCGTCGCACGCGACCTCATCCGGAGCGTGCAGCAGGCGCGCAAGGAGGCGGGGCTCGAGGTGTCCGACCGGATCACCCTCGCCGTCACGCTCGACCCGGCCTCTGAGCCCGCGCGCTCGTTCGAGCAGCTGCTCGCCGACGAGACGCTCGCGGTCGCCGTTACCTTTGATTCGGGCGCCGAGCTCGGGATCGAGGTGACGAAGGCGTGAGCGACCGCGAGAACCCGCCGTCGGGGGACGACGACTTCGACGACAGCGAGTACGACGACTTCGGCGAGGCCGAGTTCGACGACGCGCTGCGCACCCCGCCGTTCTTCGGCCCCGGTGCCGCCGGCATCGAGGCGGACGACGACGAGGACGACGACCGCGGCTACGACTTCGACGACGCCGAGTACGCCCGCGAGGCGGAGCGCGCCTACGAGGAGCTGCTCGAGCGCACCGGCGAGGTCGCGCCGCAGCCGCGGCTCGAGGCCACCCGCCGGGCCGTCGAGCTGCTCGGCGACCCGCACCGCGCCTATCCGGTCGTGCACATCACGGGCACGAACGGCAAGACGTCGACGAGCCGGATGATCGAGTCGCTGCTGCGCGCCCACGGGCTGCGCACGGGGCTGCTCACGAGCCCGCACCTGCAGCGCATCAACGAGCGCATCGTCATCGACGGCAGGCCGATCTCCAACCGCGCGTTCGCGGCGAACTGGGACGACATCCAGCCGTTCCTCGCGCTCGTCGACACCGAGCTCGAGGGGGCGGGGGAGCCGCGGCTCACCTTCTTCGAGGCGCTGACGGTGCTCGCGTTCGCGTCGTTCGCCGACGCGCCCGTCGACGTGGCCGTGCTCGAGGTCGGCATGGGCGGCGAGTGGGACTCCACCAACGTCGCCGACGGGCAGGTCGCGGTGTTCACCCCGATCGCGCTCGACCACGAGAAGCGGCTCGGCGACACCGTCGGCGAGATCGCTCGCACGAAGGCCGGGATCATCAAGCCCGCGGCATCCGTCGTCACCGCCGTGCAGACCGAGGAGGGCTTCGCCGAACTGCGCGAGGCCGCCAAGATCGACGAGGCAGAGCTGTCGGTCGAGGGCAACGAGTTCGCGCTGCTGTCGAGCACGGTCGCGGTGGGCGGGCAGGTCATCACGGTGCGCGGGCTCGCCGGCACCTACGAGGACGTGTTCCTGCCGATGTTCGGCGACCACCAGGCCCACAACGCCGCCGTCGCGATCGCGGCCGTCGAGGCGTTCCTCGGCGGCGGATCGCAGCCCCTCACCGGCGACGTCGTCTCGGAGGGGCTCGCGACCGCGACCTCGCCCGGACGCCTGCAGGTGGTCGGGC
Source organism: Desertivibrio insolitus (assembly GCF_017355965.1). Lineage (GTDB taxonomy): Bacteria > Actinomycetota > Actinomycetes > Actinomycetales > Microbacteriaceae > JAFIQW01. The sequence continues at coordinate 155,079 of NZ_JAFIQW010000005.1, forward strand.
AGGAGCCGACCGTGCTCGTTGACGCGGCCCACAATCCGCACGGCGCCGAGGCGCTCGCGGCGGCGATCCCCGCGTACTTCACCTTCGACCGGGTGGTCGCCGTGCTCGGCGTGCTGCAGGACAAGGACGCGCTCGGCATCGTGCGCGCACTCGACGCCGTGGTCGACGAGTTCGTCGTGACCCAGTCGACGTCGGGGCGAGCCATCGACGCCGAGGAGCTCGGGCAGATCGTGGCGCACGTCGCCGGACCCGACCGGGTCACCGTCGAGCCCTCGCCCGAGGCCGCGACGACCCTCGCCCGCAACCTCGCCACCCGCAGCGAGCGCGGCGCCGTGCTCGTCGCCGGGTCGATCACACTCGTCTCCGACGTGCTCGCGCAGGCCGAGGACGAAGGGTGGCGCGAGTGAGCCCACGCCCGCGCCGGCCGCGTCGGGAGCGCACCGCGACCGAGTCGCTGCTCTCGATCACGCTCGTGCTCGAGGTGTTCGTGCTGTTCTTCGCGACGATCGTCATCCGCGGGCTCGGCGTGCTGCCCGACGTCGTCGCCATCGTGGGCGGCGTCGTGTTCATCGGGCTGCTGCTCCTGGCATCCGTCGTCGTGCGGCACACCTGGGGCGTCGCCTTCGGCTTCGTGCTGCAGGCCGGGCTCATCGCCCTCGGCGTGCTCGACCCGCTCATGTACCTCGTCGGCCTCGGCTTCGCCGCGCTGTACACGTACTGCTACTTCAAGGGCGAGCAGCTCGAGCGCGCCAAGCGCGAGTACCGCGCAGACCCCTCGGACCCCACCCCCTCACCCCAAGGAGATGACTCGTGACCGACGTCCAAGAAACCCTCGTGCTCGTCAAGCCGGACGGGGTCGCGCGCGGCCTGACCGGCGAGATCCTGCGCCGCATCGAGCAGAAGGGGTACCAGCTCGTCGACATCAAGCTCGTCGAGGCCGACCGCGACCTGCTCGGCGCGCACTACGAGGAGCACCAGGGCAAGCCGTTCTACGAGCCTCTCGTCGAGTTCATGGAGAGCGGGCCCATCGTGGCGATCCGCGTCGCGGGCAACCGCGTCATCGAGGGCTTCCGCTCCCTCGCCGGCACGACCGACCCCACGACGGCGGCGCCCGGCACGATCCGCGGCGACCTCGGCCGCGACTGGGGCCTCAAGGTGCAGCAGAACCTCGTGCACGGCTCGGACTCGCCGGAGTCGGCGGCGCGCGAGCTCGCGCTCTGGTTCGGCTGAGCCCTTTCGCCGTCTTCGGCTCAGCCCATCTTCCCGGCGGCTGAGCCCCGCCCCTCCGCCCTCGTGCGGCTAACGAAGGAGAATCCGCGAATTCCGGTCGGGTTCGGACCTGATTCGGCGGATTCTCCTTCGTAGGGCACCGGATGCCCCGCGGTGCCGGTCGACGAGCACCCGCACCGCCTCCTCGACGTCGGGCCAGCAGTGCTCGACCATCGCAGCGCTGACCCTCAGCACGCTCCGGCCCTCGCGCACGATCGCCACGTCCTTCCGCCGGTCGCGCTCGAACTCGCTCTCGTGGAACTCGCGGCCGTCCACCTCGATGGCGAGCACCCCGTCCACGACGAGGTCGATGCGCTGCCGAGTCCGCGACACGGGCTGCTGCGAGGTGACGTGATGCCCGAGCGCGCGCAGCCGCGTCCGGACGATGCTCTCGGGAAAGCTCTCGCACCTCGCGTCCAGAGCAGCCACCGTCAGGCCGTTCGGCCGCGGAAGCGTCGCCAGGAGCGCTACCACCCGCGACCTCGGAAGGCGCCCGGTATGCAGCGCCCAGTCGAGGGCCGCGACTGCCGACTCGACCGGCTCGTCGATCGCGACGCGGCGCAGGGCCGACTCGAGCGAGACGGCCCAGACGGTTCCGCCGCTGAGCTGCGTCGGCTGCTCCCAGTGGAGAGTGACGCCCTCGGGCAGAGCGGAAGGGCGGTCAGCGTGGGCGTGGATCGCGTAGTGGCGAGTGGCAGGCCGCCACATCCAGCAGCCGAGCTCGTGCAGGGCGGTCAGTCCCGTGAGGCGACAGCCCAGCGCGACCGCCGCGACCGCGGCATCCGTCTCGTCGCGCGTCGAGTACACGCCGCGGCGAACACGTTTGACGGTTCCCTCAGCGACCGCGCGGGAGAGCCCTCGCTCGGACGCGCCCGCGTCGCGGAGTTCCGAGACCGTTGCAAACCCACCTCGTGCTTCGACGACCGCGGCGATCATGCGGCGAGCATCCCGCCGATCGCGTGGTTGGTTGTGCGCCCTGTAGCCGGCGGGGGAGCCGTCAGCCGAGCCGACCGCTGGGAAGGAGGGATGGGTGCGGCTATCGAAGGAGAAAACGGTGATTCCGGTCCGATTCCGACCATGGAGGCCGGATTCTCCTTCGTTGCCCGCAGCAGCGAAGGTGGGCGGCGCCCCTACAGGTACGACAGCACGTCGAGCCGCAGCTGCGCGATCACCGCGACCACCGCGTACGACAGCACCGTGATGAGCGGCACCCAGCCGTAGAGGGCGGATGCCACGCGGCGCGCGCCGGCTCCGAGGGGGAGCGCCTCCGTCGACACCGACCGCAGCAGGGTCGCCCAGAACAGCGGGATGGTCACCGCCCAGACGAGCATGCACCACGGGCAGAGCGTGCCGAGCACGAAGATGGACTGGCTGATCAGCCAGATCACGAAGGCCAGCGCGCCCGTGACGCCCACCGTGAACAGCGCCCAGAACCAGCGCGCGAAGCGGGCACTCGCGAGCATCGCCACGCCGACGACGACCGGCGCGGTGAAGCCGATCAGGCCGATCAGGGGGTTGGGGAAGCCGAACAGCGAGCCCTGCCACGAGGAGAGGTTGCGGCCGCACTGGACGACGAGACTGAAGTCGCAGCCGAGCGTGGCATCCGGGTTCTGCAGCAGCACGAACTTCTCGACCGTGAGCGCGAACGCGCCGAGCAGACCGAGCGCTCCGGCGAGGACGAGGAACACCGGAAAGGCGACTTCGCGGCCGGATTCCCGTTCGTCCTGTGACACGGTCGGGGATTATTGCACGGCTGCAATCTCGAATATCGGGAGAGCGTGCGATAATCACTCCTAGTTCCCCGGGCCGCGCCCGGAGAACGCCAACGAAGGCTTTTCCGGGCAGTACCGGGCCACGAAACGAGCACCAGGAGTGCTCAGTGTCGGATAGCCAGTTCCGAAGTGCAGTGAGAGTGCACGACAGCCAGAGCTCTCGAGCCGGCTGGACCAGATGAGGATTGGCGGCGCGAGGCGCGCCGCTCGAGTACCCGGTTGCGGGTGGCGCGGTCGCCAGCACCGGCTAGGAGTGCACCAGCGATGGTGGAAGACGACAAGAAGAAGAGGCGAACGGGGATCTTCGGAGGGCGCAGGGCGCGCTCACCGCAGCCGGATGCCACCCAGCAGCAGCCCGCGGGAACGGATGCCTCGGCACCCGTGCCTCCGACAGCCAGCGAGTCCGAGAGCACGACCGTGAGCGGGGCTCAGCCCGAGCAGCCGCGCACGGACGCCGCGCAGGCGGGGGAGACCCGCCCCGACACGGCGGCGGAGCTCGACAGCGTCGCGACGGAGCCCTTCCGGGCCGAGGCGCAGTCGCAGGCCTCCGCGGAGCAGCAGGACGAGGCGACCGAGCGCCGCGCCGAGAGCGACACGCTCGACGCCCAGGCCGGCGCCGAGGAGCCCGCGCCGAGCGCGGAGCCGCAGGCCGACGCGCCGCAGGGTGACGCAGGGGAGGCCCAAACCGGCGCGCCGCAGGCCGGCCAGGCGGACGCCGCCGAGGAGCCCGCCGCCGAGGCCCCGCAGCGCCACGACGCCCACAAGCACGACGCCCCCAAGCACGACGACGCCGAGGCGTCGGTCGAGCCGGGCGGCGAGGAGCTCGACGCGGCGGCCGCGCCGAAGCGTTCGCGCAACCGCCGCTCGAAGGCGAAGCCCGAGGTGAACCCCGCCGCCGTCGAGACGCCGGTCGAGATCGACGCCGAGGGTCCGGTCGAGTCCGGCGTGCAGGCGGAGCGTGCCGCGAGCGACGCGCTCGACGTGCCGCAGGAGGAGACCGAGCCCCAGGGGCAGGCGGCCGAGCAGAGGCCCGAGCCCGTCGTCATCCGCGCCCGGTCCACGACCGACCTGATCTTCCACGCCCCGCCGGAGCTGCCGACCCTGCCCGCACGCCCCGAGCGCCAGCGCGACGAGCGCCCGCGCGATGAGGAGGAGCCCGCGCAGTCGGTGCGCCGCCGCTCGCGCCGCCGCAGCGGCGAGGAGCTCCGCGACGGCGACACCGACCCGAACACGGTCGTCAAGGTGCGCCAGCCGCGCCAGCCCGAGCAGATCACCGAGCCGAAGGCCGTGAAGGGCTCGACCCGCCTCGAGGCGAAGAAGCAGCGCCGCCGCGACGGCCGCGACGCCGGTCGCCGCCGCCCCGTCGTGACCGAGGCCGAGTTCCTCGCCCGCCGCGAGAGCGTCGACCGCAAGATGGTCGTGCGCTCGAAGGGCGGCCGCATCCAGATCGGCGTGCTCGAGGACGACGTGCTCGTGGAGCACTACGTCGCGAAGTCGCAGGAGGCGTCGCTCATCGGCAACGTCTACCTCGGCCGCGTGCAGAACGTGCTGCCCAGCATGGAGGCCGCCTTCGTCGACATCGGCCGCGGCCGCAACGCCGTGCTGTACTCCGGCGAGGTCGACTGGGAGGCCGCGAACGACGGCGAGAACAAGAACCAGCCCCGCCGCATCGAGCTCGCACTGAAGCCCGGCGACACCGTGCTCGTCCAGGTCACGAAGGACCCGGTCGGCCACAAGGGCGCCCGCCTCACGAGCCAGATCTCGCTGCCCGGCCGCTACCTCGTGTACGTGCCGAACGGCTCGATGAACGGCATCAGCCGCAAGCTGCCCGACACCGAGCGCGCCCGCCTGAAGAAGATCCTCAAGGAGGCGCTGCCCGACAACGTCGGCGTCATCGTGCGCACGGCGGCCGAGGGGGCGACCGAGGAGCAGCTGACGCTCGACGTCAACCGCCTCACCTCGCAGTGGGCCGAGATCAGCCGCCTCACCGAGACGCAGCAGGCCCCGGCGCTGCTGCACTCCGAGCCCGACCTGCTGATCAAGATCATCCGCGACGTCTTCAACGAGGACTTCGGCAAGCTGCTGATCGCGGGCGACGACGCGCAGTCGACGATCGAGCGCTACCTCAAGGCCGTGGCGCCCGACCTGCTCGACCGCGTCGAGCGGTACGACGGCGAGGGCGACCCCTTCGACGAGTACCGCATCACCGAGCAGATCGAGAAGGCGCTCGAGCGCAAGGTGTGGCTGCCCTCCGGTGGCTCGCTCGTGATCGACCGCACCGAGGCGATGACGGTCGTCGACGTCAACACCGGCAAGTTCGTCGGCTCGGGCGGCAACCTCGAGGAGACCGTCACCAAGAACAACCTCGAGGCCGCGGAGGAGATCGTCCGCCAGCTGCGCCTGCGCGACATCGGCGGCATCATCGTCGTCGACTTCATCGACATGGTGCTCGAGCAGAACCGCGACCTCGTGCTGCGCCGCCTCGTCGAGTGCCTGAGCCGCGACCGCACGAAGCACCAGGTCGCCGAGGTCACGAGCCTCGGACTCGTGCAGATGACCCGCAAGAAGCTCGGCCTCGGCCTGCTGGAGTCCTTCAGCGAGCCCTGCGAGACCTGCGCCGGCCGCGGCCTCATCGTGCACCACGACCCGGTCAGCAAGCACCGTGCCCCCGCCGGCGAGCAGGGCAACTCCCGCCGCAACCGCAACGGCGGCAAGGGCAACGGCAACGGCAACGGCGGCGGTCAGCAGCACCAGCAGCAGCAACAACAGCAGCCGGCGGTGAAGAACGGCGGAACGCACGCGATCACCGAGGACGTGCGCAAGGCCCTCTCGCAGATCGCCGCAAGCACCGTGCACCCGGAGCACGAGCACCGCACGGATGCCGCGGAGCCGCGCACCCCGGCCTCGCCTGCCGAGCAGCCGGCGCCGGAGACCTCCGCTGAGGAGGTCAGCGTCGTCGCGGCGGAGGCGGCCGTGGCGATCCTCGACATCCCGGTCGCGCCGGCCCCGCGCACGCAGCAGCGCCGGATCTCCTCGCAGGACGCCGAGCAGATCCTCGGCTCGGTGCTCGACGCCCTGCCCGAGCCGAAGCAGCCCGGCCAGGGCCGCGGACGCGGCTCGCGGCGCGCCTCGAGCACGGGCCGCGCGAGCGACCCGTCGGTCACCACGGGCGACTGACAGCAGCAGCGACGAGGGGGCGGGTGCCGGGAGGCATCCGCCCCCTCTCGTCGTTCCCGGGCCGCGTCAGAGGCCGCGACGCTCTCGCTGCGACACCCGCAGCCCGCTCGCCTGCAGCCGCCGCACGAGCTCCCGACCGGTGACGGCGACGGCCCCGGCGGCGACGAGCTCGGGGATGCGCTCCTCGGGCACGTCGTAGTGGTCGCGGTCGAACGCGCGACGGGGGATGCCGACGGATGCCGCGAACGCGTGCAGCTCGGCCAGCGACTCGTCGCTCACGAGGTGCGCCCACAGCATCCCGTGCGCGGGCCAGATAGGCTTGTCCACGAGCACGGTCACGAATCCACATTAGGCGTGGAGAAGTTTGACCGGGCACGAACGGTCGGGTACCCTTGACCGTTGGCTCGCGCAGGGCAGGGTCCGCGCCAGGAGCCAGAGACTTCCTCTCTCTAAGACAAAGGATCATCACGTGGTTTACGCAGTTGTGCGCGCCGGCGGGCGTCAGGAGAAGGTCGAGGTCGGCTCGATCGTCGTCCTCGACCGCATCGCGGCCGATGAGAACGGCAACATCGAGCTCGCCCCCGTGCTGCTCGTCGACGGTGACAAGGTCACGCACGCTGCGTCCGACCTCGCCAACGTCACGGTGACGGCCGAGGTTCTCGGAAACGAGCGCGGCAAGAAGATCGTCATCCAGAAGTTCAAGAACAAGACCGGGTACAAGAAGCGCCAGGGCCACCGCCAGGAGCTCACCCGCGTCAAGATCACCGGCATCAAGTAGGGCAGGGCTAGCTAATGGCACACAAGAAGGGCGCGAGCTCCACTCGCAACGGCCGCGACTCCAACCCCCAGTACCTCGGCGTCAAGCGTTACGGCGGCCAGGTCGTCAAGGCCGGCGAGATCATCGTCCGCCAGCGCGGCACCCACTTCCACCCCGGCGCCAACGTCGGCCGTGGCGGTGACGACACCCTGTTCGCCCTCTCGGCGGGCACGGTCGAGTTCGGTGCGAAGGGCGGCCGCAAGGTCGTCAACATCGTCGCCGGCGTCTGACCAGCGTTTTCTCGGCAAGAGGCGGGCTTCGGCTCGCCTCTTGCTGTTTTTTCAGGCGACGGATGCCTCAGGGCTGACAGTCTCGATCGAGACGTCGGCTCCGAGGCATCCGGCGCATCCGCACATCGAACAAGGAAGGGGAACGCGATGGCGACCTTCGTCGATCGGGTGACCCTGCACCTCCGGGCAGGTCACGGCGGCAACGGCTGTGTGTCCGTGCGCCGCGAGAAGTTCAAGCCGCTCGCCGGCCCCGACGGGGGCAACGGCGGGCACGGCGGCGACATCGTGCTCGTGAGCTCGCCGCAGGTCACGACACTCCTCAATTTCCACCGCGCCCCGCACCGCGCCAGCGAGAACGGCGGGCCCGGCATGGGCGACCACCGCGCCGGGCACAAGGGCGCCGACCTCGAGCTCGAGGTGCCGGTCGGCACCGTCGTCAAGGACCCGAACGGCGAGGAGCTCGTCGACCTCACCGAGCCCGGCATGCGCTTCGTCGTGGCCCCCGGCGGGCAGGGCGGGCTCGGCAACGCCGCGCTCGCGACGACCAAGCGCAAGGCCCCCGGCTTCGCGCTGCTCGGCACTCCCGGCTGGGAGGGCGACGTCGAGCTCGAGCTCAAGACCGTGGCGGACGTCGCGCTCGTCGGCTTCCCCTCGGCGGGCAAGTCGAGCCTCATCGCGGCGATCTCGGCGGCGAAGCCGAAGATCGCGGACTACCCCTTCACGACCCTGCACCCCAACCTCGGCGTCGTCGAGGCCGGTCAGTCGCGCTTCACGGTCGCCGACGTGCCCGGTCTCATCGAGGGCGCGAGCGAGGGCCGCGGGCTCGGCCTCGAGTTCCTCCGGCACGTCGAGCGGTGCTCGGCCCTGCTGCACGTGCTCGACTGCGCGACGCTCGACCCGGGCCGCGACCCGCTGAGCGATCTCGACGTCATCCTGAAGGAGCTCGCCGCCTACCCGGTTCCGGAGGGGCAGACGCCCCTGCTCGAGCGCCCGCAGCTCGTCGCCCTCAACAAGGTCGACGTGCCCGAGGCGCAGGAGCTCGCCGACCTCGTGCGGCCCGAGCTCGAGGAGCGCGGCTACCGCGTCTTCGAGATCTCCGCCGTCGCGCGCCGCGGTCTGCGGGAGCTGACCTTCGCCCTCGCCGAGCTCGTCGAGGCCGACCGTCAGGCGCGCATCGACGCGCCGCCGGCCCCGCGCATCGTGCTGCGCCCGAAGGCGGTCAACGAGTCCGAGTTCACCATTCGCGTCGAGGGCGGCTCTGGCGGCAACGTCTACCGCATTCTCGGAGCGAAGCCCGAACGCTGGGTGCAGCAGACCGACTTCACGAACGACGAGGCCATCGGCTTCCTCGCCGACCGGCTCGCGAAGCTCGGCGTCGAGGACGAGCTGTTCAAGTCCGGCGCCGTCGCCGGGTCGACCGTCGTCATCGGCGAGGGCGACGGCATCGTCTTCGACTGGGAGCCGACGCTCACCTCGACCGCCGAGCTCGTGACGAGCCCGCGTGGCTCCGACGCCCGCATCGACGCCTCCGACCGGCTCACCCGCGAGCAGCGTCGTGAGCGCTACTTCGAGCGGATGGATGCCAAGGCCGAGGCGCGCGAGCAGCTGCGCCGCGAGCGCGAGGCCGGCCTGTACGACGACTTCGACGGGGACGACGTACCCGTCGCCGACGACGAGGAGTGACGTGACCGGACCGATCCCGACGGTGATCCCCGCCGCCCGCGAGGACATCCCGCGCGCCCGGCGCATCGTCGTCAAGGTCGGCTCCTCGTCCATCAGCGGCGAGCGGGCCGGTCAGATCGTCCCGCTCGTCGAGGCCCTCGCCGCGCGGCACGGCGACGGCACCGAGGTCGTGCTCGTGAGCTCCGGCGCGATCGCCACCGGCATCCCGCACCTCAAGCTCTCGGCGCGGCCGACCGACCTCGCGACCCAGCAGGCGGCCGCCGCGGTGGGGCAGAGCCTGCTGATCCACCGCTACCAGGCGAGCCTCAACCGCTTCGGGATCGTCGCCGGACAGGTGCTGCTCACCGCCGGCGACCTCGAGAACCCGACCCACCGCAGCAACGCGGCCCGCGCCATGGAGCGACTGCTGACCCTGCGCATCCTGCCGATCGTCAACGAGAACGACACCGTCGCGACGCAGGAGATCCGCTTCGGCGACAACGACCACCTCGCGGCCCTCGTCGCGCGCCTCGTGCGGGCCGACCTGCTCGTGCTCCTCAGCGACGTCGACGGCCTCTACACGCGGCCGCCGCACGAGCCGGGCGCGCGCCTCATCGAGACGGTCCCCGCGGGCGACGACCTCTCCGGCGTCGTCATCGGCTCGATCGGCGCGGCCGGCGTCGGCACCGGGGGAGCGAGCACCAAGGTCGCGGCGGCCAAGTACGCGGCGGATGCCGGAGTGCCGGTGCTCCTCGCCTCGACCGAGCACGTGGGCGACGCCCTCTCGGGCGCGGCCACCGGCACCTGGTTCGAGGCGCGCGGGCGCTGAGCGCGGTCCCGGCGGCCGAGTAGCGGCGCCTCCCGCGCGGCCTTCCCGCCTCCCGAGATGTCAGGTGCGGTGCCCGAGCCCTCCTCGGACCCACCGGAAGTGACATCCCGCTGCAGGACCGGCTGGGCGGGGTCATTCCGATCTGGCAGCCGCACGCCGAATCGTGACCGTCGGGAGGTCGGCGACCGGCTGCCGCCCGCGAGTACGATTTCGTGCATGTCCGACACCGTGCTCGACGCCCCCTCGCTCGTCGACCGGCTCACCGCTGCGAAGGCCGCGTCCGCCGCCCTCGCCACGGCGACCGCCGACCTCAAGAACGCGGCCCTCGAGGCCGTGGCGCGCGCCGTCGAGGCATCCGCGCCGCGCATCCTGCCGGCGAACGAGCTCGACCTCGCCAACGGCCGCGAGAACGGGCTGAGCACGTCGCTGCAGGACCGCCTGCGCCTCGACGAGAAGCGCCTCGCCGCCCTCGCGGATGCCGTGCGGCAGATCGCCTCGCTCGCCGACCCGGTCGGCGAGAACGTGCGCGGCAAGACGCTGCCCAACGGGCTGCAGCTCACCGAGGTGCGCGTGCCCTTCGGCGTCGTGGGCGCGATCTACGAGGCGCGTCCGAACGTCACGATCGACATCGCCTCGCTCGCGCTGAAGAGCGGCAACGCCGTCGTGCTGCGCGGCGGCAGCGCGGCCGCCCGCACGAACGCCGTGCTGGTCGAGCTGCTGCAGGAGGCCGTCGCGTCCGTCGGGCTGCCCCGCGACCTCGTGCAGACGATCGACGACTTCGGCCGCGAGGGCGCCCGCGAGCTCATGCACGCGCGTGGTCTCGTCGACGTGCTCGTGCCGCGGGGGAGCGCCTCGCTCATCGAGACCGTCGTGCGCGAGAGCACCGTGCCCGTGATCGAGACCGGCGCCGGAGTCGTGCACATCGTGCTCGACGAGTCGGCGGACGAGCAATGGGCCGTGGACATCGTGCGCAACGCGAAGGTGCAGCGCCCGAGCGTGTGCAACGCCGTCGAGACCGTGCTCGTGCACCGCGCCGCCGCCGAGCGGCTGCTGCCGCCCGTGCTCGACGCCCTGCGCGCCGACGGCGTCACGATCCACGCCGACGAGCGTGCCCGGGCCATCTACCCCGACAGCGTCCCCGCGACCGACGAGGACTGGGCCACCGAGTACGGCACCCTCGACCTCTCCGTCGCCGTGGTCGACGACCTCGACGCCGCGATCGAGCACATCGGCCGCTGGTCGACGCACCACACCGAGTCGATCATCACGAACGACCTCGCGAACGCGGAGCGGTTCCTCGCCCGCGTCGATTCCGCGGTCGTCATGGTCAACGCCTCCACGCGCTTCACCGACGGCGGCGAGTTCGGCTTCGGGGCCGAGGTCGGCATCTCGACGCAGAAGCTGCACGCCCGCGGCCCGATGGGACTGCCCGAGCTGACGAGCACGAAGTGGATCGTGCGCGGCTCCGGTCAGGTGCGCGGCTGACGCCGGGTACGCTTGACAGGCCCGAGGAGGAGAAAAGCATGTCGACCCTGATCACCCTGGCCGCCGGTGCCGCCGAGTCCGGCCACGAAGGCGCCGGAGCCCTCGGCTTCATCATCGCCGGCGGAGCCGCCGCGGCCTTCGTGCTGCTCGGTCTCGTGACCTGGAGCTACCGCAACGTCGCCAACCGCCACCCGAACCGGCCCGGCGCCAACAGCGGTCACCACTAGGCCACGGGTAGCCACGTGGTCGCCTTCTCCGACCGCGCGTCCGAGGCCGGCAGGCCGACGCGTCCCCGCGTCGGGATCATGGGTGGCACGTTCGACCCGATCCACCACGGCCACCTGGTCGCGGCAAGTGAGGTCGCGCAGCACTTCGATCTCGACGAGGTGATCTTCGTGCCCACGGGTGAGCCGTGGATGAAGCCGAACGTCACCGCGAGCGAGCACCGCTACCTCATGACCGTCGTCGCGACGGCCTCCAATCCGCGCTTCACGGTCAGCCGCGTGGACATCGACCGCGAGGGGCCGACGTACACGATCGACACCCTCCGCGACATCCGCAAGATCCGTCCGGATGCCGAGCTGTTCTTCATCTCGGGTGCCGATGCGGTCGCCCAGATCCTCAGCTGGAAGGACGTGTCGGAGCTCTGGTCGCTCGCGCATTTCGTCGCCGTGACGCGTCCTGGGCACCGGCTCAATGTTTCTGGATTGCCTGAGCACGACGTATCCTTGCTTGAAGTCCCTGCGCTGGCGATCTCGTCGACGGATTGCCGCTCCAGGGTGAGTCGGGGTTTCCCCGTCTGGTACTTGGTCCCGGATGGCGTGGTCCAGTACATCTCCAAGCACCACCTGTATCGGAAGTGAGCGAATGACTGTTTGGCAAGATCAGCAGCCGCCGCGCAGCCGGCGGGCCGCTCGTGAGATGGGGCGTGCTGACCTGCCGGAACAGTCGACCGACGAACCGCAGCAGCAGGGCGCCACGTTCGAGGACGCCGCCCCGTCGTTCGCGCCCGCTCCCACCGACGGCGTGCTGAGCCGCCGTGCGCTCCGCGAGCGTGCGCAGCAGGGAGAGCAGCCCGCCGACGCTCCCGCCCCCACCGGTCGCCGTGCGCAGCCGGCCGAGCCCGACCGCACCACCGAGAGCGGCGAGCCCCTGAACTACGTCACCCAGAACCGGGTGGCCCCGGCTGAGGCCGGCGACGCCGCCGACGGCTCCGAGTTGCCGCCGACCGAGGCGCTGCCCACGCAGGACGCCCCGAACTATCGCTTCCGCGACTTCAGCCCCGAGGCCCGTCGCGCCCAGCCGGTCTTCACCCCGCCGCCCGCGCCGATCGGCACCGTGCCCACCTGGGGCGCGCACGTCGCGCCCGGCGAGAACGAGGGCCAGCTCGACTACCAGACCGCTCAGCGCGCGCCGAAGCCCGCCGAGCCGACCGAGCACCGCACCATGACGCGGCGCGAGCTCCGCGCCCTCGAGGCGCAGGGGCTGCTGAAGCCCGCCCTGCCCGAGCCGAAGGCCGACGAGGCCGAGCCGCCCGTGGCCTCCGTCGTCGAGGTGCCCGCCGTCAAGGGCGACCAGTCGGATGACTCCGAGCAGCCCGCCGTGGACGCGCCGTCGCCCTCGATCGAGGCCCTGTTCGCGCCGGTCGTCGACCCCGCCACGCCCGTCGACGAGCCGAGCCAGGACGCCCGTGCCGCCGAGCCGGAGACCACCGAGCCCGACGCCGAGCCGCAGGACGCCGTCGAGGAGCCCGCGGCTCCCGTCGAGCCCGAGTCGAAGACCGCCCGCCTGTTCGGGCTCTTCGCCTCGCAGGCCAAGAAGGCCGACCGCGCCGAGGCCGAGCGCGCCGAGCTCGCCCGCGTCGAGGAGGTCCGCCGCGAGTCCCAGCGCGCCGAGGCCGAGCAACTCGAGGTCGCCCGCCGCGAGGCGGAGAAGGCCGAGGCCGAGCACCGCGCCGCGGAGCAGCGCGCCCTCGAGGAGCGCGCCGAGCAGCAGCGGCTCGAGGCCGAGCGTCACGCCGCCGAGGCCGCTGCGATCGCGCAGGCCGCCGGCCCCGCGACCGAGCTGTTCGACGTGCGCGCCGACCGCGAGGCCGCCGAGCGCGAGGCCGAGGAGCGCGCCCGCGCCGTCGAGCGTCAGGCCGCCGAGCGTGCCCGCCGCGAGGCCGAGGCGCGCGTCGCCCCCGCCCCGCTGGTCGAGCCGGAGGAGCCCGAGCGCCGTCCGGTGCCGAGCGCGAACGACCTCTTCGCCGCGCTGAGCGCCGATGTCGCCGACGAGCAGGCCTCGAAGGCCGACCGGTTCGCCGAGTTCGACTTCATCACCCGTGCCGGTACAAGCCCCGCCTCGGCCGAGCCCGTGTCGGTCGCCGGCCTCTTCGCCGACGCCCCCGCCGAGGAGCGCCCGAGCGAGGAGCAGCCCGCCGCGGAGCAGGAGCAGGTCGCCGAGGAGCCCACCCCCACGGCGCGCTTCGACACTCCGGCTCCGTTCACCCCGCCGAAGGGCCACTGGTCGATCCAGTCGGACATCGACGAGATGACCCAGCCGCGCGAGAACATCTCGCGCATCATCGGCCAGGGCAGCGGCGCGATCGCGTCGAACGCCCTCGTGCTGCCCTCGATCCCCAGCGCGGATGTCACGGCGCCCGTCGCCGCGACCGGCGAGATCCTCATCACCGGCTCGTTCGACCTGCCGCCGGGGCTCGCGACCACGGGCAGCATCCCCGAGCGTCTCGACAGCGAGATCGACCACATCGTCGACCCGGGCGACCGAGAGCAGGCCGTCACCGACGCCGCCCCCGTCCGCGCCGTGCGCGCCATCTCCAGCAACACCTCGACGCGTGGCGTGATCTCGGCCAAGCGACCCAAGGGCAGCCGGCTTCCGCTGGTGCTCGCGGGCTCCGCCGCCGTGATGGCCGCCTCGGTCGTCGGGCTCTTCATCGCCGGTTGGACGACCGGCGTCTTCTGATCGCAAGGAATCCGTGACTGCTTCTGAGCACGCCCAGCAGCTCCTCCGCATCGCGGCGGAGGCTGCCGACAGCAAGTCCGCGCTCGACCTCGTCGCCCTCGACGTCTCCGACCCGCTGCCGCTGACCGACGTCTTCCTGCTCGCCTCCGGGCGCAACGAGCGGAACGTCGTCGCGATCGCGGAGGAGATCGAGGACAAGCTGCTCGAGGCCGGGGTCAAGGCGCTGCGCCGCGAGGGCCGTGCCGAGGGCCGCTGGGTCCTGCTCGACTTCGGCGACCTCGTCGTGCACGTCTTCCACGAGGAGGACCGCATGTACTACTCGCTCGAGCGGCTGTGGCGCGACTGCCCGGCGATCCCGCTCGAGCAGGCGGCCGCTCAGCAGGGCGACTGAGGCTCCTCTCGGAGTACTCCGATCTCGGGCTGCTTGCCTTGCGGCATGAAGTGTCCCAACGATCAGACCACGCTCGTGATGAGCGAGCGCAGCGGAATCGAGATCGACTACTGCCCCGAGTGCCGGGGCGTGTGGCTCGACCGCGGTGAGCTCGACAAGATCATCGAGCGGGCGAACGGCGACTCCTATCCCTCGAGCCAGCCGGAGTCCCGCCAGCAGCCCTCGGGCTTCGGCCAGGACTCCTACGGCTACCGGGACGAGGGCTTCCGCTACGACGAGCACCGGGGCGACTCCGGCTACCGGCGCAAGAAGAAGGAGCACTGGCTCGGCGAGCTCTTCGGCTGAGCGCCGGGCTCGCCGGTCGAGCCCGGCGAGACACAAACCGTAACGCGCCCCCACACTCGGTAGATTCTGTAGTCCCGACGCGCCGCCGACGCCGCGATCATCCCTTCCCCGGAACACAGGACACCGATGATCTCGCTGGAGCACGTCTCGAAGACGTTCGGCGCGGGCCCCCGCGCCGTCCGCGCCCTCGACGACGTCTCGCTCGAGGTGCGCCAGGGGGAGATCTTCGGTGTCGTCGGGCGCAGCGGCGCCGGCAAGTCGACGCTCATCCGCACGGTCAACCTGCTCGAGCGTCCCGATTCTGGCGTCGTGCGCGTCGACGGGCGTGACCTCACCGGGCTCTCGTCGAACGAGCTGCGCCAGGCCCGCCACGAGATCGGCATGGTCTTCCAGCACTTCAACCTGCTGGCGAGCCGCACCGTCGCCGGCAACGTCGAGCTCGCGCTCGAACTCACGGGCGTCGCCCGCGACGAGCGGCGTCGGCGTGCCCTCGAGATCCTCGACCTGGTCGGTCTGGCCGATCGCGCGGAGAGCTACCCTGCGCAGCTCTCCGGCGGCCAGAAGCAGCGCGTCGGCATCGCCCGCGCCCTCGCCGGCCGCCCGAAGGTGCTGCTCTCCGACGAGGCGACCAGCGCCCTCGACCCCGAGACCACCCGCTCGATCCTCGAGCTGCTGCGCACGGTGAACCGCGAGCTCGGGCTCACCGTGCTGCTCATCACGCACGAGATGGACGTCGTGAAGACCGTCTGCGACTCTGCGGCGCTCATCGAGGGCGGCCGCCTCGTCGAGCAGGGCGGCCTCGTCGACCTGATCCGCGCACCGGGCTCCCGCCTCGCGCGCGACCTGTTCCCGCTCGGCCCGGTGCCCGAGACATCCGGAACCGTCGTCGACATCACGTTCTCGGGCGGCAGTGCCGACCGGCCCGTCATCGCGACGCTCGCCCGGCAGCACGGGCTCGACGTGTCGATCCTCGGCGCGGCGATCGAGACGATCGCCGGCAACCAGGCGGGGCGCACGCGGCTGGAGATCCCCGGCACGGGCGACCAGATCGACGCGGCGATCGCCGACCTCCGGGGGCAGGGCCTGCTCGTCGAGGTCGTCTCGCAGCCGAGCGAGGGAGTGCGCGCGTGAACAACGACCCGACCGCCCCCGGCTTCTGGAGCGACCTCGCCGAGGTGCTCGTCGAGGCCACCGGTGAGACGCTCTACATGGTCGGCGTCGCGCTGCTCGTCACCGTGCTCGTCGGGCTGCCGCTCGGCGTCGTGCTCGTCGGCACCGAGCGCGGCGGCTTCCTCGAGGCGCCCTTCGGCTCGCGCCGGGCCGGCGTCGTGATCAACCGGGTGCTCGACTTCCTCGTCAACCTCGGTCGCAGCGTGCCGTTCATCATCCTGATGATCGCGCTCATTCCCGTCACCCGGCTCATCGTCGGCACGTTCATCGGGTCGACCGCGGCGATCGTGCCGCTCGCCACCGTCGCGATCCCGTTCTTCGCCCGCATGGTCGAGATCGCGATCAAGGAGGTCGACGCCGGGCTGATCGAGGCCGCCGACTCCCTCGGCGCGACCCGCTGGCAGCTCGTCAGCAAGGTGCTCGTGCCGGAGGCGCTGCCCGCCATGATGCTCGGCCTCTCGACGACCGTCACGTCGATCATCAACTTCTCCGCGATGGTCGGTGTCGTCGCGGGCGGCGGCCTCGGCGACGTCGCCATCCGCTACGGCTACAACCGCTACAGCGTGACCCACATCATCGCGGTCATCGTCATCGTCTTCCTCATCGTGATGGTGCTGCAGACGATCGCGACCCGGCTCGCGCGCCGCTTCGCCCGCCGCAGCTTCGACTCGCGCGGCCGCACGAGAGGCGACGAGGCGGATGCCGCCCGCGAGCTCGTCTCCGCCGTCGACGACGGGCTCCTGCCCGGCGGCAGCAGACGCTAGACCCCTCCCCACGCGCCGTCCGAGTCAGCATCAGGCCGGCGCCGCCCCACTCACCGAGAGAAAGCAGAACGACATGTTCGCAACGAAGAGCAGCAAGCGCCTTGCTGGTGCCGCGGCTGCCGCCGCCGTCCTCACCCTGGGCCTCACCGGCTGCGCCGGGGGCTCCACCGCCGCCGGCGGAACCGAGGGCGAGGGCCTCGGCACGATCAAGGTGGGCGCGCTCGCGACGCCCGCGGGCGACATCCTGAACTTCATCCAGGACGAGCTCGCCGAGGACGAGGGACTCACGATCGAGTTCGTCGAGTTCACCGACTACAACACCCCGAACAGCGCGCTCGTCGACGGGTCGATCGACGCGAACCTGTTCCAGAACACGACGTTCCTGAAGAACTTCAACGAGCAGACCGGCAGCGACCTGCTGAGCGTCGGCGAGGCGTACCTGCCCACCGCCGCGTTCTACAGCGACAAGATCGACGACCTCGACGAGCTCGAGGACGGCGCCACGATCGCCATCCCGAACGACCCGACGAACGAGGGCCGCGCGCTCAAGATCCTCGCCGCCGAGGGCCTGATCGAGACCACCGACGAGCCGACCACGCTCGACGACATCACGGCGAACCCGAACGACTTCCAGTTCGAGGAGATCGAGAACGCCTCGCTCGCGCAGGCCGTCGCCGACGTCGACACCGCCTTCGTGACGATCGCCTTCGCCCTGCCCGCCGGCCTCACCGCCGAGCAGGCGATCCTCGTCGAGGGGTCGGACAGCTCGTACTACAACGTGCTCGCCACCACGCCCGAGCTCGAGGACGACCCGCGCGTGCAGAAGCTCTACGAGCTGCTGCTCTCCGACGAGGTCGCCGAGTTCGAGGAGGAGACCTGGGGCGGGCTCGTCGTGCCCGCAGAGGGCTAGGCCGACCGGCTCACTCGGAGGGGCGGATGTCCCGTGGCGCACGTCGCCGCGCGGCATCCGCCCCTCTCGTCGTTGCCGGCCGCCCGAGCAGCCACGGCCGAAGCGCCCGCGTGACGCCCGGGAGCGCGAGGTAGGTCATGATCGGCATCACGACGACGATGACGAGGAGCACCCGCAGTGCGAGCGGCTGATCGGCCACGAGGGGCACGAGCAGCGCCTGCGCGAGCAGGCTGAGCGGATAGAACGCGAGGAAGATCGCGACCATCTGCTTCCAGCGCGGGGGAGCGGGCGGTGTCGCCGCGACCACCTCGACGGATGCCGGTTCGTCGAACCAGCCCTCGATGCCCGTGCGCCGCTCGGCGCGGGCGTCTTCGACGAGGCCGTGCGCGCTCGCGATCCACCACGCCCGCTCGGGCGACCGTTCCCACGCCTCGAGGCTCGCCGCGTCGGCGAAGCGGTAGAGCATGTGCCACTCGGTGGAGGCCGGGTCGGGCCGGATCCATCCGGAGCCGAGGTAGCCCGGAGTCGCGCTCAGCAGATCCTGACCGGCGCGCGCCCACGCGGCGACCTCCTTCGACCGGTCGGGGCTGACGGTGCGGGTGATCGAGACCGTGATCGGCTGAGCCATGCCCCCAGTCTGGCCGCTGGTGGGGCCGCTCCCGTCACTCCACGTCGGCGATGAGCTTGAACTGGGCGCCCGTGGTGTCCGTGACCGTGGCGAGCCGGCCGTAGGGGGTGTTCTCGGCGGGCTGCACGACGCGACCGCCGAGCCTCGTGACGCGCTCGATCGTGGCGTCGGTGTCCTCGACCTGGAAGTAGACCGACCAGTGCGACGGAACGCCCTCGGGCAGGAAGCGGCTCGCGTCCATGATGCCGGCGACCTCGGCGTCGCCGTCGAGGATCTGCGAGTACCGGAAGTCGTCGTCGTCGCCCATGATCTCGGTGACCACCCCGAACGCCCGAGTGTAGAAGCCGATCGCCGTCTTGTAGTCGGTCGTGAGGAGCTCGAACCACGCCGGCGCGTTGTCCTCCCCGACCACGTCGAAGCCGTTCATTCCCGTCGGCTGCCAGACTCCGAACACGGCGCCCGTGGCATCGACCGCCACCAGCATCCGTCCCATCTGCGGGATGTCCATGGGCTCGACGATCACCTGGCCGTGGGAGTTGCCGATCGCGGCCGCCGTCCGGTCGAGGTCTTTCGAGGCGAGGTAGATCATCCAGGCGTCCGGCGCGCTGTCGGGGTCGCGGTTCGTGCCGAGCCCCGCGACGACGGACTCGCCGGAGGAGAACATGACGTAGCCGCCGTACTCCTCGCCGGAGACGTCGGAGCTCCAGCCGAAGACGCCCTCGTAGAAGGCGCGGGCGTCGGCGGGACTCGAACTCGCGAGGTCGACCCAGATCGGCGTCCCGTCGGCGAAGGAGGTGGGAGAGGGCATCGTCGCGCCTTTCGCTAGCGTCTGTTCTCGGCTGTACGGGCGACGCTACGCCGCCACCGCGACGGCCACCAGGGCGCGATGGTCATCACCACCCCTCAGGATGTAGTAACCTCGTCTAGTTGCTTCTTACGGAGCAGCCCGGGTCTGTGGCGCAGCTGGTAGCGCACCTGCATGGCATGCAGGGGGTCAGGGGTTCGAGTCCCCTCAGATCCACCATCACGACGAAGAAGGCGGTCCGAACGGACCGCCTTCTCGCGTTAACGGGGTGAACGGCTCAGCCCCTGGCGGCCTCGCGGTACATCGCCGTGATGATCTCGGTGGCCTTCTCGATCTCCTGCGGGCTCCAGCGTGCGGCGACCTCGCCGGCCTGCCGGTCGAAGCGGTCGAGCGACGACCAGGGCTCCTCCTCGGCGGTCACGGTGGGGTAGAGGTGTACCGCGCGCCGGTCCTTCGCGGAGGGCTCGCGCCGCAGCAGACCGCGCCGCTCGAGCCGGTCGACGAGCACCGTCGTGGTCGCCGACGACACCTGCAGCTGCTGAGCGACGTCGCGGGCGAGGGCGCCGGGGCGTGCGAGCAGGAACCGCATGGCCTTGAGGTCCGTCTCGCTGAGCTTCAGCTCCACGAGTCCCTCGAGCGACGCTTCCCGCGCGGCGGCGGCGTAGTCACGGAGGGCTCGGAGGAGATCGGCTTCTGGGCCCATGCGGTGCTTCCTGTCTGCTTCACGCGGGCGGATGCCCTCACGTAGTCCTGTCCACGATAGAGGTCGCGGCGCGACGTCCCGACCGCGGGTCACCGTCGCCGCGCGGTGAGCACCTGCAGCATGCGGGTGGGTGTCAGTGCCTCCGCCACGAGGAAGCCCTGCACCCGGTCGCAGCCGAGGTCGCTCGCGAGCCGCCACTGCTGCAGCGTCGCGACGCCCTCGGCGACGAGACGGAGCCCGCGCTCGTGTGCGAGGGCGGCGGCCGCCGCGGCATCCGCCGGGTCGTCCTGCTGCATGAGCGAACGGTCGATCTTGATCTCGGTCGCGGGGACGACCTCGAGCAGCGCCGCGTCGGCGTGCCCGGTGCCGAAGTCGTCGATCGAGACGCCGAAGCCGTGCTCGACGAGCGACGCGAGGAGCTCCCGCGCCCCGTCGACCG
>NZ_JAFIQW010000006.1 GCF_017355965.1 Desertivibrio insolitus
GTCGGCGTGCCCGGTGCCGAAGTCGTCGATCGAGACGCCGAAGCCGTGCTCGACGAGCGACGCGAGGAGCTCCCGCGCCCCGTCGACCGCCGTGATGGCCTGCGACTCCGTGATCTCCACGGTGAGGCGGCCCGGATCGATGCCGGTGGACTCGACGCAGCCGAGCAGTTGTTCCCGCAGCCCGCCCGCGGCGACGCGCGACGCGGACACGTTGACCGAGACCCCGACGGGCAGGCCGGCCGCGTCCCACTCGCGCACGTGCTCGCACGCCAGCGCGAGCATCCGCCGGTCGATGTCGGCGATGAGCCCCACGCGCTCGGCCGTGGGGATGTACTCGTCGGGGAACACGAGGCCGTCGGTCGGATGCCGCCACCGGCTCAGCGCCTCGGCCGCGACGATGGCGCCGGAGTTCACTTCGATCTGAGGCTGGAAGTAGGCGAGGATCTCGCCGCGGCCCAAGCCCTCCGCGATCTGGTCTGCCGTGTAGCCCTTCACCGTCACCCCCTCGGCGGTAGCGTCTCACGCCCGCCGGGATTCGGGTACTGGCGCCGCGGCAATCCTGAGCCGGTCTCCAGGAGACGGGTTGCAGGGCCGTGCGGCGCGGAACTAGCGTGAGGGGCGCGGGCGAGCCGCGGCTGAGGAGAGATCGTGTCTACGGGTGCACTGCTTCAGAGAGTCACCGGCCGGAACAACGTCCGGGTGAGCGGCGACCCGACCGGGCGACCGGTCGTGTTCGCCCACGGTTACGGCTGCAGCCAGGCGATGTGGCGCGACGTCACCCCCGCCTTCGAGTCGGCCGGTTACCGCGTCGTCACGTTCGACCTGGTGGGCGCGGGGGACTCCGATCTCACCGAGTACGACCAGGCCAAGTACGACTCGCTTCACGGCTACGCGGATGACGTCGTGGACCTGCTCCGGGCGTTCGACCTGAGCGACGTGGTCTTCGTCGGTCACTCGGTGAGCTCGATGATCGGGGTGCTCGCCTCGATCGCCGCGCCCGAACTGTTCGGCGCGCTCGTGCTCGTCGGGCCGTCGCCGCGCTACGTCGACGACGTCGACTACCGCGGCGGGTTCCGCCGCGAGGACATCGACGCGCTGCTCGAGGCCCTCGACGCCAACCCGCTCGGCTGGTCGGAGCAGATGGCGCCCGTGATCGTCGGCAACATCGACCGGCCGGAGCTCGCCGACGAGTGGAAGACGAGTTTCTGCCGCACCGACCCGGAGATCGCGAAGCACTTCGCCCGCGTGACCTTCCTCTCCGACAACCGCCGCGACCTCGAGCTCGTCTCCGTGCCGACGCTCGTCGTGCAGTCGCAGGACGACGCGATCGCCTCGACCGACGTCGGCCGCTGGGTGCAGGAGCGGATTCCGGGCAGCGAGTTCGTCGCGCTGAACTCCACCGGTCACACCCCGAACCTGTCGTCGCCCGCCGAGCTCTCCGAGCACATCCTGCGTTTTCTGCGTTGATCGAAGAGGGCCTCGGCCGCTTCGAGCGACTGTTCCACGAGGCGCCCTGCGCCCTGTTCACGCTCGATCAGCACGGACGGATCCTCGAGGCGAATCGCACCCTCGGGGACTGGGTCGGTGCGACCGATCTCGTCGGCGTGCGCCTGGCCGACGTGCTCGTGCCGAGCAGCCGCATCCTCTACGACACGCGGGTGCTCCCCGTGCTCGCCGTCGGCGGCCGGGTCGACGAGGTCGTGCTCTCGCTCGCCTCGACGAGCGGCCCTTCGCGGCCGGTGCTGCTCACGGCGCGGGCGGGGGCGGATGCCGTGCACGGCGCCCTCATCGAAGCGACCGAGCGCACCCGCTTCGAGAGCGATCTCGTCGTCGCTCGCCGGACCGCGGAGGACTCCGCCCGGGCGCTCGACGCGCTGCGCACCTCGGCGGAGTCGTTCCTCGCGAGCAGCACCGAGGAGGAGCTGCTGCAGGCGCTCACCCAGACCTTCGTGCAGACGTTCCGTCCGTCGGAGATCGCCGTGCTCACCCCCGCCGGGGAGTCGCGCTGGCACGGCGTCGACGGAGGCGTCACCGAGGCGTGGGCTCCGCCCACGGCGCCGACGGTTCTTCCGCGGCCGGACGCGGGCACGGAGGCCGAGCGGGTGCTCGCCGTCGCGCTGCGCCGGCCAGAGCGGCTCGCCCAGGCGGTGCTCACCCCGGTCTCGGTCGAGGGCGAGACCATCGCCGTGATCGTCTGCGCGTTCCACCGCGAGCGCGAGCCCGACGAGGGAGCCCAGCGGCTCCGCGAGAGCATCGCGCAGAACGCCGGGGTCGCGCTCACCCGCATCCGGCTGCAGGGGCGCCTCGCCCGGTCTGCCCGCGAGGACCCGCTCACCGGGCTGCTCAACCGCGGGGCGCTGCACGCGCAGCTCGAGACCGCCGCGGCGTTCGGGCGCTTCGGCATCCTGTTCCTCGATCTCGACGGCTTCAAGTCGGTCAACGACGTGCACGGCCATGTGGCGGGGGACGAGGTGCTGGTGCGCACGGCGGCCCGGCTCAAGGGCGCGGTGCGCGACCGCGACGTCGTCGCGCGCTGGGGCGGCGACGAGTTCGTGGTCGTCTGCTTCGGCGTCGAGCGGAGTCAGCTGGAGGCGGTCGCGAGCCGTGTCGCGGCCGAGGTCGCGGCGCCCGCCGAGCACCCCGTTACCGCGAGCATCGGCGCGGTCGTCGTGGACGCGGAGTCGCACCCCTCGGCCGACACGCTGCTCGAACTGGCCGATGCCGCGATGTACCGCTCGAAGCAGGCGGGCGGCGCGCGGGTGACGCTCGTCGAGGCCTCCTGACGCGCAGCGTCGAGCAGAGCTGCTAGTTCTCGTGGCCCGGACACCGCGGCGCCCCGGCCCCGTCGCGGGCCGCCCCGGTGTGCTCGGCGATCAGCTCGACGAGCCGCGGGGCGAGCGTCGGCGCGAGGTGGTGACGCATCCCCGGCAGCACGACGTGACGGGCGCCGGGGATCGCCGCGGCCGTGGCCTCACCGCCGCTCGGGTGCACCATCCGGTCGCGGTCGCCGTGCACGACGAGGGTCGGCGCCGTGATCGTGCGCACCTCGGCCGTGCGGTCGCCCGACTTGCCGATCGCGCCGATCTGTCGCGCGACGCCCGCGGTGCGTTCCGCCCCGCCGCCGCGCTCCCACGCGCGCAGCGCCCACTCGCGCTCGATGCGCTCGTCGAACGGATACTCCGTCGAGCCGATGTGCCGCAGCACGCTCAGGTGACGGGCGACGAAGGCCTCGGCGGTGCGCACCGGCGGCCGGCCCATCCGCACGAGGGTCGAGTGCGCCGGGCGGCCCGTGCGCGCGGCGCCCGTGGTCGAGAAGATCGAGGTCAGCGAGCGCACGCGCGACGGTGCGCGCGCCGCGACGATCTGCGCGATCATGCCGCCCATCGACATCCCGACGAGGTCGACCGCGTCGATGCCGAGTTGATCGAGCAGCCCGATCGTGTCGTCGGCCATGTCGCCCAGGTCGTAGTCCTCGGGCCGGGCCACGGCGAGGAGCTGGCGCAGAGGACCGGGCGGCGGGGTCGCGACGTGGGTCGAGCGACCGATGTCGCGGTTGTCGAACCGGAGAACGCGGAAGCCGCGCTCGAGCAGACCGTCGATGAGCGCCTGGGGCCAGGAGGCGAGATCGAGCCCGAGGCCCGCGACGAGCAGCAGCGGTCGGGCGGACTCGTCGCCGTCGACGCGATAGCAGAGGCGGATGCCGCTCGGCAGGTCGCAGAAGCGCTCGGCGCTCACACCGTCACCCCCGTCGCACGCCGCGCCCGCTCGAAGCGCAGCACGCCGTCGTCGACGGGAGCCCGGCGCAGCAGGGCGACGTCCTCGTAGTAGTTCATCGACATCACCCAGGGCGCCCGCTCGCCCTGCTTCGGCAGCCGGTCCACGGCGCGACGCACGTAGCCGGCGCCGAAGTCGAGCAGCGGACGGGTGAGCACCGGCCCTGCCGGGCGCTCGGGCCGGCAGGCGTCGTAGCCGAGGCGGTCCATGTGCTCGAGCACGCGGGTGAAGTACGTGCAGAGCAACCCGACCTTGAGCGTCCACGAGGCGTTCGTGTACCCGATCGCGTAGGCGAAGTTCGGCACCCCGTCGAGCATCGTGCCGCGGTACGCGAGCCGCTCCGTCAGATCGACGGGCGCGCCGTCGACCGTGAGCTCGATGCCGCCGAAGGGCAGCAGCTCGAGTCCCGTCGCGGTGACGACGATGTCCGCCTCGAGTTCCTCGCCGGACTCGAGCTCGATGCCGGTCTCGGTGAAGCGGCGCACCCGGTCGGTGACGACCGACGCCGATCCCGACCGGATCGCGGCGAAGAAGTCGCCGTCGGGCACGAGGCAGAGCCGCTGGTCCCACGGGTCGTAGGGCGGGCTGAAGTGCTCGTCGACCGGGTAGCCGGCCGGCAACTGCCGCGCGTTGGTCCAGCGGATGACGCGGCGCGCCTGCTCCGGGAAGCGGCGGCAGGCCCGCCAGAGCAGGCGCTGCACCGCGATGTTCTTCTGCCGGACGAGCGGGTGCGCCCGGTCGTCGCCGAGCGCCCGGCGCAGGGCGTTCGCGATCCGGTCCTTCGCCGGGGCGCTGAGGATGTAGGTCGGGGTGCGCTGCAGCATGGTCACGTGCGCGGCATCCGTCGCGAGCGCCGGCACGAGCGTCACCGCCGTCGCGCCGCTGCCGATCACGACGACGCGGCGGCCCCGGTGGTCGAGGTCGGCCGGCCACGCCTGCGGGTGCACGATGCGTCCGCGGAACGACTCCCCGCCCTCGAAGCGCGGCGAGAAGCCCCGGTCGTAGCGGTAGTCCCGGTCGCGCCGAAGAGCCAGTTCGCGGTGAGGGCGACGCGCTCGCCCGTGTCGGTGCGTTCGACGTCGACGTGCCAGCGCGCCTCGGGGGAGTCCCACCGAGCGGCGACGACGCGGTGCGAGAAGCGGATGCGGCGGTCGATGCCGTGCTCCCGCGCGGTGTCCTGCAGGTAGGCGAGGATGCGGTCGGCGCTCGCGATCGACTCGTCCTCGCGCCACGGACGGAAATCGAAGCCGAACGTGTAGAGGTCGGAGTCGGACCGGATGCCGGGATAGCGGAAGAGATCCCAGGTGCCGCCGAGCGCCGACCGGGCCTCCAGGATCGCGTAGCTGCGCGACGTGCGGGTCTGCACGGCGTGCGCCGCCCCGATGCCGGAGATGCCCGCGCCGACGATGAGGACGTCGAGATGCTCGACGGCGGTGCTCGGCATGGTCCTCCTCGGCGTGGACGGTGGCGCCACCATCCTTCCCGAAGCGGCGACGCTCCGCCGGGGCGGGGGCCCTGCCGGGCGGGACGACGGTGGCGGGACCGCCCGAGCCCCCAGGGGCGGTCCCACCACCGACGGGCTAGCCGCGGATGACCTGCACCACGCTCGGGCGCGGGCCGCGGAAGACGCCAGGGGCGTTGGCGGGCGCGTAGTCGGGGAAGAACGAGTGCTGGGCCCCCCAGCTGCCGTCCTCGCCGGGGTGCTGCACCGACACGAAGACGGAGCCGTCGGTGTCGTGGATGACCGGACCGCAGGTCTCGGCCTCGGTCGGCACGGCGAGGAACTGCTGCACCCGGCCGCGCTCGCTGCCGGTCAGGGGCACCTTGAACAGCGCGTCGTTGAGGCCGATCGTGCTCGGGGCGCCGTCGGTCGAGATCCACAGGTTGCCCTGGGAGTCGAACGCGAGGTTGTCGGGGCAGGAGATCGGCGACACCTTGTCCTTCGGGAAGCCCGCGAAGTAGGTGTTCGCGTCGGTCGGAACGCCGCAGAGCAGCAGGATGCTCCAGCCGAACGTGCGTCCCGACTGCCCGGCCGTCTCGGTGATCTCGATCACGTGACCGTCGCGGTTGCCCGTGCGCGGGTTCGCCTCGTCCACCGGCTGGGCGGAGTTCCTGCCGCGGTTCGAGTTGTTGGTGCAGGCGACGTAGATCTTGCCGCTCGCGAGGCTGGGCTCGACGTCCTCGGGGCGGTCCATGCGGGTCGCGCCGACCTTGTCGGCGGCCAGGCGGGTGTACACGAGCACCTGGTCGATCGTCATGCCGGTCACGGCGCTCTCGCCGTTCTGCGTCAGCGGGATCCATTCGCCCGTGCCGTCGAAAGCTCCGTCGGAGGGCAGGGCGCCGGAGCCGGTGATCTCGGCCGCGGGGGAGTCGCCGCGGAACCGCGCCACGAAGAGGTCGCCCTCGGTCAGCAGCTGCATGTTCTGCCGGCGGACGCCGTGGCCGTTGCCGTTCTTGAACCGGTTCTTCGAGACGAACTTGTACAGGTAGTCGCCGCGCTCATCGTCGCCCATGTAGGCCACGACGCGACCGTCCTCGCCGACGATGACGTTCGCGCCCTCGTGCTTGAAGCGGCCGAGCGCCGTGTGCTTGCGGGGCGTCGACGTCGGGTCATCCGGGTCGATCTCGACGATCCAGCCGAAGCGGTTGGGCTCGTTGGCGTAGTCGGGGGTGCTCGCGTCGAAGCGCGGGTCCCACTTCTCCCAGCCGGTGTTGGTGCCGTTGGGAGCCGAGGCGAGCCCGTAGCGGCTGCGCTCCGGGGTCGTGGGGGCGTGGAAGTACTGGTTGAAGTTCTCCTCGCCCGAGAGGATGGTGCCCCACGGGGTGACGCCGCCGGCGCAGTTGTTGAGCGTGCCGAGCACGCGGCGACCGGTCGGGTCGCCCTTCGTCTTGAGCAGGTCCGAGCCCGCGGCGGGGCCGGTCAGCTCGAACGGGGTCTCCGCCGTGATGCGGCGGTTCACCTCGCCCTCGCGCACGTACTCCCAGCGGGCGCCGCGACCGCTGCGCTCGAGCTCGACGACGCTGAGGCCGTGCGCCATCTTGTAGATCTCCGACCGGCGGCGGAGCTCGGCGGCGTCCGTCGTGGGCGGGAACATGATCGCCGGGTTCACGTACTCGTGGTTCGCGACGAGGACTCCGCGGGTGCCCTTCGACTTCGGGTCCTCGAGGATCGCGAGGAAGTCGTTGTTGTAGCCGAACTGGCCCGCCTGCGACTCGACGGTCTGGGCGTTCACGTCGAACTCCGGCGCTCCGGGCAGGATGGGGTCGCCCCACCGGATGATCGGATCCCAGCGGTACCCGACGGGCACCGTGAAGTCGTCCACGGTGTTGGCGACGGGCGCGATCGGGGAGAACGGCAGCCCGGCGGAGGCGCCGCCCTTGGGGGCCGCCTCCGCGGCCGGAGCGGTGAGCCCGAAGGCGTCAGTCGCGAGCACGACGGCGCCGGCGGCGCCGAAGCCGAGGATCGCGCGGCGCGAGATCGCGGCGGAGGCGATGTCGCGGAAGTGGGGGTTGCCCGAGGTGTTGCACTCGGCGCCGGCGCAGGCGTTGCCGCACTTGAGCTGGCAGGTGACGGCGGAGCGCTTGCCGCGCACGTGCGCGGCCATGGGGAGCAGACGAGGGGTCTCGATGGTCACGGGTGGTGCCTTCCGTTGCGAGATGTGGTGCCGGAAGAGTCGCAAGCGCCTTCGACGACACGGCCACCACAAGGTGAACGGGAGGTGTCCCGGGATCGACCGGGCGGTGTCAGGCGGCCGGATGCCCGGGGCATCCGTCGAGCACGCGCAGCATCGCGTCGTGCTCCGGCGGGGTCACCCAGAGGTCGTACTCGGCCTTGACGGCGATCTGCCGCGCGACGTAGTCGCAGCGCACGCTGCGCAGCGGCGGCAGCCAGGTGGCGGCGTCGCCGTCGCCCTTGCCGGCGTTGACCTCGCCCGCGACCGCGAGGAGGTTCAGCGGGTCGTTCGCGAACGCGATCCGCTCGGTCTCGGAGAGCTGCTGCGCCCCCGTCTGCCATGCATTCGACAGTGACACGACGTGGTCGATCTGTACATCCGCCGACGTCTCCTCGCCGCGCACGAAGTGGATCGTGCGGCCGGTGTACGGATCGAGCAGTACGCCGGTGGCGACGCGGCAGCCGTCGACGAGCGTCTCCTCGACCAGGTCGCGGGCGAGCACGTCGTTGCGGGTGTCGCAGCCGTTCCAGTCGAGGTCGGCCCAGCCGTCGCCGAACTCCTCGCGCTCGTACCCGGTCTGCGGCGCGCGCCCCTTCACCGGGAGCGTCTCGAGCTGGGCGACCGCGGTGCCGTCCGGCACCGACGCGGGGGCGGAGGGCGAGCCGACGAGCGCCTGCACGCCGAGCACCACGACGGCGGCGAGCAGGACGACGACGAGCGCGCGCAGACGACGGGACACGGTTCTCCTTCGGGTAGAGACCTTCAAGCTTCTCCCGGGCTCCGGCGTGTCCCGGGGCAACGCCGGTGGCGTGTCGCGGCTAGCCTCGCTGCATGGCGGCGACGGTGGCCCTCGAGGGCGTGCTCGTGCGCTGGGACGACGCGCGCGGTTTCGGTTTCGTGGAGGCGCCGGGCGGCTCCGACGTCTTCGTGCACATCACGGACTTCCCGCGCGGCACCGGCCGCCCGGCCCGCGGCGACCGGGTGCAGGTCGTGGTCGCGTCCGGCCCGACGGCCCGGCGCAAGGCCGTCTCCGCCCGACTGCTCGGCGTGCGCCGGATGCCCGGCCGGCGCGGGTACCCGTCGTGGGTCGCGGTCGCGGTGATAGCGGCCTCCCTGGGGCTCGCGGCGGCGCTCGCCGCGGAGGGGCTGCTGCCGCTGTGGCTGCCGGCCCTCGCGGCCGTGATGTCGGTCGTCACGTTCGCGCTCTACGCCGCCGACAAGCGGGCCGCGGTGGAGGGGCGCTGGCGCATCCCCGAGGCCACGCTGCTGACGGCCGGGCTGCTCGGCGGCTGGCCGGGCGGCCTGCTCGCGCAGCAGCTGCTGCGCCACAAGACGCGCAAACGCTCGTTCCTCACCGTGTTCTGGCTGACCGTCGTCGTCGACGTCGCGGTCGTCGTCGGCGTCGCTTTCGGCGGGCGGTAGCAGGCGGTCACGCTCAGCGGCGCCCCAGCCAGGGGGCATCCGGGGGCCCTACGGTCGGAGCCATGACCACTGCGAGCAAGGCCGAGACCCTCAAGGCCCTCCACGAATCCGACTCCATCCTCCAGGTCGTCAACGTCTGGGACGCGATCAGCGCGAAGGTCGTCGCCGACCTGCCCGAGACGAAGGCGATCGCGACCGCGGGCCACTCGATCGCCGCGAGCCACGGCTACGCCGACGGCACGATCCCCGCCGACGTCGCGCTCGCCGCGGTGAAGCGGATCGTCGACGCGACCGACCTGCCCGTGACCGCCGACCTCGACAACGGGTACGGCACGCCGGGGGAGACGGTGCGCAAGGCGATCCAGCTCGGCGTCGTCGGCGCGAACGTGGAGGACCGCCTCGCCCCGCTCGCCGACTCGGTCGCCGCGGTGCGCGAGATCGTGCGCGCCGCCGAGGCGGAGGGCGTGGCCTTCCAGCTCAACGCCCGCACCGACGCGATCGTGCGCGGCGGCGACCGCCCGCTCGAGGAGAGCCTCGACGACGCGATCGAGCGCGGCCGGGCGTTCCTCGCCGAGGGTGCGAGTCTCGTCTTCGTGCCCGGCCCGCTCGACCGGGCGGCGACCGAGCGGCTCGTCGAGGGCCTCGGCCGCAACAAGCTCAGCGTCATCGGCCTGCCCGGCGCGCTGACCGCCGCGGAGTACGAGGAGCTCGGCGTCGCCCGCATCTCTTACGGCCCGCTGACCCAGCGCGTCGCGCTCCGCGCCCTGCAGGAGCTCGCGACCGACCTGTACTCCGGCGGCGTCATCCCCGCCGACACCCCCGCGCTCAACTAGCGGGAGGGGTGACGGATGCCGCGGCTGTCTGCGCCGCGGCATCCGTCGCCCTGCCTCGGGAACCGGGATCGGCGGGACTCATGAGTGGCGGGGGCGACACGCGGTGCCGCCTCGGCGCGTCGCGACCGTGGCTCGTGACCTTCGCCGGCACCGACCGAACTCATGAGTGGCGGGCCGACTTGCCGAGCCGGATCGGCGCGTCGCATCCCTCGCTCGTGATCTCCGCCGCGGTGGCGTGTGGAATACTCGCGACGCACCCCTGTTACATGCGGATGTATAGAACGTCGGATGCGAGGAAAGGGCGATCATGGCGCGGCATCTCGAACTCGGACTGGACACCTTCGGCGACGTCACCGTCGACGAGCAGGGCCGACGGCAGTCGTACGCCCAGGTGATCCGCGACGTCGTGGAGCAGGGGGTGCTGGCCGACGAGGTCGGCGTCGACTTCTTCGGCGTGGGGGAGCACCACCGCGACGACTACGCCGTCTCCGCCCCCGAGACCGTGCTCGCCGCCATCGCGGCCCGCACCTCGCGCATCAAGCTCGGCTCGGCCGTGACCGTGCTCTCGAGCGACGACCCCGTGCGGGTCTTCCAGCGCTTCGCGACGATCGACGCCATCTCCAACGGGCGGGCGGAGGTCATGCTCGGCCGCGGCTCGTTCACCGAGTCGTTCCCGCTGTTCGGCTTCGAGCTGAGCGACTACAACGTGCTCTTCGAGGAAAAGCTGCAGCTCTTCGCCGCCCTGCTCGAGGAGGGCCCCGTCACCTGGCAGGGCACCGTGCGCCAGGGCCTGAACGACCAGGAGGTCTACCCCAAGACCGAGGGCGGCCGAATCCGCACCTGGGTCGGCGTCGGGGGATCGCCCGAGTCCGTCGTGCGCGCCGCGTCGTACGGGCTGCCGCTGCTGCTCGCGATCATCGGCGGCGACCCCGTGCGCTTCGCCCCCTACGCCGACCTCTTCCGGCGGGCGCTCGCGCAGCTCGGCAAGGAGCCGCAGCCGATCGGCGTGCACTCGCCCGGGTTCATCGCCGAGACCGACGAGCAGGCCCGCGAGATCTTCTGGCCGCACTACGCGGAGGCGTTCGGCCGGATCGGCCGCGAGCGCGGATTCGCCGCTCCGACCCCCGAGAACTACGTGCAGGAGATCGAGCACGGCGCCCTCGTCGTCGGCTCGCCCGAGACCGTCGCGCGCAAGATCGCCCGCACCGCGACGGCGCTCGACCTCGACCGCTTCGACCTCAAGTACACGAGCGGTCCCGTGCCGCACGCGCACCTCATGACCTCGATCCGCCTCTACGGCGAGCAGGTCATCCCGCGCGTCCGCGAGCTCGTGGCCGAGGCGGCGCCGGCCGCGTAGCCTCCGCCCGCCACCTAGGCTGGCCCGGTGGAGACGAACTGGTCGGGCACCTACACGTTCACGGGGCGCATCGAGCGCCCCGACACCCTCGAGCAGGCGCAGCAGGTCGTGGCGGATGCCGCGCGGCTGCGCCCCCTCGGCACGAGGCACTCGTTCAACGAGGTGGCCGACGGCGAGGTGCTGCTCGACCTGACGGGACTCCCCGGGGAGCCCGTGCTCGACGAGGCGGCCGGCACGGTGACGTTCCCCGGCGGCTTCCGCTACGCCCGCGTCGCCACGTGGCTCGAGGAGCGCGGTTGGGCGCTGCACAACATGGGCTCGCTGCCGCACATCTCGGTCGCGGGCGCCGTCTCCACCGGCACGCATGGCTCGGGCACCGGCAACGGTTCGCTCGCGACCGCCGTGCGCGGCCTCACGTTCCTCGCGCCCGACGGGTCGCTGCGGCGCATCGAGGCGGGGGAGGAGGGCTTCCAGGGCTCCGTCGTCGCGCTCGGGGCGCTCGGGCCCGTGGCATCCGTCACCCTCGCGGTCGAGCCGAGCTACCGCGTGCGGCAGGACGTCTTCACCGACCTGTCGTGGGACGCCGTGCTCGCCGACGTCCAGGGGATCATGGGCGCCGCGTACAGCGTGAGCCTCTTCACGAAGTGGACCGACGAGTTCAGCCTGTGGCTCAAGACCCGCCTGCCCGGCGAGGTGTTCGACGCCGCCGCGCTCGGGGCGCACCCGGCGGAGCAGACCAGCCTCGCCGAGGGCGAGGACAACACCACCAAGCAGGGCGGCGTGCCCGGTGCCTGGAGCGAGCGGCTGCCGCACTTCAGGATCGACAGCACCCCCTCGAACGGCGACGAGATCCAGACCGAGTACTGGATCCCGCTCGAGCGGGCCGCCGACGCCCTGCGCGCGGTGCGCGAGCTCGGCCCTCGCCTCGCCGACGCGCTGCACATCACCGAGCTGCGCAGCGTCGCCGCCGACGAGCTCTGGCTCTCACCCGGCTACCGCCGCACGTCGCTGTGCGTGCACTTCACGTGGCAGAACAAGCCGACCGAGGTCGCGGGCCTGGTCCCCGCGGTCGAGGCCGCGCTCGCGCCGTTCGACCCGCGTCCGCACTGGGGCAAGGTGTTCGACCGGCCCGCGAGCTACGAGCGCGCCGGCGACTTCCGCGAACTCGCCCGCACGGTCGACCCGCAGGGCAAGTTCCGCAATGGTTTCCTCGAGCGAGTCGGGCTCTAGAGCGCGAGCCCGCCGATGCCTGCGACCGCGGGCGCGAGCAGCAGCACCGTCGGCACGACGAGCAGCCCCGCGGCTGCCGCGACGACCGCGCCGCGTGCGGGGAACGGCAGTGCGCGGTGCCCGCCGAGCAGGCGGCGCACCCGCGCCGTGACCTCAGCGGGCGAGGCCTGCTCGACGATGTCGTCGGGCTCGGCCGTCGGGCGCTGCTCGCCGGCGCCCGCGACGAGCGCGATCGCCGTGGCGAGGGTCTGATCCGGGACCACGCGGCGGGCGCGGTCGTCGGCGAGCATCTCCACGAGCAGCCCCACCTCGCGGCGCGCCCGCGACGCGATCGGGAACCACGGCAGCGACGCGTTCCAGGCGCGGAAGGCGAGCAGCACGAGGTGATGGCGCTGGTCGAGGTGCGCCTTCTCGTGCTCGATCACGGCGCGCAACTCGTCGGCGGAGAGCAGGTCGACGAGCCCCGCCGAGAACACGGTCAGCGAGCGCCCGGTGCCGGGCAGGCAGTACGCCACCGGGGCGGCGGTGTCCAGCATCCGGCTGCCGGGGCTGTCGGGCACGGGGGAGCTCAGTAGGTCTACGAGGCGGCGGTGCCGCTGGCGCTGACGGCGGGCGCGGTCGGCGGTGAGGGCGAGGTTCAGCAGCAGGTGCCCGCCGAGCAGCACCGCGCCCGTGAGCGCGAAGACGTGCAGCAGGCTGACGCGGTCGACGGTGTCACCCGCGGCGACCCCCGCGAGCCCGAGCAGACCGCCGACGAGGTCGTCGCCGAACGGGATCAGTCCGTAGGTCAGCAGGGCGCCGATCATCGACAGGCCTCCCGCGAGCGCGATCGACTGCCACAGCAGCAGCGCGGTCGCGGGCGCACGCGACGGCCACGACGCCGCGGAGAGCGCGAGCGGCACGGGCCACGCGAGCGCGATCGCGAGCAGCGCGAGGGCGATCGAGGCGGTCAGCATTTGCGACCATTCCTAGCGGATGCCGCTGAGCGGCGGTCCGCTTCCGCTCAGCGACCCGACAGCAGGCGGCGCAGGGTCTCGGCCTCGTCCGGGCTGACCTGGCCGACGAAGCGGGCGAGCACGGCCTCGCGGTCGCTCGCGGCTCCGAGCACCTCGTGCATGAGCTCGGCCATGTGGTCCTCGCGCGACGCGGCGGCGAAGAAGACGTGGGGGCGCGACGAGCGGTCGCGGGCGACGAAGCCCTTGTTCTCGAGGCGGGTGAGCACCGTGAGCACCGTGGTCGGCGCGAGCTTGGTGCTGCCGGCATCCGCCAGGCGCGTTTGCAGGTCGTAGGCCGAGAGCTTCTCGCCGTCGGTCCACAGGATCTCCATGACGCTGCGCTCGAGGTCGCCGAGGGTGGCCATGTCGTCTCCTTCCCGCCGAGTGGGGCATGCGGGAACGCTCCCCGCGGGGTCAATGGTAGCGCCACTTTCTACTGTGCGTAGAAAAACTTCTACACGACGTAGAAATAAGTTCTACACTGGCGTAGAAGAACTTCTACGAGAGCGTAGAAGAGCGCCGCGGCACACCGCCACGACGCGGGCTCTGGAGAGAGGAACTCCGTGGATCCCGTCGAGATCGCACGCTGGCAGTTCGGCATCACGACCGTCTATCACTTCTGGATGGTGCCGTTGACCCTCGGGCTCGGCCCGGTCGTCGCGTTCATGCAGACGATGTGGGTGCGAACGGGGCACGAGCGCTGGCTCCGGATGACGAAGTTCTGGGGCAAGCTCTACCTGATCAACTTCATCCTCGGCGTGGCCACCGGTCTCGTGCAGGAGTTCCAGTTCGGCATGGCCTGGAGCGAGTACTCCCGCTTCGTCGGCGACGTGTTCGGCGCCCCGCTCGCGATGGAGGGGCTGCTCGCCTTCTTCTTCGAGTCGACGTTCCTCGGCCTGTGGATCTTCGGCTGGAACCGGCTGCCCAAAAAGCTCCACCTCGCGACGCTCTGGATCGCCGTCGCCGGCAGCGTCGTCTCGGCGTACTTCATCATCGTCGCGAACTCGTGGATGCAGCACCCCGTCGGTGTCGAGCTCGTCGACGGCCGCCCCGTCATGACCGACATCTGGGCCGTGCTCACGAACAACACTGCGCTGGCCGCGTTCAGCCACGCGATCTTCGGCGCCCTCGGCGTCGGCGGGGGCTTCCTGCTCGGCATCGCCTGGTACCAGCTGTGGCAGCGCCGCCGCGACGGCATCGACACCGTGGATGCCGCGCGCCGCGTCGTCGTGGGCGAGAACCGCGCCATCCCCGGCCGCGACCGGGCCGACCACGACGTCTGGATCCGCTCGCTGCGGGTCGGGGCGCTCGTCGCCGTCGTCGCCTTCGGCGGCGTGGCCGTCACCGGCGACGTGCAGGGCAAGCTCATGTTCGACCAGCAGCCCATGAAGATGGCCGCAGCCGAGGGTGCGTGCGAGTCGGGCACGAGCTTCTCGGTGCTGTCGGTCGGCGAGCTCGGCTCGGGGGAGTGCGAGGACATCGAGGGCATCATCGAGATCCCCGGCATGCTCTCCTTCCTCGCGCACAGCGACTTCGACACCGAGATCCAGGGCATCAAGGACCTCGAGCCCATGTACCAGGAGCTGTACGGCGAGACCCTGCCGGTCGACCCGAAGTACGGCGAGTACTCCGGCGCGCCCATCGACTACGTGCCGAACCTCGAGATCACCTACTGGGGCTTCCGCCTCATGATCGGGTTCGGCGGTCTGGCCGCCTTCGCCGCCGCCGTCGCGCTCTGGTTGACCCGCAGGGGCACCGTGCCCGAGTCGGCGTGGATCATGCGCCTCGCCGTGCTCGGCATCCTCGCTCCGTTCGCCGCGAACTCGGCCGGGTGGATCTTCACCGAGATGGGCCGTCAGCCCTTCGTCGTCGCGCCGAACCCCAACCCCAGCGGCACCGACGGGGTGTTCATGTTCACCGCGGCCGCGGTCTCGCCCGGGGTGAGCTGGGGCGAGCTGCTGTTCAGCGTCATCTGCCTCACCGCGGTCTACGCGGCCCTCCTCGTCGTCGAGGTGCTGCTTCTCGTCAAGTACGTGCGCGGCGGCATCGCCTCCGCCATGCCCGAGCTCGCACACGGCGACGACGACGACACCCCTTCCGACGAGCCCGGCGGCGACGACCGCCGCAGCGACGTGCTCGCCTTCGCCTACTGACATCCGGGAGCGGACCAAATGACCGAGATCCTGCCCACCCTCTGGTTCGTCGCCATCGGCGCGCTGTGGGTCGGCTTCCTCCTGCTCGAGGGCTTCGACTTCGGCGTCGGGATGCACCTGCTGTTCTCGACCCGGACACCGGCTGAGCGCCGGCTCATGCTCAACACGATCGGCCCCGTCTGGGACGGCAACGAGGTGTGGCTCATCACGGCGGGCGCGGCGACGTTCGCGGCCTTCCCGTTCTGGTACGCCTCGCTGTTCTCGGCCCTCTACCTGCCGCTCGTCTTCGTGCTGCTCGGCCTGATCTTCCGTGCCGTCGCGATCGAGTACCGCGGCAAGGGGCACACCGAGCGCTGGGTGCGCGGCTGGGACCGCGCGATCGGCCTCGGCTCCCTCGTCGCCGCGTTCGGCGTCGGGGCGGCCCTCGGCCTCACCACGACGGGGCTGCCGCTCGACGCGAACGGCGACCGCGTCGGCGGGGCGTTCGCCTGGTTCAACGGCTGGGCCGTGCTCGGCGGGCTCGCCGTCGTCGGCTTCTGCCTCGTGCACGGCGCCGCGTTCCTCGCGCTCAAGACCGAGGGGCCGGTGCGCGAGCGCGCCCGCCGCTTCGTCGTGCGCTGGGCCGTGCCCGCGCTCGCGCCGCTCGTCGTCTGGGTGCTGGCGGTGCAGTTCGACGGCGGCAAGCTCTGGACGCTCTTGCCGCTCGGTGTCGCCGTCGTCGCGCTCGTCGCCGGATGGCTCGGGGCCCGGGCCGGCCGCGAGGGGCGCGCGTTCGCGGGCATCGCGACCTTCCTCGTCGCCGGCGCGCTGACCCTGTTCGGGTCGGTCTACCCGACGGTGCTGCCCTCGACGCTCGATCCCGCGTTCGACCTCACGGTCTTCAACGCCTCGAGCGGCGGGTACACCCTCGGTGTGATGAGCGTCGTCGCCCTGATCGGGCTGCCTCTGGTGCTCGCGTACCAGGCGTGGACGTACTGGGTCTTCCGCAAGCGCCTGCACGCCGACCAGATTCCCGGCGCGCACGCCGTGCTGCCGGCGGTGCTGCAGCGCAAGCTCGCCCAGGCCGAGAAGTGACCTCGACCGAGCGGCCGAGGGCTGCGCGCGGCAGGCGGATCGAGGCTCCGTCGCGTCGCGCGGCTGCCGCCCGCGGTCCGCTCGCGCCGCTCCTCGCGCTCGGGCCGCGCGGCATCCGCTCCCTCTACGTGCTGGGCCTGCTCGGCGCGCTCAAGGGCGGCGCCCTCGTCGCCCTCGCCTGGTCGCTCGCGGTCGCGATCGCCCGCCTCGTCGAGGGCGGCGACGGCTGGGCCGCCGCGATCGGCGTCGGCATCGTCGCCGCGGTCGCCCGAGGCGCCCTCGCCTGGGCGACCGAGGCGTACGCCGCGCGGGCCGCCCTGGGGGCGAAGGAGCACCTGCGCGGCGCCCTCGCCGAGCGCCTGCTCGCCGGCCCCTCGTCGCTCGGCCCGGGCGGCGCGAGCGTGCTCGCGAGCCGCGGCCTCGACGAGCTCGACACGTACTACTCCCGAGTGCTGCCCGCGATCGCGCAGGTCGCGACCGTGCCGCTCGTGGTCGGCGCGCGGATCCTGCTCGCCGACTGGGTGAGCGCCCTCATCGTCGTGCTCACCGTGCCGCTCGTGCCCGTGTTCATGGCGCTCGTCGGGCTGCACACCCGCGACCGCGTCGAGGAGTCGACGTCGGCGCTCACCCGACTCTCCGACCATCTCGTCGAGCTCGCACGCGGTCTGCCGGTGCTCGTCGGCCTCGGCCGGGTGGAGGAGCAGACGGCCGCCCTGCGGGACATCTCCGACGAGCACCGCCGGCGCACTCTCGCGACCCTCCGGCACGCGTTCCTGTCCTCGCTCGTGCTCGAGCTGATCGCCACGATCTCGGTCGCCGTGGTCGCGGTCTTCGTGGGGCTGCGGCTGCTCGGCGGCGACCTGCCGCTCGAGGTCGGACTGCTCGCGCTGCTGCTGGCGCCGGAGTGCTTCACGCCGTTCCGCGACGTGGGCGGGGCGTTCCACGCCGCGCAGGACGCGGTCGCCGCCTCGTCCCGCGTGCGCGCCGCGATCGACGAGCCCGTGCCAGCCCCGCTGTCCGCGGCCCCGGCTGCTGCGGCCTCGGCCGCGCCGGTGGCCCTCGAGGTGCGCGGGCTCGCCGTGCGCTACCCCGGCCGCGGCGTCGCCGCCGTCGAGGGGCTCGACCTCACCGCCCCCGCCGGCGCGATCACCGTGCTCGACGGACCGAGCGGGTCGGGCAAGTCGACCGTCTTAGCCGTGCTCGACGGCTCGCTCGGCGGCGAGGTCGTGACGGGCGAGCTGCGCGGCGTCGACCGCGAGCGGATGGCGGTCGTGCCGCAGCATCCGAAGACCGTCGCACCGACGGTGCGCGAGGAGCTCGCGCTCTACGGACCGGGTGGCGACGCCCTGCTCGCGCGCCTCGGACTCGCCGCCCGCGCCGACGCCGACCCCGCGGAGCTCAGCCCCGGCGAGCTCCGCCGCCTCGCCGTCGCCCGCGCCCTCGCGCGCGTGGAGGCGGGCGCGACGCTCGTGCTGCTCGACGAACCCACGGCCCACCTCGACGACAGGTCGGCCCGCGCCGTCGAGCGGGAACTCGCCGCCCTCGCCGGTCGCGCGACCGTGCTGCTCGTCTCCCACGAGCCGCGCGTGCGGGCGCTCGCGACCTCCCGGGTGCTGCTCGGCGCCGCCGCTCCGGATGCCGCCGAGTGGGGCGCCCTGCCCGAGCCGGCGCCCGCCGACGCGCTGCCTGCCGTGGAGCCCGTCCCCGCCACAGACTCGGACCAGTCCGGCCTCGCCCTGATCGCGCGCTTCCTCCGACCCGCCGCGTGGCGCTTCGTCGCGGCCGCGCTCCTCGGCAGCGCCGCCGCGACGGCGGCGGCCGCCCTGACGGCGGTCTCCGGCTGGCTCATCGTGCGCGCGAGCCAGGAGCCCGCGATCATGTACCTGCTCGTCGCGATCGTCGGCGTGCGCTTCTTCGGCATCGCCCGCGCCGTGCTCCGCTACTGCGAGCGGCTCGTCACCCACGACGCCGTGTTCGACGCGGCGACCGGGCTGCGGATGCGGCTGTGGCGCGGCCTCGCCCAG
Organism: Desertivibrio insolitus; assembly: GCF_017355965.1. Lineage (GTDB taxonomy): Bacteria > Actinomycetota > Actinomycetes > Actinomycetales > Microbacteriaceae > JAFIQW01. Next base: position 18,537 of record NZ_JAFIQW010000006.1, read on the forward strand.
CGCGGCGCGTCCTCACGCGCGCTGCTGCGCGGCGGCAGCGCCGTGGACCTGCTCGTCGTCACCGCCGACTCGGCGCGCGACCTCGTGCCCCGCGTCGTGCTTCCGCCCGTCGTCGCCCTCGTCACCTCCACCGCGGCCGTCGCGACGGTCGCCCTGCTCCACGCCCCCGCCGTGCCGCTGCTCGTCGCGGCGCTGCTGATCGCGCTCGTCGGCGGACCGCTGCTCGCCCGTTGGGCCGACCGCCGAGCGAGCCGCGGCCGGGTCGCCCTGCGCGGCGAGATCGCCCGCCGGGTCGCCGCGCTCGCCGCCGCGGCGGACGACCTGCGCTCGAACGGCGTCACCGCGTCGGTGCGCCGGGGCCTCCGCGAGGCCGACGCCGCGGCGGGTGCCGACGCCCGCCGCGCCGCGAGCGCGCTGGGCGCGGGCTCGGGGCTCGTCGTCGCCGTGCTCTGCGCCGCCGCTGTCGCGATGCCCCTCGTGCTCGCACCCGCGGTGCGGTCGGGCGCGCTCGACCTCTCGATCGCCGCCGTGCTCGTGCTGCTGCCCCTCGGGTTGCTCGAGCCCGTGCTCGGCGGTGTCGACGCCGTGCAGCAGTACCCGGCGCTCAGGTCGGCGCTGAGTGCCGTCGCAGTCGCGGAGCCCGAGACACCCGCGGCGCCCGCGCAGGAGGCCGCCCTCGCGCCGCAGGCGGTGGAGACCCTCGAGCTCGACGACGCGGCCGCGCGCTGGCCCGGCGCTCCGGTCCCGGCGTTCGCGGGGCTCACCGCGACCGCCCGGCGCGGGCGCTGGCTCGTCGTGCACGGGCCATCCGGCAGCGGCAAGTCGACCCTGCTCACCGTGCTGCTCGGCTACCTCCCGCTCGAGCGGGGCCGCTACCTGCTCGGCGGCGTCGACGCCGCGGGGCTCGCGCCGCAGGCCCTCCGGTCGCGGGTCGCCTGGGCGCCGCAGGAGGGCTACCTCTTCGACTCGACCATCCGCGGCAACCTGCTGCTCGCCCGCAGCCGCGACGACCGCCCCGACGAGCAGGAGCTGCACCGGGTGCTGACCCTCGTCGGACTCGGCCCGCTGGTCGCGACCCTGCCCCGCGGGCTCGACACGCGCATCGGCAGCGAGGGCGCCGGCCTCTCCGGCGGCGAGCGGCAGCGCCTCGCGGTGGCCCGCACGCTGCTCACGCGCGCCGAGGTGGTGCTGCTCGACGAGCCCACCGCGCACCTCGACCTGCTCACGGCGGCCGCGCTCATGGCCGATCTCCGCACGGCGCTCGCCGACAAGATCGTCGTGCTGGTCACTCACCGCGCCGCGGACGTGCGGCCCGGCGACGCGCTGCTCGCGCTGGCCCCGGATGCCTCGGCGCCCGCCCTCCAGGCAGCCTGAGCGGGGCCTTCGCCGCCGAGTCATCCGCACGCCCGACGGGTACTGGGGGAGGAACGACGCAGGGAGGGACCATGCCCGCGAGGGACGAACTGCCGAGCACGCTGCAGCGCTCGGAGAAGCACGCGCAGGAGACCTGGATCGCGGCGCACGACTCCGCGGTCGAGACCTACGGCGAGGGCGAACGCGCCCATCGCACGGCGTTCTCGGCGCTCAAGCACTCCTACGAGAAGGTCGGTGACCACTGGGAGCCGAAGGAGGAGAAGGGCCCGTCGGACAAGGGGGCCGAGCGCAACCGCGGCGGCCGCAGCGGCGACACCGCCGGGGGAGTCGACGCGAACGCCTCGAAGGCGCACCTCCTGGACGTGGCCAAGCGCCTCGAGGTGCCCGGCCGGTCGAAGATGACGAAGGACGAGCTCGTCGAGGCGATCCAGAAGGCGAACGCGAAGGCGACGCGCAAGGCGCGGGAGTAGCGCGGGAGTAGCGGCTTTCGCGGCCGGGCTGGTGTCTGATCAGCACCAGTCCGGCGCGAAGCCCGCGATGCTGCGCGTGGCCGTACCGGTCGTGAGGTCGACGAAGATCGTCGTCATCGCCGTGTAGGCGGAGGCCTGCGGATAGCCGTCCGGCTCGCCCTCGACCGACACCGTCTCGACCGCCGCGTACTGGCCGTTCGGCGAGAGGCAGAAGTCGCGCACGGTGCTGCCGTCGGCGGCGGGGGTGATGCTGAACGGCGCCTCGCCCGTCTCGTCGACGTAGAGGAGCGCCGAGACGACCTGCCCCGAGTCCGCGAACCCGACGAGCTGCAGGAGATAGTCGCCCGCCTCGTCGACGACGAGCACGCGTCCGGTCGAGAGGGCGGGGTCGAGCTCGGGCACGGCGAGTTCGAGCGCCGACTGCTCACCGGTGGCGAGATCGACGACGAAGCCGCCGGTAGGGTCGGCGACCACGAGGTCGAGCGTGCCGGGCACGAAGCCGCGCACCTCGGCGTGGGTGCCGAGCGGCGAGGCCGCCTCGGGGGTCAGCGCGTCGACGAGCGACAGGTTGCCTTCGGCGTCGTGCAGCACGACGGACGTCGTCCCCGGCACGAGGTACCAGTCGCGCACGCCGACGGGTCCGCCGGTGCCGACGATCGGGGTGCCGAGCGCCGACTGGTCGGCCTCGTCGTAGAGCACGAGCTCGCTGGCGCCGCCCGACGCGGGGGTGAACACGAAACCGAAGACGCCCTGCTCCGACGCCGCGAGCTCGCTCACCTGGCCCTCGCCCGGCAGGGTGACCGGCAGTTCGTAGTCGTCCGCGAGCGAGACCCGGGTCACGGTCGGCGCGTCGTCGGCGTCGAGGGTCACGACGACGAAGCCGTCGGAGGTGCGGGCGTACTCCTGGATGCGGTCGGCCTCGAAGACGACCTCGCCCTCGCCGCCCGCGAGCGTCGTGCGGCGGAGCACGTCGGGGTCACCGGCCGAGCCGCGGTCGAGCACGAACAGCTCCGGATCCGGCGTGGTGAAGGTGTGCACGAGGTCGCCGGTGCGGCCCGTCGACGACGAGGTCACCCCGGCCACGCGCACCGTGTACTCCGTGTCGTAGCGGAGCAGGTCGTCGAAGGTGACCGTGACCGAGCGCTCGTCGCTCTGCACGGTGACGGATGCCGCGGGCTCGACGGTCACGTCTTCCGCGGTCACCGGGGCGATCGGCTGGTCCGTCGTGAGCAGCAGCCGTGAGCCGGCCGAGGCGATGAGCGCGTCGGTCGCGAGCTGGGCGCGGTCGAGTCGTGGCCCCTGAAGGCTGCCGGCGACGGCGAACCCGGCCGCGAGCACCGAGAGCACGAGGATGCTGCCCCAGAGCGCTCGGCTGAAGCCGCGGGAGTCCGGGCGCATGCGCTCGAGGCGCAGCTCGGTCCTCGACGGCGCGGGCGCGCTCTCCGTCCGCTCGGCTCGTCGCCGAGGCTCGGTGCGGCGGCGCGGCTCGGCGCGGCGGAAGGGCTCGTCGTCCCAGTCGTCGATCGGTGGCATCAGAAGACGTACGGCTCCGCGGGCTGCTCGGTCGTCTCGGTCGTGCTCGGCACGATCACGAGCGCCTCGCTGCTGACCACGCTCGGGTTGGTCGCGAAGGCGCCCTCGACGTCGACCCAGGTCTCGACGGGGAAATCCTCGCGCCATCCGGGCAGGTACACGGGCACACCGACGGGCTGGGCGTCGACGGCGCAGCACGTCACGACGAAGCGGGTCACGTAGAACACGTTGTCGGGGTCGGTCTCGTCGGGGGTGACGAAGCCCTTGACGGTCGCGCGCTGGCCCTCGATGCTGCCCGCGGAGGCGGGGGAGCGGAGCACGGCGGCCCAGTCCTTGACGGTGAACGCGCCGTAGTCCGCCCCGGAGAGGGTCGGGGCGTCGACCGCGAGCACGGCGTCGGACGAGTTGACGTCGCGATCGGCGGCGGAGGCGGCGGAGAGCGTCGACGGCGGCAGCGCGAGCAGCGCCACGGCCGAGGCAGCGACGAGGAGCAGCCCGCCGAGGGTCCACCAGCCGCGGCCGCGGGCGGGGAGCTCCTCCTCGTCGTGCTCGTCGGGCGCAGGCGCGAGGGCGAACGTGGCGACCGCGAGCACGCCACCGATCACCGCCATGACGACGGTGAAGACGTAGTAGCGGGGGTGGATGTAGAGCCCGAGCTGTCCCGTCGCGCCGAGCCAGACGGTGGAGACGATGCCGAGCAGCGCGAGCACGAGGCCGCGCCAGCGGGCGAGGAGCCGGCTAGCCAAGCAGGTTCACCCCCAGTCCGAGCGCGAGCGCGCAGAGCGCGACGAGTGCCGTGAGTTGCGCGAGCGTGCGGGTCGAGAAGGTCGTGCGGAGCAGCGAGAGCATCTTGACGTCGATGATCGCGCCGAAGACGAGGAACGCGACGATCGCGCCGGGCAGGAACGTCGACCCGAACGCGAGGATGAAGAACGCGTCGACGTTCGAGCAGATCGCGATGACGAACGCGAGCGCCATGAGTGCGAGCACCGACCACAGCGGGTTCGAGCCGAGGGTCACGAGCAGGTCGCGCGAGACGACGACCTGGATCAGACCGGCGATCGCGGCACCGACGAAGAGCGCCGGCAGCATCGCGCTCGTCTCGCGGGCGAAGAGGCCGAGCGCCCGGGTCATCCGCCCGCCGTGCTCGTCGGAGTGGGCCTCGTACGCGCACGTGCGCTGGAAGCGCGTGGTCAGCAGCTCCGAGGGCGACGGATGCCGCGAGAACACCCAGCCGAGCAGGTTCGCGATCGCGAAGCCGCCGGCGATGCGGGCGACGAGGATGCCGTCCTCCCAGCCGAACGCCTGGTAGGTCGTGATGATCGTGACCGGGTTGAGGATCGGCGCGGCGGCGAGGAACGTCATCGACTCGCCGACCGTGAGGCCCTTGACCATGAGTCCGCGGGCGAGCGGCACGTTGCCGCACTCGCAGACGGGCAGCACGACGCCGAGCACCGAGACGGTCGCGCGGCGTAGCCACGGCGTGCGGGGGAGCAGGCGCAGGATGACCCGTTCCGGCACCCACAGCTGCACGACGATCGCGAGCAGGATGCCGAGGAAGACGAAGGGCAGCGACTCGATCAGCACGCTGATCGCCAGCGTGATCGCGTCGCGGGCGGCATCCGCGGCGATGACCTGCTCGTCGGCCGGCGCGAGCAGGCGCACCGTGACGAGCACGGCCACGAGGGCGAGTCCGGCCACGAGCGGGCCGGGGCGGAGCAGGCGGGGCCGGGAGGTCGACGGGCGCGGAGCGACGTCGGGCTCGCGCAGGACCATGGGGGAGAGCTTAACCCGGGCGCGCTGGAGCTGGGAGCGGAGGCCATTTCTGGCCTCCGCCGCGACGCCAGCGCCGCCGCCCGTCCCGGGCGGCGGACTCGCACGTACCCGAACCCTCCGCCCACGCGGCGACCGGAGGGTCTCGATACGCCTCTGCGGCGCTACTCGACCGCCGAGGGCGCGCTACTCCTTGGAGATCGCGCTGGAGACCGCGGTCGGCGCGTCGTACTCCTGGTCGGGGAGGTTCTTCAGCGCCTCGAGCACCGTCTCGTCGGCGCCGGAGGACTCCGCGTTCTTCACGATGTCCTCCTTCGACGCCGGGTAGTCGATGCCGCCGAGGAACTTCTGCACCTGGATCGGGTTCGGGGTGTCGGCCATGGCCGCTCCTTTCTTCCTTCTTCCTATCGATCGCGGAGCACGGCCCCGCGATCACCGCCGGGGGCGACGCCCTCGGCGGCTGGGGTCCCGTCCTCGGAGGAGAACAGGAGGTCGAACGCGTCGACGGGCCGGTCGGGGATCGTCGTCGGCGCCTCGAGGTGCACGGCGCCGCTCGGCACGATGCCGACGCCGCCCGCGGTCTCCATGACCCGCCACTGCGCGGCGACGTCCTCGCCGACCGCGCCCGCGGGGATGTCGTTCCAGAACCGGAACCCGCCCGCCTCGACGAGGATCCGCCGGCGGTACAGCACGCACGCGCCGACCCACGCCACCCGGTAGGCGCGCCACTCGTCCGCGTCGAGGTCGAGCTGCGCGGCGACGTGCGCGAGGTTCGCCGCGTTGTGCAGCTTCCAGCGGTCGAAGCCGGGCAGGCCGCGGCGGATGATCTCGGGCCGGGCCTCCTCGGCGGGCTCGAACTCCTCGCGCTCGTGCGGGCGGTCGTCGTCGAGGTAGGAGAGCCCCTGCACGGCCGAGCCGACGAAGCCGCACTCCAGCCGGTCGAGGGCGTCGAGCATGCGGGAGATCGTGCCGGGCTCGAGCCACACGTCGTCGTCGAGGAACAGCACGGCGTCGGCGGACGCGTGGTCGAGCAGGAACTGCCGGTGCTCGGCGAGCCCGCGCCGCACCTCGTGACGCAGGTAGGTGACGCGGCGGTTCTGCGCCTCGAGCACGCGCACCATGGCCTGCACGGAGGGGGAGTGCCAGCCCGAGGCATCCGTCGACTGGTCGCTCACGATCACGTCGAAGGCCGGGTCGTCCTGCGCCGCGAGCCCGGAGAGGGTCACGGCGAGCTCGGCGGAGCGCCCGGCGGTCGGGATGAGCACCTCGACGCGGGGCTGCGGCGGCTGCGGGGGCCGGCCCCACGCCTCGGAGCCACGACGGCTGCGCATCAGTTCGCCGCCTCCGGTGCGGAGCGGATGCGGTCGACGACCGCGGTGGTCGAGTGGTCGGCGACGTAGTCGAGGATGCGCACCTCGCCGCCGCCCGCCCGCACGACGTCGCTCTCGGCGAGCATCTCCGGGGAGTAGTCGCCGCCCTTCGCGTAGATGTCGGGGCGGAGCCACTCGATGAGCGGGATCGGGGTGTCGGTGTCGAAGATCGTGACGTAGTCGACGCAGCTGAGCGAGGCGAGCACGCCCGCGCGTTCGTGGTCGGGGTTGATGGGACGCCCCTCGCCCTTCAGTCGCCGCGCGCTCTCGTCGCTGTTGACCGCGACGATCAGGACGTCGCCGAGCTGCTTGGCCTGGGCGAGGTAGGTCGTGTGCCCGAGGTGCAGCACGTCGAAGCATCCGTTGGTCAGCACGATCCGCTTGCCGGCGGCGCGCTCGGCCTCGACGCGGGCGCGCAGCTGGTGCTCGTCGAGGGCCGCGACGGGGCGGCCGCCGAGGTGCACGACGAGGTCGTCGGTCGTGCAGACGGACGTGCCGAAGCGGTGCACGACGACGTTCGCCGCCGCCTGCGCGAGTTCGACGGCCGTGTGGATCGGCAGTCCGGCGGAGTGTCCGGCGACGAGCGCGGCGACGAAGGTGTCGCCGGCTCCCGAGGCCTGCTTCTCGGTGGCGGGGCGGGCGTAGGTGCGGTGACCGTCGGCGAGCAGCACCGTGCCGTCGGCGTCGAGGGTGACGACGACGTTCTCCGCCCCTGTTGCGGCGAGGATCTGCGCCCGGTGCGCGAGCGCGGCGGCCGCGCGGTCGCCGCGGAGCGCCCGGCCCGCGAGCGCGCCGGCCTCGGCGGCGTTCGGCGTGACGAGATGCGGCTTCAGCGCGGCCCAGGGGCGCGCGTCGTGCGCGTCGACGACCGTGAGCGCGGGTCGCTCGGTGCGGGCGGCGAGCGCCTCGAGCACCGGCCCGGTGAGGGTGCCGGCGCCGTAGTCGCAGATCACCTCGGCGTCGCTGTCGCGGGTCGCGTCGAGCGCGGCATGGGCGAGGGCCTCGAGCATCGCCGGGGCGACCGGGTGCTCGTCGGCCTCGTCGATGCGCACGAGCAGCTGGTCGCCCGAGACGATGCGGTTCTTCGCCGTCGTGCGGCGCCCCTCGACCGCGAGGAGCCCCGTGACGTCGACGCCCGCGGTCTCGAGGATCTCCCGCAGGCGCTCGCCCGCCGAGTCGCGGCCGACGATGCCGACCATGCGCACCCGGGCGCCGAGCGCCGCGAGGTTCATCGCCGTGTTGGCGGCGCCGCCGGGGGAGTACTCCCGCACGGTGAGGTCGACGACCGGGGCGGGAGCCTCGCGCGTCATCCGCTCGCTCGTGCCGCGCCACCAGCCGTCGAGGATCGCCTCACCGACGACCGTCACGACGGGCGCCGCCTTGCGGACGAGCTGCGGCACGTCGGGAGTCAGCTGCGTGACGCCCTCGAGCGGCGTCGTGAGCCCGGTCATGCCCGTCCCGACGGCGCGAGACCCATGTGCACGACCTTGACGGTCGAGAGCTCGTCGAGCAGTTCCGGTCCGTAGCCGAAGCCGGCACCGGATGCCTTGCGCGGCTGCGCCGAGCCGCCGGGCGCCCCGCCGAAGACCGCGTTGACCTTGACGGTGCCGGCGGGCAGTTCCGCGGCCGCGCGGTGGGCGTGCTCCATGTCGCGGGTGAGCACGGTGGCCTGCAGCCCGTAGCGGTCGTCGGCGGCGAGGGCGAGCGCCTCGTCGAAGCTGTCGACGACCTGCACGGGGGCGGTCGGGCCGAACGTCTCCTCGCGCATGATCGTCATGTCGGGGGTGCAGTCGGTGAGCACGGTCGCCGGGTACCAGGCGCCCTCGCCCTCCGGCATCCGCCCGCCCGTCAGGGCTGTGGCGCCGGAGGAGAGCGCGTCCTGCACCTGGGCGTCGACCGCGTCGCGCATGCGGCGGTCGACGAGCGGGCCGAAGTCGGGGCTGCCGACGCGCGACTCCGCCTCGGCGACGAGCGCCTGCAGGAAGGGCTCGGCGATCGTGCGGTGCACGTAGATGCGCTCGACGGAGGTGCAGATCTGACCCGTGTTGGCGAACGCGCCGAGTGCGGTCTGCGACGCGGCCCACACCGGGTCGACGTCGGCGTCGACGATGAGCGGGTCGTTGCCGCCGTTCTCCCGCACGACGTGCGCGCCGGTCGTCGCCGCGACGCGGGCGATGGCCTCGCCGGTCGACGTCGAGCCGACGTGGGCGATCACGTCGACCGGCGACTCCGCGAGGGCGGCGCCGACCGCCCCGTCGCCGGTCAGGGTGATGAGCACGTCGTCGGGCAGCGCGGCCGAGATGACCTCGCCGAGGCGGATGCCGAGGTGCGGGCAGCGCTCGCTGGGCTTGTGGATCACCGTGTTGCCCATCACGAGGGCGGCGCCGATGATGCCGGCGGCGACCGCGACGGGGTCGTTCCACGGGGTCAGCGCGGCGACGACGCCGCGGGGCTGCTGGATCGTGTAGTCGACGGCCTCGGGGGCGCCGCGGAGGCTCTTGCCGCGGTGCACGGGACCGAGCTCCGCGTACTGGCGCAGGGTGTCGGCACCCGCCATGATCCCGGCCTTCGCCTGGTCGAGGGGCCGGCCGGTCTCGCGGGCGTTGAGTTCGGCGAGCTCGTCGGCGGCCTCGGCGACCGCGACCGACGCGGCGAGCACGGCGGCGCCGCGGGCGGCGGGAGCGGTGCGCGCCCAGCCGGCGAGGGCGGCGCGGGAGCGGGTGACGGCGGAGGCGACGTCCTCGGGGGACGCGGTCGCCACCTCGCCGACCGTCGAACCGTCGCGCGGGTCGGTGATGGTGAGGCGGCCGGTGACAGGGGCGTCGAGGAGGGGGATGGTTGCCATAGTCCTCGGCGTACCCGGTGCGTCCGGCTTTGACACCTTTTGTGCTTCTTCTTTGAGCCGGTCGCGCGCCTGTTCCTGGTTTCGCGGCCGTCGCGGCGGGGAACTGGAGGCGTGTGACCATCCCCGTGACCTCCGCCGCCCCGCTGCCCACCGTCGGACGACTGCACGAGAAGTTCGAGGGCGTCCGCTCGATCGCCGTGCTCCGCGGCGGCGGCCTCGGCGACCTGATCTTCGCGCTGCCCGCGATCGACGCGCTTGCCGCGGCGTACCCGGAGGCCGAGATCACGCTGCTCGGGATGCCGCTGCACCGTGCCCTCCTCGAGGGCCGACCCGGCCCGATAGCCCGCGTCGAGGAGCTGCCGGTGGCCACCGGCATCCGCAACGGCGAGCCGGACCAGGCCGCGCTCGACGCGTGGTTCGACCGGCAGCCGCACTACGACCTCGCGGTGCAGGTGCACGGCGGAGGCCGCAACTCCAACCCCTTCCTGCTGCGGCTCGGCGCGACGCACACGATCGGCTCGCGCACCGACGACGCCGCGCACCTCGAGCGCGACTTCCCGTACATCTACTACCAGCACGAGGTCATGCGCGGACTCGAGGCCGTCGCGCTCGCCGGCGCGGTGCCCGTGACGCTCGAGCCGCGGATGACGGCGCTGCCGCACGAGGTCGACGCGGCGCTCGCCCGCTTCGGCGCGGGCGCGGTGGTGATCCACCCGAGCGCGACCGATCCCCGTCGGCGCTGGCCGGCTGACCGCTTCGGCGCCGTCGGCCGCGCGGCCGCCGAGGCGGGGCGGCCGGTGGTCGTCGTGGGCGACCCCTCGGAGAAGGAGCTCGCCGCCGAGGTCGTCGCCGCGGCGGGGCACCCCGGCGTCGTTTCGGCCGCGGGAGAGCTGTCGCTTTCCGAGCTCGTCGGCGTGCTCGCCGCCGCCGACCTCGTGGTGGCCAACGACAGTGGCCCGCGCCACCTCGGCGACGCTCTCGGCACCCCCAGCGTCGGCGTGTTCTGGTTCGGCAACGTCGTCAACGCGGCGCCGTTCTCGCGCAGCCGGCACCGCATCGAGATGTCGTTCACGACGCACTGCCCCGTCTGCGGCCGCGACGCGACCCAGGTCGGCTGGACCGCGGAGCGCTGCGAGCACGACCCGTCGTTCGTGGCGGATGTCACGACCGACCGCGTGCTCGCGCAGGTGGAGTCCCTGCTCGGCGGGCTGTGAGGGTGGCGGGGTTTCCACCCCGCCCGGTGTCCCGCGCTTGAAGCGGCGCAGGGCGGACGTAGCCGTGCTAGTACCGGCTGTCGAACGGGCGTCCCGCTGCGGTGAGCGGACAGCTGCGGGCTGATCCGCTGGTTCAATTGCACAGTCCCACTCGGCGGCCGCGCCGGGCGCGCAGCACCACCGGCGGCCGAGTAGCGCGCGCAGCGCGCGTATCGAGACCGCGCACTACCCCCGCGAGCGCGCGCCCCGAGTCATCCGCCCCGCCGATCCCTACCCGGGAACGGTGCAGGTCTGCTGGTCGGCCGTCTGCCCCGTGATGCCCTCGAGCACGGGCGGCTCGGTCGGGGCGGGCGTCTCGGTGGGCGACGCGCTCCCGCTCGGCGCGGCGGTCTCGCTGGGCGCCGCGGAGGGCTCCTCCGCGGGCTCCGACGGCGCGGGCGCGTTCGGGTCGACCGTTGCGGACGAGCCGGTCTGACCGACGCCGAACGGCAGGTCCTCGTCGAGGTAGCGCATGAGCTCGGCGGCCTGGTCCTCGACGGGCTCGAGGCGGTTGGTGTCGACGGTCGACTGGGCCGACGGGTAGGAGACGAACGTGACATCCGCGGGCCGCAGGTTCCGCAGCGTCCAGGCGAGCGACGCGACGGTGTCGACGCCCTCGGTGAGCTGCATGTTCTGCGTCGCGGCGCTCGCGAGCGAGTAGACCTGCAGCGGGTCGTTGAGCACGCCCTCGCTCGTGATCTTGCGAACGAGCGAGGAGAGGAAGACCTGCTGCGAGGAGATGCGGCCGAGATCGCCGCCGTCGCCGACGCCGTAGCGGCTGCGGAGGAACTTCAGGGCATCCGCCCCCTGCAGCGTGTGCGTGCCGGCGTCGAGCGCGAGCTCGACGTTCTCGTCCTCGAGGGGGTCGGTCAGGCACACCTCGACGCCGCCGACGGCGTTCGACATGGCGATGACCCCGTCGAACGTGATGCGGCCGGCGAACTGGATCGTGAGACCCGTGAGCTGCTCGATCGTGGAGACGACGCAGGGGAGACCGCCGCGTTCGAGGGCGCGGTTGATCTGCTCGCTCTCGTCGGCGGGGTTCACGGTGCCGTCCTCGGCGGTGCACTCCGGCATCGGCACGAGCAGGTCGCGGGGGATGCTCACCGCCGTCGCGCGGGAGTGGTCGCCCGAGACGTGCACGAGGATGTTGACGTCGTTGAGCTCCGGGGCATCCGGGTCGTACTCGCCATAGTTGCCGCTCTGGCCCGCGCGCACGTCGGCGCCGACGAGCAGCAGGTTGAAGCCGCCGGGATAGTCGGCGATGTCGAACTCCTGCTCGCCCCGGCCGGGCAGGTCGACGATGTCGAGGTTGTTCTGCAGCTGCACGAACGCGATCGCCGCGACGGAGGCCGTGCTCACGAGCAGCACCGCGACGGCCGCGGCGAGGAAGCGCAGCACGGCGCCGAGCGCCTTGCGGGGACGCAGCTTGCCGTGGCGCGCGATGGTGCTGCCCGGATGCCGGGTGCCGCCGCGCTGGAACGGGCGGGCGCCGGCGCGCCCCGTCGGGTCCGGGGTCATGGGGGAACAGTACCCATCCGCGCCGCGGATCCTCCGTGAACGCTGGAAGTCGGGTGGATGCGGCGCAACGCACGAGTGGCGGGCAGGACGCGCCGAGGCCGGCGGCGTGTCATCCGCGTCATTCGTGAATGCCGCCGGTCACGACGCGGGGGCCGGCGGCGGGGCATCCGCGTCACTCATGAGTGCCGCCGGCCGGACGCGTTCTCGCCGCCGCGATCGCCTTCTCGACCAGCCACCACTCCCGCTCCACCATCGAGTAGCTGACCCTCAGCGGCACCAGCCCCGCGATCGCCGCGTCGAGGTCCTTCCGCCGGTCGGCCTCGAAGCTCTGCTCGTGATGCTCGCGCCCGTCGAGCTCGAGTGCTACCACAGCGTCGACGACGAGGTCGACCCGCTGCCGGCGACGCAGCAACCAGTCCGGTCCGATCGGCACCTGCGTCTGCAGGGCGTGGCCGGCCGAGCGGAGGCGCGTGCGGGCGACGCTCTCGAGGAAGCTCTCGCAGCGCGGATCGATCGCCTCTCGGAGCGACTGCAGCCGCTGCGGCAGGCGGGCGAGCACCTCCTCGAACTGCGCGAGGGTGAGCCGCCCGGAGCAGAACGCCCAGTCGAAGGCGGCCACCGCGTCTTCGTGCTCCTCGTCGAGCGCGGTGTGCCGGAGCGCGTCGAGGAGGTGGACGGATGCCAGCGAGGCGCGCCGCATCTCGCGCTGTCCGCACCAGTGCACGCGTGCCGTCGCGGGGCGGCGCAGGGTGCGGGTGCCGCTGAACGGCACCGCGACGGAGAGCGTCGGCTCACGCCACATCCAACAACCGAGTTCCGCGAGCGCGGCCAGGCCGGTGAGGCGCGCGCCCGCCTCGGCGGCGGCCCTCACGCGGGACGTGGCGTGCGGACAGCGGTACAGCCCCCGTCGCACGCGGGTCAGCCGACCGAGCGCGACAGCGCGAGTCATCCGGTGCCGCGTCCAGCCCAGCCGGGCGAGTCGCTCGGTCGAGATCAGGCCTGCGTCGCAGGGCAGAACGCAGTCGGCGGCCACTGTCCGAGCATCCGTTCGCGGCCTGCCGCTTCGCGAGCGGATGCGGCTTCTGGGGGATGCGCGCTGCCGGCACGTGCTGGGGAGGACCGGCTGGATGCATGAGCAGTGCGTGCGACGCGCGGGGCGTGCCCGCGTGTCGCTGCGGCCACTCATGAGCTCCGCCGAGCCCAGGGCCTCGAGCAGCTCCGGGACGTCCGTGTGTCGCTGCGGCCACTCATGAGCTCCGCCGAGCCGAGGGCCTCGAGCAGCTCCGGGACCTCCGTGTCTCGCTGCGGCCACTCATGAGTTCCGCTGAGCAGGGGGCGTCGAGCGGCCTCCGCGACGCGCGTCCCCGGCACCGCGCTGGGGAGGACCGGCGGAACTCATGAGCAGTGCGTGCGACGCGCGGGGCGTGCCCGCGTGTCGCTGCGGCCACTCATGAGCTCCGCTGGCCAGGGCCGTCGTCGCCCGGAAGCGCCGCGAGGCAGGAGCCCCGCCTCAGGCCCCGAGCACCTCGACGAGCTTCGCGTAGACCACGAGGTTGTTCGCGTACCGGTCGCCGTCGTAGGCGTCGCACGTGATGAGCCGCAGCTCGGCGCCCTGCGTGGGGTAGTACACGGCCTGCGTCGGGAACTCGTCCTTCGGGTAGGTCTCCTTCTGGTAGACCTCGAAGACGGCGGTCGCGCCGTCCGCGCGGGCGACCGAGACGCGCTCGCCGAGCTGCAGGTCGCCGAGCGTGTAGAACACCCCCGCCTGCGTCGCCGACGTGATGTGCCCGAGCAGCACCGACACCCCGGCCGAGCCAGGCGCCGCGGAGCCGCTGTACCAGCTCGCCGGGGCGCCGTCGGTGGTCGGCGGGACCTCGAGGCTGTTGTCCTCGCGCAGCCCGGTCTCGATCAGCTCGGAGGTGATCCCCGTGCTGGGGATGTCGACGCTCACCGGGGCCGCGGCCGGCAGGGCGAGTGCGACCGACGGCTCGACCTCCTCGGTGGGCGGCGCCGTCGTGGGCGGCGCCGTCTCGGTGGGGCTCGGCGCGGCGGTCGCCGAAGGCGAGGGAGGCGGCGCGGCTGTCTCGGCCGTGGCCGCGCTGCATCCGCTGAGGAGCAGCAGGGCCGCCACCCCCGCCGAGAGGCGGAGGTGACGGCCGGTGCCGGAGTGCGTCACGGGAGGGAGGTCCTACCGGGTGGCGGTGGAGCGACGACCGAGCACGAAGGCCCCGCCGAGTGCGGCCGCGCCGAGGACGCCACCGAGGGCGAGCATGCCGTTCTCGACTCCGCCCGTGGTGCTGCCGACGGGCGCGACGCCGGTGTCGGCGTGGCCGGCGGGCTGCATCGCGAGGGTGCCGCACAGGGCGGGCGACGTCGCCGCGAGCGGCAGCTCGGGGACGAGGTCGCTCGGCGCGGTGGCGCCTGCGGGCTGCGTCGCCGGGTCGAGGCCGTGCACCACGACGACCGCGGTGCCGTTGGCCAGCGAGTCCTGCGTCTCCTGGTTCAGCTCGAAGGTCTCCTTGTAGGTGATGGTCGAGCCCGACGGGGCGACGGTGACGTCGACGCCGGCGTTCGGGCTCTTGTCGGCCCCGCCGACCGAGAGGGTCGTGCCGATGCCGCCGTACGAGCCGGCGCCCTCCGTGGTGCTGATGATGCCGTCGCCGTTCGCGTCGACCTCCGTGCCGGGGCAGACGCCCTGGGCGCCGACGTGGATGTGCTGCACGTGCGGGTAGGCCGCACCGTTGAACGTCTCGGCGAGTCCCGACGCGTTCAGGGTGACCGTGGCGGTCGAGCCCTCGACGTCGATCCAGACCTCACCGGACGCGCCGCTGTTGTTGATCTGGTTCAGCGTGGCGGCGTAGGAGCCCATCGCGTGGTCGGCCATGGCCGGCATCGCTCCGGCGAGGGCGAGCCCCAGCCCCAGCACGGGCGCCGCCATCATCATTGCTTTTCTCTTCATTGAGGTGATTCCGATCCGGTAGCGGGGCCACGTCGAGGCCCTCCTTACCGGGGCATTCGCGGCGGGGGCACCAGGGTGTTTGGTCGGGGCACGGATGTCCCGCCGCCGACGGTGCGACCAAACCCCCGGCGCGCCCCCGCCGAATACCTCTTCAGACGCTCGTCGACGAGCGATCGGACGAGGAGTTCCGGATGCCCCGCACGACCTGGCTCGCGGCGCTCGCCGCGGCCTCCCTCCTCCTGACCGGGTGCGGCGCTCAGGCGCAGGCGGCCCCGGCGGCCGAGCCGTCGCACGTAATGCCGGACGGCAGCGTCATGCCGGGCGCCGAGCACGGCGACCACGGTGCGCACGAGAGCGAGTACGGCCCGTCGGAGGCCGCGCAGATGATCTGCGACGGCCAGGTCGTGACCGCCGTCGGCGAGATCCTCGGCGTCGACGCGGCGCCCGTGCCCTCCTCCACCTGGCAGGAGCCCACGTTCACCTGCTCCTACGACGTCGACGGAGCCCCGCTGGTGCTCTCGGTGCATGATGCGACCGAGGTCGCCGAGGGCGAGGCGCACTTCTCCGAGCTGCAGGGGAGCCTCGCGGGCGCCGAGACGATCCCCGGTCTCGCCGGTCTCGGGATGCCGGCCTTCTCGACCGGCGACGGAGTCGTCGGCTTCCTGCGCGACGGCAAGACCCTGCTCGTCGACGCGACGGCCCTGCCCGACGGCCTCGGCGCGAGCGGGACGAAGACACGGGACGACGTGGCCTACGGCACGGCCGCCGCGGTGCTGGTCTGCTGGGTCGAGCACGACTGACGCCCTGCGGACATGACGAAGGGGGCGGATGCCGCGGCGTCCGCCCCCTTCTCCGTGCCTGATCAGCGAATCACGGCCACGAGTCCTCCTCGGCGTGCGTGATCACGAGCTCGCGCACCTCGCTCTGCGGCGGCTGCGACAGCGCGAAGAGGATCGCGTTGGCGACGTTCTCCGGGTCGTTGAGGCGCGAGTCGTCCTGCGGCTTGTAGCGCTCGTCGCGGTCGTCGAAGAACTTGGTCTTCATGCCGGTCGGGATGAGCAGCGTCACGCCGAGCTTGCCCTTGGTCTCGGCGGCGAGCGAGCGGGTGAAGCCCACGACGCCGAACTTCGAGGCGCAGTACGCGGTCGCGTCGCCGACGGCCTTCACACCGAGCGAGGAGGCGACGGTCACGACGCGGCCGTGGCTCTCGAGCAGGTACGGCATCGCCGCGCGCACGGTGGAGACGGTGCCGAAGAGGTTGACGCCGACGATGTACTCCCACTGCTCGGCGCTGACGTCGCCGAAGGCGGCGGGTCGGTCGATGCCGGCCGCGGTCACAACGGCGTCGAGCCCGCCGAGCTTCGCCGCGGCGGCCGAGACGGCCTCCTCGACGGCGTGCCGGTCGGACACGTCGACGCTGTAGCGGTGCTCGACGTCGACGCCCTCGGTGTTGAGGTCGAGCACGACGGGGGTGCCGCCCGCGGCGGCGACGGCCTGCGCGACGGCGCGGCCGAGGCCGGAGGCGCCGCCGGTGATGAGCACGCGTCCGATCGGGCGCGGCGCGAGCGCGGCATCCGTCGGGGTCTCGAGCGTGGTGGTCATGGGATTCCTTTCAGGAGGGGATGAAGCGAGGGGATGGAGCCGGGTCAGCCGACCTTCGCGAGCGCGCTCGCGAGGCTCGTGGTCGAGCGACCGGGGTGATAGGGGACCGTGAGCGTGCGCCCGCCCCACTCGGCGAGCACCTTCGTCTCGGGCAGTTCGTCGGCGGAATAGTCGCCGCCCTTGACCCAGATGTCCGGCTCGAGGCGGCGGATGATCTCGACGGGGGTGTCCTCGTCGAAGACCGCGACCGCGTCGACGCACTCGAGCGCGTTCAGCAGGTCGACGCGGTCGTCCTGCCCGATGATCGGACGCTCGGGGCCCTTGAGCCGGCGCACCGAGTCGTCCGAGTTGAGGCACACGATGAGGCAGTCGCCGAGCTTGCGCGCCGCGGAGAGCGTGCGCGCGTGCCCCGCGTGCAGCAGGTCGAAGCAGCCGCCGGTCGCGACGACGGTGCCACCCGCGGCGCGAACCCGGGCGACGACGGCGAGCGCGTCGGCCGCCTGCCCGCCGAAGGGGGCGGATGCCGCGGCGGGGCTGCCGAGCGACGCGACCCCGCCCGCGGCGAGGAACGCGGCCGCGGTCGTCGCGGCGGTCTCGGCGGCGTCGCCGAGGGGCGCGCCGGAGCGCAGCGCGACCGCGAGGGCGGAGGCGAAGCGGTCGCCGGCGCCGCAGGGGTCGACGACGTGCGCGCTGGGGGCGGGCACGACGACGGGCGCGCGCCCACCCTCGGCCACGAGCGCGCCGCGGTCGCCGAGGGTGACGACGACGCTCTGCGTGCCCCAGCGGGTGAGCAGTTCGGCGGCGGCGTCGGCCGCGGCGGTCGTGCCGGACCTGCCGACCTCGGAGAGACGCAGCGCCTCGCTGAGGTTGGGCGTGACGGTGGTGGCGGATGCCACGGGCCGCGCGCCCTTCGGGTGCGGGTCCCACACGAGCGGCACGCCGTCGCGGCGCTCGTCGAGCGCGCGGCGGAGGCTCTCGTCGGCGGCGAGCCCGCGACCGTAGTCGGCGACGACGATCGCGTCGGCCGCGGCGATGGCGTCGAGCATCTCGGCGGTGACCGACGGCGGCGGGGGCGGCTCGCACCCCTCGTCGACGCGGGCGATCGCGTGATCGCCGGTGCGCAGCCTGGTCTTGGTCGGAGTGGGGGCGTGCGAGTCGCCCGCCACGATGCGCACGCCCTCGAGCGCACCGCGGATCTCCTCGGCGCGGGCGTCGGACGACAGGGCGGTGACGAGCGTGACGTCCTCGCCGTCGCCCGCGAGCAGCGTCGCGACGAGGCCGGCGCCTCCCGCGCGCACGCTGCGCTCGGCGACGTCGACGACGGGCACCGGGGCATCCGGGCTCAGCCGCTCCACCTGGCCCGCGACGTCGACGTCGAGCAGGGTGTCTCCGACTACGACGATCACTTGGCGACCTCCGCGAGCGGGCGGGCGGCCGGGCGGGCGGCGGCCGCGTCGATCTCGGCGACGCGCAGGTCGAACGCGCGGCAGATCAGGTGCACGGCGACGAGCTGCGCCTCCTGCACGTTCGACGAGCGGCCGGGCAGCGCGATGTGATCGTCGACGACGCTCACGAGCGGGTTCGGCGCCTCGCCGGTGATGGCCCAGCTGACCGCGCCGCACTCGCGCGCCGCCTCGGCGGCGAGCAGCAGGTTCTTCGAGTTGCCGCTCGTCGAGAGCAGGAACACGATGTCGCCGGGCCGGGCGTGCCCGCGCACCTGGCGCGCGAACACCTGGTCGTAGCCGTAGTCGTTGCTGATCGCGGTGACGCTCGAGGACTCGGCGTGCAGCGACAGGGCGCTGAACGCGCGGCGCTCGCCCTCGAAGCGGCCGACGAGCTCGGCGGTGAGGTGCTGCGCCTCGGCCGCGGAGCCGCCGTTGCCCGCCGCGAGCAGACGCGCGCCGCCGTCGAGCTTGTCGGCGAGGTGCGTGCCCCAGGCGGTCAGGTGCTCCGCCTCGCCGCGCAGCGCGACGAGGGTCGGGGCGAGCGTGTCGATGTGATGCTCCAGGGCCTCACGGATGTCGGTCATCGGGCTGCTCCTTGGGCGGTCTGGAGACGGGTGACGGTGGCGAGGGTGCCGTCGGCGGGGCCGGATGCCTCGTCGGCGGTGAGGCCGCTCTGCTCGAGCGTCTCGAGGTAGAAGCGCTCGGTGTCGGCGGCGATGCGGTCCCACGAGTAGCGGGCGCGGGCGCGCTGGCGGCCGGCGCGGCCGAAGGCGCGGGCTCGCTCGGGATCCTCGAACAGCTGCTCGAGCGCCTCGGCGATCGCGCCGGGGTCGCGCGGCGGCACGTGCAGGCCGGTCTTGCCGTGCACGACCGTGTCGATGAGACCGCCGACGGATGCCGCGACGACCGGCACCCCGCAGGCCATCGCCTCGAGCGGCACGATGCCGAACGGCTCGTACCAGGGGGCGCAGACGACGGCGTCGACGCTGCGCAGCACGGTGGGCAGCTCGGCCTGCGGCACCTGCCCGCGGAACACGACGCGATCGGCGATGCCGAGCTCGCGGGCGAGCGCGGCGATGCGGTCGGCCTCGGGGTCGTGCCCCGAGTCATCCGGCTGCCCGCCGACGATCAGGAGCTCGACGTCGTCGCGGCCGGCGTCGACGAGCTGGGCGATCGCGCGCACGACGAGCTCGACGCCCTTGCGGGGAACCATGCGCCCTATCGACGCGACCCGGTAGCGGGCGCTCCTCGCCTCGCGTGGGCCGGTCGGGGTGAACAGGTCGAGGTCGACGCCGCACGGCGCGACGGAGATCTTCTGCCGGGGGACGCCGAGAGCCCGCAGCTCGAACGCCTCGTCGGAGCACGTCGCGACGACCCGGTCGACGGTGCGGCCGACCCAGGGCTCGAGCTCCGAGCGTTCCTCCGGGCTCGTGTCCTGCGAGCCCTGGTGGCGGCGCTTGACGTTGCCGAGCGCGTGGAAGGTGTGCACGACGGGCACGGCCGGGTCGAACCGGCGCGCGGCGTCGAGGGCGGCGATGCCGGACATCCAGAAGTGGCTGTGCACGACGTCGGGGCGGCCGCGCTTCCAGTCGGCGGCGATCCCGTCGGCGAGCTCGCCCATGTAGGGGAGCAGGTCGTCCTTCGGGATGCGCTCGGCGGGGCCGGCGTCGACGTGCACGACGCGCACGCGTTCGCCCATGGCGACCCAGCGGGGCAGGGACGCGTCGTCCCGGCGGGTGTAGACGGTGACGTCGTGTCCCCGTCGGGCGAGCGCGGCGGCGAGCGCCGCCACGTGCACGTTCTGACCGCCCGCATCGACCCCGCCGAGCGTCGCGAGCGGACTCGCGTGCTCGGAGACCATGGAGATCCTCATCGTGCTTCCCTTCCGTTCGAGCCCACGAGGGGCACGGCCGTGCCGGCGAGGTCGCCGAGCAGGTGATCCCAGTCGCGGAGGAACCGGGCGAGGGAGTACCGCGAGAGCGCGGCCTCCCGTGCAATCGACCCCCGGGCTCGCGCCTCGTCGGGGTCGTCGACGAGCCGCCGCGCCATTGCGACGAGCTCACCGACATCCGTGGAGATCGCCCCCGCCTCCGGCGGCACCGCGCGCCACGCCTCGGTCGCGCCGAGGGCGACGACGGGCATGCCGAGGTGCATCGCCTCGAGCAGCGAGAGCCCGAGCGAGGTCCAGCGGTGCGGGTGGAGGTAGAGGCGCCGGCGGGCGAGCTCGGGGTGCAGCCGGGCGGTCTTGACGTCGCCGACACCGGTCACCGCGGCATCCGGAACCTCGAGCGCCTCGGCGAGGTGGTCGGTCGCCATGCCGAAGACGTCGACCGGCGCCACCTCCGCGAAGCGGGGGAGCAGGTCGGTGCCGGTGACCCGCCAGCGGCGCACGGGCTCGTTGATCGCGACCGCGAGCCGCGGCAGCTCGCCCGTGTACAGCGGCCCCAAGTCGACGATGCCGTGCTCGATGACCGTCGTCGGGGCGCGGCCGGTGTCCCAGAACAGGGCGTTGAAGTGGGTGACGTGCACGATCGGGATGTCGCCGCGGTCGGCGAGCGGGTGCACGCTCGTCGGCACGGACCCGTCCTTCGGCGTGTTGTGCTCGAGGAAGACCGCCGGCACCTCGCGGCCGAGTCGCCGCCCGAGCAGCCGCTCCGCCTCGTCGAGCTCCTCGACGCGCTGCAGCACGACGACGTCGACGCCCGCGTCCTTCAGCTCGGACGGGTGCACCTCGATCGCGGACTCCGGCCAGTCGCGGCCGCCGCGGCCGAGCCCCCACGCGTCGCGTTCCGGCAGGGTCGGCAGCAGGTACTCGTGCTCGCCGCGCACGAACGCGTCGGTCCAGCCGCCATGCACGTGCCAGAGCAGGATCCTCACGACAGGGCCTCCTCGAGGTCTCGGGGCGCGGCGCCGGCGCCGGGCAGGAAGGTCAGGGCGGCGTCGACGACCTGCGCCGGGTCGACGGATGCCAGGCACGGGTGCCCCGCGATCGGGCACTCCCGCGCGCGGGTGCCGCGGCAGGCGGCCTGCTGGTCGCCGAGCAGCACGACGGGCACGCCGTACGGCGCCCATCGCGACGCCGGGACGACGGGGGAGAAGAGGCTCACGACGGGCGTGCCGACCGCGGCGGCGAGGTGCGCGGGGCCGGTGTTGCCCGTGATGACGACGGCGGCCCTGGCGAGCACGCCGGCCATGGTCGCGAGGTCGGTGCGTCCGCCGAGATCGAGCCCGTGGCGGCCGGCGACCTCGGCGGTCAGCGCGGCCTCGGCGGGTCCGCCCGTGACGACGGTGCGGATGCCGCGGGCGGCGAGCAGCTCGACGGCGGCGGCGTGATGCGACGCGGGCCAGGCCCTGGCGGGCACCGCGGCGCCGGGGTGCACGGCGACGAACGGCTCCTCGGGCAGGTCGAGGTCGGCGGGTACGTCGGCCTGCACGACGGAGAGGGTGCCCTCGTCGCCCGCGGGCAGCTCGAAGCCCGCCGCGCGCGCGATGAGCAGCGCCCGCTCCGGCTCGGGGATGTCCTCGGAGAAGTCCTCGCCCGGCTTGAGCCGCACGTCGAGCAGGCTGCCGGCGTAGTCGACGCTCGCCCCGCTGATCCGCGGCACGCCGGCGAGGCGGAGGGCGAGGGCGAGGGGGAGCGGCGACTGGTGGAAGCTCGTCAGGATGACCGCTTCGTCGGGCGCGAAGTCGGTGACGATCCGGTGCAGCTCGGCGAGGTGCTCCGGCGTCGCGTCGGGTGCGGGCGCGACGATCCAGGGGGAGGCCCAGACGGCGACGCGGTCGACGCCGGGCAGCAGCCGTCCGGCTGCGGCCCCCTGCGGACCGCAGAGCAGCAGCACCTCGTCGGCGTGCGCGGCGACCGCGCGGACGGCGGGGCCGCTGACGAGCACGTCGCCCGCGCTGTCGAGCCGCGCGACGAGCACGCGGCTCACGCGGGGACCCCCGAGCGGCGCGGCTCCGCGCGCCGGAGGCCGAGCGCGAGCGCCACGGCGGTGGCGAGGTCGGGCGCGACGGTCTCCGCGGCGTCGATCTCCTCCGCGCGCGTGACGGGGGTGGGCACGAGGATGCCGCGGGCGCCGGCGGCGGCCGCCGCGCCGACGTCGGCCCCGATGTCGCCGATCACGACGACGTCGGCGGGGTCGACCCCGAGCGCGCGGGCGGCGTCGAGCACCATGCCGGGCCGGGGCTTGCGGCAGCGGCATCCGTCGTCCGGGCCGTGCTCGCAGATCTGCCAGGTCTCGAAGCGGCCGAAGAGTGCGTCGACGCGGGCGTTGACGGCGTCGACCTGGTCGCGGGTGAGGAGGCCGCGGGCGATGCCCGACTGGTTGGAGACGACCCCCGTGCGGATGCCCGCGGAGCGCACCGCCGCGACCGCGGCGATCGCGCCGGGCATCGGCACGACCTTCTCGGGGTCGCCGTTGTAGGGCACGTCGACCACGAGCGTCGCGTCGCGGTCGAACAGCACGGCTGCCGGCCGACCCTGGGGGTGCGTTGCGCTCATGTTCCCCGCAGTTCCCGCACTCCGGGCCGCCCAAACCTGCTCAAAAGTGAGAACTCCTACTTCTCTGGCCTGGTCGGGGGCATATTTCGGATGTGCGAAGGTGGGTTCGTGCAGCATCTCGGTGACCCCGACGGACGCGAAGAACTCCTGGTACTGCGGGCTTTGAAGCTCGGCGACCTGCTGGTCTCGGTGCCGGGGATCAAGGCCTTGCGCCGGGCATTCCCTGAGCATCGCCTGATACTCGCGATGCCGGGCTGGCTCGAGCCGATCATCGATCTGGTGCCGGGCGTCGACGCGCTGCTGCCGACCCCGGGGCTGGATCACCCGCTCCCGCTCCCGGCTGGACGGATCGACACGGCCGTCAACTTCCACGGCAACGGCCCGGAGAGCCGTGGGGCGCTCGAGCTCCTCCAGGCGCGCCGCCGCATCGGGCACGCCTCCCCGGGCTGGGACGGCCCCGAGTGGCGCGACGACATCAACGAGCGGGAGCGCTGGGCGCGGCTCGTGCGCGAGCACGGGTACGAGGCGGATGCCGCCGACGTCGCGATCGACGTGCCCGAGACGCCCTCCGTGCGACCCGGTGCCGCCGTGCTGCACGTCGGTGCGTTCTACGGCTCGCGCGAGTGGCCGGTCGAGCGGTTCGGCGCTGTCGCCCGGGCGATGATCGAGGAGGGCCGCGAGGTCGTGTTCTCGGGCAGCGCGAAGGAGCGGCCGCGCGCCCTCGCCGCAGCCGAGGCGGCGGGCGCATCCGAGTCGGCGGTGCTCGCCGGCGAGCTGGATCTCAGCGGGTTCGCCGCGCTCATCGCGGACGCGTCGGTCGTCGTCTCCGCCGACACCGGGGCCGCGCACCTCGCCACGGCGTACCGCCGGCCGAGCGTCGTCATCTTCGGCCCGGCCGAGCCGCGGCACTGGGGGCCGCCCGCCGACGGACCGCACGTCGTGCTGACGGACGAGTCCCTGCGCGTCGGCGACACGTTCGGCAGCGAGCCCGACCCCGCGCTGCTCGCCGTGACCGTCGACGACGTGCTCGAGGCGGTCGACGGGCTCACTGCGCGGCGGGACTAGCCGGGCGCGCGAAGGCCCGGGCTCAGACCGCCGGAGCGAGCCCCGCGCGCCACTCCAGCGCGTCGAGGGTGAGTGCGAGGCCCTCGTCCAGCCCGACCCGCGGCCGCCAGCCGAGCACCTTCTCGGCGAGCGTCGTGTCGGCCACCCGCGGTGGCACCGCCGACCCCGGCGCCTCGAGGAAGCCGAGCGTCGACCGCGATCCCGTGAGCGCGAGCACCCGCTGCGCCACGACGGCGAGGGGGAGCGGGGCCGGGTCGCCGATCTCGACGGGCCCGGGCAGGGGGCTGTCCGCCGCCGCCAGGATGCCCCGCACGACGTCGGAGACGAAGCACAGCGGGAACGGCGCGGCGCCCGTGCCGGTGAGCATGAGCGGGCTGCCGCGCCTCGCCTGCTCGATCATCGAGCCGAGCGCGCCGCCCGGGCGCATCCGCGGCCCGTACGTCGGGAAGATCCGCACGATCGTCGTGTCCAGCCCGTAGCGGGCCCGCGCGGTCGCGACGAGCGACTCCGAGAGCCGCCGGGCGAGCAGATAGGGCTCCCGCGGGTCGCCGGTGTCGGATGCCGCGTCGCCGGCGATCTCCGACGTGGAGCCGAGCACGAAGCGGGCGCCCGCCGCGCGGGCGAGGTCGAGCGCGCGGAGCGTGCCCGCCGAGATGGAACCGAGCGCGGGCAGCGGCGCGTCGACCCAGTCGCCGACGCGGGGGAAGGCGAGGTGCACGACGAGGTCGAGCGGCTCGTCGAGGTCGGCGGCGGCGCTGACATCCGCCTCGATCAGCCGGAAGCGCGGTGAGCCGAGCGCGCCGGCGACGTTCGACCGGGTGCCGGAGGAGAGGTCGTCGAGGCAGATCACCTCGAAGCCGCGGTCGAGCAGCGCGTCGCAGAGGTGCGAGCCGACGAAGCCGGCGCCACCGGTGACGAGCGCGCGCGGCGCGCCGCCGATGGCGGCGTGGTCGTTCGTGCCGGTCATGCTCGCTCCGCGTGGTGAGGGTCTTAGTCCAGTCGCGTACCCGGGAGTGAGAAGCAGTACACACGGCTCGCGGAATCGGATCGAAACCGGTGGGTGCCATAGTGAGAGGGATGGACACGATCGACACCACGGGCGACCCGCTCGCCGAGCTCGCACTCGAGCTGGCCGCACAGCAGGCCAGCGAGGGCGCCTTCGCCGTCGTGGTGCGTGCCGCGATGCGGCTGCTCGCCGCGGATGCCGCGGCGCTCGTGCTGCTCGGGGCGAAGGACCGCCCGCGCGTCGCCCACGCCTCCGGCGAGGGTGCGGCGGGCGCGACGGAGGCGGAGCTCTCGGGTCTCGTGACCGACGCCCTGCAGGGCCCCGTGGCCCGCGCGCCGCTCGGTGCGTTCCCGGCGGCGCTCGCTGTGCCGCTCGTCGCCCGCGGCGCGGTGCTCGGCGCCCTCGTCGCCTATTCGCGCCGCGACGGCTTCGCCGACGGCGCGCTCGACGCATTCCGCGTGTTTGGCGCGCACGCCGCGGCCGGCCTCGATCAGGTGCGGGAGCGCGAGGGTCTGGCCCAGGCGCTCGCGTCCCGTCTCGTGATCGGGCAGGCGGAGGGCATCCTCATGGAGCGTTACGGGCTCGACGAGGACCGCGCCTTCGCCGTGCTCAAGCGCTACTCGCAGGACGCGAACGTCAGGCTGCGTGAGATCGCGGAGCGGGTCGTCGCGTCGCGGCGGCTGCCGGACGAGCCGTAGCGGCCTCGGCGACCTCGTCGGTCGTCACGCCGATCGACTCGCGCAGCGTCGCGAGGATGCGCTGGATGAGGCGCGACACCTGCATCTGGGTGACCCCGAGCTCCTCGCCGATCTTCTGCTGGCTCCACTCCTCGTAGAAGCGCAGGTAGAGGATGCGGCGGTCGCGGGCCGACAGGGCCCGGGTGGCCGGGCTGATCTGCGCCAGCAGTTCGGCGCGCTCGAAGTCGTCGTCGGGGGCGCTCAGCGTGTCGGCGAGCGAGAGGGAGTCGTCGCCGCCGACCGACGCGTCGATCGAAGACGGGCGGAGGCTCTCGTGGCAGCTCAGCGCCTCGTCGACGAGCTCGAGCGGCACGCCGAGCTCGAGGGAGAGCTCCTCGCGGCCGGGCGCGCGGCCGAGGCGCTGCGTCAGCTGGCTCGTCACGCGCATGATCGCGGTGCGGGTGTCCTGGACGGCGCGCGGCGGGCGGATGAACCAGCCGTTGTCGCGCAGGTGGCGCTTGATCTCGCCCGAGATCGTCGGCACGGCGTAGGAGACGAAGTCGTCACCGCGCTCCGGGTCGAACCGCTGCGCGGCCTTCACCAGGCCGAGGTAGCCGACCTGGCGCAGGTCGCTCCAGTCGCCGGAGCGGCCGGAGTACTTGCGCGCGATCGAGTCGGCGATGTCGAGGTGGGCGAGCACGAGGGCGTCGACGGTGCGGTCCATGGCGACCTTCCTGTCCAGGGGAAGAAGGAAGTGGCGCTGGCTTGACCACCTGTTCAGAGCAGCAGCGGAAGTTGAGAGGACGCCCCCTTGCGGTCTCTGCAGATTTGAGTAACCTTCCGCTTCCCTCCAAGGAGGCGTTCAGACATCGCGCTCCTCGTCGAGCCCAATGGGCTCCGGATCCGCCTCGGTCTCCTCGATCTCCTCGTTCCAGTCCACTGTCGGGCGGGGGAGATCGTCGGCGTCGTCCTCGATAAGGGGCACCTCGCGCTCGTCGTCGGCGACGGGTTCGTACT
The DNA here is from genome assembly GCF_017355965.1 of Desertivibrio insolitus. Lineage (GTDB taxonomy): Bacteria > Actinomycetota > Actinomycetes > Actinomycetales > Microbacteriaceae > JAFIQW01. Next base: position 44,948 of record NZ_JAFIQW010000006.1, read on the forward strand.
CGCGGTCCATGACTGCTCCTTCCCGAAGGCGTGTGTCTTCGACGCTACGCACGACGGGCCCGCCTGGCCACCCGTTCAGCGGGCTCACGGCAACGGCGCCGCACTCGTTCATAGAGTGGACGGATGCCGCGCACGCACGACACCACCTCGGGGAGGGCCCTCGTCGCGCGCCGGTTCGGCGTCGGCGCCCCCACGCTCGTGCTCGTGCACGGCATCGGCGTCTCGACGCGCTACTTCGGACCGACGATCGACGCCCTCGAGCCCCGGCGCGCCGGGCTCAGCGTCGACCTGCCCGGCTTCGGGCGGGCGCGCAATCCCGAGGAGCCGCAGTCGATCGACGACCACGCGGACGCCGTCGCCAAGACGCTCGACGAGGAGGGCCTCGACCGCGTCGTCGTGGTCGGTCACTCGATGGGCGCGCAGGTGGCCGCCGCCCTCGCCGAGGCTCGCCCCGATCTCGTCGCCGGCGTCGTGCTGGTCGGCCCGACCGTCGATCCCGTCGCGCGCTCCGTGGTGCGTCAGGCGCTGCGGCTCGGCCTCGACATGACGCGGGAGCCGGTCCGCTCGAATCTGACCGTGCTGAGCGACTACCTCTTCCGCTCCGGCATCCCCTACTACCTCCGCCAGCTCCCGACGATGCTCGGCGACCGCATCGAGCGGCGCGTGCCGAACCTCACGCAGCCCGTGCTCGTCATCCGCGGCGACCGCGACCCGGTCTCGCCCGGCGAGTGGTCGCGCTCCCTCGCGGGACTGGCGCAGCGCGGCCGGCACGAGGAGGTCCCCGGCCCGCACGTCGTCATGTTCACCGCCCCCGAACGCCTCGCGTCGCTGGTCGACTCCTTCGCCGGGGAGTGCCTGTGATCGGCAAGATCGCGGGCGTCCTCCTCGACTACGTCTGGGCCGGCGCCGTCGAGCTGCGGCACGTGCTCCGGCCGAACCCGCCGAAGCGCTGGCTCGAGGGCACGCGCGCCCCAGTCATCCTGCTGCCGGGGGTCTACGAGACCTGGCAGTTCCTCGCCCTCGTCGGCCACCGGCTGCACCGCCGCGGGCACCCCGTGCACGTGGTCGCCGGGCTGCGGCACAACAGCTCGCCCATCGCGCCGTCGGCGGACATCGTCTGGAACTACCTCGTCGAGCACGACCTCCGCCACGTCCTCGTCGTCGCCCACAGCAAGGGCGGCCTCATCGGTAAGCACCTCATGGTCGTGCAGGAGGCGACGGGCGGCCGCCGGATCGACCGGATGCTCGCGGTCGCGACCCCCTTCTCCGGCAGTCCCTGGGCGGACTTCGCTCCGATCTCGTCGCTCCGCGCCTTCCGCCGGCACGATCGCGTCGTCTCGATGCTCGCCGCCGACGCCCGGTCGAACGCCCGGATCCTCAGCGTGTACCCGAAGCTCGACCAGTTCCTGCCGAAGGGCAGCGAGCTCGAGGGCGCCGAGAACGTGCGCCTCGACGTCGTGGGGCACTTCCGCGTGCTCGTGGCCCCGACGCTCCTCGAGGCGGTCGACCGCTGGGCATCCGCCCCGACCGCGGAGGAGGCGGTCAGCCGAGGGGCCGACGCGGCCGCCGAGGGCGGGCAGGTCGCCTAGGCGAGCAGTCTGTCGGTCGCGAACGCGATCAGCAGCACGTCGAGCAGCGCCGCGAACATCACGAGGCGCATCAGCAATCGCGTCGGCGGGCGGGTGAGCGCGATAGTCGCACCCGCGACGGCGATCCCGAGCGACAGCACGAACCCCGCGACGTACGGCCAGGAGGGCGCGCCGGCCGGGCCGAAGGTCAGCACCGCGGCCGACGCGGCGAGCAGGGCGAAGCCGACGAGCCCCGACACCCGCCGGCCGAGCGCGTGCGGCAGACCGCGCACGCCTGTCGCGGCGTCGTCCTCGAGGTCGGGCAGCACGTTCGCGAAGTGCGCCGCGGCACCCAGCAGGGCGGTGGCCACGGGCAGCCACGCCGGCACCCAGACCGGCTGCTCCGCCGCGAAACCGATGCCGACGGGCAGCGCACCGAACCCGACGAGGTAGGGCACCACCGAGGCGAGCGTGCGCTTGAGACCGAGGTTGTACGCCCAGCCGCCGAGCGCGAGCAGCGAGATACCGATGCCGGCGCCGGCGCCGAGCACGCAGGCGAGCACGACGGATGCCACGAGCGTGCCGATCGCCCAGACACGCACCGCTCCGACGGAGACGTCACCGCGCGCGACGGGCTTGTCGCGCCGGCCGACCGCCCTGTCGCGCTCGGCGTCGATCCAGTCGTTGGAGAGCCCGATCGAGAGCTGATTGGCCAGCACGGCCACGACGACGACGGCGAGGCGCCAGCCGGAGACCCCGAGCCCCAGCGCGAAGAGCGTCGACACCGTCGTGACGAGCACCGCCGGTCCTGGGTGCGTCGACCCCGCGAGAGCGAGGGCCGAGCGGGGCATGTCCCTCATCGTAGGGCGGTGCTTGACTGTGCGGGTGCAGCGCACCGAACGCCTGACCCTGTGGGTCGCCGTCCTGGCGAGCTTCGTCTCGTTCCTCGACGGCACGATCGTCAACGTCGCCCTGCCCGCCATCGCCGAGGAACTCGACGCGGGGCTCAGCCTGCAGCAGTGGGTCGTCGACGCGTACCTCGTCACGCTCGGCGCGCTCATCCTGCTGGCCGGCTCGCTGAGCGACCTCGTCGGCCGGGCGCGGGTGCTGCGGCTCGGGCTCCTCGGCTTCGGCGTCGCGTCGCTGGCCTGCGCCGTCGCCCCGACCCCCGAGATCCTCGTCGTCGCGCGGGCGGTGCAGGGGATCGGGGCGGCGCTGCTCGTGCCGAGCTCGCTCGCGATCATCGTCGCCGTCTTCCCGCCGGAGCGGCGGGCGCGCGCCATCGCCCTGTGGACGGCGTACACGAGCGCCGCGACGATCGCCGGGCCGGTGCTCGGCGGGCTGCTCGTCGATCTGGCGTCGTGGCGTCTCGTCTTCGCGATCAACGTCGCGCCCATCGCGGTCGTGCTGGTCCTGCTCGCGCGGCTGTCGCTGCCGCAGGAGCGGCGTGCGGCCCGGCTGGACGTGCCGGGCGCGGTGCTCGGGGTGCTCGGAATCGGGCTGCCGGTCTTCGCGCTCATCGAGCAGCAGAACTTCGGCTGGGCCTCGCCGGTCATCCTCGTGCCGCTCGTCGCCGGCGTGCTCGCCTTCGCGGCGTTCCTCTGGCACGAGCGGCGGGCGGCTCAGCCGATGATGCCGCTCGGGCTGTTCCGCAACGGCAACTTCGGCTGGGGCAACCTTGCGACGGCGTTCATCTACGCGGCGCTGTCGCTCTCCGGGTTCGTGCTCGTGCTGTTCCTGCAGGAGTCGGCGGGCTACTCGGCGACGCTCGCGGGGCTCGCCTCCCTGCCCGTGACGCTGCTGCTCATCGTGCTCTCACCCGTCGTCGGCCGCCTCGACGCCCGGTTCGGGCCGCGCGTGTTCATGACCGCCGGACCGCTCGTCGCGGCCCTCGGGTTCCTCCTGATGCTCTCCGTCGGCATGCCCGTGAACTACTGGACGGGGCTGCTGCCCGGCATCCTGCTTTTCGGCATCGGGCTCGGCCTCACGGTGTCACCGCTCACCAACGCGATCCTGGGCGCGATCGAGGAGGAGCGGGCGGGCATCGCCTCGGCGGTCAACAACGCCGTCGCCCGCGTCGCGGGACTCGTGGCGATCGCCTTCGGCGGGCTCATCACGGGCGGCGGTGTGGGACTCGACGGCTTCCGCCGCGCTGTCCTCGCCACCGCCGTGCTGCTCGTCGCCGGAGGGCTCGTGAGCCTCGCCGGCATCCGCAACCCGGAGCGCGTTCAGGCGCGGTCGTCCTGACGGGGGATCGGGCCGGTGTCGGGGTCGCCCGGCGCACGGTGGGCGGCGCGACGCTGCCGGGGGACCGGACCGGTGTCGGGTTGCCCCGGCGCCCGGTGCGACCCGCGCCGCCGTGGCGGGTCGGCGGCGCCCGGCTCCTGCGCGCTCGGTGCGGCCTCGGGCGCGGATGCCTGCGGCAGGGGCGCGTCCGTGCTCGGTGCCTTCTGCTGCGGTGCCTCCGCGCCGAGTGACTCCTGCGGCGGCGGTGCCGCGGCAGTCGGCGGCGCCAGCACCCGCGAGGCGGGCGCGGGCGACGGGATGATCGGGATCTCGCCCGTGCGGCGGGGGCCGGCGTCGGACTCGCGCCGACGCACCTCGCGCGCGACGCGGAACGCGACGACGGCGGTGCCGGCCAGGAGCACCCCGAGGACGAGGAGGAGCGGGGCGGCGTCGAACCGCAGCATCACGTCGGCCTCCGGCGGGAACCCGGGGACGCCCCAGCGCACCCACCCCGGCACGGCGCCGAGCGCGACGGCGGTGCCGAGCAGGCCGCCGACGAGGATCCCGCCGACGACGAGCAGCACCGGCGGGGCCACCGCCCCGAGCAGGGGAGCGGCGGCGCCGCGGCCGAGCGCGAACCCGCGCAGCGCGGTGGGCGGCGACAGGCCGAGGGCGGCCGCCCCGACGCCACCGGCGAGCAGCAGCACGATCGCGGCGAGCCACAACCCGGTCGCGAACGGACCGGCGTCTCCGGTCGCCGACTCGGCGGAACGCTCGACCGCGGAGGGCGCGAGGGCGCCGAGCCGGTCGAGCGCCGCGTCGTCCCCGTCGGCCCACACCTCGTACGCGGTGGGCACCGCTCCGCCCGTCGCCGCGATCGCCCCGTGGGCCGCGGCGAGATCGGCCATGACCTCGGCGCCCCCGGGCACGACGGGCACGACGTCGGCGACCCGTCCGGTCGCGCGGCTGCCGGCGAGGTCGACGGTCAGGGTGTCGCCCGCGGCCACCCCGAGGCGGGACGCGGCCTCCGCGGCGACCACGACGGGCACCTCCGGCGTGGCATCCGGCACGATCCGCCCGCGCAGCAGCCCCTCGGTGTCGGTCACCGTCGACGCGACGAGCGCCCAGCGCTCGGTGCCGCCGAGGCCCTGCAGCACGGAGCCGGACTCGGCGGTCACGCCGAAGACCGCGTCGGCCAGCGCGGTGGGCTCGGCGGTGCGCACCGCCACGTCGAAGGCGACGACGCCGCGGGCGCCCGCCGGCACCGTGAGCGTGCCGTCCTCCGCCTCCACGCGCGCCGCGAGCCCCGACCCGTCGACGATCCAGGCCGACTCCACCGCGGCGTCGGTGCCCTGCAGGGCGAAGACGAGCCGCTCGGCGTCGGAGGGCACCGCGAGCCCCGGCGCCTCGCCGGCGAGCGTCGCCGCGAGCGAGCGGGGGTCGACGAGCGGCTCGACGGCCGGCAGCACCCCCACCAGGCCGTCCGCATCGGCGGCGATCACGGGTACCCCCGAACCCGTGCTCGGCAGCACGGGAACCGCCGACGCGCCCTCCACCTGCAGCAGCGGCGGCACCTCCGCGGGCGGCACGGCCGGCACGATCACGGCAGCGCCGGCCTCCGCCCGCGCGGACGCCTCCGACAGCCCCTGGCGCGTCGGTGTGTACACCGCGGCGACGACCGCGGTCGCGACACCCAGCACGAGCACGAGCAGCACCGCGAGATACGCGGCGACGGCGCGCACGACGTGCGGGTCTGGCTCGTCGGCGCGCCGATCTCCGGCAGCGGCGCTTTCGAGGCGCGGCTCCGGCTCGACGAAACTGTCCCTCCGCGACGGCATCTCGCTCGACGCTATCAGCGTGTCGTCGCGCTCCCGGGCGGTCGCCCGCGTCGCCGGCAGTACCGTTGCGCCATGCCGGGTCTCGAGATCCCCGCACGGATCGCCGAGGTGCTTCCGGGCACCTGGCGGCTCTGTGCCACCGACTACGCGCGCTGGCTCCAGGGCGAGCGGCGCGAGGCGACGTTCGAGTGGGAACTCGTCAGCGCCGATCCCGTCGTGCTCGACGGGCGCGGCACGCACATCGGCGAGGACGGCAAGCGCGTCGACGCCAGGGCCACCCTCGCCTGGCGGGAGGACCGCTTCGTCTGGCGAGGCCGCGGCGTGCTCGCCCTCGTCCGTGGCACGGTCGAGGTGACGGGCGTGAGCGCCGGCGGCGACGTGGCGGTGCTGCGCTTCGATCGCACTCTCCTCGGTCCCGAGGTGCTGCTCGTGCTCGCCCGCGCCGACGCGGAGGTGGGCCGCGCCCGCTCCGAGGTCGCGCTCGCCGACGGATGCCTCGGGCTCGAGCCCGAGGAATTTGCGCGCCTGGCCTGGTTCGACTGAACTGGGGCGGATGCTCCATCCGCTCCGCGTGCTCTCCCTTCTGCTCGTGATCCTCGTGATCGCGGGCTGCGCGGGCGCGGCGCCGACGCTGTCGCGCGCGACCCGCACGGAGCTCCCGCCGCCGCCCGACCCGTTCGTGCTCGCGGCCGAGCGGCGGCTCGCAGCGATGACGCTCGAGGAGAAGGTCGCGAGCCTGCTCATGCTGCACGCGCCGGGAACGGACGCCGCGGCGATCTCCTCCTATGTCGGCACGCACCGCCCCGGCGGCCTCATCGTCATGCGCGACAACGTGCCGCCGGACGACGAGGCGCGGCTCGCCGAGGTCACCGCGGCGATGCAGCTCGATCCCGCGCTGCCCCTCCTCGTCGGGATCGATCAGGAGGGCGGCCCGGTGCGCCGCGTCACGATCGATCCGACGCCCGGCGCCCGTGCGCTGCGCGATCAGGACGCCGGCGCGACCAGGGACGCCTTCGCCACGCGCGCGGCGCTGCTGACCTCCCTCGGCGTCAACACCAACTTCGGGATCGTCGCCGACGTCACCGGGGAAAGGTCCTCGTTCATCTGGTCGCGCACCCTCGGCGACACCGCGGAGCTCGCCTCGCCGCGGGTCGTGGCCGCGCTCGAGGGCGAGGAGCCGGTGCTCTCGGCGATCAAGCACTTCCCCGGGCACGGGGTCACCCCGGCCGACAGCCACGAGACGGTCCCCGGCACGCCGATGGGCTACGACCAGTGGCGTGCGGAGGTCGCGGGTCCCTTCGAGGCGGGAATCGGCGCCGGCGCAGAGCTCGTCATGATGGGCCACCTCCGCTACGAGGCCGTCGACCCGCAGCCGGCGTCGCTCTCGCCCGAGTGGCACCGCGTCCTGCGCGAGGAGCTCGGCTTCGACGGGATCATCGTGACCGACGACCTCCGGATGCTCGAGGACTCACGCGACCCGCAGTACGCCTCGACGTCCGAGAACGCGATCCGCGCGCTCGCCGCCGGCGCGACGCTCGTGCTCTACATCGGGCCCGCCGACCCTGGCGCGCTCATCGCCGACCTCGCGGCCGCCGTCCGGAACGGGCGTCTCTCCGAGCAGCAGATCGACGACGCGGCGCGCCGGCTGCTCGTCGAGCGGCTCCGGCTCGCGCCCCCGGCGGCCTAGCCGCCGAGCCCGAGCAGCCGAGCCGCGCGGCCTAGCCGCCGCCCCCGAGCAGCCGCCCCGGCGGCCTAGCCGCCGAGCCCGAGCAGCCGGGCCGTGGTGGCCGGCTGCTCCACATGGGCGAAGTGCCCGGCACCGGGCAGGGTGAGATGCACCGAGCCCGGCACGATCCCGCCGAGCTCCCGCCTGTCCTCCTCGAGCACGAACAAGTCGCGCTCACCCGAGACGGCGACGACGGGGCAGCGGATGCCACGCCACAGGGTGCGCGCGGGGTAGCGCCGGACGGCCGCCGCCGCCAGGGCGAACGACCGCGGCCGGATGTCGCGGGCCAGCGCGTCGACGGCCGAGCGGTCGATCCGGCCCCCGTGGGCGAAGAGCGGCCGCATCAGCACCTTCAGCACGCCGAGCCGCGCGAGGCCGCGGGCGATGGGGTGAGCCGCCGCGCCGAGCAGCGCCCCCACGCGCATCACCTGCAGCAGTGCGGTGAAGGCGCCGGAGGTGCCGAACCGGCGCAGCGGGCGCTCGATGCCGTCGAGCACCGACAGGGTCGTGGCGCTGACGAGAGCGGCCGAGCGCACGGCATCCGGCCGCGTCGCGGCGAGGTGTAGCGCCACGAACCCGCCGAGCGAGTGCCCGACGACGCGCCAGGTGCGGACTCCGGATGCCTCGAGCGCCTCGGCGACGGCGGCGCTCAGCGCCTCCACCGTGGGCGGCGACGGCAGCGGGCTGTCGCCCCAGCCTGGCAGGTCGAGGAGCACGACGTCGGGAGCGTCGATCGCGGTGAGCAGCGGGGTCCAGGTGGTCCAGGCGCCCGCCGCGCCGTGGAGCAGCACGATCGCGTCGCGGCCGCGCCCCCGCCGACGGAGCACGACGTCGCCGAAGCGGGTCGGCACCCGTCTCGTGCGGAGCCCGAGCGCCGCGGCATCCGTCGTGAGCGGGAACGGGAAGTAGGGCTCCGCGCTCACGCCTCCGGCACCGTGACCTCGCCCGGCGCGAGCCCGAGGTGCCGGGCGTAGCGCGCGGCCTCCCGCGTCGCGGCCCGCAGAATGCGCTGCGACGGCGGCCGCCCGAGAGGCGTGAGCTCCACGTCGACGGCGCCGCGGCGCACGCGGCGTCGCCAGAGCCCCTCGACGTGTCCGCCGACCGAGAGCGTGGGCTGGAAGACGCCGTTGCTGCCGGGCACGACGAGCGCGAGGCCGCCCTCGTCGAGCGACGCGGACCGGTCGCGGTAGCCGAGCAGCAGCTCGTCGAAGCCGGGCAGCAGCCGCACCTCGGCTTCTGCGGCCACGGGCTGCCAGCCGGCCGGCACGAGGTGGTCGCGTCCGTCGATCGCCGCCGTGTCGACGGCGTCGCCCGCGACCGCGATACCGGTCTTCACGTCGGCCGCGGTGAGACCCGACCAGTGCGCGAGGTCCTGTCGTGTGGCCGGCCCGTGCGAGAGCACGTACCGGCGCACGAGCTCGCCGAGGGCGTCGTCCCGTTCCCGCTCGGGGACGGGCGCGATGCGCTCTTCGAGCAGGGCGAACGTCTGGGCAGCGCCCTCGGGCGGGCCGGAGACGAGCGTTCCCGTCTGCGAGAGCATCCAGAGCAGGTGGTAGAGCCGCTGCCCGCCGGTGGTGACGCTGCCCGCCTCGAAGCGGTCGCCGAGCTCCTCGCGGCGCAGGGCGCGGCCGCCCTCCAGGGCGTCCGTCGCGAGCTCCCGGGCGCGCTCGATCGTCGCGTCGTCGAGCTCGAGCGCCCGCCGCCGGGCCGCAGCCCCGGCGACGAGCCGCTCGGTCGTCAGCGACAGCAGCCAGCGCAGGTCCTCCGGCGCGACCAGGTGCAGGGTGCCGCGCATGGGCCACGAGCGCACGATCTCACTGCGCGCGAGGGCGGCCTCGACGTCGGCCGCGGTCGGGGTGCCCGCCGCGCGCAGGGCGACCGACCAGAGCGACCCGGCGTAGTCCTGCGCCTGCATCGCGAGCATGTGGCGCACGACGGCGGCGGGCTCGGCGAGGGGCTCGCCGGCGAGTTTCTGCGCGGCGAGACGCGCGGCGGCGATGGCACGCCGGTCGGCCAGGGCGCGCCCGTCGGTCCGGGCGCGTCCGTCGTGCAGGGCGTGCCCGTCGGCAGGGGTGGTCACGGCTTCAGTATCGCGACGCCCGGCGACATCCGCCCTCAGGCGTCCGACGGAGCGGTGTCGCGCGTCGGCGCGTGCTCGCCCTGGCGCGCCGCTTCCAACGCGTCGACCGCCCGCACGAGGGCGAGGTGGCTGAGCGCCTGCGGGGTGTTGCCCGCCTGCCGCCCCTCCGCGACCGCGTACTCCTCGCTCAGCAGGCCGAGGTCGGTCGCGAGGCCCGCGAGCCGGTCGAGCAGCGCGCGGGCGTCGTCGAGCCGGCCGGACCGGGCGTACTGCTCCGCCAGCCAGAACGAGCAGGTGAGGAACGGATGCTCGCCGCCCGCGAGCCCGTCGACGCCCTCCTCCGTGCGATAGCGCTCGAGCAGCCCGTCGCGCATGAGCTCCTTCTCGATCGCGGCCACCGTGCCGAGCATCCGCGGGTCGTCGGCGTCGACGAAGCCGACGGCCGACAGCTGCAGCAGCGAGGCATCCGTCGTGCCGCTGCCGTAGTACTGCGTGTAGGAGTTCAGCTCCGGGTCCCAGCCCTCGCGCTCGATCTCGTCGCGGAGCGTGTCGCGCAGCCCCTCCCACTGCTCGACGGGGCCGTCGAGCCCGTGCTCGCGCACGCCGCGGATCGCACAGTCGAACGCGGCCCAGAGCATGACCCGGGAGTGCGTGAAGTGCCGCTGCGGACCGCGCACCTCCCAGATGCCGTTGTCGGGCCGCTGCCAGTTCTCCGACACGTAGTGAAGCAGTGCCCGCTGCAGCGGCCACGAGAACGACGTCTCCGTCAGCCCCGCCTCGCGGGCGCGCTGCAGGGCGATCATCACCTCGCCGAAGACGTCGCCCTGGTACTGGGTGAAGGCCCCGTTGCCGATCCGCACGGGGGTCGACCCCTCGTAGCCCGGCAGCGACGACACCTCCCACTCGACGAGCCGGCGCTCGCCTGCGAGTCCGTACATGATCTGCACGTCGGAGGGGTCGCCGGCGATCGCCCGGAGCAGCCACTGGCGCCAGTTCTGCGCCTCCTCGACGTAGCCGTGCTCCAGCAGCACCTCGAGCGTGAGCGAGGCGTCGCGCAGCCAGACGTAGCGGTAGTCCCAGTTGCGCTCACCGCCGAAGTCCTCCGGCAGGCTCGTCGTCGCCGCGGCGACGATGCCGCCGGTCTCCTCGTGGGTCAGCGCCCGCAGCACGAGCATCGAGCGCCGCACGAGCGCGGAGTAGGGGCCGTCCCCGGTCTTCGCACCGGCGATCCAGTCCTGCCACCACCGCACCGTGCGCTCGAGGCGCTCGTCTACCGGCAACGGGCGCGGGGCCTTGCGGTGCGAGGGGTACCAGGTGAGCACGGTGTCGACGGTCTCGCCCTCCGCGACGTCGAACTCGGCGACGTGCGCGTGCCCGGCGGCGTGCAGCCGCGGGCCGCGCACCACCACGGCGTTCGGCCCGGCCGCGGCGAGGAGGGCGTGCACCTCGCGGTCGGGCACCTGCCGCACCCAGGGGATGGTCTCCGCGTAGTCGAAGCGCAGCCGCAGGTCCTGCCGCATCCGGACAGTGCCGCGGATGCCGCGCACGCGCCGCACGACGTCCGCCCGCCCGTCCCGCAGCGGCATGAAGTCGACGACCTCCGCGACGCCGGTCGCCGTGGTCCAGCGCGTCACGAGCACGAACGTGTCCTCGATGTAGGAGCGCTCGGCCGTGGCATCCGGATCGACGGGAGAGACGAGCCAGCGGCCGGAGTCCTCGTCGCCGAGGATCGCGGCGAAGATCGACTCGGAGTCGAACCGGGGGAGACAGAACCAGTCGATCGACCCGTCGATGCCGACGAGCGCACCCGTGTGGCAGTCGCCGATCAGGGCGTAGTCCTCGATGCGCAGCGCCATGTTCCAGTTCTACCGGTCGCCGTCCGGGAGAACGTGGGGAGTCAGTCCATCGGGTCGAACGGATCGAGCGGAGCGTGGTGGTCGAGGGCGACGACGCCGATGCGCCAGTAGCCGTCGACCACGACCTGCTCCTTCGGCAGCCCCAGCTGGCGGCGCAGGTAGCGGCGCACCGGCACGAGGCCGCCGGCCTCACCGGCGAGCCAGACGAACGTGTCCTCGTCGAACGCGAGCGACCGCACCGCGGTCTCGATGCCGGTCGGCCCCTTCGTCGTCGCCGGCACCCAGTGCACCCGCGCGCGCTCGACGAGCTCCGGCTCGAGGTAGGCGCGGTCGGCCTCGTCCTCGAGTTCCACGAGCGCGAGGATCTCGACGTCGGCGGGCAGCAGCTCGATCCAGCGCGCGAGCGCCGGGAGGGCCGACGCGTCGGAGCCGAGCACGACCCTGGTCATCCCGGTCGGCGGCAGGTGCGAGCCCCGGGGGCCGCCGACGACGAGCTCGTCGCCCGGTTCCGCCCGCAGCGCCCACGCGGTGGCGGGGCCCTCGCCGCCGTGCACGGCGAAGTCGATCTCGAGCCGGTCGGCGGTGTGCCGGCGCGGGGTGTAGTCGCGGGTCACGACGCCCTCCGGGCGCTGACGGATGCCGTCGGGCCCGACCGTCGGTGTGCGGATGATCCCGTCCGGGCCGGGGAAGAAGGCCTTGACGTGATCCGCGGGACCGAGCGACCGGAACGAGGCGAGATCGTCGCCGGCCAGCGTCACCCGAACGAAGCCGGGCGTGACGCGATCGGCGGCGGCGACGGTGAGCCGCCGCATCGCGAGTTCGTGGCGCACGGTCTGACCGGGAGTGATCACACTTCTCCTAGGACTTCGAGGATCGGGGCACGAGGGAGCGGGGACGCGGGAGCCTCAGGACGTCTCGGAGGGCCGGTTGCCGAGCAGCCCCAGCTCCTCGAGCTGGTCGCTGAGCCCTGCGCCGTCCGGCGCGTAGATCCAGGGGATGTTCGACGTGCGGGACTGCTCCTCGCCGCGGCTGCGGCCACCGGCGAGGACGGCCTCGCTCGTGGACAGCTGACGGATCGCGACCGCGACGACGTTCTGGGGGTGGCTGCGGACGAAGGCGCCGTAGAGCTCCTCGTCGTGCTGGCCGTCGTCGCCGACGAGCAGCCAGCGCATCTCCGGGAACTCCTGGGCGATCCGCTCGAGCGTCTCCTTCTTGTGCAGCTTGCCGCTGCGGAAGATGCGGTCGTGCGTGGGACCCCAGTCGGTCAGCAGCAGCGGGCCGGCGGGGTAGAGATTCCGGCCGAGGAAGCGGGAGAGGGTGGGAGCGACGTTCCACGCCCCGGTCGAGAGGTAGATCACGGGCGTGCCGTCGTGCTCCCGGGTGAGGCGCTCGTAGAGCACCGCCATTCCCGCGACCGCGCGCCGGGCGTGCTCGTCGAGCACGAAGGTGTTCCACGCCGCGAGGAACGGACGGGGGAGCGCGGTCACCATCACGGTGTCGTCGATGTCGGAGATGACCCCGAAATCGACCGCCGGATCGGTCACGACGACCTTCGCCAGCACCCAGTCCGACTCGTCGGTGCGCACGTGGATCTCGTGCCAGCCGGGCGAGAGGTCCGCCTCGAGGCGGGCGTCGACGACGCCGCCGCGGTCGGCGCGCACCGTGTGCTCGGCGTCGCCGATGCGCACGATGACGTCGACGTCGTTGACGGGCACGCTCGTGAAGCTGCGCCAGCCCCGGATGTTCTCGTAGCGGCTGCGCTCGCTCTTGGCCGGCTCGGGCTTGGTCAGCAGCACGCGGGCGAGTACGCGCACCCACCCCGGCGCTCCGTAGCCGGTGTAGGGGATCACCGTCGAGGTGAGACCGCGGCGTCGGGCGCGCTTCTCACGGAACTCGTGGAACGCGTCCTCCATCCTGGCCGCGCGGTGCATGAGTTCGGTCTCGGCGGCGGCGACGCCGGTCTTGCCTCGGTTCATCGGGCTCCGATGGGGTCGGCGAGTTCGGGGGAGTCGTTGCGCACGTTGCCCACGTCGGGGCCGACCTCGTGGTGGACGGCGCGCTCGGCGACCTCCGTCGCGGCCTCGCTGACGGCCTCGACGAGGTCCTCGGTGGCCTCCTCGTGCGGGTCGAGCCACTCGCCGGCGAACTCGGCCGAGAGCAGCACCGGCATCCGGTCGTGGATCTCGGCGAGCGGGCCGGTCGCCTGGCGCGTCAGCACCGATGCGGACAGCAGCCACGGCGAGGCGCCGGGGGCCGGGCGGGGGTCGCGCCACCAGGAGTACACGGCCGCGAAGAGCATGAGCTCGCCCTCGGGCAGCTGCACGAAGTGCGGGGCCTTGCGCCCGTCGCCCGTCGTCCACTCGTAGTAGCCGGAGGCCGGAACGAACGCGCGCCGCTTGGCGACCGCCTCCGCGAAGAGCCGGTTCGTCGTGACCGTCTCCGCGCGGGCGTTGATCATCGGCGGTCCGGCGACGCTCTCGGCCCACGCGGGCACGAGGCCCCAGCGGGCGCTCTCGAGCCGGCGCACCGGCTCGCCGTCGGGATCGTCGCGGGGCAGCGTGTCGATGACGACGTTGATCCGATCGGTCGGAGCGATGTTCCACGACGGCTCGGCGAGCGACTCACCGGCGACGTCCACGTCGAACAGAGCCACGAGGTCGCTCGTCGCCCTGGCGACCACGAAGCGTCCGCACATGCGCTCCATTCTGTCAGGTGGGCGCTCGGCCCGACGCGAGGCGGGGCCAGAGGCGGGCCGAACGTCCTCTTGCCTCCGGACCGAACGATCCCGAGGATTGCTCCGAACCATCCCGGTGAAATCGTGACCCGTCGTGCCTGAAGCCCCCAGGAAGGGGGCGCTAGCATGACGCACCGAAAGGGATGAGTGAGGAGATCTGAGATGGCGACCCCTTCCGGACAGACTCCGGCCGACCTGCGGATCGCGCCGGTGCAGGCCCGCAGCGCCGCCCGGCTCGACGAACTCCTCGATGCGGCCGCCGGTGTCATCGACGAGGTCGGCTACGAGCGCCTGACGACCGCGATGGTCGCCTCCCGCGCCGGAGCGTCGATCGGCACCGTCTACCGCTACTTCCCCGACCGCATCGCCGTGCTGCAGGCCCTCGCCCGCCGGCACCTCGAGCGGGTCGCCGACCGCGTGGGCGAGACGGTGCGCGACGACGAGCACAGCACCTGGTGGGACGCCTACGAGGCGGTCCTCGACGTCTTCATCGACGCGTATCGCAACGAGCCCGGCTTCCGCAGCCTTCGCTTCGGCGACGGGCTCGACGTGCGCCCGCCCGCCGAGGTCGCCAACAACGAGCGGATCGCGGCGGTGCTGACCGACGCCCTGCACGATCGGTTCGGCGGCGGCGACGACGACGAGGTGCGCTACGCCGTGCGCGTCTCGGTCGAGATCGCCGACGCCCTCGTCAGCCGCGCGTTCGCGGCTCATTCGACGGGCGACGAGCGCCTGATCTCGAGCGCCCGGGACATCCTGAAGGCGCACCTCAGCCTCACCTACGGCGAGCCGGTGCCCGCCTGAACCCCCGGCGGCGTGTCCACAAGAAGCAGGATGACGAACGATCTTGTGACCGGCTCCGAATGCTGCTTGTGTGTTGCCCGACCGGCAGGTCCCGACCCGCGGAACGACCGCGAGGAATGAGCCGACCATGATCGAGTTCCGATCCGTCACCAAGCGGTACCCGGACGGGACGCAGGCGGTCGAGGAGTTCAGTCTCGTGCTGCCGTCGCACAAGACGACCGTGCTCGTGGGCTCGTCGGGTTCGGGCAAGACGACCCTGCTCCGGATGATCAACCGCATGGTCGAGCCGACCTCGGGCACGATCGAGATCGACGGGGAGGACATCTCGGGCATCCCGCCCGTGGGCCTGCGCCGCCGCATCGGCTACGTCATGCAGAACTCCGGGCTGCTGCCGCACCGCAAGGTCATCGACAACGTCGCGACGGTGCCGTTGCTGACCGGGGTGAAGAAGAAGGACGCGTACGCGCGCGCCCTCGAGCTGCTCGACACCGTCGGGCTCGACCGGTCACTCGCCGACCGCTACCCGAGCCAGCTGTCGGGCGGCCAGCAGCAGCGCGTCGGCGTCGCCCGCGGACTCGCGGTCGACCCGAACATCCTGCTGATGGACGAGCCGTTCGGCGCCGTGGACCCGATCGTCCGCGCCGACCTGCAGCGCGAACTGCACCGCCTGCAGTCCGAACTCGGCAAGACCGTCGTCTTCGTCACCCACGACATCGACGAGGCCCTCCTGCTCGGCGACCAGATCTGCATCCTCGAGCGCGGCGGTCGCGTCGCCCAGGTCGGCACCCCCGAGCAGATCCTCACGAACCCCGCGAGCGACTTCGTCGCGAGCTTCATCGGGGCGGACCGCGGCAAGCGCGCCCTCAGCATCCGCTCGACCCCGGAGGGCGACGTCGTCGTCGACTCCGACGGTCGGCCGGCGGGTGTCCTTACGGGACAAACAAAGGCCACGCCGTTCCGCGGCGTGGGTGCTCCGGCGCAGGGTGAGCGAGCGTCGTGACGTGGCTCTGGTCGAACCTCGACCTGATCCTCGCCCTGACGCTCGATCACGTGCGGCTCAGCATCCCGCCGATCCTGCTCGGCTTCCTCGTCGCGCTGCCGCTCGGCTGGGTCGCGCACCGCTTCCGCTGGGGGCGTGAGCTGCTGCTGACGCTCGTCGGGCTGCTGTACACGATCCCGTCGCTCGCGCTGCTCGTGCTGCTGCCGGCCGCGGTGGGCATCAGCGCCCTCAGCGAGACGAACCTCCTCGTCACGCTCACCATCTACGCCGTCGCGCTCATGGTGCGCTCCGTCTGCGAGGGTCTCGACTCCGTCGACCCGGACGTGAGGCAGGCCGCCACCGCGATGGGCTACTCGCCCTGGCGCCGGTTCTGGCAGGTCGAGTTCCCCCTCGCCGGTCCGGTCATGCTCGCGGGGCTGCGCGTCGTCGCGGTCAGCACCGTGAGCCTCGTCACCGTCGGCATCCTCGTCGGGGTGCAGAGCCTCGGCTACCTCTTCACCAACGGCTTCCAGCGCAACATCCCGGTCGAGATCCTCTCGGGCATCGTCATGACCGTCGTCGTCGCGCTGCTGCTCGACGCCGCGCTCGTGCTCGCCGGTCGGCTGCTCATGCCGTGGACCCGTGGCACGGCGACGTCGAAGGTCTCGCTCCGGCGGCAGGCCAGAGAGGTGGCGGTCTCGTGAACCTCTTCGCCGAGGCGATCGCGTCGATCCTGAGCGGCCCCGTCAGTGAGACGGTCGGCCAGCGGCTGACGCAGCACCTCTTCCTCACCCTCCTCTCGGTCGCGATCGCCGCCGCCATCGCGATCCCGCTCGGCTGGCTCATCGGCCACACCGGACGCGGCCGCGAACTGGCCGTCGGGCTCTCCGGCGCCGCACGGGCCCTGCCGACGCTCGGGCTGCTGTTCTTCGTCGCGTTGCTCGCCGGGCGCTCGCTCGCGGTCGGGCTCCTCGTCTTCGTGGTGCTCGCCATCCCGCCGATCCTCGCCGGCGCCTACTCAGGGCTCGAGGCCGTCGATCGGCGCACCGTCGACGCCGGACGTGCCATGGGGATGACCGAGTGGCAGATCCTCATGAAGGTGGAGGTGCCGCTCGGGCTGCCGCTGCTGCTCGGTGGCATCCGCAGTGCCGCGCTTCAGGTCGTCGCGACCGCGACGCTCGCGGCGTTCATCGGCCTCGGGGGACTCGGTGGCTACATCCAGGCTGGGCTCGCGCTTCGTGACTTCCCCCAGATGCTCGCAGGCGCGTTGCTCGTGACCGCGCTGGCCCTCGTGCTCGAGGGCGTGTTCGCGCTCCTGCAGCACCTCGCCGTGCCGCGAGGGGTCGCGGCGAGCCGCACCTAGACGTCCGCTCCGGCGGTCGGCCGGGCGCGGTGGCGGAAACCTCCGCCGACTCAGAAGAAGGAATGATCATGATCACAGCAAGGAACAAGGGCCGGTTCGCGCTCGCCGCGGCCGCGGTCGGGGTGTCATTGGCCCTGTCAGGGTGCGGCTCGAGCGATCCGCTCGCCAGCGGTTCGGGCGGCTCCGGAGGCGGCGACGACGAGACCATCGTCATCGGCTCGCAGGCGTACTACTCGAACGAGATCATCGCCGAGATCTACGCCCAAGCCCTCGAGAACGCCGGCCTCACGGTCGAGCGTCAGTTCAACATCGGCCAGCGCAAGGCATATCTCCCGGAGGTCGAGTCGGGTGCGATCGACCTGTTCCCGGAGTACACCGGCAACCTGCTGCAGGAGGGTTTCGACCCCGACACGACTGCCCGGACCTCCGAGGACGTTTACGCCGCCCTGCAGGAGGCGCTCCCGGACAACCTGACGGTGCTCGACCAGGCCGAAGCGACCGACCAGGACTCGTACGTCGTCACCACGGATTTCGCCGAGGCGAACGGATTGACGTCCATCGGCGACCTCGCCTCCGTGCCCGACCTCGCGATCGCCGGCAACTCGGAGTTGAAGGCGCGCGCCTACGGTGAGATCGGGCTCCGCGACGTCTACGGCGTGACCGTCGCCGAGTGGATCGCGATCGAGGACTCGGGCGGACCGCTCACGATCGAGGCGCTCGTGAACGGCGACGCCGATGTGGCGAACATCTACACCGGCAGCCCCGCCATCGCGACGAACGACCTTGTCGCACTCGACGATCCCGAGGGACTCTTCCTCGCCTCCCACGTCGTGCCGCTCGTGAACGAGGAGATCGCCGGTGACGTCGAGGACGTCATCAACGAGGTGCAGGCCGCGCTGACGGCGGAGGACCTCGTCGCCCTCAACGCGCTGAGCGTCGACGAGGAGCAGTCCGCCGACCAGATCGCGTCGGACTGGCTCTCGGAGAAGGGGCTCGTCTGACCCGCTGACGGATGCCTGGGCGCCCGCCTCTTCCTGGGAAGGGGCGGGCGTCTCGCGTTCGCGGCGCCGCCTCGGCGACGCCGCCCGCGGCATACCGGCCCCTACCCCTCCGCGTTCTCGTCCTCGTGCATGTGCCGGCGCTCGAGGCGCTGCAGCAGCTTCTTGCCGCCGAGCACGAGCACCGAGAAGGCCACGAGGATCGCGACGAACACGTAGCCGGCGCCGTGGATCCGGTCCGACAGTTCCCGGTAGGTGCCGGCGGCGAGGGAGCCGACGCCGACGTAGAGCGCCGCCCAGAGCACGCACGCCGGGGCGGTCCACGACAGGAACCGGCGGTACGACATCGGGCTCATCCCCACCGTGAGCGGCACGAGGGAGTGCAGCACGGGCAGGAACCGCGAGACGAACACGGCGATGCCGCCGCGTCGCGCGAGGTAGCGCTCCGCCCTCGCCCAGTTGCGCTCGCCGATGCGGGCGCCGAGACGCGACGCCCTGATGCGGGGGCCGAACACGCGCCCGAGCCAGAAGCCGATGCTCTCGCCGACGAGCGCGCCGAGCACGACCGCGATCGCGAGCGCGATCGCCTCCACCGGGTCGACGAGCGGATTCACGACCGCGGTCGAGGCGACGATGACGACCGTGTCGCCCGGCACGACGAGCCCGACGAGGATCGAGGTCTCGAGCATGATCGCGAGTCCGGCGAGCACGGTCCGGAGCACGGGATCGACGCTCTGCACCGCCTGCAGGATCGCGTCGAGCACGTCGTTCATCTCGCTCGAAGCATAGGGACGCGACCTGGTGTTCCGCCTCCGCCGACGGATGTATCCGGGCGGCGTTCAGGCAGGGCGGCGAGCGTCAGAGGTGACGCTCGCCCTGGTCGTCCGCCGCGCGGTGTCTCCCGGCCGGCGCTGCGGTGCCGGACTGGGTCTCGTCCATCGGTTCCGCGGCGTCGCGCTCCGCGGCATCCGGAACCGCGGCGTGCCTGCCGCCGGTGCGCAGCAGGCGCTCGTCCGGACGCAGCGCATCCGTCGGCTCGGTGCCGCCGCGCCGTCGCGAGGCCGCGACGATCGCGCCGATGCCCGCGAGCACGACTCCGTAGACCACGGCCAGCCTCAGTCTCATGCTCGAGGTGTAGCACCGCCGCCTGAGCGATCGGGGGAACGTGCGATGTTTCGAGCGCGTTAAGTACGCTGTTCCCCGGCGCCGCGACATCTCGCCGCCATCCCCATCCCCGAACACCGCTGGACGCTGCCATGACTGACGTAGAGACCCGCGAGCAGGAGACGTACGACTTCGCCCGCATCCAGGAGAAGTGGCAGAAGCGCTGGGAGGAGGAGGGGACCTTCCAGGTCGACCCCTCCGACCGCCGCCCCCGCAAGTACGTGCTCGACATGTTCCCGTACCCCTCGGGCGACCTGCACATGGGTCACGCCGAGGCCTTCGCGTTCGGCGACATCGTCGCCCGCTACTGGCGCCAGCAGGGCTTCAACGTGCTGCACCCCATCGGCTGGGACTCCTTCGGCCTGCCCGCCGAGAACGCGGCGATCAAGCGCGGCGTCGACCCGCGCGAGTGGACCTACGCGAACATCGACCAGCAGAAGACGAGCTTCAAGCGCTACGGCGCGAGCTTCGACTGGACGCGCGAGCTGCACACCTCGGACCCCGAGTACTACAAGTGGAACCAGTGGCTGTTCCTCAAGATGTACGAGAAGGGCCTCGCGTACCGGAAGGACAGCTGGGTCAACTGGGACCCGGTGGACCAGACCGTGCTCGCCAACGAGCAGGTGCTGCCCGACGGCACGTCCGAGCGCTCCGGCGCCATGGTCGTCAAGAAGAAGCTGACGCAGTGGTACTTCAAGATCACCGACTACGCCGACCGGCTGCTCGATGACCTGAACCAGCTCGAGGGCCGCTGGCCCTCGAAGGTGCTCGCGATGCAGCGCAACTGGATCGGCCGCTCGACCGGTGCCGACGTCGACTTCGAGATCGAGGGCCGCAGCGAGAAGGTCACCGTCTTCACGACGCGTCCCGACACCCTCTACGGCGTCACGTTCATGGTCGTCGCGCCCGACAGCGACCTCGCGGCGGAGCTCGTCGCGGGCTCGTCCGCCGAGGTGCGGATGCGCTTCCAGGACTACCTCGAGCAGGTTCAGCGCACGACCGAGATCGAGCGCCAGGACGCGTCGCGGCCGAAGACCGGCATCCCGCTCGACCGGTACGCGATCAACCCCGCCAACGGCGAGCGCATCCCGATCTGGGCGGCCGACTACGTGCTCGCCGACTACGGTCACGGCGCCGTCATGGCCGTGCCCGCGCACGACCAGCGCGACCTCGACTTCGCCCGGACGTTCGGTCTGCCGATCCGCGTCGTCGTCGACACGCTGGCCCCGGTCACCGGTGCCATCAGCCTCGCCGACATCGAGAACGGCGTCGACGAGACCGACACGATCGACCCCGCCGTGACGGGCGTCGCCCTGACCGGCGACGGGCGCCTCGTGAACTCCGGACCGCTCGACGGGCTGAGCAAGCAGAACGCCATCCGCCGCATCATCGAGCAGCTCGAGGCGGCAGGGACCGGCCGCGCCGCGAAGACCTACCGCCTGCGCGACTGGCTGATCAGCCGGCAGCGGTTCTGGGGCACGCCGATCCCGATCATCCACGGCGAGGACGGCAGCCTGCACCCCGTGCCGGAGGACCAGCTGCCCGTCGTGCTGCCGCGCACCGAGGGTCTCGACCTCAAGCCCAAGGGCCAGTCGCCGCTCGCCGCGGCGACCGACTGGGTGACCGTCGAGAACCCCGTCGACGGCAGCCCCGCGCGCCGCGACCCCGACACGATGGACACGTTCGTCGACAGCTCGTGGTACTTCCTGCGCTTCCTGTCCGCGAACGACGACTCCCAGGCGTTCGACCCCGAGGAGGCCGACCGCTGGGCCCCCGTCGACCAGTACGTCGGCGGTGTCGAGCACGCGATCCTGCACCTGCTTTACGCCCGCTTCGTCACCAAGGTGCTGTTCGACCTCGGCTACATCAACTTCACCGAGCCGTTCAGCGCCGTGCTCAACCAGGGCATGGTGCTGATGGACGGCGAGAAGATGTCCAAGTCGCGCGGCAACCTCGTCGAGTTCGCGAGCGAGCTGACGTCGTACGGCGCTGATGCGCTGCGCCTGACGATGGCCTTCGCCGGTCCGCCGGAGGACGACATCGACTGGGCGGACGTCTCGCCGGCCGGTGCCTCGAAGTTCCTCGCCCGTGCCTGGCGGCTCTCCGGCGACGTGACGAGCCCGGTCGACGTCGACTGGAAGACCGGCGACGCGGCCCTGCGTCGTGCGACCCACCGCTTCCTGCAGGACGCTCCCGGCCTCACCGAGGCGTTCAAGTTCAACGTCGTGGTCGCCCGCCTCATGGAGCTCGTCAACACGACCCGCAAGGCAGTCGACTCCGGAGTGGGGCCGGCGGATGCCGCGGTGCGCGAGGCCACCGAGGCGATCGCCCTCGTGCTGAGCCTCTTCGCGCCGCACGTCGCGGAGGAGATGTGGGAGCGGCTCGGGTACACCGACTCCATCTCGTCGCACGGCTGGCGCAAGGCCAACCCGAAGCTCCTCGTCGAGTCGCAGGTCACCGCGATCGTGCAGGTCGACGGCAAGGTGCGCGACCGCGTCGACGTGGCGCCGACGATCTCGCCCGAGGACCTCGAGGCCCTCGCCCGCTCCTCGGAGGCCGTGAAGCGCGCGATCGGCGACCGCCAGGTCGTCAACGTGATCGTGCGCGCGCCGCGGGTCGTCAACATCGCGACCAAGGGCTGATCCGCCCACAGCACAACCTGCCCGCCCGGTCGGCGGGGCGGGGGCGACCTAGCGTCGCCCCATGTCCCTGCCGACTGAGCCGCCGCGCGCTCGCGGGCTGAGGCTCGGCGCGGGCGCCGCCGTCGTGCTCGTCCTCGTCGCGGTCGCGGTCGCGGTGCTCGTCACCGCGACGCGCCCCACCGGGCAGACCACCACGGTCGCGCCGCCGACGACGGCCGCCGAGCCGTCCGCGGGGCCGTCCGGCGTGCTCTACGTGCACATCCTCGGCGAGGTCGCGGCCCCGGGGCTCTACGAGGTGCCGGCGGGCGCTCGGGCGGTCGATGTCGTCGCGGCCGCGGGCGGGTTCACCGACGCCGCCGATCAGGCGCAACTCAATCTCGCCCGCTTCGTCGTCGACGGGGAGCAGATCCTCGTGCCCGCCGTCGGCGCCGAGCCCCCGCCGTCCGCGACCGGCGCGGGCGGCGAGTCCCTCGTGCGGCTGAACGCCGCCGACCTCGCCGAGCTCGACACCCTGCCGGGCGTGGGGCCGACGCTCGCGCAGCGCATCATCGACTACCGCGACGAGCACGGCGGCTTCGGGTCGGTCGACGAGCTGAAGGACGTGCCCGGCATCGGCGAGAAGACCTTCGCCGAGCTCGAGCCGCTGGTGACCCTGTGAGGGCCGGCGGCGTCGATCTCCGCCTCGCCGTTCCGGCCGCCGTCGCCTGGTCGGCCCTCGCGCTCGGGCTCGGCGCGCCCGCAGCGCTGCCGCCCGCCGCCGGCGGCGCCGCGGTCGTCGCGCTGGTCTGTCTCGCGCTGTTCGCAACCCGGCTCGGGCCGAAGGTGCTCGCGCTGCCGGCGGTGGCGGCTGCGGCCGCCTCGCTCGTGCTGTGCTCCGCCGCCGTGCGGCTGCCGGAGCGGTCCCCGCCCGCGCTCGACGCCGCGCTCGAGGCGGGCGGCGCCGAGATCGCCGCCGTCGTGCACGAGCGCTCGAAGGGCCCGACGGACGTGACGATCGTCGCGATCGACGGCAGCGCGACGGAGCTTCCCGCCGTGCTCTTCGCCGAGGGATCGGCGCCGGTCGAGGTCGGCTCGACCGTCGCGGCGCGGGTGGAGCTCGTGCCGACCGAGCCCGGCGACGGTGCCGTGGTGCTCGCCTTCGCCGACGGCGGGACCGAGCTGGTCACCGGGCCCTCGGGCTGGCTGGCGTGGGCGGGGGAGTGGCGGGCGGGTCTCCGCGAGCGCGCGGCGACACTGCCCGGCGAGGGCGGCGACCTGCTGCCCGGCCTCGCGATCGGCGACACCTCCGCGGTGGGCGACGATCTGGACGCGGCGATGACCGTGAGCTCGCTCACCCACCTCACCGCCGTGTCGGGCGCGAACTGCGCGATCGTCGTGGGGTTCGCCCTCGCCGCAGCGGGGGCCGCCGGCCTCCGCCGGCCGCTGCGGGTGGCGGTGGCCCTCGCCGCGCTCGGCGCGTTCGTCGTGCTCGTCACCCCGGAGCCGAGCGTGATGCGCGCGGCGGTGATGGCGGCTGTCGTGCTCGGGGCGCTCGCGTCGGGCCGCCCGGCCGCCGGTGTGCCCGTGCTCGCGCTGACCGTGCTCGGGCTGCTCGTCGCCGACCCGTGGCTCGCCCGCGACTACGCGTTCACGCTCTCGGTGCTCGCGACGGCGGGACTGCTCGTCATCGCGGCGCCGCTCACCGCGCTGCTCTCCCGGGTCATGCCGACCCCGCTGGCCGCCACGCTCGCGGTGCCCGTCGCGGCCCAGCTCGCCTGTCAGCCCGTGCTGCTCACGCTCGAGCCCACCATCCCGGTCTACGGCGTGCTCGCCAACGTGCTCGCGGCCCCCGCCGCTCCCGTCGCGACGGTGGTCGGGCTCGCCGGGTGCGTGCTGCTCGTCGTCGCGCCTCCGCTCGGCGCCGCGGCGACCGCCCTCGCCTGGCTCCCCGCCGCGTGGATCGTCGCGGTCGCCCGCTTCGTCGAGCAGCTGCCGTTCTCGCGGCTGCCGTGGCCCGCCGGGCCGACCGGGGTCGCGCTGCTGGCGGGGGCGACCGTCCTCGCACTCGTGTGCCTGCTCGCCCGGCGGCGGCCGAAGCTCCGGCTCGCGGTGGCGTCGGTGCTCGCGGCGGCGCTCGTCTGCCACGTCGCGGCGGTCGGCACCTCGGGGCTAGTACGACGGCTCGGGATGCCGGCGGACTGGCAGTTCGCGCAGTGCGACGTCGGACAGGGCGACGCCCTGCTCGTCCGCAGCGCCGGCGCGACCGCCCTCGTCGACACGGGGCAGGAGCCCGAGCGGCTCGCCGCCTGCCTCGACGACCTCGGGATCGACCGGCTCGACCTCGTCGTGCTGACGCACTTCGACCACGATCACGTCGGAGGCGCGTCCGCCGTCGTCGGCACGGCCGACGTCGTGCTCAGCGGTCCGGTCGGCGAGGAAGCGGACCGGCGCCTGCTCGACGACCTCCGAGCCGGCGGCGCGCAGGTGCGCGAGGTCGCGGCGGGGGAGCAGGGGCTGCTCGGCGAGCTGCGCTGGCGCGTGCTCTGGCCGCCTGCGATCGGTGCACCGGAGCCGGGCAACGACGCGAGCGTCGTGCTCGCCCTCACCGGGGTCGGTGCCTGCCGCGCCGGATGCCTCTCCGCGCTGCTCCTCGGCGACCTGGGGGAGTCCGCGCAGGCGGCCCTCGCCCGCGCCGCGCGTCCGGCGCCGGTCGACGTGGTGAAGGTCGCGCACCACGGCTCCGCCGACCAGGACGCCGAGCTGTACGCGGCCCTGGGTGGAACGGTCGGGCTGATCGGCGTCGGCGCGGACAACGACTACGGGCATCCGACCCCGGAGCTCCTCGGGATGCTCGCCTCGGCGGGCACGGCGCCGCTGCGCTCCGACGTCGACGGCCTCGTGCTCGTCGCTCCCGGCACTGACGGGGCGGTCCGGGTCTGGACCGACGGCGTCGGAGGCGGCGGTTAGGCTGTCCCGTCGGAACGGGAGGTGCCATGGCGCGAGCCGCGAGCAGGTCGACGGCCTCGAAGTCGTCGTCGCGATCGAGCGCGAAGGCGGTCATCCCCCAGCTCACCTGGGACCGCGTCGGCCCCGCCCCGGTCGTGCTCGTCAGCGGTCCCGAGACCTTCCTCGCCGACCGGGCGATGCGGATGCTGCGCGACCGACTGCGCGACGAGGACCCGAGCCTCGAGGTGCACGACCTCTCCGCCGACACCTACCTGCCCGGCGAGCTGCTCACGCTGGCGAGTCCGTCGCTGTTCGGCGAGCCCCGACTCATCCGCGTCGCCACCGTCGAGAAGGCGACGGACGCCTTCCTCGAGGAGGCCATTGCGTACCTCGCCGCCCCCGCCGACGACACCGTGCTCGTGCTGCGGCACGGCGGCGGCGTGCGCGGCAAGAAGCTGCTCGACGCCGTGCGCGCCGGCACTGGCGGCGGCATCGAGATCGTCTGCGCCGAGATCAAGAAGGAGGCGGAGCGCTACGACTTCGTCGTCGCCGAGTTCCGCGCGGCCGACCGGAGGGTGACGCCCGGCGCCATCCGCGCCCTCGTCGCCGCGTTCGCCGACGACCTCGCCGAGCTCGCCGGAGCGTGCCAGCAGCTGCTCTCCGATGCGACGGCCGAGATCACCGAGGCGACCGTGGAGCGCTACTACGGCGGCCGCGTCGAGACGAACTCGTTCAAGGTCGCGGATGCCGCGATCGCGTCGCGCCAGGGCGAGGCGCTCGGACTCCTGCGGCACGCCCTCGCCTCGGGCGCCGACCCCGTGCCGATGGTCGCCGCGTTCGCCTCGAAGATCCGCACGATGGCGAAGGTCGCGGGCTCCCGGGGCGCTCAGGGCCAGGTGGCGTCGCAGCTCGGGCTCGCGCCGTGGCAGGTCGACCGCGCCCGCCGGGACCTGCAGGGCTGGGACGACGAGGGACTCGGCCGCATCATCGAGCTGCTCGCCGAGACCGACGCGGCCATCAAGGGCGCCGCGCGCGACCCCGTGTACGCCCTCGAGCGCCTGGTCGTCGAGGTCAGCCGCCGCGGCCACTGACCGGGCAGCCGCTCGTCGCTCGCGTGCTGAAGGGCGGCCCGTCACGAAGGGGCGCCGGCTACAGCACCGGGACGCTCTCCAGCAGCTCGTCGGTCAGGTGCCACAACCGCTCCTGGTTCGGCACGTCCCGGGCCTGCGGCGACGGCCGGTCGACGCGCTCGCGGTTCACGTACTGTCCGGTACCGGCGGCCGGGCCCAGCCGCAGCAGCCGCGCCGCGTGGGCGGCCGCGTGCCAGTCCGGCACCGCGATCGCGTTGTAGGCGGCGGCGAGCAGGCGCGGCTGCTCGCGCGCGATGTTGGAGCGCACGAGCCCGGGATGCAGCGCGTTGATCACGGGTCCGTCGGGCAGCCGGCGCGCCCAGGCCAGCAGGGCGAGCAGGTTGGCGAGTTTCGAGCGGCTGTACGCCTCGTAGGGGTGGTAGTCGCGGGCGTAGTCGAGATCGTCGAACGGCAGCGTCAGCGGGCGGAAGCTCGCGAGGGGCCAGCGGTGCCCGACCGAGTTGACGTGCACGATCGACGCCTCCAGCGGCATCCGCCCGAGCAGACCGCGCGTGAGCGCGAACGCGGCGAGGTGGTGCACGGCGAACGCGAGCTCGTGGCCGTCGGCGGTGACGTGACGCTCGCGCGGCATGACGCCCGCCGCGTGCACGAAGGCATCGACGGAGCCCGTCGCGCCGCCGACGAACCGGACGGCCTCGGTCATGCCGGCGAGCGAGGCGAGGTCGATCGAGGCGAAGCGCACGTCGTCGCAGTGCACGGCGTCGGAGATCTCCCGGCCGCGCTCCTCCGAGCGGCCGATGAGCAGCATCCGGTCGTACTCCCGGGCGACGTGCAGGGCCAGCGCCCGCCCGATCCCGCTCGTCGCCCCCGTGATCACGATCGTCCGCGCCATACCCTCACATTAGGCAGCGCCGGATGTGCGGCGATAGGGAACCCGGTGAGCGCGGGCAGTGAGCCGTCTGGACGGCCGAGCGGCGCCCGCACCTGCCCCGCACAGCGACCGGCCCGTTAACGCGATCGGCCCCGTCGGAGATCCGACGGGGCCGAGAAGCGCTGGGTGCGACTCAGAGCGAGGCGACCTGCTTGGCGATGGCCGACTTGCGGTTCGCCGCCTGGTTCTTGTGGATGACGCCCTTGGAGACGGCCTTGTCGAGCTTCTTGGTCGCGACGGCGAGAGCGGCGACGGCCTTGTCCTTGTCGCCGGCGACGACGGCCTCGCGGGTCATACGGACGGCGGTCTTGAGCTCGCTCTTGACGGCCTTGTTGCGGTCGTGGGCCTTCTTGTTGGTGATGATGCGCTTGAGCTGCGACT
Organism: Desertivibrio insolitus; assembly: GCF_017355965.1. GTDB lineage: Bacteria > Actinomycetota > Actinomycetes > Actinomycetales > Microbacteriaceae > JAFIQW01. Next base: position 72,254 of record NZ_JAFIQW010000006.1, read on the forward strand.
TGATGTTCGCCATGTGTGTCTTCCTGGTCGATGGGTGTGGGAGCGGCCGCGCCGGGATCAGAGGGTTCGCCGACCGGCTCGCGCGCACGCGACACGGGGATGCCGCGCGAAAGCCAACAGGAAACGATACCAGCAGCCGGGTGCCCCGGCAACGGCGCGTCAGCTCTGCTCGAGGGCCGTCAGCAGCACCCTGTTGAACACTCCCGGCCGGGACAGGTTGACGAGGTGGTTGGCCCCGACCACCCGCACCAGCCGGCCGTTCCTCGCCGCCCGCAGCGCCCTCCGCTCCTCGATGCGGAAGTGGTCCCACTGGCCGTTCACGAACCAGACGGGGGCGTCGATGCGGGCGAGCGACCCGCGCACGTCGAGCGTCGCGAACTCGCGCAGCACGTCGTCCATCACGTCGAGCGCGATCCCGCCGCGCAGCACGTCCTGGGCGAGCTCGGGGTCGCGCACCGCGAGGCGCACGGCGAAGTCGTTGAGCGCCCGACCCCGGTCGGGGAACCGGGCGATCACCTTGGCCGCGAGCCGCCACGCCTCGAGGGCCACCCGGTAGGGCTGGGTGCCGCAGGAGGCGAGCAGCATGCCCCGGATGCGGCGGGGCTCGAGCCCGGCGTAGTGGGTGGCGAGGTAGCCGCCGAGCGAGAGCCCGACGAGGAACGCCCCGCCGTCGCTCTCCTCGTCGGCGCGGGTGACCGCGTCGTGGATGGTCTCGACGGCCCCGGCGACGGTGAACCTCTCGCCCATGCGGGCGCCGTGCCCGGGAAGGTCCGGCGTGTGCACGTGATGACCCCGCGACTCGAGCAGCTCGCGCTGCCCGCGCCACATCGTCGACGACGTGCGCAGGGCGTGGACGAGCACGACGGACTTCGGTTCCACGTCAGCCACGCTAGCCGCGCTTCCGGGAGCGGATGCCGCGCGGTCATAGTCTGATCCGGCCATGCCGACCCTCGCCTCGCACATCCCCGCCGTTCCGGCCTCCGGCATCCGCCGCATCTTCGAGGTCGCCTCGCGCCTCGACGACGTCATCGGACTACACGTCGGCGAGCCCGACCTGCCCGTCGCGCCGCACATCATCGAGGCCGCGCGCCAGGCGTGGGCCGAGGACGACACGAACTACACGGCGAACGGCGGCATCGCGCCGCTCCGCCGGGCGATCGTGCGGAAGCTCGCCGAACGCAACGGGCTGCACGTCGACGTCGAGCAGGTCTGGGTCACCGTCGGCGCCGTGCAGGCGCTGCACCAGGCGCTCGGACTGCTCGTCCGCGCCGGCGACGAAGTGCTCGTGCCCGACCCCGGCTACACGAGCTTCACGATGAGCACCCGCCTGCTCGACGCCGTGCCCGTGCCGTACACGCTGCGCCCCGACCGGGAGTTCCTGCCCTCGGTCGAGGAGCTCGAGCACCTCGTGACCGACCGCACCCGCGTGCTCATCGTCAACTCGCCGTCCAATCCGCTCGGTCGCGTGTTCCCCGAGCGAACGCTGCGCGAGCTGCTCGAGTTCGCCCGCGAGCACGACCTGTGGATCATCTCCGACGAGGTCTACGAGCACTTCACGTACGCCGATCCGCACGTCTCGATCGCCTCGCTCGACGAGGACGACCGCGTGTTCACCGCGTTCTCGTTCTCGAAGAGCTACGCGATGACGGGCCTCCGCGTCGGCTATCTCGTGACGCCGCACGGTCTCGCCGAGACGATGCGCACGGTGCAGGAGACGACGATCAGTTGCGTCTCCGTGCCCGACCAGCGCGCCGCGGTCGCCGCGCTCGAGGGGGAGCAGGAGCACGTGGCGGCGGCGAAGCGGCACTACCTGGAGAACCTCGAGGCGGCGTGCGCGGCGCTGGATGCCAGGGGCATCCGCTACCTCAGGCCGACGGGCGCCTTCTACCTGTGGGTCGACGTCTCGCATGTGTCGGGCGGCGACGTCGCGCAGTGGTGCGAGGGCTTCGTCGTCGAGCAGCGCGTCGCGCTCGCGCCCGGCAGCGCCTTCGGACGGAGCGGCGAGGGCTGGGTGCGGGTGTCGCTCGCCTCGCGCCGGGAGCACATCCTCGAGGGGTTGTCGCGGATTCCGGCGCCGCCGGCCTGAACGCGGAAGCATGGGACAATTGCTCCCCGTCCAGTCCCTGCTGCGTTAGGAACGCGTGAGCCCCCGAGCACTTTCGGCCCCCGTACCGGCCTCGACCGACCCGTCGGTGCTGCGCAACTTCTGCATCATCGCGCACATCGACCACGGCAAGTCGACCCTCGCCGACCGCATGCTGCAGATCACCGGCGTGGTCTCCGACCGCGACATGCGCGCCCAGTACCTCGACCGGATGGACATCGAGCGCGAGCGCGGCATCACGATCAAAAGCCAGGCGGTGCGCATGCCGTGGCAGGTCGGCGACACCTCCTACGCGCTCAACATGATCGACACCCCCGGCCACGTCGACTTCACGTACGAGGTGTCCCGCTCGCTCGCCGCCTGCGAGGGCGCGATCCTGCTCGTCGACGCCGCGCAGGGCATCGAGGCGCAGACGCTCGCGAATCTCTACCTCGCGCTCGAGAACGACCTCGAGATCATTCCCGTCCTGAACAAGATCGACCTCCCCGCGGCCGACCCGGAGAAGTACGCCCGCGAGCTCGCGCAGCTCATCGGCGGCGACCCCGACGACGTGCTCCGCGTGTCCGGCAAGACCGGCATGGGCGTCGAGGAGCTGCTCGACCGGGTGGTCGAGCGCATCCCCGCCCCGGTCGGCGACCCCGACGCCGCGGCCCGCGCCATGATCTTCGACTCCGTCTACGACGCCTACCGCGGCGTCGTCACCTACGTACGGATGATCGACGGCAAGCTCAACCCGCGCGAGCGCATCCAGATGATGTCGACCCGCGCGACCCACGAGATCCTCGAGATCGGCGTCAGCTCGCCAGAGCCGAGCGCCACCAAGGGCCTCGCGGTCGGCGAGGTCGGCTACCTCATCACGGGCGTCAAGGACGTCCGCCAGTCGAAGGTCGGCGACACCGTCACCAGCGCGGCGAAGCCCGCGCAGGAGCCGCTCGCCGGCTACACCGACCCGCTGCCCATGGTCTTCTCGGGCATCTACCCGATCGACGGCGGCGACTACCCCGACCTGCGCGAGGCGCTCGACAAGCTCAAGCTGTCGGATGCCGCGCTGCAGTACGAGCCCGAGACATCCGTCGCTCTGGGCTTCGGTTTCCGCTGCGGCTTCCTCGGGCTGCTGCACCTCGAGATCGTCACCGAGCGCCTGCGCCGCGAGTTCGACCTCGACCTGATCACGACCGCGCCGAGCGTGCCGTACCAGGTGACCACCGAGGACAAGAAGACCGTCACGGTGACCAACCCGAGCGAGTATCCGACCGGCAAGGTCGACAAGGTGCTCGAGCCGGTCGTGAACGCCTCGGTGCTCGCGCCGAAGGACTACGTCGGCGCCATCATGGACCTCTGCCAGACCCGCCGCGGCACGCTGCGCAGCATGGACTACCTCGGCGAGGACCGGGTGGAGCTGAAGTACACGCTGCCGCTCGGCGAGATCGTGTTCGACTTCTTCGACCAGCTGAAGAGCCGCACCCAGGGCTACGCGAGCCTCGACTACGAGCCCGCGGGCGAGCAGGAGGCCGACCTGGTCAAGGTCGACATCCTGCTGCAGGGCGAGCAGGTCGACGCGTTCAGCGCGATCGTTCACAAGGACAAGGCGTACGCCTACGGCACGATGATGGCCGGCCGCCTGCGCGAGCTGATCCCGCGTCAGCAGTTCGAGGTGCCCATCCAGGCCGCGATCGGCGCCCGGATCATCGCGCGCGAGAACATCCGCGCGATGCGGAAGGACGTGCTCGCCAAGTGCTACGGCGGTGACATCACGCGTAAGCGCAAGCTGCTCGAGAAGCAGAAGGAGGGCAAGAAGCGCATGAAGATGGTCGGCCGCGTGGAAGTGCCCCAGGAGGCGTTCATCGCCGCGCTCTCGGGCGACACCGAGACGAAGGACAAGGCCAAGAAGTAGTAGCGGCTAGCGTTCGTCCATGGCTGTGCGCTTCCGTGCCCTTCTCGGGGTCGCGTCCGCGGTGACCCTCATCACGGGTTGCAGCGGGACCGCCGGCGAGCCGGTCGAGGTCGTCGATCAGTATCGGGGCCGTCCGGCTCAGACGGAGGTGATCGCCTCGCACGTGTTCCCACCGGACGCAGAGGTGCCCGAAGCGGAACGGCTGGAGTTGGCCTGGTTGACGGACGGGACATTCGCCGTCAGCACATGGTGGAGCGGCACCTGCCCGAAGGTTCCGTCTCGCCTGCTTCCGGACGCGGGCGGGGTCCTGCTGACCATCGAACCCGAGCCCGCGTATGCGTGCACCGACGATCTGGCCCAGACCACTACGGTGATCAGCCCTCCCCGCGGGTGGACGCCTGAGAGCAGCTTGCAGGCCGCGGCGGACGGCGAAGCCTGGAAGGTCAGCCTGATCGAGGGCTGAGGACGTGCTCATGTCCCGACCGAGCGCGGCACTGACACCGAGAACGTGAAGGACGCGCCGGCCCCGTCACTGCGGGTGCGCGGCGTCCGGCTCGTCCGAGGGCTTGGGCAGCAGACGACGCGTCGCCTCGCGGAGCAGCCCGACGGTCTCGCGCACCTTCGTCGGGTCGAAGCCCTCGTCGTCCATGACCTCGACGAGTTCCTCAGCGCGTCCGTGAGCGGCGGCAGTTCCGCCTGCTGAATGACGGAGGGCATAACCGAGACGATGCACTGCTGGAACAGGTCGCGTTCCGAGCGGCTCTCGAGCCGTGGGAATCTGCCCCCGTTCGCCCTTGCGTAAGGTGGATACATGCGCAGAGGAGCCCCACGCCTGCGCGGTGACAGCCGCCCGGGCGGCACGCCGTGACCGAGACGCCGCTCTGGGAGCGGCCGGTCAGCTACGGCGCCGTCGGCGCGACGAAGGCCCCGGACCTGCTCGGCTATCCGCCGGCCGGTTACCGGCCCGGCATCGCCAGCGCCCGCATCGGGCACGGCGACGCGCGCTGGGAGTGGGCGACGACTGCCGTGCTGACCTGGGAGGTGCAGCGCCGGTCCGACCTCCGCGTCGAGGTCGTCGAGCCACCCGCCGCCGTCACCGAGGGCACCTACAGCCCCGTCGGCTTCGACGAGGAGGGAACCCCCGTCGAGCCCGCCGTCGTCGACGCCGCGCCCACTCAGTACGGGCCGAACGGAGAGCGTCTCGCGGTGCCCGGCGACACCGCCGTGCTCCAGGGCAGGCTCGGCCCGCTGCCGGTTCACGGCGCCGTGCGCGTCATCTACGTCCTCGACGAAGCCGACGAGCGCGGCTTCGCCTACGGCACGCTCGCCGGGCATCCGGTGCACGCGGAGTACGCCTTCCTGGTCACCCGGCGACCGGACGGCTCGGTGTGGCTCGAGGTACGCAGCGTCTGGCGCCCGTCGAACGCGTTCTGGGCGCTCGCGACTCCCGTGCTCGCCCTGGCGCATCGGATCGCGGTGCAGCGATTCCTGCGCGCGCTGACCGGTCCGATCCCGTCCTGACCGTGCCGCGGGCGCGCGGATCTGCGAGAATCGTGCGCCATGCCCAGCGCCCTGCCCCTCGCCGACCCGGCCCCTGCCGACGGCGCACTGCCGGCCTCGGTGGCCGACGGAGCGGATGAGCGCGCGTTCGGCGTCTACCTGCACGTGCCCTTCTGCCGCGTCCGCTGCGGCTACTGCGACTTCAACACCTACACGGCCACGGAGCTCCGCGGGGTGCGGCGCGAGGACTACCCGGCCCAGGCCGCGCGGGAGATCGCGCTCGCGGCACAGGTGCTGACGGATGCCGCGGTGCCCGCGCGCCCGGCATCCACCGTCTTCTTCGGCGGCGGCACCCCGACGATGCTGCCCGCCGGCGACCTCGCGGGCATGCTCGCCGCCGTGCGTGACACGTGGGGTCTCGCCCCCGGGGTCGAGGTCACGACCGAGGCGAACCCCGACTCGGTCGACCCCGAGTACCTTGCGACGCTCCGCGAGGCGGGCTTCACCCGCGTCTCGTTCGGGATGCAGTCGGCCGTGCCGCATGTGCTCGCGACGCTCGAGCGCACCCACGACCCGGCGCGGATCCCGCTCGTCGTGCGCTGGGCGCGCGAAGCGGGGCTCGACGTGAGCCTCGACCTGATCTACGGCACGCCGGGGGAGAGCCTCGACGACTGGCGCCGCTCGCTCGAGCACGCCCTCGCTCAGGAGCCCGACCACCTCAGCGCCTACGCGCTCATCGTCGAGGACGGCACGAAGCTCGCTCGGCAGATCCGCCGCGGCGAGGTGGCCGAGCCCGACGACGACCTGTCGGCCGACATGTACGAGCTCGCCGACGCGGCCATGACGGATGCCGGCTACGGCTGGTACGAGGTCAGCAACTGGTCGCGCTCGCCCGAGCACCGCTCGCGGCACAATCTGTCCTACTGGCAGGGCGCCGACTGGTGGGGCGTCGGGCCCGGCGCGCACAGCCACGTCGGCGGCGTGCGCTGGTGGAACGTCAAGCACCCGGCGGCCTACGCGGACAGGGTGACCGCAGGGGCGTCGCCCGCCGCGGGTCGTGAGACCCTCGACACCGAGACGCGGCGCGTGGAGCGCGTGCTCCTCGAGACCCGCGTGCGCGACGGCCTGCCGACGTCCGCCCTCGACGAGGCGGGCCGGAGGGCGGTCGCGGGACTCATCGCCGACGGGCTCGTCGAGCCGGCGGCGGCGCTCCGCGGTGTCGTCGTGCTCACGCTGCGGGGGCGGCTCCTCGCCGACGCCGTGGTGCGCCGACTGCTCGACGAGTAGCACATCGGAGGCTGTGGATAACCCTGTGGGGAACACCGGCCGCCATAGCACGCCCGCGACGGAGATCAACCCGGCTTTCGCTAGACGGCCAAGAGTTTCGCGGTTCTAATCGTTCTTCCCGACGGGATCCGTCGTGGTATGCGCCCCGCCGCTCTGTGGAGAACCATCCGGCATCCGGAGCCCGGGAACGACGAAGGGGCCCGGCCGACGCCGAGCCCCTTCGCGATTCGGGCTACTTGACGAAGCGGATCGTCGCCGGGTAGCGGTACGCCTCGCCGCGGTTGGCGCGGACCGTCGCGATGATGCCGAAGACGAGCGCGTAGATGCCGAGCGCGACGAAGAGCACGGGCGCGACGAACCCGAAGAGGCCGAACGTCACGAGCGTCAGCACGATCGTGAGGATCACGAGGGCGATCGCCGCGATCACGACGGTGATGTGGAAGTTCAGGGCCTCCTTGGCCTGCTCGCGGGTGAAGCGGCCGCGGTCCTTGAAGATCAGGTAGATCACGAGCGCCGGCGCCCAGCCGAGCGTGCCGGACGTGATGACGTAGGCGATCACGCTGAACAGGTGCGAGAACATCGCCCACTGGCGGTCCTCCTGCGCCGACAGCGGAGCCCCCGCGGCCTGGCCGTACGGCTGGCCGTAGGGCTGCCCGCCGGGCGGCGGCGGGGGAGGGGTGGAGCCACCGGGCTGGTAGGGGTCGCCGGGGTACTGGGAGCTCACGAGCTGGCCTTTCTGTCGCGGGGGCGATGCTGCGAATCGCTCGCGACACCGGCAGCCCCCGGGATGCCGCGCGAGTCAGGTGAAAAGTAGTGCCTCCCCGACGGCGTCGCAACGGGATGTGAACGGTGTGTCGCGCTAGAATTGGCAGTCCTGCCGGTCGAGTGCCAAGAGGGAGGTTCGAATGGTCACAGGACGCGGACTCGACGTCCTCCGCGCGATCGTCACCGACTACGTCGCCTCGCGCGAGCCCGTCGGATCGAAGTCGATCGTCGAGCGCCACTCCTTCGGCGTCTCGGCCGCGACGATCCGCAACGACATGGCCCAGCTCGAGGAGGAGGAGCTCATCGTCGCTCCCCACACCTCCTCCGGACGCGTGCCGACCGACAAGGGCTACCGCGTCTTCGTCGACCAGCTCGCCGACCTGCGCCCGCTCTCGCCGGCGCAGCGGCAGGCGATCGAGACCTTCCTCGGCAACTCCGCCGACCTCGACGACGTGCTCGCGCGCACCGTGCGGCTGCTCTCGCAGCTGACCAACCAGGTCGCGCTCGTGCAGTACCCCTCGCTCTCGCGCGCCCGGGTGCGCCACGTCGAACTCGTGCCGCTCAGCGACAGCCGACTGCTGAGCGTGCTCATCACCGATACCGGTCACGTCGAGCAGCGCGTGCTCGAGGTGCAGGGCCTCGACCCCGAGGTGCTCGCCGAACTGCGCGCGCGGCTCAACACCGCGCTCGGCGGGCAGACGATGGCGGATGCCGCGGCGACCCTCCGCTCCTTCGCCGAGTCGGTGGCGCCCGAGCGCCGGGAGCTCGTCGCGGCCCTCGTCGGCGCCCTCGTCGAGCAGCTCGCCGCGAACCGGCACGAGCGCCTCGTCATGGCGGGCACCGCGAACCTCGTGCGCACGGAGCGGGACTTCAGCGGCAGCATCTACCCTGTCCTCGAGGCGATCGAGGAGCAGGTGACGCTGCTGCGCCTCTTCGCCGAGATGGAGCCCGACGAGCGCGGGGTCTCGGCGAGCATCGGCCGCGAGAACGCGTCGTTCGGTCTCCCCGAGACGAGCGTCGTGATCAGCGGCTACGGCTCGCCCGGCGGCGAGCTCGCGCGGGTGGGGGTCCTCGGACCGACCCGGATGGACTATTCGAACAACATGGCGGCCGTGCGGGCAGTTGCCCGCTACCTCACGCGGCTGCTGGGTGAGGACTAGACGACTTCGTGGCAGACCACTACCAGGTACTCGGTGTCGACCGGAACGCGACCCCGGACGAGATCAAGAAGGCGTACCGGCGCCTCGCCCGTGAACTGCACCCCGACGTGAACCCCGGGGCCGACGCGGCCGAGCGGTTCAAGGAGGTCACGCACGCCTACGACGTGCTGAGCGACCCGCAGCAGCGCCAGCAGTACGACCTCGGCGGCCAGGGCGGCTTCGGAGGTCAGGGCGGCTTCGGCTTCGGCGACATCTTCGACACCTTCTTCGGCGGCGCCGCCGGCGGTGGCGGCGGGCGGGGCCCGCGATCGCGTCGCGAGCGCGGCCAGGACGCGCTGCTGCGCATCGAGGTCGACCTCGAGGAGGTCGTGTTCGGCACGACCCGAACGGTCGACGTCGACACCGCCGTGCTCTGCGAGACCTGCCAGGGCTCCTGCGCGGCGCCCGGCACGAGCGCGGTCACCTGCGACATCTGCCGGGGCAGCGGACAGGTGCAGCGCACCGTGCGCAGCCTCCTCGGCAACGTCATGACGTCGAGCCCCTGCGGCACCTGCCGCGGCTACGGCACCGTCATCCCGAACCCCTGCCCCACGTGCTCCGGCCAGGGCCGCGTGCGCGCCCGCCGCCAGATCCCCGTCGAGATCCCCGCGGGCGTCGAGACCGGTGTGCGCCTCCAGCTCCCCGGCCAGGGCGAGATCGGCCAGGCCGGCGGCCCGCACGGCGACCTCTACCTCGAGATCAAGGTGCGCCACCACGACGTCTTCAGTCGCAACGGCGACGACCTGCTCGCGACCCTCGAGGTGCAGATGACCGACGCGATCCTCGGCACCACGACGACGATCACCGCGCTCGACGGCGAGGTGCCGGTCGAGATCCGGCCCGGCACGCAGAGCGGCGAGATCATCACCGTCCGCGAGCGCGGCATCACCCGCCTCCGCGGCACCGGGCGCGGCGACCTCAAGATCGGCGTCCAGGTCGTCACCCCGACGAAGCTCAGCCACAAGGAGCAGAAGCTCATCGAGCAGTTCGCGCACGGCCGCCGCGCCAAGGCGCCCGAGCTCGCGCACTTCCAGCAGGGCCTGTTCGGCAAGCTCCGCGACCGCTTCCTCAACTTCTAGTGGCGCACCTCTACATCGACCCGGCGCTCCCGCCGTTCGCCGCGGGCGACACGGTCGTGCTCACCGGCGCCGAGGCGAAGCACGCCGTGACGGTCAGCCGGCTCCGGCCCGGCGAGGACGTGCTCGTCGGGGACGGCGCCGGGCTCCTCGGCTGGGGCTCGGTCGTGACGGCGACACCGCAGGCGCTCGAGGTGCGCCTCGCGTCGGTGCGCCGCGACGAGGCGCCCGCCCGAGGCATCCGTCTCGTGCAGGCGCTCGCGAAGGGCGACCGCGACGAGCTCGCGATCCAGGCCGCCACCGAGCTCGGCGTCGACGCCGTCACCCCGTGGGCCGCGGCCCGGTCGGTCGCGCGCTGGGAGGGCGCGAAGGTCGCCAAGGGCCGCGACCGCTGGGCGTCGATCGTGCACGAGGCGTCGAAGCAGTCGCTGCGCGCGCGGGTGCCCGCGATCGGCGAGCTCGCCTCGACCAAGCAGGTCGCCGCTCTCGCTCCGGATGCCACGGTGCTCGTGCTCGAGCCCACCGCGACGGTCCCGCTCTCCGCCGTCGACCTCGGCACGGAGGGCGAGCTCGTGCTCGTCGTCGGGCCGGAGGGCGGCATCGCCCCGCAGGAGCTCGAGACCTTCGAGGCGGCCGGCGCCGCCCTCGTCCGGCTCGGCGACACGGTGCTGCGCACCTCGACCGCCGGACCGGCCGCGCTCGCGGTGCTCTCTATGCGACTCGGCCGCTGGTGACCAGCCCCGGCCCCCGTCGGGCCGCGTCAATAAGATGGACTCCATGAGCAACGAGCCGTCGGTCTTCTCCCGCATCATCGCGCGCGAGATCCCCGCCGACGTCGTGTTCGAGAGCGATGCCGTCGTCGCGTTCCGCGACATCGCGCCGCAGGCACCCGTGCACCTGCTCGTCGTGCCGAAGACCGAGCGCTACCGCGACGTTGTCGAGCTCGCCGCGGGCGACCCGGCCTTGCTCGCCGAGATCGTCGCCACGGCGAAGCGGCTCGCCGACGAGCACACCGGCGGCGAGTTCCGTCTCGTCTTCAACACGGGCGCGTCCGCCGGACAGACCGTGTTCCACGTCCACGCCCACCTGCTCGGTGGCGGTCTCCCGGAAGGCACCCTTGGTCACTAGCGACTCCACGTTCAGCCCCGGCCCGGGCGAGGAACGGGCCGACATCCGGGTGGACGGCGTCGCCATGGTGCGCCTGCTCGGGCCTCAGGACCGGCTGCTGACCACGATCGAGAAGCAGTTCCCCGGCGTGCGCGTGCTCGCCAGGGGCAATGAATTGAGCCTCGTCGGAGACGCCGGCGAGGTGCGAGCGGCGAGACAGCTCGTCGAGGAACTGGTGGAGATGGTGCGCAACGGACAGGAGATCGGTCCGGTCGAGGTGCAGGCCTCGGCGCGGATGCTCGACGAGGGCACCGGCAAGCCGGCCGACGTGCTGAGCCAGGCGATCGTGTCGAGCCGCGGCAAGACGATTCGCCCCAAGACCCTCGGACAGAAGCAGTACGTCGACGCGATCGACGACAACACGATCGTCTTCGGCATCGGCCCCGCCGGTACCGGCAAGACCTACCTCGCGATGGCGAAGGCCGTGCAGGCCCTCCAGCGCAAGGAGGTCAACCGGATCATCCTCACGCGTCCGGCCGTCGAGGCGGGGGAGCGGCTCGGCTTCCTGCCCGGCACGCTGACCGACAAGATCGACCCGTACCTGCGCCCGCTCTACGACGCGCTCAACGAGATGATGGACCCCGAGCTCGTGCCCAAGCTCCTCGCCGCCGGCACGGTCGAGGTCGCCCCCCTCGCCTACATGCGCGGCCGCACGCTCAACGACTCGTTCATCATCCTCGACGAGGCGCAGAACACGACGCCCGAGCAGATGAAGATGTTCCTCACCCGTCTCGGCTTCGGTTCGAAGATGGTCGTGACCGGCGACATCACGCAGGTCGACCTGCCTAACGGCGCGAGCGGCCTCCAGCTCGTCACCCGCGTGCTCGGCAGCATCGACGACATCCACTTCGCGCGCCTCGGCAGCGAGGACGTCGTGCGGCACACGCTCGTCGGCCGCATCGTCGACGCGTACACCAAGTACGACGCGGAGCAGCAGGCCCGCCGCTTCGAGCGCGACGGTACGGATGCCTCTGGCAACCGCGCCGAGCGCCGCGGACACGCCCCGCAGGACCACCAGCCGCGGTCGCCGCGGCCCGAGCGACGCTGGGGCAGGTAGGCCATGAGCATCGAGATCAGCAACGAGTCCGCGATCCCCGTCGACGAGGCCGCCCTCCAGCGGCTCGCCGTCTACGCGCTCGACCAGCTCCACGTGCATCCCGACGCCGACCTCGCGATCGTGCTCGTCGACGAGGCCGCCATGGAGCAGCTGCACGTGCAGTGGATGGACGAGCCCGGGCCCACCGACGTGCTGAGCTTCCCCATGGACGAGCTGCGCCCTGGCACGGAGGACGCGGTGACTCCGCCCGGCCTCCTCGGCGACATCGTGCTCTGCCCGCAGGTCGCCGCCGCGCAGGCGGAGACCGCCGGCCACTCGCTGCTCGAGGAGCTGCTCCTGCTCACGACGCACGGCATCCTGCACCTGCTCGGCTTCGACCACGCCGAGCCGGAGGAGGAGAAGGAGATGTTCGGTCTCCAGCGTGACCTCCTCGTCGGCTTCGCGCTCGACGAGCGGCGGCGCTGACCCACGTGACAGTCGTCTTCCTCCTCGTCGCCGGGGTGCTCGTCGCGCTCGGCGGCCTCCTCGCCGCCGCCGACTCCGCCCTCGGCTCGCTGAGCCGCGCCGACATCGGCGAGCTCGCGACGACCTCGCGCGCCAAGAAGTCGCTCGTCGCGATCTCGGAGGACGTCGGCGCGCACGTCAACGCGACGAACTTCATGCGCATCGTCGCCGAGACGACCGCGGCCGTGCTCGTCACGCTGAGCCTCGTCAGCCTGCTCGAGCCCTGGTGGCTGACCCTCCTCGTCTCCGCGCTCATCATGACCGCGGTGTCGTTCGTGCTCGTCGGGTCGAGCCCCCGCAGCGTCGGCCGGGCCCACGCCCGCGGCGTGCTCGCGTTCGCGGCGCCGCTCGTGCGAGCCATCCGGGTGCTCCTCGGTCCGCTCGCCGACGCGCTCGTGCTGATCGGCAACCGCGTCACCCCCGGCCGGCCCGAGGCGGCGGTCTTCACCTCCGAGGAGCAGCTGCTCAGCATGGTCGACGAGGCGACCGAGCTCGACCTGCTCGAGGAGGACGACCGCGAGCTCATCCACTCGATCTTCGAGTTCAACGACACGGTCGTGCGCGAGGTCATGCTGCCCCGCACCGACATGATCACGGTCGACGCGTCGGACACCGCCGAGGAGGTGCTCGCCGTGTTCCTCGGCCGCGGCGTCTCGCGCGTGCCCGTGCTCGGACGCGACACCGACGACATTCTCGGCATCGCCTACCTGCGCGACGTCGCCCGGCTGAACCACGAGCAGCCCGACCGCCTGACGACCGTCACGGCCGCGGACCTCGCCCGTCCCGCCGTCTTCGTGCCGGAGTCGCAGAAGGTCGACAGCCTGCTGCGCCAGATGCAGCTCGAGTCGAACCACCTCGCGATGGTCGTCGACGAGTACGGCGGCATCGCGGGCCTCGTGACCCTCGAGGACGTGATCGAGGAGCTCGTCGGCGACATCAGCGACGAGTACGACCGCAGCGTCGTCGAGCACGAGCAGATCGCCGACGGCATCTGGCGGGTCAGCGCGCGCCTGCCCACCGACGAGCTCGGCGACCTCTTCGACATCGAGCTCGACGACGACGACGTCGACAGCGTCGGCGGCCTGCTCGGCAAGGCGCTCGACCGCCTGCCGGAGAAGGGCGACTCCGCCACGGTCTCCGGCCTCGTGCTCACCGCCGAGCGCGTCGAGGGCCGCCGCAAGCGGCTGCGCACCGTGCTCGTCGAGCGCGCGCCCGAGCCCGAGGACGAGAGCGCCGAGAGCACGTCGACCGGCCCGACCCGCATCGGGTCGAACGCGGCCGTCATCGCGACGACCGTCGACGCCGACGCCGCCGACCCGGCGGGCACTATCCCCTCAGAGGACGGCACCCCCGCCCACCGAACCACCGGGAGGACCCGATGACCGAACCCGAGCACCGCGCAGGCTTCGTCTCCTTCGTCGGCCGCCCCAACGTGGGCAAGTCGACCCTGACGAACGCGCTCGTCGGCGAGAAGGTGGCGATCACCTCCTCGAAGCCGCAGACCACCCGCCGGGCCATCCGGGGCATCGTGCACCAGAAGGCGGGGCAGCTCGTGCTCGTCGACACCCCCGGCATCCACCGCCCCCGCACGCTGCTCGGCGAGCGGCTCAACGAGGTCGTCACGGCGACGCTCGGCGACGTCGACGTCATCGGCTTCTGCGTGCCGGCCAACGAGAAGCTCGGCCCCGGTGACCGGTTCATCAACGAGCAGCTCGACCAGTTCCCGCGGGCGAAGAAGGTCGCGATCGTCACGAAGATCGACGCCGCGTCGCGGCCCGCCGTCGCCGAGCAGTTGCTCGCCGTGAGCCAGCTGCGCGAGTGGGAGACGATCATCCCGGTCTCGGCCGCGAGCGCGATCCAGCTCGACGTGCTGACGAGCGAGCTCATCAAGCTGCTGCCCGTGTCGCCGAAGCTCTACCCCGACGAGGCGGTGACCGAGGAGGGCCTCGAGGACCGCATCTCCGAGTTCATCCGCGAGGCCGCGCTCGAGGGCGTGCAGGACGAGCTGCCGCACTCGCTCGCCGTCACGGTCGACGACATGATCGAGCGCGACGACAAGGAGCTCGTCGAGATCTACGCGAACCTCTTCGTCGAGCGCGACAGCCAGCGCGGCATCATCATCGGCAAGGGCGGCTCCCGCCTGCGCGAGGTGGGCGCCGCCGCCCGCGAGCAGATCGAGCCGCTCGTCGGCAAGAAGGTCTTCCTCTCGCTCCGGGTGAAGGTCGCGAAGGACTGGCAGCGCGACCCGAAGCAGCTCGGCCGCCTCGGCTTCTGACGACGTACATCCAGCGGATGACACGGGGTGCGGCCTCGGAGTGATCTCCGCTCCCGCCGCTGAGCGCGACACCCCCACGCCCGTACCCTTGACGCCATGCGCAGAGGGGTGGAGCTGGTGACGGCGTGGCTGCGCTCGTCGGTGCGCCCGCTGCAGCGGTACCAGATCGCCGTCGACGTGCTCGTCGCGGTCGTCTTCGGCCTCGTCGTGCTGCCCGCGGCCACCGTGTCGATGGTGTTCCCGCTCGACCTGCTGATCGTCCTCGGGATGGTCGTGCCGCTCGCCCTGCGCCGGCTCGCCCCTGGCCCCGCGCTCTCCCTCGCCTGGATCACCGCCCTCGTCCAGATGGCGACGCTCGCGCAGCCGCAACCGGCCAACCTCGCGATCTGCGGCGTGCTCTACTGCACGGCCGCGTACGGCACGAGCCGCGTGCGCTGGGCGGGACTCATCTCGGTCGGCGCCGGCGCCGCGATCGGTGCGCTCTACATCACCGTGCAGGGCTTCTCGATCTCGTTCTCCAACGGGGGAGTGCCCGCGGTCGCGTTCGGCTTCCTCGCCGCCGTCGTCACGTTCGTCATGCTCGCCGCGATCCTCGGCCTGCCGTGGCTCGCGGGGCTCGCGGTGCGAGCCCGGGTGCAGGCGGCGGCGAGCGCGGAGGCGCGGGCCGTCGCCGAACTCGGCGCCGCCCGGGCCGAGCGCGACGTCGTCGTCGAGCAGGAGCGCAATCGGATCGCGCGTGAGGTGCACGACGTCGTCGCGCACTCGCTCGCCGTCGTGATCGCGCAGGCCGACGGCGCCCGCTACGCCTCCCGCGTCGATCCCGCGGTCGCCGAGGACGCGTTCGCGACGATCTCCGACACCGCCCGGCAGTCGCTCGCCGAGGTGCGGTCGCTGCTCGCCGGGCTCCGGCACAGCGACGGCGAGCGCCCCCAGCCGGTCATGGCCGACATCCCGCAGCTCGTCGCGAGTCTCGCCGCATCCGGACTGCACGTCGACCTGCAGCAGGCGGGGGAGCCCTTCCCGCTCGGGCCCGCCCGTCAGCTCGCCGTCTACCGCATCGTGCAGGAGGCGCTCACGAACGCGCTCCGGCACGGCGACCCCGCCCATCCGGCGACCGCCCTCTTCGACTGGCGCCCCGACGAGCTCGTCGTCGAGGTCGTCAACGCCATCGCGCCCGACAGTCCGCAGCCCAACACCCTCGGCCACGGCCTCCCCGGCATGACCGAGCGCGCCGCCCTCGTCGGCGGCCGGCTCTGGGCGGGCGAGTCCGACGGCTCGTTCCGCGTCCACTTCGCCCTGCCCCGCACGAACACGCCCACGGGCGTCCTGGAGGTCGTCAACCCGTGACCGAACCCATCCGCGTCGCCCTCGTCGACGATCAGGCCCTCTTCCGCACCGGCCTGCGCATGCTGCTCTCCTCGCAGCCCGACCTCGAGTTCGTGGGCGAGGCGGGCGACGGGCGCGAGGCGATCGCGATGGTCGAGAAGGCGCGGCCCGACGTCGTCCTCATGGACATCCGGATGCCGGTCATGGACGGCATCGCCGCGACGGAGCAGATCCTGCGGGCCGCGGATGCCGCCGCGCGCCGCCCTCCCCGCATCATCGTGCTCACGACGTTCGACCTCGACGCCGCCGCGACGCGGGCGATCCGCGGCGGGGCGAGCGGCTTCGTGCTGAAGGACGCCGACCCCGAGTTCCTGCTCGCCGCGATCCGTACGGTGCACTCCGGGGCATCCGTCATCGCCGCGAGCGCCACCGCCGAGCTGTTCGAGCACTTCGCCGGCGGCGAGCCCCGCCGGGAGCTCCCGGCGCAGTTCGCCGAGCTCACGGCCCGCGAGCGCGAGATCTTCACCCTCGCCGCGAAGGGGCTCAGCAACGCAGAGATCGCCGAGAAGGAGTTCCTGAGCGAGGCGACGGTCAAGACCCACGTCAGCCGCGTGCTCGGCAAGCTCGGCCTGCGCGACCGCGTGCAGCTCGTCGTCTTCGCGTTCGAGCACGGGCTGCTGCCCACGCGCTGATCCCCGCGCCGGGCGGATGACACGGAGTCATCCGCTCGTCGCACCCGGTTCAGCCCGCGGCCCGATCCGCCTCCGCCGGTGCCTCGCGAGGCTGGAGGCATGACAACCACCACGACCCGCGGGTTCGTCGCCCGCGTCACCGACCTCGCGAAGTCCTACGGAGAGGGCGCCTCCCGCGTCGTCGCCCTCGACGGGGTGACGCTCGGCCTGCGCGAGGGCGAGTTCACCGCGATCATGGGCCCGTCCGGCTCCGGCAAGAGCACGCTCATGCACATCATGGCCGGCCTCGACTCGCCGACTTCCGGCCGTGCCTTCGTCGGCGACACCGAGATCACGGGCATGAGCGACGCGGAGCTCACGGTGCTCCGCCGCCGGCGGATCGGCTTCGTCTTCCAGGCGTTCAACCTCGTGCCGACCCTCGACGTCAGGGCGAACATCCTGCTGCCGTTCGACCTCGACGGCCGCCGCCCGACCGCGGACGACTCGAGGCGCATCGAGCAGCTGATCGACGCCCTCGGGCTGCGGCAGCGCCTCACGCACCGCCCGCACGAGCTCTCCGGCGGCCAGCAGCAGCGCGTCGCGATCGCCCGCGCCCTCGCCACCCGGCCCGACCTGATCTTCGCCGACGAACCCACGGGCAACCTCGACTCGCGCACGAGCCGCGAGGTGCTCGGCATCCTCGCCGCGAGCGTCCGCGAGTCCGGCCAGAGCATCGCGATGGTCACGCACGACCCCGTCGCGGCGAGCCACGCCGACCGCATCGTGTTCCTCGCCGACGGCTCCGTCGTCGAGGACACCGGCCGCATGGCCGCCGCCGACGTCGCCACCCGCATGCTCGCCATGGAGACGGTCGCGTGACCCGCTCGAAGCTCCGCGACCTCGCCTCGACCCTCCTCGTCGCCGTGCTCGCGAGCGCTTTCGGGGTGTTCCTGCTCCAGGTCAGCGGGATGATCACGGCGATGATCGCCGCCGACGACGTGTCGGAGTTCGCGACGGTGCAGACGATGCTGCAGGCGCTCTCCATCGTGTTCCTGCTGCTCGCGACGTACGTGGGCTCCATCGTCACCGCCAACACGGTGGCGACCGTCGTCGCGGGCCGCGTCCGCACGATCGCGCTCATGCGGCTGCTGGGCTCGAGCGCGGTCGCGGAGCGGCGCGCCATCGCGAAGGAGGGCCTCGTGGCCGGCGCGGCCGGCGCCCTCATCGGCACGGTCCTCGGCACCGCCGCGGCCTGGGGGCTCGAGGTCGCCGGCGACGCGTCCGGCCTGCTCGAGGCCGTACCGCACGGCTGGGCCGACCCGGTGCTGCTCGTGCCGATCGTCGCCGTCGTGCTGAGCACCTGGCTCGCCGCGTGGGCCGGCTCCCGGCGGGTGCTCGCCGTGACGCCCGTGCAGGCGCTCGGCGGCTCCGCCGAGCGGGGCATCGACGACCTCACCCGTCGCCCGGTCCGTACGGCGCTCGCGCTCGGCCTCGCCGTGCTCGGGCTCCTGCTGCTCGGCGTCGGCGTCGCGGTCGGTCTGCTCACGCCGCTCGGGGTGCTCATCGCGTTCCCCGGCGGGCTGCTCGCGTTCACGGGCGTCGTCCTCGGCGCGCACCTCGTCATGCCGCGGGCGCTCCGCCTCATCGGGCGCGCCTTCGGCTCCTCCGCCGCCGCGCGGCTCGCCGCCGAGAACGCGCTCCGCAACCCGGAGCGCAGCACCCGCACCACGATCGGCCTCGTGATCGGGGTCACCCTCATCACGACGCTCGCGGTCGCGATGGAGGGCTACCGCGCCACGGTGCTCGCCTCCGTCGGCGACAGCCCGGTCGTGCGGCAGGCCGTCGACGTGGCGTTCGGCTCGACCGTCGCCGTCTTCGCGGTGCTCGTCGGCTACAGCGCCGTCATCGCCGCGATCGGCATGGTGAACAACCTTTCGATGACCGTGCTGCAGCGCACCCGCGAGCTCGGCCTGCTGCGGGCGCTCGGCTTCACTCGCCGTCAGATCCGCCTCATGATCGTGGCGGAGGCCGCGCAGCTCACGTTCGCCGCGATCGCGGTCGGCCTCCTGCTCGGCATCGTCTTCGGCTGGGCGGGCGCCGCGTCGCTCCTCGGCAGCGTCGATCTCGCCGCCCTCGTGCCGGCCGTGCCGTGGCCGCTCGTCGCGGTGATAGCGGTCGCCGCCGCGGTGCTGACCATCGCGGCATCCGTCACCCCCGCCCGCCGCGCGACGACAGTCTCGCCGGTGACCGCGCTCGCGGTGGACTGAGCCAGCGCCCGCAACGCCGGGCCAACCGAACGGCCGCTCCCTTTCCGGGGGCGGCCGTTCCCGTCATCCGGGAGCCTTTGCTACCCTCGACTCGTGCTGTTCGGTGCGCTTCTCCTTAGTCGCCGCGACGAGTCCTAGATCCAGGCCTCCCTCGTCGCGGAGTTTCGTCATCGGCTGACACGCAAGCGACAAGGAGAGAGATAGTGAAGAACCAGCAGCAGCCCTCGGGCATGCCGATCCACCGGTACCGCCCGTACCACGAGCAGTTCCGCGTGGAGCTGCCCGACCGCACCTGGCCGACGAAGCGCATCGAGACGGCCCCGCGCTGGTGCGCGGTCGATCTGCGCGACGGCAACCAGGCGCTCATCGACCCGATGAGCCCCGAGCGCAAGCGCATCATGTTCGACCTGCTCGTGCGCATGGGCTTCAAGGAGATCGAGGTCGGCTTCCCGAGCGCGAGCCAGACCGACTTCGACTTCGTGCGCCAGCTGATCGAAGAGGACGCGATCCCCGACGACGTCACGATCCAGGTGCTAACGCAGGCGCGCGACCACCTGATCGAGCGCACCTACGAGTCGCTGCGCGGCGCCAAGCAGGCGATCGTGCACCTCTACAACTCGACCTCGACCCTGCAGCGCGAGGTCGTGTTCCGCACCGACCGCCAGGGCGTCATCGACATCGCCCTCGCCGGCGCGCGCAAGTGCCGTGAGATGGAAGCCCTCGTGCCCGGCACCGCGATCTACCACGAGTACTCGCCCGAGAGCTACACCGGCACCGAGCTCGAGTTCGCCGTCGACGTCTGCAACCAGGTGCTCGAGGTCTTCGAGCCGACGCCCGAGCGCAAGGTCATCATCAACCTGCCCGCGACCGTCGAGATGGCGACGCCCAACGTCTACGCTGACTCGATCGAGTGGATGTCGCGGCACCTGAACCACCGCGAGAACGTGCTGCTCTCGCTGCACCCGCACAACGACCGCGGCACCGCGATCGCCGCGGCCGAGCTCGGCTACCTGGCCGGCGCCGACCGCATCGAGGGCTGCCTCTTCGGCAACGGCGAGCGCACCGGCAACGTCGACCTCGTCGCGCTGGGCATCAACCTGTTCACGCAGGGCATCGACCCGCAGATCGACTTCTCCGACCTCGACGGCATCCGTCGCACCGCGGAGTACTGCAACCAGCTCAAGGTGCACGAGCGCAGCCCCTGGGCCGGCGACCTCGTCTACACCGCCTTCAGCGGCTCGCACCAGGACGCCATCAAGAAGGGCTTCGAGGCGATGCAGGCCGAGGCGGATGCCACGGGCAAACCGCTCTCGGATCTCGTCTGGGCCGTGCCGTACCTGCCCGTCGACCCGAAGGACCTCGGCCGCACGTACGAGGCCGTCATCCGCGTCAACTCGCAGTCGGGCAAGGGCGGCGTCGCCTACCTGCTGAAGACCGACCACGCGCTCGACCTACCCCGCAAGCTGCAGATCGAGTTCTCCGGCGTCGTGCAGGCGAAGACGGATGCCGAGGGCGGCGAGGTCACGAGCGACGAGATCTGGCGGATCTTCCAGGACGAGTACCTGCCCGCCCGTGACGTGGAGGACAAGTGGGGCCGGTTCGAGATCACCTCGACCCGCACCTCGAGCGACCTCGGGGGAGAGGTGCACCTCACGGTGGACCTCCGCGACGGCGAGTCGGTCTCGCCCGAGACGGCCACCGGCAACGGCCCCATCGCGGCATTCCTCGCGATCCTGCAGGAGCGCGGCATCGAGGTGCGCCTCTTCGACTACGTGGAGCACGCGCTCAGCGCCTCCGGTGACGCCCTCGCCGCCGCGTACGTCGACCTCGAGGTCGCCGGCCGCCGCCTGTGGGGTGTCGGCATCGACGCGGACATCTCCACGGCGTCGCTCAAGGCCATCGTGTCAGCGGTGAACCGCGCGGTGCGCGCCCCCGTCGACGAGGCGGAGCTGCTGGCCGCGTCGGTGTAGCCCCGCGGCACCCGCGACGCTTCGCCGAGAGCGCGCGAATCGACTCAACCTCTCCCCGTTGCGTCGATTTGCGCGCTCTCGCCGTCCCCTGTGGAGGGCGAGAGCCCTTGGGGCGCCCTGCGGATGCATCGTGATGGGGTGCCACGTCGAGTTTCCCTGCCGGCCACGCTCTCGGCTAGACCCTTTCTCGTGCGGGAGGCGCACGACTCGCAAGTGGGGGAAGGGCGGCTGCGGAGCCGCGATCTCGACAGAACCTTCCACGGCGTGCGACAGGTCCGCGGGGGCGCGCCCGAGTCCGCGGTCGCGCGGCTGGCGGAGTTGTGTCGCGCCTACGCACCACTGCTTCGTCCCGGCGAGCGGTTCTCGCACGTGAGCGCGGCCGCGCTGTACGGGCTTCCATTGCCGCTCGAGCCACCGGATCCGATCGTCGACATCACTGCTCCTGTCGGACTCACTCAGGTCAGACGCCCCAATGTCCGCTCGCGCCGAAACGCGAACAGCGAGATCCGCTACCGCCAAGGTCTCCCGGTGTCCTCTCCAACCGCCCTGTTCTGCGAGCTGGCGACGCTGCTCAGTCCGGACGACCTGGTCGCCGTAGGCGACGCGCTCGTGCTCTCGGCTCGTCTGCCGAGCGGCAACCGACAGCGTCCGATGGTTCGGTTGACCCGCCTGCACGAGGCGGTGGCGTCCGCGTCGGGCAGTCGCGGTTGCCGTACGGCGCGACAGGCCGTCGCCCTGGTCAGGGAAGGGGTGGAGTCTCCGATGGAGACGAGGCTGAGACTACTCGTCGTCCGCGATGGACTCCCGGAGCCGCTTCCCGGAGTGCCGATCGTGGTCCGGGGGCGTCTCCTCGGCTACGCGGATCTGATGTGGCCGACGCTTCGCCTCATCCTCGAGTACGACGGAGATCAGCACCGCAGCGACCTGACGCAGTACGAGCGGGACATCCGTCGCCTCGAGTCCTTCGCCGACGAAGGTTACGACACCATCCGAATCAGAAGTCGCGGCCTGCTGCTCGAGCCGGATGCCACCGCCGAGCGCATCCGCGCGCGCTACCTCCGCCGCGCCGCCCAGTACGGCGAGAGCGCGCAGATCGACGCAAACGAACTGCCTTAGGTCGGTTCGCGCACTCTCGGCGCACCTACTGCGCCGACGACCGCCGCCGCCGGAACCGCGGCCGCCCGAACGCGCGCTGCTCCGGCAGGCTCCATCCGAAGCGCACCGCGAGCAGGCGCACGAGCATCGTGACCGCCACGCACGCGATCGCGGTCGACACGGGGTCGGCGCCGAGGGCCGGCAGCGTCACCGCGATGACCGCGCCGATGCCCGCCGCCACCGCGTAGAGCGAGCCGACGTGCATGAGCGCGATGGGGGAGTTCAGCAGCAGGTCGCGCATGACGCTCCCGCCCACGGCGGAGAGCACCCCGATGAACACGGCGGGCACCTCCGGCAGCCCGGCGGCGAGCGCCTTCGACGTTCCGATCGCGCAGAACAACCCGATCGTGAGCGCGTCGAGAACCGTGATGACCGTGTCGAGTCGGCGCACCAGCCGCTCGAGCGCCATGCCCGCGAGGGCGGCGAGGGTCGCCGACAGCAGGAACCAGTTCGACGAGAACGCGGCCGGGGTCACGTTGAGGAACAGGTCGCGCAGCAGACCGCCGCCGAGGCCGGTCGCGATGCCGATGATCCCGACCCCGAGCAGGTCGAGCCGTCGGTCGCGGTATCCCGCGGCGAAGGTCGCGCCCTGCAGCGCGCCGATGGCCACGGCGAGGGCGTCCGCCCAGAGCGGCACGAGGAAGGGCTCGGTCACCCCGAAGTCATATCACCGAGCGGGCAGCTCCGCCGACAGCGTGTCACGCGCCGCCTTGAGCACCGCGTCGAGCGAGATCCCGCGCAGCCGCAGGATGTCCTTCCCTGCCCCCGACTCGCCGAACTCCTCGACCGAGACTACGCGCCCCTCGAGTCCGACCCAGCGGTACCAGGCGTCGCCCCGCCCCGCTTCGACCGCGACGCGGGAACGGATGCCGCGCGGCAACACCTCCTCGCGCACCGCGTCGTCCGCCGCGGCGAACCACTCGACGCTCGGCACGGAGATCACGCGTACCTCGACGCCGTCCTCCGCGAGCCGTCGGCCGGCCTCGAGAGCGAGCGCCACCTCACTGCCGGTGGCCAGCAGCGCGAGGTCGCGTCCCTCGCCGTGCTGCCACACGACGTAGCCGCCCTCCCGCACGCGCCGGTCGAGGTCGTCGCGCACGGGGAGCACGGGCACGTCCTGTCGCGACAGCACGAGGGCGACCGGACCCGTTCGATGTTCGAGGATGCCGCGCCAGGCGGCGACGACCTCGTGCGCGTCGGCGGGCCGGAGCACCGTGAGTCCGGGTACCGTCCGCAGCGAGGCCACCTGCTCGACCGGCTGGTGCGTCGGCCCGTCCTCTCCGACGGCGACCGAGTCGTGGGTGAAGACGTAGACGACCGGCAGCCCCATCAGGGCGGCGAGCCGCAGGCTCGGCCGCAGGTAGTCGCTGAAGACGAGGTAGGTGGAGCCGTACGGGCGCCAGAGGCCGTGCAGCGCGATCCCGCTGAGCATCGCGGCCATCGCGTGCTCCCGAATGCCGAAGGGGATGAACGCGCCGCCCGGATGCTCCGCCGACACCGCGACGCCCGGCACGGCGACGTTCGTCGACTCGGACAGGTCCGCGGAGCCCCCGAAGAGGACTCCAGCGCCGTGCAGCGCCTTGAGGGCTGCGCCGCTCGTCTTCCGGGTGGCCACCGCGGCGCCCTCGGCGGGCAGCTCGAGCGCGTCCAGCACCGATCCGTCGGCCACGGCGATGGACCTCCGGCGCTCGGCATGTTCCGCGTGCTCCTGCTGCCATCTCGCGTGCCGTTCCTCCCAGTCCTCGCGGAGGGCGCGACCACGGTCGAGCGCGGCCCGCGTCACCGCGAGCACCTCGTCCGGCACGAGCTGCTCGAGCGCGGCATCCGGTGCGAAGCCCAGTCCGCTCTTGATCGCGGCCACGTCCTCCTCACCGAAGCCGCCCGCGTGCGCGGCCGGCGTCGCCTGCTTGGAGGGGGAGGGCCAGCCGATCGTGGTGCGCAGTGCCACGAGGGTCGGCGCGCCGGTGCGCGACCGGGCCTCGAGCAGCACGCGCTCCAGCCCGTCCAGGTCGCGGAAGTCGGGCGCCTCGAGCACCCGCCAGCCGTAGGCGCGGTAGCGGGCGCGGACGTCCTCGCCGAAGGTGATCCCGGTGGGGCCGTCGATCGTGATCCGGTTGTCGTCCCAGATCACGACGAGGTTGTCGAGGCCCTGGGTCCCCGCGAAGCTCGACGCCTCCGCCGACACGCCCTCCTGCAGGCAGCCGTCTCCGGCGACGACCCACACGGTCGGGTCGAAGACGTCCGTGCCGGCGCCGTGCAGGGCGCTGTCGCGACGGGCCGCGAGCGCGAGGCCGACGGCGCTCGCGACTCCCTGCCCGAGCGGTCCCGTGCTCATCTCGACTCCCGCGGTGTGGTGGAGTTCCGGATGACCGGGGGTGCGCGAGCCGAGGCTGCGGCTCTTCATGAGTTCCTCGAGCTGGAGGTCGTAGCCGGTCAGGTGGAGCTGCGTGTACAGCAGAAGGCTCGCGTGTCCGGCCGACAGGATGAAGCGGTCTCGTCCCTCCCAGTCGGGCCGGGTGGGGTCGTGGCGGAGCACCCGCTGGAACAGCACGTGCGCGAGGGGAGCGAGGGCCATCGCGGTGCCGGCGTGCCCGTGTCCCTTGGCCTGCACGACGTGCGCGGGGATGGCGACGGCGGCGGCGACCGCCCGGTGCTCGGCGGCGGACGAGGAGGAGAAGACGTCGATGGCCATGCCCGACACTTTGGTATATAAATATCCCTAAGTCAATCGAAGGTGAGGCGCGGTGCCGAGAACGCCGACCACCGGTTCCGGTGTCGTACTGGAGCTCATCCGCCGTGGCGAGGCGAAGACCAGATCGGACCTGATCGAGCATCTGGGGTGGTCGCGGGTCACGCTCTCGCGGCGCCTGGACGAGCTGCTCGCCCACGGTCTGATCGTGCGCGCGGGCCAGTTGAGCTCCAGCGGCGGCCGCCCTCCGGAGGAGTTCGCGGTCAACAAGGACGCCGGGCTGATCCTCGCGATGGACATCGGCGGCTCCCACACACGGCTCGGCATCACCGACCTCATGTCGAACGTCCTGCGCGAGGACGAGGCGGACATCGGTCTGTACGACGGCCCCGACGACATCTTCGAATGGGCGCTCCAGGTCTTCGACTTCCTGCTCGACGCCCTCGACCGCGACCGCAGCGACGTCAGGGCGATCGGGGTGGGAGTGCCCGGTCCGGTGGACGCCGTCACCGGGCGACTCGGCAGCCCCCAGCTCGACCACCGCTGGGAGGAGGTGCGGGTCGACGACTACTTCAAGGGCTTCGACGCGGTCTTCGCGGTCGATCGCGACGTCAACATCCTGGCCCTCGGCGAGACGCGGCTCAGTTGGCCGGAGTACCGGGACCTCACCGTCGTCAAGGTCGGCATGGGCCTCGGCTGCGCATTCGTGCTCGACGGGCGGATCTACCGGGGGAGCCGAGGCGGAGCAGGACAGCTGAGCGCCCCGCGCTCGAACGGGCAACCCCTTCAACGGCTCGAGGCGATCGCGAGCGGCCGCATCATCCAGTCGCAGCTCGAGGAGTCCGGTGTCGAGGTGCGCACGAGCGCCGACATCGTGAGACTCGCCCGGGAGCACCACCCAGGAGTGCTCCGCATGCTGGAGGAGATCGGCCGGGAGATCGGCGAGGCCCTCGCGGATGTCGCCGGGCTGCTGAACCCACAGGCCGTCATCGTCGGCGGCACGCTCGCGGAGACGGGGGAGCGGCTCACGGCCGGCATCCGCTCGGCCCTGCTGTCCAACACCCACGAGTTCACCCGGCGGGGCCTCGTCGTCGAACGTGCACGGCTCGGCGACAAGGCGGGCGTACGCGGGGCGTCGCTCCTGGCGCAGGACCGGCTGTTCGACGCAGAGCGGGTCAGTGCCCTCAGCAAGGCTCCTGCAACCCCCCTCGACACGCCGTAGTCTTTCGATCAGAGTTGGTCAAAAGGGGGTCGCTGACCCTAGGCTGAGGCCGCAAGCGACCTGACGAAGGAGACGACGTGAGCCTGGCCGACCAGCTGCCCGAAGGGACCATCGCCACGAAGGCGGTGGCGAAGGACTGGCGCGAGGCCATCCGCCTCGCCGGCGACGGCCTCGTCGCGGGCGGGGTCGCGACGGAGCAGTACACGACGGAGATGATCGAAGCCGTCGAGAAGCACGGGCCCTACATCGTCGTCGCACCCGGCTTCGCGCTCGCGCACTCGCGGCCGTCGCCCGCCGTGCTCGGCACCGGCATCAGCTGGGTCGGGCTCGCGGAGCCCGTCGCCTTCGGCAGCGCCGCCAACGACCCCGTCACCCTCGTGGTCGGGCTCGCGGCGCAGGACCACGACAGCCACCTCGCCGTCATGTCGTCGCTCGCCGGCGTGCTGGCGGACGAGAACGTCCTCCGCGAACTCATCGCGGCGGAAACCCCAGAGCAGGTGCGGGCACGTCTCGCCGAGCTCGAAACCGAGTAAGAGCCAGGAAGGGCGAGAAATGAAGATCGTCGCAGTCTGCGGCATGGGGATCGGCACCTCGGTGCTCCTCAAGATGAACGCCGAGAAGGCGCTCCGCGCGATGGGAGTCGACGCCGACGTGGAGGCCGCCGACATCGGGACGGCCAGGGGCGCTGCGCGCACCGCCGACGTCGTGCTCACCTCCGACGAGCTCGCCCCGGAGATCGGGGAGGTGCCGGCGAAGGTCATCGTCATCAAGAACTTCACCGACGTCAACGAGATCACCGAGGCGCTGCAGAGCAGCATCGCCTGACCCGCCACACCACACGACAACGAAGGAGACCTCAATGGAGTGGTTCGTCGCCGTCCTGAACTTCATCGGGCAGCAGATCCTCAACGTGCCCGCGTACCTCATCGGCATCATCACCGCGATCGGCCTCATCGCGCTCAAGCGCTCCGCGGGGCAGGTGATCGGCGGTGGCCTGAAGGCGGCCCTCGGCTTCCTGATCCTCGGTGCCGGCGCCGGCGTGGTCGTCGCGTCGCTCGAGCCGCTCGGCAACCTGATCCTCGCGGTCACGGGCGCGCAGGGCGTCATCCCCACTAACGAGGTGATCACGGCCATCGCTTCCGAGCAGTACGGCGCGCAGAGCGCCTACGTGCTCGTGCTCGGCTTCATCGTGATGCTGCTGCTCGCGCGGTTCACGCCTCTGAAGTACATCTTCCTCACCGGTCACCACATGGTGTTCATGGCTCTGCTGCTGACGGTGGTGCTCTCGGTGGGCTTCGGCGAGGAGCTGGGCTGGCTCGTCGTGCTCGTGGGTGCGCTGCTGCTCGGCGTCATCATGGTCGTGATGCCGGCATTCGCCCAGCCGTGGATGCGCAAGATCACCGGTGACGACAGCCTCGCGATCGGTCACTTCGGCACCCTCGGCTACATCGCCGCCGGTGCCAGTGGTCAGGCGCTCGGTCGCCGCAGCCGCTCGACCGAGGAGATCCGCTTCCCGCAGGGCATGAAGTTCCTGCGCGACTCGATGGTCGCCACCGCGCTGTCGATGGTGCTGATCTACCTGGTCTTCGCGATCTGGGGTCTCATCGCTCTTCCTCTCGAGGAGGCGCTCGGCTTCTTCGGCAGTGAGGACGCCGGGGCGTACATCATGGACGCCTTCGCGCTGGCCCTCCAGTTCGGTGTCGGTGTCGCCGTCATCCTGTTCGGTGTGCGCACCGTGCTCGGTGAGCTCGTTCCCGCCTTCCAGGGCATCGCGGAGAAGGTCGTGCCGGGAGCCAAGCCCGCGCTGGACATCCCGATCGTCTTCCCGTTCGGTGCGAACGCCGTGCTGATCGGCTTCCTCTCCTCCTTCGCGGGCGGCCTCATCGCCCTCGCCGTGCTCGCCATCTGGCTGAACCCGGTGTTCGGGCTCGCGCTGATCCTGCCGGGCATGGTGCCCCACTTCTTCACCGGTGGTGGCGCGGGCGTCTTCGGCAACGCGACGGGCGGCCGCATCGGAGCGATGGTCGGCGGTTTCGTCAACGGCGTGATCATCACGATCCTGCCGGCCGTGCTGCTGCTGGTGCTCGGCGAGTTCGGCTTCGCCAACTCGACCTTCGGCGACGCCGACTTCGGCTGGTTCGGCACGCTGATCGGCGTCAGCCTGCTCGGCGGCCCGGCCATCGGCGTCGTGCTGAGCATCGTGATCGCGGTCGTGCTGGTCGTCGCCGCCTCGGTGTTCCAGCGTCGCGTCGTCGACCGCGGGTGGACGCCGGGCGCCGCCCGTGACGCGCACCTCGCGGAGATCGCGGAGCGGGAGAAGGCAGCCAAGGCCAACGCGTAGCGGTGGAAGGAAGGAGCCGGGCCGGGATCGGTCCGGCTCCTTTTCTTAACGCCCGCGCCTCCCGGCATCCGGAGCCCCGCGCCGCCGATAATGGATCGTGCGCACCTACAAGGACGAAGTCGTCGTCCTCCGCACCCACAAGCTGGGGGAGGCCGACCGCATCGTCACCTGCCTGTCCCGGCAGCACGGCAAGATCCGTGCCGTCGCCAAGGGCGTACGTCGGACGGCCAGCCGGATCGGGTCGCGGCTCGAGCCGTTCATGGTGGCCGAGGTGCAGTTCTACGAGGGGCGCTCGCAGCTGCACACGGTGCAGCAGGTCGAGTCGCTCGGCGCGTACGGGGCGGAGATCGTGGCCGACTACGCCGCGTACACCGCGGCGTCCGCGATGGTCGAGACCGCGGACCGGCTGACGGATGCCGACGCGAGCCTGCAGCAGTACCTGCTGCTCGTGGGGGCCCTCCGCTCCCTGTCGCGGCACGAGCACGCCCCGCGGCTGACGCTCGACTCCTACCTGCTGCGCGCCCTGTCGATCGCGGGCTGGGCGCCGAGCTTCGTCGACTGCGCCGTCACGGGTGTCCCGGGGCCGCACTCCGCGTTCGTCGTGCAGATGGGCGGCGTCGTCTGCGACGAGGCCGCGCCTCCCGGGGCGCCGCGGCTCGACGCCGACACGCTCCGGCTGCTCGCCTCCCTCCTCGCCGGCGACTGGCCCGTGGCCGAGGCCGCGGCCGAGCGCACGCTCAACCAGGCATCCGGAGTCGTCGCCGCCTACACGCAGTGGCACCTCGAGCGCGGGCTCCGCAGCCTCGAGCACGTCGACCGCTCCGCCGCCGTCCGCTGAGGAGCGGGTTAGCCCGCACCGGCGATAATCGACTGTGCCCAAGACCCATAAGGACGCCGCGGAGTTCCGCCCGCTCGACTGGACCGGCGAGCAGCCGCCGCAGCTGCCGAAGATCCCCGAGCACGTCGCGATCGTCATGGACGGCAACGGCCGCTGGGCCAACGCGCGCGGGCTCACCCGCATCGAGGGGCACCGCGCGGGCGAGGCGAGCCTCCTCGACGTCGTCGCCGGCGCGATCCAGATCGGGGTCAAGCACCTGTCGGTGTACGCGTTCTCGACCGAGAACTGGGTGCGCTCGCCCGACGAGGTGCGCTTCCTCATGGGCTTCAACCGCGAGGTGCTGCACCGACGCCGCGATCAGCTCAACGAGTGGGGCGTCCGCATCCGCTGGGCGGGCCGCAAGCCCCGGCTCTGGACGAGCGTCATCAAGGAGTTGCAGTTCGCCGAGCGGATGACCTCGCACAACGACGTGCTCACGCTGACGATGTGCGTGAACTACGGCGGTCGCACCGAGATCGCGGATGCCGTGCGCTCGATCGCCGACGACGCGGCATCCGGCCGGCTGCGCCCCTCGGCCGTGACGGAGAAGACGATCGCGAAGCGGCTCTACACGCCGGAGCTGCCCGACGTGGACCTGTTCCTGCGTAGCTCGGGGGAGCAGCGCACCTCGAACTTCCTGCTCTGGCAGAGCGCCTACGCCGAGATGGTCTTCCTCGACACGCTGTGGCCCGACTTCCGTCGCGCGCACCTGTGGGACGCCATCCGCATCTACGGATCGCGAGACCGCCGCTTCGGCGGCGCGATCGACGCCCCGACCGCCTGACGCGTCGGCCCCGGCGCGACATAAACGACCAAAAACCGACCGACGGATGCCTCGGCGCCGCCCCCTCGGCCGCGTTCACTAAGCTTGCCTGTCGAACCTCGACCGGGCACCCAGCTCGGCCCGACCCCTGGAGCACCTGTGGCCAACTCAGCCCTCGATTCCGTCATCTCCCTCGCGAAGCGTCGCGGCTTCGTCTTCCAATCCGGAGAGATCTACGGCGGATCCCGCTCCGCCTGGGACTACGGGCCGCTCGGCGTCGAGCTCAAGGAGAACATCAAGCGCCAGTGGTGGCAGACGTTCGTGCGCGGCCGTGGCGACATGGTCGGCCTCGACTCGGCGATCATCCTGCCGAAGCGGGTCTGGGAGGCATCCGGTCACGTCGCGACCTTCACGGACCCGCTGACGGAGTGCCAGAACTGCCACAAGCGCTTCCGCGCCGACCACCTCACCGAGGAGTTCCAGGCGAAGAAGGGCCGCGCCCCCGAGGGCGGTCTCGCCGAGGTCGCCTGCCCCAACTGCGGTGTGCGCGGTCAGTGGACCGAGCCGCAGAACTTCTCCGGCATGCTCAAGACCTTCCTCGGGCCGGTCGACAACGAGGAGGGCCTGCACTTCCTCCGTCCGGAGACCGCCCAGGGCATCTTCGTCGACTTCGCCAACGTGCTCACCGCGAGCCGCATGAAGCCCCCGTTCGGCATCGGCCAGGTGGGCAAGGCGTTCCGCAACGAGATCACCCCCGGCAACTTCATCTTCCGCACCCGCGAGTTCGAGCAGATGGAGATCGAGTTCTTCACCCCGCCGGAGGAGGCGCCGGAGTGGTTCGACCATTGGGTCGATGCGTCGATCAACTGGTTCCTCGACCTGGGGCTGCCGGAGTCGAGCATCCGCCGCTTCGACGTGCCCGACGGCGAGCGCGCCCACTACTCGGCGGCGACCGCCGACATCGAGTTCGACTTCGGCTTCGCCTCGGGCGACGGCTGGGGGGAGCTCATGGGCATCGCGAACCGCACGGACTTCGACCTGTCGAACCACATCCGCGAGTCGGGCGCCGACCTGCGCTACTTCGACCAGGCGTCGGGCGAGCGCTACGTGCCCTACGTCATCGAGCCGTCCTTCGGTCTCACCCGCGCCCTGATGGCGTTCCTCGTCGCGGCGTACGCCGAAGACGAGGCGCCCAACACGAAGGGTGGCGTCGACAAGCGCACGGTGCTGCGCCTCGACCGCCGGCTCGCCCCGGTCAAGGCCGCGGTGCTGCCCCTGTCGCGCAACGAGCAGCTCTCGCCCGTCGCCCGCGGTCTTGCCGACGACCTGCGCAAGGTGTGGAACGTCGACTTCGACGACGCCGGAGCGATCGGTCGCCGCTACCGCCGCCAGGACGAGATCGGCACCCCGTTCGCGATCACGGTCGACTTCGACACCCTCGAGGACAAGGCCGTCACCGTGCGCGAGCGCGACACGATGCAGCAGGAGCGCGTCTCCCTCGACCGGCTCCGCGGTTACCTCGCGGAGCAGCTCGTCGGCGCGTGACCGGAGCGGATGCCGCGCGGCCCGGGAATACGCCCGCGGCCGCGGGGGTTGGCCTCGGGGTGACTCCCATCAAGGTCGACATCTGGTCCGACATCGCCTGCCCCTGGTGCTACATCGGCAAGCGCAAGTTCGAGGCCGGGGTGGCCGCGTACGGCGGTGAGGTCGAGGTCGAGTACCACTCCTTCGAGCTCTCGCCTGACACCCCCGTCGACTTCGACGGCTCGGCCGCCGACTTCCTCTCGGGGTACAAGGGGCTGCCCCTCGCTCAGGTCGAGCAGATGATCGAGCGGGTCGTCACGATCGCCCGCTCCGTCGGACTCGACTACGACTACGACGCCCTCCGTCAGACCAACACCGTGAAGGCGCACGAGCTGCTGCACTTCGCGAAGACGCACGGCAAGCAGCTCGAGATGAAGGGGCGCCTCCTGCGCGCCTACTTCATCGAAGGCGGCCACGTCGGTCGCGTGGAGGACCTCGCCGACCTCGCCGCTGAGATCGGGCTCGACCGCGCAGAAGCCCTCGCCGCCCTCACCGAGGAGCGCCACCTCGCCGACGTGCGCGAGGACCAGAAAACCGCTCGTGACCTGGGCATCAACGGGGTCCCGTTCTTCGTGTTCGAGGGACGCTTCGGCGTCTCCGGCGCCCAGGAGGCCGCGACGTTCGCGAACGTGCTCCAGCAGGTCGCCGCGCAGCGCGACGAGGTCGTGCCGGCCGGGGCGGACGCCTGACATGACGGATGCCGCACGCGACGAGCGCCCGGCGCTCACCCTCCTCGGCGACCCCGACGCGGTCGTCTGCGAGGGCGACGTCTGCGCCGTCCCTGCGCTCGACGAGCGCGCGATCGTGAAGCAGCGCCTGGACGCCGGCCTGATCTGAGCCGCGGACCCCACGGCAACTCTTCTGGTCGCCGGAACGGGGGACACGGGCGGTCCCTCGGGCGTGTCTGAATGCACGCCCCGTTGACGGCGCGGGCGGGGTGTGGCACGCGCGCGTTCTGAGGAAGCGGTAGTCGCCGGCGCGGTGCTATCGGGCCCGTGTAAACGGCGGGTTAAATCGGCCTGAGCTTCGGGGCGATCGGTTGACCCCCGTTCGAGGGGTCCGTACGGTCCGAAATAGAACCGTTGCTCCCCGCAGCCGCTCCGACCCGATCAGACGAGTGGTTCCTCCCGCACCGGCCGACCGAGCTCCACACCCTCGTCGGCCGAGCGTGCGTCGTCCCCCGCACTGCTGCTGTCTCCCGAGGTTCCCGATCATGTCCTCCGCCGCTTCGGCGCGCCTTGTCGCGCTCGTTTCCGATTTCGAAGGCCTCTCCGAGGGCCGTCTACCCGACTGGTTCCCCTACCTGCCGCTCGCTGTGCAGGCCGAGTGGGAGCACCTGCAACTCGTCGCCCGCGATCTGCAGGTCTATTTCCCGCTGGCGATCGCCGGCACCGTCGTCTGGGCTCTCTGGATCTACCGCTTCGTCCTGTCCCGCCGTGCGAAGCCGATCGAGAGCGACTTCCGCACCACCACGTCGGTGATCGTGCCCTCGTTCCACGAGGACCCCGACATCCTGCTCGACTGCCTCGAATCGTGGCGCTCCCAGAACCCCACCGAGATCATCGTTGTGCTCGACGTCGCCGACATCGAGGCGTACGACAGGATCAGCGCCCTCGACGACCCGCAGGTGCGGCCGATCCTGTTCCATCACGCGGGCAAGCGTTCCGCTCTCGGCGCCGGCATCCGTCTGGCGACGAGCGAAATCCTCGTGCTCACCGACTCCGACACCTCCTGGACGCCGGGGCTGCTCGAGAACGTCCAGAAGCCGTTCATCGACCCCCTCGTGGGCGCGACCAGCACCCAGCAGAACGTCTTCCAGCGCGAGACGAGCGTGTGGCGGCGCATCGCCGACTGGCTCGTGAACCTCCGCTACTACGACTACGTGCCGGCGATGGGCCGGGCGGGCGCCGTCCCCTGCGTCTCGGGCCGGACGGCGGTCTACCGCCGCTCCGCGGTGATGCCGGTGCTGGAGCAGCTCGAGAACGAGTTCTTCCTCGGCAAACGTTGCATCTCCGGCGACGACGGGCGGCTCACCTGGCTCGTCCTCGCTTCGGGCTACAAGACCGTGCACCAGTCGTCCGCGAAGGCGATCTCGATGTTCCCGTCGAGCTTCCGCGCCTTCGTCAAGCAGCGCGTGCGCTGGAGCCGCAACTCGTACCGGTGCTACCTCACCGCGATCGGCAAGGGATGGCTATGGCGGAT
The DNA here is from genome assembly GCF_017355965.1 of Desertivibrio insolitus. Taxonomy (GTDB): domain Bacteria; phylum Actinomycetota; class Actinomycetes; order Actinomycetales; family Microbacteriaceae; genus JAFIQW01. The sequence continues at coordinate 106,149 of NZ_JAFIQW010000006.1, forward strand.
GCCCTTCATCACGAAGATCACGGTGCTTCAGATCCTGCTGACGCCCGTCACCATGGGGCTCACGATCTTCTACCTGATCTTCAGTCGGCTGGAGCTCAGCGTGCTCGGCGTCGCGCTGGCCGTCGGGTGGCTCCTGCTGGGTCGCGGCGTCCGCGGGATCTCGCACCTGCGGCGTCATCCGCGCGACATCGTGCTGCTGCCCCTGCTGGCGCTCACGGTGATCCTCGTCGCGCTGCCCATCAAGCTCTACGCGTTCGCGACGATGAACAAGCAGGGCTGGCTGACCCGGCACGCGGACCAGGTGGGCGGCGACGGGCAGGACTCGCGGACGCTCGCCGGAACCGCCGGTCTCGCCGGCGACTCGAGGGCGGTGGCGGCATGAGCGGACGGCTCGTCGCGGCGCTCTGCGTCGTCATGCTGCTCACCGGGGCCACGCTCGCCGCCGGTCTCTTCATCACCTTCGCTCCCAGCGGCGAGAGCGGACCCGATGCCCGTGGGCGGAACGAAATCGCCGCCAACGGCGCCGTGCAGGGCGAGCTCTACCCCGGCGATCCCGTCGCCGAGGCCGTCCTCGTCGCGCAAGAGGACGACCGCATCGAGGCGGTCCGGGCGGTCGCGTCGACCGCGCCCTGGAACGACCTCATCGTCGCCGGACCGTTCCGGATGACCGTCGACGGCGAGTACACGCTCGTGCTCCCCGCCCGGCCGGAGCCGTACACCGTCGCGGATCTCCGGGCCCTCGCCCCTGACACCTTCGTCGAGGAGGAACCCGGCGTGTTCCTCCTCACCGAGAACCTGGTGGTCTCCAGCGGGGCGACCCTCGCACTCGCCGAGGGCACCGTACTGCGCCTGCTGAGCACGCCCGAGCGCTTCACCTCCGTCGTCGGCCTCGGCGGCACGCTCGACCTCGCCGGAACGGGGCAACGCCCGGTGTCGATCACCAGTTGGGACCCCGCCGCATCCGGGCCCGACACGAACACCGTCGACGGGCGGGCCTACCTGCGGGTGCTCGGAGGGTACGCCGCCGTCCAGTCCGTCGAACTCACGGACCTCGGATTCTGGAGCGGGAACACCGGTGGCTTCGCCCTCACGGGCACCGGCGGCGAGGTCGAGCTCGCCGGAGACCCTGCCAGGGTCGCTCCGTCCCCGGTCGCGGGGGCGCAGACCCTTCCCGAGGAGTTCACCGAGGTCGCCGTCGCGGACTCCGTCGACCTGTCCACGGTCTCCGCGGAGCTCTCGGATGTCACCGCGACCGGCAACGCCTACGGAGTCTTCGTCGCGAACGCCACGAACGTCACGATCGCCGACTCCCTCGTCGCCGGCAGCCTCGTCGACGGCATCGCCTTCCATCGGCACGTCACCGACTCGCGAGTGACCGGCACGACGTCGCAGGACAACGCGGTCGACGGGCTGAGCCTCGCACGTTCATCGCGGCAGGTGCTCTTCGACGGGGTCGTCGCGACCGGAAACGGCCGAAACGGCGTCTCCCTCGACGCCCAGCCGCTCGCCGACGGGCCCAGCGCGATCGGCACCACGGTGGAGGAGTTCGGGGACAACGAGATTTCCGGCGGCGTCTTCCGCGACAACGGGCGGTACGGCGTCGAGGTCAACGGCGGCGTGGACACCCGGGTGCGTGACGCCCTCATCGAGGCGAACGACAACGGCATCGTGGTGGGTCAGGACGCCGACAGCGTGCTGCTCACCGGAAACGAGCTCGTGGGCAACGTGACCCAGGGCATCGCGATCCGCGACGGCGTGCGCGGCGTCGAGATCCGCGACAACACCATCGCGGGTGGGGATACCGGCGTCTACGTGCGGAACGCGGCCGCGACGGTGGAGGACAACCGACTCGCCGACATCATGAATCACGGGGTGACCGTCGTGGGCGACGCCTCCGACGTCGTGGTCAGAGCCAACACGATCGGCGGCTCCGGTTCCATCGCGATCTGGACCGAGGACTCCGAGGGCGCCCGCGTCGTCGCCAACGACCTCGAGGACTGGCTGCCGGCCGCGACCGTGACCCGCGTTCTGGGCGACGTGTTCCAGCCGCTCACCGTCATCTGGTTGACGCTGGCCCTCGTGCTCGTCGTCACGGCGCTCACTCGTCGCGGCCGCCAATTCACCGGCGTGCGCAACCCGTACGCGGACCACGCGCCCCTGACGACCCTCACCCCCGGAGTCGTGTCCCGCGAGTCGCTGGGACGGGTGGCCTCCTGATGCGCGCGCTACCCCGCCCCGTCCTCGTCGTGGTGACCGTCGCTGCTGCGCTCGTGCTGGCCGTCGCAGCCCTCGCTGCGACTCGTCTGCTCGGTTCGCCCCAGGCTGTCTCACCGAGCGCTGTCCCCACGGCCGAGGCCGCGGAAGCGACGCCGTCGCCCGTAGCCTCGGGCACGCCCGGGGAGTACGGCTGCCCCGCCGGCGCCACCGGCGTCTCCACGTCGGGCCAGCTGCAGGCCGCCCTCGACACAGCGACTCCCGGCTCCGCGATCGAACTCGCCCCGGGCCACTACGTCGGACGCTTCACCATCACGGCGAGCGGCACGTCCGACCAGCCGATCCGCCTCTGCGGCTCGGAGGACAGCGTGCTCGACGGAGGCGACATCTCGAAGGGATACGTGTTGCACCTCGACGGGGTGTCCAACTGGATCCTCTCCGGGTTCAGCGTCCGCAACGGCCAGAAGGGCGTGATGGCCGATGCCACCGTCGACAGCGTCTTCCACGACCTCGCGATCTCGCACGTCGGCGACGAGGCCCTGCATCTGCGGCGGTTCTCGACCGGCAACATCGTCAGTTCTTCGACGATCAGTGACACGGGGCTGCGGAAGCCGCAGTTCGGCGAGGGCATCTACATCGGCACGGCGGAGTCGAACTGGTGCGACATCTCCGACTGCGAGCCCGACCGCAGCGACGGGAACACCATCGAGGGCAACGTCATCTCCGGAACGACCGCCGAGAGCGTCGACATCAAGGAGGGCACGAGCGGAGGAGTGCTCCGAGGCAACTCCTTCGACGGAACGGCGATCGTCGAGGCCGACTCATGGGTCGACGTCAAGGGCAACGACTGGCTCATCGAGGCCAACATCGGAGAGCACTCGCCCCTCGACGGCTTCCAGACCCACGAGATCCTCGACGGCTGGGGTACCCGCAATCACTTCGCAGGCAACACCGCCGTCGTCAACGGACCCGGTTTCGGGTTCAGCCTGACCCCCCTGCGCGACAACGTCGTCTCCTGCAGCAATAAGACCTCGTCGGCGGGGGAGGGGTCGGCGAACACCGACTGCACTCCATGACCGACAGGACGCCGACCGCGGAACCCGATCCCCGCGCGCGACGTGACCCGATAGGAACAACGACCCTGATGGAGGCCCTCGTGGCTAACGCACTCCCCAGCACCGCCGCCCTCCCCGCGCCGATCGTGGCGCACCCCCGTATGACCGTGATCGGGACCGGATACCTCGGCGCGACCCATGCCATCTGCATGGCCGTGCTCGGCTACGAGGTACTCGGCGTCGACGTCGACCCTCGGAAGGTGGAGGCCCTCGCCTCCGGTGAGGTTCCCTTCTTCGAGCCGGGACTGCCGGAGAAGCTCGCCGAGGCTCTCGAGTCCGGGCGGCTCCGTTTCACGACCTCGTTCGACGAGGCGGCCGCCTTCGGTGACGTGCACTTCGTGTGCGTCGGCACTCCGCAGGCGCCGGGCTCGCACGCCGCCGATCTCCGCTACGTCGAGTCCGCATTCGCGGAGCTCGCGAAGCGCATCGATCGCAAGGCGCTGCTGATCGGCAAGTCCACCGTCCCGATCGGCACCGCGGAGCGCCTGACCGAGATGGTGCACGAACTCTCCCCGATCGGGCAGGAGCTCGAGCTCGCCTGGAACCCCGAGTTCCTGCGCGAGGGGTTCGCGGTCAAGGACACTCTGCACCCGGATCGCCTGGTGTTCGGCGTCGCCTCCGCGTGGGCCGAGGCGCAGCTGCGCGCAGCGTTCTCGCCGATCCTCGACGCCGGGACACCGCTCGTCGTGGCGGACCTGGCCTCCGCGGAGCTGGTCAAGGTGGCTGCGAACTCCTTCCTCGCCACCAAGATCTCCTACATCAACGCGATGGCGGAGGTGTGCGAGGCGACCGGTGCCGATGTGCAGGTGCTCGCGAAGGCGCTGGGGTTCGACGACCGCATCGGCTCGCGCTTCCTCAAGCCGGGTCTCGGCTTCGGCGGTGGATGCCTGCCGAAGGACATCCGTGCGTTCAAGCACCGTGCCGAAGAGCTGGGTGTCGGGCAGGCGGTCGCGTTCCTGGGCGAGGTGGACGCGATCAACACGCGCCGGCGCACCCGCACCGTCGATCTCGTCCGCGAACTCGCCGGCGGCGCGCTGCGAGGCAAGAGGATCGCGGCGCTCGGAGCCGCGTTCAAGCCGAACTCCGACGACGTGCGCGACGCCCCCGCGCTCGACGTCGCCAGGCTGCTGTACCTCGAGGAAGCGTCGGTGGTCGTGTTCGACCCGGAGGCCAACGTCAACGCGCATCGGGCCTACCCCGACCTCGACTACGCCGACTCCCTCGAGCAGGCGGTAGTGGGAGCGGACGTCGTCGTGCTCCTGACCGAGTGGCAGCAGTTCCGCGACGCCGACCCTGCGGCGCTCGGACGGCTCGTGGCCGCCCGCGCCGTCGTCGACGGGCGTCACGCCCTCGACGCCGACCGCTACCGCGCAGCCGGCTGGGAGTACCGCGCGCTCGGTCGCCCTCACGGCTCGGCCACGCATCAGCTGGTCGAACACGAGGCCGATGCCACCCGGCTGACGCTCTCGTGACCGAGACCTCTGCTGGGGCGTTCAGCTGATCGGGAGCCGACGCCCCAGCAGAGCGCGAAGGGGGCGCGGACGCCACGGCGACCGCGCCCCCTTTGTTACGTGCTAGGGCACCCCGTGTGAACGGCCGGTAAATTCCTTGATGAATGCTTGGAAGTTCGTTGACCCCCGGTCGGGGGAGCCCATAGCGTCCGAACAGAACCGTTGCTCCCCCGGCCGCTCGGAACCCGATCCGACGAGAGGCTGCCGGTCGCCGATCCGCCGTGCCCGTACAGCCTTCGACGACCATCGCGTCATCCCGCACCACGCCTGCACTTTCTCCCCGAGGAAACCCGGTCATGTCCTCTCTTGCTTCAGCGCGCCCTGTTCCGGTCGCCCACACGCAGCATCCCGCTATCGCGGTGCGGCGTGGCGTCGTCGCGCGATTGCTCGAAACACCGTCCGAGGTCCTCACCCCGACTCCGTCTGGCCGCCCGTCGCGCTCAGACGCACAGACCTCTGCGACGGAAGCCGGCCGGGCCCGCCCCGGCCGACGACCCGAGTGAGAGGGCGCACGCCCGTAACCCGATCGACGGTCGTGCGCTCACCCGATAAACACCACAACCCGCTTGGAGGCCCTCGTGGCGAACCCGCTCCCTGGCACCGCAGCTCTTCCCGCGCCCATCGTGGCGCACCCCCGTATGACCGTGATCGGAACCGGATATCTCGGCGCGACGCATGCCATCTGCATGGCCGTGCTCGGCTACGAGGTACTCGGCGTCGACGTCGACCCTCGGAAGGTGGAGGCCCTCGCCTCCGGCGCCGTTCCGTTCTACGAGCCCGGCCTGCCCGAGAAGCTCACCGAGGCTCTCGAGTCCGGCCGGCTCCGCTTCACGACCTCGTTCGACGAGGCGGCCGCCTTCGGCGACGTGCACTTCGTGTGCGTCGGCACTCCGCAGGCGCCGGGCTCGCACGCCGCCGATCTCCGCTACGTCGAGTCCGCATTCGCGGAGCTCGCGAAGCGCATCGATCGCAAGGCGCTGCTGATCGGCAAGTCCACCGTCCCGATCGGCACCGCGGAGCGCCTGACCGAGATGGTGCACGGACTCTCCCCGATCGGGCAGGAGCTCGAGCTCGCCTGGAACCCCGAGTTCCTGCGCGAGGGGTTCGCGGTCAAGGACACTCTGCACCCGGATCGCCTGGTGTTCGGCGTCGCCTCCGCGTGGGCCGAGGCGCAGCTGCGCGCAGCGTTCTCGCCGATCCTCGAGGCCGGAACGCCGCTCGTCGTCGCGGACCTCGCATCCGCGGAGCTGGTGAAGGTCGCGGCCAACTCCTTCCTCGCCACCAAGATCTCCTACATCAACGCGATGGCCGAGGTCTGCGAGGCGACCGGTGCCGACGTGCAGGTGCTCGCGCAGGCATTGGGCTACGACGACCGCATCGGCTCACGCTTCCTCAAGCCGGGCCTCGGCTTCGGTGGCGGCTGCCTGCCGAAGGACATCCGTGCGTTCAAGCACCGCGCAGAAGAGCTCGGAGTCGGGCAGGCGGTCGCGTTCCTCGGCGAGGTCGATGCGATCAACACGCGCCGGCGCACCCGCACCGTAGACCTGGTCCGCGAGCTCGCGGGCGGATCGCTCAAGGGCGTCCGCGTCGCCGCCCTCGGAGCCGCGTTCAAGCCCAACTCCGACGACGTGCGCGACGCCCCCGCGCTCGACGTCGCCAGGCTGCTCTACCTGGAGGAAGCCTCTGTCGTCGTGTACGACCCCGAGGCCAACGAGAACGCGCACAAGGCGTACCCCGACCTCGACTACGCCGACTCCCTCGCGGAGGCGGTGTCCGGTGCGCAGGTCGTCGTGCTCCTCACCGAATGGCAGCAGTTCCGCGACGCCGACCCGGAGCATCTCGGCGCCCTTGTTGCGAACCGCGCCGTGGTCGACGGTCGCCACGCCCTCGACGCCGACCGCTACCGCGCGGCCGGTTGGGAGTACCGCGCCCTCGGCCGCCCCACCGCCTCGACCACCGTCCGGCTGGTCGAACACGAGAGCGACAGCGTCGCGCTGACCCTCTCGTGACTTGAACCTCTGCTGAGGCGTCGAGGTGATCGGGACCACGGCGCCTCAGCAGAGACCCTCGCACAGCACCGCACCCTCCGGGCGACCCGAACGCCGGGAGTACGCACCCGCTCCGCCTCTGCTTCGCACTTCCCGCCCGCGACGTCGTCGCGCCCGTCCCGACCCGGGCGCGACGGCGGTCGCCACCCAGAAGGAACCCGATCCTCATGACCCGATCCGCCCTGGCGCTGGGCATCTCCAGCGTCAACTTCAGCTGGGAGGCAGTCGGTGGCTTCGTCCTCCAACTGCTCCCGTACTTCCCGCTCGCGATCGCCGGCACCATCGTGTGGGCGCTCTGGCTTTACCGCGTCATCCTGTCGCGTCGGGCCAAGCCCATCGAGAGCGACTTCCGCACGACCACCTCGGTCGTCGTGCCCTCCTTCCACGAGGACCCCGACATCCTGATGAGATGCCTGGGCACCTGGCTCAACCAGAACCCGACCGAGGTCATCATCGTCCTCGACGTCGCCGACACCGACGCCTACCGCCGCATCGTCGAGCTGGGCGACGAGCGGGTCAAGCCGATCCTGTTCCATCACGCCGGCAAGCGATCCGCCCTCGGCGTCGGCATCCGTGAGGCCACGGGAGAGATCCTCGTCCTCACCGACTCCGACACCTCGTGGCGTCACGGGCTGCTCGAGAACGTGCAGAAGCCCTTCGTCGACCCGCAGGTCGGCGGGGTGAGCACGCAGCAGAACGTCTACCAGCGCGAGACCAGCATCTGGCGCCGCGTGGCCGACTGGCTCGTCAACCTCCGCTACTACGACTACGTGCCGGCGATGGGCAGAGCGGGCGCCGTCCCGTGCATCTCGGGCCGGACGGCCGTCTACCGTCGCTCGGCCGTGCTCCCGGTGCTCGAGAACCTCGAGAACGAGTTCTTCCTCGGCAGGCGCTGCATCTCGGGGGACGACGGCCGGCTCACCTGGCTCGTCCTCGCCTCGGGCTACAAGACGGTGCATCAGTCGTCCGCCAAGGCACTGTCGATGTTCCCGTCGAGCTTCCGCGCCTTCGTCAAGCAGCGTGTGCGGTGGAGCCGCAACTCCTACCGCACCTACCTGACCGCGATGACCAAGGGATGGCTCTGGCGCGTCCCGTTCGTCACCAAGATCACCGTGCTGCAGATCCTCCTCACCCCTGTCACCATGGGGTTGACCATCGGGTACATCGTCTTCAGCAGGCTGGAGCCCACGCCGATCGGCATCACCGCCGTCGTCGCATGGCTCCTGCTCGGACGCGGCATCCGCGGTATCTCCCACCTGCGCCGACACCCTCTCGAGATCGCGCTCCTGCCCGTCGTCGCGGCGACCGTCATCCTGATCGCACTGCCGATCAAGCTGTACGCGTTCGTCACGATGAACAAGCAGGGCTGGCTCACCCGTCACGCCGACCGCGTGGGCGGCGACGGCCAGACCGCCAGCACCCTTGTCGTGGGAGCGGCAGCGTGAGCGCCCGCATCGCGGCCGCCGTCGCGGCCACCGCGCTCGCCGCGGCATCCGTCACCTTCGGTCTCGCCGCGCCTGCGGCCGCCGCCGAGGACGTCGCCGCCCCCGTCGCCGTGACCGGCGACGAGTACCCGGGCGACCCGACGCTCGAGGCGATCCTCGTCGCGCAGGAGGAACGGCGGCTCGTCGAGGTCCGCTCGATCTCGAACGCCGCCGGCTGGACCAACGTCAACCAGGGACGGCCCTACAGACTCGTCACCGGCAACTCCTACACTCTCGTGCTCATTCGGAGGGACTCGGCGTACACCCTCGACGACCTCGAGCGCTTCGCGCCCGGCACGTTCGTCCGTCAGCCCGACGGCTCCTACGTGCTCAGCGAGAACATCGTCGTCGAGCAGGGAGCGACCCTGCACCTCGAGGACCCGGAGGGCCTTGACCTGAGGCTCGCCAGCAACGAGGACCGGTTCGCGTCGATCGTCACACTCGGCGGCTCGGTCGAAATCGTCGGGTCCGCCGACAAGCCGGTCACGGTCACCAGCTGGGACCCGATCTCCGGTGAACCCGACGTCACGACCGACGACGGGCGCTCCTACCTGCGGATCATCGGCGGGCACGCGGAGTTCTCGCACGTCCAGTTCGAGAACCTCGGCTTCTGGTCCGGGGCCACCGGAGGAGTGTCGCTGACCGGCACCGAGGTTCCGGAGGTGCTCTCGGACGACGCCACGACGAACCTCGAGCGCAACCAGCAGGCCGACACGGTCAGCACCCCCCAGGTGTTCGGCGAGGAGCTGTACCCCGTCGGCGAGGAGATCGAGACCCTCGGACTCGAACCCGACCTCGACGCCTACAGCTACGTGTCCGCGGTCATCCACGACGTCGAGAGCCGCAACAACGCGTTCGGGATGTTCATCACGAGCGCGGACGGGGTCGAGATCAAGGACTCGCTGATCGAGAACAACCTCGTCGACGGGCTCGTGCTGCACCGTTACGTGACGAACACACTCGTCCGGAACACGACGGCGGCGCACAACGGCGTCGACGGCTTCAGCCTCACCCGCGCGACCACGGGCATCGTGCTCGACAGGATCGACGCGACCGGCAACGGCCGCAACGGGGTGACGATCGAGGGCGGCCCGCTGGCGGAGGGACCGAGTGCCACGGGAACACCCGTCGGCGACTACGGCAACAACGCCCTGACGAACAGCACGATGACGAACAACGGCCGCTACGGGGTCGACGTCATCGGCGGCACGAAGATCGTGATCGACGGCAACACCGTGACCGATCACACGATGGGCATCGTGGTGTCGAACGGAGTGGCGGATGTCACGGTGTCCGACAACATCGTCGAGGACTCGCTGGAGCAGGGGATCGCCCTCCGCAACGGCGTGACCGACGCGCTCGTGCAGGGCAACTCGATCGTCGGCGGGGAGGTGGGCGTCTACCTCCGTGACGCCGGCGGTACGGTCGACCGCAACGAGATCAGCGCTGTGACCAACCACGGGGTGACGCTCATCGATCAGACCCAGATCTCAACGGTGACCGACAACGAGGTCGCCGGCATCGGACCGAGCGCGGTCGACGTGGCCAGAGCCGACGGGGAGGTCGTCGTCTCCGGCAACCGTGTCGAGGCCTGGCAGGGCACCAAGCCGCTGGACGTGATCCTGCGGAGCATCTTCCAGCCGCTCACGGTCATGTGGCTGACGCTCGGCCTGCTGGTCGTCGTCACCGCCGTGACCGGCGTTCGCCGCCGTCGCCGCGGTCACACGATCAGTCATCCGTACGCCGGGCAGGCGCCACTCAGCGCGCTCACCGCCGGCGTCGCAACCCCGGAGTCGCTCGGGCTCACACCGCCGAGCTGGCTCACGGGACACCGCAACACCACTCAGGGGGAGGCACGATGAATCGACTGGACTCGCTGTGGCGGGACATCCGAAGTAAACCGGCCATGGCCGCGGCCGCGGCCTTCGTGGCGGGGGTGCTCTTCGCCTCCGTCGTGTGGGGTGTCGCAGTGTCGACGAGCAGGCAATCGGTGCAGCAACTCACCTCGGACGCCGGTCCCCAGCCCGGGCGCACGAGCTCCCCGACGCCCTCCGCGAGCGGCGACGAGGGGGAGGAGGGGAGCGGGGCATCACTCGAGCCCGACTCGGACGAACAGGAGGAGTCGAAACCCTCGGCGTCCGCTCCGGCCCTCCCCGCCGACCGTCCGACCGCACCGGCCGATTGCCCCGAACCCACGACCTCTGTGGCGACCGCCGAGGAACTGCAGTCGGCTCTCGACGGGGCCTCGCCCGGAGACGTCATCGAGATCGAGGACGGGCACTACGTCGGGGAGTTCCTCGCGACAGTCTCGGGCACCGAGGACGAGCCGATCACCCTCTGCGGCGGCACCGAGGCGATCCTCGACGGCGGCGACTACGAGGGGGACTACGTTTTCCACCTCGACGGTGCGAAGTACTGGCACCTTCTCGGCTTCACCGTCACGAACGGGCAGAAGGGCGTGATGGCGGACGGCACCGTCGGGTCGATCATCGAGGGCCTCACGGTCACCGGGATCGGCGACGAGGCGATCCACCTGCGCAAGTTCAGCACCGACAACGTCGTGACCGGCAACTTCATCAGCGTCACCGGCCTCCGTCGCCCCAAGTTCGGCGAGGGTGTCTACATCGGCACGGCCGAGTCGAACTGGTGCGACATGTCGGACTGCAAGCCCGACAACTCCGACCGCAACATCGTGGAGAACAACACGATCAGCGAGACGAGTTCCGAGGCGATCGACGTGAAGGAGGGGACGTCCTTCGGCATCGTCCGCAACAACACGTTCGACGGCTCGGGCATCATCGACGCCGACTCGTGGGTCGACATCAAGGGCAACGACTGGGTCATCGAGGGGAACGTCGGCAGGAACTCCCCGCTCGACGGCTTCCAGACCCACGAGATCCTCGACGGGTGGGGCACGCGCAACGTGTTCCGGGGCAACACCGCCGAGGTCAACGGCCCGGGCTTCGGGTTCTCCCTCACCCCGGTACGGGAGAACGTCGTCGAGTGCGACAACGAGGTGATCGGTGCGGCCGAGGGCGACATGAACGTCGACTGCTCCCGCTGAGTCTTCGCGGAGCCCAGGCTCCGTGATCTGAACCTCTGCCGGGATGTCTGGGCGATCGGGGCCCCGGCATCCCGGCAGAGTCCTGTCATCGTACGACCGGCGAGTCAGCCCGCGATCGGATCCGTGATGTCTGCGACCGTCGCCGAATACGCGCTGATCAGCGAATCGGCGTCGACGAAGGCGCTGTGCCCGTGCTCGCCGGCACCCATCGCTATCCGGCGGCCGCTCATCGTCTCGTCCGCGTACACAGGCCACGCGGTGGTCGAGCCGAGCGGAGTGATCGTGCCGCGCTCGTACCCCGTCGCCTCGAGGGCGAGTTCCGGCTCCGGCAGGCGCAGCTTGTTGACGCCGACGACCGCGCGCAGCTTCGGCCACGAGATTTGGCGGTCGCCCGGCACGAGCGCGAAGAGATAGGTGCCGTCGTGGCGGCGCACGACGAGCGACTTCACGATGTCGGCGGGTCGGATGCCGAGCAGCCCGGCCGCCTCCTCGAGGGAGCGCGCCTCGGGGCGCTTCACGATCTCGACCTCGAGCCCGCGCCTTGCGGCATCCGTCTCGACCCTCGTGCGTCCGTCCATGTTCCCGGCAACCGCCAGGAGCACGACGACATTCCCTTCCCAGGGGCGGGGACGACGCCCCCGTGCACAGCGGTCGGCTTCGAGCGGCCTGATCTGGGAGAATCGGGGGCGATGTCCCTCGCTCCCGCTCCCGCCCGCGGCCTCTCCATCGGCCCGCTCGACCTCGACGTGCCCGTCGTGCTCGCACCCATGGCGGGCATCACCAACACGGCCTTCCGCCGCCTGTGCCGCGAGTTCGGCGCCGGCCTCTACGTCAGCGAGATGATCACGAGCCGCGCCCTCGTCGAGCGCACCCCGGAGAGCATGCGGCTCATCACGCATCACGAATCCGAGACCCCGCGCTCGATCCAGCTCTACGGGGTCGACCCGTACACGGTCAGCGAGGCGGTGCGGATGCTCGTCGCGGAGGACCGCGCCGACCACATCGACCTGAACTTCGGATGCCCGGTGCCCAAGGTCACCCGCAAGGGCGGGGGAGCGGCGCTGCCGTGGAAGCTCGGGCTGTTCCGCGAGATCGTGGAGCGCGCCGTCGAGGCCGCAGGGCCGCTGCCGCTCACCGTCAAGATGCGCAAGGGCATCGACTCCGACCACCTCACCTACCTCGAGGCGGGCAAGGCGGCGGAGGGCGCCGGCGTCGCGAGCATCGCGCTGCACGCCCGCACCGCCGCAGAGTTCTACTCGGGCCAGGCCGACTGGTCGGCCATCGCGAAGCTCAAGCAGACGATCACGAGCGTGCCGGTGCTCGGCAACGGCGACATCTGGAGCGCCGACGACGCCCTGCGCATGGTCGACGAGACCGGGTGCGACGGCGTCGTCGTCGGCCGCGGATGCCTGGGCCGCCCGTGGCTCTTCGGCGATCTGGCCGCCGCCTTCCGCGGCGAGCGCGCCACCGCCGCGCCCACCCTCGGCGAGGTCGCCCGCACGTTCCGCCGGCACGCCGAGCTGCTCGTCGAGTTCTTCGACAGCGAGGAGCGCGCCTGCCGCGACATCCGCAAGCACGTCGCCTGGTACTTCAAGGGCTACGCCGTCGGCGGCGACCTGCGGGCGAAGCTCGCGACCGTCGAGTCCCTCGCGCAGCTGGACGACCTGCTCGCGACCCTCGACTGGGAGCAGCCCTACCCCGGCGAGGCCGCGGAGGGCCCGCGCGGCCGCGCCGGCAGCCCGAAGAGCCCGGCGCTGCCGGAGCGCTGGCTCGAGTCGCAGGAGCTCTCCGACCCGCACCGCGCCGACCTCACCGAGGCCGAGTCGAGCGTGAGCGGTGGTTGAGGCCGCGCTCGGCGAGAGCGTCCCGATCGCCCTGCTCCCGGGCTACGGCACCCGCGACACCCAGCGCTGGCTGCCGGAGCGGCACTCGAACCGCCGCAGCGACTTCGCCCGCGACCGCGCGCGCCTGCTGCACTCGAGCGCGCTGCGCCGCCTCGCCGCGAAGACGCAGGTGCTCAGCCCGACCGGTGGCCTGGACTTCGCCCGCAACCGCCTGACGCACTCGCTCGAGGTCGCCCAGGTCGGGCGCGAGCTCGCCGCGAGCCTCGGTCTCGCCCCGGACGTCGTCGACACCGCCTGCCTCGCCCACGACCTCGGGCATCCGCCGTTCGGGCACAACGGCGAACTCGCCCTGAGCGAGTGGGCCGACGACATCGGCGGCTTCGAGGGCAACGCGCAGACCCTCCGCCTGCTCACGCGCATCGAGCCGAAGGTCGTCGGCGACGACGGGCGCAGCTACGGCCTCAATCTCACGCGCGCCAGCCTCGACGCGAGCTGCAAGTACCCCTGGCCGAAGAGCACGGCGGTCGGCGACCCCAGCGGGCGGCAGAAGTTCGGCTTCTACGCCGACGACGCCGACGCCTTCCGCTGGATGCGCGACGGCGCCCCCGACCGGCGGCTCTGCATCGAGGCCCAGGTGATGGACCTTTCCGACGACATCGCCTACTCGGTCCACGACTTCGAAGACGCGGTGGTCGGCGGGTACCTCGACGTCGCCCGCCTCGGCTCCCGCGACGAGCGCGACGCCCTCATCGGCACGATCTTCACCTGGAGCGGCGGGGCGCTCGACCGCGACGAGCTCTCGGAGGCGTTCGAGCGGCTCACCGACCTACCGTTCTGGCTCGAGGAGTACGACGGGTCCCGCCTCGACCAGGCGCGCCTGAAGAACCTGACGAGTCAGCTGATCGGGCGTTTCGCGGGCGCGGCCACGGAGGCGACGCGCGAGACCCACCCGCAGATGCTGCTCGCCCGCTACGGCGCCGACGTCGTCGTGCCCCGGGGTATCAGCGCGGAGATCGCGGTGCTGAAGGGCATCGTCGCGGCGCACGTCATGGCCCACACCCGCCGTCAGCCGATCTACGCCCAGCAGCGGGAACTGCTCGCCGACCTCGCCGACGTGCTCCTCGACGCCGGTCCCGCCGAGCTCGACCCGGGCTTCGCCGCCGACTGGCGCGCGGCGACGACGGATGCCGCGCGCAAGCGTGCCGTCGTCGACCAGGTCGCCTCGCTGACCGACCAGTCCGCGATCGCGTGGCACGAGCGCCTGGTCAAGCGGTGAGGCTTCTTACAATGTGCGCATGCCAGGGCTGATCCGCCGCGACGACATCGACGAGGTGCGGGCCAGGGTCAACATCGCGGACGTCGTCGGCGACCACGTCGCGCTCAAGAGCGGCGGTGTCGGCTCGCTGAAGGGCCTCTGCCCCTTCCACGACGAGCGGAGCCCGAGCTTCTACGTCCGCCCGCAGGTCGGGCGCTACCACTGCTTCGGCTGCGGCGAGGACGGCGACGTCTTCACCTTCCTGCAGAAGATGGACGGCGCGACCTTCACCGAGGCGGTCGAGCGGCTCGCCGCGCGGATCGGCTTCGAGCTGCACTACGAGGACGGCGGCCAGGCATCCGACCACGGTCAGCGCGCCCGGCTGCTCGCCGCGAACGCCGCGGCCGCGGAGTTCTTCGTCGAGCAGCTGCGCACCCCGCAGGCCGCGGAGGCGCGCAAGTTCCTGGGCGACCGAGGCTTCGACCGCTCCGCCGCCGAGCGCTTCGGCTGCGGCTTCGCGCCGAAGTCCTACGACGCGCTCTCCTCGCACCTGCGCTCGAAGGGCTTCACCGACCAGGAGATCGTGACGGCGGGCCTCTGCGGCAAGGGGGAGCGCGGCCTCTACGACCGCTTCCGCGGCCGGCTCGTCTGGCCCATCCGCGACGTCACCGGTGCGACCCTCGGGTTCGGCGCCCGCAAGCTCTTCGACGACGACCAGGGCCCCAAGTACCTCAACACCCCCGAGACGCCGATCTACCGCAAGAGCCAGGTGCTCTACGGGCTCGACCTCGCCCGACGCGACATCTCCCGCGGCAAGCAGGTCGTCGTCGTCGAGGGCTACACGGATGTCATGGCGTGCCACCTCGCGGGAGTGACGACCGCCGTGGCGACTTGTGGCACCGCGTTCGGCGTCGACCACATCAAGGTCGTGCGCCGGGTGCTCGGCGACTTCTCCGGCGCCGCGCTCTCCGGCGCGGGCGAGGTCGTCTTCACCTTCGACCCCGACGAGGCCGGGCAGAAGGCCGCGAGCCGCGCCTTCGCCGAGGAGCAGCGGTTCGCCGCGCAGACCTTCGTCGCGGTCGCCCCCGAGGGCCTCGACCCCTGCGATCTCCGGCTGAAGCGCGGGGACGACGCGGTGCGCCGCCTCGTCGCGACGAAGAAGCCGATGTTCGAGTTCATGATCCGGCGCGAGCTCGCCCAGCACGACCTCGAGACCGTCGAGGGCCGCGTCGCCGGCCTCCGCGCGGCCGCGCCCGTCGTCGCCGGCATCCGCGACTCCGCGCTCTCGGTGGGCTACACCCGCACCCTCGCCGGATGGCTCGGGCTCGACCCGGACGAGGTTGGGCGCGCGGTCCGCGCCGCGTCGCGGGGGAGCGGCAAGCAGGCCGACGCCGGCGCCCGTGCCGCGCAGACCTCGTCGCGTCCGGGCCGCCCGCCGCAGCGCCCCGACTCGACCCGCCGGGACGGGTCGGCGCGCCCGGACCGCGGCGGGCGCCCGCAGTCCGGCGCGTCGCGCCCTGCCGCCCACGACGCGCCCCCGCCGCCGGACGAGCCCTACGAGCCCTACGAGCCGGAGTACAACCCGTACGCGGACGCCGGCCAGCCCGCGCCGGCGCCGCGCGGTCCCTCCATCGTCGACCTGCCGATCGACCCGATCACCCGCCTCGAGCGCGACGCCCTCATGGCGATGCTGCAGCACCCCGAGCAAACGGGGAAGGAGCGGGTGGCGCGCGTCGCGAGCATCCGCTGGGACAATCGGGTGCTCGCCGTGGTGGGCGACGCGATCGCGGTGAGCCTCGACGACTTCGGCACGCCCGCCTGGGTCGACCGGGTCGCCCGCGAGGTGCCGGAGGGCTTCGAGACGCTCGTGCGCGAACTGAGCGTCGCGCCGCTGCCCGAGCGGGAGGGGCGCGCCCTCGACGCGTACTGCGAGGGAATCACCGCCCGCCTGATCGAGCGCGACCTGCTGCGGCTGAAGGCCGACCTCCTCGGTCAGCTGCAGCGGCTCGACCGCGCCGCCGACCCCGACCGGTTCGCGACACTGCAGCGCGCGCTCGTCGCCACGGATCAGGAGCGGATGCGCCTCCGCGGCGAGTAACGGCGGGGTATCGCCCACGCGTGTCCCGCCGGGAGGAACGCGGGCCGCGGTTAGCGTTGACGCATGGCTTCGAGCTCTTCGTCTTCGCGCGCCCGCGATTCCTCGCGCACCGCGCCCACGAAGCGCCTGCCGCAGAACTCGAAACCGGCCCCGCGGAGCCGCAGCACCAAGGCGCCGATCGTCGAGGAGCGTCAGAGCGTCTTCGTCTCCGCCTGGATGGGCATGGCCCACCTGGCCGGCGGCGCCGCCCGCGCCCTCGGCAAGGAGGACCTCGCGAAGGAGGAGCGCCGCGACGGACTGCCCTTCTTCCTGCTCCTGCTCGCCGTTGTCGGCGCCGTCGTCGAGTGGTTCAATCCCGGCGCGCCCGTCGCGGTGACGCTCGACGCCTGGACCTTCGGCGGCCTCTTCGGCCGGGTCGCCTTCGCGCTGCCGATCATCATGTTCGTCTTCGCGATCTGGCTGTTCCGCCATCCGGCGAGCGTGCACGACAACACCCGCATCGGCATCGGGCTGAGCCTGTTCATCGTCGCCGTCGCGGGGCTCTGCCACGTGTTCGGCGGGCAGCCGCAGCCCGTCCAGGGCATCGTCGTGCTCGCGGCGGGCGGCGGCATCACAGGCTGGCTGCTCGCCTCTCCGCTCGTCGCGCTCGGCACCGCCTGGCTCGCGACGCCCGTGCTCTCGCTGCTCGTGCTGCTCTCGGTCTTCATCATCACGAAGACCCCGCCGAACCGCGTCGGCGCCCGGCTGCGCGAGCTCTACGTCTGGCTCTTCGGCGCCGAGACCACCGAGGAGGAGCAGGCTCCCGCGGCCGCGAAGGGCCGCAAGGGCAAGGAGGAGACCGGCCAGTTCGGCAGGCTCGACGACCTCGCGCTCGAGGACGAGTCGGCGGGAGCGCTGCCCTGGTGGCGACGCAACAAGACCGGCCGCGAGGAGGACCCGGCCTACGACACCCCGGTGCTGCCGGAGAAGTCGCAGAAGAAGGCTCCTGCCGAGCAGGTGACGGATGTCATCGACCTCACGCCTCCCGTCGAGACGACGTCGTCGGCGTCCTCCGTCAGCGACGCGCCCTGGGACCTCGAGCTCTTCGACGAGCTCGACCGCGCCGAGGAGGCGGTCAAGAAGTTCACGGGCGAGGTCGCGCCGCTCGACGCGCAGAAGGTCGCCGAGGAGGAGAGCGTCGCAGACCCGCTCGCAGGCGCCGCGATCAGCGAGCCCGACGAGTTCGCCGGTCTCGTGCAGCAGTCCCCGAGCCAGTACCGGCTGCCCCCGGCCGCGATGCTCGCCCCCGGCACCCCGCCGAAGTCGCGCTCGGCCGCCAACGACGAGGTCGTCGCGGCGATCACGAGCGTGCTCTCGCAGTTCTCCGTCGACGCGCGCGTCATCGGCTTCACCCGCGGCCCGAGTGTCACGCGGTACGAGATCGAGCTCGGCCAGGGCGTCAAGGTCGAGAAGGTCACGGCGCTCAGCAAGAACCTCGCCTACGCCGTCGCGAGCAACGAGGTCACGATCCTCTCGCCCATCCCCGGCAAGAGCGCCATCGGCGTCGAGATCCCGAACAAGGACCGCGAGACGGTGAGCCTCGGCGACGTGCTCCGCTCCGCGGCCGCGACGAAGAGCGCCCACCCGATGACGATCGGCGTCGGCAAGGACGTCGAGGGCGGCTTCGTCGTCGCGAACCTCGCGAAGATGCCGCACCTCCTCGTGGCCGGCTCGACCGGCTCGGGTAAGTCCAGCTTCGTCAATTCGATGATCACGAGCCTCCTCATGCGCGCGAAGCCCGCCGAGGTGCGCATGGTGCTGATCGACCCGAAGCGCGTCGAGCTCTCGATCTACGCCGGCGTCCCGCACCTCATCACGCCCATCATCACGAACCCCAAGAAGGCCGCGGAGGCGCTGCAGTGGGTCGTGAAGGAGATGGACATGAGGTACGACGACCTCGCCAGCTTCGGGTTCCGGCACATCGACGACTTCAACCGCGCCGTCGTCAACAACGAGATCGTCCTGCCGCAGGGCAGCGAGCGTCAGCTGCGCCCGTACCCCTACCTCCTCGTCGTCGTCGACGAGCTCGCCGACCTGATGATGGTCGCGCCGCGCGACGTCGAGGACTCGATCGTGCGCATCACCCAGCTCGCGCGTGCGTCCGGCATCCACCTCGTGCTCGCGACGCAGCGACCGTCGGTCGACGTCGTCACGGGTCTGATCAAGGCCAACGTGCCCTCCCGCCTCGCGTTCGCGGTCACGAGCGTCACCGACAGCCGCGTAATCCTCGACCAGCCGGGCGCCGACAAGCTCATCGGCCAGGGTGACGGCCTCTTCCTGCCGATGGGCGCCGCGAAACCGACCCGCGTGCAGGGCGCCTGGGTGCAGGAGAGCGAGATCGCCAAGGTCGTCGAGCATGTCACGCGGCAGGCGCAGCCCGAGTACCGCAACGACGTCGCCGCCGTCACCGAGAAGCGCGAGATCGACTCCGACATCGGCGACGACCTCGAGCTGCTCATCGCCGCGGCCGAGCTCATCGTCAGCTCCCAGTTCGGCTCGACCTCGATGCTGCAGCGCAAGCTCCGCGTCGGGTTCGCCAAGGCGGGGCGGCTCATGGACCTGCTCGAGTCCCGCGAGGTGGTCGGCCCCAGCGAGGGTTCGAAGGCCCGCGACGTCCTCGTCACGGCCGAGCAGCTGCCCGGCGTCATCGCCCGGATCAAGGGGGAGGACGCGCCCGCGTCATCCGCCGCCGCCCCGGCTGCGTCCCAGGCAACGCCCGCCGGCGCTGCCTACGATGAAGTCGAGGTGTCCTCGGATGAGGACGCCTGGCAGCTGACCGGCAGGGAGTGACATGGCCGTCGACCCAGCGTCCAGGGCGGGATCGATGCGCGGCCGGGTGATCCGGGGCGGCGACACCCCGGTCTCGAACGGCAACATCGCGAACATCATCACGATCCTGCGCATCCTCCTCGCGCCCGTCTTCGTGTGGATGCTGCTGGCGGACGGCGGCGACGACGGCGCGCTGCGCTGGACCGCGGCCGCCCTGTTCGTGCTCGCGATCGCGACCGACAGCGTCGACGGCATCCTCGCCCGCCGGCGCAACCTCATCACCGACCTCGGCAAGCTGCTCGACCCGATCGCCGACAAGGTGCTCATCGGCGGGGCCCTCATCGCCCTGTCGCTGCTCGGCGAGCTGTGGTGGTGGGTGACGGCGCTCATCCTGCTGCGCGAGCTCGGGATCACCGTCTACCGGATGATCGCCCTGCGCGACCGCGTCATCCCGGCCTCCCGCGGCGGCAAGCTCAAGACCATCGCGCAGTCGATCGCGATCTCGCTGTTCCTCTTCCCGTTCGACCGCGTGCTCGGTGACTGGGTGCTGTGGGTGGACTACGCGGCGATGGCCGTCGCGGTCGTGCTCACGATCACGAGCGGCGTCGACTACCTCCTGAAGGCCTGGCGCTCGCGCGAGCCGCGCCGATGACGGTGCCGCCGCGTCCGGATGTCGCGATGCCCGTCGTCGTCGACCTGGTCGCAGAACTCGCGCGGCGCGGGCTGCGGGTCGCGGTCGCCGAGTCGCTCACGGGAGGCCTCGTCGTCTCCGAGCTGATCCGCCCGCCCGGGGCCTCGGCCGTCGTCACCGGGGGAGTCGTCGCCTACGACACCGGGATCAAGCGGAGCCTCCTCGGCGTCGACGCCGACCTCCTCGAGCGTGAGGGGCCCGTGCATCCGGAGGTCGCGCGGCAGATGGCCGAGGGCGTCCGGCGACACCTGGTGATCGACGGGCGCCTGCCCGACATCGGGCTCGCGACGACCGGCGTCGCCGGCCCCGATCCGCAGGGCGGCAAGCGGGCCGGCACCGTCTTCATCGCCGTCGCGACCGACGAGGGGAGCGAAGCGCGCGAGCTCTCCCTGTCCGGCACGCGCGACGAGGTGCGGGCTTCGACCGTGTCGCACGTGCTGCGGATGATGGCGGAGCGGGTGGCTCTCCCCGTCGACGCCCCCTAGGGACGCCCCCCTTCTCGTAGGGAATACCCACCGTTTCGGTCCGGTTACAGATGGTGATTCACAAGACTTACGCAGACCGCGCCGGTTATGTTTTTCGAGTCAGGGCAATGTACTGTTGCTCAACTCGGCCGGAGCCCCCGGGCACCGTCGACCAAGCGGTTCGGTTGCGCTAGAAGGGGAGGGTCCCATGGTTCTCGTCCGTCAAGAGATCGGTGACGTGCTCCGTGACTTCCGCCTGCAGAAGGGGCGCACCCTTCGTCAGGTGGCGAGCAAGGCGAGCGTCGCCCTCGGCTACCTGAGCGAGGTCGAGCGCGGGCAGAAGGAGGCGTCGAGCGAGATCCTCGCCTCCGTCGCCGAGGCGCTCGACACGCCGATCAGTGTCATCATGCGCGAGGTGGGCGACCGCCTCGCCGTCATCGAGGGGCTCAGCCCCGTGCCCGACAACGTGCCCGACGAGCTCGTCGCCGAGTACGACCCGAGCCTCGCCGTTCGGTGATCGTCGTCTGAAACGTCCATGGAAGCCCCGGCTGGTCCGGGGCTTTCGTGCGTCCGGGGGCCCATGAGTTCCGCCGGCTCCAGCGTGTTCGGGGCTTCCGTGGTCTCGGGGCCGGGTGGCTCCGGAGACGCCTCGCCAGTCCGTGGTGTCCGTGCGTGCGGAGGTCGCGCCGCCCGCGGGTTGTTAGGTTTGCGGGATGCGGTTGAGTGAGTTCTGGCAGGCGATGAGCGACGAGTTCGGCGACGCCTACGCCAAGAGCATCGCCCGCGACCTCGTGCTCACGCCCCTGCGCGACCGCACCGCGGAGCAGGCGCTCCGCGACGGCGTGCCGGCCCGCGAGGTCTGGCTCGCCCTGTGCGAGGCGATGGACGTGCCCGAGAACCGCCGGTACGGCGTGGGGCAGTTGCCGCCCAAGGAGTAGCGCCGCGCCGTGTTCGACACGCCGCGCGCCTCTCGAACATCCGTTCGAACGGGCGTACTCTCCTTCACAACGGCGAGAACCCTCGAACTCTTCACCACAGCCCCCTCCGGCGGTTCCCATGTCGGAGGTGGCACGTAGCGTCCTGATCGAGCGAAATCGCTGCACCAGCCTTGTCGAAGTGCTGGCCGGCCTTGCTTCATCGGCCGGGCAGCGAACGACAGTCTGTAGGCGCCCCCACCTCGACATCAGGAGAAGAAATGCCATCACCCGCCGACCGCGAGAAGTCCCTCGAGACCGCCCTCGCGCAGATCGACCGCCAGTTCGGCAAGGGCACCGTCATGCGCCTCGGCAGCGACGAGCGCGCTCCCGTCGAGGTGATCCCCACGGGGTCCATCGCGCTCGACGTCGCCCTCGGTATCGGAGGGCTCCCGCGCGGCCGCATCATCGAGATCTACGGCCCGGAGTCCTCGGGTAAGACGACCCTCACGCTGCACGCGATCGCCAACGCCCAGCGCAACGGCGGCATCGCGGCGTTCATCGACGCCGAGCACGCCCTCGACCCCGACTACGCCAAGAAGCTCGGCGTCGACATCGACTCGCTGCTCGTCTCGCAGCCCGACACCGGTGAGCAGGCGCTCGAGATCGCCGACATGCTCATCCGCTCGGGGTCCATCGACCTCGTCGTCATCGACTCGGTCGCCGCGCTCGTGCCCCGCGCCGAGATCGAGGGCGAGATGGGCGACTCGCACGTCGGTCTCCAGGCCCGCCTCATGTCGCAGGCACTGCGCAAGCTCACGGGTGGCCTCAACCAGACCAAGACCACGGCGATCTTCATCAACCAGCTGCGCGAGAAGGTCGGTGTCTTCTTCGGCAGCCCGGAGACGACCTCCGGCGGTAAGGCGCTCAAGTTCTACGCGTCGGTGCGTCTCGACATCCGTCGCATCGAGACCCTCAAGGACGGCACGGAGGCGGTCGGTAACCGCACCCGCGTCAAGGTCGTGAAGAACAAGATGGCCCCGCCCTTCAAGCAGGCCGAGTTCGACATCCTGTACGGCGTGGGCATCTCCCGCGAGGGCAGCCTCATCGACTTCGGTGTCGAGCACGAGATCGTCCGCAAGTCCGGCGCCTGGTACACCTACGACGGCGACCAGCTCGGCCAGGGCAAGGAGAACGCCCGCAACTTCCTCATCGAGAACCCGAGGATCGCCCTCGAGATCGAGCAGAAGATCAAGGCGAAGCTCGGCATCGGCCCCGTGGTCGCCGCCCCGGCTCCCGCCGCCGACGCTCCGGCAGCGCCCGCCCAGAAGGCTCCGGCGCAGAAGGCTCCCGTGCAGAAGGTTCCGGCCCGCAAGGGCGCCTGAGTATGAGCTCGCCTCGCGAGCACCTCGCCAGGGTGAGCTACTTCCCGGGGGTGCGTCCTCCTCGTGACGAGGAGACGCACCCCGCCCGGGGCGTCGACGGCTGGCACGTCGAGGGGTCCGACGACTACCTCGACGAGGTGACACCGGACGCTGCCGCCGACGACTCGGCTGCCGCCGACGACTCGGCCGCGGTTGACGACCGGGCAGCCGCCGACGAGCAGTACTTCCACCCCGAGCCGCTCTCGCCCCGGCACCCCGCCGGCAAGGGACGTCCCGTGTCCCGCGCGGCGCTCACGGCGGTGCCGCCCGTCCAGGACGGCACGCCGGACGTCGGCACGGGGAGCACCGGCGCCGGCGCCGACAACGAGTGGAGCGGCGCGGTCGAGGAAAGCGACACCGCCCGCGCCGATCGGGAGCGCTCGGCAGACCCGCGGCTCGCACCGGCGATGGAGCGGATGTCACGCCTGCTCGAGACCGTGGAACCGGAACAGCCGGCGGACCGCCGCCGCGGCCGCCGGACCGAGCCCGTGGGCGAGGAAGCGGCCGAGCCCGACGACGATGCCCTTGCAGCCCGGGCCGAGCGCGTCAGCATGCACGCACTCACCCGACGCGGGGTGTCGACGAGCGAGCTCCGGCGCACCCTCACCTCCCGAGAACTTCCCGAGCACATCGTCGAGGCCGAACTCTCCCGGCTGGAGGGGGTCGGCCTGCTCGACGACGCCGAACTCGCCCGCACGCTCGTGCGCACCCTGACCGAGCGCAAGCGGCTCGGGCGCAGCGCTCTCGTCGGCGAGCTGAAGCGGCGCGGCCTCGACTCCGAGTCGATCACGCTCGCCCTGGACGACCTCGACGGCGACGACGAGGTCACCCGCGCCGACGAGCTCGCGCGCAAGAGGGCCCCGCAGCTCCGCTCGCTCGACCGCGTCACCGCCGAGCGTCGCCTCCTCGGGTTCCTCCAGCGCAAGGGCTACTCCGGGGCCATCGCCCAGACTGCCGTCCGCAAGGCGCTGGGGGAGTCGTCCTCGGGCGTCCGTTTCGAGTGATGCCGGAGGCACTCCCGTCGCCGACGAGTGCCGCGGGAGCGCGCCGAAGCGGGCCGCTCCGCGACGTAAACTGACCGCACCATGACCCTCCTCGACGACCGCCCCGTCGCCGCGCCGCGCACCTACGAGGTGCGCACGTACGGCTGCCAGATGAACGTGCACGACTCCGAGCGACTCTCGGGGTCGCTCGAGGCGGCAGGCTACGTGCCGGCGAACGGCGAAGAGGCCGACGTCGTGGTCATCAACACCTGCGCCGTGCGCGAGAACGCCGACAACAAGCTCTACGGCAACCTGGGACACCTCGCCGGCGTCAAGCGCCGCCACGAGGGCATGCAGATCGCCGTCGGCGGGTGTCTCGCCCAGAAGGACAAGTCGATGATCCTCGAGAAGGCGCCGTGGGTCGACGTCGTCTTCGGCACACACAACATGGGCGCCCTGCCCACGCTGCTCGAGCGCGCGCGGCACAACGGCGAGGCTCAGCTCGAGATCCTCGAGTCGCTCGAGACGTTCCCGTCGACGCTGCCCACCAAGCGCGACTCCACCTACAGCGGCTGGGTCTCCATCTCGGTCGGCTGCAACAACACCTGCACGTTCTGCATCGTGCCCTCCCTGCGCGGCAAGGAGAAGGACCGCCGCCCCGGCGAGATCCTCGCCGAGATCCAGGCCCTCGTCGACGACGGCGCGATCGAGGTCACCCTGCTCGGACAGAACGTCAACTCCTACGGGGTCGAGTTCGGTGACCGTCAGGCGTTCGGCAAGCTCCTGCGTGCGGCCGGTCAGATCGAGGGTCTCGAGCGCATCCGCTTCACGAGCCCTCACCCCGCGGCGTTCACCGACGACGTCATCGACGCGATGGCCGAGACCCCCGCCGTGATGCCGCAGCTGCACATGCCGCTGCAGTCCGGGTCCGACCGCATCCTCAAGGCGATGCGCCGCTCGTATCGCTCCGAGCGCTTCCTCGGCATCCTCGACCGGGTGCGCGCCCGCATCCCCGACGCGGCGATCTCCACCGACATCATCGTCGGCTTCCCCGGCGAGACCGAGGAGGACTTCCAGGAGACGCTGCGCGTCGTCGAGGCGGCGCGCTTCGCCTCCGCATTCACGTTCCAGTACTCCATCCGCCCCGGCACCCCCGCCGCGACCCTGCCCGACCAGATCGACAAGGCCGTCGTGCAGGAGCGCTACGACCGCCTCGTCGCGCTGCAGGAACGCATCTCGCACGAGGAGAACCTGCGGCAGGTCGGCCGGCAGATCGAGGTGCTCGTCTCCACCGGGGAGGGCAAGAAGGACGCCGAGACCCACCGCCTCTCGGGGCGTGCCGCCGACAGCCGCCTCGTGCACTTCGAGGTGCCGGCGGGCAGCGCCGTCCCACGGCCCGGCGACGTCGTCACGGTGACGGTCACGCACGCCGCGCCGTTCCACCTGCTCGCCGACAGCCTCGACGGGGCGCCTCTGCCGATCCGCCGCACCCGCGCCGGCGACGCGTGGGACGCCGCCCAGGCGGCCAGCTGCGGCGTGCCCGCCGCGCCCTCGTCCGGGCCGGCCAAGGTCTCGCTCGGGCTGCCGGGACTCCGGGTCGGTCCTGCCCCGACCGTCGCGACGCTGCCCATCTACGACGTGACGGACGGCCGCCGCTGATCATCGCGATCGTCGGCGCCACCGGCACCGGCAAGACCGGCCTGTCGCTCGACCTCGCCGAGGCCCTCGCCGCCCGCGGGCGACCGGCCGAGATCGTCAACGCCGACGCCATGCAGCTCTACCGCGGCATGGACATCGGCACCGCGAAGGTTCCCGAGGCCGAACGGCGCGGCGTCCCGCATCACCTCTTCGACGTGCTCGACGTGACCGAGGAGGCGAGCGTCGCCCGGTACCAGACCGAGGCTCGCGCCGTGATCGACGCGATCGAGGCGCGCGGCGCCGTCCCCGTGCTCGTCGGCGGCTCCGGCCTCTACGTCTCGAGCGTGCTCTTCGACTTCGAGTTCCCCGGCACGGATGCCGCGGTGCGGGCCGACCTCGAGCGCGCGCTCGAGGAGCAGGGCGCGACCGCGCTGCACCGCCGCCTCGCCGCCGTCGATCCCGCCGCCGCCGCCGCGATCGGTCCGCACAACGGGCGACGGCTGGTGCGGGCGCTCGAGGTCGTCGCGATCACGGGACGCCCCTTCGGGTCCGGCCTGCCGAGCGAGGACGCCTTCTGGCGGCCCGCCGTCGTCCTCGGCCGGTCGAGCCCCCGCGAGGTCCTCGTCGAGCGGCTCGACCGCCGCGTCGAGCAGATGTGGCGCGACGGGATGCTCGACGAGGTGCGACGGCTCGTCGACCGGGGGCTCGAGCGAGGCGTGACCGCCAGCCGGGCGATCGGTTACGCGCAGGCCGCGGCCCAGTTGCGCGGCGACCTCGACGAGCGGCAGGCGATCGAGACGACGCAGGCACTGACCCGCCGCTACGCGCGGCGTCAGGTCAGCTGGTTCCGCCGCTACCCGGCGACGTGGATCGATGCCGACGACTCCGACGCGACGGATGCCGCCCTCGCTAGGCTTCCCACGTGAGCACGCTGCATTTCACCAAGGGCCACGGCACCGGCAACGACTTCGTGCTCTTCACCGATCCCGACGGCGAGGTGGACCTCACGCCGTCGCAGATCGCCGCCATCGCGGACCGGCACTTCGGAGTGGGCGGCGACGGCGTCATCCGCGCCGTGCGCTCCGCCAACCTGCCCGACGGCGCCGCAGCCCTCGCCGAGGACCCGGACGCCGAGTGGTTCATGGACTACCACAACGCCGACGGTTCGGTCGCGGAGATGTGCGGCAATGGCATCCGCGTCTACGTCCGCTACTTGCTCGAGAACGGCCTCGCCGAGCTGCCCCCGGGCGGCACCATCGCCATCGGCACCCGCGCCGGGGTGCGCGACGTCCAGCACTCGACGCTCGGCTTCTCCGTCGACCTGGGGCGCTGGGAGCTGCCCGACGGTGAGCCCCTCGTGCGCGCGAAGAACCTGCAGGTCGCGCGGCCCGGTCAGCCGATCTCGGTCGGCAACCCGCACATCGTCGTCGCCCTGTCGAGCGATGAGGAACTCGAGTCCGCCGATCTCGCGTACATCCCGCACGTGGAGCCCGAGGTACCCGGCGGCGTGAACGTGGAGTTCGTCGTTCCGAGAGATCCGCTGGTGAAGGACGGCATCGGCCGCATCCGGATGCGGGTGCACGAGCGCGGTAGCGGCGAGACCCTCTCCTGCGGCACGGGCGCGGCCGCGGCCGCCCTCGCGACGCGGCACTGGGCCGGCCCGAAAGCGCCGAACGAGTGGCGCGTCGAGGTGCCCGGCGGCGTCGTCGGCGTGCGGATGTTCCCCGCCGAGGACGGCGAGCACGTGGCGCTCAACGGCCCCGCGGAGCTCGTCTTCGACGGCGTGCTCGAGCTCTAGGCCTCGTCCGCGTCCGGCCCGTCGGTCGGTCGCCGGCGCTTGGTGCGCAGCACCCGGTAGCCCTTGTTCGTCGCGGCCCGCAACACCTGGAAGTCGGCGGGGAGCGTCGACTGCAGCCAGCGGTGCAGAGAGTCCGAGCCGAGGTTGCGGGCAACCACGAGCCATCCGTCGCACCCCGGCTCGAGCCGCGGCACCCAGTGCTCGAGCATCGCGTGCAGCTCGTTCTTGCCGACCCGGATCGGCGGGTTCGACCAGATGGTCATGAACCGCACGTCCTCGGGAACATCGTCGGGGGTGACGGCGTTGACGTTATCGAGACCGAGGGACTCGGCGTTGCGACGCACGAGGTCCAGCGCACGCTCGTTGACGTCGACGGCCCAGACGGTGGCACGGGGTGATTCGAGCGCGAGCGTCAGCGCGATCGGTCCCCAACCGCAACCCAGGTCGAGCAGATGTCCGCCGGGCGGCGGCTCGGGAACGGACGACAGGAGAACCTGCGTCCCGACGTCGAGTCGTTCCGGGCTGAACACACCGGCCGCGGTCGTCACTTCGCGCACGGCACCGGCAAGGCTCACCGAGATCCTCCGGTAAGCGGGTGCGCTGGTGGGGGACCCGGAGAAGTAATGCTCACCGGACATAGCGGGAACCATACCGAACAAGTGGAGAACTAAGGTTAAGGAAATGACTGACACCGACGCTCGCGACGACGCCGTCCAGCGCGTGCTCGATCACGAGGCATCGCGGGCGGCGGGATTCACTCTGTTCTCCTCGGGCGCTCAGGCGCTCCAGGACGACAACGCCTACTCGGACACCCGGGACGGCGACCAGTTCGACCGTGAGGACCGGCAGGCGCTCCGCCGCGTCAGCGGGCTCTCGACGGAACTCGAGGACGTCACCGAGGTCGAGTACCGCCAGTTGCGGCTCGAGAACGTCGTGCTCATCGGCGTGCATCCCCAGGGCGGCCAGACGGACGCCGAGAACTCGCTGCGCGAGCTCGCGGCCCTCGCCGAGACGGCGGGCGCCGTGGTGCTCGACGGGCTGCTCCAGCGCCGGCCGAACCCCGACCCCGCGACCTACCTCGGCCGCGGCAAGGCGGAGGAGCTCGCGGGCATCGTCGCGGCGCTCGGCGCCGACACCGTGATCGCCGACACCGAGCTCGCGCCCAGCCAGCGGCGCGCCCTCGAGGACGTCGTCAAGGTCAAGGTGATCGACCGCACGGCCGTGATCCTCGACATCTTCAGCCAGCACGCCAAGAGCCGCGAGGGCAAGGCGCAGGTCGAGCTCGCGCAGCTCGAGTACCTGCTCCCGCGTCTGCGCGGTTGGGGTGAGTCGATGTCCCGCCAGGCGGGTGGCCAGGTCGGTGGCGCCGGCGCGGGCATGGGAAGCCGCGGCCCCGGTGAGACGAAGATCGAGCTCGATCGTCGCCGCATTCACTCCCGCATGGCGCGGCTGCGCAAGCAGATCAAGGGCTTCGCCCCCGCCCGTGAGGCCAAGCGCGCCAACCGCAACCGCTTCGAGGTGCCCTCGGTCGCGATCGCGGGCTACACGAACGCCGGCAAGTCGAGCCTGCTCAACCGGATCACCCGCGCCGGCGTGCTCGTCGAGAACGCGCTGTTCGCGACCCTGGACGCCACCGTGCGCCGCAACCGCACCGAGGACGGCCGCGTCTACACGCTGAGCGACACCGTCGGGTTCGTGCGCAACCTGCCGCACCAGCTCGTCGAGGCGTTCCGCTCGACGCTCGAGGAGGTGCGCGACTCCGACGTGATCGTGCACGTCGTCGACGGGTCGCACCCGGATCCGGCAAGCCAGATCAAGACGGTGCGCGACGTCATCGGCGAGGTCGACGGCCGCGCCATCCCCGAGATCGTCGTCTTCAACAAGGCCGACCTCGTCGACGACGACACCCGCCTCGTGCTCCGCGGCCTCGAGCCCGGCGCCGTGTTCGTCTCGGCGCGCACGGGCGAGGGCGTCGAGGAGCTGCTGCAGCGGATCGCCGATGCGCTCCCGGTGCCGGGGGTCGAGCTCGACCTGCTCGTGCCCTACGACCGCGGTGACGTCGTCTCGACCCTGCACCAGCGGGCCCGCGTGCTCTCGATCGACTACGCCGAGGGCGGCACGAAGGTGCACGCGCAGCTGAGCGCCGAACTGGCGGGCGCATTCAGCGAGTTCGTGCAGAACTGATCGCACCGGACGACGGATGCCCCGGGCAGCAGTGCCCGGGGCATCCGTGTTTCCGGGATGTACGTCAGACCGAGCGGATGACCGCGACGACCTTGCCGAGGATCTGCGCGAAGTCCCCGAGGATCGGCTCGAAGGCCGTGTTCCGGGGGAGCAGCCACGTGTGCCCGTCACGCTGACGGAACACCTTGACGGTCGCCTCCTCATCGAGCATCGCCGCGACGATCTCGCCGTTCTCGGCCGTGGTCTGCTGCCGCACGACGACCCAGTCGCCGTCGCAGATCGCGGCGTCGATCATCGAGTCGCCGACGACCTTGAGCATGAAGAGGTCGCCGCCGCCGACCACCTGACGGGGGAGCGGGAAGACGTCCTCGACCTGCTGCTCCGCCGTGATCGGGATGCCGGCAGCGATGCGGCCCACGAGCGGCACGAGCGCGGCGTCGCCGCCGCTCGGCACCGGCAGGTCGGTCGTCGGCACCGACTGCGCCTCGCTCAGCACCTCGAGCGCCCGCGGACGGTTCGGGTCGCGGCGGATCGCGCCCGCGAGCTCGAGCTGGTTCAGCTGATGGGTGACGCTCGACAGCGACGAGAGTCCTACGGCGTCACCGATCTCACGCATGCTCGGCGGGTAGCCGCGCGAGGCGACCGACTGCTGGATGACGTCGAGGATCGCCAGCTGCTTCTCGCTGAGTCCGTCGCGGCCCCGGCCGGTCGACTTCGAACTGGCTGCCATACCCGCTCCTGCGATGTCGGTGGTCGGTGATCGACTTTCGACCACCGATCGAAACTGTATCCGCTTCGCGGCTCCGGGCAAACGTATGTTCGAGCGTTTCGGGCAGGGAAACCACTTGCTCGAACGCTTGTTCGAAGATATGTTCGGAACACAGCTTCGCATCGGACGCTCCCGGCCGAGCGTCCGATGCGACAGCTGCCGGCGAGCATCACCGAGGAGAGAACGAGATGTCGAGCATCACGATCACCAGCACCCCCGTCCGCTCGCACCTGCGCATCACCCGTCGCGGGCGCGTCGTACTCGGCTTCGTCGCCGCCGTCCCCGCGATCGTCGTCGCCGGCGTCAGCCTGCTCGGCGCTCAGTCCGCCACTGCGACGAGCGAGGCTGTCTCCCTCGAGGTCGTCACCGTCGAGCCCGGCGAGACCCTCTGGCAGCTCGCCGAGCAGGTCGCGCCGCACGCCGACCCCCGCGACGTCGTCCACGACATCCTGTCGCTCAACAACGTCTCGAGCGCCGACATCGAGCCGGGCCTCGAGCTCGAGCTGCCGGCGAAGTACTCGGACTGAGTCCTGACGGCGGTTCAGGCGGTCGCCACCCGTCGGGCCGAGGCGGAGTGGCAGCAACTCGACCGGTCCGCATCCGGCGCTGGCTCTAAACTCGCACGGTGACGAGCCTCGCCGACCTCCCGATCCGCGACGACCTCCGAGGGCTGACGCCGTACGGCGCCCCTCAGGCGAAGGTGCGGGTCGCGCTCAACGTCAACGAGAACACCCACGACATCCCCGAGGACGTCGCCGAGCACATCGTCGCGGCCGTCGCGGAGGCCGTCCGCGGCGTCAACCGCTACCCGGACCGGGAATTCACCGAGCTCCGCACCAGCCTCGCGGGTTACCTCGGGCACGGCGTGACGCCGGAGCAGATCTGGGCGGCGAACGGCTCGAACGAGGTGCTGCAGCATATCCTGCAGGCCTTCGGCGGCCCCGGCCGCAGCGTGCTGGGCTTCCCTCCCACCTACTCGATGCACTCGATCATCGCCTCCGGCACCGGCACGCGCTGGATCGCCGCCGAGCGCGACGCCGGCTTCGCGATCAGCGCCGAGACGGCCGTCCGCGCGATCGAGCAGCACCGCCCCGACCTCGTGTTCCTCTGCGCGCCCAACAACCCGACCGGCACGCCGATGTCGCTCGAGGCGATCGCCGCCGCGTACGACGCCACGGAGGGCATCGTCGTGGTCGACGAGGCCTATGCGGAGTTCATGCCGGAGGACGCCCCGTCGGCGCTCACCCTGCTGCCGGGTCGTCCGCGCCTGCTGGTCTCCCGCACGATGAGCAAGGCGTTCGCGTTCGCCGGGGCTCGGCTCGGCTACCTCGCCGCGGACGCGGCCGTCATCGACGCCCTGCGCCTCGTCCGGCTCCCGTACCACCTGTCGGCCCTGACGCAGGCGGCCTCGGTCGCCGCGCTCGCGCACGCCCCGGCGATGCTCGCGATGGTCGACGAGATCCGCGGGCAGCGCGACCGGATGTCGCGGGAGCTCGCCGCGATGGGGTTCACCCCCTACGAGAGCTGGGCGAACTTCGTGCTGTTCGGCGGCGTCGCCGATCCTCACGCGACGTTCGAGGCGCTCTTCCGCGAGAGCATCCTCATCCGCGACGTCGGGCTGCCGAACACCCTCCGCGTCACCGCGGGCACCGAGGAGGAGACCACGATCTTCCTCGAGGCGCTCGGTAGACTCGGGGCATGACCAGCGCACGCTCAGCCCGCATCGGACGGGAGACGAGCGAATCGAGCATCGAGCTCGCGATCGACCTCGACGGCACCGGCACGGCCGACATCTCGACCTCCGTCCCGTTCTTCGACCACATGCTCACGGCGTTCGCGAAGCACTCGCTCGTCGACCTGCAGGTTCGCGCGAACGGTGACATCGAGATCGACGTCCACCACACCGTCGAGGACGTCGGCATCACGCTCGGCACCGCCATCCGGCAGGCGCTCGGCGACAAGGCCGGCATCTCGCGCTTCGGCGACGCGCTCGTGCCGCTCGACGACGCCCTCGCGCAGGCCGTCGTCGACGTGTCCGGGCGGCCGTACCTCGTGCACACGGGCGAGCCCGTGGGCTTCGAGCACCACCTCATCGGCGGCCACTTCACCGGCTCCATGGTGCGCCACGTCTTCGAGGCGATCGCGTTCAACGCGGGCCTCACCGTGCACCTCACCGTGCTCGCGGGCCGCGATCCGCACCACATCGCCGAGGCGCAGTTCAAGGCCTTCGCCCGCGCGTTCCGCTTCGCCGTCCAGCCCGACGAGCGCATCGCAGGCCTCATCCCCTCGACCAAGGGTGCGCTCTGACCGTGGCTCGACCGACTGTCGCCGTATTCGACTACGGCAGTGGAAACGTGCACTCCGCCGTCAAGGCGCTCGAGAAGGCCGGGGCGGACGTCTCGCTCACCGGTGACCGGAAGGCGATCCAAGCCGCCGACGGACTGCTCGTGCCCGGCGTCGGCGCCTTCGCCGCCGTGATGGACGCCCTCGACGGCGCCCGCGGTGGCGAGGTGATCGAACGCCGGCTCGCCGGCGGCCGCCCCGTGCTCGGCATCTGCGTCGGCATGCAGATCATGTTCGAGCGCGGCATCGAGCGCGGCGTCGAACGCGAGGGCCTGGGGGAGTGGCCGGGCACGGTGCGCGAACTCGACGCCCCCGTGCTGCCGCACATGGGCTGGAATACCGTCGAGGCGCCCGAGGACTCGGTGCTCTTCGAGGGCCTCCGCGATGAGCGCTTCTACTTCGTGCACTCCTACGGCGCGACGGAGTGGACGCTCGATCCCATGCCGCAGTTCGCCAAGCCGAAGGTCACTTGGGCGACCCACGGCACCCGCTTCGTCGCGGCCGCGGAGAACGGGCCGCTCTCGGCGACTCAGTTCCACCCGGAGAAGTCGGGCGAGGCCGGCATCCGGCTGCTGTCCAACTGGCTGCGCACCCTCTGACCGGAGTCCGGATGAGCGGCTTTCCCGTGGTGGGCTACGATCTGATGCTCGTGTGCCGAGCAATCGGACGCCACCAGCAGCATCCGGGCGTCGCCCACCGCGCAGGAAGAGAAGCATGAGCGAGTTCAACCATTCCCCGGGGCTCACCCTCCTCCCGGCCATCGACATCGCCGACGGCAAGGCCGTGCGACTCGTCCAGGGCGAGGCCGACACGGCCACCAACTACGGCGACCCCGTCGACGCGGCCCGCGACTGGGTCAAGCAGGGCGCGGAGTGGATCCACCTCGTCGACCTCGACGCCGCGTTCGGCCGGGGCAACAACCGCGCGCTCATCCGCCGCGTGATCCGCGAGGTGCGCGGCGACGTCAACGTCGAGCTCTCCGGCGGCATCCGCGACGACCAGAGCCTCGACGCCGCGCTCGAGACCGGCGTCAAGCGCATCAACCTCGGCACCGCCGCGCTCGAGAACCCCGAGTGGGCTGCCCACGTCATCGCCGAGTACGGCGAGGCGATCGCCGTCGGCCTCGACGTCCGCGGCACGACCCTCGCCGCCCGCGGCTGGACGCAGGAGGGCGGCGACCTCTGGACCGTCATGGAGCGGCTCGAGGAGGCGGGCTGCGCCCGCTACGTCGTCACCGACGTGACGAAGGACGGCACCCTCAAGGGCCCGAACATCGAGCTGCTCCGCGCCGTGCTCGAGCGCACTCACAAGCCGGTCATCGCCTCCGGCGGCATCTCGAGCCTCGACGACCTCGCCGAGCTGCGCGAGCTCGTGCCGCTGGGCCTCGAGGGCGCGATCGTGGGCAAGGCCCTGTACTCCGGCGCCTTCACCCTCGCCGCGGCGCTGGACGTCGCCGGCAGCTGATGACCTCCTCCGGCGCGGCCGACAGCGCCGGCCAGCCGTGGGCCGGTCGGAGCTTCGAGACGCACCCGAGCCCGTTCGCGGACGACGACGGGAGCGCCGACCCCCGGCTCGCCGAGGCGTTGCGCCGGTTCCGTGCCCGTGAGGTCACCGAGGCCGACGTCGTCGACGCGGTGCGCCCGGCGCGGCTGCTGATCCCGCTCGTCGCCGAGCTCGGGGGAGACGGTACGACCACCGGCGCGCACGGCCTCGCCGCCGACAAGTCGCAGGAGCTGTCGATCGTCACGGTCGCGGGTCCCGACGGGCGCCGCGTGCTGCCCGCGTTCACCTCGGTGCAGGCCATGTCGGCGTGGAACCCGAAGGCGCGGCCCGTGCCGGCCGACGGCGTGCGCGTCGCCCTCGCCGCCGCGAGCGAGGAGACCGAGATCGTCGTCCTCGACCCGACGAGCGACACCGAGTTCGTGCTGCGCCGCCCGGCGGTGTGGGCGATCGCGCAGCAGAAGCCGTGGCTGCCCGCCCACTACGACGCCGAGGTGCTCGGCGTCGTCGTGGAGAGCGCGGCGCCCGAGTCATCCGTACGGGCGGTGCAGATCGTGCCGGGAGATCCCGACGCGCGATTCGCCGGGGCCGAGGTGCTCGTGCTGCTGCAGTTGGAGCCCGGCCTCGAGAAGGCGGCGATCAACGCCCTGGTCGAGCGGATGTCGCGGCGCTGGGCCGCGTCGGAGCTCTTCGCCGCGCGCGTCGACAGCGTCGCCGTCAAGCTGCTGCCCGCGGGCTGACGCCGCACGGCGCAGCGCGGACGGCCGCTGCAGCGCCGCTCGCTGCCGGGCGGAGACCATGAGTTCTGCGGCGGCACGCGGGGGAGACCCGGCGTGCCGAAGCCAGGCTCATGCGCCCGGCCGAGGCGAAGCGAAGGTGTGCCCGGACGGATGCCACGCGTCCGCGGCCCGAGGGAGTGCCGTCAGTTGACGGGGCCGGTCCACTTCTCGCCCGGGCCCTTGCCGATCGGGTCGGGGAACGGCGACGCCTCGCGGAAGGCGAGCTGCACCGTGCGCAGGCCGTCGCGCAGCGCCCGGGCGTGGTGGTCGCCGAGCTCCGGGGCGCTCGCGGTCACGAGACCGGCGAGGGCGTTGATCAGCTTGCGGGCCTCGTCGAGGTCGACGTGCGCCGCGGCATCCGGCTCGTCGGCGAGCCCCAGCTTGACGGCCGCGGCCGACAGCAGGTGCACGGCCAGGGTGTTGATCACCTCGACCGCGGGCACCTCGGCGATGTCGCGAACGGCGTCGTTGTCCTCGGTCATGGGGCTCCCTTACCTCGATGGACGGTCTCTGCTACCCTTGTCGAGGCTCCGGCACGTTCGCGTGCCGGTATGAAAGTGGAGAATCTCCCACCCGTCGACCGCCTCATCAAGGTTACCGGGTAGTTGCACCCCGTCCGGCAGGGCCAGAACCAGCCGGATAGCCAGGGTGCGTGCCGCGGCATGCGGCGCGTTGACTCCTCTTTCTGTCGCCCCAGTGACATCCGTCGCCGGCGAGGCTCAAGACAGACTCGAAAAGGAGCTACGCATCAGCGATCCCCGCATCAACGACCGAATCCGGGTCCCGGAGGTCCGACTCGTCGGACCCGCCGGCGAGCAGGTCGGTGTCGTCCGACTCGAAGACGCTCTGCGTCTGGCACGCGAGGCAGACCTGGACCTGGTCGAGGTTGCGCCGAACTCCCGGCCGCCCGTCGTCAAGATCATGGACTACGGAAAGTTCAAGTACGAGACGGCGCAGAAGGCCAAGGAGGCCCGACGCAACCAGGCGAACACGGTCCTCAAGGAGGTCCGTTTCCGCCTGAAGATCGACGCGCACGACTACGAGACCAAGCGCAAGCGCGCTGAGGGCTTCCTCAAGGCGGGCGACAAGGTCAAGGCCATGATCCAGTTCCGCGGTCGCGAGCAGTCGCGCCCGGACCAGGGTGTGCGTCTGTTGCAGCGGTTCGCGGAGGACGTCGCGGAGTTCGGGACTGTCGAGTCCACCCCGTCGATCGACGGTCGAAACATGGTCATGGTCATCGGTCCGCTCAAGAACAAGGCGGACGCGAAGGCCGAGGCCAACGCCAAGCGCGCCCAGAACAAGGCCGCGCAGAAAGTGACAGAGGAAGAGAATGCCTAAGCAGAAGACGCACTCCGGCGCCAAGAAGCGCTTCCGCGTGACCGGTTCCGGCAAGGTCATGAAGCAGGGGGCGGGCATGCGCCACAACCTCGAGAAGAAGTCGAGCGAGCTCACGCGTCGCCTCAGCCGCGACCAGGTTCTGGCGCCGGCCGACGCCAAGGCGATCAAGAAGGTTCTCGGCAAGTAAGCCGGGTCTAGGACTCAGAAGGAACAGTCATGGCAAGAGTGAAGAGGGCGGTCAACGCCGCCAAGAAGCGTCGCGTCGTTCTCGAGCGCGCCGAGGGTTACCGCGGCCAGCGTTCGCGTCTCTACCGCAAGGCCAAGGAGCAGGTCACCCACTCCCTCGTCTACGCGTACCGCGACCGCCGCGCCAAGAAGGGTGACTTCCGTCGCCTCTGGATCCAGCGGATCAACGCCGCGTCGCGTGCGAACGGCCTTACCTACAACCGCCTCATCCAGGGTCTGAACCTGGCCGGCGTCGAGGTCGACCGTCGCATCCTCGCGGAGCTCGCGGTCAACGAGCCCGCCACCTTCGCGTCGATCGTCGCGACCGCCAAGGCGGCCCTTCCGGCCGACACGAGCGCCCCCAAGGTCGACGCGGCAGCGTAGTCCTCGTGCGAGCACGCGGCCCGGTACGCTGGGTCGCGTGCTCGACAACCCCCGCTCGCCCCGTGTGCGGGCGGTGGCCGCACTGGCCAAGAGAGAAGCCCGGTCCGAGACCGGGCTCTTTCTGTTGGAGGGCCCGCAGGCGACCCGCGAGGCCCTGACCTACCGGCCGGAGGCCCTCGTCGAGGTCTTCGCCACCCCCACCGCCCTCGAGCGGCACCGCGACCTCGCGGATGCGGCCGAGCAGGCCGACGCGCCCGTCGAGTTCGTCTCCGAGCAGGTGCTCGATGCGATGGCCGACACCGTCACGCCGCAGGGCTTCGTCGCCGTGTGTCGGCAGTTTCCGGCATCCGTGAAGTCGATCTTCCGTGGCGACGAGCCTCCGCGCCTCGTCGCGATCCTCGAGGAGGTGCGCGACCCCGGCAACCTCGGCACCATCATCCGGGCCGCGGATGCCGCGGGCGCCGACGCCGTCGTGCTGACCGGGCGCACCGTCGACCTCTACAACCCCAAGGTCGTCCGCTCGACCACCGGCTCGCTGTTCCACGTGCCCGTCGCCGTCGGGGCCGAGCTGCCCGCCGTCATCGAGCGGGCCCGGGCCGCCGGGCTCCCCGTGCTCGCCGCCGATGTGAAGGGCGGCGACCTGCTCGAGGCGCGCGCCGAGGGCGTACTCGACTCGCCCGTCGCGTGGCTCTTCGGCAACGAGGCCAGAGGGCTCCCGGACG
This sequence comes from Desertivibrio insolitus, assembly GCF_017355965.1. Lineage (GTDB taxonomy): Bacteria > Actinomycetota > Actinomycetes > Actinomycetales > Microbacteriaceae > JAFIQW01. The sequence goes on from NZ_JAFIQW010000006.1 coordinate 143,746, forward strand.
AAGCGCTCGAGCTCGCCGACCGCGTCGTGAAGGTGCCGATCTACGGGCGAGCCGAGTCCATGAACCTCGCCACCGCGGCGTCCGTCTGCCTCTACGAATCCGCGTTCGCCCAGCGCTCCGCCCGCTGACGCCCGGGCCGCCGATCGATCGGCGAAGACCCCTTGCACCTGCGTTACGAGCCCATTACGGTTCCGCGCCGGGTTTGGCCGGGCACCGATGGCTGTGATTGTGTGAACGCCATGGAACCGCTCGTCGTCCTCGACAAGGTCAACAAGCACTACGGCGACCTGCACGTGTTGAAGGACATCACCACGACCGTCGGCCGGGGCGAGGTCGTCGTCGTCATCGGGCCCAGCGGCTCGGGCAAGTCGACGCTCTGCCGCGCCATCAACCGCCTCGAGACGATCGACGACGGTCTCATCACGATCGACGGTGAGCGTCTGCCCGAGGAGGGCGCCGAGCTCGCGAAGCTCCGCGCCGACGTCGGCATGGTCTTCCAGTCGTTCAACCTGTTCGCGCACAAGACGGTGCTCGAGAACGTGACCCTCGGCCCCATCAAGGTGCGCCGCAAGAGCAAGGCCGAGGCCGAAAAGCGGGCTATGGAGCTGCTCGAGCGCGTCGGCGTCGCCAACCAGGCGAAGAAGATGCCGTCCCAGCTCTCCGGCGGTCAGCAGCAGCGCGTCGCGATCGCGCGGTCGCTCGCCATGGACCCCAAGCTCATGCTGCTCGACGAGCCGACCAGCGCGCTCGACCCCGAGATGATCAACGAGGTGCTCGACGTCATGGTCGGCCTCGCCAAGGACGGCATGACCATGGTCGTCGTCACCCACGAGATGGGCTTCGCCCGCAAGGCCGCGGACCGCGTGATCTTCATGGCCGACGGGTCGATCGTCGAGGAGGCGGCCCCGGAGGAGTTCTTCACCAACGCGAAGAGCGCCCGCGCCAAGGACTTCCTGGGCAAGATCCTCACCCACTGAGGCCGCCCCAGGGCCAGAACCTCTCCGCCACCCGGCGGGCAGGAACCACAGCAAGCAGGAGGCACACAATGCGACTCAAGAAGGGGATCACCGCGTCGGCTCTCGGGCTGACCGCGCTCTTCGCGCTCACCGCATGCACCGACTCGGCCGAGACCGGCGCCTCGAGCGCCCCCGAGGTCAACGAGGAGGCCTCGTTCCCCGAGGGCTCGACCATGGCGGAGCTCAGCGAGGCCGGATCGATCACGATCGGCACCAAGTTCGACCAGCCGCTCTTCGGCCTCAACGGCCCGAACGGCCCCGAGGGCTTCGACGTCGAGATCGGCAAGATCATCGCCGCCGAGCTCGGCATCGCCGCCGAGGACATCGAGTTCGTCGAGACCGTCTCGGCCAACCGCGAGCCGTTCATCGAGTCGGGCCAGGTCGACATCGTCATCGCGACCTACACGATCAACGACGCCCGCAAGGAGATCGTCTCCTTCGCCGGCCCGTACTACGTCGCAGGCCAGGATCTCCTGGTCAGCGCGGGCAACCCCGAGGGCATCGAGGGTCCCGAGTACTTCCAGGAGAACCCGGACGCCAAGGTCTGCACCGTGACCGGCTCGACCTCCGAGACGAACATCCGCGAGTACACGCAGAGCATCCTCACCGCGGGCACCTATTCCGAGTGCCTCGAGCCGCTCCGCACCGGCAACGCCGTCGCCGTGACCACGGACAACGTGATCCTCGCCGGTCTCGCCGACCAGAACCAGGGCGAGTTCGAGGTCGTGGGCAACCCCTTCACCGAGGAGCCCTACGGCATCGGCCTCGCGCTCGAGGACACCGAGTTCCGCAACTGGATCAACGACGTGCTCGAGCAGTCCTACGAGGACGGCAGCTGGGAAGAGGCCTGGGAGGCCACCGCCGGCTCCGTGCTCGACACGCCGGAGCCCCCGGCCGTCGACCGCTACTAGGTCCCACCCGTTGACGGCCCGTCCCCACCGCGGGACGGGCCGTCAGCACTGAAACGAGAGGAGACGCGTGGACGCCGTACTGGCAGAACTGCCCGCCTTCGCGCGCGCCTTCGGCGCGACGCTCTCGCTGCTGCTGATCTCCGGCTTCGGCGCGCTCGTGCTCGGCGTGATCATCGCGGCGATGCGCATCTCGCCCGTCGCCTCGCTGCGCGCCTTCGCGACGGTGTACACCGAGATCTTCCGCAACGTGCCGCTGACGCTCGTCCTCTTCTTCTGCGCGACGCTCATCCCGTACATCAACGCGTCGTTCTCCGACTACTACGTGCTCGCGCTGCTCGGCCTCACGGTCTACACCTCCCCGTTCGTCGCCGAGGCGGTGCGGTCGGGCATCAACGGCGTCGCGGTCGGGCAGGCGGAGGCCGCCCGCGCGATCGGGCTCGGCTTCGGGCAGGTACTGACCCTCGTCGTGCTGCCGCAGGCGGTGCGCATGGTCATCCCGCCGCTCATCAACGTCTTCATCGCCCTCACCAAGAACACCTCGGTGGCGGGCGCCTTCTTCATCTTCGAGCTCTTCGCGAACGCGCGTGGGCAGGCGAACCAGTACGGAGGAGACGTCATCGCGATCCTCGTCGCGACCGCGGTGCTCTACCTCGTCATCACCATCACCCTCGGCCGCATCGCCGAGGCCGTCGAGCGGAAGGTCGCGGTGCTCCGATGAGCAGTGTCCTCTACGACGCGCCGGGCCCCAAGGCCCGCCGCCGGTCGCGGATCATCTCCGTCGTCGGCACCCTCTTCATCGCCGCCGTGCTCGGCGCCGTGATCTGGGTCTTCGCGAGCCCCCGTGTCACCGCGGGCGGCGCGACGCAGCCCGGGCTGTTCGACCCCACCCGATGGGACATCTTCCTCGACCGCGCCCTGTGGCGCGGGGTCGGCGAGGGTCTCGCCGCGACGCTGCGGGCCGCGGCCCTGGCCTCGGTGCTCGCGATCGCCGTCGGCGTGCTGCTGTCGTTCCTGCGCACGGCCCGGTCGAAGATCGTGCGCGTCCCGACGACCGTGCTGCTCGAGTTCCTCCGCGGCATGCCCGTGCTGCTGATGATGCTGTTCATCCTGCTCGTGATGAACACCGGGTCGTTCCTCGCCGTCGTCATCGCCCTCGCGCTCTACAACGGCGCGATCATCGGCGAGGCGCTCCGCGCCGGCGTCGCGTCGCTGCCCAAGGGGCAGCGTGAGGCGGGGCTCTCGGTCGGCCTGACACCGCTGCGCACCCGGTTCCTCATCGAGTTCCCGCAGGCGTTCCGCCAGATGCTGCCGATCATCATCGCCCAGCTCGTGGTGCTGTTGAAGGACACCTCGCTCGGCTACATCGTCGGCTACCCGGAGCTGCTGCGCACGATGATGCAGAACTACGGCACGTTCTTCGGCAGCTACTACCTGTTCTCGCTGTTCTTCGTCGTGTTCGCGATCTATCTCGGCATCAACCTGCTGCTGTCGTGGCTCGCCCGCGTCGTGGCGCGTCGCACCGGCAACCAGGCCGCCACCAACTTCATGAACGGCGGCGGCGGGATCTTCGGGCGGCGCCGGAAGAAGGACTTCGTCGACCTGTCGCAGCCCGAGGGCAGCGTGGCGTTGGCGGGCGCTGCGAGCAACGACTTCTCGAGCGACAACTAGGCCTGGATGCCCCGAGGGCGCGTCGCGTCGACGGCGGGCGCTGTAAACCGGTGCTGGTCCTCCTCGCCGAGTAGGGCTGGGGGCCGCCACTAAGCTTGAGGCTTGTGTCCGACCCCACCCCCATCACCGAGCAGTCGGTCGAGGACGCGGTCGAGGCCGCGCTCCGCGCCGCCGCCGAGGCGCAGGACTCCGCGCAGCTGAAGGCCGCCCGCGCGGCCCACGCCGCCGAGGCCTCGCCCATCGCGAAGCTCAACGCGAGCCTCCGCAGCGTCCCCAACGAGCAGAAGGCCGCCTTCGGCAAGCTCGTCGGCCAGGCCCGCGGAAGGATCAACCAGGCGTTCTCCGCCCGTGAGGCCGAGCTCGTCGAGGCCGAGGAGCGCGCACGGCTCGCGGCCGAGGCCGTCGACGTCACGGCGATCGCGCCGCGCCGGGCCGCGGGCGCACGTCATCCGTTGTCCCTCCTCATGGAGCGCGCCGCGGACCTCTTCGTCGGCATGGGCTGGGAGGTCGCCGAGGGGCCCGAGCTCGAGAACGAGTGGTTCAACTTCGACGCCCTCAACTTCGACGAGGACCACCCCGCCCGCGCGATGCAGGACACCTTCTTCGTCGACCCGGTCGAGCGGCACCTCGTCATGCGCACGCACACGTCGCCCGTGCAGATCCGGTCGCTGCTCGACCGCGAGCTGCCGGTGTACGTCGTCGCGCCCGGGCGCACCTTCCGCACCGACGAGCTCGACGCGACCCACACCCCGGTCTTCCACCAGATCGAGGGCATCGCGATCGACCGTGGTCTCACGATGGCGCACCTCAAGGGCACGCTCGAGCACTTCGCGCGCTCGCTGTTCGGCGACGAGGCGAAAATCCGCCTGCGCCCCAACTTCTTCCCCTTCACCGAGCCCAGCGCCGAGATGGACGTCTGGGCGCCGAACGCCAAGGGCGGTGCCCGCTGGATCGAGTGGGGCGGCTGCGGCATGGTCAACCCCAACGTGCTCCGCTCCGCCGGCATCGACCCGGACGAGTACCAGGGGTTCGCCTTCGGCATGGGCATCGAGCGCACGCTGATGTTCCGTAACAACCTCACCGACATGCGCGACATCGTCGAGGGCGATGTCCGCTTCTCGCACCAGTTCGGAATGGTGGTCTGATGCGCGTCCCGCTCTCCTGGCTGCGTGAGTACGTGGCCCTCCCCGCCGACGCGACGCCCGAGCAGGTGCTCGCGGACCTCGTGAAGGTCGGCTTCGAGGAGGAGGACGTCCACACGTTCGACCTCAGCGGCCCGATCGTCGTCGGCGAGGTGCTCGAGTTCACGCCCGAGCCGCAGTCGAACGGCAAGACGATCCGCTGGTGCCAGGTACGCACCGGTGATGACGAGGTGCGCGGCATCGTCTGCGGTGCCTCCAACTTCTTCGTCGGCGACAAGGTCGTCGTGACCCTGCCCGGCGCCGTGCTGCCGGGGCCGTTCCCGATCGCCGCCCGCAAGACCTACGGCCACGTCTCCGACGGCATGATCGCGTCGGCCCGCGAGCTCGGCCTGGGGGAGGAGCACTCGGGCATCCTGCGCCTGTCGACGCTCGGCATCGACGCGCCGGTCGGCACCGACGCGATCGCGCTGCTCGGGCTCGACGACGCGGCCGTCGAGGTCAACGTCACACCCGACCGCGGCTATGCGATGTCGATTCGCGGCATCGCCCGCGAGTACTCCAACTCGACCGGTGCCGCGTTCCACGACCCGGCCGAGCGGTTCCGCACGGATGCCCCGGCGGCACCCGGCAGCGTCGGCGTCACGATCGACGACACGGCGCCCGTCCGCGGCCGCGTCGGCGCCTCCGGCTTCGTCGCCCGCGTCGTCCGCGGCATCGACGGCACGCGCCCGACCCCGGCCTGGATGGTCGCGAGGCTCACCCTCGCCGGCATCCGCTCGATCTCGCTGCCGGTCGACATCACGAACTACGTCATGCTCGAGCTCGGTCAGCCGCTGCACGGCTACGACCTCGCGCGGCTGTCCGGCGACATCGTCGTGCGACGCGCCCTGCCGGGGGAGAAGCTCACGACGCTCGACGAGCGCGAGCGCGCCCTGCACCCCGAGGATCTCCTGATCACGGATGCCTCGGGCCCGATCGGCCTCGCCGGCGTCATGGGCGGCGCCACCACCGAGATGGGCGCCGACACCGTCGATGTGCTCATCGAGGCGGCGACCTTCGACCCGGTGTCGATCGCCCGCACCGCCCGCCGCCACAAGCTGCCGAGCGAGGCGTCCCGTCGCTTCGAGCGCGGCGTCGACCCGCTCGTCGCGGGCGTCGCGGCCGCGCGGGCCGTCGAGCTCCTGGTCGAGCTCGCCGGCGGCACCGCGGAGGAGGGCGCGACCGTCGTCGGTTCGTACGCCGAGCCGGCCCCGATCCTGCTGCCCGTCGCGTACGCGACGAGCCTCATCGGCGTGGTCTACGACGACGCGGAGGTCGAGCACGCGCTGACCGCCATCGGCGCCCGCGCCTCGCGCGACGTGACCGGCTGGCTCGTCGTGCCGCCGAGCTGGCGCCCCGACCTCACCGACAAGGCCTCGCTCGTCGAGGAGGTCGCCCGCATCTCCGGGTACGACCGCATCCCCAGCGTGCTGCCCGTCGCCCCGCCCGGGCGCGGCCTCACCCGGTCGCAGCGCTTCCGCCGCGCCATCGCGCAGGACCTCGCCGCCGCCGGCGCCACCGAGGTGCTCGCGTACCCGTTCGTGACGCCGAAGCAGAACCAGACGTTCGGCTCCGCCGACGGGTCGAAGCAGCCCGTCGTCGCGCTCGCGAACGCGCTCGACGCAACGGTCGCGGAGCTCCGCCGCTCACTGCTGCCCGGCCTCATCGACATCGCGCGCCGCAACCTCTCCCGCGGTCTCACCGATCTCGCGCTGTACGAGCTCGGCGTCGTCTTCCTGCCCGAGGCGGATGCCGCGTACGGCGTCGACTCGGTGCCCCCGACGGCCGCGCTGCCCGCCGACGACGTGCTCGCCGCGCTGAACGCGAGCATCCCGCCGCAGCCGTGGCACGTCGCCGCGCTGTTCCTCGGCGACACCGTGCCCGCGAGCAAGGGTCAGCCCCGCGTCCCGGCCGGCATCGCCGACGCGCTCGGCGCCGCCCAGCAGGTCGCCCGGTCGGTCGGCGTCGAGCTGACGGTCGCCGCCGGCACGCGCGCGAGCCTCCACCCCGGGCGCACGGCCGTGCTCACGGTGAACGGAACCGAGGTCGGCTACGCAGGCGAGCTGCTGCCCGCCCTCGCCGACGAGCTCGACCTGCCGCGCGTCGTCGCGGTGCTCGAGCTCGACGTCGACGCGCTCATCGCCGCGGCACCGGCCCAGCCGAACGCGTCGACCATCAGCCCGTACCCCGCCGCGACCCAGGATGTCTCGCTCGTCGTCGACGCCGCGGTGCCCGCCGCCGAGGTGCTCGGCGCCCTCGTCGAGGGTGCCGGCGAGCTGCTCGAGGACGCGCGCTTCGTCGACGACTACCGCGGCCAGGGCGTGCCCGAGGGGTCGAAGTCGCTGACGTTCGCGCTGCGCTTCCGCGCCGCCGACCGCACGCTCACGGCGAACGAGGCCACGGAGGCGAAGCTCGCGGGCGTCACCCGCGCGGCGGAGCGCACGGGCGCGAGCATCCGCGAGTGACGCCCACGTCGGTCGAGTAGCGCGAGGCAGTCGCGCGTATCGAGACCCTTCGACGATGCGAGGGTCTCGATACGCGGCTGCGCCGCTACTCGACCGCCCGGTGCGAAGGGCGTCCCCGAGCCGCTCCCGCCCGTGCGATAGGCTCGACCCGTGGCCCTCTCGCGCGACCTCCCCGGCGTCCTCCGCCGTGGCATCCGTCGTGCCCGCCGACTGTCGGCGACGCCGCTCGTCTGACGATCCCGTCAAGCTGCAGCGTCGCCGCCTCCGTCAGCCCCAGGACCCTCGATCAATAAGGTAGACGCATGCCTTTCTCCGTTGCCGTCGCCGGCGCGAGCGGCTACGCGGGTGGAGAGCTGCTGAGACTGCTCAGCTCCCACCCCGACTTCTCCGTCCAGACCGTCACCGCTCACAGCAACGCCGGTCAGCACCTGCTCGATGTGCACCCGCACCTGCGCTCCCTCGCGCACCTGACGCTGCAGCCGACCGAGCCCGACGTGCTCGCCGGTCACGACGTCGTCTTCCTCGCCCTGCCGCACGGGCACTCCGGCGCCCTCGCCGCGCAGTTGCCCGACGACACGCTCGTCGTCGACGCGGGCGCCGACCACCGGCTCGAGGACCTCGCCGACTGGGACGCGTTCTACGGCGGCGAGCACCACGGCTCGTGGACCTACGGTCTGCCCGAGCTGCCGCTCGCCGGCGCCGACCGGCAGCGTTCGCTGCTCGCCGGCGCCCGCCGCATCGCCGTTCCCGGTTGCAACGTGACCGCCGTCACCCTGGGGCTCGCCCCCGGCATCGCCGCGGGAGTGATCCAGCCGGACGACCTCGTCGCCGTGCTCGCGGTCGGTACCTCCGGCGCGGGCCGCAGCCTCAAAGCGAACCTGCTCGCGAGCGAGATCAACGGCTCCGCGGCGCCGTACGCCGTCGGCGGCGTGCACCGCCACATCCCCGAGATCCGGCAGAACCTGCGCAAGGCGGGCGCCGCGTCGGTCTCCCTGTCCTTCACCCCGGTGCTCGTGCCGATGTCGCGGGGCATCCTCTCGACCGCCACCGCCAGGCTCGCCGACGGCGTCACCGCCGCCGACGTCCGCCAGGCCTGGTCGTACTACGACGACGAGCCGTTCGTGCACGTGTACCCCGAGGGCAGCTACCCGAAGAGCGCGGATGCCGTGGGCGCGAACACCGCGCTGATCGGCGTCGGGATCGACGAGGCGGCCGGCCGCGTCGTCACGGTCACCGCGCTCGACAACCTCGTCAAGGGCACCGCGGGCGCCGCGATCCAGTCGGCCAACCTCGCCCTCGGCCTTCCCGAGACCACCGGTCTCCCGCTGGACGGAGTCGCCCCGTGACCGTCACCGCCGCCACCGGCTTCGAGGCCGCCGGAGTCGCCGCCGGCCTCAAGGCATCCGGGGGACTCGACGTCTCCCTCGTCGTCAACCGCGGACCGCTCCAGGCGGGCGCCGCCGTGTTCACGTCCAACCGGGCGAAGGCGAACCCCATCCTGTGGTCGCAGCAGGCGATCCTCGATGGCGTCGTCTCCGCGATCGTGCTCAACTCCGGCGGCGCGAACTGCTTCACGGGGGCCCAGGGCTTCCAGACGACGCACGCGACCGCCGAGCGCGTCGCCGCCGCCCTCGACATCTCGGCGGGCGACGTGCTCGTCTGCTCGACGGGCCTGATCGGCGAGCAGCTGCCGAAGGACCAGCTCCTCGCCGGGGTCGACGCCGCCGCGGCGACCCTGTCGACGACCGGCGGCGACGACGCGGCCCGCGCCATCATGACCACCGACAGCGTGCCGAAGACCGCCGTCCGCTCCGGCGACGGCTGGACCGTCGGCGGCATGGCGAAGGGTGCGGGCATGCTCGCCCCCGGACTCGCCACGATGCTCGTCGTCCTCACGACCGACGCCGCGCTCGAGGCATCCGCCCTCGACGCCGCCCTGCGGCAGGCGACCCGCGTCAGCTTCGACCGGCTCGACTCCGACGGCTGCATGTCGACGAACGACCAGGTCACTCTGCTCGCGAGCGGCGCGTCGGGCGTGACGCCGGACGCCGCGGAGTTCACCGCCGCGCTCACCGACCTCTGCCTCGATCTCGCCCGGCAGCTGCAGCGCGACGCCGAGGGCGCGAGCCACGACATCGCCATCGAGGTCGTCGGCGCCGCGAGCGAACAGGACGCCGTCACGGTCGGCCGCTCCGTCGCGCGGAACAACCTGTTCAAGGCCGCCATCTTCGGCAACGACCCCAACTGGGGACGGGTGCTCGCGGCGATCGGCACGACGGACGCCGCCTTCGACCCCTACGCGGTGGACGTCGCGATGAACGGCGTGCGCGTCTGCTCCGCCGGCGCCCCCGACCGGCCCCGCGACGAGGTCGACCTGACCGGCCGCGACGTGCACGTGCTCATCGACCTCAAGGCCGGAGAGCAGGCCGCGACGATCCTCACGAGCGATCTCACCCACGACTACGTGCACGAGAACAGCGCGTACTCCAGCTGATGGACGACATGAACGATCGCAGCGAGGCCGCGGAGAAGGCCGACACCCTCATCGAGTCGCTGCCCTGGCTCAAGCGCTTCGCGGGCTCGATCATCGTCGTGAAGTACGGCGGCAACGCCATGACCGACGATAGCCTCAAACGCGCCTTCGCCGAGGACATGGTCTACCTGCGCTACGCCGGCATCCGTCCCGTCGTGGTTCACGGCGGCGGACCGCAGATCTCCTCGATGCTCGATCGGCTCGGCATCGAGAGCGAGTTCCGCGGCGGCTACCGCGTGACGACCCCCGAGGCGATGGACGTCGTGCGGATGGTGCTCACCGGCCAGGTCAGCCGCGAGCTCGTCAGCCTCATCAACGAGCACGGACCCCTCGCCGCCGCGATCTCCGGCGAGGACGCGGGTCTGTTCCGCGGCCGCCGGCGCGGCGCCGTCGTCGACGGCGAGGAGGTGGACCTCGGGCTCGTGGGCGACGTCGTCGAGGTCGATCCCGCCGCCGTGCTCGCGCAGCTCGACGCCGGGCGCATCCCGGTGGTCTCCTCGATCGCGCCCGACCTCGACGAGCCCGGACAGTCGCTCAACGTGAACGCCGACAGCGCCGCGGCGAGCCTCGCCGTCGCGCTCGGCGCCGCGAAGCTGGTCGTGCTGACGGATGTCGCGGGGCTCTACCGCGACTGGCCCGACCGCGACTCGCTGATCAGCGAGATCACCGCGACCGAGCTGCGCGGGCTCCTGCCCTCGCTGCAGTCCGGCATGATCCCGAAGATGACGGCGTGCCTCGAGGCCGTCGACGGCGGCGTCGAGAAGGCCGCGATCATCGACGGCCGCCGGCCGCACAGCATCCTGCTCGAGATCTTCACGACCAGGGGCATCGGAACGGAGGTGACGGCGTGACGCTCGACGACTGGCGCGACCGGCTCGGCGACGCCTTCATGCAGACCCTGGTGATCCCCAAGGTCATGCTCGAACGCGGCGACGGATGCCACGTGTGGGACATCGACGGCAAGCGCTACCTCGACTTCCTCGCCGGCATCGCCGTCAACTCCCTCGGTCACGCGCACCCCGCGCTCGTCGAGGCCGTGTCACGGCAGTCCGCGTCGCTCGTGCACGTCTCCAACTACTTCGCCACGCCGCCGCTCCTCGAGCTCGCCGAGCGCCTCCGCCGGCTGACCGGCGCCGGCGACGGCGGCCGGGTGATCTTCGGCAACTCCGGAGCGGAGGCGATCGAAGCGGCGCTCAAGCTCGCGAAGCTCAACAAGGGTCCGCACGGCCGCCGCCATCGCATCCTCGCGCTCGCAAACAGCTTCCATGGCCGCACGGTCGGTGCCCTGTCGCTCACGGGCAAGCCCGTGCTGCGCGCCGACTTCGAGCCGCTCGTGCCCGGCGTCGAGCACATCGACACGACGCTCGAGGCGCTCGAGCACGCGATCGACGACCACGTCGCCGCCCTCGTGCTCGAGGTCATCAAGGGCGAGGCCGGCGTGATCGACCTGCCCGAGGGCTTCCTGCGCCGGGCGCGCGAGCTCACCGAGCGGCACGGCGCCCTGCTCATCGTCGACGAGATCCAGACCGGCGTCGGCCGCACGGGGGAGTGGTTCGCCTACCAGCGCGAGGGGATCGTGCCGGACGCCGTCGCGATCGCCAAGGGCATCGCCGGCGGCGTGCCCATCGGCGCCCTCGTGACCTTCGGCTGGGCGAGCGACCTGTTCAAGGCGGGCCAGCACGGCTCGACCTTCGGAGGCAACCCGCTCGCGACCGCCGCGGCGAACGCCGTGCTCGGCGAGATCGAGCGCGCGGGGCTCGTCGAGAACGCGGCCCGCCGCGGCGCGGAGCTCCGCGAGCGCATCGCCGCGATCGGTTCGCCGCTCGTCACGGAGCTGCGCGGGGCGGGGCTGCTCGTCGGCGTCGGGCTCGCCGAGCCCGTGGCATCCGCCGTCGCCGCCGCGGCCCTCGACGACGGACTCATCATCAACGCGCCGAACGAGACCTCGATCCGGCTCGCGCCGCCGCTCATCATCGGCGACGCCGAGCTCGACGAGTTCGAGGGCAAGTTCCGCACCGCACTGGAGAAAGCAGCATGACCCGACACTTCCTGCGCGACGACGACATCACGCCCGCCGAGCAGGCCGAGATCCTCGACCTCGCCGAGGAGCTCAAGCGGGACCGCTTCTCCCGCAAGCCGCTCGAGGGGCCGCAGACCGTCGCGGTCATCTTCGACAAGTCGTCGACCCGCACCCGCGTCTCGTTCGCCGTCGGCATCGCCGACCTCGGCGGCAGCCCGCTCATCATCTCGACCGCGAACAGCCAGCTCGGCGGCAAGGAGACCGCGTCCGACACCGCGCGCGTGCTCGAGCGCCAGGTCGCCGCGATCGTCTGGCGCACCTACGCGCAGGCGGGCCTCGAGGAGATGGCCGAAGGCACTCGGGTGCCCGTCGTCAACGCGCTGAGCGACGACTTCCACCCGTGTCAGCTGCTCGCCGACCTGCTGACCATCCGCGAGAAGCGCGGCGCCCTCGCCGGGCTGACGGTCGCGTTCCTCGGCGACGGCGCGAGCAACATGGCGCAGTCCTACCTGCTCGCCGGCGCGGTCGCGGGCATGCACGTGCGCGTCGCCTCGCCCGCCGACTACTCGCCGGCCCCCGCGGTCGTGGCGGATGCCGAGCGCATCGCCGCGACGACGGGCGGTTCGGTCTCGGTCTCGGCCGATCCCGCTCAGGCGGTCGCCGGAGCCGACGTCGTCGTCACCGACACCTGGGTGTCGATGGGCAAGGAGGAGGAGAAGGCCGCGCGCGTCGCGACGTTCCAGCCCTTCCAGGTCGACGCCGCGCGGATGGCCGAGGCGAAGCCCGACGCCGTCTTCCTGCACTGCCTCCCCGCCGACCGCGGCTTCGAGGTCACGGCGGACGTCATCGACGGACCGCAGAGCGTCATCTGGGATGAGGCCGAGAACCGGCTCCACGCCCAGAAGGCGCTGCTCACCTGGCTGCTCGCCAAGAACTGATCGCTCCGCACATCCCCTAGGAGAATCGCAATGGCAGAACGCGTGGTGCTCGCCTACTCGGGCGGCCTCGACACCTCCGTGGGCATCGGCTGGCTCGCCGACGCCACCGGCAAGGAGGTCGTCGCCCTCGCCGTCGACGTCGGTCAGGGCGGCGAGGACGTGGACGACATCCGCCAGCGTGCGCTCGACTGCGGGGCCGTCGAGTCCGTCGTCGTCGACGCACGCGACGAGTTCGCCGCGGACTTCCTCATGCCGGCGCTGAAAGCCAACGCGCTCTACCAGAAGCGCTACCCGCTCGTCTCCGCGCTCAGCCGTCCGCTGATCGCGCGGCATCTCGTGTCCATCGCCAAGGAGCTCGGCGCCGACAGCGTCGCCCACGGCTGCACCGGCAAGGGCAACGACCAGGTGCGCTTCGAGGCGGCCGTCGCCGCGCTCGCGCCGGACCTCACGTCGATCGCCCCCGTGCGCGACCTCGCACTCACCCGCGACAAGGCGATCGCCTACGCGGAGGAGCACGGCCTGCCGATCCAGCAGTCGAAGAAGAACCCCTACTCGATCGACAAGAACGTGTGGGGTCGCGCGGTCGAGACCGGGTTCCTCGAGGACCCGTGGAACGCACCGGTCGAGGACCTCTACGAGTACACGCAGGACCCCGACGAGTACCGCGAGGCCGACGAGATCACCCTCACGTTCGAGGCCGGCGTGCCCGTCGCGATCGACGGGCAGTCCTTCGACCCGCTCGACGTCGTGCAGGAACTCAACGCGGTCGCCGGCAAGCACGGCATCGGCCGGATCGACATCGTCGAGGACCGCCTGGTCGGCATCAAGAGCCGCGAGGTCTACGAGGCGCCCGGGGCCGTCGCGCTGATCGCGGCCCACGAGGAGCTCGAGGCGCTCACCTTGGAGCGCGACCTCGCCCGCTACAAGCGCGGGGTCGAGAGCACCTGGGCCGAGCTCGTCTACGACGGGCTCTGGTACTCGGGGCTCAAGCGCAGCCTCGACGTCTTCATCGACGACACGCAGAAGCACGTGTCGGGCGACATCCGCCTCAAGCTGCAGGGCGGCCGCGCCGTGGTCACCGGACGCCGCAGCGAGCAGAGCCTCTACGACTTCGAACTCGCCACGTACGACACTGGTGACACGTTCGACCAGTCGCTGTCGAAGGGATTCATCGAACTATGGAGCCTCCCGAGCAGGATCTCGGCCAAGCGGGACCTGAAGAGCGCATGAGCGCCACCGGTGACGGCGCGCTCTGGGGAGCGCGTTTCGCGAGCGGCCCGTCGGCCGAGCTCGCCGCGCTGAGCAAGTCGACGCACTTCGACTGGCGCCTCGCCGCGTACGACCTCGCCGGGTCGCGGGCGCACGCCTCGGCCCTCGCGGCCGCCGGCTACCTCACGCAGGACGAGCTCGTGGCGATGGAGGGCGCGCTCGACGAGCTCGCCGACCGGATCGACGCCGGCACCCTCGTGCCCCGCGAGGAGGACGAGGACGTGCACGCGGCGCTCGAGACCGCGCTGCTCGAGATCGCCGGACCCGAGCTCGGCGGCAAGCTCCGCGCCGGGCGCAGCCGGAACGACCAGATCGCGACGCTGATCCGGATGTTCCTGCTCGACCACGCCGCGGTCATCTCGCACCAGCTCGTCGAGCTGATCGACGCGCTCGCCGCGCAGGCCGACGCCCACCCCGACGCGATCCTGCCCGGCCGCACCCACCTGCAGCACGCGCAGCCCGTGCTCCTCGCGCACCACCTGCTGGCCCACGCGTGGCCCCTCGTGCGCGACCTCGAGCGGCTGCGCGACTGGCGCCGGCGCGCGTCGCTCTCCCCGTACGGCGCGGGCGCCCTGGCCGGCAGCTCCCTCGGCCTCGATCCCGCGCTCGTCGCCCGCGAGCTCGGCCTCGCCGGGCCGTCGGAGAACTCGATCGACGCGACGAGCTCCCGCGACGTGGTCGCCGAGTTCGCGTTCATCGCCGCCCTCGTCGGCATCGACCTCTCCCGGCTGAGCGAGGAGATCATCCTCTGGAACACCCGCGAGTTCGGCTTCGTGCGGCTCGACGACGCGTTCTCGACCGGGTCGTCGATCATGCCGCAGAAGAAGAACCCCGACATCGCCGAGCTCGCGCGAGGCAAGAGCGGGCGGCTGATCGGCAACCTCTCCGGGCTGCTCGCGACGCTCAAGGGGCTGCCGCTCGCCTACAACCGCGACCTGCAGGAGGACAAGGAGCCGGTCTTCGACTCCGTCGACACCCTCGAGGTCGTGCTGCCCGCGTTCACCGGCATGGTGGCGACCCTGCGGTTCGACACCGATCGCATGCGCGAGCTCGCCCCGCAGGGGTTCAGCCTGGCGACGGATGTCGCGGACTGGCTCGTGCGTCGCGGCATCCCGTTCCGCGAGGCGCACGAGATCTCCGGGGCGCTCGTCCGCTTCTGCGAGGAGCACGGGCTCGACCTCGACCAGCCGACGGACGAGCAGTACGCCTCCGTCTCGCCGCACCTGACGGGCGAGGTGCGGGAGGTGCTCACGATCGAAGGCTCGGTCGCGAGCCGCAACGGCGCCGGCGGCACCGCCCCCGAGCGCGTGGCCGAGCAGCTCTCGCGGCTCACCGAGCGGGTGCGCGATCTGACCGCCGCGCTGCACACCCCGGAGAGCCGCTGATGGCCGGCACGCCGCGCAAGCCGCTGCTGCCGCTGCTGATCGCCATCGCGGTCACGGTGCTCGTCGGCGTGATCGTGTTCTCGCTCGTCACCGGACAGCGGCTGCTCTAGGCGTGACGTTCGACCGCTCCCGGCTGGAGCGGCCGGCCGTCGAGGTCGCGCCGCTGCTGCTCGGCGCCGTCGTGCGGCACGGCGACGTCGCGGTGCGTCTCACCGAGGTCGAGGCGTACCACGGCGCACTCGACCCCGGCTCCCACGCCTTCCGCGGTCGCACGAACCGCAACGCGGTGATGTTCGGGCCGGCCGGGCACCTCTACACGTACTTCACCTACGGCATGCACACGTGCGCGAACGTCGTGTGCGGCACGGAGGGGGAGGCCTCCGGCGTGCTGCTGCGGGCCGGCCGCGTGATCGAGGGGATCGAGCACGCGCGAGCCCGCCGGCACACGACCCGCGACGACGACGACCTCGCGCGTGGGCCGGCCCGGCTGACCGTCGCGCTCGGCATCACCCTCGCCCACGGCGGGTGCGACCTCGCGGCCGGACCGGTCACGCTCGAACTGCCGGCCGAGTCATCCGCCTACCGCTCCGGGCCCCGCACCGGGGTGGCAGGACCGGGCGGCGACGGCGACGCGTTCCCCTGGCGGTTCTGGGTCGACGGCGACCCCACGGTGTCGCCCTACCGTGCAGCGGCCCCGCGCAGGAAGCGCACCGCGTGAAGCGGATGACGCGCACCGAGCGCCGCCTCGACGCCGCGGCGCGTCGCGTGCTCGAGCGGCTGCCCAGCCGGGGCGCCGGCGGTGTGCTCGTCGAGGTGCTCGCGTTCGGCGCGAAGCAGGCGTGGGCCTGCGTCTTCGGCGGGGCGCTGCTCGCCGTGCTCCTCGCCGCACGGCTCTGGTACCCGGACGACGTGCCCCTCGCGCGCAACGACGCGCTGACCCTCGCGGCGCTCGCGATCCAGCTGCTCATGCTCGTCCTCCGGCTCGAGACGCCGCGCGAGCTGCGCGTGATTCTGCTGTTCCACGTCGTCGGCACGGTCATGGAGCTGTTCAAGACTGACGTGGGCTCGTGGACCTACGCCGCCGACGGGGTGATGCGCATCGGGGGAGTACCGCTGTTCAGCGGATTCATGTATGCCGCCGTCGGCTCCTACCTCGTGCGCGTGTATCGGCTCTTCGACCTGCGCTTCGAGCGGTATCCGCGCCAGTGGGTCTGCCTCGCGGTCGCGGGGCTGGTCTACCTGAACTTCTTCACCCACCACGTGCTGCCCGACGTGCGCCTCGCCCTGTTCCTGGCGGTCGCGCTCGTCTGGGGACGGGCGATGATGCACGTCCGGGTGTTCCGCGCCCGGTTCCGGATGCCGGTGCTGCTGGCGTTCCTGCTCGTGGCGCTCTTCATCTGGTTCGCCGAGAACATCGCGACGTGGTCGGACGCCTGGTCGTACCCGGATCAGCTCGACGGCTGGCAGCCCGTCTCCATCGCGAAGCTGGGGTCGTGGTTCCTGCTCATGATCATCTCGGTGGCGCTCGTCACCTGGGTGTACCCGGCGCAGCTTCCGGATGCCGAGCGCGGGCGCCTCGAACCCGTTGCAGATTCACGCGGCCGCGGCACGGGCTCGGGGGAGTAGTCCGCCGGTCCTCCTCCGGGCACGGCCCGGGGAATGCACCAGGCGCCAGGGTCGTTGTCCGACGTGTCCGCTTCTCCCGTCGCCCCGGCCCGGGAATGGAGCGGACACCAGAGGCGTTGTCTCTGATGTCTGCTCAGGCGGACGACCCGGTCCGGTCGCTCGGCGACCGGCGCGGGAGGACCTCTTCGACGGGGTAGGCGAGCACGACACGCCCGGGTGTCACTCAGGTTGCGGAGCTCGAAACATCGTCGTAATGTTTTCCCTCGTCACCCCAAAGGTGCGGGAAGCGGAAGAGCTTCTCGGCCTCAAGCGGGACCAGATACTCCCTCCGGAACAGACCCAGTCGGGGCTGTGGAGGTCGAGTAGGACAGTTGCCCTGAAGGCCAGCATGCCGTGTTCGGTGTGGTGAAGGTCAGGTGCGTCCGATCCTTGAGAACTCAACAGCGTGCACAATGTCA
>NZ_JAFIQW010000007.1 GCF_017355965.1 Desertivibrio insolitus
CTTCACGATGCCCACCCCCGTACCCTGACACCACAGACGGTGACCGGGTACGAGGGTGGGCATCACCTGTTTAACCACCCAGCCACGAGACGAGGATCATGAGCGACGACCAGTCCAGGAACGGCCGCGGCGACGGACGCCGTGGCGGGCGCCCCGACCGAGGCGGGCCCGAGAAGGGCCGGCCGCGTGAGTCGCGCCCTCCGCGCTTCCGCGACAACGATTCGTCCTCGCGTCCCCGCTACGGCGACCAGGACGATCGCCCGCGCCGTGACAACGACCGACCCGCCCGCGAGCGTGGCGACGGGGAGCGCCGCGACACCGGCGACCGTCGCCCCTTCCAGCGCCGCGACGACGGCGGCGATCGGCGTCCGCGCCAGGATGGCGACGCCCGTCCCTACCAGCGGCGCGAGGACGGCGACCGACGGCAGCGGCCCGACGGTGAGCGCCGTCCGTTCCGCGGCCGAGACGAGAGCGGCGACCGTCCGTACCGTCCGCGTGGCGAGGGTGGCGACCGTTCGGACCGTGGTGGCGACCGTCCCTACCGTCCGCGTGGCGAGGGGAACGACCGCGGTGACCGCCCCTTCCGTCCGCGTGGTGGCGAAAGTGACGGGCGTCCCGCCCGTGGTGGCGACCGGCCGTTCCGTCCGCGTGGCGAGGGTGGAGACCGTCCTGACCGTGGTGGCGACCGTCCCTACCGTCCGCGTGGCGAGGGGAACGACCGCGGTGATCGCCCGTTCCGTCCTCGCGGCGAGAGTGGCGGGCGTCCTGACCGTGGTGACCGGCCTTACCGTCCCCGCGAGGAGGGCGACCGCCCGTTCCGTTCGCGTGGCGACAGCGGCGAACGCCCGAATCGTGGGGACCGCGGCGACCGCCCGTTCCGTCCGCGCGAGGGCGGGGACCGTCCGTACCGTGCCCGTGAGGAGGGCGACCGTCCGTTCCGTCCCCGTGGCGAGGGCGGCGACCGTCCGTTCCGTCCGCGCGAGGGCGGCGACCGTCCGTACCGTCCCCGCGAGGAGGGCGACCGCCCCTACCGTCCCCGCGACGGAGAGGACCGGGGTCAGCGTTACGGCGGCGCCCGTGAAGGTGGCGACCGCCGCACCGATCGCATCCCGCCGAGCGAGGGCCGTCGGTTCGGCGAAGGCCGTCCGGCCCGGGGTGGCCGGCCGATGCAGGGGCGCGACGCGCGCCCGGAGCGCGGTGGCCGTGACCGCTTCGACGACGAGCAGTCGCTGCAGCCGCGCAGCATCCGCCCGCGCCACGACGACCCGGAGATCCCCGAGGACGTCCAGGCCCGTCAGCTCGACGGGCAGGCCCGCGCCGAACTGAAGACGCTGAGCAAGGACAACGCCGACTGGGTCGCCCGGCACCTCGTGATGGCGGCGACGCTCATCGAGGAGGACCCCGAGCTGGCGCATCGCCACGCCCTCTCCGCCGCACGCCGCGCCGGCCGTATCGGCGTCGTGCGCGAGTCGCTCGCGATCACCGCCTACGCCGTCGGCGACTACGCCCTCGCCCTGCGCGAGCTGCGCACCTACCGCCGCATCAGCGGGAGCAACGATCAGCTGCCGCTGATGGTCGACTGCGAGCGCGGCCTCGGCCGCCCCGACCGTGCTCTCGAACTCGGCCGCAGCGTGCCGCGCTCCGAGCTGCCCGTGCCCGTGCAGGTCCAGCTCGCGATCGCGATGTCCGGCGCGCGCCTCGACCTCGGACAGCCCGAGGTCGCTCTCGGCGAGCTCGAGATCCCGCAGCTCGATCCCGACGTCGCCTACAGCTGGAGCGCCGACCTGTTCGACGCCTACGCGACCGTGCTCGAGGAGCTCGGCCGCGAGGAGGAGGCGGCCGAGTGGTACCGCCGCGCCGAGATCGCCGCCGAGGCGTTCGGCGGTGGTGACGACGACACGATCGAGGTCGTCGAGGAGGAGCTCGAGGTGCCCGAGGGTGAAGCGGCCCACGACGCCGATGGGTTCGACGACGACGCCGACGCGTTCGACGACGACGCCGAGGGGTCCGACGACGACGCGCTCGACGCTGACGGGCTGCTCGACGTCCCCGAGGATGCCGAGGACGACGACGTGCTGGACGCCGACGAGCTGCTCGTCGTCGCCGAGGGCGACGATGAGGACGCAGACGACCTGTCCTACGCGGTCGATGCGCAGCCCGACGTTATCCCCGCCGACCAGGCCCTCACCCTCACCGAGGGCGATGCGGACGACGCCTCCGCCGCGGAGCACCGCGACGAGGACGAGGCCCGATGATCGTCGCGGGCAGTCCGCTCGACGGCGTCGAGCTCGTCCTCGCGGACCTCGACGGTGTCGTCTACCGCGGCAAGAGCGCGATCCCGCACGCCGTCGAGGCGCTCAACCAGGCGCACCGTGACGTCCCCGTGGGGTACATCACGAACAACGCGTCGCGTACCCCCGAGACGGTGGCCGGTCAGCTCGCCGGGTACGGCCTCGCGGTCACCCCGACCGACGTCGTGACCTCACCCCAGGCCGCGATGGTGCTTCTCGAGCAGCTCGTCGAGCCCGGCGCGACGGTGCTCGTCGTCGGCGGCGAGGGCCTCACCACCGCGGTCGAGGGCGCCGGCTTCGTCGTCACCCGGTCCGCCGAGGACGATCCCGCGGCCGTCGTGCAGGGCTTCTCGCCCGAGCTCGGCTGGAAGGACCTCGCCGAGGCCGCGTTCGCGCTGCACCGCGGCATCCCTTGGGTAGCGACGAATCAGGACTGGACGCTGCCGCTCGAGCGCGGCACCGCGCCCGGCAACGGCACGCTGGTGTCGGCCGTGCACACGGCGGTCGGCCGCCTGCCGCAGTTCGCAGGCAAGCCAGAGGTGCCGATCTTCACGGCGGCGCTCGAGCGGTTCTCCGCGTCATCCGCCCTCATGATCGGCGACCGGCTCGACACCGACATCCTCGGTGCGAACCGGGCGGGTCTCGCCTCGCTGCTAGTGCTCACCGGGATCGACCAGGCCAAGCAGGTGCTCGCGGCGGAGGAGGAGTACCGCCCGCACTTCATCGTCGACGACCTGCGCGGGCTGCACGAGCCCTACCCCGAGATCGGCGTGAGCCTCGAGCAGTCCACCGGCGCCCGCCTCGTGCACGTCGGCGACGCGGTCGTGCGGCTGCACAAGGGCGTCGTGAGCGTCGACAGGCCCGGGTCCCCGATCGACCGGCTGCGTGCCGGCTGCATCGCGGTGTGGGGCTCCGGGGTCAAGATCTACTCGCTCGACGTCGCGCCCGAGC
This sequence comes from Desertivibrio insolitus, assembly GCF_017355965.1. Classification (GTDB taxonomy): domain Bacteria; phylum Actinomycetota; class Actinomycetes; order Actinomycetales; family Microbacteriaceae; genus JAFIQW01. The sequence goes on from NZ_JAFIQW010000007.1 coordinate 3,243, forward strand.
TCTACTCCTGACGCCGTCGCCTACACTCCCTGCCATGCCCGACCACGCCGACGACGCCCTCGTGTCCCGCGTGCGCCTGATCGAGGATCAGCCGCTCGAGACCCGCGCCGCCTCGTTCGCCGCCCTGCACGACGAGCTCCAGCAGGCGCTCGAGCAAGCGGATGCCGTGGGCCGTGGCGGCCAGCGCCCGTGAGCGACCGGCTGGATGCCGCGCTCGCGGCGCGCGGGCTCGCGCGCTCCCGCACGCACGCCGCCCGGCTCATCGCCGACGGCCTCGTGACGGTCGACGGGGAACCGGCGGTCAAGGCGTCGGCGAAGGTCGGCGAGGCGCAGGAGCTCGCCGTCGCGGGCGCCGACCACTACGTGAGCCGCGCGGCGCACAAACTGATCGCCGCGCTGGACGGCTTCGCCGTCGACCCGGCCAGCCGGGAGGCGCTCGACCTCGGCGCCTCGACGGGCGGGTTCACCCAGGTCTTGCTCGAGCGCGGCGCCGCGCACGTCGTCGCCGTGGACGTCGGCCACGGCCAGCTCGCTCCCGAGATCGCGGGCGACCACAGGGTGAGCGTCGTCGAGGGGTACAACGTGCGCTACGCGACACGCGAGTCGCTCGAGGGCGCCGCCCGCCGCGACATCCGTGCCGACCTCGTCGTCGGCGACCTGTCGTTCATCTCACTCCGCACCGTGCTGCCCGCGATCGTGACGCTGCCGGAGCCGGAGGCCGACTTCGTGCTGCTCGTGAAGCCGCAGTTCGAGGTGGGGCGCGAGGGGATCCGCGAGGGCATCGTGCGCAACGAGGGCCTCCGCCGCGAGGCGGTCGAGCAGGTGCTGTGGGCGGCATGGGACCTGGGGCTCGGCACCGCAGGGGTCCTGTCGTCCCCACTGCCCGGCGCGGAAGGCAACCGGGAGTACCTCGTGCGCCTCAGCCGGGTGTCAGGCGGCAATCCGACAGAATGGTTGGACCGCGTAGGCGCGATCACCGGAGGCTGAGCCGTTGCAGGAGAACCAGAGCGCGTCGCCGCGCCACATCCTCGTCGTGGCGCACCTCGGCCGCGACGACTCGCGTGACGCCGCTCTGCTCGCCCTCGAGGAGCTGACAAAGGCCGGCGTCACCCCCGTGATGCGCGACGAGGACTACCGGGAGTTGCACGAGGTGCGGCCCGGTGCGCCGGAGGCCGCACGACTCGGAGCCGACGTCGCCATCGCCGACCTCGAACTCGTCGTCGTCCTCGGCGGCGACGGCACGATCCTCCGCGCCGCCGAACTCATCCGCGGCACCCCCGTGCCGCTCCTCGGCGTCAACCTCGGGCACGTCGGCTTCCTCGCCGAGAGCGAGCGCGACGACCTGCACCTGACGATCGAGCGCGCCCTCGCCCGCACGTACACCGTCGAGGAGCGGATGACGCTCGCCGTCGAGGTGCACGTCGGGCAGGAGGTCGTCTACTCGACCTGGGCCCTCAACGAGGCGACCATCGAGAAGGCGAGCCGCGAGCGCATGCTCGAGGTCGTCGTCGAGGTCGACGGCCGGCCCCTCTCGTCGTTCGGCTGCGACGGCATCGTCATGGCCACGCCCACCGGCTCGACCGCGTACGCGTTCTCGGCCGGGGGACCGGTCGTGTGGCCCGAGGTCGAGGCGCTCACGCTCGTGCCGCTCAGCGCGCACGCCCTCTTCGCCCGCCCGCTCGTCGTGAGCCGCCGGTCGATGTTCGCGGTCGAGGTGCTCGACCGCACGCAGGGCACGGGCGTGCTCTGGTGCGACGGCCGCCGCACCCGCGAGCTCCCGCGCGGCGCCCGCGTCACGGTCACGAGCTCCGACGAGCCCGTGCGCCTCGCCCGGCTCAGCCGCGGTCCCTTCACCGACCGGCTGGTCGCCAAGTTCGCCCTTCCCGTGCACGGTTGGCGGGGACCGGAGTGATCGAACAGATCTCGATCCGCGGCGTCGGGGTCATCGGCGACGCCCGGATGCCTCTCGGCCCGGGCTTCACCGCGGTGACCGGTGAGACCGGTGCGGGCAAGACCATGGTCGTCTCCGCGCTCGGGCTGCTGCTCGGCGCCAGGGCCGACAGCGGCGTCGTGCGCTCCGGCAGCGGCGGCGCCGTCGTCGAAGGGGAGTGGATCGTCCCGGCGGACGGGCCGGTCGCCGAGCGCGTGCGCGAAGCCGGCGGAGACGTCGACGAGAACGGCGACGGCAGCGCGCTCCTGCTGCTCTCGCGCTCACTGTCGGAGGAGGGGCGCAGCCGCGCCACGGTGGGCGGGCGCTCGGCTCCGGTCGGCGTCCTCGCCGAGCTCGGCGAGCAGCTCGTCGTCGTGCACGGCCAATCCGACCAGCTCCGGCTGCGCAGTGCGACCGCCCAGCGCGAGACCCTCGACCGCTACGCCGGCAGCGACGTCGCCGACCTCCTCGCGGAGTACGGCGTGCTGTACCGGCGCTGGCAGGACGACGTGGAGGAGCTCGAGACGCTCGTCTCCGAGCGCGACGCCCGCGAGCGCGAGGCCGCCGAGCTCACCGGGGCGATGGACGAGATCGAGAAGGCCGCGCCGAAGCCGGGCGAGGACGAGGAGCTGACCGAGCTCGCCGAGCGACTCGCGAACGTGGAGGACCTCCGCCTCGCCGCCGGCCAGGCGGAGGAGCTCATCTCCTCGCAGTCCGGCGGCGACGGCGCCGACGTCGTGGCCCTGCTCGAGAGCGCCCGCCGGCTGCTGGCCCGCGCGGCCGAGAAGGACGCCACGCTCGCCCCGATCGTCGAGAACGTCACCAGCGCGTCGATCCTCGTCTCCGAGATCTCGTCCGAGCTCGCGGGCTACCTCGCCGGGCTCGACACCGACACCGGGCACGAGCTCGAGGCGGTGCAGGAGCGCCGCGCCGAGCTGAACGCGCTGATGCGCCGGCACGGGCCGACGCTCGACGACGTGCTCGACCGGCTGCAGACCGGCAGCGCCCGCCTGCTCGAGCTCTCCGGCGACAGCGACCGCATCGACGCCCTCGAGCAGTCCGTCGACGGTCTCCGCGCCCGGCTCGAGGACCTCGCCACGCGCCTGACCGCGGCGCGCCGCGACGCGGCCGAGCGCCTCTCCGAGAGCGTGACCGCCGAGCTCGCCGCCCTCGCGATGGGCGGCGCCCGGCTCGTGGTCGAGGTGACCGAGCGCGACGAGCTCACGGCCGCCGGCCGCGACCAGGTGTCGCTCCTGCTGCAGCCGCACTCCGGCGCCGAGCCCCGGCCGCTCGGCAAGGGCGCCTCCGGCGGCGAACTCTCGCGCGTGATGCTCGCGCTCGAGGTCGTCATCGCGGCGACCGACCCCGTGCCGACGTTCGTCTTCGACGAGGTCGACGCCGGCGTCGGCGGCGCCTCCGCGACCGAGATCGGACGCCGCCTCGCCCGCCTCGCCGAGACGGCGCAGGTCATCGTCGTCACGCACCTCGCCCAGGTCGCCGCGTTCGCGACCAACCACCTCCGCGTGGTCAAGGACGCCGGGGGAGAGGTCACCGCCTCCGACGTGCAGCAGCTCACCGGTGAGGAGCGGGTCGCCGAGATGGCGCGGCTGCTCAGCGGCATGCCCGACTCGGCGAGCGGCCTCGCCCACGCACGCGAACTGCTCGACACGGCGCGCGCGGCGACATCCGGCCGCTCCTTCTGACATAGGATGGAAGCCCGTGGCGGATAGAGATTCCTCAGGCGGTTCGGAACGGGTGACGAAGCACATCTTCGTCACGGGAGGGGTCGTCTCCTCCCTCGGCAAGGGGCTCACGGCCGCTAGCCTCGGCAATCTCCTCACAGCGCGCGGTCTGCGCGTCGTGATGCAGAAGCTCGACCCTTATCTCAACGTCGACCCGGGAACGATGAACCCGTTCCAGCACGGCGAGGTCTTCGTGACCGACGACGGCGCCGAGACCGACCTCGACATCGGTCACTACGAGCGCTTCCTCAACATCGACCTGAGCGAGGCGGCCAACGTCACGACGGGCCAGATCTACTCCTCGGTCATCGCTAAGGAGCGCCGCGGCGAGTACCTCGGCGACACCGTGCAGGTCATCCCGCACATCACCGACGAGATCAAGCGCCGCATGCGCCTGCAGGCGACGAGCGAGCCGCAGCCCGACGTGATCATCACCGAGATCGGCGGCACGGTCGGCGACATCGAGAGCCAGCCCTTCATCGAGGCCGCGCGTCAGGTGCGTCACGAGCTCGGCCGGCGCAACGTGTTCTTCGTGCACGTCTCGCTCGTGCCGTTCATGAACGCCTCCGGCGAGCAGAAGACCAAGCCGACGCAGCACTCGGTCGCGGCCCTGCGCTCGATCGGCATCCAGCCCGACGCGCTCGTGCTGCGCAGCGACCGGCCGGTCTCCGACTCCAACCGCCGCAAGATCGCCCTCATGTGCGACGTCGACGAGGACGCCGTGGTGAACGCCGTCGACGTGCCGAGCATCTACGACATCCCGTCGATGCTGCACCGCCAGGGCCTCGACGCCTACCTCATCTCCGCGCTCGGCCTGCAGGCCGACGAGGTCGACTGGTCGGGCTGGCAGGGCATCCTCGACGCGGTGCACGACCCCAAGCACGAGGTCACGATCGCGCTCGTCGGCAAGTACATCGACCTTCCCGACGCGTACCTCTCGGTCACCGAGGCGCTCAAGGCCGGCGGGTTCGCCCACGGCACCCGGGTGAAGCTGCGCTGGGTCGCCTCCGACGAGTGCGAGACGCCCGAGGGTGCCGCGCGCCTGCTCGGCGACGTCGACGGCATCTGCATCCCCGGCGGCTTCGGCGTGCGCGGCATCGAGGGCAAGCTCGGCGCGCTGCGCTTCGCCCGCGAGAACGGAATCCCCGCGCTCGGGCTGTGCCTCGGCCTGCAGTGCATGGTCATCGAGTACGCCCGCAACAAGGCCGACCTGCCCGGTGCCTCGTCGAGCGAGTTCGACCCCGACACCGAGTTCCCGGTCATCGCGACGATGGCGGAGCAGGTCGACATCATCGCCGCGGGCGACCTCGGCGGCACGATGCGGCTCGGCATGTACCCGGCCGCGCTCGAGCAGGGCTCGATCGTCGCCGAGGTGTACGGCTCGACCGACATCTCCGAGCGCCACCGCCACCGCTACGAGGTGAACAACCACTACCGCAAGCAGATCGCCGAGGCGGGGCTGAAGTTCTCGGGCACCTCGCCCGACGGCACCCTCGTCGAGTTCGTCGAGCTGCCCCGCGACGTGCACCCGTACTACGTCGGCACGCAGGCCCACCCCGAGCTGCGCTCGCGCCCGAACCACGCGCACCCGCTGTTCAAGGGTCTCGTCGGCGCGGCGCTCGACCGCCAGCGCTCCAGCCGTCTCTTCGAGGTGGCGGAGCCCGCGGATGCCTGAGTCGACCGCACCCGGGCACGCGACCCCCGGCCACTCGACACCCGACGAGCGGGAGCTCGCGACGCTCGCCGACCTGCGCGACGAGCCGTTCGAGCCGACGGTGCTGAGCCGCGAGAAGGTCTTCGAGGGCCGCGTCTGGGACGTCGTCAGCGAGGACTTCGAGTACAACGGCCAGACGATCACGCGTGACTTCGTCGACCACACCGGCGCGGTCATCGTGCTGGCGATCGACGACGACGACCGCGTGCTGCTCATCCAGCAGTACCGTCACCCGATCCGCGAGCGCGACTGGGAGCTGCCCGCGGGCCTCCTCGACGTGCAGGGCGAGGACCCGATGGATGCCGCCCGCCGCGAGCTCGCGGAGGAGGCCGACCTCGAGGCCGAGACCCTCGAGCCGCTCATCGAGTACCACTCGACCTCCGGCGGCAGCAACGAGCTCATCCGGATCTACCTCGCCCGTGGGCTCACGCCGACGGAGCAGTTCGAGCGCGTCGACGAGGAGGCCGACATCGTCAAGCGCTGGGCCGCCCTCGACGACGTCGTGGCCGCCGCCCTCGCGGGCCGGCTGCGCAACAGCGGACTGCTGATGGGCGCCCTCGCCGCACACGCGAGCCGCGACCGCTGGAGCACGAAGACGGCATGAGCGAGGTCGCGGATGCGCCGGCGCGCGTATCCGCGCTCGCGCGGTCGGTCGACCGCTATCTCCGCCACGTCGCGATCGAGCGCGGGCTGAGCGCCAACACCGTGGCCGCGTACCGCCGCGACCTCGGCGTGTACCTCGAGATGCTCGCCGCGGACGGGATCGACTCCGCCCGCGACATCCGCCGGGAGCACGTCACGGGCTTCGTCACGGCGCTGCGCAGCCGCGAGACCCCGCTGAGCGCCACCTCGGTGGCGCGGATGCTCTCGTCGGTGCGCGCGTTCCACCGCTTCCTGCTCGCCGAGGGCGAGGTCGAGGCGGATGCCGCGGCCGAGGTGCGCCCGCCCAAGCTGCCGAGCCGGCTGCCCAAGGCGATCAGCATCGAGCAGATGACCGCGCTGCTCGAGGCGGCCGGGGGAGAGGACCCGCAGCAGCTGCGCGACCGCGCCCTGCTCGAACTGCTCTACGCCACCGGTGCGCGCGTCACCGAAGCCGTCTCGCTCGACGTCGACGACGTGCTCGGCGACGACGGCCGCGCGAGCGACCTCGTGCGCCTCACCGGCAAGGGAAACAAGCAGCGCATCGTGCCGATCGGGTCGTACGCTCGCGACGCGCTCGAGACCTACCTCGTGCGCGCGCGTCCCATGCTCGCCCTGCAGGGGCCCTCGACACCGGCGCTGCTGCTCGGGATGCGCGGCGGCCGGCTGTCGCGGCAGAACGCGTGGCTGCGCATCCAGGAGATCGCGGCGGCCGCGAAGCTCGACGGGCACGTCTCACCGCACACGTTTCGGCACTCGTTCGCGACGCACCTGCTCGCCGGCGGCGCGGACGTGCGCGTCGTGCAGGAGCTGCTCGGTCACTCGTCCGTCGCGACGACGCAGATCTACACGCTCGTCACGGCCGACGCGCTGCGCGACGTCTATACCACCTCGCATCCGCGCGCGAGAGGCTGACGCGCCACGCCACGCCGCGGATGACCCGGGCTGGGCGGAAGGCCGGACGTAGACTCGCTGGCGTGACGACGGACTGGGGTGAGATGACTGCGACACTCGACGAGGCGATGGACCTCGGTCCGACGGGCCGCCCGCGCCGCGAGTTCCCGGAGCCGCAGGCTCTGGCCTCGCACGGACCCGCTCACATCATCGCGATGTGCAACCAGAAGGGCGGCGTCGGCAAGACGACGACCTCGGTCAACCTCGGCGCCGCGTTCGCCGAGTACGGGCGCAAGGTGCTCGCGGTCGACTTCGACCCGCAGGGCGCCCTCTCGACGGGCCTCGGCGTGCCGGCGTTCGACGTGCCGACCATCTACGACCTGATGCTCGGCAACATCAAGGACCCGCACGAGGCGATCCAGAAGACCCGGATCGAGAACCTCGACGTCATCCCCGCGAACATCGACCTCTCCGCCGCGGAGGTGCACCTCATCGGCGAGGTCGCCCGCGAGCAGATCCTCGCGCGCATCCTGCGCAAGGTCGCACCCGACTACGACGTGATCATCGTCGACTGCCAGCCGAGTCTCGGGCTGCTGACCGTCAACGCGCTCACCGCCGCGCACGGCGTCGTCATCCCGCTCGCCTGCGAGTACTTCGCCCTCCGCGGCGTCGCCCTCCTCGTCGAGACCGTCGACAAGGTGCGTGACCGGCTCAACCCGGCCATCGAGCTCGACGGCATCGTCGCGACGATGTACGACGCGCGCACGCTGCACAGCCGCGAGGTCATGGAGCGGGTCGTCGACGCGTTCGGCGACGACGTGCTCGACACCGTCATCACCCGCACGGTGAAGTTCCCCGATGCGAGCGTCGCGGGGCTGCCGATCACGCAGTACGCGCCCGAGCACAACGCCGCCCACGCGTACCGTCAGCTCGCGCGCGAGCTCGTCGCCCGTGGCGCCGTCGCCTAGGGCCGTCGAGCAGGAGGTCCCGCCGGCCGCGCCCGGCTTCACCGTCAGTCTCGACGTCTTCGACGGCCCGTTCGATCTGCTCCTCTCGCTGATCAACAAGCACGAGCTCGACATCACGGATGTCTCGCTCAGCGCCGTCACCGACGAGTTCCTCTCCTACCTCCGCGGGCTCGACTCGAAGGAGGAGCTCGACCGTGCGAGCGAGTTCCTCGTCGTCGCGGCGACCCTGCTCGACCTCAAGATCGCCGGGCTCCTGCCGCAGGGCGAGCTCGTCGACGCGGAGGACGTCGCGCTGCTCGAGGCGCGGGACCTGCTGTTCGCCCGCCTGCTGCAGTACCGCGCCTTCAAACAGGCGAGCGCGTGGTTCGCCGAGCACCTCGACAGCGAGGCCGCGCGGCATCCGCGGTCCGTGCGGCTGGAGGAGAAGTACCGGCAGCAGGCGCCCGAGCTCGTCTGGAGTCTCTCCGCCGACGACTTCGCCGCCCTCGCGCTGCTCGCGTTCACGCCGCGCGAGGTGCCGACCGTCGGGCTCGACCACCTGCACGCCCCGCTCGTGTCGATCCGTGAGCAGGCGGCGCACGTCGTCGCGCTGCTGCGCGGTGGCGAGCCGCTGACCTTCCGCCAGCTCGCCGCCGGCGCCGAGCTCAAGGGCGTCGTCGTCGCCCGGTTCCTCGCGGTGCTCGAGCTCTACCGGCACGCCGCCGTCTCGTTCGAGCAGGTCGAGCCGCTCGGCGAGCTGACGGTACGCTGGTCGGCCGAGACCTGGTCGGACGAGAACCTCGCCGCGCTGGGAGCGGACTATGACAACTGACGTGACGACCACCGAGACGGATGCCACCGCGCCCGTCTCCCTCGTCGACCTCGATCGCGGCGTCGAGGCCCTCCTCTTCGTCGCCGACGCGCCCCTCAGCACCGTCGCCGTCGCCTCGACCCTCGACCGTCCGGTCGCCGAGGTGCGCGCGGCGATCGCGCGCCTCGTCGCCGACTACGACGGCGAGGCCGGCGGCCCGCGCCGCGGCTTCGAGCTGCGCGAGGTCGGCGGCGGGTGGCGCTTCTACGTGCGCGCGGACTACGACGCCGTCGTGCAGCAGCACGTGCAGGTGCAGACCCCCGCGAGGCTCTCGCAGGCCGCTCTCGAGACGCTCGCGGTCATCGCCTACAAGCAACCCATCACCCGCGGCGCGATCGCCGCGATCCGCGCCGTGAACGTCGACAGCGTCGTGCGCACGCTGCTCGGTCGCGGCCTCATCACCGAGGCGTTCACCGACCCCGACACGGGCGCCATCCACTACGCGACGACCGACGAGCTGCTCGTGCACCTCGGCATCTCCTCGCTCGACCAGCTGCCGCAGATCTCCCCGCTGCTGCCCGACGGCACGGAGGGCTTCGATGACCTTGCCTGACGCCGAGGGAGTGCGGCTGCAGAAGCTCATGGCCGCCGCCGGGGTCGCGAGCCGCCGCGTCTCCGAGGACCTCATCGCGGCCGGTCGCGTCAGCGTCAACGGCAGGATCGTGACCGAGCTCGGGGTGCGCGTCGACCCCGTCGCCGACCAGGTCACCGTCGACGGCGTGCCGGTGCAGCTCGACACGAGCCGCCGCTACGTCATGCTCAACAAGCCCACCGGCGTCGTCAGCTCGATGTCCGACGAGCGCGGCCGCCCGGACCTCCGCCGCTGGACCGACCAGTACGAGGAGCGGCTGTTCAACGTCGGCCGGCTCGACGCCGAGACGAGCGGCCTGCTCGTGCTGACCAACGACGGGGAGCTCGCTCACGTGCTCGCGCACCCGTCCTTCGGCGTCACGAAGACCTATGTTGCGCTCGTCGACGGGCGGGTGACCCAGGCGACGGTCCGGCAGCTGACCCAGGGCATCGAGCTCGAGGACGGCCCGATCGCCGCCGACAAGGCCCGCGTGCTCGGCGAGGTCGGCGGGCGCACGCAGCTCGAGCTCGTGCTGCACTCGGGCCGCAACCGCATCGTCCGCCGCATGATGGCCGCCGTCGGCCACCCCGTGCAGGAGCTCGTGCGGCGCCAGTTCGGACCGCTGCACCTCGGCACCCTCCCGGTCGGGCGCGCACGCGACCTGACTAAGGTAGAGGTCGGCCGTCTGCTGGAGATCGCGCGCTCCGGCGGCGAGACCGCAGGAGGAAAGACGGCCCGATCGACCAGGCCGAGGCGAGCAGGAGGCTGACCGTGCCCGCACCGCGACTCACCGGGCGCGTGCGCATCGTCGGAACGGGGCTCCTCGGCACGAGTGCCGGCCTCGCACTGCGCGCGCGCGGCGTCGACGTCGTGCTCGCCGACGCGAGCCCGGCCGCGCTGACCCTCGCCGCCGACTACGGCGCCGGCCGCCCCGCCACCGAGCAGGACGTGCCCGACCTCGTCGTCGTCGCGGTGCCGCCGGATGTCACGGCGCGCGTCGTCGCCGCCGAGCTGGCGGCGTTCCCTACCGCGGTCGTCACCGACGTCGCGAGCGTCAAGGCGCTGCCGCTCAGCGAGCTCCGCGCGCTCGGCGCCGATCTCGCCCGCTACCTCGGCTCCCATCCGCTCGCCGGTCGCGAGCGCGGGGGAGCCATCGCCGCCCGCAGCGACCTCTTCGTCGGCCGACCCTGGGTCATCACCCCGCACGAGGCGCTCGACCCCGCGGCGCTCGCGCTCGTCGAGGACCTCGCGCTCGACCTCGAGGCCGTGCCCGTCACGATGTCGGCGGAGGAGCACGACGCATCCGTCGCCCTCGTCTCGCACGTGCCGCAGGTGGTCTCGAGTCTGCTCGCCCGCCGGCTGATCGACGCGCCCGCCGCGGCGCTCGGGCTCGCGGGCGGCGGCTTGCGCGACACGACCCGCATCGCCGCGAGCGACCCCGCGCTGTGGGTGCAGATCCTCTCGGCCAACGCCCCCGCGGTTACCGAGGTGCTCCGCGCGTTCCGCGACGACCTCGACGCGGTGCTCGCCCTCGTCGCCGAGCCCGACGCCGCCGGGTCGCGGCGCGGCATCGCCGAGACCCTCGCCGGCGGGAACGCGGGCGTCGCCCGCATCCCCGGCAAGCACGGGCAGGACCGCCGCTTCAGCCAGCTCGTCGTGCTCGTCGACGACCGCCCGGGCGAGCTCGCGCGGCTGCTCACCGACATCGGCGACGTCGGGGTCAACATGGAGGAGATCCGGCTCGAGCACTCCCCGGGCGCCCCGGTCGGGCTCGCCGAGATCTCGGTGCTGCCGGAGACGGAGCCGCGGCTGCTCGCCGAACTCACGTCCCGCGGCTGGAAGATCGCAGAGGCATGGCAGTGACGACGATGACGCACGGGGCGTTCTCCCCGGCACGAACGGGAGACAGGATGAGCGACGTGACCACGGTGGCGATCGACGGACCGGCCGGCAGCGGCAAGTCGAGCGTGAGCCGCGCCGTCGCGCGCGCCCTCGGCTACGCCTACCTCGACACGGGCGCCGCCTACCGCGCGCTCGCGCTCGCGTGCCTGCAGCAGGGCGTCGACACCGCCGACGCGGCGGCCGCCGCGGAGATGGCCCGCACCGCGGACGTGCGGCTCGGCACCGACCCCGACGACTACTTCGTGCGCGTCGGCGAGACCGACGTCACCGAGGAGATTCGCGAGCCGCGCGTCTCCGCCGTCGTGAGTGCGATCGCCCGCGTGCCCGAGGTGCGCGTCGGCCTGAACGACCGTTTCCGCGACATCGTGGAGGGCACGGCGAAGCCCGGCATCGTGGTCGAGGGTCGCGACATCACGACCGTCGTGCTGCCGGATGCCGACCTGCGCATCCTGCTCACGGCGAGCGAGGAGGCGCGCATCGCCCGCCGGCAGGCGCAGCTCGGCGACGCCTCCGCCGCGGTCGGCGATCAGCTCGTCGCCCGCGACCGCAAGGACCTCGCCGTCGTGGACTTCATGTCCGCGGCGGAGGGTGTGACGACCGTCGATTCGACGGAGCTCGATTTCGGGCAGACGGTCGACGCGATCGTCGAACTGGTGAAGAAGGTGACCGACTGATGGCGGACGAAGAAGAGTACGGCGCGGTCGATCCGGACCTCGCGGAGCGTATCCGGGCGATCGACGAGGACGCCGCCGCGGCCCGGGCCACCGCCCTCCGCGCCGGCCTCGAGGAGTACGACCTCGACGAGGAGGACCGGGCGCTGCTCGAGTCCGCCGGCGAGGACACCGACGGCATCACGTACCTGCCGGCGCTGCCGGTGCTCGCGATCGTCGGCCGCCCGAACGTCGGCAAGAGCGCGCTGGTCAACCGCATCCTCGGCCGCCGCGAGGCCGTCGTCGAGGACGTGCCCGGCGTCACGCGCGACCGCGTCTCGTACCGCGCCGAGTGGAACGACCGGCGCTTCACGCTCGTCGACACCGGCGGATGGGAGCCCGACGCCAAGGGCATCGACGCCTCCGTCGCGGCGCAGGCCGAGGTCGCGGTCGACCTCGCCGACGCCGTGCTCTTCGTCGTCGACGTGAACGTCGGCGCGACCTCCACCGACGAGCGCGTCGTGCGCATGCTTCGCCAGAGCGGCAGGCCGGTCATCCTCGTCGCCAACAAGGTCGACGACGTGCGGCAGGAGGCGGACGCGGCGGCGCTATGGAACCTCGGCCTCGACCAGCCCTGGCCGGTCTCGGCCCTGCACGGCCGCGGTGTGGCCGATCTCCTCGACCACGTGCTCACGATCCTCCCCGAGGTCTCCGCCGTCGCGAAGGAGGAGGTCGGCGGTCCCCGCCGCGTGGCCCTCCTCGGGCGGCCGAACGTCGGCAAGTCGAGCCTGCTCAACAAGGCGGCGGGGGAGGAGCGCGTCGTAGTCAACGAGCTCGCCGGCACGACCCGCGACCCGGTGGACGAGCAGATCGAGCTGGCCGGCAAGGTGTGGCGGTTCGTCGACACCGCCGGCATCCGGCGTCGCGTGCACCTGCAGCAGGGCGCCGACTTCTACGCGTCGCTGCGCACCTCCGCGGCGCTCGAGAAGGCCGAGGTCGCCGTCGTGCTGCTCGACGTCACCCAGCCGATCAGCGAGCAGGACGTGCGCATCATCGACCTCGTGCTCGAGTCGGGCCGCGCGCTCGTGCTGGCGTTCAACAAGTGGGACATGCTCGACGACGACCGCCGCCGCTACCTCGAGCGGGAGGTCGAGCAGGACCTCGCGCACGTCGCGTGGGCGCCCCGCGTCAACATCTCCGCGCGCACCGGCCGCCACCTCGAGAAGCTCGTGCCCGCCCTCGAGACGGCGCTCGCCTCGTGGGACACCCGCATTCCGACCGGCAAGTTCAACGCCCTGCTCGCCGAGCTCACCGCGGAGCACCCGCACCCGGTGCGCGGCGGCAAGCAGCCGCGCATCCTGTTCGGCACGCAGGCCTCGACGCGGCCGCCGACCTTCGTGCTGTTCACGACCGGCTTCCTCGACCCCGGCTACCGCCGCTTCATCACGCGCCGGCTGCGGGAGATCTACGGCTTCGAGGGCACGCCGATCAACGTCAACATGCGCGTGCGCGAGAGGCGTCAGCGCAAGTGAGGGTCACGGCCGTGTGCGTCGTCGCCCGGCTGCGACCGGATCCGGGCGCGGTCGGGATCACGGCGATCGACAAGCGCGCCGTCGACGGGTCGGTGAAGATCGGCCCGTACGGGCTGTACGCCGACGTGCAGGCGTCCCGCAAGCACCACGGCGGCCTCGACAAGGCGGTGTACGTCTACTCCGACGAGGACGCCGCGTTCTGGTCCGCCGAGCTCGGCCGCGATCTGCACCCCGGCTGGTTCGGCGAGAACCTGCGCGTCAGCGGCATCGACCCGAACCAGGCGCGGGTGGGCGACCACTGGCGCATCGGCGACGGGCCGGATGCCGTCGAGCTCGCCGTGACGATGCCGCGCACGCCCTGCGCGACGTTCGCCCGCTGGGTGGGCGGACCGCACGCACGGGGCTGGGTGAAGCGGTTCGCCGAGGAGGGCCGGCTCGGCGCGTACTTCCGCGTCGTGAAGCGCGGCACGGTCACCGCGGGCGACCCTATCCAGGTCACGCCGCTCGCGACCGGCTCGCCCACGATGCTCGAGGTCTTCCGCTCGTGAACCCTCCGGTGCCGACGGGGCCGCGCGACCCGGGGGACGCCTGGGTCGAGCTGCCCGACGGGCGCCGGTTCTGGGGACGGTTCGGCGCGGCCGGGCTGCTGCTCGTGGATCCCGACGACCGCGTGCTGCTGCAGCACCGCGCGGTCTGGAGCCACTTCGGGGGCACGTGGGGACTGCCGGGCGGCGCCCGCCACGAGGGCGAGGACGCCGTGACCGCGGCGGTGCGCGAGTCCGCCGAGGAGGCGGGCATCCCCGAGCACGACGTGCGGGTCGTCGCCGCCTCCGTGCTCGACCTCGAGGCCTGGTCGTACACGACGGTGCTCGCCCGCTCGGCGACGCACTTCGACGCCGAGGCGACGGATGCCGAGAGCATCGAACTCGGCTGGGTGCCGCGCGCCGAGGTGACCGGGTACCCCCTGCATCCGGGGCTCGCCGCGTCGTGGGAGCGGCTCGCCCCCGTCTTCGACGCCGTGCCGACCGTGGTCGTCGACGCCGCGAACGTCGTGGGCTCCCGACCCGACGGCTGGTGGCGCGACCGCACCGGTGCGAACAGCCGCCTCGTCGAGCGGCTCGCCGCCCTCGCCGCCGCGGGCCTTCCGGGCGCGGAACTCGGCCTCGACGTCGATCGGGTCTGGCCCGCGTTCGAGGTCGTCGTGGAGGGGCAGGCACGCGGCATCCGTGCGCCGCACCTGCCCGTCCGATTCGGGGCGCTCACGGTGGTCGACGCGCCGCACGACGGCGACTCGACGATCGCGGAGCGGGCCGCGACGCTCGCGCGGCCGCTCGTCGTCACCGCCGACCGCGGGCTCATCGAGCGCGTTCCGGATGCCGCGGTGCGCGGCCCGTCCTGGCTGCTCGGCCTGCTCGACGCCGTCTAGTCCTTCGCCGCCTCGCGCTCGGCGTGCTGTGCGAGGGCCGGGACCATCGCCGCGAGGAAGCGGGCGACCACCTCGAGCTCCCGGTCGTCGAACTCCGCCATGACCTCGTCGGAGGTCGCCTTGAGCGGACCGAAGTACTCGCGGGCGACCCTCTCGGCCGCCTCCCCGTAGTGCACCAGTACCCGGCGGCGGTCGCGCTCGTCGCGGCGGCGCGCCACGTGGCCCACTCGCTCCAGCCGGTCGATGAGTCCGGTGGCGGCGCCAGAGGTCACGCCGAGCTTCTCGCCGAGCCGGCCAGAGGTGAGGGGCGCGCCCTCGGCATCCGCCTGCATCACGTGCAGCAGCGCCTCGAGGTCGGTCGAGCTGAGGCCGTGGCGGCCGGCGAAGACCTGGGCGACGCGTTGCGACACGGTCGACAGCAGCTGCAGCTCGCGGATGATCTCGCGGGCCGTCTGGTCGCGCTCCGGCATCCGGCCTCCCTTCGCGTTCACAGATTACGCTCCTGCTAATAGTCTTAGTCACTAAGAGACTTAGAGCGGAAGGAATGCGATGCGGGCCATCGAGAGGATCACGGGGCGAGTCGGCGCGTGGGTGGTGCTGATGCTCTCGCTCGTCGTGACCGGCGCGCTGTTCGTGCTGCTGCCGAGCGCCGAGGGCGACGAGTTCCCGCAGACCGGCCTGCCCGCGTCGGCGGAGTCCGCACGGGTCGACGCCCTGCTCGACGAGTTCCCGTCCGCCGACGCGAGCGTCGGGGTCCTGGTCTACTCGCGCGAGGACGGCGGCGAGCTGAGCGACGACGAGCTCACCGCCGTGGGCGAGCGCGCCCGGGCTCTCGCCGGCGAGTCGATCGCGCCGCCGGCGGTCGTGCCGCAGCCGAGCGAGGACGGCACGGCGGCGCTCGTCGTCGTGCCGCTCGACGCGGACGCCGAGATCGACGTCACCGCCGAGACTCTGCGAGAGCTCGCCTCCGACGACCTGCCCTCCGGACTCGACGCGCGGCTGACCGGCGCGCTCGGCTTCCAGGACGACATCGCGAACGCCTTCGCCGGGGCCGACGTCCGGCTGCTGCTCGTCACGGTGATCGTCGTCGCGGTGCTCCTCATCGTCACCTACCGCAGTCCGGTGCTGTGGATCGTGCCGCTCGCGGTCGTCGGCACGGCCGACGCGCTGGCGGGGCGGGTGGCAGCCCTCGTCGCCGAGTCGGTCGGGGTCACCCTCGACGCCTCCGTCCGCGGCATCCTCTCCGTGCTCGTCTTCGGTGCGGGTACCAACTACGCGCTGCTGCTGGTCGCGCGGTACCGCGAGGAGCTGCTGCACACCGGCGACCGGCACGCCGCGATGGCGAAGGCCCTGCGGAACGCCGGCGTCGCGATCCTCGCCAGTGGCGGCACCGTCGTGCTGAGCCTCGCGACGCTGCTGTTCGCATCGCTCGCCGGCAACCGGGCGCTCGGCCTCGCCTGCGTCATCGGGATCCTCATCGCGATGGCGTTCGCGCTCGTCACGCTGCCCGCCGCGCTCGTCGTCTGCGGCCGCGGGGTGTTCTGGCCGTTCGTGCCGCGCGTCGGCTCCGCTCCCTCGAAGCCGAGCCTCTGGGCGCGCCTCGGCCGCGGCGTCGTGCGCCGCCCCGTTGCCGTGCTCGTCGCGGGCGTCGTCGGGCTCGGCGCTCTCGCAGCCGGTCTGACGACGTACTCGGTGGGGCTCGCGCAGACCGACCAGTTCCTCGGTGACCCGGAGTCGGTGCAGGCGCAGGAGATCATCGACGAGTCGTTTGGCGCGGGCCTCACCGCGACGACGATCGTGCTCACGCCGGACGCCGCCGTGCAGGACGCCCTCGCGGTCGCGGAGGACACCGAGGGCGTCGAGTCGGTGCGACCGGGGGAGTCCGCCGGCGGCCTGACCCGCCTCGACGTCACCCTCGACGCCGAGCCCGCGAGCGACGACGCCTTCGCGGCGGTGCAGACACTACGGAACGCGTACGGCGCCGAGTCCGGCGAGCTGGGGGAGACTGTCGTCGGCGGCAGCGACGCGACGGACTACGACGTGCAGCAGGCGTCCGAGCGCGACCTCGCACTCATCGCGCCGCTGATCCTCGGCATCGTGCTCGTGATCCTCTTCGCCCTGCTGCGTTCCGTGCTCGCCCCCGTGCTGCTCGTGCTGACCGTTGTCGCGACGTTCCTCGCGAGTCTCGGTGTCTCGAGCCTCGTCTTCACGACGCTGCTCGGCTTCCCCGCACTCGACACCACGGTGACGCTCTTCGCGTTCCTGTTCCTCGTCGCGCTCGGCATCGACTACAACATCTTCCTCACAACGCGTGCCCGCGAGGAGCTCGCGACGCACTCACCGACGGATGCCCTGGTGCGCGCGCTCGCCTCGACGGGCGGCGTCATCACGAGCGCCGGCATCCTCCTCGCCGCGGTCTTCGCGGTGCTCGGCGTGCTGCCGGTCGTCGCGCTGGCCCAGATCGGCACGATCGTCTGCATCGGCGTGCTGCTCGACACGCTCGTCGTGCGCACGCTGATCGTGCCCGCGCTCGCCGCCCTCACCGGTCGAGCCTTCTGGTGGCCGACCCGCTCGCACGAGCAGGTGCCCGGCGTGCCGGAGCAGGAGCGCGACCCCGCCCTGCGCTGACCGCGCCGAGGGCGCGCTGATCGACCTCCCCGAGCGGCTCGAGGTCGGTTCGCGCGCTCTGCGACCGAACGGCGGTGTCACCGGCACCCCTTCGGACCCGCTAAGCTTGTCGAGTTGTCACGGGCGGTGCTCGTGGCCTCGGGCTGTGGCGCAGCTTGGTAGCGCACTTGACTGGGGGTCAAGGGGTCGCAGGTTCAAATCCTGTCAGCCCGACCATATTGAGGTTGTTCGGACCAGAGAAATAGAGGTCCTCTCAAAGGTCGAAAGAGAGTCCCTCGCACAAAAGCGAAGGGCCCTCTTCTTTTGACGGGACTGCTCCTCGGTAACGCGCGATCCGATGGCCAGGACGCAGCGGCATTCTTGCCGAGTTCGGCGCGAATCGCGTCGAGCGACTCCGGCTGGGGATCGATTGGCCGCGACGCCCCGTGCGGCAGGGCCTTGTGGGCGGAGCCGACTACTGATCCGACCAGAAGACACACCGCCCCGAAATGTGACGGACTCCCGGCAACAGTCTCGTCGCTTAGTTCCGGTTGAGTCCGTGGCGCCGGGAGTCCAGCGCTTCCTTGAAGTGGCTCTCCGCGACGTCGATATCGCGCGTAGGCGTTGCCGGGTCGAATACGCGCAGCAGGGAAAAGCGGAAGGTGGACGCGTCGAGGCCTCTCAGCTCGACGTTGCCGCCGTGCCCGTTCGTCGCGTATGCGTTCCAACGCTGCCGCACGCTATCCTCACCGTCCGCTTTGCCGACGTAGTGGCGGCCGTCCCTGGTGTCGGTGATGAGGTAGATACCCACCACGGACGCAAGGGCCGTTCGCCATGAGGCGTAGCGATGCTCGCGCATTACAGCCTGAAGCTGGGCATGGCTAAGAACAAGCCGGTCGAAGCCAGGAAATGGGATTGGCTCGGCGTCCGCAATACCTATGACCGGATAAGTGCCGGCCGCGGTGCCACTCATGCGCCAGGTGCGCGGCGACTTCCACCCGATGACGAGCCGACCGCGAAGGTCCGCCATATGCTCGGACTGCGCGACGTCGAAGGTGCGAAGGATTCCGGT
This sequence comes from Desertivibrio insolitus, assembly GCF_017355965.1. GTDB lineage: Bacteria > Actinomycetota > Actinomycetes > Actinomycetales > Microbacteriaceae > JAFIQW01. Next base: position 21,740 of record NZ_JAFIQW010000007.1, read on the forward strand.
GTTTGCCACCTCGCCGCGGTTCTCCACCACCGACCAGAGTCGCGCCTGGTCGCCCCCCTCCCGAATAAAGACCACCCAGAGCCGCGGCGGATTGAGCGGAAAGCGTCTCGTGTCGGCGGACTGCGTCCGGGTGTACTCGAGGATCTCCGCGTCCGTGGAGTCCGCGTGGATGCCCCGGAGGCCGCTGTCCTCGTGCTCCCGGACGTAGGCGTGACGCATCACGAGCGCGGTAACGGGATCGATGCCTGCGTCGAGGAGGAGCGGGGCGAGGGTCAGGGACATGAATGCCTCATTCCGTAGGCCTGTCAGCCGGGGTGGACGCCGCGGCATTGTCGGTCTCGGGTCGCGCACTTTTGTTCCGATGCCAGGGCAACCTCTCGGCGACCCCTTCGACGAGCTTCTCCGTACCCGCCTTGGCGCCCTCGAAGGTCTTCACGCTGAACTGCCCGACGCTCCTCGCGGTGCGCTCGGTGACCTTCAAGGCATCGTCTCGCGCGTCCCCGGCGGCCTCGCGCCAAGGCTTCGCCTCGATGGCGCTGCGGTCGCCGTCGATACCGAGCTTCCTGTGAAAGACGATCACGTCGTCTGCTATCTCATTGCCGGAGCGCACCACGCGGCCCGCCTTGAGCGGGTGGAGGAGCACCTGCTGGTTCGCGCCCGCCGCGGCCGCGTCCATCCGCGACAGGAGCCGCACGGTGCTCTTCGAGACAAGGTCGCGACGCTTCTCGCGGGCGGCCCGTACTGCCTCGCGGTGGCGGTCTAGATCCTCGAGGCTGGAGTCCAGTACCCGGTCGAGCTCAAGCACCGCCAGGCCGTCTTGAAGTTGAAAGCAGCGTGCGAGCACCGCCAGCCAGTCTTCGACCGTCGCTTCGGCCGTACCGGACAGCTTCGCGAGCTCGCCAACCCGCGACTTCTGCTCCATCTTTTCGGCTAGAACGTCCAGCTGGCGCAGGGCGTAGGCCTGCGTGGTGGCGATGATTTGGGCCGCGCCGTGCATGCTCGACCAGGTCACTTCGGACACGCGGCCGACGTGCTCTCGCTTGAGCATGGCGTCATCAAGGACCATCCCAACGCCGATCATCTCGGCGAGGGCGGAGTCCTTCTGGGCGCGCAGGATGTCGTCGACCTTCTCGTCGATCACTTTGAGGTACTCGGTGATTTCCTCCATGGTCTGCTGCATGGCGAGCTGCGCCATGATTCCCGCCGCGCCGGCGAGCATCGCCGGATTGGTGAGCAGGGAGCCGACCGAATTAGGCTCCACGAACTCCAGAATCTTCGTGACCTTGCCCTTGCTCGTGGTGACGACGGCGCGGCTAACGCCGTCGGACGAGCCCTTCATAGCCTTGCCGAGCTTGAGTGCCTTGGCTGACTCTTCCGTGAGCTTTACCCAGCGGCCCGAGTTCGCGGCGATTTGGGATCCGCCCTGCGCCACGCTCGCGCCTGCGTTCAGGGCGGAGCCAAACCTCTGGTGCAGCTGCAGATCCTTCGACGGAACGCCGGCGGAGGAAAGGAAGCGCTCTACAGCAGCAGCGTCGCCGAATACGGCGAGGCCGTCTCCGTCGCTGATGAGTTCGATCTCGTCGCTCATTGGTCACCCTCCTGGGGTGAAGTGGCCCCATAACTGAAAGTAGTCGAGGCCACAGACAGGGCTGCGAAGGTTGTGTCTCGGATGCCGGGAATCGGAACTGCCAGCACCAATAGGCATGGGCCAATGCTGCGGACGTCTCACCTCGTCCTGCACCGCATCGTCCTCTCGGCGGCAGGGGCTGAACACCGCGCGACGTGGTGTTAACGTCGATCGAAGGATGACCGGCGCTGAGGGAGACACGCATGGCGGAACGTGCTGCGATAGACGCTTCGCCGCCCCGTGAGCAATGGACGGGTCAGGTCGGATTCATCCTGGCCGCCATCGGCTCGGCCGTCGGGCTGGGCAACATCTGGCGTTTCCCCGGCGTGGCCTACGAGAACGGCGGCGGCGCCTTCCTGATCCCCTACCTCGTGGCCCTGCTCACGGCCGGGATCCCGATCCTGTTCCTCGACTACGCCATCGGGCATCGCTTCCGCGGCTCCGCGCCCGCCGCGTTGCGCCGGCTCGGTGGCCGGCGGCTCGAAGCACTCGGCTGGTTCCAGGTCGCTATCGCCTTCGTGATATCGCTCTACTACACCGCCGTCATCGCGTGGGCCCTCAGCTACTTCGTCTTCTCCTTCGACCTGCGCTGGGGCGACGACCCTGGAACCTTCTTCCAGGGCGACTACCTGCAGGTGGGCGCGCCCGGCCTGAGCTTCGAGTTCGTGCCCGGCGTGCTGGTGCCGCTCGCCCTCGTCTGGATCGTCACACTCGCCGTGCTCGCGGCGGGCGTCGCGAAGGGGCTCCAGCGGACGAACGTGATCTTCCTTCCCCTGCTGCTCGTCGCGTTCCTCGTGCTCGTCGTGCGCGCCCTGTTCCTCGAGGGGGCGGATGTCGGGCTCAACGCCCTCTTCACTCCGAACTGGGCGGCCCTCGGCGACCCCAACGTGTGGATAGCCGCATACAGCCAGATCTTCTTCTCGCTCTCGATCGCCTTCGGGATCATGGTCACCTACGCGTCCTACCGGGCACGTCGGTCGAACCTGACGGCTCCCGGGCTCGTCGTCGCGTTCGCCAACTCGTCGTTCGAGATCCTCGCGGGGATCGGCGTGTTCGCGACGCTCGGATTCTTCGCGGTGCAACAGGGCGTCGGCGTCGGCGAGCTCGAGGGCCTGACCGGAGTCGGACTGTCGTTCGTGACCTTCCCGGCGATCGTGTCGCAGATGCCCGGCGGACCGCTCTTCGGCGCGCTGTTCTTCGGCTCGCTCACCCTGGCCGGGTTCACGTCGCTGCTCTCGGTGCTGCAGGTCGTCTCGGCGGGCGTGCAGGAGAAGTTCGGCCTGTCGCGGGTGCAGGCGACGCTCCGCACGGGTATCCCCGCGGCGGTGCTCTCGGTGCTGCTGTTCTCCACGACCACCGGACTGCTGGCCCTCGACGTCGTCGACAACTGGGCGAACAACATCGGGGTGGTGGGCTCCGCCGTGCTGACGACGGTGCTCGTGGTCTGGGTGCTGCGCAAGGGACGCGAACTGCAGTTCCATCTGAACTCGGTGTCGACGTTCAGAGTGGGGCGCACGTGGATCGCGCTCGTCGGCGGGGTCGTGCCCGTGGTGCTGGGATACATGCTCGTCAGCCGCATCGTCGAGCTCGCTGTCAATGGCTACGGCGGGCTGCCCGCGCCGTACCTTGCGTCCTTCGGATGGGGAACCATCGCCCTCGCGGTGGTCGCAGCCCTCGTGCTCACAGCCTTGCCGTGGCGGAACGGACGCTCCGACTTCGTCGCCTGGCCGCCGCTGCCGGTCGCGAACCGACAGCCTTCAGAGAGGGGCGACCGATGACCCCGATCGCGATCGTCTTCCTCCTCCTGTCGATCGTCGTGATCTGGGGAGGGCTCGTCGCGAGCATGCTGTTCCTGGCGAGGCGGCCGAGCCGCGCGGACTACCCCGCGGGCGGCGTCGACGACGCCGACCCGGACGCCCCCGTCATCCGTGACACCTGAGGGCACCAGGGGCTGCCGCGGCGCGGAGGCCGGAGCTACGATGCCCCATGCGCGTGGTGGCTCCAGACGTCCATCAGCTGACCGGGTTTCCCCCGAACCAGATCAACGTCTACCTCGTCGGCGACGTGCTCGTCGATTCCGGCACAGCCTCCGCACGCCGTCGCGTGCTGAGACAACTCGAAGGCGCCACGTTGAGTGCCCACGTGGTGACACACGCTCACCCCGATCATTTCGGTGCCAGTCACGCCATCTGCACGACGCGCGGCATCCCACTGTGGGCCGGAGCCCATGACGTGACGGCGATCGAGACGGGCGCGATGCAGGTTCCGGCGAGTCCGGTGGCGGGCGCACTCTCGCGCATGCCACCCCCGCCAGCGCATCCCGTAGACCGCGCGTTGCGCGAGGGCGACGAGGTCGCAGGCTTCACGGTGCTCGAGGTGCCGGGCCACACCCCTGGACACATCGCCCTGTGGCGGGAGGCGGACCGAGTGCTGCTCTGCGGCGACGTGTTCTTTCACCTCGGAAGGGTCACAAAACCGCCCGACTTCCTCACCCTCGACCCGGAACGTAATCGCCGATCGATGCAGCGTCTACGTGCACTGCGGCCCGACCTCGTGCTCTTCGGGCACGGCGCGCCAGCAAGGCGGCCCGTCACCCATCGGCACCGCTGACGGCTGCGGGGCGACCGGCGCGGACGACGCCGACCCGGACGCCCCCGTCATCCGTGACACCTGACGGTCGTCACTTCATCGGGCCGACGAGTCCGTCGTACTCGAGCGGCAGTTGCGACACGAGGTTCTCCCATCCGCGGTCGCCGACCAGCTCGCGCAGCGTCTGCAGCACCGCCGCCGCGCCCTCCTGGGCCATGCCCTCGTCGACCTCCGCGCGCTCCGCCACGCGGCGGTAGAACTCGTCGACGCCGAACGACTCGGACGCCTCGTCGGCGTTCACGAGACCCGACTGCGCCTCCTTCGGCAGGGACGAGGCGAGGGCGCGTGCCTCCCCGCCGCTGATCCGCTCGCCGAGCGTCGCGAAAGTCGCGTCGGCAAGCGCCTTCGCGCGCTGCCCCGAGCGGTTGCCGCCGGTCCGCGCCGCGACCAGGTCGATGAAGTCGTCGATCTCCATGGGTTCCTCCGTCCGTCCGTGCCGCGCACCGGCGATGCAGCCGAGCGGCACACGTTCAGTGTCGGGCTCGCGCTTGCGAACGCGAGGGGTGGCGCGACGTGGCGGAAAGGCGTAGGAAGCCGTCGCCTCGTTCTCAGGAACCGGTCATAGCGTGCGAATCACGAGCGCTTGATCGTGTCGACGCCGGCCGTGGCCGCGCCGCCGACATCGACGACGACGAGCTGCCGAGGTCTCCCGCTCGCGTTGCAAACGCAGTCAAAGCGGAGGTCGTCATGACCGAGACCCAGCGAGCAGGCGCGGCGGCGGTACGGCCGACCGGGCGACAGGGGCGGGGCACCAGCGAGTTCACCGAGCTCGCACGTCTGATCCGGGAGCGGGGGCTCCTCCGCCGACGATACGGCTACTACTGGACGAAGCTCGTCGGGGTGCCGGTCGTGCTCGCGGGATCTCTCACCGCCTTCGTGTTGATCGGCGACACCTGGTGGCAACTCGTCACCGCGGCGGTGCTCGCGGTCGTCTTCACCCAGATCGCGTTCCTCGCCCACGACGCCGCGCACCGGCAGATCTTCGTCTCCGGCAAGTGGAACGAGTGGGTCAGCCTCGTGCTGGGCGACCTGTTCATCGGCATGAGCTACGGCTGGTGGCAGCACAAGCACACCCGGCACCATGCCAACCCCAACAAGGAGGGCGCAGACCCCGACATCGATCTGCCGGTCATCGCGCTCACGCAGGACCAGGCGCGCGGGCTGCGCTCCCCGGTGCTGCGGTGGCTGCGGGCGCACCAGGGGCTGTTCTTCTTCCCCCTGCTCCTGCTCGAGGGACTGTCGCTGCACGCCTCGGGGGTGAGGCGGGTGTTCACCCGCGAGCGGCTGGACCGGCGGTGGGTCGAGCTGGCATTCCTCACCATTCGGCTGGTCGGCTTCGTGGTGCTCGTGTTCCTCGTGCTCTCGCCCGGGCTCGCCTTCGCCTTCCTCGGGGTGCAGCTCGGCGTGTTCGGCCTGTACATGGGACTGTCCTTCGCCCCCAACCACAAGGGGATGGGCATCGTCGGGCGCGACGTGTCGCTGGACTTCCTCCGCCGGCAGGTCATGCTCAGCCGCAACATCCGCGGCAATCGTTTCGTCGACGTGCTGATGGGCGGGCTCAACTACCAGGTCGAACACCACCTCTTCCCGTCGATGCCCCGCCCGCACCTGAGGCGCGCGGCCGTGATCATCCAGGACTACTGCCGCGCGCACGGCGTGCCGTACACGCAGGTCGGGCTGTTCGCCTCGTACCTGATCGTCGTCCGCTACGTCAACCGGGTCGGGTTGGGGGAGCGCGACCCGTTCGAGTGCCCACTGCTCGCCGAACGGCAGTACGTCGGCATCGAGGCTGCGTCGGAAGGTTCTTCCGAGGGGAAGCGGAGCGGAGCCTGATCGTCACGCTCCAGCCGGTGGGCGTGTCCCGAGATCGTCGAGGATGGCGCCGGGTGAGAGGCTGTCCTCCGTGACATCCGTCGACCAGGTCGCAGTCCGCCCGGCGAGCGACTCGTGAAGGTGCTCGTCGTCGGCGCCGGCGCCTGGGGGCTGCCCACCGCGGCGCAGCTCGCCCTGCGCGGGCACGACGTCGAGCTCGTCGACCGCTGCGGTCCCGGCAACCCGCGCTCCTCGTCATCCGGTCCGACCCGCATCTGGCGCCTGACGCACGCCGACGAGGTGCGGGTGCGGATGGCGCAGGTCTCGATCGACGCGATGCGGCGGCTCGAGGAGCGGTCCGGCCGACGGGTCTTCCAGCGGCAGGGCCTCCTCTGGCGCGACCGGTCGTCGCTCGACGCGGTCGTCGCCGCCCTGCAGGCGGTCGGCGTCGCGCACACGCTGGTGGACGCCGCGGACGTCGCCCGGTTCTTCCCCGGTCTCGAGGCCGACGACCGCGCCGCGGTCTGGCAGGAGGACGCCGGCGTCGTGCTCGCCGCGGAGTCGCTCGCCGCGCAGCTGGGCCTCTTCACCGCCGCCGGCGGACGCACCGCGTTCGGCCGCGCCGTGCAGGCGGTGGAGAGCAGGCCGTCGGGCGCGCGCGTGCGATACGCGGACGGCGCGAGCGAGGACTACGACCGTGTGGTGCTCGCTGCCGGCCCGGAGTCCGAGCCCCTGCTCGCGTCGCTGGGGGTGCGGATGCCGCTGCGTCCCCACCTCGAACAGGTCGTCACGGTCGGCGATCGGGAACGCCCCACGCTGACCGATGCGCTGCCCTGCCTCATCGACGGAGCGGACGGCGAGGACCCCGTGCTCTACGCGATGCCGACGCCCGGCTCCGGCTACAAGGCGGGGCTCGACCTGCCGCTGCGGGAGTACCGGCCCGACGACGACGACCGAAGCCCGGACCCGGGCGTCACGGCGGCCGTCACCGAGCGCATCCGGCGCCACCTGCCCTCGCTGCCGCGGGAGGTCGTGCAGACCCAGGTGTGCTCGTGGACCGACTCGCCCGACGGCCGCTTCGTTCTCGACACGGTCGGCGACGTCGTCGTCGCCTGCGGGGACTCCGGCGAGGGCTTCAAGTTCTCCGCGCTGATGGGCGAGGTGCTCGCCGACCTGGCCGAGCACCGCGAGCCCGAGCCCGACGTCAGCTCGTTCGGCCTCGGCCGGTTCGCCGACCGCGTCGAGTGGCGCACGCACTCCCTCACTCTTGGCTGACCGGACGCGCACCGTCGGGGGATGGTGCGGCGGCGGGAACCGTGTTCGGATTGTGGGCAGCACCGTCGTCGAAGGAGTCGCCGTGGCCGGCCCTAAGCCCGTCGCCCCTGCCGACGTGCGCGCTCGACCGACCGCCACGACGACCCGGCGGTGGGTGGTGCAGCATCGGCGCGGGGCGGGAGGAGCGGCGGTGCTGATCGCCGCGGTGTTCGCCGGCGCACTCGCCCAGGGCCCGTCCGACTCCGCCGCGGAGGAGCCGCCCGCGCTCCTCGTGCCGTTCACCTACAGCGCCCCGAGCGGTGCCAGGTGCACGACCGTGGTCAGGGCCGGCCCGGAGGCCGACCGGAGCGCCGCCGCGGTCGTCGCCATGATCCTGCGGGACCTCGACGTGGCGCGCGTCGAGGCGGAGGCGCTCGCGCGCGTCGCCCGGATGTCGGGGGAGAGGGTGTGGGAGGCGGGCGTCGGCAACGACGTGCGCGCGCTCGACTTCCGCTTCCACATCGGCGTGCGCGAGGTCGTGCGCTCGCGCCTCGACGAGCAGCTCGCGCGTTTCGGGTATCCCGGCTGGGCGAGCCCGCTGCGCGACCTCAGCGCGCGGACGGAGTGCCGGGACGAGGCGCCGGAACCCTGAGCCCGGGGCGCGTCCACCCCGTGGTGCGCGGGCCGGCCAGCGCACCACAATGTGCGCATGACCCCGCCGGACCCGCCGTCGCCCGAGCCCTCGGCGGCGCTGCGGGCGCAGCTGCTCGCGACGGAGCACTGGAGCCTGCTCGCGACGCGGTCGACGACGCAGAGCGAGGTGCTCGTGCGGATCGGGATGCTGCTGACGTTCGTCTCCGCCGTGCTCGTCAGTCTCGCGCTCGTCGGGCAGGCAACCGGGTTCGACGGGAACTTCCGGCTCGTCGCGGTCGTGCTGCTCGCGATCGCGAGCGTGATCGGGGTGCTGACCCAGGTGCGGGTGCAGAACGTCGCGATGGAGGACCTCGCGCTCGTGCTCGCCATGAACCGGCTGCGCGCCGCCTACGCGGAGCTGGTGCCGGGCCTCGAGCGGGACTTCCTGGCATCCACCCACGACGACCTCGCCGGCGTCTCGCGCACGTACTACTTCCTCGGCCCGCCGCGCGATCTCAGCCAGGTGCTCGGCAGCAGCATGGTCTTCGTCACGGTCGTCGTCGCCACGCTCGTGGGGCTGCTGACCGCGTCGATCGTGCTCGTGCTGGGCGGCGCGACGGCGCTCGCCGTGGCCCTCGCGCTGGTCGTCGGCCTGGCGGCGATCGCACTGAGCGTGGGCAGCGGTTACCGCGCGTTCTCGTCGTTCTGGCGCGGCTGGCAGCCCCGCAACCCGACGCCCGGGGAGTGATGCGGGCCGGAGGCGACGGAGGCGGCGGATGACTCCGCCGCCCGCCGCCACGGCCCGCCTACTTCGCCGCGCCGTCGCCGTTCGACGAGACGACGGCGCGCCCGGCCGCGGCACCGGCGGCCGTGCCGGAGACCGCGCCGTTCACGAGCGTGCGGAGGCTGACGCCCGTGGCGCCCTCGAGCAGCGAGTCGACCTCGGCGAAGCCCTTGACGACCTGCTTCGGCAGCGCGCCGGCGCCGTCGGTCGAGAGCACCGTGAGGGTGTCGATGTTGGACATCGGCGCGGCCAGTTCCCGGGCGAGGGCGGGAAGGGTCTCGATGAGCTTGACCTGAATGAGCTGCTCCGACTGCTCGGAGAGTGCGGCCGCCTGCGCCTTGGTCGCCTCCGCCTCGGCGAGACCGCGGGCGCGGATGGCGTCGGCCTCGGCCGCGCCCTCGGCCCGGATCGCCTCGGCCGTGATCTTGCGCGCGTCGGCCGCCGCCTCGGCGCGCTGCCGCTCGGCGGCCGCGGCAGCCTCCGCCTCGACCCGCGTCTGGTACGCGTTCGCATCGGCGACGGCGTTCACCTCGGACGCGAGTTCGGCCGCGCGCAGCTCGGCCCGCTTCTGAGCCGTGAGCTGCTGCTCGGCGACGACCGCCTGCTGGGCCTTCGCCTCGGCGAGCGGACGGGCGGCGGACGCCTCGGCGACCGCGCGATCGGTCTCGAGCTGCAGGGCCGCGCGGCGCAGCGCGAGCGTGTTCTCCGCCTCGGCGACGGCCTGCTCCGCGGCGACCGCGGCCTCGCGCGAGCGGCGCGTCGCCTCGGTCTCGGCGACCTCGGCCGCGAGCCGCACCTTCGCCTGTTCGGCGCGGCCGAGGTCGCGGATGTACTGGTTCTTGTCGGAGATGCCCTTGATCTCGAACGAGTCGACATCGAGCCCCTGGTTGGCGAGCGCCTCCTTGGCGACGTCGAGGACGGCGGTGGTGAGGTCGTCGCGCTTGCGGATGATCGTGGCGACGTCGGTCGCACCGATCGACGCGCGAAGCGAGCCCGAGAGCACCTCCCGGGCGAACTCGTCGATGTTCTTCTCCTGGCCGAGGAAGCGCTGGGCCGCGGCGCGGATCGACTCGTCGCGGTCGCCGACCTTGACGAGGGCGACGGCCTCGATGTCGATCGTCACACCGTTCGTGTCCTGCGAGGTCGTCTGGATCTCGATCGCCCGCGAGGTCAGCGAGAGCTTCGCCGCCTTCTGGAAGAACGGGGTGAGGAAGACCCCGGAGCCGTGCACGACCTTGATGCCGGACTCCTCCTGCACGGAGCCGTCCGCGGCGGTGGTGCGCTTGGGTCGACGGCCGGTGATGATGAGCGCCTCGTCGGGGCCCGCGTTCTTGTAGACGCTGCGGGCGTAGATGAGCACGATCAGCAGGACGGCGACGACCGCCACGACGATCCCGAGGACTCCTCCGAGACCGGAGAGGAGTTCAAACATCGAGGGTCCTTTCGAAGGCACGCGGCTGCCGCGCGACGCTGAGTGGTTGCCCGGAAGCTATCGCAGCCGGGTGGCCGCCCATTTCATCTGACCGGCGCTTTGCCGAAAGAGTACCTGGGAGGTCAACCCCGCGAGCACGGAGGATTGCGCTGCTCTGATCGGAGGATGTCCCGTTTCCTTCCGACGCCGCCCACCGACCGGTGGGGCCGTGCTCTCGCAGCAATGGGGGTGGCGGCGACCGGGGTCGCCGCGGGAGCGCTCGTCGCGGGGCGGAGCGGACTCGCCGGCTACCTGAAGGGCGCGCGAACGCTCGGCTCGAGCTGGTCGACGGTCCCCGGGATCGCGGGAGCCGCGCCGCTCCGGGTGCATGCGCGCTTCTCCGCGCGCCGGGACTCGGACCAGCCCTCCCTCGTGCTCGTCCCGGGATACGCGATCGGCGGGTCCTACCTGATGCCGCTCGCGGGGACCCTCGCCGGAAGCGCGCCTGTCTACGTCGTCGACCTGCCCGGCCATGGGGAGAGCGACCACGACGCCCGTCCGCTCGCCATCCCGGAACTCGCCGAGGCGCTCGCCGCCTGGCTCACCGCGAACGGGCTGCTCCACGTCGTGCTCGTCGCGCACTCGAACGGATGCCAGATCGCGGCCGAGGTCTCGCAGCGGCATCCGGACCTCGTCGCTGGTCTCGTGCTCATCGGCCCGACGTCGGACCCGACGGCCCGCACACCGCGACGTCAGCTGTTCCGCGGGGCGCTCGCCTCGCTGCTCGACCGGCCGAGCTACCTCTTCTGGGGCGCCGTCGACTACCCGCGAGCGGGCCGCCCGGTGCTGCGGAAGGAGTTGCGCGACATGGTCGGCCACCGGATCGAGGACGTGCTGCCCGCGCTGACGATCCCCGTCCGCGTCATCCGAGGCGGGCTGGACCTGCTCGTGCCGCGCGACTGGGCGGCCGCGGTGGCCGCCGCCGCGGGCGCGCCGCCGCCCGTCGACGTGGGCTGGTGGGGGCACGCGGTGCACTACGACAGCGCGCCCCGGGTCGCCGACGCCGTGCTCGAGCTCGCCTCGACCGCCCTCACGACCCCGCCGCGGCAGCCCGCCGTCGCCCGGGTCGACGCCTAGCGCCCGGGACGGCGCGCGCGCGACCGCCGGATGCCGCGGAGCCAGGCCCAGGCGGTGCCCGCGACCACGGCGACGACGAGCGCGCTGCCGCTGAGGGTGCGCGTGCGGGTGAGTCCCGAGACCTCATTTGGCGACCCGGCCCCGCCGCCCGACCCCGCGACCCAGACCGCGAAGCCGACGAGAGCGACGGCGAGCGCGACGACCGTCACCGCGAGCAGGATCCGCGACAGCGCGCGCAGATGCTTCACCGTCTCACCAGGGGGAGCCTGTTCGCGACGTACACCGGGTCCTCCTCCTGGTTGCGGCGAACCTACACCCGCCCGGCTGGGAGGCGGCGGTCAGGAGGCGCGGGAGCGGGCGAGCAGGTAGATGAAGTAGGGGGTGCCGATGAGCGCGACGACGATGCCCGCCGGCACCTGGGCCGGGGCGACGACGGTGCGCCCGATGGCATCCGCGAGCCCGAGCAGCAGTGCGCCCAGGGCGACCGCGACCGGGATGCTCCGCGCCGAACGCGCGCCGACGAGCGCCCGCGCCGCGTGGGGCGCGACGAGGCCGACGAAGGCGACGACGCCCACGGCGACGACGCTGAGCGCAGCGAGCACGGCCGCCGCGGCGAGCACGAGGAGCCGGACCCGCTCGAGCGGGACCCCGACGAGGCGCGGGGTGTCCTCGTCGAGGGCGAGCAGGTCGAGCTCCCGGTTCAGGACACCGGCGAGCAGCGCGACGACGACGAGGGCGACCGCGACGGGGAGCACCTGGTCCCAGCCGCGGCCGTAGGTGCTGCCGGAGAGCCAGGTGTAGATGCGTGGCGTGTTCCACGGATCGGAGCGGATGAGCAGGAACGTCGTCAGCGCGGTCGTGCCGTACCAGGTGCCGATGCCGACGAGCACGAGCCGGTCGGCGTGCAGCCCGCCGCGCCAGGTGAGGGCGTAGACGACGGCGAACGCGGCCAGCCCGCCGGCGACCGCGGCGAGGAGCATGGCACCGCCGCCCACCGCACCCGCGAGGGTCACCACCACGACGGCGGCGAGCCCCGCCCCGCCCGTGATGCCGATCAGCCCCGGCTCGGCGAGCGGGTTGCGGGTCGTCGACTGCACGAGGCATCCGGCGAGGGCGATCGCGCCGCCCGCGAGCACGGCGGCGAGCACGCGCGGGGCCCGCTCGTCGAGGGCGGCGGCGATGAGCGGCGGCGCCTGCCCCTGCAGCCAGAGCAGGATGTCCCCGGTGAGCAGCCAGCGGGAGCCGGCGAGCAGCCCGAGCAGCACGACCGAGGCGACCGCCACGAGCGCGACCGCGAGCACGACCCGGAAGCGCCCGCGGCTGCGCGGCCGGGCGGGCGCGGCAGGAGGCTCCCGGGTCGGCCCGGCGTCGCGGGTGCGCCGGGCGAGCGCGACGAGCACGACCGCGCCGGCGATCGTGGTGACGACGCCCGTCGGGATCGCGATGGCCTGCTCGGCGCCGAGCACCAGGCGCACGACGATGTCGGCGACGAGCACGATGAGCGCGCCGAGCAGTCCCGCGGCCGGCAGCAGCACGACATGCCGGAGCAGCGACGGTGCCACCCGGGCGAGCAGTCGCGCGATCACGGGCGCGCACAGCCCGACGAACCCGATCGGCCCCGCGAGGGTGACCGACGTGGCGGTGAGCACGACGGCGAGCACCACCCCGAGCACGCGCGTGCGCCGCACCGGCACCCCGAGCATCCGGGCCGAATCGTCGCCGATGCCGAGGAGGTCGAGGCGGCGGGAGAGCAGCAGGGCCCCGGCCGTCGCGACGGCGACCACCGGCAGGGCGCGTGCGAACGCGTCGATGCCGAGTTGGCTGAGCGAGCCGCTGCCCCAGGAGAACAGCCCGGTCGTCTCCTGCTGGAACAGCACGAGCAGCGCCGACGTGCCCGACTGCAGCGCCAACGCGACCGCGGACCCCGCGAGCACCAGCCGGGTGGTGGAGGTACCGCCGCCCCCGCCCACGAGCAGCACGAGCCCCGCCGCCGCGAGGCCGCCCGCGACGGCGACGGCCCCGGAGGCCCACAGCGGGACCGCGAGCCCGAAAGCCGCGACCGCGGTGACCGCGAAGAACGAGCCGGCCGTGACCGCGAGGGTGTCGGGCGCGGCGAGCGGGTTGCGGGTGATCGACTGCAGCAGGGCTCCGGCGACGCCGAGGGAGGACCCCACCGCGAGACCGGCGGCGAGCCGGGGGAGACGCGACCCGGTGAGGATGTCCCGGGCCGCGTCGGCAGCGGATGACCCGCTACCGGTCAGCAGGCCCGCGAACTCGGCGAGCCCGACGCCGGACGTGCCCTGCAGCAGGTGGGCGAGCGACGCGGCGACGAGCGCGACCGTGAGCACGGCCAGCGCGAGCACGGCGCCGGGCCGGGAGCCCCGGGGGCGCCCGCCGCCGGGCAGGGCCTCCACCGCCGACGGCTCCGCCTCCGGGACCGGGGAGCCGCTGGCATCCGGTCGTGCGGAGCGGGTCGGGGTGCGGTGGTTCGTCACGGTGGAGGTCCTGTCGGAAGAGCGGCTCAGTCGGTCAGCAGGTCGACGTACGCCTCGAGGGTCTGCTGCGCCGAGCGCGGACCGCCGAACGTCCAGATCCCGCCGGGGAAGGCGTGCGCGCGGCCGTCGGCGACCGCCGGCAGCGAGGCCCAGATGTCGTTGCCGGTCAGCTGGTCGACGAAGTCGGTGCCGTCGTCGGTGCCCGTGTAGAAGAACGTCGCGTCGCCCACTGCGGTCATGCCCTCGATGTCGGTCGTGCCGAGTCCGTAGGCCGGGTCGACCTCTCCGGTCCACGCGTTGGTGAGCCCGAGCTCCTCGCCGAGCTCGCCCATCAGCGAGCCCTGCCCGAACGGACGGAGGGCGACGTTGCCGCCCTGCACGTAGCCGTCGAAGTAGACGAACTCCGTCGTCGGCAGGTCGGCGGCGGCGACCGCGGCCTTCGACTCCTCGAGGGTGGCCTCGAACTCCTGCGTGACGACCTCGGCGCGCTCGGCGCGGCCGGTCGCGTCCGCGATCAGCGAGAAGGTGTCGAGCATGTTCTGCACCGGGTCGGCCGCGTCGGCGCCCTTGGTCGCGAGCACCGTGAAGCCCTGCTCCTCGAGCTGGCCGATGATCTCGTCCTCCGGCGTGTATGCCTCGACGATCACGAGGTCGGGGTCGGCCGCGAGCAGCGCGTCGAAGCTGGGCTCGCCGCGGGTGCCGACGTCCTCGACGCCCTCCGGCAGCTCTGCGCCCGTGTTCCACAGCGAGTACCCCTCGGGGTCGGCGACGGCGACGGGCGTGAGGCACAGCGCGAGCACGTCCTCGGTCTGCTGCCACTCGAGCACCGCGACCCGCTCGGCCGGCTGGTCGAGCTCGACGGTGCGGCCGAAGGAGTCCGTGAGGCTCACCGCGCCGGTCGCGGTGGCCGTGCTGTCGTCGGCGCAGTCGCCGGTGGTGTTGGCGGCGGGCGCCGCGGCGTTCTCGGAGGAGGCGGCGGTGGTGCCGCAGGCGGTGAGCAGGAACGGCAGTACGACGGCGGTGCCCAGGGCGGCCGTCAGGGATCGTCTCTTCATTGCTGTCCTCATGGGGATGCGGCGCTCGTGCGAGCGCGGGAGGGACCGCGCGGCCGGTCGGCGGCGCGGTGGTCGGGGGAGGCGGGTCAGACGGGGACGCGTCGGCGGCGGGCCTCGATGCGGAGCAGATCGGTGAGGGGATCGAGGTCGACCTGGATCGGCACGCCGTAGGCGTCGCTGAGGTGCTCGCTCGTCAGCACGTCCTCGGGGCGGCCCGCGGCGCGGACCCTGCCAGCCTGCAGCAGCACGACCTGGTCGGCGACGGCGGCCGCGTGATTGAGGTCGTGCAGCACGACGCCGACCGCGGTGCCGTGCACGTCGGCGAGCTCGCGGACGAGGTCGAGGGTCTCCATCTGGTAGCGGAGGTCGAGGTGGTTGGTCGGCTCGTCGAGCAGCACGACCCCGGTGTCCTGCGCGAGGCAGGTGGCCAGCCAGACGCGCTGCAGTTCGCCGCCGGAGAGCTGGTCGATCGGCCGGTCGTGCATCGCGGCGACACCGGTGAGCTCCATCGCACGTGCGATCGCGCCGCGGTCGGCGTCGCCGAGGGGCGCGAAGCGCCGGCGGTGCGGATGCCGGCCGAACGCGACCACGTCGGCGACCGCGAGGCCCGAGGGGTGGGGCCGGGACTGGGAGAGCAGCGTGACACGGCGCGCGAACTCCCGGGCCGAGAGCGGCGCGGCGTCGACCACGCCCTCGTCGTCGCCGAGGCTGACGCGACCGGAGTGCACGGCCTGCAGGCGGGCGAGCGCACGGAGCACCGTCGACTTGCCGCTGCCGTTCGGGCCGATCAGCGCGGTGACGGCCCGCGGGGGCAGTGCGAGGGAGACACCGTGCACGACGAGGCCCTCGCGGTAGCCGAGAGTGAGGTCCTCGCCCTGCAGGGCCATGGTCGTCGTCACGGATGCAAAGCTTAGCCTTACCTAACCTCTGCTCCGCAAGAGTCGGACCGGTCTTCGCGGGTGAGGGCTTCTCAGATCAGGCTGCGCAGCAGCTCGTCCGGGCTCACTCCGGCCGCGCGCGCCCGTCCCACGAGACGCTCGTACTGCGAGGCATCCAGCTGCAGGGTGAGCTCGTAGGACTGCGGCTCGTCGAAGTCGAAGAGCGTCGCGAGTTCGTCGGGCGCGGGCTCGGGTTCGGCCTCGACCGCGGGCACGGTGACGCGGACGGGGGAGCCGGATGCCGCGCCGAAGCCCGGGCCGGTCGGCACGGCGCTGCCGCGCTGGAACGCCTCGGCGGCGGCGCGGGCGCGCGCGTCGGCCGCCTCGTTGAGCACGTGGCCGGTGTGCCCCTTGACCCACTCGAAGCGGTAGCGGCGGCCGGTGATCGCCTCGTCGATCTCCTTGAGGAGGTCGACGTTGAGCACGGGGGAGCCGTCGCCCTTGCGCCAGCCCTTCCGCTTCCAGCCCGGCATCCACTTGGTCACCGAGTTGATGACGTACTGGCTGTCGCAGAGGATCAGGAGGTCGTCGTCGACGCCGGCGGTCGCCCGGAACAGCTCGAGCACCGCCTTGAGCTCGCCCATGTTGTTCGTGCCGTGCTTCCACCCGCCGGCCGCCCAGCGGTCGTCGTCGATGTACCAGGCCCACCCGGCGGGGCCGGGGTTCTTGAGAGCGGACCCGTCGGCCGCGGCGGTGATCGTCACCGGTACATCGTAGGGACGGGCGGCGACACCCCGGTCAGTCCCGGGCGGCGGGCCGCTGCCGTACCGGCGCGAGCGCGTGCGCGATCACGACGGCGGCGACGGCGCCCGCCGCCATGATCGAGGCGAGCACGACGATCTGGAACCGTCCCGCGTCGAGGGGCGAGAGCCCGCCGAAGATCGCCCCGACGAACGCGCCGGGCAGGGTCACGAGCCCGGTGGTCTTCGTCTGATCGGTGGAGGGGATGAGCGCGGAGTGGACGGCGTGTCGCGCGAGGTCGAGGGTCGCCTGCCGCGGGGTGGCGCCGAGGGCGAGCCAGCCCTCGACCTCGTCCCAGCGCTCGGCGATGCTCTGCTCGAGCCGGCTGCCGACGAGGCCGGCGATCGTCATCGTGTTGCCGATGACGATCCCGCCCATCGCGAGCGCGTAGCGAGGGCTCGGTTCGACCGCTCCGGTCGCGAACACCACGACGAGCGCGACCGTCACGCCCGCGCCCATGCCGGCCGCGACGACGCCGAGGCGGGGCAGGCCGAACCCGATGCGGCGGGTGCTCGTGATCACCGCGACGGAGAACATCACCACGAGGGCGACCGCGACCCACAGCGGATCCGTGAGGACGCCGGCGAGGACGAGGCTGATGGCCGCCAGTTGCAGGGTGCCGCGGAGGACCGCCCCCGCGGGTGCCCAGCGATGCGGGACGCGGTAGAGCGTCAGCGCCACCGTGGTCAGCGCGACGAGCACGGTGATCCCGAGCAGGGCGGGGAGGGACTCGACGATCGCTTCCACTCGCCCGCCTTCCGGTCACCGGACGGGCTGGAGCACCGTCTCCGTCGTCAACTGTTCCACGTCGTCCACGCCGTCGAGTTCCATCACGTCGTCGAACCCCTCCTCGCGCAGCAGCGCGGCGGTGAGCAGCCCGCGGCGGTGCGCGTGGCGCGCGAGCGCGTCCTCGGGCACGCACCGGTGCTCGGCGCGTCGGTCGTTGCGCGCGGTCAGCACCTCCAGCGGGAGGTCGGGCAGCAGCACGGCGACCGCGGGAAGCCCGGCCGCGTGCGCCGCCCTCACGTGCGCGACGCGCTCGCGCCGTCGCAGGTGCGTCGCGTCGGCGAGGTAGCCGCGCCCCTCGGCGAGCAGCCGCGCGGCGGCCTCCTCGCAGCGCCGGATCGCGGGCAGCGAGTAGTCCTGCAGCGCCCGCGGTTCGCGGCCGGACGCCAGGGCGCGGGCGCGCATGGCCGCCCGCTCGTCGTCGGGGCTCAGTACCGCGAGCGGCGACCGTGCGACGAGCGCGTCGCGCAGGGTGGTCTTGCCCGACGCCGGTGCCCCCACGAGCACGACGACGCGCTCGGGCACCACTGGGCGCTCGGGCGCGGTGTCGCGCTCGGGCACGACGGCACGCTCGGGCACGACGGCACGCTCGGTCACGGCGTCCTGCTCGGTCACGCCGTGCGCCGCAGCGGCACGACCTCCGACGGCTCCGGCTCGCGCTCCGCCGGGTGCTCGACGAGCGCGATCACCCGGTTCGCCATGAACCTCGCGGTGCGCACGGGCGTGCCGCCCCGCGTCACCTCCGTCACCTCGACGAGACCACGGCCGTGCGTGATGTCGAGCCGCCGCCCGGCCCTCGTCGCCTCGATCTCGTACGTCTTCGTGCTGCCGCCGGCGTCCACGACGACCTCGACCCGGTCACCTCTCATGGCGTCCTCCTCATGTCTCCACTGAATAGAACAATGCTGGTCAGGCCGTTGTTCCGGATCGCGGGGACCGGTTAGCATCGGCCCGGGACCACGGAGCGGGGAGGCCGGATGACGGAGCTGACCGCCGACGCCTTCGTCGCCGAGCTGACCCGGCGGAGTTCGCCCGAGGAGCTCGCCCGCATCGAGCGCCTGTATCGGGCGGCGCCCGGCACCGAGCTCATGGGCGTGCGCATGAAGACCGTCTTCGACACCGCCAAGGCGTTCGAGCGGATGCCGCTCGACGAGGTCGACCGGCTCTTCGAGACCCGCCGCTACGAGCCGCGCGTCGGCGCCGTCAGCATCCTCGACTTCAAGGCACGCCGGCCGAGACTCGACGACGACGGCCGCCGGGCGCTCTACGAGCTGTACCTCCGGCGCCACGACCGCATCGACAACTGGGACCTCGTCGACCGGGCGGCGCCGCGGGTGATCGGCGGCTACCTCGTCGACCGGTCGCGGCAGCCGCTGTTCGACCTCGCCGCCTCGCCCGACGTGTGGCGGCGGCGCACGGCGATCACCGCGACGTTCTTCTTCGTGCGGCAGGGCGACCTCGACGACACCTACGCCCTCGCCGAGCTCCTCCTCGACGATCCGGCGGAGCCCATCCACAAGTCGGTCGGCACGGCCCTGCGTGAGGCTGGCAAGGTGGACGTCCCGAGGCTCGTGGCGTTCCTCGGGCAGCACCGGCAGCGGATGCCGCGGGTGACGCTGCGCTTCGCGATCGAGCGGCTCGACCGCGGGCAGCGGGCGGCGCTCCTCGCGCGCTGACGGCGCGTCGCGGCATCGGCCGGACCCGCTCGCCCTACAGTCGGCGCGGCCCCGCCGTCGGGCGGCGCCGGAGGGAGCGCACGTGAGCGGCAGGGGCGACGAGGACGACCTCGAGCGCGGTCCGGTCGTCGACGGCTCGGCGGTGCTGACCCCCGAGGCCGTGGCGAGCATCGCGGCCGCGGCGAACCTGACCCACGTGCTCATGCCCGTGCCGGGCTCGGTCACCGGCGCCATGACCGCCCTGTACTCCGACGGCACGGTCGTGCGGCGCTGGCGCGCCGGCCGCAACGAACACCCCTAGGCGGGAAGCTCCGGCTCGGTGCGGAAGCCGATCGTCTTGTGCGTGCCGTCGCAGTAGGGCTTGATCGTCGACTTGCCGCAGCGGCACAGGGCCACCGTGCGCCGTCGCCGGGGCAGCGGTTCGCCGTCCGGGGTCAGGATCGGTACGTCGCCGCGCACCAGCAGCGGCCCGTCGGGGCACGCGACGATGCTCACCTCGTCGTCGGGCTTCAGCGTCATCCGAATCTCCTCCTCAGCACTCGCCGCGGTGTCGCGGCCCGGGTCAGGCGGGACCCCGCGTACGGCACCCCGCCGAGCAGTCGCCAGCCGAGCGCCAGCCACACGCACACCGCGCGCTCGGCGAGCCAGAGCGGAGCCCACAGCGCGGCGGTCGGCCCGAACACTCGGCGTCCGCCGTTCCGTCGGCGGCCCACCTCGGCCGCGAGCACCGCGGCGACCGGCAGCAGCGCCGCCCGCCGCCGCAGCAGCACCGCGACGGGCAGCAGCGCGAGCTCGGCGGCGAGCCGCCCGGGCTGGGCGAAGTCGTCGTAGGCCTGCCGCACCCGCTGACCGAGGAAGTGCGCGGCATCCGGAGACCGCCGCTCGACGAACAGCGCCGGCAGGTGCCGCACGGCGCCGCCGGCGGCACGGACGGTGCGGATCAGTTCCAGGTTCTCGAACAGCACGTCGCCGTCGTATCCGCCCGCGCCGAGCAGCGTGTCGCGCCGCAGGCCGAACGTGCCGGGGTAGTCGGTGCCGAAGGCGCGGTTGACGAGGGTGCGCGCCGTGTCCCAGCGAGCGTGCCACACGGGCGGCACGAGATGGTTCTGGGGCGCGACGACGTCGGCGTCGCCGAGCGCCGCGACGACCGCCCGCAGCGACGAGTCCGTGTAGCGCACGTCGTCGTCGGCCAGCACGACGAGCGGATGCCGCGCGGCGCGCACCCCCGTCATGACTCCGGCCACCTTGCCGTTGCGCCCGGGCCACGGCTCGGGCTCGAGCAGCCGCACCCGCTCGTCGAACAGCCGCCGGTGCTCGGCACGGACGTCGGCGGGCGACCCGTCGACGACCGTCACGTCGATCGTCTCGACGAGGGCGCCGAGGTGCGCGGCGAGCGCGTGGTCCGGAGCGGCGGCCTTGAGCGGCACGACGTACTCCGCCTCGATCCTCATGCCGGGCGGTACAGCGAGCTGCGCGACTCGGTGAAGGCCTGCAGCAGGTCTGCCCCCGCGAGCCCGTCGGCGTAGAGGCAGGCGGATGCCCCGAACAGCACGTCTCCGAGCAGGTTGGGCTCGGCCTCGACGAAGCCGCCGGCGAGATCGCGCGCCGCGATCTGCTCGTGCACCGCGTCGGCCTCGACGTGCTCGTCGAAGTACCACGTCGCCTCCTCGTCGAACCCGAGGCGGCGGAAGCCGTTGCCGTAGAAGCGGTTGGGCACCGCGGAGGTCATCTCGAACGCGGCCAGGTGCCCGACGAGGGCGCCGCGGAGGCGCCGGTTGAGCCCGAACAGCGACATCGTGTTGAGCGACGCGTACAGCGACGCGCCGACCTGGTCCAGGTAGGCGCCGTAGCTCGGGTCGAGTCCCGCCGCACGCATCGTGCGGGCGAAGATCGCCGAGTGCATCCGATGAGGGCGCCCCGCGCCGTACTCGTCGGACTGGATCTCGACGAGAGCGGCCTTCGCCCGGCCGGTGAGGCGGGGGATGCCCCAGCTGTGCGGGTCCGCCTCCTTCAACGTGTACAGCGAGCGCTGGATCAGGAACTCGCGGAGCTGCTCCTGGGTCGCCTTGCGGGCGACGTACTGCGACAGGCTCGGCCCGTCGTCGGCCTCCGTCAACCGGAACAGCGCGTGCGCCACGTCCTCCGCCCGGGGCGCGGGGCGGTCGACCCGCGGCGCCCGGCGGCGGAGCTCCGCCTCGAACGCGCCCTCGAAGATCGCGCGTGCGGTGAGCAGGTCCGCGTCCCACTCCAGGGTGTCCGGCACGCCGCGGAACCCGCCGTAGTGCAGCTCGTAGAGGCAGAACGCGGCGAGTTGCACGTCGTCGTCGCGCAGCAGGTCGTCGGCCTGGCCGATCGCCTTCGCCATGAGACCCGCGGGGTCGCCCTCGGGACTGCGCTCGCGGAGCACCGCGACGACCGCCGCGCTCGCCGGGCCCCGCGGCGTGGGGAGCGGGGCGGGACGCTGGGTGACGACGCCGGTGTCGTCGATGGTGCTGCTGGTCACGTACCCCTAGTAGCCATCCGGGCGGCTCCCCAAACGCTCCCGTCGGCATACGCTTCACGGAGCCCCATCCGCTGTCGGGGGACGCGCTCGACCGGCTGGTGCTGCTGCGCCGCGCCGGGATCGACGCAGCGCCGGGTGCGTGAGACCGGGAGCACGACGAGTGGGAGAGACAGGATGCTGCGACGCCCCACGATCCTCGGACGGGTGGTCCTCTCCGCGGTCGCGCTCGTCGCGCTGGTGGCGCTCGCCGTGGCGACGCTGACCGCGCTCGCGCCCGCGCCGAAGTACCTCGGCAACGTGATCCACGGCGCCCACTTCCCGGAGGACTTCGACCGGCTGTGGGACCAGGTCACCCCGGAGAACCACGCGAAGTGGCGTTTCGTCGAGGGCGCGCGTGACGCCCCCGATTGGACGGCGCTCGACGGCATCTACGACCACGCCGAGGCGAACGGGGCGCCCGTCCGCTATCACGCCCTCGTCTGGGGGCGCGAGGTGCCCGACTGGGTGACCGGGCTCTCGCCGGGGGAGCAGCGCGAGGAGCTCGCCGAGTGGATCGCCGAGGCCGGCGAGCGCTACGGCGACCGCACCGCGATGGTCGACGTCGTCAACGAGCCCTTCCACGAGGTGCCGGCCTACGCCCCGGCGATCGGCGGCACCGGCTCGACCGGGTGGGACTGGGTCGTCTGGTCGTTCGAGCAGGCCCGCGCCGCCTTCCCCGACGCCGAGCTCGCGATCAACGAGTACGACATCCTGTTCGACCTCGGTCTCGCCGAGCGGTACGCGGAGCTCGCGACGGTGCTGAAGAACCGCGGCCTGATCGACGCGATCGGGGTGCAGGCGCACCACTCCGACCAGGCCGACCCGGCGACGATCGGCGCCGCCCTCGACGTGCTCGAGGCGACGGGGCTGCCCGTCCACATCACGGAGCTCGACATCAGCGGCTCGGATGCCGGGCAGCTCGAGAGCTACCGGGCGGTGTTCCCGGCGCTGTGGGAGCACCCGGGCGTCGCCGGCGTCACGCTCTGGGGCTACGAGGAGGGGCGGATGTGGGCCCCGGACGCGTTCCTCGTGCGCTCCGACGGGTCGGCCAGACCGGCGCTGACCTGGCTGCTCGACTACACGGGGCGCAGCGGACAGCGCGGCGACACGCGCGACGCGCCCTGACCTCGTACCCCTCGCCCGCCGCGGTCGGGGTACAGTCCTCGCGCTCGGAAAACGAGCGATCGTCACGGGGAGCGGGGCAAGGCAATGAAGAAGACTCGATGGAGGGCGGCGGCCGCGGTCGCGTCGGCCCTCGTGCTGACGCTGGTCGCACCGGCGGCGGCGCAGGCCGCGCTCGCGACCGGCGGCAAGTTCCTCGGCAACGTGATTCACGCACCCCACGTGCCGTCCTCCTACGCGGCCCTTTGGAACCAGGTCACGCCGGAGAACCACGCCAAGTGGGCGCTCGTGGAGCCGACGAGGGACAGTCCGCAGTGGGGTCCGCTCGACGGGATCTACGACTACGCGGCGTCCCAGGGCATGCCCGTGAGGTACCACACCCTCGTCTGGGGCAGCGACGTGCCGGCCTGGCTCGCGGCGCTGCCGCCCGAGGAGCAGCGCGCCGAGGTGGAGGAGTGGATCGCCGAGGCCGGCGCCCGCTACGACACCCGCACCGCGGTCGTCGACGTCGTCAACGAGCCGTTGCACGCCCCGCCCGCCTACGCCGCGAGCCTCGGCGGCGCGGGTTCGACGGGATACGACTGGGTGATCTGGGCGTTCGAGCGGGCGCGGGCTGCGTTCCCGCACGCGCAGCTCGCCCTGAACGAGTACGACGTGCTGAGCGACGTCACCCTCGCCCGGCGCTATGCCGACCTGGTCGGGCTGCTGAAGGCACGCGGTCTCATCGACGTCGTCGGCGTGCAGGCGCACTTCCTCGACCAGGTGAAGACGAGCTCGATCAAGGCGGGGCTCGCGGAGGTCGCGAAGACCGGGCTCCCGGTGCACGTCACCGAGCTCGACATCGAGGGCACGGACCGCGGGCAGCTCAAGCAGTACCAGGAGAAGTTCCCGGTGCTCTGGACCCATCCCGCGGTGCGCGGGGTGACCCTGTGGGGGTACGAGGAGGGCCGGATCTGGGCGCGCCGCGGCCACCTCGTGCGCGCCGACGGGTCGGAACGGCCTGCCTTGAGCTGGCTGCGGAGCTATCTGACCTCGGCAGGAGCCTGAGCAGGCTCGGGACGCGGGGGCCCGAGGAGGCAAGGGGCCCGCTGAACCGAGGAAACGATCCGCGAACGGCCCCGCCTCCTCTGCTCGAGGAGACGGGGCCGTTCCGGTGAATGCGGGTTACGCCGCGACGAGCGCGTCCGCGCGGGCGACGAGCGCCCTGTCGACCGCGTCGACGACGACGCGGCCGCCCTCGGTGAGCTCGCCTCGCACCATGAGCTCGGCGATCCGGTCGTCGACCTCGCGCTGGATGACGCGGCGGAGCGGGCGGGCACCGTACTCCGGCTCGTACCCGGCGTCGGCGATCCAGTCCATCGCGGCACCCGTCACCTGGAGCTCGACGCCCTGCGACTGCAGCCGGCCGGCCGTCGCCTGCAGCAGCAGGGTGACGATCGAGCGCAGCTGGGCACGGTCGAGCTTGCGGAACATCACGATCTCGTCGATGCGGTTGAGGAACTCGGGTCGCATCGCCTCACGGAGCTTGCCCATGACGCGGTCGCGGAGGTCCTTCTCCGACCCGAACCCGTTGGCGGTGTCGCTCGCCGGTGCGACGAAGCCCAGGGCTCCGCTGCGGCTGGCGAGGAACTCCGAGCCGAGATTCGAGGTCATGATGACGATCGTGTTGCGGAAGTCGACGGTGCGGCCCTGGCCGTCGGTCAGGCGGCCGTCGTCGAGCACCTGCAGGAGCAGGTTGAACACGTCGGGGTGCGCCTTCTCGACCTCGTCGAGCAGCACGATCGAGTACGGGTTGCGCCGCACCCGCTCGGTGAGCTGGCCCGCCTCGTCGTAGCCGACGTATCCGGGAGGGGCACCCACCAGACGGCTGACGGTGTGCCGCTCGCCGTACTCGCTCATGTCGAACCGCAGCACCGCGCTCTCGTCGCCGAAGAGCGAGGCCGCGAGGGCCTTCGCGAGCTCGGTCTTGCCGACACCCGTCGGCCCGAGGAACAGGAAGCTGCCGACCGGACGGCGAGGGTCGGAGAGGCCGGTGCGGTTGCGCCGGATGGCCTTGGCCACCGCGGTCACGGCGTCGTCCTGGCCCACGACGCGGCGATGCAGCTCGGACTCGAGGTCGGCGAGCCGGCTGCGGTCGTCGGCGGTGAGCCGGGCGGCCGGGATGCCGGTGGCACGCGCCACCATCTCCGCGATGCCCTCGCGGTCGATGACCGCGCTCGCCGCGTCGTGCCGCACCTGTCCGGAGACGGCCGCCTCGAGACGCTGCCCGACCTGCTTGAGCTCGTCGCGCAGGCGCGAGGCCTCCTCGTAGTGCTCCTCGGCGACGGCGCGGTTCTTCGCCGCCTCGAGCTCGCCGAGGCGGGCCCGCAGGGCGTCGACGTCGACCCGGTCGCCGAGCGAGAGGCGCTTGCGCGCACCGGCCTGGTCGAGCAGGTCGATCGCCTTGTCCGGGAGGAAGCGGTCGCTGATGTAGCGGTGCGACAGCTCGACGGCCGCGCGGACGGCGTCGTCGGTGTAGGTGACGCCGTGGTGCTCCGCGTACCGCGGCGCGAGGCCGGCGAGGATCTGCACGGCGTCCTCGACGGTGGGCTCGGCGACCAGCACGGGCTGGAAGCGGCGCTCGAGCGCGGCATCCTTCTCGATGCGGCGGTATTCGGAGAGCGTCGTCGCGCCGACGAGGTGGAGCTCGCCGCGGGCGAGGCGCGGCTTCAGGATGTTGCCCGCGTCCATGCCGCCCTCGCCGCCGGAGCCGGCGCCCACGACCGTGTGCAGCTCGTCGATGAAGACGATGAGCTCGTCGCGGTGCTCCGCGATCTCGGTCATGAGCTTGGTGAGCCGCTCCTCGAAGTCGCCGCGGTAGCGGGTGCCGGAGAGCATCCCGGGCAGGTCGATCGCGACGACCCGCTTGCCGCGCAGCAGCTCGGGCACGTCGCCGTCGGCGATCGCCTGGGCGAGGCCCTCGACGATCGCGGTCTTGCCGACGCCGGGCTCGCCGATCAGCACGGGATTGTTCTTCGTGCGGCGGAGCAGGATCTCGACGGTCTGCGCGACCTCGTCGGCCCGTCCGATGACGGGGTCGAGTGCGCCCTCGCGCGCCTTGGCGGTGAGGTCGAGGCCGAACTGATCGAGGGTCGGGGTGGCGGAGCCGGACTCGGCGATGCCGGCCGTCTGCTGCTGGGTCTCTCCCTGCGCGGCGGCCTGCAGCGACTGAGGCGTCGCGCCGAACGCGGCGAGCAGCTGCCCGGGCATCGCCTCCTGGTTCACGGCGAACGCGAACAGCAGGTGCTCGGGGTCGATGTAGGTCGACCCGGTCGCCCTGGCCACCTGGGCGGCGTCGAGCAGCGCGCGCTGCGCCCACGGGGTGAACGCGGGGCGTCCGGCCTGCTGGGCCGGGGCGTCCTCGGGCAGGCGCTCCTCGATGGCGTGCTGCAGCGCGGCGACGTCGGCGCCGACACGGCGCAGCAGCTCCTGGGCGGGGTCGCGGCCGACCAGCGCGTGCAGCAGGTGCAGCGCGTCGACCTGCGGGTGGCCGTGGGACGCGGCGAAGGACGCCGCGGTGTTCACGACCTCCGTCGAGCGGCGGCTGAGCAGCCGGGTGATGTCGACGGGACGGCCGTACATGGGCGCGCGCTGACCATTGAGCAGACGCGCGAGGAACTCGTCGAACGACTCTCCGCCGTTCGCGGGTCCGACGTTCTCGGGCAACGTACCTCCTGGAAACTTGAGTGCCTTCGACTCAAGTCAACGCTGGGGGGCCGCAGGTATTCCCGGGAACGCAGAAGCCGGGCCGGCGCGCATCGTGTGCGTTCCGGCCCGGCCTCGGAGGGGCTCAGAGCGAGCGGATGTTGGCAGCCTGAAGGCCGCGCGGTCCGCGCTCGGTCTCGAACTCCACGCGCTGGTTCTCCTCGAGGCTGCGGTAGCCGCTTGAGGCGATGGCGCTGTAGTGCGCGAACACGTCGGCGGAGCCGTCGTCCGGCGCGATGAAGCCGAAGCCCTTTTCGGAGTTGAACCATTTGACGGTGCCTGTGGCCATGACGGCCTCCCTTCGTCGGGTGTCCGGGCCGCTTGTGCGGCTCCGGCGACCGCGCCTCAATGGGCGCGGACGTGTGGGGACGTGTGCGGCGTCGGTCAACGCATCGCGCACGTGGACGGGAGCCGGCTCGGACCGCGGGTGCAGGTCGAGCGCGGCTCGCGCCGAGATCTGGGTGTGGTGGGTCGACAGGGGCCGGGTGTACTCGTCGGAGAGCACGAACGACGGACCCTGACGGGTGATGGTCCCGGCGTACTCACCGTCGCGCGTCGCGACCCAGAGGTCGTCGTCGGCTTCCAACCACGTCGTCGTGGAGGTGAGGTCGGGATAGGGGAGAAGCGGGGTCGAGCTGGTGATGATTCGGTCTTTCGAGAAAGCAATGGCAGCCGTCGAGGGTGCCGTGAGTGTGACGCTATACCCGCCGGAAGCGGTTGACGAGGGGGCAGTCGAAGGGATCGCGCGCGGCGAGACCGACCCGGTTGAGATAGCGGACCACGATCGCGTAGGAACGCACGAGCGAGGTCTCGGTGTAGGGGACGCCGACCGCCGTGCAGTGCTCGAGCACGAGCTTGCGTGCGCGGCGCAGGTGCGGGCGGGGCATGTTCGGGAACAGGTGGTGCTCGACCTGGTGGTTCAGTCCGCCCATGAGGGCCGACATCCACCAGCCGCCGCGGATGTTGCGGGAGGTGAGCACCTGCTTGCTGAAGAAGTCGAGCTTGGCGTCCTTCGGGATGATCGGCATGCCCTTGTGGTTCGGTGCGAAGGACGCGCCCATGTAGACGCCGAAGACGGCGAGCTGCACCCCGAGGAACGCGACGGCCATGCCGAACGGCAGCAGCCAGAAGACGGCGGTGAGGTACAGCGCCATGCGCAGGGCGATGAAGCCGAGCTCGAGGAACCGGCCGTCGACCTTCTCCTTGCCGAGCAGCAGGCGGAGCCCCTGGAAGTGCAGGTTGATCCCCTCGAGCGTGAGCAGCGGGAAGAAGAGGAAGCCCTGTCGGCGGGTGATGAACGCGAGCAGCCCGCGCTGGCGCTTCGCGTCCTCCTCCACGAAGGAGATGGTGTCCCAGGCGATGTCCGGGTCCTTGCCGCGACGGTTCGGGTTCGCGTGGTGGCGGCTGTGCTTCGTCATCCACCAGGCGTAGCTGATGCCGACGACGAAGGTCGCGAGGAAGCGTCCGAGCCGGTCGTTGGAGGGACCGGAGGAGAGGATCTGACGGTGCGAGGCCTCGTGGGCGAGGAACGCGAACTGCGTGAAGACGATGCCGAGGCCGGCGGCGACGAGCAACTGGAACCAGCTGTCGCCGAGGAGGACGAAGGCGGCGCCGAGCGCGACGAGCGCGACGGTCAGGCCGACGGCGAGCGCCGCGTAGAACCCACGGGTCCGGTCGAGCAGGCCCGCTTCCTTCACGGCGCGGGAGATCTGCGTGTAGGTACGTGCGATATCCCCGACGTTCCGGCCGGTCCGGGGCGACGTCGCCCGCACGGATCCGAGGCCGGAGAGGGGGAGAAGAGTTGACGAGATGTAAAAATCCGATCGGAGGGGTGACGCCAAAGGCAAACCGCCGATCGCTTCCTCCACAGTAGACGACCCACTTGGAAACGTCTACGGCAACCCCCGAATTCGATGCTTCCCTCCGGTGAACGGGTGGTGTACACGCCCGGGCGGGTGTCGCCGCAGCACACGGCGGCGGCGCCGTCATACGCTGGCGTATGGCCCCTTCGAGCGCGACCATCGTCACCGTCGTCGGCGACGGCTGCGACGCGGTGCTCCGCGAACTCGCCGAGCTGCCGAACGTCCACACCGACCATCTCGCCGGCCCGCCCCTCGCCGTCACCCCCTACGTCGTGCGCGACGCCGACCCGCTCGAGCACGTGGCGAGCGCCTGGGTCGAGTTCTTCGACGACCGGGCGAGCCTCGGCACCCTCGAGCTCGAGGTCGAGACCGCGCTCGGCGCGCTCGCGAGCGGCGACGCCGTGATGCCCGACTACTACCTCGTGCTCTCGCCGGAGCAGCTCGAGGGCACCTGGGTGCACTGGTGGATGGGAGTGCTCGCGCAGGCGGCGCCGACCCGGGTGCTGCCCGCCTCGCCCGAGCGCGGCCAGGTGCGGCGGATGCTGCGCCGCCTGCCGACCGGGCGCCCGTGGCCCGACCCGGAGCGCTGGCTGCCCGGCCTGCCCTTCGTCGTGCCCGACCGCGTGGGGCTCGGCGGCCGGGGCTGACGGACGCGCGGTCGGCGGGGTCACAATGAACGGGTGACTCCGTCGTCCGTTCGCCCCGCGGATGCCCCGCAGCGGGGGAGGCGGCCGTGACCGCCCTGGGCTGGCTCTCGGTCGCCTTCGGCGGCGCGCTCGTGCTCACGGGACTGTACGAGGTGTACCGCACCCTGCTGCATCCGACCGGTCGCGGCCGCATCACGAAGGGCGTCGCGAGCGCCGCGTGGTGGGTCATGCGCCGCACGGGCCGCAACGGTGTGCCCATGGCCGGGCCGTTCGTCATCCTCGCGGTGCTGATCACGTGGGCGGCGTTCCAGGTGGTCGGCTGGGCCTTCGTCTACCTCCCCGCGATGCCCGACGGGTTCCTGTACACGCAGGGGCTCGACCCCGCGCGGTATCTTCCGCCCCTCGAGGCCGTCTACATCTCGATGGTCACGCTGTCCACGCTCGGCATCGGCGACCTGACCCCGGTCTACCCCTGGCTCCGCGTCGTGATGCCGTTCGAGGCGATCGTCGGCTTCGCGCTGCTCACGGCCGCCGTCGCGTGGTTCATGGAGCTGTACCCCGGCATCGGCCGCCGCCGAGCGCTCGCCCAGCGGATCGCGCTGCTGGAGCACATGGGGGCGCACCGCGAGCTCGCGGCGATGGACGAGCAGGCGGCGGCGTCGCTGCTCGACCGGCTGACGACCGACCTCGTGCAGACGCAGGTCGACCTGAGCCAGAACGAGGAGGTGTTCTACTTCTCATCCGGTCACCGCGACTCCTCGCTCGCGGCGAACCTGCCCTACTGCCTGGTGCTCGCGCGGCAGGCGGTGCAGTCCCGGCGGGTGGCCGTGCAGCTCGCCGGCCGGATGCTCGAGGACGCCGTGCACTCGTACGCCCACTTCCTCCGCTCCGAACTGCTCGTCGAGGGCGCGACGACCGAGCACGTGCTCGCGGAGTACGCGCGGCAGCACGGCATCGTGCTCTGACGGCTCACTCGCCGAAGGGCCAGCCCTCCGGCTCCCTCGTGTCAGGGTGCACCCCGTGCAGCGGCGTCAGCGCCTCGGTGCGGTCGAACCAGCAGAAAGCGTCGTACCGGCGCCCGAGCACGGTCGGCACGTAGTTGCCGAGCGCCTCGCGCTCCGGCGAGTACACGACGCCGACCGCCCGGTGACCGCGCTCCTCGAGGCTCCACGCCGGGGGCTCGTCGCCGAAGACGAAGAGGGCCGCGTCGAGGTCGGGCGCGAGCGCGCGGTGCAGCAGCGACTCGACGCTTCCCGTGCGGGCGTCGGGCAGAGGCATCCGCTCGATCCGCCCGCCCCAGCGGGGCGAGGCGATGACCGACCCCCGGTAGCCGCCGAAGCCGACGGCGACGACGCCCTCGTCGCCGTGCCGCTCGCGCACGAGCTGCCCGACGTTGACCATGCCGGCCCTCGCCATGTCGGTGTACCGGGCGTCGCCGATGTGCGTGTTGTGCTCCCACACGATCGCCTTGGCGTCGGGACCGTGGTGCTCCATGAGCTCGTCGAGGGTCTCGACCATGTGCCGGTCGCGGATGTTCCAGGAGTCGGGCCCGCCGCGGATCATCGCGCGGTAGTACGCCTCCGCGCCCCGCACCGCTCTGGCGTTCTGCTCGGCGTTGAACAGCGCGTCGCGGTCGCGCCCGCCCCCGCGGTCGGCGGCCTGCCGCACCTCGGAGAGGAGGCCGACGACCTCGGCCTCGCAGCCGGTGGGCACGAGCGTCGTCGACCACGCGTACGACTCCGCGTCCTCCCGGTAGGGCTCGAAGCAGCGCACGGCCTGCAGCGCGGTCTCGACGTGCGCGGGCTCGTTCTGCCGCAGGTAGTCGACCGTCTCCCGCAGGGAGTCCCAGAGACTGTAGACGTCGAGGCCGTAGAAGCCCACCCGGTGCTCGTCCGGCAGGCCGGCGTTGTGCTCGCGCAGCCGCCGGGTGAAACGGACGACCTGCTCGTTGGCCCACATCCAGGTGGGCCAGCGCTCGAAGTCGTGCAGCGCGTCGCGAGGGTCGTCGGGCGCGTCCGGCGCGAGCGTGACCGACGCGTTCACCTCGTAGCAGTCGGGCCAGTCGCCCTCGACGCCGACGAAGGAGAAGCCCTTCTCCCGGACGAGCCGCAGGGTGAGCTCGGCGCGCCAGTCGTAGTACTCCGCCGTGCCGTGCGACGCCTCGCCGAGCAGCACGTAGCGGGCGTCGCCGATCCGGTCGAGCAGCGGATCCAGATCGGACGGATGCCTGAGCGGCAGCGCCTGCCGCCGGATGTCGTTCATGGTGCCGGTTCCCCTTCCGTTCCGTCCCCGGCCGGCCCCGGAACGCCGAGGAGCGAGCGCACCTCGTCGTCGGTGGTCTGCCGGAAGTCGAGGTACGCCTGACCGACCGAGAAGAACCCGGGCCGCCAGAGATCGATCACGTCGTCGGCGCCGGTCGCGCCCGCGGCGTCGCCGAGCGACACCGGCACGGCGACGACCACTCGTCCCGCTCCCGCCGCTCGGGCGGCGGCCACCGCCGCGCGTGCGGTGGCGCCGGTGGCGATGCCGTCGTCGACGAGCACGACCGTGCGGCCGGCCACGTCGAGCGGCGGGCGCTCGCCGCGGTAGGCCCGCAGGCGCCGCTGCAGCTCGCGCTCCTCGGCGGCGGTGACCGCCGCGAGCGCGCTCTCCGCGCCCCGCTCGAACGCGTCGTGGAGCACCCGGTCGTTCCGTGTGCTCTCGATCCGGCCGGCCACGCTCGCGATCGCCCCCATGGCGAGCTCGGGGGAGTGCGGCACCCCGAGCTTCCGCACGACGAGCACGTCGAGCGGGGCGCCGAGCGCGGCCGCCACCTCGGCCGCGACGGGCACGCCGCCCCTCGGCAGCGCCAGCACCAGCCCGTCGCCGTGCGGCATCCGCTCGCGCACGACGGCCGCGAGTTCCCGGCCGGCCGACCGCCGGTCGTCGAAGGGCCGCCGCTCGCCGCCGAGACGCATGCCCTCAGGATGCGCGCCCCGGCTGAGAGAGCCTCAGGAAAGAGTGCTCAACGGTCCTGCGGCATGATCAGCCACAGCGCGACGTAGATGATCACCTGCGGCCCCGGCAGGAAGAGCGACAGCACGAACGCGAGCCGCACGAGGAACGGCGGGAGCCCGAAGCGCCGGGCGAGGCCGGCGCAGACCCCGGCGATGACCTTGCCCCTGCGGGGGCGGCTGAGGGTTGTCATGCGCCCAGTGTCGGCGCACCGGCTGAGAACGGGCAGACCGGGAGTCGCCCGCCTAGGCTCGGGACGATGCTCGAGGAGTACACGGTCAGCGACGACCCCGGGTCGATCGCGGCCCTTCCCGTCCATGAGGGCACCAACGCGGCGCGCTTCGCGCTCGCCGGGGCGCTCGGCACTCCCGCCGTGCCGCCGGCTCCGCCGGTCGGGCTGCGGCGGGTGCCGGTCCCGGGTCCGCCGGGCGAGGCGGAGCAGTACCGCTACCTCCGCGCCGTCGCCGAGGACTTCGACGCCGACCGGGTGCGCCGCAGGGCATGGGCCGACCTCTCGACCGGGCGCGGGGAGGCGCGACTCGCGCTCCTCGTCGCGGGCACCTGCAGCCCGCTCGAGCGGGAGTCGGCCGCGGCCGCCGTCGCGATGCTCGACGACCACGCCGTGCCCGCGCCCGGCGGCCACGGCGGCTGGGACGGCCCGCGCTGGGCGCAGCGCGCCTCCTTCGTCGTCCGCAACGCCCTCCTCGGCGACGACCCCGGGGAGCTGCTGCGCGTGCTCGCCGCCACGAGGGTCGCGGATGCCGCGCGCTCGGCGGATCCGATCGTGCGCGGCTTCGCACAGGCGCTCGCGCTCCGACCGGCGCCCTCCGCAGGGAAGGTGTCCGGCGCGCTCGCACCGCTCCCGCCCGCGCCCGTCGAGTCGACGATCGTGCACGGCACGTGGGGCTGGGCGGGAGAGTGGTGGTACCCGGGCGGCGACTTCCACCGCTACCTCTCCACCCTGCGCCCCGGCCTCTACGCCGGCGGGCGCGAGTTCTCGTGGAGCGGTGCTCTCGACGCCGGCGTGCGAGCGCTCGCGGCGACGCGGCTCCGACGCTGGGCGGCGCCCGCGGGCATCGACTCGCTCTTCGCGCACAGCTTCGGCGCGGATGTCGCGGCGCAGGCCGTGCTGGCCGGAACCCCGGTCGCGGAGCCCGTGCTGCTCAGCGCCCCGGCGACGCCCGCCGTGCTGGCGCTCGCCGCGTCGGGGCGCCGGCTCGTCGACATCCGGCTCGACTTCGACATCGTGCTCGCCCTCGCGCGGCAGCCGCAGCGCGTCGGCGGGCCGGGGGTGGTCAGCGTGATCGTGGAGCGGGCGCTCTGGGAGCACGGCGCGACGTATCTGCCCGAGTTCTGGCGCGAGGAGCGGATCGCCGCCCGCGCGGGCCTCGTGCGGGTGCCGGCCGGGTAGCGGACGCTCCCCGGCCGGCGTCGCTCACTTCGCCTTGAGCGCGGCGAGCCTCGCCTCGACCTCGGCCTCCTCGCCGAGGTCGTCGAGGCTCTCGAACTGCGCGTCGAGGCTCGACGAGGCGAGCTCCTGCGCGCCGCGCACGCGAGCCTCCTCGCGGCGGATCTTCTCCTCGAAGCGGCTCACCTCGCTCGTGGGGTCCATGATGTCGATGCTCTTGAGCGCGTCCTGCACGCGGCTCTGGGCCTCGGCGACCTTGGCCCGGGAGACGAGCTCGTCGCGCTTCGCACGGAGCTGGTCGAGCTTGCCGCGCATCGCCTCGAGCCCCGCCTTGAGCTTCGCGACGACCTCGTTCTGCGCGGCAATCGTCGGCTCGGCCGACTTCGCCTCGTTCTCGGCGGAGATCTGGCGCTGCAGCGCGACCTTGGCGAGGTTGTCGAACTTGTCGGCGCCGGCGGTGTCGCCGGACGTGCGCAGCTCGTCGGCCTTACGGCTCGCCGCGAGGGCCTTGGAGCCCCACTGCTCGGCGGCCTGCAGGTCCTCGCGGTGGTCGTCCTCGAGCAGCCGCAGGTTGCCGATCGTCTCGGCGATCGCCGACTCGGCCTCCGCGATGTTGTTGGTGTAGTCCCTGATCATCTGATCGAGCATGAGCTGGGGGTCCTCCGCCTGATCGATGAGGGCGTTGATGTTCGCCCTCGCCAGCTGGGCGATACGTCCGAGGATCGATTGCTTAACCATGCGTTCCCTTTCTCGTGTGGTCGTCTTGTCCGACCGTCAGAACCTGCCGCCGCCGCGGCGTCCGCGGGAACCGCCGCCGCCGAAACTGCCGGCGCGTCGACCGCCGCCGCCTCCGAAGCCGCCGCCTCCGAAGCCTCCGCCTCCGAAGCCTCCGCCGCCGAAACCGCCGCGGGAGCCGCCGAACCCGCCGCCTCCGAAGCCGCCGCCGAATCCACCCCGCGACCCGCCGCCGCCGAGCACCGAGCCGATCAGGATGCCGCCGAGCATCGCGCCGAGGTCGTCGCCGTCGCGCCCGCCGCCGGACCACTGCGCTCCGCCGTAGCCGTACGGGGCCGCCTCGGCGCGGGCGATGCGGTGCGCGTCGTCGGCGAGCGCGGACGCGCGGCCGGCGATGCTCGCGGCGCGAGCCGGGTCGCTCGCCGCGAACGCCTCGGCGTCGGCGAGTGCACGAGCCGCCTCGTCGAGGCGGGTGCGGGCGGTGTGACCGATCGCGCCGCGGCGGGTCAGGATGTAGTCGCGCGCCGCGGCGAAGCGGCTGCGCGCGTCGAACAGGGCGTGCTCCGCGGCCGCGCGGGAGCGTCGCTCCTGCTCGGCCGACTCCCGCACCCCGACGAGCACCGCGTCGACGCGCCGGTCGAGCTCGGCGATCCGGGCGAGGCGGGCCGTCGGATCGTCCGGGCCGTTGGGCGCCTCGGCGAGCAGCCGCTCGGCGGCATCCGCGGCGCCGACGGCCTCCGGGTGCAGGGGAGAGGCGGGCGGCACCGCCCGCAGCGCGGCGACGTCGCTGCTCAGCTCGGCGAGCGCCCGCGGCACGGTCTCGGCGGCCGCGCGCAGCTCGTCCGCGCGGCGGAGGATCGCGTCGGCGAGCGTGCCCGCCTGGTCGACGCCCTCCTCGGCGGCGCGCACCGCGGTCGCGGCGGCGCCCGTGTCGGCGGCGAGGGCGGACTCCGCCTCGGCGAGCTGCGTGCGGGAGAAGCTCAGCCGGCGCTCCGCCTCCGGCAGGTTGTCGTCGACCAGGTCGACGGCTGCGGCGCCGTAGCGGGAGGTCATGTCGGCGAGCGCCGCCCTCGCCCTGTCCAGGCGGTCGGCGACGGCCTCCGCCTCGGCGCGGGCGGCGGCGATCGCGCTCGGCAGGTTCTGCTCGAGCTTGCGCAGCTCGTCGAACGCGTCGGCCTGCTCGTCGAGGCTGCGGTCGACGCCCTCGGCGACCTCGATGATGCGGGTGAGGGCGGCGCGTCGCTGGTCGGGGCTCTCGGGGTACGCGTCGTCGAGCTGCTGCCGCAGCGCGAAGGCCTCGGACAGGGAGCGGCGGGCCTCCTCGAGGGCGCGGCCGAAGCCGGCCGTCGCCTCGGTGCCGTACTGCGCGGTGGCGAAGCCGAGCTCGTCGGTGCTGGTCGCGATCGCGTCGTCGGCGGCGACGAGGGCGCGTCCGGCGTGCTGCTCGAGCTGGGCGAGCTCCTGTTCCGCGCGTTCCCTCGCGGCGGCCGCCGTGCGGCGGCGACGGATGGCACCGACGAGGGCGAGCACGCCGATCAGCACGAGTGCCGCGAGCGCGAGCCAGAGCAGCCACGACAGGTCGGGCCCCGCGGCCTCGTCGGCGAGCCCGTCCGCGGCGGCGACGGCGGCGCCCGCCCAGTCCTCCGACGCGAGCTCGGGCTCGACGCGCTGGGCCTCGATCCGGGTGACGGCGTCGAAGCCGACGGGACCGTCCGACGTCGAGGAGATGTAGTAGGTGCGCCCCTCGGTCGCGACCGCGAGGAGGTAGTCGCGCGGCCCGAGCCCGTTGAGCTCGGCTGTCGCGTCGGCCCACGCCTGCGCGTCGGCCGGGTTCTCGAAGTCGTCGACGTACGCCACGAAGAGATCGATCTGGTGCTCCGCCGACAGCTGCTCGATGGCGGACTCGACGTCGGCGCGACCGGAGCCCAGCACCCCGTCGGGGTCGAAGATCGGCGAGGAGCCGAGGGTCGGCGGTTCCTCGGCGACCGCCGCGACGGGCGAGAGTGCGAGCATCAGTGCCGAGACGACGGCGGCGGCGATCCCGCGGATCCTCATGCTTCCCCTCCCGGTTCGGCTCACTTTCCGCAGGCTAGCGCACCGCGTCGAACGCCCGGTCCGAGCCGTCGTGGCACCCCTTCTGGGGCTGACTTGACGGTGGTCAGGAATACGAGGATTGATGAAAGCCACATTCCAGTCAAATATCCGGGGACGACTCTTCCGCTCATGACCGCGCGCATCTTCCAGGCGTCTGGCCTGGTCCTGTTCATCGTCGGCGCCGCACTGATGGCGATCGGCACCCCGTCGCTCGTGCTGTTCCTCGTCTACGTCGCGGTCACCGTGGTCGGCGTCGCCCTTTTCGCGGTCGGGCACCACGCCCACGAGAAGACGCTCGGCTGAGGTGGGTGCCACGCTGCCCACCGCGACCGGCCGGATCCGCGGGCCCTGGCGTCGACGGCGCCTCGACGGCTTCGCGACGCCGCTCGAGCCGGTCGAGGTGCTCGCGGCGCTGCACGACGGCTCCGACGGCTGCGAAGGTCTCCGGTTCGTCCCTCGCGAGGATGATCCGCTGCTGCTCGAGTGCGTCACGGCGTCCGGGCTCCGTGCGGAGGTCAGGCTCGACGAGCGGACCGCGGGCGGATGCCGCGTGCGCTGCCGCGTCGTCGATCGCGGTGACGCGTCGGGGGCGGAGCTCGACGATCTCCGCGGATGCCTCCGGCGGCGGATCGAGCGGGCGGAGCACGGCACGGCCGAGAACGGAACGGCGGAGGAACCCGACCGGGCGGGGTCCGGCACGGCGGGGGAGCCCGACCGGCCTGGCGAGGAGCCCAACCCGTACGCACGCACCGGCTGGGTCGCGTCCGAGGACTGACGGCGGTGCGATCATCGAGGCATGACCGCCGAACTGCACATCACCGGTGACGACGCCGCCGACGCGCTGCTCTCGACCGATCCGCTCGCGCTGCTCGTCGGCATGCTGCTCGACCAGCAGGTCGCCATGGAGACCGCGTTCGCCGGCCCGGCCAAGATCAGGGACCGGCTCGGCGCCTTCGACGCGGCGACGATCGCCGCGCAGGACGAGGACGCCTTCGTCGAGCTCTGCCGCACCCCGCCCGCGGTGCACCGCTACCCGGGCTCGATGGCGGCCCGCATCCGCACCCTGTGCCAGTCCGTCGTCGACGACTGGGGCGGACGGGCGGAGGCGATCTGGACCGACGGCGAGCCGGACGGGCCCGAGGTGCTGCGCCGGCTCAAGGGACTCCCGGGCTTCGGCGAGCAGAAGGCGAAGATCTTCCTGGCGCTGCTCGGCAAGCAGTACGGCTTCACCGGCGCCGGCTGGCGCGAGGCGGCCGGTCACTACGGCGACGAGGGCTCGTTCGTCTCCGTCGCCGACATCGTCGACCCCGCGTCCCTGACGAAGGTGCGCGAGGCGAAGCGGGCGATGAAGGCCGCGGCGAAGAGCAAGTAGGTCCGGGAGTTCAGAACAGGGCCCGGGAAGCAGAGAGGCCGGATGCCCCGCGGCATCCGGCCCGACCGTCAATCGATCAGTCCTCCGAGCAGACCCCCGGAGCCCCCGTCTCTCTAAGTCGCCGTGGTGGACGCGGCGATCCACTCCGAGGGCTGCACGATGACCCAGCCCGGCCCGTGGAAGGCGTACTGGAAGCCCTCGCCGCTGCCCCGGCCGATCAGCGCGCCGGCGGTGAAGGAGGACTTGATGCCGGGCACGAGGTTCGCCGACCAGCCGACCGTCGCGTTCATGTCGGTGAACGTGGGCTGCTGGGAGCAGTCGAGGATGACGGGCTCGCCCTGGGCGAGGATCGCGACGGTGCCCTGACCGGTGAGCGTCGTGTTGAAGAGGCCGCCCGTCACCATGCCGGCGCCCTGCACCCGGTTGAGGTCGTACTTCAGGTGCGCCTGGAAGGCGAGGAGGTTCTTGCCGTTGACGGTGATCGACTCGTTCTCGAGTTCGAGCAGGTGGATGTCGCTGCGCTGGCTGGCGAGGAACACCTCGCCGTCGCCGGTCACGCGCATGAGCGGCTGATCGTCGGAGGAGACCATCTTCTTGAGGAACTGGCCGACGCTCGAGGAGCCCTCGTGCGCGAACTCGATGTTGCCCTGGTAGGCGACCATCGACCCCTTCTGCGCGATGAGGTCGTATTGCGGGTACACCCGCGCCTTCAGCATGTAGGGGTTCTGCAGGGCCAGCCACTCGCGGGCCTGCGTCTCGTTGTGCCCCTGGTTGAACAGAGTCGACTTCACGTCGGGGTTCCCTCCTCCGGCGCCCGGCCGGGCGGGGTGCGCGGCCTCGTGGCATCCGCCTGCACGGTACCGGTGCTCAGCACTCCGTCGTCAAGCGCTCGTAGGATCAGGAGGTTGCCGCGTTCTCGGGGCATTCAGCATGCTCCCGGATTGCGGACAGCCCATCGGGGGAACATGTAGAGCAGACGCTCGAACACCAGACTCTCGACAGGAGACCCGTTGAACGGAAACGCGACGACGACGCACCGCAACGTCGCGCTACTCGCAGTCAAGACGACGATCGCGCCGATCGTGACGACCTCCGAGGCGATCGAGCGTCAGCTCGCCCCGGTGCTCAAGCGTCTCAAGCTGCCGACCGGGCTGCTGCAGCGCGTCGCCGGGGTGCACGAACGCCGCAACTGGGGCAGCGAGCTCGCGTTCGACAGCGCCGCCGTCGCCGCGGGTCGCGCCGCGCTCGACGAGGCGGGCATCGAGGCCAAGGACATCGGGCTGCTCATCAACACGTCCGTCACGCGGCCGCATCTCGAGCCGAGCGTCGCCGTGCGGATGCACCACGGACTCGGTCTGCCCTCGAGCGCCATCAACTTCGACATCGCCAACGCGTGCCTCGGCTTCGTCAACGGCATGACCCTCGCCGCGCAGCTGATCGACTCCGGGCAGATCAAGTACGCGATGATCATCGACGGCGAGGACGCCGACGAGGTGCAGATCAACACGATCGAGCGCCTGCAGCGCGAGGGCATCAAGCGCAAGGACTTCATGAGCGAGTTCGCGAGCCTGACCCTCGGGTCGGGCGCCGCCGCCGCGATCCTCGGTCCCGCCGACGAGCACCCCGGCGGGCACCGCCTCGTCGGTGGCATCACGCGCGCGGCGACCCAGTTCAACGACCTGTGCGTCGGCAGCGTCGACGGCATGTTCACCGACGCGAAGGCGCTGCTCAAGGGCGGCATGGACCTCGTCGTCTCCGCGTGGAAGGAGGCGAAGAAGCACTGGAGCTGGGACTCGATGGACCGCTACATCCTCCACCAGGTCTCCGACGTGCACACCGACTCCATCGTCAAGGCCGCCGGCCTCGACCGCTCGCGCATCCCGCTGACCTACCCCAAGTACGGCAACGTCGGCCCCGCGTCGATCCCGATCACCCTCGCCGAGGAGCAGCACAAGCTCAAGCGCGGCGACCGGGTGCTGCTGATGGGCGTCGGCAGCGGGCTGAACACCTCGATGCTGGAGCTCGCCTGGTGAGTCGCCGGCTCCCGGCGACCCCCCGCTCCGCTGCCACCGTCCCGCCGCCCGGCCTGCCCGGGCTCGACCCGCGGTTCTCCCGGCTCGTCGACGACGGCGAGGCGACGTGGCACGTGCTCGACACGGGCGCGGTGCTCGCGGAGCACGGCGTGGAGCCGGTCGGCACCGTCCTGTGCGTGCACGGCAACCCCACCTGGTCGTACCTCTGGCGGCGCTTCGCCGAGCAGGCGACGGATGCGGCGCTGCGGGGCGGCCCCGCCTGGCGCGTCGTCGCCGTCGACCAGCTCGAGATGGGCTTCTCGGAGCGGACGGGGGAGCGGCGGCC
This sequence comes from Desertivibrio insolitus, assembly GCF_017355965.1. Lineage (GTDB taxonomy): Bacteria > Actinomycetota > Actinomycetes > Actinomycetales > Microbacteriaceae > JAFIQW01. The sequence goes on from NZ_JAFIQW010000007.1 coordinate 61,616, forward strand.
GCTCGCACGCCGCGTCGCCGACCTCGGCCGGCTCACCGACGCCCTGGGGCTCGCCGGCCCCGTCGTCACGTTCGGCCACGACTGGGGCGGCGTGGTGTCGCTCGGCTGGGCCGTCGACCACCCCGAGCTGCTCGCCGGCGTCATGCTGCTCAACACGGCGATCCACCAGCCCGAGGGCGTGCCGATCCCGGCGCCGCTGCGGCTCGCGCTCGCGCCCGGCGTGCTGCCGAGGGGCACCGTCGCGACCCCGGCGTTCCTCGAGACGACGCTCGCGCTCGCGTCGCCGCCGCTGCCGACCGACGTGCGGAACGCCTACCGCGCCCCGTACCGCGGCTCCGACCGCCGCGGCGGCATCGGTGCGTTCGTGGCGGACATCCCCGTCGGCCCCGAGCACGAGAGCTTCGCCGAGCTCGAGCGGATCGCCGCCGGCGTCCGCGCGCTGGACGTGCCCGCCCTCTTCGTCTGGGGTCCCCGCGACCCGATCTTCAGCGACCGCTACCTCGACGACCTGATCGACCGGATGCCGCACGCCGACGTGCACCGCTTCGAAGGAGCCGGTCACCTCGTGGCCGAGGACGCCGACTATGCCGGGGTCGCGCTCGCGTGGCTCGACGAACGGCTACCGGACGGAGCGCTCTCCGAGGCTGCGTCCGGCGCCTCGCATCGTGGGGCGCCGGGCATCGATCGGGCAGAGGATCCCTCGCACGTTCGCCGCCCCCTCTGGCATCACCTCGACGAGCGCGCGGACTCCGACGAGCTCGCCCTCGCCGAGCTCGCCCCGCCGACCGGGCCCGCGCCGCGGCGCATCAGCTGGCGGCTGCTGTCGCGGCGCGTGCACGAGCTCGCCGCCGGGCTCGTCGCCGCGGGCGTCCGTCCCGGTGACCGCGTGTCGCTGCTCGTGCCGCCGGGCGCCGACCTCACCGCGGCGCTCTACGCGTGCCTCCGCATCGGCGCGGTCGTCGTCGTCGCCGACGCCGGTCTCGGCGTGCAGGGCCTCACCCGCGCGGTCCGTGGCGCGTACCCCCATCACGTCCTCGGCGCCGTGCCCGGGCTCACCGCCGCCCGCGCGCTCGGCTGGCCGGGCCGGCGGATCTCGACGGCGACGCTTCCTGCCGCGAGCCGTCGCCTGCTCGGCGTCGACCACTCCTTCGGCGAGCTCGTCGCGCTCGGGCGCGGCAGGGAGCTGCCGCCGGAGCCGGCTGCCGGCGCTCTCGCCGCCGTCCTCTTCACCTCGGGCTCGACCGGTCCCGCGAAGGGCGTGCGCTACACGCACGCGCAGCTCGAGGGCGTGCGCGACGTGCTCGCCGCCCAGTACGGCATCGGCCCGGGCACCGGGCTCGTCGCGGGCTTCGCCCCGTTCGCACTGCTCGGCCCCGCCCTCGGCGCCCGCTCGGCCGCCCCCGACATGGACGTCACCGCGCCCGCGACCCTCACCGCCAGGGCCGTCGCGGCCGCCGCGCGAGAGGTGGACGCGACCGCGCTGTTCCTCTCTCCGGCGGCCGTCGCCAACGTGCTCGCGACCGAGCAGGCGCTCGGCGCCGACGAGCGGGCCGCGCTCGGCGGCATCCGTCTCATGCTCTCGGCCGGCGCGCCGCTGTCGCCCACCCTGCTCGAGGGCGCGGCCGGCCTTCTGCCGAACGCGAGCGTGCACACCCCCTACGGCATGACCGAGGGGCTGCTCATGACGGATGTCTCGCTCGAGACCATCCGCGACGCCGCGACCTCCGGCGAGGAGGGCGTCTGCGTCGGCACCCCCGCCGCGAACGTGCAGGTGCGCATCAGCGCGCTCGACGACGACGGGCGCGCCGTCGGCGAGCTGTCCGACCGGCCGCACGTCACGGGCGAGATCGTCGTCTCGGCCCCGCACGTGAAGTCCGGCTACGACCGGCTCTGGTTCACCGACCGCGCCGCCGTCGCCGGCACCCCCGACGACGAGCGCTGGCACCGCACTAGCGACGTCGGCCACTTCGACGCCGAGGGCCGACTGTGGGTCGAGGGACGCCTGCCGCACGTCGTCGTCACCGCGCACGGCGTCGTCACCCCGGTCGGGGTCGAGCAACGCGTCGAGACGGTGCCCGACGTGCGCCGGGCCGCCCTCGCGGCCGTCGGCCCGCGGGGCACTCAGCACTGCGTCGTCGTGCTGGAGACGGTCGCCGGGGTCTCCCAGCCCCGGCTCGCCCCGGCCGACCTCGCCTCGGCGGTGCGGACGGCGGCGGGCCTGCCGGTCGCGGCTGTGCTCGTCGTGCCGGCCCTGCCCACCGACATCCGGCACAACTCGAAGATCGACCGCACCCGGCTCTCGCGCTGGGCGGAGGACGTGCTCGCCGGCGGACGGATGACGGCACCGTGAGGGTGCTCGTCACCGGGGCCAGCGGACTGCTCGGCGGCGCCGTCGCCGCCGAGATCGCCCGCCGCGGCCACGAGGTGACGACGTTCCAGCGCCGTCCCTCCGGCGTCGCGGGCGTCGCCGACCTGCTCGGCAGCGTCACGGAGCCCGGCGACGTCGCGCGCGCGGTGGCCGGTCAGGACGCCATCGTGCACCTCGCCGCGAAGGTCTCCCTCGCCGGCGACCCCGCCGACTTCACCCTCGTCAACGTCGGCGGCACCTACGCCCTCCTGCAGGCCGCCAAGGCGGCGGGCGTCGGGCGGTTCGTCTTCGTCTCCTCGCCGTCGGTCGCGCACACCGGCGACTCGATCATCGGCGACGACGCCACCCCCGCCGACCCGGCGCACGCACGCGGCGACTACGCGCGCACGAAGGCCGAGGCGGAACTGCTGGCCCTCGCCGCCGACGACGAACGGATGCCCGTGGTCGCCGTGCGCCCGCACCTCGTGTGGGGCCCCGGCGACACGCAGCTCGTGGCGCGGATCGTCGACCGCGCCCGCTCCGGGCGCCTGCCGCTCCTCGGTCACGGCGCCGCGCTCATCGACACGATCTACCTCGACAACGCCGCGACGGGGATCGCCGCCGCGCTCGACCGGGCCCCGGAGGTGCACGGCAAGGCGTACGTGCTGACGAACGGCGAGCCGCGCCCCGTCGCCGAGCTGATCGGCGGCATCTGCCGAGCCGCGGGCGTCGCCCCGCCGGAGTGGCGGGTGCCCGCCGGGGTCGCTCGCACGGCCGGTGCCGCCGTGGAGGCGGTCTGGCGCGTCGCACCCGGCGAGGACGAGCCCCCGATGACCCGGTTCCTCGCCGAGCAGCTCTCCACCGCGCACTGGTTCGACCAGCGCCGCACGCGCGCCGAGCTCGAGTGGCAGCCGGAGGTCAGCCTCGACGAGGGGCTACGACGGCTGGCGGAGTGGTACTCGTCGGCGCCCGGCGGATCGCGAGACTGAGCACCGCCGCGACGACGCAGAGACCCGCCGCACCGAACCAGGCGAGCGTGTACTCCCCGGTCGCGTCGCGCACGAAGCCCGCGACCGAGGCAGCCAGCGCGGCGCCGAACTGGTGCGACGCGAACACCCAGCCGAAGACGACGGGCCCGTCCATGCCGAACAGCTCGCGGCACAGCGCGACCGTCGGCGGCACCGTCGCCACCCAGTCGAGGCCGTAGACCACGACGAACACGAGCATCGGCGGCTCGACGGTGGCACCGAGCAGGAACGGCAGCACGAGCAGGCCGAGACCGCGGCCGGCGTAGTAGATGCCGAGCAGCACGCGGGGGTTGTAGCGGTCGGTCAGCCAGCCGGAGGCGATCGTGCCGACCACGTCGAAGATGCCGACGACGGCGAGCAGCCCCGCCGCGGTCGTCTCGGCCATGCCGTGATCGTGGGCGCTCGGGATGAAGTGCGTGCCGACCAGGCCGTTCGTCGTCGCGCCGCAGATCGCGAAGCCCGCCGCGAGCGCCCAGAACGTCGGTCGCCGGGACGCGCGGGCGAGCGTCGACAGGGCGATCCGGGCGGCGTTGCCCGTCTGCCGCGGCGGGGGAGTCCACCCCTCCGGCGCGCCGAACGGGGTGACCTGCAGGTCCTCGGGGCGGTTGCGGATGAAGACGAGCACGAGCGGCACGACCGCGAGGGCCGCCGCCGCGACGAGCAGCGTCGCCTCGCGCCATCCGTTGGTCTCGACGAGGGCCGCGATGAGCGGGAGGAAGACGAGCTGTCCGGTCGCGCCGCCCGCCGTGAGCACGCCCACGACGAGCCCGCGCCGCTCCACGAACCAGCGGTCGGCGACGGTCGCGGCGAAGACGAGCGCCATCGAGCCCGTGCCGAGCCCGATCAGCACGCCCCACGTGGCGACGAGCATCCACGGGGCCGTCGCGAAGACGCTGAGGCCCGCGCCCGCCGAGACGAGCACGAGGGCGCCGGTCGTGATCGCCCGCATGCCGAACCGGTTCATCAGCGCCGCGGCGAACGGCGCGGTGAGGCCGTAGAGCAGCAGGTTCACGGTGACGGCCGAGGAGATCTCGGTGCGGGACCACCCGAACTCGCCCTCGAGCGGCAGCATCAGCGCGCTCGGGGCGGCACGGAACCCGGCCGCCGCGACGAGCGCGACGAAGGCGACGGCGGCGACGATCCAGCCGGGGTGCAGGCGGCGCCGGGGCGGGGTCGGGGTGCGGACCGCATCGCGCGAACTCGTGCTCACGACGAGGAAGGCTAGCGACGATCGGGCCCGAGCGACCGGTCCGCATGCCGGGCGGTGGCTCCCTCGGCAGGAACTCGTCGGAACTCGGCCGTATTCTCACGGGATGACCTCCCGCGATCCCCGCCACGACGCCCTGCTCTCGACCGTTCCGCTGCGGCTCGGCGCGGACATCGCCGTCGAGCCCGTCGGGTACGAGATCGCCGGCGAGCCGTTCGAGGGGGTGCTCGCCGCCGACCGCTCGACCGACGAGCGGCGGCCGGGCGTGCTCCTCGTGCACGACTGGACGGGCGTCGGCGAGTACGTCGCGACCCGCGCCGAGATGTTCGCCCGCCTGGGCTTGGTCGCCTTCGCCTGCGACGTGTACGGCGCCGGCATCCGGCCGCAGGGGGATGCGGCCGCGCAGGAGGCGGGCCGGTACTACGGCGATCTACCGCTGCTGAGGGCCCGGGTGCGCGCGGGCCTCGACCGGCTGCTCGCCGACCGGCGGGTCGACCCCGAGCGCGTCGTCGTGCTCGGCTACTGCTTCGGCGGCACGGCCGCGATCGAGCTCGCCCGCAGCGGGGCGGCGCTCCGCGGCGCGATCTCGATCCACGGCTCGCTCGTGACGCACGAGGCCGGCGACAGCGGAGACATCCGCTGCCCGCTGCTGATCCTCACCGGCGGCGCCGACCCGGTCGTGCCCGACGAGCGCGTCGCGGCGTTCCAGGACGAACTGCGAGCGACGGATGCCTCGTGGGAGGTCGTCACGTACTCCGGCGCGCCCCACGCGTTCACGCTGCCGACGCTGCCCGTGTACCGCGAGCTCGCCGACCGGCGGGCCTGGCGGCGCATCGTCGATTTCCTCGACGAGGTGTTCGCCGACTAGCTGCCGGTCTCGCTGTGCGGGGCGCCGACGTCCTTCGACTCGGGGGAGCCCCGCTGGCGCAGGTAGATCGCGAGCACCGACATGCTGCCGACGGCGAGCAGCTCCGACTGCCAGTTCTGGAACGTGCGGTTCCAGAAGTCGGCGGACGCGAGGTACTCGAGCCACGACTGGGGGCGCTGCAGCGAGGCGAGCTGTTCGGCGTTGAACGCGGCGTTGCCGGTGACGGACTGCACGAACCACGACAGGAAGAAGATGCCGCCCATCACGAGCACGAGCGAATTCGAGTAGAGCCTCAGTCGCCAGCCGCCGGCGTGCACCGGCCCCGGCGAGTCGACCTCGGCGAACCGGCCGAGGCGCTCGTCCTCGTCGCTGCCGACGCCGACGTGCTCGACCTTCTTCGAGTCCGGCGACCCGCGCTGCACGAGCCAGACGAGAGCTGCGATGTAGAGCGAGAACTGCAGGTACTCCGACTGCCAGTTCTCGCTGACGTCGACCGCGAAGCTCGCACTGGTCAGGTAGTCGAAGTAGCCGATCTCGCCGAGGTGGTCCGAGATCTGCTGCTGGTTGAAGGCGGCCCAGCCGGCGAAGGACTGGGCGACGAGCACGACGAGGAAGGCCAGGCCGAAGCCGAGCCCGATGCCGTTGTCACGCAGGAAACGCTTCATCGCCCGAGCAGCCCGATCGCGAGGAAGTACACCAGACCGCCGAGGATCACGGTCAGGTAGGTCACGAACAGCGCGCGCACGTCAGCTCCCGTCCACGATGCACTCGAACGGGGCCTCGACGACGGCCTCGACGCAGCCGGCCGCGCGGACGAGCCAGGACTCGCCGTCGCGGGTCAGGAACAGCGCCGCCTCGGTCGACTCGGCGAAGGCCTCGCCGCCCCACGCCTCGGCGGCGGAGGGCGTGGAGGTCGGCAGATCGAGGGTGACGACGCCCGCGGCGCAGGGCGAGCCGGTCTGCTCCTCCACGTCGGCGGCGGCGCGCTGGGTCAGCAGGGCGCAGGCGTCGGCGCCGTCGCCCGAGGCGACCGCGTCGGTGAACTCCGTCGCGATCGACAGGGGCGGGGTGCCGGATGCCGCGCAGCCGCCGAGCAGCAGCGGCAGCGCGAGCGCCGCGGCCGCGGAGCGGGGGAGCGAGGACCTGACCATCACTCCGATCGTATGGCCCGGAAGCGACGAGTCCTCGCGTTCGCAAGGGGCTAGACGAGACGCTCCGCGAATGAGCGCAGCAGCGCGGCGCCCGCCTCGTCGTGGATGAGGTCGCCCTCCGTCAGCACCGGATAGGGCTTGTCGAGCACGCCGTCGGCCGGACGCACGTCGACGTGGGCGACGTCGTACCCGTCTGCGTGCAGCGCGTCGGCCATCTTGTAGTCGCTCCGGGAGTCGCCGACGCTCCGCCACGTGCGGGGTAGGGCGCCCGTCCGCTCGAAGTGCTGCAGCGCGCGCCGCGCGGCGTGGTCCTTGTCGAGCCGCACGCTCTCGATGTCGGTCGAGATGATCGTCGGGTCGATGCGGAAGGGCACGGCGCCCGAGGCATCCGTCACCTGCCGCTCCCGGTAGCGCATGCCGAGTCCGTGCCGGGCGGCCAGCCCGAAGGCCTCCTCCTCGAAGCGCTGCTGGGCCTCCGGGTAGCGCTCGGCGGGCAGCGAGGTCTGCTGCTCGACCGAGACCATGGCGCGCTTGGTCTCGTCGTAGAACATCGCCTCGGCGTAGCGCTCGGCCACGATCGCGCGCACGTCGTCGGCGAACGCGGCCGGCAGGGCGACGCTGTCGTCGATCTCGATCTCGCCGAGCCCGTCGGGCAGGACCTCGGCCCAGACCGCGCCCTTCTCGAACACGGCGAACATCCTCGCCCCCGGCGTGCGCAGGGCGTCGCCGAGCCCGCGCTCGAGCAGCGGGGTCACGACGCTCTCGCGTACGAACCCGTCGGAGCGTCCGGTGATGAACGCGACGGGCACCCCGGCCGCGGTCAGGGCGACGAGGTCGTCGAGGATCGAGGGGATGCGGATGGTGCGCGTGGCCGGACTCGCAATGGGTCCGTCGACGTCGAGTAGCAGGCCGAGATCGAGCATCCTTCGATTCTGCCGTGTATGCCGGTGGCCCCCTTCCCGAGCCGGGTACGGAGTACTCGACTGGGACTGAAGCACCCCAACGGAAGGAGACGCACGTGACTCAACCGCCTCAGCAGCAGCAGGTGCCCGGCACGGACGAGGAGATGACCCCGAAGCCCGACTACGGAGAGACGTCCTACAAGGGCTCCGGCAAGCTCGAGGGCAAGGTCGCCGTCATCACCGGCGGTGACAGCGGCATCGGCAAGGCCGTCGCGCTCGCCTTCGCCCGCGAGGGCGCCGATCTCGTGATCAGCTACCTGGACGAGCACGAGGACGCCGAGGAGCTCAAGGGCTGGGTCGAGAAGGAGGGGCGCCGCATCGTGCTCGTGCCCGGCGACATCTCGAAGCCGGAGCAGTGCCGCCGAATCATCCAGAAGACGATCGACGAGTTCGGCAAGCTCGACGTGCTCGTCTCGAACGCCGCGTTCCAGATGAACCACGAGACGATCGAGGAGATCCCCGACGAGGAGTGGGACTACACCCTCGCCACCAACCTGAGCGCGTACTTCCACCTCGTCAAGGCCGCCGCGCCGCACCTCAAGGCCGGCGCGTCGATTATCGGCTCGAGCTCGGTCAACTCCGACAACCCGTCGCCGACCCTGATGCCCTACGCCGCGACGAAGGCCGCGATCGCCAACATGTCGGCGTCGCTCGCCCAGCTGCTCGGACCCAAGGGCATCCGCGTGAACAGCGTCGCCCCCGGACCCGTCTGGACGCCGCTGATCCCCGCGACGATGCCGGAGGAGAAGGTCGAGTCGTTCGGCCAGGACGTCCCCCTCGGTCGTCCCGCGCAGCCGGTCGAGCTCGCGCCCGTCTACGTGCTGCTCGCCTCGGACGAGGGCAGCTACGTCTCGGGCGCCCGCATCGCGGTGACGGGCGGTCGGCCGATCCTCTGATCCGGCCGACGCACTGATCGGGTCGATCCTTCGATCGGCCCATCTTCCGAACCGGGCGAGGGGCGGATGCCACGAGCATCCGCCCCTTCCGCCTCTCCCACCCCACGGTCCCTCAGGAGCACCCATGACGAACGCAGCGGCTGCGGCCAAGAACCCGGCCCTCGAGAAACTCGCCCGTGTCGGCCACGCCATGAACGGCGTGCTGCACATCCTGATCGGCGTGCTCGCGATCTTCGTCGCGCTCGGCAGCGGTCAGGCGAGCGCCGACCAGTCGGGCGCGCTCGGCACGGTGGCATCGAACCCCGCCGGCGTCGTGCTGCTGTGGGTGATGGCGCTCGGGCTGTTCGCCCTCGCGCTCTGGCAGATCGCCTCGGCGGTGCTCGCGCGCGAGTCCGACAGCAAGGAGCGCTGGAAGACCCGGCTCAAGGAGGGCGGCAAGGCTGTCGCCTACCTCGTCGTGGGGATCACCGCGCTGCGGTTCGCGCTCGGCAGCGGCACCTCGAGCGGCGGCCAGACGCAGTCGTTCACGTCGACGCTCCTCCAGGCTCCGGGCGGCGTCGTGCTCGTGGTGCTCGTCGGGCTCGGTGTCGCCGCCGTCGGCGCGTACTTCGTCTACTCCGGGGCGACCAAGCGCTTCACGCAGGAGATCCGGGTGCCCTCCGGTGCGGCCGGGACGACGGCCGTGCGGCTCGGGGTGGTCGGCTACGTCGCGAAGGGCGTCGCCCTCGTCGTCGTCGGGCTGCTCTTCGTGTGGGCGGCGCTGACCGCCGACCCCTCGAAGGCCACGGGTCTCGACGGCGCCCTGCACGCGATCGCGTCGCTGCCGTTCGGCGTCGTGCTGCTCGTGCTCGTCGGGCTCGGCTTCATCGCCTACGGGGTCTACTGCTTCGTGCGGGCGAAGAACGCCAAGCTCTGAGGCGCTGCGGCCCCGGCCGCCCGCCCGGCTCCGGTCAGCCGGCGCTCTGCCGAAGGGCGCTCCGTCCGGCGAAGCTCCGCTTCAGCCCCGGCGGGTGCTCCGCCCGGTCAGTGCGCCGCCCGCTCAGTCCTCCGGGCCCTGCCCGGCGTCGAAGTGCTCCTGGTAGTGCGCCTCCGCCTCGTCGAGCAGCCCCTCGCTCAGCCGCGCGACCGGCTCGACGTCGGCGAGCAGCGGCTCCGAGTCCGGTCCCCGGGCGATCAGCTTGCCGCGGAGCAGCCACGCGAAGCGGTCGCCGTTCTTGTCCTTCAGCTGCTTGTACTGGCACAGCTGACGCGACAGCCAGTCCTCGCGCGGCCGCGACCACCAGCTCTCCGGATCGATCGGCACGACCGAGAGCCCGGGCAGGTCGAGCCCGCTCTCGGTGTCACGGCTGCTGTGCGACGCGTCGGCCTCCGGCCCCTCCGAATAGCGGAGGTACAGCCCCGATTCCCGTTCGGACAGCTTGGTCAGTTCGTCGAGCGAATCGATCACCGGAAGCTCGTTGCCCATACTCCGCAGGATATGAGCGCCACTCGCGTTCTGGCTGAGCGAGTGCTCGGTCAGCGCTCCACGGCGCTGCCGCGCCGGCCGGCGGGCACGGCCTGGCCCTCGTCCTGCACGCGCTCGACGAGGGCGCGCCACGGTCCGTCGAGAGAGGACTCCGGCACGGTGGCGGTGCGCTCCTGCGGCGCGCCGGGTCGCGCACCGGGTGCCGTCGTGTCCGCGAGGCTGATGCGGTAGACGAAGCCGTCGCGGGCGGAGGTGCCGGGGGCGGAGGCGCCGGGGGCGGAGGCGCCAGGGCCAGGGGAAGCAGGGCCGGAGGAATCAGGGACGGCGGAGGGTGCGGATGCCTCCCAGGGGCACGCGTCGACGAGGGGCCGCCAGCGCGCGGCATCCGCCTCGTCCCGGACCTCGACGCGCCAGCGACGGGTCAGGCCGGCGAACCCGCCCGACCGGGCGACGACGAGGACGAGCCGCGGGGCGTCGTCACTGCTGCCGCTCGACATCGATCCCGACTCCGTTCCATCCGCCGCGGACCGCGGCGACCTCCTCGGAGTCTTCACCGTACCGCTGAGCCGCGGCGTCCAGGGTGGCGGCCGCGAAGGCCGCGAAGTCGGCGGTGGGGGAGAGCTCGGCCGTGATCGTGTCGTACCAGATCTGTCCAGCACGCTCCCAGGCGAAGCCGCCGAGCGCGACCGCGGTGAGGTAGAACGCCCGGTTCGGGATGCCGGAGTTGAGGTGCACGCCGCCGTTGTCGTCGACAGTGTCGATGTAGTCGCGCATGTGGCCGGGCTGCGGGTCGCGGCCGAGGACGTCGTCGTCGTAGGCCGTGCCCGGCGCGCTCATGGAGCGGAGGGCGCGACCCTCGACCTGCGGGGTGAAGAGCCCCTCTCCGATGAGCCAAGTGGCCTGCTCGACATCCTGAGAGAAGAGGTACTGCTCGACGAGCGCGCCGAAGACGTCGCTGACCGACTCGTTGAGCGCGCCCGGCTGCCCCTGGTAGACGAGGTTCGCCGTGTACTGGGTCACCCCGTGCGCCAGCTCGTGCCCGATCACCGAGACCGAGCCGGTGAAGCGGGCGAAGATCTCGCCGTCGCCGTCACCGAAGACCATCCGGCCGCCGTCCCAGAACGCGTTGTCGTAGTTGCGCCCGTAGTGCACGGTGCCGTCGAGGCGCAGGCCGGCGTCGTCGATCGAGTTGCGGCCGTACACCTCGCTGAACAGTGCGAACGTCGAGCCGAGCCCGTCGTACGCCTCGTCGGCGGCGACGTCGCCCGTCGGCTCCTCGCCCTCGCGCCGCACGATCACACCGGGCAGCTCCTCGCGGTTCTGGGCGTCGTGGATGCGGCGGTCGGGCGCGTCGAGCATCTCGGCGACGAGCCCGTCGGTCTCGTCGACCGACAGCGACAGACGGGCCCGCGTGCGCAGGGGCGCGTCGAGCGTGAGCGCCCGCCGGGCGGCCTCGGCCGCGACGCTGAACGTCGGCGGCGCCTGCTCGGCGATCCGGGAGAGGAGGTAGGGCGGAACGATCCCTCTGCGCATGTACCCCACACTAGGTCGCGCCACCGACGTCGCCCCCTCGTCCTCCGAGGACGCGCAGGCACGGTTTGTAGACTTCGACCGTGGTCAGCGGGAACGACGAGGTCAGCTCCCGCATCTGGACCGTGCCGAACGTGCTGAGCTTCGTGCGGCTGCTGCTCGTGCCGGTGTTCCTGGTGTTCCTGCTGCGCGGCGAGGACGCCCTCGCGCTGGCGACCCTCATCTTCTCGAGCGTCACCGACTACCTCGACGGCGTCATCGCGCGGCGGTTCCACCAGATCACCCGCCTGGGACAGCTGCTCGATCCCGCCGCCGACCGGCTCTACATCTTCGCGACGCTCATCGGCCTCGCCGAGCGCGACATCGTGCCGTGGTGGATCGTCGCCGTCATCGTCGGCCGCGACCTCATGCTCGTCGTGCTCGGCGTGATCCTCGCCAACCACGGCTTCGGTCCGCTGCCCGTCCACCACCTCGGCAAGCTTGCGACGTTCTGCCTGTTCTACGCGCTGCCGATCATCATGCTGGCCCAGGCGCTCCCGGTGACCGCACCGGTCGCGGGCCCGGTGGGCTGGTCGTTCGCGATCTGGGGCGCGTTCCTGTATTGGTGGGCGGGCGTCATCTACGCGATCGAGACCGTCAGGGTCATCCGTCTACCGCGGGTGGAATCGCCCGCCGAATCGGATACGCTAAACCGCTAGCAGAGGAGGTTCCGGGATGGCGGAATTCGGGTCGCCGGGTCGGGCCGGCGGCGATCGGCCTGCGGACAACGAGACGACGGCGACGTTCAGTCACGAGTTCGCTGCGCAGCTCGCTGCGCTCGAGAACACCGCGACGACGGAGGAGCAGGAAGCCATCGGCGCGCTCCCCTCGGGCTCGGCGTTGCTCGTGGTGCGACGCGGACCGAACACCGGTGCACGGTTCCTGCTGGACGCGGATGTCACGACGGTCGGGCGCCACCCGGACGCGGACATCTTCCTCGACGACGTGACGGTCTCGCGTCGCCACGCGGAGTTCCTGCGTCACGGCACGGCCTTCCAGGTGCGCGACCTCGGCTCGCTCAATGGCACGTACTTCGACGGTGTGCGGATCGACACGGCCCTCCTCAGCGACGGCGCCGAGGTGCAGGTCGGCAAGTTCCGTCTCACGTTCTACGCGTCGCGCCTCGACCTCGCGCACGCGTCGCAGCGCTAGTGGCGGCCCGCGCGACCGCGGCCGCGCGTGAGGCCGCGAGCCCGGCGCTGCTCAGCATCGGTCAGGTGCTCGCGAAGCTCACGCCGGAGTTCCCCGACCTCAGTCCGTCGAAGCTGCGCTTCCTCGAGGAGCGTCAGCTCATCACGCCGCAGCGCACCGAGTCGGGCTACCGCAAGTTCTCCCCGAAGGACGTCGAGCGCCTGCGCCTCATCCTCGCGATGCAGCGCGACCAGTACCTCCCGCTCAAGGTCATCCGGGGCTACCTCGAGGACCTCGACGCCGGGCGTCAGCCGCAGCTGCCGGGGGCGAACCCCGCCGCCGCGTCGATCCTGTCGACCGAGCGCCGCTTCAGCCGCGAGGAACTCGTGCGCGAGGCCGGGGCCACGCCGCTGCTGCTGAACGACGCGATCAGCGCGTCGCTCATCCAGCCCGCGGAGCGCTTCCCGCAGGAGGCGCTGACGGTGCTCAAGGCTCTCGTCGAGCTGCAGCGCACCGGCATCGAGCCGCGCCACCTGCGCGGCTACCGCGCGTCGGCGGAGCGCGAGCTCAGCCTCATCGAGTCGGCGCTCATCCCCGTGCGCCGCCGCAAGGATCCGGCGAGCCGGGCCAAGGCCGCCGAGATCGCCCGCGAGATCGCGGAGCAGCTCGAGGTCGTGCGGGCGGGGATTATCCGCTCCGCGCTCGGACGCCTCGACGCGTAGACTGGCGCGAAGCGGATGCCGCGACACGCCGATTCCTCGACGCGGATGTCGTTGATCGGGTGGGGGCCCGCCGCTAGGTTTGACGCAGTTCGAACTTTCAACCGGTACTTGAGACTTTTCGAGGGTCCGGAGCAACGAGGGGTGGAAGGCAGCGCATGAGCGATCTCGGCCGCGGCGGGGAGCGATACGACCTCGGGCTGCTGTTCACCGACGGTCTGCCCGACCTCGACGTCGATGCGGGGTACCGCGGCGCCGTCGCCGCGCGTGCCGCCGGCATCAGCTACCGCCAGCTCGACTACTGGGCCCGCACGGAGCTCGTCGAGCCCACGATCCGCGGCGCCGCCGGCTCCGGCTCGCAGCGGCTCTACAGCTTCCGCGACATCCTCGTGCTGAAGCTCGTCAAGCGCCTGCTCGACACTGGCATCTCCCTGCAGCAGATCCGCACGGCGGTGAACCAGCTGCGCGAGGCCGGCGTCAACGACCTCGCTCAGACGACGCTCATGAGCGACGGCGCGAGCGTCTACCTCTGCACCTCCGACGACGAGGTCATCGATCTCGTCAGCCGCGGGCAGGGCGTCTTCGGCATCGCCGTCGGCAAGGTGCTGCGCGAGGTCGAGACGAGCCTCGTCGAGCTCGACTCCTCCCCGTCGGCCGACCCCATGGACGAGCTCGCGGCCCGCCGCGCCTCCAAGGCCTCCTGACCCCGCCGCGTCCCGCGCTCGAGCACCAGTCGGCTGTCGAGTAGCGCACGGCGCGCGCACGAGCAGCGCGAACCGACCCGCCTCGGCGGTCGAGTAGCGCGCAGCGCTATCGAGGCCCCTCGCACCGACGCGAGCGCGTCATCGCCCGTGTTCCCTCAGCAGGACAAGTGACGCGACACACCGGGGGAGCGCCCGGGCGCAGCGGCGCGTCGTCCGTTTCGTCCTGTTGAACGCTCGCGCCAGCAGACAGCGAGGCGCGACCAAGTCGCGCGCGCGTGGGTGTTCCGTCAGCAGGACAAGTGACGCGACACACCGGGAATCACCCCTGCGCAGCGGCGCGTCGGCAGCTTCGTCCTGCTGAACGCACGCGTCAGCCCACAGCAAAGCGGGCGCCGAGCCCAAGGGGTGCTCTCGCGCCCCGAGTCATCCGGCGACGAACGTCACAGGCGCGACCTACGCCGTGCGCGTCTCCGCGTACTCGCCGATGCGGGCCGTGCGCATGACGCGCTCGAGCAGCTGGTCGAAGTTGCGCGCCATCTCCTGCGCGCTCTCGCCCGGCCAGATGTGCAGCGGCTTCGCAGCGCCCTGCGCCTGCTGCAGCGACGTGCGCTCCGGCAGCTGAGGCGACAGCACGAGGGGGCCGAACATGTCGCGCAGCTCCTTGATGCGGAACTGGTGCTCGAGCGACTGCACGCGGGCGCGGTTCACGATGATGCCGAGCGGCTGCAGCCGGGGCGAGAGGCCGCGGCGGATCTCCTCGATCGCGCGCAGCGCCCGGTCGGCGGCGGCGACGGAGAACAGTCCGGGCTCGGTCACGACGGCGACGCGGTCGCTCGCGGCCCACGCCGTGCGGGTGAGCGCGTTGAGCGAGGGGGCGCAGTCGATGAGCACGAGGTCGTAGTCGGCCTCGACGTTCGCGAGGGCCTCCTCGAGCTTCCAGATGTCGCGGATCGACGGATGCGGTCCGTCGAAGTTGATGGCGGAGGGGCTGCCGATGAGGACGTCGATCTTCCCGGGACGCCCCTTGGTCCAGCCGCTCGGGACGATCGCCGAGCGGACGATCTTCTCCTTAGGCGACGCGAGCACGTCGGCGACGTTCAGGTGACCGGCGACGGTGATGTCCATGCCGGTCGAGACGTCGGCCTGCGGGTCGAGATCGACCACGAGGGTGCTGAGGCCCTTGGCGAATGCGGCGGAGGCGAGACCCAGGGTCACCGTCGTCTTGCCGACGCCTCCCTTCAGGGAGCTGACGCTGAGTACGTGCACGAGGAGACACGATACTTCACTACTCTGAGAGCACCTAAAGCCTCGGCGGCGTTCCGCGAACGTCGTCCGGCGCTCTCGTCGAGCCCCCTGGCGGCGCCCGAAAGGACCTGCATTTGTTCTCGAAGATCCTGGTAGCCAACCGCGGCGAGATCGCCATCCGTGCGTTCCGGGCCGCGTTCGAACTCGGCGCCCGCACGGTGGCGGTGTTCCCGTACGAAGACCGCAACTCTCTGCACCGCCTGAAGGCCGACGAGGCGTACCAGATCGGCGAGCCCGGGCATCCGGTGCGCGCCTACCTCGACGTGTCGGAGATCATCCGCGTCGCGAAGCTCTCGGGCGCGGACGCGATCTACCCGGGCTACGGCTTCCTCTCCGAGAACCCCGAGCTCGCCCAGGCCGCCGCCGACGCGGGCATCACGTTCATCGGCCCCGCCGCCGGCGTGCTCGAGATGGCCGGCAACAAGGTCACGGCCAAGGAGCACGCGATCGCCGCGGGCGTTCCGGTCCTGAAGTCGACCCCGGCGTCCCGCGACATCGAGGAGCTGCTCCGCGGCGCCGACGAGATCGGCTTCCCCGTCTTCGCCAAGGCCGTCGCCGGCGGTGGCGGGCGTGGCATGCGCCGCGTCGAGACCCGCGAGGAGCTGCGCGCCGCCCTCGAGGCCGCCATGCGTGAGGCCGAGAGCGCATTCGGCGACCCGACCATGTTCCTCGAGCAGGCGGTGCTGCGGCCCCGGCACATCGAGGTGCAGGTGCTCGCGGATGCCACGGGCGAGACCGTCCACCTGTTCGAGCGCGACTGCTCCGTGCAGCGCCGCAACCAGAAGGTCGTCGAGATCGCGCCGGCGCCGAACCTCGACGAGTCGATCCGCCAGGCGCTCTACCGCGACGCCATCGCGTTCGCCCGCTCGATCGGCTACGTCAACGCCGGCACCGTCGAGTTCCTCGTCGACACCGTGGGGGAGCGCGCGGGTCAGCACGTCTTCATCGAGATGAACCCCCGCATCCAGGTCGAGCACACGGTGACCGAGGAGGTCACCGACGTCGACCTCGTGCAGGCGCAGATGCGGATCGCATCGGGGGAGACCCTGGAGCAGCTCGGCCTCGAGCAGGACTCGATCCACCTGCGCGGCGCCGCCCTGCAGTGCCGCATCACGACGGAGGACCCGGCGCAGGGCTTCCGCCCCGACACCGGCAAGATCACGACGTACCGCTCGCCCGGCGGTGGCGGCATCCGCCTCGACGGCGGCACCGCGAGCGCGGGCTCGCAGATCAGCCCCCACTTCGACTCGATGCTCGTGAAGATGGTCACGCGCGGTCGCGACTTCCCGGCCGCGGTCGCCCGCGCCAAGCGCGCCCTCGCCGAGTTCCGCATCCGCGGCGTCTCCACGAACATCCCGTTCCTGCAGGCCGTGCTCGACGACCCGACCTTCGCCGCCGGCGACCTGTCGACCTCGTTCATCGACGAGCGCCCGCAGCTGTTCCAGGGCAACCGCTCGAAGGACCGCGGCACCAAGATCCTCAACTGGCTCGCGGATGTCACGGTCAACAAGCCCAACGGCGACGCCCCGACCCTCGTGCACCCGGCCGACAAGCTGCCCGTGGTCGACCTCGCCTCCACCCCGCCCGCAGGGTCCCGTCAGCGCCTCCTCGAGCTGGGGCCGCAGGGCTTCGCCCGCGCCCTGCGCGAGCAGACCGCCCTCGCCGTCACCGACACGACGATGCGCGACGCCCACCAGTCGCTCCTCGCCACCCGCGTGCGCACCCGCGACCTCGTCGCCGTCGCGCCGCACCTCGCCCGCCTCACCCCCGAGCTGCTCTCGGTCGAGGCGTGGGGTGGCGCGACCTACGACGTCGCGCTGCGCTTCCTCGGCGAGGACCCGTGGGAGCGGCTCGCCGAGCTGCGCGAGGCGCTGCCGAACATCGCGATCCAGATGCTGCTCCGCGGTCGCAACACCGTCGGCTACACGCCGTACCCGACTCAGGTGACGGACGCCTTCGTCGCCGAGGCCGCCGCGACCGGCGTCGACATCTTCCGCATCTTCGACGCGCTCAACGACGTCTCGCAGATGCGCCCTGCGATCGACGCGGTGCTCGAGACCGGCAGCACGATCGCCGAGGTGGCCGTCTGCTACACCGGCGACCTGCTGAACCCGGCCGAGGACCTCTACACCCTCGACTACTACCTCCGCCTCGCGGAGCAGATCGTCGACGCGGGCGCCCACGTGCTCGCGATCAAGGACATGGCGGGCCTCCTCCGCGCCGGCGCCGCCGAGAAGCTCGTCGCGGCGTTCCGCGAGAACTTCGACCTGCCCGTGCACGTGCACACGCACGACACCGCCGGCGGCCAGCTCGCGACCCTGCTCGCGGCCTCGCGCGCCGGCGCCGACGCGGTCGACGTCGCGAGCGCGCCCATGGCCGGCACGACGAGCCAGCCCTCGGCATCGGCCCTCGTCGCCGCGCTGGCGCACACCGAGCGCGACACCGGCCTCTCCCTCCGCGCGGTCAGCGACCTCGAGCCCTACTGGGAGGCCGTGCGCCACGTCTACGCGCCGTTCGAGTCGGGACTTCCCGGTCCGACCGGCCGCGTGTACGAGCACGAGATCCCCGGCGGGCAGCTGTCGAACCTGCGCCAGCAGGCGATCGCGCTCGGCCTCGGCGACCAGTTCGAGAAGGTCGAGGACTGGTACGCCGCCGCGAACCGCATCCTCGGCCGCCCGCCGAAGGTGACCCCGTCGTCGAAGGTCGTCGGCGACCTCGCGCTGCAGCTCGCCGCGACGAACGCCGACCCGGCGGACTTCGAGGAGAACCCGCGCAAGTACGACATCCCCGACTCGGTCATCAGCTTCATGGCCGGGGAGCTCGGCGACCTGCCCGGCGGCTGGCCCGAGCCGTTCCGCAGCAAGGTGCTCGAGGGCCGCACCGTGAAGATCGGCGTCGAGGACCTCGCTCCCGCGGATGCCGAGGCGCTGTCGGTCCCCGGTCCGCAGCGTCAGGCCACGCTGAACCGCCTGCTCTTCCCGGGGCCGACCCAGCAGTTCGGCGAGATCCGCGAACTGTTCGGCGACCTCTCCGTCGTCGAGACGGTCGACTACCTCTACGGCCTGCGCCAGGGCGCGGAGCACGTGATCGAGATCGAGAAGGGCGTCAGCCTCTACATCGGGCTCGAGGCGATCGGCGAGGCGGATGCCAAGGGCATGCGCACCGTCATGGCCACGCTCAACGGGCAGCTGCGGCCGACGTTCGTGCGCGACCGCAGTATCAAGGTCGAGACGAAGGCGGCCGAGAAGGCCGACCCCGCACGCCCCGGTCACGTCGCCGCCCCGTTCTCGGGCGTCGTCACGGTGGGCGTCGAGGAGGGCCAGCAGGTCGCCGCGGGCGAGGCCGTCGCCACGATCGAGGCGATGAAGATGGAGGCCGCGATCACCTCGCCGGTCGCCGGACGCGTCGTGCGCCTCGCCGTGCCGAAGACCCAGCAGGTCGACGCCGGCGACCTCCTCGTCGTCGTCGAGTAGGTCGCCGGAGCCGGGCCTCCGGCTGCCGGATCCGGCCGCTTCGCTAGAGTTGCCGGTACACCACCTGAAAGGGACCAGCATGATCTCTCGCCAGCGAAGGCTCGGATCAGGGCTCCTCGACCAGAAATGGGACGGCCTCGCCGGAGGCGACGCCCGCCGCGACGACGAGGAGGGCCGCGACGGCGCCGCCCTCGAGAAGACCCCGACGTTCAGCATCGACCTGCCCGCGCCCGTGCACGAGGCGCCAGAGGACGAGCTCGCCGTGACCATCGACGAGGTGCCGATCACGCCGGTGTCCGTCGACACGGGCAACCTCAGCGCGATCCGCAGCGTTCCGCTGCGCCCGACCGCCCTGCCCGCCGCCGAGGAGCCCGTCGTGATCGCGCCGCTGCCGAGCGCCGAGACGACGCCGCGCCTCGCCCGGCCGCACCTCGAGCAGCCGGAGTCGGCCTCGATGCTGACCGCGGACCGCCTGCTCGACCGCGGCCTCCGCCGCGGCGGCCCCGAGGGCGGTCTCCGGCCGCTGCTCTACCGGGCGAGCTTCGGGCTCGTCGACCTCGGCGATTCGCCCAAGGTGCGCGCCCGCAAGGAGCTCGACGCCCGCATCCACAAGCAGCTCGAGGGCGGCACGCGCTACGTGCCGATCCTCACCCGCAAGGGCGGCGTCGGTAAGACGACCATCACGACGCTGCTCGGCATGGCGCTCGCGAGCGTGCGCGAGGACCGCATCATCGCCGTCGACGCGAACCCCGACCGGGGCACCCTGTCCGAGCGCGTGCCGCGGCAGACCCGGTCGACCGTGCGCGACGTCGTCGTCAAGGCGCCGAGCGTGCAGCACTTCACCGACTTCTCGCAGCTCGTCTCGCGCGACGTCACGCGTCTCGACATCCTCGCGAGCGACACCGATCCGCTGCTGAGCGAGGCCTTCGACGAGAACGACTACAACGTCGTCGCCGACCTCGCCGCGAAGTACTACTCGATCATGCTCACCGACTGCGGCACGGGCATCGTGCACTCGGTCATGCGAGCGACGCTGCAGCGCGCCGATTCCGTGGTCATCGTGTCTGGCGGCAGCGTCGACGAGGCCCGGCTCGCCTCCGAGACGCTCACCTGGCTCGAGGCCAACGGCTACGGCGACCTCGTCGAGAACGCCGTCGTCGCGCTCAACACCGCGACGCAGGGCACCAACCTCGTCAAGCTCGACGAGATCGAGGCGCACTTCCGCTCCCGCGTGCGCGAGATCGTGCGCATCCCCTACGACCCCGTGCTCGCCGCCGGCAGCGTCGTGAACTGGCACGCGCTCCGCCCGCTGACCAAGCAGGCCGCGCGCGAACTCGCGGCGCTCGTCGTCGACGGGCTCCCCTCGGAACGGGACATCTGAGCGCAGTGCCCGACCGTCCCATCCGCCTCTTCGGCGACCCCGTCCTCCGCTCGCCCTCCGACCCCGTGAAGCTCCCCGCCGACGAGCGTGTTCGCGCGCTCGTGACCGACCTCGTCGACAGCGTCAAGGTGCCCGGCCGCGCCGGCGTCGCCGCCCCGCAGATCGGCGTCGGCCAGCGGGTCTTCAGCTACAACGTCGACGGCGAGGTCGGCTACGTCATCAACCCCGAGCTCGTGGAGGTCGGGGGAGAGCCGGAGCTCGTCGAGGAGGGCTGCCTCTCCGTGCCGGGCTTCTACTTCCCGCGCCGCCGCTACCCGTACGCGAAGGTGCGCGGCGTCGACGTCGACGGCAACGCGATCGAAGTCGAGGGCACCGGCGTGCTCGCCCAGGCGCTGCAGCACGAGACCGACCACCTCGACGGCAAGCTCTACATCGAGGGGCTCGACCCCGAGGTCAAGCGCGACGCGATGCGCCAGGTGCGCGCCGCCGACTGGTTCCGCCGCTAGGCCCACCGAGGCAGCCGAGAACGACGGATGCCCCGGGGCCGGTGGTTCACCGGGCCCGGGGCATCCGTCGTTGCGGCTCCTCCGCCCGGATCAGAGCACGAGCGAGTTGCCCTGCGTCGTGGGGACCGTCGCGTAGAGCTCGTCGATGACGGGCGCGAAGTCCTGCACGATGATGTTGCGCTTGATGCTCATCTTCGGGGTGAGGTGACCGGAAGCCTCGGTGAACTCCGTCTCGAGCACCTGGAACTTGCGGATCGACTCCGCCCGCGAGACGTGCGTGTTCGCCTCATCGATCGCGCGCTGGATCTCCGCGAGCACCTTGGGGTTCTTCGCGGCCTCGGGCAGCGGCATGTCGGCCGGCTCGCCGTTGTTGTTGAGCCACACCGGCAGCATCTCGGGGTCGAGCGTGATGAGCGCCGAGATGAACGGCCGCTTGTCGCCGACCACGACGACCTGCCCGACGAGCGGGTTGGCGCGGATGGGGTCCTCGAGCACCGCCGGAGCGACGTTCTTGCCGCCGGCGGTGACGATGATCTCCTTCTTGCGGCCGGTGATCGTGAGGTAGCCGTCGTCGTCGAGCGAGCCGATGTCGCCGGTGCGGAACCACTCGCCGTCCATCGCCTCTGCGGTGGCCGCCGGGTTGTTCCAGTAGCCGCCGAAGACGTTGACGCCCTTGATCTCGATCTCGCCGTCCTCGGCGATCCGCACGCCGACGCCCGGCAGGGCTGGACCCGTGGTGCCGATCTTGAAGCGGCTGGGCACGTTGACCGTCGCCGGAGCGGTGGTCTCGGTCAGGCCGTAGCCCTCCAGGATCCGCACGTCGAGGCTGCGGAAGAAGTGACCGAGCCGCGGCCCGAGCGGCGCGGAGCCGGAGACGGCGTAGCGCACGTTGCCGCCCATCGCCGCCCTGAGCTTGCTGTAGACGAGGCGGTCGAACAGCGCGAACTGCACCTTGAGCCCGAGCGGCACGTGCCCGGCATCCAGCGCCTTCGAGTGCTCGACGGCGACCTCGGCGGCCTTGCGGAAGATGCGGCCCTTGCCGCCGGCCTCCGCCTTCTGCTCGGCCGAGTTGTAGACCTTCTCGAACACGCGCGGCACGGCCAGGAGGAACGACGGCTTGAAGCTGCCGAGCGCGTTCAGCAGCTGCTTCGTGTCGGCCTGGTGGCCGACGCGGACGCCGGCGTGCACGCACATGATCGAGATGAACCGCGCGAACACGTGCGCGGTCGTGATGAAGAGGAGCGTGGACGCGCCGGGCGTGACGACCTCGGGCAGGGCGGCCGCGGCGTTGCGGGCCGTGTCGACGAAGTTGCGGTGCAGCAGCACGCAGCCCTTCGGCTTGCCGGTCGATCCCGACGTGTAGATGAGCGTCGCGAGGTCGTCGCCCTTCGCGAGCCTGCGGCGGCGCTCGATCTCGTCGTCGGAGACGCCGGCACCGGATGCCTCGAGCGACTCCAGCGCGCCGCTGTCGAGCTGCCACACGGTGCGCACGTGCGGCACCTCGTCGTGGATCTCGTCGAAGCGCGCGAAGTGGTCGGCGGTCTCGACGATCACGGCGACGGCGCCGGAGTCCTCGAGGTTCCATTTCACCTGGCCGGGCGAGGAGGTCTCGTAGATGGGCACGAGCACGGCCCCCGCGAAGAAGACCGCGAAGTCGAGCAGCGTCCACTCGTACTTCGTCTTGCACATGAGCCCGACGCGTTCGCCGGGCTCGATGCCCGCCGCGACGAGCCCCTTGGCGACCGCGCGGACGCGGGTCAGGAACTCCGTCGCGGTGACGTCCGACCAGCCGCCCGCCGCGGTGGGCAGGGAGAAGAGCGGGAGGTCGGGGGTCGCCCGAACGCGCTCGACGAGCAGGTCGCTGATGTTGGCCGCCGGGTCGGCGGGCACGAGGGGCGGGAGAACGTATTCGTTCACGGCAACTCCTTCGGTACCGGTATTGCCGCCAGTGTAGTGGGTGCGGTAACGCCCGCCCGCGTGGCTAGGATCGATGCTCGTGCACGCGATCGGAATTGACATCGGCGGTACCAAGATCGCGGGCGCGGTGGTCACCGAGCTCGGGGAGATCATCGCCGAGGACCGGGTCCCCACCGAGGCCGAGTCGGCCGACGGCATCGTCGATGCCGTCGTCGAGATGGTGCAGCGCTTCCGCGCCGACCACGAGGTCGTCGCGGCCGGCGTCGCCGCCGCCGGCTTCATCGACGCGGCGCAGTCGACCGTCTACTACGCGCCCAACATCGACTGGCGCAACGAGCCCCTGCGGGCCCGCCTCGCCGAGCGCATCGGCGAGCTCCCACTCACGATCGACAACGACGCCAACGCGGCCGGCTGGGCCGAGTTCCGCTTCGGCGCCGGGCGGCTCGTCAGCGACATGACGATGCTCACTATCGGCACGGGCGTCGGCGGTGCGATCGTCGCGGGCGACCTGCTGCTGCGCGGCGGCTTCGGCTCAGCCGGCGAGCTCGGTCACATGCGCGTCGTGCCGAACGGCCTGCCGTGCGGCTGCGGTGCCCGCGGCTGCATCGAGCAGTACGGCTCGGGCCGGGCGCTCCTGCGCATGGCCTCCGCCGTCGCCGACGAGGGCGGGGCGGATGCCGCGGGCCTCGTCGCCGCGCGCGAGGCGCGTCGCAGCGGCAAGCTCAAGGGCGCCGACGTCGCGAAGCTCATCGAGGCCGGCGACCCGGGCGCGCTCCGCGCCCTGCGCGAGCTCGGCGGCTGGCTCGGCCAGGCGTGCGCGTCGATCTCGGCGGTGCTCGACCCGCAGCTCTTCGTGTTCGGCGGGGGAGTGGCCGACGCCGGCGACCTCCTGCTCGACTCCGTGCGCGAGGCGTTCGAGGCCAACCAGCCCGCCCGCGGCTACCACCCGGAGCCCGAGTTCACGATCGCGGAACTCGTCAACGACGCCGGCGTGGTCGGCGCGGCCGACCTGGCGCGTCTGCGCGCCGGCATCCGCTGACTACACTCGGAACGCCGGAAGGAGGCCCCGATTGTTCTACTGGATCATGAAGAACATCATCGCGGGGCCGATCCTGCGCGGACTCTTCCGCCCGTGGGTGCACAACCTCGAGGCCGTGCCCGCGACCGGCGCCGCGATCCTCGCGTCGAACCATCTGTCGTTCATCGACTCGATCTTCCTTCCGCTCGTGCTCGACCGGCGGATCTCCTTCCTCGCCAAAAGCGACTACTTCACGGGCAAGGGGCTGAAGGGCTGGGCGACCCGCGCCTTCTTCAACGCGACCGGGCAGCTCTCGATCGACCGCTCCGGCGGCAAGGCGTCGGAGGCCTCGCTCAACACCGGTCTCGGCGTGCTCGCCCGCGGTGAGCTGCTCGGCATCTACCCCGAGGGCACCCGCAGCCCCGACGGCAAGATGTACCGCGGCCGCACGGGCGTCGCACGGATGATCCTCGAGGCCGGCGTGCCCGTCATCCCGGTCGCGATGATCGACACGGAGAAGGTCATGCCGATCGGCACGCGCATCCCCAAGGTGCAGCGCATCGGCATCGTCTTCGGCGAGCCCCTCGACTTCTCGCGCTTCGCGCACCTCGAGGACGACCGCTTCATCCTTCGCTCGATCACGGACGAGATCATGTACGAGCTCAACCGGCTGTCGGGCCAGGAGTATCGCGACGTCTATGCGTCGACGGTCAAGGAGCGGATGGCCTCGAAGGCCGCCGCGACGAAGACCGTCGCCTCCCGCTGACGCCGCGCCGCCCGCGGCATCCGCCCCTCCCACCCGCTAGGCTCACAGGCGGCTTTTCCGCCGCCGTACCGTTGACAAGGACACATCCCGTGGTCTACACCTCCGAACCCGTCGTGCTGCCCGAACCCGCAGTTGTCGCTGGGCTCGACCACTGGCGCACCCTGCCGATCAAGCAGCAGCCGACCTGGCCGTCGGCCGAGGAGGCCGCCGCCGCGTCCGCCGAGATCGCGACCATGCCGCCGCTCGTCTTCGCGGGCGAGGTCGACCAGCTGCGCGAGCGACTGGCGCGCGCGGCCCAGGGCCGTGCCTTCCTGCTGCAGGGCGGCGACTGCGCCGAGACCTTCGCCGGCGCGACCGCGGACCAGATCCGCAACCGGGTCAAGACGATCCTGCAGATGGCCGTCGTGCTGACCTACGGCGCCTCGATGCCCGTCATCAAGATGGGCCGCATGGCGGGCCAGTTCGCCAAGCCGCGCTCGAGCGACACCGAGACCCGAGGCGGCGTCACCCTGCCGGCCTACCGCGGCGACATCGTCAACGGCTACGACTTCACGCCGGAGTCGCGCAACGCCGACCCGGCCCGCCTGGTGCGCGGCTACCACACGGCCGCGTCGACCCTGAACCTCATCCGCGCGTTCACGCAGGGCGGTTTCGCCGACCTGCGCCAGGTGCACAGCTGGAACAAGGGCTTCGCCCAGAACCCCGCCAACGCCCGCTACGAGCACCTCGCGCGCGAGATCGACCGCGCCATCAAGTTCATGGAGGCCGCCGGCGCCGACTTCGACGAGCTCAAGCGCGTCGAGTTCTACGCGAGCCACGAGGGCCTTCTCATGGACTACGAGCGCCCCATGACGCGGATCGATTCCCGCACGGGCCTGCCGTACGACACGTCCGCGCACTTCCTCTGGATCGGCGAGCGCACTCGCGAACTCGACGGCGCGCACGTCGACTTCTTCTCGCGCGTCCGCAACCCCATCGGCGTCAAGCTCGGCCCGTCGACCACACCCGAGGCGATGGAGCGGCTGATCGACAAGCTCGACCCCGAGCGCGAGCCCGGCCGCCTCACCTTCATCACGCGGATGGGCGCCGGCAAGATCCGCGACGCCCTGCCGCCGCTGCTCGAGCACATCAAGACCCTGGACGCCACGCCGCTCTGGGTCACCGACCCGATGCACGGCAACGGGCTCACGACGCCGACCGGCTACAAGACGCGTCGCTTCGACGACGTCGTCGACGAGGTGCGCGGCTTCTTCGAGTCGCACCGCGCCGTCGGCACGTTCCCCGGCGGCATCCACGTGGAGCTCACGGGCGACGACGTGACCGAGTGCCTCGGCGGGTCGGAGCAGATCGACGAGGAGACCCTCGCGACGCGCTACGAGTCGCTGTGCGACCCGCGCCTCAACCACATGCAGTCGCTCGAGCTCGCGTTCCTCGTGGCCGAGGAGCTCGGCGGCACGGCGCCGACGACCGCGGCGCTCTAGCTCGCACACGACGAAGCGCCCGGGCGGATGATCCGCCCGGGCGCTTTCTCGTCGCGGGCCTAGCCCGGCGCGAGCGCGCGTCGGGCGCGCTGGCGCCTGAAGGATCAGACCGACCCGGTGATGGTGATGGTGCTGCCCTTCTTGACCTCCTGGCCGGCGCCGGGGTTGCTGCCGGTCACGGGGATGAAGCCCCAGCCGCTACGCGGGATGTCGGAGTTGACGGTCACGCTGAAGCCGGCGGCCTCGAGGGTCGAGACGGCCTCGGTGATGACCATGCCGCGCACGTTCGGCACCTCGACGAGCTCGGGCCCGAGCGAGACGATGAGCTTGATCGTCCCTCCGGGGCGCAGCGGGTCGTCGTAACGGTAGTTGACCATCGCGCCCTCGGCGACGCTGTCGCTGTACCAGTACTCGTACTCGGGATCGACGGTGAGGCCGAGTTCCTGCAGACGCGGGATCACGTCCTCCGGGTCGTCGCCGATCGTGTACGGCAGCGAGCCGGCCGAGACGTCGAGGTACACGGTCGACTGCTCGAACCAGGTGCCGGACGACGTGAGCGGGTCGGTGAGCGCCTCGTCGCGGTAGGCGCCCATGACCGTGCCCTCGGGCACATCCCACGAGAACTGGCGCGCGACGTTCTCCGCGACGACGAAGTTCGCGTCGGTGAGCTGCTGGACGGCCTGGTCCTGCGGCAGGTTCGTGACGTCGAGCGTCGGCACCTCCGCCGGTCCGGACGACACCACGAGGGTCACCTCGGTGCCGCGCACGAGGCTCTCGCCGGCATCCGGAGTCGTGCGGAGCACCAGCCCCTCGTCGATCTCTGGCGACGTCTCCGGCTGGGTTTCGTCGGCGACCGCGAGGCCGAGCGCCTCGAGCTCGGCGCGGGCGTCGTCGGGCGTCGCGCTGACGAGGCTCGGCACCGTGACCTGGCCGCCCGGCCCAGGGCCGAAGTACCAGCCGGTGCCCGCCGCGAGGGCGGTCAGCAGCACGAGCAGCCCGGCGATCCACGCGCCCCGGCGGCGGCGATTGCTCGCGACGGCGGTGAGTGCGGCGACGGGGGAGGTGGCCGCCGCGTCGCGAGCGGGCTTCTCCTTCTTCTGCTTCCGCTTCTCGACGGGAGCGGGACGCAGCACCTGCGTCGCGGCCTCGGCGCCGCTGCGGAGGGCCGCCGGCAGCACCGCGGTCCGGTTCAGCGAGGGCTGCGGTCCGGAGTGGCCGTGCAGCACGCGCTGCACCTCGAACAGCTGGTCGAGCATGACCCGGGCGTCGCGGGGACGCTCGTCGGGCTCGCGCGCGGTCGCCCACTGCACGAGCTCGTCGAGCTCGGCGGGCACGGAGGGGTTCGCCGTCGACGGCGTCGGCACCGTGTCGTTCGCGTGCTGGTAGGCGATCTGCATCGGCTGGTCGCCCTTGAAGGGCTGCTCGCCGGTGAGCATCTCGTAGAGCATGATGCCGACCGCGTAGATATCGCTGCGGGTGTCGGCGATGCCACGGGTGACGAGCTCGGGGGAGAGGTATGCGATCGTGCCGAGCAGCGCGGCACCGGTGGCGGTGTTCGCGGTCGCGGCGCGGGCGAGGCCGAAGTCGCCGATCTTGATGCGGCCGTCGTCGGCGAGCAGCACGTTCTCGGGCTTCAGGTCGCGGTGCACGATGCCGGCCTTGTGCGCGGCGGCCAGCCCGGAGAGCACGGCCTCGAGGATGTCGAGGCTCTGCTCGGGCGTGAGCACCTTGTGCTCCTTGAGCAGCTCCCGCAGCGTGATGCCGGGCAGGTACTCCATGACGAGGTACGCCATGTCGAGTTCCTGGCCCTGGTCGAAGACCCCGACGACGTTCGGGTGCGACAGCCGCGCGGCCGAGCGGGCCTCCTGGATGAAGCGCTGCTTGAAGGCGACGTCGTCGGCGAGGTGGTGGTGCATCACCTTCATCGCGACGCGGCGCTCGAGGCGTAGATCGGTCGCGAGGTACACGGTCGCCATGCCACCGCGGGCGATGCGTGAGCGCACCTGATAGCGGCCGTCGATCAGACGGCCGATCATGGGATCGGTCGTGTTCGTGCTGCTCACGGCCGAGAGTCTACGAAGACGGATGCCGCGGGGCGGTCCTTGACACGGCGTTCCGGCAACTGACCGCCGCTCAGCCGAGCTGGTCGAGCCACGCCCACGCCGACTTCTCCCACTTCGCGTACGCGTCGGGGTGCGCCGAGACCTGCACGGCCTGGGCGGCGCGGGTCACCGTCATCGACGACCAGCCGCGGATGTCGAGCAGCCCCGGGGCATCCGGAGTGCCCTTGAAGAAGAGGTACGTCGCGTGCCGTCGCTTCATGAGGTCGTCGCGCTCGCCCCAGCCCTGGCTCGGGCGCTGCTGGAAGAGCCCCACCGAGTCGCGGTCGCCGTGGTCGATGTTGCGGAGGCTCGACTCCTGCATGGCGGTCGCGAGTGCGATGACGATGCCGTAGTCGCTGACGCCGAGCTCGCGCGCGACGTCGATGATGATGCCGGCGTTCTCGCGCTGCGGCGCGTTGAGGGCCACCACCGTCGACGCGGGGGTCTTCGCGGGGATGGTCAGCGTGCGGCCGGGGAAGATGATGCTCGACCAGGTGAGCCCGTTGGCGTCGAGCAGGGCCTGCTGGCGCACGCCGAAGCGTTCGGCGATCGACTCGATCGTGTCGCCCTTCGCGATCGTGTAGCGGCCCGCGGTCGCGGTGGGGCTCGTGCTGGCGGTCGACGCGGCGGCGGCCGCGCTCGGCAGCACGAGCGTCTGGCCGGGGTGGATCAGGGTCGACCAGCCGAGGCCGTTGGCGGTGAGCACCGAGACCGTCGAGAGGCCGTAGCGGCCGGCGATCGCGCTGATCGTCTCGCCGGCGCGGACCGTGTGGGTCGCGGGCACTGCCGCCGTCTTCACAGGGGCGGCGTGGCGCGCGACGGGGGCGACGTGGCTCGCGACGGGAGCGACGCGGGCGGCGGTGCGCGCGGAGGGCTGGGGGGAGGTGGCCGCGTGCCGACGGGTGTCGTCAGCCTGAGCGGGAGTCGGAGCGACGAGGCTGACGGCGACGGCGCCGACGATCGCGATCGGCAGGGTGGCTGCCGCCCGGTTGTTGCGGTTCCTGCCGGTTCGTCCGGTCGCACCCGTGTCGTTCATCGAAGCCCTCCCCTTGGCTCGCTGGACCATTCCCCGGGAAACGCTGTCACAGCAGTAGGGGCGTGTCAACGCGAGTGACGGATGTGACGACCGTTATATTGCGCCGCGCTCCGGTCGGCTCGGCTCCCCGGCGCCGGGTCTGGCACTCTAGGGACCGTGAGCGATGCCGCAGAGATCTCCTGGCTGACCGTTCCCGACCTCGTCGAGCGGCTGGGCGTCGGCCCCGGCCGCATCCGCCGCCTCATCGAGGAGAGGATCCTCCTCGCGCAGCGGCGCGACGGCGTGCTCAAGGTGCCCGAGCTGTTCCTCTCGGGCGACGAGCCGCTGCACGAACTGCGCGGCACACTGATCGTGCTCGCCGACGCCGGCTTCACCGACGACGAGGCGATGAACTGGCTGCTCGCCAAGGACGACACGCTCGGCACGAGCCCGATCGAGGCGCTGCGTAGCGGGCGCAAGGCCGAGGTGCGCCGCGTCGCCCAGGCACTCGGCTTCTAGGGGACGCTGCGGCGGGCGCCTCAGGAGGTGCGGCGGCTCGCCCGGTCGGCGAGCTCGAGCAGGCGCTCCCGAGCGACCTCGGTGATCGGTGCCGTGCGCACCGCGGACGTCGCGAGCCCGACGTTGTAGGCAATGAGCTTCTCCACCGCGTCGACCGCGCCGCTGTCGCGGATGGCGAGTTGCAGCATCCGGATCTGCTCGTCGTCGAGCGCGGGGTCGCCGAGCAGTTCGTCGAGCAGTCGCCGGCCCGTCGGGGGCAGCTTCGCCCGGGCGATCGCGATGAGCACGGTGCGCTTGCCCTCGCGCAGATCGTCGCCGCTCGGTTTGCCCGTCGTCGCGGGGTCGCCGAAGACCCCGAGCAGGTCGTCACGCAACTGGAACGCGACGCCCAGCGGGAGGCCGAAGTCGCTGAGCGCGGTGAGCTGCTCCTGCGTCGCGCCGCCCATGGCGGCCCCGATCAGCAGCGGGGCCTCGACGGAGTACTTCGCCGACTTGTAGACGATGACGCGCTGTGCCCGGGGGAGCAGGTCCGACTCCGCCTGCACCGACCAGGACCGCTCCTCGAGGATGTCGAGGTACTGCCCGGCCGTGACCTCCGTGCGCATGCGGTTGAACTCCGTGCGCGCGGCACGCGACGCCGCCGGGTTCGTGAGCAGGGAGAGGGCCTGGTCGAACACCTCGTCGCTCCAGACGAGCAGGAGGTCGCCGAGGAGGATCGCGGAGGAGCGCCCGAAGTCGGAGCCGTCGCCGGTCCAGCCCGAGGTGCCGTGCAGGCCCTCGAAGCGGCGGTGCGCCGCGGGAAGGCCGCGGCGGGTGTCGCTGCGGTCGATGATGTCGTCGTGCACGAGGGCCGCGGCCTGGAAGAACTCGAGGGCGCTGGCCGCGAGCACGACCGCTTCGAGGTCGCCCGTGCCGCTGCCGATCGGCTCGACGGGCTCGCCGCAGACGGCCTGCCAGCCCCAGTAGCAGAACAGCGCGCGGAACCTCTTGCCGCCCCTGAGCAGCTCGCGGCCCCAGTCGGCGAACGGAGCCAGCTCGGG
This sequence comes from Desertivibrio insolitus, assembly GCF_017355965.1. Lineage (GTDB taxonomy): Bacteria > Actinomycetota > Actinomycetes > Actinomycetales > Microbacteriaceae > JAFIQW01. The sequence goes on from NZ_JAFIQW010000007.1 coordinate 92,186, forward strand.
GGTGATATCGAGAAGAGTCGCAGCCTGCGCGTCTAGCGTCTCATCAATGCGCGACTGGATGACATCGACCAACCGCGTACTCTCAGCCACGCGCCTAGCCTAGCCGCGGGGCGGGGACTTACAATCGAGACCCATTCGATGCGTCGATCCCGTGAAACGAGGGGAACAAGATGCCACTTTCCGAGCAGGAGCAGCGCCTTCTCGAGGAGATGGAGCGCAGCCTCTACCAGAACGATGCCGACTTCGTGGCAACGGTCGGTGCTTCTCGTGGCCGGGTCAACTACACGATGCTCGTCGTCGGGATCCTCGTCGGCGTGCTCGGCGTGGCCGCCCTGGTCACCGGCGTCGTGATCCAGCAGACCGTCGTCGGCATCCTCGGCTTCGTCGTGATGTTCGTGGGCGTCCTGCTCGCCGTCACCCCCTCGCGCCGCATGCCCGCCCCGTCCGCCCGCTCGGCGTCGAGCGGTCGTGCGCCTCGCGGACGCGCCTCCTTCATGGACCGCATCAACGAGCGCTGGGACCGTCGGATGGACGACCGCGAACGCTGATCGCCAACTGAACCTCTAGAAAGGGTCGGCCTACGGGCCGGCCCTTTTCCCGTTTTCCGGCGCCGACCGGACTAGGCACGGCCCGAGCGAACGTTCCGCCGCGCGCTCTGCGGTGCCCTCTCGGAGCCTGTCCTCCCTTCCGCTCCACGCGCCGCGACGCCCGTCATTCCGGGCGCTCCCGTGCCCGCTGCCGGATGACGCGCCCGTGACCCCCGAACGCCGGCTGCCGCGGAGGGCTGCCGCATCCACCTCGAGCTCCCGCATTCCTCCACTGTCCTCCCCGCGGATCCTCCATCCGGCTCCACTTCGACTGCGAGCGCCGTAAAACAGCCGCGCTTTCTTCGCGCGAGCGGCTATCGCGGCGCCGGAAGGGGCGAGCGGGAGTCCGGCCGCCCCCATTCCCCTCCACCGTGCTCCTGCCGCGGAATTCCGGGGCAGAAGCAGTGCCGTTACCCGTGAAATGGGGGTGAACTCTTCCGTTCGGTGGTGCTGAGTGGAGTAGAGTGGAGGAGAATTCCACGTGGCCGGACGGGAAGAGGGGGTGCGCCATGTTCCTGGGCACCTACTCGCCCAAGCTCGACGAGAAGGGGCGCATCATCCTTCCGGCCAAGTTCTGGGCAGAGCTCGAGGGCGGCGTCGTCCTCACTCGCGGCCAGGAGCGGTGCGTCTACGTCTTCAGCCGTGGCGAGTTCGAGCGCATGCACGAGGCGATCCGGCAGTCGCCCGTCACCAACAAGGGCGCCCGCGACTACATGCGTCTGTTCCTCTCGGGCGCGAGCGACGAGGTCCCCGACAAGCAGCGCCGCGTCACGATCCCCGCGCACCTGCGCACCTGGGCGGGTCTCGACCGCGAGCTCGTCGTGATCGGCGCCGGCAACCGCGCCGAGATCTGGGACGCCGAGGCCTGGAACGCCTACTACGAGGAGCAGGAGGCGGCCTTCGCCGACACCACCGAGGAGGTGATCCCGGGACTGTTCTGACCCTTCGGGCGTGACTCCCAGCCGATCGCCCTGGCACACCTTCCCCGGTGCCAGGTCGGGCCGGATGGGGATCAGGCCCTGAGGTTCCAGAACGAGGGAACAGGATGAACGAGATCCACACCCCGGTGATGCTCGAGCGGACCGTCGAGCTGCTCGCCCCGGCGCTCTCCGCCCCCGGCGCCGTGCTCGTCGACGCCACCCTCGGCATGGGTGGCCACTCGGAGGCCTTCCTCCGTCGCTTCCCCGAACTGCACCTCGTCGGCCTCGACCGCGACACCGACGCGATCGCGATCGCCGAGGCGCGACTGGCCCCGTTCGCCGACCGCGTCGACCTCGTGCACACCGTCTACGACGGGCTGCCCGACGCCCTGGAGTCCCTCGGCATCGACAGCGTGCAGGGCGTGCTGTTCGACCTCGGCGTCTCCTCGCTGCAGCTCGACCGGGTCGAGCGCGGATTCTCGTACTCCCAGGACGCCCCGCTCGACATGCGGATGGACGCGACGAGCGAGCTGACCGCGGCGAAGGTGCTGGCCGAGTACTCCGAGGCGGACCTCCGCCGCATCTTCTACGAGTACGGCGACGAGAAGCTCGCGCCGCGCTACGCCCGGCGGATCGTCGAGCGCCGCGCCGTCACCCCGTTCGAGCGCTCCGGCGACCTCGTCGACGTGATCCAGGCCGCCACCCCCGCAGCGGTCGCCCGCAGCGGCCACCCCGCCAAGCGCGTCTTCCAGGCCCTCCGCATCGAGGTCAACCAGGAGCTCTCCGTGCTGGAGCGGGCGATCCCCGCCGCCCTCGAGGCACTCTCCGTCGGCGGACGCATCGTCGTGCTGGCGTACCAGTCGCTCGAGGACCGGATCGTCAAGCGGCAGCTGGCCGCCGCCTCGACCTCCACCTCGCCGGCCGGGCTGCCCGTCGAGCTGCCCGACCACGCCCCCACCTTCAAACTCCTCGTCCGCGGCGCCGAGCTCGCGAGCGACGAGGAGAAGCGCCAGAACCCCAGAGCCACCCCGGTGCGGCTGCGTGCCGCCGAACGGTTGAGGAGTGCCTCATGAGCACCGCGAATCTCGCCTTCACCCTGCCCGCCCCGGAGGTCCCGGCCGAGGAGCAGCGGACGAGACACATCGAGGTCGTCCCGAGCAGGTCCCAGCGCCGCGCGCGCCCGCGCCTGGTCTACGCGGTGACGGCGGTCGTCGGCGTCGTCGGGGTGCTGTTCGGGCAGCTCGGCCTCAGCATCCTGCTCGCCGACAACACCTACGAGATCTCCTCGCTGCGCTCCGAGCAGCAGCAGCTGACCCGCGACGAGGCGGCGCTCTCCGAGAAGCTCAACGTGCTCTCCTCGCCGCAGCACCTCTCCGACGAGGCCGTCGCACTCGGCATGGTCTCCGACGCGAGCCCCGTGTTCTTCGATCTCGCCACGGGCGCCGTGCTCGGCGAGGCGACGCCCGCCGAGGGCGACGTCGAGCGCCAGTTCGAGTCGGGGCTCACCCCGAACGAGGCCCTCGCCGGCATCCCCGTCGGCGCCGCCGCAGCCGAGCAGCAGCAGCAGCAGCCGACGCAGCCGGTCGTCGCCGAGGAGACGGATGCCGCGGCGTCCGCCCCGGTTCCGGCCGCGCCCGCGCAAAACGCCGAGGAGGCTCCCGCGGACTCGCTGCCCGCGCCGCAGACTCACTGACGGGGCGACCCGACCGCCGCAACCGAAGGAGTTCCATGCCAAGGGCTCAGCGAAGCCTGCGCGCCCGTCTCGCGCTGACCCTCGTCGTCGTGCTCGCCGTGGTGACCGTCTTCGTGGTGCGGCTGATCGACATCCAGGTCGTGCAGGCCGCGGCGCTCAACGAGCAGTCGACGAGCCGGCGCAGCGTGCCCGTGACGACCTACGCGCCCCGCGGCGAGATCATCGACTCCACCGGCAAGGTGCTCGCCGACAGCACGGACCGCTGGGACATCACGGCGTCGCCGCGCTACGCGCTCGCCAGCACGAAGCATCCGGTGCAGGAGAGCGCCGAGGCGATCGCCGCGATCACGGGTCAGGACCCGGCCGAGATCGTCGCGGCGCTCCAGGCCAAGCCCGACGCCGACCACGCCTACGTGAGCCGCTCCGTCTCCCTCGACCAGCTCCGGCGCATCAAGGAGCTCGACATCTCGTGGCTCTACGACGAGTACCGCCCGAGCCGGAACTACCCCCAGGGCTCGGTCGCGGGCAACCTCGTCGGCTTCATCGGCACGGACGGTCCCCAGGCAGGCCTCGAGCTCAGCGAGAACGACTGCCTGGCCTCGACGAACGGCGTCTCCACCTACGAGCGCGGCGCCGACGGGGTCCGCCTGCCCGGCAGCACCGTCACCGAGACCCAGGCGCAGCCGGGCGGCACCCTCCAGCTCACGATCGACAGCGACCTGCAGTACTTCGTGCAGCAGGCGATCGGCCAGCAGGCCAACGCGCTCGGCGCCGAGTCGGCGACCGCGGTCGTGATGAAGGCCTCGAGCGGCGAGCTGCTCGCCGTCGCCGACTATCCGAGCGTCGACCCGAACAACGTCGACGGCGTCGACATCCGCTACCTCGGCTCGCTGGCCTTCTCGACCCCGTTCGAGCCCGGCTCGACCTTCAAGGCGCTCACCGCCGCGACCCTGCTCGACAAGGGCGTCGTCTCGCCGACGAGCAAGATCGTCGCACCGTACGAGCTCGAGGTCGGCGACGGCACGATCAAGGACTCGTTCGTGCACGGCGACCTCAACCTGACCCTCACGGGCGTGCTGCAGAACTCGTCGAACACCGGCATCGCGCAGCTCGCGGAGTACATGCCCGCGTCCCAGCGCTACGAGTACATCGAGCGCTTCGGTATCGGCACGAGAACCGAGGTGGGTTTCAACGGCGAGTCACCGTCGCCGCTCCGCCCCTTCGAGGACTGGGACTCCCGCACCGCGCTCAACTCGACCTTCGGCCAGGGCGTCGTCGCGACGAGCGTGCAGGTCGCGAGCATCTACCAGACCCTTGCGAACAACGGCGTGCGGATGCCCGTGACGCTCGTCAAGGGCTGCCAGCTGCCCGACGGCAGCTGGGTCGACACGCCGACGGGGGAGGGCACCCGCGTCGTGTCCGAGTACGCCGCCGACACGACCGTGCACATGCTCGAATCGGTCGTGCAGGACGGCTTCCTGGCGAAGTCGCTGACGATCGACGGCTACCGCGTCGCCGCGAAGTCGGGAACCGCCGAGATCGCGGAGGGCGGCGTCTACACGTCCGACCGCGTGATCTCCATCGCAGGCATGGCTCCCGCTGAGAACCCTGAGTACGTCGTCGTCGTGACCCTCACGAAGCCGGATACGATCAAGACGTCGGCCGGAGCGGCTCCGACCTTCCGTGAGATCATGAGCCACGTGCTCACGACGTACCGGGTGCCGCCGTCGACGGACCCGGCAGAGCTGTACCCCGCCACCTGGTGAGTGCCCGAGGCGGGAAGAAAGAGGACTTAGTGCATAGTCGGATCCCCCCGGTCATCCGGCCGGAACATCCGATCGCCCGATCGCTTCCCGGACTCGTCGAAGAGTTCGGACTGACCGCGGAGGGCCCCATCGACGGGCTCGAGGTGACGGGGGTGACCCTGACCTCCGGCGACGTCCAGCCGGGCGACCTCTACGTGGGCGTGCCCGGCGCGAAGCACCACGGCGCGCAGTTCGCGGCTCAGGCCGCCGAGGCCGGCGCGGTGGCGATCGTGACGGATGCCCAGGGGCGCGAGTTCGCCCGCGAGTCGGGGCTCCCGGTCATCGTCGTGGAGAACCCGCGGGCCGCGCTCGGCGCGATCTCGTCGTGGGTCTACCGCACCGCGGAGGCCGAGCCGAAGCCGACCCTGTTCGGCGTCACTGGCACGAACGGCAAGACGTCGGTGGCGTTCCTGCTCGAGGGGATGCTCCGCCAGCTCGGCCTCGAGACGGGCCTCAGCTCGACCGCGGGCCGCCGCATCGGCGAGCTCGAGTTCGCGTCGCGGCTGACGACGCCCGAGGCGAGCGAGTTGCACGCGCTGCTCGCCCGCATGCGGGAGAGCGAGGTGCGCGCCGTCGTGCTCGAGGTGAGCGCCCAGGCCCTCAGCCGCAACCGCGTCGACGGCATCGAGTTCGACGTCGTCGGCTTTACGAACCTCAGCCACGACCACCTCGACGACTACGGCGACATGGAGACGTACTTCCACGCCAAACTCCCGCTGTTCGACCCCGAGCGGGCCGGCCGCGGCGTCGTGTCGCTCGACTCGGAGTGGGGCGACCGCGTCGTCGAGAATTCGCGCATCCCCGTCACCACCGTGTCGACGGTCCCGGAGCGCGAGGCGGACTGGAACGTCGAGGTGCTCGACGAGCAGCCCACCGGCACCGACTTCAGGCTCACCGGTCCCGAGTCGCGCTCGCTCACGACGCGCGTGCCGATCATCGGCCGGCACATGGTCGCCAACGCGGCCGTCGCCATCGTGATGCTCGTCGAGGCGGGCTTCGAGCTCGAGGCGATCGGCCAGGCGCTCGACGAGCAGGGCGGCATCCGTGCGTACTTGCCGGGCCGCACCGAGCGTGTGTCGGGCTCCCGCGGGCCGAGCGTCTACGTCGACTTCGGGCACAGCGCGGACGCCTTCGGCCGCACCCTCGAGGCGGTGCGCCGCTTCACGCCGGGCCGCACCATCATGGTCTTCGGAGCCTCCGGCGACCGCGACAAGACGAAGCGCTTCGGCATGGGCAAGATCGCCGCCGACCTCGCCGACGTCGTCATCATCACCGACCATCACCCCCGCTTCGAGGACCCGGCCGTGATCCGCGCCGCGCTGCTCGAAGGCGTGCGGGCGAGCGACAACACACCGGAGCTGCACGAGGTGCCGAACCCCGACGACGCCATCCGTCTCGCCGTCTCCCTGGCCGACGAGGGCGACACGATCCTCTGGTCCGGACCCGGACACCTCGACTATCGCGACATCCAGGGCGTGCACGAGCCGTTCTCCGCCCGTGAGGTCGCCCGCACCGCGCTGCAGGAAGCGGGGTGGGACGAGTGATCGCACTGACCCTCGCCGAACTCGCCGAGGCCGTCGACGGACGCCTCGTCCGCGCGGCCGACCCCGCGACGGTCGTCGACGGCGTCTCCGAGACCGACTCCCGGCTCGTCGTGCCGGGCGGGATCTTCTTCGCCCTGCGCGGTGAGGAGACCGACGGGCACCTCTTCGCCGAGCAGGCCGTCGAGAAGGGCGCGGCGCTGCTGATCGTCGAGCGCGAGCTCGACCTCGACGTGCCGCAGATCGTCGTCGCCGACGGGTATACCGCCCTCGCCGCGCTTGCCCGCTCGGTCGTGCAGCGCGTGCGCGACCGCGGCGACCTCCGCGTCGTCGGCATCACCGGCTCCAACGGCAAGACCACCACCAAGAACATGCTCCGCGCGATCCTCGAGCGGCAGGGGCCGACCGTCGCCCCGCCCGGATCGTTCAACAATCACGTCGGCGCCCCGATCTCGATGCTCCGCATCACCGACGAGACCCGCTACCTCGTCGTCGAGATGGGCGCGTCGAAGCCGGGCGCGATCGCGCACCTCGTCTCGATCGTCACGCCCGACGTCGCCGTCGTGCTCAAGGTCGGCCTCGCCCACATCGGCGGCTTCGGCGGCATCGAGGGCACCCAGAAGGCCAAGTCCGAGATGGTCACCGACCTCCCCGAGACGAGCGTCGCCGTGCTCAACGCCGACGACCCGCGGGTCGTCGCCATGGAGGAGCTGACGCGCGCCCGGGTCACCTGGTTCGGACAGTCGGCCCGGGCGGATGTCTCGGCGCGCGACGTCGACGCGACCGCCGCCGGCACGACGTTCACCCTCGTCGCCGCGGGGGAGGAGCGTCCCGTGCGGCTGCGCATCCTCGGCGAGCACCACGTCATGAACGCCCTCGCCGCGACCACCGTGGCCCTCGAGCTCGGGCTGTCGCTCGACGACGTCGTGCCGGTGCTCGAGGAGGTCGCGCGCGCGGAGCGCTGGCGCATGGAGGTGCTCGACCCCGGCACCGGCTGGATCGTCATCAACGACGCCTACAACGCGAGCCCCGACTCCACGGCGGCCGCGCTCAAGACCCTCGCGCAGATCGCGGGCCCCGGGCAGCGCACGATCGCCGTGCTCGGCGAGATGGCGGAGCTCGGCGAGCACGCGGCGGAGGAGCACGACCGGGTCGGCCGGCTCGCCGTGCGCCTCGACATCCGTCAGCTCGTCGTCGTCGGCGAGCGGGCGCGCGGCATCCACCTCGCGGCCGGTCTCGAGGGCAGCTGGGACGGCGAATCGGTCGCCGTCGGGTCACTCGACGAGGCATACGATGTCGTGAGTGCTCTACTTCGCCCGGGGGATGTCGTGCTCGTGAAGTCTTCGAAGTCCGCGGGGCTCCGCTTCCTCGGTGACCGGCTCGGTGGTGTCGCCGAGTGATCGCCCTTCTCGTCGGCGGTCTGTTCGGCCTGCTCTGGACCCTGCTGCTCACGCCCCTCTTCATCCGCCTGTTCAAGCGGATCCAGTGGGGCCAGTTCATCCGCGACGACGGCCCGAAGTCGCACCACACCAAGCGCGGCACCCCGACCATGGGCGGCATCGTCTTCATCTCGGGGTCGGTGCTCGGCTGGATCGTCGGTCACCTCGTCGGTGAGCTCGTCGGCAGCGCCCCCTTCACGCCGAGCGGCTGGCTCGTCGTGTTCGCGATGGTGGGCCTCGGCGTCGTCGGCTTCCTCGACGACTTCACGAAGACCCGCCGTCAGCGCAGCCTCGGCCTCACGCCCTGGGCCAAGATCGCCGGCCAGACGCTCGTCGCCATCGGCTTCGGCGCCCTGGCGCTCAACTTCCCCAACAGCGACGGGCTGACCCCGGCGTCGTTCAACATCTCGTGGGTGCGCGACATCCCGTGGCTCGACCTCGCGTTCTGGGGCACCGCCGTCGGCGCCGTGCTGTTCGTGCTCTGGACCGTGATCATCTTCACGAGCGCCTCGAACGGCGTGAACGTGGCGGACGGCCTCGACGGACTCGCGACCGGATCCTCGATCTTCGCGATCGGCTCCTACGTGCTCATCGGCTTCTGGCAGTTCAACCAGTCCTGCTCGAACCTGCTGCCGAGCGACGAGCTCTACTACAAGTGCTACGAGGTGCGCGATCCGCTCGATCTCGCGATCATCGCCGCCGCGATCGTCGGCAGCCTGGTCGGCTTCCTCTGGTGGAACACCTCGCCCGCCCAGATCTTCATGGGCGACACCGGCTCGCTCGGCCTGGGCGGCGCCCTCGCCGCGCTCGCGATCCTCACCCGCACCGAGCTCCTGCTCGTGCTCATCGGCGGCCTGTTCCTCATCGTCGTCGGCTCGGTGATCGTGCAGCGCATCTACTTCAAGGCGACGAAGGGCAAGCGCATCTTCCTGATGAGCCCGCTGCACCACCACTTCGAGCTCAAGGGCTGGGCCGAGGTGACGGTCGTCGTACGGTTCTGGCTGATCGCCGCGTTCTTCGTGGCCTCCGGCGTCGGCCTCTTCTACCTCGAATGGGTGGTCCGGACGCGGTGAGGGACCTCGACACGCTCACCAGCTGGCACGCCGACTGGTCGGGCCTCCGCGTCGGGGTGCTCGGCCTCGGTGTCACCGGCTTCGCCGTCGCCGACACGCTCACAGAGCTCGGCGCGAAGGTCCTCGTCGTCGCGGAGTCCGGCGACCCCGACCAGATCAACCTGCTCGACGTCATCGGCGCCGGATGGCTCGCGGCCGACCTGTCCGCGCCGCCCGCCGGACTCGTCGAGCACGCCCCCGAACTCCTCGTCGTGTCGCCCGGGTTCCACCCCGACCACCCCGTGCTGCTCTGGGCCGCCGAGCAGGGCATCCCCGTTTGGGGCGACATCGAGCTCGCCTGGCGGCTGCGCGACAAGACCGGCACGCCCGCCGAGTGGATCGCGATCACCGGCACGAACGGCAAGACCACGACGACCCAGCTCACCGCGGCGATGCTCGAGGCCGGGGGAGCGCGGGTGACCGCGTGCGGCAACATCGGCGTGCCCGTCCTCGACGCCATCCGCGACCCCGCGGGCTTCGACGCGCTCGTCGTCGAGCTCTCCAGCTACCAGCTGCACTACGCGAACGGGCTGTCGCCCTACGCGAGCGTCGTGCTGAACGTCGCCCACGACCACCTCGACTGGCACGGCTCGTTCGAGGCCTACCGCGCCTCCAAGGGCAAGGTCTACGCGAACACGAAGGTCGCGTGCGTCTACAACCTCGAGGACGACACGACCCGCGAGCTCGTCGAGGAAGCCGACGTCGTCGAGGGCTGCCGCGCGATCGGCTTCGGCCCCGGCGTCCCCGGCCCCTCCGACATCGGCATCGTCGAGGACATCGTCTGCGACCGGGCCTTCCTCGAACAGCGCCAGACCTCCGCGCTCGAGATCGCGACGCTCGCCGACCTCGCGACCGTGAACCTCTCGGCGCCGCACCTCGTGGCCGACGTGCTCGCCGCGACCGCGCTCGCCCGCGCGTGGGGCGTGAAGCCCCGCGTCATCCGCGACGCCCTGCTCGCCTTCCACGTCGACAAGCACCGAACCCAGACCGTCGCCCGCGGCGACGTCCACTGGGTCGACGACTCCAAGGCCACCAACCCGCACGCCGCCGACGCCTCGCTCGGCGCGTTCGACTCGGTCGTCTGGATCGTCGGCGGCCTGCTCAAGGGCGTCGACATCGCGCCGCTCGTCGAGAAGCACGCGGAGCGCCTCCGGGCGGCCGTCGTCATCGGCGTCGAGCGCGAGCCGGTGCTCGCGGCGTTCGAGCGACACGCCCCCCAGGTGCGCGTGGTCGAGGTGGACGCGGCGGACACTGGGGAGGTAATGCCATCGGCCGTCCGCCTCGCGGGCGAGGTCGCACGTCCCGGTGACGTCGTCCTCCTCGCACCGGCGGCCGCGTCGATGGACCAGTTCGTGAGCTACTCCGACCGCGGCGACAGGTTCGCCCGGGCGGTGCGGGAACTGGTGGCGGACGACGAGGGAGGAAGTGGACGTGACGACGACTCCGCGCAGCCTCCCTCGGCGCAGACCGACTGAGGCCGGCCCCCGACCGAACGTCGCCCGCGTCGCGGTGCGCCGCATCTTCAAGGCCGAGACCACCGACTTCTTCCTGCTGCTCGGCACGACGGTCTTCATCGTGCTGTTCGGGCTCGTCATGGTGCTCTCGAGCTCGTCGATCGAGGCGCGTTCGGAGACCGGCAGCGCGTTCGGCGCGTTCACCCGGCAGGCCGTGTTCGGCGCCGCCGGCATCGCGGTCATGCTGCTCGCGAGCCGCGCCCCGATCTTCTTCTGGAAGAAGTGGGCGCCGCGCGCGATCCTCTTCGCCATCGGGTTCCAGCTGCTCGTGTTCACCCCGCTCGGCATCGCCGTCGGCGGCAACCGCAACTGGGTCGACCTCGGCCTCTTCACGGCGCAGCCCTCGGAGACGGTGAAGCTCGCGCTCGTGCTCTGGCTCGCGTTCATGCTCTCCAGCCGCCCGGAGCTCCTCGACGACTGGCGCAAGCTCGGCGCGACGATCGCGCCGTTCGTCGTCGTGTCGGTCGGGCTCGTGCTCGGCGGCCACGACCTCGGCACCGGCATCGTGCTGATCATCCTCGTCTTCGGCGCCCTCTTCTTCGGCGGCGTCCGGCTGCGCTACCTCGGCGTCGCCGCGGCCGGCGCCGCCCTCGTCGGCTTCGCGCTGTCGCAGGTCGGCGGGTCCCGCGTCTCCCGCATCTCTGCCTGGCTCAACGGCTGCACCGAGGAGAACCTCCTCGACGTCTGCTGGCAGCCGCAGCACGGCACCTGGGCCCTCGCGGCGGGTGGCCTCTTCGGCCGCGGGCTCGGCAACTCCGACATGAAGTGGAACTGGCTGCCCGAGGCCGACAACGACTACATCTTCGCGATCATCGGCGAGGAGCTCGGGCTCGTCGGCGCCGTGCTCGTGCTCGGGCTCTTCGTGCTGCTCGCGATCACGTTCGTGCGGATCATCCGCTCGTCGCGCGACCCCTTCGCGAAGATCGCCACGGCCGCCGTCATGACCTGGATCATCGGCCAGGCCCTCATCAACATCGCCGTCGTGCTCGGGGTGCTGCCCGTGCTCGGCGTGCCGCTGCCCATGATCTCCGCGGGCGGCTCCGCTCTCATCGTGACCCTGCTCGGCGTCGGTATCGTGCTGTCGTTCACCCGCACCCGCCCCGAGCCCGTTCAGGAGCCCCTGTCGTGACGACCTATCTGCTGGCCGGCGGCGGGACCGCCGGCCACGTCAATCCGCTGCTCGCCGTCGCCGACCGGCTGCGCGAGCGCGATCCGGATGCCACGGTGCTCGTGCTCGGCACCCGCGAGGGCCTCGAGTCGCGGCTCGTGCCCCTCCGCGGCTACGAGCTGCTCACGATCGCGCGCCTGCCGTTCCCGCGCCGGCTGAACCGGGCGGCGCTGAGGTTCCCCGCGGGCTTCTCCCGCGCCGTCGGCGAGATCGTCCGCATCATCCGCGAGCGCGGGATCGACGTCGTCGTCGGGTTCGGCGGCTACGCCGCGGCGCCGGCCTACGTCGCCGCACGCCGCGCCGGCATCCCGCTCGCGATCCACGAGGCGAACGCCAAGCCCGGCATCGGCAACCGGCTCGGCGCCGCGCTCACGCCGCACGTCGGCGTCGCGTTCCACGGCACCCCGCTGAAGCGCGGCCGCTTCGTCGGCATGCCCCTCCGCCGCGAGATCGAGACGCTCGACCGCACCGCCGCCCGCGCCGAGGGCTACGCCGAGTTCGGTCTCGACCCGGCGCTGCCGACCCTGCTCGTCACCGGCGGCTCGACCGGCGCGCGCCGCATCAACGCGACCGTCTCCGCGGCCGCATCCGACATCGTCGCCGCCGGCTGGCAGGTGCTGCACCTCACCGGGTCGCGCGACCCCGTGCCCGACACCGGCCTCCCGGGCTACCGCCCGCGCGAGTACGCCGACCGCATGGACCTCGCCCTCGCCGTGGCCGACTTCGTCGTCTCGCGCGCCGGGGCCGCGACCGTCAGCGAGCTCTCCGCGCTCGGCATGCCCGCCGTCTACATCCCCTACCCCGTCGGCAACGGCGAGCAGCGCTACAACGCGAAGGACGCCCTCGAGGCCGGCGGCGCGATCCTCGTCGAGGACGCCGAGTTCACGCCGGAGTGGGTGCGCGAGCGCCTCGTGCCGCTGCTCACCGACCCGCAGCGCATCGCCGCCATGGCCTCGAAGGCCGGCGGCGTCGGCGCGATCGACGGCACCGACCGCATGGTCGCCCTCGTCGACGAGGCGCTGTCGGCTGCGTCCGCGGCGCGGAAAGTAAGGTAGCCGCCGTGATCAAGCCCGACCTCACCCAGCCCCTGCCCGAGTCCCTCGACGCCGTGCACTTCGTCGGCATCGGCGGATCCGGCATGAGCGGCATCGCGAAGCTGTTCCTCGCGGCCGGGCACCGCGTCACCGGCTCCGACGCCCGCGAGACCGCCACCGTGCTCGAACTGCGCCGCCTCGGCGCCGAGATCGCGATCGGTCACGCCCGCGAGAACCTCGGCGACGACGCCTCCGCGATCGTCGTCACGAGCGCGCTCTGGCCCGACAACCCCGAGCTCGTCGCCGCCCGCGAGCGCGGCCTCCCCGTGCTCCACCGGTCGCAGGCGCTCGCCTGGCTCATCGCCGGCCGCCGGCTCGTCTCGGTCGCGGGCGCCCACGGCAAGACGACCTCGACCGGCATGATCGTCACGGCCCTGCTCGAACTCGGCGCCGACCCGAGCTTCGTCAACGGCGGCGTCATCCAGTCGATCGGCACGAGCGCCAAGGCCGGCTCCGGCGAGCTCTTCGTCGTCGAGGCGGACGAGTCCGACGGATCCTTCCTGCTCTACGACACCGCCGTCGCGCTCATCACCAACGTCGACTCCGACCACCTCGACCACTACGGCTCCTTCGACGCCGTCGACCAGGCCTTCGCGCAGTTCGCGGACGCCGCGAGCGAGCTCGTCGTCATCTCGAGCGACGACCCCGGCGCGCTCCGCGTCCGCACCCTGCTGCAGCACGGCACCGTGCTGAGCTTCGGCGAGGCGGCGGATGCCGACGTGCGCGTCACCGACGTGACGACCGAGGGCCCCGTCGCGTTCACCGTCGAGTGGCGCGGTGAGCGTTACAGCGCCCAGCTCCGCGTGCCCGGCCGGCACAACGCGCTCAACGCCGCCGGCGCCTTCACCGTGCTCGTCGGCATGGGCTTCGACCCCTCCGGCGTGCTCACCGCCCTCGAGACGTTCGGCGGCACCCAGCGCCGGTTCGAGCTGCACGGCGAGGTGCGCGGCGTGCGGGTCTACGACGACTACGCCCACCACCCCGCCGAGGTGATCGCCGCCCTCGAGGCCGCGCGCACCGTCGTCGGCGACGGGCGCCTCATCGCCGTGCACCAGCCCCACCTCTACAGCCGCACGCAGGCGATGGCCGGCGAGTTCGCCGAGGCGTACGAGCGGCTCGCCGACCACACGGTCGTGCTCGACGTGTACGGCGCGCGCGAGGACCCGGTGCCCGGCGTGACCGGCGCGCTCGTCTCCGAACGCTTCGCCGACCCCGGCCGCGTCGCCTACCTGCCCGACTGGCAGGAGGCCGCCGAGCACGCAGCATCCGTCGCCAAGGACGGGGACTTCATCATCACGCTCGGCTGCGGCGACGTGTACCGCATCGTTCCGCAGCTGCTCGGATCCCTCGAGCAGGGAGCCAAGTGACGGGGGAGCCGCGGTGAAACGCCCCGAGCGGCTCCCGCAGCCGCCGGCCCCACCCGCCCCGCCGCCGACGCCGGCGCGCGGGCGGAAGGCGGCCCCCGCGGCTCCGCGCACACCCGCCGCGCGGAGCGACTCCGCTCCGCGCACGCCGGTTGAGCGGGACCCCGCCCTGCGCACCGCCGCCGAGCCCCGCGGATCCGCTCCCTCCGGGTCGCGCAGCGCGACGTCGACCGAGACCGCCGCGCGCCGGCGGTCGACGGGCGCGAGCGAGCGCATCGCGGGACTCGTGCACGCGGCCCGCGAGTCGGCCCTCTCGCGCGTCGAGCCCGACGCCGACACCGACCAGCTGACGCTGCCGCAGGGCGTCGGCTCGACCGGACCCACCGGCGCCGCTGGTAGCGCGCCCCTCGCGCCTGACACCGGACGCGACGCGCCGGAGGAGAGCCCGGCCCGACGCTCGATCTCGCTGCCCCGGCTGCGGCCCGCCCGCCGCCGGCGGGAGGGGGTGCCGGATGCCAAGCGCGAGCTGCGCGCGGCGATCCGCGAGCGCAAGCGCGCCGAGCGCGAAGAGATCCGCCGCTTCACCCGCCGCGCCCGCCACCGCGCCCTCACCTGGGGCATCTCCGGCGGACTCGTGCTCCTGCTCGTGGTCGGCACCCTCATCGCCGTCTTCTCCCCGCTGCTGTCGCTGCGCACGATCACCGTCGCCGGCACGCAGACGATCGACCCCGCGGCGATCGAGGACGCCCTCGCCGACCAGCTCGGCGCGCCCCTCGCCTTCGTCGACGAGAACGAGATCGCCGAGAAGCTGTCCGAGTTCCCCGCCGTCGCGAGCTACGCGACCCGCACGGTGCCCCCGAACGAGCTCGTCGTCACCGTCGTCGAGCGCACGCCGCTGGCGGTCGTGCAGGGCGGGTCGGGCTTCGACCTCGTGGACCCCGCCGGCGTCGTGCTCTCGACCACGCCGGAGCGTCCCGCCGGCTATCCGCTCGTGAGCGTCGCCGACGGCACCGAGGGCGACGGCTTCCGCGCCGCCGCCGAGGTCGTGCTCGCGCTGCCCGACAGCATCGCGCCGCAGGTCGACACCGTCACGGCGACGACTACCGACGACGTCGCGCTCACCCTGTCGGGCGGCGCTCAGCGCGTCGTGTGGGGCAGCGCCGACGACAGCGAACTGAAGGCCCGCGTGCTCGCGGGGCTGCTGCCGCAGGTCGAGGGCGGGGCCTCCGTCGAGATCGACGTGTCGGCGCCGATGGCGCCGTTCTGGCGCCCGCTCTGATCCGCGCCGGTGCGGATCGCCCCGCCCCAGGCCGGGTCGGCGCGTCCGCCGCCTGTACCTCAAGTCGAGGTCGAGGTGGATATCCGACACGTAGGGCGCGCCTAGCGACACGCGGTGCTCACCGCGCCTAACTTCGAGGCAAGAAAACCCGAATCAGAAAGACTTTCGACCCCTCACCCCAGGGGTCGCCTAGCGGGGCCGGAGGATCCACGTGGCAAGCAACTCGAACTACCTGGCGGTGATCAAGGTCGTCGGCATCGGCGGCGGCGGCGTCAACGCCGTCAACCGAATGATCGAGATGGGGCTCCGCGGCGTGGAGTTCATCGCGATCAACACCGATGCGCAGGCGCTGCTCATGAGCGACGCCGACGTCAAGCTCGACATCGGACGGGAGCTGACCCGCGGACTCGGCGCCGGCGCCGACCCCGAGGTCGGCCGCCGCGCCGCCGAGGACCACGCGGAGGAGATCGAGGAGGCGCTCGCGGGCGCCGACATGGTCTTCGTCACCGCGGGTGAGGGCGGCGGCACCGGCACCGGTGGCGCGCCCGTCGTCGCGAGGATCGCCAAGTCGATCGGCGCGCTCACGATCGGTGTCGTCACGAAGCCCTTCGGCTTCGAGGGCAAGCGCCGCGCCGCTCAGGCCGAGACCGGCGTCGACACCCTGAAGCAGGAGGTCGACACCCTCATCGTCGTGCCGAACGACCGCCTGCTCGAGATCAGCGACCGCGGCATCAGCTTCCTCGAGGCGTTCGCGACCGCCGACCAGGTGCTCCTCGCAGGTGTGCAGGGCATCACCGACCTCATCACGACCCCCGGTCTGATCAACCTCGACTTCGCCGACGTCAAGAGCGTCATGCAGGGCGCCGGTTCGGCCCTCATGGGCATCGGCTCCTCCCGGGGCGCCGACCGTGCGATCAAGGCGGCCGAGCTCGCCGTCGCGTCGCCGCTGCTCGAGGCCTCGATCGACGGTGCGCACGGCGTGCTGCTGTCGATCCAGGGTGGCTCGAACCTCGGCATCTTCGAGATCAACGACGCGGCCCGCCTGGTGCAGGAGGCCGTCCACGCCGAGGCCAACATCATCTTCGGTGCGGTGATCGACGACACCCTCGGCGACGAGGTGCGCGTCACCGTCATCGCCGCGGGCTTCGACGGCGGCGAGCCGCAGCAGAAGGTCGACGCACGCCGCGCCAACTTCGTGCCCGCGGGTGTCGCCGCCGGCGCCGCCGCCGCGCCCACCACGGTCGCGGCCGAGGCCGGCGAGACGAGCGACGTGCCCAAGTGGTCGGCCGTCGAGCCGGAGATGCCCGCGACGACGCCCGACCCGATCTTCGCGGATCACGACCGCGACGACGACCTGGACGTCCCCGACTTCCTCAAGTGACCGACGAGACCCCTGGTCTCGCCGAGCGCCTCTCGGCCGTGCGTGAAGGCATCGCGGATGCCTCGCGCGCGGCCGGTCGCGTTCCCGGAGAGATCACGCTCATCGTCGTGACCAAGTTCCACCCCGCCTCCCTCGTGAGGGAGCTGCACGCCCTCGGCGTGCGGGAGCTGGGGGAGAACCGGCACCAGGAGGCGCAGGCCAAGGCGGAGGAACTCGCCGACCTCGACCTGCGCTGGAACTTCGTCGGGCAGCTGCAGTCGAAGAAGGCGCGCCAGGTGCGCCGCTACGCCTCGAGCGTGCACTCCGTCGACCGCGACGCCCTCGTCGACGCCCTCGCCTCCGAGGAGGGCGCGCCGCTCGACGTGTTCCTCCAGATCAACCTCACCGACGACCCCGGTCGCGGCGGCACCGCGCCGGACGACGCGCCGCGCCTCGCCGAACGCGTGCTCGGCACCCCAGGGCTCACGCTGCGCGGCGTCATGGCCGTCGCGCCGCTGGGGGAGGAGCCCCGCGCGGCGTTCTCCCGCGTGCGTGCCGTCTCCGAGCGGGTGCGCGAACTCAGCCCCGAGGCATCCGCCCTCTCCATGGGCATGTCGGGCGACTACCGCGACGCGATCCTCGAAGGCGCGACACACCTCAGAATCGGCACGGCAATCACGGGAAACCGTCAACCACTGGTTTAAGTTCCAAGAGAGACGACCCACCCCGGAGGAACATCATGGCCAACCCCCTGCGTAAGACGATGGTCTACCTCGGACTCGCCGACGAGGAGTTCGAGTACGAGACGCCCGAACAGCCGGCCGCCCCGGCGACCCCCGCCCCCGCCGCCTCGAAGCCCGAGAGCCAGGCGAAGGCCCCCGTGACCCCGCTGCGCCGCGCGACCCCCGTGATCCGGCCGGCAGCGACAGAGATGAACGAGATCCTCACCGTCCACCCCCGCCAGTACAAGGACGCCCAGGTCATCGCGGAGCACTTCCGCGAGGGCATCCCCGTGATCATCAACCTCTCGCAGATGACCGAGCCCGACGCGCGTCGCCTCGTCGACTTCGCGAGCGGACTCTCGCAGGGCCTCCGCGGCCGCATCGAGCGCGTCACGAGCAAGGTCTTCCTGCTCTCGCCCGAGCACGTCGCGGTCTCCGGCGACAAGCCCGACCACGTCACCGGCGAGGTCGACCAGGCCTTCCTGGCTCAGGGCTAGTCTTCGGGGGTGACCTTCGCCCTTCTCAGCGTGCTCGCGACGATCGCGTACTACCTCCTGCTCATCTTCTTCCTCCTGATGATCGGGCGGTTCGTGCTCGACTTCGTGCGCACCGTGTCGCGCGAGTTCCGTCCCCGTGGATTCGGCCTGGTCGTCGCCGAAGCCGTGTACACGGTGACGGATCCGCCCCTGCGCGCCGTCCGTAAAGTGATCCCTCCGCTGCGCGTCGGAGACATCGCGCTGGACTTCGGATTCGGCATCGTCATGCTCGGAGTCCTCATCGCGATCTACGCCGTCCAGCTACTCAGATGAGCCTCGGGGCGCGTGTAGTCTTGTCGCGTCCTGCAGCCCTAACTCGCACGTGAGGTGGTTCTCATGGCCTTGACGCCGGAAGATGTTGTCAACAAAAGGTTCCAGCCGACGAAGTTCCGGGAGGGCTACGACCAGGACGAAGTTGACGACTTCCTCGACGAGATCGTCGTCGAGCTCCGACGCCTGAACCAGGAGAACGAGGAGCTGCGTCAGCGCCTCGTCGCCAGCGAGAACCGCGTCAGCGAGCTCCAGCGCTCCGGCAGCCAGGCCGCTGAGGCCCCGGCTCCCGCCGCTGCGGCCGCCCCCGCGCCGGCTCCTGCCGCCGTCGCCGCCCCGGCTCCCGCCCCCGCGTACAACGCGGTCGACGAGGCCACGCAGAGCACGAACAACCTGCTGCAGCTCGCCCGCCGCCTCCACGAGGAGCACGTGCGCGAGGGCCAGGAGAAGCGCGACTCGCTCATCGCCGAGGGCCACGCCACCGCCGCGCGCATCGTCGCCCAGGCCGAGGCCAAGCAGCGCAACCAGATCAACGCGCTCGAGGCCGAGCGCGGCGTGCTCGAGGGCCGCATCGACGAGCTCCGCGCCTTCGAGCGCGAGTACCGTGCCAAGCTCCGCAGCTACATCGAGGGCCAGCTGAAGGACCTCGACGCCTCGGCCGGCACGCCGATCGCTCCCGCGGCTCCCGCCGCGACCCCGGCTCCCGCCGCTGCGGGCAGCTTCCAGGGCGTTGCCGACAGCTGATCACGCTGACGGCGGAAGGCTGGGGCGTCTCGACAGGAGGCGCCCCAGCCTTCGTATGATGCTGCTCCTGCTCGGCATCGCCGTCGGCGTCTTCGCGCTCGACCAGGGCAGCAAGGTCCTCGTCCTCGCCAACATGACGGAGGGCGAGCGCATCCCCGTCCTCGGGGAGCTCCTGCAGTTCTTCTTCGTCCGCAACTCGGGCGCCGCCTTCTCGCTCGCGAGCGGCTCGACGTGGATCTTCTCCATCGTCGCCGCGGTCGTGACGGTGTTCATCGTGGCCTTCGCCACGCGCATCCGCTCGGCCGCCTGGGCCGGCCTGTTCGGCATGCTGCTCGGCGGCACCGCGGGCAACCTGTACGACCGCCTCTTCCGCGAGCCGGGCTTCGGCGTCGGCCACGTGATCGATTTCCTGCAGCTCTACGCGTTCCCGGCGATCTTCAACCTCGCCGACGTCGCGATCGTCTCGAGCATGGGGCTGTTCATCCTGCTCTCGATCCGCGGCGTCGCGCTCGACGGCACCCGCAACACGAAGGACGGGCAGCCGGATGCCTCGGACTCCGGCGACTCCGCGCCCGTCGACTCCGGCGAGGCGCGCTGACGTGGAGGTCCGCAGCCTCCCCGTCCCCGACGGCCTCGCGGGCGAGCGCGTCGACGCCGCCCTCGCGAAGCTGCTCGGCTTCTCGCGCACGTTCGCCGCGGAGGTCGCCGCCGAGGGCGGCGTGACCGCCGACGGCGTGGTGCTCGGCAAGTCCGACCGGCTCGTCGCCGGAGCATGGCTCGAGGTGGCCTGGTCGCCGCGCGAGGAACCGACGATCGTGCCCGTCGCGGTGCCGGAGCTGGGGATCGTGCACGACGACGACGACATCGTCGTCGTGGACAAGCCCGTCGGCGTCGCCGCCCACCCCTCCGTCGGGTGGGAGGGCCCCACGGTGCTCGGCGCCCTCGCGGCCGCGGGCTTCCGCGTCGCGACCTCCGGCGCGGCCGAGCGCGCCGGCATCGTGCACCGGCTCGACGCCGGGACGAGCGGTCTCATGGTCGTCGCGAAGACCGAGGGCGCCTACAGCGCCCTGAAGCGTGCCTTCCACGACCGCGAGGTCGACAAGATCTACCACGCCGTCGTGCAGGGGCACCCCGACCCGCTCGCCGGCACGATCGACGCGCCCATCGGTCGCGCGCCCGGCGCATCGTGGAAGTTCGCGGTGACCGCGGACGGCAAGCCGTCGGTCACGCACTACGAGACCATCGAGGCGTTCCGGTACGCGAGCCTGCTCGAGATCCATCTCGAGACCGGCCGGACGCACCAGATCCGCGTGCACATGGCGGCGCAGCGGCACCCCTGCGCGGGCGACGCGATGTACGGCGCCGACCCCACGCTCTCCGCACGACTCGGCCTCACCCGGCAGTGGCTGCACGCGATGCGGCTCGGCTTCGTGCATCCGTCCTCCGGCCAGTGGGTCGAGTTCGAGAGCACCTACCCGGACGATCTGCAGCACGCCCTCGACGTGCTTCGCGACGCCTAACCCGAAGCTCTCCGCCTCCCGCCGTGTCGGTGGCCGGGTGCAGACTGGCCGCATGGCGATCGAGGTGAGGCCCGCCACGGTCTTCGACGACGTCCGCACGATGGTCGGACCGAAGAATCCGGATGCCAACGTCTGCTGGTGCCTCACCTACCGCCTGCCCTCGAAGCAGAACCGCGAACTGCGCGGTCCGGAGCGCGGCCGCCTCGTGGAGGAGCTCGTCAGGCGCGAGCCGCCGCCGGGCGTGCTCGCCTACGAGGGCGACGAGGTCGTGGGCTGGGCCGGCGTCGCCCCGCGCGCCGAGCTGCACAGCTTCGCGAACAGCCGCCGCATCCCCCACGTCGACGACCTGCCCGTCTGGTCGGTGTGGTGCCTCCGCACCCGGCCGGGGCACCGCAAACAGGGCATCGCGCACACCCTGCTCGAGGGCGCCGTCGAGTTCGCCCGGGCGCACGGCGCGCCGGCGATCGAGGGCTACCCGGTCGACAACGCGGGGGAGCGGGTCGACCTGACCATGGCCTACGTCGGCACGCGCGCCCTCTTCGAGCGGGCGGGCTTCACGAAGGCCGCCGACACGACGAGCGTGCTCGACGGGTTCCCGCGCGTCGTCATGCGGCGGGACCTGCGATGACCGCCGCTCGCGCCCGGCTCGGGTCGCCGGCCGTCGTCCGCGGGGCCGGCAGCCGCCGCGTGCTCGACGGAGCGGGGGTCGTCCGGCGGTCCCGCCCACCGGGCACTGCCGCCACCGGCGACACGGAGTGCGACGCGCCCGAGGGCGGCGCTCCGGCCGACCTAAACTGATTCCCCCCACCCGCCCGACGACCTGGAGTGAAGGCAGCCGAGTGAGCTCAAGCGCCGATTCGTTCGTCCACCTGCACGTGCACAGCGAGTACTCGATGCTCGACGGCGCCGCACGCGTGAAGCCCCTCCTCGAGGAGGCGCAGAAGCAGGGGATGCCGGCCGTCGCCGTCACCGACCACGGCAACGTCTTCGGTGCGTACGACTTTTGGAAGACGGCGAAGGACGTCGGCATCAAGCCGATCATCGGCACCGAGGCGTACCTCACCCCCGGCACCCACCGCAGCGACCGCACCCGCGTGCGCTGGGGCAACGGGGGAGAGGACGACGTCTCGGGCGCGGGTGCCTACACGCACATGACGCTGCTGTCGGAGACGACCGAGGGCATGCACAACCTCTTCCGCCTGTCGTCGCGGGCGTCGCTCGAGGGCTACTACTTCAAGCCCCGCATGGACCGCGAGCTGCTCAGCCAGTACGGCAAGGGCCTCATCGCGACGACGGGCTGCCCCTCTGGCGAGGTGCAGACCCGCCTGCGGCTCGGCCAGTACGAGGAGGCGAAGCAGGCCGCGGCCGATTTCCGCGACATCTTCGGCAAGGAGAACTTCTTCGCCGAGATCATGGACCACGGGCTCGGCATCGAGCGGCGCATCATGAACGACCTGCTGCGCCTCGCGAAGGACCTCGGTCTGCCGCTCGTCGCGACGAACGACCTCCACTACACGCACGCCCACGACTCCACCTCGCACGCGGCGCTGCTCTGCGTGCAGTCCGGCTCCACCCTCGACGACCCCAACCGCTTCAAGTTCGACGCCGACGAGTTCTACCTCAAGTCCGCGTCCCAGATGCGGCACCTGTTCCGCGACCACCCCGAGGCCTGCGACAACACCCTGCTCATCGCGGAGCGCTGCGACGTGCAGTTCGACACCAACGCGAACTACATGCCCCGGTTCCCCGTGCCCGAGGGCGAGACCGAGCAGACCTGGTTCGTCAAGGAGGTCAACAAGGGGCTCGCCGAGCGCTACCCCGGCGGCATCCCCGACGACGTGCGCAAGCAGGCGGACTACGAGATCCAGGTCATCAGCCAGATGGGGTTCCCCGGCTACTTCCTCGTCGTCGCCGACTTCATCAACTGGTCCAAGCGCAACGGCATCCGCGTCGGCCCCGGCCGCGGATCGGGTGCCGGCTCGATGGCCGCGTACGCGATGCGCATCACCGACCTCGACCCGCTGCGCCACGGCCTCATCTTCGAGCGCTTCCTCAACCCCGACCGCGTCTCGATGCCCGACTTCGACGTCGACTTCGACGAGCGCCGGCGCGGTGAGGTCATCAAGTACGTCACGGAGAAGTACGGCGACGCCCGCGTCGCGCAGATCGTGACGTACGGCACGATCAAGGCGAAGCAGGCGCTGAAGGACTCCTCCCGCGTGCTCGGCTTCCCCTTCGGCATGGGCGAGAAGCTGACGAAGGCGATGCCGCCAGCCGTCATGGGCAAGGACGTCCCGCTGACCGGGATCTTCGACCCGGAGCACCCGCGCTACAAGGAGGCGGGCGACATCCGGGCGGTCGTCGAGACCGATGCGGAGGCGAAGACCGTCTTCGAGACGGCGCTCGGCCTGGAGGGCCTCAAGCGCCAGTGGGGCGTGCACGCCGCGGGCGTGATCATGTCGAGCGAGCCGCTCATCGACATCATCCCGATCATGAAGCGGGAGCAGGACGGCCAGATCGTCACGCAGTTCGACTACCCTGCGTGCGAGTCGCTCGGCCTGATCAAGATGGACTTCCTGGGCCTCAGGAACCTCACGATCATCGACGACGCCCTCGACAACATCGAGGCGAACCGGGGCTTCCGCCCCGTGCTCGAGGAGCTCGAGCTCGACGACCAGCCGGCCTACGACCTGCTGTCCCGCGGCGACACCCTCGGGGTGTTCCAGCTCGACGGCGGCCCGATGCGCTCCCTGCTGCGCCTGATGAAGCCCGACAACTTCGAGGACATCTCCGCCGTCATCGCGCTGTACCGCCCGGGCCCGATGGGCGCGAACTCGCACACGAACTACGCGCTGCGCAAGAACGGGCAGCAGGAGATCACGCCCATCCACCCGGAGCTCGCCGACTCGCTCCGCGACATCCTCGACACGACCTACGGCCTGATCATCTATCAGGAGCAGGTCATGGCGATCGCGCAGAAGGTGGCCGGGTTCTCGCTCGGACAGGCCGACATCCTGCGGCGCGCCATGGGCAAGAAGAAGAAGTCCGAGCTGGACAAGCAGTTCGAGGGCTTCTCGAACGGCATGAAGGCGAACGGGTACTCCGAGGCCGCGATCCAGACGCTCTGGGAGATCCTGCTCCCGTTCTCCGACTACGCCTTCAACAAGGCGCACTCGGCCGCCTACGGCGTGCTGTCCTACTGGACCGCCTACCTCAAGGCGCACTACCCGGCCGAGTACATGGCCGCGCTCCTGACCAGCGTCGGCGACGCGAAGGACAAGCTCGCGCTGTACCTCAACGAGTGCCGCCGCATGGGCATCAAGGTGCTCGCGCCCGACGTCAATGAGTCGATCGGCTTCTTCACCGCCGTCGGCGAGGACATCCGATTCGGCCTGGGCGCCGTGCGCAACGTCGGCTTCAGCGTCGTCGACCACATCCGGCAGGCCCGCGAGGCGAAGGGGAAGTTCACGAGCTTCCACGACTTCCTCACGAAGGTGCCGCTGCCCGTCGCCAACAAGCGCACCGTCGAGTCGCTCATCAAGGCCGGCGCCTTCGACTCGCTCGGGGCCACGCGACGCGCGCTCCTCGAGATCCACGAGGACGCCGTCGACTCGGCGGTCTCGGTCAAGCGCAACGAGGCCAACGGGCAGGTCGGCTTCGACTTCGACAGCCTCTGGGACGAGCCGCAGCAGGCGGTCGCCGTGCCGCCGCGACCGGAGTGGGCGAAGCGCGACAAGCTCGCGTTCGAGCGCGAGATGCTCGGTCTCTACGTCTCCGACCATCCGCTGGCGGGGCTCGAACTCCAGCTCGCGCAGCACGCCACCGCGAACATCGCCGACATCCTCGCGAGCGAGGGCGGCCGCGACGGCGAGACGCTCTCGATCGCTGGGCTGCTCACGAGCGTGCAGCACCGCACGGCGCGGCAGTCCGGCAACCAGTACGGCATGGTCACGCTCGAGGACTTCGGCGGCGAGATCACCGTCATGTTCATGGGCAAGACGTACCAGGAGTTCTCGCCGGCTCTCGTCGCCGACTCGATCGTCTGCATCAAGGGCCGCGTCAGCGCCCGCGACGACGGCGTGAACATCCACGCCGTCAGCATGTTCGTGCCCGACCTCGGCACGGCGGCGGGGGAGTCGGGCCCGCTCACGCTCTCGATGCACGAGGCTCGCGCCACGACCGACGTCGTGCAGGGCCTGTACGACGTGCTCATCCGGCATGCCGGCGACACCGAGGTGCGCCTGCGCCTGCTCAAGCCGGATGCCGCGCGCGTGTTCGAGATCCCGTACCCGGTGCGCGTCTCGGCGGACCTGTTCGGCGAGCTGAAGAGCCTGCTCGGCCCGAACTGCCTCGCCCGCTAACCCCGCCTGCGCGCCGGTGGGAAGGGCTCCGGAGCCGCAGGAGATCGGCGTAGCCTCGCCCGCTGACCCCGCCTGAGCACCGGTAGGACGGCTTCGGGAGCCGACGAGGGTCAGCACGGCTCGTCCGCTGACCCCGCCGGCGCGCTCGGACGGGCGGCTCTGGCGCTCTTCAGGATGTCGGCCGTGCGGCCTAGCGTTGGGCCATGGACGTTCTCCTGGTTCCCGGTTTCTGGCTCGACGGCGCGAGCTGGCAGCCCGTGCTCCCGCCCATCGAGGCCGAGGGGCACACGGTGCATCCGCTGACGCTGCCCGGCAAGGAGTCGCTTGATGCCGACCGCTCGGGCATCGGCCTGCGCGACCACGTCGAAGCCGCGATCGCCGAGGTGGACCGGATCGGGGGCAGGGTCGCCCTCGTCGGCCACTCGGGCGGGGGCGCGATCATTCATGCCGTCGTCGACGCCCGGCCCGACCGGGTCGAGCGCGCCGTCTACGTCGACAGCGGGCCGCTCGCCGACGGCGGCGTGATCAACGACCAGTTGCCGGCCGTGGGCGACGAGATTCCGCTGCCCGACTGGAGCGTCTTCGAGGAGGAGGACCTCGTCGACCTCGATGACGACCTGAGGCTGCGTCTGCGCGAACTCGCGATCCCCGAGCCCAAGGGCGTCGCGTACGACCGGCAGACGCTCTCGAATCCCGCCCGCTACTCGGTGCCCGCGACGGTGATCACGTGCGAGTGGCCCTCGTCGGCGCTCCGCGAACTGATCGAGAACGGGCACCCGTACGTTGCCGAGCTCGCGAGGCTCGAGGACTACGAGATCGTCGACCTGCCCACCGGGCACTGGCCGCAGCTCACGCGCCCCGTCGAACTGGGTCAGGCGATCGCCGAGGCGCTGCGTTGACTTCCTATGTAGGCCACGGTGATCTCCTCAGTTTTCTCGCAACGATCGCCGCGGCCATGATCGGATCCTACTTGTCCGGCCGATATGGGATGCAGCAGCAGGACCGAGCCGAGCGTGCAAAGTTCCGCGCCGACAGCGCGGAGGCGCTGATTCATCGGCTGAAAGCGCTGCGCGGGCTGCTTCAGACGGCGCACTCCTCGCGGGACGTGCCTCAGTGGTTGAACACAGTTGAGAAGGCGTACGAAGCCTTCGACGATGCCCAGCATCGCCTCCCTGGTGAGCTCCGTCACCTGAAGCGGAGTGTTCGTGCTGCCGTAGGTGAGGCGGCAGGGAGTGTGAATCTCGTGGATCTCACGGGTTGGAGAGCCGAGCAGTACGAGCTCGCCGAATTCGATCACAGATGGACGAATTACGCGGTTGAGTACCTGGAGTTGGTTATCGACGCAGTTCGACAGTGGAGAGATTCCGGCCAGTCGGCCGCCCGCCGCGTCTCCTGTCCCACCTTCGACGACTGGTTAGCGCGGACGGGGCGATATATGCCGGGAGGCGCTCCTAAATAAACTTTCGCTGAGCGCCATTCGGTTGTCTCAGCGGCGTGCCTCAGACCGTCTCGCCCGGCGTGAAGTACCGGCGCTCGTGGTAGAGCAGCCCCTCGTCCTCCGCGCCGAGCCCGCCCGACTCGATCTGCACGACGATGACGGCGTTGCCGTGCACCTTCACGCGCTCCACGATGCGGCCGATCATCCACGCGGGCACGTCGCGCAGCACGGGAAGCTCGTGCGGCCCGGGGGCCCAGTGCTCGCCGACGAAGCGCTCCTCCCGCGGCCCCGACAGCTTCTGCGCGAGGTCGCGGTTGCGCGCCCCGAGGATGTGGATCGCCACGTGGTCGGTGTTCTCGATCGCGGGCCACGCGCTCGACACCCGCGCCATGTTGAAGGTCGCGAGCGGGGGAGTCGCCGCGAGTGACGCGAGCGACGTCGCGGTGAAGCCGACGGGCCGGCCGTCGGGGGTCCGCGCCGTGATCGCCGAGACCCCGGCCGCGAGGCGGCGGAACGCCTGCTTGAACGCCTCGACGTCGTCCTGCGTCGTCGGGGTCGCGGGAACCGGGTCCGGGGGGCTGATCAACTCGCTCATGACAAGGTATGGAATCACGCAGCCAGCCGGGGCATTCCCCATCTCCTAGGCTGGTCGCCGATGATCCAGCGAATCGACCTGCGCGGAACGACCCCGAGCCGCGCCGACCTCCTCGACCTCGTGCCCCGCTCGCTCACCGACGTGGGCGCCGCCGTGCCGACCGCCGCGGAGCTCGTCGCCGACGTCCGCGCGCGCGGCGAGGCCGCGCTGCTGCAGCAGGCCGAGCGCTTCGACGGAGTGCGGCCCGAGCACGTGCGCGTCCACGCCGGCGAGATCGCGGATGCCGTGCGCTCCCTCGATCCCGCCGTGCGCGAGGCCCTCGAGGCCGCGATCGACCGCGTCACGACGGCCAGCCGCGCCCAGCTGCCCGAGACCGTCGTCACCCGCGTCGCCGACGGCGCCGAGATCATCCAGCGCTGGCAGCCGGTCTCGCGCGTCGGCCTCTACGTGCCCGGCGGCAAGGCCGTCTACCCCTCGAGCGTCGTCATGAACGTCGTGCCGGCCCAGGTGGCGGGCGTCGCGGACATCGCCCTCGCATCGCCGCCGCAGAAGGACCTCGGCGGCGCCATCCACCCGACGATCCTCGCCGCGGCCGGGCTCCTCGGCATCGACGAGGTCTACGCCATGGGCGGCGCCGGCGCGATCGGCGCCTTCGCCTACGGCGTGCCCTCGCTGAGCCTCGACCCCGTCCAGGTGGTCACCGGGCCGGGCAACCGCTTCGTCGCCGCGGCGAAGCGCGTCGTCACCGGCGTCGTCGGCATCGACAGCGAGGCCGGCCCGACCGAGATCCTCGTCATCGCGGATGCCACCGCGACCCCCAGCCTCGTGGCCGCCGACCTCGTGAGCCAGGCCGAGCACGACGAGGTCGCCGCCGCGGTGCTCGTGACCGACTCCGTGGAGCTCGCCGACGCCGTCGAGCGGGAGCTCGAGACGATCGTCGCCGCGACGAAGCACTCCGCCCGCGTGCGAGAGGCCCTCCGCGGCCGCCAGTCGGCGATCGTGCTCGTCGACGACATGGTGTCGGCCGCGTCGTTCTCCAACGTCTACGCGCCCGAGCACCTCGAGATCCAGACGGCGGAGCCCGCCGCGGTGCTCGACCTCATCGACAGCGCGGGCGCGATCTTCCTCGGCGACCACGCCCCGGTCAGCCTCGGCGACTACCTCGCCGGGTCGAACCACGTGCTCCCGACGAGCGGCAACGCGCGCTTCTCCTCGGCCCTCGGCGCCTACACCTTCCTGCGCCCGCAGCAGGTCGTGCGTTACGAGCGCGCCGCCCTCGAGGCTGTCGCCGACCGCGTCGTCTCGCTCGCCGAGGCGGAGGACCTGCCCGCGCACGGCGCCGCGGTGAGCGCCCGGTTCACCGGCGACGACCGCGTACCCTCGTAGTCGTGTTCTGCCCGTTCTGCCGCCATCCCGACAGCCGCGTCGTCGACTCCCGGACGAGTGACGACGGCACGAGCATCCGCCGCCGGCGGCAGTGCCCGAACTGCGGGCGTCGCTTCTCGACGACCGAGACGGCGAGCCTCACCGTGATCAAGCGGAGCGGCGTCGTCGAGCCGTTCAGCCGCGAGAAGATCGTCAGCGGCGTGCGGAAGGCCTGCCAGGGCCGCCCGGTCACCGACAGCGACCTCGCCGTGCTCGCGCAGCGCGTGGAGGAGTCGGTGCGCGCCTCCGGCGCCTCCCAGATCGAGGCGAACGACATCGGCCTCGCGATCCTCCCGCCGCTCCGCGAGCTCGACGAGGTCGCCTACCTCCGGTTCGCGAGCGTCTACCAGGGCTTCGACTCGCTCGAGGACTTCGAGTCGGCGATCCAGAGCCTCCGCGAGGAGAAGGACGCGAAGCCGACGGCGGCCGGCTGAGCATGTACCCCCTCCTCTTCCGCGTCGTCCTGACGCGCCTCGACCCCGAGCACGCCCACGAGCTCGCGTTCCGCGTCATCCGTCTGCTGCCGCGCACCCCGCTCGGTCCGCTCGTGCGCCGGTTCACCGCGCCGCACCCGTCGCTCGCCGTCGAGACGCTCGGCCTCACCTTCCCGTCGCCGTTCGGCCTCGCCGCCGGGTTCGACAAGGACGCCAGGGGCATCCGCGGGCTCGGGGTCCTCGGCTTCGGCTCGGTCGAGGTCGGCACGGTGACCGCGCAGGCGCAGCCGGGCAACCCACGCCCGCGCCTCTTCCGGCTCGTACCCGACCGCGCCGTGATCAACCGGATGGGCTTCAACAACGGGGGAGCGGCCGCCGCACGGCGTCGCATCCAGCTGGAGCGCTCCCGCAGTCCGCGCCCCGTGATCGGGGTCAACATCGGCAAGTCCCGCGTCGTCGAGGTCGACGACGCGATCGCCGACTACCTCGTCTCGACCCGCGAGCTCGCCCCGGTCGCCGACTACCTCGCCGTCAACGTCAGCTCGCCGAACACTCCGGGCCTCCGCGGCCTGCAGGACCGCGAGCGGCTCGAGCCCCTGCTCCGCGCCGTGAAGGACGCCGCGCGCGGCGTGCCCGTTCTCGTGAAGATCGCGCCGGACCTCGCCGACGAGGACGTCGTCGACGTGGCCCGCCTCGCCGTCGACCTCGAGCTCGGCGGCATCATCGCGACGAACACGACGATCACCCGGGACGGACTCGTGACGGATGCCTCCCGCGTCGCTGAGATCGGCGCCGGCGGCCTCTCCGGGGCGCCGCTCGCCACGCGCGCCCTCGAGGTGCTGCGCCTCGTGCGCGGCGTCGTGCCCGCCGACATGTGCGTCATCTCGGTCGGGGGCGTCGAGACCGCCGAGCACGTCGCCGAGCGGCTCGCCGCGGGCGCGACGCTCGTGCAGGGCTACACCGGCTTCCTCTACCGCGGCCCGCTCTGGGTGCGCAGCATCAACCGCGGCCTCCGCCGGCTCGCCTCCCGCTGACGGCGGGCCGGGGCCCGGGAACGACGAAGGGGCGGCATCCTCGCGGATGCCGCCCCTTCGTTCAGTTCAGGTCAGTCCGGGAACTGGTTGCGCTTGACCTGCGGCTTCGGCACGCGCATCCGGCGGAACTGCATCGCGCGCATCGCGCCGTACAGCCGCACGCCCTTCTCGACCCGGCCGAACTTCGCGGTCAGCCGGCGCTTGAGCGCCCAGCCGACGAAGAACGCGTCGACGATCGCGATGAGGAAGAACGTCCACAGCGCGACGTAGGAGAGGAAGCGCACCTCGGCGTTCGGCAGCGTCGAGAGGAAGAGGATGACGATCATCACGGGGATGAGGAGCTCACCAACGCTGAAGCGGGCGTCGACGTAGTCGCGCGCGTAGCGGCGCTGCGGTCCCCGGTCGCGCGGCGTGAGGTACTTCTCGTCGCCGTTGAGCATGCCGATGCGGGCCTTCTCGCGCTCGCTCGCCAGAGCCTGGCGGGCCGCGCGCTTGGCCTCCTTGCTCTTGTCGCCGATCAGGGGCTTGCGGTTCGCGAGCTCGCGCTCGCGACGGCTCGGCGTCGGCCGGCCCTTGCCTGAGGCGCGGACCTCGACGTCGTCGTCGAGCGGCTGCGGGGGAGTCTTGGCCACGGGGGAGTCCTTTCGAGTCTCCCTAGGATAACTCGCATGGCTTCTCCCGACCGGGCCCCCGCCCTCGACCCCCAGCTCCTCGACCGGCTCCGTCAGGCGGTGCAGGACGGCATGCCGGAGACGGTGTCCGACCTGTCCTCCCTCGTGAAGATCCCGAGCGTGTCGTGGGCGGCGTTCGACCCCGCGCACGTCGAGAAGAGCGCGGAGGCGGTCGCGGCGCTGCTCGACGGGCTCGGCGTCTTCGACTCGGTGACCGTCGCCCAGTCGACGATCCCCGGCAGCGGCGAGGACGGAACTCCCGAGAAGGGCCAGCCCGCCGTGCTCGCGACGCGAGCCGCCCGCAACGGCCGGCCGACGGTGCTGCTGTACGCGCACCACGACGTGCAGCCGCCCGGCAAGGACGAGGAGTGGGAGACCCCGCCCTTCGAGCCCACGGTGCGCGGCGACCGTCTGTACGGTCGCGGCGCGGCGGACGACAAGGCCGGCGTGATGGCGCACGTCGGCAGCATCCGCGCCCTCGTCGACGTGCTCGGGCCCGACTTCGACCTGGGT
Organism: Desertivibrio insolitus; assembly: GCF_017355965.1. Classification (GTDB taxonomy): domain Bacteria; phylum Actinomycetota; class Actinomycetes; order Actinomycetales; family Microbacteriaceae; genus JAFIQW01. The sequence goes on from NZ_JAFIQW010000007.1 coordinate 123,325, forward strand.
CTCGCCGTCTTCATCGAGGGGGAGGAGGAGTACGGCTCCCGCTCGTTCTCGCAGTTCCTCGAGGACCACCGCGACGAGCTCGCCGCCGACGCGATCGTCGTCGCCGACTCCAACAACTGGGACGTCGACACGCCCGCCCTCACCGTCGCCCTGCGCGGCAACGTGAAGTTCCAGCTGACCGTGTCGACCCTGGGCCACGCGTCGCACTCCGGCATGTTCGGCGGCGCCGTGCCCGACTCGATGCTCGCCACGATCAAGCTGCTGTCGACCCTGTGGGACGAGAACGGCTCCGTCGCCGTCGAGGGACTCACCAGCCACGACGCGCCCACGCCCGAGTACTCGGAGCAGCAGCTCCGCGAGGAGTCGGCGCTGCTCGAGGGGGTCAGGCCGGTCGGGACCGGCTCCATCCCGTCGCGGCTCTGGTACCAGCCCTCGATCACCGTCACCGGTATCGACGCTCCGAGCATCGCGAACGCCTCCAACACCCTCTCGGCGTCGACGACCGTCATGATCAGCGCCCGCATCGCGCCCGGGCAGAGCGCCGACGACGCGTACGCCGCGCTCGAGAGGCACCTCCGCGAGCACGCGCCGTTCGGAGCGCACGTCTCGTTCGCCGACCTCGACCTCGGCAACCCGTTCCTGGTCGACACGAGCGGCTGGGCCGTCGACGAGGCCGAGGCCGCGATGACGGATGCCTGGGACCGCGCGCCCCTCGAGATCGGCGTCGGCGGCTCCATCCCGTTCATCGCCGACCTCGTGCGCGTCTTCCCCGAGGCGCAGATCCTCGTGACGGGCGTCGAGGACCCCGACTCGCGGGCGCACAGTCCCAACGAGTCGCTGCACCTCGGCGTGTTCCGGCGCGCCGTGCTCACCGAGGCGCTGCTCCTGGCACGGCTCGACGCCCGCGGTTAGACTTCTCCGGACCTCAGCGCTCTGCAGGGAAGATCAGGAGACAGCATGTCGGACACGACGATGACCGCCACCCACGGTGTCAGCCTCACCGAGGCCGCCACGTCCAAGGTGAAGAGCCTGCTCACGCAGGAGGGCCGCGACGACCTGCGCCTCCGTCTCGCGGTGCAGCCCGGCGGCTGCTCGGGGCTGATCTACCAGCTCTACTTCGACGAGCGTCTGCTCGACGGCGACGCCACGCGCGACTTCGACGGTGTCGAGGTCGTCGTCGACAAGATGAGCGTCCCCTACCTCGACGGCGCCTCGATCGACTTCGAGGACACGATCCAGAAGCAGGGCTTCACGATCGACAACCCCAACGCGCAGGGCAGCTGCGCGTGCGGTGACAGCTTCCACTGACATCCGCTTTCCCCTGCTTCGAGGGCGGCACCGGTTTCCCGGTGCCGCCCTCCTTGCTTTCTACCGAACGTAGAAAAAGGGTCGGTCGAGGCCGGGTGGGCCGCTTCCGGGGCTATAGGATGAGGGAGATCCACCACCACAACACCGAGAGGTCACAGGTGCGCCGCAATCGCCTCTTCCGCTGGGCTGCTATCCCGCTCGGCGCGGCCGTCGCCATCGTTCTCGCCGGCTGCAGCCAGGCCGCGTCCCAGGGCTTCCTGCCCGGGACCACCGAGACGACCAACCACACGGGCCGCATCATCAACCTCTGGACCGGCTCCTGGGTGATCCTGCTCGGGGTCGGCGTCATCACGTGGAGCCTGATCATCTGGGCCGCCGTCGTGTACCGCCGCCGCCGCGGACAGACCGGGTTCCCCGTGCAGATGCGGTACAACATGCCGCTCGAGATCCTCTACACCGGCATCCCGCTGATCCTCGTGCTCGGCTTCTTCGCCTTCACGGCCCGTGACCAGGCCGCGATCGAGGAGCGCATCGAGGACCCCGACGTGCAGATCCAGGTCTACGGCAAGCGCTGGGGCTGGGACTTCAACTACGTCGACGAGGACGTGTACTTCCAGGGCACGCAGACGCAGGAGCAGCAGAACGGCAACGACGTCGTCGACGACTCCATCCCGGTGCTCTACCTGCCGGTCGGCCAGAGCGTCGAGATCAAGCTCGACTCGCGCGACGTCGCCCACTCCTTCTGGGTGCTCGACTTCCTCTACAAGAAGGACGTCTACCCCTCGAAGAGCAACTACATGTACTTCGTCCCCCAGGAGGAGGGCGTCTACATGGGCAAGTGCGCGGAGCTCTGCGGTGAGTTCCACTCGCTGATGCTCTTCAAGGTCGCCGTCGTCTCCGAGGAGGAGTACGAGGCCTACACGCAGAGCCTGCGCGACGCAGGCAACGTCGGCCAGGTCGGCAACGAGCTCGACGCGTTCAGCACCGAGCCCGGCACCGGCGCACCCGGCGACGGGGAGCTCGCCCCCGAGGACGAGGAGTCCGGCGAGAACGACGTCGACACCAACGATCTCGGACAGGAGGACGGCGAATGACGACCACGGCACCGCGTCCCACGACCACGGCCGGCAACGTCGGCCACACCCCGGGCGGCAGCAAGGCTGAGTCCCTCGGCGACACCATCGTCAAGTGGGTCACCTCGACCGACCACAAGACGATCGGGTACCTGTACCTGATCTCGTCGTTCCTGTACTTCTGCATCGGCGGCGTGATGGCCCTGATCATCCGCGCGCAGCTGTTCGAGCCCGGTCTCGAGCTGCTCCAGACCAAGGAGCAGTACAACCAGCTCTTCACGATGCACGGCACGATCATGCTGCTGATGTTCGCGACGCCGCTGTTCGCGGGCTTCGCCAACGTGCTCATGCCGCTGCAGATCGGCGCCCCCGACGTGGCGTTCCCGCGTCTGAACGCGTTCGCCTACTGGCTGTACAACTTCGGCAGCCTCATGGCCGTCGCCGGCTTCTTCACCCCGCAGGGCTCCGCATCCTTCGGCTGGACCGCGTACGCGCCGCTGTCGAACGAGACGTTCTCGCCGGGTATCGGCAGCCATCTCTGGGTGTTCGGCCTCGGCCTCTCCGGCTTCGGCACGATCCTCGGTGGCGTGAACTTCATCACGACGATCATCACGATGCGTGCGCCCGGCATGACGATGTTCCGCATGCCGATCTTCACGTGGAACGTCCTCGTGACCTCGATCCTCGTGATCATGGCCTTCCCGGTGCTCGCCGCGGCGTTCTTCTCGCTCGGCGCCGACCGCGTGTTCGGCTCGCACGTCTACGACTCGTCGACCGGTGGTGTGCTCCTCTGGCAGCACCTGTTCTGGTTCTTCGGTCACCCGGAGGTGTACATCATCGCGCTGCCGTTCTTCGGCATCATCAGCGAGGTGATCCCGGTCTTCAGCCGCAAGCCCATCTTCGGTTACAAGACCCTCGTCTACGCGACGATCGCGATCGCGGCCCTCTCGGTCACGGTCTGGGCGCACCACATGTACGTCACGGGCTCCGTGCTCCTGCCGTTCTTCGCGCTCATGACGATGCTCATCGCGGTGCCCACGGGTGTGAAGTTCTTCAACTGGATCGGCACGATGTGGCGCGGATCGGTGACCTACGAGACCCCGATGGTCTGGGCCATCGGCTTCCTCGTGACCTTCCTCTTCGGTGGTCTCACCGGCATCATCCTCGCCTCGCCGCCGCTCGACTTCCACGTGTCCGACACGTACTTCGTCGTCGCGCACTTCCACTACGTGGTCTTCGGCACGGTCGTCTTCGCGATGTTCTCGGGCTTCTACTTCTGGTGGCCCAAGTTCACGGGCAAGATGCTCAACGAGCGTCTCGGGCACATCCACTTCTGGATGCTGTTCATCGGCTTCCACATGACCTTCCTCATCCAGCACTGGCTGGGTGTGGCAGGCATGCCCCGCCGCTACGCGACCTACCTCCCCGGTGACAACTTCACCTGGATGCACCAGGTGTCGACGGTCGGCGCGTTCCTGACCGCGGCGTCGCTCCTGCCGTTCTTCTACAACGTCTGGATCACCGCCCGGAAGGCTCCGAAGGTCAAGGTCGACGACCCGTGGGGCTTCGGCCGCTCGCTCGAGTGGGCGACCTCCTGCCCGCCGCCGCGGCACAACTTCACGTCGATCCCGCGCATCCGGTCCGAGTCGCCGGCGTGGGACCTCCACCACCCGGAGGCCAGCGTTCCCGTGGGCATCGGCCCGGCGAAGGACGCCCCGCAGGCCGACACGTTCGACAAGTCCAAGGGAGAGATCCGCTAATGAAAGCCAATGCGGTCCTTTTCTGGATCCTGAGCGTCATCTTCGCCGCGTTCGCGGTCGCCTACGGGTGGTGGCACGCCGCGGAGGGCCTCGTGCAGGAGCCCGTCGGCCTCGTCGCGCTGAGCCTGTCGTCGGTGTTCGCGATGTTCCTCGGCTTCTACACGCAGCGCAGCTACAACTCGTTCGGCGGTGAGCTGCCCGAGGACCGGCTCGACGCCGAGATCGACGACGGCGACCCCGAGCTCGGGCACTTCAGCCCGTGGAGCTGGTGGCCGATCACCCTCGCCGGCGCCGGCGCCCTGGTCTTCCTGGGCCTCGCGGTCGGCGCGTGGATCTCGATGATCGGCTTCACGATCTTCGTCGTCGCGATCGTCGGCTGGGTGTACGAGTACTACCGCGGTTACTTCGCGCACTGAGCGCACCGCGAGAAGGGGCGGCCGGGTCTATCCCGCCCGCCCCTTCTGCATTTCCGCCCCGGATGCCGCGGACACTCAGCCGGTCAGCCCGAACGCGACGGCGAGCCGCTCGATCTTCCGGGCCCGGCCGAGCCGGGGCAGGTCGCTGCCGTCCCGGATGACGGCGCCCCTGGCGGCGAAGTCGGCGAGGAACTCCCGAGCCCACGCGACATCCGAGGCCGTCGGGCAGATCACCTCGTCGATGACCGGCACCTGGGCGGGGTCGAGGCAGAGCTTGCCCGTCATACCGAGCGACACGGCGACGCCGGTCTGCGCTCGGAGGAGCGGACGGCCGGTGCCGACGGTCGGGCCGTCGATCGGCCCCGGCAGTCCGCCGACGCGGCTCGCGACCACGAGACGCGACCGCGGGTAGGCCATCGCGAGGTCGTCCGCCGCGGCTCCCGTGTCGCGGCGGTAGTCGCCGCTGCCGAAGGCGAGACGGAACGCGCCCCTCGCCTTCGCGATCGCCGTCGCCTCCTCGATGCCGAGCGCGGACTCTACGAGCGGGATGACGGGGAGCGCCCCACCGAGCCGGTCGAAGGTCTCCGTGACGTGCTCGGCCGCCTCCGTCTTCGCGAGCACGACCCCGAGGAGATTGTCGGCCGATTGCAGCGCGGCGAGGTCGTCCGACCAGAACGCGCTCGTCCGGTCGTTGATCCGAACCCAGGCGCGGTGTCCGCGGTCGAGCCACTCGGTCGCCCGCTCCCGGGCCTCGTCCTTGCGCGCCGGGTCGACGCCGTCCTCGAGGTCGACGATCAGCTGATCCGCTGCGGGCCCGGTCGCGAGCGCGAGCGAGTCGGCGCGGGCCGCGTTGACGAGCAGCCAGGAGCGCGCGATCTGCGGATCGATCGCGCGGCGTTCGGGCAGAGTCACGGTGTCGGTCATGGTCCTTCTCGGGGTGAGGTCGGTCGGGTCGGTCGATAGGCGGCTTACGGGCGCGCCGACGGCGCGGGCGGCGCACTCCTGAGGGAGTGGCCGCCCGCGCGTGAGGGTCTCGGTGTCTAGCCGGCGACGCGGATCAGCTTGCGGTTGACGAACTCCTCGACGGCGGATCGGCCGAGTTCGCGGCCGAAGCCGGAGCGTTTGGTGCCGCCGAAGGGGAGGTCGGGGGCGTCGCCGAGGACGAGGTT
>NZ_JAFIQW010000008.1 GCF_017355965.1 Desertivibrio insolitus
TAGTAGTGGCGAGCGAAACCGGATCAGGCCAAACCGATCATGTGTGATAGCCGGCAGGCGTTGCATGGTCGGGGTTGTGGGACTCTCACGAATCACTGCCGTGGTTCACGTTGACGCGCTTCGTATAGGTGAACGACATTGAAAGGTCGACCATAGTGGGTGCCAGTCCCGTAACCGAAATGCGTAGCGGCGGCGGAGAGGATCCCAAGTAGCACGGGGCCCGAGAAATCCCGTGTGAATCTGCCAGGACCACCTGGTAAGCCTAAATACTCCCAGATGACCGATAGCGGACAAGTACCGTGAGGGAAAGGTGAAAAGTACCCCGGGAGGGGAGTGAAATAGTACCTGAAACCGTTTGCTTACAAACCGTTGGAGCCCCCTTGGTAGGGGTGACAGCGTGCCTTTTGAAGAATGAGCCTGCGAGTTAGCGATATGTGGCGAGGTTAACCCGTGTGGGGTAGCCGTAGCGAAAGCGAGTCTTAATAGGGCGATCCAGTCGCATGTCCTAGACCCGAAGCGAAGTGATCTATCCATGGCCAGGTTGAAGCGACGGTAAGACGTCGTGGAGGACCGAACCCACTTCAGTTGAAAATGGAGGGGATGAGCTGTGGATAGGGGTGAAAGGCCAATCAAACTTCGTGATAGCTGGTTCTCTCCGAAATGCATTTAGGTGCAGCGTTGCGTGTTTCTTGCCGGAGGTAGAGCTACTGGATGGCCGATGGGCCCCACCGGGTTACTGACGTCAGCCAAACTCCGAATGCCGGTAAGTGAGAGCGCAGCAGTGAGACTGTGGGGGATAAGCTTCATAGTCGAGAGGGAAACAACCCAGACTACCAACTAAGGCCCCTAAGCGTGTGCTAAGTGGGAAAGGATGTGGAGTTGCATAGACAACCAGGAGGTTGGCTTAGAAGCAGCCACCCTTGAAAGAGTGCGTAATAGCTCACTGGTCAAGTGATTCCGCGCCGACAATGTAACGGGGCTCAAGCACACCGCCGAAGTTGTAGATTTCGTGTATTAGCCAGGCTTTCGTGGTCCAGGCGCACGGAGTGGTAGGAGAGCGTCGTGTGGCGAGTGAAGCGGCGGAGTGATCCAGCCGTGGACGCCACACGAGTGAGAATGCAGGCATGAGTAGCGAAAGACGGGTGAGAAACCCGTCCTCCGAAAGACCAAGGGTTCCAGGGCCAGGTTAATCCGCCCTGGGTAAGTCGGGACCTAAGGCGAGGCCGACAGGCGTAGTCGATGGACAACGGGTTGATATTCCCGTACCGGCGAAGAACCGCCCAAGCTAATCCAGTGGTGCTAAGGGTCCTAGCCTCAGGTACTGATCCCTTCGGGGTGAGGTCCTGGTGGTGAACGCCCGACCCCATGCTGGTGCGGCTAGCGTATTAACAGGTGTGACGCAGGAAGGTAGCCGGTCCTGGGCGATGGTTGTCCCAGGCCAAGGCCGTAGGGCGAGGGATAGGCAAATCCGTTCCTCATATGCCTGAGAACTGAAGGGGAGCCCTTTTTGGGCAAGATCCGGTGATCCTATGCTGCCGAGAAAAGCATCGACGCGAGGTTCTAGCTGCCCGTACCCTAAACCGACTCAGGTGGTCAGGTAGAGAATACCAAGGAGATCGAGAGAATCGTGGTTAAGGAACTCGGCAAAATGCCCCCGTAACTTCGGGAGAAGGGGGGCCGGAGGCGTTAGCAGACTTGCTCTGCGAAGCGTTTGAAGGCCGCAGAGACCAGTGGGAAGCGACTGTTTACTAAAAACACAGGTCCGTGCCAAGTCGCAAGACGATGTATACGGACTGACGCCTGCCCGGTGCTGGAAGGTTAAGAGGAAGGGTTAGCCTCACGGCGAAGCTCTGAATTTAAGCCCCAGTAAACGGCGGTGGTAACTATAACCATCCTAAGGTAGCGAAATTCCTTGTCGGGTAAGTTCCGACCTGCACGAATGGCGTAACGACTTCCCAGCTGTCTCAACCGCGAACTCGGCGAAATTGCACTACGAGTAAAGATGCTCGTTACGCGCAGCAGGACGGAAAGACCCCGTGACCTTTACTACAGCTTGGTATTGGTGTTCGGTGTGGCTTGTGTAGGATAGGTGGGAGACTGTGAAGCCGGCACGCCAGTGTCGGTGGAGTCATCGTTGAAATACCACTCTGGTCATTCTGGATATCTAACTTAGAACCGTGATCCGGTTCAGGGACAGTGCCTGGTGGGTAGTTTAACTGGGGCGGTTGCCTCCCAAAAAGTAACGGAGGCGCCCAAAGGTTCCCTCAACCTGGTTGGCAATCAGGTGGCGAGTGTAAGTGCACAAGGGAGCTTGACTGTGAGACTGACAGGTCGAGCAGGGACGAAAGTCGGGACTAGTGATCCGGCAGTGGCTTGTGGAAGCGCTGTCGCTCAACGGATAAAAGGTACCTCGGGGATAACAGGCTGATCTTGCCCAAGAGTCCATATCGACGGCATGGTTTGGCACCTCGATGTCGGCTCGTCGCATCCTGGGGCTGGAGTAGGTCCCAAGGGTTGGGCTGTTCGCCCATTAAAGCGGTACGCGAGCTGGGTTTAGAACGTCGTGAGACAGTTCGGTCCCTATCCGCTGCGCGCGTAGGAAATTTGAGAAGATCTATCCCTAGTACGAGAGGACCGGGATGGACGAACCTCTGGTGTGTCAGTTGTTCCGCCAGGAGCACCGCTGATTAGCTACGTTCGGAACGGATAACCGCTGAAAGCATCTAAGCGGGAAGCCGGCTTCAAGATGAGATTTCCATCCCTTCGGGGGAGAGGCTCCCAGCCAGACGACTGGGTTGATAGGCCGGATGTGGAAGCAGGGACGAAAGACCTGTGGAGCTGACCGGTACTAATAAGCCGATAACTTGACAACACACATAGTTTTGTTGCTCGCGTCCACTTTGTGGTTCTCGATCTACGGTCGGGAACCGCGCACACCAGAAACACCTGGTGTCGCAGACTGTAAATCAAAAGAGTTTCGGCGGCCATAGCGCAGGGGAAACGCCCGGTCACATTCCGAACCCGGAAGCTAAGACCTGCAGCGCCGATGGTACTGCGAGGGAGACCTCGTGGGAGAGTAGGACACCGCCGGACATCCTT
>NZ_JAFIQW010000009.1 GCF_017355965.1 Desertivibrio insolitus
GCTCCTTAGAAAGGAGGTGATCCAGCCGCACCTTCCGGTACGGCTACCTTGTTACGACTTAGTCCTAATCACCGATCCCACCTTCGACGGCTCCCTCCACAAGGGTTGGGCCACCGGCTTCGGGTGTTACCGACTTTCATGACTTGACGGGCGGTGTGTACAAGGCCCGGGAACGTATTCACCGCAGCGTTGCTGATCTGCGATTACTAGCGACTCCGACTTCATGAGGTCGAGTTGCAGACCTCAATCCGAACTGAGACCGGCTTTTTGGGATTCGCTCCACCTCACGGTATTGCAGCCCATTGTACCGGCCATTGTAGCATGCGTGAAGCCCAAGACATAAGGGGCATGATGATTTGACGTCATCCCCACCTTCCTCCGAGTTGACCCCGGCAGTCTCCTATGAGTTCCCACCATGACGTGCTGGCAACATAGAACGAGGGTTGCGCTCGTTGCGGGACTTAACCCAACATCTCACGACACGAGCTGACGACAACCATGCACCACCTGTATACGAGTGTCCAAAGAGTTGACCATTTCTGGCCCGTTCTCGTATATGTCAAGCCTTGGTAAGGTTCTTCGCGTTGCATCGAATTAATCCGCATGCTCCGCCGCTTGTGCGGGCCCCCGTCAATTCCTTTGAGTTTTAGCCTTGCGGCCGTACTCCCCAGGCGGGGCGCTTAATGCGTTAGCTGCGACACGGAAACCGTGGAATGGTCCCCACATCTAGCGCCCAACGTTTACGGCGTGGACTACCAGGGTATCTAATCCTGTTCGCTCCCCACGCTTTCGCTCCTCAGCGTCAGTTACAGCCCAGAGACCTGCCTTCGCCATCGGTGTTCCTCCTGATATCTGCGCATTCCACCGCTACACCAGGAATTCCAGTCTCCCCTACTGCACTCTAGTTTGCCCGTACCCACTGCAGGCCCGAGGTTGAGCCTCGGGATTTCACAGCAGACGCGACAAACCGCCTACGAGCTCTTTACGCCCAATAATTCCGGACAACGCTCGCACCCTACGTATTACCGCGGCTGCTGGCACGTAGTTAGCCGGTGCTTTTTCTGCAGGTACCGTCACTTTCGCTTCTTCCCTGCCAAAAGAGGTTTACAACCCGAAGGCCGTCATCCCTCACGCGGCGTTGCTGCATCAGGCTTTCGCCCATTGTGCAATATTCCCCACTGCTGCCTCCCGTAGGAGTCTGGGCCGTGTCTCAGTCCCAGTGTGGCCGGTCACCCTCTCAGGCCGGCTACCCGTCGTCGCCTTGGTGAGCCATTACCTCACCAACAAGCTGATAGGCCGCGAGTCCATCCTTGACCAAAAAATCTTTCCACCCCCACCCGATGCCGGGGAAGGTCGTATCCGGTATTAGACGCCGTTTCCAGCGCTTATCCCAGAGTCAAGGGCAGGTTACTCACGTGTTACTCACCCGTTCGCCACTGATCAGCAGAGCAAGCTCTGCATCACCGTTCGACTTGCATGTGTTAAGCACGCCGCCAGCGTTCGTCCTGAGCCAGGATCAAACTCTCCGTAAAAAACAAGTGC